>JAACTC010000015.1 GCA_009993635.1 Erythrobacter sp. | reverse complement strand
ACGCCGTCGCGAAACTCAGTGCCTTGGCCCAGCCAACCCGGCTGGAGATATTCCTGGCCATAGCGCGAGCGGCGAACGGCATCACCTCGAGTGAGATCGCCGAGCAAACGGATACGATGCCCAACAACACTTCTGTCCACCTGTCCGTGCTGCGCAACGCTGGTTTGGTTTCGTCTACGAAGGAGGGCCGGTCGGTGACCTACAGGGCGGAACGCGATGCGTTGCGCAGCTTGGCGGGTTTTCTTGTGGAAGCCGCTAACTGATGTGGGAACGCTATCCCGTCATTGAAGCGCTATCCCCTGCGGTTTTTGGAGTTCTGGGCGCAGCAAGCCTTAGGGCAGCGAGTGGAACCACGAGCCACATGGCGATTGGGATCAATCCGATGCCCCACAATACGGGCATTCTGGCAGAGTAGTTCCAGCCCCATGGGACGCGCAGCGCGACAAATTCGACGGCGATCGTGATTACCTCACCGGTCAGCAGAAATGCCATTAAAGGTTTCCACGTCGCATGGTGCAGCCACTGCCGATTTCGGGCGATAAGCGTAGCGACCGAATATGCAAAAACCATGACACCCGCATCACCAAAGCTGGCGAGCGCGCAGCGCGTCGTAACTTGCCAAGCCGTCGACGCGCCCATCTCGTAGAATGGCATCTGGAACATCTCCCAGACGAACGCCACGAGAAAACTATGGAGTGCCAGCCAAACCTCGGGCTTATCGAATTTCTCTCCCATACAGCGCTCTTTTTGGAAATTCGGCTTAAGGGGATCAGCGGCCGCAGTTAACGTAGCCCCTATAACCCAATTCGTCCTTCGCTCCCGGCGGAACGACGATCAGCTGCTGCGCTTGCAGACCAGCATTCCCTCGGTCATCGAGCGCCCGTGTCGTGATCAACAATTCTCCGCTGGTGAAACGATCTGCTTCATCAGCTTCGACCTGTATCAGCTTGCCATTGAGCTTGATGAAACCGGCCCCGTTCTGCTCGTAGACAAAGGTTGGGAATCCCACTTCGGTCAAGCGGAACACACAGCGTCCTTGGTCACCGCCAATTGCGGCGATGTCGGCATCGGTCATCGTCTCTGGCTTCACCAGGGCAGTTGCCACTCCCTGCAAAGCGCTCGAAGCAGATTCGATCGGAGCGGCTTCGGCCGGCGGGTCGAGAAGTGCTTCCCGGTCGTTGCCGATGGCGGTGTTCTGGTTGCACCCGGCCAGGACGGCAGAAAGGCTCCCCATTAAGATCAGTCGCTTGTTCATTGTCCTGCTCCATTCTCGGATGTCTCAAGCAATTCCGATGCGGGTGATGGTGGGGCAGCGCGCGGTGTCTCGATCCCCTCCGGCAGGCGCTCTTCCGTCCGCACGCCGTTCTCTTCAATGTCCGCGATGAGATACTTCATCTGTGCGATCTCGCGTCGCTGGGCGAGAATGATATCGTGGGCGAGCTTGCGCACCCGCGGATCCTTGATACTCGCACGCTCGCTGGTCATGATTGCGATCGAGTGGTGCGGGATCATCGCCGCCATGTATTCCTCGTCGTCGACCGTCGTCTGACTGCGCACGAGCCAGAGGGCGAGCGCAAAAACGATTGCCCCAACACCCAAGATGATGAGGTTCTTCGTCCGGTCTTTATACATGCCCCACATGAAGAGGAGCATGACGACCATCATCATCGCGCCCATGACGAACATCATCCAGAAGCGGGTTTCGCTCCAGAAAAGGTGATCGGCATCGAAGGTGTTGGCATACATGAGGAAGAACATGATGACGGTC
>JAACTC010000011.1 GCA_009993635.1 Erythrobacter sp. | reverse complement strand
ATTTCCTAAGTGTATGAAATTACGAAGGAAAATGGTAAGAGTGCGATGCCTCTTCTGGGCACCATTACTCTCGATTTATCGCTTAATTTCAACTCCTTTAAGGGATGGTCGGTTTCCGGCCCACCTTTCAGGCTACCCCGACTTCTGCGCTGCCTTGGGCCTTTATGCTCTCGAGCACGATGGCGCCGTGGGAAGCGGAACCTCCCAAAGCGGGGATGCCTGCAAAGGCACGATCGCGGCTTGACCACGCCTCCGCTAGTCTCCAGCATCGGTTGCAAACAGCCACTTGTGGGAGAGAGACGTGAGCGAAGAAGCACAGGGCCAGGACGTGCTGACCGAAGTCGAGGATGGCGTGCTCGTCATCACGATCAACCGCCCGGATGCCAGGAACGCGATGAACAAGGCCGCGGCCGAAGGTATCGCGGCGGCGCTCGACCGGCTCGACGATGAGGACGATCTGCGGGTTGCGATCCTGACCGGTGCGGGCGGTACGTTCTGTTCGGGAATGGACCTCAAAGGCTTCCTGCACGGCGAAAGCCCGATCGTGGAAGGGCGCGGATTTGGCGGGCTGACCCAGAAATCCCCCGCCAAGCCGATCATCGCGGCGGTAGAGGGCTACGCGCTTGCCGGTGGGCTCGAACTGATGATCTCGTGCGATCTGGTGGTGGCCGGCAAGGCCGCGAAATTCGGCATCCCCGAGGCCAAGCGCGGGCTGGTTGCGGCAGGCGGCGGGCTGCTGAAGCTGCCCGAGCAAATCCCGTACAAGGTCGCGATGGAACTGGCGCTGACGGGCGAGATGATCGATGCGGCCCGCGCCTACGAGCTGGGCCTGATCAACCGCGTGGCCGAGGGTTCGGCGATGGACGCGGCGATGGAACTGGCGCGCGCGATCACCGCGAACGGGCCGCTGGCGGTGAAGGTTTCCAAGCAGATCATCGAGGATTCGCGCGGGTGGGACCGGGCGTCGCGGTGGGACGAACAGGCGAAGCTGATGCCGCAGATCTTCATGAGCGAGGACGCGCGCGAAGGCGCGGCCGCCTTTGCCGAAAAGCGCGCGCCCAACTGGAAGGGCAAATAGTGTCGCAGGCAGGCGCCGGCCCGCTCTCGGGCCTGCGGATCGTCGAGTTCGCGGGTATCGGGCCGGGTCCGTTTTGCGGCATGATGCTGGCCGATCACGGCGCGCAGGTGATCCGGGTGGACCGCAAGGGCGCACCGCCGGGGCTGCTGGGGCGCAAGGATGTGCTGGCCCGCGGGCGCAGGTCCATCGCACTCGACCTCAAGAGCGAGGCCGGGATCGCGGTCGCCCGCAAGCTGTGCGCCAGCGTCGATGGCCTGATCGAGGGGTTTCGCCCCGGCGTGATGGAGCGGCTGGGCCTGGGGCCGGACGTGCTGCTGGGCGACAATCCGAAGCTGGTTTACGGCCGCATGACCGGCTGGGGGCAGACCGGCCCCTACGCGCCCTACGCGGGGCACGACATCAACTACATCGCGCTGGCGGGCGCACTCGCGCATTTCGGGCGCGCGGGTGAAAAGCCGACGCCGCCGATCAATCTGGTCGGCGATTTCGGGGGCGGGGGCATGATGCTCGCCTTCGGGATGGTCGCGGCCCTGCTCAACGTGGCGCGCGGCGGTGAGGGCCAGGTCGTCGATGCGGCGATGACGGATGGTACCGCGGTGCTGATGGGCATGGTCCACGGTTTCCGCAACGCAGGCATGTGGAGCGATCAGCAGGGCGCAAACCTGCTCGACACCGGGGCGCATTTCTACGACACGTACGAGACCGCGGACGGCAAGTTCGTCAGCATCGGCAGCATCGAACCGCAGTTCTATAACGAGCTGTGCGCGCGGGTAGGACTGGCCGAGGACCCCGAGTTCGATGGCCAGATGAACGCGGCGCAGTGGCCGCAGCTGAAGGACAAGCTGGCCGCGATTTTCCGGCAGAAGACGCGCGACGAGTGGGATGCGATGCTGGAGCACACCGATGTCTGCTACGCGCCGGTGTTGAGCATGGCCGAGGCGCAGGCGCATCCGCACATGCGGGCGCGCGAGGCGTTCGTCGATGTGGGCGGAGATCCGCAACCCGCCCCGGCGCCGCGCTATTCGCAGACCGGCACCGCCAGGCCCGCGCCCGCGCCCGATTCCGGCGCCGACACAATGGCGATCCTTGCCGATCTTGGCATGAATGAGCGCGAGATCGCGCAGCTGCGCGAGGACGGGACGATCGCCTGACTCGCTAATGCATTGCGAAGAGCAACTGGTTTGCTAGGCTCGCCCGCAAAACAGACCTTTGGAGAGGATCGACCATGCCCGTAATCGACGTGCCAAGCCCCGCATTCATGGATGACGAGGAGATTTCGATCTTCGCCGATGCGGTGGGCAAGTTCTACGCCAAGCACGCCCCGGAAAAGCGCGTTCTGCAATGGCGCGAAGACGGCCAGGTGGAACGCGAGTTCTGGCGCGAAGCGGGCGAGGCGGGCCTGCTGGGCGCATCCGTGCCCGAGGAATATGGCGGCCACGGCGGCGATTTCCGGCACGAAATGGTGGTGATCGACCAGCAGGGGCAGCACAATGTCGATGGCTTCGCCGCCAGCCTGCACAATACCATCATCCTGCCCTACCTCGTGCGCCACGGCACCGAGGAGCAGAAGAAGAAATACCTGCCAAAGCTGGTTTCGGGTGAACTGGTCAGCGCGATCGCGATGACCGAACCGGGTGTGGGCAGCGACCTGCAGTCGATCACTACGACCGCGCTGAAGGACGGCAACGGCTACCGCATCAACGGTGCGAAGACCTACATCTCCAACGGTCAGATCGCGGATTTCATCATCGTGGTCGCCAAGACCGACCCGAACGAGCGGGCCAAGGGCATCTCGCTGATGCTGCTGGAGACCGAGGGCGCGGAGGGTTTCCAGCGCGGCAAGAAGCTCGACAAGATCGGGCTCGATGCGCAGGACACCAGCGAATTGTTCTTCGACGACGTGTTCGTGCCGGGCGATGCGGTGCTGGGCGGGGAAGAGGGCAAGGGCTTCTACCAGCTGATGGGCGAGCTGCCGCAGGAACGCCTGATCATCGCGATGGGCGCGATCAGCACGATCGAGCGCGCGCTGGAAGAAACCGTCGCCTTCACCAAGGATCGCAAGGCTTTCGGCAAGACGATCTGGGATTTCCAGAACACCCAGTTCACGCTCGCCGACCTGAAGGCGCGCGGCACCGCGGCAAAGATCTTCGTCAATGACTGCATCGCCAAGCACCTCGAAGGCAAGCTCGACGTGCCGACGGCGTGCATGGCGAAATACTGGGTGACCGAGCTGCAGGGCGAAGTGGTCGACAAGTGCCTGCAGCTGCACGGCGGCAGCGGCTACATCAACGATTATCCCATCGCGCGAATGTATCGCGACAGCCGGATCACCCGCATCTTCGGCGGATCGAACGAGATCATGAAAATGGTGATCGCGCGCAGCATGTAAGGCGTCGCGGGCAGGCCCCGCAAACCGAACCTCCGGCGCCGTTAACTTGTTGCGGCGGGCGTGTCCCAGGATTGGGACGGGGCCTCCGGCGCGCTTGCCGGGGGCCTTTCTTCTGGCATTCACAGGGCCGGGTCGCACCGAATTACACCGAGTCAGGAGCACAGCACTATGGCCGTGATCGCCGTTTACAGCATGAAGGGTGGGGTCGGGAAAACGACCATAGCGGTCGACCTGGCATGGCGCTTTTCGCAGACCGGCGGCCACAACACGCTGCTGTACGATCTCGATCCGCAGGGCGGGTCGGGCTTCCTGCTGGGCCATGAAGAGCGCAAGCTGCAGCGCGCCGTCTCAGCCTTCCATCACAACCGCGCTCCGCGCGACCTGATCGAACCGACGCGCTATGATGGCCTGTCGCTGATCGGGGCGGACCAGAGCCTGCGCGACCTGCCCGTGCAGCTGGCGCGCATCGGCAGCAGGAAGCGGCTGGCGCAGATGCTCAATTTCATGAAGGGCGAATATTCGCGCATCGTGCTCGACTGCCCGCCGATGATCAACGAGGTGAGCGAACAGATCATGGAAGCGGCTGACCTGATCGTGGTCCCGCTGCCCGCATCGCCGCTGGCCGCGCGCGCGTTCGGCTTCATTTGCAAGGAACTGGCCAAGAACCCAGGCCATCCGCCGGTTTTGCCGGTGCTTTCGATGTACGACAAGCGGCGCAAGCTGCACCGCTGGGTGCGCGAGAACGCGGGCGCCAACTGGCCGGTCATCCCGCAAAGCTCGCATGTCGAGCAGGTGGCCGTGCGGCGCGAACCGATCGCCGCCTTTGCCAACTGGTCACCTGCATCCAAGGGGTTCGAGCATCTGCATGCGGCGCTGGAAGCGAAGCTTGCCCAGATGGGCCTGGCCGGTACGCCGGGTGGCGGCCAGCGTGCCCTGCCTCGTCCCCAGGCCGAACCCGCCGCGACGCCTGCCAGCGAAAGCGCGCGCGTGGTCCCGATTCGTGAAAGCGCCCCCGCCCGGCAGGCCGCGCCGAACGGCGGTCGACAGGCCGACAGGCCCGATGCCCTGCGCGTGCCGCCGCCCGCGGATGACGGCCTTTCGCGGCGCGCTTTCAGCTTCTAGCAGCCGCCTTTCGCGCCCGCTGGTTGTCGGCACCGGCCGGTATGCGCTGAGGAAACTTGTCATTCATCCCGGTACGCCTACATTCCAGCGGGAAAGGACGCGTATTTCCATGAGTGATCAGAAGACGCCTGACGGGCAGGGCCCCAACGGCAGCAACGGCCCGGGTGGACCGGGCGGACCGAATCCCTGGATTCGCAGCCTTATGATCTGGGGCGGCATCTTCGTCGCCCTGCTGCTTGCCGTGTCGATGTTCGGCGGTAGCACGCAGAATTCGGGCGATGTGATCAGTTATTCCGATTTCCGCGACCGGGTCGAAAACGGCACGGTGAAAGAGGTGCAGATCGCCGACGACCGGATCACCGGTACGCTTACCGACGACAAGCCTTTCTCCACCATTCCCGTGGGCAGCGATACCGGGCTGACCCAGCTGCTCGACGATAATGGCGTGACCTATTCGGGCAAGGCGGTGGAGCAGATGAACATCCTGTGGGTGATCCTGCTGCAATCCCTGCCGTTCCTGCTGATCCTCGGCATCGCGTTCTTCGCGCTGCGCCAGGTGCAGAAGAACGGCGGCGCGGGCGGCGCAATGGGCTTCGGCAAGTCCAAGGCCAAGATGCTGACCGAAAAGCAGGGGCGGGTGACGTTCAACGACGTCGCCGGGATCGACGAAGCGCGCGAAGAGCTGGAAGAGATCGTCGAGTTTCTGAAAGACCCGCAGCGGTTCTCCAAACTGGGTGGCACGATCCCCAAGGGCGCGCTGCTGGTCGGTTCGCCCGGTACGGGTAAGACGCTGCTGGCCCGCGCGATCGCGGGTGAGGCGGGCGTGCCCTTCTTCACCATCTCCGGCTCCGACTTCGTCGAGATGTTCGTGGGTGTCGGTGCGTCTCGCGTGCGCGACATGTTCGAACAGGCGAAGAAGAACGCACCGTGCATCCTGTTCATCGACGAAATCGACGCGGTCGGCCGCAGCCGTGGCCATGGCCTCGGCAATTCGAACGACGAGCGCGAGCAGACGCTCAACCAGCTGCTGGTCGAAATGGACGGCTTCGAAGCCAACGAAGGCATCATCATCATCGCGGCGACCAACCGCCCCGACGTGCTCGACCCCGCGCTGCTGCGCCCGGGCCGGTTCGACCGTCAGGTCGTTGTGCCCGTGCCCGACATCGACGGGCGCGAGAAGATTCTCGACGTGCACATGAAGAAGGTGCCGCTGGCGCCCGACGTGAATCCGCGCACCATCGCGCGCGGCACGCCCGGCTTCTCCGGCGCGGATCTCGCCAACCTCGTGAACGAAGCAGCTTTGCTTGCGGCACGCCGCAACAAGCGCCTCGTCGCGATGCAGGAATTCGAGGACGCGAAGGACAAGGTGATGATGGGCGCCGAACGGCGCAGCATGGTGATGACCGACGACGAGAAGAAGATGACCGCCTACCACGAGGCCGGTCACGCTCTGGTCAGTCTGAACGAACCGGCATCGGACCCGATCCACAAGGCCACCATCATCCCTCGCGGCCGTGCGCTGGGCATGGTGATGCGCCTGCCCGAGCGGGACAATTACTCGTACCACCGCGACAAGATGCACGCGAACCTCGCCGTCGCCATGGGTGGCCGCGTGGCCGAGGAAATCATCTTTGGGCACGACAAGGTTTCCAGCGGTGCCTCTTCGGATATCCAGTACGCCACCGATCTGGCGCGCAACATGGTCACCAAGTGGGGGATGAGCGACAAGCTTGGTCCGCTGCAATACGAGGCCAGCCAGGAAGGCTACCTCGGCATGGGTCAGACGCAGCGCACGATGGGTGGTGCGGAAACCAACAAGCTGATCGATGCGGAGATCAAGTCGCTGGTCGAAGGCGGCCTCAAGCGCGCGACCGACATCCTGACCGATCAGGAAGACAAGCTGCACCTTCTCGCGCAGGCAATGCTCGAATTCGAGACGCTGACCGGTGACGAGATCGACCAGCTTCTGAAGGACGGCAAGCTCGACCGGCCCGACGCACCCAACGGCCCGGCCAAGCCGCGTTCGCTGGGCGGATCGTCGGTCCCCAAGGCGGGCAAGCGGTTCGGCGGCGCCGAAGACAAGGGGGGCGGCGCGGCCCCGCAGGGCGCGTAGCAGGGAACCGCAGGCGCGCCCCGGCGGTTATCAGGGCGGATTAACCATGGGAGACCCCACGATGAAACGCCCGACCACCGCTCTGTTCTTGGCCCTCGGTGCCGCCTCGCTGGGTCTCTCTGCCTGTTCGGAGCAGACGCAGCAGGATGGCGAGGCCTTCGTCGAAGGCGCGGCCGAAGATACCGCCGCCAATGCCGAAGTCGTGCAGGAAAAGGTCGAGGACGCAGCCATCGTGGCGAGCGACAAGGTCAGCGAAGGCGCGGCCGACCTGCGCGACGAGATGGCCAAGGACGAAGCCTCCGAACCGCAGACCGACGAACAGCTGGACGGCACCGACTAAAGCGCCGCGCGTGGGCGTTCGCATCGCCCCGCGCCACCCGCAGGTCCATCGCATCTGCGAAACGTAATCCTCCCGCTGCCCGTCGGGCGAGCGGCGGCTCAGCCTGCCCGCCGTCGCCCTAGGGCAGGATCGCGAGATGGATCAGCAGCTTGCGCGCAAAGATCAGCCCCACGGTCAGGATCACCAGGATCGGGGCGAGCCGCAACAGAGTGGCGGTGCGATCCAGCCGCGCATGGTCCTGCAGCACCCACGCATTCAGCACCAGTATCGCGCTGACCAGCGGGGCGAGCACGAAGGGCGCGTTTGCTCCCAGTTCGTAGATTGCCAGCGCCAGCGCGATCAGCGCGGCAGACCCGCCAAGCGCGGTCGCGCCATACAGGAACGCCCAGCGCGGATGCCGGCCCTCCATGCGCGGGCAGGAAATCCGCGCGGCCAGTGCGCCCAGCGGCAATAGCAGCCAGCCAAGCACCCACAGCTTGCCCAGGAAGGCGAGCACCGCCGCCGCCCCGCCTTCGGTCTGCAGGCTTTCCGCTGTCGTGCCCTCTCCACGGCGCCAGGCGAGGCCCGCCTGTTCGACGAAAAAGGCAGCGGACTGCGCGCGTTCGCGGCGTTGCAGCGCACCCGGTTCGTCGCTGCCAGTATCGTCGGCTTCGCGCGCATCGGTGTCGACAGCGGGAATGCCGCCATCGTCCGCAGGGTCGGTCACTTCGGCCAGCGCGCCGGTCGCGGCGGAAAGCGCGCTGTCTATCGCGCGGTTCTGCCCGATCGCTCCATTTGGCTCAGCGGCAATGTCGATCAGCAGCAGCAAGGCCATTCCGGCAAGGAAAATGGCCAGCGCACGCTGCGCCGGATCGGCAAACGAGGCGGCTGGCATGCTCCAGCGCGCTGGCGGGGGCGCAGCCGGCGGAGCGGGGGAGGACGGGTCGGGATCGGCCATTGCACCATTCCATACCGCAGCAACCGCCGATGGCCAGTGCCCATCTTGGAACACATCGCGAACATAAGGCGTTGATGGAGAAAGGAGACTTTCGATGGACCAGATTACCGAGCACCCCAAGGCAGAGCCGACATCGAATGCGGAGAAAGACCCCGAGAACTGGACGACGGGCGACGAAGCGATGACCGGCGCGCAGGCGAGCTATCTCAAGACGCTGGCGGAGGAGGCGGGCACGCCCGAAGCCTTCGATCCCGAGTTGACCAAGGCGGATGCCTCGCTTCGAATCGACGCTTTGCAGGAAAAGACGGGCCGCGGGGCCGCTTGACCGCGCTGCGGGCAGTGCCCGCTGCGTAGTGGAGCCAGAAACAGGAAACGGGGCGGCGCCTTATGAAGGCCCGCCCCGTTTCGGTATTCACTGGAGATCGCGTGTCCGCGATCAGCCGCGATAGATCAGCCGTCGTAATCGCCGCCGACCGAGGTCGAGCGGGTCGGCGTCGCAGCGGTCACCCGCAGGGCTTCGGCCGACTGGCTGAGCGAGCCGATTTCATCCACTTCGTCATCATCGTCCGGCAGGATCTTCTGCAGGTTGGTGACCATGCTTTCGTGGAGTTCCTTGGGCTTCACCGTCTGCTCGGCAATTTCGCGCAGCGCGACGACCGGGTTCTTGTCGCGGTCGCGATCCAGCGTGATTTCGGCACCGCCGGAGATCTCGCGGGCGCGTTCGGCTGCCAGCAACACGAGATCGAAACGGTTGGGAACCTTGTCGACGCAATCTTCAACGGTAACGCGCGCCATAGCTGAGGGCACTCCATACAGGCTGTAATTTCGGGATCAGACACCCCGTATAGGCGAGCCTGCGCCATTTTTCAACATAAACCGCGCCCGCAGGCGCGCCCGCCTAGTCTTCGCCGTAGTCCGAGTAGTCGCGATACGCGGGGCTGGTGAACTTGGTGTACTCGCCCTGGAAGTGCAGCCGCACATTGCCGGTGGAGCCGTGGCGCTGCTTGGCGACGATCAGCGTGGCCTTGCCCGCCAGCTCCAGCTGCTTTTCCTGCCATTGCTGGTACTTGAGCTTCGCATCCTCGGTGCTGGTATCGTCCGGAGTCTCCGGCTTGACCTGGTTGTGGTAATATTCGCCGCGATAGATGAACCACACCATGTCGGCGTCCTGTTCGATCGATCCCGATTCGCGCAGGTCGGACAATTGCGGTTTCTTGTCTTCGCGCTGCTCCACCGCGCGGCTCAGCTGCGACAGCGCGATCACCGGAACGCCGAGATCCTTTGCCAGCGTCTTCAGCCCTCGGCTGATCTCGGAAATCTCGTTGACGCGGTTGTCCTTGCTGCGCGCCGAACCCTGCAGCAGCTGCAGATAGTCGACGATGACCAGCCCGATGTCCTTTTTGCGCTTCAGGCGCCGTGCGCGCATCAGCAGCCCGTCGATGGTCAGAGCGGGCGTATCGTCGATGTACAGCGGCAGATCGGCGAGCCGCTGGCTCGCCTCGGACAGGCGCTGGAAACCGGCGGCCCCGCCGATATCGCCCGAGCGCAAGTCTTCCGACGAAATCTCCGCCTGTTCGGAGAGGATACGGGTGGCCAGCTGGTCGGCGCTCATTTCCAGGCTGAAGAAGGCGACCGGCGCGCCTCCCGAATCGGGCCCGCCATCGCGCTGCTGCTTCAGATGTTCGTAGGCGGTGTTGAACGCGATGTTGGTGACCAGCGAGGTCTTGCCCATGCCCGGACGCCCGGCGAGGATGATCAGGTCCGAATCGTGCAGGCCTGCGGTCTTCTCGTCGATCGTCGGCAGCCCGGTCGTGCGCCCCGACAGGCCGCGCCCCGAATTCATCGCCCTCTGCGCCTGCTTCAGCGCCTCCTTGGCCGCCATGCCGAAGGATTTGGCCGCGTTGCCGACATTCGTGCCCTCGGCAATGTCGAACAGCGCCTTTTCGGCGGTTTCGATCTGCTTGAGCGGTTCGACCGTTTCGGACGTGTCGAGCGCGTCGCTCACCAGCGTGCGGCCCACCGTCACCAGTTCGCGCAGCAGCGCGAGGTCGTAAATCTGCTCGGCCAGCTGGCGGGTGGCGAGCAGGCCGTGCCCGTCCGACGTCAGCCGCGCGAGATAGGTGGTCCCGCCCAGTTGTTCGAGATGCTCGTTGCCTTCGAAATAGGGCTTGAGCGTCACCGGGCTGGCGGTGGCTCCGCGTTCCATCATGGTCAGCACGCGTTCCATGATCAGGCGGTGCGCGGGGACGAAGAAATGCTCCGGCCGCAGCGGGTTGGGCAGTTCTTCGTACACCGAATTGTCGATCAGCACCGCGCCCAGAAACGCCGCCTCCGCCTCGACATTGGAAGGCAGCGCGCGGCCGCCTTCAGCGGATGATCCGGAATCGGTGTTCGTTACGGTCGGATTGAGCAAGAGAGTGTCTTCGGACATGGGGGGATCAATGTGCGAACCGCTGCCTTACCGCAAGCGGTCGCGCGCCTTGAGTCTTGCCCCCGGCCTGTGAATAGCGAGCACAAGCCGGACGCATCCGCTGCACAGAGCCCTTGCCCGGGCCATCCAATTTCTGCGAAGGCAACACGGGACACATGGCCGACCACCGCATCTCGAAAATCGATCTGGACGATTCGACGATCCTCTGGCGCAATGCCGATGTGGAGCAGGAACGGCGGGTGGCGATCTTCGACCTGATCGAGGAAAACACATTCAAGCCGGTCCGCTCCGCGGAAAAAGGCGCGACCGGGCCGTACGCGCTGGGCCTTTCGGTGCGCGACGACCGGCTGGCACTCGATATTGCGGACGCGGATGGCACGCAGCTGGAAACGATCCTGCTGGGGCTGGCGCGCTTCCGGCGGTCGATCCGCGACTATTTCGCCATCTGCGACAGCTATTACCAGGCGATCCGCAAGGCGACGCCGCAGGAAATCGAAACCATCGATATGGCCCGCAGGGGCGTGCACAACCGCGCCGCCGAGCTGCTGGTGGAGCGGCTGGAGGGTAAGGTCGAAACCGATTTCGCCACCGCGCGGCGGCTGTTCACGCTGATCTGCGTCCTGCACATCCGGGGCTGAGCATGGCGAAAAGATCACCCCGCCCGCTGTGGCTCAAGGCGCTGCTCGCCGTGCTGATCGTGGCCCCGCTGGGCGCCGCGCTCTGGCTGTATCTCGATCTGCAATCGTGGCGTCCGGCAGAAAGCGAGTTTCCCGAACAGGGCGTCGACCTGACGGGCGTGGAAGGCCGGGTCAATTTCACCGTGCTGAAGGGCGATGGGGCCGATTTCGTCTACCTTCCCGCGACGGCCGGGGAAAGCGAGCAGGCGGGCGATTTCACGCAGCATCTGGCAGAGGCGCGCGCGGCCGGGCTGGAGGTGGGCGCGATCCACCGGTTCGACCCCTGCGTGCCCGCCGATGGCCAGTCGGCCAATTTCGTCACCATGGTGCCGCGCGACGGCACGCTGCTGCCCCCGGCCATCGCGCTGGTCGATTCGGGGGAGGATTGCCTGGAAAAGGTCACCAGCGGGCAGGTGCGCAGCGAATTGACGATCCTCGCCAACCAGATCGAGGCGCACGCGGGCAAGCCTGCGATCCTCAAGGAATCACGCGACTTCGAGGCCGTGCATGGCGTCGCCGCGCGGATCGAGCGCAACCTGTGGCTGGTCCGCACGCGGCTGGAGCCGGAATATGGCGGCCGGCCGTGGCTGCTATGGACCGCAAACGAATCCTATCGGGGACCGGGCAGCGATATGGCGCTGGGCTGGGTGGTGGTGAGACCATGAGCGATGAAGAACTGATTGCCGCGGCACGCGACGCCGCGGCCAATGCCTACGCCCCCTATTCGGATTATCCGGTGGGCGCGGCGCTGCGCTTTGCCGACGGCGCCATCGTCACCGGCACCAATATCGAGAATGCGAGCTACGGCCTGTCGCTGTGCGCGGAAACGCTCGCGGTCTCGAAGGCGTTGGCCGAGGGGCGGCGCGGCGGGCTGGAGCGGATCGCGGTGGTCGGGCCGAAGGGCAAGGGCGGCGATGCGCCGATCACCCCTTGCGGCCGCTGTCGCCAGACGCTGAACGAGATCGCGCAGCTGGGCGGGACCGATCCGCTGGTGCTGTGCGTGGGCGCAAACGAGGTGCTGGAATTGCGCCTGTCCGAGCTGCTGCCGCACGGTTTCGGCCCGGCGCACCTGGATTAAGGCTCCTCCCCCCCGAAAAGGGGGAGGAGAAAGTCGGTCTTACCCCTCGTCGCTGTCCAGCCATTCGAGCAGTGCGCCAAGGCACTCGCGCGCCAGCATCTTGGACCGGTCGGGGCTCCAGCCCTGCAGGTCGTCGGGATAGTCCGCATTGTCCTTGAACGGCATTTCCAGCGTCATCGCGGTGGCGGCGTAGCGTTCTGCCACCTGATTTGTGCTGATCGCCAGATTGGCCTTGCCGGGTGCGGACTTGGGATAGCCCCTGGCGGTCTGGAAATCGGGGCTGCGGCGTTCGAGGATGCGCTGGTAGCGATAGAACCGATCGCCATGCTCGTCGCTCCAGCTTGGAATGCCTTCGAAGCCTGCCAGGAACACCGCGTCGATCGCCTCGTCGCCGTGTACGTCCATCGCGAAATGCACGCCGGTTTCGTCCATCGCGTTGCGGATGGCGAGCACTTCGGGCGAACGTTCGGCGCTGGGTTCGGCCCATTCGCGGTTGAGATTGACGCCCTTGGCATTGGTGCGCAGGTGGCCGCGCGCGCTGCCATCGGGGTTGCAATTGGGCACGATATGGAACCGGCATTTCTGGCGCAGCGCGCGGCCCAGCGTGTCCGAAGGATCGCACAGCACCTGCAGCGCGCCTTCCATCCACCATTCGGCCATGCTTTCGCCGGGATGCTGGCGGGCATAGAGCCAAACCTGCGTCTCGCCTTCGCCCATGGCGAGGCAATCGAGCGGCTGGCCGTCGAAGGTTTCGCCCAGCCGGCGGTGCGACACGCCTTCGGCGCTGGCGCATTCGGCGATCAGATCGTGATGCCGATCGATCGAGAACGGGGCGAAATAGGCGAACCACACCAGATCGCCCGCGGGCGTGTAACGGATGGTCAGCGTGCCGCCTTCCTCGTCCTTGTCGAAGGTCGATTCGGCGCGGCCCCAGAAATCACGGTCTTCCGAAACGCAGGCGTTATAGTCCGGCCAGCCGGCGGGATAGGCGCTGTCGTTCAGGCCGACGATTTTCAGCACCAGTTCGCGCCCGCCGCAATTTGCGACGCGGAAATGGAACCACTGCTTGAATTCGCTGTCTTTGTCGTTCTTCAGTCGCAGCATCGCGCTGGCCTGATGGACGGTCATCACGTCGATGCTGCCGCTGTCGAATCGGCTGTCGATGATGATGTTGCTCAAGGATTGACCTCCACTTCGATTGTTTCTCCATTATTCCCGGGAAAGCCGGTGAACAGCGCGTCTGCCAGCGCCTGGGCCGCCGGCCCGTTCTGCGCCAGCGGCGATTTTGTCGGCGCGTCGAGCCGTGCGCGGCCTTCCCACAGAACCTCGCCGCTGGTCTTGTCGCGCAGCGAGACGGACATTTGCGTGACCACGCGCTTGTCCGATCCGCCGCCCAGATTCAATCCCACGCCGACCCCCAGCCCGCTGCCATAGCGGCCGGTCGATCCGCCTGCGCCGACGCTGACCGGGCTACGGCGCCTGTCCGCTTCTAGCTGGCTGCGTTCTACCCGGACGCTGGCGATCTGCTGTGCGGTGGACCGCGCGTTCTCGCTGTAGCCATAGGACGCAAGAGCCTGGGCCACGGCTTGTTTGTAGGGTGCCAGCGCCAGCCCCTGCTCGGGCGAACCGGGCGCGGTTTCCACCATTAGCTGCCTGTCGCCCAGCTGTGCGCGTGCGTCGGGCGCGAGGAATCGCGTGACCTCAATGGGCCCCGCCGGGCGCACGGTGCTGCACGCGGCAATCGCGAGGGGGAGGGCAATGAGGGCGAAACGGGCGCGGGCCTTCATGGGGGAAGTCTTTCTGCTGGTGCGGTTCGTCTGCGTGCGGGAGGCGTGTTGCTGTAAGGAACGCGCGAGGGTGCGGTTCCGTGCCCCGAAGCCGCGCGAACAGCTTGACTTTTCGCCCGTGCAACATAAATGACCCTGCAATGCTACCGGCATCGGAGGCTCGCCTTCCGGTGCCGATTTATTTTGCAAGCATCAGGTTTTCTCAGGAAAAATACCATGAAGATTCGCAACAGCCTCAAGTCGCTCAAGAACCGTCACCGCGACAACCGCGTGATTCGCCGTCGCGGTCGGACCTATGTGATCAACAAGACCAACAAGCGGATGAAGGCGCGCCAGGGCTGATCGCCCTGTGATTGCGACCATCGCACGCTGATACGACCTGAGGAGCGCGGGCCAGTGGCCCTGCGCTCCCTTCGTTGCGTGCGCTACGAATATGAAAAAGCCCTCCGCACCATAGCGTGCGGAGGGCTTTTTGCATGTCAGCCCGGGGGAGGCCGAAACGGGGCATGGCCCCGGTAAATGCTCAGGCGTCGTCGCCGCGGCAGGTGGCGAGCGCGTCAGCATCCAGTTTTTTCCCGTCGATCGAAAACGCGGTCACGGTTCCGAATTCACGGGCCAGGTGCTGGCACACGAGTTCGCCGCGCGATTTTGCACGGGTGCCAACACACACGGTGTCCGCACAGATGAAGGTGCCGCCGCGGATTACCTCGGTGCGCTTCTCGACCGGCGCTTCCAGTGTGGCGCGGTAATAGACGGTCGACTGTGCGAAGGCGGGGGTGGGGCTGGCTACGGTGCCGATGGTCAGCGCGCTGGTCAGCACGGCAACGCCGACGATGGCGGCCTGGCGAAGCGAGGATTTGAAGAGGGTCATTGCGGTCTCCTAGCGGTCTTTCAGTCGCGGCAACCTTCGGCCCGAAATCGGGAATCGAGTTTAGGTTGCGAATCACCACCTATCTAACTAGGTTGTAAGTTGCAACTAAAAACTCAGTTTCAATTTTGTGACGCTGGGCAATTGGAGTAGGCTGCTGGGCCTGGAGAGGTTTTTCATGGGTACAGACGTTCGCGAACCGCTGAAGGAGCTGAGCGCCTGCGGGCTGCCTGCTGCGCTGGAGGTGATGGGCGAACGCTGGAGCTTCATGATCCTGCGCGCCAGCTTCAACGGGGTGCACCACTTCGAGGAATTCCTGAGCGAGCTGGGTATTGCCCGCAACATCCTTTCGAACCGGCTTAGCAAGCTGGTCGAACACGGTATTCTGGATCGTCACCAGGACCCGCAGGATCGCCGCCGGGTCGAATATCACTTGACCGAAAAGGGCTTCGATCTGCTGCCGGCGATGGTTTCGCTGCGCCACTGGGGCCTCAAATACGGAACCGAGGGGGTGGGGATGGACCCGGTGATCGTCGACGATCGGGACCGGATGCCGATCGGCCCGGTCGCAATCCTGGCGCATGACGGACGCATTCTGGGCCCCGCCGATCTCAATATGTGCGCCCGCAAGAACCTGCCCGAGGCAGGGCGGGACCGGCGCGAAGGCACGCCCGGCGATGCCGACCGGGCGACCGAGCAACCGCGCGAAGCGGCAGAATAGCCGCTCCCCCGCGCTAACCGATCAGCCGCGCCAATGCCCGCCTGCGCGGCATTTCGGGACGGCCACGTCGCGCGTCTTCGCGAGCATGGTGTAGAGCATTTCGATTCCGGTCGGCGTCGCGGGATCGTACCCAGCCAATGCCTGGTCGAGCGTCGCCATTGCCTGACACGCGCGCGCGGTCATCTTGCCGTCGATCTTCGCATAACCCCCGGCGAGGGTCATCATCGACAGCCCCTTCGCAATGGCAAGCGTGTTGCGTTGCGCGCGCGTTGGCTGCTGGACCGACCGTTCGAAATTCACCGTCGCCTCGTACACCGTCCGGCACTGGGCCAGCAGGCGTTCCGCATAGTCGCCCTTGTCTGCGGCCTGGTTGCAGCGATGGGCGGCAATTACCCGCGCGTCATAGGGATCGGCCGACGAGAGATTGCGTGCGGCCGCGCCAGAAGGCGCGCCAAGCGCGACCGCGCAGGCCGCCAGCAGGACGAAGCGCGCCTTCACCGCCGAAGCCACACGCTCAGCAGTACTTGTTGACCGGGTTGCCGAGGCACAGGTTTTTTTCATACCGTCTCCAGTTCGCGATATCGCGCGACGAGCTGCCAAAGGGCGTGGTCGGCTGTCGCACCCGGCCGGGCGAGGTGTAGCCGGCATTATAGGCCTGCGAGCGCCAGGTTTCGGCTTGCTGGGCTGCGGCTTCGCGCTCCATGCGCGACTTCTCCGCGGCCCAGCGTTTTTCGTTCTCGTAATCCACCCGCTTCTTCAGCCGCGCGGCATCGGGGCAGCTTTCCTGCAAGCCCGCGTTGCACGCCCTGCGGTGGTAGCCATAGGCCCGAACCGGGTCCCAGTTTGCTTCCAGAGCCTGCGCCCAGACACGGCACGCGCTGCCCGAGCCATAGCGTTCGCATAAGGTGGCAGACAGATCGTAGGTGATCGCGTTGAAGAAGCCCTTCTCGTTCTTGAAGAAGGCCAGCGCCTGATAGCAGGTGTTGGGCGAAGCACCCTGCATGCAGACGTCGGCCATCACCATTGCGCGTTTCGCGCGGTCCGTGGTGTCGAAATCGTCCCACGGGCGGCACAGGTCATACATGCCGGAAAAGCACGATATCCGCGCGAACATGTGCGATATCGGGTGCTCGTCGCCTTCGAAGCTGGTGTCCTTGAACCGCCGATAGCCGATCTCGCACCGATCCTGGTCCCCGGCCATGCAGACTTTCATCCAGGTGGTCGCGACATCGCGATCGGTGCGCTCGAACAGCTGCGCGGCGAGTTCCACCGCCGTGTCGCATGCGGCGCGATTCGTTTCGCTGCAGGCCTCAAGGCTGGCCCACCACCGTGCCTTGGCCTCGCCCCCATCGCCCTGTGCGGCGGCGGGCACAGCGAAGATCGCAAGCAGCAGGGCCAGCCCCGCGGACGTCAGCCGGGCGAGCATCAGCTATTTTCGGTTTCGCAATTATCCAGCGCGGCCCACACCGCGCCCGTCCCGGCCCAGGTGAACGGGCCGTAGGTGTTGCCATCCATTTCGACCGAGAAGGAACTGGCCTCCTTCATCGCAGCATAGGTCGCGTCCGACGCTTCGCCCGGACCCCAGCCGCCCCACGCGGACTCGCGAAAGCCGCCGACGTCGTACCCGCCGGAGCGCGAGGGCGCGCTGCTGCCGGTATCGAAGTGGACGGTGACCGGATGGTTCGCATTCGGGTCCGCATCGCTGAACTTCTGCATGAAGGGGCCTTCGAGTGCGACGCCAAGATTGCCGTCGCGCAGGCGGCGGGAGAATTCGGCGACGATACGCTCCCCATCTGCATCCTTGCCCTTCACGGACACGCGGCACACGCCGCTGCCATAATCGACGGCCAGGCCATTCTCGCCGATGTCAGGCCCATCATAAAACGTGATCGCCTGAAGCGAGAGGGCGGGCGAAAGGGCAAGGCCGATGGCGAGGGTGATGCTCATGCGGGAAACTCCGGGTGTCAGATCGGTGCAAGACCTAGCCGGAGCGCGCGGGGACGCCAGTTACAAAACCTGTCAGGATTGCGCGGGGTGTACTCTGCCCGCGCAAAAGCGGTTCAGGCCCACACTTCGATATTGTCCCGCCGGGCGACGCGGATCGGTAGGTCCACGTCGATCAGAGGCGCCAGGCCGTGATCGTCGAACAGCGCCCTTGCCGCCGGATGGCGTCCGGCTGCGATCAGTCTTTCCCACAGGAAGACCGTATATGGCTGCACCCCTCCGGTATAGCCGACCCCGCGAAACGCGGTTTCGACCGTGCCGATCACCCGGCGATGCGGCCTGTCGGTGACGGGCTCGCCCGCCTGCGGCTGATGCTCGGCCACGTAGTCGCGCAGGAAGGCGAGCCGGTCGGTCAGGTCGGGCACCAATTCCTGCGCGATCTGGGCGAGCAGCGGCACCATCGTTGCAGGCAGCTCGCCGTCGGGAAAATCGGGCGCGGGCGCGGCAAAATCCACACTGTCCAGATCGGGCGCGTGCATCCGCTCGACCCAGCGGAACACGCGCGGCGCCTCGCGCTGCATGATCCCCAGCGGCACCGGATCGCGCCCCAGATGCGCGAAGAGCGGCCCGAACATCGCATAGTCGGCGATGCTTGGCGTCGAGCCCAGTAGGAATGGATAATCCGCAAAGTGCGCGTCCAACGCGCCGAGCAGTTCGTGATAACTTGCCTCGATCACGGGGATGGTCGGGGCATCCACGCCCAGCATCGGCAGGTAGGAATGCATCCGGCCCATCGTCGCCTCGGCGCGGGTTGCATCGCCGCCGGTGGCAAAGGCGTCGCGCAGGAAATGCTCCTGCTCGGCCAGATAGCTCCAGCGGTAATGCATCGCATGGCGCGTCAGCCCCACGACGGCGTAGATCTCGAACAGATGGGCCAGCGCCAGCAGCCGCGCGTCGCCGGGGTAGGCGGGGTAGGGCACCGGCGGCGTATCCTCGCCCTCGAAATGGTCGATGATATCGACCGTGTCCTGAATGATCGTGCCGTCCGCAAGTTCGACCACCGGAATGATCGCGCGACCGATGGCCGGCACGATCCGCGCAGCGAAATCGGGGTCGGTCGGCGGGCGCTCGACATAGGCGATGCGCTGTGTGCGCAGGTACGCACGCGCACGGCCGGTATAGAGCGAATGGGGAAGGCCCCACAGGGTAACGGGCTGGGTCATGCCGTGCGTGGTCCCGCGTGCGGGCGTTGAGGTCAAGTATTACCCGACCATGGGAATGGCCCTGCGCAAATAGCCGTTGCACCAGGCAGGCGGGCGATGTATTTTTCAGCCGTTACCGGGCCCCTCTGGCGAATGTGCATGGCACACTCGCGATGTCGGAACGCAGTGCTCCAACAGCCCGGTCGACCTCCATGCCTTTTCTCCTGCCAGTACCCCCCACCAGGCCCAATGCTGCCGGACGGCCCCGTATCATGCAGGCGGGGGCGTAGGATGCTCCAGCTCGCGATCTATCTGCTCGATCTGATGGTCGTCGTCGCGGCGACGCTTTCCGCATGGTTCTGGCTGCGCGCCAGCGGCAAGCAGGTGCGCCGGGTCAGCAAACACGAAACCTTCGACTACGCGGATATTAACCGCCTCGTGGTCGCCCTCAACCGCGCGCAGATCCTCAATGCGCGGGCAGCCAAGGCAACCGCCGCCGCTGCCCTGCTCGGGGCCTTGCGCATTCTGCTGGATTTCCTGCCATGACCGTACTTCTTCTTTTGGGTGGCCTCGTCCTGCTCGTCATCGGGGGTGAGCTGCTGGTGCGCGGCGCCGTTGCCATTGCCGGCAAGCTGGGCGTCTCGCCGCTGATGATCGGCCTTACCATCGTC
This sequence comes from Erythrobacter sp., assembly GCA_009993635.1. Lineage (GTDB taxonomy): Bacteria > Pseudomonadota > Alphaproteobacteria > Sphingomonadales > Sphingomonadaceae > Alteriqipengyuania. Next base: position 112,622 of record JAACTC010000011.1, on the reverse strand, counting down.
GGCATGGGCACCTCCATGCCAGAGCTTGCCGCCAGCCTGCAGGCCGCGCTGGCCGGGTCGCCGGGGATCGCGCTGGGCAATATCGTGGGTTCGAACATCGCCAACACGTTGCTGATCCTGGGCGTGGCGGCTCTGCTCGCGCCGATTGCAGTCGCGCGCGGCACCTTGTGGCGCGACGGCGGGGTCGGCGTGCTGGCGGCATGTGCGCTGCTGGCGATCGCGTGGACCACCGGGCTGGGCCGCATCGCGGGGATCGCGCTGGTCGCCATGATGATCTGCTATCTCGTGCTGGCTTACCGGCAGGAGCGCCGCGCCGCAGCCCAGCACAGTGCGGCGTTCGACAAGGCGGTGGCGCTGGAGAATATCGACCCGGCGCTGAGCGCGGAGGCCGAGCGGGGCACGGGCTGGGCCGTGTCGCTCGCCTTCCTGCTGGCGGGGCTGGGCTGCATCGTCGGCGGGGGCACGCTGCTGGTCGATGCGGCGGTCGATCTGGCGATCGAGTTCGGGATGTCGGAAACGCTGGTCGGCCTGACCATCGTGGCGATCGGTACCTCGCTGCCCGAGCTGGTGACGTCAGCCGTCGCGGCGATCCGCAAGCAGTCGGAGGTGGCGCTGGGCAATGTGCTCGGCTCGAACATCTACAACGTGTTCTTCATCGGCGGCGTCACGGGGATCATTTCGCCCACGCCGGTGCCGGACACCATCGCGCGGCTGGATCTGCCAGTGCTGGTCGGCGTCTCGCTGCTGGCGATGGTGCTGGCCTTCACCGGCGCACGCCTATCGCGGGTGGAGGGCCTGTGCCTGGTGCTGGTCTATGCGGTGTATCTGGCGTTTACGGCGGGGCTGATTTGACGAAGGGGGGCGTTCGAGACAGACGACTTGCCGGATACGCAGGTCGCTGCGCATGGCAGGGAGTTGCCGGGGGTGGCCAGAGGCTATTGGGGCCTGATTGCTCGCCCATGTTTCTCGCTTCCGGCTTGCGGATCGTCGCCCGGATGCGATCCCGCACGCTGCGGGATCAGCCAGACCAGCACGGCTACGGCTGCCAGCAGCACCAGCGAAGCGATCGGGCGACTCAGTGCCAGTCCGCCATCTGCCAACGGCTTGTCGAGGAAGTCGCCCACGGTCGCCCCCAGCGGTCGGGTCAGCACAAAGGCCGCCCAGAACAACGCCACGCGATTGGCGTTGGTCGTCAGGTACAGCACCGCCAGCACCAGCAGCGCGCCACCGAACAGCGCCGCCCCGCCCAGATACCCCAGCCCGCCCGTGTCTGCCGCCCAGTCGCCCAGCGCGGTGCCCAGCGTCTGCGAGAAGGTGATGGTGATCCAGTAGAACGTTTCCGCGCGCGGGCTAGCGATGCGGTTGACCGAAACCGTGCCAATCGTGCGGTGCCAGACCAGCAGGCTGGCCAGAACCAGCGCGAACAGCAGGCTGGCACCGCCGGGATAGCCGATACCGATGGATCGGGTGGCGAAGTCGGCCATGGTAGTTCCTGCGGTGGTCGAAGCGATGATCGTTGCCCAGTACAGCGCGGGGTGGAAAGCGCGCGCGCGCACCTGCCAGATGATCAGGGCGACCAGCGGCACCACGAAGATCGCCGTGCTGAGCAGGTAGCCGAGATTGAATGTCATCGAGAGGGTATCGCCCCCGGTCTCCCCCAGCGTGGTCGCAAGGATCTTGATGATCCAGAAGCCCAGAGTGACGGCGGGCACTTTCGACAGTGTCTCCCGCGTGAGATCGTGTTCGTTGGTCATGGCGTTTCTCTTGCTGCGTGTTGAGCGCGAGCTAGTGTGGGGCGCACCCAGCGGCCATAAGCAGGCGCTTACAGCCACCCGATCAAGCGAAAGCGCACCGTCCAGAATGACCAGCCAAGCCCTGCCGAAAGAGGCTGTCGCCCCGCTCGCCATCGTGGCGATCCAGCTCGCCGCCGCGCTTTATTTCGTGATCGACGGGGTGGCCGACTGGCTGGAACTGGCAGGCAAAGGTTCGCTGGGCGAGGTGCTGCTGGAATGCCTGGTCGCGGTCGCCCTGTTTCTTGCGGTCGGGCTGGGGGGCTACGTCCTGCGCAAGACCCTGCAGCGTTCGGCCCGGCAGGAGCAGGCGCTGGGCATTGCACGCGGAGCCCTGTCCGATCTGCTCAAGGCACGCTTCGCACAATGGCGCCTGACTCCATCGGAAGCCGACATCGCGACTTTCGCACTGAAGGGCTGCAACATTGCCGAAATCGCCCGCCTGCGCGACGCGAAGGAAGGCACCGTGCGCTCGCAGCTCAGCCAAGTCTACGCCAAGGCCGGGGTGACCAGCCAGGCGATGCTGATGGCTCTGTTTCTGGATGAGCTGGTGTAGGGGGAGCCGCTGGTCCCTCAGCGCATTCTTCCTGCGAACAAATATGTGGAGCGTGTTCCTACCAACTTCGACCGGTCGGAAAACTCCGCTCCTCTGGACATCGGATACACCGAGAACTCTTATGAGCGTCTGCGGTATCGGTGCGGCTACATCGCCGCTGTCCTACTCACGCCCACCACGCTAACCCGCACGCCGCTCTTTCAAACCGTCGATCCGCCCCCCTGACCTCTCGGCCAAGTCCGCGCTCTCGGCCTCGCAGGTTTTTACCCCTTGGACACTGTGTCAGGTGTGTCAGGCCCGCGGTGCCTGCCGCCGGTAGCTCAGCGCCTCGGCCACGTGGACGCGGCCGATCTGCTCCGCGCCGGCGAGGTCCGCGATCGTGCGCGCGACCCGCAGCATCCGGACGTAGCTGCGCGCCGAAAGCCGCATTCGCTCCGCCGCCTGCATCAGCAGCGCGCGCCCCGCCTCGTCGGGCGTGGCGAAGCGTTCCAGCATCTCGCCGTCCAGCTCGGCATTGGTGCGCACGCCTGCCTCTGCCCCGCGTGCGCCCTGCACTTCGCGCGCCGCGGCGACCCGCGCGGCGACCTGCGCGCTGCCTTCTGCGGGCGGCGGCAGCGCGAGGTCGGCTGCGCTGACAGGCTCGACCTCGACATGCAGGTCGATCCGGTCGAGCATCGGCCCGCTGACCTTGCTCTGGTAATCGGCAGCGCATTTGGGCGCGCGGCTGCAGGCGAGCGAGGGATCGCCCAGGTGGCCGCAGCGGCACGGGTTCATCGCCGCGATCAGCTGGACGCGCGCGGGGAAGCTGACATGCGCGTTGGCGCGCGCGACGTCGACCTTGCCCGTCTCCAGCGGCTGGCGCAGCGAATCGAGCACCGGGCGCTGGAACTCCAGCATTTTAGCGCAGAGGGGACCAATAGGACCTCTTTCTCATGAGGAGGGGTTTTCTAGGGGTAGGCGAGCCTACCCCTAGAAAATTTCGGACATCCGCCATCGCCCCTTAGCGAAACTTACGCGATTTTTGACGGCGCGCGATAATCGCGAGCCTACAGCCCGACCCGTGTTGCCGTCTTCGAAGGAGACGGAATATGGAAAAGGAAATTTCTACACCAAGAGCTCGGAAGCTTCAGATCACGGTCGTGATCGTATCAATGCTCGGGGTCTTTCTCATGTGGCCGCTCGACCAAGTCAGGGCTGCCACGATGGAGCGAGTTCTCACGCCATACGAAATACTCAATGAAGGAAAGCCCCGGCTCCTCGCCGACCTTGTCGGAAATGGATCCAATGCGACCCCTTACCTCGACCCCATGAATCTCGGATCCAGCCGCGGTATGCTCAATCAGCATGAGCTCCTCACGTTGTTGTCCAGCACGCAAAGGAGCGAGGGGAATTATGCGCTTTTCGCTCCAGACTTCGGTGCCATCAAGGGCGAGAAACGCAATGCCATCGAGAAGCAGAGAGAGATGGCGACCAGTGGTGCTGCCGAGATTCTCGAGCTGTATCCGCATAGGGATAGGACTGCCAGCTTTCACGCTCGCCGCCCAGTCTTCGACCAGGCTGATTCCGATTACCGCACATCGAGGGCGCATTCGTTGCTGGAATTCGGCGCGCTGAAGTTTCTGGGCATCGGTAGCAACGGCGACAGCATTCACCGCAGCATCGGTGCCACGCTTCACGAATATGAGCGTGACAACCAAGATCACAGTGCTAGCAATTCCGATCAATACACCCCAAAACGCGTAGAACGCCGATTTTTGGGAGCCTTTAGCGGCGTGCCACTGAGCACACAGATCACTGTAGCGATCTTCCTCACCCTCGCGGCATGGCCTCTGTATCGGCCATTCAAGGTCTGTATCGATAAATCTTTGGCCGTTGACGGTCCGGCGGCTTGGGTTTTTGTCGTCCTCGCCGTCGTCGGCCTTGGAAGCTGGCTGGGCTCCGTCACCTACGTCTGGGCTTCTGCTACTTACGGCATTCTCTGAAGGAGCGGCGTCAGACTGCGTAGTTACAGCGTGTGCGGGTGAGGACACGCAGGCAACCAGAAGAAACGCCGCCAGAAATAGTCGAATCAAGTTCATGCGGCGACAGATGGCATCCGCATGGTCATCATCGCGTTAATGCTGACACTCGGCCGGCATTCAGCACAAGGCTACGGAATGAACGAAGGCAGGCCTCGCGGCTGCTGGAACTCCGACCACGGTTTGGGCCTGATATCCGGCTTCTTCGGGACGAACGGCTTCCGCGCCTTCCATTGCCTTCCACCCGGCTGCCTGCGCTGAGCAGGCAGAGCGTCCCGGCCGAACAACGCGATGATGTCCTTCTGGCTCATGCCTTCGGCCTCATCATCGGCAAGGTTCTCATCCTCGACCAGCAGCTCTGCTTCGAGGTTGGGCTCTTCCGAAGCCACTTCCAGATGGCGTTGCCAGTATCCCTTCATCGTGCGGGAAACGGGATTGCCGAGCAGACCGATCAGGATCGACTGGAACCGCTCCCTCTGGGTGTCCCTGCGCTTGTCCTCGCGCCACACCGCATCGCAGGCGTAGCCCCACAGGTAATCCCCGGCGATATGATGGTGCGTTCCCATCTCCATCCGATCGACGCGCGAAAAGTAGCTCTCCGCCTGGTTCGTGCAGATGCCCTTGTCATAATAGCGCTGGGAATGGTTGACCTGATCTATGTCGAAAGCCGCCGCCAGCGCATCCCAATGGCTGCCATCGTCCGCATAGACCTTGGCGAAGCGGTCGACGCTGTCCACGATGAAGGGACGTGAATCTGCCTCGTGCGGCACGACGGTGCAAACACTCAGACCAACCCGATCCTTCGTGCTACGTTCGCGCGCCACGACCACCGACATCTCCTTGCCGGTGATGTTCCCGAGTTTACGCCGGTCGATGCGCTCCGACTTCTCGTTCACCTGGTGATAGTAGCCACCATAGGTAGAGCCATCGATCTCTACTATGCCCGAAAGCTGCCGGCCCAGTTGGTTCTTGATCTGCGCCTCGCGCATCTTGTGAGCGAGGACCCATGCGGTCTTGATAGCCATGTCGCCATCAGCGCCCAGCTGAATCGACGAGATCCCCTTCGCGCCCGAAATGAACAACCTGATGGCAACCAGGATCGTCACGAAGTCCTTCTTCCGGCTGTGAAGCAGCGTTCCGCTCGTGACAGAGAATTTCTTCCTGCACGGATTGCTCTTGCAGCGGAACTGGCGCTTGTCGCCGGGACAGGAGTGATCGCCCAGCGTCCATGCCCCTGAATCGCATTCGGGACACTTCGGCACCCCATCCATCCATCGAGCATGCAGGAAGATATCGTAGGCCTCTGCCTCGCTCAGGCGCGCGATCTTTGCGATCGGGAGATCGCGGTAGCGCGCTGAGAGGAGAAAGTGTTGACCCAAGGACCACCGTTTGACGTTGCCTACACCACCATATACGATGGTGCCACGTGGCCTGTCAACCAGCAATATCATCGTCTGTGGTGGTGCACATAACTGCCGACGCTTGCCGTTTGGAACTTGTGCGTCCTATAACGGCCATATGAAGGAAATCGAACAGATAGACGAAGCCGCGTGGGACCAATTGGTGAAGAACCTCCTGCGCGCTGAAATGATGCGTAAGGGGGTCTCTTACGAAGTTCTGGTCGATAAGCTCGCTGCCATCGGGGTGAGCGACAACGTAGCCAATCTGCGTAACAAGGTGGCCCGTGGGCGGTTCACCGCCTCTTTCTTTGCGCAGTGTATGGTCGCCATTGGCACCGACCTGCTGCCAATCCCGAAGGCAGACGAAGTATCGCAAATAGCTGCCGACGCTCACGGCGCTCAGACCTTGGCCAAACGGACCCGCGCGCGCGAATCATGAACACAATCGAAATCGAGAAGCAGCTGGATCTGCTGGTTGCCGACGTGTCGGCGGAAAACTGCTCGCTGCACGAGTTTCCCTTCAGGCTGATGGAGGCCTACGAGGCTTCCAGGAACGAGGTCAACAAGCTGAGGATGAAGCATCCCGAAGGGCTCGTGGACGCCGACATTCTTTGGCCCAAAAAGCTCCTCTACCGCGCGGCGCAGAAGGGCGAAGTCCAGGATACAGTCACTTCGTTGAAGGCTTCGCTGGTCGGTAAGAAGGGGCGCTCTGCGAAGAATGCGCCTCGGTTCGTGATGAGCACGGACGGTGACGAATTTCTCGCCGTCGATCTCAAGAACGACGAGACCCCCAGCTTCGATAAGCTGGCCGAGCTCCCGGTCAACTACGACTTCCTGCTTCCGATGTTCGGCGTGGAGCGGTTCAAGCCTGCCCCTGAGACTGCCGCCGACGTCAAGGCCGCGAGGCACATGGCCAAGTTCCACGACGCCATCCGTGATGCCAATCCGACCTGGGGCGCAGACAAGGTCCACGACCTCAACCTGTTCATGACACGGCTACTGTTCTGCATGTTCGCAGAAGACACAGGCATCTTCACCGACAAGCTGTTCCTCAACACCCTCCGTCGCGAAGCGATGAAGGTCGATGGATCGGACACCAAGCGCGTCATCGAGGATGTGTTCCTTGCCCTCGACTTGGCCGACAAGGACGCCCGGGCCGATCAAGGAGTCCGCTCGCAGCGTATCGCAGCCGACTTCCCCTATGTGAATGGCGGGCTTTTCCGCGATCACACCGAGATACCCGAATTCAACCGGAAAGCCCGGCGACTGCTGCTCGAGGCGGCAGAGCTGCACTGGGACCAGATCCATGCCGATATCTTCGGCTCGATGATCCAGGCCATCGTGCAGACCGATATGCGCGCCGACTTCGGCATGCACTACACCTCCGTGCCCAACATCATGAAGGTTCTGGAGCCGTTGTTCCTTGGCTCCCTTCGTGAACAGCTCACTGCCGCCGGCGACAACGTGAAGGCGCTCGAGAAGCTGGTCGAGCGCATTTCGCGCATCCGCGTGTTCGACCCCGCATGCGGATCGGGCAATTTCCTGATCATCGCCTATCGGGAGCTGCGGCTGATCGAGACCGAGGCTTTCCGGCGCATGCGTGACGTAAAACGCAAGGGTCAGTTGCAACTGGCCGATTACCAGACCGGCATCAAGATCAGCAACTTCTATGGCATCGACCCGGTTGATTTCGCCTGCGAGACCGCCAAGCTGTCGCTGTGGATTTCGCAATATCAGATGAACCGCAAGCTGGACGAGATCTGCTCGGCGCCGACGCCGGCACTGCCGCTTACGGATGCAGGCAGCATCGTTGTTGGTAATGCTCTGCGCGTCGACTGGTCAGAGGTGTGTCCTCGAGAGAAAGAGGCTGAAATTTACGTCGTTGGAAATCCACCCTATCTTGGCAGCAGCATGCAGACGCCCGAGCAAAAAAGCGATCTGCGAGCGGTTTTTACCCCCTACAAGGTCAACTATAAAAATTTAGACTATGTAGCTGGATGGTTCCTAAAAGCAGCAGAATATGGCGAAAGGTCTGGCGCAGAGTCAGCGTTCGTCGCAACCAACAGCATCGCGCAAGGTGAACAGGTCGCCTTGTTATGGCCGGCAGTCTTTGACCATGGTAGCCAGGTTCTATTCGCTCATGAAGCGTTCAAATGGCGAAACAATGCGGCTAAGAATGCCGCTGTAATATGTGTAATCGTTGCGATCTCCCCAAGATCGAATATCAATAGGCGCGTCATATCTCACGATAGCTCCAGACAAGTAAGAAACATCGGTCCGTATCTTATTGAGATGGACACCGTCTGGGTGGGTCGTTCATCCTTAAATCTTAGCGGCCTGCCTCGGATGGAAAAAGGCAATATGGCATCTGATGGAGGGGGTCTGATACTGACACCCGACGAGGCTCGTGAAATGCGAGATAGGAATCCAGATTCCTCCAAGTTTATAAAACGGTATTATGGCTCCAAGGATTACCTCCAGAGCAAGGAAAGATACTGTCTGTGGATTGAAGATGCTGACTTCGACGAAGCTTTATCAATTCCTTTAATCGCAGAGCGAGTAGCTGCGAGTCGTGCTTTTCGTCTGCAGGCTAAAGCTCCCACCACGCGGGCTAAGGCTGACACTGCGCATCGCTTCATTCAGATCCAAGATTACGGAAAGCCTGCGATAATCGTCCCTCGTGTCTCTTCTGAAAATAGGCTTTACCTGCCTTGCGGCTTTCTTTCGGAGACAGTCATTATCAATGATGCGGCTTTGGCAATTTACGATCCGCCAACGTGGCTTCTTTCAGTCCTGTCGACAAGAATTCATGCGGTCTGGCTCGCTACAGTCGGTGGAAGACTGAAGAGCGATTATCGGTATTCGAACACACTGGTCTACAACAACTTTCCGATGCCATCACTCTCCCACGAGCAGAAAGTGAACCTTGAGGAACATGCACTTGGCATCGTCCGGACGAGAGAGCCTTACGTAGCCGACGGCAAAACCTTGGGTTGGCTATATAATCCTAAGACAATGCCGGACGACCTTCTTCAAGCCCACCGGAACCTCGATGACTATCTCGAGACAATCTATATCGGACGTCAATTTAAGGACGATACTGAGCGCCTCGAGCACCTGTTCAAGCTTTACGCCCGTATGACCAAGAAAGCGGCAAAAGCCGCCTGAACCGGAGAGTAGCATGCCCGATTTCATCACTGTCGAATACGGCGCCACCGGCGCCAGCAAGTCGACGAACGATATGGGCATGCGCGCAATGCAGGCCCGCGCCTACGATGCTCGAAACTCCCAGTATCTTCTGATCAAGTCGCCGCCGGCTTCGGGCAAGAGCCGCGCGCTCATGTTCCTCGGGCTCGACAAGCTCTACAATCAGGGCATCCGTAAGGTCATCGTGGCGGTGCCGGAGAAATCGATCGGCAACTCGTTCCGGTCGACCAGCCTCACTCAGCACGGCTTCGACCATGACTGGACAGTGTCACCACGCAACAACCTGTGCGATATGCTCGGGGGCGAAGGCGGCAAGATCAACGCATTCCTCCGCTTCATGGAAAGCGACGACGAGATCATCGTCTGCACGCATTCGACCCTGCGTCATGCCTTCGATCGGATCATGGAAAGCGATGCGGGAATCGCTGCCTTCCACGGTTGCCTGCTCGCGGTGGACGAGTTCCACCATGTCTCGGCCGACGCCGACAATCGCCTCGGTGAGCTCGTCCGCTCAGTGATGAGCGAAGGGTCGGCCCACCTCGTGGCGATGACCGGGTCCTACTTCCGTGGCGACCAAGTTCCCGTCCTCCGGCCCGAGGACGAGGAGAAGTTCACCCGGGTTACCTACACCTACTACGAGCAGCTGTCCGGTTACGAGCATCTCAAGACGCTCGGGATTGGCTACCACTTCTACCACGGGAGCTATCTAAGCGCGATCGGCGAGGTCCTGGACCCGACGAAGAAAACGATCATCCACATACCCAACGTCAACTCGCAAGCGGCGCTCGGCGACAAGATCAAGGAGATGAACAGCATCCTCGATGTGCTCGGGGATGTCGTGGAGATCGATCCCGTCACCGGGTTCCAACATCTTCGGACGTCCGATGGTCGCATCCTCAAGATCGCCGATCTCGTAACCCCCGACACACAGCAGAAGGTGCTTAACGGCCTCCGGAGCGTGGAGGAAAAGGATGACCTCGACATTGTCATCGCGCTGGGCATGGCCAAAGAGGGCTTCGACTGGATCTGGTGCGAGCATGCGCTGACCATCGGCTATCGTGGTTCGCTCACCGAGGTCGTCCAGATCATTGGGCGAGCGACACGCGACGCCCCGGGCAAGAGCCATGCACAATTCACCAATCTGATCGCGGAACCAGATACCGCCGACGAGGTCGTGCGCACAGCGGTCAATGATATGCTCAAGGCGATCGCCTGCTCGCTACTCATGGAGCAGGTGCTCGCTCCCAATTTCAACTTCAAGACCAAGGCATCGGACGATCGTTTCGATGGCGTCGCGCGGCCCTCTACCCGGATCGACCTGCTCGAGCCGGAGCCCACCATCGAAGTGACGGGCTTGAAGGAGCCGACCAGCAAGCGTGCCGAGGAAATCATTCAGACGGATATGACCGATCTCATGGCCGCGGTCCTGCAGGACAATCAGGTCATGCGCGCCAGCCTCATCCCCGACGAGTTCCCGGCCGAGACGATCAATCAACATCTGATCCCTGACCTCATCGCCAAGCGCTATCCCGACATCGCGGATAACGAGGACGACATCGAAGCAATCCGCCAGAATGTCGTTGCACGACGTGCGGTTCTGGCCCAGCTCACACAGGCGAACCGCGAGACAGGCCAGGCCTCGTCGGAGGACGATGATGCGACCGATGGCCAGAAGGCGCATGCGCAGCTTCTGAAGCTGACTTCAAAGTTCATCACGATGCCCGAACTCAGCATCGATCTGATCGACCAGGTGAACCCGTTCCAGCAATCCTACGAAATACTGTCGAAGTCGCTCGGCGAATCTGTCTTGCGACGTATCCACCAGACGCTCGCCGAGACCAAGATCACAATCAGCGAAGCCGAAGCTCTGGCACAAGTGCCGCGCATCCGTGCGTTCAAGGAACAGCACGGAAAGGAGCCGAACATCAATTCGCCCGATCCGATCGAGAAGCGGATGGCTGAGTCTCTGGCATGGATTAGGGCGGCTGCGATCCGGCGTCAGAAGGAAAAGGAACGGGATGAAGCAGCCTGATGTCTCGCTCGGCTGACCTGTTCTACGAGAAGCTCGACGAGCTCATCGCCGCGAAGGATGACCTGTTCGTTCCCGAGGTCAAGAAGGCCGCGACCCAGGCGGACGATCAGGCGCGGCTGTTCCTCGAGATCGTGTCGTTCCGAGAACGCCATGGGCGTCCTCCAGACTCCGCGTCCCGATCACCGGAGGAAATGCGGCTAGGCGTTCGGCTCAATGCCTTCCGAGAAGATGAGAATAAGGTCAGCGCCCTTCGGGATCTAGATCAATACGGGCTACTACAACAAAGCGCAGGGCGAATGGATCAAGTGCCGGCCAGCCTAGATGAACTCATCGCGGACGATGACGATCTTCTGGCCACGCCCGATGATCACATCTTCGAATTCCGGGCCACGCCAGCTCCTGTCCCGAAGGCCGAGGCGGATATGATCGCCGAAAGGACGCCGTGCGCCGAATTCGAAAAATTCGCTCCTATTTTCGACGAGGCCATTGCGGACATTGCCTCCGGTGTCCGCTCTACCGTGCCTACCAGCTCCACATACCAGATCGCTGCCGGAGATATGTTCATCCTCGACGGTCAGCTTGCTTACATTGCCGAAGTGGGCGCCTGGATGACGCGAACCAAGGGTGACCAGAAGGACGCGAGGCTGCGCATCATCTATGACAACGGAACCGAGAGCGGTCATCTGCTGCGGTCCTTCGGTAAGGCACTCTACCGCGCCGACAACAGCCGCCGCGTTCTGTCACCACAAGCCGGCCCGCTGTTCGACGGTCAGGCCGCTCCGGTGACCGGGCGCATCTATGTCGCCAGAACCCTCTCCGAAGACCCAGCACTGGCTGATCTGAAAAGCCACATGGTAAAGGTCGGTTCCACCACCGGATCAGCTGCAGGCAGGCTCAGCGCTGCCGACAACGATCCGACCTTTCTCATGTCGAAAGCGGAGCTCGTCGATGAATATGACACTCGGGGCGTCCCACCCAAGAAAATAGAGGGGCTGCTACACCGGTTCTTCTCAGCGGCCTGCGTCGATGTGCATTTACCTGACCGCTTCGGACGCAAGGTCGACCCGCGGGAGTGGTTCCTAGTCTCACCCTCGTCGGTGGAGCAGGCCATTAGGCTAATCTCGACCCGCAAGCTCCACCTGTATCGTTACGACATCGACGATGATGGCATCGTCGAGCGAACGCCGAAGGTGTAAAATTCGACAAAGGATTGGAACAGCGTGAGCGTTGCGGACGATATCAAGAAGAACGCGGCCGACACCTTCGGCTCCAAGTGGAGCGTGCGCGACGGACAGGTGGTTCCGAATGCCAGCGATCTGAAACTAGCCAACGACGCGGTTCGGTTCGAAAAGGCCACCATCCTATATGCGGATCTCGACCAGTCCACGGATCTCGTGGCGACGAAGAAATGGCAATTCGCCGGCGAGGTCTACAAGACGTTCCTCTACACGGCATCGCGGCTGATCCGGCAGCACGGCGGGAAGATCGTCTCATACGACGGCGACCGGGTGATGGGAATCTTTATATCCAGCAGCCAGCGCAACCAGGCGGTCAGTTGCGCTTTGGAGATCAACTACGCGGTCAAGAACTACCTCAAGACCGGGATGAAGAAGCACTGGAAACACGATTCCGAGATTCGGCACGTCGTCGGGATCGATACTTCCGAAATACGCGCTGCACGCACTGGTGTGCGGGGCGATAATGACCTCGTGTGGATCGGCATCGCAGCCAATCTCGCAGCCAAGTTGACATCACTGAGCGCGGACAAGGCGACCTGGATAACGAAGCGGGTCTATGACGGGCTCAAGGACCCTCAAAAGCTTGGCAGCCAAGGCGAGAACATCTGGCACAAATGGAAATGGTCCCAACATAACGATGAGGAAATCTATTCCTCGACCTACTGGAGGGCTTTCACGTGAGCAGATTGACCGAACGCTTTCAGGGCGACGCAGGCCGCGCCAATCGGATTGACGCCATGCTGCAGCAACAGATTGTGAGCGGAAATCGCGAACTCGCCGAGGAACTCGCCGACAGGGCCGAGATGCTCGGGGTTACCGAGGGCGAAGCGATCATAAGGCAAGGTGGAGACGACAATGATCTCTATCTGATCATGGCGGGCAACTTCGGTATCATCATAAACGGCCGTGAAGTCGCTTCACGCGGCAGGGGTGACCATGTCGGCGAGATGGTCGTAGTCGAACCCTCGCAGCGGCGATCGGCAGACGTCGTCGCGAAAGAGGCCGCTCTGGTGGCGAAGCTCAGCTACGCAGACATATGCGACATCGCATCGAGGCATTCCGACATCTACCGGGTCATAGCCAGGACCTTGGCCCGTCGCCTGCTTGAGCGAAACAAGCAGGTTGGGCAGCACCGCGAGAAGGTTCGGGTCTTCATCATCTGCTCGGTGGAAGCCCTGGCGGTAGCGCGCATAATCGAAAACGCCTTTGCGCATGACGATTTCGTGGTCCGCCTCTGGACGAACGATGTCTTCAAAGTGGCAAGCTACGCGCTGGATTCCCTGGAGACCGAGGTCGACGATTCTGATTTCGCAATCGCGATCGCCCACACAGACGATGTCACCCTGGTTCGCGACCAAAAATGGCCCGCCCCCCGTGATAACGTGATCTTCGAGCTGGGGCTCTTCATGGGGCGCCTTGGACGCAAGCGGGCCATCCTGATGGAACCGCGCGAGGAGAAGGTAAGACTACCGAGTGATCTGACCGGCATAACGACCATTCCCTACAGCTACGAGCCAGGGAAGGATGCCGCGGCGATTATGGCGCCGGCTTGCAACATGCTGCGCGACCACATCGCAGATCTGGGCCCATTCAACGGCTGAGAACGTGCTGGTTGTCAGAAATCCACAGGACTCGCATCGCACATCGCGTAAGGCTGGATAAAACCTCAATGTTCTGCTAACGTTCCACCGGTCAATAGGTCGCAGCCATTCGGTGATTCGCGATCAACTGGGAGGCTGCAGAAGATGGCGTGGAACGAGGATCGTGCCCGGAACAGAATTCGGGATTTCATGAACAGCGTGCCGGAAGGCGACATCAAGGTCGAAGACTTTCGCACTTTCCTCACTGAGGCTAGGGTGCAGAAGGGTATGGCCGCCGACGCATCGGTCCGTGCCGCACTGGTCGATATCCCGCGCAATAGGGCAATCACCACGGATGCCGTTCACGTCTACGCTAATCTTATCGACTTCAACGATGTCCTGACCGACGCAGGACGGGAAACGGAGGCAAGCCATAAGCGGGCCCTGGAGTTTCTCCATGCTCATTACCAGGGCTGTGACGAACTCATCGACGAATTCGAAATGCAGCGGGTCGATTTCCACGGCTCGAGGCTGCATGCCGTGGTCCTCGCTCCTGAAGGGGCCGAGAACGAGGGCGAGCGTGTTCGGGTTGCCGTGGCTTTCTCCGCTGCGTTTCGTGAGATGGTCGAGAGGCTCGGCGACAAGCATCCGAATTTCAAGACGGGTGTCTGCATCGGCATCGACAGTGGACCCGCTGTCGCCATTGATTCCGGTCGGCGCGGTGAACGCGAACCGCTCTTCATCGGCAGCCCAGCGAATCACGCGGCCAAGCTCGCGGACGGAACAGATGAAGGCCTGAATCTGAGCCCACGAGCGGCCTCCGCGATCGGGCAAGTGGCCGAACCGCTCGCCAAGAGCGTGTTCCTCAACGAAGAGATCGAACGTCGCTATCTTGGCGATGAAATAATCACAGCAGGCGTTCGGCAGAGCGCCAACGACAGGCTCGAAAAAGCTTATGCGGCGGTCCTCGAAAGTCTCGAAGCGCGCAACAAGTCAGACAGTGGCGAAGCGGTCTTCCGTTTCCATCACAAGGAGCCGCCGCTCAAGGGCCTGGTCTACGCCGACCATCCTCCGAGCAATGCGATACGGATGGAACTGGCATCGATCTTCGCCGACGTCGACAACTTCACGGCATACATCGATAATGCCATCGCGACCGGCGGAATCGCCGAAGCTGTGGCGAATTTGCACGTAATTCGCGCGGAGATGGGCGCGGTTTTGCGCGACGATTTCGGCGGCAGGAAGGTTCGCTACATCGGGGATTGCGTCCATGGCCTGCTCGCGGAAGGAAGCAAGGCAGAGACGAATGCAATGGATACGATGAAGAAGTCGGTGGATGCTGCAGCCGGTCTTCGCTCCTCGTTCGAACTGTGTCGCGAAATGCTGCCTGGAATCGAGGACCTCGGCCTTGCCATCGGCATCGATTACGGCACCACACCCATCTGTCGGCTCGGTCTACGCGGCGATGCCAGTGTTCGCGCAGCTGCCAGCCGGGCGACCTGCGTTTCCGAATCGGAGCAGCGGCGGTGCAACGGTGTAGAAACAGCGATTGGCGAGAATGCACGCCAGAAATCGCCCGCAAACATCCGCGAGGCCTTTGGCAGCGAGCGCATCATTCAGAACCTCAATGCGCACACTGCGGAAATCATGCTCGGAGTTATGTCTTCGCCCTACATCAACACCGGTGTCGATGGTGAACCAATGATGGCACATGAAGTCGACCCCGCTCCGCCGATGCGGGCGCATGCGAAAAGGTGAAGCCAGCCGTTCTGCACCTGGCTGACAGCCGTCCAGCCTGGTTCTCCATAGAAAAAGCCAACAGGCAGCTTATCGTCGGTCGTGCTCGCGTCCCTAAAACGCCGTGGGCACAGGACGGACTACATCTGCGCATAGCCGGTCCTCGCGATCCACGGGTGCGTGAGGAGAACCCCGGAACAGACCTTCCTGCTAGATGCGCAGAACGACACATCCAGGGCGATATGACGTTTTGCGTGGGCCTCCATACCCTTGAGGTGCACTCGCCGGCTGTCGCTCGACAGTGGTGGACCCGGCTCGAACAGTTCCTTGTATGCCAAGGCGTAGCAGAGCTCACGCGAATTTGGCCCGTAAAACAGGCCTTAGATCACGGCAGCGCAGGGAAGCATCATGAGCGCGCGCTGTCCCTCGCCCGCGAAGCCGGTATACTAGAGGAGTATGAGCTGGCGCGGCTGGGCGAGCCGAGCTGGATCACCGACCGCAAGCTGCATGTCTTCGGCAAGAAGGGGCGGCTCATCAACGGCCGCGCTCTGTGTCCGCGAAAATGCAAGAGGCGTGCACGGGGACGCATGGTCAGGACGCTCCGCGCCGATTGCGACAAACGGCAGATACTGGTTGATCTGGCCTATGCCGAACACCTCCGGCGAAAAGCGCTGAAGCAATATTGGCAGGACGTCATCGCTAGCGGCGAGAAATGCTGCAGAACGATGCGGGGATGCCCCCTGGCTGCGCATGAAGATCAGGCCGCAATGGATGGGGAGGAAAAGGGATGAAGGACATCGATATCATTCAGCGTCAACTTGATCGGGTCCTGGGGTTCTTTCCGCGTATCGAAGCGAGGATCAACGCCCTTTTCGGCGTGAACACGCTCATTCTCATAATCGCGGCTCTAAACGTTTCCGCTGGCGACTTGCTCCTCTGGTATGTCACGATCCCTGGATCGCTAATGCTCATCGGCTTACTCGTGTCTTACTACCACCTGTTCCGTGCCAACTTTCCCGACGATAATGGAGGAGAGAAAAGCCTGATCTTCTTCAAGGAAATCCAGAAGCGAACGGAATCGAACTATATCGCGGAATTTCTCGACTGTAGCGAGGCAACGCTTCGAAACGACCTGCTAGGACAGGTTTGGCGCAACTCGCGTATCGTGTGCGAGAAATATCAGCGAGTGAAGCTCGCGATCATTGCGACTGCGATCAGCATCGCCCCTTTCGTCATGTTCTTGGTGATCACTGGCACCATCCATGCCCGCATCCCGTTGGTGAAAGGGTAATAGAGCACGCGCGCCGTTGCATCAGAAGAATGAAGAGATAAGGGACCAGATGCCGTAAAGCATCACGGCGCCAAGCAGAAGCGCCTCAACCTTCATCAGACAAGATTCACGGCCCTTCCCGACATCGGTGGGCCCATCCCTTTCCGACCTATCCATCTCCGCCTTCTTTCTCGTAGACGGTCATTGTCGGCGCCTGATCGAACTCGATCCCGACCGATCCAGCGTCATCGAAACCGATGGCACCTTGGCCAACGATAGTGATGCGCCAGCCGTTCTGATGCGTGCCCGTCACGACGATCTGCATATCGGTCCCGCTCCAATAATCAGGTGACGCCGCCCCTGAAATTCGGATGGTGCAGCCATAGCATAGGCGGGAAGGTGTCGGCTGCCCTTGCTCGTCCTCGCTCAGGTGTTCAAAGCGGCCTTCCTGCACCGTTAGGCTTAGGTCATGCCGAACAAACACTTCGCCATCTGGCCTCATGCCAGTGAGTTGCGCGTCGCGAATGTCGAAGCGAGAAACGTGAGCGCTCCAGGGATCAATGACCTCTTCAGACATCAGGTGTTGCGCCCTTCAGATCCCAAATCAGCAGTCCCTTGTGGCCCTTCTCCGACTTCACCAACCCGCGATCTCGCATATTCCTCAAGGCTGCTCCCACACGCTTCTGGATGGTCTTCACCAGCTTTTTGTCGGACTGATTCAGTTCGCGCTCGTCCATCAAACGCAGCGTAATGGTCAGACCATCCAGCGGCGCCGACGACTTCCTCAACATGGTCAAGATTGAACGGGTCACCTGCCCCTTGAACGCATGATGGCGCGGAGGCATCGGCTTCGTCTTGATTTCGTCCAGCTCTGCATCGGGATCGAAAAGAAGGATCGTGCAGTCGACGTGATCGAGGTCGATCAGGACTTGGCGAAGCTGATCCTGGAGTGCATCCACGCGACCGGCGATCTCGCCTCGCTTGCTCTTTAGGGCCGACACGGTGTTGGGATTCTGCATGCTCCCATTCGACCATCAATCTAGCGGAAAATCATCTTCTAGATTGGTCCCATTTGCGCCAAAATGCTGTGGAACTCGGGCAGCTCGTCGAGGAACAGGACGCCCAGATGCGCGAGGGAGACCTCGCCCGGGCGCACCTTCAGCCCGCCGCCGGTCAGCGCCGCCATGCTCGCCGAATGGTGCGGCGCACGGAAGGGCCGCGCGCGGCTGATCCGCCCGCCCTCCAGCAGCCCGGCGACCGACTGCACCATGCTGACCTCCAGCGCCTCTTCCGGGGTCAGCGGGGGCAGGATGCCGGGCAGGCAGGCAGCGAGCAGGCTCTTGCCCGCACCCGGCGGCCCGCTCATCAGCAGGTTGTGGCCGCCCGCCGCCGCGATCTCCAGCGCGCGCTTGGCGGTCTCCTGCCCCTTGACCTGTCTGAGGTCGGGGCCGGGCGGGGCCTCCTCCACCGTGCCGACCTGGGGTGCGCCCAGCTGCTGTGTGCCCTTGAGGTGGCCCAGCAGGCTGACGAGGTCGGGCGCGGCGATCACCGGGATGCCGCTGGCCCATGCGGCCTCTGCCCCCTGCGCGGCGGGGCAGATCAGGCCGCACTCCGCCTCGCTCGCATGAAGCGCGGCCAGCAGCACGCCGGGCGAACCGACGATGCGCCCGTCCAGCGCCAGCTCGCCCACCGCCACGAAGTCGGCCAGCTGCTCGCGGTCCGCCACGCCCATCGCGGCCAGCAGCGCGAGCGCGATCGGCAGATCGTAATGCGATCCTTCCTTGGGCAGGTCGGCGGGTGAGAGGTTCACCGTGATCCGCTTGGGCGGCAGCGCCAGCCCCATGGATGCCAGCGCGGCCTGCACCCGTTCGCGGCTTTCGCCCACGGCCTTGTCCGGAAGGCCGACGACCGAAAAGCGCGGGAGGCCGGCGGCGAGCTGGCACTGCACCTCGACGCTGCGCGCCTCCAGCCCGAGATAGGCGACCGTGCGGATCGTTGCGACCAAAGGCGGGCCCTCCCCGGCCCCGTGCATCCGGCAAACACTTGCCGCTTCGCCCTCGGCTTGTCGAGCCCGCAAGAACCCGCATCCCGTCAGTGGCATGGCGCAAAAGGTTACTTCGCCGGCAACCATCCTCGCTGGGGAGATGGTAACGCATGTGCGGCAAATGTTTGCCGGTGCGGTGGACAACCCCCCTTCTCCCTGCGCTCATTGCGTCCCTCGGCCTGGCGATCCCCCCCGCCCAGGCCGAGGGCTGGGAGCTGCAGGTCACCGTCACCGAGGAGTGGATCGACGAGAGCGATCCGCGCTTTTACGAGGCCGACCCTGCGAGCGAATACGCCTACGCCGAGGACGATCTCTACTCGCCATACGAAACCGATGCGGCTCCGCAGATCGCCTATGAAAGCGCGGGCCGCGCGATCACGTCGTTCCGCGCCAACGCGCCCACCGCGCTCGCTGCCTTCGGGCCGTTCCGCGTGGTCGACGAAACCCGCGCGGTGCTGGTCGGCGTTACCAACGCGGCGACGCCGGCGCAGTTCGAGGCGCTGCTGCGCGCCTATCCGCACCTCACCACGCTCGACATGGTCGAGGCGCCGGGGACGGAGAACGACCGGGCCAATCTCGCAGTCGGCAGGATGATTCGCGCAGCGGGCCTGACCACGCGGGTGCCGCGCGGCGGATCGGTACGGTCGGGCGCGGTCGAGCTGTTCCTTGCCGGGGCGCGGCGCGAGGTGGAGGATGGCGCGCAGTTCGCAGTCCACAGCTGGCGTGACAACCACGGTCGCGAGGCGAAAGACTTCGCGCTGGATGCGCCGGAGAATCGCTATTACCTCGACTATTACCGCGAAATGGGCATGAGCGAGGCGGGCGCACGCGATTTCTACGCGATGACCAACGCGGTGTCGCACGCGCAGGCCCGCTGGCTGGATGCGGGCGACATGCGCGGTTGGCTGGCGCGCACGCTGCCATCTGCGGCGAACGACAACGCTGCGAACGGAGAGCGTGCTGCGGCTATCGGCGCAGGTGCGGAGCGCGAACCGCGCATCGCCTATCTTGACGTTACCGTGGCGATCCAGTAGTGGCGCGCGCTTGAAGTCTGGCCCTTTGACGGGGCCGGAAACATTTCAGGTCGGA
Source organism: Erythrobacter sp. (assembly GCA_009993635.1). Classification (GTDB taxonomy): domain Bacteria; phylum Pseudomonadota; class Alphaproteobacteria; order Sphingomonadales; family Sphingomonadaceae; genus Alteriqipengyuania. The sequence continues at coordinate 92,661 of JAACTC010000011.1, read as the reverse complement.
ACGCGCCCGGGCGCGGCCAGCCGATCCAGCATTCGAGGGACTTATGAAGCGGACTTTCCAGCCCAGCAATCTCGTTCGTGCGCGCCGCCACGGCTTTTTCGCACGCAAGGCGACCACCGGTGGCCGCAAGGTTCTTGCCGCGCGTCGCAAGCGTGGCCGCAAGAAGCTCTGCGCGTAAGCCATCAGGCAACGTGAGCCGAGGGGGCGAATCGCTCTCTCGGTCTTGGCGCGCCCGTGCATGGGCGCGCTTGCAGTTGGCCGATGGCCGGCCGATAGTGCTCGCACCATGAGCGTCGCCGAAGCAACAGCCCACGCCCGGTCGGCCGACCGGCGAATCACCAGCCACGACGTGCTCACGCGCCGCGCGGATTTCCTCGCCGCGAATCGCGGGTTGCGCGTGCCCACACCGGGGTTCGTGCTCCTGGTGCGCCCGAATGAAGGGCAGGGCATGCGCTACGGCATCACCGTAACCAAGAAGATCGGCAACGCAGTGGTCCGCAACCGGATGAAGCGGCGGCTGCGCGAATTGCTGTGGGCGCAGCTCGGCACCCAGGGCCTGCCCGATCACGACCATGTGCTGATCGGCCGCGAAAGCGGGATAGAGCGCGATTTCACCAAGCTCTCCAGCGAATTGACCAGCGCACTGGCACGTGCCGCGAGGGGCGAAGGCCAGCGCGGGCGGCCTCCGCGGGGCAGGCGGCGCCGATGAACCCGGCAAAGCGCCTGATGGTGATCCTGATTCGCGGCTGGCAGCTTGGCCCCAGTGTCATCCTGCCGCCCAGCTGCCGCTTCCAGCCCAGCTGTTCGCAATATGCCATCGAAGCGATAGAGAAGCATGGGGCAATCAAGGGTGGATGGCTGGGCTTCAAGCGTATAATGCGCTGCCATCCGTGGGGTGGGCACGGTCACGATCCGGTGCCCTGACCCGCCATATCCACTTTGCCCGAAGATCACGCTGGGCCCGAACACCTCTCAGGGCCGGCACAGCTAGCAGGACTGCAATTCCTTGGACAACCAGCGCAATCTTATCCTCGCCGTGGTGCTGTGCGGCATCCTGTTCCTCGGCTACGACGCCGCGACGACCTATTTCTATCCGGCGCCGCCGGAAACGGAGCAGGGCGACCGGCCGACCACGCCTGCGCAGCAGCGGGCCGCCAACGTCACCGAAAATCCGGGCGTGGCAGCCGAGGTTGAACGGCAGGAGAAGGTCGATCTCGACGAGGCGCTGGCGTCGGGCAACCGCGTGCGGATCGACGCACCGCGGGTCGAAGGGTCGATCAACCTCGTCGGCGCGCGGGTCGACGATATCGAGCTCAAGGATCACCGCGCCACGGTGGACAAGGATAGCGGCCCGGTGCAGCTGTTTGCGCCCGCAGGCACGCCGATCCAGTATTTCGCGCAATTCGGCTTTGTCGGCGAAGGTACCGAACTGCCCGACGCGAAGACAGTGTGGACGGCCAGCAGCGATGTGCTGTCGGCCGACAATCCGGTCGACCTGCGATGGGATAATGGCGAAGGCCAGCGGTTCCGCATCCGCCTGTCGATCGACGACAATTACATGATCACCGCAGAGCAGACCGTGGCCAATGCGGGCAATGCGCCGGTCGTGGTCTCGCCCTTCGCCACGATCACCCGCACCAGCCTGACGTCGAGCAAGAGCACCTGGATTTCGCATTCGGGGCCGATCGGCGCGTTCGACGGATCGGTCGATTACGGAATCGATTACGATGATCTGGCCGAGGATCAGGCCATTTCCGGCGCTGCGAACCCCGCATGGCTTGGCTTTACCGACGTCTACTGGCTGGGCGCGCTGGTGCCGCAGCCCGGCGCTGCGCTGGACACGGGCTTTCGTTCGCTGGGCGACAACCTGTTCCGGACCGATCTGATCTACGATCCGGCCGTTCTGCGCCCGGGGCGGCAGATCACGCGCAGCTCGCGCCTGTTCGCGGGCGCGAAGGAAAGCCACGTGCTCGACCAGTACGAAGATGCCGGGATCGAAAAGTTCGGTTTGGCGATCGACTGGGGCTGGTTCCGCTGGTTCGAAAAGCCGATCCTGTGGCTGCTGCGCCAGATCTTCTCCGTCGTCGGCAATTTCGGCGTCGCGATCATCCTGCTGACCTGCATCGTGCGCGGCCTCATGTTCCCCATCGCGCAGAAGGGCTTCGCCAGTATGGCGAGCATGAAGGCGATCCAGCCGGACATGAAAAAGCTGCAGGAGAAGTACAAGGACGACAAGGTCAAGCAGCAGCAGGAAATGCAGAAGCTGTTCAAGGAAAGGGGCGTGAACCCGGTGGCCGGGTGCCTGCCCATGGTGCTGCAGATCCCGGTGTTCTTCGCGCTGTACAAGGTGCTGGTGCTGGCGATCGAGATGCGCCACCAGCCCTTTATCCTGTGGATCAGGGATCTGTCCGCGCCCGATCCGGCGCACGTGCTGAACCTGTTCGGCCTGCTGCCCTACGAAGTGCCGGGCTTCCTGGCGCTTGGCCCGCTTGCACTGCTGCTCGGCTTTACGATGTGGCTGACCTTCCGCCTCAACCCGTCCGCGATGGATCCGGTGCAGCAGCAGGTGTTCTCGATCATGCCGTGGGTGCTGATGTTCGTGATGGCTCCATTCGCCGCCGGGCTGCTGCTCTACTGGAACACTTCCAACCTGCTCACGCTGGCGCAGCAGAAATATCTCTACTCCAAGCATCCGCAGCTCAAGGCCTCGGCGGAGAAGGAGAAGGCGGAAAAAGCCCGGGCCCAGCCGGAAAGCACTACGTGAGCGCAATGGATACCGGCCCGCAAACGCAGGAAGAGATCGCCGCTGCACGCATGGTCTCGGGCCGGGTGGAGTTTCTGCTGTCGGCCCCGCAGCTTAAGTTCCTGCCCGAACCGACCGTGCCCGAAATCGCGCTGGCGGGCCGGTCCAACGTGGGCAAGAGCTCGCTGCTCAACGCGCTGACCATGCGCAAGGGCATCGCGCGTGCCTCCGTCACGCCGGGGCGCACGCAGGAGCTCAACATCTTCGAAGTCGGCGCGCCCACGCAGTTCCGCCTGGTCGACATGCCGGGCTACGGTTTCGCCAAGGCACCCAAGAGCGTGGTCGAGAAATGGCAGAACCTCGTGCGTACCTACCTGCGCGGGCGGCCCGTGCTGGCACGTACGCTGGTGCTGGTCGACAGCCGTCATGGGCTGAAAGACACCGACCGCGCGATGATGAAGATGCTGGACGAAGCGGCGGTTGGCTATCGCATCGTCCTGACCAAGAGCGACAAGATCAAGGCCAGCGCGCTGGCGCAAACCGCCGAAGCGGTGGCCGCCGAGGCGAAGAAACACCCTGCGGCCTTTCCCGAGATCCACCTCACCAGTGCCGAAAAGGGACAGGGCATCGCCGCCCTGCGCGCGGCCGTGGTGGCCGACGCGCTGACGCCCTAGGCTCGCGCTATGCTCGACAGAGCCGGAGCGGCGCTCTAACCGCCACCCAAGACACGAGGACGCGGCCCGCGACGACATGAAACTGATCATCGGCAACAAGAACTATTCCAGCTGGAGCCTGCGCGGCTGGCTTGCGTGCAAGCAGTCCGGGCTTTCCTTCGAGGAAATCCTGGTGCCGCTGTTCGGCGAGGACTGGGATGCGATCCGGCGCGGCGATGGCGATCTGACCCCGTCTTCGGGCAAGGTGCCGATCCTGTGGGATGGCGATGGCGACGAGGGCGCCGTCGTGTGGGACAGCCTGGCGATCCTCGAATACCTCGGCGACAAGGTGGGGCGCGACCGGTTCTGGCCCAAGCAGGACAACGCGCGGGCGATGGCGCGTGCGATGGTTGCGGAAATGCACAGCTCATACCTGTCGCTGCGGCGCGAGTGCCCGATGAATATCCGCACCCGGCACAAGGGGGTGAAAATCTCCGAGTCGACGCGGCAGGACGTGGTGCGCATCCTTGGCCTGTGGGCCGAGGCGCGCGCGCGGTTTGGCAGCGGCGGGCCGTTCCTGTTCGGCACGTTCGGTGCGGCGGACATTTTCTACGCGCCCGTCGTCAGCCGGTTCATCACCTATGGCTTCGGCGTGCCGGGCTTTGCCGAAAGCTACATGCAGGCGGTCTGGACGCACGACTGGCTCCAGCAATGGATTGCCGCCGCCGAGGACGAACAATGGGTCATCGAGCAATACGAAAGCGTGCCACAGACATGAGCCGGGGCCTGGGGCTGCGCATCGGCGCGGCGCTGGCGGGAATCGCGCTGCTGCTGCCGAGTGCCGGGAATGCCTGGGGCTTCTACGCCCATGGTATCACTGGCGAGATCGCGCTTGCCAATGTCCGGCCCGAAACGCGCGCCAAGCTGGACCGGCTGTTCGCTGCCGAGCCGCTGATCGGCACGCCCGACTGTGCGCTGAGCAATCTGGTCGAAGCGGCAACCTGGCCCGATTGCGTCCGGCGCGAGGGCTGGCGCTGGGGCTATACCGCGCCGTGGCACTACCAGACCGAGCCGGTGACCGAGGAGTACGACGCGCGCAAGAACTGCTCCGGCGGCAATTGCGTCAGCGCCCAGATCGAGCGCAATTTGCGCATCCTCGCGGATGAAAGCCTGCCGGACAATGTCCGGCTGCAAGCACTGGCCTTCGTCGTTCACTTCGCAGGCGACATCCACATGCCGCTGCATTCGGGCGATCTGGACGACCGGGGCGGCAACGATCGCGAGGCCGCCTATGGCATTGCGCCGGGGCTGAACCTCCACTCGATATGGGACGGGGCGCTGGCCGAACGTGCGATCACGTCCGCGCAGCCATCGCTGGTGCGCCGCTACTCCGCCGCCGAGCGCGCCGAACTGGCGGGCGGCGGCCCCGCCGACTGGGGCCGCGAGAGCTGGGAGACCGCGCGCGATTTTGTCTACCCCAACGCCTTCGGGCGTAGCCCGACGGACGGGCCGTTGGCCGATGAGACCGTGCTGACGCAGCAGGCTATCGAGGCGGCGATCCCCGTTTCGCAGCGCCGCGTTACGCAGGCGGGGCTGCGGATTGCCGAACTGCTCGACCGCGCGATGGAGCCCGGTCCGCTGCCCGAACCGACCCGCGACTAGTCGGGTTCCTCTCAGGGGGTGCGCTTTGCGGCATAGCGCGTGCCGTCCTTGTGCGAGTAGCCATCGGCGTCGAACACCATGTCGATATCGGGATATTCGCCCGAGTCGCGATCCTTTGGCCCCGCGCCGATCGCCACGAACACGCAGTCGGAATTGCTGCGGTTCTGGAGGTGGTGGCCGTTATCATCGCCGGCTGCCCATGCGACCACATCGCCGGGGCGGATGATGGTTTCGCCGCCATCCTCCACCAGCACGGCCTCCCCCGCCAGCATCACCACCAGCTCGTCTTCCTCGCGGTGCCAGTGCCGTTGGCTCGACCAGGCACCGGGCTTCAACGTCACATGGCTCGCCCCCATGCGCGTCAGCCCGGCGACCGGCGCGAGGCGGCGATACCAGCGCCCCTCCACCTCGGTATCGTACGGCGCGGGGTAGCCGGTCGCATTGGTCTGCGGGATTGCATCGAGATCGAGCTTGGGCATCGGCGAAGTCTCCTGCTAGCGCACGAGGCATGACTGATGTTCTCGAACTCGCCAAGCGGCTGATTGCCGCGCCCAGCGTTACCCCCGCCACCGGCGCGGTGTTCGATGCAATGCAGGCGATGCTGGAGCCGCTGGGTTTCACCGTCCACCGCTTCACGCGTGGCGATGGGGCCGCAGGCAGCGACGAAGCCCCGGTCGAAAACCTGTTCGCCATCCGCAAGGGCGCAGGGCCAAAGCACCTCGCCTTTGCCGGGCACCTCGACGTGGTGCCGCCGGGCGAGGGCTGGGCGAGCGGGGCGTTCGAGCCCGAAATCAGGGGCGACCTTCTCTACGGGCGCGGCGCGGTCGACATGAAGGGCGCGATCGCCTGCATGGTCGCCGCGGTGGCCGATGTGCCTGCCGATGCCGGGACGATCAGCTTCATCATCACCGGCGACGAGGAAGGGCCCGCGCTGCACGGCACCCGCGCGCTGATCGATTTCATGCGCAGCGAGGGCCACGCGCCCGACCTGTGCCTTGTCGGCGAGCCGACCAGCGTCAACCGGCTGGGCGACATGATGAAGATCGGCCGGCGCGGATCGGTGAATATGTGGCTCAGCGCGAAGGGCACGCAGGGCCATGTCGCCTATCCGCATCTGGCCGACAATCCGATCCCGCGCCTCGTCGCGGCGATGGCGGAGCTGAATGCGCTGGAGCTGGATGAGGGTACGGACTGGTTCCAGCCGAGCAATCTGGAGATCACCGATATCGAGGTCGGCAATCCGGCGCACAACGTGATCCCCGGCGAGGCACGCGCGCGGCTCTCCATTCGCTTCAACGATCTGCATTCGGGCGTTTCGCTGAGCGAGCAGGTGACCGCAATCTGCGCAAGGCATCAGGTGGACGTGCGGCCCGTGATCTCGGGCGAGCCTTTCCTGACCCCGCCCGGCGCATTCTCGCAAATGGTCAGCGATGCGGTGGAGGCGGAGACCGGCGTAACGCCAGAACCATCGACCACGGGCGGCACGTCGGACGCGCGTTTCCTGCGCGCAGTCTGCCCGGTGATCGAATTCGGCCTGATCAACGCGACCATGCACAAGCGCGACGAAGCGGTCGCGGTGGCCGATCTTGCGGTTCTGGCGCGGATCTATGCCCGGATTGCGCGCGCCGCGCTGGAGAGCTGATCGGGTAAGGCTTGCCGTCCCCCTCGTGCACCGGCACTAGTGCAGCAGGACTTCTAGGGGGATTTCGATGTTCAAGGCCTGGTTCGCCACTCCGCTGTGGGCGCGCGTGCTGCTCGCGCTGATCCTTGGCGCGATCGTGGGGTATTTCTGGGGCGAAGGTGCCGCGAGCATCAAGATCGTCGGCGACATCTTCATCGACTTCATCAAGATGCTGATCGTCCCGCTGATCTTCTTCAGCCTGGTGTCCGGCGTGACCGCGATCGGCGATCTGGGCAAACTGGGCAGCGTCGGCTGGCGCGCGATCCTCCTGTTCGTCATCACCGGCCAGATCGCGGTGTGGCTGGGGCTGGGGCTGGGCACGTTCTTCGCGCCGGGCATCGGCCTCGACACCAGCGGGATCGAGATGGGCGTGGTGCCCGAGCCCGCACCCTTCGACTGGCGCGAAATGCTCCGCTCGATGATCCCCGTCAGCCCGGTGAAGGTTATGGCGGACGTCAACGTGCTGCCGCTGATCGTGTTCTCCCTGCTGGTGGGCGTGGGCATCCTGCTCGCCCGGCGGGACGAGGACACCGAGAACGCGGACACGCCGGGTGCGACTCGGGGCGCCGTGGCGGCCGTGGCGCGGGCGTTCGATGCCGGGGCCGTCATCTTCCAGAAGGTGACCATGGTCATCATGGAGCTAACGCCCTTCGGCGTCTTCGCGCTGATCGCCTGGGTGGTCGGCACGCTCGGCCTCGATGCGGTGACCGCGCTGGGCAAGCTGGTCGCGCTCAATTACGGCGGCTGCGTGCTGATCATCGCGATCATGTATGTCGCGATCCTGCTGCTGTCGCGGGTGTCGGTCACCGGCTTCTTCCGCGGGATGATCGACGCGATTGCGGTCGCCTATTCGACCGCCAGCTCCAGCGCGACCCTGCCCGTGACGCTGCGCTGCACACAGCGCAATCTGGGCGTCAGCCGCCCGACCTCCAGCTTCATCGTCTCGCTGGGCTCGACCATCAACATGGATGGCACCGCAATGTATCTGGGGCTGGCGACGCTGTTCGGTGCGCAGATCTTCGGGGTGGACCTGAGCTGGGCGGACTATGGCATGATCGCGCTGCTGGCGACGGTCGGCTCGATCGGCGCCGCGGGCATTCCCGGCGGCGGGCTGGTGATGATGGGCGCGATCTTCACCGCAGTCGGCGTTCCGCTGGAAACCATCGCCTTCGTGGCGGGCGTGGACCGGATAATGGACATGATGCGCACCGCCACCAACGTCACCGGCGATGCGACGGTAACCGTTGCAACCGCGACCATGCTGGGCGAGATCGACAAGACAGAGCTCGCCAGCGCGGATGACGTCTGAGGGGGAGCGGAGCTTTTCGGCAGGCGAGATGGCATGGCGCATCGCGCTTTGCCTCCTTCTGGTCGTGGCTTTGCCCGTCGCCACAATCACCATTTTCTCCGCGCCACCGGACTTCTCAAAACCTGCTTCGCCGCAAGGAGCGATTCGAGGGTGGCTCGACGATCACGGCTGGTGGCTGGTTCCAGGAGGATTCCTGGCAGCGGGGATCGCCGGTATTCACCTTCTGCCCGTCGGACGATGGACCAAGGCGGTGCTGACCGCCTGCTATGTTCCCTTGGGCTTGGGAAGCATCTTCATCTTCACCCTGATCTGGGCGTGTCACTGTTGCGGCGGTTGTCTCTAGCCCTCACTCGCCCATGATCGTCGGGCCATCGCTGACCTGATCGACATATTCGACCGGCACGAATTCTCCCAGACCGCACCCCGCGCCGCGCGACAGGCGATTGCCGTAGGTATCCAGGCGATACACGATCTCGCCCTGGCACAGGCTGCCGCCGCGCACGTCGTAGGAAATCGCGTCGTTCCGCCGAAGCGCGGGGCACCCCCCGCCAAGAGCGTTGCGATACACGTCGCCACCGGTGAGCGTGAAATCGATCACCCCGTCGCCGCGCACGCTGGTGCTGCGGATGCTCGATGCGTTGACGCAGGTCCGTGACTCGCCCGCGATCTCTACGGCGGGTTCCACCGCGGCCACGGGCGTCCGCGGTTCAACGACCGGAGCGCACGCCGCAAGTACGATCACGCCTGCAAGTGGTGCCGCATATTTCATCATCCATCCTCCTTCAGCCGCGCTTTGGCGCGCTGCGATCTTGGCGGTTCTAGCACCTTCTTGCGGAAGCTGCACAGGTCGGCGACCTCGCAGCGCCAGCATTCGGGCGTGCGCGCCTTGCAAACGTAGCGGCCGTGCAGGATCAGCCAATGATGCGCGTGCAGGCGGAAGGAGCCGGGGACGCGCTTCTCCAGCTTCGCCTCGACCGCCTCGGGCGTCTTGCCCTTGGCAAGGCCGGTACGGTTGCCGACGCGGAAGATATGCGTGTCGACCGCGAAGGTTTCCTGCCCGAAGGCGCAGTTGAGCACGACATTGGCCGTCTTGCGGCCCACGCCGGGCAGCGTGACCAGCTGCTCGCGCGTCTGCGGCACCTCGCCGCCATGCTCGTCCACCAGCAGGCGCGCCATCGCGATCACGTTCTTCGCCTTGGAGTTGAACAGGCCGATGGTCTTGATGTGTGCCTTGAGCCCGTCTTCGCCCAGATCGAGCATCGCTTGAGGCGTCTTCACATCGGCGAACAGCGCGCGCGTCGCCTTGTTGACGCCGACATCGGTCGCCTGCGCGCTCAGCGTTACCGCCACCAGCAGCTGATAGGGATTGCCATATTCCAGCTCCGTCTCGGGCGATGGGTTGCCTTCTGCAAGCCGGCGGAAGAATTCGAAGATCTGGTCGTTGGTCATGGTGTCTGTGAGGAGCTGAATATAGGTCGTTCGGATGTTCTTGCGATTTCGAGAAACCAATCGATCACATCATCGTCGAGCTTTAGCGTACGATGCCAAGCCGGAGCTGGCTTGTGTACCGAGGTGCTTCGAAATCGCTCCGGCCAGATATCGCATAGCTTTCGGCGCCATTCGTCGTTCCCGTGTTTGAAATAGTTCGCGCAGAACCGAAGCGCATCGATATCGCGATGCACTTCGATTGAGTGACCTGTGGCGTCAGCCTTCAAGTCGCGATGGCGACGTCTGTCTGCTGGTGCCCCTGCCGGAACATGGCGTTCCCAATGGTGATAGATGGCGATGACCGTGGCCGTCTTCATCCCATTCTCCCACCTGGGGCGCACCAGAACCGATATCCTTCCGGTATTTGTCGATCAGTTCTTCGAAATGGCTATGCTGTTCCTCGAGCGCGTTTTTGGCTGCTTGGTACATGAGTGACAGCGATTTCAGGCCTTGGGCAAACCCGTAGGCACCAGCGTCGTACGAAAACGCCACCACTCTCCTAGATCCCCAGCACATCTTCCATCGTGTAGCGGCCGGGCTCCCTCCCGATCAGCCATGCTGCGCCGGTCAGCGCGCAGCGTGCGAACAGGGTGCGGTCTTCGGCGACGTGGCTGAGCACGATCCGTTCGTCCTCGCCTGCAAGAATCACGCTGTGCTCGCCCGCCACGGTGCCGCCGCGCAGGGATGCAAAACCGATGGCGCCCTCGCCGCGCGCGCCGGTATGGCCGTCGCGCCCGCGCTCGCTATTTTCGGCAAGCGCGATCCCGCGCCCTGAGGCGGCTGCTTCGCCCAGCAGCAGCGCGGTGCCCGATGGCGCGTCCACCTTGTTGCGGTGGTGCATTTCCAGGATCTCGACGTCCCAGCCATCGCCCAGCGCCGCCGCTGCCTCGCGAACCAGCCGCGCCAGCATGGTCACGCCGAGCGAGGTGTTGCCGGTTTGCAGCACGGGCACCGCGCGCGCGGCCTCGTCGATCGCGCGGTGGTGCGATGCGTCCAGCCCGGTGGTGCCGATCAGCAGCGGAATGCCCGCCCCGATCGCGGCGTGAAGATTGGCTTCCAGCGCGCCGGGCGCGGAAAAGTCGATCAGTACGTCGCTGCGATCGGCAAGCCCGGCGACATCCTCGCCCTTGTCCGCGCCGCCTGCCAGCGTGTGCTCGCCGCGCTCTATCGCCGCGGCGATGGCCTGCCCCATGCGCCCGTCGCGCCCGATGATCCCGATGGCTGCCATGCTCAGTCCTTTGTCGCCTGATCGAGGAGGAAGGCGGTCAGCCCGTCGAAATAGGCCTGCTGGTCGTCGTACATGGCCATGTGGCTGCCCTCGGTAGCCAGAAGCTGACCGTTGGGAAGCTGCTGCGCCATCTGCGCCATATAGGCCGGGTCCATCGTGTCGTGCCGGCCCGAAATCACCAGCGTGGGCACGGTGATTTCAGCGAGGTCTTCGAACCGGTCCCAGTTTTCCAGCCGACCGCTCGCGCCCAGTTCGCTCGGCCCCTGCATCAGCACATAGACGTGCGGATTGAGGCCCTCGAAACCGCGATTGACCGGCACCGGCCATTCCGACGCGGGACGGCGCAGGATGTGCTTTTCATAAAATTCGGGCACCAAAATGCCCATGTAATCGGGGTCGTCGGTCTGCCCGCTCGCCTCCAGTGCTTCCACGCGGGCCAGCTTTGCCGGGTCCATCTGCGGTTTCAGCACCGTGTCGGCATAGGCGTTGTAGGCGGGGATCGAGGCCATCATGTTCGAGATGATGACGCACTTCACCCGATCCGGGTGGGCCAACGCGTATTCGATGGCGAGGATGCCACCCCAGCTATGGCCGAGGAGGCAGAAGTTCGATCCATCGCCGCCGATCGCCTGCCGCACCTGATCGACCTCGTCCACGAAGCGCGGGATGGTCCACAGCGCGTCGTTATCCGGCCGGTCGCTGCGGCCCGCGCCGAGCTGGTCGTAGTGGTAATATTCGACGCCGGTCGCCGGGATGAAACTGTCGAAGGCGGCGAAATAGTCGCTCGTCCCGCCCGGCCCGCCGTGGAGCAGCAGCAGCTTCATGTCCGGATTGTTGCCGATCCGTTTGAGCCAGACATTGTGCGGCCCGTCCGGCGTGGTGATCGGCACCAGTTGCTCGCCGCCCGCCCAGGCATCGGCGCGGCCCGAATTGTCGAGATAATCCGCCAGCGGCATGGCTGGCGCAGGCGCGGCTTCCTGCGCGGCCAGAGCGGTTCCCGCACTGCCCAGCATCATGGCCAGCGCCCCAGCGATCCAGCTTTTTCTCATGCCCATGTCGCCCACTATCCTCCGGCATATTTTCCAGGCTCGGGCGGTATCACGCAGGCCCCATGCGGGCTAGAGCGTGCCGTATGAAGCAGACCGGCAATATCGTCATCCTGACAGGAGCAGGGATTTCCGCCGAAAGCGGGATCGATACGTTTCGCGATGCGGGCGGATTGTGGGAGAAACACCGGATAGAGGATGTCGCCACGCCAGAGGCGTTCGCCCGCAATCCCTCGCTGGTGCAGGGGTTCTACGACGCCCGCCGTGCGGCGCTGGATTCGGTCGAGCCCAACGCGGCGCACGATGCGCTGGCGCGGCTCGACGCCCGGTGGCCCGACGACGAAACGCACAGCCTGCTGATCGTGACGCAGAATGTCGACGATCTGCACGAGCGTGCGGGCGCCCGCCGGGTGCTGCACATGCATGGGCGGCTGCGCAGCGCGTTGTGCGCGGCTTGCGGAACCCGGGCGCAGTGGCACGGACCGCTGACCGATGCTCCCCCCTGCGAGGCCTGCGGCGCACCCGCGCTGCGGCCCGACATCGTCTGGTTCGGCGAGATGCCCTATGAAATGGAGCGGATCTACGCCGCGCTGGCCAAGGCGGATCTGTTCGTCTCGATCGGCACAAGCGGCGCGGTCTACCCCGCTGCGGGCTTCGTACAGGAGGCCGCCGCCTATGGCGCGCGCACGCTGGAGCTCAATTTGGAGCGGAGCGAAGGCTCGCACTGGTTCGACGAATCGCGCCAGGGCAGGGCGGGCGAGCTGGTGCCCGCGTGGGTGAACGAGGTGCTGGGATGAGCGAACACGACGGAAGCTGTCATTGCGGGGCGATCCAGCTCACGCTGCGCGACGAGCCGACCGAGGTCAGCGAGTGCAATTGCTCGATCTGTCGCCGGACCGCAGGGCTGTGGCATTATTGCTCACCGCGCCAAGTGACGATCGAGGGTGAAGCGACCGGCTATCAGCAGGGCGATCGCATGATCACGCTGTGGCACTGCGGCACCTGCGCCTGCACGACCCACTGGACGGCGGTCGATCCGCTATACGACCGCATGGGTGTGAACCTGCGCATGTTCGATGCCAAACTGTGGGAGAACCTGCCGAAGACATTCGTTGACGGCGCCAGTTTCTAGCGGCCATCGCACCCGCTGCACGCCGGGTCTTTCGCAATCCGGAAGCTGCGCATGTCCGGCGTCAGGCCGTCCATCAGGTGCAGCGTGCCCCATTGCGGATCGCCGAAGCTGCTCGCGCCGGCCAGCAGCACGCGGATCGCCTGCATGGCGGCGAAGCTGCCGACCCAGCCGACCATCGCGCCCAGCACGCCATCTTCCGCGCAGGTGTCGCAATCCTCGGCGTCGAAGGCGTCGCCAACATAGCAGCGGTAGCAGGCCTGATCGGGCAGGTGGCCCGCGAAGGCGCCGACCTGCCCCTGAAAGCGCCCCACGGCAGCGGAGAGCAGCGGGGTGCCCGCCGCGACGCAGGCATCGGATACCGCCAGCCGGGTGGCGAAATTGTCCGTCCCGTCGAGCACGAGGTCCGCATTTGCGATGAGCGCGCCTGCGTTGTGCGAATCGATCCGGTCGTCGCGCACCTCGGCAGGAATCGCGCCATCGAAATTGGCCAGCCAGCGGCGCGCGGCGACCGCCTTTGCATGGCCGATATCGCGCGTGGTGTAGATCGTCTGGCGCTGGAGGTTGGAAAGCTCGACATCGCCAGAATCGACCAGCGTGAACCGGCCCACGCCCGCTCCGGCCAGATATTGCAGCGCGGGGCTGCCGATCCCGCCAAGGCCGATCAGCGCGACATGTCTGCCCGCCAGCGCCGCCTGCCCCGCGCCGCCCACTTCGGGCAGCACGATATGGCGCGCGAACCGCTCAAGCCTTTCGGGGGCGAGGCTCACGGCTTGTTGATATCCTCTGCACGCCGCTCCTGCACGAAACCCCCGATCCCGAACCACCACAGGAAAGCGATTACGCCCCCCTTCACCGGCTGGAGCATGGCCAGCAGCATCGCCACCGCGACCGGCAGGATGATCGCCAGCGTCAGCCATGCCGACATGCCGTAGCTGCCGATCATCGCGATCACGACCGGGGCGAGCAGGTGGCCGACAACGAAGATGCCGATATAGGCGGGAAAATCGTCAGCCTGTTGCGCCGACCAGTCCTGCGCGCATTGCGGGCACCGGTCGACCGGCTTGAGCCATTTGCGGAACAGCCGCGCCTCGCCGCAACGCGGACATTGCCCGCGAAGCGCGCGCAGCAGCGCCGCGCCGAGCGTGCCGGGCAAATCGACTCGCGCGGGATAGGTCTGGGGATCGGCCATGGACGTAGCTGTTGGCAGCCTGTGCGCTGCCTGTCGACAGACCTGTGGATCGGTCTGCCGACAAACGGTTCACGGGATGCGGGGCGACTGTGAGTGAGATCAGCTCTCGAGCTGGCGCAGCAGGCTGCGGACGTCGCCGTCCATATCGGCATCGCGGGTGCGCAGGTCTTCGATCAGCTTGACCGCGTGGATCACGGTTGAGTGGTCGCGCCCGCCGAATTTGCGCCCGATTTCGGGGTAGCTGCGCGGGGTCAGCACCTTGGAGAGGTACATCGCGACCTGCCGGGGGCGGACCACCGCGCGGGTGCGGCGCTTGCTGCTCATCTCGGAGCGGTCGATGCGGTAGAACTGGCACACGGTGCGCTGGATCTCGTCGATCGTGATCCGGCGGCGGTTGGCCGAGAGGATATCGGTCAGCTGTTCCTCGGCCAGCTGCAGCGATACGGGCTGGCCGGTCAGCTGGGCATAGGCGATCAGCTTGTTGAGGCCGCCGACCAGTTCGCGCACGTTGCGAGTGATCGTGCGGGCGAGGAAGTCGACCACATCGTCGGGCACGCTGAGCGGCGCGAACCGGGTCAGCTTCGATTCGAGGATCATGCGGCGCAGCTCCAGATCGGCGGGCTGGATATCCGCGACCAGGCCCATCGACAGGCGGCTGAGCAGACGCGGTTCGACAGAATCGAGTGCCTGCGGTGCCCGGTCGGCGGCGAAGACCAGTCGCTTGCCTTCGGACAGCAGGTGATCGATCGTGTACAGCAGCTCTTCCTGCGCGCTCGCCTTGCCGATGATAAACTGCAGGTCGTCGACCAGCAGCAGGTCGAACCCGCGCAGGCGCGTCTTGAATTCGATCATCCGGTTCTGTTTCAGCGCCTGGACGAATTCCACCATGAAACGCTCTGCACTGCAGTAGAAGATGCGTGCGCGCGGATGCTGGCTGAGGAACTGGTGGCCGATGGCATGCAGCAGGTGCGTCTTGCCCTGGCCTGTCGCAGCCTTGATGTAGAGCGGCGAGAACTGCGGCTTCTCGCTGGCGGCCATGCGCTGCGCGGCATTGCGGGCCAGCACGTTGGCATCGCCGGTAACGAAGGCGGCAAAGGTCAGCGAGGCATCGAGCCCGACCGAGCTGAAGCCGGGATCGCCGAAGCCGCCATCGGAAACGACACGCAGATCGGGCCGGTCATTGGCCGGAATGCGCGAATCGCCCAGCGAGATGTCGGCCATGCGCTTGCGGCTCGGATGCACTTCGATCGCGACGGTCTTGATTTCGGACCGCATGATCTTCCACGCGAGCGAAAGACGGTCGGCGAAATGCTTGCGCACCCACTCGGCGGCGAATTCGGACGGCAGATAGAGCGCCAGAGTGCCGGTTTCGGCATCGAATTCGCCCAGCTGGATCGGCTTGATCCACTGGCTGTGCAACTGATGGCCCAGATCCTTGCGCAGACCCGCAGTAATATCGTCCCAGTCTGCGGTGAGCGCGACGCGCTCCATGTCGTCTTCGCCGTCGCCCTTGGTACGCTTGCGCGCCGCGCCGTTCGTGTCGGGAATACGTGCCATGATATGCTAATTCACCTCCGCTTCCGGCAGCGCGGATCGCCACCAGACTAGAAAACCAGTCCGAATTTCGATGGGCAAAGCGGTTCCGTAGCCGCAGTCGCGTGGATCGCGTGCAGGCTGAGAAGCCACCCAATTGGCCATCTTCGATTTAGGCGCCGGGAGTGTCCCCAACCCGGCGATGGGGTTTATAAAGCAGGTCTGTGGGTGGCACGGCAAGCGGGAAATAGTCGTCGAATTGAAATAAAGAAATTGACACGCCAAGAACCGCAGAAGGCCGTTTAACTATCTGTAAAGGCTGTTTTTTCACCTTTCCACACTGCTGTAAGGCGCAGAAATCCTAGCTCGAATCGGAAAGTGAATATGACAGCTTGAAGACGGAATCGAAAAAGGGGCCGCCGCACGCTGCGACGACCCCCTTTCGAGGTCCAATTGCAAGGCCTTACGTGAAGTTAGAGCGCCGAGACCCGCTTGGAAAGGCGGCTCATCTTCCGCGAGGCGGTGTTCTTGTGCAGCACGCCGCGGGCAACGCCACGGGCCAGTTCGGGCTGTGCGGCGCGGAGCGCGTTCTGCGCGGCTTCCTTGTCGCCACCTTCGATCGCCGCTTCGACCTTCTTCACGAAGGTGCGGATGCGGCTCATGCGCGAACCGTTGATTTCGGCGCGGCGCGCGTTGCGACGAATGCGTTTGCGGGCTTGCGGCGTATTGGCCATGGTCGTCCTTGTTTCGAGCCGCGAAGCGCGCGGCCTGCTGTCTAATGTCAAATCCTGGGAACGGCGATTGCTCGCCGGAAGGCGCGGCACATAGGGCCGATGGCGCAGCGCGTCAAGGAAATTGGGGGCAAACCTGTCTCCGGCCTTATCGCTGACAGCGCGGGCAGTACCACGTGCTGCGCCCTCCTTGCACGATTCGCACGATGTGCCCACCATCATCGCGCCGGCATGGCTCCCCCGTCCGCCCGTAGACGTCGAATCGGGTGGAGAAATAGCCCAGCTCGCCGTCGGGCCGGGCAAAGTCCCGCAGGCTGGAGCCGCCATCGCGAATCGACTGTTCCAGCACCGCGCGAATCTCGGTCACCAGCCGTTCCAGCGCGGCGAGCGAGATGCGTGCCGCCGCGCGCCGCGGGCCGATTCGCGCCCGCCACAGCGCCTCGCAGACATAGATATTGCCGAGCCCGGCGACGATTCGCTGGTCGAGCAGCATCAGCTTGATCGCCTGCTTCCGGCCCGCGAGCGCGCGCTTCAGATAGGCGGCGGTCAGATCCGGGCCGAGGGGTTCCGGTCCCATGCCGGCGAAGCTGGGCCATTGATCGAGCATGGGCGTATCGACCAGATCGACCCAGCCGAACCGGCGCGGATCGTTGAGCGCGAATCGATTCGCTTCGGTCTCGATCAGGAAGTGGTCGTGCTTCTCAAGCCTGTCGGGGTCGATCCGCCAGCGGCCGCTCATGCCCAGATGAAAGATCAGCGTCTGGTCGCGGTCGGTGTGAATCAGGCCGAACTTCGCGCGCCGGCCCAGCCCGGTCACGCGTGCACCGACCAGCGCCTGCCCCAGGCCGGCGGGGAAGGGGCGGCGCATATCGGGCCGGGTGGCGCGAGCCGCCTCGATGATTCGGTTTTCGAGATGAAGGGCGAGGCCGCGCACGGTGGTCTCGACCTCTGGCAGTTCGGGCATTTTCGTTCCGGCGGTTTGCAGGGTCTCGATGCTGCATATGGAGAGTCGCCGCCAGCGGTGCCAGAGGGCTGGCACGGTTTCGAACAAAGCTCCGAATAGACGCCCAACCAGTTTGCCACTAAGGCCCACGGCCATGAGCGAAACCGTTTCTTTCGGCTACGAAAACGTCAGCCCCGATGAGAAGACCGCGCGCGTCGGCGGCGTCTTTTCCAATGTCGCCGCCAAGTACGACGTGATGAACGATGCGATGTCGGGCGGGATGCACCGGCTCTGGAAAGACCGTTTCGTGCGCCGGGTGAAACCGCAGGCGGGCGAGGCCATTCTCGACATGGCGGGCGGGACGGGTGACATCGCCTTCCGCATGGCGGCCGCAGGCGCGGAAGTGACCGTGGCCGACATCAACCAGGACATGCTCGATTGTGGCATCGAACGCGCGATGGAACGCGGGATCGAAGGCCTGTCGTGGAGCTGCCAGAACGCCGAGGAACTGCCCTACGCCTCGCGCATGTTCGATGCCTACACCATCGCTTTCGGCATCCGGAACGTCACCTATATCGACAAGGCGCTGGCAGAGGCGCACCGCGTGCTGAAGCACGGCGGGCGGTTCTATTGCCTGGAATTCAGCACGGTTGAATGGCCGGGCTTCAAGGATGCCTACGATCTCTATTCCGAACGCGTCGTGCCGCAACTGGGCAAGGCCATCGCGCAGGACGAGGATTCGTACCGCTACCTCGTCGAATCGATTCGCCGCTTCCCGCCGATGGCCGAGTTCGAAGGCATGATCCGCGCGGCTGGCTTCAGCCAGACGAAGGTAGAGCCGATCATGGGCGGCCTCGTCGCGATCCATTCGGGCTGGAAGATTTAGTGGCATCCCGTCTGTCATGGCCCTCTCCCCGTTCGGGGAGAGGATACGCAGGCTTGGCGGCGAAGCCGGCTAGCCGGAGTTGGAGAGGGACGTCCGTTTTCGCAGGCCGGGCACTCCCCTCTCCAAGCTGCGGTAGTTCCTGCGGAGCGACCTTCGCTATCCTCTCCCCCCACGGGGAGAGGGCTATGGGCAGCACATGACCCGTCCGTCACGCCACATCTGGCGTCTGCTCAAATGGGGGCGCACCGCTGCGCGGCACGGCGCCTTGCGCGGGATCGAGAACGATCCCAACGCGCCCACTCCGGTCAAGCAGCTGATCCGCATCGCGCGCTTCGGTACGCGCCAGCCGGTGACGCCGGACTATGCCGGTGCGTTTCGCGCCATCGGACCCGCCGCGATCAAGCTGGGCCAGTCGCTCGCCACGCGGCCCGATCTGGTCGGTGACGAGGCGGCGCTCAATCTGCTCAGCCTGCAGGATAACCTGCCCCCCGTGCCGTTCGATACGCTGCGCCCGGTCATCGAATCGACCTTCGCGCAGCCGATCGAGCAGCTGTTTCGGGAAATCGACCCCAAGCCGGTCGGCGCGGCGTCGATTGCCCAAGTCCACCGCGCGATCACCAGCGACGGGCGGCAGGTCGCGGTCAAGATGCTGCGCCCCGGCATTCGCGAACAGTTCGCGCGCGACATCGCAACCTACGAATGGGCCGCCGCCCATGTCGAGGCGATGGGCGGCGAGGCTGCGCGCCTGCGCCCGTCGCTGACCATCGCCAACTTCAAGCGGTGGACCAATTCGGAGCTGGACCTGCGGCGCGAAGCGGCCGCGGCGAGCGAGCTGGCCGAAGCGATGAAGGGCTTTGCGGGATATCGCATCCCGGCGGTCGACTGGGACCGCACCAATGGCCGCGTGCTGACCATCGAGTGGATCGACGGGATCAAGATGAGCGACCGCAAGGCGCTGCTGGAAGCCGGGCACGATCTGGAACAGCTGGCCGAACGGCTGGTGCTCGCCTTCCTCACCCAGGCGATCAGCGGCGGCTATTTCCACGCCGACATGCACCAGGGGAATCTGTTCGTGGAGCCCGACGGCACGATCGCGGCGATCGACTTCGGCATCATGGGCCGGATCGACCGGCGTGCACGCCAGTGGCTGGCCGAAATCCTCTACGGGCTGACCACCGGCAATTACCGCCGGGTCGCGGAAATCCATTTCGAGGCGCAATATGTGCCGAGCTATCACTCGGTCGGCGAATTCGCGACCGCGCTGCGCGCCGTGGGGGAGCCGATGCGTGGTAAGCCGGTAAGCGAGCTGTCGGTCGGCCAGATGCTCGACGGGCTGTTCGCGATCACGCGCGATTTCGACATGCAGACCCAGCCGCACCTGCTGCTGCTGCAAAAGACGATGGTGATGGTCGAAGGCATCGCGACCCAGCTCAACCCCAAGATCAACATGTGGGATGTGTCCGCACCCTTCGTGCGCAGCTGGATCCGCGACGAGCTTGGCCCCGAAGCCGCCATCGCCAACCGCTTGCGCGAAGATGCCGATACGATCCAGCGCATCCCCGCGCTGATCCGCAGGCTGGAAGAGAAATACCCGCCGCGCGGCGGTGCGCCCGATCCGCCGCCCGTGCCGGAGATCGAGCTGATGTGGGACCGCAAGGAGCGCAAGCCCGGTCCCGGCTGGCTGGGGCAGGCGGCGCTGCTGCTGGCAGGCGCGGGCGCGATGGCCGCGCTGTTCGGGTTCGGCGTGCTGGGCTAGTCGCGCGCGGCGCGGGCAAACACGCCTGCCGCGACCAAACTGATGATCGTGGTTGCCGCTTCGATTGCCATCGGCGTCCACCAGCCTTCGTGACCGCCTGCTTGCACCAGATGGATCGCCCGCCCGGTCAGCGCGATGCCGAACAGCGCGGCGGTGAATATCAGCGGCGTGGCCGCGCGCCGCGCGCCGCCCCAGACCAGCCCCAGCGCGCCGACCAGGAAAAAGGCGGCCATGTCGCCGCGAATGGTCGACCAGCCATGCGGCCCACTGGCGGTGAGCGCGAAGCCTTCCGCGGCTCCAGTCGGATCGATCAGGAAGCGTGCACCCATAACGGCATAGAAGAGGCCGCCCAGCAGCAAGACGAAACGCAAGATCATGGCCATGGTCCGATTCTCCCCCTTCGGCACCTGGCAACAGCCGCGCCCTGACCTGCACCCTAGCGCATCGCACGGCGCGCGGGCTAGCGCGGCGTGCGCCGCCTCGTTACCGTCGCGCAACGAAACCTGAACCAGAAAGAGGCGGACCATGGATGAGGGCAAGGCCCTGCGCATCCTGCTGATCATCGGCGGCGGCATCGCCGCGTACAAATCCTGCGAGCTGATCCGCCTGATCCGCCGGAACGGCGGCGAGGTGACCTGCGTGCTGACCGATGGCGGCGCGCAGTTCGTCACCCCGATGACGCTGGCGGCGCTCTCCGAAAACTCCGTTCACACCACTTTGTGGGATCTGAAGAACGAGGTCGAGATGGGGCATATCCAGCTCAGCCGGGAGGCGGACCTGATCGTGGTGTGCCCGGCAACCGCCAACATGCTCGCCAAGATGGCTGCCGGCATTGCAGACGATCTGGCGACCACGCTGCTGCTGGCAACGGACAAGCCGGTGATGGCGGTGCCCGCGATGAACGTGCGGATGTGGGGCCACGCCGCGACGCAGGCCAATGTCGCGACCCTGCGCGATGCGGGCGTGATGGTGCTGCAGCCCGACGAAGGTACGATGGCATGCGGCGAATATGGCGCGGGCCGCCTTCCCGAACCCGACGCGATCTGGGCGGCGATTGCGCGCTGGACCGGAAGCGGCGCGGGCTCCGCGGGTGAGGCTGCTCCGAAAGAAGAGCAGGGCGGTCTTGGTGGATTGATCGCCTCGCTGATTCCGCGTGGCACGAAGACCCGCGCGGCGGCGCAGGACGCCTTGCTGGCAGACAAGGGCTCGGCCCGGATCTCGCCCGACGATCTTGGCCCGCGCGCGACCGCAACCGGCTTTGGCGACGCCTTCGATGGTGCGCCGCTCGCCGGGCGGCATGTGCTGGTCACCGCAGGGCCGACGCACGAGCCGATCGACCCGGTGCGCTACATCGCCAACCGGTCCAGCGGGAAGCAGGGGTTCGCCATTGCCGCCGCGGCGGCTGCGGCGGGTGCGCGGGTAACGCTGGTCGCCGGGCCGGTCACGCTCGACACGCCGCCGGGCGTGACGCGGATCGACGTACAGACCGCGCGCGAGATGCTCGCGGCGGTGCGCACCGCATTACCCGCAGATGTCGCGGTGATGGCCGCCGCCGTGGCGGACTGGCGCACGCGCGATGCGATGGACCAGAAGCTCAAGAAGCGCAGCTCCGCACCGCCTGCGCTGATGCTGGAGGAAAACCCCGATATTCTGGCTACCTTGGGCACGTCGGATGCGCGGCCCGGCCTGCTGATCGGCTTCGCTGCCGAGACGCAGGACGTGGTCGAGAACGCGCGCGGCAAGCGTACGCGCAAGCGCGCGGACTGGATCGTCGCCAATGACGTATCGGGTGGTATCGGCCAGAGCGTGATGGGCGGGGCATCCAACACGATCCATCTCGTCACGCAGAGCGGGGTCGAGAATTGGCCCGAGATGCCCAAGGAAGAGGTCGCGGTGAAACTGGTCGAACGGATCGCTGGGGCGCTGGAGAATATCGATGACTGACACTGTGGCCGTACGGATCAAGCGGCTGGAGCACGGGCAGGGCCTCGACCTGCCGGTTTACGCGACGGCGGGCGCGGCGGGGATGGATGTGCATGCGGCGGAAGACGTCGAGCTGGCAGCGGGCGCGCGCCACGCGGTGGCCACCGGTTTCGCGGTTGCTATTCCCGAAGGCTACGAAATCCAGGTGCGCCCGCGATCGGGCCTCGCTTTCAAGCACGGGGTTACTGTGCCCAACACGCCGGGCACGATCGATTCCGATTATCGCGGAGAGCTGAAGGTGCTGCTGATCAACCACGGCAGCGAGACTTTCGCCATCCATCGCGGCGACCGCGTGGCGCAGCTGGTGCTGGCACCGGTCACGCGCGCCCGTTTTCAGGAGGTCGAGGATCTGGACGAAACCGCGCGCGGCAGCGGCGGCTTCGGATCGACCGGCGGGCACGCGACGCTCTGATACGAAAAAGGCGGACCCTGCGGCCCGCCTTCATCGGTTCGTGAAGTCTCGCCGCGCTTACCGGTCTTCCGGCTTGATCGAGATGCGCACGGTTTCGCCCGAATTGCCGGGGAAATCGGTAAACATTGCTTCGACCAGGTTCGGCACCAGGTACTGCAGCCGATCGCTGCGCGACATGGCCTGGGCGGTGCCTTCGAACAGGCGTTCGCCGGTGGCGCGGTCGTCGATCTCCAGCTCTATGTCGCTGGTATAGACGGTGTAGCTGCGCAGGTCATTGTCGCGGAACCACGGATCGTAGAAACCATAACCCCACGAGCGGTCGCGGACCACGAAGACGCGGCCGTCGCGCGTGCGGAAATAGCGCGGGCGATAGCGGTACCAGGGATCGAAGAAGGGATCGCGCAGGCCCGAATCGACGATCCGTTCGCGCCCGTTATCGACGCCATAATCGAACCGGACGAGCAGGTCGGCGTTCTCGGGCGTCCCGGGAGTGTAGCCGAGCGTGGCCATCTTCTGGCTGACGAGGCCCGCATACTGGCTGAACTCAAGCCCGCCGGCGAGCGCCGGATCGTCGGCCACAACCGCGAAGGTCTGGCCCTGCGGCGCCGGAAGCTTCGACTGGAAGCGCGAAACATCGGCCTGGAAGCCGGTGGTGCAGGCGACCAGGCCGGTCCCGGCCAGGCCCAGTGCGCAGAATGCTGCGAGGATTTTGCGTGTCTTCATGTGTTCGCCCCTTGCTGCCGGCCTTTCAGGCGAAAGTCCGTCAATAGTGGTTGATGGATTACGCTTTTCCGCCTGAACGCTCCTTTAACCTATTGATCACCAATCGGTTTCCCCCTCAGCCTCGCGACAGGCCGCGAACCAGGCCGAGCGCATCGTATGTCGCCGCAAGCGTTGGCGCGGCCTCGTCACGGGCCATCGCAGCGCCGCGTGCGAGGATCGCGTCGAGTGCTTCGCGATCTTCCAGCAGTTCGCGGAAGCGGCTGGAAATCGGGGCCAGCGTTTCGACCAGCACTTCGCCCAGCGCGGGCTTGAGCGCCCCGAACCCCTGCCCGCCATAGGTCGCCAGCACCTCGTCTGCGGACTGGCCGGCCATCGCGGCGTAGATCGTCACCAGATTGAGCGCCTCGGGCCGCCCCTCCAGCCCCGCAACCTCTGAGGGCAGGGGATCGGGATCGGACTTGGCCTTCTTGATCTTCTTCATGATCGTATCGGCATCGTCCGCCAGTTCGATTCGGCTCATTTCCGAAGGGTCGGACTTGCTCATCTTCTTCGATCCGTCGCGCAGGCTCATAATGCGCGCGGCCTGCGGCGGGATGTAGGGATCGGGCAGGGTGAACACCGGCGCATCCTCGGCACAGAAATCATTGTTGAACTTCTGCGCGATGTCGCGCGCCAGCTCCAGATGCTGTTTCTGGTCGTCGCCCACGGGCACGTGGGTGGCCTGATACAGCAGCACGTCGGCGGCCTGCAGCACCGGATAGGCGAACAGCGCGACCGAGGCGCCTTCGCGGTTCTTGCCCGCCTTGTCCTTCCATTGGGTCATCCGGTTCAGCCAGCCCATGCGGGCGGTGCCGGTCAGCAGCCATTGCAGCTCTGCGTGCTGGGGGACCTGCGCCTGGTTGAACAGGATAGAGCGTTGCGGATCGATGCCGCAGGCGATCAGCGCCGCAGCCATTTCCAGCGTGCCCCTGCGCAGCGTCGCAGGATCGTGCGGCATGGAAATCGCGTGCATATCGGCGAGGAAGAACAGGCACTCGCTGCCTTCGGGCAGTTCGTCCTGCATCCTTACCCAGTTGCGGATCGCGCCCAGGTAATTGCCGAGGTGAAGATTGCCGGTGGGCTGGATGCCGGAAACGACGCGCATGGTGGTAGCTCTTTCGAAAATCGAACGGATGGGGGCGTGGTGCCGGGGTGCCCCGACGGTCGGATTAAAGCCGACCCGGCCATCGCCATGCTGGACAGGTCCAGGCCGCCCGACTGGGCGTCGCAGGGCGACGCGGTGCAATGTCAGCTGGCTGGGCAATCCGGTTCATAGCCGCGAGCACTATCACACGCAGCCTATTCGGCAAGATCGCCCGGCCTGCCGCCTTCTTCGGGAACGGGGCTCTTGCGGGTCAGCGTGACGATGCGCTGCCTGTCGATCGCGCCGATGGCGAAGGCGACACCGAAATAGACCGCGCCCGCACAGATCACGAGCGCGATGAGTGCGCCCGCCCGTTCGAACAGGCCCGCATCGTACCATCCGGTCAGCAGGTCGCGCGCAAACCACAGCGCCGCGCCCATCGCCGCCGCCGCGACCAGCTGGCGCGCGATGCGGCCCACCAGCTTGAGCGGGATCGCGTAATAGTCGCGCCTGACCAGCACGGCATACAGATAGATGACGTTGATCCACGCGCCGATCACGCTGGCAAAGGCGACGCCAACCACGCCCCACTCGGCAACCAGTGCAAAGTTCATCGCCGTGAACACCACCAGCGAGATGAAGGCGGCATAGACCGGCGTGCGCGTGTCCGACCGGGCGTAGAAATTGGGCACCAGCACCTTCACCAGCACATAGGCGGGCAGGCCTAGCACCAGCATCCCCAGCACGTCGCCCGTCAGCGCCGCCTGCTCCACGCTGAAGCGCCCGCCTTGGAAGATCATGGTGACGAACGGCACCGCGCAGATCGCCAGCGCCACGGCGGCGGGGATCGTCAGCAGCATGGAGAGTTCGATCGCGTCGGACTGGATGCGGTCCGTCCCCTCCCGGTTTTTCGACGCGACGAATTTGGACAGCGTCGGCAGGATCGCGGTCGACAGCGCGATGCCGATGATCCCCAGCGGCAGCTGGTTCAGCCGGTCGGCATAATTCATGTAGCTGATCGACCCGCTGTCGAGCTGGTTGAGGAAGTAGAGCTGCACCAGCGTGTTGATCTGGTACGCGCCGCCACCGATCGCGGCGGGGAGCGCGATGATGCTCAGCCGCTTCACTTCGGGTGTGATTCGCGGCCACAAAAGCCTGGGCCGGAAACCTTCCACCCGCGTCCAGTAATAGAGCCAGGCGAGCTGGATCGTCCCGCCCAGCGTCACCGCCCACGCCTGGCTGTAGCCGACCATCCGCTCGGTCCAGCCCCATTCGTCCATCGCGTAGTCGCCGAAAAGCAGCGCCGCGATCAGGATCACGTTCAGGATGATCGGAAAGCTCGCCCCCGGCGCGAACCGGCTGACCGAGTTGAGCATCCCGGTGAACAGCGTCACCAGGCTGACCAGCGCGATATAGGGGAACATGATCCGCGCGAAGTCGACCTCCATCGCGAAGTTCGCGGGCGCCGAATCGCCATCGCCCAGCAGGCGGATCACCAGCGGCATCGCCAGCATCATCAGCGCGCACAGTGCGATCAGCACCGGCAGGAACACGCTCAACACGTCGTTGGAGAAGCTGCGGGCCTCTTCCAGCCCGCCCTCCGCGTCGCTCGTGCCGTGCAACCGCTTGGAGAACATCGGCACGAAGGCGGCGGAAAAGGCACCTTCCGCGAACAGGCGGCGGAAGACGTTGGGGATGATGAACGCCTGAAACCAGGCATCGGTGACGGCATTCGCGCCGAGCACGCGGGAGAAGATCATCTCCCGCGCTAACCCGGCAAAGCGGCTGACCAGCGTCAGTCCGCCGATCGTGCCGACATTCTTGAGCAGGCTCATCCGCCCGCCTCCCCTATCGGGCCGCTATCAGGCGTTGCCGCCCGGCATGTTGCCCGCACCACCGGCGGCGGTGCCTTCTTCCTGCTGCCGTTCCTGCATGCGCTGGATGTACAGGCCGTTGAAATCGATCGGGTCGACCATCAGCGGCTGGAAGCCAAGATCGCGGGTCGCATCGGCAATCACGCGGCGCGCGAAGGGGAACAGGATACGCGGTGCTTCGGCGAACAGGAACATGTGCGCCTGATCCTCGGGCAGATTGCGGATGCCGACGAGGCCTGCATACAGCAGCTCGATCACGTACATCGCGCCGCCTTCGCACTGGGCTTCGGCGTTGATCTTCAGTTCGACTTCGCTGATCTCGTCGTTCACCGGGTTGACCGCGATGTTGAACTGCAGATCGATGTTCGGCGCGTCCTGCCACTGGAAGCTGCCGGGCGCGTTCGGATTCTCGACCGAGAGATCCTTGATATACTGCGTGATGAAGCCGGCGGTGGGGCGATTATCCGCGCCATTGGCATTGGGCTGGCTGTTGAGATCGGTCAGAACGTCGCCTTCGTCGGCCATGAATATCACTCTGCTTGTCATGTTGCGGGGGCGGGGAGGCCCGAATGCCGGGCACCCGCTGCGATGGATTGCCGCCTAGCAGGGGCGTTCCCGCCCCGCAACGGGCACGAATCGACCCGTTGGGACACTTCGAAGGCCGTTGTGCATTTGATATCGTCCCCTATCTGTGGGAATGAATGTAACACTTTGGGTGCGCAGGGCACGGTTTGCCTGTGTCCTTACACCCGCCGACCAGTCAGGTGCGATTACCAGTGATCACCGAAATCGTCATTCTCGCCATGATTGCAGTCTTTCTCGGGCTGCGGCTGTATTCCGTGCTCGGCCGCCGTGCCGAACATGAAGAAGAGCCCAAGGCACCCTATGTCGATCGCTTCCCTGGCCCGGGCAAGGCGCCTGTGGAGCAGGCGCCGGAAGCCCCCGCCCGCGTGGTGAGCGAACAGGAAGCCAAGGCCGACGTGCTGCCGCAGGTCGAACGCGGCGTGCAGTCGATCATCGCGGCGGATCGCGGGTTCGATATCGTCTCGTTCCTCGAAGGGGCGAAGGGTGCCTACGGCATGATCCTCGAAGCCTTCTGGAACGGCGACAAGGAGAGCCTGCGCGAGCTGTGCGATGATTCGGTCTATGAAGGTTTCGCCCAGGCGATCGACGCGCGCGCGGAAGCGGGCGAAACGGTCGACAACCGCCTGATCCGGATCGAGGACGCGACGATTCGCGATGCCGAGCTGGAGCGCAAGGAGGCCCGGATCACCGTGCGCTTCGTCGCCGATATCGCAGCGGTCACGCGCGATGGCGAAGGCAATGTGGTGGCTGGATCGCTCGACGATGCGATCGAAAGCCGCGACATCTGGACCTTCGCGCGCCGCGTCGATTCGCGCACGCCCGACTGGCAGCTGGTCGAAACCGACGAAGGCTAGAAGGTCGTGGGTTAAACCGGCCTTGGGTCCGAAGGGCCGGATCGGACTGAGGGGAAGCGCGATGTTCAAGTGGATCTGGCCGCTCGCGGCACTCACCTCGCTTGCCAGCTGCGTCGGCCCCGGCGGTGATCGCCCGCCTTATCCGCCGATCGAGCGCCCGCCCGAACCCGTGCTGGAGAATGCCGCCGCCGCAGGTGTGGTGGCTGGGCCATCCTTGCGTTCGCTCCGCCTCGGGGCGGACGATGCCGCCGCGGCGCTCACCGCGTTCAGGGCGAGCTGCAACTGGCCGTCCGAAAAGGTCGATGCCAGCGGGTTGACCCGACCCGAAGACTGGCTGGGGGCTTGCACCGCCGCGCTGCGGTGGGAGGGCGATGCGCTGACCTTCTTCGAAACCTATTTCGAAACCGCGCGGATCGGCGATGGAGCGGCCTTCGCCACCGGCTATTTCGAACCCGAGATACTGGGCAGCCGCACCCGCAGGCCCGGTTATGACGTGCCCGTCTACCGCATGCCCGACGATCTGGTGCGCGCATGGCCCGCCGACATGCCCGAAAGCGAGCGCGAGGGGCGTCCGCCGCTGGGCCGATACGACGATGTGGGCAATTTCGTGGAATACTACACCCGCGCCGAGATAGAGGATGGCGCGCTTGCCGGGCGCGGGCTGGAGATCGCCTGGGCCGCGGACCCGGTGGAGATGTTCTTCCTCCAGATCCAGGGATCGGGCCTGCTGCGCCTGCCCGACGGCAGCCGCATGCGCATCGGCTACGCCGGGCAGAACGGGCATGGCTACACCGCCATTGGCGGGCTGATGCGCGAACGCGGGCTGCTGGGCGATGGGCCGGGCCAGTACCCGGGATCGATGCAGGGCATCGTGCAATATCTCAACGAGAACCCGGTGGCTGGCAGGGCGCTGATGCGGGAGAACGAGAGCTGGATCTTCTTCCGCGAACTGAACACCAGCGGGCCGCTCGGCTCGCTCGGCGTGCCCGTGACCCGCGAAAACAGCGTGGCGGTCGATCCTCGCTTCGTGCCTTACGGCGCGCCAGTGGTGCTCGATATGGACCGCGACGTGGCAGACGGCCTGTGGGTGGCGCAGGACACCGGCGGCGCGATCAAGGGCGCGAACCGGTTCGACACCTTCTGGGGCAATGGCGGCGATGCACGCGAGATTGCCGGCGGGATGAGCGCGCGCGGGACTGCACTGATACTGCTGCCGAAGGGAAGCGTCGCGCGCCTCACAGGGCGATGAAACGCGCCCCGCGCGGATTGTCGGAGGAAGAGGCTGCGGCCTGGGCGGCGCTGGCCGCCAGCGTGAAACCTTTGAACCCCGAGATCGCAGCCGCCCCGAAGCTTGCTACGCGTACGTCCGGTTCTTCTTCCTCCCAGCCTCGCGCCGCATCCTCCCCTCCCTTGAGGGAGGGGCCGGGGGTGGGTGCACGGCCTCCGCAGCGAGCGCCAACCACTCCGACCCGACCTCCCCCTCGAGGGGGTGGAGGATTGGACTCGCACTGGGACCGGCGGCTAAAGGCAGGCGAGATCGCGCCCGAACTCAGCCTCGACCTGCACGGCCACGGGCTCGACCGGGCCTATACGCGGCTGATGGATGGCATGGCGCAGGCGAGCAGCATGGGCGCGCGCACCGTGCTGGTGGTGACGGGCAAGCCGCGCGGCGGCGCTGCCGCTGACCGGGGTGAGCGCCGGGGCGCGATCCGCGCGAAGATTCTCGACTGGCTCGCCGCGAGCGAACACGGCGGGTCGATCGCCGCCGTGCGCAAGGCGCACCAGCGCCACGGGGGCGAGGGCGCGCTGTATATCGTGCTGAAGAGGAACCGCTGATGGCGCTGCTGCGCTCACGCCCGTTTCTGTGGCTGGTGCTCGCGCTGCCGGGCGCGTGGATGCTGGGACGCTGGTGGTTGACGCCCGACGCCTACGGCTACGGCCACATCATCGGCGACAGCGGCGACTGGGCGGCGTGGTTGCTGATGGCGACTCTGGCGGTGACACCGATCAGGCTCGCCTTCCGCCGCAATTCGCTTGCCCAATACCTGATGCGCAAACGGCGCGATATCGGCGTGGCGAGCTTCGCCTATGCCGCCGGGCACACGATCATCTACCTGTGGCGCAAGGCCGATCCGGCGATCATCTGGGACGAGGCATCGACGCCCTACGTCCTTGCCGGGTGGATCGCCTTTGCGCTGTTCGTGCCGCTGGCGATCACATCGAACGACGCGTCGATGCGGATGCTCAAGAGGGGCTGGAAGCGGCTGCACCAGCTGGTCTATCCGGCGGCGGTGCTGGTGTTCGTGCACTGGGCACTATCGGCCTTCGACCCGACCACCGCCTATATCAACATCGCGATATTGGCGGCGATCGAGATCGTCAGGGTGCTGCTGCAATGGCGGCAGCGCAGGTCCGTTAGAGCGTGACGTACTGGCGGAAGCGCGCGACTTCCGCTTCATCGACATATTTGCCGATCTCGCGATCGAACACGCCCATGTCTGCATAGGGGCGGTATTCCTCGAACTCGTGGACCATCTTGTCGGTCATGCCGGGGACGAGGCGGATTTCCTCTTCGCTGGCGGTGTTGAGGTTGATCGGCACGAACACGTTCACGAGCACGGCCTTGGCTTCGTCTTCGCTCAGCGTTTCCGTCAGCTTGTCGTTGAAGGCGACGACATTGGCATAGGGCTGCCCGGCGACGATTTCCGCGGCGAGCTCTGGCGAAATGCCGTCGACGGCGGCGAGCTCGTCTTCGGTGGCGGCGTTCGCGTTCAGCACGGTCGATTCGCTGTCCACGGCGTCCACGGCATCGGGATCGGCCGTCGCTTCGTCGGTCGCGGCGGTTTCGTCGGTGGTGGCATCCGGCGCTTCCGAGCACGCGGCGAGGGCCAGTGCGGTGGCGGCGACGGGGACGAGGAATGTCAGTTTGCGCATGATCGTGGTTCCTTTTCTGCGAAGGGTTCGCATTAACAGGTTGAGGCGACATGTCGATGGGCGAGTTGCGGTTCGCCCATCGACATGGAGGAGAGAGGCCTGACGTTCGGCCCTAGCCCTGCTTGATCGATTCCGCGCTGGCCATTCCCGGTGCGTTGGATTTGCCGCCGATCATGTCGCGGACCTCCTTCTCGATCCGCTCGCCGATCTTCTGGTCGACGTTCTTCCAGTAGTCGAACGCACGCACCAGCACCTTTTCGCTGACTCCGTCGGCAAGGTGACCGGCGACGTTGGAGACGAAGCGATCGCGCTGGGCGTCGTCCATCACCTCGCGCACCAGCGCACCGGCCTGGCTCCAGTCGTCGTCATCTTCGCGCAAGGTATAGGCCTCGCGGACCATGTCGCCGTCCGAATACCAGGTCGCTTCGCCGCCAACCTGCGGCTGCGCGGCGGGGCCGCCGTAGGAATTGGGCGCGTAGACCGGATCGACCGCGTTCTGCGTGCGCATGTGCCCGGCGCGGCTGTATGAATGCACATCGGCATTCTTGGGCGCGTTGACCGGGATTTGCTTGTAATTGACGCCCAGACGCGCGCGGTGCGCATCGGAATAGGAGAAACCGCGTGCGAGCAGCATCTTGTCAGGGCTGAGGCCGATGCCCGGCACCATGTTGTTCGGCTCGAACGCCAGCTGTTCGATCTGCGTATCCCAGTCGACCGGGTTTTCGTTGAGCGTCAGCGTGCCGACCTCGATAAGCGGATAATCCTCGTGCGGCCAGGTCTTGGTCAGGTCGAACGGGTTGATGCGATAGGTCTTGGCATCCTCGAACGGCATGATCTGCCATTTGAGCGTCCAGCTCGGGAAATTGCCCTCGGCAATCGCGTCGAACAGGTCGCGGCGGTGATAATCGCTATCCTCGCCCGCTATCTTCACCGCCTCGTCCTGCGTCAGGTGGGCGTTGCCGCTCTCGTCACCGACATTGGTGTGGAAGTGGAACTTGACCCAGAACTTCTCGCCGTCCTCGTTGATCAACATGTAGGTGTGGCTCGAATAGCCGTTCATCTCGCGCCAGTTCTTCGGCACGCCGCGGTCGCCCATCAGGTAGGTGACCTGGTGCGCGCTTTCGGGGCTGAGCGTCCAGAAATCCCACATCATGTCGTGATCACGCAGGCCGTTATCGGCGCGGCGCTTCTGGCTGCGGATGAAGTGCTGGAACTTGAGCGGATCGCGGATGAAGAAGATCGGCGTGTTGTTACCGACCATGTCGAAATTGCCATCCTCGGTGTAGAACTTGACCGAGAACCCGCGCGGATCGCGCCACGTATCGGGGCTGCCACGCTCACCCGCCACGGTGGAAAATCGCATCGCGGTTTCGCACTCGGCGCCCGGCTGGAAGATCTTGGCCTTGGTGTATTTCGAAACGTCCGCCGTGGTCTTCCACGTGCCGAACGCGCCCGATCCCTTGGCGTGCGGCTGGCGTTCCGGGATGCGCTCGCGATTGAAGTTGGCCATCTGCTCGATCAGGTAGTGATCGTTGAGCACGATGGGGCCGTCGGGGCTGACGGTCAGCGAATGTTCGTCGCTCTGGACGCGGATACCGGCATCGGTGGTGGTGGGGGGAACGGTCTTGGCCATGGCGCGGGGGCTTTCTTTACAGGGTTACCCTGTGACAGCGCGCGGGCCGTGGTCCAGTTCCGGCCTTGCGGTATGTGAAAAGGCCCCCGGCATCGCTGCCGAGGGCCCTGATCGATCGCGACCTGAGCGGTGCCGCTCAGGGGCGCGCCATCAGCGATACTTCGCGTAGGTCAGATCGAAGCGATCGGCGTCCATCACCTTGGTCCACGCGGCGACGAAATCGCGCACGAACTTCGCTTCATTGCCGTTCTCGGCATAGACCTCCGCGACCGAGCGCAACTGCGAGTTGGAGCCGAACACCAGATCGGTGCGCGTCGCATGCCACTTCTCTTCGCCCGAGGCGCGGTCGGTGCCGACGAATTCCTCGTCGCCGCTCTCATCGACCGTCTGCCACTTCGTCCCCATGTCGAGCAGGTTCACGAAGAAGTCGTTGGTCAACTGACCCGGACGATCCGTGAGCACGCCGATGGCGTTGCCGTGCTTGGCATGCTTGCTGACTGCACCCAGCGCGCGCATCCCGCCGACCAGCACGGTCATTTCGGGGATCGAGAGGCCGAGCAGGCTGGCCCGGTCGATCAGCAGATCCTCGGTCTTCACGCTCGCCTTGGTCTTCAGGTAGTTGCGGAAGCCGTCGGCGAAGGGTTCGAGCGGTTCGAAACTTTCGGCATCGACATGCTCTTCCCGCGCATCGCCGCGCCCGGTGGTGACGGGCACCGCGATGTCGAACCCGGCATCCTTCGCCGCCTTCTCGACCGCAGCTGAACCCGCGATAACTATGGCATCGGCCATCGACAGGTCGCCACGCAGCTCGTCCAGCTTGGCGAGAACTGTGCCCAGTTCCTCGGGATCGTTGACCGCCCAGCTCTTCATCGGTTCGAGCCGGATATGCGCACCATTGGCCCCGCCGCGATGGTCGCTCTTGCGGTAGGTGCTGGCCGAAGCCCACGCCGCCTTCACCAGTTCGCGCACGCTCAGTCCGCTATCAAGCACCTTCGCCTTGAAGTCCGTCACCGCGCTTTCGGACGCCTGCGTGCCGGTGGGTACCGGGTCCTGCCAGATCAGGTTTTCGCTCGGCACATCGGGGCCGAGGTAGCGCGCCTTGGGGCCCATATCGCGGTGGGTCAGCTTGAACCACGCGCGGGCGAAGGCATCGTCGAGCGCGGCCTGATCGTCGCGGAAGCGTTCGGAGATCTTGCGATAATCCGGGTCCAGCTTCAGCGCCATGTCGGCGGTGGTCATCATGGTCGGGACCTTCTTGGACGGATCGCGCGCATCGGGCGCCATGTCCTCCGGGTCCGGGTTGACCGGCTGCCACTGCTTCGCGCCCGCCGGGCTTTCGACCAGCTCGTAGTCGTACTTGAACAGCAGGCGGAAATAGTCGCCGCCCCACTGCGTCGGGTTGGGCGTCCACGCCCCTTCGAGGCCGGAGGTGGTGATGTGCCCCTGTTCGATCTGGTCGGCGTCGGTTGCCCAGCCGAAGCCCATCAGCTGCAACGCCTCGCTTTCGGGCGCCCCGCTCAGCTGATCGGGCGGGACCGCGCCGTGGCACTTGCCGAAGGCGTGGCCGCCCGCAGTCAGCGCGACGGTTTCCTCGTCGTTCATCGCCATGCGCGCGAAGGTTTCCTTCATGTCGCGCGCCATCCCTTCGGCATCGTGCGGATTGCCGCCGGGGCCTTCGGGATTGACGTAGATCAGCCCCATCTGGATCGCGGCGAGCGGGTTTTCGAGCGCCTTGCCCGCGTCGGGAATGATGCGCGTCTCGACGCCCTGGTCGACCCATTCTTCTTCCGAGCCCCAGTAGATGTCGGTCTCAGGCTCGTAGACGTCCTTGCGGCCGCCGCCGAAGCCGAACACCGGCCCGCCCATGCTTTCGATCGCGACATTGCCCGTCAGCACGAACAGGTCGGCCCAGCTGATGTGCTTGCCGTATTTCTGCTTGATCGGCCACAGCAGCCGCCGCGCCTTGTCGAGATTGCCGTTATCGGGCCACGAATTGAGCGGCGCGAACCGCTGCTGGCCGCTGGAAGCCCCGCCGCGCCCGTCGCCGGTGCGATAGGTGCCCGCCGCGTGCCACGCCATGCGGATGAAGAACGGGCCGTAGTGGCCGTAATCGGCTGGCCACCACGGCTGGCTGTCGGTCATCAGCGCGTGCAGGTCTGCCTTGAGCGCATCGTAATCGAGCGCGTTGAACGCCTCGCAGTAATCGAAATCCTCGCCCATCGGATCGGGCGAGCGCCCGCCTTGGGTCAGGATATGCAGGTCGAGCGCATCTGGCCACCAGTCCTTGTTGGTGCGCCCCAGCAGCGCACGCACGCCGCCATCGCCATGTACGGGGCAACCGCCCCCGATCGAACCTGTCTTCGCGTCCATCATCCATCTCCTTCGTCAGGGCAATTTTCATTGCCTAGTGAAAAAATAATGCCGGATTCGCGGTGACAGTTCCAATCGATTAATGGGCACTCACTGATTGGTTTAAGCGATGGTGTGGCGGTAGGAGAATGCGCGGCCGCAGACCGAAAAAGGCGCCACCCGCTGGCTGCGGATGACGCCTTTCGCGCGTGTTCTATCGCCTTGGGTCACGCCGCCTGCGCGATCTCGTCGGCCGGTTCGGTGCGGATGAGATAGTCGAAGGCGGTCAGTCCGGCCTTCGCGCCTTGGCCCATCGCGACGACGATCTGCTTGTAGGGGACGGTCGTCGCATCGCCCGCGCCGAAGATGCCGGGCAGGTTGGTCGCGCCGCGCTCATCGGTGACGATCTCGCCATGCTTCGACAGTTCGAGCCCCGAGTCCTTCAACCATTCGGTGTTGGGGACGAGGCCGATCTGCACGAACACGCCCGCCAGCTCGATCGTGCGGTCTTCGCCGCTTGTCCGATCCTTCACGATCATGCCGTTGACGCGGCTTCCGTCGCCGGTGATCTCGGTCGTCTGGCTGTTGGTGATGATCTCGACATTGCCCAGGCTCTTGAGCTTGTCGACCAGCACCGCATCGGCGCGCAGCTGAGTGTCGAATTCGACCAGCGTCACGTGGTCGACGATCTTGGCGAGGTCGATAGCCGCTTCGACGCCCGAGTTGCCGCCGCCGATCACCGCGATCCGCTTGCCTTTGAACAAAGGCCCGTCGCAGTGCGGGCAATAGGCCACGCCCTTGTTGCGATAGTCCTGCTCGCCCGGGACGCCCAGGTTCCGCCAGCGCGCACCGGTGGCGAGCACGATGGCCCGCGCAGTCAGCTGCCCGCCATTGGCGAAGCGGATTGTGTGCATGCCGCCTTCGGTCTTCGCCGGGATCAGCTCTTCGGCCTGGACGAGGTCGATCTTGTCGATCGCGTTTTCCTTGACCTGCTCGTCGAGGTCGGCGGAAAGCTTGGGGCCTTCCGTATATGCGGTGCCGGGCAGGTTCTCGATCCCGAGCGTGTCCTGCAACTGCCCGCCGAAACGTTCGGCCGCGATGCCGGTGCGGAAGCCCTTGCGCGCGGTGTAGACCGAGGTTGCGACCCCGGCAGGCCCGCCGCCGATCACCAGCACTTCGTAAGGCTCGCGCTCGTTGAGCTTGGCGGCGGCCTTGGCGCCCGCGCCGGTATCGAGCCTTTCGAGAATCTGCGGCAGTTCGATCTTGCCGTTGTAGAAGCTCTCGCCATTCAGGAAGGTCGCGGGCACGGCCATGATGTCGCGTGCCTCGACCTCTTCCTTGTACGCGCCGCCTTCGATCAGCGTGGCAGTGATGCGGCTGTTCTCGAGCGCCATCAGGGTGAGCGCCTGCACAACGTCGGGGCAATTGTGGCACGAGAGCGAGAAGAACATCTCGAACTCCAGATCAGTCTCGATCCGGCGGATATCCTCCAGCACATCTTCATCGACCTTGGGCGGATGACCGCCTGCCCACAGCAGCGCGAGCACCAGCGAGGTAAACTCGTGGCCCATCGGCAGCCCGGCAAAGCGGACCCACTTCTGCGCGTCATTGCCGCGGCGGATGATGAAGCTGGGGCGGCGTTCGTGGTCGCCGTCCAGATCGACGCTGACCAGATCGTGCAATGCGGCGATCTCTTCGAGCAGTTCGCGCGTCTTGGCCGACGTCTCGTCGTCGCCCAGCGATGCGACAAGCTCCACCGGCTCGCGCAGGTTTTCGAGATACTGCTTCAGCTGTGCGGTCATCTGGGGGTCGAGCATGGGGAATCCTCCTGAATAATCCTCCCCGTCACGGGGAGGGGGACCATCCGCAGGATGGTGGAGGGGCGGCGCCGGCGTTGCGCCAGACTGCCTGCCCCTCCGTCAGCCGCTACGCGCGGCTGCCACCTCCCCGGAGCGGGGAGGATCGGTTCGATGCTTACAGCTTGCCGACGAGGTCGAGCGAGGGGGTCAGCGTGTCGCTGTCTTCTTCCCACGCGGCCGGGCAGACCTGGCCGGGGTTGTTGCGGACATACTGTGCAGCCTTGATCTTGCGGACCAGTTCGGTGGCATTGCGGCCCACGCCTTCGCAGGTCTGCTCCATCACCTGGATCACGCCGTCGGGATCGACCACGAAGGTCGCACGGTCGGCGAGGCCCATTTCCTCACGCAGCACGCCGAAGTTCTTCGAGATCGTGTGCAGCTGGTCGCCGAGGAAGGCGAACTTGAGCTTGCCGATCTTTTCCGAGGTGTCGTGCCATGCCTTGTGGCTGAAATGCGTGTCGGTGCTGACGCCATAGACGTCGACGCCCATGTCCTGCAGCTTGTCGTACTGCGCGCCGAGGTCTTCCAGCTCGGTCGGGCACACGAAGGTGAAGTCCGCCGGATAGAAGAAGAAGACGGCCCACTTGCCCTTCACATCTTCGTCGGTGACTTCGAAAAAGTCCTTGTCGGCCTGGAATGCGGTGGCCTTGAACGGTTTGATCTGGCTTCCGATGATACCCATTGCGTGTCTCCTCTAGGGGTTGAAACTCAGCGCCTAGATAGTGCCTGCTGCGACGCACAAAAGCGATTTGTGGCGATGGCACCCATCGGAATTATCGATCAAATTCGTGGAACTTTTTGAAACCACGGAATCGCTCGTTTCATGGCGTTTCGGCGACATCCGCGCTCTGATCGCCGTCGACTCCGTAGACCCATTCGGCAAACAATGGCTCCAGATCGCGCCCACTCGCCCGCTCCATGGCCGATTGCAGATCGCGGCTGGTCACGGTTCCGCCGGCGTGCGCCTTCGTATAGGCGCGCACACCCTCCCAGAACGCCGCATCGCCGATGTCTTCGCGCAGTTCGGAAAGAAACAGGGCGCCCTTGCTATATTGCACCGCGCGCCGATGGCCGAGCGTGGGATAGTCGCCATCCCATGTCAGCGGCTTGTCCCAGCCAAGCTCTTGCAATTGCTTGCGCCGCTTGCGCAAGACGTCGAGCTCCTGCTGGTACGCTGCCTCGCCGAAGCGATGCTGTTCCCATGCGGCAACCATGTAGGTGGCAAAGCCTTCGTTGAGCCAGAAATCGCGCCATGTCTGCGTCGTGACGAGATTGCCCCACCACTGATGCGCCAGCTCGTGCGCGATGATCCAGGCCGATGACGGATCTTCGCGTTCGCGCTCCAGCTCGCCCAGGCCGATGATCGAAAAGCTCATAGTCTCCTGCGCGGCGCGACCCGGGACTAGCAGTTGCGCATAGGCCCCGCCGGGTAGGTCGAGCCCGGCGCGCGACGCGAAAAACGCGACCATCTCCGGCGTCTGCGCGAACAGATCAGCGAGGTCGGCAGTGTCGCCCGTTCCGTTCAGGTAGGACAATGTTCCGTGCGGTGTGTCGACGTCCATTCGCGAGAACCGTCCCGCAGCGAAGCCGAACAGATAGGGAGATGTGGGCCAATCGCTCTGCCAGCGATGCAGCGTCAGATCGCCGGGCAGATCGACGGTCTCGGTCTGCTCACCCACGCCAAGCGAAACCGCACCGTCCGGCAGGAACAGGTCGAGCTGCAGGTCCGCCTTGTCGCCGGGCGGATTCTGGAGACACACCATCCAGTCGCACCCAAAATAGCCGGTATATATTCCATTCGGCACCGTGGTGACGCCGCGTGCGGGAAAGCCGCGCATCGTGAATTGCAGCCGGACGGTCTCACCGACAGCCAGTGGCCGGGGCAGCGTGAAGGCGATGCCGCTTTCATCCGACACCACCGCGATCGGTGATCCATCGAGCGTCGCGCCTTCGACCTCCAGCGCATTGGACGAGAAGACGACCTCCCTAAGATCGGCATCGGTTACGACCAGCTCGATCGCCTGCGACCCGGAGACTGCGGTGGTGGCAAGGTCCGGGCGAAGTTCGACCTCGTAGCGTTCGACCTGAAAGCCGTTCCCCGGCTCTGCGGCGCCCGCAGATTGCGCGGACAGGGCGAGAGCGAAAACGGCCGATACAACGCCAGCCG
The DNA here is from genome assembly GCA_009993635.1 of Erythrobacter sp. Lineage (GTDB taxonomy): Bacteria > Pseudomonadota > Alphaproteobacteria > Sphingomonadales > Sphingomonadaceae > Alteriqipengyuania. The sequence continues at coordinate 54,185 of JAACTC010000011.1, read as the reverse complement.
CTCGCATGAAGCCCGTCTTGAAACGTCTCATTTTCATTCCCCTCCGCAATTCCAACCGGCTTATTCTTGCGTAGGGCTTTCGGAAGCGCCGAGCGGCGGGTTGCAGGAGTTTTGCGCCCGATGTCGAAGGCTTGAAGGGAAACCTCGCCAACACGCAGCCGCCATTGTCTTGACCACGGGCTCGCTGCGGATGCCTGCGAACTTAACGGGGAGGCATCATCGCGTTGCGTTTCTTCCAGTCTTCGTGGAGGAACCCGGCAACGCGGTAGCACGCGGGGCTGCCATTATTGCCCAGCGTCACGATCGTTTCGCCCGTCATCTCATAGGTGCGCACATCGATGCACTCTCCATAGATCATCCCTCCGTGCCCCCAGCGCAGATCGCGGGGAAGATGGCCCTCGCCATAGTCGGTGGCGAAAAAGCCAAGCCCGATGAAACTCAGTTTTGGAGTGGTGGCCTGTTCGAAAAGGGAGCGAGGCACACCCAGCCGCTCCTCGCGCAGCGCAGACACGAAGCGGAGCAAATCTTGCGCCGAGAACGACTGACCGCCCGCAGGCCAGCCGCCATCTAGGGTGGCGAAACAATTCGGCATCCGCTCGTCGGCCACGGTGACATAGCCGATCGCCTGTGCAGGATCGTCCGGGTCGCAAGCGTCGTTCGCGTGTGCGGCGTCCATCCCGGCGGGCTCGAAGATATGTTCCGCTATGTAGGATCGATAATCCTGGCCGGACAGCACCTCGACGACCCGACCCAGCAGTGTCATGGTGTGATTGCTGTACTCCTGTCCGCTACCTGGCACAAAGGTGGGATCCCGGGCATCGTAAAGGCCGACCAGATCGGCAACGCTTGGCTCAGTTCCGTGCCATACCAGACTATCGGGGTAGAACAGGGCGTCCGTTTCCCCGGCCCCGGCGCTATGGGTCAACAGCTGATAGATCGTCGCTTCGCGCATTGCTGCGTCGGGATAGTCCGGCAGCACCTCGCCAAGGGTAGTATCCAGAGTCAGTTTGCCGGCCGCGATCTGTTGCAAGGCAGCGGTTGCGGTGAACATCTTGCCAGCGGAAGCGATATCGAAACGTGCGTCGACCTTGAGCGCATCCTCGCTGCTTTCGTCGCGCATGCCGTATGCGCGCTCGAAGACGACCTCGCCATTATTCGCCACGAGAACGACGCCGGAGAACAGATCCGCAGCGGTCAGGGCCTGCGCGTAGGCGTCCAGACGCTCCAGTGCCTCGGGCGGCGCGGGCTCGGCCGCTTCGGTCTGCTGTGCAAGCGTCGGCCACGAAATTAATGCCACAGCAGCGATCAGTGTCCGGCAAGCGGTAACGATGCGCATGGTGCCCCCTTTCGACGCCCCCGATCATGAGGGATGGTTTGTAGCCCCGATCATATGAGAACGCATGGTTCTCGAGTCGAATGCGTCCCAAGTGCCCCAGACTGAACATTGCACCGGAAGCAGGATTACATCTACCCGCACTGCGCCCGATGGAGCAGCGCCTGATCCGCCAGCACGCAAGCCATCATCGCCTCGACCACGGGCACGCCGCGAATGCCGACGCAGGGGTCGTGGCGGCCCTTGGTGCTGATCTGGGTTGCCTCGCCTTCTCGCGTGATCGTGTCGACCGGGGTGAGGATGGAGCTGGTCGGCTTGAACGCCACGCGGCAGGTGACCGGCTGGCCGGTGGCGATCCCGCCTGCGATGCCGCCTGCGTGGTTGGCGGTGAACTCGGGCGCTTCGCCGCCCTCTGACGCGGGCCGCATCGGGTCGGCGTTCGCTTCGCCCGAGAGGCGCGCGGCGTCGAAGCCGTCACCGATCTCCACGCCCTTGACCGCATTGATGCTCATCATCGCCGCCGCCAGCTCGCTGTCGAGCTTGGCGTAGAGCGGCGCGCCCCAGCCTGCGGGGACTCCGCGTGCCACACACTCGACCACCGCGCCGAGCGAGGAGCCTGCCTTGCGCGCGTCGTCGACGAGCGTCTCCCAGCGCTTTGCGGCGTCTGCATCGGGGCACCAGAAGGGGTTTTGCGCGATCTGCTCGGCGTCGAAATTGGCCGGGTCGATCCGGTCGCCGCCGATTTCCGCCACGTAGGCGAGGATGCTGACCTGCGGCACGACCAGCCGCGCGACCGCACCCGCCGCGACGCGCATCGCGGTTTCGCGCGCCGACGAGCGCCCGCCGCCGCGATAGTCGCGAAACCCGTATTTGGCGTCGTAAGTGTAGTCGGCGTGGCCGGGGCGATAGGCCTGCGCGACGTTGGAGTAGTCTTTCGAGCGCTGATCGACATTCTCGATCATCAGACTGATCGGCGTGCCCGTCGTGCGCTGGGTGCCGTCGGGGCCATCGAACACGCCCGAGAGGATGCGCACCTGATCGGGCTCGCGCCGCTGGGTGGTGAACTTGTTCTGCCCCGGCTTGCGCCTGTCGAGCCATGGCTGGATGTCGTCTTCGGTGAGCGCGATACCCGGCGGGCACCCGTCGACAACCGCGCCGATCGCAGGCCCGTGGCTTTCCCCCCAGGTGGTGAAGCGGAAGACCCGCCCGAACGTGTTCCAACTCATGGCGCAAGCGTTGCCTCAACAGTTGTGCGCTGTCCACGCCCGAACCGTGCGCACTCAAAGCGCGTCGGCGGATTTTCCTACTCCGCATCGGCGCGGTATGGTGCGGGCTGCTCTTTGTCATTGTCGGAACGGCTGCCTGCATGGCTGATCGGCAGGGGCGATAAATGGCCTCGCACTGATCGAGTGGATTTGAGCGCCTGAACACTGTGTCAGGTGTGTCAGGCCCCAGCCCAAACCTGGCCCGGCTTGGCAAAACCTGCGCACTGCGCTGGCATTGCGAAGCGGAGTAGGGCAGGAACAAACCATGATTGCAAAGCTGACAGGAACGCTCGACGCGACCGGCCCCGATTGGGCAGTGATCGACGTGGGCGGCGTCGGTTACCTCGTCCACTGCTCGACCCGCACATTGGACGCGCTGGGATCGGAAGGCGGGCAGGCGCGGCTGTTCACCGATTTGCAGGTGAGCGAGAACGACATGCGGCTGCTCGGCTTCGCCGAAGCGGCGGAGCGCGACTGGTTCCGGCTGCTCACCAGCGTGCAGGGCGTGGGCAGCAAGGTGGCGCTGGCGATCCTCTCCGTCCTGTCGGCGGGCGAGGTGCAGGCGGCCTGCGCGGGCGGCGATGCGGCGATGGTGGCGCGGGCTAACGGGGTTGGGCCGAAACTGGCGAGCCGGATCGTCAACGAATTGCAGGACAAGGCAGGCGCGCTGCCCGTGGCGCCGGGCGGAGTGGCGGTGGCCGCTCCCAAGGGCGGGGCGAGCGCCGATGCGGTCTCCGCGCTGGAGAACCTCGGCTTCAAGCCCGCCATCGCCGCCAAGGCGGTGGCCGAGGCGGCGGGCGAACTGGGCGAAGGCGCGAGCGAGGGCGAGCTTATCCGGGTCGCGCTCAAGAAGGCGGCGGGGTGATGGAGATGCGTATGAGAGTGACACTGATGGCGGCTGCGGCGCTGGCAATCGGCGCGCCTGCGGCGGCGCAGGACGCGCAGCCCGCGACCTTCACTTACGGCCCGGTGTTCACCGAGTTCGGCCCGGTCGCCGACGTGCCCGATGCCGACTTCGCGATTCCCGAAGACGCGAGCTTCCACGTCGCCTTCGACGTCTCGCAACCTGCCAAGGACGGCAAGCTCAACCGAGGGTTCGAAAGCGCGGCGCGCTTCATCAACATGAACGCGCGCGCCGGGGTCGAGCCGATGGAGAACCGCGCGGCAGTGGTCGTCCACGGGCCTGCGGTGTTCGACCTGCTGAGTGATGCCGCATGGGCCGCGCGCGATCGCGGCGAGACGAACCCCTCTGCTGCGGCGGTGCGCGAGATGATCGACCAGGGCGTGCGCTTCATCGTCTGCGGCCAGAGCGCGGCGGGGCAGGGCGTGGCAAAGTCCGAACTGCTCCCCGGCGTGGAGATGGCCCTCTCCGCCATGACCGCCCATGCGCTGCTCCAGCAGCAGGGTTATACGGTGAACCCGTTTTGAAGAGGGACGAAGTGGCTTGAGGGAAATGGGGCCTTCAGGAGCGAAGCAAGGCAACATGGATGAGACGGTTCGCGAATCTCTATTAGAAGAAGCGCGTCTCCGTCGAATCGAGTCGGACAATCGTCTCCAGTATACCGTGCAATATGCGCAGGCTGGCATGCGTAGCCTTTTCCTATCAAACGGGGGAGCAATAATTGCACTTCTGACAATGGTGGGAAATTCGACCCGTGATTTTGGGCAAAACGGACTTTTTTGGGCATTCGTTTGGTTCGGCCTAGGCTTGGGCGCCTGTCTTGCCGCGTACTTTTTTGGGGCAAATTCCCAGGACCACCTGATGAATGCGGCGTTCAACGAAGCGAATAAGGCGCTTGCTCAGGCTAACCAAACGGGCGAGGAGTTTACGCCTGAAGTTTGGGATAAGCGCGCTGAGGTGACCTTGACCATAGCAGGTGGGCTTGCAGTTGCTTCTCTCCTCTTTTTTCTGATCGGTGCGTTTGTCGCGCTCTATGCTATCACATGACTGAACCCGTCCCCCTCCACACCCCCGAACGCCTGCCGGACGATCCCGATGCGGCGCTGCGGCCCAAGAGCCTCACCGAGTTCATCGGGCAGGAGGCTGCGCGTGAGAACCTTGGCGTGTTCATCGCCGCCGCCAAGCGCCGCGGCGAGGCGATGGATCATACGCTGTTCTTCGGGCCGCCGGGGCTCGGCAAGACCACGCTGGCGCAGATCGTCGCGCGCGAGCTGGGGGCGGGCTTCCGCTCCACCAGCGGGCCGGTGATCGCCAAGGCGGGCGATCTGGCCGCGCTGCTGACCAATCTCGAACCGCACGACGTGCTGTTCATCGACGAGATTCACCGCCTCAATCCGGTGGTCGAGGAAGTGCTCTACCCCGCGATGGAGGACCGCGCGCTCGACCTGATGATCGGCGAGGGGCCTTCGGCGCGCAGCGTGCGGATCGACCTGCCGCCGTTCACGCTGATCGGCGCGACCACGCGGCAGGGTCTGTTGACCACGCCGTTGCGCGATCGCTTCGGCATTCCGGTGCGGCTCAACTTCTACACGCATGAAGAGCTGGAGCGGGTGGTGACGCGCGGCGCGAACAAACTCGGCCTTGCAATCGAACCTGATGGCGCGCGCGAGATCGCCCGCCGGTCGCGCGGGACGCCGCGTGTTGCCGGGCGCCTGCTGCGCCGGGTGCGCGACTTTGCCAGTGTCGACAATGCGCCAAGCATTACCGCGCAGGTGGCCGACAGCGCGCTGACCAAGCTGGAGGTCGATTCGCTCGGCCTCGATGCGATGGATCGCCGCTACCTGACCATGATCGCGGAGACCTATGGTGGCGGCCCGGTGGGGATCGAGACGCTGGCGGCGGGGCTCGCCGAGCCGCGCGACACGCTGGAGGATGTGGTCGAGCCGTTCCTGATCCAGCTAGGGCTCGTGGCACGCACCGCGCGCGGGCGCTGCCTCAATGCGGGCGGCTGGCAGCATCTGGGGCTGGTCGCGCCAGCTCCCAAAGCGGTCGGAGGCGATTCGCGCGACCTGTTCGGCGACAAATCCTAACACGTGGGTAACCCCTTGGCCGCTGGCGGTGCCAAGGTGGGACACCCGACCCCATTGGTTAGCGCAAGATTGCCAAATCTTCGCAAGGCAATGCTTTTTCATGGTTAATCGCATTGCGGAAGAGGGGCGGGACATGACCTAAGGCAGATAGGCGCAATTTACCTGACCCATCGGAACCGCCGGTGGAAACGGTTTCTAAAGCGCTTGAATGTAAAGAGCCTGGCCTATGTCGATGAAAATCGCTCTCGCAAAACTCTCCGCGACCGCCGCGGGCACTGCCGTCCTCGCCGGCGGCGCGCTTCACGTGGCCGAAGAGCAGGTCGGCGCGACCGACTACAAGTCGGTCAAGGAATCGCCCGCTCCTGCACCCGCCATGCGCTACATCAAGGAGGACCGCGTCGTCGAACGCACGGTGCCGCGCACCACGCTGCGCACGCGCCGCGTGGTCAAGCGGACGGTCGAATGCGTCCCGGCAAGCCTCGCCGGGCAGGGCGGCTACGGAACCGGCGTCGGCGCGGGTGAAGAGATCATCTACGATGCCCGCACCCGCACCGCGCGGATTGCCCGCGACGATGCGGATCTGGTGGCTGCGGCGGAAGCCTGCGCCCAGTTCGGCGATGGTGCCTCGCGCACGGTGGTGGCGGTTGCCCCCACGACGACGCGATCCGGCGGTTACGGCTATGGCGGCGGGTTTTCCGGCGGCGGTGGCGGCCAGGGTGGCGGCACCACGGTGATCGGCGGCAGCGGCGGCGGCGGTTTCGGCGGCGGCTTCTTCGGCGGCTTCTTCGGCGGCGGTGGCAGCAGCGGGACGGTTGCGATCAGCACGACTACCACCAGCGGCGTCGGATCGACCGGAGACGTTGGCAGTTCGGGCGGGATCAACATCGATATCGATGTCGGTGCGTCGACTTCGACCTCGACTTCGGGTGGCTCGACCTCGTCCTCAACCTCGGGCGGTTCGACCTCATCTTCGACCGGCGGTGTCACTTCGACCAGCAGCAGTTCTTCGACCACCGGCGGTGTGTCGACCTCCACCGGCGGGGTCAGCACCTCCACCGGCGGGGTTAGCACCTCGACCGGGGGCGTGAGCACTTCAACTGGCGGCGTCAGCACCTCGAGCGGCGTGAGCACGTCGACCGGCGGTGTGAGCACGTCGTCTTCGACATCCTCTTCCACCTCGGGCAATCCGTCGAGCTCGACCAGCTCCAGCTCGTCGGGCAATGTGTCGAGCTCGTCCTCCGGCGACGTTTCGAGTTCGTCCTCCGGCGATGTCTCCAGCTCGTCGTCCGGTGACGTTTCGAGTTCATCTTCGGGCGACGTCAGCAGCAGTTCGTCGACCTCCGGCGATGTGTCTTCCAGCTCGTCCACATCGGGCGATGTCTCGTCGAGCTCTTCGACGTCCGGCGACGTCAGCTCCAGCTCTTCGACCTCGGGCGACGTGTCCAGCAGCTCGTCCACTTCGGGCGACGTCAGCACCAGCTCGGGCAATAACAGCTCCAGCAAGGGCAGTTCGAGCCATGGGAGCTCTCGCTGGGGTGGCTCGGGCCACGGCAGCAGCGGTTGGTCCAGCACGGGCGGCTCCAGCCACGGCGGCAGCAGCGGTACGCCGGTTCCGGCCCCGCCGGTCGGCCTGCTGTTCGGTGCTGCGGCGCTGGCGATCATCACCCGCCGCAAGTGGATTGTGAAGAATTAGACCTGATCGGCCGCGTGCGCCGATCGTCAACCTGACAGGTCAGCGCAGCCTTGCGCTGTAGATTGGGCGGGGGCTGCTTGCCAGGAGCGGCCTTCGCCCTTTCATTTGCCCGCTACCCGCCAAGACAAAAAAAGGCCCGACCGCAATGGTCGGGCCTTTCGTTTTCCGGTCGGTGAAACCGCTTACTGGCTGGCCAGCTTGCGGATCACGTACTGCAGGATGCCGCCGTTGCGGTAGTAGTCCAGCTCGTTTTCCGTATCGATGCGGCACTTGGCGGTGAAGCTGAAGGTGCTGCCGTCTTCGCGGGTCACATCCACGGTCACGTCCTGCGCGGGATTCAGGTCCGCAAGGCCGCGGATGGTGAAGCTGTCGGTGGCCGTCAGGCCCAGCGTTTCACGCGTGTCGCCATCCTTGAACTGCAGCGGGAGCACGCCCATCCCGACGAGGTTGGAGCGGTGAATACGCTCGTAGCTCTCGACGATCACCGCGCGAACGCCCAGCAGGATGGTGCCCTTCGCGGCCCAGTCGCGGCTGGAGCCGGTGCCGTATTCCTTGCCTGCGATCACAACCAGCGGCGTGCCGTCTTCCTTGTGACGCATCGCGGCGTCGTAGATCGGCATCTGTTCGCCCTTGTAGGTGGTGAAGCCACCTTCGACGCCGGGCACCATTTCGTTCTTGATGCGGATATTGGCGAAGGTGCCGCGCATCATCACGTCGTGGTTGCCCCGGCGCGAACCGTAGGAGTTGAAGTCCGCCTTCGCGACCTGGTGGCTCTTGAGGTATTCGCCGGCAGAGCTGTCTTCCTTGATCGAGCCTGCGGGGCTGATGTGGTCGGTGGTGACCGAGTCGGCCAGGATCGCCAGCGGCTTCGCATCGGCGATATCGGCTACGGGCTCGGGGTCCATCTTCATGCCGTCGAAGAAGGGCGGGCTGGCGATGTAGGTGCTGCCCGGGTTCCACCGATAGGTATCGGACGCTTCGACCGTGATCGCGCGCCAGTGTTCGTCGCCTTCATAGACGTTGGCGTAGCGATCGACGAACATGTCGCGGCCGACATTGGCTGCGCGCAGGTCCGCGATTTCCTGATTGGTGGGCCAGACGTCCGCCAGCATCACCGGCTTGCCATGGTGGTCTTCGCCAAGCGGCGTGTCGATGATGTCTTCGGTCACCGTGCCCTTGATCGCGTAGGCGACCACCAGCGGCGGCGAGGCGAGGAAGTTGGCGCGCACATCGGGGCTGACGCGGCCTTCGAAGTTGCGGTTACCCGACAGGACGGAGGCGGCAACAATGTCGTTCGAATTGATCGCCTTGCTGATCGCAGGGGCCAGCGGGCCGGAGTTGCCGATGCAGGTGGTGCAGCCGTAGCCGACCAGATCGAAGCCCATCGCATTAAGATCGTCCTGCAGGCCCGATTTCACGAGGTAGTCGGTGACCACCTGCGATCCGGGCGCAAGGCTGGTCTTGACCCACGGCTTGGGCTTCAGGCCCTTCTCGCGCGCCTTCTTGGCGACCAGGCCGGCGGCGATCAGCACATCCGGGTTGGAGGTGTTGGTGCAGCTGGTGATCGCCGCGATCACCACATCGCCGTCGCCCACGTCGTGATGCGTGTTTTCGACGTCAACGCGGTGCGGCTTGTCCTTGCCGTACACTTCCTTGAGGTCGCGGTTGAACAGCTCGTCCACTTCGGGAAGCGCAACCTTGTCCTGCGGGCGCTTGGGCCCGGCAAGGCTGGGCACGACCTTCGACAGGTCGAGTTCGAGCGTGCTGGAGAAAACCGGCTCCACATCGGGGTGGACCCACAGGCCCTGTTCCTTGGCGTAGGCTTCTGCGAGCGCGACTTCATGCTCGTCCCGGCCGGTGAGGCGCAGGTATTCGAGCGTCTTGTCGTCGATGCCGAAGAAGCCGCAGGTCGCGCCGTATTCGGGCGACATGTTGGACAGCGTCGCTCGGTCCGCCAGCGTGAGCGATTCGAGGCCCGGGCCGTAATATTCGACGAACTTGCCGACCACGCCGTGCGCGCGCAGCATCTGCGTTGCAGTGAGCACGAGGTCGGTCGCGGTGACGCCTTCGGCGAGCTTGCCGGTGAACTTGAAGCCGACGACTTCGGGGATCAGCATGGAGATCGGCTGGCCGAGCATCGCTGCTTCGGCTTCGATCCCGCCAACGCCCCAGCCGAGCACGCCGAGGCCGTTGACCATCGTGGTGTGGCTATCGGTGCCGACGCAGGTATCGGGATAGGCGACCATCTGGCCGTCGGGGTCTTCGCTCGACCAGGTGCAGCGCGCGATATATTCGAGGTTAACCTGATGGCAAATGCCGGTGCCCGGGGGCACGGCGGAGAAGTTCTCGAAGCTCTTGGAGCCCCACTTGAGGAAGTCGTAACGCTCCGCATTGCGGGCGTATTCAAGCTCCATGTTCGCTTCCATTGCCTTCGGGTGGCCGAACTCGTCGACCATCACCGAGTGGTCGATGACCAGGTTCACGGGGACTTGCGGGTTGATCTTCTGCGTGTCGCCGCCCAGCGCCTTGATCGCGTCGCGCATCGCGGCAAGGTCGACCACGCAGGGCACGCCGGTGAAGTCCTGCAGCAGCACGCGCGCGGGGCGATACTGGATTTCGCCGCCGGTTTCGGGGGTCTGCACCCGGCTGGCGATTTCCCTCGCATTCTCGACCGAGACCGTGTGGCCGCCATCCTCGAACCGGAGCATATTCTCCAGCAGCACCTTCAGGCTGAAGGGCAGACGCGACACGTCGCCGATCTGCTCGGCCGCCTTGGCGAGCGAATAATACGCGTAATCCTTGCCATCGACGGTGAGGGTGCTGCGGGTACCGAGGGTGTCCTTGCCGACCTGGGTCATAGCGGGGGCGGTCCTTTCTCTGTTGCTGCTGATGGAGGCCTGTCACCGAACCTCTGTTAAGAGGCCAACGGGCGGACCGCCTATAAGTGCCGCGCGCTTGGCCTCTGGCGGCGCGAAAATCAAGCTTCCCGCCAACGAATCGCGCTGCAATTCAGGATGCCGATGTCTCCGCACCCCCGGCGGCACGGGCCGGGGCATGTCCCTTCGTGGCGGCGATCCACGTACCAAGCAGGATCAGCGCCACGCCGACGAGCGTTCCCAGCCGCACGCTTTCGCCGAAGAACAGGAAGCCGAACAGCGCGGCCCAGGCGAATCCGGAATATTCCACCGGGAGCAGCGCCTGCGCCTGAGCGCGGGCATAGGCCCAGGCGATCGTCATCGCACCACCCACGGTCAGCACGGCGGCGATCAGCAGGTTTGGCTGGATATCGGGCGGCGGGGCGACGAAAAACCATGGCGCTGCAACGCCCAGCACCAGCGTGGAAACCCCGCCGTGGAACGCGGCGACTTCGGCCGGCCCGGCGCGCTGGGACTGTTGCCGGATGATGATGAAGTTGAGCGCGTAGAGGATCGTCGAAATCAGGATCGCCCCCATGCCGAGCAGTGCGTCGTCCGTCATCCGGTCCTGCCCGAAGCGCGCGCCCACGATGACCAGCGCACCGGAAAAGCTGATCAGCGACGCAACGACCGCGCGGCGGGTGATCGTCTCTCCCAGCAGGATTGCCGCGAGATAGAGCGCGATCAGCGGTGCGATGAACGAGAACGCAATGGTTTCCGCGATGGGCAGCTTGGTGAGCGCGTAGAAGAACGTGAGGCCCATGAAGGCCGAACACACACCGCGCAGCAGATGCAGTCGCAAGGTCGCGCGGTCGGGCCAGGTCTTGCGCCGTACCAACCATATCGGCGCCGCGATCACGGTGGCGATGGCGGCGCGCAGCAAGGCGGCGGAAAAGGCCCCGATTGCGAGTGCCGCACCTTTCATGAAAGCATCCATCAGCGACAGCATCGCAACGCCCGCAAGCGCGACGAGGAAGGGTGCCAGGACGGCTGAGAGGAACGGTCCGCGCTGCATGGACCCCAGCCGTTAGCCCATCTGGCCGGCAAGCGTCACTCTTCTGCCGCAGAGGCCGGGAAATTCAGCCTGTATAAAGCCTTGAGACTTGATGATTGCTCCAGATTTGGCGAGGATTGCGCCCGCCTCAACGGGTCGCGGATTGCGCGACGTGTTCGATAACAGGGTCCTGTGACTGACATGAAAAAACTTGCACTTTCGCTCTTCCTGATGGCCGGTACCGGCCTTGCCCTGCCGGCCGCACTGGCCGCGCAGGACGCACCGGCCAATCTGCTGCCGGATTCGCAGCAGGACGATCCGGATGCCGACGATGCGGTGACCTCCGGCCCGGCAACCGCGGTCGAGATGACCAGCGAGCCGATGGTGCAGGAAATCGATCCGGTGGTGCAGCAATGGTCGCTCGACCAGGCGCGGGCGCTCGCCGGCGTGATCGAGAATATCGGCTCGCACGGCCTGATCCCTGCCGATTACGACCTCGCCGGGTTGCGGGCGCAGATCGCCGCCGGCCCGGGCGCGATGCTGGATCAGGAGGCGAGCCGCCGGTTCGTCTGGCTGATCGAGGATATGCGCGATGGCCGCACCCCGATGGATGCGCGCAAGCAGTGGTTCGTGATGGATCCGGATGCGGATCGCTATCGCAGCGGCACGGTGCTGAAGCAGGCGCTGTCGACGGGTGACCTGATGGGCGCGCTGGAAAGCGTGGCGCCGCTCCACCCCGACTACGAAGCCCTGCGGGCAGAGCTGGCGACCGCGCAGCCTGGCTCCAAACGGTACAAGCTGGTTCAGGCCAATATGGACCGCTGGCGGTGGTTGCCGCGCGATCTCGGCCATCAGTACCTAATCACCAATGTTCCCGAATATCAGCTCCGCCTGACGGTGAACGACAAGATCATGCGCACCTATCGCACGATCGTGGGCAAGCCGGGCCGCACCGCGACCCCGCAGCTGGCTGAAAGTGTGGAGGGCGTGATCCTCAACCCGAACTGGACCGTGCCGCAATCCATCGTGAAGGGCGAAGGGCTGGGCGAACGTGTGCTCGCCAATCCGTCTTGGGCGCGCTCCAGGGGCTACACCGCCACGCGCGGGGCCAATGGCTGGATTTCCGTGGTGCAAGGCCCCGGGCCGGGTAATTCGCTGGGCCGCATGAAGCTCGACATGCCGAATCGGCACGCGATCTTCTTCCACGACACGCCGTCGCGCGAATTGTTCAAGCAGGCGAACCGGGCGCTTAGCCATGGATGCGTCCGCACCGAGCGCGCGACCGAGCTCGCGCTGACACTGGCGATCCTGCAGGCCGGGCTGACCGCCGATGAAGGCGTGGAACTGCTGGCGAGCGGCGAATACACCCGCGTCGAATTCAACAGCAAGCTGCCCGCCTACATCACCTATTTCACGATGGCGACGAACATCGACGGCAAGATGGCGACCTTCAACGATATCTACGAGCGCGACGCGCCGGTGCTCGCTGCGTTCGAGGCACCGCGCAAGGCGAACCGCAGCCGGGTGACCGACGAGGAAATCATCGAAATCGTGAACGATCCGCGCGATCTTGCGTGATTGGATGATGGCGCGTGTGGAGCCATACCGGCACCGCACGCTCCGCCCCTAACCGACGAGAATGATCAGAACACGCCGGGGTTGGTCTGGCTGAAAGTGTCCGGCCGTGGCTGGCGCAGGATGTGATAGCCGTTTTCCGGTTCGCCCACGATCGCGGTGGGCGGATAGGCGCGAGTGCCATCTTCGTTAAGGCCCAGCGCCTCGGCATAAAGCAGGCGACCGCCCGAAAGGTTCAGCAGCGCGATCTTGAACTGCTCCTCGCCCAGCGCGAAGCAGCCGTTCGAACGGCCCAGCCGGCCCCAACGCTCGATATGCTCGGGTTCCGCATAGCTAGCCCGGTGCATCACAATATAGCGTTCCAGCGCGTGGTTGTTGGTCGGATCCAGTCCGCCTAGCCGCACCGATGTGCCGAACTTTCCGGTATACCATTCCCACGTGACGTAGGCGCCGCGGCTGGTCGCGTTGGAGCCTTCGACATTGGAAAACATGTTGAGCCAGCCGTCATGTTCCGGATCGGAGCCGGTGCCGTGGCTGACATGGAAGCTCTTCACTTCCTGCCGGTCGAGATTGACGAAGTGGAACCGCCGCTCTGCCGAGTGGAGGCCGAAATCGGCGATCCCCACGATATCCTTGCGCCAGATGACGTCGCCCGCCTTGTCCAGCTCGCGCTTGGCGATGGCGAACAGCTCGCGGTCGCGCGGCGATCCCGCCATTGGTTGCGCGAACACGCGCGCGGGCAGCGTGACCGATGCGCCCAGCGCTACCCCGGCACCGAGGCCGGTCTTGAGAAGGTGGCGACGTTTCATTGCTGCAAGGTGCTATAACCGAGCTTAATGAATGCTTGAAGCTGAATCCCGCGCGGATCTGCAGGAGGGTGCCACGATGCGACAGATCGCACCATCACCCGGTCAGGCGTTGGCGCCTGTCATGGCGGGATGTCGCGTATTCTCCTGCGCCATCGCAATCATGGAGCGGGCGTGCCTTTCGGCCACGATGCGCGGATCGTTGCCATAGCCGCCGCCCAGCGCACTGGCGATCGGAAGGCCGCGCGAGCGGGCCTCCCCCACCACCATCCGATCGCGGCGTTGCAGGCCTTCGTCGGTCAGCGCGAGTCGCCCCAGCCTGTCGTTCTCGTGCGGATCGACGCCTGCCTGGTAAAGGACGATATCGGGTGCGAATTCGTCCAGTACGCGCGGCAGGTGCGCCTGTAGCGCGGCGAGGTAGTCGTCGTCTTCGGTGCCGTCGGGCAGGCCGATATCCAGCGTGGAGCGGGCCTTTCGCACCGGGAAGTTCTTTTCCGCATGGATCGAGAGCGTGAAGATGTCCTCCCTCCCCGCGGTGAGCGCGGCGGTGCCATCGCCCTGATGCACATCGAGATCCACGATCAGGACGCGCGCAGCCTTGCCTTGCGCGATCAGGCGATTGGCGCAGACCGCAAGATCGTTGAACACGCAGAAACCCGCACCGGTATCGTACAGTGCATGATGGCTGCCCGCCGCGCTGTTGGCGGCGTAGCCATGCTGTAACGCTAGCTGCGCGGCGAGCCAGGTGCCGCCATTGGTGTGGGACACGCGCTGCGCGATATGCGGCGTGACCGGAAAGCCGATCCGGCGTTCCTTCTCGCGCGGGACCTGCGCGGCGAAGACCTGCTCGACATAATCGGGACAGTGCACCGCCTCCAGCCATTCGTGCGGCATGGGATCGGGCGCGTGTTCGGTCATAGCGATGCCGCTTTCGCGCAGCGCGACCATCACCAGCATATATTTTTCGAACCGGAAGGTACCGCGCGTCGGCGCCGGCGCCATGTAATCGACATGGTGCACGACGTGTAGCATCACGCCCAGCCCATGTGGTCGATCACGATTTTGCACCCCAGCGCAATCAGGATGACGCCCCCGGCGCGTTCGGCCCACGCGCCGAAGCGGTCGCCCGCGATCCGGCCCAGCGCCACGCCGAATGCGCTCAGCAGCAGGGTTACGACACCGATCGACAGCGCAGCCCAGAGTGGATCGACAGCGAGCGTGGGCAGTGTAACTCCGGCTGCGAGTGCGTCGATGCTGGTCGCCACCCCGGCGACCATCAGTGCTCGCCCCGTAAGAGCGCGCGCGGCCTCTTCCTCACCAACATCGCCGCGGAGCATCCTTGCGCCCAGAAAGGTCAGCAGGCCGAAGGCGATCCAGTGGTCGATGGCGGCGACATAGGCCATCGCGAGCGCGCCGATGCCCCAGCCGATCAGCGGCATGACACCCTGGAATATCCCGAAGGTCAGCGCGATGGCCGCTCCGCCTGCGATAGCAGGGCGGAAGCGCGCGCCCTGGGTGAGAGCCACCGCAAAGGCATCCATGGCGAGCGCAAGGGCGAGGAAAAGGACTTCGAGCAAGGTTTTGTCGGGGTTACTCTGTGCCTTCGACGGCAGGCGGATCGAAGGTGTAGCTTTCGAGGAAGGCGTAGATCGACTCTTCGCTGCGGCTGGCGGCATTGCGCCAGCGCTTCGCGCTTTCGGGCGTGTTCACCAGCGTGCCATCGGCGTCGATCACCAGCAGATTGGGCGTGCCTGCGATATCGCTCACGCCATAGCGAGCTGCAAGATCGAGATTGCGCCCCGCACCGGTCTGCGGACTACCGACATCGACGAAAACGACCTCGAAATGGTCGCGCAGCAATGGTTCGAAATCGGGGCTGGTCAGCCATCCGGCGAGTGCGCGGCTGTCGTGACACCAGTTTGCCCCGAACACGGCAAGCACCTTTTGCCCCGGTGCGAGCAGGGCGATCGCGTGCTCCAGTTCTTGCGCATAGGCGGCCTCGCTTATGCTGTCGTCATAAGGTGCCGCTTCGGGTTGCTCTGCCACCGTTTCGGCGAGCGCATGGCCAGGCAAAGGGGCGATCGCGATCAGCAGTGCGAGTGCGGCTGACCGGCTCACTCGGCCGCTTCAACCGCCGGCGCAGCGTGCGGATCGAATGCGGATTCCTCGCCCGCCTCGATCTTCGCCGCCTTTTCCTCCACCAGTCGCACGATGTGGTCTAGCATGCTCTCGTCTTCCACATGGTGGTCGGTCACGCCGCTCAGGTACACCATGTGCTTGCCCTTGCCGCCGCCGGTGATGCCGATATCGGTCTCGCGTGCTTCGCCAGGGCCGTTGACCACGCAGCCAAGCACC
Source organism: Erythrobacter sp. (assembly GCA_009993635.1). GTDB lineage: Bacteria > Pseudomonadota > Alphaproteobacteria > Sphingomonadales > Sphingomonadaceae > Alteriqipengyuania. The sequence continues at coordinate 38,258 of JAACTC010000011.1, read as the reverse complement.
GAGAGGCTCATCGGGGTCTTGATGTGCTCGAGCCGCTTCTCAAGCGCCTCGACCGTGCGGATCACATCGAAGCCCTGGCGCGAACAGCTGGGGCAGGAGACCACGCGCACGCCGCGCGTGCGCAGGCCCAGCGCCTTCAGGATTTCGAACCCGACCTTCACTTCCTGCTCCGGTTCGGCCGAAAGGCTGACGCGAATGGTGTCGCCGATCCCCGCCCACAGCAGCGATCCGATGCCGATGGACGATTTCACCGTGCCGCCAACCATGCCGCCCGCCTCGGTAATGCCAAGGTGCAGCGGGCAGTCGACCGCTTCGGCAAGGCCGTGATAGGCGGCCACGGCGAGGAACACGTCGGAGGCCTTCACCGCCACCTTGTATTCGTGGAAGTCGTGATCCTGCAGCAGTTTGATATGGTCGAGCGCGCTTTCGATCAGCGCCTCGGGGCAGGGCTCGCCGTATTTCTCCAGCAGATCCTTTTCCAGGCTGCCCGCGTTCACGCCGATGCGGATCGCGCAGCCGTTCGCCTTCGCCGCGCGCACGACCTCGGCGACGCGCTGCGAAGAGCCGATATTGCCCGGATTGATCCGCAGGCAGGCCGCGCCCTTGTCTGCCGCTTCCAGCGCGCGCTTGTAGTGGAAATGGATGTCCGCAACGATCGGCACATTGGCCGCGCGGGTGATCTTGTCGAAGTGACGGGTGGCCTCTTCGGTGGGGCACGAGACCCGGATGATGTCCGCGCCCGCATCCTCGCACCGGCGAATCTGGTCGAGCGTGGCGGCCACATCCTCGGTCGGGGTGTTGGTCATGGTCTGGACCGAGATCGGCGCATCGCCGCCGACGGGCACATTGCCGACCATGATCTGGCGTGATTGGCGGCGCTCGATACTGCGCCAGGGTCTGATGGAAGACATGGCCCCCTTTATAGGGCGCTTTGGTTGCGAACTAAAGGCATTGCTGGGTAGTAGCGTTAGGATGTGCCGGCGCAGCCGTCCCGTTAGGAGGCGGTCCGATCTGCCCGATACCGCAGGTCGGACAATCGTCTATCGGATGGGAATCGCGCAATGCTCCCCATCGGGGTAGCGGCGCCGGAGTATCGCCCCATGATCGTCCTCGCTCTTGTGAAGCGTGTGCCATCCCTTTTGAAGGATCTGCTGCTCGCGCCCGCTTTTCGCAACGCGGCGCTGCTGATCCTGCCCTATGCCTGCCTGCTCGTCGGGATGGACATTGCAACCCGCTATGGCGAATTGACCGACGCGCTTCTGCCGCGTCCGTTCCTGCTGTCGCAGGACCAGAGCCTGGGCGAATATCTCGAGTACTCGCTGATGAGCGCGATGGCGATCATGCTGCTGCTGATGTGGCTGCGCGAGCGTGCCTCCATCTATCTCGTCAATGCGTTGCTGTTCATTGTCCTGACGTTCGACAATGCGCTGGAAGTGCACGAGAAGTTCGGGTTCTGGATCGCGCCTGTCCTGCCCCAAGACATGCCCATTGCGGCGCATCATCTCGGCGAGCCGGTCATGTTCGCCCTGATCGGAATCGTCTGGGCGGCGGGCCTCGCGCTATCGCTTCGTGCCTCGCGGATCGACCCGGTGCTCAACTCGCTGGTGCTCGTCGGCTGCATCGCAGCGACCGCGTTTTTCGGTATCTTCGTCGACGCGGTCGTGAGCTATGGGCCGCATTCCGACGTTATGATCGAGACCGAAGCCTTCATCGAGGATGGCGGCGAATTCGCCATGATCATCCTCGCCTTCATGCTGACCGTCTCGATGTTCGATATTGCCCGGCGCGGCTGGAACGGGACGCTGCGCGAAGCGCCCATGGGACGCGTCGCGCTCGCCTGAGGCTGTGCAGGTGACAGGCGATGGGGCTGCTGGCATCGTCCGCGCAATGAACGCTGCTTCCGAATCGACCGACGCCATCGACGACACCCCCCTCCTTTTCGCCCGGGTGCTGGACGGGCAGGGTGGCGGACGCACCATCGACTGGGCCGAAATCCAGCAATGGCGGCCGGGGCCAGGCGCCCAGGTGCTGTGGATGCACCTGTGCCGAAACCGGCCCGGCGTCTACGAATGGTTGCAGGACCATGTCGGCATTCCGGAACCGACCGCTGAACTGTTGACCAGCGACCAGACCCGCCCCCGTGCCTTTCGCGAAGGAAACGCGCTGGTCGCCACGCTCAGGGGCATCAACTTCAATCCCGGTGCCGAGCCGGAAGACATGGTTTCGATGCAGGTGTGGAGCGACGGGGTGAGGGTCATCACGCTGCGCCGCTATCCCCTGCAAACCCCACGCCAGATCCTGGCGCAGATCGATTGCGGAACGGGGCCGGGCGATGCGGGCGCCGTCGTGACCGCGCTGACCGAAGCGATGGTGACGCGGATGAGCCAGTCGATCGTCGACATGAACGAACATATCGACCTGCTGGAAGATATGGACATGGAAGACGATCCGGAAGCCATGCTCACCAAGATCGCCACGATCCGCCGCAATTGCCTGGGCCTGAAACGACACATGGGCCCGCAGCATGTCGCGCTGGAGGCGATCAGCCGCGATGCACCGCCCTGGTTCGAGGACCACGACCGGCGCGAGATCGCCGAAACGATCGACCGCCTGCGCCGCTATCTGGACGATATCGACGTGTCGAAGGAAAGCGCGGTGGTGCTGATGGACGAACTGCGCACGCGCGCGCTCTCCAGCAATGAGAGGGCGACCTACATGCTCACCATCGTAGCGGGCATCTTCCTGCCGCTGGGCTTCCTCACCGGGCTGCTTGGGATCAATGTCGGCGGGATGCCGGGCGTGAACGATGGCGACGCGTTCTGGTGGGTCACCGCTGTCTGCATCGCGATCATCGCGTTGCTGCTGATCATCTTCAAACGGCTGAAATGGCTGTGACCGGACGGCGCTGGGCTCAGGAACTGCGATATTTCTGGTTCGAGGATATGTCGCCCCGTGATGTGTGGAACCCGACGGAGGCGCTCGACGCCGAACTGCGGCGGCGGTTCGGGCGCGAATGGTCTGCCTTGCGCCTGCGCCCGGCGCACGAATTTACCGGCTCCGCGAAAGAGGCGCTGGCCGCGGTGCTGCTGTTCGACCAGATTCCGCGCAACATATTTCGCGGCAGCGCGTGCTCTTTCGCGACCGATCCGCTGGCGCGGACCATTACGCGGCGGGCAATCGCCAGCGGGCTCGACCGCCTGCTTAGCCGCAGGGAACGGCAGTTTCTCTACATGCCGCTGATGCATAGCGAGGCGATCGCCGACCAGCGGCTGTCGCTGCGGCTGTTCACCGGGTTGGGGCGGCCATTCGGAATGCCTTTCGCGCGTAGCCATTACCGGGCAGTGGCTCGCTTCGGGCGTTTTCCCCATCGTAACGCGCTGCTCGGCCGACGATCCACCGCGGCGGAGGAAAAGGCCGTCGCCAATGGCATGAAATGGTAGCCTAGAGCCGCATCTCGTACAGAAATTCCTCGTCGCGCTGCTGGCCGACCCAGAAGTCGATATCCGCGATCTTTCCGAAGCCGTAACGCTGGTAGAACCGCTGCGCGCCGTAGTTTTCGCTCCAGACCGACAGCTGGATCGCATCGTGCCCGCGCGCGACCGATTCCGCGATTGCCCACTCCATCAGCGCCGCGCCGATGCCTTTGCCCGTCACGTCAGGCTGCGTGTAGAGTTGGCCGAGCGCGATCGGGTTGGCCGCGTCGGAGTGCTCGGCATAGCCGCTGGGCGCGCTCATCTTGACAAAGCCCAGCAGCCTCGCGCCATCGTCGGCGAGCCGGTGAATGTATCGATCGTCGGCGATTTCCTCCGCCACTTCCACTTCGGCATAGGCCCGGTCGAGAAAGGCACGCAGGTCTTCGGGTCGATAGAGATGTGCGAAGGCTGCGCAGAAGCTTTCCCGCCCTAGCGTGGCGAGTGCGGCTGTGTCTGCGAGGGTGGCGGGGCGCAGGATCATGGTGCAGCCGCCTATCGCCGGGCTGCGCGGTGGGCAATCGCCTTCACGCGGGGCGCGTCGCCCGCCGCAGCACATCGCCGAACCCGTAGGCGATGCAGTCGTGATCCCGGTAATAGCCGCGCTCTTTGAGCAGCGCGTGCAGCTTCGCCAGGCGATAGGGTGGCATCCCTGCGAAGATGTGATGTTCCAGATGGTAGTTCACATTGCACGGGGACAGCAGCAGCGCCTCCCACCAGCGCGGGATCGTGGTGCCGGTGTTGATCCGCGCGTCCATGGCGTCGCGATCCTTCGCCACGCCGTGTTCGGAGATTTGTCGCAGCCGCATGGTCAGCGGGTAGACGAAGATCCGGGCCGCCCACCACATGAGGTAGGCCCACGGCGCGCCCGCGATCAACAGGCCTGCGAACAGAGCCGCGTGGAACAGCACCGAAGGGCCGGTCTGGGACCATTTGAAACCCTTGATCTCGCCCATCAGATCGCGAAACCCGGTCTGCCCGGTGATGTCGCGGATCAGTTTGCGCTTCAGCGACGCGCGTGTGACCGGGTAGGATTTGACCATCCATTTGTCCGGATCGTCGGGCGTGCCCGCGAACTTGTGATGGTCGAGGTGATAGCGGCGATAGAGATCGAGCGGGACATGCGCGATTGCGCCGCTCACCCATTTGCCGACGAAGACATTGAGCTTCGGCGTGCGGAAAAACGCGCCATGCGCGCAATCATGCGTGATGATCCCGAAGGCCTGGATACGCCCGCCCAGCACGATGATCGCGGCAAGGATCGTGAGTGGGTTGGGCCAGACGATCGCAAGGGCGAATGCTGCGAGCCCCAGCGCCGCTTGAAATGCGACGGTCATCGTAGCGCGCAGATCCGACTTCGCGCTGAGCGCGGCGATCTCTTCGCGGGTGATGTAATCGTTGATGGCGGGGGCGTGTCGCATTGGTCTCTCCGGCGGCGATCATACCGGAGGCCTGAGCGGCGTGCAATCAGCGCGGCGGGCCGCCTTCTCTCGCCGAGTACTTGTCTGCCTTGCGCTGGCCGAAGCGCAGATCGCCTTCCAGCTTGGCACGCAGCGCGGTGTAGAAGGATTCGAGGAATTCGCGCTCATCGCCCGATCCCGCCTGCCAGCCGATCTTGCGCACGATCGCCTGATGGACCGCCTCCAGAGTCTTGTCGTCGCCATCTCGCAGCACGCGTTCGAGCGATTGCAGCTCGTACTCGCCATAAACCTCCAGCTCCTCCGGCCCGAAGCGATAGGTGCGTGCGCTTGTTTCCGTGTGCGGCTGGGCGAGCGACAGGGCCTCGGCCAGCTTGCGGCGCGGTGCCTCGATCACCCACGTGCCCGCCACCACATCGCCTGCGCGCAGACCGTCGCGGTTGAAGAACGGAAACAGCATGAAGGTGGCGAACCACAGCGATCCGGCGATCCATGCCGGGCCCGCGCCTGCATCGCTGGCGCCGCTGAAGAAGCTGAGCGGCATGAAGATCTCGATCTGGCGCAGCAGGTTGCGCGCGATGATCGCCTCGGCGGTCAGCCGTTCGCCCGCTTCGCCCTGCGGCCGTGCGGCGACTCGTATACCGACCATACGCTTGCCCGGGGTGGCGCCGCGCGGACCCATTTCGAAGAATACGAAATAGCCATTCAGCATCAGGAATATGCCGACGAAGAACAGCACGACGAGAAATTCGCCGCCGCTATTGTCGATGGAGTCCAGCGTTTCCAGGTTGATGCCGATCAGCAGCAGCGCGATCGAGAACGCGATCAGCGACAGGACGATGATGGTGTAATCGAGGATCAGCGCCATCAGGCGAGAGCCGCGGGTTGCAACCGTCACGCCCAGCGGCACGCCTTCGGGCGTCACGATCTGGCGGCGGCGTTTGCTGTCGAGGCTGCGGGCGGCATCGCTCATGCGGTGTCCCCCCGATCCAGCGAACCCTTGCGCCCGACCAGCACGAACAGCGAAAGCCACACCAGCAGCATGAACGCGCCGATGACGATGCGCGCCTCGAACCCGGCGAGCTGGCGTGGGAACGCCTCCAGCACGGCAGCGAAGACCAGCATGAACACGCAGCCCAGCATGACCAGCGCGGCCCGCTGCCCGGCCTCGGCGGTCGCCGACAGGATGCTCGCCTCGCCGGGGAAGGCCATGTTGCGCCCCACATGGACCCCGGCGGCACCCGCCAGCAGGATGGCGGCGAATTCGGTCGTGCCATGCACGCTGAGCCAGGCGAGGAATTCCGGCAGCAGGCCGACCGACGCGAACAGCCACGCCATCGCGCCCAGCATCGCCATGTTATAGATCAGCAGCATCAGCGTCGGCACGCCGAAGGCGAAGCCCAGCGCAAAGGCGAGGATGCACACGGTCGCGTTGTTGTAGAACAGATACGCGGCGAAGGCGGACAACCCGCCCGCGTCGCTGCCCGTGGCAAGGGTTTCGGCAAGTTCGGCGCGGCTCGCCCCGGGCACCCGCCCGCCCGCCATCGCGCCGGGCACCAGAGTGAAATACCAGTCCGCATTGCGCGCCACCAGCAGCCAGCCAGCGGCAACTCCGGCGGCCATGGCGGTAAAGGCGAGCACGATGTCGAGCCAGATCGCCCGTACCGCCCGGCTCCAGTCGCCGCCCAGAAAGCGCGCCAGCCAGCGGAACAGGCCGACGCGCGGGCCATACACCTGATACCAGGCGCGGGTGACCAGATCTTCGAGGAACCGCAGCGTTGCTGCATCGAGAGAAGTCTCTCGCGCCACGGCAAGGCTGGAGGCGGCCTGGCGATAGAGCACGGGCAGGTCGACGATGTCCTCGTCCGACAGCCGCCGAATGCTCCCCCGCTCCAGCCGCCGGACGATCTGCTCCAGTCGTCGCCAGTCGCCCTCTCGCTCCAGCCGGAAGCGGTCGGATCGCAGCGCCGCGGCCTCGATATCGGGCTGTTCGGGCAGCGGCTTGGCAGCGAACGGATTGCGGAGTGCGGGCGGCCTCATCCGGCGATCGCCTCCTGCGCGCGCAAGGCGAGGTAACGGTCGATCACCGCGAAGCCGACCCGGTCGTGCGGAGCCTCGATCACATCCACCCCCATGCGCTGCAGCCGGGCGAGCACCAGCTGACGTTGCCGGGCCAGCGAATCCGCCGTCACCGCGCGGGCGATCGCGTCGATCGAGTCGGGTTCGGCATCGGTGAAGGCGGCCAGCTCGCGATCCTCCAGCGTCACGAAGATCACCGCATGACGCCGGGCGAGCCGCCCAAGGCTCTCGATCATCAGTTCGGCTGCGGTGGTGTCGCTGAAATCGGAAAACAGCACCACCAGCGAACGGCGTTTGAGCCGGGCGGAAAGCGTCGCCAGCGCCAGCGTATAGTTCGCTTCTTCGCCCACGTGGTAATCCAGTCCGGCGGCAGCCTGCTGGAGCCGGGCGAAGGATCGGGTTTCGCCGACGAACGGGCTGGCGAGCAGCGGGCGGCGGGCAAAGCCGAAGAGCATGGAACGGTCGCCGCCCTTCAACGCGACATAGGCTGCAGTCAGCCCCGCGCTCACCGCGCGGTCGAGCCGGGGCAGCCCGTCGATCGGTTCGCACATCGCCTGTCCGCAATCGAAGGCGAACACGATCTGGTTGTTACGCTCCGCCTCGTTCTCGCGCGCATAGAGCGCGGCGTGGCGCGCGCTCGCCTTCCAGTCGATCCGCCGCCGGTCCATTCCCGGCTGGTATTCGGTCAGCGCCTCGAACTGGGTGCCTTCGCCGCGCCGCCTGCGGCTGATCAGGCCAAGCGCGGCATCGCGCAGCAGCGCCTGCAGGGGCCGCGAACGGATCGGCGAAAGATCGGGCCAGACGCGGATATCGCGCTCCAGCACAATGCGCTTCTGCCGGCTGCCCAAGCCCCACGGGCCGTCCCAGGCGAACCACAAAGCATCGAGATCGGCAGTGCCGCGGCGGCTGGGATGCAGATCGGTGGTGGCCGACCACACGCCTTGACCGGGCGTACAGTCCAGCACCACCCGCCCGCCACGCGCCAAGCGCGGATCGAGCGAGAGCGCCGCGCGCACCGCACCCGCAGTGCCGGAAAGATCCGCCGCCACGTGCAAGGGGCAGGGCTGACCGATCTCGACGTCGGCATCGAGGCTCAGCTGCCAGTCGACCAGCTGGCCCGCGCGTGCGGCATCGACCAGCACCAGCAGCAGCAGAATTGCGGCTGCAACCGGCACCACCAGCCATGCATCCGGCGCAAGCAGCGCCACCACCAGCGCAAGCGGCGCGGCGAGGGCGACGATCCGCGCGGTGCGAATGGTGGGAAGCAGCGCGGCCATTGGTTCAGCGCGGCGCCTCGGTGCTTTCGATCAGTTCGCCTACGATCGATTCCAAATCGCGCCCTTCGATCTCGGCCGCGGCGGACAGGATCAGGCGGTGGCGCAGCACGCCGGTCGCCAGCGCCTTGATATCATCGGGCACGACATAGTCGCGTCCGTCCAGCGCGGCGCACACGCGCGCGGCATTGCCCAGCAGCACGGCCGCACGCGGGCTCGCCCCGCTGGCAAGATCGGCATGGCTGCGCGTCGCGCGGACCAGCCGAACGACGTAGTCGACATTCTCCGGAGCCAGCGTCACCACCTTCACCGAGGCGATGCTTTCCTGCAGCGCATCGCGCCCGGTAACCGCTTCGATCCCGAAATTCTCAGGCCGGGGCGGGCCTTGCTCCGTCCCGAAGCGGGCGACGATGTTCGCCTCTTCCCGCTCGCTCGGATAGGCGGCGAGCAGCTTGAACAGGAAGCGGTCGAGCTGCGCTTCGGGCAGCGGATAGACGCCCTGGCTCTCGATCGGGTTCTGCGTCGCCACCACCATGAAGCGATCGGGCAGGCGGTGCGTCTCGCCGTCCAGCGTGACCCTGCGTTCCTGCATCGCTTCGAGCAGTGCGGCCTGCGTTTTGGGCGGGGTGCGGTTGATCTCGTCCGCCAGCAGCAGCTCGGTAAAAATCGCACCGCGCGTCAGCGTGAACTGGCTGGTCTGGAAGTTGAACAGGTTGGAGCCCAGGATGTCGCCCGGCAGCAGGTCCGGTGTGAACTGGATGCGCCCGAAATCGAGGCCCGTCGCGCGGGCGAAACACTGCGCGAGGAAGGTCTTGGCGGTGCCCGGCGGGCCTTCCAGCAGCACGTGGCCCTGCGCGATCAGCGCGATCAGCAGGTGGTCGATCACGGCCTCCTGACCGATGATCGCCTTGCCCACCTCCGCCTTCACATCCGCGGCGAGGGTCCGAAGGGTGTCGAGTTCCTGAGTCATAACGTCCTTTCGAGATCGCGCAGCGAACGGGCGGCGCGCAACAGCTCGTTCCGCGTCCTTGCTGCGCGCAGGGTCTGCAAGCGTCTGGCGAGGCTGGGGGCATCGCGCGTGGCGAGCGCCGCCTCGATGTCGTCGCCGTCGGTTTCCCTCAGGCCGAGCCGCCGGGCAATGCGGGCCTTCGCCATCGCTTCGAGCGGGGCATGCAGCAATCGCAGCCGCCTGCTGCGCGCGATCACCTGCGCACCATTGGCGATCAGTCGGCTCTTGCCCGGCGCGATCGCCGGAGTCGGTCGCAGGGCCGGGCCGAAGCGGGAGAAGGCGCGCCACAGCGCGATGGCCAGCGCCAGCAGCAAGGTGAGCGTGGCGGCAAGGAATGGCGGTTCGAACGCCAGCGTCAGCAGGTTGCGGCTGGCGCCCAGCCCGTTCAGCGTCAGGTCGAAGCGGATCGGCCCTTCGGTGCCTTGCCGCGCAATGTCCACCAGATCGAGTGCGAGGGCCGCACGCGTCTGGTCGGCCAGGCCCCAGTTGTTGAGCAGGTCGGGTTCTGCCACCAGCATCACGCCGTACACGGGCTGCCCATCGCGACGTTCGGGATCGAGATAGAGATCGCCGTCGAGATAGCTGCCATCGTCGGCCAGATAGCCCGCCAGGATCCGATCTTTGCTGGCCAGCACCAGCGGACTGAAAGGCGGCTCGTCTGCGTCCGCGTCGGGGCGGAGGGACGATAAAGCTGAGTCGCTGGGCAGTGTGCCCGCAGCGCCCAGCCCGCGCCAGTTCGCCTGCTTGCCGTCCAGATCCTGGCTCGCAATGCGCACCTCGCGCTCGCCAAGCTTCATGGTCCACCCGTCTTCCGTGCCCAGCAGACGGACCCACCCTGCGCGCTGCCCCTGCTCGTCCGCCCCGATCGCGAACCATTTCGGCGCGACGATCATCGTCGGGCCGACCGTGCGGCGCCGCGCGATCAGGTCGGCCAGTTCATCGGGATCGAGCCCGGCGGGCGGGGTCAGGATCAGCAGTCCGGGGTCGTCCAGTGCGGCCTGGCTGCGCGACCGGATCACCGGCGATCCATCCGCCTCCAGCAGGCGGACAAGCCCGGCAAAGCCGTTCAGCCCGGTCCCCGCCGCATGGGCGCGGCCATTGTTCGACTGCCCGGCCATGCCGCCTTGGCCGACGAGGTACAGGAAGCCGACGAAGGCGAGGATGGCGAACACGACGAGCGCGAAGGTGCCGCGCTTGCCGAAGGCGCCCGGATTGCCATCCCGTGCCATCCTAGCTGCGCTCCAGCGCGAAATCGGCATAGGCGGCGCGCGCATCGCGCCAGTCTTTCTCGGTTAGGTCTTCCAGCGCGAACAGCGCGCGCTCCACGCTGCGCGCAATGGCGGTAAAGGCACGTCGCGCGGTTTCTGGCAGTGTGTCGAGCCGCCCCAACTCGCGTGCGGTGCTGGACGGATGCACCAAATCCGGGCGTCGGTTGGCGATCTGGGCGATGCTGCGCGCGAGCAGCAGGTGAACCGCCTCGCCATAGTGGCCTTGCGCGGCGAGCGCATCGGCATCGCCGAGCAATGCCTGCGCTTCGGCACGGTCGGGCAGCACATCGCCTTCTGCATCCACGGCTTTCTTTCGCGGCAACACCGCCAATCCCAAGATCCGCGCGATCAGCAGCGCCAGCAGGATAACCCCGATCGCCACCAGCACCCATTGCAGCACCGGCCAGGCGCCGGCGACCGCCCGGAATAACGGGCCGAATACCGAAACGAGGAATTCACCGAGGTCGCGCAGCCATTCCGGGCTTTGCGGCGGTTCGGGCGGGGGAATGGGCTGGAACTGGAGATCGGAATCGTCGCGTACTGCACGCCACGCGTCTGCCGCCGCTCCCTCCGTGCTTGCCCCTGTGGTCACGACGAAAACGCTTGGCATGCGCTCCGTTTGCCCGCAAGCGGGTTCGACCCCTGCGTTCGATTTCCCGAAGGCGGCGTGGCACTTGCGCATATCCGGCGCGGTGGCTAGATCGCGCGCGCATCCCTTTATTAGCAGACTTGGCCAGGCACATTTCGATGAAAGACGATCGCAACACCGCATTCGGGTGGATTTTGTTCTCCGGCGTTATCGCGCTTGGCGCGTCGAGCATCAGCTCGATGTACTTTCAGGCGGATGACCCAGAGATGCCCGAAAAGCCCGGCTATTTCATCGAGGCTGCCGAAGAGGAAGGCGCCGAGGAAAGCGGCCCGTCGCTGGCCAACCTGCTCGCTGCGGGCACTGCTTCGGCTGGCGAGGGGATCTTTGCCAAGTGCCAGGCGTGCCACACCATCAACCAGGGCGGCGCGAACGGCATCGGCCCGAATCTGTGGGGCGTAATGGGCGAACCAATCGGTGAAGGGCGCGGCGGTTACGCGTTCTCCAGCGCATTGTCCGGCCATGGCGGCAACTGGACGTTCGAGAACATGGACGCCTGGCTCGCCAGCCCCAAGGCGTTTGCCAGCGGCACCAAGATGAGCTTCGCCGGGCTTTCCAAGCCGGAAGATCGCGCCAATGTGATCCTGTACCTGCTCGAAAATGGTGGCGGCCCGCCGCTGCCCGAGCCTGAGGCGGAAGAACCCGCCGAATCGGCCGAAGCCGGCGTGGACGGCGCGGGCGAAGGCCCCGGCCCCGTCGAGGGTGCCGAAGCGGGCGAGGCCGAATCGGCGGGCGCGATGTCCGACGATCAGCCGGTTGCCTCGGCCAACGCTGGCGGCGAAAACTGATTTGCGCCTGGCGGCTGACGCTCAGCCGCCCTTGAATCCCTGCGCAACGACATACCACTCGGACGAGCCCTTGCGGCTTGCAGGTGGCTTGGCGTGCTTGACCGTCTTGAAATTGCGCTTGAGCAGGGCGAGCAGCTGCGCATCGGTGCCGCCGGCCAGCACCTTGGCCAGAAACTGGCCACCGGGCGCGAGCGTCTGGATCGCAAAATCGGCGGCGGTTTCCACCAGTCCCATCGTGCGCAGGTGATCGGTCTGCTTGTGGCCCACCGTGTTGGCCGCCATATCCGACATCACAAGATCGGGCGCACCGCCCAGATGCCCCATGATCGTCTCGGGCGCTTCGTCGGCCATGAAATCCATTTCGAGAATGGTAACGCCTTCGATCGGTTCGGTCGGTAGCAGGTCGATTCCCACGATCGTCGCCTGCGGGCGCTTTTTCTGCGCAATCTGCGACCAGCCACCCGGCGCGATGCCCAGATCGACGATTCGTTCGGCCCCGCGCAGAATGTCGAACTTCTCGTCCAGCTCGATCAGCTTGAACGCCGCCCGGCTGCGATAGCCCGCCGCCTTGGCTTCGCGCACATAAGGATCATTGAGCTGGCGTTCGAGCCAACGGGTGGAGGATGCGGTGCGGCCCCTTGCGGTGCGCACGCGCTTGTCGGGGTTGCCCCGTGTGCGGCTCATGTTCGGATATCCATCTCAGCCCTTGTCTGCCGGGCGTGGGGGTTGCGCCGTTGCGAAATCGGCAGCCATCAGACTGCGCAGGATTCCTTCGCGGATGCCCCGATCCGCCACGCCGAGGCGATCCGCGGGCCACAGGTCGAGGATCGATTCGAGGATCGCGCAGCCTGCCACCACCAGCTCCGCCCGATCCGGCCCGATGCACGGAACCTCGCCCCGCTCCGCCTCGCTCAGCCGCGAAAGGCGTTCGGAAATCGATCGCATCGACGCCGACGGCACGATCAGCCCATCGACCGCGCGCCGATCATATTGCGGCAGTTGCAAATGCAGGCTGGCCAGCGTGGTTACCGTGCCGCTGGTGCCCAGCAGGCGAACGTCCGCCTCTTTCGAAGCCTGTGCGATCCGCTGCGCGAACGGGGCGAAGCTTTCGTCCACCGTGCGCCGCATTGCTGCATACTGGGCGAGCCGCCCGGCCTGGTCATGCGCGGGCGTGGCCTCGCGCATCACGGTGTCGGTGAGCGAGACCACGCCCCACGGTACGCTCTGCCAATCGAGAATCCGCGGGATCGCGCCATCGCCGGGGCCGACGAGGATCAGCTCCGTCGAGCCGCCGCCAATGTCGAAGATCAGCGCCGGACTGTCGCCCTGTTCAAGGAGGACGTGGCATCCCAGCACGGCCAGCCGCGCTTCCTCCTGCGCGGAGATGATGTCGAGCGCGATGCCCGTCTCCTCTCGCACGCGGTCGATGAAATCGGCGCCATTGCTGGCCCGGCGGCACGCCTCCGTGGCGACCGAGCGGGCGAGGAATACGTTGCGCCGACGCAGCTTGTCGGCACAGACGTGCAGCGCGCCTAACGCACGGTCCATAGCCTCGTCCGAAAGCCGGCCCGACAGCGCAAGCCCTTCGCCCAGCCGCACGACCCGGCTGAAGGCATCGATTACGGTAAAATCCTGGCCCGAGGGCCGGGCGATCAGAAGGCGGCAATTGTTGGTGCCGAGGTCCAGCGCGGCATAGGCCTGTCGCCCCTGGCGGTTGAACTTGGGCGGAGTCTGCGGTCGCCGCTTGGCGTCGCCATTGCGCCGCCTGCCATCAGCCGGGCGGGGGCGCTTCTTCGATCCCGTGGGCTTAGGAGAGTGGTGGTAGCGTCGTTCCGCCACCTCGCCGGACTTATTGCTCTCCGTGTCGCAAGCCCTCTTGCCATCGTCCGGCGGCGCGAAGTCCGCCATAATCGTTCATTCCATTCCGCCCGGGGCGCATTTGCCACGGGGACCTGCCGACCATGCTACCCGGACTGGGGCACTCCGGCAAGGTCGGCCTGGAACGCCAGTCGCCAGTGGTGCTTGACGCTGGCGCTCGACCTTTCTAGATGCGCCGCTCCGCAGGCGAGCAAGACTCGGTCGAGAGACTGCGCCGCACAGCTGCTGCCCCGTCGTCTAATGGTAAGACTACGGACTCTGACTCCGTCAATTGAGGTTCGAATCCTCACGGGGCATCCAGCTTTTTTCCTCGCCCGGTCAGCCCTTCGACACTTCGTACAATTTGCCCGACCGGTTGCCCGTGCGGCAGAAGGCCAGGATCGGCGTCGGCATTTCGTCCACTGCACGCGCGAAATCGCCACTGCGCGCGGCCAGATCCCCCGGCCCCGCAATCGGGATATGCCGGGCCTCCAGTCCTGCATCCTTCGCAGCAGCCTCGATCTCGGACCAGCTCGGCTGGCCCGGTTCTTCACCATCGGGGCGATTGCTGATGATCGATCGGAACCCCTGGCTTTTCAGCTCCTGCATCGCATCCGGCGCGATCTGTCCTGCGATCGATACGTTTTCGTCGATTTGCGTAATGTCCATGTGTTTGGCTCCTCCTGCCATGGGCCCCGGTGTCGGACCCCTACGGTTACCGGACGCTTTGTGAGGGCCGGACGGCGGAATGTGAAGGGGCGTGCTTGCCGATGCCCGCATAGCCGCCTATCGGCGCTGGAATGACGAAAAAGAGCGGTGTGCGCGATCTGTACGATCGGCGCTTTTACGGAGCGGATGAAGAAGCGAATTTCGCGGAGGACGCGAATTCGAACGATACCCCGCAAACACGCCATCCGGCGTACAAGCTTGCCTTCCGCGACGAGGATTTCCTGCTGCTGCCAGAGCTTCGGCCCGTGCGTTTCCAGCTCGAACTGCTCAAGCCCGAAATGCTGCTGGACCAGGCGGGCGTCGGCAGCACGCTGGTGATGTATGGCTCGGCGCGCATACCGTCGCCCGAACAGGTCGATGCGCTGCGCGAATCCGCCAAGGGCAAGAGCGAGGCCGAACAGAAGACGGTCGAGCGTCTGATCGAAAAGGCGAAATATTATCAGGAAGCCTACAATCTCGCCCGGATGGTGACCGAGAAGGCGATCATCGAGGATGGTGAGCGGCAGTTCGTCATTACCACCGGTGGCGGCCCTTCGATCATGGAAGCGGGCAATCGCGGGGCGAGCGATGCCGGTGGAGAGAGCATCGGCCTGAACATCGTGCTGCCGCATGAGCAGGCGCCCAACACCTTCGTCACGCCCTATCTCAGCTTCCAGTTCCACTATTTCGCGCTGCGCAAGATGCATTTCCTGCTGCGTGCGAAGGCAGTGGCGGTGTTCCCCGGCGGGTTCGGCACATTCGACGAATTCTTCGAACTGCTGACGCTGATCCAGACGGGCAAGATGAAGCCCATGCCGATCCTGCTGTTCGGCAAGGATTTCTGGAACCGGGTGATCGATTTCGATGCACTGGCCGAAGAAGGCACGGTGTCGCCGCGCGACATCGACCTGATTACCTGGTGCGAAACCGCCGACGAGGCGTGGGCGGCGATCGAAGAATTCTACGCGCTGAAGGGCTAGCTTTCCAGCTTGCGCACGGCCTGATGGCCCATCGGGCCGTGGCCGTCGCCGAAGCCGGGCGCATTTTCGATCGCGGCGCGGGTGAAGTGCCGCGCCAGCCGGATCGCGTGATGCAGCGGCTGGCCGTGGCCGATCAGCGTGGCGATCGCAGCAGACAATGTGCATCCCGTACCATGCGTGTGCCGCGAATCGATTTTCGCATCGTCGAACTGCATCAGGAAGCCTTCGGGCGAACACAGGATGTCGATTACCCGCGCGTCGTCCGTATGCCCGCCCTTGGCGAGCACGTGGCAGTCATGCGCCTCGGCCAGCGCAATCGACGCCTCCACGATCTGGCGGGTATCGGTCAGCTTGGCCGCCCCGGCTAGAATTTCGAGCTCAGGCAGGTTGGGCGTCAGCAGCGTCGCCAGTGGGAACAGCTCGTCGCGCATGATCTCGACCGCATCTTCCTGCAGCAGTCTTGCGCCCGACGTCGCGACCATGACCGGATCGAGCACCAGCGGTACGCCCTGTGCCTCGGGCAAAGTGGCGAGCCCCCTGGCCACCTCGCCGATGATCCCGGCATCGTGCAACATTCCGATCTTGATCGCGTCCGCGCCGAAATCGGTGAGGCAGGAATCCACCTGCTCCATCACGAAATCGCCGGTCAGCGGAGTAATGCCCTGCACCCCGCGCGAATTTTGCGCGGTGATCGCGGTGATCGCGGTCATCGCATAGCCGCCCAGCATCGTGATCGTCTTGATATCCGCCTGGATGCCCGCACCGCCGCCCGAATCGGATCCGGCGATGGACAGGATGCGCGGTGGCTTGCGCTCGCTCATCCTTCGTGCCGCCGCTTGATATCGGCCGGATACCTGCCGAGCACCTCGGGTGGCCGCGTGGGCCGGTCCATCAGTTCGCCACGGCAATTGGGGCACCGGTCATCCAGCGCCTCCGCGCAGGACGCGCAAAACGTGCATTCGAGACTGCAAATGAATGCGCCTGCGGCCGTTGCGGGCAGATCGGTTCCGCAGCGTTCGCAATCGGGCCGCATATCCAGCATCAGGCGGCCTTGCTCACTTCGTCGCAGATCATGTCGACCAGCCGCTCTACCTCACCCGCGTCGTCGCCTTCGGCCATCACGCGGATCAGCGGTTCTGTGCCCGAAGGGCGGATCACCAGCCGCCCCTTGCCCGCCAGCGATGCTTCCGCCTCGGCAACGGCCTGTTTGACCGATGGGGTATCGAGCGGGCTGCCCCCTTCATAGCGCACATTCTTGAGCAGTTGCGGCACCGGTTCGAACATGCGCAGCTCCTCGCTTGCCGGTCGGCTGGAATGGACCAGGCTGGCGAGCACGCGCAGCGCCGCGACGGTGCCGTCGCCCGTCGTCGCATGGTCGAGCAGGATCATGTGGCCCGACTGTTCGCCGCCCACATTGAACCCGCCGCTACGCATGCGCGAAAGTACGTGCCTGTCGCCAACCTTGGTCCGCTCCAGGCTCAGCCCCTGCGTTTCGAGATAGCGTTCCAGCCCGAGGTTGCTCATCACCGTGGCGACCACGCCGCCCCCGCGAAGCAGCTGCTTGTGCGCCATCCGCGTGGCGATGGAGGCCATGATCTGGTCGCCGTCGATCGCCTCGCCCTTTTCGTCGATCACGATTAGCCGGTCTGCATCGCCATCGAGCGCAATGCCGATATCCGCGCCGGTTTCCACCACCTTGGCTCTCACCGCATCGAGCGAGGTCGAGCCGACCCCGTCATTGATGTTGGTGCCATTGGGTTCGACGCCGATGGTGATCACCTCTGCCCCCAGTTCCCAGATCGCGCTGGGGGCGACCTGATAGGCCGCGCCATTCGCGCAATCGACCACGACCTTGAGATCGTCGAACCGGGTCTTGTCGCTGATCGATTGTTTTACCGCGTGGATATAACGCCCGCGCGCATCCTCAATCCGGCGCGCCCGCCCGATCTCGCTGGCGGGCACCAGTTCGGGATCGCATTCGATCAGAGCCTCGATCGCCTGTTCGTCTTCGTCGGACAGTTTGAACCCGTCCGGTCCGAACAGCTTTATGCCGTTATCGCGATAGGGATTGTGGCTGGCGGAGATCATCACCCCCAAATCCGCGCGCATTTCGCGCGTGAGCATCGCGATGGCAGGCGTCGGTAAGGGGCCGGTCTGGATCACGTTCACGCCCATGCTTGTGAAGCCTGCGACCAATGCGCTTTCCACCATGTAGCCCGACAGGCGCGTGTCTTTCCCGATCACCACCCGGTGGCGATGGTCGCCCCGGCGAAAATGCGCGCCAGCCGCCTGCGCCACGCGCATCGCCATCGCGGCGGTCATCGCGCCCTTGTTGGTTTCTCCGCGGATTCCGTCGGTGCCGAAATATTTGCGTGTCATAGGGGGTCTTCACACCTTCGCGCGTGGTCTCTACCGAAGCCGGGTTCGTTCGGCGCGCTTTTGGACGCCCACGCGGGCCGAGGGAAGGGGGCAAAGAGCTTTGTCGGCAATTGAAACAACACGCCCCACGCGACTGGTGACGCTACGGCTACCGGTCTGGTTGACGTTCGGCGGCCTCGTGGCGGGGCTGATCGCGGGTTCGCTGATCGCCGGGCGACCGGTGGCCGAGGCGGTGCTGCCCGTCAGCGAGCCGGTCGGTGCGCTATGGCTGCGCGCCTTGCAGATGACGATCATTCCGCTGGTTGCGGCCCTGCTGGTGCTGGGCATCACCCAGCTGGCCAGCGCGGCGCGTGCGGGCGCAACCGCCCGGCGGATGCTGCTGTTCGTCGCGGGTGCGCTGGTCTTCAGCGGGCTTGCAACGATCATCGCCATGCCGCTGCTGCTTGGCGCGGTGCCGCCGCCCGACGGCGCGCAGAGCCTGCTGGCCGCGAACGTCGAACCGCAGGAAGTGCCCGGCCTTGCCGATTTCGTGCTGTCACTGATCGCACCCAACATCGTTGCCGCCGCCGCCGAGACATCAATGCTGCCGCTGACGATCTTCTTCGCGCTGTTTGCAGTGGCGATCACCCGCCTGCCGGAAGACCAGTCCGCGAGCCTGCGCGGCTTCTTCGAAGCGGTGGCGAACGCCATGCTGCTGGTGATCGGCTGGGTGCTGTGGCTGGCCCCCATCGGCGTGTTCGCGCTGGCGCTGGGCGTGGCGGTGCGCGCGGGCGGCGATGCGGCTTTCCTGACGCTGATTCACTACATCCTGACCGTCGCTGCGATGGGCGGGATCGTGCTGGTAGCGGCTTTCGCGGTGGGTGCAGTAAGGCACGGGCCGCTGACCTTCGCGCGCGCGATGCTGCCCGCGCAGGCGGTGGCGATTTCCACGCAAAGCTCGCTCGCCAGCCTGCCCGCGATGCTCGCAACTGCACGGCGGCTGGGCATTGGCGAGAACGTTTCCGATTTCGTCCTGCCGCTGTCGGTCGCGATCTTTCGCGCGACCAGCCCGGCGATGAACCTCGCGGTCGCGATCTACGTGGCGCACCTGTTTGGCATCGAACTGACCTGGCCCGCGATGCTGGCGGGGCTGGCGGTCGCCTTCGTAATCTCGATCGGATCGGTCAGCCTGCCCGGCACGATCAGCTTCGTCGTCTCAATCGGCCCCATCGCGCTTGCGATGGGCGTTCCGGTGGAACCGCTAGCGTTGCTGGTCGCAGTGGAAATGCTGCCCGATATCATGCGAACGCTGGCCAATGTGACCGCCGATGTCGCGCTTGCCAGCGCGACCGACAGGAATTCTGACGGCGATCTTGCAACGGATAGCGGGTCCGCGCGTTTGGAGACTGAAGCCTGATCCACAACCCAATTAACGGGAGACACCAAAAATGGCATTCGAAGTAACCCCGCTGCCCTACCCCGACACCGTGCTGGCCCCGGCGGTCTCCGCCGAAACGCTCAGCTATCACCACGGCAAGCATCACAAGGCCTATGTCGACAAGACGAACGCGGCGATCGAAGGCACCGATCACGCGGACAAGTCGCTTGAGGAAATCATCGCCGCCGCGCGCGGCAGCGACCAGGGCCTGTTCAACAATTCCGCACAGAGCTGGAACCACGGGTTCTACTGGAATTCGATGGCGGGCGAAGAAACCTCCGCGTCGGACGAACTCAAGAGCATGATCGAAAGCGCATTCGGCTCGGTCGATGCGCTGAAGGAAAAGCTGCAGGAACGCGGCGCGGGCCACTTCGCCAGCGGCTGGGTATGGCTCGCCGAAAAGGGCGGCAAGCTCTCGATCGAGGAAACCCACGATGGCGATACGCTGGCCGACAAGGATGGCGTCAATCCGCTGCTCGTGATCGACCTGTGGGAACACGCCTACTATCTCGACCACCAGAACGCACGGCCGGCCTATCTGAAGGCGCTGACCACGGAAAAGCTGAACTGGGGCTTCGCGAGCGAGAATCTCGCGCGCGGCAAGACCTGGACCTACTCGTAACACGCCCAAGGGCTTTTGCGACACACGCAGTAAGGGGGTCGGGCCGCGAGGCTTGGCCCCTTTTTGCTATCCGTTTGCCGCTGGTTCTTGCTGCGATGGCGGCGACTGCGCCGGATCGTCGTCACTGGCTTCCAGCAGCGGCGTGGAGAACAGCGGTTCCCCAAAGATGAAGCCGAGCAGGTTGGGGCGACCGATATGGTCGAAAAACGCGGTCAGCATCAGCAGGATCGGCACCGAGAGAAGCGCGCCGATGGCACCCCAGATCCAGGTAAAATAGGAAAAGGCCAGCAGGATCATCACCGGGTTCATCGTGAATCGCCTGCCAAGGATGGCTGGCGTGATCGCATTCGCCTCGATCACGTGCAGCATGACATAGGCGACCGGCGGAATCAGGCCGAGGAACACCGTATCCGCCGTGCCGAGGCCGAACAGGGTGAACAGAGCGGTGAGCGCCAGCGGCCCGATATAGGGCACGAAGTTAAGCAGGGTGGCGAGGCCACCCCACATGATCGGTGCGGGCAGGCCGATCGCCCAAGCGCCCAGCGCGACGACGATGCCGACCCCGAGATTGATCCATGCCACGGTGAGGATATAGGCGGCGACGCGGTCCTGCACCTCGCGCAGCACGCGCGCCGCCTTTACCGATGTGCCGAAACTGGTCCGGCCGAACAGGATATTGCGTCGTACCCGTCCCCGCGCCTCGACCATGAAGAACGCCATCAGGAAGGTCAGCATCACTTCCAGCAGCAGCACCGGCGCACTGATGGCCACCTGCTGGAAAACCGATGGTCCCGCCACCACTACCTCGTTCGCACCCGAACCGCCGACCAGTTCCGCCAGCCGATCATTAGCGTTGGCGAGCCACGCCAGTTCGGCCTGCATTTCCTGATATCGTGCGCCGATCCTTTCGATCAGGTCGGGCAATTGGTCGAACAGGGTGAAGGCCGGTTGCAGGATCGCGCTGAAGGCCAGCACCACGATCGCCACGAAAATCAGCAGGGCGAGGACCGAGGCCAGCATGTTGGGCACGCCCCATGCAGAAAGGCGATCGGCCAGCGGAGCAAGCAGGACGCTAAGAATGATGGCTGCGGTGAGCGGCAGGAACACCACCGATCCGATGGAAAGCACGAAGGGCAGCGCGAGAAACAGGCCCACGCCCAGCAGCAGTACCAGGGTGCTGAGCAGCCGCAGTTCCTGCTCGGCCAGCAGCGTGCGTTTCTTGGAGCCCGCGGCCGACGACCGGGGCGCCTTTGCGGACTTGCCCCCCTCGCCGCTCATCGCTGGGCGGGCTCTGTCAAACGCAGGTCAGGAGCGCCCATTGGTCGGTTCGGCGAGGCCATTGCCCGCGGCGACATCGTCGAGTTCTTCCAGAATCGCGCGGTGGGCGGTGTCGTCGTCGATCGATCGTCTGGGGATGTCGCCATCGGCCAGCATCGCGTTGAGTGCTGCGCGCGCCCGGCCCACGCGGCTCTTGATCGTCCCCACGGCACAGCCGCAGATATTGGCTGCCTCTTCGTATGAGAAGCCGCCCGCACCCACCAGCAGCAACGCCTCACGCCGCTCCGGCGGCAGCGTAAGCAGCGCGCGGTGCATGTCGGAAAGGTGGATCGGTTCCTCCTGGCCGGCAGGCGCGGTCAGGATGCGTTCGGCGACATTTTCATCATATTCGCCGCGAAAGCGATTGCGGCGCATATCGGTGAGGTAGGCATTGCGCAGGATCACGAAGGTCCATGCCCGCATGCTGGTGCCAGGCTCGAACCGCTCCTGCGCGGCCCATGCCTTCATCAGCGTTTCCTGCACCAGGTCGTCGGCCATGTCGGGACGACCGCACAGCCCGCGCGCAAACGCGCGCAGGTGCGGGACGACCCCGGTCAATTCGCGCTTGAACTCGACCGGGTCGGCGGCGGGGGCCGGATGCGAACTCATTGCCCACCCTCTTTCGTGGGCGAACCCTTCTTGGGATCGTCGAGCTGAGCGAGCAGATCCTTGAAACTGTCGGGGATCGGTTCGTCCACGACCGATTCGTACATGTTGCGCAGGCTGTCTGCCCATTGGGGCTGATCTGCAGCCTCGCCACCGGGTTTTGCCTGCTTCTGCGGCGCTGTGCGCGCTTCAGGATTATCTTTGTTGTTCATGCCTGTCGGCTAACATGGGCCTTCGTTTGCCGAAACCCAAGCCTGCCCTTCCCATTATCGATCCGAGACTGTTGGAACGTTGCGGCCTGCGCGTGGTTCCCTTGCTGTATCCGATAGCCTAATGACCGCCGGGCGCGGACCATACCGAAGACCCGAAACGGAGCATACGTGGCGTCCGATAATTCTCTTCCTACCAGACGATTTCGGCGATGGTTGATCCATTATCCGCGAGCCGTGCCGGTGATCATCTTCCTGCTGATCACCGCAATCACCGCGCTGAGCGTGTTCGCGATCGAGCGGGGCGAAAAACGGCGTGAGCAGGCGGTGACCGCCGAAACTGCGCAGGTCATCGCCTCTTCGCTAGACCGGAGGGTCAATACCAGCGGTTCGTACCTGATCGCCGGGGCCTCGCTCATCAGCTCCCTCGACGCCATCCCTGCGGACCTGTTCCGCCGCTTCGCGACCGATCTGAGGCTGGATGCAGACTATCGCGGGTCGGCCGGGATCGGCTGGGCACCGATCGTATCGCGGGGCGAGATCGCTGCGTTCGAGCGCAGGATGTCGGCAGAGACCGGCACCGATTTCACCATCGCCCCGATGCCGGAAGCCGGCACCAACATCGCCGTGCCGGCCACCTTCTTCGAACCGATGGTCGACATGAATCGCGGCGCGCTGGGGTATAACATCTATTCCGACCCGGCGCGGCGCGAAGCGATGCAGGAAGCGATCCGCACCGGTCGCCCCACCGCCAGCGGCCATATCGATCTGGTTCAGAACCGGGCCGACAGCCGTCGCGGGTTCGTGATCTATATGCCGGTCTTCGAGCCCGGCACGCGCGGACAGATGATCCGCGGCTTCGTCTACAGCCCGTTCAACTCGCAGGACTTTCTCGATTCGGTACTGACGCGCGAAGTGGTCGGTCGGCGCGGGGTGCGCCTTTACGATGGCGCGCCGGTCGCGGCAAACCTCGTTGCCTCGCACCCGCCGGAAGTGAGCACCGGGAACGTCACCCGGATCGAGGTGCAGCTGGCGGATCGTCCGATGACGGTGGAGGTCGAATCCGCGCGCGGCGACGCCCTGTCGTTGCTGTCGATGATCACCCTGCTGTTTGGGATCGCGGTCGCCAGCCTGTCCATGCTGGTCGCCCGGCTGCTGACGCAGCAGGCGCACGAAGACCAGGCGGCGCTGGACTTTTATGCCGAACAGAATTCGATCCGCAATTCGCTGACCCGAGAGTTGAACCATCGGGTGAAGAACACGCTTGCCAACGTGCTGTCGATCGTCGCGCTGACCCGGCGGCGCGCCCATTCGCTGGAGGATTTTGCCAGCGGGCTCGACGGGCGTATCCGCGCGCTGTCGGCCACGCACGATCTGCTGACCCAGTCGGAGTGGGGCACCACGCCGCTGCTCGCTGTGCTGGAGGCAGAGCTTGCCCCCTACGCCAATGCGGCCGAGGCCAAGCTCGAACTGGATGGCCCACAGGTCGAGCTGGCACCAAACGATGCGCTCTCGTTCGGGCTGGCGATCCATGAGCTGGCGACCAATGCATCGAAATATGGCGCCCTGTCGGTAGAGGCAGGCGAGCTATCGGTGCGCTGGACCCGTCTCAAGGACGATCTGGTCGAAGTGATCTGGCAGGAAGCCGGTGGCCCCCCTGTCCCGGGAGAACGCAAGCGGGGTTTCGGCACCGAACTGATCGAGAAGATCGTGGCCCACGAGCTGAAGCACCCGGTCGATCTGGACTTTGCGCCGGGCGGTGTTCGCTGCGCGCTGCGCGTTCCTGTGCGCCGGCCGACCGAGTTCAGAATGCGCGCCCGCCAGCGCGCGCTGCGCGAGGATGCACCCGGTACCTGAAGGCGGCGGGTACTGTTGGACCGAAGGGCGCACGACCTTTTACCTACGTCCGACTAACCGCCTACGCGCGTCCGTTTGCGCCAGCCCTGCCAGCGCGCCAAGAAAAAGGGCGCCGCAGATGCGACGCCCCTTTGTTGTTTCGCTTTGAATGGACCGTCAGCTCAGGCGGAATCGCGATCCGCGGTGGAGTTGAAGAACAGCGCCTGGCTGATCGCCGCGCGAACGGTCGCTTCCTGAAACGGCTTGGTGACCAGATAGGTCGGCTCGGGCCGGTCGCCGGTCAGCAGTCGCTCGGGATAGGCCGTGATGAAAATCACCGGGACACTGCCGATGCTGAGGATATCGTCCACCGCATCGAGCCCCGAGGAGCCGTCGGCCAGCTGAATGTCGGCCAGCACCAGCCCCGGGGTCTTCTCGGCAACCACTTCCTGCGCCTGCGTGCGGGTGGCCGCGGTGCCGCAGATTTCGTGGCCGAGCCCGCGCACCAGATCTTCGAGCTGCATCGAAATCAGCGGCTCGTCTTCGATGATGAGCACGCTGGTCGAGGACTCGCGGTCGATCTCGGCGATCGCGTCCTGCACCATTCGCTCGACCTCTTCGGGCGACTTTTCCATGATTTCGGCCGATTGCTCGATCGTGAAATCTTCCAGCGTGGTCAGCAGCAAAGCCTGGCGGTTGAGCGGCGTGACCGTCTGCAGTCGGTCGGCTTCGACCTCGCGGGGCAGGTCGGCGGCATCGGCGCCGACATCGGACACCTCCATATAGGCGCTCGCCCAGACCTTGTTGAAGGCGCGATACAGCGGCACCCGGCCGCCTTCGAGCGAAGCCTTCAAATCATCGTCGGCCAATGCGGCCTCAAGCGTGGCGCGCACAAAGGCGTCGCCGGTTTGCTGCGACCCGGTCAGCGCGCGCGCGTAGCGACGCAGATAAGGCAGGTTCGCAGCGACATTTTCACCAATTGACATAAGACATCTTTCCCGTCTGAACCTACCCCGCAACGAGCAGCGCAAGGGGCGGTTCCAAGAGACCTGTAAGTTGGTGCGAGACGGCAGTCACGCGATGCGATCGGGTTCTGCGAAAAAAATTTTCACCACCGCCGGAACCCCGTCCGGGGCAGTGCATTTCCCCTATGTCACCGCCGAGACCCCCCTCCCGTCCAAGCGGCTGGTGATACGATCCCGAAGGCCTTCTTTCCGCTAACGCGCGGATAGAAGGCCTTTTTTTCGTTGCAAGGTGTGTGCAGCGCGAAGCGTCGGCGGCCCGTTAACCGGCCTGGCGAAGCGCCTAATCGCGGCGCAGGCGCGAGAATAGCGAGGGGCGCGGCTCGGGCCGGACCAGCTCTACCAATCGCGCAAAATCGTAAGGCTTTGCGAGCACGGGGCCGAGTTCCGCGATGTCCTGCGGTATCTCGTCCGGCGAGCCGGTGGCAAAGATCACCTTGGGGGCTTCGGCACCCAGCGCACGAACGAGCTCGGCGATCGCCCAGCCATCGCCCCGATCGGCAAGGTGCACATCCAGGATCACTGCCGCAAAGCGCCGGTCTCGCAAGGTTTGCAGGGCCTGATCCGTGGTCGAGGCGATGGCGACGTCGCGTGCGCCCGCATCCAGCAAGGCGTCTTCCACTGCCATCGCCAGCACGGCATCGTCTTCGACCACCAGCACGGGTCCGAATTTGCGAGTCTTCTCGGCAGCTCGGTCTTCAGCCGGCATTTGTGGTCGTCCTTCGCCTGCGCCTATCGATTGGCGCCTTGCCCGTACCGGGTGTGGTCAGGCAATCGAACGACGCAGGGTGCCGGGATGTTCCGGCCAGTGCACGCGAGTTACAGATCCTTGCTATAGATCACGTATTCGCGATTGATGTTGCTGTCGATCGTATTGGCGATCGCGACCATTCCCTGGTTGTCGTCGAGGATCCAGCCGATCTCGCCACGCTCGGAACGGAAGGTCTTCGACGCGTAGCCGCGAATATCGCTGATCATCATAAAGGCCAGCTGGCTTGCCAGGCGGGAATTGTGCAGCCGCTTGCGGACCCCCATCAGGGGCACCCGCATTCCCGCACCCATCGGCTTGCGCAACCAGCCGAGCGTCGAAAGCCAGCCGAACGGGAACAGCTTGCCGCCGGTGCGCGCAAACAGATCGTTCACGTCCGGCAGCGTCAGCATGAAGGCGACAGGTTCGCCATCGAGCTCCGCGATCCGGTTGAGTTCGGGGTGGATCAGCGGCCGCAGCTTCTTGCCGGTGTGCTGCACCTCCGCATCGGTCAGCGGCACGAAGCCCCAGTTTTCGGACCATGCGTCGTTGAGAATTTCGAGGATGATCTCGATTTCGCGCTCGTAGTGATCAAGTTCGACCTTGCGCATGCGGATGCGCGGATTGCGTTCGCCGGATTTGACGATCCGCTGGACCAGCGGCGGGAATTGCTGAGAAATATCGAGGTCGTAGGTATACAGCCGCTTGGCCGGCTCGTAGCCGTTGGCGGTGATAAACGCCTCGTACTGCGAGGGGTGGTGGCCCATCATGATCATCGGCGGGTGATCCTGCCCGCGCACCAGCAGGCCCGGTTCCTCCCAGATCGACATCGAGATCGGGCCAAGCACCTTGGTCATGCCTCTGGCGCGCAGCCATTCTTCCGCCGCCGCGAGTAGCGCATCGCCCACCTGCGCATCTTCGGCGTCGAAATAGCCGAACATGCCGGTGCCCGGCCCCATGCCCTGATCAGCCGGAACCGACAGGGCGAGACGGTCGATATGCGCACTGATGCGGCCCACCGGCTTGCCGCCGCGTTCGGCCATGAAAAGCTGAACATCGGCATGGGCGAAGAAGGGGTTCTTGTCGGGATGGACCAGTTCGAGCTGCTCTGAGCGCAGCTGCGGAACGGAATTCGGCACTTGCGCGGCGAAGCGGCGGCCCAGATCGACGAAGGCCGCACGGCCGCGCTTGCCGCTCACCGGGGCAATCACTATCTCGTCTGTGGGCGCCCGGACGCCATCGGCCCGGGTCGTTTGATCGTTCACTTGCGTGCCTCGTTTATGGAGTTACCAAGCGGCTCATGTGTCCTTCGCACCTGAAGGACGCAACCCCGTCGATCACTCTGTTCGAGATGATGCATTTGGCCCGCCTGCAGAATTGCTCTAGTACGGGATTCGGAAACAATCCACACATGACTATGCACAAGACAGTCGATCCAGCCCGGCATTCAGCGGGCCGCGCCACGCGCGTCCAGTTCATGGTCGAGGACGACAAGGCGATGCTGCGCGCCGCGCGCGATCTCACCAAGGATCTCGGCGAAGCTAAGCCGACGATCTATTGGCCGGACATGCTGCTGTCCGCTGCATTGGGCTATGCCGGAATTGCGACAGCGATCCTCTCGGGCAACCTCGCCATCCAGCTTCTGGCGGGCCTGGTCGGTGCGCTGGCGTTCTATCGCGCAGAGATGTTCATCCACGAGCTGACGCATATTCATCGCAGCGCACTGCGCGGTTTTCGCACCGGCTGGAACCTGCTGGTCGGCATTCCGCTGCTCACGCCCAGCTTCATGTACGAAGGCGTGCATACGATCCATCACAAGCGCACGCAGTATGGCACGGTGGAGGATCCGGAATACCTGCCGCTGGCGCTGATGAAGCCCTGGAGCCTGCCGCTGTTCGTCGCGGTCGCCCTGCTCGCGCCCATTGCCCTGCTGTTCCGTTTCGCCGTGCTGGTGCCGCTGGGCGTGGTCATTCCTGCGGTTCGCCGCTTCACGTGGCAGCGGCTTTCCTCGCTGTCGATCAATCCCGATTTCCGGCGCAAGGCCCCCGAAGGCGCGTTTGCAAAACGAGTACGGTGGCAGGAAGCCGGTGCCAGCCTGTGGGCGATCGTGCTGCTGGCCAGCCCGCTGGCATTTGGCTGGCGGCCGCTGCTGACCGCCCTTGCGGTCTTGTCGCTCACCGCACTGCTCAATCAGCTGCGGACGCTGGTGGCGCACCTGTGGGAGAACGAGGGCGAGGCGATGACGGTGACCGCGCAGTTCCTCGATTCGGTGAACGTGCCGCCACCGGGCATGGTCGCGGAGGTCTGGGCGCCAGTCGGTCTACGCTACCATGCGTTGCACCACCTGATGCCTTCCATGCCCTATCACGACCTGCCCGAGGCACATCGTCGCCTTGCGCGCGAACTGGGTACGGATTCGACATACGGCGGCGCGAACCATCCCGGTCTGCTGGTGCTGGTCGGGCGGATCGCGCGGAGCACCATGGTCAGTCGGCCCGGAGACGGGAAGACCGGCTGAGGGCGCTCTCGCTCAGGCGAAGTGCCGGATCATGGCGACGCGCGAACCGGGGGGCATCCCCTGCGCTTCTTCCTTCTCCAGCTCGCCCGCTAGCCGCGCGTGGTCTGCCGGGGCAATGTCCACAAAGCCGATACGGCGATAGAACGGCGCGTTCCAGGGCACGTCGGCAAAAGTGGTGAGGGTCAGCGCATCGAAGCCGCTATTGCCCGCATCGATCATGCAACCGCGCAACAGGGCTGCGCCGATGCCCTTGCCTTGCGCGTCCGGGTGCACATCAACTTCCCGGACATGCAGCTCGCGCCCGAATGGCTCGCTGACGAGGAACCCCACGACCCGATCGAGCTGGCAGGCGACGAGGCTGTGACCGCGCGCGATGTACCGGGCCAGCGTTTCGACCGGCAATGCCGGGTGCGATGGCAGGTCGTGCAGCCCGTCGATCCTTGCGAACATGGTGCCCGCCGCCCGTTCGATCGCGGGCAGGTGAGGGGCGTCGGCGGCACGGGCGAGGCGGATATGCCATTCGTGCGAATGGGCGGCGCTCATTCCTCGGTGCGTACGAGCACGGTCTCGCCGATGAGGAGGAACAGGAAGAAGGGCGCCCATGCCGCGAGGAAGGGCGGGTAAACGCCGAAGCTGCCGATCGAGAGCGCGGCATTGTCGATCACGAAATAGGCGAAGCCCAGCGCCATTCCGATCAGTGCGCGCATGAACAGCTGCCCGGACCGCGCGAGACCGAAGCCTGCAACCGCGCCAAGGATCGGCATCAGCACGGCCGACAGCGGGCCGGAGAGCTTGTGCCAGTAGTTGGCCTCCAGCTCGCCGGTATCGCGCCCGGCGGCGCGATAGGCGTCGATCGATTTGTCCAGTTCCCAGAACGGCTGCGCGGTCGGATCGACCGATGCCAGTTCGATGTCCTGCGGCGTGACGTTTGGCGCGACGATCACTTCGGTCGGTCGCGACACGCTGGCCGTGCCGACGGTGAAGACGCGCGGGCTCTGCATCGCCCAGCCATCGCGTCCACGCACCGCGACCGGCGCGTCGATCTGCTGGGTGATCTCCCCGCTGGGGGACCGCTGGTAGAATGTAACATCGCGCAGGCGCGGCGCGGGGCCACCGCCCTCGTAACTGCGCGCGGTCAGGATATCCGGCCCGTCGACGAGATACACCACGCCGTTGCCCTCGGGTGCCTGCGGCAGCGCCCCGAATTCGGAATCCTCCCACGCATTCAGCTCTGCTGCAGCGCGGGTGACCACCCTTTCATTGAATGCGAAGCTGGCAACCGACACGATCAGCGCGGTCATGATCAGCGGGGCGAGCACCTGATGCGCGGACAGCCCCGCCGCCTTCATCGCAATCACTTCGCTGTTCTGGTTCAGCGTCACCAGAGTGATGATCGTTGCCAGCAGCACCGAATAGGGCAGGAACCGCTGGATCAGCAACGGCACGCGCAAGCTGGCGTAATGCCATAGATCGGCCTCGCTGTTGCCGGGGACGGACAGAATCTCGCCGCTGGTCGACAGCAGGTCTAGCATCATCAGCACCAGCACCAGCATCACCAGCACCGCCAGGATGCGCAGGACGAACATCTTGGCGAGGTAAAGCGTCAGCGTGCGCGAGGGGAAGAAATCGAGTGTCATCTCAGGGCCGCGTCAGCTCGCCTGCTCTGCGGCGAAGGAATCGGCCCGGCGGCGCGGGCGCACGATCTTTCCAAGCCGCTTCACGATCTTGGCGAAGGCATTTTCCAGTGCACCGATCGGTTGCCCGCCCGGGACGTAAGCGATCTGCCAGAACCACCAGAGGATCAGCAGCACGAATGCGGCGAATGGCCCCCACAGGCCCAGAACCGGATCGATCCGGCCGAGCGAGGCGAGATCCTGCATGTACTGGTTCACCTTGTGGTAGGCGACCACCAGCACCACCGCGACGAACACGCCCAGCGCACTGGTCGATCGCTTGGGCGGAATGGCCAGTGCGACCGCCAGCAACGGCATGAACAGCATCATTGCCAATTCGACCATGCGATAGTTGAGGCTCGCTTGGCTGGCGTCACGCTGGGTTTCGCTGGAGCTGTCGCTCCATCCGATCCGCAGGAGTTCGGGCAGGATATATTCCGCTTCGCCCTCGCCGCGCTGGCGAAAGCTCTGGATCGCGGGCAGGTCGATCGGCAGGTCGTACAGACTGAAATTGAGGACGCGCGGGCTTTCGGCCTTCGGGTCCTGCACGATCGTCCCGTCCGACAGACGCAGGATGATCGTATCGGGATTGTCGCTGGTCGAAAGGAAGCGGCCCTCGCGCGCGCTGATCGACAGCGTCTGCCCATCCTCGGTGACGATGCGGGCGAAGATGCCCTGCAGTTTGCGCCCCGAATCCTCGCTTGCCTCGACCCTCAGCGCCATCCGGTCCGCCAAAGTGTTGAACTCGCCGACCTTGATCGAGGCACCCAGCGCGCCCGAACGCAGATCGAACTGCAGCTCTTCATAGTAATATTTCGAAATCGGCTGGATGTAGAACACCAGCGACGCGTTCACCGCCATGAGCACGATGGTGATCGCATAGGGCACGCGCAGCAGCCGGGTGTAGCTGAGGCCGACGGCGCGCATCACGTCGAGCTCGCTCGACAGCGACAGCTGGCGAAAGGCGAACAGGGTGCCCAGCAGCAGGCCCAGCGGGATGGCGAGGCTGGCGTAATCGGGCAGCAGAGTGCCCAGCATCTGGAACACGACGCCCATCGGGCCGCCTTCGGTGGTGACGAAGCGGAACAGGCGCAGCATCTGGTCGAGGATCAGCAGCGATGCGGCCAGCACGAACACGCCGATCAACGGCACGGCGACCAGCCTGAAGATATAACGGTCTAGACGCGTGCTGAAGGGCAACGGGGGTCTCGCAGCAAGATGGGCGACGTAAGGGGCAAGCTGCCCCTAGCGGCAAACCGTAGCCGCGTCATCCGTACGATTTCAGGCAGGCCCCGAACTCACGCCTTTTCGAGCGTGCACTGGAGCGGGTGCTGGTTCTGCCGGGCGAAATCCATCACCTGGTTCACCTTGGTTTCGGCGACTTCGTAGGGGAAGATGCCGCACACGCCGACGCCGCGCTGGTGAACGTGGAGCATCACCTGCGTCGCCTGGTCCATGTCCATCCGGAAGAACCGCTTGAGCACGATGACCACGAATTCCATCGGGGTGTAATCGTCATTCAGCATCAGAACCTTGTACTGGCTCGGCTTCTTCGGTTTGGCGCGGGTCTTGGTCGCGATCCCGATGTCGGGGTTTTCGGGGCGATCCTTACCGCCATCGTCATCGCCCATCGCTGGGCCAGGGGAATCCTCGGCGCGCAGCGCACGCGCCTGCTCGATCGGGCAGCAGCGCGTGTGCAGGGCAAGGGGGCTGGGTTCGTGCATAGCTGTGTAATATCGTATTGGCAGGCCGATCCGCAAGGGATCGGATCGGCCAGGTTTCGGGAAAATGTGGCTCCAGCGCAAGAACGACGGCGCCCTGAACAGGGAAGGGGCCGGGCATCCGATGACGCCCGACCCCTTCAGTGTCCTGCGGCGGGCCGGGTTGAAACCCGACCGGCCGGAGCTGTTTGCGCTTAGGCAGCCAGCTTGTTCATCTTGTCGACCGTTTCGCTCATGCGGCTGGTCAACGGCGCGAACGCGTCATTGGTCAGCTTGATCCACGCTTCGGTGTTCTTCGAGCTGGTGGCGACGACGTTGTCGAACGAACGGCGCATGATGTCGCCCTGCAGCTTCACGAGTTCGGTCGGCGACTTGGCGGCGGCCATCAGGCGCGCATCTTCGCTCATCTGGTCGGCTGCCTTGCGGCCTTCTTCCACGGCGGTGCGGGTCATGTCCTGCATACCGGTGAAGAGGATCTTGCCCGCTTCGGCCATGGCTTCGGCATTGGCGCGCTGGAAGGTGACCATTTCGCCGGTCATCTCGGTGCCCTTTTCGTACATGCCTGCCAGGCGATTCTGCATCTCGCTAGCCATTTCGCTGGCGAATTCGGTGGTCTTTGTTTCGGTCTTGGTGGCCATGATCGTATCCTTCTTCTTCGGGGGTGCGGCGCGCTTGGCAGCCGGTGTCTTGGTGGTAGATTTCTCGGTCGCGGTGGTTTTTTTGGCGACGGTCTTCTTGGAAGCTACCGCCTTTTTGGCGGGTACCTTTTTGGCGGTGGCCTTCTTGGCCGGAGCCTTCTTCCGCGCAATGGCGGGAGATTTCTTGGCAGCCGTCTTCTCGGCGACCTGCACCTTGGGCTGCGCGGCAGGCTTTTCAGCCTCTGCAACCGGTGCTGGCTCGGCCTCCGCCTTCACCGCCGTTGCGGCTGGCTTCTGCGGAGTATCAGCCTTTGCGGCGAGCGCATCTTCATACGCCTTCTGCGCCGCGGCGTCGTCCTGATCGGTAACCTTGTCTGCCATGCGAACCTCGTGGTCTTTGCTGCAATGCACAAATATGCATTGCAGTGCCGAAGTTCAAGCACTTTTTTGTGCAGCGCACAAAACACGCTATCGCATTGTCAAACCAGCGAACTCAACGCGTTTTGACGTATCTCCCCGGGGCGGGTTCGATCACTTTGTCGGTCTTCCCGCTACCCGGTTTGCGCTTGCCCGTGGCGGCGACTTCCTTGTCGTCCTGCTGGCGGATCCATTCGATCCAGTCGGGCCACCAGCTGCCGGGATGCTCGGTCGCGCCCTCGCGAAATTCTTCCAGCGAGGCAACGCCTTCGTCTTCGTTGATCCAGTACTGGTACTTGCCCGCAGCGGGCGGATTGACCACCCCGGCGATATGGCCCGAACCTGCCAGCACGAAGCGGATCGGCCCGTTGAAATGCTCGGTGAGCTTCCACACGCTGTTCACGGGCGCGATGTGATCGTCCTTCCCGGCCTGGATATAGGTCGGCACCTTGACCTTGGTGAGGTCGATCTTCTCGCCCAGAGCTTCCAGCCTGCCGGGCTTTACCAGCAGGTTGTCGCGGTAGAGATCCTGCAGGTAGTCGCGGTGCCACTTGGCGGGCAGATTGGTGACGTCGCCGTTCCAGTGCAGCAGGTCGAAGGCGGTGTAATCCTCGCCCAGCAGGTAATTGCGGACCACATAATTCCAGATCAGGTCGTTGCCGCGCAGCAGGTTGAAGGTCGCGGCCATATAGCGCCCGTCGATATAGCCATCGCGTTCGACCCCCTTGATCGCGGCCAGTTGCTGGTTGTCGATGAAGTGGAGCAATTCGCCCGCGTCGTCGAAATCGACCTGCGCGGTGAAGAATGTCGCGCTTTTCACCTTGTTCGCCTCGCCCTTCCTGGCGAGCACGGCGAGCGTTGCGGCAAGCGTGGTGCCTGCCACGCAATAGCCGATAGTGTGAACTGCGGGCTGGCGCAGGCGCGTTTTCACATGGTCGATGACTTCGATCTGCGCGGCGATGTAATCGTCCCACACGACATCTTTCATTGAGGCATCGGCCGATTTCCAGCTGACCATGAACACAGTCAGCCCCTGATCGACCGCCCATTTCACGAAGCTCTTCTTCTCGTTTAGATCGAGGATGTAGAACCGGTTGATCCACGGCGGGAAGATCACCAGCGGCACCGACAGCACCTTCTCCGTGCTCGGGTTGTACTGGATGAGCTGGTAAAGCGGTGTCTCGTGAACGACATGGCCCGGCGTGGTGGCGATATTTTCCCCCACCACGAACGCCTGCGGGTCGGAATGGGTCAGCTGCCCTTTCTGCAGGTCCTGCAGCAGGTTCTGCATCCCCTTCACCAGGCTGTCGCCCCGCGTTTCCATGATCCGGTCGAGCACGATCGGGTTGGTCGCCGCGAAGTTCGCCGGGCTGAGCGCCTCTGCCATTGATTGAGTGGCGAATTTGAGCTGTTCGCGCTTTGCCGGATCGACATGGTCCATCTTCTCGACCATCGAGAGCACGCGTTCGGTCAGCATCAGGTACGTCTGATGGATCAGCGCGTAGATCGGCTGTTCGCGCCAGCGCGGATCGGCAAAGCGGCGGTCTTCGCGAGGCAGCTCGCCATCGCCCTTCGCTTCTTCCATCGGTGCAAGCAGCGCCTGCCACAGCTGTGCGCTTTCGGTCCACCAGCGTTGCTGTTCCGCAGGGTCGGCGAACGGCAGCTGCTGCGTCCAGCTTTCGAACATCGCGAACCATTTTGCCGGATCGCCGGCCATCATCTCGCTGTTGGCTTCCAGCGCGTGGCGCTGGCAGAACTCGATCCACATGGTTTGCAGGCGGGTGGCGTTCTCGGCCCATTTCTGGAGGTCGGCGAGCGCGTTGGGCGATTGCTCGCCAGTGGTGGCCGGTTCGGCAAGCGGGGCGAACATCATCTCGGTCCAGCGCGCCTGCGCTTCGAGCATCGCGGCGAAAGGGGTTTCCCCTGCCGGGTTGGACCCTGCCGGTTTGGAAGATGCCTTCGCCATTGCGCTTATCCTCTCTGTCGATTCCCCCAGCCGTTTGTCTGGCGGGAAATTTATGGACGTCCCATTGCATACTTCAATTGCACAGATGCCCGCGGCGTTCCAGAATGGACCGCGATGCAACACGTGCGCGGGAGCCATGATTGAGCGACGAGCAATTCTACCGGATGCGGCGGCTGCCGCCCTATGTGATCGCCGAAGTCAACGCGATGCGCCACGCCGCGCGCGCGGCGGGCCGCGACGTGATCGATCTGGGCATGGGCAATCCCGACCGTCCGCCGCCGCAACACGTGATCGACAAGCTGTGCGAAGTCGCGGGCAAGCCTAGCGCGCACGGCTACAGCCAGTCGCGCGGCATACCCGGCCTGCGCAAGGCGCAGGCAAATTATTACGGGCGCCGCTTCGGGGTCGATCTCGACCCGGAAACCGAAGTGGTGGTGACGATGGGGTCGAAAGAAGGGCTGTCGTCGATGGCGACGGCAATCGTCGCGCCGGGCGACGTGGTGCTGGCACCGAGCCCGTCCTACCCGATCCATACCTATGGCTTCATCATTGCGGGCGCGACGATCCGCTCGGTCCCGACCACTCCGAACGAGGACTATTGGGACGCGCTCGATCAGGCGATGGCCTACACTTCGCCGCGGCCGAGCGTGCTGGTGGTCAACTATCCGAGCAATCCGACCGCCGAAACGGTCGATCTGGCATTCTACGAGCGGCTGGTAGCCTGGGCGCGCGAGAACAAGGTTTGGGTCCTGTCCGACCTCGCCTATTCCGAGCTCTATTACGACGGCAAGCCGACCCGATCGATCCTGGAAGTGCCGGGTGCAAAGGACGTCGCGGTCGAGTTTACCTCCATGTCGAAAACCTATTCGATGGCGGGATGGCGGATGGGCTTTGCGGTGGGCAATCCGAAGCTGATCGCCGCGCTGACGCGGGTGAAATCCTACCTCGACTACGGGGCCTTCACTCCAATCCAGGCGGCGGCCTGCGCGGCGCTCAACGGCCCGCAGGACATCGTCGATGAGAACCGCCTGCGTTACCAGCGGCGGCGCGACGTGATGGTCGAAAGCTTTGGCCGTGCGGGGTGGGACATTCCCGTGCCACCCGCCAGCATGTTCGCCTGGGCACCGCTGCCGCCGGGGTTCGAGCACATGGGCAGCCTCGATTTTTCGAAGCAATTGCTGGAGCACGCGGGCGTCGCGGTGGCGGCGGGGATCGGTTACGGCGAGGAAGGCGAGGGCTTCGTGCGTATCGCCATGGTCGAGAACGAACAGCGAATCCGGCAGGCCGCGCGCAACATCAAGCGGTTCCTCCAGCGATCCAACACCTAGTAAATTCCGCTTAGGTTCAAATGCCTAAGCAGACGCTCCGGGTTGTCCGAAATCGCCATACGCCTAGCCTTGGCCGTGGGGAGGCCGGCTGGGTCGGGTGCAGGCAGCGCAGCAACTTATTGCGAGGTGGTTGGATGCAGGTCCGTTGCGGCTGGACCTGTTCCACCGCGATGCGTGCATCCGGGGGCGCTGGCTGGCGCTGCATCCGCGCGAGTTTGCACTGCTGTGGCGACTGGCGGAGACACCGGGCCGCACGGTAAGCCAGCGTGCGCTGCTGGCCGACGTCTGGCGTCTTTCGTTCGAACCGGGAAGCAACCGGGTGGCGGTGCATATCGCCCGCCTGCGCCGCAAGCTTGCGCCGCACGGTCTCGACGCGATGGTCGCCACCGACGGGCCGGGATACCGGCTGGACCCGGCCCCCGTGCGGCATTGCGGGCTGGACAGCGTGCCGACCATGCGCGACGAGCAATTCTGCATGATGGAAACGCACGAAAAGTGGGAGAGCGCAAGGATGGCATCGCAGGTCGAAGAGCAGCGGGTCGCGGTGGAGGTCGATGGCGAAGGCGTGGCCCATGTCCGCCTGAACAGGCCGGACAAGATGAACGCGCTCGACCCCGAAATGTTCGAAGCGATCATTGCCGCGGGTGAATCGCTGATGGACCGTAAGGATGTGCGGGTGGTGATCCTGTCGGGCAAGGGGCGCAGCTTTTGCGCCGGGCTCGACACGTCGAGCTTTGCCCGCGCACCCGACGCGAACGAGCCCAAACTGACCGACCGTACATTTGGGGATTCCAACAAGTACCAGCAGGTCGCCACCGTCTGGCGCAAGCTTCCCATGCCGGTGATCGCGGCGGTGCACGGCGTGTGTTTTGGCGGTGGAATGCAGATCGCCAGCGGAGCGGACATTCGCGTGGCTGCGCCCGACACCCGCATGGCGATCATGGAGATGAAGTGGGGCCTGGTACCCGATATGGGCGGATATCAGCTGTGGCGCGGGCTGGTGCGCGAGGATGTGCTGCGCGAACTGGTGTATACCAATCGCGAGTTTTCGGGCGCGGAAGCGCAGGGTTTGGGACTCGCGACCCACGTGGCGGACGATCCGCTCGCCAAGGCGAAGGAAATCGCCGCCACCATCGCCCAGCGCAATCCCGATGCGATCCGCGCCGCGAAGCGGCTGCACAACCGGATGCACGACGAGCGCGGGGAAGACCTGCTGATGGCCGAAAGCGTCGAACAGGCAAAGGTCATCCGCCAGCCGAATCAGGTCGAAGCGGTGATGGCCGGGATGGCGAAGCGCAAACCGGAATTCAAAGACGCGTCGTAGCAATCCGCGGGGTCTGGAGAAGAAGCCTCAGCCGAAGATTGCCGCGGCCTGCTGGCCAATCGTCACCAGTCGCCCGTCCGCATCCCACAGTCGCAGCCGCTCGCTCGAATAGCCGTGCGCGGCGTGCTCGCTCGATGTTTCGGCGATCCACCAGCCGTCGCGCGTTTCGGCATGGGGATCAAGCAGGTTGATCGCCCAGTTCATCGAACTGACCGGGCCGGGGCGCTGCATGGCACGCATGGCCCCCGGCGGCATCGTGTCGCCGATCAGGATCAGGCGGCTGGTCGGATCGAGATCCTCGCCACCTTTCAGGCGTAGCCAGCGCCGCACCACAGGCCCACCATTGCCACCCGAAGGCGCAGCGCGGCGCAGCTCGTAATTGTTCTGGATGAAGGCGGGGCCTCGCCCCTCCATCAGCGGCTCCGCTTCGTCGATGGGGATCGGGGCCGGTTCGATCGTCTGCGCAGCGTGCACGGCGTTGGCTTCGCGATCTGCGCCGAACAGCCAGAAGGATGTGAGCGCGGGGCTGCCGTCTACCAGAAGGTCGACCTGCACCTGCGTGACGTTGCGCCCCTGCCGGATCAGCTTCGCCTGCGGCGTCACCTGCGCTCCCACCGGCGCGACGAAAGCCACCTGTGCGGATCGCAGCGGCGGCAGATCGGGAAATGCGCGGACGGCGGCGGTATAGGCGACCAGCGCGCTCGCCCCGCCATACAGCGTTCGGCCCTGCATCCACTCGTCGGCGGGAAGGGTAACGGTCTCGCCGTTTCCGGCGATCGGTTCGAGCATGGCAGAGATCGACATGCGCGGCTTCTTAAAGGATGGGCGGGGGAAGGGAAGCCCGGCGGGCAGCGCGATCGCGCGTTCGACGCGAAAGGCGATTGAACTGCTGGGCGCAAGCCGCTAGACGCCCCGCTTCGCGCCTAGCCCGTGACAACGGGGCCCGATGGCGGAGTGGTTACGCAGAGGACTGCAAATCCTTGCACGCCGGTTCGATTCCGGCTCGGGCCTCCACCTTTT
>JAACTC010000002.1 GCA_009993635.1 Erythrobacter sp. | reverse complement strand
ACCGGTAGCGCCCGTCGCGCCGTCATCGCCTTGCGGACCTTGCGGGCCTGGAACACCTTGCTCACCCTGCGGTCCGGTCGGACCGGGGACACCCTGCTCACCCTGCGGCCCCGTCGGACCGGGCACGCCTTGCGCGCCAGTGTCGCCGGTATCGCCCTGCGGCCCTTGCGGCCCGGGAGGGCCCGATGGACCGGTAGCGCCCGTCGCGCCGTCATCGCCTTGCGGACCCTGCGGCCCGGGAGGCCCCGGTCGCCCGGGCTCGCCCGTTTCACCCTGTGGCCCTTGCGGCCCGGGAGGGCCCGATGGACCGGTAGCGCCCGTCGCGCCGTCATCGCCTTGCGGACCCTGCGGCCCGGGAGGCCCCGGTCGCCCGGGCTCGCCCGTTTCACCCTGTGGGCCCTGCGGCCCGGGAGGCCCGGGAGGGCCCTCTGGCCCGGCAGGCCCCGGCGGGCCCACCTCCTGTGCGAAGGCGCTATACTCGCCCGCGGTCGGTGCGACGGCCAGCAGTGCTGCCATCGAAGTCGAATACATAAGTGTGCGGACCAAGCCCGGCCCCTTCGATGCCGTGCGCTGCGAATAAGTGCTCATTGCTTCCCCCCCGGATAGCGAACTCAGGCCATTGCCTTGAGCTGCCGGGCTATCAGGAGCAAAGTTCGGTCACTATCACCCAAACGGGTGGTTGCCGTTTGCGTCCGAAAACCGCACAATTACGGCTGCTTTAGGGGGAATGATGGCAAGCCGGGGAAGCACCGCAAAAGTTCGGGCGACGCAGGTCGGCACGCTCGGTCTGCCCCTCCTGTTCGCCTACGGGCTTCTCACCATGCCACTGGCGATGAGCGGGCTCGTGCTGCTGACCTACCTGCCGACATTCTACGCGATCGACATGGGTCTGGGCCTCGCGGTGGTGGGGGCGGCAGCCGTTCTGGGCCGCCTGCTCGACGTGGTGACCGATCCCTTTATCGGCTACCTGAGCGACCAGACGCGCACTCGCTTCGGGCCACGCAAGCCGTGGATGGCGGCTGGCGTCGTGGGGTTCTGTCTGGCGATCTGGTTCCTCCTGAACCCGCCGGAGGGTGCGGGCGTCCTCTATCTCGTACTGGCCGGTGCAGGGTACTTCCTGTTCCTGACACTGCTCGACGTGCCCTACTCTTCGGTCGGACTGGAGCTTTCCTCCGACACGCGCGAGCGGACCACGCTGGCCAGCGCGAAAGCGGTGTTCCAGGTGGCCGGCGCAATCCTTGCAGGTTTTTTCCCGCTGATCCTCGCGGTGCCGATTGCCGGGGCGCTGCCGAGCCTGGCCTCGACCATCATCGCGCTCGCCATCGCCGGCTTTCTGCTGTTCGTGCTGTTCATCCCGGTGCCGCACCGCAATGCAACGCCCCCCCGCGTGGGCGCACGAACCGCGATCCGGTTCCTTGCCCGGCATTGCCGCTTTCGCGAGTTGCTGACCCCCTTCGCCCTTGTCCAGACGGGCAATGCGTTCTTCAGCGGGCTGGCGGTACTATACATAACCTTCATCCTCGCCGCCCCTGCGCTGGTCGGGCTGCTGATCGGGCTACTTTTCCTCGCCACCGCAGCCCTGCTGCCCGTCTGGCAGTTTCTCGCCGCGCGGATCGGCAAGGCCGGGGCCTGGAAGGTGGGGATCATGACAAGTTGTGCCGCCTTCGCGCTGCTCCCGCTGTTCGGGCCGGGCGACACGCTCGCCATCGCGATCCTGTTCTTCGCGGTCGGCAGCACCTTCGGGGCCGACGCGGTGATGCCGACATCGATGCTGGCCGACATCGCTTATGCTGACGAGGTGGCACAAGACCGGCGCCAGTCCGGGCTGTTCCTCGCGATCAAGAACGCGGCCTCGAAACTCGCCTTCGTCGTTCCCCTTGCCGTCGCATTTCCGATCCTCGACCTGATCGGGTTCGAAGCGCGCGTAGCGGACGATAGCACTGTCCGGTCGATCTTCCTGCTGTTCTTCGCCGGCTTGCCGATCGCGTTCAAGCTGTCCGCGCTGGCGGCACTCAACCGATCCGCTGCATTCTCCCGCTCGCCGGCCGAGGGACCTTGGGGCACCTGATGGCGCCGAGCGATGCCCTGGAAGCAGGTGATCTGGGCCTGCTTCGGATCGAGCAAGCCAAGTTGCTCAAGAAGCGTGTGGTCGGCTCCTGCCTGATCGTCGAATTCATTATCGCCTACACGGCCATCGTCATGGCGCTGATGAACTCGGCGGTGGCGGCCCTGGTCTGGTTCGCGCTAGGCTCGGCAATGGTCCTGGTGACCTTCGCCTATGCCCGGCTGATGGCACGCGAGGGCATTACCGAAGCGAATTATCAGAGATACCTGCTCGGCCATTGCATCATCTCCGCCCTTACTGGCG
This sequence comes from Erythrobacter sp., assembly GCA_009993635.1. Classification (GTDB taxonomy): domain Bacteria; phylum Pseudomonadota; class Alphaproteobacteria; order Sphingomonadales; family Sphingomonadaceae; genus Alteriqipengyuania. The sequence goes on along the minus strand of JAACTC010000002.1, from coordinate 21,529 downwards.
CGGTGTGGGGCGCCGTGGCGATTTTCCAGATCGACTATTCGTCCGAATTCACGGTCTTCATTGGCACGCTGATCGTCGGCAGCATCACGCTGGGCGGGATCATACCCAGTTCGGCCTACCGCCCCACCTATATTGCTCTGGCCAGCACCTCGCTGCCGCCGCTGGGCCTCTATCTCGCCTTCACCGCCCCCAATGCGCTGCGCTTCGTGGGGATCGGGATGCTTGTCTATTTCTTCTTCGTCATGACCGTCAGCGCGCGGGTGGAACTTGATACGCGCGAGACGATCGCGGCACGCAACGCCCGGCGACTGAACGAGATGATCAGTGCCAAGAACCGGCTCTTTCTCGAAATGAACGAGGAGAAGTCGCGCTTCCTCAATTTCATGGTGCACGACATGTCGCAGCCCCTCCAGTCGCAGCGCTTTTTCCTGCATGCCTTGCGCGAATTGCTGACCACGCCGCTGCAGCGGCGCCTGTTCGCGCAGGTGGAAGAGGCATGGCGTGCGCAGCGCGATCTTGTGCGCGGGCTGGTCGATGTTGCGCAGATCGACAGCGGCGCGCTGCTGATGCGCCCCGTGTCGCTGTCGCTCGACAGTGAATGCTCCAGGCTTGCCGCGGAATTCGCTCCGCATGAGGGAGAGGATCGTCCGGTTCTCGAGACCGACTTCCAGCCCGTTCCGGTTCGCACGGACCCCGCGCTGCTCGCCCGCATCCTGCGCAATCTGGTCGGCAATGCGATGAGATACACGCCGGCCGGGGGGACCGTGCGGTTCTCGCTGCGGGACGATGGCGAAAACGCGCGAATCGTGATCGCCGACACCGGGCCCGGCATTGCCGATGCCGATTGCGAGCGGATGTTCGAGGAGTTCTCCCGCGGGGACAAAAACGAGACGGCTGGCGGCGCCAATATGGGCCTCGGCCTGTCGATCGTCCGGCGGCTAAGCGACTTGCTCGATATAGAGCTGGCGCTGCAAACGGGAGCGGGAGAGGGCTGCACTTTCACCCTGACGATCCCGAAGAACGGGCCTTCCCAGCCGGCGCCGGCGGATGCGCCCGGCGGCTGGGGCCAGTTGGAGGGATCGCCGCTGATCGTGGTGGTCGACGATATGGAGGACGTGCTCGCGTCGATGTCGGTGGTCCTTACCGGGTGGGGCTGCAAGGTCGTGTCCGCGCGCAGCCGCTCACTGGCGGTGGAGGCACTGGGCCATGTGCGCGCCGCCCCTTCGCTACTGATCGTCGATCTGCAGCTGGGCGAGGATGACGGGCTGGAGACCATCGCCAGCCTGCGCGAGGAGTGCAACTTCGATATCCCCGCAGTGTTGATGGGCGGCAACCTTGCCGGTGCGAAGGAGGAGGCGATGCGCCAGCGCATCCTGTGTCTCGACAAGCCCGTCGATCCGCAGGACATCCGCCTGATCCTGGAGGGTGGCATGAACACCATGCCCGAGCCGACCCCGGCATAGCGGCGTCGCCCGTCAGATTACTCCGAGCGAGCGCGCCGCGCGCACGCAGGCGGTGCGTTTGGTCACCCGCAAAGCGTCGAAGATCGCCTTGAGATGCGACTTCACCGTATTCTCGCTGATCCCCAGCTGGCCCGCAATTTCGCCATTGGTGGCCCCGACTGCCAGTAGCCTGAGCACTTCCATCTGCCTTGCGGAAAGCGCCGGTATCAGCCCTTCATCGCCCGCGAGTTCCACCTGACGTCCGAAATCGCCGGTTGCCCGGCCATCCTCATCGATCGTGTAATCGGTCGGAAAGTAAAGTCGCCCTGCCAAGACATGCTCGATCGCTTCGAACAGCACATCATCCTCGGCGGACTTGTGCACGAAGCCGAAGACCCCGAGCTTGCGCATTTCGGGAATCGGCGGCGTGGCGTTGATCCCGGACAGGATGATCACCGGAACCCGATGGTACCGGCGAATCGCATCGACGAAGGCGAGCCCGTTCATCCGGCTCATGATCAGATCGCAGATAATCAGATCGAACCGATCCCCCCGGCCAAGCACTCCGATGAGTTCCAGCGGGCATTCGAAGGGTGACACATCGTGGGGGTCTGGCCTGTTCTCAATCATCATAACTAGGCCGTTGAGGAACAGGCGATGATCGTCGACGATCGCAATGGATGGGGGACAGGTATCGGATCGGGTTGGAAGCTGGACGCGCATGCTCACGACAAGGTTCGATCCCAGGCGGCAACGCTCTCCCGTCGCGTGCTCGATATCCGCTTCTGCCCCGAACTCATGGCCTCAGACAAGCGCGAGCGGTCGCAAATGTAAAGCATAAGCCTCGGACAGTGCTGCATTGGCATGGATTCGACCTGGCATCGGCTGCCATCGATCTTTTCTCCTAGCCCACATACTTCGGTGACTTTCCCCGGACGGCGACCATTCAAATCATTGCCCACGCACCCGATGTATCGCTATCGGACGTGTGAAAGTCGGTCTGCTCTTGAAAGTCTCAAGCTCACAACCGAACGTCGGCTTCCGGCCCATAAGCCGCTAGGCCGCTACCAGCGTGAGTTGCCGGTCAGCAATGCGCCCCATAATTGGTCACCCCGGTCGGAACGGCGAACGCCCGAAAGCGGTCGTTCGTTCAGAAGCGCCCTCGCAGCAGCTTCGCGCCCCACAAGAAGCCTTTGGAGAGCGAAGACAGACTGCCCGAAAGCTGCCGCTCGATCGAGCATTCAAAGAGCTCGACGGCACTCTAGATGAAACAGATCTCGACCAAGCGATCTTGCCGGTCGCGGGACCGGCGCGGGCTTTGCTTTGAACTGTCACTCCGACTGTTGCTTTTGTCGAGCTTCACGAAACAGGCAGGCATCTCGATCGCCGAGATTACAACCTCTCTCGAACGCGCGAAGAGCGGCAACGGAATCGCGCGGCCCTCCGGCCCCGTTCTCGGCGATCACACCGAATACTACACATGTATCGGCGACGTCGAATTTCTCGCAAAGCTCGGAATAGATTTGACGCGCCATCGCCTTGTCGCTCGCGCCGCCTTCTCCGTCGAAGGCCATCTGGGCGAGAAGTTTGCAGGAATCGAGGCTGCCATTCTCGCAGCCGGTCGCGAAGCTTGCGCGTGCCTCTACCAAGTCTGCCTGGCCGACGACGCCATTATACAGCATCCCGGCAAGGTTGAGGCACGCATTGCCTTGCCCGCCGTCGCAGGCAAGCCGGAACAGGCGCTGCGCCTCCTGCGGCTGCCGCTCGCCCGCTAGGCCGTTGAGCAGAACGATGCCCAGATTGTCGCAGGCGAACATCGATCCGGATCGACATGCCGTTTCGAGCAATGGCGCGGCAGCGTCAGGCTGCTTTGGCCCACCTTCACCGGCCAGCAGCATGTACCCGGAATTGGCGCAGCCATCTGCCAGCCCCGCCTCGCATGCGCGGGCATACAGCGATCGCGCCATGGGCAGGTCCTGCTCGCCCCCCTCGCCCAGCTTCAGCATCACGCCTTGATCGTTGCACGAATCCGGAATGCCGGCCTCGCATCCCATCGCGAACATCCGCCGGGCTTCTGCCATATCCGCGGGGCTGCGAGCAGGATTGCCGTAAAGGATCGTGCCAACGTTGTAGCACGCCCCATCATATCCGTTGGCGCACGCCTTGCGATAGAGATCGGCCGCGCCCTTCATATCTTTCGTTCCGCCAAGGCCGTCTTCCATCAGCGCGCCGAGAAGATTGCAGCCCATCATCTCGCCGAAGTCGCACGCCTTTGCCGAAAAGGCGCGAGCGCGCTCGTGGCTCTGCTCAACGTCGCGGCCCTCGTAATGCTTGATCGCCATTGCCGCACACGACTTCGCGTCCTTCTCTATCTCGCACTCGGCCACCAGTGGATCGGGCGGCGGCCCAGCCTCGGCCGTCCGAGCAATGGCAGCAGAATTCAGACACAGCAGGGCCACGCACATCGCCAGTATCGCGCGCCCTGCGCCGGCCGCTCCGCCAACCATGATCAGCGAAACTCCGGAGCGTTGGCGTATGTCAGCGCGGCCTTGAAGGCGGTGGTATCGAACCCGACCGGTCGGACCGAAGTACCCTGGTCGGTCTTCTTGCGGCCCTGGTACTGATAGGTTTCCTCCCAGGTGGTGGCGGTTCCCCCGGCATCCACGAACCCGATCCCGAAGCTGGGCTCAGCCAAAACGGCCTTGCTCGCTTTTGCATCGAGGACGAATATCTTGCCGAAACGCGGATCGACCGATCGGGCCTGGGTCGCCGGATAGGTCTTGCCGCCGGCCCGGAACTCGACCGTTGCCATGCCGAGCAATGCGAAGCTGTCCTTCTCCTCGGCCACGGCCAGGCGACCGTCCTTCAGAATGAGGACTTCGTTTCCGACGCCGATGCTTCGGGTCATCCCGGCCAGAACGCCGCCCTTCAGGACCTGCGCGCCACTGTCCCGCAGCGCTTCGACGAAGGTGGGGTTCTCTTCGTTGGAGCCGCTGACCGTCACCTCCCCGCGATAGCTGGCCGGCTTTGCGTAAACGGGCGCAAGGGTTTCCGCCATGAACGAGGCTGCGTGCGCGCGTGCCCTGTCGCTCGCGCCGGTCAGCATGCACTGGGTGGCGATCATGTTCGCTTCGGCCTGCATCGCTGTAGGTTGCAAGCGCGGATCCTGACTGGACGAAAGCGCCTTCCACGCCTTTGCCGCACGCTGCCTGAAGGCGGGCGCATTGGCGTGGGCACAGGGGGACTGTTCGGGCAGGAAGCTGTGCAGCGCCAACATTCGCGCGCCTTCGTTATTGAAGTAGTCGACGATCTTTCTGGCTTCGGGCTTAGCCGACAGATCGCTACACGAGCCGGCAAAGGTGGGCGCCTGCGTTCTCGAAATGCTGTCGAGCAGCGGCTGGTTCAACGAATTGAGCAACCGCCGCTTGAATTCCAGATAAAGGAATTGGCCTTCGTGGGAAAAGGCATCGCACTTGCGAGCGACATGTTCCGCCTGCGCGACCAGCGTGAAGATCTGCACTTCGGGTGAGACGGGTTGCGCCCCCTGAGACTGCGCCGCCTGTGGAGCGATCAGCAGCGCGACGGCGGGCACCAGCGTGCCCATCGCCTTAAGGTGGGTTGTTGCGGCAAGCCTCGTCATTCGCTTTCTCCTGTCACTTGATCTGGCCCGATCCGGCGCAGTTCGCCGGGAGTGGTCTCTTGGTAGGAGACGCCGGTGATCGCGATGGAATGGGGCTGCGACACGTCGAAATCGACGAACGCTACGCCACCGGTGGCACAGCAGCCCGCGTCGCTCTCGCGCCGGACGAGCGCGAAGGCGCTTCCCTCCCGCAAATTGAATTCGACCGGACTGGCCAGCGTGAAGCCCTCGGGCAGAAAGCGGTCCGCGTCGGCGATCAGCTGCTCGGCGGTCCACCAGTTCCATCCGCTGCCGCTTTCCATCAGGATCAGATCGGCATTGCCTAGCCCCCGGTTGCGCGCGGGCACGTGCAGGATGAAGCGATCATCCCCGTCGCGCACCGCCACGGGGGGATCGAAATAGCCTTCGGTCTGGTGCGACACGAGCAGGTTGGGCACCGCACCGTCCTGTTCGAACAGAACCATCATCTCCGTCGCGGGGCCGTCGATGGGTTGCAGGGCGAGGAGCTGCCAGTGCAGCGTCGTACCAAGTGTCAGCGCAGCGATCTGCCCGCTTGCGGTGACGCTGCAATCCGCCTGCGTCCGGTAGAGGCATTCGCTCGCCAGTCGGTTCCGGGGTGCCTCGTCGAGCATGATGGCCAGCTCCACGTCTTCCCGCGTGCAGCCGCTTTGGTAGCCGCCGTCCGGACAGACGAAGGTGTAGCTATCCTCATACATCTCCGGCTCTTCGCCATCGATCGGTTCTGCCAGCGCAAGCGAGGAGAGGCCCGTACAGGCAGCGATGCTCGCGATTGCGATCCTGCGAAGGTTCACGATCCTGTCTCCACTCGCTGGCAGGCGGGCCTGAATCCGAGGTCGCATGCCCGCGCATATGCCTCCTGCGCCTTTGCCGCGTCGGGCTCTGTCACGCCGCGCCCTGTTTCGATCATCATGGCTGCGCGATGGCAATTGCGCCCGCCATAGCCGCGCGTGCAAAGCTGGTAGTAGAGCGACAGAGCGCGGACATCCTCGACCGGTCCGCCTTCCCCGTTAACCAGCGCATCGGCGAGGTTCTGGCACGCCTCCGGGAGCTGCAGATCGCAGCCGCGCGCAAACGCCGCGCGACCGGCCGCCATGTCGACCTCGCCGCCTTCGCCCGTCATCGCCATGACGCCCAGGTTCTGGCAGGCGATATCGTCGCCATCCTCGTGGCAGAGCCTTGCGAGTATCTCGCGCGCGCCAGCCGCGTTGCCGAAGCCGATCATGCGATCGGCAAGCTCGCGGTCCTGGCGGATCTGCTGCGCGCTGCGCTCGGCTGCTTCCGCCTCGGTCGACTGGACCTCAGCACTCAGCGCGACCGGCCCGCACAGCATGCAGCCCAGCGCCAGCAGGATGCCAGGCCTCATCTGCACGACGCGAGCCATCCCATCATCGACGTCATCCCGCTTTCGGTGCCGGAGGCGTACTCGGCATAGAGTTTGTCGGCCCGACGCTCGGCAATGTCACGCGACCCGTCGAAGTAGTCCTCATCGTCATCGCTGCGCACTTCCCTGCGGGCCATACGCTCCCAGTGACGCTGACGGCTCTTCGCGTTCTTCACGGAAAGCTCCGCACGAAGCCCCTTCTTGAACGCAGGGTCCGCCGCGCTCTCGACGACATAGGCCCAGCGATCCCAGACCGCCGAACAATGCAACATTTCCCCCACGGTGACAGGTGTCGTGAGGGATATTGCCAGTTTCTGCTCATACAGGATATTGTGCGCTGAAGCGGTGTCGTCGGCACCCATGGGCGCACTGTCTTGCGCGAAGGCCGGAAGCGCGAAGGCCATCCCCGACGCCAGGACCGCCAGCGCGATCGGCGCAGAGTTCATACGAATTGTCATTGCAGTTTCTCCGCTTCGCGACAGCTGGGCTCGTAGCCCAGTTCGCAGCCTTTCAAGAATGCATCGAGAGCGGCGGGTCGATCGGCCGATCCGCCAACGCCATCGTCCAGAAAGATGCCCAGGTTGTAACAGGACGTATCGTTGCCCCCGTCGCAGCCAAGCCGGTAATATCGTCGTGCTTCGGGCAAGTTCTGCGGCGTGCCCTTGCCTTTTTCCGACAGCACGCCCGCGTTGTGGCACGCCACCGCGTCATCGAGGTCGCAGCCCTCGCGGTAGAACTCCCACGCCTGTGCGAGATCATGCGAACCACCCCAGCCATATTCGAACAAGATGCCCGCCGCGCGGCACGACGGGCCGTCGGTCCGGCAGCCTCGGGCGAAGGAAACGCGGGCTCCGGCCATATCTTTGGGGCCACCGGTGCCCTGCCGCTGCATGTTGCCAAGCTCGAAGCATGACAGGGCTTCGCCCCGGTCGCAGGCGTCGGAATACAGCACGCGCGCACGGGCATAATCGCCTCGGCGCGCCGCTGACCCGGCATCGCTCCCGTGGCCTGCGTCCGCCTCGCCCGGCAACAGGCAAGCCTCGCCTCGCGCTCTGCGGGCCGCCTGTTCCTCCGCCCAGGCGCGCTCCTCCGCGCTGACCTCGCGGCTGCTGAACCATGCAAGAGCGCTAAGTCTGATTTCGGTGGCGAGAAATTCGCACGACAGGTTGCTGGCAGCGCCACCCGCATCCTGCGCACGCGCAGCGGTCGGCTGGAAGAGCGCGATTGCCGACAGTACAAGCGCCAGGGTGAGCGTGCCGATCGCGGCGGAATGTGTGTGCATCAACTTCGCTCCCCTAGCTGGCCGACCTCAACCGGCAATGGCTTGTGCGAAGCTGCAGCCATCCTGGATGCCGAGCTTGCAGCCGAGGCCGAAATAGCGCTTGGCAGCGGCAGGATCGGCCGCGCCACCCTGACCGTCGCGCGCCATGATGCCGGCGTTCATGCACGCCCCAGCGTTGCCGGTGTTGCATGCCTGCCCGAAGCTTGCACGCGCTCCGGCGAGGTCCTGCGCGATTCCGGCGCCGTTATACTGCGCGACGCCATATTCGAGGCAACCGTCGGACTTGCCCGCTTCGCACGAGAGCTTGAACGAATGCGCCGCCCCCGCAGCATCGACCGGCCCACCGCCGCCATCGCGCTGGAGGATGGCGAGTGCATAGCATCCGTCTGCGCCATAGTCCGGGCACGCCTTGGTGAAGTATTGGCGGGCCTTGGCGTAGTCCGGCTCGCCGCCGACATGGCCGAAGAAATAGGTGGCACCCAGATCGTAGCAGGAGGTCGCAAAGCTCGCATTGCAGGCCGTGGATAGCGGAGCGATTGCGGCGGCGTAGTCCTTCGCCCCGCCGCGCCCGTTGATGAGCATCGAACCGTAGTTCTCGCAGGCTTCGCCGACGCCCTTCGCGCAGCCCTGCTGGTAGGCGCGCCGCGCCAGCGGCAGATCGTTTGCGCCGCCTTCCCCGCTGCTCGCCATGGCGCCCAGGTTGGTGCAGGCAGCGCCATTCCCCTCGGTGAAGCAGCCGACCTGATACTTCGCGCGGGCAGTTGCGAAATCGCCCGAATTGTAAGCGGCCTGCCCGGCGAGTGCGTTGGTGCCGCCGCCCGCTTCAACCTTGGCCGCAGGCTTCGCTGCCGCCTGGGCACTGGCCTGCTCATCCTTGCCGATGTCGGAACACGGCCTGCCCTCTCGCTTCACCTCTTCATAGTCGAAGGCCCAGCCGATCTCCTCGTCGCTTACGCGCCGCTTATTGGGGCTGGTGCTGTTGAGGTTTGCAAAGATGTCTTCATACTTGGCCTCGCACGCACGCTCCTGCGCAGTGCTGCGGTCGACCTGTGCCATCGCCGGAGCGGGACCAAAGGCGGCCAGCCCTGCAAACAGCGCTGCGGTTATCGCAAGTATCTTCATCTTGAACTCCTGAGTCATTGGCAGACCGGATGGCTGTCCGGCAGCCTCCGGGAACCGGTGCAATTGTAGGAACGGTATTTGTCGCGGGTCTGCTTCGCGATATTGGCGCTGCTGGGCGTGGGTGTCGGAGTGTAGGACGACGAGCTGCCCCTGTAGGAACTGGTCGACCGGCCGCCGCCTGCCGCCCGCCACCGCGCCGTGCTGGCACCGGGCATGTTGGTGCAGTTCCAGATGCCGCAATCATTGGCGCTCCTTGTCCGGGCGATCTGCGAGGCCGCGATCTGCGCCACCGGGCCGGAAGGGAACCAGTATTCGAGGACGTAGAAGTGATCCTTGAATATGCTCGACAGGGCACCCGCGCGCGACGCCGCCATGATCGCCCTTTCGGCGTGGGCCTTCGAGCGGAGGTGATACAGCGAATAATACAGCGCACCGTCGTAATCGCGCTCTGCCATGTACTGGTCGAACACCGTGTCCTCGCGCGCCTGGGCGTTGCGGGCGGCCTGGATCGCCGCCTCGCGTTCAGCCTCCGCCTTGCGACGCAGCGATTGCAGGCGGTTGCCGAAAGCGCAGATCTCGGCGCTGGCGGGATCGCCCGGTACGCATGCGTTGAGCGCGATCTGTTCGGCCGGCAGACGGTCGTCCATCGCATAGAGGATCCGCGCAAGGTCGATGCACGACCGGCGATTGCCGTAAGTGCAGTTGACCCGGCGATAGCGCAGCGCCTTTTCGGCATCGAATTGCGGCGATCCCGGTTCGGCAAACACCGCCTCTGCAACTTCGCATCCATCGCGATCATTGTCAGCACAGGCGCGCAATGCAAAATTGCCCGCGCTCGGCAGGTCGCGTTCGACATCGCCTTCGCCGGCGTAGAAAATCAGCGCCAGTCGCCCGCAGGCCTTCGCCTGCTTGGCGGCGCAGGCCTGTTGCAGGAACCGCAGGCTGAGGAAGGGGTCGTAGGCGGGGCTTTCGACATCGGACAGCAGCATTCCGGCATCGGCGCAGGCCGCGCGGTCACCGCTGTCGCACGCGGCGATGCTCGTCTGCAGCGAACCCGATCCCTGTGGCGCAGCCCGCGCGGCCACCGCGGTCGCAACGAGCAGGAGGAGCAGCAGGATTAGCGTCGCCAGCGCAGGTCCGCGAGACGGGAGAGCCTCCGGGCGCATCACTCTTCCTTGCACACCCGGCCGCCGCCGGTGCCCTTGTAGGTCGTGCAAACCACCACGCCGCTGCCTGGCTTGGGCGTGTAAGGCTTGCCGGTGCCGAGCGAGCCGACATAGGGCGCGTTGGCCCTGCGCGCCTGCTCCGCGCGATCATCGGCAGCGCGCTGGGCCCAGCGTTGCGCTTCCGCTTCGGTCTGGCGCTTCATCCGCGAGCGGCGCTGGTATTCGGCGAAAACCAGCCGCGTGGCGGGCGGGTTATATTGCCAGTAGTGCCTGTTCGCGATCGCGTAGATCGCCTCTTCGCTCCACCGCCTCAGGCCCGCTGCACCGGCTTCGACGATCAGTTGCCCGAGCAGATCGCCATCGTCGTTCGGCTGGAAGAGATCCTTGCCGTAAGGGTAGTAGTAGACGAGATAATTGGCGACTTCGCCAGAATCGCCAGTGCGCGTGGCGTAAGATCGCAGTGCGGCTGCAGACAAGGTGCCTCGAGAATTGAGCTGGCCTTCCACCTCGGCAGCCTCACGCTCGGCCAGCTCGACATAGAAGTCAGAACAGTCCTGCGCCACGGACAGGAGATATCGGTTGAAGGCCTTGCGGCCATCGCGCTTCTTTTGCTCGTCCCAGATCGCGCGGATGGCCTGGTCCGCCTGCTTGCGAAGCTTCGGGTCGTTGCCCGTCACCTCTCCGAAATGGCTCATCGCGCGATTTGCCGAAACGGGGAGATTTGCGCCCTTCTTGGAAGCGAACTCCATCGCCAGGCCGCATTCGTAGATCAGCTCTGCGTCGTCCGTGCTCGCGCGCGCCGGAGCTGCCGAGAGCAGGACGGCAAGCGACGTGCCCAGCACGATGGCCCCGGCGATCGCCGCAGGGGCGCAAACATGCGGTGTGGCCCGACCGATCATCAGGACAGGATCACGGCCATTTCGCGGTCGCACTCGCGCGCCCGGTTGAGCATGTGGCTGCGCGCCTCGTCCGCACCCATCACGCGCGCCCGCTTGTTATACTTGGCCTTGGCAAGCTCGATTGCCTGATCGCCGTCGAGACCGTACCTCTGTTCGAGAAGCTGGACGATGCCCATCCATTCGGCAGAGCCATAGTTCAGCTGCACGTTGCTGCCTTCGGCAATGGCGACGACATAAGCGCAGCCCGCGCTCATCGACATGAGCTGCTTCGGGCTGGGGTCTTTCGCAATTGCAGGCCCTGCAAGCGTCAGCAGTGCGGCGCCACATACCAGTGAGATCGTAGTCTTCGGTTTCATGATAGTTCCCCCGGTTCAGGGCTATCGTGTTACCGGGAAACGTCACGGATGGGCGCCCACATGTGCTGATATAGAAGTGACAAAGTCCGTTAGGGTCGAGCGGGCCAACCGAAAAACGGGACTCGGACTGGGCAATATCGGCATTGGCAAGAGCTGCCGGATGCATACGCATTTACGTAGTTCGCATGATCTGCACACGGCGCGGGTCCTTCGGGTGCCCCCGGTTATGAACAACCAAACCTGTCGGTGCTGGCTGCTTTAAGCCTCAGGATATCTCATAGCGGACCGACCGCTTACGGCCCATAAGCCGCTAGGCCGCTACCAGCGTGAGTTGCCGGTCAGCAATGCGCCCCATAATTGGTCACCCCGGTCGGAACGGCGAACGCCCGAAAGCGGTCGTTCGTTCAGAAGCGCCCTCGCAGCAGCTTCGAGCCCAATCACGGTCTTTCGGTCTCTCAATTGAACTACCTATTAGCGGCCATTCGCAATTGCTCGACGACCAGCCCCGATCGAAAGGGATTTATCACTATCGCGTAGGATACTACCGATGGTGAAGTTGACGCTGACCTTCATCTAACGAAGACGGAGTCACCCTAATTTGGCGAAATTGGCCACCCCAGGCACTGACTGGCGCGAACGATGAACTGGCCTAGCGGACAATCCACCAAGTTCACTCGTTGCACCCACGACTTGCGCCAACATGCCTTCGTCGATCCGATAATAAACGAGCTTGGCGTCCTTGCGCGTTTTTACCAAGCCCGCATTTCGAAGGACCGCCAGCTGCTGCGAAAGTGTCGGCTGGCCTATCTCGGCGGCATCGTCGATCTCACCGACGTTGCGCTCGGCCCCGGTCAGCGCCTGCATGATACGCAAGCGCACGGGATGAGCGAGGGCTTTCAAGGCATCAACCAGCTCATCGTCGGTCATTTGCGAGCCCCTCGCTTGGTTTCCTTCATGAACCAGTCGGTCTGGCCCTTGGCGGAGAACACCGTATCCAGCGATGCGTCAGGCTGAGCCAATAGGGCTTCTCCGGGCGCCCAGTTTGCAGGGGCCAAGACTGGCCCGTTGTCTACTGCCTGAAGAGCATCGAGCGTTCGCAACATCTCCGGCGTCGAACGGCCCACATTGGCGGGATAGCAGGTCATTGCGCGGATCACCCCGTTCGGGTCGATAAAGAATGTCGTGCGCACCGTCGCGCTGTCATTATCGTTCGGCGCAACCATTCCGTAAGCCCGGCCGATCACAAGCGTCGGATCCTCGACGATCGGAAAACGCACCTCAATCTCGTAGCGGTCGCGGATCAACCGCAGCCAAGCGAAGTGCGAAAACAGGCTGTCGACGGAAAGTGCCATCAGAGCGCAGTCGCGCCCTTCGAACTCGCTCGCGGCCTCAGCCAGAGCGACGAACTCGGTCGTGCAAACCGGCGTGAAATCGGCCGGGTGCGAGAACAGGATCAACCACCGCCCCCGGTAATCGGAAAGGCGAACATCTCCGGTCGTGCTTCGCGCCGAGAAGTCTGGCGCCCCATCTCCGATACGCAGTCCCGCGCATGGCGCTGCTCGCTCACCATCGGCTTTGATCGTGTCTGTCATCGGACCCTCATACCACTTGACAGTCCGATAGCAACATATATAAACAGTTTATGTAATTGAATGGAGATACCGCATGGTTGACGATCCAAGCCTCAATCGCGCCACTGCACAGATCGAACGCGCGCAATCCGACAAATGCTTGCGTCCCTCGATTGCAGGATTTTTCGACGAAGCCACGAATACGGTGTCGTATGTCGTCCACGACCCCAAGACGGACGAAGCGGCAATCATCGATTCGGTGCTGGACTTCGAGGCGGCGTCGGGCCGCACATCGAACGGCTCGGCAGACCGCATGATCGAGTATGTCACTTCGAATAATCTTAAAGTGACATGGCTGATCGAGACGCATGCGCATGCCGATCATATTTCAGCTGCCCCTTACCTCCAGGAACGGCTCGGCGGGAAGTTGGCGATCGGGCGCGACATCATCCGTGTGCAGGAGGTGTTCGGCAAGCTTTTCAATGCGGGCACGGATTTCGAATGTGATGGATCGCAGTTCGACAAGCTCTTCGAGGATGGTGAGACTTTCAAGATCGGCGAGCTCGAAGGCATTGCTCTGCACGTGCCCGGTCATACCCCTGCCGATATGGCGTTCATCATCGGTGACGCCGCGTTCGTAGGCGACACCATCTTCATGCCGGACTTCGGGACCGCACGCGCCGATTTCCCCGGCGGCGACGCTGGCCAGCTGTTCCGCTCGATCCGCCGGCTGCTCTCGCTTCCGTACGAGACGCGGCTGTTCTTGTGCCACGATTACAAGGCGCCGGGCCGCGACGAATATGCTTGGGAGACTACTGTCAAACAGCAGCGCGAGGAAAACGTGCATGTGAAGGATGGCGTCACCGAACAGGACTTCGTCGCCATGCGGACCGACCGCGACAAGACGCTTTCGATGCCCAAGCTGATCATGCCTTCGGTGCAGGTGAACATCCGCGGCGGCCGGCTGCCTGACCCGGAAGAGAACGGCGTCAGCTACATCAAGATTCCGGTCAACGCAGTATGACGTTGCCCGGTTTTCCTGAAGCCGCACCCCTTGCCGGACTGGCGGGCGGAGTCCTGATCGGCCTTGCTGCGGCGGTCATGCTGCTTGGCCTCGGCAGGATCGCTGGCGTTTCCGGCCTTGCTGCAAAGGCAGTCGGGCTTGGCGGCAGCGGCATTGCACGGGGCGGTGCGTGGATGTTCATCGTCGGCCTGCCGCTGGGTGCGCTGATCGTGATGCTGGCATCGGGTGGAATTGACGCCACCTTCGCCAGCCCAATCACACTTGCGATAGCCGGGCTGATTGTGGGCATTGGCACTCGCCTCGGCAGCGGCTGCACCAGCGGGCACGGCGTTTGCGGCGTCAGCCGCCTGTCGGTGCGATCGATCGTCGCCACTGTGACCTTCATGGCAACCGGCATTGCGACCGTCGCGATCATGAACGCACTCGGACTGGAGGTGCTGTGATGCGGACTACCTTAACGTCTCTCGTCTCGGGCACCCTCTTCGGCGCGGGCCTCGCCCTTGGCGGCATGACCGATCCCGCCCGCGTGCGCGGTTTCCTCGACATATTTGGCGACTGGGACCCTACGCTTGCCTTCGTCATGGGCGGTGCCGTTATCGTCATGGCGATCGCGTGGCGGATCGTGCCGCGCTTGGCCGAACCAATCTTCGTCGGAGAGTTCCACCTGCCGACCAAATCCGATCTCACCCCTCGCCTTATGGGTGGTGCGGCCCTGTTTGGTATCGGCTGGGGGATCGCCGGGCTTTGTCCCGGACCGGGCATCGCTGCGCTTGTCATCGAACCCGCTTCCGCCGCGATTTTTGTCGTAGCAATGCTCGCTGGGATGGCGGTCGTTCGCCTCGCAGAAGGAACTTATTCGTGAAAATTGTAAGCGTGAGCGAGGCCTTCGCAGTCTCGCCTCAGATCCAGCCTGAGGACATGCGCGGGCTTGCCGATGCCGGATTTGGAACGGTGATCTGCAACAGACCGGATGGTGAAGAGCCTCACCAGCCGGACGTCGCATCGATTCGTGAAGCTGCCCAAGCGGCAGGGTTGGCCTTCCATCATATCCCGGTCTCTGGGGGCGAGTTTCCGCCGGTTGCAGTCAAAGCCTTCGCAAAGGTCCGCGAAGAAGCGAACAGCAAAGTGCTTGCCTTCTGCCGGACCGGGACCCGTTCCATCACGCTCGATGCATTCGCCAACATCGAGAATGAAAAAGCCGACGAGCGCATCGAGCGCGCAAAGCGTGCCGGCTACGATCTTTCCGGCTTGCGCGACCGGCTCGGCGAATAACTAAAAGATACTGGAGAGTTTGTCATGGCCCGGAGCCTAAACCACGAAGTCGTCATCATCGGAGGCGGTTCGGCAGGGATCGCTACCGCATCTTCCATGCTGATGCGGCGTCCATCGCTCGACATCGCGATCGTCGAGCCGAGCGAGGATCATTACTACCAGCCCGGCTGGACGATGGTTGGCGGGGGCGTCTTCGAAGCGTCCGCCACCAGGCGCACCACGGCGAGCGTGATGCCGAAGCAGGCCCGCTGGCTCAAGCAAGCCGCCGCCTCCTTCCAACCCGAAAGCAATCAGGTCACTCTCGCGGACGGCACAACGATCACCTACCGGATTCTGATCGTCGCTCCGGGCATCCGGCTTGCTTGGGAAAAGATCGACGGTCTGGAGGAGACGCTCGGCAAGAACGGCGTCACGTCCAATTATCGCTACGACCTGGCTCCCTACACGTGGGAGCTTGTGCGCAACCTCAAATCGGGCCGCGCGATATTCAGCCAGCCGCCCATGCCCATCAAGTGCGCAGGCGCGCCGCAGAAGGCGATGTATCTGTCATGCGATGCATGGCTGGAGCGGAATGTTCTTCAAAAGATTGACGTCGAGTTCCGCAATGCCGGCGGCGTCCTGTTCGGGGTAAAGGAATATGTCCCGGCGCTCATGGAGTATGTCGAGAAATACGGGATCGACCTAAAGCTCAACCAGACGCTCGTCGCGGTCGACGGCCCTGGTAAGAAAGCCGTCTTCAAGACAGAAGCCGGTGAGGAGACAGTCGAATTCGATATGCTGCATGCGGTTCCTCCGCAGGTTGCTCCGCAGTTTGTCGCCGACAGTCCTCTCGCGAATGCCGAGAGCGGGTTCGTCGATGTCGACAAACTAACGCTCCAGCACGTTCGCTATCCTAACGTTTTCGGCCTCGGAGACGCAGGATCGACACCGAATGCCAAGACGATGGCCGCCGCGCGCAAGCAGGCACCGATCGTGGCTGTCAATGCGCTCGCACAGCTCGATGCGAAGCAGCCTGTGGCCGACTACGACGGCTATGGCTCATGCCCGCTGACGGTCGAGCGGGGCAAGATCGTGCTCGCCGAATTCGGATATGACGGAAAACTTCTGCCCAGTTTCCCCAAATGGGTGATCGACGGCACGCGGCCGCGCAAGCTGAGCTGGCTGCTGAAGTCGGAGGCGCTGCCGTGGATCTACTGGAACGGCATGCTCAAGGGCCACGAGTGGCTGGCCCAGCCACAAATGAAGCAGGCGGCGTAACCCGGAATGATCGACACACTGCATCTGGGACTGGGCGCGCTTTCGGGCGGTCTGGTAGGGTTTACCCTCGGGCTGGTGGGCGGCGGAGGGTCGATCCTTGCCGTTCCGCTGATGGTTTATCTGGTGGGCGTGAACAACCCGCACGTCGCCATCGGCACGAGTGCACTGGCCGTCGCGGCCAATGCCGCAACCGGCCTGTTGCAGCATGCGCGCGACCATAATGTGCGCTGGCGCTGCGGGTTCATGTATGCAGGCGCAGGCATCGTCGGCGCGTTGGCGGGGTCGACGCTGGGCAAGAATTTCGACGGCCAGAAACTGCTGTTCCTGTTCGCGCTCCTAATGATCGTGGTCGGTGCGCTCATGCTGCGCAGCCGCAAGGTAGAGGGCACGCCCGGGGCTGCGTGCAATCGTCGCAACGCGCCCAAGGTTCTCGGCTATGGGCTGGGCACGGGCGCGTTCAGCGGCTTCTTCGGCATTGGCGGCGGCTTCCTGATCGTGCCGGGGCTGATGGCCTCGACCGATATGATCATGATCAACGCCGTCGGCACCAGCCTGATTGCGGTGACGGCCTTCGGCCTGACCACGGCGGCGAACTATGCGCTGTCAGGCTTGGTCGACTGGCTGCTGGCGGCTGTCTTCATCCTGGGTGGTATTGGCGGCGGATATTTCGGGACCCGTCTGGCGAAGAGATTGTCGGGCGGTGGCCAGCTCAAAACAGTGTTCGCAGGCCTGATCTTCGTCGTGGCGATCTACATGCTCTGGAAGAGCTGGAACGCGCTGTGACAGCGATCCCCCGTCAAGACGCGCGCTGCATCGACATCGAAGCTTTGATCGCGTCGGGAAATGTCGCTTGCGGGGCTTTCCGCAAGATCGGGGTGCCAGAAAAGACCTACCGCTGGCGTGCGGCACGCGCCGCAAAACAACACGGATAAAGAGATGTTCGATCAGCTAGACGCCCTAGTGCTTGCGCGGATTCAGTTCGCCTTCACGGTAAGCTTCCATTTCATCTTTCCGGCCTTCTCGATCGGACTGGCGAGCTTCCTCGCGGTGCTCGAAGGGCTATGGCTCAAGACCGGCAAGCCGATCTATCTCGACCTGTTCAAATACTGGCTGAAAATCTTCGCGATCGGCTTCGCGATGGGCGTCGTGTCCGGCATCGTCATGTCCTACCAGTTCGGCACCAACTGGTCGAAATTCTCCGACATAGCCGGTCCGGTGATCGGCCCGCTGATGGCGTACGAGGTGCTGACCGCATTCTTCCTCGAGGCAGGCTTTCTCGGCGTCATGCTCTTCGGCATGAACAAGGTCGGCAAGAAGTTGCACTTTGCGGCGACGCTGATGGTGGCGATGGGCACTTTCATCAGCGCTTTCTGGATCCTGTCGGTCAACAGCTGGATGCAGACGCCTGTCGGATACGAGATCGGCGCTAGCGGACAATATCTGCCCGGCGAAAGCTGGTGGGACATCGTGTTCAACCCTAGCTTTCCCTACCGGCTCGTCCACACGGTGATCGCAGCCTATCTCACCACCGCATTTGTGGTCGGCGGCGTGGGTGCCTGGCACCTGCTGAAGGACCGGGCCAACCTGCATGCACGCAAGATGTTCTCTATGGCGATGTGGATGGCAGCCATCGTTGCGCCGATCCAGATCTTCGCCGGCGACATGCACGGGCTCAACACGCTCGAACACCAGCCGCAGAAAGTCATGGCGATGGAGGGCCATTACGAGAGCCATCCCGATGGTGCGCCGCTGATCCTGTTCGGCATCCCGAACAGCGACGAGAAGCGGGTCGACTACGCGATCGAGATCCCAAAGGCGTCTTCGCTCATACTGAAGCATGAGCTCGACGCGCCGCTGGCTGGGCTCGATACGATTCCCGACGACGAAGAGCCGCCGGTCGGCATCGTCTTCTGGTCGTTCCGGATTATGGTCGGGATCGGCTTTGCCATGCTTGGCCTAGGCGCGTGGAGCCTGTTCGCTCGGTTCCGCAAAAAGCTCTACGAATGGCCGATGCTGCATCGCGCAGCTCTGGTCATGGCGCCAAGCGGTTTCATGGCGGTTATTGCCGGCTGGGTAACGACCGAGGTCGGTCGCCAACCTTACGTGATCTATAATCTACTGAGAACGGCAGATGCTGTGAGCCCGCTGGATGCGCCCGCAGTCGCCGCATCGCTCCTTGCGTTCATCGTGGTCTACTTTGCGGTGTTCGGCGCGGGTGTCTGGTATATTCTGCATCTGATGCACAAGCCACCGCAAGCGGGCGAATACGGCGTCAAGCGCGGCGATACAGGGCCGATCCGGACCGCCGGCATCACGCCCGGTCCGTCCCAAAATCCGGGCGATCCCGACACACTGCCGCGCGATCACGAGGAGGCGAGCGATGGACGTTAACGTGGACCTGACGACGATCTGGGCCTTCATCATCGCATTCGCCGTCTTCGCCTATGTGGTGATGGACGGGTTCGACCTGGGCATCGGGATCCTCTTCCCGACCTTCGATGTCGGGCCTGAGCGCGACCGGGCGATGAATTCGATTGCGCCCGTATGGGATGGCAACGAGACATGGCTGGTTCTGGGTGGCGGCGGCCTTTTCGCAGCTTTCCCACTGGCCTATGCGGTCATCCTGCCAGCTACCTATCCGCTTATCATCGCCATGCTTCTGGGACTGGTCTTCCGCGGTGTCGCGTTCGAGTATCGCTGGCGCGATCCGGGGCATCGCCGATATTGGGACGCAGCCTTCACCGGCGGCTCGCTGGTCGCGGCAATGGCGCAGGGGATGATACTGGGCGCGCTGCTGCAGGGAATTGAGGTCGTCGATCGCGCCTATGCTGGCAGCTGGTTCGACTGGCTCACGCCCTACACGCTGCTGACCGGCCTCGGCACGGTTGCTGGCTATGCTCTGCTTGGTGCAACTTGGCTGGTGTGGAAGCTGGACGGGGAAAGTCAGCACCATGCCCGAAAACTGGGCAAGCGCGCGGCATGGGCAACGCTGGTGCTGATGGGCGGTGTCAGCCTCTACAATGTGTTCCTGAACGCCGAATATGCCGAGCGCTGGTTGACTGCGCCGGAGATCTACTTCGCCGCGCCGGTCCCGATCCTCACCGCGGTGATTGCCGTCATGCTGCTGAGGGCTCTTTCGGTGGACCGACACAGCAAGCCCTTCTGGCTGAGCCTTGCGCTGTTCTTCTTCGGCATGGCGGGCCTGGGCGTCACCATGTGGCCTTATGTCGTGCCGCCGGGCCTCACGATCTGGGATGCCGCCGCGCCCGAACGCAGCCAGATCTTCA
The DNA here is from genome assembly GCA_009993635.1 of Erythrobacter sp. Classification (GTDB taxonomy): domain Bacteria; phylum Pseudomonadota; class Alphaproteobacteria; order Sphingomonadales; family Sphingomonadaceae; genus Alteriqipengyuania. Next base: position 1,809 of record JAACTC010000002.1, on the reverse strand, counting down.
TGCTGGTAGGCGTTGCGATCACCATGCCGCTCATCATCGGCTACACCGCCTGGGCCTATTGGGTGTTCCGCGGCAAGGTCGGGCACGAGGGGTATCACTGATGGACGAACCGCAGGATCGCCCGCTTTGGCAGCGGATCGGCTGGATGTTCGCGATTTGGCTCGCGAGCATAACCGTGCTGGGCCTCGTTGCTTCGGCCATCAGGTTCTGGCTCAAAGCGTGACTGACGACGTCAATGGCCGGTATCATTACGCTCAATGGCTAATTGACAAGGGGTCTAGACAGAAAAATCGACGGGGTGTTTGGCTCAGATACTGATGTCAACGATTTATCGCTTAATGCAATCGATAATTTAAGTTGGGCTTGGCGTCGGGGGCTCTCTACAAAGGATGCATCAACACCAAGCAAGGAAATCGACATGAGCCTGCATATCGGAGATACCGCCCCCGACTTTACCGTCGATACCCAGAATGGCGAAATCAGCCTGCACGATTGGGCTGGCGACAGCTGGGTATTCTTCTTTAGCCATCCGGCCGACTTCACCCCAGTCTGCACCACGGAAATGGGCCGCACCGCGCAGCTCGCCACCGAGTTCGACAAGCGAAATGTGAAGCCTCTCGGCCTCTCGACCGATACTGCCGAAGAACACGCCAAGTGGATCGAAGACGTGAACGACACCCAGAACACGAACCTCGTGTTCCCGATCGTCGCTGATGCAGATCTTAAGATCGCGAAGCTCTATGACATGATCCATCCGGATCAGAGCGAGACGGCGGCCGTGCGGTCAGTGTTTATCATCGATCCGGACAAGAAGATCCGGCTCACCATGACCTATCCCATGAGCGTGGGACGGAACTTCGACGAGATCCTGCGCGCCATCGACGCGCTCCAGTTCAGCGACAAGCATGGCGTGGCCACGCCCGCCGATTGGCGCGAAGGAAAGGATGCGATCATCCCGCCATCGGTTTCCGATGAGGATGCGAAAGCGCGTTTTCCGCAGGGCTTCACAACGCTTCGTCCATACTTGCGGACGGTAAAAATCGATTGAGCGTCCGCCCTTATAGAATCTCTTGAAAGCGGGATCGGTTCGCGCCGGTCCCGCTTATGTCATATGAAGGTCTCTATCGCGCCGCGGCCCTCGATCTTGCGCAGGATCGATAGCAGCAGGGGCTTGTCGATCTCGGCCAGCGGCATCGATCCGAGATGCGGAAAGATATCACGTTCGAGGCTGGTGATAACATCGCTGGCATGGACAGGCTTCCAACGTTCAATCTGCAGAGCGTGCCACTCGCGTGCCACGTCCTCGAATGATTTTACCGAGACGCTTGCGCCCACCAATCGTCCACGCCTTGCCGCGTGCCGGGGATCGCGGCCCTCGCGCAAAATCTTCTTAGCTTCGTCCCGTTTTTCGCGAGCATCGGCCAGCGAAACCTCGGGGTATGCACCGAGCGTCAGCAGGCGCTCCTTCTTCTCGAAGCGATATTTGTAGCGCCAGCTTTTGTGTCCGCTTGCGGAAACGTGGAGGTGAAGACCTCGGCTGTCGGTGAGCTTGTAAGCTTTGTCCTGAGCAGCAGCCGCGCGCACAGCCTTGTCCGTCAGCATCCGATACCCCCAAGCAGCTTGAACCGTTACCCCCGATCTACCCCCACTTACGTTCGGCTAGGGGTGGATGGCGTCGGACAACATTGGAATCGCAAATGGCAGAATTGTAAAGCTTTTCGCGTGATTTTGAAGAGAATCGGATTAGCCCAGAAAGGCCAGTGGCGGAGCGGGAGGGATTCGAACCCTCGATACGGGGTTACCGTATAC
>JAACTC010000014.1 GCA_009993635.1 Erythrobacter sp. | reverse complement strand
TCGGCAAGGGAAACCGGATGCATTTCCTCTTGGCCGAGCCAGTGGATCACATCATCTCGGTCGAGTTGTTCGTTGAGTCACTTCTTGGGCCGGCACAGCTTATCGACCAAGCGCTACGCGATCTAACCGAGTGTATCACTGGTACTGTGTGGACTAATGCAGCAGACGAGGATCTCCTTGAGATGATCGACGGTGTCCGAGATGGCAAGTTCGATCATGCGGCCTTCGCAAAACGGATAGCTGATTCGGATTATGCTGCTGGCACAGCCGGCTACCATCATCTCTTCGCCCGTAACGCCCATATACTCGTAGAGCAGACGCGCACCGCCCTGCTGCGCGCCTTCGACCACGGTGATCGAATGATGGAGCAGACAAGTCTTCTGATCCAGAATGACGGAGACTCATACTTCTTGCCTCTGTCCCCAGGTCAAGAGATTGTTCACAGCTCACGTGCAGCGGAACGGCTTCATGGTGCCTTCGCCGACGGTGTCGGCGCCGTCGCCAAGGCGCTCGACCTCCTATATCGCCTGTTCGTTTATCTCGTTCGTGAGCCGTTCGGCTCAGCCGAGTTGCCGGGAAAGCTCTACTTCCCCTATAATGAGGCGGGTAAAGACTATGCACCTTATCCGAAGGGCGCCGCCGAGGAGACGACGGACCTCGGGCTGGTCGATTTGCCATATGCATTGCCAAACCTCGCGCCCGGCAGCTTCTTTTCCTTGCGCCCAATGCGCAACGATCTGACTCACAATATGATGTCCGGGCATATCCAGCCGAGCTGCTTCATCGGCTGTGGCACTGCGCTCGTGAACGAAATCCCCATTCGCTACGTTCAGGCCGTCGCGCCTGATATCGACAGCGATGGAAAGCCGCTGAAGCACGATTACGTCGAACGCTTTTTCAAGCAGCAGCGCGACGCAGCTGTGCTGCTGCATGACTTGTTAGAGGAGTTGGCGCTCACGACAGACCACAGTCTTCGTTGGCTAGCGAACCGGTTGGACCAGCGTCTCGCACGCAGCCGACTGCCGAGACGAACCGGCTAGGTCGGGCCTAGCAGCAAGCGAGCTCTGGTAGTACCCAACTAGCTAAACACCGCGCGCAGATCATGTAAATGTCGGTCTAGCGCCTCATGGGCCGTCTATGGACTCGCGATTGTCAGGGCTAGCCCCCGCGAAAACTGTAAGCGTGGCGCGGAGGCCGCCTTGTCAGCGTGATTTTTTGGCCAGAGCAGCTTTGCCGGCGGCGCGGCGTTTGGCGATGGCCCCGATCCTGAGTTTTGCATCGCGTTCGTCGATGACGTGAGGATCGAACGGTTTGCCGTAGCAGCCTTGGTGCCATTCGGTGGCATCTTCGTGCTCGGGGTGCCTGGGATCGGTGACGGCTTCAAGGAAGGCTTCGAAGCCGGGGGTGCCGCCGCAGTCTTCTGGCGGAGCGCGGTGCTCGCCCTCGACATAGCGCGGATATTTGGTTCCGGCTTTGCCATCCTCGATCGCTTCGAGCGTGACGATATGCTCCCAGTTGTCGCCCATATCGTAGGTATAGAGGATCTGGCGAGCGCCCCGGTCGATCAGGGTTTTAAGCTTGGCATTTTTGGCCGCAGACAGCTCATCGTCAGGCCAGTCCGGATCGGGAAGGCCGTATCGTTTGTCGCCCACTTCGAACTCCCAGAGATGATAATCGAGCCAGCCCATCGCGCCCTGGATGACATCGTGCAGCATCTTGAGGTTGGCATCGACTGGAACTTCGACCCGCCGCCAGATCGGGGGATCAGTATCGGCAAGCGCGATGTGCAGGCGGGCGATAGTCTCGGTCATGCCGCCCTTCTAACTGCAATGGGGCTGACTGGCGCCACTTCGGCTGCCCAGTTCCACGGCATGAGCTCGTCCCAGCGCGAGGCGGGCCAGCCAGAGGCGATCTTCTCAATCGTCTCGGTGATATAGGCTTGCGGCTCGATACCATTGAGCTTGCAGGTCTCGATAACCGAATAGATCGCGGCAGCGCGCTCGCCGCCGGCTCTGGAGCCAGAAAATAGCCAGTTCTTGCGGCCGATGGCGACACTGCGCATGGCGCGCTCGGCGATGTTGTTATCTATCTCAGCGGTTCCTTCATCGAGAAAGCGGGTAAGCGCGTGCCAGCGCTTGCGGCCATAGACGAGCGCCTTGGCCATTGCTGACTTGGGCGACAGGCGGCGCAGGGCATAGTCGATGGCAATGCGTAGGCTCTCGATCTGCGGCTTGCTTTGCTCTTGGCGGTATCGTCGGCGGACATCGGGTGGTGCGCCGCGTATCTCCTCCTCGATCCGGTAAAGTCTGGCGATCCGCTCCAGCAGATCCGTGGTCAGCGGTGTTGGATAGCCCAAGTGGTTCTCGAATATCTTGCGCCGGAAATGCGCCCAGCAGGCGACTTCGCGGATCCGGCCATTGGCATAGAGCTTCTCATATCCGGCATAGCCATCGGCTTGAAGAAGACCGGTAAAGTGCTTGAGCTCTGTCTGTGGATGGATGCCGCTGCGGTCCGGCGTGAACCTGTACCACACCAGCGCCGGCCCGGTCGCGCCGGATGCGCGGTCATCGACGACATAGGCCCACAACCTCGCCTGCGCGGTCTTGCCCTTGCCAGGAACCAGCATGGGCACCGGCGTATCGTCGGTATGGAGCTTGGCGGCCTTGAGTCCTTCCTCGCGAATGCGGCTAACGATGGGATCGAGCAGCGCGGCTGCCTGGCCAGCCCAGCCCGCCAGTGTCGAGCGGTCGATCTCGACCCCTTGCGCCGCCATCATCTCGGCCTGGCGATAGAGCGGCAGGTGATGATCGAACTTGTTCACGACAATATGGGCGAGCGTCGCGAAGCTGGCCTTGCCACGCGCAATAGCCTTCACCGGCGCCAGCGCCTGGACGATCTTCTCGCAGGACCGGCAGGAATACTTGGGCCGCACGGTGCGGATGATGCGCCACTGGACTGGCGCCACGTCGAGCATCTCATCGCTGTCCTGGCCCAGCGGGCGCAGGATACCGCCGCAGTCGGGACAGCTGCAGCTTCCAGCTTCCGGTTCGATCCGGCGTTCGCAGCGGTGAAGATGATCGGGGAACTGGCGGATCGGCGCCGGGCGCTCGTTGCCGGTTACCGACGGCGTGGCGGCAACATCAGCGACGGCGGCTTCTCCTTCCAGTTCCTCAAGCGCCAGTTCAAGCTGCTCGATTTGGCGAGTGAGCTTCTCCGACGACTGACCGAAACTCATCCGCTTGAGCTGGGCAAGCTGGAGACGCAGCGTCTCGATCAGGGTGTCGCGGGCTGCCAGAGCAGCTTCCAGCTCGGCGATCCGGGCATCTTTATCGATGAGAGAAATGGCTTGATCCGACACCCTGGTTTATTAACGGATCAGGGTGTCCAATGCTAGAAAAACCTGAGTAAATCGGTCACTTTTTACCCCGCCAGAAGGGGCATTACGGTCCGTTCCGGACGCCGCCAGTCGATGCCTTCCAGTAGCATCGAAAGCTGCGCCGATGTGAGGCTGACCTTGCCTGACTTCGTCACCGGCCAGACGAACTTGCCCCGGTCCATCCGCTTGGAAAACAGGCACATGCCCTGGCCATCGTACCACAGCAGCTTGACCAGATCCCCGCGCTTGCCCCTAAAAGCGAACAACGCCCCGCAATGCGGGTTCTTGTGCAATACTTGCTGCGCCAGTACCGCCAGACCATTAAAACCCTTGCGCATGTCGGTCGCACCGCAGGCAAGGTAAATGCGCGTCGAAGGCGGTAGCGGGATCATCGCTACAGTACGCCGATTACCCGTGCCAGCGCATCGGTATCGATCCCGGCGTCCACCGTCAGCTTCACACCCGAAGGAAGCTCGATCCCGAT
>JAACTC010000013.1 GCA_009993635.1 Erythrobacter sp. | reverse complement strand
CGCCTCCACCACCTTTCAATCGGCCGGACAGGTCATCCCCGCCATCGGCGAAGACATGGGATACCTCGTCTGGCGCAAGCGGAACTGTTGCGCGCTATGAACAAACATCTCCTCCTTTTGCCCGTCGGCCTTGCCGTCACCCTCGGTGGCCTCGCTCTCGCCCAGAGCGCGCCCGAAGGCATCGACCTCGAAGCGATCCGCGAGCGCGCGGCCGAACACGCCGATGATGCGCAGGCGCTCAGTACCAATGTCCGCCAGCGCGCCGAGGCACTGACCGAGGATGCACAGGCTATCCAGGCGCAAGCGCAGGCCAATCGCGCAGCCTATGCGGACACCATCGAGGCAATCGAGACCGACGCCGTCCTCGACTTCGACGCGATGATCGCGGGGCAAGCCGCCGCCGAGAAGGCATCGCTCGGGGGAACTCCACGCTTCATTGCCTTTGCCAGCCTGTCGATGCCGCCCGGGGCGCTGAAGGCACTGGTCCACGACATGACCAGGGCGGGAGGCGTCACCGTGCTGCGCGGTTTCCCGCAAGGAAACAGCGAGGCGTTCAAGAAGCGGCTCGCCGCTATCTGGAGCAGCCGCGACGCGGCCGGTTCGCTGGGCATCGATCCAAGGCTGTTCCGCGCCTTCAACATCGAGGCCGCACCGAGCTTCGTCATGCTGAGCACCGAGTTCAGTCCCTGCGACGGGTTCGATTGCACCAGCGAGGTGCCGCCGCACGACCGCATCGCCGGCAACATCAGCGTGGGCGAAGTCCTCGAGACCTTTGCATCTGGCAAGGGTCCGGGCGCCGAGCTTGCCCGCCTCCATTTACGCCAGCTCTCCAGGGAGGAACGGCCATGACCGGCAGAACCCTCGCCAATCTTCTTGCCGCACTCGTCGCCCTCACAGGCGCGGCTTCCATTCACGCTCAGACCCGCGATGCGGCAAGAGCTGACGGGAAGGACTTTGCCACCGAGCTGCTGGGCGAGGCGCGCGATGCCGCAACGACCAATCCTGACGCGGCGCGCGTTCCCAATTTCGATCCGCAGGCTACGCGCGACCTGCAGGGTCTTGCGCGTGATCCCGACCAGATCGAGGCCCGCGGACGCAGTGCCGCGACGACCAGCACGCCGATGCGGACCATTCGCGACAGCATGGATTCGCGCGCGCAGTTCGACCCGGACGAAATCGCGGATATGCTCGCGCGAAGCCGGACCATCAACGAGACCCCGCTCGATTACACCAGCGGCATGACGGTTACCGGCAACCAAGGTGTCTGCGTGCCGCTGCCGCCGGGATCGGCAAGTGCGGGCACCTATACAGCCACCTGCAACACCGGCGTTACGGCAACACGCGAGACAGGCACCTGCCAGGTCACGCTCGATACCAGGGTCGAGGCCCGTGATGTCTACGGCTACTATTGCATCGCCGGGACCGGGGTCGATCCGACGAGCCCCTATGCCTGCAATCACTACCAGGGACCGCAGTGCCGCGTAGTCCAGTCCTGGGATATCCCGTGCGGCTACGACTATTATTCGGGCTATTACTGGGGCTGCTACGGAACGCTGCGCGTCGACCTGGTCAGCTGCAGCGAGCCGGTGCCGGGTGCCACCCCCTACACCGTGACCAGCGAGAACGTCGTCACCACGACGCGCAACGAGAGCCAGTGCTCGTCCTTCCTCGACAATGGCGAATGCACGCTTGATGCCGAGACCTGCACCGACAGCACTCCACAGACCCGTATCATTGACGGTGTCGAGGTCACGCAAAGCTGCTGGGCCTGGCAGCGCAGCTACAGCTGCGCCCGCCGGACAGCCGGGAACGACTGCAGCGAACTCGAAGCGAACGGGAGCTGCCGTTTCCTGCGCGAGGATTGCCTCACCGACGACACGCCATGCTCGACCAGTGAGCGCGTTTACGAGTGCCCGCTTCCAGCCGGCGATAGCGGAGGCACGCAATATGTCTGCGACGGCGATGTCTATTGCATCGACGGCAGCTGCGAGACGATCGAGCGCACCGCGAACGACGAGTTCAAGGATGCCGTCACCGCGCTCCACGCGATGGAGGAGGCCCGCGGCCAGTTCGATCCTGAAACGCTGACGCTGTTCCGCGGCACGCGCAACACCTGCTCCTCCAAGGTTTTTGGGGTGCTCAACTGCTGCAAGGGCAAGGGCTTCCCGCTCATCCCCGGGATCAGCCTGCTGGTCGCGCTCGGCTGCAGCCGCGAGGAAGTGCTGCTCCACGAACGCGATGCGCAAGGGCTTTGCGCTTATGTGGGGACCTATTGTTCGGACAAGTTCCTCGGCGTCTGCCTGACCAAGAAGAAGGTCTACTGCTGCTTCGAGAGCAAGCTCTCGCGAATCCTGCAGGAACAGGGCCGCCGCCAGCTGCCCAAGCCGTGGGGCAAGCCCAAGGAAGAACAGTGCGAGGGTTTCACTCTCGACGAGTTCGCCCGGCTCGACCTCAGCCAGATGGATTTCAGCGAGGTCTATGCCGAGTTCACCGAGGCTGCGCGGCTCCCCGACG
>JAACTC010000009.1 GCA_009993635.1 Erythrobacter sp. | reverse complement strand
CCCAGCCAGGCCTTCGATCTAGCGCAAAATCCGTACCACGGCCGCGCGCCGAACCGACGCGAGGCCACGCGGCATTGCTGCCGTTCGCCATGCAGCAGCATCAGCGGCTCGCCCAACCCACCCGATTCCCCCACCAACGCGCCGATCCGAGCGTCGGGCCCGAAGCCCGCGCTGTGGCCTTCTATGGTGAAATCCACCAGTGCGCCCGATTCTTCCATTGCAAATGCGAATGGTTTTCATTAGCGGTCCCGACGAACATTTCCAGGGAGCCCGATGTGAAACCGATTTTCGCCGCCACGACCGCCATGATCGCTCTGATGGCCGCGTCGCCCGCGCTTGCCCAGGACGGCTCCGTCCAGACCGGGGCCGCGCAGACCGGCGACCCGGCGGATGAAGCCGGGCAGCGCACGATTGTGGTCACCGGGGCGCTGACCGATTTCGGGGCGACCAAGTCCGACACGCCGATCGTCGAAACGGCACGCTCGATCTCGATCGAGACGGAACAGGATTTCGAGGAAAAGGGCGCGCAGTCGCTCGACGATGCGCTGGCCTATTCGGCGGGTGTCACCGCAGAGCCCTTCGGCTTTTCAACGCGTGGCGATTTTGCGCAGGTTCGCGGCCTCGATGCGCCGGAATACCGTGACAACCTGCAATATCTCTTCGGCTTCTACAACACGACCCGGCAGGACATCTACACGCTGGAACAGGTCGAGGTTCTGAAAGGCCCGGCCTCGGTCCTTTACGGCGCAGGCTCGCCCGGCGGCATCATCAACGTCGTGACCAAGCGCCCGCATGGCGTGACCGAGGGTGAAGTCCGGCTCGACTACGGCAGCTTCAACCGCGCGCAGGTGGCGACCGATATCAACATCGCGATTCCCGGGGCCGAAGACCAGGCGCAGTTCCGCTTCGTCGGCCTGCTGCGCGATTCGGGCACCCAGATCGACGAGGTGAAGGACGACAAGCTGGTGATCGCGCCGGCGGTGACGCTGCGCCCCGGCGTGGGCACCGAGATTACCGTGCTGGCCAATTATTCGAAGCAGGAATCCGATACCGCGCACCAGTTCCTCCCCGTGACGGGTACGCTGCTGCCGTCTGCCAGCGGCGAGGAAATCGATCCTTACGAATATATGGGCGCGCCCGGCTTCAACGCCTATGACACCGAAAGCTTCGCGCTGACCCTGCTGGTCGAACAGCAGCTGAGCGATGCGATTTCGTTCGAGGCGGTCGGTCGTTTCGTCGAATCGGAGGCCGATTATCGCCAGGCGTGGATCGCCTTCCAGGGCAATGGCGTGCCCCGCATCGACGCAAACGGGGATGGCGCCTGGACCTATTACCTGGCGGATAATCGCAGCGAACAGCTGGCGGTCGACGCCCGGCTGCGCGGCGAGTTCGCTACCGGCCCAATCACGCACGAAGTGCTGGTGGGGGTGCAGGCGCAGGATGTCTTCACCGATTCCGACACCGCCTATGCCTTTGCGCTGGGCACGCTCAACGTGTTCGATCCGCAGTACCAGAACGTGCCGAGCGTCGAACAGGTGCGCCAGCTGCAGGGCAATGGCCCCCGCAACTACGTCGATTCCACCGGCATCTACATTTCCGACCAGATCAGCTGGGGCGCGCTGGTCGCCAATGCCGGGGTGCGGTTCGACAATGTGACCAACGCGGTGGAAAACGGCGCCACGCAGAAGGACGACGCGGTCAGCCTCAGCTTCGGCCTGCTCTGGCGCGGCCCAGCCGGTATCTCCCCCTATGTGAGCTACGCCGAAAGCTTCGAGCCGGTGGTGGGGATCGATACGGTCACCAACCAGCAGCTGCTGCCGCAGGAGGGCCGCCAGTACGAGGCGGGGATCAAGTGGCAGCCGACCGGGCTGAACGCGCTCGTCACGCTGTCCGCGTTCGATATCGAGGTGTCCAACCTGCCCAACCCAGCCTCGCTCGTCGGTGGCAACAGCCAGCAGGAAGGCATTTCCAAGGTTCGAGGCATGGAGCTGGAGGCCAACGCGCTGCTCGGCGGCCTGCGGATCGACGGCAACGTGACCTATCTCGACGCGGAAGATCCCAACGGCCTGCCGCTCACCTCCATCGCCGACTGGCAGGCATCCCTGTTCGCGCTGTATAATTTCGGCGGCGCGCTGGATGGCCTGAGCCTGGGCGGCGGGGTGCGTTACGTCGGCGGCAACGAAAGCAACGGCATCTCGGCGATCACCGGCGACCTGCTGACCTATCGCGTGGACGGGCGCACGGTGGGCGACCTGTCGCTCGGTTACGATTTCGACCGGTTCGCACTGCGGGTGACCGCGCGCAACGTGACCAACGAGGAATATTACGCGGTCTGCCTGGTGCGCGGCGACTGCTTCCCGGGCGAGAAGCGCAGCATCAACGGCTCGCTGACCGTGAAGTTCTGATGGCGGGCGACGCATTGCTCTGGATCGCGGCTGCGCTGGCGATTGCCGGTGTGGCCGTGCTTCGCCTGTCGTGGGGCAGGCCGGTCCGCTCCGCCCCGCTCAATATCGCAGGCTGGGGCGCGCTGATCGCGGCGCTGGTTGCAGGCGATTTTGCGGCCGGGGAGTGGGGGATCACGGTCACCGTGCTCGTCGCCACCTTCGCGGCCTTCGCCGCGCTTGCCGTCGCCGCGCTGAAGCCCGCCCGCAAGGCGCGCGCGAAAACCGTCAGGACGAGCCACAGCGGCAGCGACGAAGTCTCCCCCACCGGGCGATCCGGCTGGCTCACCTTCGCGCTGGCGGGGCCGCTGGCACTGGGCGCAAGCCTGCTGCTGGCGCTCGCCGTGCGCGCGCTGATCGTTTCGGCCGGCGGCGCGGAGGCGGACGGCAACGTCGCCGTCCTCGCCACGGTGCCCATCGCGTGGCCGACGCTGTCCTTCGCGCTGCTGATGATGCCGCGCCGCATCGCGCAGTTCGGCTGGGTGCTGGGCATTGCCGCAGTCTCGGCCCCATTTCTCTTGCTTCAGGGAGGCCCGGCATGAGCTTCGCTTTCACCAAGGATACTGTTCGCAGGGCCATTTCCGCCCACTCTGCGCTGGGCCTGATCTGCTGCGCGCTGCTCTACCTGATCTGCACCACCGGCACCGCCATCGTGCTGCACGAGGAATGGCAGCGGTTCGAACAGCGCGACGCACCGGAGATGACCGAGATCGCGCCTGCCAGCATGCAGCGCGGGATCGAGAACGTGCTCGCCAGCGAAAGCGACGGGCCGACCACCACGCATCTTTACGTCCACCTGCCGACCGAGGCGCTGCCCCGCACTACGATCACCACCGACACGCAGGCGGTTCATGTCGATGCGCAAGGCGAGATCGCCAAACCGGAAGAGAACGCCTGGGCGGAGTTCCTCCTCGCGCTGCATTACCGGCTGAACCTGCCCGCGGTCGTCGGCATGTCGCTGGTGGGGATGTTCGGCGCGATGCTGGTCGCGCTGGCGATTTCCGGCATCGTCGCGCACCCGCGCATTTTTCGCGATGCGTTCCGCCTGCGGGCCCGCCGGAAAGACGATGTCGCGACGCTCGACTGGCACAACCGGCTGGCCGTGTGGACGCTGCCCTTCGCGCTGGCGATCGCGCTGACCGGCGCGATGATCGGGCTGTTCTACGTATCGGGATCGGGCCTCGCCGCGTCCGCCTACGGCGGGGATAGCGAGGCCGCACTGGCACCGGTCTTCGGCGGCGAACCCGAAGGCGACGCCGCGCCCGCTCCGGTCGCGCAGACCGGCCCCGCGCTCGCGTACATGCAGCGCGAATATCCCGAGGTTCAGCCTTATTACGTGATCCTGCATGATCCCGGCACGGCAGGGCAGCATGTGCAGATCGTGGGCGAACACCCCCGGCGGCTGATCTTCGGCGAATACTACGCCTTTTCCGGCACCGGGGAGTTCCGCGGGACGGCGGGGATGGCCGACGGGACCGTGGGCCAGCAGCTCGCGGCCTCGACCTATAACCTGCATTTCGGGAATTTCGGCGGCCTGCCGGTCAAGATCGCCTATATCCTGTTCGGCCTCGCGATGACCGTGGTGGTCGCGACGGGCACCTTCATCTGGCTCGACAAGCGGGAGCGGCGCGGACAGCAGTCGGCCGGGCTCCGGGCCGCATGGTGGGGGCTCGTCGTGGGCGTCCCGGCCGGGCTCGTCGCGACGCTGATCGTCCGCCTCGCCATCGGCAATGGGGCACCGTTCGTCACGGTCTTCTGGGTCGTCTGCCCGCTGGTCATCGCGGCGTGGACACTCTCCGCCCGGCGAAACAGGGAGCGTGAGGGCATGTCGCCGCACCCAGTCCCGGCTGAGTGACAGGCGGCGCAACGGGCTCCATCGTGGCGGGCGACCCGTGGCAGGCCCCTGTCATTCGCGTGAATTCGGATCGATGCGCGGCGTGTCGATGGCAAGCAGGAGACGCCGCTCCCCCGTCCCGGCGATGGTGCCAGGTGCGTGGTCGGGTGCTTTCCTTCTGGTCCTCAAGAAGTCGGGCCGGGTTCAGTGCCCGGCGAACAGCGCGAACGCGGCCATCAGCACGAACCCGGCGATCCGCGCGCCCAGCGTCCGCCAATCGTCATCGAGACCGAGCAGGTGCGAATGGTTGAGGCCGAAGTGGAGAAACGTGCCCGCGCCTACCGCAAGGATCAGCGGCACGGCGATCGACCCCGGTGACATCGCGCTCGCGATGGTCAGCGCCGCGATCACGCCAAGGGGCAGCGCGCCGACGAACACGATCAGCAGCAGCCCGGCGAGCCAGGCGGGCAGTGCGCTGCGCGACAGCAGGCGACCGAAGGCGAAGGCTTCCGCCGCCTTGTGAATTGCCAGCGCCGCGAACATCATCACGATGGCCCCATGCGCATCTTCGGCCCCGAGTGCGAAACCGGTGAGGACCGTGTGAACCACCAGCACTCCGGTGACGATTAACGCCTGCAATCGGGCGCTTTCTGCACCCCCAAGGCGGTCTATCGCGCGCAGGAACAGTAGCGTCACGCCTGCGACAAGGAACATCAGCCTGCCATCGCCGCCCGCGTCGGCAAACCCATGCGCCGCCTCAGGCAGCATGTGGACGAGGCCGATGCCCAGAAAAACGCCCGCCGCCACCGAATCGGCGAGCTGGCCGACGGGCGAGGCACGGCGCATCGACCGGCGCAGGACAAGCGACAGGCTCGCCGCGACGGTCGAGACGAGCACCAGCCCGGCGGTCGCACCCAGCAGCAGTTCCGAACCGGGAATATTCAATGCGTCCTCAGACCGATCTTCGGGGATACCATCCGCGCAGAATGTAACAGTATATCATCAATTGCAAGCTGCGCGTTCATGTCCGTTCGGCTATGGGCAGGCCCTCCCGATTCTTTCTCGCCGCAGGACGCCCGATATGACCATGATCCAGACCGATCGCCGCAAGTTTCTCGCCGGTGCGGGGGCCGCTTTCGGGGCCCTGGTCGCCAGCGGCTGCACCACGCGCGGCGCGCTGCCGCCAGTGGGTTCGGCCAGCGTGCCGGCCTACGGCCCGCTGCAGCCGGATCCGGCGGGCATGCTCGATCTGCCGTCCGGCTTTTCGTACCGCCTGCTCTCCAGCCTCGGCAATCCGATGAACGACGGGGGCACCGTGCCCGACAAGGCCGACGGCATGGGCTGCTTCGACCTCGGCAACGGAGAGATCGCGCTGGTCCGCAACCACGAGCTGGTGCCGAGCGACGATGCGGGTGGCCGCATCGCCAGGGGTTTCGGTACGCGCGACGGCGTGATCGTGCCGGGGGGAACGACCAACATCGTGCTCGATGCCCGGACGCTGGAGGTGAAGCGCGAATTTCGCACGCTCGGCGGGACGATCCGCAATTGCTCGGGCGGGGTCACGCCGTGGAACAGCTGGCTGACCTGCGAGGAATCGCCGACCGGCCCCGGCCAGCGGTATGGCGAAGGCCTGACCCGCAACCACGGATGGATTTTCGAAGTGCCCGCCGATGCGTCGGGGCTGGTAGAACCCGTCGCGCTCACCGCGATGGGCCGTTTCAACCACGAAGCCGCCTGCGTCGATCCAGCCACCGCCATCGTCTACGAAACCGAGGATCGCGACGACGGCGTGCTCTACCGCTTCATCCCCAGCGAACGCGGCAATCTGCGCGCGGGCGGGCGGCTGCAGGCGATGGTGATCGAGGGTCTGGCCGATACGCGCAACTGGGACGCGCCGACCATGCCGGTGGGCAAGCTTTACGAAGTGCGCTGGGTCGATATGGACAATGTCGAGGCGCCAGAGGACGACCTGCGCAAGCGCGCCGTGGCAAAGGGCGCCGCGCCGATCGCGCGGGGCGAAGGCATCCACATGGGCACCGACGAGCTTTACGTCTGCTCCACCAGCGGCGGGCAGAAGGGGCTTGGCCAGATCTTCAAGCTGATCCCGGGGCGCGGCCGCGGGCCAGACATGGTCGAGCTGTTCTTCGAAAGCGAGCGGGAGGATCAGTTCAACTACGGCGACAACCTGACCGTTGCGCCCAACGGGCACCTGATCGTGTGCGAGGACCAGTATACCGATGTGGTCGACAACCATCTTCGCGGTATCACGCCCGAAGGACGCGCCTACGATTTCGGCCGCCTGACCATGCAGACCGAACTGGCCGGTGGGTGTTTCTCGCCCGACGGAAAGTGGTTCTTCGTCAACGCCTATTCGCCCACCCGCACCCTTGCCATCACCGGGCCGTGGGACCGCTTCATGGGTTGACGCACCCGGCGGGGGCGCTGCCCGTTCCGGCGTGGTGGACGGAGGCGCTGCCTTGAGCCGCGCTCCGCAGCTTAAGCCCGGGCCGGAGACTTGGCGGTCTCGGGCAGCGGCATGACCAGTCTGAAGGCGGTGCCCCGGTCGGTCGCGATATAGCCGCCATCGGCGTGCAGCTGGGTCGACAGCGCCTGCACGATCCGCATTCCCAGCCCGGTGCCCTTGGCACGCGGCGTGCCGTCGAAGCCGACACCGTCATCGTCGATGGTCAGGGTCAGGTGCTGCGGATCCACGCGGGTGGTCAATGTGACCGTGCCCCCTTCGCCTTCGGGAAAGGCATACTTGGTCGAATTGATCGCCATTTCGACCACGATCAGCGCCAGCGGCACCGAAAATTCGACGCCCAGTTCCACCCGTTCCCCCTCGTGCACGAAGCGATAGCGTACCGCCGCGTCGTCGGTGCCGATGGAATCGACCACATTGGTCAGCAGGTCTTCGAGATAGCCGACGATCTCCACCCGGTCGTGCGCGCTGGTATCGTACAGGCGCTCGTGCACGCGGGCGACCGTTTCCACCCGGCTGCGTGCTTCGCGCAGATGGCCGGCAAGCACATCGTCGCCCATCCGTTCCTGCAGCTTGAGCAGCGAGGTGATGATCTGCAGGCTGTTCTTCACCCGGTGATTGACCTCGTGCAGCAGCGCGTCCTTGGTCACCAGCGCGGTTTCCAGCTCGCGCTCCATCTTCTTGCGCGACGTGATGTCGAGCGAGGCGAGGAAGACCCGGCGATCCGAATTGCGCATCGGGGTGATGGTGGCGACGAACCAGCGATCCAGCCCATCCGAATTCCACGGGTATTCGACGATGGTCGGCTCGTGGGAGGATTGCGCCGAGCGTAGCCAGCCGAGGATCTCGCTGGCGGCCTGCTCCCCCAAAATGGCCCGGCCGGACTGGCCGCACAGCCGTTCCACACCGAAGGCTGCCGCCATCCGCTGGTTGCCCATCATCAGGCGGAAATCGGTATCCTCCACATCGATCACCGCGGTGTAGACGCCCGCGGTTTCGAAGAAGGCGCGCACGGTTTCTTCGCTCTCGCGCAGTTCATTGCGCGCCCGCGTCGTTTCGGTCACGTCGCGGATCGTCAGCACTGCGCCGATCTGCGCGTCGGCATCGTCGCGCAGGGGCTTGGCGCTGCCCACCGCCCATACTTCGCTGCCATCGGGGCGGCGGATCACCCACGGCGCATCGAACACCTCTTCGCCGCGCACCGCACGGGCCAGCGGCAGGTCTTCGAAAGGATGGGGTTTCCCGTCGACGGTATAGAGGTGATACCGCTCCGAATACTGATCGGGCGTGACGTTGAGATCGTCGACCCCGTGCATCTCGCGCGCGGCACTGTTGACGTATCGGATCGATCCCTGCGGGTCGGCCACGATCACCCCCTCGGCAAGCTGGTCGAGCACGGGAGCGGATGCGAGCTGGTCGAGATTGAAGGCGGCGAGAGGCATTGTCGGGCGCGCTATTCCTGTAGAATCGTCCTGCGCGCCACCACTCGCGTCAGGACCAGTAGCGGGCGAGTATCACAGGCCGCCGATCAAGAATAGCATCTCCCGCATCCTTCCCTGACAGCCGAGCGGTCTGCAAAAGGGCGGTCAGTTTTCGGACGAGCCCGATGTACCGACTGCGGTTTCCTGCGGGTTATTGGGCACCAGGATCAGCGTGCCCTGCTCCACCCGCCATTGCGCGAGCCGACTGAGCAGGTTCATCCCGATCACGTTCGTCTCGCCGATATTGGGCGCGATCACCGCGTCGAGGCCAAAAGCCGCAACATTGCCGAAGCGCAATTCGTCCACCACGGTGGTGCCCACGGTGATCGTGCCGTTGGCGGTGGTCATCATCACCGGCAGGCGGTCGGTGCGCTGCTCCAGCCCTGCCGAGCGCGCGGTATCCGCGCTGATCGCGGTCAGTGTGGCACCGGTATCGACCAGAAAGCGCGCGGGCACGCCGTTGACCTCTGCATTGAGCCAGTAGTGGCCATCGGGCGCCAGATCGACGCGGGTTTCGCCGCCCACCACGCTCTGTTCGGGCAGGCCGACATCGGACATCGCCACATCGAACCGCGGGTCGAGCCGCGCGAGCTGTAGCACGATCAGCACCAGCACGCCGCACAGCACCAGCGTGCTGCCGGTGGTGAACACGCGGCCGATGGCGAATTCGCGGCGGGCCAGCGCCCCGCCGATCCAGCCGAGCGCCAGCGCGGCAACCGCGATGATCAGCAGGCCCGATTGCGGAATGCCGCCGATGGTCGCAGCCAGTTGATCGAAGACGGGCTTGAAGTCCATTCGCGCAATATAGCGCGCCAAAGCCCACTATTCCATGAATGGGATTGCGTAATTTGTCCTGCCGGGCCGCACGATGCGGTGCGACGGGTGCGCTCGGGATGCGCTCAGGGCGCGCTGCGCGGCACGCTGGCTTCGGCGAGGACGACGCTGAAGCGTTCCTCGCTATCCAGCCACCGGGCCACCGGCGTCCATTCGCCCGCCAGCAATTGCTTGTCGGCGCTGCGGCGGTCGAACTTGTGGCTGTTTTCGGTGTGGATCGTCTCGCCCGCCTGCATCGTGAACCTCTCGCCCGCGATCTCGAAGGCGATGTCCTCGGTCGCGACCAGATGCATCTCGACCCGCGCAAAGGCGTCGTTCCATCGCGCCGAATGCTCCAGCTTGTCCACGGGCATCGTGCCATTCAGTTCGCGGTTGATGCGCCGCGCGAGGTTGAGGTTGAACTCTGCCGTCACGCCGCCCGCATCGTCATACGCGGCTTCGAGCACGGCGGTATCCTTGATCAGGTCCATGCCCACCAGCAGCATCGATCCTTCGCCCAGCGTCTCGCGCATGGTGCGCAGCAGGTCGGTCGCGGTGCGGGCAACCATGTTGCCCAGCGTGCCACCGGGGAAGAAGCCCAGCTTGGGCATCCGCGCCACCTCCTGCGGCAACTCCACCCGGCGCATGAAGTCGGCCTCTACCGGATAGACCGGCAGGCCGGGGAACTTGGCGGAAAGATCGGCGGCGGCAGCGCGCAGGAAATCGCCTGCAATATCCAGCGGTACGTAGGCTGCCGGATCGATCGCGCGCAGCAAAGCAGGCGTCTTGACCGAAGACCCGCTGCCGAATTCCACCACCGCGCGGCCCGGCCCGATGGCTTTGGCAAAAGCCTCGCCCTGCGTCTTGAGAATTTCGGTCTCCGCGCGCGCCGGGTAATATTCCGGTATCTGGGTGATATCCTCGTACAGCTGCGATCCGGCATCGTCGTACAGCCAGCGCGCGGGGATCGCCTTTTGCGGACTGCGCAGGCCTTCCAGCACATCGGCGCGAAAGGCGCGGTCCACGCCCGCCTCGTCGAGATCGACGAGCTTGAGGCCGGTGTCTTGCGTCATCAAATATCCTTTGCGAGCCGCAGCCCGGTGAACTGCCACCGCTGATGCGGGTAGAAAAAGTTGCGATAGCTGGCGCGCGAATGGCCGCGCGCCGTCGCGCAGCTGGCGCCTTTCAGCACGCTCTGCCCGCTCATGAACTTGCCGTTGTACTCACCCACCGCGCCCTCTGTTGGGACGAACCGCGGAAAAGGGGTGAAGGCGCTGCGGGTAAACTGCCAGCAATCGCCAAACAGGCCGGGGCTGCCGACGGGATGGACCGGGCCCGCTTCGTCCAGCTGGTTGCCTTCGTCCGGTTCGTGGGAGGGTGCCTCTTCCGCGTGCTGCCCGCGCGCGATGGCTTCCCATTCGAACTCGGTCGGCAGGCGCGCGCAGTCCCACTGCGCGGCGGCCCAGCTGGCAAAGGCATCGGCCTCGTACAGCGAGATATGCGTGACCGGCGCGTTCGGATCGCGCGGCTGCCAACCGGCGAGAGTGAAATGCTCCGGCCCGTTGCCATCGTCGCGCCAGTAATCGGGTGCGTCGATCCCGTTGTCGTTGACCCAGGCCCACCCGTCGGACAGCCAGAGGGATGCGTTGCGGTAACCGCCATCGGCGATGAACGCGTCCCACTCGGCATTGGTGACGAGGGTGTCGGCCAGCGCGAATGGTTCGATCAGCACGCGGTGGCGCGGGCCTTCGCAATCGAAGGCGAACCCTTCGTCGTCGCCCTTGTGGCCGACCGCGGCGATTCCGCCGGGATGCTGCGTCCAGCCGCGATCCCGCGCCTGCGCGCGCGGCAAATCTGCCTCCCACATCGCGGGGCCGAGCGGGTTCTGGAACAGCGCGTGCTTGATATCGGTCAGCAGCAGTTCTTGGTGCTGCTGTTCGTGCGCAATGCCCAGCTCGATCAGCGGGGCCAGTGCCGGATCGTCCAGCAACCGGCCCATCGCATCGGTCACGCTGGCGCGCCATTCGAGGATTTCCTCGACCGTCGGGCGCGACAGCAGCCCGCGCGAAAAACGCGCAATCCGGGCGCCTTCGGCTTCGTAATAGGAATTGAACAGGAACGGCCAGCGTTCGTCGTGCAGCGTGTAGCCGGGCAGGTGATCGCGCAACAGGAAGGTTTCCCAGAACCACGTGGTGTGCGCCAGATGCCACTTGGTGGGCGAGGCGTCCTCCATCGACTGGATGGTCGCATCGCTATCGCTGAGCGGGGCGGCAAGTGCTTCGGTCAGCGCGCGCGTTGCTTCGAAACGCTGGGTTAGCGGGTGAACCCCGGGGGCTACGCGGGGAAGGGTATTGGCCACGGTTCCTCTCCTGCCGGGCGGGCAATCGTGACCACCTTGGGGAAGATACGATCCGAAGTGAAGGTTGGTTTCCGATTTTTCCGCGCAAGCGGCGGGCAGGCTGGCCGATCCCGCAGCGCCCGGGCGCGGTTACGCCGCGGCGGCTGCGCGGTCGACCTGCGGCTGCAGCATTTCCGCAATGGCAAAGGCCAGTTCCAGCGCCTGCGCCGCGTTTAACCGTGGGTCGCAATGCGTGTGATACCGGCTGGAAAGCTCCGCATCGGTGATCGCCACCGCGCCGCCGACGCATTCGGTCACGTTCTGGCCGGTCATCTCCAGATGCACCCCGCCCAGATAGCTTCCTTCTGCCCGGTGGACCGCGAACACATCGGCCAGCTCGCCCTTGATCCGGTCGAAAGGCCGCGTCTTGTAGCCGCTTTCGGATTTGACCACATTGCCGTGCATCGGGTCGCTGCTCCACACCACGGGATGGCCTTCGCGCCGCACCGCGCGGATCAGGCCCGGCAGGTGCGCGTCCACCTTGTCGTGCCCATAGCGGGTGATCAGCACGATCCGCCCGCTTTCGCGCGCCGGGTTCAGCGTATCGAGCAGCCCCAGCAACACGTCGGGGTCCAGCGAAGGCCCGCACTTCACGCCGATCGGATTGCGGATGCCGCGCATGAATTCGACATGCGCGCTGCCTTCGAACCGCGTGCGATCGCCGATCCACAGCATGTGCGCGCTGGAATCGTACCAGTGCCCGCTGCCCGGATCGCGCCGCGTCATCGCCTGTTCGTAAGGCAGCAGCAGCGCCTCGTGGCTGGTGTAGAAATTGGTCCCCTGCAGCTGCGGGATCTCGCCCGGATCGATCCCGCACGCGGCCATGAAGTCCAAGGCTTCGGTGATCCGGTCGGCCATCGACAGGAATTTCTCCGACCACGGGCTGCGGCCCATGAAATCGAGCGTCCAGTCATGCACCTGCCGCAGGTTGGCGTAGCCGCCACCCGCATAGGCGCGCAGCAGGTTGAGCGTGGAGGACGCCTGGTAATAGGCGCGCACCATGCGCTGCGGATCGTTGCGGCGCGATTCGGGCGTGAACTCGATCCCGTTCACATTGTCGCCGAAATAGCTCGGCAGCGTCAGCTCGCGCCCGTCGGCATCCTTCTGCGTCTCGGTATCGCTGGAACGCGGCTTGGCGAACTGGCCCGCCATACGGCCCACCTTCACCACCGGCAGCGAGCCTGCAAAGGTCAGTACGACAGCCATCTGCAGGATCACGCGGAAGGTATCGCGGATCGTATCGGGCGCGAATTCGGCAAAGCTTTCCGCACAGTCGCCGCCCTGCAGCAGAAAGGCCTCACCCGCCTGAACCCGCGCCAGCTCGTTCTTCAGCGCGTCGGATTCGCCTGCGAAAACCAGCGGCGGGCACGCGCCCAGCTCCGCCTCGGCGCGGGCCAGCGCATCGGCATCTTCGTAGGCGGGCAAGTGCTTCGCCTCGAAATTCGTCCAGCTATCGGGGCTCCATTCGGACGCCATGGCAATCAATCCTGCGGGTCGGTTTCACTCAGTCTTCGCATGGGGAGTGGCGGCTGCAACCGCGCTGCGCAAGCATATTTCTCTTTAACGGCCCCTCATGGAACTTGTGTTCCCTCTGGCACGATAGCGATCTCCAGCGGCTCGCGGCTGGCGAGATATTTCGCCGCCAGCGCCTTCATCCGCTCGGGCGTGGTGACCGAGTAGTCGTCCAGCAGTGAACGCAGCACGGCGATCCGCGTGGGATCGCGCGAGGCATCGCGCAGCTGCCACATCCAGAATCCGTTGCCGGTGGTCGCACGCAGGATCGTCTGGCGCAGCGGTTCGGTGACGCGCTCCACCTCGTCCTCGGTCGGGCCATTGGTCGCCAGATCGGCGACGATGGCATCGGCGGCGGCATAGAACGCGGGCACATCCTCGGGCCGCAGCTGGGCGAGCGCGATCAGCGTGCCGCCGCCGACCTCGTCGGTCGGCCAGTCGACCCGCACCTGCGGCGCATAGCTCGCCCCGGCACGTTCGCGCATTTCGTCGAACAGGCGGTTCATCACGATCTGGCCGAGGATTTCGAGCTGGCGGCTATCCTCGACCTCGGCCAGCCCGCTGCCCACCGGCCAGGCGAGCACGACCGCGGCCTGGTTTGCGTCTCCGCGATGATACAGCACTTCGCGCCCACCCGCCTCGGGCGCTGCGGGGCGCGGCGCAAACGTGGCGGGGTCCAGCGGTTCGCGCGGCGGCAGGGCGCCAAAGCTGGTACGCAGCGCCTCGACCGCCTCGTCGGCCTTGAAGTCGCCGAAGATCAGCACCTCGACATCGCCCTGCTTCAGCAGCGGCTCCCACACCTCGCGGAAACCTTCCGCGCTGGTGCCTTCGATCATCGCCGGGCTGGGCGTCGCGAAGCGCGGGTCGCCATCGCGGATCACCGCTTCGAGATCGCGGTTGAGCACGCCTGCCGGGCTGGTGACGTAGGAATCATAGGCCAGCCGCGCCCCCGCCTTCGCGCGCACCACGGGCCGCGCGTCCCATTCGGGCAGCGCCAGCTTGGCGGCGAACAGATAGAGCTGGTCGGCAAGATCGGAATTCCGCGTATCGGCGGCGAAGGTGAAATTCGCCAGATCGACCGCAAAGTCGAAGCCCAGCTTGCGGCCCGTCGCCAGCCGGTCGAGGTCTTCCTGATCCAGCCCGGCAAGCCCGGAGCTGAGCAGCGCCGCCTCGCCCAGCGAGATGTAGGGCGCATCGTCCTTGCTGAACGCGCGCAGCCCCGCCCCGAAGTGGACGTTCACGGCCACCCGGCCCGGCTCTGCATCATTCGGCCACAGCAAAGCGGTGACCCCATTGGCCAGTTCGACCCGCTCGATCTCGAAAATGCCCAGCGGCTGGCGCGACACGACCTCGCCCGGCGGGCCGATTTCGGGCAATTCGTCGAACGCGACCGTGCTCGCCGCGATCCGCGCGGAGGCATCCGCCGCGATCGGTTCGGCCAGCGCAGCGCGCAGGCCCGCCGCATCGGCTTCGTCCGCCTGCGGCGTCACGTAGACGCCGCGGATCACGTCGCCCTGGAACAGCGCGCGCGTGCGCTCCAGCAGCGCCTGGGGAGTCACCCGCGGGCGCATTGCGCGAAACACATCGAGAATGGTCTGCGGCGAGGCGACCGTTTCGCGGATGTCCACCGCGTTGACCAGCGTATCGGCAAGGTCCGCACCCGGTTCGACCGGCGCTTCCTCGACCCCGGCGACGAAGGCGACCTCATATTCCGCGATCTCGCGTTCGATCTCTTCCTCGGTCGGCGGATTGGTGGTCGCATCAGCGATCACCGCGCGCACATCGTCCAGCGCGGCGCGCCAGTCGTCGGTCAGCGGGGCGAAGCTGACGAAGGTCGCATCGGCGCTGCGGCTGACATCTTCCTGCTGGACCTGCGCATAGAGATAATCGCCGCCGCTGCGGGCGCGCGATTCCAGCCGCCGGTTGATCAGCGACTGCGCCAGCGCATCCATCAGCAGACCTTCGTTATAGGCGATCGTATCCTGCACCGGGCGCCACGGGCGCATCACCGAAAAGGTCAGCGAACGCGGCAGGTCGGGTTCGACCATCACCTGCGTTTCGCCCACCGGGTTTGCCGGATCGGCATCGGCAGGGGCCTTCGGATCGCCGAAATCGGGCGCGGCGGCCTGCTCGCCCGCAACCTGCCAGTCGCCGAAATATTTCTCCACCAACCGCGCAAGCGCGATCGGATCGGCATCGCCGGCCACCGCAATCACGGTTTCGCCGGGGCGGTACCACCGCTGGTGAAACGCCTCCACGCTCGCGCCATCGGCGGCGAGCAGGGTTTCTTCGGTACCGATCGGCGGGCGTGCGGCCAGCTGCTGACCCTGGAAGAAAACCTCGCGGCTTTCGCGCGCTACACGCTCGCCCGCACCGCCGCGCTCGCGCTTTTCCGCCAGCACGATGGGCACCTCGGTGCGCACGTTGGCATCGTTGAGGACGGGCGCCTGGATCATGCCCGACAGCAGGCGGAACGCCTCGTCCAGCTTCCCCGGATCGGCTTCGGGCAGGTCCAGCTGGTACACCGTCTGCGTAGGCGTGGTCATCGCATTGGTGTCGTTCCCGAAGGTTGCACCAAGCCGCTGCCACGCGGGGATCGCCTCGCCAACGCCGAGATAGCGCGACTGGCGGAACAACAGGTGTTCGAGCAGGTGGGCATAGCCACGCTCGCTCTCTTGCTCGTGCATCGAACCGGCGTCGATCCGGATGCGGATGGACACCTGATCGGGCGGGACGCCGTTAGACCGCGTGGCATAGCGCAGCCCGTTGTCGAGCACGCCGAAGTTCCATTCCCGGTCGACCGGGATGTTGCTGTTTTCATACAGCCACGGGGTCTCGTCCGCCGCCTGCAGGGACGCAGGCCGTTCGAGTGCGGTCGGCGTTGCGGCGGTATGGACATCGGGCTGGGTGCGCGGTGCGGGATTCTTGACCGGCTGCGCCTGTTCGGCCTGTTCCGAATGCGGTTCGGCAGGGATCGTCGCCGTGTCTTTCGGCCCGAAGATCGCGCAACCACCCAGCAGGATCGGAAACAGCAGGGCAACGGGGCGCGGAGCGCGGAAAACTCGGTTCATGAGGAAGGCCTATAGGGGACGGACAAGTGAAGGCGGCGTGAATATCGCGGTATGCGCGTGTTTGGGGCAGACGGTGAGTGGGCGTGAAGCGTATGGACGGGGTGCCTCGATGACGAACGACCGCTTGCCGCGTTCCCTCACCGACCCTACATCGCGGGCAATGTATATCGAAACCGAAACCACGCCCAATCCCGCCACGCTCAAGTTCCTGCCCCAGCGGCAGGTGATGCCGCAGGGCACGCGCGACTTTGCCAACCCGGAAGATGCGGAGGCCAGCCCGCTGGCGCAGGCCCTGTTCGATACCGGCGAGGTGACCGGCGTGTTTTTCGGCCACGACTTCGTTTCCGTCACCAAGGGCGAAGGCGCGCAGTGGACCGAGCTCAAGCCGCAGATCGTGGCCGTGCTGCTCGACCATTTCGTGTCCGAAGCGCCGCTGTTCCATGGCGGCAGCGCGGCAGGCATCGCGGTACCGCCCGAAGACACGCTGGTGGTCGAGGCCGACCCGGCGGATGCCGACATCGTGGACCAGATCAAGGACCTGCTGGAAACCCGCGTACGCCCCGCCGTGGCGAGCGACGGGGGAGACATCGCCTTTCGCGGGTACAGCGAAGGCATCGTCTATCTGGCGATGCAGGGCGCGTGCGATGGCTGCCCATCGTCCGCCGCCACGCTCAAGCACGGGATCGAAGGCCTGCTGAAACATTACGTGCCCGAGGTCGTTGAAGTCCGCGCAAGCTGACCCCCAACCTCCTCCACCGCACAAGCAGAAGGCCCGACCCCCACCCATGACCACGCAATTCCATGGCCACACATTGTCCGACGACGCGCTGGCGCAGCTCTTCACCGAAGCGCGCAGCTACAATGCGTGGCTCGACAAGGATGTGTCCGAAGACCAGATCCGCCGGATCTACGATTTGCTGAAGATGGGGCCGACCTCGGCCAACCAGCAGTCCGCGCGGTTCGTCTGGTGTCGTTCCGACGACGCGAAGGAAAAGCTCGCCTCCCACGCGATGGAGGGCAACAAGGACAAGATCAAAACCGCGCCGTGGTGCGTCATCATCGGCTACGACATCGATTTCCACGAGCATCTGCCCGAGCTGTTCCCGCATACCGATGCCAAGAGCTGGTTCGAAGGCGACGTCGAAGGACGGATCACGCAGGCCAAGCGCAACTCCGCGCTGCAGGGCGCCTATCTGATGCTGGCCGCGCGCGCTCTGGGTCTCGATTGCGGGCCCATGTCGGGCGTCGATCTGGACAAGGTGACCGAAGATTTCTTCGCCGACCAGCCGCAATATCGTGCGGACTGGGTCTGCTCGATCGGCTATGGCGACAAGGAATCGATCTTCGACCGCAGCCCGCGGCCCGAATTCGAAAAGTTCAACCGGATCGACTGAGCCGGTAGTCCGCGCCGCCCGAAATATCGGCGGGCGCGGCAAGGGGGGCGCACCATCAGTAACCAGCGAACACTTGCGATCGATTGCGCCACGGCGGCCTGTTCGGTCGCGCTGTTCGATGGCGACACGCTGATCGACGGCAATTTCGAAGTGCTCGGGCGCGGCCATGCGGAACGGCTGGTCCCGATGATCGCCGCCCTGCCCGGTTCCGGGCGGGCGGATCGCATCGCGGTGGCGCGTGGCCCCGGCAGCTTCACCGGCGTGCGGATCGGCATCGCGGTGGCGCGCAGCCTGGCCTATGCATGGGACGCGCAGCTTGTCGGTTATTCCACGATGGCGATGGTCGCGGCGATGACGCGGCAACGCGCCGGGGCCAAGCCGGTGACCGTGGCGATGGAAGGCGGCCATGGCGAATGGTTCGTGCAGGGTTTTGCGCCCGATGGCGTCGCGCTGGGCGAACCCGCTTCGCTGCGCCCCGAAGCCGCCGTCGCGCAGCACCGGCTTGCCGTGGTGGCAGGTACGGTGGCGGAAGATTTCGTGGCGCTGGCAGGCGATGGCACCGCGCATGCCCTGTACAGCGATGCCCGCGCCTTTCCCGCACTGCCGCCTTTCGCGCTGACGCCTGATACCGCGCCGATCTATGGCCGCGCACCCGATGCGCAGAAACCGGCACCGGCGGGCGGCCCGACATGACCGACGACGAACTCGATGCGATCATGCGGATCATGGACGCGGCGTTCGATCCGCAATGGGGCGAGGCGTGGAACCGGCGGCAGATCGCTTCTGCGCTGACCATGTCCAACACGCATGCCACCCTGATGGGGGCAAGCGGGACCGCGCCGGCCGATCCGGGCGAATCGCTGGGTTTCGCCATCGTGCGCGCAGCCCCCGGCGAAGAAGAAATCCTGCTGATCGCAGTGATGCCGCAAGCCCGGCGGCGCGGACTTGGCGCCCGGCTGATCGCAACGCTGGCCGACAATGCCCGGCAGCGCGGTGCAACGCGCATCTTTCTGGAAATGCGAGAGAACAACCCCGCACGCACCCTTTACGTAGCGGAAGGTTTCATGCCTATCGGAAGACGGAAGAACTATTACAGTCTGCGCGATGGCGCCCGCATGGATGCGATTACCTTTGCGCTCGACTTATAGGATAATCCATTACACTGATCGTCATATTTGATCGGAATGGCCAAGCCGACCGTTGCTATTTCCTAGTCTTTGAGACAAGGGGTAATGCGTATGCAGCTCTCCCCCCCGAGCATCGCGTATCAAAACCCTAGAGGAAATTGATGGAAGACCAAGAAATCGAAATGACGCAGACGCTGATCGCGTTCACGTCGAACATCGTCGAAGCCTATGTGGCGAACAATTCGGCTGAGCTCGACGATGTGCCCGTGCTGATCAACAGCGTTTATTCTGCCCTGTCCGGCCTCTCCGGCGGCCAGGAAAAGGAAGAAGAACGCCCCGAGCCTGCCGTGTCGGTCCGTGCATCGGTGAAGCCCGATTATCTCGTGTGCCTGGAAGACGGCAAGAAGCTGAAAATGCTCAAGCGTTACCTGCGCACGAATTACGACATGAGCCCCGAGGAATATCGCGAACGCTGGAACCTGCCGAGCGATTACCCGATGGTGGCGCCCAATTACGCGGAAAAGCGCCGCGAGCTGGCGAAGAAGATCGGCCTTGGCCGGGCACCGAACCAGAAGCGCGGTCGGCGCAAGAAGACCGCCGAGTAATCCGGTCCCGTCGGTCGGTCCCCAAGCGGGCCGACCGGCGAGACTTGAGCGCGCCGCACACCCGGCCTATGCCCGGACGCCAGCCCGAGCTTAAGGAAGCCCCGCGTGCCCCATACTATCGACCTTGAACAATTGTGCGCCGACAAGGGCCTGCGAATTACCGAACAGCGCAAGGTGATCGCGCGCGTGCTGTCGGACAGCGAAGACCACCCCGATGTCGAACAGCTTCATGCCCGCGCTTCCAAGATCGACCCCAAGATTTCGATCGCCACGGTCTATCGCACCGTGCGCCTGTTCGAAGACGCCGGCGTGCTCGACCGGCACGATTTCGGTGACGGCCGCGCGCGGTACGAACCCGCCCCCGAAGCGCACCACGATCACCTGATCGACGTCGAAAGCGGCAAGGTGGTCGAATTCGTCGATCCCGAACTCGAAGCCCTGCAGAAACAGATCGCCGAAAAGCTGGGCTATCGCCTCGTCGATCACCGGATGGAGCTGTATGGCGTCCGCCTCGAACGCGACTCCTGATCCCTCGTCCGACTGGGCGAGGCGGCAGGCCGCAGCGCGCGGCGAGAACACGCCGCTTCCGATCATGGGCTGGGTGCGGCTGTGGACCCGCACGCTGGCGCTGGCGCTGGGCCTGCTGGTCACCGTGCCGCTGCATTACGTCTTTCGCGTGGTCTCCTACGGATCGCCCTTCCCCAAGTGGTTTCTCGCCTACGCCACATGGGTCGTCGGCGCGCGGGTCGAACGCCATGGCACGCCGCTGCGGCGCGATGTGTTCTTCATCTCCAACCATGTGAGCTGGGTCGACATCCTGTCGCTGGCGGGCGCGAGCGGTACCGCCTTCGTCGCCAAGGCAGAGCTGGCCTCCTCGCCGCTGGTCGGCTGGCTGGCCGGGCTCAACCGCACCGTGTTCGTCCAGCGCGAAGACCGGCTGCGCGTGGCGGACCAGATCAACGCGCTGCGCGAGGCGCTGATGGACAACTGGTCCGTCACCGTCTTCCCCGAAGGCACCACGACCGACGGGCATTCGCTGCTGCCGTTCAAATCCTCGATGCTCAGCGTGCTCGAACCCCCGCCGCCCGGAGTTCTGGTGCAGCCGGTGGTGCTCGATTACGGACCGATGGCCGAATGGATCGGCTGGATCGGCGAGGAAGACGGGCTCAACAATTTCAAGCGGGTGATGGGTCGCAAGGGTACCTTCCCGCTCGGCGTGCATTTCCTCGAACCCTTCAGCCCCGCCGAATTCCGCGGGCGCAAGGCAATCGCCGCAGAGGCACGCGCACGGATCGAGGAAACGCTGATACGCGAGATGGGCCACGGCCTGCGCCCCTTCGACCACGACGTCGCCCCGATCCGCTACAGCAAGGCGAAGCTGCCGCCGATGCCCGAGGCGACGACCGGCAGCGACGCGCGCCATCCCTGAGCAGGGATCGCCGCGCACCTCCTTCTTAGCTAAGATTGGTTTCGCACCCGGCGCGCAGTTACCCCTGTTGTGCCCTTCATGGATGCCAGCACGCTTATCGACCAACGGGTCGAACAGTTCGAAAACGTCATCAGGGGGCGCGACTTTCCCTGCGTGGGTGCCAAGTCGGCGCTGGCGACGGGGAATATGGAATTCGTGCTCGCGCGCGACCTCACCAGCGCGTGGAACGACCTTAAAATTCACGAGGCGCTGATGGCGTGGGCCAAGCGCGACCTGTCGCCCGATCAGCTGCGCAGCTTGGTCGTGATCTTCGACGGGCCGCTCGATCTGGACGAGGTGCAGTTCGAGCACGCAATGTGGGAGCGCATTCAATCGCTGTCGGACAAGGACGAGTGGCTTTCGCAAAAGCCCGACCCCACTGTCAGCAGCAATCCGGCCGAACCCGACTTCTCGCTCAGTTTCGGCGGACAGGCGTTCTTCGTCGTCGGCCTGCACCCCAATGCCTCGCGCCCCGCGCGCCGCTTCCCGAAGCCGTCGTTGGTCTTCAACCTGCACAAGCAGTTCGAATGGCTGCGCGACAGCGGGGTTTACGAGAAAATGCGCCAGCGCATCCTCGACCGAGACGAATCCCTCGCAGGCGACCTCAACCCGATGCTCGCCCGTCACGGCGAAAGCAGCGAGGCGCGCCAGTATAGCGGGCGCGCGGTCGAAGCGGACTGGGCCTGCCCATTCAAGGGACGCACATGAACGAGCAGATCGAAATTCCGCCGCGCAGCGGCACCGCCTTCGTCGTCAAGAAGGGCCAGGCTTTCACCGTGATCGATCCGCAAGGGTCGCAGGTGTCGGACATGATCGCGTTTGCCAGCGACGATGTGCGCGAAGTGATGTCGAACGGCCGAACCTTCGACTATGAAGAGACGATCCGCCTCTCCGAAGGCAATCGCCTGTGGTCCAACCGATCGAACGTGATGCTGACGATCGAGGAGGATACGCTGGGCCTGCACGACTACCTGCTGACTCCGTGCAGCGAGGATACCTTTCGGCATTTCTACCCCGACAAGCCGGTCCATCGCGGATGCATGGGCAACCTGGCCGAGGCGCTGGCACCTTTCGGGATAGAGCGCGATGCCATCCCCACTGCGTTCAATGTCTTCATGAACGTGCCGGTCAATGGCGGCTCGGGCACGCTCGCGGTCGATCCGCCCACCAGCCAGCCGGGCGAGGCGATCCGCTTCCGCGCGCATATGGACTTGGTGATCGGGCTGACCGCCTGTTCGGCCTATGCCTCGAACGGCGGCAGCTTTAGGCCGATCCACTACCGGATCGAAGCATAGGCGGGGTCGATTTAAATTGGGGCTCTCCTCCCTCTTGAGGGGTAGGCTGGGTGGGGGTTTCCGGCGGCAGTTGCAAGCGCCGTACACCCACCCCCGACCCCTCCCTCAACGGAGGGGAGTTGCTTGGCGCCAAGCCCTGCACTAAACGCGCCACTCCCATGAAATCTTCGACTCCTCCCAAGACCTACAGGGTCAAAAGCTTCGGCTGCCAGATGAACGTCTATGATGGCGAACGGATGGGCGAGCTGCTTGCTGCGCAGGGCATTACCCCTGCGCCCGAGGGCGAGGACGCCGATCTGGTGGTGCTCAACACCTGCCATATCCGCGAGAAGGCGACCGAGAAGGTCTATTCGGACATCGGCCGTCTGCGGCGCGAGGACGGCTCTTCGCCGCTGATCGCGGTCGCGGGCTGCGTTGCGCAGGCCGAGGGGGAAGAGATCATGGCGCGCGCGCCCGCCGTCTCGATGGTGGTCGGCCCGCAGGCCTATCAGAACCTGCCCGCAATGCTCGAGCGTGCCACAAAGGGCCAGCGCACGACCGAGATGGACCTTGCCGCCGAGGCCAAGTTCGCCGGGCTCCCGCAGCGCCGCACCGCGCCTCCGGCAGCGTTCCTCACCATTCAGGAAGGGTGCGACAAGTTCTGCACCTATTGCGTGGTGCCCTATACGCGCGGCGCGGAAATCAGCCGACCCTTCTCTGAACTGGTCGCCGAGGCACAGCGGCTGGTCGATGGCGGCGCGCGCGAGTTGACCCTGCTGGGGCAGAACGTTTCGGCGTGGAGCGGAGAGGACGCCAAGGGCCACCGCACCGGGCTCGCCGGGCTGGTCCGCGAGCTGGCGCGCATCGATGGCCTCGCGCGCATCCGCTACACCACCAGCCACCCGGCGGACATGGATGAAGAGATCATCGCCGCACATGGCGAGATCGACAAGCTGATGCCCTTCCTCCACCTGCCGGTTCAGGCGGGCAACAACCGTGTGCTGAAGGCGATGAACCGCAGCCACACGGTCGAAAGCTACCTGCGGCTGCTCGAACGCTTCCGCGCCGCGCGGCCCGACCTTGCGCTCAGCGGCGACTTCATCGTCGGCTTCCCGGGCGAGACCGAGGCGGAATTCGAAGACACGCTGAAGCTCGTGGACGAAGTCCGCTACGCACAGGCGTTCAGCTTCAAATACTCGCCCCGCCCCGGCACGCCTGCCGCAGGGATGGACGGGCAGGTCGCGGCGGATGTGATGAAGGACCGGCTGGCCCGCTTGCAGGATCGCCTCAACCGCGACCAGCACGCGTTCAATATCGCGAGCGTAGGCCGCACCTGCGAGGTGCTGGTGGAGCGCAAGGGCAAGCTGCCCGGCCAGTGGCTGGGCAAGTCGCCTTGGCTGCAATCGGTGTTCTTCGAGGGCGAGGATATCGCCATCGGCGACCTGGTACAGGTCACTCTGGCCGAGGCCGGGCCGAACTCGCTGCGCGGCGAGCCCGTGCGGGCCGTGGGCCGCGCATACGCCAACGCCTGACCTCTCTTTCAAGAGGCCAGGCGCTGCGCGGCGTTCGACCGGAGGAAATTACCAGAAGAAGCGATCGTAGACGACCAGCACACGGCCGGTGCGCGTGTCGATCAGCAGCACGTCATTGCCGTAGCGGATGTACCGCTGATAGCCGTAGCGCGGCTGCGGCAGGTAGTAATCGTAGGCATCGACCCAGTAGCGCGAACCCCAGAACAGGTTGGAATTCAGCCGCGCGCCGACCCGGACCGGGCGGTAATTGTACCCGCGCGGGGCGACATAGGCACCGCGGCGGAAGGCATTGCGGTCCGCCTGACGGTAGGCCCGCCAGTCGCGATGGTTGGCGCGGCGCGCCTGCCGCGCATCGCGGCGATCCTCGCGCCGTTCGGCCCGCACATCCTGGCGGTATTCGCGACGGTCCTGACGGGCTTCCTGCCGGTCTTCGCGCCGATCCTGGCGCGCTTCGCGTCGCTGCTGCTGCTGCAGGGCTTCGCGCGCGGCGAGGCGGGCATTCCACGCCGCCTGGTCGCCATCGCGGCGCACTTCGACACGGGTCTGGGCACGCGCATCGGCCCGTGCTTCGGCCCGCGCCTCGCGCCGGTCCTCGGGGCCGCGCTGGGCAAAGGCTGCGGTGGGCACGGCGAGCGGCAGGGCGATCCCTGCGGCAACCGCCAACATCATCACATTACGCATTAGGGTCACTCCTGAAAAATGCCCGCTATCGAGCATGCATTCAGCTTTATAGACTCCAATATGAACGGATGCCGCTCCAGCCCGTTCATCCAGCGCGATAATTTGTCGCGCAGTGTATCGGACGCGGCTGCATGACAGTGCGGTGACTTTCCACCGTGATGGATGCGTTGCGCTTGCCTCCCTCCCCCCGCAGCCTACATTCACGACTCGCACCCCTCGCACGCAAGGAGACGCATGGGCCGCAGACCAACCCGCGCCGGACAGCCTCGGCTTTCCACGCCACCGCACCCGCAACGCGAGATTCGCCGCGCCCGGGCGGAAATGGAGTTCGAGAACCAGTCGCTCCTCGTGCCGCTGTTCGGCCAGTTCGACGCCAACCTGGTGCAGGTGGAGAACCGCCTGTCGGTGTTCATCTCCGCGCGCGGCGGCAAGCTGCTGATCGAAGGGCCCGAGGATTCGGTCGCCCGGGCGCGCGACGTCCTGCAGTCGATGTACGACAGGCTGGCGATGGGGCAGGATCTGGACGAAGGCGCGATCGAAGCGATCATCGCGATGACCAACGAACCCACCTTCGACGGAATGATTTCGGGCAAGGACGATGCCCCGCCGATCATGATCCGCACCCGCCGCAAGACCATCGTGCCGCGCAGCGCGGTGCAGGCGCAGTACATGCGCAGCCTCAGCCGCGACGATATCGTCTTCGCGCTCGGCCCGGCGGGTACGGGCAAGACGTACCTCGCCGTGGCGCAGGCAGTCAGCCAGCTGATCAGCGGCAGCGTACAGCGCCTGATCCTGAGCCGCCCGGCGGTGGAAGCGGGCGAGAAGATCGGCTTCCTGCCCGGCGACCTGAAGGAAAAGGTCGATCCCTTCCTGCGCCCGCTCTACGATGCGCTGTACGATTGCATGCCGCCAGAACAGGTGGAGCGGCACATCGAAAGCGGCGTGATCGAGATCGCGCCCATCGCCTTCATGCGCGGGCGCACGCTGGCGGACGCGTTCGTGATCCTCGACGAAGCGCAGAACACCACGCGCGAACAGATGAAGATGTTCCTCACCCGCTTCGGCCAGAACAGCCGCATGGTGATCGCGGGCGATCCCCGCCAGGTCGACATCCCCGGCGGCGACCGCATGAGCGGCCTGATCGATGCGGTGGACAAGCTGGAGGGCGTCGAAGGCTTCGGCACCATCCGCTTCACCCGCGCCGACGTTGTGCGCCACCCGATCGTGGGCCGGATCGTGGATGCGTACGAGGGGACGGGTGAGTAGGGAAGTGACAGCGCCTCGGGGGACTCTTGAGGCCGGCGAGAAATTCTACCGGTTCGATCGCCGCCTCCCATTCCCTCGCAAGGGCAGCTAGGCTGCGCACCATGCGTCATCCCCAGAGCGAAAACTGGCGCTGGTCGATCCGATGGTTCTGTATTTATGGCGCAGCCTATTGTTTCCCGCTGCTGGTCCTCACGCTTGCCCTGCAGGATCGGGATATCCCTTTTATCGCCCTTTCGAGCTGCCTGACCATCGCGGTGGCGCTTCATGCATGGATTTCTGCACGCAAACGGGTCGACATTCTCTGGCGGATCGGGCTTGTGGGCGTGATGCTGTCCGGATGGGCGTTCACATCCCTCTTGGTCCTCGCCCCCTCTGGCAATAACCCCATCTGCTACGACCTGCTGGTCAGGGCGCACGTCTGGGGACCACTCCAGAACCTTGGCCCAGATCCCTCTTGCAAGGGCGTCCCCATCGAGGCTGCCAGGCGATTATGATGGTTGTCGCGCACCGGGTTGCAACCCGCTAGAACACGCCCATGCCCATTCCCGCTGCCCGCGCCGACCATCCCGAAATCCGCAATGCTGTCCGCGCGCTGGTGCGCGGGTTCGGGGACGCGTATTTCCGCGAGAAAGACGATGCGCGCGAATACCCGGATGAATTCGTCGAGGCGCTGACCAAGGAAGGCTGGATGGCCGCGCTAATCCCGGAGGAGTTCGGCGGCGCAGGCCTTGGCCTCACCGAAGCCAGCATCATCATGGAGGAAATCAACCGGGCAGGCGGCAATTCGGGCGCGTGCCACGGGCAGATGTACAATATGAATACGCTGCTGCGGCACGGCAGCGAGGAGCAGAAGGCGGAATTCCTCCCCCGGATCGCCAGCGGCGGGCTGCGGCTGCAGAGCATGGCGGTGACCGAGCCGACCACCGGCACCAACACCACCGACCTGAAAACGCGCGCGGTGCGCAAGGGCGATAGCTACGTGGTCGACGGGCAGAAGGTATGGATCAGCCGCATCCAGCATTCGGACCTGATGATCCTGCTCGCCCGCACCACCCCGCGCGACGAGGTGAAGCGCAAGGCGGACGGTCTCTCGATCTTCCTCGTCGATCTGCACACCGCAATCGGCAACGGCATGGAAATCCGCCCCATCCGCAACATGGTCAACCACGAGACGAACGAGGTATTCTTCGACGGGCTTGAGCTGCCCGCCTCCAGCCTGATCGGCGAGGAAGGCAAGGGCTTCCGCTATATCCTCGACGGACTGAACGCAGAGCGCGCGCTGATCGCGGCGGAGTGCATCGGCGATGGCTACTGGTTCGTAGAGAAGGCGGCGGAATATGGCAGCGAGCGCGTGGTGTTCGACCGGCCCATCGGCCAGAACCAGGGCGTCCAGTTCCCCATCGCGCAGGCCTATATGGAAGTGCGCGCGGCGGACCTGATGCGTTACGAGGCGTGCCGCCTGTTCGACGAGGGCCAACCCTGCGGCGCGGAAGCCAACATGGCCAAACACCTCGCGGCGGAAAGCTCATGGAAAGCCGCCAATGCCTGTATGCAGACCTTCGGCGGCTTCGGCTTCGCGGCGGAATACGATGTCGAGCGCAAGTTCCGCGAGACGCGGCTCTACCAGGTCGCCCCGATCAGCTCGAACCTGATCCTGAGCTATGTCGGCGAGCATGTGCTGGGGATGCCGCGGTCGTTTTGAACCGCAGCGCGAGACTCAGGGACTTGCAAGACAGCGCATGATTCCTGCGGCAGCAGCACCATCTGCGCAAGATCGTGGCGTTCTCGCTGAAAATCGGAACGTCGCCCCCGCGCGCCCCCTTGATTGGGTATGGGGACATTCAACACACATACCGACCAGACCTCCACGCACCATATGCCCAGCCGCCGCGAGCGGTTGCGTGCCTTTATGCGATTGAAGGCCCAGCGCCGCTATCTGATCGGAGGCATCGCCGCGCTCGGCATATCGACCGCAGCATTTGCCGGCGCGTTCGCGAACGAGAGCGCCTCTCCCGATGTCGTGAAGCTGGGCACGGGGCAGGCCAGCGTGGAAGCGCGACCGGTCGCCGCCTATAATGGCGGGACGAACGCGCCATTGCCCACTCCATCCGTCTCCGAAAGCCCGATGGGTCAGGGCGAAGCGAGCTATTACGGGAGCGAGCTGGCCGGCAACCGCACCGCCAGTGGCGAACGGTTCGATCCCGACCGGCTGACGGCCGCGCACCGCACGCTGCCGCTGGGCAGCAAGGTTCGCGTCACCAATCCGCGTACCGGCGCGAGCGTGATCGTGCGGATCAACGACCGTGGGCCGTTCCACGGCAACCGCGTGATCGACCTGTCGACCGCCGCGGCGCGCACAATCGGGCTGATCCGCTCCGGCACTGGCAGGGTCAACCTTGCGCTGGTGCTCGGCTAGCCTTGGCGAAGTCGGCGGCAATCGCCGCTAGTCATCCTCGCGTTCGAGCGAGACCTGCAGCACGCACACCAGCCCTTCCGGTTCGAAGCTCATTTCCACGTGGGTTCCGCGGCGCGAGCTGATGCCGCTGCCGATCAGGCGCGTGCCGAAACCGCGTTGCGCGGGTTCGACCACCGCCGGGCCGCCGCGCTCCCGCCAGGTCAGCCTCAACTCGTCATGGTCGGCGGCGGGCTCGATCGACCATTCCACCGTCACCATCCCGATGTCGTTGGACAGCGCGCCGTACTTGATCGCATTGGTCGCCAGTTCGTGAACGATCATGGTCAGGCCCAGCGCGGTATCGGGGCTGAGCAGGAAATCCGGCCCTGCCAGCTCGACGCGATCGTCCATCGGACCGAACGCAGCCTCGATGGTGAGCGACAGGATGTCGCGCACCTTTGCCGGGCTCCAGTTCGATTCGGTCAGCAGCCCGTGCGCCGCCGCCAGCGCCTGCAGCCGCGCCTTGTAAGTTTGCATCGCCGGTTGCGAATCGGGGACATTGCGGAAGGTCTGCTGCGCCAGCCCCTGAACCACCGCCAGCGTGTTCTTCACCCGGTGGCTGAGCTCGTTGATCAGCAGCGATTGCCGATGCTCGTATTCGACCTCGTCGGTCATATCGTAGCCCTGCACGATGATGCCGCCGACGCGGTTTGCCGAATCGAAGATCGGCTGGAAGATGAAATTGAGCACCCGCCGGCTCGACGCCGGATCGTTGGAGCCTTCCAGCACCACCGGTTCGCGCCGCCCGAAATAGGGCTCCCCGGTCGCGTAGACCCGGTCCAGCACATCGACAAACCCTTGCGCCGCGACCTCGGGCAGGGCCTGTGCCACGCTCAGGCCAAGAATATCCTCGCGCCCGACAAGGTCGAGATAGGCGGTGTTGGTCATCTGGAAAACGTGGTCCGGCCCGCCCAGCACGGCAACGAAACCCGGCGCCTGCCTGAAGAATTCCAGTAGTCGCTGGCTCTCGCGCGCAAGATCGCGGTTGCGCGCCTGCACCGCATCCGCGCGGCGCATCACCCCCATCTCGTCGCTTAGCTGTCGCAGTTCATGCAGCTCGGTCACGTCGACGGTGTGCTGGAGAATGTATTTCAGCGATCCGTCGCTGCCCGACATCGGCGTATGCGTGGCGCTCCAGTACCGGGTGTCCATGCCGCCATCGGGCCGCGCGATATCGTAGCGGATCAGCGCGATCTCGTCCGCTTCGCCCGTTCGCAAGACGTGATCGAGCGAATCCTTGAGCTGGCGATGGCTTTCGGACGAGGGATCGCTGGGGAACGCGTCGAACATGGCGCGCCCGATGATATCGTCCCGCTCGCGCATGGTGGCGGCGAGATAGGCGGCATTCATCCACACCAGACGCAGGTCGCGATCCAGCAGCACGTATGGATTGGGGGATGCTTCCGCCAGTTCCAGAAAGTCGATCGCCAAAATATCCCCTCGCACCGTGCGGTGACGATCAACCGATGGCTGACGGTTAAGTTCCTGCGCGATGGGGTAATTCGCGGCTAATGGCCGCTGCTTTCTTCATTTTTGGCGCGCGTACCGGAGCCCTGGCGTGGAGGCGGCATTGTCGCCGGGCCGCCCGCCATGGCGGTCTGCGGTCATCTGGCGTTGCGTTACGAACCGCTTTCCTACGCGGGCACCGCTGGGCTAAGGCCGGGGGCGATGACGGCCTGCCCCGCACCCTCCCTTTTCGCGCCGAGCCATGGCACGTCGCGTCGCCCGGTTTCTCCTCCTGAACACTGTTTCAGGTGTGTCAGCCATGCCGTGCAGGGGCGCCCCGATGCAGCTTGAGATCGAGATCGACGGCTGGCCGCCGCTGCAAGGCGTCGACGATTGGGAGGCGCTGGCGATTCGCGCCGCGCAGGCCGCCGCCTCGGTCGAGCCTGCGCTCGCGAACGAGCGGCTCGAAACCAGCATCCTGTTCACCAGCGATGCCGAAGTGCACGCGCTCAACCGCGAATGGCGCGAGAAGGACAGGCCGACCAACGTGCTCAGCTTCCCCATGCTGGAGCGCGAGGAAGTATGTGCGCTGCCGCCCGCCGGCCCGCCGGTTCTGCTGGGCGATATCGCCCTTGCGCGCGAGACATGCGCCCGGGAAGCGGCGGAAAAAGGCATCGCGCTGGAAGCCCATGCCAGCCATCTCGTGATCCACGGCCTGCTGCATCTAGCCGGGCTGGACCATGAAATTTCGCCACACGATGCCCGGGAAATGGAGGCGCTGGAGGTGAAGGCGCTTGCACAGCTGGGCCTGCCCGACCCATATGGTGACGCTTGAGACACAGGAGAGCATTTCAGGGCCATGCCCGACAACGATAGCGACAAGTCTGCCAACGCAGGAGAGGCAGACAGTAGAGGCGGGCTCTGGCTCGCAATGCGCAAGTTCTTGAACGGCCAAGGCAGCGAACGCAGCCTGCGGCGCGAGATCGAGGATGCGATCAACGAACGCGACCGCGAGGAAAGCGACGAGGAAGCCGCCACCGGCGACGCGCCCGGCGATGGCGACCTTTCGCGCGAAGAGCGCGAGATGCTGCGCAACCTCCTCCATTTCAGCGAACACGATGCGGACGATGTCGCGATCCCGCGCGGCCAGATCATCGCGATCGAGGCCAGCGCCAGCTGGGCGGACCTGCTGGCGGAGTTTTCCGAACACGGCCATTCGCGCCTGCCGGTCTACCGCGAGCAATTGGACGATGTGATCGGCATGATCCACATCAAGGACGTTTTCCCCTACCTCACCAACGGCAAGCCGCCGCCGGAGGACTGGACCACGCTGATGCGCCAGCCGCTCTATGTGCCGCAGAGCCGCGGCGCGCTGGACGTGCTGGCCGATATGCGCGCCAACCGCATCCACCTGGCGATCGTGGTCGACGAGTTCTCCGGCACCGACGGGATCATCACGATCGAGGATCTGGTGGAAGAGATCGTCGGCGAGATCGAGGACGAGCACGACGACGCGGCGGAGGAATGGATCCAGTCGCTGGGCAATGGCGTGTGGGAAATCGACGCTCGCGCCGAGCTGGAAGACATCGCCAAGATGATCGATCCGGCGCTGGCCGAAGTCGAAGAATCGGTCGACACGATGGGCGGCCTCACCTTCATCCTCGCCGAACAGGTGCCGCAGGTCGGCGCGTGCGTCGAACACCCCAATGGCTGGATGATCGAGGTGATCGAAGGCGACGAAACCCATGTGAAACGGGTGCGCCTGACCGCGAAGAGCACGGATGCGGACGCGGGGGAATAACCGGTTTGGCCGATGATACGCGTCGCATCAGCGGGCGCGGTGCAAAATAGGGCTTCTGTGCAGCGCGGCATTTTGTCACAGTCGATCCGATGCAGAACCGTCGCCTCCCTCCCCTGCGCTCGCTCGAAGCCTTCATGCATACCGTGCGGCTGGGTTCGGCGCGTGCGGCGGCGAACCAGCTGAACCTCAGCCCGTCGGCGCTGAGCCGCCGGATCGCGACGCTGGAGGAATTCACCGGCAAGAAGCTGTTCACCCGCGCCCGACAGGCGATGCAGCTGACCGACGAAGGCGCTGCGTTCCACGAGGCGGTGCTGCCGCATTTCGAGGCCTTGGCGCGCGCGGTGGAAGGCCAGTCGGAAAACACTTCGGTCCTGCGGCTGCATCTGGGGGTCCTGCCGCTGTTCGGCAGCCAGCGCCTGTTTCCGCGGCTGGCGGAGCTGCGACGGCTGCACCCGATCCTGCACATCGACATCGACACCGGCCCCCACCTTGAAGACCGCGTGGGCGACACGCTGGATGCGGCGATTATCCTTTCGCGCGGGCCGACGGCGGGTCTGCACGCGGTGCGGCTGGACGAAAACAAGGTGCATGCGATCACCAACGTGGAGCTCGCGGCGAAATTGGGGACGACACCCGATCGCGCCCTGCTTTCGGGCCAGACCTTCCTGATCCACAACGAACTGCCCGAAAGCTTCACCGCATGGAAGGCGGCGCTGGGCCTCGCCGATCTCGAACCGACCGCGATCGACCATTACGATTCGGGCCAGCTGATGCTGGAAGCGGCGGCGCAGGGGCTGGGCATCGCGATCATGCACGACGACCACCGCCGGCGCGCGGCGGACACCCGGCTGGTCAACCTCTACGACGCCAACGTCGAAAGCCCGTACAGCTACTGGTTCGTCTGCAAGCCGGCCGCGCTGGAAGAACGCCCGGTGCGCATGTTCCACGACTGGCTGATCAAGGCGGGGCTCTAGGCCCGGAACGAGCCGCATGAGAATCGAAAAAGGGCCCGCCTCGCGAAGAGGGGGCCCTTTCCTACGTCAGGCCTGGTGGCCAACGAATCCAGCTTGCGCTGGAAACTGCAATTACGAAACGGTCGCCTTCACGATCTTGCCCGGGTTTGCGGGCGGCTCGCCCTTGGGCAGCGCGTCGACGTGTTCCATGCCCGATTCGACCTGACCCCACACGGTGTACTGGCCGTCGAGGAATTCGGCGTCGTCGAAGCAGATGAAGAACTGGCTGTTCGCGCTGTCGGGCACCTGGGTGCGCGCCATCGAGCAGGTGCCGCGGGTGTGCGGTTCGGAATTGAATTCGGCCTTCAGGTCGGGCTTTTCGCTGCCGCCCATGCCGGTGCCGGTGGGATCGCCGCCCTGCGCCATGAAACCGGGGATCACGCGGTGGAAGACCACGCCATCATAAGAGCCTTCGCCGACCAGCTCGGTAATCCGATCGACATGGCCGGGCGCGAGATCGGGGCGCAGCTTGATGACGACGTCCTTGTTCTCGCCATCGCCGGTATCGAGGGTGAAGGTCAGTTTATCCGCCATGGGGAATCTCCTTGGATCTGGTGTTGGCCCGTTCGCTAGCCGTCCGGCGGTGCCCTGTCACCCCGCACATGAAGCCGGGCGTCACCCCGAACACGCTCAGCCCGGCTTGCTTTTGCGGGCCAGCCGCTTAGGGGCCAAGCGATGAGCGCCGATCCTCTCCACAACGATACGATCGACGCGGCTGACGTCGCGACGCTCGATTCCACGGACGAAGGGAACGAGGGCGGCCGGCCGGACGACCGCGTGGACGACGAACGCCACGACGAGGAAAACCGGCTGAAGCCCGAATATGTCCGCGCGGTGCGGCTCGCGCTGGAGGAGGACCGGCGCGGCGAAGTCTACGAGCTGGTCGAACCGCTCCACCCCGCCGACGTCGCCGACCTGCTCGAACTGCTCGACAATGACGAGCGCGGCTTCCTGACCATCGCGATCAGCGACCTGATGACCGGCGAGGTCGTCGCCGAACTGAACGACTGGGTCCGCGAGGAAATGATGGATGGGATGCCGGCGGAAGCCGTCGCCCTCATCGCCGAACAGCTGGAAACCGACGACGCGGTCCAGATGATAGAGGATCTGGGCGCGGACGAGCGTGAAGCCGTCCTGGCCGAGATGGAGGCGGAAGACCGCGCGGCGATCGAAAGCGCACTGTCCTACCCGGAAGAGACCGCCGGCCGCCTGATGAGCCGCGAGTTCGTGGCCGTGCCCGAACATTTCTCCGTCGGCGACCTGATCGATTACCTGCGCATCCACGGCACGGTGCTGGGCGATTTCTTCGAAGTCTTCGTGGTCGACGGCGCGCACCACCCGGTGGGCACCTGCGCGCTCAGCTGGATACTCACCACCCCGCGCACCATCGCGCTGACCGATGTGATGAAACGCGACCAGACGGTGATCCCGGTCCGGATGGATCAGGAAGAGGTCGCACTGATGTTCCAGAAATACGCGCTGATTTCCGCCGCCGTGGTGGACGAGAGCGGGCGGCTGGTCGGCCAGATGACGGTGGACGATGTGGTGCACATCATCTCCGAAGAAGCGGGCGAGGATGCGCTGCTGCTGTCGGGTGCGGGCGACGGCGACATCAACGAACCGATCCGCGAGGCTTTTTCCAGCCGCGTGCGCTGGCTGGTCGCGAACCTCGGCACCGCGCTGGTCGCGTCGCTGATCATCGCGGCCTTCGGCGCCGCGATCGAGCAGCTGGTGGCGCTCGCCATCCTGATGCCGATCGTTGCCAGCATCGGCGGCAATGCGGGCACGCAGACCATGGCGGTAACGGTGCGCGCGATAGCCACCAACCAGCTGACCAAGGCCAATACGGGCAAGATCCTGTGGCGCGAGATGCGCGTCGCGATCCTCAACGGGGTAACCATCGCCGTGCTGGTCGGCATCGCGACCGCTTTCGTGTTCGACTGGAAGCTGGGCGGCGTGATCGCGCTGGCCATGGTGATCAACGTGGTCACCGCCGGGCTGGCGGGCGTGCTGGTCCCCGTGCTGTTCGAACGCGCCAAGCAGGATCCGGCGGTCGCGTCATCCGTGTTCGTGACGATGGTGACCGATTCGATGGGCTTCTTCGCATTCCTAGGGCTTGCGGTAGCGAGCGGACTGGTGGGCTGATCCTTCTTCTGCGGAGGAGACAAAATCGCGCAGGTTGCTCGCGAAGCGAGGTATCAATTCGGGTGAGAGGAAATTGTGTCCCGTGCCCGCTTGCCAGCGGCCGCACCGAACTCTCTGCGAACCGATGACTTCTTCCGGTGATTATGACATTGGTGCCCCTCGAAGGGATGAAGTTATCGCACGTTTGCAAACAGATGCCCGGCCGGAAAGGATCTGGGACCTGGCGCCGGAGCTGTTCGGGATTCTCGACGAAACCGGGGTGTTCCGACACACGAATCCGGCATGGCACACCGTTCTGGGGTGGCAGCCCGAAGAGGTGGAGAGCCGGCGTTTTGACGATCTGCTGCACCCCGACGATGTCGAGGGATCGCTGGCTGCGTTTGATGCACTGAAAGAGGGCAAGGCCGCCCTGCATTTCGAAAACAGGTTCCGGCACAAGGACGGCAGCTACGTCTGGCTGTCGTGGAACGCGATTCCCGACGGCGGCATCTATTATTGCACCGCGCGCGATGTCAGCGATGCCAAGGAGAACCAGTCCTCGCTCGATACCAGCCGCGAGCAGGCGCAGCTGCGCGAGCAGTTCATCGCGGTCCTCGGCCACGATCTTCGCAACCCGCTCGCGGCGCTGCGCGCAGGCGTCAGGATGCTCGAACGCGAAGAGCTCAGCGATCGCGGAACCGTGATCATCCGGGAGAGCGAGCAGTCGATAAAGCGCATGTTCGACATGATCGACGATCTGATGGACTTCGCGCGGTCGCGGCTCGGCAGCGGCGTCTCGCTCGACATCGAAGAGAATGCGAACCTCGCCGCCACACTCGAAGCGGTCTTGCAGGAGATCGCAGTCGCCCACCCCGAAGCGCAGATCGACTCCGATATTGCGATCGAGGGCCCGATCCGCTGCGACGCCGCGCGGATCAGCCAGCTCACCTCCAACCTGCTCGCCAATGCGGTGACACATGGCGATGCGACCGCGCCGATCAGCCTGCGGGCTCGCGGCGAGGGCGAGGATCTGGAAATCTCCGTCATCAACTCAGGGGAACCCATTCCTGAGGCCGTCCGGGAAGGGCTGTTCGAACCCTTCGTGCGGGAGGAAGTACGGCCCTCGCAGGAAGGGCTGGGGCTGGGGCTCTTCATATCGTCCGAAATTGCCAAGGCGCATGGCGGGTCGATTTCGGTGAAGTCGGACGCGGATGGGACGCGCTTCACGTTCCTGATGGGGAAAGCGACGGTTTAAAGCCTTACCGGCGAGGTGTGACCGGCTCCCCCCAGCCAGCTTGCCCCGCCCGCTGCCCGCACCTACCTTCCCCCCATGCCGCTCAACCTGACCAAGATCGCGTTCGGCGCGCAGTCCTATGCCGACCTCGAAAGCTGGTATGCGCAACGGCGCAGCCCCAACCTCACCACGCGCTATCGCCCCACGCGGTGGGAGGAGTGCATTGGCGGTTCGCTGTTCTGGATCCACCAGCACAACCTCGTCGCGCGCAGCGAAATCCTCGGCTTCAGCGAAACCGATAACGGGCGCTGGTCGATCGAACTCGAACCGCGGCTGATCCCGGTCTACCCGCAGCCCAAGCGTGCCCACCAAGGGTGGCGCTACCTCAAGGGAGAGCCGCCGCGCGATCTGGCCGAGGGCGAGGAAGTGGGCGATGTGCTGCCGGGCAAGCTCGCCACCAAGCTGCAGAGGCTGGGGTTGATCTAGTCGACCAGCGCGAACAGGTCTTCCACGCTGCGGCCCAGTGCCCTTGCAGCCTTCAGCGCGACGATGGTGGAAGGGATGAACACCCCGTTCTCCACCGTGTTCACCGTCTTTCGGCTTACCCCCATCCGCTCCGCCAGTTCGGCCTGCGTCCAGCCCTGTTCCTCGCGCGCGGCGCGGATATGGTTTCGCAGGCCTTCAGCCATGGCTGCGCAATTCCGCGATCCCGAAGGACACCAGCGAACACAGCAGCCCGATGCTGATGATCAGGTGTGCCGCCCGCTGCGCCGAAAGCGGTTCGAACGGGCTGATGAGGAACACCAGCATCGCAACGAACAGCGCGGCGAGGAAACCGCCGGTAACGGCGTTCGCACGATTGGCCCGGGTCACATCGTCCTCCCCGATTTCGCGCAGGTCCTTGGGAAACCACATGCCGCCCCAGAACAGCGTGGCCGATGCGAAGGCGACGAGGACGAACCAGATGGCGATCTGCCACCAGGTCACTGCCTGCCAGTCCCAGTTTGCCAGCACCAGCTGGGGAATCGCGAGCACGAACAGCCCGATGAAGGGCGCCATGCGTGCGCGGTTGCGAGAGATTTCGTCTGCCCGTTCGATACGGTCGGTCATGTCGCTGTCCTTTGTAACCTATGGGTGACTTGTAACCGGTGGGTTACACAG
This sequence comes from Erythrobacter sp., assembly GCA_009993635.1. Lineage (GTDB taxonomy): Bacteria > Pseudomonadota > Alphaproteobacteria > Sphingomonadales > Sphingomonadaceae > Alteriqipengyuania. Next base: position 387,842 of record JAACTC010000009.1, on the reverse strand, counting down.
GTGTCAAGCGCGCAATCGGGGGCAGGATTGCGTTCGGAACGCTCCCCCACCTCCAACCATTCATAAGAAAAGGAGAATTTTTATGCCCGAACGCCAGAGCCGCCACCCCGACAACGACCTGATCGACCGGATCACCGAAGAGGCGACGCCCGATCAGCAGGGGTCCGCCGGTGGCGACGTCAACACCCGCGTCGGCTCGCGTGCCGATCTCAACCGCGCGACCGATCCCGACAATCGCGAGCCCACCGTCGGCTCCGACAATCCGGAACAGGATGCCCGCAAGGGCGAGAAGACCATGCGCGCGATCAAGAACGGCAACCAGGCCTGATCCGGCGGACAGGTGGGGCGCAAGCCGCGCCCCACTCGTCCAACCTCATTCACGGCCCAGCGCGCTATGCTTGATGCAGCGCACCATCATCACGAGGTGCGCCCCCGTATCGATTCAACCGAACGGGAGACACCCATGAAATTCGCAACCGCCGCATTCGCGGCCACATCGCTCGCCCTGCTTGCCCAGCCCGCTGCCGCGCAGCAGGCGGAGGCTCCGTCCGCCGCGCAGATGGCGCCGGTATCCGATCAGGAGCTGGAAAACTTCGTCATCGCCGCGTCGATGATCGGCCAGATTCACGAAAGCGCCGAGATCGACGCTGCCGAGAAGGAACAGGCCTCCATGAAGGTCCTGTCGCAGGCGCAGCTGACGCCGCAGCGTTTCAATTCGATCGGTGCCGCCCTGCAGAGCGACGAAGACCTGCAGGCGCGCGCGACGCAGACCGTCGCCCGGCTTCGCGCGGAGCAGGCCGAAGGCTGATACCCGCACACCACGACAGGCCCCGCCCCGCACCAGCCTGCGGCGGCGGGGCTTTTCGTATCTAGCCCACCTTCTCCGCCACGCGGCGCAGCGCGTTGACGTAGGTTTCGGGCGGCTGGGCGCCGGGGATGAGGAACTTGCCCGCCACCACCATCGCGGGCACGCCGGTGATGTTCATGTTCATTGCCGCGCGCTCTCCTGCGCGGACTTGCGCGGCGTATTCGCGGCTGTTTAGCGCAGCCTGCGCCTCGGCCCGGTCCAGCCCGACCTCTTCGGCAATGTCGAGCAGCACCGCATGATCGCCGATCGGGCGGCGCTGGTTGAAATGCGCCCGGAACAGCGCGAGCTTGAGCTCGGTCTGCTTCGCCGGGCCGTGCCGCTCCAGCGCGAACAGCAGCAGCTTGTGGCAATCGAAGGTGTTCCACATCATCGCCTCGGGCGCAGGCGAGCCATCGCCCTCCACGCCTTCGTAATCGAGCGAGACGCCTGCCGCGTTGGCCGCTTCGCGCATCTGCTCCTGCACGCCGCGCGATTGCTCCAGCGTGCGGCCATACTTGCGCGCGATGTGCGCGGTCCGCTCCTCCCCCTCGGGCGGCATATCGGGATTGAGCTCGAACGCATGCCAGCGCACCTCGGCCTCGATTTCGCCGTCCAGCTGGTCGAGCGCCTGGCTGAGGTTCCCCCAGCCGACGAGGCACCACGGGCACATGACATCGGACCAGATGTCGATCGAAAGCGTCTGCGTCATTGCGAAATCCACCAGCGGAAGAGTTGATGAGCGATCGTATGCGGCGGGGGCGAGACCATGCGCGCGTCGGGCGCGCCGTCCAGCGATGCGATCACGTCTTCGCGGCTGAACCAGTGCGCTTCTGCCAGCTCCGTCTCGTCCAGCGTGATGTCGCGCGATTGCGCCTGCCCGACGCAGCCGATCATCAGCTGGCTGGGGAAGGGCCACGGCTGGCTGAGGATGTAGCGCACGCCCGTGACCACGATGCCGACCTCTTCCAGCACTTCGCGCGCAACGCCTTCCTCGATCGTTTCGCCCGGCTCGACGAAACCCGCCAGCGCCGAAAACCGCCCTTCGGGCCAGCCGAGCCCGCGGCCCAGCAGCAGTTCGCCATCATGCTCCACCAGCATGATGGTGACCGGATCGGTGCGCGGGAAATGCTGCGCGCCGCAGCCGCCGGACGTATCGCAATTGCGCTGCCAGCCGCCCTTTGCAACATGCGTCGGGTGGCCGCACTGCGCGCAGAAGCGGTGCCGCGCGTGCCAATCGACCAGGCTACGCGCCCCGCCGTAGAGCGCCAACTGATCTGGCGCGAGGCTGGTCATCAGCGACCATAGCTGCGGGTTCGCGATGCGCGGGCGTGAATCGCCCTGCGGCGGCACCGAGGCGAAGCACGCTTTTTCTCCGCCCTGCGACCGGTCGAGGCCGAGGAACACCAGTTCGGCATCCTGCGGCGCATCGGCCAGCGTGCCCCACGCCAGCTGGCCGCCATCGTCCAGCGACGGCATCAGCCCGTCGAGCAGCAGCAGCCGCGCCTTCCAGTCCATCCGCGCGGCGAGCGCATCCGGGTCGGCGCGCAGGTTGTCCGCCCGGTCGAGCGGAGCGCCCGAGAATGCGATCGGAGTGGCCGCGCCCGCTGCCTCAGCCATTGGTGCCGGCGGCCAGATCCTTGCGCACCAGTTCGGGGAATTCGCCCTGGATCGGGTAGGCTTCGCTCGGCATGTACTGGGTGAAGAACCCGGCGCGCAGGCCGTGCTCGTAATCGACGAAAGCCGCGGTGCCCGCCGCGCCGCCCCAGCCATAGCTGCGGCCGATCACGCGCCCGGCCGCGCCGAAGCCCTGGCCCTCGGTCCAGCTGCCGGTCAGGTCGACCGTGTCGGGCAGGATGTTGGACGTGCCGATCCGCACCGCCGCTTCGCTCAGCACGCGGGTGCCGTCGATCTTACCCATGCCCAGCAGCATCCGCAGGAACCGGTCGTAATCGCGCGGGCTGCAAACCAGCCCGGCCCCGCCGAACGGGAACGGCGGTTTGTCGAGGTAGATCGAGGATGCCGCCGGATCGATCGGGAATATCTGCCCGCCCAGCACAGCGTAATTGGTGGTCAGGCGGCCGACTTCGCTTTTCGGCACGGTGAAGAAGGTGCTGGTCATCCCGGTCGGGTCGAAGATCCTTTCCTGCAGCACTTGGTCGAACGGCTTGCCCTCGACCACTTCGATCACGCGGCCCAGCAGGTCGATGCCGACCGAATAGCTCCACTTTTCGCCCGGTTGGTAAACCAGCGGCACCGTGGCGAGCGTATCGGCGAACAGTTCGAGGCTGCCGACCGGCTCGGACCGCCCGATGCCGGGGATCGGCATCCGGCTGACCTGCCCGGGCACCAGACCCAGCCGGTCGTATTCGTCCTTGATCGGTCCCTGCTGGATGATCTGGTACCCCAGACCGGAGGTGTGCGTCAGCAGGTGCCGAATGGTGATCGGGCGCTTTGCCGGTTCAAGATTGTCCTCGGTGATCGCCCCATCATATTCCTTCTGCACCTGCATTTGCGCAAATGCGGGCAGAATGTCGGACAGCGGCTGGTCGAGGCCCAGCTTGCCTTCGGAAATCAGCTGCATCACCATCATGCCGGTGATCGGCTTGGTCATCGAATAGATGCGGTAGAGCGAATCCTGGTTGGCCGGAGTGGTGCCATTCAGCGCCAGCGTGCCGCCACCCACGGTGTGCGCATGGTCCTGCTGCTGCCAGCCGAAGGTGGCGATGGCGTTGGCGAGCTTCTTTTCCTTCAGATAGGAGTCGATTTCCGCAGCGACGGACGGCCAATCTTCGCTGACATCGTGCGCCAGCAGCGCGCTGCCCAGCGGATGCCCGGCGAACAGGCCACCGGCAGCGGCCAGTGCGCTGCCCTTGAGGATGGACCTGCGGGAAAGCCCGCGCTCGCTAAAGTCCGTAAATGCCATGATTATCGTCTCCCAATCCGGTTGCTGCATGAAACTAGACCCGCGGGCCTGCGCGTCAATGCAGCAATTAACCACTTGTCAGCCTCCACTGCCTTAGCCATATAAGACACATGCTTAACGTACTCTCTTGGCTGTTCGGACTTGTCGGCCTCGTCATCGTAATTCTCGGCCTGGTCCCGTTCATCGGGATCCTCAACTGGCTGGCGCTGCCGTTCCTCGTGATCGGCACGATCCTCGGCCTTCTGTCGTCGAGCACCAGCGGCCGGACCTTCTGTATCATCGTGATGATCATCTCGATCATCCGCCTGTCGCTGGGTGGCGGCCTTCTCTGATCGTTCGCTAGCGTAACCGGCTCAGAGCAGGCGTTCGCCCGCCGCTCTGGCCAGTCGCGACGCCTTGGCGAAGAGCGTCGGCAGGCCCGCATCCTCGATCCGGTCGACCGGCCACCATTCGCCTTCGCCGGGCATATTCGCGGGCGCGCCATCGCAGCGCAGCACGCCCAGCTCGATCGCGAAGTGGGTGAAGGCATGGCGGACCACGCCTGCCTCCTCCCATGCGCCTGATACCGGCGGTTCGCCCGATCCGTCGCCTGCCGCCGACCAGCCATCGTCGGGCAGCGCGCGCATTCCTCCGAGCATTCCCGAGGATGCTCGCTGCACCAGCCACACGCATCCTTCGCGCTCGATCCAGAACGCCCTGCCCTGCCGCACGGGCTTGGTCTTCTTCGGAGCCTTCACCGGCAGCCGCTCGGGAGTGTGTCCACGCGCAGCGCACTCGCCCGCTAGCGGGCAGGCATCGCAAGACGGGGCGCGCGGCGTGCAGATGCGGCTGCCCAGATCCATCATGGCTTGCGCAAAATCGCCACTGCGCTGCTCCGGCGTAATCCGGTCCGCGCCCTCGCGGATCGCCTTGCGCGCGCCCGGCAGCGGCTCTTCAATGGCAAACAGCCGCGCCACCACCCGCTCGACATTGGCATCGACCACCACCGCGCGCCGGCCGAAGGCGATTGCGGCAATCGCGGCGGCGGTATACGCGCCCACGCCCGGCAGGTCGCGCAACCCCTCCTCGCTATCGGGAAAGCCGCCCCGCCGGGTGACCGCACGCGCCGCCTTCACAAGATTGCGCGCGCGCGAATAATAGCCCAGCCCGGCCCACGCCGCCATCACATCGGCCTCAGGCGCGGCGGCCAGCGCCTCGACATCGGGCCACCGCTGCATGAACGCGGCGAAGTACGGCTTCACCGCCGCCACCGTGGTCTGCTGCAGCATGATTTCGGATAGCCATACCCGGTACGCGTCAGGGGCGGTCTGCCCCGGTGGGGCGCGCCACGGCAGCGCGCGGGCGTGTCTATCGTACCAGGCGAGCAGCTTTGCCGGGATTAGCGTGTCTGTGCGGGTGGCGGTCACGCCCCGCCTATGGCATCGGTGGCCGTCCAATGGAACGCACCCCGCCCCCAAAAAGCCAGGCCGACCAGGGCCAGCCTGCCAAGAAGCGTACTCCTGCCAAGTCCCCCGGCAAGAAAACCGCCAAGAGCAACGTGCGCCCGTTCGAACGGCCGCGTGGCGGCGGACCGAAAGCGGTCGGCGATCTGATGCCGCAGGTCGGGCGCACCGCCTTTCGTCGCTACGGCTTCGTGCAAAGCTCCGTCATCACGCGCTGGCCGGAGATCGTCGGTACGCAGCACGCCAAGGTGTGCGCGCCCGAATCGATCCGCTTCCCGCCGGGCGAGCGGACCGAGGGTATCCTGCAGCTGGTGGTGGCGAACGGCCACGCGCCGATCATCCAGCACGTGATCCCCGAAATCATCGAACGGGTGAACCGCTTCTTCGGCTATCGCGCGGTTGCGCGGGTGAAGATGCGTCAAGGCACGGTTCAGGTGCGCGGGATAGAGGCTGAAAAAGCCGCGCGACCGCCCGAACTCAAGCCGATTCCGATGGAACTTGGCGATTCGTTACGCGATATCGGCGATCCGGAGCTGCGCGCCGTGCTGGAAGGGCTGGCACGCACGATCAGCTCCGAATCCGGGGGCGACGGAACGGGAGGAATGCAGTCGTGAAGCGTATACTGGTCTGCCTGCTGGCGCTGTTCGCAGGGGTAGCGGGCATTGCCGCGAGCGAAAACTGGCTGACCACGGTGGAGCGCACGCCGGTGTCTCACCTGGTGGGTAACCCCGATGCGCCCGTCACGGTGAGCGAGTATCTCAGCTACACCTGCCCGCACTGCCGCGATTTCTCCATGCAGGGCGATGAGGTGCTCAAGCTCGCCTATATCCAGCCCGGCAAGCTGCGGCTCGAATATCGCCATGCCATCGCCAACCCCGAAGATCTGACCGCCACGATGCTGGCCCGCTGCGGTGCGCCGGAGAAGTTCCCCGGCAACCATGCCGCGCTGATGGCGGCGCAGCCCCGGTTCAACGCGCTGCGCCGGCTGGCGACCAAATCGCAGACCGACCGGTGGCACTATGGCGACAAGGCGGCCCGCCGCCGTGCGATCGCCAGCGATCTGAACCTGTACGAAATCCTCGAAAGGCGCGGCTATTCGCAGGCCGAGCTGGATCGCTGCCTGGCGGACCAGGCGCTGGCGGACCGGCTGGAAGCCTCCGCAGAAAGCGACTGGGCGAAGATCGACGGCACGCCCAGCTTTGCGGTGAACGGCGAAGTCCTGAAAGACGTTTACACGCTGCAGGGCCTGCAGCAGGCGATCGACGCCGCGAGCGCGGCATCGCCCGCCGAATAGCGCCGGTGGAGAACCGCCCCGCACCCCTTCCGAATCGCTGGCCAGCGCGCCTATCCTTTCCAATCGGCTCGAAAAGGACCGTTCCCATGATTACCAAGCGTCTTGCGTTCTCTGCCATCGCCCTCCCCCTCGCACTAGGCCTCGCCGCCTGCGGCTCCAGCGAAGAGGGCGAAGCGGCCCTGGATTCGGAGCCGGTGGCCGAAGTGCCCGCGCCCGATGGCCAGAGCTGGTCGGAAGTCGCCACGATCACCGATCGCAACGGCTATCTGGTCGGCAACCCCGACGCGCCGATCAAGCTGGTCGAATACGGATCGCTGACCTGCCCCGGCTGCGCCGCGTTCTCTCAGCAGGCGAGCGAGCCGCTGATGAACGACTATGTCGACAGCGGGCGCGTCAACTTCGAATTCCGCAGCTTCGCGATCCACGGGCCGATCGACCTCGCGCTGACCGCCCTGATCGATTGTGGTTCGCCCGAGCAGGCGGTGCCGCTGGCCGATCAGATCTGGGCCAACCTGCCCACGATCCTCGAACCGGTGCAACAGCGCCAGGCGCAGCTCGACGCCGCGCTTAACCTGCCGCCCGATCAGCGGTTCGTCGCCTTTGCCGAAACCGCCGGCCTGCTCGATTTCTTCGCCGCCCGCGGGGTCAGCCGCGATCAGGCGCGCACCTGTCTGGCCAATGCCGACCGCCTGAGCGAAATCGCCGAATATTCCGATTCCTACGGATCGCAGGACGAAATCGGTGGCACACCCACCTTCGTCCTCAACGGGCAGCAGCTCGACGCCAACAGCTGGAACGCTGTGGAAGGCGCATTGCAGCGCGCGGGCGCTCGCTGACGGGATAGCGGGCACGGCGGATGGAGATACGGCGGCTACGCCTCTCTGGCTTCAAGAGCTTCGTCGAGCCTGCAGAACTGCGCATCGAACCGGGGCTGACCGGCGTGGTCGGCCCCAATGGATGCGGCAAATCCAACCTGCTCGAAGCGATCCGCTGGGTCATGGGGGAAACCTCGGCCAAGTCGATGCGCTCGGGCGGGATGGAAGATGTGATCTTCGCGGGCACCGAGGAGCGCCCGCCGCGCCAGTTCGCCGAAGTGGTGCTGACCGGCACGGACGATCGCGGCGAGGAGCTGGAAGTCGTCCGCCGGATCGAACGCGGCGCGGGCAGCGCCTATCGCGTGAATGGCAATGACGTGCGCGCCAAGGACGTCGCGCTGGCCTTTGCCGATGCGGCCACCGGCGCGCACTCGCCCGCTCTGGTGAGCCAGGGCAAGATCGCGCACATGATCGCCGCCAAGCCTGCCGAACGGCGGCAGATGCTGGAAGAAGCGGCGGGCATCGCGGGGCTACACGTGCGCCGCAAGGATGCCGAGAGCAAGCTGCGCTCCACCGAAAACAACCTCGGGCGGCTGGAAGACCTGCTCTCCGGCCTCGACAACCAGATCGCCAGCCTGCGCCGGCAGGCCAAGCAGGCCGAACGCTATGCCCGGCTGAGCGACGAGATCGGGGTCGCGGAGGCCCGCCTGATCTTCGCCCGCTGGCGCGATGCGGCGGCGAGTGCGGAGGCGGCGCGCAAGGCCGCGCGCGAGGCGGAAGGCGCGGTGGAGCTCGCCAAGACGCGCGCGGTCGAAACCGAAACCGCGCAGCGTGAGGCGGCGGAAACGCTCGCCGATGCGCGCGACGCGCTGGTCGCCGCGCGAACCGATGCAGGCGCGCAGGAACAGCGGCTCGCCAGCCTGGAAAAAGAGCGCAACGCCGCGCTCGCCCGGCTGGCCGATCTGGACCGGCAGGCGCAGCGGCTGGAGGAAGATCGCGAGGATTACGGGCGTACCGGGCGCGATGCGGCGGACGCGCTGAAACGGCTCGAAGCCGAACTGGCGGCAAGCGAAAAGGCGCGCGACGAAGCCGAGGCGGCGCTGCCGCAGATCATCACCGACGCGGAGCGCGCCGAGCAGGCCGAACGCGCGGCCGAGCTCGACCTCGCGCGCGCCAATGCGGACTACGCCGCGCTCGATGCCGAATGGCGCGTTGCGCGCGCGGCGCTGGAACAGGCGGAGCGACGCGTTGCCTCACTCGCGCGTGAGGCGGACAAGCTTGATGATGCCGCCCGGCAGCACGCTGGCGAGGACGATCCGACGCAAGTGCTTGCCGCCGCGCAGGCAAGCGCCACTTCGGCTACCGAGGCGCGCCAGGCACTGGCCGGGCGCATCGCCACCACCCGCGAATCGCGCGATGCCGCGCGTGTGGCGATGGAGGAGGCGCAGCAGGCGCTCGCCACCGCGCGCGCGGAACTGACCGGGGTAGAGCGAGAGCACGCCGCGCTGGAAAAGGATCGCGCCGGGCGCGACAAGGCGCGCGCGGCCAAGGCAGGCCTGCCGCTCGCGCTGGACCGGGTGCGCGCCGCGCCGGGATACGAGGCCGCACTGGCGGCCGTGCTGGGCCGCGATGGGCGCAGCCCGCTCGGCCCGATGCCGCAGGCAGACGAAGGGCGGTTCTGGACCGGCGCTCCGCAGCCCGAACCGGTGGCGGACACCCTGCTGACGCACGTGCCCGACTGCCCCGAGGAACTGCGCGCACGCCTTGCCCGCGTGCAGGTGGTGCAGACCGACGATGGCCGCACGCTCGATCCAGGCACATGGCTGGTCACGCTGGGCGGTGCGCTGCGCCGGTGGGACGGGCTGGTGGTGCGCGGCGAAGGCGGGGCGGAAGCCGCCCGCCTGGAGGCGGCGAACCGGCTTGCCGCACTGGCGGAGCGGCTCCCCCCGTTGCAGCAGGCGGTGGCCGATGCCGAGAGTGGGGCGGCGCAGGCCCGCGATGCGCTCGACAGTGCGCAGGCCGATTTCTCCCGCGCCGAAGGCGAGAGCGAGGCCGCCGCGCGCGCGGAACGCGAGGCTTTGCGCAATCTCGACCGGGCCGAGGCGGCGCTCGCCAGCCATGCGGACCGGGCGCGCCAGCAGGAAGAGGCACGCGCCGAGTTGGCCGACCAGCGCAAGACCGCGGAGCGCGAGGTCGAGGCCGCGCAGCACGCCCTCGCCCAGCTGACCGATCCCGAAGCCCTCGCCAGCCGCCGCAATGCCGCGCGCGAGCGGCATGAAACCGCACGCGGGCAGCTGAGCGCCGCCACCGCCGCGCGCGCGGCCCAGGAGCAGGCGCTCGCCGTCGCGCGCGAGCGGGTCTCCGCGCACAAGGCGGACCGCTCGCACTGGGATCGCCGGGCGGACGAGGCCTCCCGCCGGCTGGCCGAGATGGACAGCCGCGTGGCCGAGATCGCCGCCGCGCGCGAAGAAATCGGCAACCAGCCCGATTCGCTGCTGGAGGACATCGAAGCCGCGCGCACCAGCCACCGCGAAACCGCCGCGCGGCTTGCCAGCTTGCAGGAACGGCTCGACGCCGCCCAGGCAGCCGCCGATGCCGCCGATGCCGCGCAGCGCGCCGCCAACGAAACGCTGGCCGAAGCGCGCGAACGCCGCGCCCAGCTGGCCAATCAGGCAGAGAACGAGGACGCGCGCCGGGCGGAGATGGCGCGCATTTCGGGCGAACGGTTCCACAAGCCGCCGCCGCTGCTGCCCAATGCATTCGATTTCGACGAGGCGCAGGTGGCCGACCGCGATGCCGAGGCGGAGGCGCTCGAGAAGCTTACCAATGCGCGAGAACGGATCGGCCCGGTCAATCTTGTCGCCGCGGACGAGCTCGCCAGGATCGAGGAGGAGCACGGGTCCACTGCCGCCGAACGCGAGGAACTGACCGAAGCGGTGCATCGCCTCCGCGGCTCCATCGGGCAGCTGAACCGCGAAGGGCGCGAACGGCTGAAGGCCGCGTTCGAGCAGGTCGATGCGCATTTCCAGCAGCTGTTCGCGCGCCTGTTCGAAGGCGGCAAGGCGCACCTCGCGCTGATCGACAGCGACGATGTGCTGGAAGCCGGGCTGGAGATCTACGCCCAGCCGCCGGGCAAGCGGCTGCAATCGCTCACGCTGCTATCGGGCGGCGAACAGGCGTTGACCGCCATCGCGCTCACCTTCGCGCTGTTCCTGACCAACCCGGCCCCGATCTGCGTTCTGGACGAGGTGGATGCCCCGCTGGACGATGCCAATATCGACCGGTTCTGCGACCTGCTGATCGCGATGACGCGGCAGACCAGCACGCGCTACCTGATCGTCACTCACAACGCCGTCACGATGAGCCGGATGCACCGTCTGTTCGGGGTAACGATGATCGAAAAGGGCGTCAGCCGACTCGTCAGCGTGGACCTGCAGGCCGCCGAGCTGCTGGCAGCGGAATAGCGGTTCTTAGAGGGGCCGGTTCAGGCCTTCGCCTAATCGTCTATCGCGGCGGCCAGCGCGGCGCGGATATCCTTGAGTTCCCCAACGACGCGCCGGCGCGATGCATCCGCCGAGCGGCGCAGCGGTGGCGCCGCGTTGCGGGCAATATCCTCTTCGCTGCCGGGCAGGTCGCGCGCCGTGAGGTAGCGCCCCACGCCTTCGCGCGGGGCCTCTGCCGGGGTATCGTCCGCAGGGTTCATGCTTGCTCGCCCTTTTTCAATCGCGGCGCGCGCGCCCTTGAGGGTGTAGCCTTCTTCGTTCACCAGCCGGTCGATCGTTTCGACCAGCGCGACGTCCTCCGCCCGGTAATAGCGTCGCCCGCCGCTGCGCTTCAACGGTTGCAGCATCGGGAACTGCTCTTCCCAATAGCGCAGCACGTGAGGTTTGAGGCCCAGCGCCCGCCCGAGCTCGCCGATGGTCCGGAGCGCCTCTGCGTCTTTCCCATCGTCGAACCGGCGGCCGATCATCTCAGCTCTCGCTCGCGATCCGGTCGCGAAGGGTCTGGCTGGCGCGGAAGGTCATCACCCGGCGCGGGGTGATCGGCACCTCGACCCCGGTCTTGGGATTGCGCCCGATGCGTTCCTTCTTGTCGCGCAAGATGAAGCTGCCGAAGCCGGAGATCTTCACATTCTCCCCCTCTTTCAGCGCGTCGCACATGTGCGCGAGCACCGATTCGACGAGCGCGAGAGACTCGACCCGGCTGAAGCCGAGCTTACGATTGATCGTTTCGGCCAGATCGGCCCTGGTCAGCGTGCCCGCGGAACGCGACATGGTCTGGAACCCCCTCTTATATCTTCCCGGTTCTTGACGTGTGACACGGTTCAAGATGCCATTCGCCCTACCGATTATTGCGTAGTTTCGCAATTGGTGTGCAAGATTTTTGCCCTGCCCGCAACATCAGGCACTTACAGGCGAACCAGGCTAGCCCCCCAGGTAAAGCCGCCGCCCATCGCTTCGAACAGGATCAGGTCGCCCTGCTTCACGCGGCCGTCCGCGCGCGCGGCGGCAAAGGCGAGCGGCACCGACGCGGCAGAGGTGTTGGCGTGGCGGTCCACCGTGACCACCAGCTTTTCGGGCGGCAGGCCCAGCTTTCTGGCGGTCGCTTCGAGGATGCGGATATTGGCCTGATGCGGGACGACCAGATCAATCTCGTCCACGCGCACGCCCGCCTTGGCCACCACATCGCCCAGCACCTGCGCCAGGTTGACCACGGCGTGGCGGAAGACCTCGCGCCCCTTCATCCGCAGATGGCCGACGGTCTGCGTGGTCGACGGGCCGCCATCGACATACAGCAGATCGTGGTGCTTGCCGTCCGCATGCAGCTGCGAGGTCAGGATGCCCGGCCCTTCGTTGCGGCCGAGATCGCCGACATCCTGCGCTTCGAGCACGATGGCACCAGCGCCGTCGCCGAACAGAACGGCCGTGGTGCGATCTTCCCAGTCGAGGATGCGGCTGAAGGTTTCCGCGCCGATCACCAGCGCGCGGCGCGCCTGCCCGCTCACCAGCATGCCGTCCGCCACGCTCATCGCATAGAGGAACCCAGAACATACCGCGGCAACATCGAACGCGGCGCACGGCCCGCAGCCAAGGGCTGCCTGAACCTTCGTGGCGGTGGCGGGAAAGGTGTTGTCGGGCGTGGCGGTGGCCAGCACGATCAGGTCTATGTCGCCAGGCTCCAGCCCCGCATCGGCCAGCGCGGCGCGCGCGGCGTCGGTGGCCAGCGTGGCGGTGGTTTCCCCCTCGCCCGCAATATGCCGCTGGTGGATGCCGGTACGCTCCACGATCCATTCGTTGCTGGTGTCGAGGCGCGCGGCCAGTTCGTCGTTGGTGACGATGCGCGGCGGCAGGGCAGAGCCCGCCCCCCGGACGAGCGAGCGAATCACTTGGCTGCGATCCCGCCCGTGGTCTGGCCGTTCGCCAGCAGGCTGTCGCCCAGTTCGCCGAGGTCTTCCGCGATGCGTGCGGTCAGGTCTTCCTCCAGCAGGCGCGCGGCCACGGTGACCGCATTGGCGACACCGTTGGCGGTCGCGCTGCCATGGCTCTTCACCACCACGCCGTTGAGACCGAGGAAGACCGCGCCGTTGTGGTTATTGGGGTCGAGGTGGTGGCGCAGCAGCTCGGTCGCGGGGCGCGAGACGAGGAAACCGACCTTGGACCGGAAGGAAGAGGCGAACGCGCTCTTGAGCAGGTCGGTCACGAAGCGCGCCGACCCTTCGATGGCCTTCAACGCGATGTTGCCCGAAAATCCATCGGTCACCACCACATCCACATCGCCGCGGTTGATCTTGTCCGCTTCCACGAAGCCGTCGAAATCGATCGCCAGCGTGGTCGCACCGCGCAGGTGCTGCGCGGCTTCCTGCACCTCGTCGGTGCCCTTGATCGCTTCGGTCCCGATGTTGAGCAGGCGCACGCGGGGGCGTTCGCGCCCGGTGACGATTCGCGAATAGGCCGCGCCCATGATGGCGAACTGCACCAGGTTGCGGGCATCGCATTCGGTGTTGGCGCCAAGGTCGAGCATGATCACGTCCTGCTCTTCCAGCGTGGGCAGCAGGGCGGCGAGTGCGGGCCGGTCGATCCCGGGCAGCGTGCGCAGCGCGATCTTGCTGATCGCCATCAACGCGCCGGTATTGCCCGCGCTGACCGCGGCACCGGCTTCGCCGCGCTTCACCGCGGCCACCGCTTCGCCCATCGAGGTGCCCTTGGCACGGCGCAGCGCCTGGCTTGGCTTGTCCTCGCCCGCGATCACCGAATCGCAATGACGAATCTCGGCGGCCCCGGCGAGGCCGGGATGGTTTTCCAGCGCACGCTCGATCTGCGCCGAATCACCCATCAGGAGGAAATTGAACTTCTCGTGCTGGCGGCGGGCCAGCGCGGCGCCTTCCACCATGACGCGCACGCCCTCATCGCCGCCCATCGCGTCAACGGCGATACGCGGCAGGGTCATGTCATTCTCCGAGAAATTTCAAGTGGCGCGATCAGAGACCGACGGCAACGACTTCGCGGCCGTTGTAGAAGCCGCAATGCGGGCACAGGTTGTGCGGACGCTTCAGTTCGCCGCAGTTGTTGCACTCGTGGAAGGCTTCGACCTTCAGCGAATCATGCGAGCGCCGATTGCCCCGGCGATGCGGCGATACTTTTCTCTTTGGGACAGCCATACGGCACCTGTTCTATGCGTTTATCAAATACGTGGGGCCGCCCTTAAACGAGGGGTAAGGCCAGCACAACGGCAATGTCGTGCGGCGCTCACGCTCCGTCAATGGCGGCAAGAGGCGCGCGCTATACCGATTTTCGCGGATGATGCAAGCACAGCTTGGTGCTTGGCCATCCTGCGCGGCGCGCTAAAGCTTGCAACCCGGTGCGACCTGCAAGGGAGAGACTGCGATGGATATCATGCTGCCGGTGTCGCTGACCAGCGCCGCTATGTTCGGCCTGCTGGCCTTGTGGCTGGCAGTGCGCTGCGGCCGCGCGCGGCTGAAGGCCAGAGTGGGCCATGGCGATGGCGGCGATGTGCTGCTCGCCCGGCGGATGCGCGCACAGCTCAACTTCGTCGAGACCGCACCCTTCGTGCTCGCGCTGATCGTGCTGATCGAACTGGCAGGGCGCGGCGGGATGTGGCTGCACATCGTGGCGGTAGCCTTCGTGGTGGGTCGCATCCTGCACGGCATCGGGATGGACGCCGCAAAAGCCGGGCTGCCAAGGCAGATCGGAACGGGCGTGACCTTGCTGACCCTGCTGGGTCTGAGCATCGTGGCGGTGCTGGTGGGGATGAAGGTGGTTTAGGACGGGCGCTTTAATCTCCTTCCCCTTGAGGGGGAGGCCGGGTGGGGGTGTTCGGCGCTGGCAGCCAAGGCAGTACGCCCTCCCCCAGCCCCTCCCTCAAGGTAGGGGAGTCTCAGTTCAAGCCAAAGCCGCATCGCCCACGAAGGGATTCGTCCTGCGTTCCTGCCCGAAGGTGCTGGTCGGGCCATGGCCGGGAATGAAGGTGACATCGTCGCCCAGCGGCCACAGCTTCTTGGTGATCGCGTCGATCAGGCTCTGGTGATCGCTCATCGGGAAATCGGTGCGCCCGATGCTCCCCTGGAACAGCACATCGCCGACGATGGCGAACTTGCGGTCGCGGTTGAAGAAGATCACGTGGCCCGGCGTATGGCCCGGGCAATGGATCACCTCCAGCGTCAGGTTGCCGACGGTTACGGTGTCGCCATCCTCCAGCCAGCGGTCGGGCTCGAAGCTTGCTGCTTCCATGCCATAGCGCGCACCATCATCGTCCAGCCGCGATATCCAGAACCGGTCCGCCTCGTGCGGGCCTTCGATGGGCAGGCCCAGCTCCTTCGCCAGCATCCCCGCCTGCCCGCAATGGTCTAGATGGCCGTGGGTGATGAGGATCTTTTCCAGCTCCACCCCGGCCCTGGCGACACCCGCCTTCAGCTTGTCCAGATCGCCGCCCGGATCGATCAGCGCGGCCTTGTTGGTCTGCGTACACCAGATCAGCGAGCAGTTCTGCTGCAACGGGGTCACCGGCAGGATCGCGGCTTTCATGGGGGAGGTTTGGGGGGCGGTGTCGGTTTCGGTCATGCCCGCAAATCTGGTCGAGCGACCGCATGATTGCAAGCGCACCCGGCCGCGATCGGTTCGGCTGCCGCGCCGGGCAATGTCTACGGCCTTGGCACGCCGCGGTCTCGCGCCCTGATCGGCTCGCGAGCGGGCGGTGCCTCGGGGGCAGGCTCGGCTTCTTCGGCCTCGGCGACACCCATCGAATCGCCCACCTTGGTGTAGGTGTTCCCTGTCTGCGTGCCGAGCGCGGACAGAGCCCCGACGAGGCCCACGGCGATCAGCGCCGCGAGGATGGCATATTCGATCGCCGATACCCCGGCCTCGTCACGCAGCAGCTGCCTGCTAATCATCGTGTCCCCCCGATTTCCCGGGAGCACACTGCCTTGCACGGGTGAATTTTCCGCTAAATCGGCGGTAATATTAAGGATACCCGCGGCAAGGCTTTGAGCGGGAACGGCTTTTTTTAGGCCCACCTGCACGGGATCACTGCCCCCGCAAGAAAACCTCTTCGACGCCGGTTTCGAACGCATCGGCGATGGCGTAGGCGAGCGACAGCGAGGGATCGTACCGCCCGTTCTCGATCGAATTGATCGAATTGCGCGACACGCCGACGCGTTCGGCCAGTTCGGCCTGGCTCCAGCGCCGTTCCGCCCGCAGCACCCTGATGGTGTTCTTCATCGCGCTATTCCGCGCGCGACTTGCGCGACCGCCAGAGGAAGCTGAGCACCATCGTGCACAGCGACTGGATCAGGATTACGGCGATAAAGCCGAGCATGAATGCCATCAGAACCAGTGTGCGGTCGGGATCGACGACCCCGGCCAGCGCCCCGCTGGCGCCGATGATCGCATCGTGCACCGGCGGCAGGGCCAGCAGGATCGCGACGAGGGCCCCACCCGTGAGCCAGCCCCACTGGCTGGCGAAACGCGCAGCCGTGCGGTGCCATTCGTCCATCCGGCGATCCTCGATCACCGCCAGCGCGAGGCTGCATAGAACGGTGATCGTCGCCGCAATCCCGGCAAACAGATAGACCACCACATCCGGCTGATTCTTCAGCCACGGGATCGTGGCGAGGAAGACAGCGGGGACGATGATGGCCGCAGCCAGCATCCATTTCTTGGCCGCCGGGGCCGCTAACGTCGTCATGCTCTTGTCCTTTCGGTTGGCCCAAGCTGTGCGCCCGCCGCCAAACCAAATTGACATACTGCACAGTCAAATTGTCTCAATGACAAGTTTGCTTGGCATGATTCGGGCCAGTACGCAAGTGCAATGACACTCGTCGTGGATCAGATGGAGGTGTTGGAACGCCGCCCGCGGCGTGGTGCCCGGTTCGCCATCCGCCAAAGACGCGCGCGGGTATGCCGCTGGACAAGCACGGGGTAGGCATTGCCGAGCATGTTGGCGACGAGCATGCATGCCGCCCAGCCCCACCAGCCGATCAGGGCTGCGTAGACACAGCCGACCAGCCCCGCGACGAGGCAGACGAGGTGCGAACGTTCGCTCTGGCGGCTCGTGCGCGCGGCGGCCTCCATCACCTCCGCATGCGGGTGGACCCGGTATCCACCATAGTGGCGCGAAACGATGCGGTTGATATGGTCGCCATTGGTCACGAAACCGCGAAAGATCTCCGCGCCGAGCGCCTCGTGCAGGCGGCCCGACCGTTCGAAGCTGTGCAGGCGGTAAAGGCGATCGGGTATTGCAAGGGCCAGTGCTCCACCAAGGATCGAAGCGACGAACCACGGCCACGGTTCGACGCCCGGCGGTGGGGTATCGAAGCTGCGCAGCGGACCAAGCGCGCTCAGCCAAAACATGCCGAACGCCCCCAGCCAGATGCAGAAGACCGCGATCGGCAGGAGATTCAGACGCTCCGCCAGCCGTTTGGCAGCGGTCCGCCTTTCCTCCGCCGCAGTCACAACCGCCCGCTCTTCCACACCACCCGGCCCAGCACCTCGATCTCGTCCAGCCCCACCTCGACCGGCGGGTAGGCGAGGTTCTGGCTGAGCAGTGCGATGCGCCCAGCCCCGGCGCTCGCCAGCCGCTTGACCATCAGCGCGTCGCCCATCCGCACCACGTGCACGCCGTCCCGCTCGAAGCGCGAACCGCGATCGACCAGGATCTCGTCCCCGTGGCGCAGCAGCGGCTCCATGCTGTCGCCTTCTACGGTGAGGGCAGAGAGCATCCTGGGATCGAACCCGTTTTCGCGCAGCCAGCGGCCCGAGAAACCGAAATTGTCGAACGGCGTCTCTCCCCCGGCGAACTGGCCGGGCCCGGCTGCGGCGGCGAGCGAGAGACGCGGGATGGCGTGAAAATCCTCGTCGCCACGGCTACCGCCATAGGATTTTTCCCGCGCGCCATCCTCAGCCGCGCCCAGCTCGCTTTCATCGACCCCGAAAAACTCGGCCAGCGTCCTGCGATCGCGCTCTTCCAGCTTGCGCGGGCTGCCCTTGCGAATGAACTGCTGGAGATAGCTAGAATTGCGCCCGATGAGCGCAGACAAGCCGGAAAGGCTGGAGCCACGCGTCCTGGCCAGCTCCAGCAGGCGGGCGCGTGCGGCATCGCTGCCGTCGGACCGCGCATGCATAGGATCGTCACTCATGGCATTTCCCTAGATGAAAGATTTTTCCTAGACAAGTAGGATTTCGCGCGCGAGCGATCCTTCACCGCGGCGGATGATTCGACCCCAGATACCATGAGTGAGGGAAAAATATGCTGATTCGAAGGATAGAGCGGTTTCTGCGCGAGTTCGACATGCCCGCGACAAAATTCGGTCGTCTCGCCGCGCACGATCCGCGCTTCGTGCTCGACCTGCGCAACGGGCGCACGCCGCGCAGCGGGACGGAGCGCCGCGTCGATGGCTTCATGCAGACCTGGCGGGAGACGCAGGATGCGCGCTGAACCCGATCTCTCCGCCCGCCAGCCACGGCGCGGTGGCGCCGCCCGCCTCGAACGCGCGGTGCTTGCCCTGGCTGCCGGTCATGGCCGCGTGGTCGCGCATCGCGAACGCAGCTGGGCAAGCATCACCTTTGCCGGCACGCGCCACACATTGCGCCTCGTGTTCGACACACCCGAAGCGATCGAAGGCGGGGAGGCGCTGATCGCCGCGCTGCCCGATCACGAATTCGCGCTGCCCGCGCGGCTGGTGGCCGACGCAACGGTCAGCGCGGTGGATCATGTGCTGGAGCCCGCCCCGCAGCTCACCGTGACCTGCGAGCTGCTGCTGCTGGAAGACGGCTGAGCGGCCCGGAACGCGCGCGGGTATTTGGCCCCTGGACACTGTGTCAGGTGTGTCAGGCGGGCGCGGATGGCGACTGGCTCTCAGTACCCGAGCGAGAGGTCCATCTGCGGTTCGACCGGCTCGCCCGCATGCCACTTGCCCAGGTTCTCGATAAAGCGGTCGGCGCTGCGCTGGAACATCCTGGTCTGTGCGCGGCCCGACAGGTGCATGGTGACCTGCGCGTTGGCGAGGCTCCACAGCGGATCATCCTCGGGCAGCGGTTCGGGATCGGTCACGTCGAGCAGCGCGGCCTCGATGCGCTTGGCCTCCAGTGCATCCACCAGCGCCGGCTGGTCCACAACGTCGCCGCGCGACACGTTCACCAGCACGGCGTTGCTCTTCATCGCAGCAAGCTCGTCCGCGCCGATCATGTGGTGCGTTTCGGGCGTGGAGGGCACGGCGAGGATCACCCAGTCGAATTCGCCCAGCTTGCCGCGCCACTCGTCGGGCCCCAGCGCACCATCCGCGCCCGAGCGACGCACCGGCACCACCTCCATGTCGAAGGCCTCGAGCCGGGTCTTCACCAGCTTGCCGATCGCGCCGAGCCCCTGGAGCAGCACCCGCTCGCCCGCCAGCTCGCGCTTGCCGGGGCTGTCCTGCAACCATTCGTGCCGGTCCTGCGCGCGCACGACCTCGCGGTAGCCCTTGGCATGCGTCAGCATCAGCATCACGACATATTCGGCGATGGTCAGCGCGTTGATCCCGGCCCCATTTGTGACGACTGTGCCGCGCTTTTCCAGCAGGTCGAGCGGCAGGAAATCGAGCCCGGCATAGATCGAGTTGAGCCACTTGAGGTTCTCGGCCGCGGAAACGACCTCGCACATCGGCGACGGTTCGTTGAAATCGAACCAGCCGATCTCCGCGCGCGGCGCCAGCTCGAGCGCCTCGTCCTTGCTGGAGAACCACAACGGTTCGACCCAGTCGGGCAGGCGCGGCTCGACCAGCGGGCGGATCAGGGTGGAGAGTACGGCAGTGGTCATTCACTCCCCTCCCGCTTGCGGGAGGGGCCGGGGGTGGGCTCTTCTTGGAGCGCGGTGCGGATGGTTTCGATCACGCCCTCTGTGTTGGCGATTACATCGGCGTTTGAAAAGTGCAGAACGCGATATCCTTCGCCTCGCAGATACGCATCGCGGGCAGTGTCTCGCTCCGGCTGCACATCGTGCGAATGGCCGTCCACCTCGACGATCAGCCGAAGCGAGCGGCACAGGAAATCGGCGAAGAAAGGCCCGACCGGCATCTGGCGGCTGAATCTCACGCCGAGCTGGGACCTTGCGAGATGCCTCCACAGCGCGCGTTCGGCGGGCGTGGCGGCATTGCGCAATTCGCGGGCGCGCTCGGTGTCGCGGTCGGTCCAGTTCGGCACGGGCATACTTGTGCCCACCCCTAACCCCTCCCGCAAGCGGGAGGGGGACTGTCAGCCGAGCTTCCATTCCCAGCCGAGTGGGTCGCCGTCCATGACCTCGACACCCTTGGCGGCGAGATCGTCGCGGATGGCGTCGGATTTGGCGAAGTCCTTCTCAGCGCGGGCGGCCTTGCGGTCGGCGAGGGCCTGTTCGATCTCGTCTTCGGTGATGACGGCATCCTTCGGGCGGATGCGAAAGTCCTCGCGTGGGAGAGGCTCGAGGCCGAGCGGCCACATCATTGCGCGCGCGAGGATCGCCTTCTGGTCGATCGGCACCTTCTTCGTCGCCAGCACTTCTTCGAGGACGGTCAGCGCCACCGAGGTGTTGAGATCGTCGGCCAGCGCGGCGACGAACTTATCGACCAGAGCGGCCAATTTGGGGTTGTCGATTGCCTCGCGCAGCGCGTCGACCCGATCGTCCGGCCAATTCGGGGCGGTAACGTTCGGTGCCTGATTGTACGCCGCGCTCGTCGCCTGCCGGATCCCCATCACCATACGCTTCAACCGCGTCAGCGCGGCGCCGAGGCCATCCCACGAAAACTCCAGCTCGCTGCGATAGTGCGCCTGCAGGCACATCATCCGATACGCGAGCGGGTGGTAGCCCTTGTCGATCAGCAATTGCAGCCGCAGGAATTCGCCCGAGCTTTTCGACATCTTCCCCGTCCGATCGACGAGGAAGTTGTTGTGCATCCAGTATCGCGCCCCGGAATGCGTCGCGTCATCCAGCCCGCCGCAACCGCAGTAGGCCTGGTTCTGCGCGATCTCGTTGGGGTGGTGAATTTCGCGGTGGTCGATCCCGCCGGTGTGGATGTCGAACGGGAAGCCGAGCAGCTTGCCGCCCATCACCGAGCATTCGAGGTGCCAGCCGGGCGCGCCGCGGCCCCATGGCGAATCCCACTCCATCTGGCGCGTCTCGCCTGCGGGCGTGGTGCGCCAGATCGCGAAGTCGGCGGCGTTGCGCTTGCCCTCTACCGTGTCGATCCGGCCTTCGCCCTCTTCAGTCACCGCACGCGCCAGCCGCCCGTAATCCTCGACCGTCGAGACATCGAAGTAGAGGCCGCTCTCCAACTGGTAGCAGTGCTCCGGCGCGATCTGCTTGGCGAAGTCGATCATTGCGTCGATGTAATCGGTCGCGACCGACCACTCGGCGGGCTCGCGGATGTTGAGCGCCTTTACGTCGGCCTTGAACGCCTGCGTGTAGTGCTCGGCTATGTCCCAGATCGACTGCTTTTGCGTGGCAGCCATCTTCTCAAGCTTGTCCTCGCCCGCATCGGCATCGTCGGTCAGGTGGCCGACATCGGTGATGTTGATGATGTGGGTGAGCTTATGGCCCGTCCAGCTGAGCGTGCGCCCCAGCACATCGGCGAACACATAGGCGCGCATATTGCCGATATGCGGGTAGTTATAGACCGTCGGCCCGCAGGTATAAACGCGCGCCTCGCCCTCGTGGATCGGAACGAAGGGTTCGAGCTGGCGGTTGAGGCTGTTGAACAGCTTGAGTTGCGGCGCATCGGTCATGGGCGCGCAAATGCGCCAAGCGACCGGGCTGTGCAACAGGGAGCGATCATATCAGCAAGGATTCAGGCACCGACACCCTCTCACGCACGCTGGGCGGCGTGGCCATCGCGGGCTGCGCGATCGCGGTTGCGTGCGACCTGCTGGGGGCAGCACTGTCGGACCGGATCGGTATCGCAAGCGATACGATCAGCAATCTGGCTGCGGGCGAGTGGGACATTCTCTCCGACCTCGGCATCTACGCCTTCGTCGTCGGCGTGCTGGCGGTGACGGTGGGATTGATCCGCTGGCGGGTGTCCCGCTGGGACTGGCGGATAGGCACGGTGCTGCTGGTCGTGCTGGCGCTCGATTACACGCTGATCGCGGCGTACGAGGCCTATTCGACCGGCGAGGGGACGCAGATCCACTACAAGCTGGTCTACCTGATGGGCGTCGCCTTCCCGCTGACGGTACTGCTGACCGCAGGCCAGTTCTACGAGCTCGACCGGCGGCTCGGCATCGCGCTGTATGTTGGCGGCGCGCTGTGGGCGATAGCCGCTCCCTTCCTGTTTCTCGTGCCAACCGCGTGGGATGGGCTCTACGAACGCGGCCTGGCACTCGGCAAGCTCGGGTGGTTCGTCATCATGGGCGCGATGATCTGGCGTGATCCCGATATCGTCCGGCGCATCCCGAAGGACGAGCGCAGCTAGCCGCTCAGTCGACCACTGCGTTGCAGTAGTCCGGGTTTTCCGAGGTATCGCCGAATTCGCAGCCGCGCTTCAGCTCGCTACGGATCTGCTCGCACGAATTCTGAATGTTGCAGACAGGCCGCGTGGCGGGCGACATTTCGTAGCAGTGCTGCGACAGCGTTTCCGCCTTCTCACGCCCCAGTTCCGCAAGGCAGGAGCCCGGCGTCGCTTCGGCCCCGCTATTGTCGAGCGGCGGGCGACTGTTGGCGTATTCGCTGTCCGGAGACGATGTCGCATCGCTCTCGCCAGGGGCGGGGGTCAAAGGGGCATCGGCAGTCGCCATCTGTTCGCCGACCGTGTCGCCGCTCGCCTCGGTATCGGCAGACGCTGGGTCCTGCCCATTGC
Organism: Erythrobacter sp.; assembly: GCA_009993635.1. Lineage (GTDB taxonomy): Bacteria > Pseudomonadota > Alphaproteobacteria > Sphingomonadales > Sphingomonadaceae > Alteriqipengyuania. Next base: position 365,202 of record JAACTC010000009.1, on the reverse strand, counting down.
ACCCTGCCAGCAGCAGTGCCGCCATCGAAACGGTCGCCCAGTGCATCTTTCGCATGTCAGCTCCTTCTTTTGGAGCAGTAGCGCGCGGAAGCCGCCGAGGGTTCCGCGATTAATTCAGTCCCACCCGTCGAACCGCACGTGATCCTCCAGCGGCACGCGGTTGCGATCGAAGCTGTTCACCGGTGCGTCCGGATCGCGATAGCCGATGCCCATGCCGCAGAAGAAGCGGTGCGTCTCGGTGCTCACCCCGATATGCTCCATGATCGGATCGGCGTAGTAGGCCATGAATTCCTGCGGGCAGGAATCGAGCCCCTCCTCGCGCAGCAGCAGCATGATCGTCTGGAGCCACATCCCTGTGTCGGACCACTGCGCCTCTTTCATCAGCCGCGGGAAATAGCACAGGAGAAGGACGGGCGCGCCGAAGCTGACCACGTTGCGCCCCATTGCCGCCGCGCGCCCCGCCTTGTCCTCGCGCGCAACGCCGAGCGATTCGAACATACTTGCGGAAAGGTCGTAGAGGCGCTGCTTGTAGCGATCCTCCTGCTTGGGCGCGTCCCAGTCGTAATCGGGCTGCTTCATCTCCGAGCTGCGGAGCGTTTCGCGCAGTTGCGCCAGCGGCTCGCCGGTCAGGATGGTCGCTTCCCACGGCTGGTAATTGCAGCCCGAGGGCGCCCAGCGCGCGGTGTCCACGACACGACGGATGGTCTCCAGCGGCACGGGGGTATCGAGAAATTCGCGCACCGAACGGCGCGAGGTGACGGCTTGGCTGACGGACATGGGAGTATCGCTCATGCCTGCGGGGCTAGCCGGTGACCCGCCCCGCGCCAACCCGGCGAAGCGCATTTCGTGCTGTCCTACTCGCAAAACGCGCTCTAGCTGGATTCGCCCTGCGACCCTTCAGCGAGGACCACATGGGCGACCCCACCACCTATCATTTCGATCTCGACCCCGCTGCGCGGCCCGCCTTCGCCCCGCTGGTGGAACGCTGGTGGCCCGGCATCCGCGATGCTGCGCTGAAAGCGTCGAGTGCGCGGATCTACGACGCGATTCTCGGCGTGCGCGCCATCGTGATCCACGCGACGGCGGGCGGCAGCTCAGCGGGCGCGGCAAGCGTGATCTTCGACCGGCGCGCGAGCTTCCACTGGCTGGTGCCCGACGAGGACGAGCCGCAGCATGGGCAGTTCGTGTGGGCCACCTGTCACGAGGCACGCGCGGCCTGGCACGTGCGCAATGCTTGCTGCCACCCGATGCTGTGGGATGGGCGCGGCCGGATCAACCACTGGTCGCTCGGTGTCGAAGTGGTGAACCGGCAGATCCGCTCGGACGCCTTCTCCGACTGGCAGGTGGAGGCCACCGCGCAAATCGTCCTCTACGCCTGGGCCAAATATCCCAACCTGCGCCACGTGGTCAGCCACGCGATGCTCGATCCTGCACGCCGCAGCGATCCCGGCATCTGGTTCCCGTGGGAGCGGTTCAGGGCGGCGGTGCTAGATGGGCGGAAGGACGAAGTGCCGGAGCTGGTTGCGGGAGCGGCGGCGATAGAGGCGGTCCTGCCGTCAGCGCCGTTTTGCATGGTGGTGTGACTTAGGACGATACTTGATTCCGATCATCGCGGGCGCGATCATTCCGTTTCTTCTATTATGGCCGCAATATCCCGCGATGTGTGGACGATCCGCAAAAACACGACGTCGTCCTCGTTTGATCGATACAGAATTCGGTAGCGACCGTAATTTGCGCTCCGCAGCCCAGTCTTCCATTGCAGGCGAACCGGATAAAGACGCGGATTCTCGCCTACCCACACAATACGATCGAGCATTCCCGCGACGAAGCTTTCGGCGCGATCAGGACTGTCGCGGGCGATATGGTCGGCAATCTCGCGCAGGTCGTCGAGCGCCTGCTGCTTGATCTCGATCATACCGCGTTATCTTCAGCCCGGTATGTCGCGACCCGCTCTGCGACCAGCTGTCGAATTTCGGCGAACACTTCTTCCGCGGGGTAGGACGGACCCGCGTCGGCCGCCTCCACCATCTGGCGCAGACGTTCGACCGCTTCGGCGCGCCGCTCTTGATATTCGCCCCAGTCGCGCAGCGCCTCGCGGACGACTTCGCTGGTGGTGGCGTATTCGCCGCGCTCGACGGCGGCGCGCAGGCGCGCGGCCATTTCGGCGGGCATGGTAACGGTGATGCGTTCGAGCTTGCTCATGCGTATGCATATATCACACTTTGTGTGACTGGGCGAGCAGGCCGAGCGTGAGATTATTCGGGGTCAGATCACCGTCAGCCAACGACCGACCACACTAAAGCGCAGAGACCAACCATGAAGGCAATCCGTCCCATCAGGCGGATCGTGCGGTTCGACTGATTGCCAAGGGGTGGATAGGCTTCAAGCGCGCGTCTTTCTTCGAAGTAGCTCTCCGGCGCGCCCTCTCGCAATTCGGCCAGCCGCCTCTGTCGGTTGTCTTCGGACTCGAAATACTTCTTGTGCGGCCAGAAATAAGCCGATGCACCGGTCCCCATCGTGATCAAACCAGCACTGAAGGTCGGGCCGTCCACCTACCCATCCACCTCGAACAGGTCCGCCATCTGGCCGATCATCGTGCCGCCCAGTTGCTCGACATCCATGATCGTCACCGCGCGCTTGTAGTAGCGGGTTACATCGTGGCCGATACCGATGGCGACCAGCTGGACTGGCGAGGCCTTCTCGATCCACTCGATCACCTTGCGCAGGTGCGCTTCGAGGTAGCCTGCGCGGTTCACCGATAGCGTCGAGTCATCCACCGGCGCGCCGTCGGAGATGACCATCAGGATGCGGCGGTCTTCGGGTCGGGCGAGCAGGCGGGTGTGCGCCCACATCAGCGCCTCGCCGTCGATGTTCTCTTTCAGCAGGCCTTCGCGCATCATCAGGCCGAGGTTCCGGCGCGCGCGGCGCCATGGCTCGTCGGCCTGCTTGTAGACGATGTGGCGCAGGTCGTTGAGGCGGCCGGGCTGCTGCGGCTTGCCATCAGCGAGCCATTTCTCGCGCGTGTGCCCGCCCTTCCATGCCCGGGTGGTGAAGCCGAGGATCTCGGTCTTCACCCCGCACCGCTCAAGCGTGCGCGCGATGATGTCCGCGCTGATCGCGGCGATCGAGATCGGTCGCCCGCGCATCGAGCCCGAATTGTCGATCAGCAGGGTGACGACCGTGTCCTTGAACTCGGTCTCCCGCTCGCGCTTGTAGCTCAGCGAATGACCGGGGCTGACGACCACGCGAGCCAGCCGCGCGGCATCGAGCATCCCCTCTTCCTGGTCGAAATCCCAGCTACGGCTCTGCTGCGCCATCAGACGGCGCTGGAGCCGGTTGGCGAGCCGGGTGACGACGTGCTGCAAACCGGTCAACTGGCTGTCGAGATAGGCGCGCAACCGGTCGAGCTCGTCAGCATCGCACAGCTCGGTCGCGGCGATTTCCTCGTCGAACTTCTTGGAATAGATCTGGTAGTCGAAATCGTCTGGAATGTCGGTCCAGTGGCGGTTGGGGCGCACGGGCATCATGCCCTCTTCGCCGTCCTCACCCGCATCGTCGCTGTCGCCCTCCTCTTCGGACAGCTCGCCCTCGCCATCGTCGTCGGCGTCGCCTTCGGTCATCTCGGAGGCGGCCTCGGGGCTCTGCTGGGGCGACTGGTCGCCCGCATCTTCCTCGTCGGTATCGTCTTCGGGCGATTCGCCTTCGTCCTCGTCGCCCTCGTCCTCCGAATCCTCGGGCGAGCTATCCACGCCCTCGATCAGGTCGAGCTGGCGCAGCATCTCGATGGACAATTCCTGAAACGCCTTCTGGTCGTCGAGCTTGTCCGCCAGCGCCGAGAAATCGCCACCGGTGCGCTCGTCCACGAATTTGCGGACCAGATCGACGCCCTTCTTCGCGCGCTCGGGGATCGGTTTGCCGGTCAGCGCCTCGCGCATCATCAGCGATACGGCCGTGGAGAGTGGCACGTCGCGCGCTTCGGTGGCGCGGGCGATCGGATCGCTGGCCGCGCGCAGCTCGGTCGCGGCGGCGAGGTTTTCGCCCACGCCTGCGAAGCCCTGCGCACCCAAAGCCTCGTAGCGCACCTGTTCGACCGCGTCGTACACCGCGCGCGCCACAGGATCGCCCGGCGCACCCGCATCGTGCAGCGCGTTGTCGTGCAGGCGAATCTTGAGCGCGAAACTGTCGGCAAAGCCGCGCGCCTCGGCCGCCTGTTCGGGCGGCAGCTGACGCCCGGGCAGCGGCACGCGGAAGTTCTTGCCCGCCGCACCGGGCCGGTCCGCGCTCCACGCGACCTCCACCTCGGGCTCGCGCGCGATGGCCCGCGCGCCGCCGGTCAGAGCGCGTTTGAAACGGTCGAGAGGGGTTTCTTCGCTCAACTGAAGCCCGCCTTAGAGAATGCTCTGGCCGGACGAGTCCCAGTCCTTCAGGAAGCCTTCGATGCCCTTATCGGTCAGCACATGATTCACGAGGCCGCGGATCACCTTGGGCGGCGCAGTCATCACGTCGGCACCGATCTTCGCGGCTTCGAGCACATGGGTCGCATGGCGCACGCTGGCGACGAGGATCTCGGTCTCGAAATCGTAATTGTCGTAGATCAGCCGGATATCGCTGATCAGCTGCATCCCGTCGAAGCCATTATCGTCGTGTCGGCCGACGAAGGGCGAGACGAAGGTCGCGCCAGCCTTCGCCGCCAGCAACGCCTGGTTGGCAGAGAAGCAGAGCGTGACGTTCACCATCGTGCCGTCATCGGTCAGCGCGCGGCAGGTCTTCAGCCCGTCCAGCGTCAGCGGCACCTTGATGCAGACATTGTCGGCAATCTTGCGCAGCTTTTCCGCCTCTTTCATCATGGTTTCGTGATCGAGCGCGACGACTTCCGCGCTGACCGGGCCATCCACGATGCCGCAGATTTCGCGCGTGACTTCGATGAAGTCGCGGCCCGACTTGTGGATCAGCGAGGGGTTGGTGGTCACCCCGTCGATCAGACCCGTCTCGGCCAGGTCGCGGATGTCGGCAATGTCGGCGGTGTCGGCGAAGAACTTCATTTTGTTACAAACCTGTCATATGGGCGTCACAATCGAACCCCGGATGTCAGGATTCTCCATGCGATCAGTTAGCCGTCTGGCGCGTCTCTTCCCACTTGCCGCCGCGCCCCTGCTTTTGCAACCGACCGCAGCGCTGGCGGACGACACCGAATTCTGGGTCGAGCTCTCGGCCAAGGGCGACATCGCGCCCGACACCAGCTTCAAGTTCGAGCTGGAAGAGCGCCGCAAGGACGGGCCGAACGAATATATCGTGGGCGCGGTGGTCGATCGCGATGTCGGCGAAGGCTTCTCGATCGGCGGCGGGATGGAAATTCACGACACCGGCGGTTTCACCAGGTCCGCCCCTATCAGCAGGTCGGCTACAAGGCGGGCGTCCTGTCTCTGCGCACGCGGATCGAGGAACGCTTCTACGACGATTCGGACCGGATGGCCCTGCGCCTGCGCCAGCGCGTGCAGCTGAGCGACACCATTGCGCCCAAGCTGAAGGCCGCGGGGTCGGTCGAGCTGCTTTACCAACTGCGCTCGCGCAACGACGGCGGCCCGCAACGGATCGACCAGTGGCGCTTCAACGCCGGGCTGACCTACCGCGTGGCGGAAAGGTTCGATGTGACCGGCGGCTACCTGCTGCAACTGCGCCCGCGCGCCGGCGGCGACACCTACACCCACGTGCCGCAGGTCAGCCTCGGCTACCGGTTCTGAAGCGCCGAGCCGACGCCGAATGCACCGATCAGCACCGGGTCGTTGGTGCTACGCGGATCGGCGCGAATGGCCGCTTCCTCGCGCCCGATCTCGCGCCAGATCGTGTCGCTCACTTCGCTGGCCACCCGGTTCGCCGCCATGCCCACATCCACCCCGACCGCGGCAGAGAGCAGCTGGCTGACCAGCGGGTCCTGCGCCACGCGCATCGCGTCCGACAGTTCGGGCACCATCGCGTCGATCACCCGGTTGCCGACATCCGCCCGCAGATAACCGGTCGCCGCGGTGGAACCGCCGGTGATCAGGTCGATGGTGTTGCGCACGCCGATCAGGCGGATCGAATCGTAGATCACGGGCGCTGCACGCTCGCTCGCGTCGAGCGCGAAGCCGGCAAATTCGCGTTCCACCCGCGCCTTGATCAGGCCCGAGGTCAGGATATTCGCCAGCACGTTTCCGCGCGTGCCCAGGAGTTCGCCAAGCCCGATCTGCGCCACCTGCTCGTCCCAGAAGCCGCCGGGCGCGGTGAGGCGGGCGAAGGCGCGTTGGCTCGACAGTAGTAGCAACCGCTCGATCACGTTGGTCACGCGGCCCTGATAGGTCGCACAGCCGCCCAGCATCAGCGCGCCCGCGCCAACCCCGAGTGAGCCCAGAAGCCTGCGTCGGTTCAGCCCAGTTTCGAGAATTCCGGTCATCATCTCACCTTCCCTGCTTGTCGCGCGGGAGGGCCCGCGCCCATATTGGCGGTCGACCAATGCGCCGTATCCGCCTCCTCGTCTTCAACGCCGCGCTCGGCGTGCTCGATTACCGCGTGCCCGATGGCATGACGGTGGAGCACGGCAGCGTGGTGATTGCCCCGCTCGGCCCGCGCCAGATCACCGGCGTCGTGTGGGAAGAGGAACGCCTGCCCGGCGCGGAGGTGCCCGAGGAAAAGTTGCGCCCGATCCTCTCCGTGCTGCCGGTGCCCCCGATCCACGCGCAGCTGCGCCGCCTGATCGAATGGACGGCGGACTATTACTGCGCCCCGATGAGCGCGGTCGCGCGCATGGTGCTGGCCAGCGGCGGGGCGCTGAAGGGCGGCGTCACCGTGACCGAATACCGGCTGAGCGGGACGCAGCCCGACCGGATGACCCCGCAGCGCACGCAGGCGCTGGAAAGGCTTGCCGGCGCACAGGGCACGATCCGCGAATTGTCCGCGCTGACGGGCGTGTCCGAAGGCGTGCTGCGCGGGCTGGTGGGCCAGGGCGTGCTGGAGGCGGAGGAGGTCGATGCCGACCGGCCCTACCCCCGCGCGCGGCCTGACCATGCCGAACCGGTGCTCTCGCCAGAGCAGGCCGAGGTCGCAGGCGAACTGGTGGACGCGGTCGAAGCGCGCGCCTTCGCGCCCATCCTGCTCGACGGGGTGACCGGATCGGGCAAGACCGAAACCTATTTCGAACCCGTCGCCGCCGCGATCCGCGCAGGCAGGCAGGTGCTGGTGCTGCTGCCCGAAATCGCGCTGACCGAGAATTTCCTGCGCCGGTTCGAAGATCGCTTCGGCACCCAGCCGACGCTGTGGCATTCCTCCCTCAAATCCTCCGAACGCCGCCGCGCCTGGCGCGCGATCGCGCGCGCTCCCGAAGATGGCGGCGCGCAGGTGGTGGTGGGCGCGCGCTCGGCGCTGTTCCTGCCCTATGCCGATCTCGGCCTGATCGTGGTCGACGAAGCGCACGAGATCAGCTTCAAGCAGGATGATGGCGTACGCTACAACGCGCGCGACGTTGCAGTGATGCGGGGGCATTTCGAGCGGATACCGGTGGTGCTCGCCAGCGCGACGCCCGCGCTCGAAAGCCTGCACATGGCGGAGACGGGCACCTACCGTAAGCTCGATCTGCCCAGCCGTTTCGGCGGGGCCTCGCTGCCCACGATCCGCCTGCTCGATCTGACCGAGGAACCGCCCGAGCGTGGCCGCTGGCTCGCGCCCAGCCTTGCGCGCGAGCTGTTCGCGCGGATGGAGCGGCAGGAACAGACGCTGCTGTTCCTCAACCGGCGCGGCTATGCGCCGCTGACGCTGTGCCGCACCTGCGGCTACCGTTTCCAGTGCAAGCAGTGCAGCGCCTGGCTGGTCGAGCACCGCTTTTCCCGCCGCCTCGCCTGCCACCATTGCGGCTACGAGGAACCCACGCCGGAAAAGTGCCCCGAATGCGGCGAGGCGGACAGTCTCGTGCCCTGCGGCCCCGGTGTCGAGCGGGTGGCGGACGAGGTGCGCGAAATCGCGCCCGAAGCGCGCATCGCGGTCGCCACATCGGACACGCTCAACACTCCGCAACGCGCCGCAGATTTCGTTGCGATGGCGGAAAGCGGCGAGATCGACGTGATCGTGGGCACGCAGCTTGTGACCAAGGGGTTCCATTTCCCTGACCTCACTCTCGTCGGCGTGGTCGACGCCGACCTCGGCCTCGAAGGGGGAGACCTGCGCGCCGCCGAGCGCGTCTATCAGCAGATCGCGCAGGTTGCAGGCCGTGCGGGGCGCGCGAGCAAGCCCGGCGAGGTTCTGATCCAGACGCGCCACCCCGAGGCCCCGGTGATCGCCGCGCTTGCGGCGGGCGACCGCGATGCGTTCTATGCCGCCGAACTGGAGGCGCGCCGCCACGCCAACGCCCCGCCCTTCGGGCGCTGGGCGGCGATCATCGTCAGCAGCGAGGACGACAGGGAAGCGCGCGCCGCCGCCGCACGGATCGGCGATGCGCGGCCCAGGCTGGACGACATCACGATCCTCGGCCCCGCGCCTGCCCCGCTTGCACAATTGCGCGGCCGCTATCGCTATCGCCTGCTGGTCAATGCCCGGCGTACGGCCGCCCTGCAGGACGCGATCCGCGACTGGCTGAACCCGCTGGAGCTGCCGCGCGGGGTGCGCGTGGGGATCGATATTGATCCCTATAGTTTCGTCTAGGCATGGCATCGGACAATCCCATCCCAAACCCGATATTGGTCCCTATCCTCGGCGACCAGCTGACCCGCACACTCGCCTCGCTGCGCGGGCGGGCCAAGGACGACACGGTGATCCTGATGATGGAGGTGTGGGACGAGGCGACCTATGTGCGCCACCACAAGCAGAAGATTGCGCTGATCTTCTCCGCCATGCGCCACTTCGCCGTCGAACTGCGCGATGCAGGCTGGACCGTCGACTATGTGAAGTTGACCGATCCCGACAATGCGGTCAGCTTCACCGGCGAAGTCGCGCGCGCCATCGAACGGCACGATCCGCGCGCGGTGCATGTGGTCGAGGCGGGCGAATGGCGCGTGCAGCAATCGATCGAGGAATGGCCCGACAAGTTCGATTGCGCAGTGGAAATCCTGCCAGACGACCGCTTCGTGTGTTCGATCGCCGAATTTCGCGAGTGGGCGGAAGGCCACGATACGTTGCGCATGGAATTCTTCTATCGCGAAATGCGCCGCAAGACTGGATTGCTGATAGACAGCGACAAGCCCGAAGGCGGCGAATGGAACTACGACAGCGAAAACCGCAAGCCGCCCAAGGAAGGGCTGGATGCACCAAAGCGCCCGCTATTCGAGCCGGACGCCATCACGCGCGAAGTGATCGATCTGGTGGAAGACAGATTCGGTGATCACTTCGGCAGCCTCGAAATTTTCGGGTGGCCCGTCTCCCGCGATGAGGCGGAAAAAGCCGCTGACGCTTTCTTCGCCGAGCGGATAGAGTGCTTCGGCCCCTATCAGGACGCGATGGTGCATGGAGCGGACGACCTGTTCCACTCGATGCTCTCGACCAGCATCAATCTCGGCCTGCTCGATCCGCTCGATCTGTGCCGGCGTGCCGAGCAGGCGTACAAGGACGGCAAGGCCCCGCTCAACAGCGTCGAAGGTTTCATCCGCCAGATCATCGGCTGGCGCGAATATGTGCGCGGCTTCTACTGGCTGCACATGCCGCACCTGCAGCGCGCCAATGCGCTCAACGCCCAGCGCGCACTGCCCGAGTTCTTCTGGACCGGCGAGACCGACATGCGCTGCCTCGCGGACTGCATCCGCTCCACCCGCGACAATGCCCACGCCCATCACATCCAGCGGCTGATGGTACTCGGCAATTTCTGCCTGATCGCCGGGATATCACCGCGCGAAGTGCAGGACTGGTATCTGGTGGTGTACGCCGACGCCTATGAATGGGTCGAGCTGCCCAATGTGGCCGCGATGATCCTCTATGCCGACGACGGCAAGCTCGCGAGCAAACCCTACGCGGCGAGCGGAAATTACATCAACAAGATGAGCAACTACTGCTCCGATTGCGCCTACAGCGTGTCGAAGAAAACCGGCGAAGGCGCCTGCCCGTTCAATTCGCTCTACTGGCACTTCATGGACCGGCACCGCGACCGGCTGGAAAGCAATCACCGCATCGGGCGGATCTATGCCAACTGGGATCGGATGGGCGAAGACAAGCAGGCCGCTTATCTGGAGACCGCGCAAGACTTTCTCGACACGCTCACACCCGCAGACAAAGGCTGGGCGCGCGACTAGGCCGCTTGCGCCTCCGCATCCTCGCGCTTCGCGATCTTGTGGTCGTCCTCCACCAGTCCCGCCTTCCAGTAGCTGGAAATGTACAGTGAGGGGCCGCGCAGCCCAAGGTCGTCGCGCAGCAGCGCGCGCAGGTTGCGCATCGATGAGAATTCGCACGCCGCCCATCCGGCGATATTGCCCTGCGGCAGCGCGACGCTACGCAGTTCGTCAGCCAGCAGATCGGGCTGGCTGCCCGGCTCGCGGTTGACCAGCCAGCGGATTTCGACCCCGTCTGGCTTGTCGAGGTCGAGCCTGTCCGCCTCGTTCTGAACCTCGATGGCCGCGACGCCGCGGGCATTTTCGGGCAGCGCGGCCAGGTTCACCGCAATCGCAGGCAGCGCGGTCATGTCGCCCGCGATCAGATAGAAGTCATGCGCGTTTGGCAGCGGCTTGGCCGCCCCGGGGCCGCCGACCGCGATGGTCTCGCCCGGCTCCGCACGCAGCGACCACTGAGTCGCCGGGCCAACCGCATCATCGCCATGCAGTGCGAAATCGATGTCCAGCTCATCCGCGCGCTGGTGGCGGATCGTGTAGGTCCGCACGATCGGCCTGCCCTTCCCGTCCTCGCCCAGGAACAGCTTGAGATAACCGCCCTGCTGTTCCGACGGGAATCCGTCCAGCCCGGCGCCTCCAACGGTGACACGCTGGAGCGAGGGGGTAACCCGCTCTCGGCGGATGACGGTGAGTTCGCGGGGTGCGGGTCTGGTGCTCATGTCCGGCCACTTAATGCGAGCGCCTCTCATTTGCAACATTCCCAGCGTGACCCGGCAATTCTCCAATCATCCGGAACGTCGCCGCGCCGCAGGATTTGGAAGAGGAGAACCCCCAAACGAAAGATTCCCCCCATGAGCAACCTCACCACCATCAACCCGGCCACTGGCGATCGGCTGGAAACCTATACGCACCTCACCAAGGACGAAGCCTTCGCCAAGGTCGATGCCTGCCACGAGGCATTCGGCCAGTGGAAGCTGCGCAGCCTGGAAGACCGCGCCGAAGTCATCAAGGGCCTCGGCAAGGCGCTGCGCGACAACAAGGAGGAACTCGCCCAGCTGATGACCGCCGAAGTCGGCAAGCTGCTCAAGGATAGCCGCGACGAGGTAGAGCTGTGCGCCGCGATCTGCGATTACACTGCCGCCAACGGCCCGAAGGAACTGGCCGATGAAAAGCGCGATCCCAACAACGCCGGGCGCGGCATCGTCACCTACTCGCCCATCGGCGTGATCTACGGCATCCAGCCGTGGAACTTCCCCGCCTATCAGGTGATCCGCTACGCCATCGCCAACCTGATGACGGGCAATGGCGTGCTGCTCAAGCACGCGGCCAACTGCACCGGCAGCGCGCTGAAGATCGCGGAAATCTTCCAGAAGGGCGGCCTGCCCGACGGCCTGTTCACCGTGCTGGTGATCGACCACGATACCTCGGACGAGATCATCGCGTATGACAAGGTGCGCGGCGTCACGCTCACCGGGTCGGACGATGCGGGCCAGCATATCGCGGAAGAAGCGGGCAAGGCGCTCAAGAAAACCGTGCTCGAGCTGGGCTCCAACGATGCCTACATGGTGCTGGAGGATGCGGATATCGACAAGGCGGTCGCCATCTGCGCCACCGCGCGGCTCTACAACAACGGCCAGACCTGCATCGCGGGCAAACGCTTCATCGTGACCGAGAAGGTCTACGACGAGTTCGTCGAGAAATACGTCTCGAAATTCGAGGCGATCAAGACCGGCGATCCCACGGCGGACGATACGGACATGGGCCCGATGGCGCGCGAGGACCTGCGCAAGACCTTGCAGGAACAGGTCGACAAGTCGGTCGAAAACGGCGCCAAGATCGCCTGCGGCGGAAAAATCCCCGAAGGCCCCGGCGCCTTCTACCCCGCCACCGTGCTGACCGATGTCGCCCCCGGACAGCCCGCCTATGACGACGAGCTGTTCGGCCCCGTCGCCAGCGTGATCAAGGCAAAGGACGACGAGGACGCGATGCGTATCGCCAATGACAGCCGTTATGGCCTTGGCGGCGGGATCATGTCGAAGAATGTCGACCGCGCGATCGAGCTTGCCAGCAAGCACTTCGACACCGGCATGGTGTTCATCAACACCTTCGGCCTCGCCGATCCCTCGATGCCGTTCGGCGGGGTCAAGAACTCCGGCTACGGCCGCGAACATGGCGGCTTCGGCGTTAAGGAGTTCGCCAACGCCAAGGCGATCTTCGTCGGCGCGGAGTAACGCTGATAACCTTAGGTAAGGGCGGTTGGCGGCAACCGCCCTTTTCCTGTACCTGTACAGGCACGTGACGACCCGGGCCTTGCAGAGGAAGGACCTCGCGAGGGCTTTTTCCAGCAAACCAGCGAAATTCTGCTTCGTCTGCTCGGTCGGAGCAACTACGTTCGTCGGCAATGTCACCGGATCCACACGCTCCTCAGGTGAAGCAAAAGTATCGAGAGCGACTCGCTCTCCCTCTCAAGGCGCCCTCTGCGCCTCCCTTGTCGCTCCGCATGCGAGACGGTACCGTTTCGCATGGCCGATACGATTTCAACCCCGACAGACTCAAAACCGCGTGGTCGCCCGCGGAGCAGGGCGTCGCGCGAAGCGATCCTGCTTGCCGCGCTAAAGCTGCTGATCCGCGACGGGTATGAAAAGCTCACCATCGAAGGCGTCGCGCGAGAAGCGGGGACGGGCAAGAGCACGATCTACCGCTGGTGGGACGGGCGCAGCGATCTGGCGGTAGAGGCGTTCTTTTCCGCCATCGACGAAACGCTGGAACTGCACGAAAGCGGCTCTGCCGAAGACGATTTTCGCGCCCAGATCCTTGGCATGGCAGGTCAACTCCGCGGGCCTGCGGGGCGCGCCTTCGCAGCGATGCTGGTTGGCGGGCGGGAGAACCCGGCGGTCGCCAGCGCGGTGCGCAAGAGGTGGCTCGACCCCCGGCGCGACTGGGCGCGGATGCGGATGGCCTGGGCCGCCGAAGCGGGTCAGCTGCAGGACGGGGTGGAGCCGCGCGCCGCGCTCGCCCTGCTATATTCGCCGCTCTATTCGCCGCTCCTGTTCGGCAACGACGTCCCTTCGGACAAGGATCTGCGCGCCTGCTTCGATCTGGCGGCGCGGGCGATCTTCAGGCGCTAGCCTTCCATCGGGGGGCGTTGGCGGTCGCGTGCCCACAGGGGCTTGACCACCAGTCCGCGGCGCGCGGCGAGCCACACGATCACCAGCCCCGCCCCCGTCGCCACGACCATCGCGACCACCGACGCTTCGAGACCAAAGGCGCCGCCCGAAATCAGCGGATCGCCCGTGGCCCGCGAATCGAGCAGGCCGTCCACCGCCTCGCCCGATACCGCGACGTCCCACACATAGCCCTGCACCACATTCCACCCGGCATGGATGCCGATGGCGAACCACAGGTTGCGCGTCAGCATATAGGCGCCGCCCAGCAGCACGCCTGCCTCCATCGCGATCGCGACGGACGAAAGCAGCGTCGCGTTGTCGTTCCCGGCGTGAAGGAAGCCGAACAGCAGCGCGGAAAGCACCAGCGCCAGCCAGCTGCCCACGGCTTCTTCCAGATAGCGGAACACGATGCCGCGCAGGATCAGTTCTTCGAGAAAGCCCGCCTGCAACCCGGCCAGGAACAGGATCTGCCACAGCGAGGTGCTGCCACCCCAGCCGACGATCGCATACCCGCCGAGCAGGGCCGCAATGCCCACGATGGCGCTCATCAGGATGGCGGCGAAGAGAATGCCGACCAGCAGGTGCGGGATCGCCGTTCCAAGCGGCAGGTCGTCGCGCGGATACGCGCCAAGCCGCCGGATCAGCAGCTTGTAGGCGGCAAAGCCCAGCAGCGTGACCCCCAGCCCGTTCACGACCGGGATCGCCCCCTCGCCGATCGTGTCCTTAGGCAGCAGCATCGCTGCGGCGGCGGTCGCCAGCCCGAGGACGAGGATCAGTATGGCGAGCGACAGCACCATCGCGACCAGTGGAAAGTCTACGATCCTGCGCCACAGCGGCTTCCTGCCAACGACTTCGCCGTTATCCTCGACCATGCTCGCCCCTCCCATTATGTCGCGGCGCATGCTCCGTCGCGCGCGGATTGGCCAGAGCTTATCGGCGAACGCCATTTGCGGGCGCACGGACGCCGGTAGATCTTGCCGAGCACGCGCCGCGCGTCACGACTGCTCCCGCCGCAGCAGTTCTTCCTTGATCGCGGTGCCATAGGCATAGCCGCCGGTGCTGCCATCGCTGCGGATCACGCGGTGGCAGGGGATCAGCACGGCGACGTTGTTGGCCCCATTGGCGCTGCCCGCCGCGCGTACCGCCTTCGGGTTGCCCGCCGCCGCCGCGAGTTCGCTGTAGCTGCGCGTTTCGCCCGGCGGAATTTCCCGCAGGGCGCGCCAGCACGCCTCCTGAAACGCGGTCCCCGCCACATCGAGCGGTATGTCCGCCGCGCCCAATCCCGCCCGTCCCGGCTGCTCGACCGCGTCGATCACGCGGGTCAGCAGCTGCGCAAAACCCGCATCGCCTTGCATCAGCTGCGCCTTCGGGAAGCGCGCGCGCAGGTCGGCCTCGCCCTCGTCGAACGACAGGCGGCACACGCCCTTCTCGGTCGCGGCGACCAGCATGGTGCCGAGCGTCGTATCGACCGCCGCCCAGCGGATCGTCACCCCCTGCCCGCCGTTCTTCCATGCGCTCGCGCTCATGCCCATCTTCCCCTCCATCGCGGCATAGAAACGGCTCGGCGCCTCGTAGCCTGCATCGTAGATTGCATCGGTGACGCGCTGCGCCCCGCTCAGCGCATCGCGCGCGCGTTCTTCCTTCAGGGCGCGGGCGAAGGCTGCGGGCGAGAGCCCGATGGCGCGCTTGAACACGCGGCTGAAATGGGTCGGCGAATAGCCGGTGATCGCGCCCAGTTCGGCCAGCGTGGCGCTTTCGCCGCTGCGGATCGCGTCGATCGCCGCGCGCACCGCCGCCTCGTCGCGCGACACATCGTCGGGCAGGCAACGCTTGCACGCGCGCAGGCCTGCCGCGCGGGCCGCCGCTCCATCGACGAAGAGGCGCACGTTCTTGCGCGCAGGATGCCGTGCCGCGCAGCTCGGGCGGCAATAGATGCCGGTGGTGAGCACGCCCGTGACGAATTGCCCGTCGAACGTGCGGTCGCGCCGCATCACGGCGGCCCATGCCTGCCTGTCGTCGATTCGCATCACGCCCTCCGCGCCCGTGCAAGGAAGCACCCGCGCGTGGCGGTGTGCGCATCCACTTCGGCGATTGTGGGATTGTCGAGCAGTTTGCGCAATCCCGCGTCGCCTTCGCCCGGCTGGGCGAGCAGCGCGTCGACCATCAGCCCGGTCCCGTCGAACCCGCGCAGCGAGAGGATACGACGCTCCATCACCGGCGCAATCCGGCCTTCATATGCCGCCGCTTCGCGGGCGTCTTCACGCACGAAGATCGCGTGGCTGGCCCGATACGGCCCATCGTCGGTGCGCGAAAGATGGTTGAGCAGCAGCAGCGGCGTGCCCGCGGGCGCATCGGCCAGCGTGATGCGGCACGGAAATCCGGTATCGCGGTCGGCCTTCATCCGCAGCACGCCGCGCGCCGCCAGCACCGCCTCGTCGGCACCGAACAGGGCTGCAAAGGGGGCCGGATCGAGGCCGGTGATACGGTATGGCATGGGGCAATCTCCTGCTGGGTCGCCCCGGCTTGTGTGCGCATACGCAACGCCGTGCATCCCGAAGCTTGCGGCCAAACCCTCGGACAGCCAAAAGGCGGGGGATGACGCGAATCCTCCTCTTCCTTGCGCTGCTGGTCGCACCGCTGGCGCTGGCCGCCCCCGCAATGGCCGAGCCCGCCGATATCGACGCCGCCGCGCGCGGCGTGGTGCGGATCGTGATCTTCGAAAAGACGGTCGAGGGCGGCGAGGAAGAGCTGTCCCCGCTGAGCCACGGAACCGGCTTCGCCGTATCCCCGCAGCGCATCGTCACCAACGCGCATGTCGTGCGCGAGGCGCTGACGGGCGGCGCGTTCCAGGGCGACCGCGTGATCGGCATCGTGCCGCCCGACGGCGATGCGCCCGCCTTCGCCCGCATCGTCGCGATCGACCCGGGGACCGACCTTGCCCTGCTGGCGATCGAGGGAAATCTGCGCCTGCCGCCGCTCACGCTGGCCGCATCGCGCCCCGGTGGCAGCGGCGATACGGTGACCTCGGTCGGCTACCCAATGAATGTGGACCGCGCGCAGGGGCTTTCGATCAACGATATCGTGCGTTCGCAGCCACCGGTGAAAAGCCGCGGGTTCATTTCGGGCGAGCGGCCCAGCCGCCAGTTCGACACGATTTTGCACACCGCGCCCATCGCGCGCGGCAATTCGGGCGGACCGCTGCTCGATAATTGCGGGCGCGTGCTGGGGGTCAATTCGTTCGGCGCGGAAAGCGACGGGACCGATGCCGAATTCTACTTCGCGGTCTCAAACCGGGAACTGGTGCCGTTCCTGCGCGCCAACGGTGTAACCCCGCAGCTCAACGACATGCCGTGCCGCAGCCTTGCCGAGCTGGACGAGGCGGAGCGTCAGCGCCGCGCCGCCGCCGCCGAAGCCGCGCGCCAGCAGATGGAGGCACGCTCCGAAGCGTCCAGCGAACGCCGCGCCCGCCTGCAGCTGGAGGCCACGCTGGCGGTGCAGGCAGAGCGCGAAAATCGCATTGCGCTGGCGTTGCTGCTGGTGCTCGCCGCGATCGGCCTTGGCGTGCTGGGCTACATGCTCGCCCAGCGGCGCGAGAAGGAACTGGCTGCGGGCGAAACCGTGCGCGATGATGTGGCGCAAGACGATCCGGAATGGGATAGCGATGCCCGCACCGCCCTGCCCGCATGGGTGCCTTACGCATGCTATGGCGCTGCCGCGGTGCTGGCAGTAACGGCTGCCGCGCTCTATCTCACCCGCCCGGGCCTCGACGCGATAGACCGGCGGGTTGCGGCCGCGCTGGGCGAGGAGACGGGCAGCGCGCAGGTGTCCGACGATTCCTCGCTCGCCACAGCAGGCAAGTTCATCTGCACGCTGGAGCCCACGCGCAGCCGCGTGACCGGCGATGCCGCGCGCAGCATCGATCTGCGCTGGTCGGCGGATGGCTGCGTGAACGAGCGCACGCAATACGGCTTTGCCAGCGGGCAATGGGCGCGGGTGTTCGTGCCCAAGGACGAAGATGTGGTGAGCGTGGCGCGCTACGACCCGCAGACGCGCACCTACCGGGCAGACCGCTACCTGCTGTCGCGCAGCGCGATCACCGCCGCGCGCGAGGCACGGGGCAGCTACACCGCGCCTTCGTGCCAAGCCCCCGATGCTGCCGCGCAACTGGGGCGGCAGCAGGACGCGGTGATATCCGCGCTCCCCAGCCAGCCGAACGAGCGGCTGGTCTATTCCTGCCAGCCGGCGAATTAATCACGGAGCAATCGGATCGAACAAGCCCTCGTCTTTGCATCCATCGTTCTCGGAGTGGCGGTCGCTTTCGCGCTGGAGAACCTGAATCGCGTGCTGCGGTCCCGCAAAGTTCGATGGCACTGGGCACAGCCGATCTTCGCCCTGTTCGTTCTGTTCAGCATCGTGTCATACTGGTGGGGGATCGCCAAAGGCGGGAATGACGAGGCGATTACGCTCGCCCAGTTTTTACCCGTTATGTTTGCGCTGGTGCTGCTCGTGCTCCTCGCCGCAGTGAGCCTGCCCGACTCAGTGGAGCCGGACGGCGTCGACCTCGCTGCCTATTACCAGAGCAACCGCAAGTATCAGTGGGGGTTGATGGCGCTCTTCATGTGGTCGATCCATCTCACCTACGTGATCAACGTTCTGCACCGCGATTTGCCCTGGCAACAAGTCTTTCTCGCGCTTGCTCCGGACACCTTGGTTGGCATGCTGATCGTGGCGATGATGTTCATTCGCCGCTGGTGGCTTGTCGGCTTGGGTCTGACAATTCTCTGCCTGGGTCCGATTGCCTGGCTGTCGCGCACGCTGTGATCAAGCCGCCAGCGGCTCCCCGGTCAGCGTGATGCGGTGCATCTCGCGCGCATGGCCCTGATAGTCGTTCATCGCCATGTGCCACGTCGTCCGGTTGTCCCAGATCGCGACCGAGCCGGGCTGCCACACGACCCGCGCCTGATTCTCCGGCAGCAGGGCGGCGGCGAATAGCTGCTGGAGCAGCGGCATACTCTCTTCGCGCGTGCGGCCGACGATATGCGTGGTGAAGGCGGCGTTGACGTAAAGCAGCTGGCGGCCCGTCTGCGGGTGGCGGACCACCACCGGGTGCGTCGCGCCGGTGGTCACTTCCTTCCCGCGTAGCGAATCGCCCATGTCGGTCTGCGCGTAATAGCCTTGCGGGCTGTAGACATGGTCGGCGGTGTGAAACGCCTCCAGCCCTTCGATTTCGGCCTTCAGATCGTCGGACAGCGCATCATAGGCCGCGCCCATGTGGGCGAACAGCGTATCGCCGCCGCTGGGCGGCAGCTGCCGCGCGACCAGGATGGAACCCATCGCGGGCACCGCATCGTAGGAATGGTCGGTATGCCAGCCGCCGCCGATATTCGTCGTCTGGTCTGGCCGTTTGCCGACCACCGCGATCTCGGGGTAGCCATCGGTCAGCGGGAAGTAGGCGTTGAGGTCGATGCCGCCCCAAGCCCGGGCAAAGGCGATATGCTGTTCCGGCGCGAAATCCTGATCGCGGATCAGCGCGACGCCATGCTCCCACACGGCCTGCCGGATCGCGTCGAGCGTGTCCCCGCGCGCATCGGACAGTTGAACGTTGCTGATCTCTACGCCGCATTGCGGCGCCAGGCTGGTCATCTGCATCGGCTGCCTTTCCACCCCCGCTTGCCAAGGCTCCCTTGTCAGAGCCTACGCCGCGCCCGACGAACGGGCAAACGAATCCCGCGCCCTCGGCTTGCGCTTCGCAAACCCCGATGCTAGGCGCGCGCCAGCCTTGCCGAAGTGGCCCCCCTTGCTTTTGCGGATGCGGCCCTGTTCGGCTGGCGCCACGTATCGTTTTTCCGGACCCGAAAAGGACCCCTTCGAGTGGAGATTTCCGCCGGTATACAGGCTAGCCTAGCAGGGCGATACGCCGTCGCCCTGTTCGAACTGGCGGCCGAGGACGGTGTGGTGAGCGCGGTCGAATCCGACCTCGATACGCTTTCCGCCGCCCTCAAAGAATCGCCCGAGCTCGCATCGCTGACCACCAACCCCCAGCTGGGGCGCACGGCCAAGGCGGATGCGATCGAAGAGGTCGCCAAGCTGCTGAAGATCAGCCCGCTCACCCGGCGTTTTCTGGGTGTGCTGGCAGAGAACCGCCGGCTGGGCGAACTGGGCCGCATCATCCGCGCCTTCCGCGACATCGCCGCCGCCCAGCGCGGCGAGGTGAGCGCCGAAGTCATCAGCGCGCACCCGCTGACCGAAGAACAATTGTCGTCGCTCAAACAGAAGCTGACCGCGCGCGAAGGCCGCACGGTCAAGCTGACCAGCAGCGTCGACCCCGATATGCTGGGTGGCCTCATCGTCACCATCGGCTCAAAGCGGATCGACGGATCGATCCGCACCCGTCTCAACGCCCTGACGCAGGCAATGAAAGGCTGACGGCTCGGCCCCCGCGCAACGGGGGCGACCGTCGATGAAAGGCTAAGGCAATGGATATTCGCGCCGCTGAAATCAGCAAGGTCATCAAGGACCAGATCGCCAACTTCGATTCGACCGCGCAGGAAAACGAAGTCGGCACCGTTCTTTCCGTGGGTGACGGGATCGCCCGCATTCACGGGCTGGACAAGGTCCAGGCCGGTGAAATGGTCGAGTTCAACGGCGGCGTGAAAGGCATGGCGCTGAACCTCGAAGCCGACAATGTCGGCGTCGTGATCTTCGGCTCCGACACGAACATCAAGGAAGGCGACACCGTCCGCCGGACCGAGACCATCGTGGACGTGCCCGTCGGCAAGGCGCTGCTGGGCCGCGTGGTCGACGCGCTGGGCAATCCGATCGACGGCAAGGGCCCGATCGAAACCACCGAGCGTCGCCTGGTCGAACAGAAGGCCCCCGGCATCATCCCGCGCCAGGGTGTGAGCGAGCCTGTGCAGTCGGGCCTGAAGGCGATCGACGCGCTCGTCCCCGTCGGCCGCGGCCAGCGCGAACTGATCATCGGCGACCGCCAGACCGGCAAGTCCGCCGTGGCGATCGATACCTTCATCAACCAGCGCGATGCGCACAAGGGCGATAACGAGAACGACAAGCTCTACTGCATCTACGTTGCGGTCGGGCAGAAGCGTTCCACCGTCGCGCAGATCGTGCGCCAGCTGGAAGAAAACGGCGCGATGGAATACTCAATCGTCGTCGCCGCTACCGCTTCGGAGCCCGCTCCGCTGCAGTACCTCGCGCCCTACACCGGCGCCGCGATGGGCGAATTCTTCCGCGACAACGGCATGCACGCCGTGATCGTGTACGACGACCTTTCCAAGCAGGCTGTCGCCTACCGCCAGATGTCGCTGCTGCTGCGCCGTCCTCCGGGCCGCGAAGCTTATCCGGGCGACGTGTTCTACCTGCATAGCCGCCTGCTCGAACGCGCCGCGAAGATGAGCGATGCGATGGGCGGCGGTTCGCTGACCGCGCTGCCGATCATCGAAACGCAGGCGGGCGACGTCTCGGCCTACATCCCGACCAACGTGATCTCGATCACCGACGGCCAGATCTTCCTCGAAACCGACCTGTTCTACCAGGGCGTGCGCCCGGCGATTAACGTCGGCCTGTCGGTCAGCCGCGTGGGCGGTGCCGCACAGACCAAGGCGATGAAGAAGGTCTCGGGCTCGATCAAGCTGGAGCTCGCGCAGTACCGCGAAATGGCGGCGTTCGCGCAGTTCGGTTCGGACCTCGACGCTTCGACGCAGAAGCTGCTCAACCGCGGTGCGCGCCTGACCGAGCTGCTCAAGCAGCCGCAGTTCAGCCCGATGCCGTTCGAAGAGCAGACCGTGTCGATCTTCGCCGGCACCAACGGCTATCTCGATGATGTCGCGGTGGACCGGGTGACCGAATACGAAACCCAGATGCTCAGCTTCATGCGCCACGAGCATGCCGACGTCCTGAAGGACATCCGCGAAAGCAAGGCGTTCGACGACGGCATCAAGGACCGCACGGTCAAGGCGCTCGACGCCTTTGCCAAGCAGTTCGCGTAAGGCCCGAAGAAATAGGGAGCCGAAATGGCTAGCCTCAAGGAACTCAAGGGCCGCATCAAGTCGGTCAAGTCGACGCAGAAGATCACCAAGGCCAAGCAGATGGTCGCGGCGGCGAAGCTGCGCCGTGCACAGGAAGCCGCCGAAGCCGCGCGCCCCTATGCGGAGCGGCTGAATGCGGTGATGGCGTCGCTGGCCAGCAAGGTCGGCGGAGGCGAGTCCGCGCCCAAGCTGCTGGCGGGCACGGGCAGCGACCAGCGCCACCTGCTGGTTGTGGTCAACACCGACAAGGGCCTGTGCGGCGGCCTCAACGCCAACATCGTCAAGCAGGCGCTCAGGAAAGCGGCAGAACTGCGCAAGGACGGCAAGGACGTCGAGTTCTACCTCGTCGGGCGCAAGGGCCGTGCGCCGATCAAGCGCGCCAATGCCGATGCCATCGCCAGGCATTTCGACACCTCGAACGTGCGCACCCCCGGGTTCGACGAGGCGGAAGCGATCGCCAACGAGCTGCTCGAGATGTTCGAAGACGGCAAGTTCGATATCGCCCACCTGGTCTATCCGATCTTCAAGTCCGCGCTCGCGCAGAACCCCACCGTGCAGCAGCTGATCCCGGTCCCCGCGCCCGAGGCCGACGACGTGCCCAAGGCAGACGCCGTGGTCGAGTATGAGCCGGGCGAGGAGGAAATCCTCGAAGCCCTGCTGCCGCGTTACGTCCGCACGCAGCTGTTCGGCGCGCTGCTCGAACGCGAGGCATCCGAACAGGGCGCCTCGATGACCGCGATGGACAATGCGACGCGCAACGCAGGCGACCTGATCAAGGACCTGAACATCGAATACAACCGCAGCCGCCAGGCCGCGATTACCACCGAACTGATCGAAATCATCGCGGGCGCAGAGGCGCTCTAACGACACGGAAAATCCGCTACTGTGAAGACACTCGCTTTCATCCTCCCGGCCCTTGTGCTGCTGGCCGCCTGCGATCAGGCGCCCGAACCCGCGCCCGCGCCCGAACAGCCGACCCCCGAGCCGACGGCAAGCCTGCCGGCGACCGATCAGGACCTGTTCACCACGGTTTTCGAAGAAACCTGCGAAGGCGCGGAACCGGTCAACACCGCCGTGTGCAAGCGCGCAGGGCTGGGTTCCGACGACGCGATTTGCGAATTCGGCCTGGGCGACGATACCTATCTGCGCAACACCGCAACGCTGACCGCGAACGACGCCGGCGACGGCTGGGTACTCGCCGATCCCGAGAAAATCTGCACCGAACTCGGTGCCACACCCGTAGACCAGTAAGGCATTAGGACACATATCATGGCCACCGCCGCAGACATGACCACCACCAAGCCCAACCTCACGGGCAATGGCACGATCGCCCAGGTGATCGGCGCCGTCGTCGACGTGCACTTCGAAGGCGAATTGCCGCCGATCCTCACCGCGCTCGAAACCAAGAACGGCGACAACACGCTGGTCCTCGAAGTCGCGCAGCACCTCGGCGAAAGCACCGTGCGGACCATCGCGATGGACGGTACCGACGGCCTGACCCGCGGGCAGGAAGTGATCAACACCGGCGCGCAGATCAGCGTGCCCGTCGGCCCCAAGACGCTCGGCCGGATCATGAACGTGATCGGCGAAGCGATCGATGAGCGCGGCCCCATCGGTGCGGAAAAGACCGCGCCGATCCACGCGGAAGCTCCCGAATTCGTCGACCAGTCGACCGATTCGAGCATCCTCGTCACCGGGATCAAGGTGATCGACCTGCTCGCGCCTTATGCAAAGGGCGGCAAGATTGGGCTGTTCGGCGGCGCCGGCGTGGGCAAGACCGTGCTGATCCAGGAACTGATCAACAACATCGCGAAGGGCCACGGCGGCGTGTCCGTGTTCGCGGGCGTGGGTGAGCGTACCCGTGAAGGGAACGACCTGTACCACGAATTCCTCGACGCGGGCGTCATCGCCAAGGATGCCGACGGCAACGCGACCAGTGAAGGTTCGAAGGTTGCCCTCGTCTTCGGCCAGATGAACGAGCCTCCCGGTGCGCGTGCCCGCGTGGCGTTGTCGGGCCTGACGATGGCGGAATATTTCCGCGACGAGGAAGGCCAGGACGTGCTGTTCTTCGTCGACAACATCTTCCGCTTCACGCAGGCCGGTTCGGAAGTGTCCGCATTGCTGGGCCGTATTCCGTCGGCCGTGGGCTACCAGCCCACCCTCGCCACCGACATGGGCAACCTGCAGGAACGCATCACCTCGACCAACAAGGGTTCGATCACCTCGGTGCAGGCCATCTACGTGCCCGCCGATGACCTTACCGACCCTGCGCCCGCCACCTCGTTCGCCCACCTCGACGCGACGACCACGCTGAACCGCGCGATCTCGGAGCTGGGCATCTACCCGGCGGTCGACCCGCTCGACTCCACCAGCCGCGTCCTCGAACCGCGCATCGTCGGTCAGGAGCACTACGAGACTGCCCGCCGCGTTCAGGAAACGCTGCAGAAGTACAAGAGCCTGCAGGACATCATCGCCATTCTGGGCATGGACGAACTGTCGGAAGAAGATAAGCTGACCGTCGCCCGCGCGCGCAAGATCCAGCGTTTCCTTTCGCAGCCGTTCCACGTGGCCGAGGTGTTCACCAACATCCCGGGCCAGTTCGTGCAGCTCGAAGACACCGTCGCCAGCTTCAAGGCGGTGGTCGAAGGCGAATACGATCACCTGCCCGAAGCCGCCTTCTACATGGTCGGCGGAATCGACCAGGCGGTCGAAAAGGCCAAGAAAATGGCCGAGGACGCCTAAGCAGCGATGACGCCGGAGCGGCAGGCACCGGCCCCTCCGGGGGCGGACGTGCTGCTCCGGCGGCTGCTGCAACTGGGAATCGCCGATTTCCTGCTGATCTCCGCCTTCGACATTCATCGGTGGCGGCGCGCAAACTGGCAGGAATTCGAAGAGTTGTTCGAGATCGCCGCGCGCATGGTGTTCGATCAACCCGCGCAGCCGATCTGGCTTTATGCCTTCGCCTTTCCATTCGTCGCCACGAATTTCGCCTGTATGGTTCTGTGGCTGATGGGCAGGCGCGCGCCGATCATGCTGCCGCTGTTCGTGATCAGCGCGATCGCAATTGCGGCCATGCCGATCGCCGGATGGCAGATGGTGGTCCACCGTATGATATGGCCGGATATCCTCAGCATGGTCGGCTATATGCTGGGCGGAGGAATCGCTGCGATCATCGGGCTGAAGCTAGACAGCGCCTCGCAGGCTGCTGCGGTAGCGCGGATCACAACGGACTGAAGCGCAATGCGACGCCCGACGATATACATTATCCTGACGATCGGGCTGGCCCTGTGCGGAGCAGTGCCTGCCTCTGCGGAAACGCTTGGCGAGCTTGCGCAGGAGGCGATCGTTTCGCAATGTCCCGACCTGATGTCCTACGCTGGCGACCTGGCCGACGAGCCGGGCATCGTAGCGCGGGGCTACACCTTCGTGCGGACGGTCGACCATCCGCGTGCCGGCACGGTCGAGCAGGTTCGCCTGAGCCGCGACGACGGCGAGATCATCATCTCGAACGCCCGCGACACCTCGTTCTGCCAGGTCGCCTTCAGTGGAACCGGTGCAAGGGCGGTGTTCGACCGCCTTCTGGCGGACCCTTCCGCGATCGGCGAAAACCTGCACCCCGATGAGTCCGACCTCGGTATGCAGCCCATGCTGCAAGGCCTGCAGCCGGTCACATTGCGGTCCGATACGATCGAAGGGCAATATCTGGGCGTGCAATTCGTCGATCTTGGCCCTATCGACGCGACAGCCTCTCTCATCATTCAGCAATACGTTCTTGAGGAAGAATAATGTCCCTTCACTTCGAACTGGTGACCCCCGCCCGCCACGTGCGCAGCGACGATGTCCACATGGTCGTGGTCCCCGGCACGGACGGTGAATTCGGCGTGCTCGAAGGCCATGCCCCCTTCATGTCGACGATCAGGGATGGTGCGGTGCAGATCTACAAGTCTGCCGGTGCCACGCCCGAAACCATCGAGGTGCGCGGCGGGTTTGCCGAAGTGGGCCAGAACGGCCTGACCATCCTCGCCGAACACGTGGAAGGCTAGGCCGCGCTCCCCGCGCGCCGCTCCGCCATAATGCCCACCATCCCGCTGACCAGAACGCTTGCGCGGCTGGCGCAGATCGCGCTGGTCGCGGCGCTTTGCCTCGCGTTTGCGATGGCGATCATGCCCAGCGGCGATGGCCCCGGGCGGATCAACGACAAGCTTCTGCACGGGCTTACCTTCTTCGTCCTCGGCGGCCTGTCGGTCGCCGCGTTCCGCCATCGCAGCGCGGTGGCGATGTTCTTCGCGCTCGCCTTCTTCGGCGGCCTGATCGAGATCGCGCAGTGGTGGACCGACTGGGGCCGCTCGGCAGACATGAAGGACATGGCAGCCGATCTGGTGGGCGCTGCGCTCGGCCTGATCCTCGCCAGCCTCATCACGCGCGAAGCCTGATTGCAGAACGCCTGACGCAGCGCAGCGCCCTCGCCTCCTAGCGGGTGGGCGCGTGAAAATCGGGCGGCTTGTCCGCGATCCAGCGCACGAACTTCGCCACCGCCTCTTTCTCCTTCATCCGCTCCGGGTCGTCTCCGATCCGTGCCAGTTCGGCATTGGTGAAGTTGGCGTGGATCGTCTTGTGGCAGATCGGGTGGACCGGCACCGTGCTGCGGCCCTTTTTGGCCTTGGGCACCGCATGATGCCATTGCAGCCGGGTTGCGATCGGCCGACCGCATAACCAGCAGGCGAGCGGGCCGTCGCGGTCGCCTCCGTCAGTCGTAATAGAACAGCTCGCTTTCGGCGCCGCCGTAGGATTCGGCTGCGTTGATATCGACCGATTCCACGTTACCGGTGCAATTGCGCTCCGCAATCGGCTTGCCGCCGCGCACCACCAGTACGCCATCGGTGAATTCGAGGTTGTTGGGTTCACCAGCCTCGAAATTGGTCCGCACCGTGCGGCTGTAGACGATGTAGCGCGTGGCGCCCTTGGGAAATTCGATCTGCGCTTCGCCGCCACCCGAATAGGGCACGCTGGCGAACCGCCCGCCGCTCAGCACGATTTCCGCCGTGTCGGAGCCATAGCGATACTGCACATCCGGCTGGCCGCGCGCGTCGGTAACGCCGCACACGGCGATCTGCTTGCGGCCCGCATCGCAGGAAAACAGCGTCGGTTCCCCCTGCGCGCAGGCGACCGGCTGGGCCATTTCGTCCATTGCCCGCTCGGCGGTCTTGGCGGGGTCTTTCCGGCTTTCGCCAGTGGCATCGCCTGCGGGCGTGGCGGGAGCTGGCGCATCCTCGCGCGCGTCCAGATCGGCGGTGTCGAGCTGGTCGGCGCCTTCACCCTCGCCGCCATCCTGCACCGTGCATCCGGCCAGCGCCAGCGCCGCGCAGCCTGCAATCATCCAGTGCCTCATTTCGATTCTCCCCGCTTCTTCTTTTTCATCGTATCGTGGAATCGATCCGCCCAGCCCGGCTTCACCGACTGCTCGGCGCGCTCCATCCGCAATTCGCCTGCCGCGACATCGCGGGTCACCGTGCTGCCCGCAGCCACGATGGCATCCGCGCCGATCCTGACCGGGGCGACCAGCGCGGAGTTGGAGCCGATGAAGGCGCGCTCGCCAATCTCGGTCTTGTATTTGAAATAGCCGTCGTAATTGCAGGTGATCGTGCCCGCGCCGATATTCGCGCCCGCACCCACCTGCGTATCGCCCAGATAGGTCAGATGGCTCGCCTTGGCGCCTTCGCCCAGCGTCGATTTCTTCATCTCGACGAAGTTGCCGACGAAGGCGTCTTTCTCCAGCACCGCGCCGGGGCGCAGGCGCGCATAGGGGCCGACCTGCGCGCCCTCGCCCACCGTGGCACCTTCCAGATGGCTGAACGCCTTGATGTGCGCGCCATCGGCCACGCGCACGCCGGGGCCGAAGACGACATTGGGATCGATCGTCACATCGCGGCCGATCTGCGTGTCGTAGCTGAAGAACACGGTTTCGGGCGCGCGCAGCGTCGCGCCGTTTTCCATCGCCTCTTCGCGCTTCAGTTCCTGCCATTGCGCCTCTGCCCGGGCGAGCTCGGCGCGGCTGTTGATCCCGGCGACCTCGCCCGGATCGCTGGCGGTCACCGCGGCGCAGGTGTCGCCATCGGCGATCGCGATGTTGACGATGTCCGGCAGGTAATATTCGCCCTGCGCATTGTCGTTGCCGACCCGCCGCAGGAGTGCGAACATATCCTGCGCGCGCGCTGCCATCAGGCCCGAATTGCACAAGATGCACGCGCGCTCTTCCTCGCTCGCGTCCTTGAATTCGACCATCTTGGCGATTTTGCCGTCGTCGTCTGCGATCACCCGGCCATAGGACAGCGCATCCTCCGGCTCGAACCCCAGCACCACCACCTTGGGCGCGTCTTCGGCGTGGAGCCGGTCGAGCATGGACTGCATCGTCTCACCCTTCACGAAGGGGACATCGCCATACAGGACCAGCACATCGCCGGTGAAATCGCCCAGCTCGCCCTCGGCCTGCTGCACCGCGTGGCCGGTGCCCAGCTGGGGTTCCTGATGGCAGGTCTGCGCATCGTCGCTCAACGCCTGCTCAAGCTGTTCGCGTCCGGCACCCACCACCACGACCTTGCGCCGCGGCCCCAGTGCGTCGACCGACGCGATCAGGTGATGCAGCATGGGCAGCCCTGCAATCGGGTGCAGCACCTTGTGCAGATCGGACTTCATGCGGGTGCCCTTGCCCGCGGCGAGGATGATGGCAGCAAAATCGGTCATAGAACCAGGGCTCTGCCAGCTTCGGCTTGCAGATTGAAGAAGCTTTCGCCACGCGGGGGTGCATGACCGAATTTCCCTTCGACGCAATTGGCCTCGATCTCGACGGTACGCTGCTGGATACGAAGGCCGATCTGGCTGCCGCGGTGAACCATGCGCTGGCTGAGGGCGGCTACGACACCGTCCCTGCCGAAAAGGTGGAAGGGCTGATCGGCGGCGGTGCAAAGGTGATGCTGGCGCGCGCCATCGAAAGCCAGGGCGGCAGCATGGCGGATGAAGATTTCCGCCCGCTCTACAAGACTTTGCTGCGCTATTATTCCGATCACAGTGCAGTGCATACAAAGCCCTTCCCCGGTGTGATCGAGACGCTGGACGCACTGGCCGCCCGCAATGTGAAGCTGGCGGTGGTGACCAACAAGTTCGAAAGCTTCGCCGCAGACATTCTTAGCCAGCTGGGCCTCGCCGATCGATTCGTGACGCTGATCGGTGGGGATAGCCTGGGCAAGGATACGGACGGCAATTTCCGCGCCAAGCCCGCAGCCGATCCGATCCACGCCGCGATGGAGCGATGCGGCGGGCAACGTTTCGCCTTCGTGGGCGACAGCACCTATGATGTGATGGCCGCACGCGCGGCGGGCGTGCCGGTGATTGCGGCGGGATACGGCTATTGCGACAAGCCGCCGCAGGAACTGGGCGCTGACGCCGTGATCGACCGGTTCGACGAACTGATCCCCGCTTTGCAGGCCCTCGGCTGAATACCGCCGCCGTTCGACGAGCGTACTGGCCAGCCGGTCGAACGCCGCCGGCATGCGCGCTTGCCCGGCACAGTCTGCCAGTGTCATACCGGACCGGACATATCGACTGGGGAGCCTTCGCATGAAATCGACCAAGACCCGCGCCACTTTGGCCGCCCTCGCACTTTCGGCGGCATGGTCGCCGGCATTTCTTACCCCGCTTGCCGCGCAGGATACCAACACCGTGACCGAACCCGAATTCGAAGCAGAGAACGATCCGTTCATCTGGCTGGAGGAAACCCGCAGCGATCGCGCGCTGGAATGGGTGGAGGCGGAAAACGCCAAAACCGTTGCCGCGCTGCAGAACGATCCGCGCTTCGAAGATCTCAAGGCCGAGGCCCTGGCGATCTACGATGCGCAGGATCGCATCCCCAGCGTCGCCTTCACGCCCTACGGCATGGTCAATTTCTGGCAGGATGCGAACAATCCCAAGGGCATCCTGCGGATCACCACGCTGGACAGCTGGCGGACCGACGATCCGGCATGGGAAACCATCCTCGATATCGATGCGCTGGCAGCGGCGGAAGGCAGGGAATGGGTCTATGGCGGGATGAGCTGCATGCCGCCCGATGGTACGCACTGCATGGTCTACCTGTCCGACGGCGGGAAAGATGCGAGCGTTGCGCGCGAGTTCAATATGGCCACGCGCAGCTTCGTGGAGGGCGGGTTCGAACTGCCCGAAAGCCAGGGCAGCGCCAGCTGGGTGGACGAAGATACGCTGCTGATCAGCCGCGATTTCGGCGAAGACACCGTCACCGACAGTTTCTACCCCTTCACCACGCGCGAATGGAAGCGCGGCCAGTCGATCGACGAAGCCGAAGAGATTTTCCGCGGTGAGAAAAGCGATGTGTCCGCCGGGGCCTACCTGCTGCGCGAAAGCGACGGCACGATCCACGGCCGGATGGCCTATCGCGGCGTGTCGTTCCACGAACGCGAGTATTTCTTCGATGTCGACGGCGAGTGGGTGAAGCTCGACCTGCCTGCCAAGGCCAGCCCCTATGGCATCATCGACGGGCGCATCCTGTTCTCGACCGATGTCGACTGGCAGACGCAGGGCAAGACCTTCCGCGCCGATTCGCTTGTTTCCGCCGATCTGCAGGAATGGAAGGCGGACCCCAACGGCGCGCAGCTGTCGCTCGTCTGGGCGCCGGGCGACCGCCAGACCAAGGTTGGCGCGGCCAGCAACAAATCCAGCCTCTACGTCAACATGCTCGACAATGTGCGCGGCAAGGTGCTGAAGTTCGACTATCGGGATGGCGAATGGGTCAGCCAGGAGATTGCGCTGCCCGAAAACGCCACGGTCGGCGTCACCGCCTCGTCCGACGAGACCGATCAGATCATGTTCTCGTCGACCGACTTCCTCACCCCCTCGACGATCTACTACGCCGAAGACGGGGTGACGCTGGAAAAGGTCAAGGAAAGCCCCAGCCGGTTCGATGCGACCGGGATGGAGATCGAACAGTTCGAGGCGACCAGCCCGGACGGTACCAAAATCCCCTACTTCCTCGTCAAGCCGAAGGGCATGGCGATGGATGGCAGCACACCCGTACTGATGGGCGGCTATGGCGGCTTCCAGGTGCCGCGCCTGCCCGGCTACCTGGGTTCGACCGGCAAGATGTGGCTTGAGCGCGGCAATGCCTACGTGCTCGCGAACATCCGCGGCGGCGGCGAGTTCGGCCCGAACTGGCACCAGAGCGCCATTCGCGAGAACAAGCAGCGCACGTGGGACGATTTCATCGCGGTGGGCCGCGATCTTGTGGCGCGCGGGATCACCAGCCCCGAACACCTCGGTGTGGAAGGCGGCTCGCAGGGCGGGTTGCTGGTCGGCACCGCGTTCACGCAGGCACCCGACCTGTTCAACGCCGCGATCGTGCAGATCCCGCTGTTCGACATGCTGCGCTACCAGTTCATCGGGCGCGGTGCCTCGTGGATCGGCGAATATGGCGATCCGCGCATCCCCGAACAGCGGGCATGGATCGAAGGCTATTCGCCCTACCAGAAGCTGCTGGAGGAGAAGGACTATCCGCGCGTGTTCTTCGTCACCTCCACCGCCGACGACCGCACCCACCCCAGCCACGGCCGCAAGGCCGCGGCGCGAATGGCGGCGCAGGGCGACGACTACCTCTATTACGAGGATACCAAGGGCGGCCATTCGGGCGGCGTCGACAACGAACAGCGCGCCACGCTGCGCGCGATGCAGATGGTCTACCTGCTGCAGCAGCTGGCGGACTGAGGCGCATAAGAGCCCTCCCCCTTGAGGGGGAGGGTTGGGTGGGGGTTGTACCACGCCGATGAGGAAGAACCCCCACCCCCGGCCCCTCCCCACGGGGGGAGTAGCGGGCGGCCCCACCCTGCTGCCGCTACGGCATCCGGCGCTTGCTCCGCCAGTGTTGCAAGAATGGCTGGAACCTGCCACTCCGCAGGCGATTTTCACTATAGAAACGCCAAGCGGAGAGACCCCAAATGAGCATCTCGTTCAAAGATAAAGTCGCCATCGTCACCGGTGCAGGCGGCGGCCTGGGCCGGGCCTATGCGCTCGAACTCGGGCGGCGCGGCGCGAAGGTCGTGGTCAATGATCTGGGCGGCTCGCGCGATGGCACCGGATCGTCCGACGCGGCAGCCGAAACGGTCGCGGAGATCGAACGTGCTGGCGGCGAGGCGATGGCCAACGGCGCATCGGTCACCGAATACGAGCAGATGGAAAAGATGGTCGCCGACGCCAAGCAGAAGTGGGGCGGCGTCCACTGCCTGATCAACAATGCGGGCGTGCTGCGCGACAAGAGCTTCGCGAAGATGGAACCGGCCGACTTCGAATTCGTGGTCGACGTGCACCTCAACGGCTCGGCCAACGCCACCAAGGCCGTGTGGGAAACCATGCGCGAACAGGCCTATGGCCGTATCCTGATGACCGCCAGCTCCACCGGCCTTTTCGGCAATTTCGGCCAGGCCAACTACGGCGCGGCCAAGCTGGGCCTCGCAGGCCTTACCAAGACGCTGCAGCTCGAAGGCGCGAAGTACAACATCAAGGTCAACACGCTGGCCCCGGTTGCGGGCACGCGGATGACCGAAGATCTCTTCCCCAAGGAAGCGTTCGAGCTGTTCGCGCCGGAAAACGTGGTCCCCGCCGCGCTGTATCTCGTCAGCGAAGACGCACCGACCAACGCCATCGTCGGCGCGGGCGCGGGCGGTTTCCACTCCGCATGGGTGGTGATGAACGACGCCGTCTGGCTGCCCGAGGGTGAGCGCACGGTCGAAGGCTTTGCCGCCAACTGGGACAAGATCAGCGAGCAGAACAACCTGCGCGCGCCGCAGTCCGGCCAGGAACAGTCGGGCGCAATCCTTACCGCGATGCAGAAGGTGACCGGCACCGGCCCCGGCAGCGCGCGCGGGTAAGCACAAGACGGGCCGCCGCGTGGCGGCAACCCGATGTTCGCACGCGCTTTTTTCGATAGCGCGGGCGAACGGTTCGGACTAATTTTCCCTCCGGGTCGTGGGTCGCCATCGGGGCGCCCCCGCACCGGGGGGATTTTTTTGCATGACTACGATTGACGCAACCGTCGCGCCGGGCGGCGCGGACGATGATAGCGCGCGGCTCCATTCGCGCGCGCGGAACGCCACTATCGCGATTTACGCCACCATCGCGGTGTCGGTCGTGGTGCTCGTGTTCGAGCTTCTCGAACTGGCGGGCATTGTCGATCTGTATTCGCTGACGCCGGGCCCGCTGGAAGAAGCCTATTACGGCGCATCGCTGCTCTACACGCTCGTCTTCTTCGTCTCGGTCGTGTTCGTGGCCATGTGGATCTACCGTGCGCATGCCAATCTGCGCGACCGGGGGATCGAGCTGACGACCTCGCCCGGCTGGGCGGTGGGCTGGTACTTCATTCCCATCGCCAACCTGTTCAAGCCGTTCCAGGCGATGCGCGAGCTGTGGTCCGAAAGCCATCTCGAAGACGATAGCTATGGCGACCCTGCACCGGGCGAGATTACCGCCTGGTGGGCATGCTGGATCGTGGGCAACATCCTGGCCAATGTCAGCATGCGGATGACGGGTTTTGGCGACGGCAGCAATCTGACGGTCGGCATCCTGCTGGGCGCGGCCTCCGGCGTACTCACGATTGCCGCCGCGATCCTGCTGCGCAACCTGGTGCGCGACATCACGGCGGCGCAGACCACACATCTCAACCTGCGCGAAGTGTTCGAATAGGGCGTGCCCTACCCGCCGACCAACGGGCCATCCGCTCCGTCCGGCTGTATTGACACAATAACACACTGGTCGTAATTTCCTTCGCTGAAACAGGGGAGGTTTCGGCCAGTGTATTCAGAAGAAGACATCAATTCCGCCATTGAGGCTGGCGCGCTGAGCGAGGATGCTGCGGCGTCGTTTCGCGATTACATGACCGAACTGCGCGGGATCACGCGCCGGGACGAGGAAAACTTCAGGCTTCTTACGTCCTTCAACGACGTGTTCGTCGCCATCGGCGTGTGCATCCTGCTGTTCGCCATGGGCGCGATCGGCGCGGCGATCGTCGATAAAAGCGCGCCTTCGTCCATCTACGACATCTCCATGATCGCGCTGGTTCCCGCCGGGCTGGTCGCCGCGACATCCTGGGCGCTGGCGGAGTTCTTCACCCGCCGCCGCCGGATGGCGCTGCCCAGCATCATTCTGCTGATCGCCTTCGTCTGGTCGATCATGATCGTGATGGGCGCTCTGGTGCTGATCCCGTTCGGGCTCGCTTTCGGGCCGGAGGATTTCTCGCAGGCCAAGGCGATGAACTGGCAGCCTGACGAGACGCAGGGGATCATCATCCTGTCCTCGATGATGCTCATCACAGCGGTGCTGACCACCATCGCCACCTGGCTGCACTGGAAACGCTTCATGGTGCCGATCACGGTTGCTGCTGGCACCGCCGCGCTGGTGGGCATCCTGATCGCGACGATCAAGCTTTCCAGCATGCTTGCGCTGGGCGACGGGTCCGACGGTATCCCGATGCTGCCGATGGTATTCGTTGCCGGGCTGCTGACCTTCGCCTTCGCGATGTGGTGGGATCTGAAAGATCCGGAGCGGATTACCCGCCGCAGCGATGTGGCCTTCTGGCTGCACCTGCTCGCCGCGCCGCTCATCGCGCATCCGATCTTCAACTTCGTTGGGGTGACCACAGGCGGCGACCTGACCATCTTCGACGCCGTGCTGGTGCTGGGGATCTACGTGGTGTTCGGCATCGTCGCGCTCATCGTGGACCGGCGCGCGCTGCTGGTCTCCGCGCTGGTCTACGTACTCTTCGCGCTCGCCTTCCTGTTCGACCGCTTCGGTTCGGTGGAACTGACCGTCGCGCTGACCGCACTGGTGATCGGATCGGCACTGCTGACGCTTTCGGCCTTCTGGGCCCCGATCCGGCGCGGCGTGCTGGGGATCGTGCCCGAAGACTGGCGCGACGCCCTGCCCAGCAGCGAGCAGGAGCTGGTTGCCGCCTGACCGGCCTGCACGGCCACAAGAACAAAGGCCCGCCGTCCTGATGGATGGCGGGCCTTTTGTCTGTCACCAGTGCCGGGTGCACATCACCCCGGCGCGCTAGTCGTCGATTGCCTTGACCAGCCGTCGTTCGAGCGGGGCAAGCACGCCCGCCAGCTCGTGCCCGCGTTTGAGCACCTGCCCATGCTCGCCGAATAGCGTCCACATGCCCTGCTTGTTGCGCAGCGCGGGTCGCTTCTCCACCAGCGCCTGCGGACGTTCGGCGGCGCGGCGGAAGGCGGCGAAGCTTGCCGCATCGCGGCCGAAATCCATCGCGTAGTCACGCCATTCGCCTGCGGCGACCATCCGGCCATAGAGATCGAGAATGCGCGTCAGCTCCTCGCGCGTGAAACCGACCTGGCTCGGTCGGGCGCCGGGAAAGGACAGGACCATGCCGCCTAGAGGCACGCTCATCAGCTGCTGGTTCCGCTACGCCGCACGGGGTCGGCCTGCGGGTTTTCCGATCCGCGCGCTGCGGCCTTCAGTGCCTCTATCTCGGCGCGCAGTTCGGCCAGTTCGGCCTCCATCGCATCCGCCCGGCGCTTGCCGACCGGCGACTGGTCCTCGCACGGTTCGTCGCAGGGGGTGCCGTAGGGAATGAACTCGCGCAGCCATTCTTCCGCCGGCACCAGCGTGGAGCGCGCCTTCATGCCGATCATCGTCGCGCCGCTGGGCACATCGTCGGTCACCACCGCATTGGCCCCGATCCGCGCGCGTTCGCCCACGGTGATCGGCCCGATAACCTGCGCGCCCGATCCGATGATCGCATAGTCGCGGATGGTCGGGTGGCGTTTGCCCCCTTCGCCATTGGTCGGGTTGGTACCGCCCAGCGTCACGCACTGATAGATCGTCACCCAGTCGCCGATATCGGCGGTTTCGCCGATGACGGTAAACCCGTGGTCGATGAAGAAATACTTGCCGATGGTCGCGCCGGGATGGATGTCGATCCCCGTCAGGAAGCGCGAGAAGTGGTTCACCAGCCGCGCCAGGAAATACAGCTTCGCTTCGAACAGCCAGTGCGCGACGCGGTGCAGGCCAAGGGCGAGCACCCCGGGATACAGCAGCACTTCCCACCGCGATCGCGGTGCGGGGTCCCGTTTCTTCACGGAGTCGAGATAGTCGATCAGACCCACGAACATCGTCTCACAACTGTTTCACCACTGGCCGCCTAAAGCAAGCGGCCTTGCGCAGGTCCTTCAAGCGATTCGAGCGCATCCCGGCACACCGTACGTGTCGGGCGCGCCTGCCGTTCCAAAGCGAGACGGTCCAGCGCGGCAACGAACCGCTCGGCCGCCGCAAAGCTGCGGGTGATGCGGGGCACCACATAGGCCAGCGCGTCGTCCCCAAGCACCAGGCCCCGCCGTTCGGCATGGCTGGCGATCAGGTCTCTCATCATCTCGTCGTCCGGCGCGCCGATTTCAAGCGCCAGCGCAGCACCCAGCCGCGATCGCAGATCTGGAAGGGCGATCTCCCACGGCGCGGCATCGGGGATCAGCAGCAGCGCGGTGCCGCTCTCCTGCGCGCGATTCCACCGGTGAAACAGCGCGGTTTCGTCCATCGCATCGGCCGGGTCGATGGTCTCGCCCAGCCCTGCCTGCACGAACCAGCGCCCTAGCAGGGATTTGCCCGAACGCGGCGCGCCGCGCAAAATCGCGGTGCGAAACGGCCAGCCGGAAGGATCGCGCAGCGCGTCGACCACGCCCGCATTGGCCGGGCCGATCACGATGCTGGCCGGGTCGCCCTCGCGCGCAGGCGGCAGGGGGAGCGCGATTTGCGTGACGGGACGGCCCACGGCGTGCCGCCTACTTGCTGATGGTCAGCGAAGTGCCCGAACGCTGCACATTGTACCCGCGCTGCGCCAGCGCGCCCACCAGATCGTCCAGCGTGCCCGCATAGGTCACGCTCATCACCGAAGTGCCGCCGATCGCGGTGCTGGAGACAGAGGCCCCACGCACGCCCGGCGTGCCGCGCACGGTCGCAAGGCCGGCGTCGAAGGCCGCCGCATCGGGCGTGGGGAAGTTGATGAACAGGTTGATGACGGTCGGCTCGCCCTCGCCGTCGGCCGCGCTTGCCTGCGCGGCATTGGCGTCGGCCACGTCTTCTTCCTCGGTCTGGGTCGCGCGATTGCGCGCCGCCTCCGCCTGCGCGAGGATCGCACGGCTGCGTTCGATCAGCCGGGCAATGTCCGGGTCGATCGTGCCGCGTCCGCGAGTCAGCGTCGGGTCGGGCCGGATCGTGCCTTCCTCCAGCGCGGCTACGAACATGGTGTCGAACTTCTCGACCGCGCGGCCCAGCATGGTGTCGAGCTGGCGCGGGCTGGCGGCGCGCATCGTGAAGCTGCCGAGATATTCGTTGTCCGGCCCGTGGCGCGCGGTGAAGCGCCCGACCACCGGGCCGCCGGGGAAGGTGTAATCCAGCTCCACGATCGGCACCAGCACATCGGCCGCGCCGAACTGGTCGAGGATGTTGGCCCACCACGTGCGGCTGCGGCGGCCCGTCTGGCCGTAGGTCAGCATCAGCGATTCGCCGCCCGCACCCGACGGGCGCACATAGTCCACCCGGCTGGTGCCCGGCTGGTATTCCGCCCAGGCGCGCTGCCACGGATTGACCTGCTGGTACATCAGTTCGCTGCCTGCGGTGATCGTCACCGGCAGCAGCAGCATCGGCGCGGAACGCTGGGTCTCGCCCGAGCGGCCCAGGTAACCCGCCGCGCGCTGGCGATCGAAGGTAACGCCCAGCGTGGCGACGTAGCGGCGCGGGCCGATTTCCTCGCGCTGGATCACGATGGAGGAGACCAGGCCTTCGATCTGGCTGTCGGAAAGCTGCGGCCCGCCCAGCTTCTCCCACGCGGTACGCTGCGCCTCACGCCATGCCTTCTGGCGCGCCTCGGCCACATTATCGCCCGTCACGTTGACCTCGATCCCGCCGACATTGATGTCGGTGCTGACCATCAGCGGGGCGATCCCGCGGTCACCTTCCACCTGCGCCGATGCCCACCCGGCGTACAGCGCGGCAAGCCCGCCGATCAGGGCGAAACAGGCGAGCGCAATGCGCATGGAGGGGGTTACGGAACGGGTCATCGGGAAAATCGGGTGCCTTTTGCCCAAGTGGCGATGGATTTCCAAGCGCGAAAGCGTAAGACGGGCCGCGATGAACGATCCCGAAACGAGCTACACCTATGAAGGCGCGGGCGTATCGATCGACGCCGGCAACGCGCTGGTCAAGGCGATCGGCCCGCTGGTCAAGGCCACGGCCCGCCCCGGCGCTACGTCGGAGATAGGCGGATTCGGCGGATTCTTCGATCCGCGCGCCGCCGGTTACACCGATCCGCTAATGGTCGCCGCCAATGATGGCGTGGGTACCAAGCTGAAGCTGGCGATAGACCACGACCGGCACGACAGCGTGGGAATCGATCTGGTCGCGATGTGCGTCAACGATCTGATCGTGCAGGGCGCAGAGCCGCTGTTCTTCCTCGACTATTTCGCCACCGGCAAGCTGGATGGCGGAGTCGCCGAACGCGTGATCGCCGGCATTGCGGAAGGCTGCCGCGAGGCCGGCTGCGCGCTTATCGGCGGGGAAACGGCGGAAATGCCGGGCATGTATGCGGCTGGCGATTACGACCTTGCAGGCTTCTGCGTCGGCGCGGTGGAGCGCGGCGAGCAGTTGACCGGAGAGCGCGTGGCACCGGGCCACGTTCTGCTGGGCCTCGCCAGTTCGGGCGTGCATTCCAACGGCTATTCGCTGGTCCGGCGGCTGGCGGCGGACAAGGGCTGGAAGCTCGACCGCCCCGCGCTGTTCGACAACGAACGCCTGCTGATCGACGCGCTGATGGCGCCGACGCGAATCTACGTGAAGCCGCTGCTGCCGCTGGTGCGCGACGGGCTGATCGACGCGATGGCGCATATTACCGGCGGCGGCCTGCTGGAAAACGTGCCACGCGTTTTGCCCGAAGGCGCGCACGCAGTGGTCGATGCCGATCTGTGGCCGCAGCCCGGCCTGATGGCGTTCCTGCAGGCGCAGGGTCACATCGAACCGGCAGAGATGGCGCGCACCTTCAACACCGGCATCGGCATGGTGCTGGCGGTGGAGGAATCGAAGGCCGAACTGGTGCGCTCACGGTTGGAAGACGCGGGCGAAACCGTCCACGCGATCGGCCGGGTCGAACAGGGATCGCGCGGGTGCACCGTACGCGGATCGCAGGGCACCTGGTCGGCACGTGAAGACTGGTCGGCCTCGCATAATGGCTGAACCGACGTGCGGTCGCGCGCGAATCGCCGTGCTGATATCGGGCAGCGGCACCAATATGGCCGCGCTGCTCTATGCCAGCAGGCAGGGCGCCCCGTTCGAGATCGTTCTGGTGGC
The DNA here is from genome assembly GCA_009993635.1 of Erythrobacter sp. Lineage (GTDB taxonomy): Bacteria > Pseudomonadota > Alphaproteobacteria > Sphingomonadales > Sphingomonadaceae > Alteriqipengyuania. Next base: position 326,310 of record JAACTC010000009.1, on the reverse strand, counting down.
CAGCAACGATCCCCACGCAGGCGGCCTTTCGCTGGCCGAGGCGGAGGGGATTCCCACCTTCTCCCTCTCCCACAAGGGCATGCAGCGCGCCGAGCACGATGCCGCGATGGACGCCGCGATCCGCAAAAGCGGGGCGGAATATGTCGCGCTGGCGGGCTATATGCGGGTCTTGTCGGACGAGATGGTTCAGCGGTGGGAAGGCCGGATGCTCAACATCCACCCCTCGCTGCTGCCCAAGTACAAGGGTCTGGACCCGCACGCCCGCGCGCTGGAGGCGGGCGACGAGGTTGCCGGGGCGTCGGTGCATCTGGTGACCACCGAGCTTGACGGCGGCGAGGTGCTGGGCCGCGCCGAAGTGGCGATCATGGGCGGCGACACGCCCGAAACGCTCGCGCTCAGGGTCAAGATTGCCGAGCATCAGCTCTACCCGCAGGTTCTGGGTGCCTATGTCTCGCGCGGGAGCGATCCCGATTACCTGCTCGGCCGCCTGCGCGAACTGGCGCTGGCGCTGCCCGAGGCGGAGGAGCAGGCGAGCCACGGATCCCCTGCCTTCAAGATCGCGGGCAAGAGCGGCAAGTTCTTCGCCCACTTCGCGGATCGCCACCACGGCGCGGAGCAGATCGCGGTGCTCGCCAAGACCAGCGGGCAGGACGAGCTGGCCGACTTGGTGGAGCGCGACCCCGGAGTGTTCTTCCGCCCCGCCTATTACCACGCCAGCGGCTGGGTCGGCATCACGCTCAACCGGCCCGACTGCGACTGGGACCAGGTGCAGCACTGGCTGGAACGCTCATGGCGCAGCGTCGCGCCGAAGCGGCTGACCAAGCTGAGGGATGCGGCGGACGAGTTCTAGACGGCCTTCAGCGCGCTCCGCCCGAAGCGGGTGCACCTTGCAGGAAAGGGCGCGTTTGCCTCATTGGCGACCGGAACCCTGCGCCCGACGACGACCTCTCTTGATGGCGTATAGCGCCGCATCGGCCCTGACGACCAGGTCTTCGGCATCGTAGGAGTCGGGATCGGACGGAAAGGCAATGCCGCTCGATGCGCTGACGGTGAAGATATGTCCCTGCCACAGGATGGGTGCACGCAGGCGCCCAAGAAATCGGGCAATACGCGCCTCGATCAGGTCTGCCGACTCTTCATTGCCAAGGATGAGCGCGAACTCGTCGCCGCCGATTCTCGCGCTCATCAATGCTTCCGGGAAGGCGGACGACAGCCGCTCTCCGAATGCCTTGAGACAGGCATCGCCTGCCAGGTGGCCCCACCTGTCGTTGATCGCCTTGAAATCGTTCAGATCGAACAGGACAAGCGCACCAAGCGATGCGATCGTCGAACCGGTGCGCCGCCCATTAAGGAACCGGCTCTCGTATAGAGCACGGTTGGCCAGACCGGTCAGGGCGTCGTTTTCCGCCAGACGCCGCAGCGCCTCCGACCGAAGCTTGTCCTCGGTCACATCCTGCTTGAGCCCATGCAGAATGGGAGCCGCGCCACCGGGACGGACCATTTCCCCATGGATACGCATCCATCGCAATTCGCCATCGGGACGCCTTATCTGAGCATCAAGGGCGAAACTGCCACCCCGCACGATCGCCTCGTTGCGCAGTCGCTCCAGTGCATCGCGCGATGCCTCCGTGTACAGACAAATCGTCTGCCGCCGATCGAACGCAACAGCATGCGGCAAGCCGAAAATATCGTAGACACCCCGGGTCCAGCTCAGTGCGCTATCCGCTAGGTTGCATGTCCACGCGCCGATTTTCGCCGAGGCCATGGCCCGGTCAATGAGCGGATCGATCCTCTGAGGCTGATATCCCGGCAAGGAAGGCCGACATTCGGTTTGCGGCCCCCGAAGGGGATCGGCCTGCTGAATAAGCATGGACATGATACGAAGATAGGCCGGATGTCTTAAAAGACGGTGTCCGATCCGGCTGCCTTCAGCCGTGGATGGTGGGGTCGGGGCGATTTCCGCACGTCACCGCAGCACACTCCGAGCATTCTCAGCGGGCACGTTCAGCGAGGCTTCCCGCCCGTTTCTGCCATCGCCACCGAGCATGCGAAAAGGGCCCCGGATCGCTCCGGAGCCCTCCTGTTTCGAAGAAGACGCGAATGTCTTCAGCCGACGATTTCATCGTCGTTGAAGAAGAACGCGATTTCGGTGGCGGCGTTTTCGTCGCTGTCCGAGCCGTGGACCGAGTTCGCTTCGATCGATTCGGCGAAGGCCTTGCGGATCGTGCCTTCGTCGGCGTCGGCCGGGTTGGTCGCGCCCATCACGTCGCGGTTGCGCTTCACGGCGTCTTCACCTTCGAGCACCTGCACGACCACCGGGCCGCTGGTCATGAAGTCGACCAGTTCGCCGTAGAACGGACGCTCTGCGTGAACTTCGTAGAACTTCTTCGCCTGATCTTCGGTCATCTGGATGCGCTTGGAGGCAACGACGCGCAGGCCGGCTTCTTCCAGCATCTTGGTGACCGCACCGGTCAGGTTGCGGCGGGTGGCATCGGGCTTGATGATCGAAAAGGTGCGGGTAACCGCCATGGTGGTATCCTTCGTATTGTCAGGGGGAAAAAGCGTTGCGCGCGCCACTAGCAGCTTCGACGCGCACGGCAAGTGTGCGGGGGATTGCGCGCGGTCAGGCGACCTTCACCCAGCGCCCCTCGCGCTGCTCGTAGAAGCTGCGTTCGAGGCCGTCCTTCTCGCTGACTTCGCGCCAGGCCGCGCGGGCGTCGCCGCGCCCTTCCTCGCCGAACAGCAGGAACACACGGTCGAACCGCCCGCCGTCAAGCGAATCGGCGCGCCACCGGCCATCGGCAAGAATGCACGCGCTCGCGCCATTGGCCGGTGCGCAGGTATCGGACAGCAACACCGGCTGGCGCGCATCGTGCGCGCCGCCCGCTTCGCCATTGGCGAGGAAGGCTTCGGGTTTCGCCTCCCACAGCGCCTGAGAAATATCGCTGCGCTGCCCCTCGTCGCCGCTGACCACCAGCACCCGTTCGCCGCCCGCCAGAACGCGCTCGGCGATCATCGCCACCACGCGTTCCGCCGGATCGCGGCTCAGCAACCAGAAATCGACTTTCATGGGGCAGAGCTAGCCGATTTGGCGGACCGGCGACAGCGGTCGGAGCAATACTTCACATTGTTCCAGTCTCGCGCCCACTTCTTGCGCCACGCGAAGGGCAACCCGCAGGCCGCGCAGGTCTTGCTCGGCAGGTCGCCCTTCTTGCGCATTTTGGGCATATTTTCGGCCTACCGCTTCGCTGCTTGAGGCTGGTTTTCCCTCCTACCGCTTCGCTGCTCGAGGCGGGGAAAGCCTGTCGATCAGCTTTCGATCACGTCGCGCACATACTGGTCGAGCAGGCGCACACCATAACCCGTCGCGCCCTTGCCATAGGTCGCGCCCGGCTTGTTCGACCAAGCCATCCCGGCAATGTCGAGATGCGCCCACGGCGTGCCGTCCTTGATGAACCGCTTGAGGAACTGCGCCGCGGTAATCGATCCGGCTTCGCGCGGGCCGACGTTCTTCATGTCCGCGATGGGGCTGTCGATCAGCTTGTCGTAGGCCGGGCCGATCGGCATGCGCCACACCTTGTCGCCGCTTGCCTCGCCCGCGGCCTGCAGGCGCTGCGCCAGCGTGTCGTCGTTGGAGAACAGGCCCGCCTGCTCGTGACCGAGCGCAATCAGCATCGCGCCGGTCAGCGTGGCGAGGTCGACCACGGCGGCCGGCTTGTACTCTTCCTGCGCCCAGTGCAGCGCGTCGGCCAGAACCAGCCGCCCTTCGGCATCGGTGTTGATGACTTCCACGGTTTGCCCGCTCATCGTGGTTACGACATCGCCGGGGCGCTGCGCCTTGCCGTCGGGCATGTTCTCTACCAGCCCGCACACGCCGACCACATTGGCCTTCGCCTTGCGCTTGGCCAGCGCGACCATCGCACCCGCCACGGCGCCTGCGCCGCCCATGTCCCACTTCATGTCTTCCATGCCCGCGCCCGGCTTGATCGAGATGCCGCCGGAATCGAAGGTGACGCCCTTGCCGACAAACAGCGTGGGCTTTTCGCCTTCCGCCCCGCCGTTCCAGCGCATCGCGAGAATGCGCGAAGGCCGGTCGGAGCCCTGCCCCACGCCCAGCAGCGCGCCCATGCCGAGCTTTTCCATTTCGGCGTCGTCCAGCACGGTGATCTCGATCCCCGTGCCGTCGAGTGCATCGCGGCAGCGTTCCACGAAGCTTTCGGGGTACAGGATGTTGGCGGGCAGCGTGATCAGTTCCTTGGTAAACTCGACGCCTTGCGCCAGCGCGCTCTCGCGGGTCCACGCATCCTGCGTGCCCTCGGGCGTGCCGATCACGACCACGTTCTTGAGCGAGGCTTTCTCCGATTCCTTCTGCGTGGTGCGATATTCGTCCCACCGCCATGCGCGCAGCCGCAGGCCGAGCAGCAGCGCCGCGGCATCCTCTGCCGAAAGGTCGCTGCCGGTCAGGTCCAGCGCGAGGCTCGTCTCGCCCGATGCGACGAATTTGGCGGCCAGCGCGCCGCCCGCCTTTTCAAGGTTAGCGCGGCGATCCTTCGCGCCTGCATCGCCCGCACCGGCCAGTGCAACGCGCACGACCTTGCCATCGCGTTCCACGAAGCCTTCCACCAGCTGCCCCGCCGTACCCTTGAAGCGGCCGCGTTTCACGGCTTCGGCCAGCACGGGCTCGATACCGTCGGGCAGCGAATCCTTGTTGGCGATCGATGCGATCAGGGCGGCGTCGGCGGGAAGGCTGTCGGCGAAAGTGATGTGCATGAAGGGGTATCCTCGGAAGGTCGTGTCCGGCTCGGCGTGTGCGGGGCGGGATCGCCCGTGTCGCCAGAGCCACATTCGGGGTCGCTCTTGCATGGCAGAGCAAGCGCGATTGCGATTAGGCAGGCTGAGTGCAATAGGCAAGCTATGCGCCGCGCCGAACGTTCCGCACAATCTGCATCCACCAATCGCGTCTCGCTGCTCGGCGGGGTCGCGCTCGGGGTGCTGACGATCTCCGCATTTGCGGCTCCGGCGATGGCGCAGTCCGTCCCTGCCGAGCCTGCATCGCCGCGCGATACCGCGCAGCAGAGCGCCGATCGGCCCGCCGATGAAGCGACCCAAGCCAATGAGGGCGAGGCTGACGGCCTCGAAGAAGCGGTCAATGATTACATCGATGGCGACAGTCCGCCCGGCAGCCCCCGCGCGATCGGATTCGAGGCCGATACGCTGGAGTATGATTCGCAGGGCGATACGGTCATCGCACGCGGCAACGTGCTGCTGCAGGAAGGCGATCGATCGGTGCGCGCGGACGAAGTGCGCTGGGATCGCCCTGCCGGGCAGATCGAGGCGCGCGGCGACGTGCGCTACGTCGATGGCGATGGCAACCAGGTCTATGCCAGCCAGCTGGAGCTGACCGACAAGTTCGAAACCGGCGCGCTGGAGGATCTGCTGCTGGTGCTGCGCGAAGGCGGGCGGCTGGCAGCGGAGCGCGGGCAGCGCACCGATGATGGGCGCATCGCGCTGGAACGCGCGGCCTATACCGGCTGCCCCGTGGTCACCGATGATGGCTGCCCCAAGCAGCCGAGCTGGAAGATCACCGCAGAGCGCGTGGTGTACAATCCCGACACCAGCCGGGTGCGGTTCGAAAACGGCTACTTCTCCCTGTTCGGCCAGCGTCTGGTCCCGCTGCCCACGCTGGAGCTGCGCACCGATGGCGGGCCGAGCTCGGGCCTGCTGGTCCCCTCGATCAGGATCTCGCGCTCCAACGGGCTGGAAGTCAGCGGCAGCTATTACTGGCGGCTGGCGGACAACCGCGACCTTGAACTGGGCGCGCATGTATTCACCGAAGCGCCGCCGATGGCGCGCGCAACCTACCGCGAACTGTCGAGCAAGGGCGCGTTTCAGGCGACGGGGTACGCCACCTACAGCAGGCGGGTGAACCCCTTCACCCAGCTGCGGCAGGGGCAGCAGGATTTCCGCGGCTATCTGGCGGCGAATGGTCGCTACCTGATCGATCGCAACTGGCAGTTCACCGGCTCTACCCGGATCGCCAGCGACCGCACCTTCCTGCGCCGCTACGATATCAGCCGCGACGATCGGCTTCGGACCATGGCGGAGCTGGAGCGGATCGACGCCGACAGCTATTTCGTGATCGCCGGGTTCGCCACCCAGACGCTGCGGCTGGACCAGCAGCAGGGGCAGGTGCCGGTGGCGCTGCCGCTGGTCGACTATCGCCGCCGCTTCGACGAGCCACTGCTGGGCGGCACGGTAACGCTGCGCGGCAACAGCCTGGCAATCACCCGGCAGGACGGGCAGGATACGCAGCGCGCGCTGGCATCGGCGCAGTGGAACGTGCGGCGCGTCACCGGAATGGGCCAGGTGGTGGAACTGACCGGCCTGCTGCGCGGCGACGTCTACCATACCGACAATACCGGGCTGACCAGCAACCTGCGCTATCGCGGTACCGAGGGCTGGGAAACGCGCGGTATCGCACTGGCCGCGCTGGACGTTTCATGGCCGCTGGCCGGCGAGCTGTTCGGCGGCACGCAGGTGCTCGTCCCTCGCCTGCAGATCGTCGGCACGCCGCCGATCACCAACACCACGATCCCCAACGAGGATTCGCGCGCGATCGATCTGGAAGATGTGAACCTGTTTTCGCTCAACCGCTTTCCCGGCGACGACCGGTTCGAAGACGGCGCGCGGGTGACGTACGGGGTCGACTGGGAACTGACCAAGCCCGACTGGCGCGTGTCCGCCAATATCGGGCAGTCCTATCGGCTCGACGACAAGCAGATCATCTTCCCCGACGGGACCGGCCTGTCGGACAAATTCTCAGACATCGTCGGGCGTACGCGCGTACGCTACAAGGACTTCGTCTCGCTCACCTACCGGTTCCGGCTGGACAAGGACAATCTCGCCGCCCGCCGCACGGAAATCGACGCGACGATCGGCAGCCGCAAGACCTATGCGGAAATCGGCTATCTGCGGCTCGACCGCAATATCCCGCTGACCAACGAAGACCTCGGCGACCGCGAGGAACTGCGCGCCGCGGGCCGGATCGCCTTTGCCGATTACTGGTCCGTGTTCGGATCGGCGGTGGTCAACATGACCAACCGCGACGAAGATCCGCGCCTGAATACCAGCGGGTTCGACCCAATCCGCACGCGGCTGGGCGTCGCCTACCAGGACGACTGCATCGATCTGGGCATCACCTGGCGGCGCGACTTCGTGAGCCAGGGCGATGCGCTGCGCGGCAACACGATCGAACTGACCTTCCGCCTGCTCAATCTCGGCCTGGGTGGCTAGCGCGCGCTCCGGCGGGCGCGCTCGCACATTGGCAGCGGCGGGGAGACGCGCTAGAGGCCTTGACCGGACTCAGCGAAGGTTCAGCCTTTCGGCCCGAAAGGTCGGTCTGGCGCAACCCCCTCGCCTCCCGTAATCTTACGAACACAAGGTTTCTTCGTGACCGAAAGCATGATCAGCAAAGTCAGTTTCTCCGCATTCGGCGCGCTCGCGGCAGCCAGCATGGCCGTCACGCCGATCGCCGCGCAGGCGCAGCAGGCGCAGGGCGAGGCCGAGAGTGCGCAGCCGCAGCAGGGCGCGGTCGGCCCGTTCGGCATTCCGTCCGATGCGGTCATGTTCGAACAGCAGGACCCCAACGTGCGCTCCGCCACCGCCAAGGTGAACGGCTCGGTCGTGACGGGCACCGATATCAATCAGCGGGTCGCACTGGTGCTGGCCTCGTCCCCCAATGCGCAGGTGTCGGCCGAGGAAATGCAGCGGCTGCGGATGCAGGTGCTGCGCAACCTGATCGACGAAACGCTGAAGATCCAGGCCGCCGCGGCGCAGGACATGGCGGTTTCTTCGGCAGAGGTCGACCAACGCTATCTCGGCCTGGCGCAGCAAAACTTCCCTGACGACGTCAAGAAGATGGACCAGTACCTGCTCGGTATCGGCTCGTCTCCCACGGCTCTAAAGCGCCAGATCGAAGGCGAGATCGCGTGGAGCTATCTCGTGCGGCGCAACGTCGCGCCGTTCATCAGCGTATCCGCCGACGAAGTGAACGAGACGATCGAACGGATGAAGACCGCGCGCGGCCAGTCCGAATACCGTATCGCCGAAATCTACCTGCCGGCCACGCAGGAAAATATCGATAGCGTGGCGCAGAATGCCGACCAGATCCTCGAGCAGATCCGCGAGGGCGGCAATTTCCAGGCCTATGCGCGCCAGTATTCCGCATCGAGCACCGCAGCAGTTGGCGGCGACCTTGGCTTCGTGCGGCTGGAAACCCTGCCCGACGAGATGGCGGCAGCCGCGCGGGAACTCGAAGTTGGCCAGATCCTGGGGCCGGTGCAGATTCCCGGCGGGCTCGTGATCATGCTGCTGATCGACAAGCGGCAGGTGCTGACCGCCGACATGCGCGACGCGGTGCTGGACCTGAAGCAGATTTCGATCACCTTCGATCCCGGCATGAGCCAGGAGCAGGCCAATGCGCGGGTCAGCCAGTTTGCTGAAGCCGTCGGCACGATCCAGGGCTGCGGCGATGCGGACCGTGTGGCGGCGAGCGTCAACGCCAGCGTGGTCAACAATAATGCGATGACCGTGCGCGACCTGCCCGAGCAGCTGCAGAGCGCGATGCTGGAATTGCCGGTCGGCCAGGCGACGCCGCCTTTCGGTTCGCTGGAGGATGGCGTGCGCGTGCTGCTGCTGTGCGGCCGCGACGACCCCGAAGTCGCGAACGAACCCGATTTCGACCAGATCATGGACCAGATCGAGCAGGATCGGATCGAGAAGCGCGCACAGCGTTTCCTGCGCGACCTGCGCAACGACGCGATCATCGAATATAACTGATCCGGTGACCCAACCGCTCCCGCTGGCCGTTACCATCGGTGACCCGGCGGGGGTCGGGCCCGAAATCGTCACGCACATCGCCCGCTGCCAGGACGATCTGGACTTGCCACGCTTCGTCGTCGTGGGGGACGCGGCCGATTCCTTTCGCCCCGGCGAGCCCGATCGGGCGTCCGCCGAATATGCACTTCGTACTCTGGCGGAAGCGGTGGCGATGGTGCGTTCGGGCGCGTGCAGCGGGCTGGTGACCGGACCGGTGGCCAAGTCCGCCATCGCGCGAATCGAGCCGTCTTTCGTCGGGCAGACCGAATACCTTGCCGATGCCTGCGACATGCCGCGCGAGGATGCGGTGATGATGCTCGCCGGGCCATCGCTCAAGACCGTGCCGATGACCGTGCATTGCGCGCTGGCCGATGTGCCCGGTCGCCTTTCGCACGACCTGATCGTGCAACGCAGCCGGATCGTGGCCACGGCGCTGCGCAGCGATTACGGGGTCGAAAACCCGCGCATCGCCATCGCCGGTCTCAATCCCCACGCAGGCGAGGACGGGCGGATGGGGCGCGAGGAGATCGAAATCATTGCCCCCGCCATCGCTACGCTGCGCGCCGAGGGCATCGACGCGACCGGCCCTCACCCCGCCGACACGCTGTTCGCGCCGCACAAGCGCCCCACCTACGATGTCGCCATTGCGATGTACCACGACCAGGCGCTGGTCCCGATCAAGGCGCTCGATTTCGACGAGGGCGTGAACGTCACGCTCGGCCTGCCGATCGTGCGCACCTCGCCCGATCACGGCACCGCGTTCGACATTGCCGGGCAAGGCATCGCGCGGCCCGACGCGATGATCGCCGCGATCCGCATGGCAGGCGAGATTGCTGCGCGGCGGGGATTGGCATGACCCGGCAGCCCACACCGCTGCGACTAGCCGCGCTTGCGGCTAGCCAAGTCTCGCTCCTCTCCCGCTTGCGGGAGGGGTTGGGGGTGGGCCGGTGACAAACCTCCCCCCTCTTCGCGAAGTGATCGCGGCGCACGGCCTCAGCGCGTCCAAGGCGCTCGGCCAGAACTTCCTGTTCGACGAGCAGTTGCTTGCGCGCATCGCGGCGGTGCCGGGCGATCTGTCGGGCAGCAACGTGCTCGAAGTCGGCCCCGGCCCCGGCGGCCTCACCCGCGCGCTGCTGCGTGCCGGAGCGCAGGTTACCGCAATCGAAATGGACCGCCGCTGCCTGCCCGCGCTGGCCGAACTGGGCGAGGCCTTTCCCGGCCAGCTGACCGTGATCGAGGGCGATGCACTCAAGATCGATCACGACGCACTGTTCGATGGCCAGCCCTACGCCATCCTTTCCAACCTGCCGTACAATGTCGGCACCGCGCTGTTCACGCGCTGGATGGGGGGCGAGGCGTGGCCGCCCAAGTGGACTTCGCTGACGCTGATGTTCCAGCAGGAAGTCGCGCAGCGGATCGTCGCGCAGCCGGGCGGCAGTGCCTATGGTCGCCTCGCCGTGCTCGCCCAGTGGCGCGGCACCGCCAAACTCGCGATGAAGGTCCACCGCAGCGCCTTTACCCCGCCGCCCAAGGTGATGAGCGCCATCGTCCACGTCGCCCCCGCCGCCATGCCCGAAGGCGTGGTGGCCGCGAAACTGGAGGCGGTCACCGCCGCCGCGTTCGGCCAGCGGCGCAAGATGCTGCGCCAGAGCCTGAAGGGCGTGCCGGGCGCGCTTGCTGCTCTCGAAACGCTCGGCATCGACGCGCAGCGACGGGCGGAAACGCTGTCGATCGGGGAATTCGTCGCCCTCGCCCGCGCACTCTCTACCTGACCGGACTTGGCCCGCCGCCCCGCGCGCGCTAGGCCCCCGGGCATGAGCAGACTTTCCGGGCCTCTCCAGCAGGCCATCGAAACCATCGACGGCGCGGCCATGCTCGCACAGGTCGAACGCTGGGCACGCATCAATTCGGGCACGGCCAATCTCGACGGGCTGGCCCGCATGGCGCAGCAACTCAGCGAAGCCTTCTCCACGCTGCCCGGCACCATCACGCTGGAAGAGCCCGCGCCCGTTACTGCGGTGGATGCGGCGGGCAAGGAAACCGCGGTGCAGAACGGCAAGCATTTCGTGCTGCGCGTGCGGCCCGAAGCCGAACGCCGCTTCATCCTGACCGGGCACATGGACACCGTCTTCCCCGCCGATCACCCGTTTCAGGAGCTGACCTGGCTTGACGACGAAGTGCTGAACGGTCCCGGCACCGCCGACATGAAGGGCGGCCTCGCTATCATTCTTGCCAGCCTGACCGCGCTCGAAAGCGTCGAGGCATGGCAGGCCGTCGGCTATGATGTGCTGATCAATGCCGACGAGGAAACCGGCTCGCTCTCCTCCGCTCCGCTGATCGAACAGCTGGCGCAGGGCAAATACGCGGCGCTGACCTTCGAGCCTGCGGCAACCCCGGAGGGCACGCTCGCCCATGCGCGCGGCGGCAGCGGCAATTACAGCCTGACGGTCACCGGCAAGTCCGCACATGCGGGGCGCAATCCGCACGAGGGGCGCAACGCAATCGTCGCCGCCTCAACCCTCGCGGTGCGCCTGAAGGAATTGCAGCGCGACGATATCAGCGTGAACCCGGCCAAGATCGACGGCGGCGCGGCGAACAATGTCGTGCCCGACCATGCCGTGCTGCGCTTCAACATCCGCCCGAAAGAGCCTGCCGCGGCGGAACGCTTCGAGGCGGAGATGCACGCGCTGATCGGCGAGGTGAAGCAGGCTCAGGAGGTCGACATTACGGTCCACGGTGGAATCTCGCGCCCGCCCAAGCCGGTCGACCGCAAGGCGCAGGCGCTGTTCGATCTCGTGCGCGAATGCGGCGCCGAGCTGGGGCAGGATATCGACTGGAAATCGACCGGCGGCGTGTGCGATGGCAACAATATCGCGGCGACCGGCGTGCCAGTGGTCGATACGATGGGCGTGCGCGGGGGCAAGATCCACTCGCCCGACGAATTCATGATCGCCCCTTCGCTGAAGGAACGCGCCGCGCTGGCGGCGATGGTCCTGCACGGGCTGGCAACGGAGGATGTGCTGTGAGCTTCGTGATCCGCCCCTCGCGCGAGGACGACCTAGAGCATCTGTACGAGATGGCGAAGCTGACCGGCGGCGGGTTCACCAACCTGCCCGCCGACCGCGACGCGCTGAGCGGCAAGCTGGAAAAGTCGGCCAAGGCCTTTGCCAATACCGGCACCGAACTGGTCGACCAGACCTTCCTGCTGGTGCTGGAAAATACGGAAACCGGCGCGGTGCGCGGCACCTGCCAGCTGATGACGAAGGTCGGCCAGCAATGGCCGTTCTATTCCTACCGGCTCAACACGCTTACGCAGTACAGCCAGGAGCTGGACCGCACGGTGCGCGCCGAAATGCTCAACCTCGTCACCGATCTTGAAGGGTGCAGCGAGGTCGGCGGGCTGTTCCTCCACCCGAACGAGCGCGCGGGCGGTCTTGGCCTGCTGCTCGCGCGCAGCCGCTACCTGTTCATCGCGATGCACCGCGCGCGTTTTGCGGAGCGTGTGCTGGCGGAACTGCGCGGGATCATCGACGATCGCGGCGGCTCGCCTTTCTGGGATGGTGTCGCAGGGCGCTTCTTCGGGATGACCTTCCAGGAAGCGGACTATTTCAACGCGATCAACGGCAACCAGTTCATCGCCGACCTGATGCCCAAGCACCCGGTCTATGTCGCGATGCTGGACGACGACGCGCGCGAAGTCATCGGCCTGCCCCACCCCACCGGCCGCGCCGCGATGAAGATGCTGGAGAAGGAAGGCTTTCGTTACGAAGGCTATGTCGACATTTTCGATGGCGGACCGAGCATGCTGGCGCGGACAGACGATGTGGTGAGCGTGGCGAATGCTCAGCCCCGTTCGGTCACCGGCACTCCGGTCGACAAGGGCGAGCGCGCGCTGATCGCAACCGGCCACCTCACCGATTTCCGCTGCTGCTACGGATCGCGCAAGGTCGATGGCGACAGCATCGCGATCGACGAGACTGGTGCAGCAACCCTGCGGGTCGGTGAAGGCGATCGGGTGTGGAGCGTGGCGAAGTAGCGCAGCCCTGCCAGACCCGTTCGGGCTGAGCCTGTCGAAGCCCTGCCGTTCCTTTCAACGAGCGGATCAAGAAGAAATACAGCCCTTCGACAAGCTCAGGGCGAGCGGAGTTCGGATATGAAGCTCAAGGAAATCAATTTCGACGGGATCATCGGCCCGTCGCACAATTATGCGGGGCTGAGCCTGGGGAATATCGCCAGCGCGACCCATCGCGGGCAGACCAGCTTCCCGCGCGAAGCGGCCTTGCAGGGCCTCGCCAAGATGCGCGGAAATTTGGGGCGCGGCCTGCCGCAGGGCTTCCTGCTGCCGCTGCCGCGCCCCAACCAGGCGCTGACCGCCTCACTCGCGCTCGATGGATCGGAAGACCCTGCGCTGCGCGCAGCGCCGTGGTCCGCCAGTTCGATGTGGACCGCCAATGCGGCGACCGTGTCCCCGGCACCCGACACCGCCGACGGGCGCTGCCACCTGACACCCGCCAACCTCATCACCATGCTCCACCGCGCGCAGGAATGGCAGGACACCAAGGCGCAGCTCGACATCGCTTTCGGTGACACGGAGCATTTCGCAGTCCACGACGCGGTGCCGCCCGCCTTTGGCGACGAAGGCGCGGCCAACCACATGCGGCTGTGCGAAAACCACGGCGAGCCGGGCGTCGAAGTGTTCGTCTATGGCCGGCCGGGCGGCAAGTTCCCTGCGCGCCAGCACGAGCAGGCCAGCCGCGTGGTCGCGCGGATGCACGGCCTCGACCCTGCGCGCACCGTCTTCATCGAACAGAACCCCGAGGCGATCGAGGCGGGCGCGTTCCACAATGATGTCGTCGCGGTGGCGAACGAGCGGGTGCTGTTCATCCACGCGCGCGCCTTCGCCGATCCGCAGGGGGCCTACGCCGCGATCCGCGAGGCTTTCCCCGCGCTCGAACTGGTCGAAGTGGCCGAGGATGCGGTCAGCCTGGAAGAGGCGATACGCACCTATCTGTTCAACGCGCAGCTGCTCACGTTGCCCGATGGCAGTATGGCGCTGGTCGTGCCGAGCGAATGCCGCGAGAGCGAGGCCGTGTGGGCGTTCTGCGAACAGATGATGGCCGGAAATGGCCCGATCCGGCAGGTCATCCCGGTCGATGTGCGCCAGAGCATGGCCAATGGCGGCGGCCCCGCCTGCCTGCGCCTGCGCGTGGTGGCAGACCCGGTAACGGTCGATCCGCGCTTCCTGCTGGACGAGGAAAAGGCCGACCGGATCGAGGCGGTGATCGCGCAGCACTGGCCCGAACGGATCGAGCCGGAGCAGATCGGCACCGACGCGCTCGCGCAGCAGGTCCACGCGGCGCGCGCTGCGCTGCTCGCCGCGCTCGATCTCTCCGAATTAGGGTAAACACGCTGGTAACCGTGTCGGGTAAGCTTACACTCGGTTTCCGGTTAACCATCGCGGCGCGCGGGAACCCTCAACTGGCATGAGGTTTGCGTTTCGCCGGGCTTACACGCGTTAAGGAAGTCTCCGGAATGTTTCGCAAGATCGGTCGCCTGTTCGTCATCAAGACCCGGTTCGAAGCATTCCTGATCATCTACGCGCTCGCCCTTGGCGCGACCGCGCGCGGCGCGAGCTACCTTGAGCAATATCCCGGCTGGGGCGGCAAGCTGCTGTTCCTCGCCACCACCGGCGCGGTGTTCATGGCGGGCGCGAAGATCCTCGACTGCCTGAAGCACGAGAAGGCGGCGCGGGTGGCGCTGATTCGTCGCACGCAAAGACGCGAAGATGTCGCGTGATTACGAACTCGAGCGCCTTGTCGGCATCGTTATCGACTGCGGCTATCATTTGCATCGTGATCTTGGGCCCGGGCTTCTCGAAAATGCATACGAACGCTTGATGTTCGAGGAGTTGCGGCGCGCCGGAATTCCGCTGCGTAGACAGGTCTCAATGCCGCTGCAGCATAAGGGCGTTGTCATCGACAACGCCTACATAATCGATCTGCTGATCGCTGACCGGCTTATCGTTGAACTGAAATCTGTCGAACGACTCATGCCAGTCCATGGCAAGCAGGTGCTGACCTACCTGCGCCTGATGAACCTGCCACTCGGGCTGCTGATAAATTTCGGCCAACCGATGTTCAAGGATGGCCTGAAGCGGATCGTCAACAATTACGAAGATGGACGCCATTAGCACGACATCTTCGCGTCTTTGCGTGAGAACACTGAGCAAAAGAAATAAGGCGGATCCTGTTGCCAGGCTCCCGAACCTTTATGTTCCAGGCGAGGACCGCCTGATTGGCGGGCAGCAAGCCTCTCTCAAGCTGAATGAAGGTGGGGGATTCTGTTGCTAGGCTCCCCCGGGCCCCCGGTATCCGTTCTGTTGCCCGGTCGGTCCAACCGCGCTTTAGCTTTGTAAGTTCAGGGCGTTAGCCCATCAAATTACGCAGCGAGAGCGAGTGCTTCGTTATCGTTGGCACTTGTGAAAAGAGCTTTTAACGGAATGCTCATTCCGGGCAAAAACGATGCCTTTCAACGCATGTCGATCCTGGTTCGGCCCCATCAGGAAGCCCGCCCCTCTCGCTTCGAGGTCGGGCCTTTTGGTGGAGCCGCCGGGTACTGCCCCCGGGTCCATTGCGTCTATTATACACCGCAGTTTATCACCATAGCCGGTCGAAACCGGCACCGACCTATATAGGCGTTTGCCGCTTAATGTGAAGGGGATGCGTTTTCGTCCCGCACCCCATCCGGGGTGCGATCTCCCCGCTGGCGCGGCCTGAAGGCCGCTCGGCTGCGGGCACTGCGGCCTTTTATCCCATCGGGCCTTTTTGAGGGGCGTAATCGGGCTTGGAAGCGGTGCCACCCCGCTCCGCCTTCAGCTCCGCCAAGATCTTCTTCAGCACATCGAGCTGCGGATCGGTGGGCACTTCGTCGCTCTGCGAGCTGTCTTCCACCTCGGCCTGCTTGCGCTGCATTTCCTCGGTCACGCGGTTCACGCCGCGCACCAGCAGGAACAGCGCGAAGGCGACGATCAGGAAGTTGATGATCGCGGTGATCAGCGCGCCGTAGCCGATCATCGCCACGCCTGCTTCCTTCAGCTGCTCGTAATTATCCAGCGCGCCCTCGTACCCTTCCGGCACCTCGCCCAGCTGAAGGAACCAGTTGGAAAAATCGATATCGCCGAACACCCAGCCGATCAGCGGCATCAGCACCGCGTCGGTCAGCTGGGTGACGATCCCGCTGAATGCCGCGCCGATCACCACGCCGACCGCCAGATCGATCACGTTGCCGCGCGCGATGAACTTTTTGAATTCCTTGAACACAGCCCTTGCGCCCCCTGTTGTCGATTTCGCCGCAGCCTTGGCATAGCACTTTGGGCGAGACAATCTGTGCCACGAATCCTTGCGCAGGGCAGCGCGTGTTGTATATTGGCAATACACCAATTTCCCGGAGGAAAAACTCGATGTCGTTCGGCACTCTTTTGCGTTCGTTCCTGCTCGCGCTCGGCCTTGTCGCGCTGAGCGGTTGCGGCATCAACTCGGTCCCCACGGCAGAGGAAGAGGCCAAGGCCCGCTGGGCCGACGTGCAAAGCGCGTATCAGCGCCGCGCGGACCTGATCCCCAACCTCGTCGAAGTGGTGCGCGGTGCCGCATCGTCCGAACAGGATATCCTGACGCAGGTTATCGAGGCGCGCGCCAGCGCCACGCAGACCCAGCTGACCACCGACGACCTGAGCGATCCTGCCGCAATCCAGCGGTTCGACCAGGCGCAGAGCCAGCTCGGCGGCGCGCTCAGCCGCCTGCTGGTGACGGTGGAGAAGTATCCCGAACTGCAGAGCCAGGCGCGGTTTGCGGACCTGATGGTGCAGCTCGAAGGATCGGAGAACCGCATCGAAGTGGCGCGCAATCGCTACAACGAAGCGGTGCAGAACTATAACACCACGATCCGCACCTTCCCCGCGACGATCGCCGCCAATGTGATCTACGGCGCAGAACCGATGGAAGGCTTCCAGGCCCAGCCGGGTAGCGAGAACGCGCCCGACGTCGACTTCGGCGGCCTGTCGGGCGGCAGCGGTGCCGCGGCTCCTGCCAATGATAACACCGGCACCGGTGCCACTCAGAATGGGGCCGCGACCGGCACCGGCAATTGATCGGCAGGCCCGTGCCTGCCTGTCTCGCCACATTGCTCGCCGTGCTGCTGACAGCCTGTTCGCAGCCCACCGGCGCGAGCGATGTGGCGGAGCGTCCCGACGGCCCCGTGCTGGACGAGGCGGATATCTTCCCGCCCGAACAGGAAGCGGCGCTCGAACGGGAGCTGACCGATTACTGGCAGGATACGGGCGTCGCGCTGGTCGTGGTGACGGACGCCTCACTGGACGGAAAGACGATCGAGGACGTTGCCTTCGAGACTTTCAACGCGTGGGGCATCGGCGCGCCGGACACCGGCCGGGGGCTGCTTGTCCTGCTCGCACCTGAAGAGCGCAAGGTCCGGATCGAAGTCGGCTGCGGGATGGAAAGCCGCGTAACCGATCTTCGCGCGGCCCTGATAATCGAGGACGCCATGACCCCGCTCTATCGCTCGGGCGACATTGCGGCAGGCACGCTTGCCGGGGTGGAAGAGCTGAAACGCGTTGCCGCCGGTCCGCCGATTACCGACGCCCCCCAATCACCGCTGTGCCGTGAAGGTGCCCCATCGTGACCCTGCTTAGAACCCTGATCGTCCTCGCCCTTGCCCTGCTTGCCCTCCCCGTGGCGGCGCAGGATCTGCCGCCGCGCCCGGATGGCCCCGTGTACGACGGGGCGAACATGATCGACCCCGCAACCGAGGCGCAGCTGAACGAGGAACTGCGCGCCTATAACGAGGCGACCGGCCGCGCGGTGATCGTGGCGACCGTGCCCGATCTGGGCGGCAACACGATCGAGGGTTACGCGGTCGATCTGTTCGAAACCTGGGGTATCGGGGGCGAGGAAACGGACGAAGGTGCCTTGCTGCTGGTCGCACGCGATGATCGCAAGATCCGCATCGAGGTGGGCTACGGCTCTACCCCCACGCTGACCGACGCGACGTCGGGCCGGATCATCCGCGACACGATCACCCCCGCCTTCAAGCAGGAAGAGTTTTCCGCCGGCATCGCGGCAGGCGTCGCGCAGATGATCGAGGCGCTGGACATGGACCCGGCGACCGCAAAGGCCATTGCCGAGGCGGAGGCCGCCGCGCAGGCGGACCGCAAGGGAGAGCGCACGGCGGCCACGTTTGGCGGGGCCGCTGTGTGGATCCTGCTGATCCTCGCCTTCATGTTCATCTTCGGACGCGGCAAGAAGGGCCGCAAACGGCGGCGCTATGGCGCGGGCAGCGCAGTGGGCGACGTGCTGCTGTGGTCCGCAATCAACGCAGCAATGAATTCGGGCGACGGCGATGGCTGGGGCGGCGGAGGTGGCGGCTTCGGCGGTGGCGGAGGCGGAGGCTTCGGCGGTTTCGGCGGCGGCATGTCCGGCGGCGGCGGCGCGAGCGGAGGATGGTGATGCAGGTTACCCAGGCCGATAACGAAGCCGTCACCCGGGCGGTGGCAGAGGCAGAGCTGACCACCTCGGGCGAGATCGTGACCGTCGTCGCCAGCGAGAGCGACGGCTATACCGATGTCGCGCTGGCACTCTCCGCATTCGTCGCCTTTACCGGGCTGGTGCTGATGGCGTTTTTCCCCGATCCGGTGACGGGCGCGGCGGATGCGCTCTCCGGCGGGTGGAACACCGAATGGACGCCATCGGGGCTGTTCGGGCTCGCCAGCGCCGTCGGCATCGCGCTGTTCCTGCTGGTCTTCGCGCTCACCCTGATCCCGGCGGTGCGGTTCGCCATCCTGCCGGGCCGGGTGAAGACGCTGCGCGTGGAAGACGCCGCGATCCGCCATTTCAAGGTCGGCGCGGAACGCCGCACGCATGGGCGCACCGGCGTGCTGATCTTCGTTTCCTTGCGCGAACATCGCGCGCAGATCGTCGCCGATTCCGCGATTGCCGAAAAAGTCCCGCCCGAAGTGTGGGGCGATGCGATGGTCGATATGCTGCGCGAGATAAAGCAGGGCCAGCTGGGTGCCGGGATCGCGGCGGGCGTGCGCGATGTGGGCCAGATCCTGTCCGAACATTTTCCGCGTGCGGACGATGACCAGAACGAGCTGCCCGACCGGCTGATCCAGCTGTGATGGCCGTGACCCAGCTCTCCGGCATTTGATGTGAGAGGCCCATGACCTTCCCCCCCGACCACGACGCGCCCGAAGAGATCAAATGGCAGGGCCGCTTCATCACGATGAAGCAGCGCGGCCGCTGGGAATATGCGGGCCGTGCGCGCGGCATGCGCGCCGCCGCGATCATCGCGATCGACGCTGCGGAAGATGGTGCGCACGTCCTGCTGGTCGAGCAGTATCGCGTGCCGCTGGGCCGCCGCTGCATCGAAATTCCCGCCGGGCTGGTGGGCGATGGCGACGACAACGCCGATGAAAGCGCAATCTCTGCCGCCCGCCGCGAGCTGGAGGAGGAAACCGGCTACCGCGCGGCGAAAATCACCGATCTGGGCGAGTTCTTCTCCAGCCCCGGCATGGTCTCCGAAGGGTTCTCCCTGCTACGCGCGGAAGGGCTGACGAAGGTCGGCGATGGCGGCGGTGTCGATGGCGAGGATATCACCGTTCATCGCGTAAAACTGTCCGATCTGGCCGCCTTTGTGGACACAAAGCGTGCACAGGGGGTTGCGGTCGACGTCCGGCTTGCCATGCTGCTGATGACACAGAAAATCGGAGAGAACGGATGGCTGGACGGGTAGCGGGCAAGCGCGCGCTGGTAACGGGCGCGGCGCAGGGGCTTGGCGCGCAGGCGGCGGCGACGCTGGCGCGCGAGGGCGCGAAGGTGCTGTGCACCGACATCAATGGCGCGGGCGCGGAAGAAACCGCCGCCGCGATCAATGCGGAATGCGGTGCGGGCACCGCCTTTGCGATGGCGCACGATGTGACCCAGCCCGATCAGTGGGATGCAGCCATCGCGATGGCGGGCGAAAAGCTCGGCGGGTTGAGCGTGCTGCTCAACAATGCAGGGATCGGCGTGCGCGGCAATATCGAAACCTGCACGCTGGACGAATGGCGGCGCGGCTTCGCGGTCAATGTCGATAGCGTGTTCCTCGGCTGCCAGAAGGCGCTGCCGCTGATGAAGGACGCGCAGCCCGGGTCGATCATCAACATCAGTTCGATCGCGGGCCTGATCGCGAGCGATACGATGCCCGGCTATAATGCCAGCAAGGCCGCGGTGTGGATGCTGACCAAATCGGTCGCGCTGTATTGTTCGAAGATGGGCTGGAACATCCGCTGCAACTCGATCCACCCGACATTCGTCGACACGCCGATCCTCGACGGGATCGGCAAGAATGCGGGGATCGACAAGGATGTCGTGATGACCAAGCTTGCGCGGCAGATTCCGCTGGGCCGGGTCGGCAAGCCGCAGGAAATCGCCAATGGCGTGCTGTTCCTGGCCAGCGATGAAAGCAGCTTCATGACGGCCGCCGAACTGAAGCTCGATGGCGGCATTTCCGCGATGTAGTCCTCCGGCAGGATCGCGACCCCGCGGCGCCCCCGGGCCGGCCGGGTCTGCGATGCCCGGGCCGTGGGGGTGGTCGGCCTAGTCGGCGATTACCCAGATGATGAGGTAGACCAGGAACAGCGACCCGAAGCCGAGCAGCGTGCCGAGCACGAAGCCCAGGCGGACCAGCGTCACATCCCAGCCGGCATACTGGGCAATTCCGGAACACACCCCGCCCAGCGCGGCGCGGCTCTTGTCGAGATGGAACCGGCGGGCGGGCTGGCCGGCGTGGCGGTTTTCGTCGAGCTGGCTCATGCGATCATCCCGGCATTGTCGACCATCACGGGAACAATGGCGAACGAGAAGGCAAGCCCGGTGAAGGCGAGAGCACCGGCGGCGGCGAGCAGGTTGCGGACGAAGGACGGCATTGGAATAGTCTCCATTGAACGGGTGTGGACGGGGCCGGATCAGGCGAGAACCAAGCCGTTGGGGCTGGCAGGAACGATCGCGGTGGCGAGGAAGACGGCGGAAATGCCGATCGAGAATGCCGCGGCGAACAGGCGGGTACGGATGTCATTGGTGGTCATTATGTAGCTCCTTGTCTGTCTCCGGCGGGCCATCCCACCGGACACGACAATCATTGCAGGAGCCGTGCCAGATTGAGAAAATGGCGGAATTACGCGGTTCCCCCCAGTGCGGCGGATGACCAACCCGTTCACAGATCCGAAAGCTTGGGGATTTTCACCAAATCTTGGATTCGCCTTGGCGCACGCGTCGGGCTGGCCTGTGGCGACGGCGCGCGCTAGGGCGCAGACAAAGGCCTCCCCCGCATGGCGCTGACCCGCATTTCCATCCTCGACTTTCGCAATCATGCCACCACCGCGCTGGAGGATACCGCGCGGTTCAACCTGCTCGTCGGGGCGAACGGCGCGGGCAAGACCAACGTTCTCGAAGCTCTCTCGCTGCTGGCACCGGGGCGCGGCCTGCGCCGTGCGAAGCTGCCCGAGATCGCGCGCAAGGGCGGCAGCGGCGGCTTCACCATCGGCGCGCAAATCCAGCCCACAGATGGCGCCGCACCCGTCCAGCTCGGCACCCATGTGGACCCGGCACACCCCACACGGCGGCGGGTGCGGATCAACGGGGCGGAGGCAAGCGCGCTGGGGTTGGCCGAATGGCTATCCGTCCGGTGGCTCACCCCCGCGATGGATGGCCTGTTTACCGACAGCGCGGGCGCGCGGCGGCGGTTCGTCGACCGGCTGGTGCTGGCGACCGCGCCGGGTCATGCGACGCTCGCCAATCGGTACGAGACCGCGCTGCGCAATCGCAACCGCCTGTTGAGCGACGAGGCAACGCCCGATCCGCGCTGGCTGGACGCGCTCGAAGCGCAATTGGCGGAGCATGGCGCAGCCATCGCCGCGAACCGGCGCGATCTGGTCGAGCGGCTAGATACCGCGCTGGGTCAGCAGGACGACACGCATTTTCCCCGGCCGGCACTGGCGCTGGAGCCCGTCGGGCCGGAGGAGCGCGATGCGCTGGCGGCGGCGCTGCGGAACAATCGCCCGGCAGACCGGCGCGCGGGCCGCACGCTGATCGGCCCGCACCGGGTCGAACTGGCGGTAACGCTGGCGAGCAAGGGCGTGCCCGCCGCGCATTCTTCCACCGGCGAGCAGAAGGCGATGCTGATCGCCATCGTGCTGGCGCATGGCGCGCTCGCCACCAGGGACCGCGCAGGCGTCCTGCTGCTGGATGAGGTCGCCGCGCATCTCGACCCGGATCGGCGCGCGGCGCTGTTCGAACGGCTGGCCGATAATGGCGAGCAGGTGTGGATGACGGGCACCGAACGCGCGCCCTTCGAAGCGATCCTGCCACAGGCCGCGTTGTGGGAAGTGTCGGGCGGTTCGCTGCGGCGGGTCGGCAAGCCCTAGCGGACCGGCCGACCCACGGCGCAGGCAGCGCCGATCATCACTCGAAGGTATCGGCGGTGACGCCTTCCTTGGGGCTCGGCCCGTATTTGTTCGGCCCCGGCGTGCCCGGCAGGGCCATCACCACGATGAAGGCAATGCTCGCGACGAAGCCGATCAGCGGGATCAGGCTGAGGATCACGAAGCCGAGATACCACCAGCCCGTCATCTCCCTGTCGTGCAGACGGCGAACCGAGACGGAGATGCTGGGGATCAGGGCGACCAGCCACCAGACCACCATCAGCAGGCCGACGCCGCTGAACAGGATCTGGTAGATCGCCAGCGGATTCTCCGGATCGGCATTGGCCATCCGGTCCATCGTCGCACCAGTGCCGAGCGTAATGGCAGCCAGTACGGTGAACACGATGACGTTCAACAGCGAAAACATCCAGAATTCGAGACGTCGGGAGCGACCCTGGAATTCGAAGTAGCGTTTGAACGGCAAGATCATCCAATGCATCAATTTCCCCCCTGACAAGGCGCCATCTGCGCCGACGCTGCCTGCATAGAGCCACAAGCCGGCGCGGGCTGCAAGGCGCCGATGCCATCTGCGCCAGACAAAGAAAAAGGGAGCCCGCGAAGGCCCCCTTTCCCATTATTCGTCTTGCGTGCGCTTGGATCAGAACTTGTAGCGCACGGTGCCGCCGTAGGTGCGCGGCTGGTTCGGGTAGCCCGACACCGCGCGGCCCTGCGCCACCGAGGGGAAGATCGTGGTGATGTACCTATCGTCCAGAATATTGCGGCCCCAGATCGAGAATTCGAGGCCCATGTCCAGCGCGTAGGTGATCGACGCGTTCAGGTTGCTGACTTCACGCTTGTACTTGCGTGCTTCGGTACGGGCCAGATCGTAGTTGGACGTGCCGTCCAGATTGGGCGTCACGTAATTGGTCAGGCCCGCGATCACCGGCACCTGCGATTCATACGCGTAGTCGCCGCGCAGGATCAAGCGGTTGCCACCCGCCAGTTCCTTGTTCCACTGCGCCCCGAACGAGAAGCTGAGCGGGGCGACACCGGCCACCGGCTCGCCGGTGAGGTCGCCGACCGGCGATCCGACGAAGCTGGTGTACTTGGGATTGAGGTAGGTCATCGCAAGCGTCAGCGTCAGCTCGTCGGTCGGACGGGCGAAGCCGTCGAACTCGATGCCGAAGGTTTCCTGCTCGCCCGCGTTGGCAAGAACGAAGGACGAACCGATGAAGGTGTTCGCCTGGAAGTTCTTGATCTGCTGCAGGAACACGGTGAGATTTGCCCCTACCAGGCCCCAGTCCGTCTTCAGGCCGGCTTCGTAGACCGTCGATTCCTCGGGCAGCGCGAAGCGCGTGCCGGGCCGCAGGTTCGGAGTTGCCAGCGGCGTGCCCACGATCTGCGCGAAGTCGCCCGGCAGCGGACGGCTGTCACGCGAGAGGTTGAACGAGCTTGCCTTGAAGCCGGTCGCGTAGCTCAGGTAGCCGTTGATCGAGTCGCTGAACTCGTAGGCCAGACGCGCGATGTAGGACCAGTTGTCGTCGTTCGTCTTGCCGTCTTCCACCGCGTTCGGAATGTTGAGCAGCGGCGGCAGGAATTGCAGCGGACGCAGGTTGAGGAACGGGTTGCCGACGGTCGCCGGATTACCGTCTGCCGCTGCCTGCGCAACCGTGAGGTTCGCATTGGCCGCGCCGAAGGCTGCCGCCCCTGCCTGGATGGCGGGGAAGGCTGCGGCACCGGCCGCGCCTGCCGGGCTGGCACCGGTGGCAAACGCCTGAACCTGCGCGGCGGTTGCCGGGCCGGGGAGGCCCAGGATACCGCCCACCTGCGTGGCGATGGCCTGCTGCGTGATCACAGTCTGCCCCAGCCCTGCCAGATCGACCTGCGAGAACTGGTCGGTGCTGAGGCTGTTCGAGACGACCGTCTTGCGGTCTTCGGTGTAGTTGGCGCCCAGCGTCAGCGTCAGGCGATCGGTCAGGTCGAGATCGACCTGGCCGAACAGCGAAAACGCTTCGTTGTCCTGGGTGAAGTTGTTGAAGAAGCCCTGCCCGGCGGTGAAGAACGTGCCCCCCGTGAGCCCTTCGAGAAGGGCAACGCTCAGCTGCCCGCCCGAACCCGCCTGAATCTGCGCGTCGGCGTATGCGCGGAAGTCCGGCCCGTATACGATCTGGTCCGAAACCTCGAGGTCTTCCTTGAAGTAGTAACCGCCGACGAGGAAGTTGAACATCCCGTCGAAATCGCTGGCCAGCCGCAGTTCCTGGGTGAAGGTATTGATATCGGCCTCGCCGATCTGCGCACCGCTGGCGAGCTGCGCGCTGGAGAAGTCGACGTCCTGATCCGCGCTCAGGCTGGTGTCGCGATAGGCGGTGATCGAGGTCAGCGCCATGCCGCCGAAATCGTAATCGATCTGGCCCGAACCGCCCCAGTTCTGCACCTTGTTGTTCGGCACGACGTCGGAATAGATGATGTCGGCGAGCGGCATCGTCGGGTCGTTGAAGCGACCGCCGATGAGCGGCGACTGGATCAGGTCGGTTTCGCGTGAAGGAGCGACCTGGACGACCCCGCAGCACTTCTCGTCGATTTCGTCGTAATCGCCGATCAGGCGGACGGTCAGGTTGCTGCCATTGTCGTACAGCAGCTGCCCGCGGGTAAACCAGCGGTTGCGGTCGTTCACATCGTCGCCGTTGAAGGCGTTGGTGATGTACCCGTCACGCTTGTTCACGCCGCCCGCGATGCTTGCTGCGATGG
This sequence comes from Erythrobacter sp., assembly GCA_009993635.1. Classification (GTDB taxonomy): domain Bacteria; phylum Pseudomonadota; class Alphaproteobacteria; order Sphingomonadales; family Sphingomonadaceae; genus Alteriqipengyuania. The sequence continues at coordinate 301,214 of JAACTC010000009.1, read as the reverse complement.
TGTCGCTGATCGGGCCGGAAATGTACGCCTTGCCAACCATCGCGTTATAGTTGCCGTAGGTCGCTTCGACGCTGCCTTCGAGATCGAACGACGGCGGCGTGCTGACGATCGAGATCACGCCCGCGCTGGCGTTCTTGCCGAACAGGGTCGACTGCGGGCCGCGCAGCACTTCGACGCGCTGGATGTTGGGAAGATCGGAAATCTGCGAGATCGCACGGCTGCGGTAGACGCCGTCGACGAACACCGCGACCGACGGCTCAAGCCCCAGGTTGTTGCCGTCCGTACCGAAGCCGCGAACCGAGAACGTGGTCGAGAACGCGCTCTGCAGCGTCGAAACGCGCAGCGAGGGAACGACCGACTGGAGATCGTTGATATCGCGGATCTGTGCCTGCTCGATCGTCTCGCCCGTGGTCACGCTGACCGCGACCGGCGTTTCCTGCAGCGTCTGTTCGCGCTTGGTCGCGGTGACGACGATCGTGTTCTGGTTCTCGAGCTCGGTGGCCAGCCCTTCCTCGACGGAATCCATGTCCTGCGCGTGCGCCACGGCGGGAAGCGCGAGAGCGGCAACGCCCGCAAACAGAGCGTAACGCGAGAAACCGGCAACGCCGGGGAACGATTGAGCCATTGGGTCTTTCCTCTCTAGCAATATCGCTGCGCATGATTTGCGCTTAACGCAGGTTCATTAAACCCGTGGCGGGGCGCGCTCAACTCCGAAAAGTGCGCATTATGCCGCACTTGGGCCCATCTGTTGCCAAAACGGCACATACCTGTTCACGGTCCGCCGCCTGCCGTAGCGGAATGAAACATTTTTCGCGTGTTGCAGCGCAGCAGGCGCACGGCTAAGGCGCGCGCAACGCCGCCTGCGCGCGGCACCTGTTCATTCTCCCCGAAAGCACCACGTCCATTGTCCCTACGCAATATCGCCATCATCGCCCACGTCGACCACGGCAAGACCACCCTCGTCGACCAGCTCTTCCGCCAGTCCGGCACCTTCCGCGAGAACCAGCGGGTGGACGAACGCGCGATGGATTCCGGCGACCTCGAAAAGGAGCGCGGGATCACCATCCTCGCGAAGTGCACCAGCGTGGAATGGGAGCATGACGGCGAGACGACCCGGATCAACATCGTCGACACCCCCGGCCACGCCGACTTCGGCGGCGAGGTGGAGCGCATCCTGAGCATGGTCGACGGCGTCATCCTGCTGGTCGACAGCGCCGAAGGGCCGATGCCGCAGACCAAGTTCGTCACCGGCAAGGCGCTGGCGCTGGGCCTGCGCCCGATCGTGGTGGTCAACAAGATCGACCGCCCCGATGGCCGCCCGCAGGAAGTGCTCGACGAAGTGTTCGACCTGTTCGCCAATCTCGACGCGAACGACGAACAGCTCGAATTCCCCAGCCTGTGGGCCTCGGGCCGCGACGGCTATGCCAGCGAAGACGAAACCGCGCGCAGCGGCGACCTGACCCCGCTGTTCAAGCTGATCGTCGACCACGTGCCGCCGCCAGGCCTCGACGAGACCGGGCCGTTCGCCTTCCTCGCCACGCTGCTGGACCGCGACAACTTCATGGGCCGCGTGCTGACCGGCCGCGTCCAGTCGGGCACGATCAAGGTCAACGACCCGATCCACGCGCTGGACCGCGACGGCAAGGTGATCGAAGCGGGCCGCGCGACCAAGCTGATGAGCTTCGACGGGCTCGACCGCGTGCCGGTGGAAAGCGCCAAGGCGGGCGACATCATCGCGATGGCGGGCCTCGAAAAGGCGACCGTCGCCAACACCATCGCCGACCCGGCGGTGAAGGACCCGATCGCCGCGCAGCCGATCGACCCGCCCACGCTCGCGATGCGCTTCGCCGTCAACGACAGCCCGCTTGCGGGCCGCGAGGGCGACAAGGTGACCAGCCGCATGATCCGCGACCGCCTGATGCGCGAAGCGGAAACCAACGTCGCCATCCGCGTGACCGAAGCCGACGACAAGGACAGCTTCGAAGTCGCGGGCCGCGGCGAATTGCAGCTGGGCGTGCTGATCGAGACGATGCGCCGCGAAGGCTTCGAACTCGGCATTTCGCGCCCGCGCGTGCTGTTCCGCACCGACGACAGCGGCCAGCGGCAGGAGCCGTACGAAACCGTGGTGATCGACGTGGACGACGAATTCTCCGGCACGGTCGTGGAAAAGATGCAGCGCCGCAAGGCCGAGCTGACCGAGATGCGCCCCTCGGGCCAGGGCAAGACCCGCATCACCTTCAGCGCGCCCAGCCGCGGGCTGATCGGCTACCACGGCGAATTCCTGTCCGACACGCGCGGCACGGGGATCATGAACCGGCTGTTCGAGAAGTATGACGTCTACAAGGGCCCGATCGAAGGCCGCCAGAACGGCGTGCTGATCTCGATGGTGCCGGGCGAGGCCGTGCCCTACGCGCTCAACGCGCTGGAGGATCGCGGCGAGCTGTTCATCGGCGGCGGCGCGAAGATTTATGAGGGCATGATCATCGGCGAGAACGCCAAGCCCGACGATCTCGAAGTCAACCCGATGAAGTCCAAGCAGCTGACCAACTTCCGCAGCACCGGCAAGGACGACGCGATCCGCCTCACCCCCCCGCGCGTGATGACGCTGGAACAGGCCATCGCCTATATCGACGACGACGAAATGGTCGAAGTCACCCCCCAGAACATCCGCCTGCGCAAAGCCATCCTCGACCCGCACGAGCGCAAGAAAGCCAAGCGCAAGATGGAATCGTAAGCGGTTTCAGGCGGAGGCTTCGGCCTCCGCTTTCAGCAGCCGTCAACGCTCAGACAACGCTTCGACACAATCGATCGATCCGTTCTGAGCCATCCAACCGCAAGCCTCCACAAGACACATGCGGCCGACGACTTCTGCGATCGCTCGTGGTTCGGACCAATCGTGCGAAAAGTCCTTGCTCGACCCATGGATAAGTTGGCTCCGACCTTTCCCGTAAATTTTATCCATTACCTTCTCAGTGGTCAGGCCGGTTGTGATCAGCGTGTCCTTCGGCCCAATGCCGGTTCGGGCCTCGATAAATCGCAAGATAGCGTGAGCGTCTTGCCCCTTTACCAGTGCATCCATACTTGCCGCGAATTTGGTAACCGCGATCTGATCTAGTGGTTCTCTGCAAGCCTCGTGGAACCACCATAGGCTAAGAAAAAGCGCATTCATCAGGTTGGGACGCTTGGTTTCGTCGCTGGGCTGGGCATAGCTGGTGAGTGCCTCGCCGATCTGTTCGAGCAGCGGCCCATAGTTCCTCAGAATTTCGATCTCTTCCTGATCGACGAATTTTCCGCAGGGCAGCTGTCCCCGCTCGTGGGAAAACCCGACATGAGTGCCACTAGAGAATTGAACCGTATACCGGTTATCAAGCCGCCGGTCGTATAGAAGATTCATCCATTCGAGTGTTTGTGAAGGGCGCGGCCAAATCAATGCAATCGCAGCCATTGCCATCCGAGCCGCCAGAATTCCTTTTTCTTTGGTATTCGCAGACGACAATTCTCTGGTGCTGACCGTGCATATGGTCGAGCAATCACCGACAGAATTGAAGATTTCTGTTTCAGCGTCTTCATCGAAGGAACGCTTTCGCTTTCTAATAGGACTACCAGCCCAGCGCGATGCCAACCGTCGCGCGGTAATATATGAAATCCTGCCCTCGCTAACTAGACGTAATCGCCATTGTTCTCGTGTCTCAAAGACGACAGGACCGACTCGGATTGGGTAAGCTGCTTCGCCCTCGAACAAATGGCAGCCAAGCGTCAAATCTACCGGACGATCTCGAAGTCGAATTCGGGAGCTCAGGAGGTCGGAAACATTCTTTCCGAGGTCAGAAACCAGCTCCTCGTCGTCCTTGTCTGGATCCAGCGCCGAAAGTACCTCGCCGAATGAATCTCGATAAAGGTTCGCGAGCTCCCCTATTTTGAAACGTGGCTTGAGAGAAGTTTCGTTCCGCCACTGCAACTCTGCCAGTTGATAGACCGCCTGCAGCAGTTCATCCGTCGCCGGAAGCTGACGACCGTCGCCAACGGGCAGCATCGGCGGCAAGTTTAAAGTCTTATGCGCGCCAGATACCGGACGCTTCCAAGGCTCCACCTGTGTCCGCCGTGTCTCACGGATGATCAGCCTGAGAAGCTCGTCCTTTGATCTCATTGATCGAACATACGATGGGCCGCTGATCTGGCAACGCAAACGCTCTTATTCAGAGATTTTCCTACTTCCCCGCGCGCCGCTATTGCCGGGTCGGCTCCTGGCCCGCTCTTTGTCATCGTCCCTCTCCGGCGGGTTCGCCTGTCCCGCTCGTTGATCGATCCGCTCGATCAATCGCGCGATCTTGGTCAATCCGGTTTCAGTCCCTGGACACTGTGTCAGGTGTGTCAGGCCCTTCCATCCGCCCGCTGCCGCCCACCCGCGGGGATTGCGGGCGGGCATGGCGAAAGGGCCGCTCCCTTCTCGGGAACGGCCCTTCTTGCTTTTGGCTCGTGGTCGGCTTGCGCCGGTCGGCCTAGAAGTGGAAGCTCGCGGTGGCGCGCAGCGAGTGCATCCGCAGGTTCCGGTCGGTCGGGGCAATGCTGGTCTGGCCCGAATCGAGCAGGAACGGGTTGGTCGCGGGCGCGGTGCCCTGCGTCACCAGCACGCTGTAATCGTCGTCGTTATAGTCCGAATACAGGTACTCCAGCCCGATCCCGATGTTGCGCGTCAGCATCAGTTCGGCACCGCCGCCGACCTGCGCACCGAACTGCCAGTCGTCATCGTTCTGCTGGGTGAAGGCGTTCGCGCCATTGGTGGTGACGAAACCGTGGTCGATCTTCGCGTAGCCGACGCCGCCGGTCACGTAGAACAGGCCGCGGCCATCGCCCGGCGAATAGCCCACGCGGCCGCGTGCGTTCACAGACCAGTCCATCTGGCGGACGACGGTGTAGCTGGCAGGCGTGGTGCTGAAGCCGTTGGAGAACTCGGTCGCTTCCGACCGCGCACCTTCGACCAGCAGGCCGACCACGATCGGGCCGCCGTTCAGGCGCTGGTCGTAACCGATGCGCGCCGAATAGCCGAAGTCGGCTTCGTCATCGACGCAGCCCTGGCCCGCGGTGGCGCCAACCGCCGCGCCGTTGCAGAAGCCGGGGGAGAAGGCATCCGCGCCGGTGGTCGAACGCACGGTGTCGTTGAACACGCCGTCGCCATTGGTGTCGAACACGATGCCGTCGGTGTTGCTGTCTTCCGGCTGGTCGGCAGAGATCGTTCCGCCGATGTAGAAGCCGTCGAAGTATTCGCTCTGTCCGTCCTGCGCGAAGGCGGGTGCGGACGCGGTCATGGCGACCGCAACTGCAATGAGGGAGGTTTTACGCATGGGGTTTTATTCCTGAAGTTTCTAAAGGGTACCGCGACAATGGAAACGGGCGGGCATCCGTTCCGCCCCATGGCGCGCATCCCGCAATGTCGTGCTCCCAAGCTCGAAAATGTGGCTCAAACATCACATTTTCGGGCGATTTCGGCAGGGTTCCCGAAAATCGTAAAATGCCTGCGGGCGGCGGCCCTGCCGGCTGGAGGTGCGGTCCGCCGCCATCCCCCGCGCGTCGCACGGGTGATACGCCGGGGCCATGTGCCACCTGCCCACATCCAATGGCACAACGGCGCCTGCTTACGCTTGCCAAGGTCCGCCCCGCGCTGACAATATGGTTAACGGGTCGTCAAAGCGGAGGGGATTCGCTGTGATGAAATATGCGCTGCCTGCGTCGCTCGCCCTGCTGGCGATCGCGTTGCTGATCGCGGTTCCGCTTGGCCCGTGGCTGGCGGACTGGGTCGCCGACCGGGCCTATGCGGGCTTCGGATACGGCTATGGCTACGGCCCACAGGCAAACCGCTGGCCGGTGGGCAGCCTGGCGCTGATCGCGGCGCTGGCGGGCTGCACGCTGATCGGCGGGGGCATCGTCGCGCTGGTCTGGGCCGTCGCCACCATGACCGCACCCGAACCGCCCGACCCCAAACGGGATCGCCGCAGGAAGGCGCAGACGCTGATCGACGTGGTCAATCGACGGCGCGACCTGACGCCGGACGAGAAGGAAGGCTTCAAGGACAGCGCGCTCGCGCTCGCCGATGCGGTCGATCCCACCTCGATCCGGGCGGCCGAGCTGGTGGGCGAAGGCGATGCGGTCACCGCGGCGAAGGGCCTGGCGCAGGAGGCGGAAGAGGAACTGCAACGCTGGCTGCGCCACGCGGTCAACCTGGCGACGCCCTTCTCCGACAGTGCCAGCAAGGAGATCGACACCCGCCGCACCAACCACGCGCGGATCGAGGAACTGGTCGAGAAGCTGGAGGCGTGCGAAGACCCGAAGGGCAGATGCACGTGTCCGTGCAAGTGCGGCACTGCGTGCACCTGCGTTGCGATTGCCGCGAAGTGCGACTGCCAAAAGGACGACAGCGCGGCGTGTTCGAAGGATGCGCAAGAAGAGCCGGGCGAGACGGGAAAGGCGCACCGCACGCGGCTCGATCTGATGTGGCAGTGACCGTCTCCAGCCCGGAATCGGGCGCGGTTCGAGCCATGTCCGCCCGCCCGGTGGTCAAACCGGTCGATATTCGTTAGGCAGCGCGGCCATGCAGACAGGCGTACTCATTTCACTCGCGGCCTATTTCGTCCTCATGCTGGCGATCGGGCTCTTTGCTTGGAAGAAATCGACCGACACGTCGGAGGGGTATCTCCTCGCCGGACGTGGACTGTCGCCCGGCGTGGCCGCGCTGTCTGCGGGGGCGTCGGACATGTCCGGCTGGCTGCTGCTCGGGCTGCCCGGTGCGCTGTACGCCGCCGGTCTGGTGGAAGCCTGGATCGGGATCGGGCTGTTCCTGGGCGCGGTCGCCAACTGGACGATCGTCGCCCCGCGCCTGCGCCAGCAGACCGAACAGCTGGGCAATGCGCTGACCATTCCGGAATATATCGCCAACCGCTTCCCCAGCCAGGCGGTTGCGCTGCGCGTGATGTCCGCGATCGTGATCGTGGTGTTCTTCATGGTCTATTCCGCCGCCGGGCTGGTGGGCGGTGGCAAGCTGTTCGAAACCGCCTTTCCCGCGCTGCTGCCCGATGTCGGGCTGTCCGACTACATGCTGGGCATCTGGATCACCGCGGGCGTGGTGCTGGCCTACACGATGATCGGCGGCTTTCTGGCGGTCAGCCTTACCGACTTCGTGCAGGGCGTTATCATGCTGCTGGCGCTGGTCGTCATGCCGCTGGTGGTGATCTTCGGCCCGGGCGGGAGCGCGGGCGACAGCCTGACCGATATCCAGCCCGGCTTCCTCAGCCTGACGCAGGGGTTGACCGCAGTCGGCTGGCTCAGCGCGGTGACCTGGGGCCTGGGCTACTTCGGCCAGCCGCACATCATCGTGCGGTTCATGGCGATCCGCAGCATTCCCGAGGTCGCGACCGCGCGCAATATCGGCCTTGCCTGGATGTTCATCTGCCTGATCGGTTCGCTCGGCGTCGGGCTCGCGGGCCGTGCCTATGCACAGCGGAACGGCATCGTGGTCGACGACCCGGAAACGATCTTCATCGTCCTGGCCGACCTGCTGTTCCACCCGCTTGTGACCGGATTCCTGCTCGCCGCGCTGCTGGCCGCGATCATGAGCACGATTTCCTCGCAGCTGCTGGTCAGCTCCAGCTCGCTGACCGAGGATTTCTATCGCCTCTTCCTGCGCCGCGATGCGAGCGAACGTGAGGCGGTGAACGTCGGACGCGTCAGCGTGCTGCTGGTCGCGCTGGCCGCAATCTGGGTCGCCAGCGATCCCGAAAGCGAAGTGCTGGGCCTGGTCGCGAATGCCTGGGCGGGCTTCGGCGCCGCGTTTGGCCCGCTGATCCTGCTCGCCCTCACCTGGCCGCGGATGACCGGTACGGGCGCGCTCGCGGGCCTGGTCGTGGGTGCGGGCACGGTCGGCTTCTGGATTGCGCAGGGGTGGAACGCCGCATTCATGGGCGGCCCCGGCGTGTACGAGATCATCCCCGGCTTCATCGCCGCGACCATCGCCATCGTGCTGGTCAGCCTGGCGACCAAGGCGGAGGATCTCGGCAAATATCTTGTCGAGGATGCGGAACTCGCCTGATCGGGTCGTAAAGCCCGGCTCGGCGGGCATGATGCCCACGCCGATCCGGCAGTTTGATCCGAAAAGGAAGAGAATTCGCCTCCGGATCGGAGCCGTTTCTCTGTGCGTGCGGTGCCTTTTCTGGCCAATATTTTGCCGCGCTGCTATTTCTGCCGGGCCTTTCGGGGCGCAACAGGGAGAATGACTATGAAGATCAAGGCCACTGCACTCGCACTTCTCGCGCTCACCGGCGCGTCGTTCGGCACTGCAACCCCGGCAGCGGCGCAGCCCGAACCGTTTATCGGCCAGATTTCCTATTTCGGTTTCGAGTTTTGTCCGAAGGGATGGCTACGTGCAGACGGGCAATTGCTGGCGATCAGCCAGTACAACGCCTTGTTCGCCCTGTTGGGCACGCGCTTTGGCGGCAATGGCGTCCAGAGTTTCGCCCTGCCGGATCTGCGCGGACGCGTGCCGCTGGGCGATGGCAGGGGCCCCGGCCTGACTCCCCGTACCCTTGGCGAGAGGGGTGGTTCTGAAACCAACGTCCTGAATGTCGCGCAGATGCCCCAGCACACGCATACGGCAACCCTGCGCGCGAACAATTCTCTTGGGACGAGCGACAATCCCACAGGCAACCTGCTGGCCGATTTTCCGGACGGCAACGCGATCTACTCGCCCGGTCCGGCGGATACGAGCATGGGTTCAAGCGCCATCGTGGTGAGCCCCATGGGTGGCAGCCAGCCGGTCAACAATATCCAGCCCTATCAGGTGCTGACCGCGTGCGTCGCGGTCACGGGCATTTTCCCCTCGCGTCCCTGATCGAAGCAGTGGCCTGACAGGCCACACCGGCGGGGCGGCGGACGATGTTCGCTGCCCCGTATCTTTAGAGGTTCCGGCTGCCGGCTGCCGAGGCGGGTTACGCCCCGCTTTGCGAATGGCTGGTTCGGTGCCACAGCCACCAGCTGTAGACGGTGGGGACGAGCGAGGCGGCAATTACGCTGCCGAGCACCACCACCATCCGCACGACCGGCGACAGGTCGATCAGACCGGCCGCGATCATGGCCACCCCCGCCAGCATGAAGAGCTTGCCGCCCAGCCGGTGCGTCGCCACCCAGTTATCGGCACTGGTGATCGTCCACGGCGTGCGGATCCCGACGAAGAAGCCGGGGCGCGATTTGGGGAGCATGTTGCCCAGCACCAGGAACAGCGCGCCGACCAGCGCGATGATCACCCCGTAGCCGGGTTCGTAGCCGAACGCGGGCGCGGCGATGATCGCCTGCAATGCCACCATCAGCGCGATGGTGGAAAGCCATGCGGTGCGCAGCAGCGGCGCAGAGCCGGATAGCCTGTCCTGCAGCGGTTCGATCATCGGTATCGCCGCGAACAGCACGCCGATCAGCAGGGTCACCCCCACCGGCACCAGCAGTGCCTGCAACGCGGGCATGGTCCCATCGACCTCGCCCGAAATGTTCCAGTGAGTCGGCAGTTCGGTCCCGGCGGGCACCTGGGCCGCGGTCCAGAACGCGAACCCCGCCATCGCCGCCGCGACTACAAGGGTGAGAAAAAGCAGGGGCCTGGTCTTCATGGCGTGACGCCTCCTTTCGATGGTGATGTGTCGGCCTGCCGGGATGGCTGCGTGCCCATGCCCAGCCGCTCCATGAACCCGTGCAAGGCATCTTCCAGGGTCGACATGTTGATCGAATAGATGACCGATCCCGCGCGGTTTTCGCCATGGATCAGCCCGGCCTCCTTCAGTTTTGCGAAGTGGCCCGACATGGTCGGCTTCGACACCGGGAAGTGCTCCGCCAGCGCGCCTGCGCTCATCTCGCCGCCCTTCAGCAGCTCGAGCACTTCGCGACGGATCGGGTGCGACAGGGCGTCGAAGACCTTGCTCATAGGTATTTAGCTAAATCCCTAAACCGCTGATGTCAAGCTGCTGCCGAGATGACACCGGGCGGCCAACGCGGTACGCCGGGCATGCAATTTGCGGCGGGAGACGGGCAATGGCGAAAGTTACCGGGCTGGGCGGCGTGTTCTACGTGGCGAGCGATCCTGCGGCGACGCGCAAATGGTATGCGGACATGCTGGGCGTTACCGGCGAATACGGGCCGCAGCTCGCATGGTCGGAAGATCCGCACGCAGAGCCCTATTCGCTCATCAGCCATTTTGCGGATGATCGGTATATCGCGCCCGGCAAGGGCGGCTTCATGATCAACCTGCGCGTCGATGATTGCGACGCGATGGTCGAACAGCTGCGGTCGAAAGGTGTCGAAATCCTCGGCCATGTCGACGAAGGCTATGGCAAGTTCGCGTGGCTGCTGGACCCTGACGGGGTGAAGATCGAGCTGTGGGAACAGGGCGAGGCACCCGATTCCTAGCCGCTCGCCAGACAGGGCTGCGGCGTGCTACATTCCCCGCCGGGTCGCGCAGATCGGAGGGAGTAACTTCGGACATGATCGCGCACCTGATACCACGTGCCGCGCTGCTGCTGGCAGCAGGCCTGCTGCTCGCCAGCCCGATCGCCGCCAACGATTCCGAAGCCGAAATCGGCCTTGGCGGAATCGTCCTCAAGCCATCCACCGCGCTCCGTCTGCTGAAGGAAGACCTCTATCTTTCGGCGGAGCTGGTGAAGGTCGACTATTTGTTCGAGAACCCGACCGACGATTACGTGGACGCAACCATCGCCTTCCCGATGCCCAGGCAGCCGCGCGGGCTCGTCGCGCGCGACCTCTATTACGACAATACGGAAAACTGGTCGGGCTTCGACTTTTCGACCCACATCGACGGCCGACCGGTCCGTCTGCAGCAGATCGACCGGGCGATGATCGGCGATCGCGACGTGACCGACCTGATCGCCAGCCGCGGGTGGCCCGCAGCGTGGGCCTTCGCCGAAGAGCTCAATCCCTTTGCCGCGCTATCGAATGAAGAGCTTGCTCCATTGCTGGCAGAGGGGCTGGCGGTGCGCGATCCGCTGTTCGGCGAACAGCCCGTACCCGTATGGGATCTGGTCACCTATTTCGTGCGCGAGCAAAGTTTCGCCCCGCACAGCAAGGTGGCGGTGCATCACGAATATGTCCCGATGATCGGGGGCAGCGCGGGTAGCGCACTCTACCCGCAATATCGCAGCGAGGAGCCGGACGGCATTCTGGCCGAGTATCGCAAGAAATACTGCCTGGACGACGGCATCGTTGCCGGGATCGACCGCCGGGTCGCCAATCCGGGCGGGGAAGAGGCAGGGCAGACCTATATGGGCGAAACCTGGCTCAGCTACGTCCTCTCCTCGGGTGCGAACTGGCACGGGCCGATCCGCGATTTCCGGCTGGTGGTCGACAAGGGATCGCCCGACAACCTCGTCAGCTTCTGCATGGACGGGGTGAAGAAGATCGGCCCGACGAGGTTCGAGGTCACGAAGTCCGATTTCGAACCGTCGCGCGACCTCGAGGTGCTGATCATCAGCTTCTACCGCTACGACTGATAGGCCTGGAAATTGGGCTGGCCGTTGGATGCGCTCACCCCGCCGTCCACTGGCAGGTTGGCGCCGGTTACAAAGCGCGCGTCCTCGCTGGCGAGGAAGGCGACCACCGCCGCGACATCCTCCGGCTCGCCTGCGCGACCCAGCGGGATACGGCGCAGGAACGCCTCGTAAAGTTGTTCGTCGTCGCGGATGCCCGCGCTCATCTCGGTCCTGGTCATCGACGGGCACACCGCGTTCACACGGATGCCCTGTTCGCCCAGCTGCAGCGCGAGACCGCGTGTGAGGTTGGTCACCGCGCCCTTGCTCGCGTTGTAGATCGGCATGGTCCAGTCGCCGCCGGTGCCCGAGACGCTGGAGGTGTTGACGATGGCACCGCCGCCCGGCGCCCCGCTCTTCGCCAAGTGCGGAATCGCGGCGCGGCACAGGTACATCACGCCCTTCACATTGATGTCGATCACCTTGTCGATATCGTCGTCGCCGGCATCGGCCAGCGGGCCTGCCGCGGCGGTGCCCGCATTGTTGACGAGGCAATCGAGACCGCCGAAGCGATCGACCGTCTTCGCCACCAGCTGCTTCGCGAAATCGGCGCTGGAGACGTCGCCCTCGACGATCAGCGTGCGCCCGTCATGGAGGTCGGCGGCCACCTTTTCGAGATCGTCGCGGCTGCGGCTGTTGAGGACGACATTCGCCCCCTCGCCCGCAAAGCGGCGCGCGATGGCCTCTCCGATGCCAGAGGAAGATCCGGTGACGATAACGGTGCTGCCGCTGAAACGCTGCATGTGAAATCCTTTCCTTGCCTTTGCCCGAAGAACGGGTGGGCCGGGCGATGTATCCACTGCCCAGCCCTTGCTTTGGTGCAGCCATTCGCGAAGCGTTCACCAAGCCATGGCATGAAGGGGACATGCTCCGAGCCATCCTCCCGGCTATTTTCGCGCTGGCCCTCGCCGGTTGCCAGCTGCTGCCCGGCAGCGACGGGGGCGGGCGCGGCCCGGATGTACCGCGCACCCCGCCGACCATCGACCGCAGCGGCACCGCTGCATCCAGCCTCGCGGGCCAGCAGTGCCTCGTCCGCCTTGGAGAAAACGGCGCGGATTTTTCGCCCCTGCCCGACAGGGCCGACGCGCCCGGCTGCACGCGGTTCAACACGGTCTCGCTGACCGCCCTGCAGGGAGACATCGGCCGGTTCTCCATCGCCAACCTCGGGCCGGTCACCTGCGAGACCGCAGGCACGTTTGCGGGCTGGGTGCGCTTCGGGGTGGACCGCGCCGCCCGCGTCCATCTGGGCAGTGCGCTCGACCGGATCGAAACCTTCGGCAGCTACGCCTGCCGCAATATCGCGGGCAGCAACCGCAAGTCCGCCCATGCCCGTGCCGAGGCGATAGACATTGCCGCCTTCGTGCTGGTCGACGGGCGGCGCATCTCGATCGCTTCGGACTGGAATTCAGGCACCCCGGCAGAGCGCGAATTTCTGCGGGTGGTCCGCGACAGCGCGTGCAAACGCTTCGGCACCGTGCTCAGCCCCGATTACAACACGGCGCACGCGGATCACCTGCATCTGGAAATCGGTGGCGGCAGCTTCTGCCGCTAGCCGGGCGTCAGCCTGCGTCGATCTCTTTCGCGACCGCGCGAATGGCCTCGGGCGAGTAGGAAAAGCCCATGTGGCTGCAGCGCAGGGCAATCGCCCTGTCGCGCTCTCCGGGATAACCCGCGGCAGAGCGCGGGCTGATCGCGCCGTCGGCCGGGCTCCACAGCGCCACCGTATCGACCGGCGGCTTGCGCGAGAGTGCGCCCGATATTTCCGGCTCGTCCACCCGGTGCCCGGCGACGGCCTGATAGATACGCCACACATTGTTGGAACGCAGGTTGCCAGAAAACGGCGAACCCATCGTGATGACCTTCGCCACGGCATCGGGCTGCCGCTTCGCCAGTTCGCGCGCGTACAGCCCGCCCAGGCTCCAGCCGACCAGCACCACCGGCTGCCCGCCGCGCTCGTGCAGATCGAGCAGGCGATGCTCAAGCTGGTCGAACAGGGCCTCCGTATAACCCCAGTTATATCCGCAGCCCCAGCGTTTCACGGTGTGGCCCGCATCTTCCAGCCGGTGCGCGAAATATTTCATCTTCAGCGCATTGGTGGCGAAGCCGGGCAGGATCATCACCATGCGCGGCGTCTTCGCCTTTGGGAGCCGGAAGGGGTTGAACAGGCGGCGGTACAGTCGCCGGAGCGGTTCGAACAGGTAGCCGAGCTCGCCCAGCAGCAGCCACAGGCGCGGTCTGCGCGCGCCATCGGGATCGGGTTCGCGCGCAAGTTCCAGACGGCGCGCCCACTCGCTGTCGGCGAGCGCGGTGAAACCGCTTACACCCTGGGGGGTGCCCTGCGGGGTCGTGACCTGGGATGGCGTGAAAAGTCCGTGCACACACCAATAATGCAAAAACCGGCTTTGGGTTTCCGCGTGGGTTCAGCCAGCACGCAAGGCGTGGCTGCGCGCTACTTGCCACCCTCTTCGGGGCATTCGCCGATACGTTCGCTCGCAACCTGCATTTCGACCCCGCCCTGGCCAGCCGCCTCGCCTTCGCCGAAACCGGCAACGGACATGGTCAGATCGCTGGCGGTGGGCGTGACCGTGCCCGAGATTTCGGCGCGGGTCTCTGGCGTGAAGCTGTCCGCCTCGCACACCAGCACCGCGTCGAGCCTTGAGCCCTGCAGATCGTACCGCTCGAACCGGCAGGCGTCGCGGCCCTGCATGGCGAGCAGCATTTCGCGATGCCCGCCCTGCACATCCTCCTCGGTCAGGCAGGCGGTGTCGTCGGCAAACTGGGAACCGGGCCCGTTCGTCCCCGTGCCGCCCAGCGTGATCTGCATCCGGTAGAGGCCGGGTTCGATCTGCACATCGCCGTCCGCACCACCTTGCGGCTCGTTACCCATTTCGCCGCCCGGTGGCTCGCCGCAGCCGGCAAGGCTCACGGCAAGCAGCACAGCAAGGCCTGAGGCGCGCACGCCCCCTTTCGCGATCCGCATCGTCCGAAAAATCCCTTTGTCGCCGGGCCGGGTGCGCACCGCGCTGACCCGAACCGCATATCCTAGCCCGCGCAGTCGCCAACCCGCTTGCCGGTGACGGTGCCTTTCATCGAAACGTCGCCCGCCTGCGTGCCGGCAATCGTATTGTCCATGGTCAACGCAAAGCGGTCTTCGTCGAATTCGCCGTCCATCGCGATCTTCGCGGTGCCGCCTTCGCCGGTGGTGCAGGTCATCCGCAGCTTCAGATTGCCGCCCGAGCGGTCATATTCGTCATAGGTGCAGTTGTCGTTCTTCTCGCCGCCGAAGAAATCTGCATTCGGCCGATCCGCCTCGTCCTGCGTGATGCACGAGGTGGTGGTGAAGGACTGGCCCATCTCTCGGGCGATCATGTCCTTCATGCCGGCGGGAACGCCGGGAATGTCGAACTCGGTGAACTCGATGGTGTTTTCCCATTCGCCGGCGCGCAGCGTCACGCCCTCGCCCGACGCAGCCCCGGCGGACGAATCCTGGCTGGTGACGGCACCATCGCCGTCCGCATCGGCGGTGCCGCTGTCGCCGCATCCCGCCAGCAGGAGTGCTCCGGAGGCCAGCAGGCCCATCGCGATTGCCGTCTTCATCTCGTATCTCTCCCGCGCATGTGGTTGCGTTTCGATTGTCGCGGGCAAGCCTACGCGCGTGCACCCAACCGCTCAACTGCCATTGCGGCGAACGGCCGACACGCCAATATGGGCGACATGGCCGAACTCGTAATCAGACGTGGGCTCGATGAGCCCGATACCACCGGCGACTTCACGCCGCACAAGCCCGCACGCCCCGAAAAGTCGATGCCGGGCAAGCGGTTCGAACTGGTCAGCGACTACGAACCCGCTGGCGACCAGCCGACCGCGATCGAGGAGCTGGTGCGCGAAGCCGAGGGTGGCGAGAAGACGCAAGTGCTCCTCGGCGTGACCGGCAGCGGCAAGACCTTCACGATGGCCAAGGTGATCGAGGAACTGCAGCGGCCTGCGCTGATCCTTGCGCCCAACAAGATTCTCGCCGCGCAGCTCTATGGCGAATTCAAGAGCTTCTTCCCCAACAACGCCGTCGAGTATTTCGTCAGCTATTACGACTACTACCAGCCCGAAGCCTATGTGCCGCGCTCCGACACATACATCGAGAAAGAATCGAGCGTGAACGAGGCGATCGACCGGATGCGCCACTCGGCCACCCGCGCTCTGCTCGAACGCGACGACGTGATTATCGTCGCCTCGGTTTCGTGCCTCTACGGTATCGGATCGGTCGAGACCTACTCGGCGATGATCTTCGACATCAAGAAGGACGAGACGGTCGACCAGCGCGAGCTGATCCGCAAGCTCGTCGCGCTGCAATACAAGCGCAACGACCTCGCGTTTGCGCGCGGCAATTTCCGCGTGCGCGGCGACAATCTGGAGCTGTTCCCCAGCCATCTCGAAGACACCGCCTGGCGGATCAGCTTCTTCGGGGACGAGATCGAGGAAATCGTCGAATTCGACCCGCTGACCGGCAAGCCCGGCACCCAGCTGGACAAGGTGCGCGTCTACGCCAACTCGCACTACGTGACGCCCGGGCCGACGATGAAACAGGCGAGCGAGGCGATCCGGTTCGAATTGGCCGAGCGGCTGAAAGAGCTGGAGGCGGAAGGCAAGCTGCTGGAACACCAGCGGCTGGAGCAGCGGACCAATTTCGATCTCGAAATGATTGCCGCAACCGGCAGCTGCAACGGGATCGAGAACTATTCGCGCTTCCTCACCGGTCGTCTGCCCGGCGAGCCGCCGCCGACCTTGTTCGAATACCTTCCCGAAAACGCGCTGCTGTTCGTCGATGAAAGCCACCAGACCGTGCCGCAGATCGGCGCGATGGCCAAGGGCGACCATCGCCGCAAGATCACGCTGGCCGAATATGGTTTTCGCCTGCCCAGCTGCATCGACAACCGCCCCCTGCGCTTCAACGAATGGGACGCGATGCGCCCGCAGACCTTCTGCGTTTCCGCCACGCCCGGCGGGTGGGAGCTGGAACAGACCGGCGGCGTCTTCGCCGAACAGGTGATCCGCCCCACCGGGCTGATCGACCCGCCGGTCGAAATCCGCCCGGTCGAGGATCAGGTTCAGGATTGCATCGAGGAGTGCAAGAAAACCGCCGCCAACGGCTATCGCACGCTCGTCACCACGCTGACCAAGCGGATGGCCGAAGACCTGACCGAGTTCATGCATGAGGCGGGCGTGAAGGTCCGCTACATGCACTCCGACGTCGAGACGCTTGAGCGTATCGAGCTGATCCGCGACCTGCGGCTGGGCGTGTACGACGTGCTGGTGGGGATCAACCTGCTGAGAGAGGGCCTCGACATTCCCGAATGCGGGCTGGTGTGCATCCTCGACGCGGACAAGGAAGGCTTCCTGCGCTCCGAAACCTCGCTGATCCAGACCATCGGCCGCGCCGCGCGCAACGTGGATGGCCGCGTGATCTTGTATGCGGACCGGATCACCGGATCGATGGAACGCGCGATGGCCGAAACCGACCGGCGGCGCGAGAAACAGCGCGAATACAACGAAGAACACGGGATCACCCCGCAGACGATCAAGCGCGCCATCGCCGACATCACCGCCCACGCGACCAGGGAAGAAGACGGCGCGGCAGAGGATGCGCCGCCCATGGTCGGCCACAACCTGCGCGCCTACATCGAAGACCTCGAAAAGAAGATGCGCGAAGCCGCCGCGAACCTCGAGTTCGAGGAGGCCGGTCGAATCCGCGACGAGATCCGCGCGCTGGAGGCCGACGAGCTGGGTTTGCCCGAGGGTGAGCAGAAAGCGCCGAGGGTTGGGCGAAGTAACGAGGGCAAGCCGGGGACGCGTAAGTTGCGGTACGGGCGGACGCAGAAGAAGTGGGGGAAGAGTTAATCAGCCGCACGCTGTCAAATTATTTGTTTCAAAATGGTGCTTTGTTCGAAATTGAGACAATCACCTTTGTGTGACTAATAGAATGCTGCATTCAAAACGAGGCAGCCATGACCCCCTTCGAAATCGTTTCCCTGATCGTCGCCATCATCATGCTCGCGGGCGGCTTCACTTTTGCGGGTATCCAGATCGGCAAATCGCTCGGCGAGAAGAAGTGAGCGCACCTCTTTTCCGTCATGCTGAACTCGTTTCAGCATCCAGCGTACCAAGTCGCCCGAGCGGAGCAGCCCGAAGACTGGACCCCGAAACAAGTTCGGGGTGACGGTTACGCCATGTGTCGACGTTGAAGTTCAAAGCCTGCCGAAAACCCGCAGCGCCCACCGCAGGCGCTGCGTATAATCCCCCATCATGCTATACGCCCTCGCCATGAGCCTCACCAATATCGAACCCGGCACCTGCCGCACTCTGGTCGACTTCGCAGACCCCGATGAATTCGCGCGGTGGAAGGTCGTCGATGACGGCGTGATGGGCGGGCTTTCCAAGGGCCATATCGAGCAGGTCGAGGGCGCGCTCTCCTTTACCGGTACCATCAACACCAATGGCGGCGGGTTTACCTCGCTGCGGCGTCAATTGCCCGAAAGCGCGATGGCCGGGGCGAAATCGCTGCGCATCCACTATTCGCACGATGCGCGCAGTTATGAGGTGACGCTGCGCTCCGATGCGAGGGAGCGCGGGCGGCGCATTGCGTATCGTGCGCCGCTGACGCCAGACGAAAGCGACTGCGAGTGGTCCGTCGCGGTGATCGATCTTTCCCGGCTGGAAACATCGCTGTTCGGTCAGCAGGTCGATGCCCCCGCTTTCGCCACGCACGAAGCGCACAGCATCGGGCTGATCATCGCCGACGGGATCGACGGCGATTTCGCGATGCAGCTGAAGCGGATCGAAGCCTGCGCGTAGCGTCCCCACGCTCGACGCAGGTGGATTTACCCCGCCGTAAAGGGCTGGCATAGCGCCGCCATGATCCTTCGCACGTTGACCAACGTCGCCGGCGCAATGGCGCTGGCGCTCGCCCTTCCCACCATCGCCATCGCGCAGGACAAGGCGGACGCCGCCGGGTCCAATGCACCGAACATCGACCCGCAGGTCCGCAGCCGCGACCTCGCCGGCACGTTCGGCGGGCAGCGCGTGCCCTACACCGCAACCATCGCGGAGACGGTGCTGGAAGCCGACGATGGCACGCCCGAGGCGGTGATCGTCACCACCAGCTATGTGAAGACCCCGCGCGACGCATCGCGCCCGGTGTTCTTCATCTACAACGGCGGGCCGGGTTCGGGATCGGTCTGGTTGCAGATGGGGGCCTTCGGGCCGAAGCGGGTCGCAATTCCTTCGGACGCGACGGACGACGGCGCGCCGCCCTACCCGATCCTAGACAATCCGGACTCGCTACTGGATGTCGCGGACCTCGTCTTCATCGATCCGCCGGGCACAGGCTTCAGCTACCTCACCGAAGGCACCGACCCGAAGAAATATTACGGGCTGGTGCAGGATGCGCGCGCCGTCGCCACGGTGATCCGCCGCTGGATCAACGATAACGACCGCTGGAACAGCCCCAAATATCTCGGCGGCGAAAGCTATGGCACCACCCGCACCGCGATGGTCGTGCGCGAACTGGAGGGCGGCACCTATAACGACGTCGGCCTCAACGGGCTGATCCTGATCTCCACCATCCTCGATTTCGCCGCGCGCGAGCCGACGCCGGGCAACGAGCTCGCCTATGTGATGGCGCTGCCCAACATGGCCACCGCCGCTTACTACCACGGCAAGGCTGAGGCTCCGTCGGTTGAGGCGATTGCCGAGGAAGCGCGGCAGTTCGCCATCGGCCCTTACGCCACCGCGCTGATGAAGGGGCAGGATCTGCCCGCCGCCGAACGTGCGAGCGTGCGTGCCGAGCTCTCGCGCCTCACCGGCCTGTCCGAAACCTTTCTCGACAATGCGGAGCTGCGGGTGACCGACCAGCGGTTCTACAAGGAACTGCTGCGCGACCGGGGGCTGACCATCGGGCGGCTCGACAGCCGCTATACGGGCCTCGATTACGACAATGCGGGCGAATATCCGGACAATGACCCCAGCTTCTACGGCATCGACGCAGGCTACACCGCCGCGATCAATGCGTGGTCGCGCGGCACGCTGGGCTTCGAGACGGATCGCGAATACCAGGCGATCGGCAGCGATCCGGGGCGTAGCTGGGACTGGTCGCTGTCCGGCTGGGGGCGCGGTGCCTATCTGAACGTGGCGCCTTTCATCGGCCAGGCGATGCGCCAGAATTCGCAGCTTCGCACCTTCGTGGGCCAGGGCTGGTACGATTTCGCCACGCCCTTCTTCGGGGCGGAATATTCGCTCAACCGCGTCGGCATTCCGCAGGACCGGGTCGAGTTCCATTACTACGACGCGGGCCATATGATGTATATTCGCGACGAGGATCGGGCGAAGCTGTCGCGCGACATCCGCGCCTTCATCCGCGCGCGCTGAGCTGCCGATGCGCTTTGCCTTTGCCATTATGCCGCTGGCGCTGACGCTGGCCGCCTGCCAACCGCCCGCCGCCGATCGGTACGAAGAACGCGCGGAGCCGCCCGACACTGCGCGCTATGCCAGCGAACCGCAGCCCTCGCCCGATGCGGAGAACGCGGTGTGGGCGCCCAGCACCCAGCCGCTGCGCCTTCTTTATGGCATTCCCGGCCAGCAGCCTTTCGCTGCGCTCGCCTGCGAACCAGAGGGTGAGCGGCCGACGATCCGCATCACCCGCTTTGCGCGGGCAGACGAGGGCGCGCAGGCGCTGATGGCGATCATCGGCAACGGCCACCGCGAACGCTTCCCTGTGGAATCGGTCGATAATGGCCGCGCCTTCTTGTGGGAGGGCACCGTGCCCGCCGGGTCGGACAGGCTCGACGTGCTCACTGGCATCCGCAGCGCCGATCTGACCATCCCGGGTGCGGGAACGCTGGTTCTGAACGCCAGCACTGCACCCCGCGATCTTATCGAGGCGTGCCGGCTTGCCGGGCGGAAGCGCGCGCCAGATCGCTCACTGCGTTCGGAGTAAGCACCTGCGGCAGCCGCTGCGGGCGCGCCGCGCCGGGTGCGTACCACAGGTAGAGCGGTACGCCCGCCACGCCCTGCTGCGTCAGGAAAGCGGTGATCGCGGGGTCGGGCGTGGTCCAGTCGCCGCGCAGGACCACCGCATCGGTATCTTCCAGCGCGCGCTTGGTCGCCTGCGTATCGATGGCAACGCCTTCGTTCACCTTGCAGGTCACGCACCAGTCGGCGGTGAAGTAGACGAACACGGGGCGGCCCCGCGCGCGCGCCTGCGCCAGTGCATCCTGGCTGAAGGGTTGGCTGCCGAGCTCGTCGGGCGAAGCCTGCGGCGGGGTGGGCGCGGGGATGATCAGCACCGCCGCCGCAATGGTCGCAGCCAGCGCCAGGCCATGGAGCAGCGCCGGCTGCGAGGCGCGCTGTGCCCGCCCTGCCTGGACCAGCAAGCCGACCACGATCACCGCAAAGCCCAGCACGATGGCCAGCCAGCCCCACCCGCCGAGCCGCCACGCCAGCCACGCGAGCGCGAGCGCAGTCAGCCCCATGGGCAGCGCCATCCAGCGGCGGAAGGTCTCCATCCACCTGCCCGGCCTGGGCAGCCGCTCCCGGAACGCGGGCACGAAGCCCAGCAGCAGGAAGGGCAGCGCAAGGCCCAGCCCCAATGCGGCGAACAGGCCGAGCGCGAGGGGCCAGGGCAGTACCAGCGCAGCGCCCAGCGCCGCCGCCATGAAGGGGCCGGTGCACGGCGTCGCGACGAAGGCCGCCAGCAACCCGGTGGCAAAGCTGCCCCGCCCGCTGCCGCTGCCGCCGGAGATCACCATGCCGGGTATCTCGAACGCGCCGAGGAAATTGGCGGTCAGCGCCACGGCCAGCAGGAACAGCACGACGACCACGCCCGGCTGTTGCAGCTGGAAGGCCCAGCCCACGTTCTCTCCGCCCGCGCGCAGTGCCAGCAGCAGGCCGCCCAGCGCAAGGCAGGCGAAGATGACGCCCGCGGTATAGGCCAGCGCATCGATCCGCGCGGCGCGCTCCGACCCGCCGGACTTCGCCAGCGCAAGCGCCTTCAGGGACAGGATCGGGAAGACGCAGGGCATCACGTTGAGCACCAGCCCGCCAAGCAGCGCGGTGCCGATCAGCAGCCACCACGGTGCCAGATCGCCCCCGGTGCGGATCGGCTCTCCGCCCTGCGGTACAGCGCCGGGCTCTGCCGTGAACGATAGCCCGGTGCCATCGCCCAGGCGCACGATGCCAGACAGTTTCTGGGGCCGCTGCGCCCCATCCACCAGAGCGGTGTCCGCCAGCGCAATCTCTGCCACCAGCAGGTCGCCTGCGCGCGAGAAGCTCTGCGGCTGCGCATATTCCACCAGATCGCGCGATTCGATGAACACGTGCGGCGCGCCGACGTCCAGCGAAGAGGGCAGCGGGATCGCGAGGCGCAGGCGATCGCCCGCGACCGCGAAGCTGGCCGCCCGGTCCAGCGGGGCGGCCAGCGCGCTCTGGTACTGCGCGAAACGCTGCTCTGCCGCGCCTTCGCCCACCGGCACCACCGCGCGCAGTTCGGCGCGCTGCGGCACGCAGATCTTGTCCGTGCAGGCAAGATATTGCGCCGTGCCGCGCAGGACGAAAGGCCCGTCGACCGCAGCATCTTCGGACACGCGCAGATTGGCGACCACCGCGTAATCGCCTTCGAACACGTGGTTCATCAGCTTGCCGATCAGCAGCGTCGTGGGCGGCGGATAGCGGAACGGGCCGACAGAAACGTCCGGCGGCAAGTCCCATTCCACCTGCATGCCCAGCCCCGCATCGCCGGGGTTGGACCAGTAGCCGTGCCATTCGTCGGAAACCGGCGAAAATTCGATGGCGATGCGCGTTTCGCCGCCCGGCTTCACCGGCCCTTCGACCACCAGGTGCGCGGGCATGGAATCCGCCTGTGCGTGTGCGCCGCCTGCCGCCAGCAAGGCGGCGAACAGCAGCGCCAGCGCGCGGCAGATCATGGCAAGGCTTGCGCGGGTCATCGCCAGCGGCCTAGTGCTGTCGCCATGCCGAAACAAGCGAGCGAGCGCCCCCGAATGCCCAGCAAGCCGAAAACTTCCGACTCACGCGACCTGCTGATCCTGGGCGGAGGGCTGGTGGGCATGACGCTGGCACTGGCTGCGGCGAAGAAAGGCATCACCAGCCATGTGGTGGATCGCGCCGATCCTGCCAGCCTGACGGCGGAAGGTTTCGACGGGCGCGCATCCGCGATCTCAACCGCCAGCTGGAACCTGTTCACCAATATCGGGCTGGCCGGCGCGCTCGAACCGCATGGCTGCCCGATCACCAGCATCGCGGTGACCGACCAGCTCAAACCCGGGCAGATCGATTTTCAGCCCGATGCGGACGACGGCTCGCTTGGCCGAATGTTCGCCAACCGCCAGCTGCGCCTCTCGCTGTTCGAGGCGGCGAAGAACGAACCGCTGATTGCCTGGCACGCGGGTGTCGAGGTGGTCCGGCGCGAGCGTGGCGAGCACGGCGTTTCGGCGACGCTGGCCGACGGGACCGAACTGAAGGGCCGCCTGATGGTTGCCGCCGAGGGCCGCGGCTCTCCCACCCGCGAGCAGGCCGGGCTGAAGATCGCCAACTGGCAGTACGACCACCGCGCGATCATCACCGGGCTGATCCATGCAAAACCGCATGATGGCGTTGCGTGGGAAATTTTCTACCCCGATGGCCCCTTCGCGCTGCTGCCGATGCTCGACGACGAACAGGGCCGACACCGCAGCGCGCTGGTGTGGACGGTGGACGAAGCCGACGCCGAAGGCACGCTGGCGATGGGCGACCGCGCGTTCATCGCCGAAGTCGAAAAGCGCATGGGCGGCATTTTCGGCGCCATCGCTTCCAACGGGCCGCGCAGTTCCTATCCGCTGGGCTTCCACCACACCGCGAAGATCGTGGACCGGCGGCTCGCGCTGGTCGGCGATGCGGCGCACGGCATTCACCCGATTGCGGGCCAGGGCCTCAATCTGGGACTGCGCGATGCGGGTGCGCTGGTGGAGGTTATCGCGGAAGGCAAGCGGATCGGGCTCGATCCCGGCGATGGCGCGCTGCTCAAACGGTATGAAAGCTGGCGCGGGCTGGACGCCTTCATGGTCTCGCTGGCGACCGACGGGCTGACCCGCCTGTTCGGCGTACCCGGCCCCGGCGCCTCCGCGCTGCGGCGATTCGGCATGGCGGGTGTGCAGCGTCTGGAACCGCTGAAACGCTGGTTCATGGACGAAGCACGCGGCGTGAGCGGCGACGTGCCCGAACTGATGCAGGGATAGCAGCCTCGCGGGCGGACGGCGCTCAGCCGATCGCCTCGCCTTACCCTTCCGGCGTGGGCGACACCACCGGGCTGGGCTGCTCTATCCGTTCGCCCGATCCATCGCGCAGACGCCGGGGTTCCAGCACGGCGGCGGTTTCGATCAGGTCGAGCGCGCGCTGCGCGGCGGCATAGCGCCTGACGTCCGCAACCCACGCGTCCGCCGCTTCGGCGCCGGGCATGTTCTGCACTTCCTGAATTGCGGATTCGTACCGCCCCGTTTCAAGGAACATCCGCGCGCGCTCCATCCGCCGTTTCGGCTGGGGAGACGGTGCGCTCTGGCGGCGAACCACGAACAGGTTGGAAAGCTCGCGCCGCAGGCGTTGTAGGCTCGGCTCTTCGGGTGAAGCGCGCAGCGCGGGCTCCAGCCCTTCGAGGCGGGCGAGCAGCTGGTCGATGGTAACCGGATCGCGCGATACGGCCACCAGCGTGCGCACCGCATTGGGCAGCGCATCGCCGAACCGCAGCCGCAGCTGGTCCGCAAGATAGCCGAGTTCCTCCCCCCGCTCGATCGACCGGCGGGTGGCAAAGGAGATCAGCAGGCCTTCCGCGCGTGCGGCGTTGCCTGCCGCCGCCTGTGCCTGCAGGTCGAGCCGGGCAAGCCGCTGTTCGGCTGCCGCCAGCCGCGCTTCGAGGCCGCCCTGCTGTTCTTCGACCCGTGCAACGCTGGCGTCGGTTGCAGCCGAACTGGGCGAACCGCTGGGCCGCGGCGCGGGCACGGCAATCGCTTCCGCGCCGCCGGTCTGCCTGGGCGTGGCGACAGGCGTGGCGCCAGCGCGCTCCATCGGCTCGCTCGTCGGCTGCGATCTGTCGGTCAGCGCGGCAACGGTATCGCTATAGACCTGCGGCCGCCAGACGAGGAACAGCGCCCCCGCCGCGACCAGCAATACGATCACCAGCACTATGCCCAGCCATGCGCGCGACGACCGCGTGCTCTCCTGCCGGGCTTGGTCTAATTCCATTACATTTCCATTCCCGTTTCGCTCCGAGATCCCGCACCGGAGCTTAGCGGTTATTGGTTAATGGCACATATCCGCAGCCAGGAAAAGCAGGGCTTCGTCCCTCGGCTGTGCAGCAATTTGCACGCTTTTCCAGCCATCTGAAACACTTGCCGCAATGCGCGGTGCCAGCGCGGCCAGCGAAAGGCGCGCCCGATTTATCCCCGCCCGCTCGCACTCGGCGCGAAAATGGCGCGCACTCGCCCCGGAATGCAGCAGCACGACGCCGCCCTGCGCCAGCAGCTCCGCCTCAGCCCCGGTCAGCTGGCGGTGCATGATGCGATAGGTTTCGGCGGTTGCAAAGCGCACGCCCGGCGGCGGCTGGAGCGGCAGGTGTTCGGCACCCGCCAGCCGCAGCAGCGAAAGCGCCCGCTCGCTGCCCAGGCTGTCGAGCAAAGCTTGCAGCCCCCCCTCACCGGTTTGCGCCACGGTGAAACCGTGCGCGCGCGCATCGGTGGCAGTCGCCTCCCCCACGGCGTAGACCGGCAGATGGATGAGCCCCCGCGCCTGCTCGCCCGCATGGCGCAGCGCGTTGGCGCTGCCCAGCAGGATGCCGTCGAAATCGCCTTGCGGCACCCGCCAGGGGAGCGGCTGCGCACTGGAAAGCGGCATCGCCTGCATGGCCAGCCCCAGCGCGTGGCCGCGTTCCATCGTCTTCGCCAGCCCCGGTTCGGGCCGCAGCACGAACACCGCGGGCGCCACCGGCGGTCAGCCCTCGCCCGTGAACAGCGCCGTGATACCGGGCGTCGCGAGGCCCAGCAGGTCTGCCGCAAGCGCACGCACCGCATCGTCGTCGTGCGGCGCGAGCGAGGCTTCGCCATCGACCCGCTCCGCCCCGTCGGCACTGAACAGCGCGGCGACCATGCGGATCGCCTCGCCGTCAGCTTCGGCCAACACGCCCACCGGGCTGTGGCACGATCCGCCCAGGGCTTCGAGCAGCGCACGCTCCGCCCGCACTTCGGCGCGCGATGGCGCATGGTCGATCGCGGCGAGGTAGCCCAGCGTCTGCTCGTCGTCGCTGCGGCATTCGATCCCGATCGCGCCCTGCGACGGGGCGGGCAGCCACTCGGCCACTTCCAGCGGGGTGCCGACGCCGCTCTCCCCCAGCCGCTCAAGCCCGGCGGCGGCGAGCAGCGTTACGTCGGCCTCGCCAGCCTGCAGCTTGGCCATCCGCGTCGCGACATTGCCGCGAAACAGCACCACTTCGATATCGGGGCGGAGGTTCTTCATCTGCGCGGCGCGGCGCGGCGCGCTGGTGCCCAGCCGCGCGCCCTGTGCAATCGCGTCGATCGACGGCGCGCCCAGCAGCACATCGCGCCGGTCGGCCCGCGGCAGGATCGCAGCCAGCGCGATCCAGTCGGGCCGCAATGTCTCGACATCCTTCAGCGAATGCACCGCGGCATCGATCCGCCCTTCGTGCAGCCAGCCATCCAGCTCGCGCGTCCACAGCGCCTTACCGCCCATGTCGGCGAGCGGTCGGTCCTGGATCTTGTCCCCCCCGGCGACCACTGGGACCAGCTCGACCGCGCTTTCATCCCAGTCATGCGCGGCGCACAGGCGTGCGCGGGTTTCATGGGCTTGCGCCATCGCGAGCGGCGAACGCCTGGTTCCCAGGCGGATGAGGGGCTGTGTCTGCATAGGCTTTGCTTGCCCTACCCTCGCTCTGCTTTAAGGGAAAGGACCATGCCGGTGGTACTCGGGATCGAATCCAGTTGCGACGAAACTGCGGTGGCGCTGGTGGCGTCCGACCGGCGGATCGTCGCGCAACGCGTCGCCTCGCAGGATGAGGCGCATCGCCCCTATGGCGGCGTCGTGCCCGAAATCGCCGCGCGCGCCCATGCGGACCGGATCGCGCCGATGATCGCGGAGGTGATGGACGAAGCCGGGCTGGAGCTGCGCGATCTCGCCGCGATCGCTGCCACTGCCGGACCCGGGCTGATCGGCGGCGTGATGGTGGGGCTGGTCAGCGCCAAGGCGCTGGCAATGGCGGGCAACCTGCCGCTGATCGCGATCAACCATCTGGAAGGCCACGCGCTGAGCCCCCGGCTGGTCGATCCGGAGCTGGACTTTCCCTACCTCCTGCTGCTCGTCTCGGGCGGGCACTGCCAGATCCTGCGGTGCGAGGGCGTGGGGCAATACAGACGGCTGGCGACCACCATCGACGACGCGGTGGGCGAGGCGTTCGACAAGACCGCCAAGATCCTGGGCATCGGCTTCCCCGGCGGCCCGGCGGTGGAAAGGCTGGCGCACGAAGGCGATGCGAAGGCCGTCCCGCTGCCGCGCCCGCTGGTCGGCGGCAAGGAACCGCATTTCTCGTTCGCCGGGCTGAAAAGCGCGGTGATGCGCGCGCACGAGAGCGGCCAATATTCCACGGCGGATATCGCCGCCAGCTTCCAGCAGGCGGCAATCGACTGCCTGACGGACCGGCTGGATCGCGCCATTGCGAATGGCGGCCATGCCCCGGCGCTGGTGGTGGCAGGCGGGGTCGCAGCCAATGCGAGCGTGCGCGCCGCGCTGGAGGCGCTCGCCGCCAGGCACGCCATGCGCTTCGTCGCTCCGCCGCCCCGATTGTGCACCGACAACGCGGCGATGATCGCGTGGGCCGGGTGCGAACGGCTGGGCCAGAACGATCCACTCGATTTCAAGGCGCGGCCGCGCTGGCCGCTCGATCTCGAAGCAGAGCCGGCCCGCGGCGCAGGAGTAAAAGCATGAGCGATACCGATACCCAGGTCGCCGTCCTCGGTGGCGGCGCATGGGGCACCGCGCTTGCGCAGATGCTCGCCAGCGACGGGCGGAATGTGCTGCTGTGGGCGCTGGAGCCCGAGGTGGTTGCCGATATCAACCAGCATCATCGCAATGAAAGCTTCCTGCCCAGCGCACAGCTTTCGCCCGGCATCCGCGCGACGGGCGATCTTGCCGAGGTGGCGGATTGCGGAACGATCCTTGCGGTGGTGCCCGCGCAGCATCTGGGCAAGGTGCTGGCCAGGCTGCCCGATTTTGCGGGCGATCTGGTAATTTGCGCCAAGGGCATCGAACAGGCGAGCGGCGACCTGATGAGCGATGTCGCGCACAAGACCTGCCCCAACGCCGCGCTGGCCGCGCTGTCCGGGCCGACCTTCGCGCACGAGGTTGCCGCCGGGCTGCCCGCCGCCGTCACGCTGGCGTGCGAAGGCGGGCAGGAACAGTGGGAGAGGCTGTCCCCGGTGATCGCGCGGCCGACCTTCCGGCCCTATTACAGCGACGACCTGATCGGCGCGGAGATCGGCGGCGCGGTGAAGAACGTGCTCGCGATCGCATGCGGCGTGGTCGACGGGCTGGCGCTCGGCCAGAATGCACGCAACGCGCTGATCACGCGCGGCTTTGCCGAAATGGCACGCTTCGGCGCATTGCGCGGGGCCAGCTTCGATACGATGGCCGGCCTGTGCGGGCTGGGCGATCTGGTGCTCACCTGCTCGTCCACCTCCAGCCGCAATTTCTCGCTCGGCAAGGCGATCGGCGAAGGCCAGAGCGCGGCCGACCTGATGGCGAACCGCCACACCGTGGCCGAGGGCGCGCATACCGCACCGGTCCTGCAGCGGCTGGCGCGGGCCGAAGGGATCGACATGCCCATCGTCGACGCGGTGGTCGCACTGCTGGATGGCGCACGCGCCGCCGACATTGCCGAAGGCCTGCTGTCCCGCCCGCTGACAACCGAGAGTCGCCCCGCTTGAGCGAGCGCACCACTACCCCGCCGGGCGCCCCGCCGCCAAGCGACGGACCAAGTGCAGACATGGCCGCGCTGGCCCGCGGCGGGCGAACCAATTTCTACGGCTTCGTGCTCCGGCTGGCGGCGCGTATCCCGTTCCTGTTCATCGCAGGGCGCATGTATGGCGACGACATGCTGGGCCGATTCGCGGCGGCGCTGGTGGTGGTGGAACTGGCGAGCCAGGTCGCGGTGCTGGGGCAGAAGCGGGGCCTTGCCCAGCAGCTGAGCGAGGACGACCATCGCCCGCCCGCGTACATCGTGGCCGATGCCATGGCGCTCAGCATCATCACCTCGCTGCTGTTTACGGTGTTGCTGCTGCTGTTTCCCGAACCGATGTTCCCCAACGGGCGCAATGGCGATCTTGCATGGCTGATGCCGCTTTCCATCCTGCCCTTCGCGCTGACCGAGGTGGCGCTGGCCGCCTGCGCCTATCGCTACGATATCGGCGCGACGGTGCGCAGCCGCGCGCTGGTGGAGCCATGGGCGATTTCGATCGGTGCGGGCGCGCTGTTTTTCGTGGTTCCGGACAGCGGGCTGGAAGTGGCCTACATGATCTCCATCCTCGCCGCGTCGATCGCGGCGTTCCTGCCCGCGATCCGCCATTACGGGCTGCCACGCGGATGGAGCCCGCACCCGGTGCGCGTGTTCCACCTTGCCATGCGCAACCTGCCGCTGGCGGGGGCCGACGCGGTGGAATGGGGCACCCGCAAGCTCGACCTCGCGATCCTGGCGCAGTTCGCCACGCCCGCGCAGGTCGGCGTCTATTTCGCCGTGCAGCAGGTCGCCACACTGGCACAGAAGCTGAAGACCAGTTTCGATCCCATCCTCGGCCCGGTCATCACCTCCGCACTGAAGCTGGGCGACCGTTCGGCCATCGCCAGGCAGGTGAGCCAGGTGGGCTTCTGGATCGTCGCGATGCAGGCCGGGGTCGCGCTGGCGCTTGCGATACCGGGCGAAGCGGTGATGGGCCTGCTGGGGCCGGACTTCGTAAGCGGCACCGGCGCGCTTTCGATCCTGCTGGTTGCCGAAGTGGTCGCCGCGCTGGCGGTCGTCTCCGAAGCGGCGCTGGTCTACATCGCGCGCAAGCGCAACCTGATCGTTTCGCTGGCCACCATCGCATTCCAGGCGGTGCTGACCGTGGGGTTCATGCTGGCCATCGATGCCTACGACCTGCCCGAATACCTGCGCATGCCCGCCGCTGCGCTGGCGCTGGCCATTTCGCTCGCGGGGGCGAGCATCGCCAAGAGCGTGATGCTCAGCCGCATCCTGGGCGAACCGGTCAACAATCTGCGCTGGGGCCTGGTGATCGCCGCGATTCCCGCCGCTGCGGTGGGCTGGGTGGCGACGCTGCTGCCCGAATGGCTGGAGCTGCTGGTGGGGATCCCGGCAATCCTGCTGACCTACGGCGCGATCATCTGGTTCATCGGTTTTCGCGAGGAAGACCGCGTGTTGTTCCGGCGCAACATCTCTGCCGACGATGCGGCCAAAGAAGACCTTGCGACGGATAGCGCGGAGCGATGATCGGCCGCAATTCACAGAGCGTTCACTGGCGCAAGATGACCTTGCCCGCCTAGGAACCGATACCAAGGGGAGACTGGTACGATGGGGATGAAGAAGCTCGCAGTTGCCGCAATCGTCAGCCTGGGGCTGGCAGGATGCGCCACCGCCGATCAGAGCGACGAAATCGTTCTGACGGGCGGCAAGGTTGGCCAGGATCGCAATATCCCCTCTCCGCCGCCACCACCACCTCCTCCGCCCCCGCCGCCGCCTCCACCCGCGCCGGGCGCCTACGCGAGCGCGGTTCCAGTGAGCCGGGCGCAGACCGCGATCATGGTCACCGGAGCCCCAGCCGCCGAGCAGGGGGCCACGCCGGAGTCTCAGCAATCCACCTCGCCCGACCTGCGCTACGTGCCCTCCATCGTCGTGCCCACCCAGCCCGACCGGGAGCGGTATGATGGCAAGGACGTTTCTGACGTCGCGGTGACGTTGGAACAGCCGGTCTCCACCTTCTCGGTCGATGTCGACACGGGCTCCTATTCCAACGCGCGCCGGATGCTGACTGATGGGGAGCTTCCGCCGAAGGCCGCAGTACGGACCGAGGAGTTCGTGAACTATTTCCGCTACGACTATCCGCGCCCGACAAGCGCAGAGGCCGCGCCGTTCACGGTCAACATGGATGTCGCGCGCACCCCGTGGGATGCGGAAACGCGCCTCGTGCGGATCGGGCTTGCGGGGTACGAGGCACCCAAGGCGGATCGCCCGGCGGCCAATCTCGTCTTCCTGCTCGACGTATCGGGTTCGATGAGCTCGCCCGACAAGCTGCCGCTGGTCAAGACCGCGATGAAGACGCTGGTGAACCAGCTGACCCCGCAGGACCGCGTTTCGATCGTGGTCTATGCCGGAGCGGCCGGGCTGGTGCTGGAGCCGACCAGCGACTCGCGCGAAATTCTCGCTGCGCTGGATTCGCTCAACGCCGGTGGATCGACCGCAGGCGGCGCAGGGCTGGAACTGGCCTATCGCGTTGCCGAGGCGAGCAAGGTCGACGGGATCAACCGCGTGATCCTCGCCACCGATGGCGATTTCAACGTCGGCCTCTCCGATAACGACGCGCTGCTCGAATATGTTGAGGACAAGCGCGCCAACGGCATCGCGATGAGCGTGCTGGGCTTTGGCCGCGGCAACATCAACGAAGCCCTGATGGAGCAGATCGCCGACCGGGGTAACGGCAATTACGGCTACATCGATTCGGCGATCGAGGCGCGAAAGGTGCTGGGCGAACAGCTGGGCGCGACTTTGTTCACCATCGCCAAGGATGTGAAGATCCAGGTCGAGTTCAACCCCGCCGTCATCAGCCAGTACCGGCTGATCGGGTATGAGAACCGCATCCTGCGCGAAGAGGACTTCAACAACGACGCTGTCGATGCGGGCGATATCGGCTCGGGCCATCAGGTCACCGCGATCTACGAAGTCGTGCCCGCAAGCAGCGAGGGCTGGATCCCCGGTCGCCGCTATCAGGACCGTCTGCCGCAGGCAGCCAGCGGGCAGGCGAGCGAGGCCGCCTTCGTGAAGCTGCGCTACAAGCAGCCCGACGGCGATACCTCCACCCTGATCACGCAGGTGCTGCCAGCGGCATCGCTGGCCGATGCGGGGCCGCTTTCGGGCGATTTCGCCTTTGCCACGGCGGTGGCGGCCTTTGCGCAGAAACTGCGCGGCGACACGCTGCTGGATGGCTATTCCCTAGATGCAATTCGCACGCTGGCAGGCCCACAGCGCGATTTCTACCGGCAGGAATTCATCAAGCTGGTGAGCGTGGCCGACGGTCTGGAGGAAAGGTGACGCGCTGAAACCTTGTCCTGACGGGCAAGCTGCGGTTATCGGGGTGGGGTGAGCAATCGCCCCGCCCCCAAACCGATCTTCGTCATTCTCGCCGGCGCATTGCTGGTGTGCGCGATGGCGCTGTTCGCCGCCAGCCGCAGCGCGGACGATCTCGTCGCGCGGATCGCGACGCAGGCGGCGGCGCTTCCTGCGCAGCGGGGCGGCGATCCGGCGGTCGATGTGCGGTTCTCCACCGCGCGCGGCTGGCCCTCGCGTCACCCCAGGCTGACCCCCAATCGCGACCTGTCCGAACTGGAACGCGCGCGCATCGCGCAGGCGATTGCCGACCTGCCCGGCGTGGGCGGCGTGCACTGGACCGACGGGACGATGCTGGCCTCGGGCGATAGCGATATCGAATCGCTGCGCTGCGAGAACGAACTTCTCGGCGTGCTGGCCGAACGCACCATCCGGTTCGAGGAATCATCCGCCGAATTCATCCCCGGCAGCGAAGAGGTGCTGGACGAACTGGCCGCCACGCTGCGCCCGTGCGTGGGCGCGATCGTTGCGATTTCGGGCCATACCGACACATCGGGTTCGCCCCAGCTCAATCTGGCGCTGTCGCAGGACCGCGCGCAGACGGTGGCGCGCGAACTGGTAGCGCGGGGCATCCCCGCGCAGAGCTTGCGCGCGACAGGCTATGGCTCGACCCGGCCCGCACAGGGGCTGGACCCGGCAGACCCGGCCAACCGGCGGATCGAGTTCCGCGTCGTCTCGACCGAGACGACCAGGCCGACCCCGATCGACACCCCGGCAGCACGATAGGAACGGCAGCACGAACATGGCGATCTGGATGGAACTGATCCTGCTGGCGCTGGCCGCGTATGCCGCCGGGCTCGGGATGGGCGCGGTGGCCGCGAACCTTTGGTCTTTGCGCGCGGACGCCTTTCGCGTTAATGCGCGGGAAAGAAAACACCAAGACAACCGGTAGAGAGGCTTAGCCCCACATGATTGAACTGATCGAGGCCAACTGGCTGCTGATCCTGCTGGCCGTTCTGGTCGGCTTCGTGATCGCCTGGTTCCTCCTGTCAGGATCGCGCAAGACCAAGGTCACGCGCGAGCAGGTGGATGAAGAGGAAACGTCGGGCGCGAAGCGCAACCAGGCACTGATAGACGCGCCACCGGCGGCTGCGAAAGACCCCGCACCCCCGCCTCCGGCACCGCGCACAACCGCTCCGGAAGCGGCACCTGCACCCAAACCCAAACCCGAACCTGCGCCCGCTCCCGCGCCGAAAGCCGAACCGGCTGAACCGGTGGCCCCCGCGACAGCCGCCGCAGGGATCGGCGGCGCAGGTGCGGCGGTAGACGCCGCGGCGACTCAGCAGGCCGAATCGCCCAAGGCTCCGGCAGGTGGCGCAGACGACCTGACCCGCCTCAAGGGAGTCGGACCCAAACTCGCCGCGCAGCTCGAGTCGCTCGGCGTCACATCCTTTGCGCAGATCGCCGCATGGTCCGAATCCGACATCGACCGGATCGACGACCAGCTGGGACGGTTCAAGGGCCGTATCCGCCGGGATGACTGGGTGGAGCAGGCCAAACTGCTGGCCAGCGACGATACCGGCGCATTCGAGGCCCGCTTCGGAAAGCTCTGACTTGGCGCCGCAAGCAAGAAAACGCTTGCCAGAATGACCATTGTGGAACGATCCTCTCCCAAGCCCGTTATAAAAAATCGCGGTCGCAGTGGGAGAGCACATGGAACAACCGGTCATCCTCATCGCTGAAGACGAGCCGATCGTGGGCATGGACCTGTCCGACACGATCGCCGAAGCCGGCTACGAGGTCGAGGGTCCGCATGGCGACCTCAACTCGGCCATGCTCGCCTTCCAGAAGCGCAAGCCCGATCTCGCGATCCTCGACATCCGTCTGCACGATACGGTCGTGTTTCCTTTCGCGGAAAAGCTGATCGCGGAGGACGTACCGGTCATCTTCCATTCGGGGCATCTGCCGCTGGAAGAAGTCGCCAGCCGTTTCCCCGATACGCTGGCGCTGGCCAAGCCGTGCCCGCCCGGCGACATCATCACGCAGGTCCAGCTGACCTTGCAGCCCGAAGGCGCGACTGCAGAGCAGGACATCGAAGCGGTCTGAGCCAGCGCCTGCGCCCCCGGCGCGCGCGGGCATTTCCTTTCGACTCCTCTCGACCAGGCAGCCGATTGCAGCTGCGGCGGGGCTTGCCCGCACCGGCCCGCATTTGCCATGGGCTGCGGTATCTCAAATAGCGAGCCCGAGCACCATGATCCCCTTCGACCCGACCGACCCCTTCCGCCTCGACGACCAGCTGACCGAAGACGAGCGGATGATCCGCGAAACCGCGCACGCATTCGCGCAATCGGAGCTGCAACCGCGCGTAATCGAGGCGTTCCGCGAGGAAGCCAGCGCGCCCGAACTGTTTCCGCTGATGGGCCAGGCCGGTCTGCTCGGCGCCACAATCCCCGAGGAATACGGCGGTGCGGGCGCGGGCTATGTCGCCTATGGCCTGATCGCGCGCGAGATCGAGCGGGTCGATAGCGGCTACCGTTCGATGGCCAGCGTCCAGTCCAGCCTGGTCATGTACCCGATCCACGCCTTCGGCACCGAAGAGCAGAAGAAGAAGTACCTCCCCGGCCTCGCCTCCGGCGAGCTGATCGGCTGCTTCGGCCTGACCGAACCCGATGCGGGCTCCGACCCGGCGGGCATGAAGACCCACGCCAAGAAAGACGGCGACGACTACGTCATCTCGGGCAGCAAGACCTGGATTTCCAACTCGCCCTTCGCGGATGTCTTCGTCGTCTGGGCCAAGAGCGAGGACCACGGCGGCGCGATCCGCGGCTTCGTGCTTGAGAAAGGCATGGAAGGCGTCTCCGCGCCCAAGATCGAGGGCAAGATCTCGCTGCGCGCGAGCACCACGGGCATGATCGTGATGGACGAGGTGCGCGTTCCCGCCACCGCCATGTTCCCCGAAGTGCAGGGCCTCAAGGGTCCGTTCTCCTGCCTCAACCGCGCGCGATACGGCATTTCGTGGGGCAGCATGGGCGCGGCCGAGTTCTGCATGGATGCTGCAAAACAGTACGGGCTGGACCGGCAGCAGTTCGGCGTGCCGCTCGCCTCCAAGCAGCTTTATCAGCTCAAGCTGGCCGACATGCTGACCGAGATCGCGCTGGGGCTGCAGGCGTCGCTGCGGGTCGGTCGGTTGATGGACGAGGGCAACTGGTCGCCCGACATGATCTCGATCGTGAAGCGCAACAATGTCGGCAAGGCGCTGAACATCGCCCGCGTCGCGCGCGACATGCACGGCGGCAACGGCATCAGCGAGGAATATCAGGTGATCCGCCACATGGTGAACCTGGAAACGGTCAACACATACGAGGGCACGCATGACGTCCACGCGCTGATCCTCGGCCGCGCGATCACGGGTATTCCGGCCTTTTGAAGCCAACAACGTCATCGCGAGCACCCGGAGGGTGCGTGGCGATCCAGAGCGGTCTCGCGTGGGGCTCTGGATTGTCGCGGGGCCTAGCGCCCCCTCGCAATGACGAAAGACACGACGCTCTGTCCTACTCCGACGCCCCGTGCAAAGAGCGGGGCATGCACCCTTCCCCGACCACCCTCACCGCCGCTTTTCATGGCGCGGAACGGGGGCCCGGTTTTTCGCCTTTAGACACTGTGTCAGGTGTGTCAGGCCGCGCCGGCAGTCACAGGGCCAATCACAGGGAACTCGCATGAAACTCTACGGCTACTTCCGCAGCTCGACCAGCTATCGCCTGCGGCTCGCCCTGCAATTGAAGGGCCTCAAATACGAGAATTGCCCGGTCAACCTGCTGGAAAGCCAGCAGAAGGGCGAAGCCTTTGCCAGCCGCAACCCCTTCGCCACGGTGCCCATGCTGGATGCGGGCGGCACCGACCGCGTGCAGTCGATGGCGATCATAGAATGGCTGGACGAGGCATATCCGGAAAACCCGCTGCTGCCCGCCGATATCGAACAACGCTATCTCGCGCGCGAACTCGCCTATGCCATCGCGACCGAGCTGCACGCACCGCTGAACCTGCCCGTCCTCAAGTATCTGAAGAGCGAATACGGGCAGGATCAGGAGAGCGTGAACAGGTGGTATCGCCACTGGCTCGGCCGTACGTTGAAGCCGGTGGAGCAGCGGCTGGCGCAGCTGAACACGGGCGACTTCCTGTTCGATGCGCCCGGCTTCTTCGAAGTCGTGCTGATGCCGCAGATCTACAACGCGCGCCGCTTCGGCTACGATTTCGCCGATGCGCCGCACACAACCCGGATCGAAGCCGCCTGCCTCGCATTGGATGAAGTGCAAAGGGCGCACCCCGACAACCAGAACGACACCCCCAAAGGAGAGACAGTCCAATGAAACTCGCCACGCTCAATGACGGAACGCGCGACGGCAAGCTGGTGGTCGTCTCGAAAGACATCACCCGCTACTGCGCGGCGGACAACATCGCCGCAACGATGCAGGACGCGCTGGACGACTGGG
Organism: Erythrobacter sp.; assembly: GCA_009993635.1. Classification (GTDB taxonomy): domain Bacteria; phylum Pseudomonadota; class Alphaproteobacteria; order Sphingomonadales; family Sphingomonadaceae; genus Alteriqipengyuania. Next base: position 264,744 of record JAACTC010000009.1, on the reverse strand, counting down.
CCAATATCGCGCCCAAGCTCGACGCGCTCTACCGCGACGTGAACAACGAAGCCGTGCCGTGCGAACGCTTCCACGAGCGTGAGGCGCATTCGCCGCTGCCGCGCGCGTACCAATGGGCCGATGGCAGCGCCTACATCAACCATGTCGAACTGGTGCGCAAAGCGCGCGGCGCCGAGGTGCCAGAAAGCTTCTACCACGATCCGCTGATGTACCAGGGTGGCAGCGACGACTTCCTGCCCCCGCGCGCGGACATTCCGCTCAAGGACACCACCTGGGGCTGCGACATGGAAGGCGAGATCGCCTGCATCACCGACGATGTGCCGATGGGTGTGTCCTCGGATGAAGCCGCCGATCACATCAAGCTGCTGATGCTCGTCAACGACGTGAGCCTGCGTGGCCTGATCCCGGGCGAGTTGGCCAAGGGCTTCGGCTTCTTCCAGTCCAAGCCCGCGACCGCCTTCAGCCCCGTCGCCATCACGCCCGACGAGCTGGGCGATGCGTGGAAGGGCTCCGTGATCCAGCGCCCGCTGATGGTCGACTATAATGGCGATCCCTTCGGCCGCGCCGATGTCGGCCAGGACGCAACCTTCAGCCTCGCCGATCTGGTCGCCCATGCCGCCAGGACGCGCAATCTGGGCGCGGGCGCGATCATCGGTTCGGGCACGATCTCGAACCAGGGGCCCGAAGGCGACCCCGGCAAGCCGGTCAGCGAAGGCGGCAAGGGCTATTCCTGCATCGCCGAGATCCGCATGATCGAAACCATCGCCAGCGGCGAAGCCAAGACGCGCTTCATGCAGCCGGGCGACACGGTGAAGATCTGGATGGAAGACGAACAGGGCCATTCGATCTTCGGCGCGATCGAGCAGAAGGTCGTCGAAGCCTAGGACTACATCCGCCTCCCGTTCCCGGTGAGCTTGTGGCGCGCCGGGGACGTCCTCTCTCAGCAGACCACAGGGGGCACACCCATGTTCTTCGACGATACAACCTACGATCTGATCGCGCGCGGTTCGATCCTCACCGCGGTCGGCATCCTCTATGTGATCCTGCTGACCCGCATCGTGGGCCTGCGCAGTTTCTCCAAGATGACGAATTTCGACTTCGTCATCACCGTCGCCAGCGGCACCGTGCTTGCCGGGATGGGGCGCGCGACCGACTGGCAGGGCTTCGTGCAGGCGGCGGTCGTGATGTTCGCGCTTTTTGCGGTGCAGTTCATCCTCGCAAAGGTTCGCCAGAAGTCCGATACGTTCGAGGAGACGATCCAGAACGATCCGGTGCTGCTGATGGTCGATGGCCGGTTCTGTAGCGAAGCGATGACCAAGACCCGCGTCTCGCGATCCGACATCATCGCCAAGCTGCGCGAATCGAACACCATGAGCTTCGATGAGGTCCGCGCGGTGGTGCTGGAAACCACCGGCGACATCTCGGTAATGCACGGGCCGAACCTCGACCCCGCGATCCTCGAAGGGGTGGACGACGTGCGTGACCCGGCCCCTGCGTTTCAGAAGCCGTAACGCACGCCTGCCCACACGGTCCGCGGCGCGCCGAGATCCAAATCGCCGCCGTCGTTGCGGGTGACGACCTCCACATCGAACAGGTTCTCGCCGCGCAGCACGAGATGAAGCTGTCCTGCAAGCGGCACCTGCGCGTAGGCACCCAGCGTGGTGAACGCGGGCAGCACGTCGGTTTCGCGGTCATCCTCGAACTGGTCGCCGACATGGCGCAGCGACAGCGCGAGGCGGGCATCCTCGGCCAGCGCGTAGGACAGGCTCGCCGCCGCCATCCAGCGCGGGCTCTGCGGCGGGCGATTGCCGTCCAGCGCCAGCGAGGTGCCCCGCCCCTCGATACGCGGATCGGAGAAGGACAGGCTGCCATCGAACCGGAAACGCCCGTGCGTGACGCGCATCTCCCCCTCGATCCCCCGCGTCCGGATCGCCGGCAGGTTCTGCCGCTGACGCAGGTTGGGGCCAAGCGTGACGTTGGCGATGGCGTTTTTCAGCCGGTTGTCGAACGCAGTGAGCGAGATCTCCACCCCGCCCACCGGGCGCCAGTCCGCCCCCGCTTCGAGCCCGCGCAGTTCCTCGTTCGCCAGCGCCGCGTTGGCCTGCGTCACCACAGGAAAGACCACGAAGGGGCGGTACAGCTCGTTCAGCGTCGGCAGCCGCAAGCCGGTGTAGGCCGCAGCGCGCAAGTCCAGCGTGCGCGATGCGCGCAGCAAGGCACCGGCGCGATAGCCGATCGTCCAGTCGTCGCGGTCCGCGAAGCGATCATCGACCACGATAGCGCCCAGCGCGTCGCGCTCCATAAAGAAGCCGTCGGCGATCACGGTACGGTCGGCGCGCAGCCCCCCGGTCAGCAGCAGTCGCGGGGCGACCTGCCAGTCGTCTTCCACGAACAGCCCGAGATCGCTGGTCACGCCGCCAGCGCGCCGCCGCGCGGTCACCTGCCCGCTGAAGGCGCTGATCGGCGTCTCCTGCAACTCGCCTTGGGCGCGGCGATAGTCGAGCCCCAGTCGCAGCGTGTGTGCCGCGCCTACCGGCGGGCGCACCTCGATCTTGCCGCCCAGCCCAGTCGATGGCGTGTTGCGCTGGTCGAGCACGGGGACGAACCGGCTGGAACTGATGACGAGGTTGGAGAAGTTGCGCGCCTGCACATAGGCCAGCGCGTCCACCTGCCAGCGCCCGCGCCCGACGATGCGGAGGCTCGCATCCTGTCCGCTCGCCGAGCTGTCCGCCCCTTCGAAGCGCAGCGTTCGCGCATCGTCGAAGGCGAGTACGCGTGCCTGCAGTTCCAGATCGTCGCCCAGCGGCGCGACCGCGCGCAGGTTGCCGGAAACACTGTCGAACCGCGCAGGCACGCTCGCCGCGACACGCTGGCTTTCGGGAGTGGTGTAGAAGCCCGGACCGCGATCCCAGCGGATCGCGCCGGTCGCGTAGCCACCGCCCAGCGGCACCGCGAAACTGCCGGAGGTCTCGGTCCCGCCGCGATCGTTCACCAGCGCGCTGCCCGCCAGCGGAGCTTGCCGTTCGGGCGCAAGGCTCTCCATCTGGATGGTCCCGGCGAGGGCCCCTGCACCGAACGGGCCGGAGCCGCCACCGCGCGTCACCGCGATCCGGCCGACCTGTTCGGGCAAGATCGCGGCGAAGGGAATGTAACCGAAGAACGGGTCCGCCAGCGGTACCCCGTCGAGGGTAACCAGCGCGCGGCTCGTGGCGTTGCCGCCCAGCGCGCGCAGCGTCACGCCCTGCGCCGACGGGTTGGAGGATCGGCTGTCCGACCGGCGGAACTCCTGAAACCCGGCGACACCGGCCAAGGCCTCCTCGATCCTGCCGGAGGGAACGAAAAGAACCGCCTCGCGGTCTATCTCGACCGTGCCATAGGCAGGGCTGGCAGGCGTATCGGCCAGCCCGCGCCCGGTTACCACGATCACGGCCTCATCCTGCTCACCCGCCTGCTGCGCCACCGCGGGCATGGCGGTGAAGAGGGCAGGCAGGCAGACGAGCGGGCGAAGGATGGTGGCCATGCGCCGCGCCCTAGCGCGCGCCGCGGGCTTGCGATAGGTTGCGATGCGATACGCAACACGTACGAACTGGGAATGGACGGTCGGTGATGGACAGCAAGGATAGCGATTTCGACGTGCTGATCGTCGGCGCGGGGATTTCGGGCATCGGCATGGCCGCCCACCTCGAGGCGCAGTGTCCGGACAAACGCTACGCCATCCTCGAAATGCGTGAAAACCTGGGCGGGACATGGGATCTGTTCCGCTATCCGGGCGTGCGGTCGGACAGCGACATGCACACGCTCGGCTTCATTTTCGAACCGTGGAAGCACGAGAAGAGCATCGCCGACGGTGCGGCGATCCTCGAATACCTCAACCGGATCGTGGACGAACGCGGCATCCGCGAGAATATCCGGTTCGGAATGCGCGTGGAAACCGCGGACTTCGACAGCGCAAGCGCACGCTGGGTGGTGACCGTCGCCACCGATCAGGGCGAACGCAAACGGCTGACCGCCAACTGGCTGTACCTGGGATCGGGCTATTACGATTACGACGAGCCGTACGATCCCGGTTTCGAGCTGGGCGAGTTCGCGGGGCAGGCGGTGCATCCGCAATTCTGGCCGGACAATCTCGACTACGAAGGCAAGAACGTGGTGGTCATCGGATCGGGCGCGACGGCGGTCACCATCGTGCCGTCGATGGCGGACAGGGCGGCGAAGGTCACCATGCTCCAGCGCACGCCGACATGGATGTTCAGCCGCCCGGCACGCGACGGGATGGCCAATTTCCTGCGCAAGGTTCTGCCCGAAGAAACCGCCTACAGAATCACTCGCTGGAAAAACGTGGTGATGCAGGACATCGGCTTCAAACGCGCCCAATCGAAGCCGGAGAAGGTCAAGGAGTTCCTGACCGCCAAGATGCAGGAGCATCTGGGCGACAAGTACGACGCAGTCACTTTCACCCCGCCCTACGACCCGTGGGACCAGCGGCTTTGCCTGGTTCCCGATGCCGACCTGTTCGAAGCGATCAAGGCGGGCAAGGCCGAGGTGGTGACCGGCCGCATCGAACGCTTTGCGAAAGACGCGGTGGTACTGGAGGACGGCCGGGAAATCCCGGCAGACATCCTGGTAACCGCAACCGGGCTGAAGCTGGCAATCGCCGGCAAGATCGCAGTCTGCGTCGATGGAGAGCCGGTCGATTTCGCGCAGCGGTTCTACTACAAGGGCTGCATGTTCTCGAACCTGCCCAACCTTGCGGTGGTGTTCGGCTACCTCAACGCCAGCTGGACGCTGCGGGCAGACCTGAACGCGGCGTATGTATGCGACGTACTGAACCAGATGGATGCCAAGGGCGCGGACATCGCGGTACCCGCGCTGTCGCCGGAAGAGGCCGCCGCGCTGGAGGAAGACGATATCTTCGATTTCTCCTCCGGCTATATCCAGCGTTCGAAAGCCATCATGCCGAAGAACGCGGTGGGCTTCCCGTGGCGGCTCAACCAGGATTACCGGGTCGATCGCAGGCAGATGAAAAGCGACCCGATCGACGACGGCATCCTCCACTTCAAGGCGCTGCCGCACGCCCCGGCAGACGATGTAGCACCCGCACGGCCCAGCGCCGCGCGCAGCACGACGTAAGGATTTATGAGCGAACGTATCTGGACCGCCGCCCTCGTCGTGATCGGTGACGAGATCCTCTCGGGCCGCACGCACGACAGGAACATCGCGCAGGTCGCCGAATGGCTGCAGGTGCAGGGCATTCGGCTGGCCGAAGTGCGCGTGGTCGCGGACGAGCAGGACCGGATCGTCGAGGCGGTCAATATCCTGCGCGAACGCAACGACTACCTGTTCACCACCGGCGGGATCGGCCCGACGCACGACGATATCACGGTGGATGCGGTGGCCGCGGCGCTTGGGCTGGAGGTGGTCGTCCATCCCGAAGCGCGCGCATTGCTGGAGAAATACTACGCCGACAAGCCGGGCGGGCTAACCGAAGATCGCCTGCGCATGGCCCGCGTGCCTGCCGGGGCGCAGCTGATCCCGAACCGCATGTCTGGCGCGCCGGGTATCAAGATCGGCAATATCCACCTGATGGCAGGCGTACCGCATATCACCGCCGGAATGCTCGACGCACTGACCGGCACGCTGGAAGGCGGCGCACCGCTGAAGGCGGAAACGATGGGCTGCTGGACCGCCGAGAGCGAAGTCGCCGGAATCCTCCGCGCGGTCGCGAAGGCCCACGAGGCGTGCCAGATAGGCAGCTACCCGTTCTTTCGCGAAGGCAAGGTGGGCGCCAACTTCGTGATCCGGTCGACCGATGCCGCCGCGCTGGCGGATTGCGCGAAAGACCTGCGCGATGCCCTGGAGGAGGCGGGTCACTCCGCCATCGCGGGCGGTATCTGACGGTCAGGGCAACAAGGCAAACCTCGTCTTAACCGCCGCCTGCTAGCGCAGCATTGCTATGACGAGTGTGTATCTCACCATCGACACCGAATATTCGGCTGCGCTGGCCCATGGCCCGTGCCGTGTCGATCGGGCGGAAAACTTCGCCCGGTCCATCGCGTGCATCACGCCGGAGGGCCCGGCCGGGATTACGCACAAGCTCGACCTGCTGCGCAGACACAATCAGCGCGCGGTGTTCTTCGTCGATCCGATGCCCGCGCTGGTGTGGGGCGTGGCCGCGATAGAGGATGTCGTCGCGCCGATCATCGAGGCGGGGCAGGACGTTCAGCTGCATTGCCATACCGAGTGGCTCGACCTCGCGCCCGCCGGTGGCCCGCTCGCGGGCCTGTCGGGACGCAACATCAAGGATTTCGGGTTCGAGGATCAGTGCCGCATCCTCGACTGGGCGCGCTCGACGCTGGTCTTGGCAGGGGCACCCGGTCCGGTGGCCTTCCGTGCGGGCAATTACGGCGCCAACCGCGACACGCTGCGCGCGCTGCGCGAAATCGGCCTGGACTTCGACAGCAGCCATACCCCCGGCATCGCCGGTGGGGAGAGCGATCTCGACCTGCGCGCGACGGACACTCAGCCATTGCTGCATGAAGGCATCGTGGAACTGCCCGTATCCTGCGTCGGCGACATCGGAGGGCGACTGCGCCATGCGCAGGTGACCGCACTTTCCCTGAAGGAAATGCGCGCCGCGCTGCTCCATGCGCGCGATGGGCGAATGTCGTCCTTCACGATCGTTTCGCACAGTTTCGAACTGGTCAATCGGCGTAGCCTCGCGGTCAACCGGCTGGTCCGCGCGCGGTTCGAAGGGCTTTGCAAGTTCATCGAGGCGACCAGCGGGATCTGGACCGGAGACTTTGTCGAGTGCCCGCCGATCAGGGTGTTTCGCCGATCCGAAATGCCCCGGCCCGTGCCTGCCAACACAATGAGCGTGGGAATGCGCTACGCCGAACAGGCGATCTCGAACACGCTCTACGGCGCGCTGTGAGCGTGGCCCGGCCCACCCCGGTCGCCTTTACGGTCGGAGCCCGGCGGTTGTTCGCGGTCGACCGGCACCTGGTGCCGATGGCATTCTCGCTGGAGCAGGTGCTGGCGTACGATGCGCCGGAGGTACGCCCCGAAGCCTCGGCAGACGGCATCCGCGTGCTCTCCGCGCCGCAGACCATGGGTGAAAGGATCATCGCCGCCCACCCCGGCTACGTCGCTGGCGCGCGCGAAACATTCCGTCGTCATTATATCGCGATGGACGGCAGTTTCGACGATTACCTCGCGCGCTTTTCGGGCAAGACCCGCAGCACCCTGCGGCGCAAGACGAAGAAGTTCGCCAAGGCAGATGGCGGCAAACTGGATGTACGCGCCTACTCCACCCGAGCAGAGGTTGCGCGTTTTCTCGATCTGGCGACGCCGCTGTCTGCAAAAACCTACCAGGCGCGCCTGCTCGATGCCGGACTGCCCGATAGCGAGGCTGCGCGCGATGCCATGCTCGCCGAGGCGGAGGCCGGGCGGATGCGCTGCTTCCTGCTGTTCCTTGCAGGCGAGCCGGTGGCCTATCTGTCGCTGCCGATACGAGGGGCAACGCTGGTTTACGAGCACCTCGGCTACGATCCCGAACATGCCGCGCTGTCGCCCGGCACGGTGTTGCAGATGGAGGCGCTGCGGCTGCTGTTCGCCGAAGGCCGCTTCCGGTATTTCGATTTCACCGAGGGGGAAGGCGCGCACAAGGCGCTGTTCGGCACGCATAGTGCGGCGTGCTGTTCCTTCCTTCTGCTGCGCCCTACGCTGGCCAATCGGCTGTTGCTGGGTACGCGCGACGGGTTCGATGCCGGGGTGGCGTGGGTTAAGGCCCGGCTGCAGAACGATAGCCCGCTGGCCTCGGCAAGAAAACTGCTGCGCTCCTAACAGCTTGCACCCATCGCCCAACCGGCTAGCACCGCAAGGGCTGGAGGTCGCGCACGGTTGGAAGTTCTGCTGATCCTGATTTTTGGCGCGATCGTCGCCGCGCTGTGGAGCCAGTTCAGGGAGCTGCGCAAGTCGCATACCCGGCTTGAGGAACGGCTGGCGGAGCTGGAATGGCGTGTCGGCGAACGCGCCGCCACAGCACACGAGGCGTCCATCGCGCCGCCGCCTGCCGATCGGGTGGAGGATAGCCTCGATGCACCACCAGAAGCCGCCCCTTCTCCGCCGATAGCCCACGAAGTCCGCGAACCCTCGCCGCCCGTCGTCGAGAGCGAGGCGGAAGGCCCGGAACGCGCCGGCTCCTCCCTCGATTTCGAGGAGCTGTTCGGGCGGCGTCTGCCGATCTGGGCGGGCGGGATCACGCTCGCCATCGGCGGAATCTTTCTCGTCCGGCTGGCGATCGAAAGCGGGTTGATGACGCCGCCCGTGCGCGTCGCGGCGAGTTTCCTGTTTGGCATCCTGCTGCTGATCGCGGCGGAGCTGGCGCACCGGTTCGAAGCGCGGCTGGCCGATCCGCGCGTGAGGCAGGCACTGGCGGGGGCGGGCCTCGCGACCCTGTATGCCGCGTTCTACCTCGCCGGATCGGTGTATTCCCTGATCGGGCCCGGGATAGCGTTCGGCGGGCTGGCGCTGGTGACCGCCATCGCGCTTGGGCTTGCCTTCCGGTTCGGCCTGCCCACCGCGCTGCTGGGCCTTGTCGGCGGTTTCGCCACCCCCGCGATGGTTTCCAGCGAGAACCCCAACCTGCCGCTACTGACCTTCTACCTTGCGCTGCTGGCCGCGGGCATCGCCTATACCGGCCAGAGGATGGGGGCCGCGTGGCTGGGGCTTGTCGCTCTGCTGGGCGGGTTCGGCTGGGGCTCGGTGGTGCTGTCTGCGGTGTCCGTAGGTTCGCAGGATGTCATCGCATCGGGAGTCTATCTGGTGGTGCTGGGATCGGCGGTGCCCGCCATCGCTCTGCGCGGATCGCAGTCGCTCCCGTGGAGCTATACCGCAGCGGCAGCACTGGCGAGCATCCAGCTTGCCGTGCTGGTGGTGGTCGACGACTTCAGCCTGCTGACCTGGGGCCTTTATCTGCTGCTGTTGCTGGCGCTGGCCATGCTCGGCTGGCGAGAGCCAGCGATCCGTCGGGGCGGAGCCTTCGCGGCGGCGGTGGGCCTGCTGCTGATTGCCGTAGCGGACGCATCGGCGCAGGGCTTCACGCTGGTTGCAGCGGGGATCGCGGTGCTGGCAGCCGTGGTGCCGGTTGCGCTGGCCCGCTTCGGGCAGCCGCGGGAAGAGGACCGCTGGCAGGCCATAGCAGTACCGCCCGCGCTCGCCGCGATTGCGATGGGGCAGTTCCATGGAGGCGAAGGCATGCAGCCAATGCTCGCACTGGGCCTCGCCGCGCTGGGCGGCGTGGCCGTGGGTGCAGCGATGCTGTTCGGGAGGCTCGCCTCGCACGAGCGGTTTGCCTGGGGGCACGGCGCGGCGATTGCCGTGATCATCTACCTTATCCTGATCGCACTCGCGCCCAACGCCGCGATAGGCTGGCTGCTGGCGGCACTATCCGCGGCGATCCTGCTCGGCCTGCCGAAGTGGCACCATACCGCGCTGGCCCTGCTGGGAATCGCCGCCGGCTGGGCGATGCCGACCATCGGCCAGTGGCTCATCGCGCTTATCCCTTCGCTGGCGGGTGTGCCCACACCGTTGGCGGACCTGCCGAGCGTCGCCCAGGTCGCCAACCGGATCGTACCGCTTGCGCTGCTCGCAAGCCTGGCGGCGTGGCGCTTGGATGCGCAGAGGAGTGCGCTTCGCATCGCCTCGGGAGTTATCGCTAACGCACTGTCAGTGGTGATTGCGCATGTCCTGTTCCGCCAGCTTTTCCCGCTCGGGCAAACGGAGGATTTCGTGGCGCGCGGACTGCTAGAGCGGACGCTGTGGCAGGGACTGCTGCTGGGTACGGGATACGGCCTGCTTGCCCTGGGCGGCGCGCGGGCTCAGGCGTGGGCGCGCTGGACCGGCTGCGCCCTGATCGCGCTCTCACTGGCCCACTTCGCATGGCTCGGCTTCGTGCTGCATAACCCGCTGTGGGATGCGCAGGCGGTGGGGAGCGTGCCGCTCGCCAACCTCCTGCTGCCCTCCTACGCCATCGGCGCGATGGCGGCGTGGCTTGTCGGGCGCGAGATTGCGCGTGCAGGTTTCGCATGGGGCCGGATGGCGGGCGATGGCGTGCTGATGGCTCTGGCACTGGCGTTCGCGCTCAGCGCACTGCGGCAGGCCTTTGCCGGATCGGTGCTGGTCGCGGTTCCGATGGGCGAGACGGAGGATCTGCTCCGCTCGCTGCTCGGCATTCTGGTCGCGCTCGCCTTCCTCGGCTGGGGATGGTGGCGCAAGCAGCGGCGCTGGCGCGTCGGATCGCTGGTGCTGATGCTGCTGGCGGTGGCGAAGGTGTTCCTCGTCGATGCTGCCGGGCTGGACGGTCTGCTGCGCGTCGCAAGCTTCCTCGCGCTGGGCTTCAGCCTGATCGGGATCGGCTGGATCTACAGCCGCCTGCTCAGGTCGGCCTAGCTCAGACGCAAAAAAGGGCCGGAGGGTGATCCCCCGGCCCTTTTCTATTTTACGCCTCAAACGCTGACGGTCGGCCTTGCCGAACCTTCGGTTCGGGTCTGGCGCTAGCCCTCCGAGTTCGGATCGAACTCGGCAAGCGCGACCGCGCGTCGGCCATTAGGCCGCGCCCGCGCAGGCGATCGCGAAGCGATCCGCCGCGAGCGAAAATTACGCGCCTTCGACTTCCGTCAGGTCGATCTTCAGGCCAGGGCCCATCGAGGAGGTCAGCGTGACCTTCTTGACGTACTTGCCCTTCGCGCCCGACGGCTTCGCCTTGACGATCGCGTCGGTAAAGGCCTTGAAGTTGGTCTTCAGCTCTTCGTCCTTGAACGACAGCTTGCCGAGGCCGGAGTGGATGATGCCCTGCTTTTCCACGCGGAATTCGACCTGGCCGCCCTTGGCGTCCTTCACGGCCTGTTCCACGTTCGGGGTCACGGTGCCCAGCTTGGGGTTCGGCATCAGGCCCTTGGGACCCAGCACCTTACCGAGACGACCGACGACACCCATCATGTCGGGCGTTGCGATCACGCGGTCGTAATCGAGGTTGCCAGCCTGCATGTCTTCCATCAGGTCTTCCGCGCCGACCTTGTCCGCACCGGCGGCCAGCGCCTTGTCGGCATTGTCGCCCTTGGCGAACACCGCGACGCGCACGGTCTTGCCCGTGCCCGAAGGCAGCGAAACCATGCCGCGCACCATCTGGTCCGCATGGCGCGGATCGACGCCCAGGTTCATCGCGACTTCGACGGTCTCGTCGAACTTCGCTTTGTGCTCGCGCAGCGTCGAAAGCGCCTCGTCGAAGGTGTACAGCTTTTCCGCGTCCAGCTTTTCGCTCAGCGTCTTCTGCTTCTTGCTCAAAGTAGCCATTGGTTAGCCCTCCACCACTTCGATGCCCATCGAACGGGCGGAACCGGCGATGATCTTGACCGCCTGATCGATGTCGTTCGCGTTCAGATCCTTCATCTTGGTTTCGGCGATTTCGGCCAGCTGGCTGGTCTTGATCGAACCGATGATGTTCTTGCCCGGCTCTTTCGAACCCGACTTGATCTTCATCGCCTTCTTGATGAGGAAGCTGGCGGGCGGGCTCTTGGTGACGAAGGTGAAGCTGCGATCCGCATAGACCGTGATCTTCGTCGGGATCGGGGCGCCCTTTTCGAGCTCCTGCGTGGCGGCATTGAACGCCTTGCAGAATTCCATGATGTTCACGCCGCGCTGACCCAGCGCAGGGCCGATCGGCGGCGAGGGGTTGGCAGCGCCCGCGGGCACCTGAAGGTTGATGTAACCTTCGATCTTCTTGGCCATTGGTGGCCTCCTTTTCTCACTGTCGCGCGGCACATTTTATGCCGCGCTCATGGTAAGCGGTATGACGGGGAGCCGGAGCGCCCCTTCCGCGTGGAATCCCGAACTGGTGTTGGGAAGCGCGCCATCTAGCGAATTGACGCAGGAATGCAAGCTTTGCCGCGCGTTCCAACGGCTCGTAATGTTTGCCGCCCGATCCGTCCCGTTCCGGGTCCCGCATGCGCAGCCGCCCTTGCGAAATCGCCCGATCCCGGGCACTTAGTGCGCCGGAATGAAGCAACGCTCCCTCGCCCGAAACCGGTTACGCCGCTTGAGCTGGCTGCGGTTTCTCCTCCAGCTGGTCAGCGTTGCGGGCGCTTACGTCCTTGCCGGTATCCCCGCGGTCCTGCTGCTGGGCCAGACCAATGCAGGCATGCTCGGCTCCACCGTAGCAAGCATGGTGGCGGCCCTGCTGGTCGCGCGATTATGGCTCGCGTCCGATGGCTGCCTGCGCCACGCATGGAACCTTCGCCCGCCGGTCAACATGGGCCGCACGCTGGCCTTTGCTGCGCTGGGCACGGGGGCGATCATCGCGCTATTCGCCATCGGCCACGTCGTGCTCGACGCGCTGGGCATCGCGCCGATCGATGTGAGCCTGATCATCGATCTGGTGGTCGAAAGCCCGCTGAGCTTCGCCCTGTGGATCGTGCTGGTGGCATGGTTCACCGCCGGGCTTGGTGAGGAATTGCTGTATCGCGGCTTCCTGATGGACCGGCTGATGCGGCTGCGCGGAATGCGCGGGAGAAAGTGGCCTGCCGCGATCATTCAGGCCGCGCTGTTCGGCCTGCCGCACCTCTATCAGGGATGGGGCGGCGTGTTGGTGACGGCGAGCATCGGGCTGTTCCTTGGCTGGTTGCGCTTCGCCAATCGCGGCAACCTGTGGGCCTGCGTCCTGGCCCACGCGGCGGTCGATACGATCATGCTGAGCCTGGCCTATAGCCAGAGCCTGGGCTGGCTGACCTGACCCTCATGCGTTCCCGCCGAGTTCGCGGCGCGGGATCTTCATCCCCTTGGTCCGGCTGGTCAGGTGGAAATTGCGGCACAGCTCGCAGCGGTAGGCGCGCAGGGTGAACGGTGCGCAGGCGGCTGCCTGCTCTGCCTCGTCACGCGTGGCGAAGCGTTTCTTGCGATTGCAGATGCCAGGGCGGGTACGCATGGTGTGCGCACCCCGCGCGGCGGATTACTTGACCAGTTCGACCTGTTCGAAATCGAGTTCGACCGGGGTCGCACGGCCGAAGATCGAGACCGAGACCTTGACCTTCGCCTTGTCGAAATCGAGCTCTTCCACCACGCCGTTGAAGCTGGCGAAGGGTCCGTCGAGCACCTTGACCTGATCGCCGATCTCGTAATCGACGCTGATGTCCTTCTTCGGCGCGGCCTTGGCTTCTTCGACACCGCCGAAATAGCGCGCGGCCTCTTTCTCGCTGATCGCCTGCGGCTTCGCGCCGGCGCCAAGGAAGCCGGTGACCTTGGGCGTGTTCTTGACCAGGTGATAGATATCGTCGGTCATGTTCAGCTTGGCGAGCACGTAGCCGGGCATGAACTTGCGTTCGACCTGCACCTTCTTGCCGCGCTTCACTTCGGTCACGGTTTCGGTCGGCACTTCGACCTCTTCGACCCCTTCGGACAGGCCAAGGCGCTCCGCCTCGGAGATGATCGCGTCGCGAACCTTGTTCTCGAACCCGGAATAGGCGTGAATAATGTACCAGCGTGCCATGAAATATCCTGCGGAAGTGCGGCTCAGGCGAGCGTGAGGAGGAAACGGACGACCGCGCCGAACAGCGTGTCGATGCCGAGGAAGAACAGCGAAAGGATCAGCACCAGGATGCTGACGAAGATCGCGGTCTGGATCGTCTCCTGCCGGGTCGGCCAGACGACCTTGCTCGTTTCGGCGCGCACCTGCCGGGCGAATTCACCCGGCGATGTCTTGCGCTTCTTCGTCTCGACTTTGCCTTCGGCCATCGCTGCCGTTTCCATCTGATAACTGTTGGACCAAATTTCGCGTCTCTTTCGGGAAGCCGGGATCGCCTTCGCGATCGGATGATCGGAGGGCGGGTCGTCAGCTTCGATGTCTTGAGACCCGACCGCATCTAGGCGGGCAGTTGGTCAAAAGCAAGCGCGTCGGCGTGCCCTTACGGAAAATCCGGCCGACCATTGGGATCACCACCGCAACTCTTCTTGCCCGACGGGTGCCAGCTATGGACCACCATCGTGCCGAATCCGAATTGCTGCGCACGGCCGCTGCGGCTGTAGACCGTCGCAGCGACCTTCTGCGTCTTGCCGGCCTTGATAAGGTACGCGGCTCCATTGCCGCTCTCGAACAGTTCGTTGTAACCATCCTGCTCGGTCTTGAAGTAGAGAGCCGCGCACATGGGCTCGTCTGACCGGTTTTCCAGGCTGGCGACGGCGGCCGGCGTCAGAGAGCTTCCGTACTTGTGCTTCGCCCGACCGTAATCGACACGCAGGGTGATCGGGTAGTAATCGAAAGTCTCCTGACTCTCGTAGAATTTGATCTTCCACCACTTATCGAGCTGCTGCGCCGCGACGGGCGATGCCGTTGCCGCGACCAGTCCCGCAGCCGCCAATGCGGCGCCTATGCGTCCGAAACTCCCACGTGCCATTCCGAATTCCTCCCATATCGGAAGGACTTGCCTATTACACGGCGTCGCGGCTCACAAGCGGGTTCGAGAGGGCTGGAAATGTGTCCTTCACTCCCCTAGCACCCGCCAAGGGACGAATTTCAAAAGGGGTGGGACACCACATGAGCAGCGCAGCGCCGACGCAAAGTCTGGACCAGCAATTGCTGGGGCCGGTGACGAATGTCGCGGACTTTATCTGGGGCGGTACGTGGAACGGGGTTGAAGTACTCCCCTTCCCGCCGCTTGCCATCATCCTGCTGGGCGCGGGCCTGTGGTTCATGATCGGCCTCAGGTTCTACCCGATCACCAATCTGGGGTCGGCGGTGAAGAACCTGTTCGCAGGCCGCAAGAAGGGCGGCGCGGGCGAGATTTCGCCGTTCGCCGCGCTTTCCACCGCGCTTTCCGGCCAGGTCGGCACGGGCAACCTTGCAGGCGTCGCGACCGCGATCGCGCTGGGCGGACCGGGCGCGATCTTCTGGATGTGGGTCACCGCGCTGTTCGGCATGGCGCTGGCCTTTGCCGAGGGCGCGCTGGCGATCCGCTATCGCGAAACCACCAGCGAAGGCACCTATCGCGGCGGCCCGATGAGCTACATCATGATGGGCCTCGGCCCGAAATGGACGTGGCTGGCGATATTCTTCTGCGTCGGCACGCTTATCAGCGGGCTCGTCACCGGCAATGCGATCCAGGCCAACGCGGTTGCCGACGGCCTGAACGAGCTGTTCGGAATCGAGGAATGGCTCGGGGGGCTGATCGTCGCCATTCTGGTGTTCGTCGTCATCATCGGCGGGATCAAGTCGATCGGTCGCGTTGCGGAAAGCGTCGTGCCGATCATGGCGCTGGCCTACATCGTCATGGCGATCATCGCGATCATCCTGAACATTCAGGATATCCCCGAAACCTTCGGACGCATCTTCGGCGGCGCGTTCAACGTGCAGTCGGCCAGCGGCGGGTTCGTGGGGGCGGCAGTGATCCTCGCGATCCGGGCGGGCGTGGCGCGCGGCCTGTTTTCGAACGAGGCCGGTCAGGGCTCGACCCCGATCGCGCACGCGGTGGCGCAGACCGACGATCCGGAGTTCCAGGGCCGCATGGCGATGCTGGGCACCTTCATCGACACGATCGTGATCTGCACCATGACCGCGCTGGTCATCCTGACGGTGGAAGGCAACTTCACCCATGCGGGCCAGCCGGTGCTGCACGCCTGGCAGGCCGACCTCGATGGCTTTGCGGTGACGAGCGGTGCCTTTGCCGCTGCCTTCCCGTTCGAGATCGGCAGCATCCCGCTGGGTACGATGGTCGCCAGCTTTGCGCTGCTGCTGTTCGTGTTCACCACGCTGCTCACCTGGAGCTATTACGGCGAACGGGCGATCACCTTCCTGTACGATCGCATTCCCGGATCGACGCTGGGCGGCGAAAAGGTGCTCCACATGATCTGGCGCGTGCTGTGGTGCGTCGGCATCTTCATCGGGGCCGGGCGCGAGAGCGACCTGATCTGGCGGATGGGCGATATCGCCAACGCCGTGATGGTGCTGCCCAACCTGCTGGCGCTGCTGCTGCTGTCGGGCGTGGTCTTCGCCCTGTCGCGGGGCGACAAGACCGCGGGCAAGGATTTCCACGCGGATACCCCGGAAGAGCCGGAGGAATACTAGCCCGGCGCTGGTCGCTAGCCACCGGGCCACAAAGCAAAGGGCCGGAGCGCAACCTCGCGCTCCGGCCCTTTTGTTCGTTGGCTTAGATCGTTCGCCCGCCTTGAGGCTTTACTAGCTCAGACGGCGCCGAACAGACGCTCCCAGAAACTGGGTTGATGCATCGGCTGAATCTTGCCGTACTTCATCATGCGAAGCGTCGCGTCGGTGTGCGAACGCGGGCTGGTCCAGCTATCCGACCGGCTGCTGCGGAATGGCATGCTCGACATTGGTCATCTCCTGACGTGAAAACCGAGTTCGTTATGCCGTAAAAAATGCACGCCTCGTATGCGACGTTCCCGAGTTTCCTGTGGGAACAAAAGGGAGGCATTGCAAACACCGCGCAAGCCCAGCCAATCCGCCGGGTTCCCGCGATGCGCAAAAATTGCAGAATTGTGACCAATCGGACGCAGCGCCCGCAAACCGGCTACCAGTTGCCGGTATTTTCCATCGACGACCAAGGCTCCTGCGGGGGCAGCGATTCGCCCTTCTGCAGCAGTTCGATCGAGATCCCGTCGGGCGAGCGGATAAAGGCCATGCGCCCGTCACGCGGAGGGCGATTGATCGTGACACCGCGATCCATCAGCCTTTGGCAGAGCGCGTAGATATCCTCCACCCGATAGGCCAGGTGGCCGAAATTGCGCCCGCCGGAATATTCCTCCGGGTCCCAGTTATAGGTCAGCTCCACCAGCGGTGCATCGGTTTCCCGCGCGCTCTGCGCATCGCCGGGCGCGGCGAGGAACACCAGCGTGAAGCGCCCCGCCTCCACCTCCTTGCGCGAAGTTTCCACCAGGCCGAGTTTGCCACAGAAGAAATCCAGCGACTCGTCGAGGTCGCTGACGCGGATCATGGTGTGGAGAAATTCCATCGCGATGGCCTCTTCCGGCGTGATGGGCGACCGGCGCTGGCTCGTCGCCGAAGGAATGGCAGGGGTGACAGGATTCGAACCCGTGGCCCTCGGTTTTGGAGACCGATGCTCTACCAGCTGAGCTACACCCCTGCAGGCGGAAGCGGGCTCTACGGCGGGGTGAGCGGGTTGGCAAGCATTGATCTATCCTGCCTCCTGCGGCCACATCCGTAGCGCGACCGAGTTGTTAACCGTGAAATCAAGGCTTAAGGCCACCGTGCATGGCGAAAGAACACGCGGTGGTACTGGATCCGGATCCCCCTCGCTTACACCTGAAGGATAGCGGTGCCGCGACGCTGCCATCGCTGGGCAAGGTCCTGCGCGATCCTGCGGCGAACTGGCCCGCACGCCTGCTCGACACGGGAATCGAGCTGGCCATGGCCGAGCGGCGCAGAATCGCCTTCGTGGCGGAGCCCGAAGCGGTCTCCACCATCCTGCAGAACCGCAACGACGCCTTCCCGCGTGCGCGGATTCAGGATCGCATCCTCGGCGCCAGCTATGGCGAGAACCTGATCCAGGCGCAGCAGGAGGACTGGCGGCGCACCCGCCGCAACGTCGCGCAGCCGATCACGTCCGAGCGCGCGCTCAGCCTGGTGCCCCGCATCCACCTCGCGTTGGCGGACATGCTGGCGGAGTGGGAGGGATACGCGCAGGACGAGCCCATCCCGCTGCAACGCGATGCCCGCAGGCTGACCCTCGACACATTGCATCGCGCGATGTTCGCGGACGAGAACGAAGCCCGGCAACGCGATAGCCTGGTGGACCAGACCGCGCGATCCATCGCCGACCGCCACCCGATCGAGCTGAAGGAGGAACTCGGCCTGCTCTCCACCCTCGCCACGCGCCTGGTTGGCGACTGGCAGGACAGGCATGGCACGCACACGCCCCCTCCCTTCCCGCAAGACCTCAACACGCTCACGCTCTTCTTGCACGCGGGGCATGACAATGCGTCGGCAGCTTTCACCTGGATGCTTTGGCTGGTCGCCCACCTGCCGGAGCTGCAAAAGGATGTGCGCGAGGAATGGCGGGCGAACCGGGAGGGCGTTTTCTCGCTTTCCAGATTGCCCGTCGCGCTGGCTGTCGTTCGGGAGACGCTGCGCCTCTACCCGCCAGTGATCCAGGTCATTCGGGAGGTCAGGAGCGGACTTGCGGTGGGCGAGGTCGAACTGCCCGCAGGGTCGCTCGCCATCATGTCGATCTACGCCATGCAGCGGCATCGCGCGATTTGGAGCCAGCCGGACGATTTCCGGCCGGAGCGGTTCGTGCAAGCCGACGGGGACGAGCGCAGGCGCCGCGCGGCGTGGATGCCGTTTGGCACCGGGCCACGCGGATGCACCGGCTCCAGCCTCGCGCAGATCGAACTGGTGCTGTTTCTCGCGCTGATCTGCGACCGGTTCGACATCGCGCCCAATCCTGCCTGCCCCTTGCGCATGGCGGTCGAATGGACCCAGCGCCCGGTCGGGGAACGGCCGATTTTCCTGCGCGCGCGCCGCTGATCGAAGCCGGGCCGCGCAGGATGATCTTCCATTCGCTGGATTATCTGCTGTTCCTGCCGATCGTGGCGGCGCTGTTTTTCCTCGTCCCGCATCGCTGGCGCTGGGTGCTGCTGCTCGCGGCAAGCAACCTGTTCTACGGCAGCTGGCGGGTCGAGTTTCTCGCCCTGCTGTTGTTCACCACATTCGTTGATTTCTTCGTCGCGCAGAGGCTGATGGAGGTTCGCGGCAAGAAACTCCGCCGGTTGCTGTTCGGTGCCAGCATGCTGTGCAATCTCGGCCCGCTGATCTTCTTCAAGTACAGCGCCTTGCTGGCCGGGACGACGTTCTACGATGTCCGGGTCGGCAACTTCACCCTCGCCGATGTCATCCTGCCGCTGGGCATTTCGTTCTATACCTTCCAGACGCTCGGCTACACGATCGACGTCTATCGGGGAAAGCGCGAGGCCGAGACGCATCTGGGCATTTTCGCGGTATACGTGATGTATTTCCCGCAGCTTCTGGCAGGCCCTATCGAGCGGCCATACAAGCTGCTGCCGCAATTGCGCGAAGAACAGGTGTTCGACCTGCGGCGCGCGGCGATGGGCGGCGCGCTCATCCTGGTCGGTTATTTCAAGAAGCTGGTGATCGCCGACCGGCTGGGGCTGCTGGTACCGCCCATCCTCGCCGCGCCCGAAGCGCATACCTCTCTCACCGTGACGCTTGCGACCTTGGGGGCGCTCTACCGCTATTATGCAGACCTTTCGGGCTATGCCGACATCGCCATCGGGTCGAGCCTGATCATGGGCATCGCGCTGACGCAGAATTTCCGCCGCCCCTATGCCGCGGTGTCCATCGCCGAGTTCTGGCAGCGGTGGCATATCACGGTGACGCGCTGGTTCACCGATTACGTCTATATCCCCATCGCGCGGCACACGAAGGTCTGGTCCAGGTTCGTGGCAACGGTGGTGACCACGCTGCTGATCAGCCTGTGGCATGGCGCGTCGACCTCGTGGCTGGTGGCGGGCGGCATCGCGGGGCTGCTGATGATCGGTGAAGGTTGGGTGCGCCGCCAGCGCGGGATGCTTGCCGGGTCGAGTCGCGCACTGGCGCGGGCCGGGGTCGGCGAGCGCGGCTCTCGGCTGATCGGGCGCAACATGAACCGGGCGGTGCTGTGGTTCTTCCTGCTGTTCCTGGGTTCGATCGTGAACGCACCCGGCTGGGACCAGACCTACGCGATCTGGGGCAAGATCGCCCATCTGCCGGGTGAGGCGCTTACGCTTTCCGCCGGCCTGGGGGCCCTGCAGGTCAGCAAGCTGTTCCTGTTCGCGATCGTCGCGCTCGAATTCTATCAATGGCTCGACGCACGCCGTCCGGTCTTCGATCGGCTTGAGTCCGCCGGTGCGGTCGTCGCGTGGCCGTTCTGGTGGGGACTCGCCGCCACGATCCTGATGTTCGGCGTGTTCACCGGCACCGGCTTTTTGTATTTCGATTTCTGATGCGCTGGTCTTTTCGTTCCGTCCTCGCGTTTGTCGCCTTCGGTCTCGCCGTCCTCGCTGCGCTCAACCTTGCGGGCCGGGTACCGATAAGCGGGCCGACCGAGCCCCAGAAAATGCAGGCGAAGTTCGATCGCATCGCGGGAAAGGAAGCCGTATCGCTCGGCGGGTCGACCGGCAACGCGATCGACTTCGATGCCATGTGCATCGACGGCGCGCCGTTCTACAATAACGGCCAGGACCTGTTCGAATCCGAAGCTTTGATCGATCTGATCCTTTCGCGCCCCGACCCGCCCAGGCTTTTCTTCCTGTCGACCAGCCCGGCCTCGCAGCTTTACGATAATGCCATACCAGGTCTCGCGAACGTCTATCGCCGCCGGTATACCTACACTTTCCTGCAAGGCGAAGGCGAATGGGGCCTGATCGGGGACGACTGGCGGCAGGCCATGCTTGCTCCGATAATGCCGGCCGTAGGCCAGCATCTGGTCGAGCCCTGGCACATTGCGCTGCTCGATGCGCTTGGTCGCATTCCACCGCCCGACCCGGCGGTTGTGCATGACACCCTGTCTGTCCCCCCGGAAGAGGCCGACGTGCTGGCAAAGGGGGTGCTGGCAGAATGGGAAGCCGCAGCGCAGGCCGTGACCGATGCCGATCCGACTACGCCCGCACGCACGCACCAGACTCTGTTGCGAATCGCGGACAAGGTGGCGGCGCATGGCGGCCAGCTGGTGCTGGTCGAGTCGCCATTCATCGACGAATTCAATCGCCCGTTGCAGCAGGCAGACTGGTTCGAAACGGATGAATTCAACGCGCTGTTGAGAGATTTGGAAACGCGCGGTGCAATCGTGATCGACGACTGGCAGAACCGCGCCACGCGCTACGATGCCGCGCTATTCCGCGACAGTGCGCATCTCAATGCCAAGGGGGCACGCATTTATTCCCGCCGCTTGGAGAAGATCCTCCGCTCCAGGGGAATCGTGCCCGAACAGGTCTGCCGCGACACACGCCCTGTTCTTCGCGGCGATACTGGAATATGAAATAATTACTGAAGCATAGCCAGAAGCCGAGTCGATCGATGACCGCCCACCAACGCAAAGGCCGCCTTGCAAAGGTCGTCCAGATCCTGCGGGATCGCCCCGATCTCAGGCCGGAATACGAGGCCGCCAAGGCTGTTGTGCGCGCTTTCCGCCGCCCGGCGTTTTACGAGGTGGCGACGCGCTGCAACCTGTTCTGCGAGGGGTGCTATTATTTCTCGGATGATTTCTCGCCGCCACCGCGCGAGGTGAGGGATCGCACCGCGTGGGAGGATTTCTTCGCCGCCGAGGGCCGTCGCGGCGTCACCATGGCCTATTTCGTCGGTGCGGAACCCGCGCTGGAGCAGGAGCGTCTGATCGCAGCCGCGGAGCATTTCCCCCACGGCAATATCGGCACGAATGGCACGATCCGCCTCGACCCGGCGATCCCCTATCGGATCGGCGTTTCGGTGTGGGGCGTGGATGAGGATGTCGACACCAGCCTGCGCGGCGCCAATGCCTTTGCCAAGGCTATTCGCAATTACGCCGGCGATCCGCGCGCGATCATGCTTTACACGCTGACCCGCTCCAACCTGGGCGATGCGCGTCGGCTGGCGGAAATCTGCCGGGACAACGATCTGCCGCTGACCTTCAATATGTATTCGCCCACGCAGAGCTACGCGCGCAAACTGGCCGACCGGATGGGCCCCGATGGCAAGTATTTCCGAATATCCTCAAAAGAGGACAACCTGCGGTGGGACGAAGGCAGCCTTGCCGCCGCGCGCCGCCTGATGGACGACCTGATCGAGGATTTCCCCGATACGGTGGTCTATTCACACGCATACAACGCCTGGGCGACGCAGATCGGGCCGTTGTACGATATCGACCCTGCAACGGGGATCGCGCGCGATTGCCATTCGCGGATGGTCGAACCCATGCGCTACTTCAAAACCGATCTGAACCATGCCCCGCTGGAAAAATGCGGCACATCCGACACCATCTGTTCGGAATGCCGGATGTATTCGGGCGGCTGGTCGTCCAAGTTTGAACCGCGCGACGAGGATGTGCGCGATGCGGAAAGTTTCGCCCAATGGACGGGGATGGTGCGGACGCTGGGCAGGATTTTCCTGATCGACCGGGAAACCGCCTTGGCACACAGCAAAAATACGCAGCCCGAACAGGCGCAGATTCTGGAGCCTGCCGAATGAAGGTGACGCCGATCGCCAACGGGGTCGAGGTCTCCGAAATCGACCTCCTCGATGATGAATCCTGTCGCGAGCTGGGTCGTATCGTCGCGCATGAATGCGTGGTTGTGGTTCGGCAATCGGTTCCGGAACAGCGACTATACGATATTCAGATGCTGTGGGGGCAACCCTGTATGCCGATCGTCAATCGCTACGTGCTCGAAAAACGCCTGACCGGCCGCCACTGGCGCAGTGCGTTCATGGCAATGGGACAGGTCGCCTCCGGTCTCGACAAGACAGGCGCGCTTCCCGGCATGGCGCGTGTCAGCTTCATCAAGGACAAGCGTGGCAAGGCCACCGGGCTGTTTCCCAATGGCGAACTCGACTGGCATGCCGATCAGCAAGCCTATCACGACAGCCAGCGGGTGATCGGGCTCATGAGCTTGTGGGGTTCGGAAAAAAGCCGCACATCGTTTCTCTGCACCGCCCCAGCCTATGATGCGCTCAATCACGAGGACCGCAGCATGGTCGACGAAGCTGTCTGCGTATGGCGATGGGACGGCGGGGGCATGAGCCCGGATATCGAGAAGTGGCATCTCGAAATCAGCCGTTACAACATGGTGCCGCACGAGAACATGGAAACGAAGCTGGTCGACAGCACTGTTACAGGCCGCAAAGGGATGCGCTTCCCGAGCCATTGCTTCAGCCATTTCAAGGGCATGACGGCTGAAGAGAGCCAGAAATTCAAGGCCCATCTCTGGAACAAGATCGATCGTCCCGAGCATATCTACCACCACGATTGGCACGACGGCGAGACCGTGTTCATGGATCAGAACATCACCCTCCACGCCCGACCGACCAATGTGACCCACGGCAACCGGAGGACGATGACGCGGATGATCTCTTACCTCGATCGGCTGTTCCCGGGGGAAGGCCCGGCGGACCATGTGCTCTATGACGGCGCGCGTCTCTCGCACGACGAATTCGCCCGGCTCGTCGATGCGCAGCGATTGCAGGAGTTCGCGCAGAGCATGGCGCCCGCCTGACATCGCGGCTAGGTATGGTACGACCATGCTGCCGATCGTCCCGCCCCCCATCCTGCTCTCCGCCTATCGCCAGGGCATGTTCCCGATGGCGGAGACGCGGGCCGACCAGGATATTTTCTGGGTCGAGCCGCGCGAACGGGCGATCATCCCCATCGGCGGATTCCACTGTTCGCGCTCGCTCGCTCGCACGATCCGGCGCGAGGTCTTCACGCTGCGGGTGGATAGCGATTTTGCAGGCACCGTGCTGAAATGCGCCGCGCCGCGCGCCACCGGCGAGGATACCTGGATCAGCGGGCGGATCGCCGCCAGCTACCAGCGGCTGCACGAGGTCGGCCACGCGCATTCGATAGAGTGCTGGCAGGACGGCGAGATGGTCGGCGGCGTCTACGGAGTCGCCTTCGACAGGGTGTTCTGCGGCGAAAGCATGTTCAGCGAGCGCCGCGATGCCTCGAAGGTGGCGCTGGGCTGGCTGCTCGCACTGTTGCAGCGCGCCGGGTGCGAGCTGTTCGACTGCCAGTTCATGACCGGGCATCTTGCCTCGCTTGGTGCGATCCCGATCCCGCAAGAGCAATATCTGGAACGCCTGCAGGCGGCGCGCGGCGACCAGCGGCTGACCCTGCCGGGCGCTTTTGCAGAGCTGGAGCGCGAAGCGGCTGCTCAGTCTTCCCCGGCGCTTTCTTCTTCTCCGGGAAAGCTCATCGCGCATTGCTTGACCCAGACATCGTAGACCGGGTGCTCGACCACATTGAGGCTGGGTGAGTTGCGGAACAGCCAGCCGGAAAACACCTTGTTCCAGCTGGGCTCGGGCTCGTTGCCCTTGCGTTCGCGCACGAACACCTGAACGAACGCACCTTCTTCCTGGGGCAATTCCCACGGCGCGGTCTTCTCGCACGCTTCCAGCCGGATCACGACATCGCCCACACGGGTCGCCTCGCCCGGCTTCAGCTCGAAGTCGCGGCTTACGTTGTTGCGCTTGTTGAGCAGGCCGATCGTCGCCACCCGGTCGGCCATCGGGGTGCCGATGGTCTCGCTGTCGTTGGCGGTATCGCGTGCGGTGCCCTTGGCCAGTTCTTCGGGCACCTCGGTTTCAAGCGCCTCGGGCTCGGGCGAGCCGCTGTTGCACGCGGCCAGCGCAAGGGCGCACGAAAGCACGGCGGCGGGCAGGCGCATCGCCATCACTCGCCCGGCGACCACGCCTCGTAATCGCCGCTGGCGCGTGCCCTGCGGCCCCCGCGCTGCAACGCGCCGCTGGGCAGATAGGCGTCTGCCGAACCGGTGGCATTGGGGGTGTAGTCGGCTTCCCAGATTCGCGGCGCGGGCAGGAAGCTTTCGGGCACATCCTCGCCCGATCCGTGCAGCCAGCCGTGCCATTCCGAAGGCACCCGACTCGCATCATTGGCACCGTCGTAGATCACCCAGCGCCGTTCGCGCTGGCCATCCTTGACGTGCTTGCTGCGGTAATAGCGGTTGCCCGCGGCATCGGTGCCGACGTGCTCGCCCTTGCGCGAGGTGAAGATGGAGGTGCCGATGGTGGCACCATCCCACCAGGTGAAGATCTTGCCGAGGATGCTCATTTCAAGGCGCGGACTAGCGCAAGCCCGGTGCCGGGCCAAGTCGCTTTCACGCGGTGTGCGAATGATAGTCGCTACCAGTCGACCGTGTCGCCGGGTTCGATCCCCAGTTCCGCCGCCCGGCCACCGGGAATTTCGAGCACTGCACCGGTCGGCCCCACCGCGCTTACGCTGTCGAGCGAATATGGCGTGGTCTGCGCTGCGATGTTCAGGATTTCCCGGTCGGTACCGATGAATATGATGTCCAGCGGAAGCGGCGTGTTCTTCATCCAGAAGCTGGCGACATCGCCCTTGCGCGGGAAGATCATCGCCTCGTCCGGGCCAAGCTGTGTGCGGAACATCAGGCCCTTGGCCTGCTCCGGCCCGGTGGCGGCCAACTCTGCCATGAACTGGTGATCGCCTTGCGCGGTGGAGACGGTAACCGGAATCACCTCCAGGCCGGATTCGGGATGCCGCTGGCTGGTCTGGGCGGACTGTTCGCCTGCCTGATCGTTACTTTTCGAGGCGCAGCCGGGCAAGGCTAGCACCGCCGCAATGGCGATTGCCATGCAGCGCAACCGGGGTCGGTCAATCGTCATCGTACCGCGCCTCATCCTCTGCCTCTTCGATCCATTCGCGCAGCGCGCCTTCGTCCTGTGCATCGATGACCATGCGCGCATGCGTAAATCCATGGCCCGCGCGCAGCAGGGCCGCAAGCTGCTTTTCCCGCTTGCGCTCGTCCGCCGGTTCGACCGCGAAAGGGCCGATCCGCCGCCTGCGGGCAAAGGCCATCGCAGCGGCGCGGCGTTGCGCCTCGCCGGGTTCGGCAACCTCTGTCGCCTCACGGTCCACGCCAGCATGGTAAAGCGCCTGCGCCACGCGGCGGGCGCCATACCCGCGCTGCAGAAGATCGTGCGTGCGGGCCTCGGCGAAGGCTGCGTCGTCGATATAGCCGAGTTCCACGAACCGATCGGCCAGCGCGTCAACCGGGGGTTCATCATCCCCCGCCCATCCCCGCTCGCGTAGCTTGCGGCGCAGATAGTGCTTGAGCTTGGCCGCCGTGGTGGCGTAGCGCCCCGCATAACTAAGCGCGAGGTCGCGAAGCGAAGCCTCGTCGAGAGGATTTGCCATTGCGGGACGGCGCCGCGAAGTCTCCGGGGATTGGCCCATGGGACATAATGATGCCACACTCCTTGAGGATTGGAACCGCCCTCATGTTGGGAACGACGATTGTGATCGACCAAACGCCTGCCCTGACGAGGCATGCCGGCTGCCGTTTCGTGGCGGCGGCCTGCCCCCGGGTCCGATAGCGGTAACAGGATTACGCTCTCTTCTATGCTCGACAATCCCATTCATCCGACGCCCAATGATTGCGCGCTGCCGCGTCGCCGGGCCGATTTCGCCACCTTCAACGAAGCGGTCGATTACGCCGCCCGGTCGGAGAAGGGCCTCAATTTCCACGATATGCGGGGGACGCTCGCCCGCGCCTATACCTATCGCGAGATGCGCAGCGACGCGCTGGAAATGGCCTACCGGCTGATCGCTTCGGGTATCCAGCCGCAAGACCGCGTGGCGCTGGTGGCAGAGACGTGTCCCGAATTCGCGGCGCTGTTCTGCGCGTGCATCTATGCCGGTGCCTGGCCCGTGCCGCTGCCCCTGCCCACCGGCTTCGGCGGCAAGGACGGCTATATCGATCAGCTGGCCGTGCAGCTGGAAAGTTCCGATCCCAGGATTCTGATCTATCCGCCCGACATCGCCGAAATGGCGCAGGCGGCTGCGGACCGGCAGGGATGCGAAGGCACCGACTGGGCCAGCTTCGCAGAGCGCGATGCGCCCGAAGCCGACCTGCCCGAAGCGCAGCCGGACGATATCTGCTATCTGCAATATTCCAGCGGCTCGACGCGCTTTCCCACCGGGGTGGCGGTGACCCACAAGGCGCTGCTGCACAATCTTTACGGTCACGCGAGCGCGATGGACCTGGGCACCAATGATCGCTGCGTCAGCTGGCTGCCGTGGTACCACGACATGGGCCTGGTCGGCTGCTTCCTGAGCCTGATCGCCAACCAGGTCTCGGTCGATTACCTCAAGACAGAACATTTCGCACGGCGCCCGCTTGCCTGGCTGGACCTCATCAGCCGCAACGAAGGCAACACGCTCTCCTATTCGCCCACCTTCGGCTACGACATCTGCGCGAGGCGCATCTCCAGCCAGAGCAACGTGGCGGAACGGTTCGACCTGTCGCGCTGGCGTACTGCAGGCAATGGCGCGGACATGATCCGGCCCGACGTGATGCAGAACTTCGTTAATGCCTTTGCCCAAGCGGGCTTTAAGGCTTCCGCATTCACGCCGAGCTACGGCCTTGCCGAAGCCACGCTGGCGGTAACCGTGATGCCGCCGGGCGAAGGCATCCGGGTGGAACTGGTGGAAGAAGAGCGCCTGTCGGGCGCGCGCCCCAACCTCAACCGCCCCGCGCGCTATCGCGCGATCGTGAATTGCGGGAAACCGTTGCCCGACATGGAAGTCGAAATCCGCGGCGAAGGCGACGAGATCAAGGCCGATCACCAGATCGGCAAAGTCTGGTGCCGTGGCCCCAGCATCATGCATTCCTACTTCCGCAACGTCGAAGCGACAGAGGAATGCCTCGTCCCCAGCGACGACGGCGGCAGCGCATGGCTGGATACCGGCGACATGGGCTACATGGCCGATGGCTATCTGTTCATCGTCGGCCGTGCGAAGGACATGATCATCATCAACGGCAAGAACCACTGGCCGCAGGATATCGAGTGGGCAGTGGAGCAGTTGCCGGGCTTCAACCACGGCGACATCGCCGCCTTCGCGGTGGAGCGCGAGGATGGCGAGGAATCGCCCGCCGTGCTCGTCCACTGCCGCGTCACCGACGACGCGGAGCGGCGCGAACTGCGCGACCGTATTCGCGAGAAGGTGCAATCGGTCACCGGCATGAACTGCCTGGTCGAACTGGTCCCGCCGCGCACATTGCCGCGCACCTCGTCGGGCAAGCTCAGCCGGGCGAAGGCCAAGCGGCTGTATCTGTCGGGCGAAATCCAGCCCTACGAGATGGCAGCCTAGACGGCGCCCGCGGCAATAGCGCCGACGATCGGCAGGCCTTCAACCGCGGTCAGCGTGCCGTATTTGGCGCCCAGCGCGATCATGCCCAGTACCGCCGCGACCACCAGGCTGCGCCTGTCCGTCAATGCGAAGGCGACCGGATCGCCATCGACCTCGCCCCGCGTCGCCATGATCCACACGCGGTTGATCCAGTAAAGCAGCGGCACTGCCAGCAGCCACAGCAGCTGCGGCACCGCATACTCGCCGCTGTCCGCCATCTCGGCGGCGAACAGCAGGATCACCAGCACCGAAACGATGCCTGCGGCCAACCCGGAGACCCCCACGATCGCGCAATCGCCGCGCAGATAGCCACGGCCCGAGAGCAGCCGTTCGGGCTCGAGCTCGCTCGCATTCAGCTCGACGAACCGCTTGAGGTAACCGAGGCTGAGGAAGAAGAAGATCGAGAAGATCAGCAGCCACATCGACGGCATGACCCCGATCGCCGCCGCGCCCACGATCAGCCGCATGGTATAGAGCGCGGCCAGCGCCAGCACATCGGCGATCATCGCGGACTTGATCCGCAGGCTATAGGCCAGCGTCAGCCCGAAATAGGCCGCGATCGCCAGCGCCGCGAGCGGCGAAAGCAGAGCCGCCGCCACGCCAAGGCCGACCGCCGCCAGCGTGGCACTGGCCAGCAGGGCATGCCCGATGCCCAGTTCGCCCGACGCGACCGGGCGATTGCGCTTGGTCTTGTGTCGCCGGTCGGCCCGCAGGTCGAGCACATCGTTGAGCAGGTAGACGCTCGACGCGATGACGCACAGACAGCCCATCGCAAGCAGCGCGGCGCCCCACTCGGCCGGAACAAGCAGGCCGCCCGATGTCACCAGCGGCACCAGCACCAGCGCGTTCTTCGCCCACTGGTGCGGGCGCACCGCCTTTACCAGCGAACGCAGCACGCCCGCGCCGCGATGCAGCCGAACGCCGCCATTGGTGCCAGTGGCGATACCTGCAGTGTAAGCGGTGCGCGCCGCCTGCCAGATGGGCCGGTCGGCCATCGAATCGCCGACATAGTCGAAACGCTGCTCGCCCAGGGTCGCGCGGATCGCATCCAGCTTGGCCTTGCCGCGCAGATTGCTGCGCGAAGTCGAACCGAGCGCCGCGTCGAACAGACCGAGGTGGTGCGCCACACGGCGGACATTGGCCTGGTGCGCTGCGCTGGCGAGGATCACCGGGCGTCCGCCTGCGCGTGCCTGTGCGATGAGATCGAGCACCGCGGGGCGAAAGGCCAAGCCTTCGGGATCGACCGGATCGTGCAGTGCCAGATACGCCTTCAGGCGGGCGCGGCTGGCAAACAGCACAAGGGCGAGGACGCAGAGGAATGATCGCAGGTTGCGCCGCGCCACCGTGATCAGCGATTCCATCGCGATGTCCCCGGCAACCAGCGTTCCGTCGAGGTCGACCACCAGCGGCAGGGAATCGGCTTCAGTTCGTTGCTGCAACACGCGCCGGCTCCCTCAGCATGCGGCCCGTCAGAGCCAGCGTTTCGCGCAGGCCGAGCGTGGCCAGCAGAATGACGATCGGCATCGCCGGATCGCGGTATCGCGCGATGTTGTAAGTCACGCCGTGGATCGCCCAGAACCCCAGCACCGCCGCCGCGATGACCAGGGCTGCGTCGCGCGGCAGCCTGCGCGACGAAGCGCCGACCAGTGCGAAGGCCAGCAGCAAAAGGTATTGAAGGACTTCCACCGAACGCATGGCCAACAGCGCGCGCGATCCCTCGACGTCGGACAGGCTGGGCCAGTTCGGGGCCCAGAACAGCGCGAGCCGGGTGACGGTCAACCGAGCCGTCTCCGCAGGGTGGGCAAGAATATACGCTTTCGCCTGCGCCCCCAGCTGGCGGCTTGCGCCCACTTCGCCCAGATCCTCGCGCATCTGCTCCCAACCCGGCCCCGCGGGGGTGTCGACGATGCTGACGAACCGCCCGTTGGCGGCGGGGTTGTTGCCGAGATAAAGGTTGAAACCGCCATTGGTGTTTAGCGTGGGCGTGCCCACCAGACGGTCGGTCGCCATTGTCCACGGGGCGAGTACCAGCGCAGCGCCCGCGCCCAGCGCCAGCAGCGGGATGGCGGGCGCTGCCTCCCGGCGGTACCATACCAGCAGGATGGCGATTGCGGGCGCTGCCACCAGCGGCAGTGCAGAGCCTCCGGCAAGCAGCGCGAAACCATAGGCGAGGCCGCAGCCCAGCGCAGTGGCCCCGCGCCTGCGGCCATGCAGCAGGGACAGAGCCAGCAGCACGACGAGCAGCATCAGCGGAGTCGAAAGGTTTTCGCGCGCAAGCCTGGCGGTGGACCAGATGCCTGGCAGCCACAGCGCGTAGGCCAGCACCGCCGCCAGCCGCCAGACAGGCGCAAGGCCGATGGCCCGCCCGATCCGGTGAATCAGCCACGCCGAACATGCGGCCAGCACCAGATTGGTCAGCATTGCGGCATATGCACTTGCTCCCAGCAGCGCGAAGGCCGGGGCCAGCACCAGCGGATAGCCAACCGAGAAGAAGGCGTGCTGGCCATACTGATCGACCGGCGGAAGGCCCTGCGCCAGTGCCTCGCTCATCAGGAAATAGGCCAGCCCGTCGCTCTGGATCTCCGGCTGGAGGACCAGCCACGCCCCCAGTCGCAGGGCGAGGACAACCAGCACCAGGCCTGCGAGCACCTTGTTCTCGCGCCGGTCGAGCAGGGTGACGAGGCGGTTCATGCGAATTTCGCCGCGCTCAGCGCGACCATCACGCAGCCCGCCGCCACCATCAGCGTTCCGCTCACCCGCAGGAGCGACAGGCTCTCGCCCAGAACCGCCCCGCCCAGCACCATGGTGACGATGAAGCCCAGCCCGACGAAGGGATAGGCCACGCTCAGCGGCAACCGCGCAAGGACGAAGATCCACACCACCGCGCCTGCGCCATACAGCGCAAATCCGCCGATAATGTGCGGCGAGGTAGCGTAGGAAAACAGTGCATCGCCAAGGCTGGCCGATGCCGCCCGGGCGGAACCGATCTTCAGCAGCGTCTGCGCCACGGCCGACAGGCACACGCTTGTCAGGATCAGCAGGAACAGGGTCAGGCCGGGCAGGATCGTCATGCCGCGAACCTGTACCGCGCGCATCGCCGCGTCACGCGCGTTTACCCCGTTTCGAAGCCGCTGTTTCAGGCGGGGACGCCCGGCTGCCCAAGTGTGAAAGCAGCCCGTTTGCGCGGCTAGCTTTCGGGGATGATCCAGCTGGCTTCGACCGACCCGGAATCGGTCGGCACAACCGCCTCCTCTGCCGAAACCCCGGCATCCGCCAGCGGTTTGCGCAGCGCATCGAGCTGTTCCTGCGTGCCCTGCAGGCGCACCGGGATACCGATCCGCCGCTGCGCCCAGATCAGGAGCTGAAGCGCGCTCCTGCCTTCAGCGGCAAGTGCGTCATCCTCGCCGAAGGCGATGGCTGGCAGCGCACGGATCGGGGGCACGATGCGGATATCCCATTCCGGCTCGGTCGCGTCGATCCGCTGCTCAAGCTCGCGGTAGGCGGCAAGCGTCGCGCCCTCTAGCGGCTTCGCGTTGACAAGCGCGCGGCGCTGCTGCCGGTCGATGGTCACATCTTCGGTCGGCACGCCTGCCAGCATCGCCAGCCGCTCCGCGATAGAGCGGGCCCGCTGCGCGGACTCGGCCTCTTGCGCGCGGACATTGGCAAGCTCGGCCTCTTCCGCCGCCAGCGCACTGGTGCCGACCCGCAGCTGGGTGAGCGTGACATCGACCGGCTGGCCCAGCTTCTGCTCCATCGCCTTGCTCGCCCGACGCTCGGCATCGGGGAGGATCTGCGGTGTCAGCACGGTGGCGGAGACGTGGATCGGATCGGTGTTGTAGTCCGGCACGATGTCGGAAATGCGCGCCCGGCCGCCAAACGTATCGACCACGATGGCGTTGATCTGGCGGGTGGTGTTCGCCTCCCACCCGATCCGGTACAGCGACAGGCCCAGCGGCACGGCCAGCGCCACGAAGGCGGCGAAGATCAGGAATGCCTGCACCTGGCTCTGTTTTTCCGACAGGCTGGTGCTGAAGCCGTAACCGCGCGCCATTGCGGTGGCAGTGAGCGCGATCGCGGTAAGGTTGGTGACGAACAGCAGCAGCGCCCCGTAAAACACCGTGGAGTTGAGCGTCGCCAGACCAAAGCCGACCGCTGCCAGCGGCGGCATCAAGGCGGTGGCGATCGCCACGCCCACAATGGTCCCTTCGCGCCCGCGGATCACCGCGTAGCCGCCCGCGATGGCCGAGAAGATCGCCACCAGCAGATCGAACAGGTTGGGCTGGGTGCGCGCGGCGATTTCGGGCGTCACCGTCTTGATCGGAGAGAACAGCACGATCACCGCGCAGAACAGGATCGCCAGCCCCACGCCCAGCGCAAGCGACCGGCCTGCCCGCTTGAGCCATCGCGAATCGCCGATCGCCAGTGCGAAGCCCACCCCCATGATCGGGTCCATCAGCGGCGCGATCAGCATGGCGCCGATGACGACGGCAGGCGAGGACAGCAGCATGCCGAGAATCGCGATCCCCGCCGACATGCAGACCATCAGGACATACCGGCCCGTAAGTTCGCATTCCGCACGGCGTTTCTCGATTACCGCCTGCTGGTCGACCGTGCCCGCGACCTCGATCGTCCACCAGCGCGCCAGTGCGGTCCACACATGATCGATGCCGACCTGTGGGTGGTTGGTAGATTTCTGCGGGTCGCTGGTCGCGGAGGGCGGCGATGGTGTTTGCATATCCGCCTGTTATCGCGGAAAGTGAGAGATACCAAAACTTGAAACGCGTGTCTTGTGCAACTAATACAGTAGCTGCTGAAGAAGGATTTTTGCCCCAATGGCTACCCAGACCGAAACCGCCACGGCCAGCGCGCTGAACCTGACCCCGCCCGAACCGATCCCGACGGTGGATGTGGAGAAGGCGGTGGGGCTGGTCCCGGTCGACGAAGGCAAGAAGAGCGAGCTGGATTCCAAGGTCGACAGCTTCGTTGCCGATCTGATCGCGCACGACACCCGCTCGCCCGAATTCAGCAAGCGGGTGGACGAAATTTCCAACATGGGCCGCAAGGAAATCGCAGCGGCGTCTTCGATGTCCAACCGCTTTCTCGACCGGCCGGTGCGCGCGATGGACCGCGATCAGGGCGTGGGCGCGAATCTCGCCGAACTGCGCACCACGGTGGAAGAGCTGGACCCGGCGCGGCGGGGCAAGAGCGGCATCCTGTCGAAACTGCCCTGGGGCAACAGCCTGAAAGGCTATTTCCGCAGCTATCAGAGTGCGCAGAGCCACATCCAGGCGATCCTCGACAAGCTGCATTCGGGCCGCACCGAATTGCAGAAGGACAACGCCGCAATCGATGTCGAGCGCCAGCACCTGTGGGAGGCGATGGGCAAGCTGGAGCAGATGATCCACATTTCCAAGACGCTCGACGAGCGGCTGGAAGACAAAGCCAACGAACTCGACGCAACCGACCCGGAAAAGGCCAAGGCGATCCGCGAGACCGCGCTGTTCTACGTCCGCCAGCGCACGCAGGACCTGCTGACGCAGATGGCGGTGAGCGTGCAGGGCTACCTCGCGCTCGATCTGGTCAAGAAGAACAATGTCGAGCTGGTGAAGGGCGTCGACCGCGCCAGCACTACGACTGTTTCCGCGCTGCGCACGGCGGTGACCGTGGCCGAGGCGATGACCAACCAGCGCCTGGTGCTGAAACAGATCACCGCGCTGAACGACACCACGGCGGGGATCATCGATTCCACCGGCAAGCTGCTGCGCGAACAGACCGGCAAGATCCACGAACAGGCCGCCGCCAGCACGATCCCGATGCAGACGCTGCAGAACGCGTTCCAGAACATCTACGCGACGATGGACGAGGTCGACACCTTCAAGCTGAAGGCGCTCGACAGCATGAAGCAGACCGTCACCACGCTTTCGAGCGAGGTCGAAAAGTCGAAGGAATACATCGCCCGCGCCGAAAGCCAGGCGCAGGCTCAGGCGCAGCTCGAAGCATCGCAAGACTCGCTGCTCAAGCTGGAGGGCTAGGTGGCCGATCTGACCCGTTTCAGCGACCGGATCATGGACGACAGCCGCCAGCTGCTGGTCGAGAACCGCAGCGGCGGGCGGCATCGGCGCGTCAGCCCGATCGGGCGGGAATCGGCCCAGGCGCGCAACCGGCACCGGCTCAAGAAACTGCGCAACATCGTGATTGCAGCGGCGGCCATCCTTGCGCTTGCGACGATTGCGGGGATCGTGATCGACGGCATCGGCTTCGTCGGCATAGTCCTGACATTCTTTGCGCTGCTTGCAGCGGCGGGGATCTTCTCGGTCTTCCCGCGTATCTCGATCCCGCAGGCGGGCGATCTCAACAAGGGGACGCCCCGCCAGATGGTCGCCCGCACCGAGCTGTGGCTGGAAGCGCAGCGGCCAGCCCTGCCTGCCCCGGCGGTGACGCTGGTGGACGATCTGGGAGTAAAGCTCGACCTGCTCGGCCAGCAGCTCGAAACCGCGCCCGCCGGACACGATTCGATCCGCGACATCCGCGAGCTGGTCGGCGAAACGCTGCCCGAGATGGTGCAGAGCTATACCCGCGTGCCTGCCGCGATGCGGCACGAAACGCATGCCGGCGCCACGGCCGACGAACGGCTGGTGGAGGGCCTGTCCAGGATCAGTGGGGAGATCGATTCGATCAATCGCAAGATCGCCGATGGTGCGCTCGACGATCTGGCCGTGCAGCATCGCTACCTCGGCTACCGTTACGGCTCGGGGCCGGGCGGCGATGAAACGTCTTCCGGCGAACCGCGCCAGGATGCGGGCAGCTGATGCGCGTCCCCGTCCAGCACAACCTGCCGAAGGAAGAGGTTCGCCGCCGCCTGCGCGAGCGCATCCCCGAGCTTCCGGCTCATCTGCCCGGCGGCGCTGCCGAAGTGACGACCGAGTGGCCGAACGAAGACTGCATGAAGCTGGCGGTCGCCGCGATGGGGCAGACCGTGCGCACCACGGTGACGATCGAAGACACGCAGGTGGTGGTGGAGCTGGACCTGCCACCGATGCTTTCTTTCTTCAAACCGCTGATCGCTGCCGCCGTTTCCGAAAAGGGCAGCAAGCTATTAACCGGGCCGTCGTCGAAAACCTGACTTGATATTTGTTACCTAGGGAACCTTGGCTAGCTGCCCGGGGTTTATCGATCTTGCGTCGCTGACTCAGGTTGGTGGTACGCGGGTCGATTTTTTGGACGGAGAAGGAACGCGCAAATGCATGCACGGTGCACTCCTGCACCCGCGTTGCGCGCCAGCCTGCGCGCTGCAACGCAAGACGATCACGAAGCACTGGACGCTGCACTCGGCGCACTCGATCTCGCCGAGCGGCGGGACTATGCGCGCTTTTTGAGCGTGCAATTGCGCGCACGCGCAGGGGTTGAACAATGGCTTGCCTGCACTGCGCCGGGTGAATGGCTGCCACCCGCGGTTACCGGCCTGCTTCGCCGCGATCTCGACTGGCTCGGCTATCCCGAAGTCAGGGATACCGCACCCACCTTTACCAATGCTCCATCCGGAGCGGACGCGTGGCTTGGGGCGGCCTGGGTGCTCGCCGGTTCCTCGCTTGGCAACCGCATGACGGAGCGCGATCTTGCCAGGCGGGCGCCGGAAAACTGGCCGATGGCGTTTCTGCGCGACACCGCGATGCCCGACTACTTCAAGGCCCTGCGGCCGGTTCTGGAGAAGACGGAGGCCAATCCTGCTGCGGAACAAGGCGCAAAGGCGGTCTTCGCGCATTTTCTTCAGGAGACGGAGAACCAGCTGATGGCGGTGGCCGCATGAGCCATTCGGCAAGCCAGATCGACCTGACATCCTGCGACCGCGAACCGATTCACCAGCTGGGTCATATCCAGTCTTTCGGCGCGATGCTGATCGTCTCGTCGGACTATGTCGTTGCCCATTATTCCGCGAACGCTGCCGAATTCCTCGGTCTGGAAGCGATCGCCCGAGGGGATGCGCTGGGCTCCATCCTGCCGGAGCGGACACTGGAAGCCATCCGGGACGCAGCCAAATGGCTGGAGGAACCGGACGACAGCGAACGGCTGTTTTCGGTCGCCGCGCTGGGAACCGGAGAAAATCGGTTCGACTGCTCGATCCATCGCACCGATGGGCTGCTGGTGCTCGAGTTCGAGCGGCACGATCCGGCGGGCTTCGGCAATCACGTCGCCTCGATCCGGCCGATGATGAACCGGCTGGAGGGTATCGAGGGAGTCGAGGAACTGTGCCAGGCCGCAGCGAAGCGACTCAAGGCACTGCTCGAATTCGATCGCGTGATGGTCTACCGCTTCCTGCCCGACGGTTCGGGAGAAGTCATCGCGGAGGCGCGCGATAACGCGGTCGATAGCTATTCCGGGCTGCGCTACCCCAAAAGCGATATTCCCCAGCAGGCGCGCGAGCTCTACCTGCGCAATCGGCTGCGGATTATCGCGGATGTAAACGATACCCCCGTGCCGGTGGTACCGGAGCAGCGGCTCGATGGCGATCCGATCGACCTCAGCCTGTCTACCCTGCGGTCGGTCTCGCCGATCCATATCGAATACCTGCGCAACATGGGCGTGCGCGCCTCGCTTTCGATTTCGATCATCGTGCGCGGTCGCCTGTGGGGCCTGTTTGCATGCCACCACTATCGTCCGCGTGCGCTGCCCTTCTCCAACCGGACGGCGGCGGAGGTGTTCTCGCAGCTCTTCTCGCTGACGCTCGACCGGGCGGTGCACGATAG
The DNA here is from genome assembly GCA_009993635.1 of Erythrobacter sp. Taxonomy (GTDB): domain Bacteria; phylum Pseudomonadota; class Alphaproteobacteria; order Sphingomonadales; family Sphingomonadaceae; genus Alteriqipengyuania. The sequence continues at coordinate 228,059 of JAACTC010000009.1, read as the reverse complement.
CGGGGCCGCGCGCCGCGCGCTGGGGCAGACTCTGCACGAACGGCTGATGACCCAGCTGGCCGCAGGCGCGGACCTGCGCGAGACGCTGGAACAGATCGGCCAGACAATCGGCGGCTCGATCCCGCATGACGGGGCAAGCATCTTCGTCGACGGCGATTACCGGGCAAGCGGACACGCGCCTTCCGAAGACGAGTTCCGCCAGATCCTGCCCGCGCTCAACAGTGGCCCGGCCGGGCGCATCCTCGCCCGAACCGATCTTTCGAGCGTGATTCCGGAGGCATCGGCTTTTGCGGCGCGGGCGGCGGGCGCGCTGATCATTCCGGTTTCGCGCCAGGCGCGCGACTATTTCATCCTCTGGCGGCGCGAGCTCAAGCAGGTCGTAACCTGGGCGGGCAACCCGGACAAATCGGTCGAACGCGGCGCGGAAGGGGACCGTCTTGTTCCGCGCAAGAGCTTTGCCGCGTGGCAACAAACGGTCGAGGGGCGCAGCGCCGACTGGACGCAGGCGGAATGCGACCTCGCCGAAACGCTGCGCATCACGCTGCTCGAAGTGATCCTGCGGCTGACTGACGCTGCCGCGCAGGAGCGCAAGCGGGCCGGCGAACAGCAGGATCTGCTGATCGCGGAACTGAACCACCGCGTGCGCAATATCCTCAACCTCATCCGCGGGCTGGTGAACCAGTCGCGCCACGAAACCGGCGATGCGGTTACACTCACGAAGCTGATCGGTGGCCGGATTGGCGCGCTGGCCGCGGCGCACGACAATCTCACGCGCGACAACTGGGGGCCAACATCGCTCAAGAAGCTGATCGCCGACGAGGCGGAGGCCTATCTCGGGTCCAAGACCGATCGGCTTTCGGTCGAAGGGGCCGATGTGCTGATCGCCCCGCAGGCCTACACGGTTATGGCGCTGGTGCTGCACGAGATGATCACCAATTCGGCGAAGTATGGCAGCCTGTCGGACCAGTCGGGCGACCTGCTGATCGCGCTTTCGCGGCTGGACAATGGTGATCTGGAACTGCGCTGGGCCGAGCGTGGCGGGCCGCCCGTGCGCGCGCCGAGCCGCCGCGGCTTCGGCACCACGATTATCGATCAGTCGATCCCGCACGAGCTGCAGGGCGAAGCGGATGTGGAATTTGCCTTGGGAGGCGTAAAGGCTCGGTTCGTCGTGCCGGCGCGGTATCTTCAGGATGCGGAGAAGGAATACGAGATGACCAGTCACATCGACCATGGCGCGGATGCGTCCGCCGGTATGGGCGATGCCGGAATGCCCGAGCGCGTTCTGCTGATCGAAGACAACATGATCATCGCGCTCGACACCGAAGAGATGTTGCGCGAGCTGGGCGTAAAGGAAGTGCTGGTCTCCGGCAGCGTGACCCAGGCTCTGCGCGCTCTCGAAAACGATAACCCCGAATTCGCAGTGCTGGATTTCAATCTGGGCGAGGAATCGAGTGAACCGGTTGCGCGCGAGCTGGCGCGGCGCGGCGTACCCTTCGTGCTGGCGACGGGTTACAGCGCGAAGGAAGTCCGTTTCGAGGAACTGGGCGCCAAGGCCATCCTGAAGAAGCCGTATGATAAGGCCGATCTGAGCAAGGCGATCGGGGCGAGCGACGACGCGGCCTGACGCCGGCCCGGGAGCTATACGCTATTCGAAGAACCTCTGCGCGTAGTGAAACCGTGCGGGCACTGCATTGCCCGCCGAGTCGCGCGCCGGCTCGAACCGGATCTGCCGATAGGCCAGCTCGCACACCTTGGCATCGGTGTCGGGAAAGCCGCTGGACCGCGTCACCCGGCAGCCGGTGACCCGCCCCTGTGCATTCACATCGAGCATGACGAAGGTCTGCTTGCCCACCCGCGCCTGACGCCCGCCGGGCGGGATCGGAAAGGCCGAAACATCGGTGATCGATCGGGCCAGGACCGGCTCGACTGCGATTCCCCCGCCGCCGCTGCCCTGCCCCTGGCCACCCGCACCGGTGCCGTCGCCGCTGCCCGAAGCACCCGTGCCATCGCCCGCGTCGGCCGCGCCGGACCGATCGGCATTGCCGGTCGATGCGGCGCGCGGGGCGGCGGTACGGCTGGGCAGCACGATGGGGGGTTCGGGCGCGCTGACCTCGCGCGGGGTGGCGCGTTCGCCCGGATCGCCCTGCGCCCCGGGTGCGTCCTCGGGAGGGCCCGCGCTCTGCGATGCTTCGGGGGTTGGCGTCGGTGGCGGGGGCAGGTCCAGATTGAACGCGGACATCTGCGGGCCGAACGTGTCGGCCACCAGATTGGGTGCGAGCGCCTGGATCAGGCCGTAGAACAGCGCGACGTGCAGCGCGACGATGCCTGCCAGCACGGGCACGCTCGGCCGGTGTCCGGCGTTAGAAAATCCCCGCGCATCATCGTCCATGCCTGTTGGAACTCCGCGCGCCGGGGACGGGTTCCGATCTTGCGCGGCAACGAAAAACGGCGGCCCCCTCACCCCCTTTCGGGGGGAGGAAGCCGCCGCTTTCAAATCGGTCTGACCGACCGCTTACGAATTAGAATTCGTAGCGAACGCCCAGCTGGATCTGCCATACCGACGGTCCGGTGCTGGTGCTGAGCGGAACCAGATCGGTGCCGCTACGCGGATCGACGAAATTGACGAACTCGTACTGGCCGGCGCCGTTAACGCGCGTTTGCACGATCGGCACATTATACTCGAACGAGACGTCTCGCAGCGTATTCCAGCTGCTGTCGATCAGGTTCAACGCGTTCTCGACGTCGACGATCAGCTTGAAGCGGTCGGTTCCGAAGAAGCCGGGCAGTTCCTGGCTGAAGCGCAGGTCCAGATCCCAGTAGTCGCCGGTCGCGAACGCGTTCCGCGGAACGATCGAGCCACGGAATTCGTCCAAACCACTGGCTTGAATGTACTCGTTGAACGCCGCGAGATCGAAGCCCGGTGCGTAGGTGACGGTCGGGTCATTCTCGGCCGGCACATACAGCAGGACGCGATCTTCGAAGGCGTTCGAGTCGCCGAACGGATTGAAGGCACCCGGCGTATCGAAGTTGTAGCTGTAAGGCTGGCCGGTCCGGTACTTCAGGAAGAAGGTGAACTCGGTGGTGTTCTCGCCAAACAGATCCTTTTCGAGGTTCAGACGGAAAATCGCGTTGTGCGAACGCGACGCGTTCGAACGGCTCGCCTGCGGGTTGTTCACGTCGATCTTCGAGAAGTTCCCGAAGTTCGACACCGCACGGCTCGAGGTGAGCGGCTGGATTTCCGTCACGTCCGAATACGAGTAGCCGAGCGTGATATCGCCCCCGACACCGAGGAACGCACCGCCCTGCGGCCAGCTGTCCCGCAGACTGATGCTGGCGACGTGGCCGCGGCCACCCTTGCCATTGGTCAGCAGGTAGTCGCTGGTGGTCCGCGCCGAGCACGCCGCACCGGCCGGATTGATTGCGCAATCGGGATCTAGGAAGTCGACCTGGCGATAAAGCGGACGACCATCGGGGGCCATGCCGATCTGTGCCAGCGTGAGATCCTGGATGAACAGCGGATTCTCGTTCTTCGAGTAGATGTAGTCGACCATCAGCGACGGGCCGAAGTCGAACTGGTGTTCGAAGCCGATATTCGCACGCAGAACCCGCGGGATCTCGAAATCCGGGTCGATTGCGTTGACTTCGCCGTCACCGGCAACTGCCAGCGGAAGGACGTTATCCTGAACGCCTGCACCCAGGAAGTTGGTGATCCCTGCACCCTGGATCTCGCTCAGGAACACGTCGTCGAGCGTGATGCCGTTGTTCGTGTAGCTGTTGGCGAACAGGACGGTCGGATCGCCACCGGAGAAGATGCCGACGCCGCCGCGAACGACGGTGTAGCCGCCAAGGCCCAGATTGCCGGCATCGTAGCGGAAGCCCACACGCGGCTGGAGGACGTCGAGCTGGTCGAACGCGGTCTGGTTCGAAAAGCCGTAACGCTGCCGGAAGGTGGCATTCGGAGCAGGCTTGGAGCCGCCATTGTAGAAATCGTAGCGCAGGCCGTACTGGAACAGGAAGTCCGGCGTCAGCTGCCATTCGTCCTGTGCGTAGACGGTGAAGATCTCGCGCTCGAACAGGGCAGTCGCGTCGTCGATATTCCCGCTAACCGGAACGCGGATCACGAAGTCGCTCGGCGTACCGGACTGAAGATCGGCAAAGCTGTCGAAAGTGGCCGTACCCGTGCCGTCTTGGACGAACAGGTTCAGCACGTCGAAGCGATCATATTCCGCACCGATGGTGAAGAAGTGATTTCCCGCATCAAGGTAGCCGGCAATCTTGGCCTGATCGGTCGTGGTTTCCAGATCATTGCGCTGACGGAACCGGTCAGGGCCGACGAAGACCGTGCCGCCCGAAGGAGTCGTGATCTCGAACTGCTGGAAATCGGTGCCGCCGAGGCTGTCCTGCACGTCGCGGTTCTCGAGGCGCGACAGACGAATCTCGGTCGAGAAGTTGTCCGTCCAGTCGGAGAACAGGCGGGCCGAGTAATTGTCGATCTTGTTGCCGGACTGGTAGAAGTTCGAGGACAGCGCGATTTCGTTGAAACGTGCGTTCGAGCCTTCGCCCGAGCTGACGAAGTCTTCGCGCGTCAGGCCGTAGCTGAACGCGAGGCGGTGACGGTCGGAGATGTTGGCGTCGATACGCGCAAACAAACGTTCGGTGCTGTTGGGCAGCGAGGTGACCACGTCGCCCGCATCGAAACCGTACACGTTCTGGAGGATATCCTGAACCTGCTGGATTTCGGCCTGCGTGACCCTCTGCGCTTCGTTCGCCGCACCCGAACCGAGCGGGCCGTCGTCCTCACCACGCGAACCGTCTTCACGGTCGTAGCTTACGAAGAAGAAGAGGCGATCCTTGAGGATCGGGCCGCCGACGTAGCCGCCGTACTTCTTGGTCTCGAACTTGCCGAGGCTGACGTTGCGACCGTCGACCTTTTCGCCGATCAGGCTGTCGTCGTTGTAGAAGAAATAGCCACCGCCGAAGAAGTCGTTCGAACCGGACTTGGTGACGACGTTGATGTTACAGCCCGAGAAGAGGCCGTACTGAACGTCGAACGGTGCAAATTCCACCGAGACCGAGGACAGTGCCTCGAACGGGAAAGGCTGTGCTTCGGAGGGGAAAGGCGTGCTGCCAAGACCGAAGCCATCATCGATGCGGACACCGTCGATCGTCAGCGAGTTGTTGCGCTCCGAAGCGCCGAGGCACGAAACGGCGCCATTGTCGTCCGGGAAGCCGGAGTCGAAGGTGACGCGCGGATCAAGCGCGATCACATCGCGAATGTCGCGGTTGATCGTGGGCATTTCCTCGAGCGTATCGAGGTTGAACGAGCTGCCCGGGCCGAGTGCCAGCGCGGGGGCGCTGACCGAGGAAGCGGTCACAACGATTTCGTTGCCGACAATGGCAGATGCGTCCGTCGCCAGTTGGAACCGCAGGGCTCGCGTGTCCGAAAGGCTGATTGCAATGCCTTCGACGCGCTCGCCCTGATAACCGTCGGCGTTCACGACCACGGTGTAGGGGCCGCCGACTTCCAGCGTGCGGAAGTTGAAGGTTCCCTGGCTAGAGGTGGTTGCAGTGCTGGTGCGGCCCGTGCGCGTGTCGGTCAGGACGACCGTCGCACCCGGCAGAGCATTGCCGCTCTCGTCAGTCACGGCACCCGTAATGCCCGATGTGGTCTCTTGCGCGGCCAGCGGCGCGGGCATCATCGTTGCGGCGGAGAGGCTGACAACGCTAGCTGCCAGCAGATACTTGAGCTTCATGGAACAGATCCCTTGTGAAGACGGTCTAAGCGAGGAACGGAGAATGTGATTGGGCCGACCCCCTAGGCCGGTCGAGGGCGCCTAAGGGCAATTTTGTGACAGGCAAATTACGGAATCGCGCCACACTGTTGCAGTTCTTGCAATAGGCTTGCGAAGCGCCTGTTTTCCGCGCCTTTCCGGGTGTTGCCGCAGTGCAACATGCCCGATGATTCGAACAATGCCGCCTTTGCCGGGCCACAGCCCGCGACTCAGGCCAGCTTGATCTCGCGCAGTCGCTGCATCAGGAAATCATGCGCCAGGATCGGTTCGGGCGCGCTTGCCTCTTCGCCATCGGCAACGCAGGATGGCAGCGGGTCGATCAGGAAATCGGGCCGGAAGTGGAGGAAGAACGGCATCGAATAGCGCGCCCTGCCCACCGCCTGGCCCAGCGGGTTGACCACCCGGTGGGTGGTCGAGCGCAGCCGATGATTGGTCAGCCGGTCCAGCATATCGCCGATATTGACCGCAAGCGCGCCCGGCGGCGGGCTGACCGCAAGCCATTCGCCCTTGCGGGTCAGCAGTTCCAACCCGGCCTCTTCCGCGCCCAGCAGCAGCGTAATGGCGTTGATGTCGCCATGCGGTGCCGCGCGGATCGCACCCTCGGGCGCATTCTCGGGCAATGGCGGATAGCGCAGCAGGCGCAGCACCGAATTGCCATCCTCGATCGTCGGATCGAAGAACTGCGCGTCCTCGCCAAGATGGATCGCGATGGCCGACAGGATGCGCCGTCCGCTTGCCTCGAAGGCGAGGTAAAGTTCGCGCATGGTCGCCTCGAACTGCGGCACCTCGGCGGGCCACACATTGGGTTCCATGAACTCGGCCAGGGCATGATCGGAGCCCAGATCGCGCCCGACGTGCCAAAATTCCTTCAGGTCGAACACGGTGGCGTCTTTCGCCTGTTCCTGCCCGAACGGCGTATAGCCGCGCGCACCGCCGATGCCTTCGATCTTGTAGGCGCGCTTCACCTCTTCGGGCAGCGCGAAGAACGCGCGGCTGGCCTCTTCCGCACGCGCGACAAGCTCATCGGGAATGCCGTGATCGCGCACGATGCCGAAACCGAATTCGGCGAAGCTTTCACCCAGTTCACGGGCAATGTCTTCCAGCGGGCGTTCGAGCGAGACGGAGGCGATGTCGGACATTGGCAGCTCTTACTCAGGCAGGAAGGAACAGGCCGGCGAGCGCGGCACTCATCAGGTTGGCAAGCGATCCGGCGATCAGTGCGCGGATGCCCAGCCTGGCAATCACGGGCCGCTGGTTGGGGGCGAGCCCGCCGGTGACCGCCATCTGGATCGCGATGGAGCTGAAATTGGCGAAGCCGCACAGCGCGAAAGTGATGATGGCACGCGTACGCTCCGAGATATCCGCCGCGCCGATCTGGCCCAGTTCGATGAAGGCGACGAATTCGTTGAGCACGATCTTGGTGCCGAACAGGCCGCCAGCAACGCCCGCATCTTCCCATGGCACGCCGATCAGCCACATGATCGGGGCGAACACGAAGCCGAGCAATTGCTGGAACGAGAGGTCGCTATAGCCGAACCAGCTGCCCGCCCAGCCCAGCAGGCCGTTCGCCAAGGCAACCAGCGCCACGAAGGCCAGCACCATCGCGCCCACCGCCACTGCCAGCTTCACGCCGGTCTGGGCGCCCTGTGCTGCGGCCTCGATCACATTGGCGGGCCGCTCGCCCTCTTCGAAGGTCTCTGCAACCTCGACTTCGTGCGCCCGGTCCCCTTCGGTGATTGCGGCGGGCCCTTCGGCGCTGATGCGGCCGCGCGGCAGGGCCAGCTCGCCCTCCGCTTCGGGAGACGGTTCGCCGACATCGGGCATGATGATCTTTGCCATCAGGATGCCGCCCGGCGCGGACATGAATGCCGCGGCCAGCAGGAAGGGCAGGTATTCGTTGCCCAGCAGCCCGGCATAGGCCGCCAGGATCGTGCCCGCGACGCCTGCCATGCCCACGGTCATCAGCGTGAACAGGCGGCTGGGCGACAGCGCGGCAAGATAGGGCCGCACCACCAGCGGGCTTTCGGACTGGCCGACGAAGATGTTGGCCGCCGAACCCAGCGCCTCGACCTTGCTGACGCCGGTGATGAAGCCGATCGCCCCGCCCAGCCAGCGCACGATCAGCTGCATGATGCCGAGGTGGTAGAGGATCGACACCAGCGCGGCGAAGAACACGATCACCGGCAATGCGCCAAGCGCAAAGGTGTTCTGCAGCGGATTGTCCGCGCCGAACAGGAAGGCGGTGCCCGCATCGGCGTAGGAAAGCAGCGCGGCGACCCCGTTGCTCATCTCGCGGATCACGATCCGCCCGCCCGAGGTGCGAAGGATCAGAAAAGCGAGCAGAGCCTGAAGCGCGAACGCGGACAGCACGACCCGCAAGCGAATCTTGGTCTTTGCGTTGGAAATCAGGAAGGCGAATGCGAGGATCGCAACGATCCCAAGCAGGCTGGCAAGCACTGGCGGCATAGATGGCTTTCGGGTCGTCCGCGGAAAATCAGCTGCCCCCTTTGCCTTTTCGAAGGGGGTAGTCAATTCGCTGCCGGGCAAATCGGTTCCTGACCGCCTTCCCTTTTTGCCCCAGCGATCTTAAGCCCCGGCGATGGACAGCACCCAAACCGCGACCGCGATTCCGCGCCCCCTGTTCGTTTATGCCCTGCTTTACGGCGGGATGACCGTGCTGGCAGGCGTGCTCGGCTTCAAGCAGATTGCCCTGCCGCTGGGCTTCACCACTCTGGCGGTGGAGGCGGGAATCCTTGCCTTTCTGATGTTGGTCGCGATCTCGAGCGCGCTGGCACAGCTTTACGGGCGTGCGGTTGCCAACCGACTGGTCATGTGGGGTTTTGCGCCGCTGGGCCTGTCGATCCTGCTGATCCAGGTGGTGCTGGCCTTCCCGCCCAGCCCGCAGATGCCCGCCGAAAACCTTGCGGCGTTCGAAACCGTGCTGAGCCAGACGGGGCGAATCATGATCGCCGGGCCGATCGCCTATGGCGTATCGCTGTTCCTCAACGTGTGGCTGTTCGAACGGCTGCGTGGCCGCGACAGCGAAGCGCGCGGCGAAAGTGGCGGGGTGTGGATGATGCTGCGCGGCGGATTCGCCTCGGCGATCAGCCAGGCGGTCGACACGCTGATCTTCATCACCGTCGCGTTTTACGGCCAGTTCGACATCGTGCCGCTGCTGATCGGGCAGGCGCTTGCCAAGGTCGTGCTGAGCTTTCTCTTCGTGCCGCTGATCATCTGGCTGCTGGTGCGGCTGGCGGGCGATGGCACCCGGCCGCTGACCGAGAAATAGAAACGCCGGTCAGGCCCCCAGCGCCTCCACGAAGTTCGCCCGCCATTTCTCGACATTGGCGGACTTGATGACCGCGTTCAGCTTTTCCCACCGCGCCTTGCGCTCGTCCAGCGGCATGTCGATTGCGGTGCGGATCGCCTCGCTGGTTTCTTCCATGCTGTAGGGATTGATCAGCAGCGCATCCTTCAGCTGCTCCGCCGCACCGGCAAAGCGCGACAGCACCAGCACGCCGGGATCTTCCGGATCCTGCGCCGCGACATATTCCTTGGCGACCAGGTTCATCCCGTCGCGCAGCGGCGTGACCAGCCCGACATGGGCCGACCGGTAGATGCCGAAGAGCTCGGCCCGCGAATAGCCGCGATTGACGTAGCGGATCGGCACGGTGTCGACCTCCGAACGCTCGCCATTGATCTGCCCGGCCTTCTGTTCGAGCGTGTTGCGGATGCGCTGATAGGTCGCCACGTCGGTGCGCGATGGCGGCGCGATCTGCACGTAGAGCGTCTCTTTCACCCGTTCCGGATAGGTATCGAAATAGCGCCCGATGGCGTCGAACCGCTCCGGCAGGCCCTTGGAATAGTCCAGCCGATCGACCCCGATGATGACCTTGCGATGGCGCGAGCTAGACCGCATCCGCTGTTCGGCCTGGCGCGCTTCGCCGCTCTGCCCCCCTTCGAGGAAATCCTCGTAATCCAGCCCGATGGGGAAAGCGGCGACCTTCACCGAGCGGCCGTCATAGGTGACCGTTCCGTCGTCGCCGATATCCGCCTGCAGTTCCTTGCGGCAATAGCCGAGGAAACTGTCGACCGATTCCTCGTCCTGGAAGCCGATCAGGTCGTATGCCAGCATCGTGGTGACCAGCCGCTCGTGAAACGGCAGCGCCACCAGCAGGTTGCGCGGCGGCCAGGGGATGTGGAGGAAGAACCCGATCCGGTTCTTGTTGCCGCGTGCGCGCAGCCGCTCGCCCAGCGGGATCAGGTGATAGTCGTGCACCCATACCATGTCCTCGGGCTCGATCAGCGGGCCGAGGCTGTCGGCGAAACGCTGGTTCACCCGTTCGTAGCCCTTGCCGAAGCCGGACTCGTATTCCGCCAGATCGATGCGGTAGTGGAACAGCGGCCACAGCGTGCGGTTGGCGTAGCCGTTGTAATATTCGTCGACGTCCTGCTGTTCCAGGTCGATCGTCGCGGTGGTGACGCCGTGGTTCTTCTGCATGTCGAGATGGCCGGAAAACGTCCCGGTCTCGTTGCCCGACCAGCCGAACCAGATGCCGCGCCGTTCACGCAGGGCAGAACCCAGCGCCACGGCCAGCCCGCCCTGCGATCCTGCCGCACCCCGCGCCTTGGGGATGGACACTCGGTTCGATACGACGATCAGTCGGCTCATCGGATGACGCTCCATGGTTTGGACAACAGCGTGGCGCAGTTGATGATACCCACCAAAGAATACGTCTGGGGGAAGTTGCCCCAGAGTTCGCCATTGTTAAAATCGAGGTCTTCGGACAGCAGGCCGGACCGGGTGCGGTGCGACAGCATGGTTTCGAACAGGGCGCGCGCCTCGTCTTCGCGCCCGGCAAGGTGCAGGGCTTCCATCAGCCAGAAGGTGCAGATGTTGAAGGCGGTTTCGGGCAGGCCGAAATCGTCCTCCGAATCGTAGCGCAGCATGTGCTCGCCGCGCCGCAGCCCCTTCTCCACCGCGGCGAAGGTCTGCTGGAAGCGTTTGTCTTCGGGCTGCAGGAAGCCGAGGTCGATCATCTGCAACAGGCTGGCGTCGAGCTGCGAGCCGCCCAGCGCAGAGGCATAATGCTGCCCTTCCTCGTTCCACGCCTGCTCTTCGATTTTCGATCGGATGATCGCCGCGCGGTTGCGCCAGAAAGAGGCCTTGTCGGGCAGGCCCAGGCCATCGGCCACGGTGGCGATGCGCCCGCATGCGGCCCAGCTCATCAGCACGGAATAGGTGTGGACCTGCTGCCGGGTGCGAAATTCCCACAGGCCGGCATCGGGCTGGTCGTGCATTTTCCACGCCATCTCGCCGACCTGCTCAAGGCTCGCGAAATCGGCCTCGTCCGCCATGCGGTACAGGCGGCGGTCGAAGAAGGCCTGCACGGTGGGCAGCACGATCTGGCCATAGGCGTCGTGCTGCACCTGGCTGTAGGCGGCATTGCCCTTGCGCACCGGCCCCATGCCCCGATAGCCCGCCAGATGCTCGGCAAAGCTTTCGTGCAGCTCCGCCTCGCCCATCACCGAATAAAGCGGCTGCACCGCCCCGCCATTGGCATTGTCGACGATGTTGCGCAGGTACGCGAGGTACTTTTCCAGCACGTCGAGCGCGCCCAGCCGGTTCAGCGCCTGCACGGTGTAATAGGCATCGCGGATCCAGCAGAAGCGATAGTCCCAGTTGCGCTCGCTCCCCGGCGCTTCGGGGATCGAGGTCGTCAGCGCGGCGACGATGGCGCCCGTTTCCTCGTGCTGGCAGATCTTCAGCGTGATCGCCGCGCGGATCACCGCCTTCTGCCATTCCATCGGCGTGGCAAGCCCGCGCACCCAGTGGCGCCAGTAATGGTCGGTCAGCTCCAGCATCATTTCCAGCTCGTGCCCGACATTGCTGCTGAACGGTTCGTCCGGGCCGAGGAAGAAATGCAGCGGCGTTTCCACGCGGAAGGTGCGCTTTTCCAGCACGTACCCGACCGGCGCATCGGTTGTGAGGCGCAGCGCCTGCGCGCCGATCAGGTAGCGGATGTGGTTGGTGCCATTGGTGGTTTCGGCCACCGCCTCGCCGTAGTTCTTCATCGGCGAAAGGTTCACCGTGATGCGTGGCTTGCCGGCCAGCGGGCGCACGATGCGGGTGAAGGCGACCGGGCGGTACATCCGACCCGCACGGCGGAAACGCGGGGCGAAATCGACAATCTCGATCGCGCTGCCGTCTTCCGCCTCCAGCCGGGTGGTCAGAATCGGCGTGTTGCGCTGGTAGCTTTGCGTCGCGCTCACGCAGTTTTCCAGCTCGATCCGCCAGACGCCCTGATCCTGCCTGTCGCCATTCAGCAGCGCGCAGAACACCGGATCGCCATCGACGCGAGGAACGCAGCCCCACACGAGCCCGCCGGTCTGGTCGATCAGGCCGGTGACTTGGCAATTGCCCACCGGCCAGAGTTCGAGCGAGCTACGGGGTTTATCGATCATTCAAGCTCCAGCCAATTGTGAACCGCTGCCACATCCAACAAACGATACCGCGCTGCGGTTTCCCGCAATTCGCCCACCAGTATCCCGAAACCGCCCAGCGCGTTCACCGCCGCAAATCCATCCTCGTCGGTCAGGTCGTCGCCCACAAACACCGGAGTTGCACCTGCAAAGGGCGGCTGGGCCATGATTTCGCGCACGCCCTCGCCCTTGTTGGCGTTGGTGGTGGCGAGTTCGACCAACATTTTCGCATCGCGCAGGTGCAGGCCGTGATCGGCGGCGAGGCGGGTGGCAAAGCGATGAACCTCTTCCTGCAAATCGGGCCGGTCGCGGTAGTGCAACCCCAGGCCAAGCGCCTTTTCTTCCAGCAGAACCCCGTCCGACCGGGCGGCGAAGGCCCGCGCCTCGTCCAGCACGGCATCGCTCACGCGCGGCACCTCGCGGGTGGCGACCGACGAGCCTTCCGGGCTTTCGATTTCCGCCCCGTGCGAACCGCAGATGACCACACCGCAATCCGGCAAATGGCCACGAAGATCGGCAACGAACCGCCCGCTGACCAGCGCCAGCCGCCCGTCGAGCATGGCGGCCTTGCGTTTGAGCGCGGAGCCAAGATGGTCGGGTACGTCGATCGCATCGGGGGTCGCCGCGAGATCGACCAGCGTTCCATCGAAGTCGAGCAGCAGCGCCGGATCGGCGATTTCGCTCAGGCGCGGCGGGGGGGCGAGCGGTGCCATCCGCAAGGCCATAGTCTTATGTTGCGGTGCAGTGCAAATGCTGCCTTGCGCGGGGGACGGGCTCAGCCGGTTTGCGACACCATCGCCACCCGCGCCTTCTTCAGCGCGTCGGCTTTAAGCTGATGCACGCGCGGTACGCTGACGCCGAGCACGGCGGCGATCTCGTTCAGGTTCAGCTCTTCGATGAAATAGAGCTTGAGCACCAGTTGCAGCCGCTCCGGCAGGGCGGCGATGGCCCCGGCCAGGACCGAGCTGTCCTCGCCCGACAGCAGGTTCTGTTCGGGATCGGGGCGGTCGTCGCTGAACGCGGCGTTGCTGTCCGAATAGCATTCCTCTATCGAGGTGGCGCTGGTCGACGCGGCAAACCGCATCGCTTCGTACCGGTCGAGCGGCATTTCCATCGCCCGCGCCATTTCGCCAGCAGTAGGCGCACGGCCAAGCTCGGTGCGCAGCGCCTGTTCGGCGTGGTCGCGCTTGCGGCTCCAGCTGGTGGCGCTGCGGGGCCGGTGCGACTGGCCGCGCAGCAGATCGACCATCGCGCCGCGCACGCGCATTTTCGCATAGGCGGCAAAGCCATCGTCGCTGGGCCGGTCATGCCGCTGCGCCGCTTCGGTCAGCGCCATCATGCCTGCCTGCATCAGATCGTCGACGTCGATCGTCGCGCTCCCATGCCCTTCGTAATACCACGCGAGCTTGCGCACGAGCGGCAGGAACTGGGTCACCTTCTCGGCAACGCTGGTGCCGTAGGCCTGGCTGACGGCAAAGTGGGACTGTTGATGGTGCATCATGCGGCAAGTGCCTCGACCTGTTCCATCTGCGCCTCATGCTCTGGTGGCGGAAGTTGTCGCTGTTCTTGCGCGGGCGGCAGCTCGGTCTCTTCCCCGACCACGGCGACCACTTCGATCGGCTGCGCGGCGGGCAATTCGTTGATCGAGAGGACCAGCATGTTGGGCACCCTGAGCTTGAGCAGGCTGGCAAGTGCCCGGCGCGCGCGCGGCTGCACTACCAGCACCGGCATGGCGGCGTTCTGCGGGCGGCCCTGCAGCATCGCGCCGATCCGTTCGCCGATGGACCGGGCCAGATCGGGCTCGATCACGATTTCGCCGGTATTCGGGTCCTGCATCCCGCCCACGACCATTTCCTCCAGCCGCGCGGCCAGCGTGATGACCGGCAGGCGCTGGTCCGGCCCGCAGACCGACCCGACCAGCAGCGTGCCGAGATCGGCGCGCATAAGTTCCACTATCTGAACCGGATCGGCGGTCCGCTGCGCCGCCTGCGACAGGCTGGAGAACACGCGCACCGAATGGGTCAGCGAAATGCCATCGGCCAGCAGCGCCTTGAGCACGGCGGTGATCGCGGCGAGCGAAAGCGGCTGCGGCGTGATCGTGTCGACCAGCTGGCCGTGGCGTTCGCGCAGCAGGTCGAGCAGTTCGCGCACCTGATCCGGCCCAAGCAGCTCCGCCGCCCGGCCCGCCAGCAGCTGGTGGACCTGCGTGGCGACGACGCTTTCGGGGTCGACCACCAGATAGCCCTCGGCAACCGCCAGATCGCGCGATCCCGCGTCGATCCATTTGGCATCGCAGCCGAAACTGGGGTCTTTGGTCGGTTCGCCCGCCAGCACTTGCCCGTCGAGCACTTCGCCGGTGTCGATCGCCAGCAGCTTGCCCGCGCGCAGCGTGCCCGAGCCGACCGGCGCACCGCCCAGCATGATCCGATATTCGTCGGGCGCGATGTCGAAACTGTCGGCAATGCGGAACTGCGGGACGACGAAGCCGAAGGCCTGGCACATCTGCTTACGCAGGCCGGTAAGCCGGGCGACCAGCGGCGCGCCCTGCTTGTCGTCGGCCAGCTGCACCAGCCCGTAGCCCAGCTGGATCGTGACCAGCGTCTGGTCCGATACATCGGCAATGAGGATGCGCGATGGGTCGGGCGCCTCTTCGGGCTCGGGTACGAACACCGCAGCCGCCTGCTCGCGCTTCGAAAGTCCGCGCCACAGCAGGAACGCGCCCCCGGCCAGTGGCAGGAAGATCATCTGCGGCATCGCGGGAATGCAGCCGATCGCGCCAAGAATGCAGGCAACCGGCAGCCAGATCTTGGAATCGGCGAGCTGACCGCCGATCTGGCCGGTCAGGTCGCGCGTGTCGGACACGCGGGTGACGATCACCGCCGCAGCGATGGACAGCAGCAGCGCGGGGATCGACGCGACCAGCGCATCGCCCACCGCCAGCGTGACATAGACCGATCCGGCCTCGCCTGCAGAAAGGCCATACATGCTCATCCCCAGCACCAGGCCCGCGATCACGTTCACGATCAGGATGAGCAGCGCGGCGATGGCATCGCCCTTCACGAACTTGCTGGCACCATCCATCGACCCGTAGAAATCGGCTTCCGTGGCGATCTCGCGACGGCGGGCCTTGGCTTCCTCGGCGGTCATCAGGCCGGCGGCGAGATCGGAGTCGATCGCCATCTGCTTGCCGGGCAGTGCATCGAGCGTGAAACGCGCGGTCACTTCGGACACGCGCCCCGCACCCTTGGTGACCACCACCATGTTGATGATTGTCAGGATGATGAAGACGATGATTCCGACGGCGAAATTGCCGCCGATCAGGAATTCGCCGAAGGCCTCGATCACCTTGCCCGCTGCATCGCCGCCTTCGTGCCCGTTCATCAGCACGATGCGGGTCGAAGCGACGTTCAGCGCCAGCCGCATCAGCGTGGCGAACAGCAGGACGGAAGGGAAGGACGAAAAGTCGAGCGGCTTCTGTGCGTTCATCGCGGCCATCAGGATCGAGACCGACAGCGCGATGTTGAGCACGAAGAACAGGTCGAGCATCAGCGCCGGGATCGGGAGGACCATCAGGACGATGATCGCCAGGATACCGGCGGGAAGCGCGATTGCGGGCGAAATGAATGCGGGCAGTTTCACAGGCCGAACACCTCGAATTTGCTATAGGCCTGATCGATCCGCGCGCGGGCGCGGCCACCCACGCCGTCACTGTCGGCGGCGCCGAAGGTCGCCCTCAGCGTCTCGGCCATCGACGGCCTCGATTGCGGACCCGCCGCCACCGCGCCGCTCGCTGCCGGCGTACTGCGGCGCGGCATCATCGCGGTGCTGGCGAAGCGGGCCTGTGCGAATTCCTGCGTGATCCCGCCTGAGCCGGGTGCGGCCCCCGGCACGAACGGCATTGCACCATTATCGGCCATCGCATTGGCGACCTTGGTCTGCATCAGGCTCATTACCTCACCGACCGAACGTGCCCGGCCATTATCGTAGAAAATCGGGCGGTTGGCCGAAGCGGCCTTGGGCAGCAGAGCGGCAGCAGACTGGCCCGCATCCGTGCGATAGGCACCGAGGAAGGTTTGCGCGCCGCCCAGCCCCAGGAAATGTGCGAGGTACAGCTCCGCCGCTTCCGGCTCGCGGCCCAGCATGCCTTTGAGGCCCGCGGAATTGTCGCGTGCCAGCTCCGCTGCCATCAGAGCGGAGACATCGGCATCGTATCGCAGCGAGAGCAGCTGTTCGCGCGTGCCCGCATTGGCCACGCCGCCGCCGGGCGCGATCTGATCGCTCGCCCAGGCGTAGCCATACTTGGAGCCATGCCGGTCCATCGTGCGCAGCCAGGTGGAATCGATGAACTGATAGAGCCCGGTCGCGCTGGACGTGCGCGCCTTGGCATCGGGATTGAGGCCGGATTCGAGCCGCGCCTGCGCCAGCAGGTAGTCGAAATCGACCCCAGTGCTCTGGGATGCCCGGGCGATGGCGGAGCGCACATCGCGGTTCGCCGGCGCGGCCGTGGGCGCTGGCCCGTTCACGGGCGGCGCATTCGCAACACGAATGGCTGGTAGTGGGCTGGCGGTGGGCACTGAACCTCCGGAATTCATTCTTCCGGATGGTTAAAGCAATCATCGTGCCAGTTTTGGCCTTGTCGGCGGTGAACCGATCAGAAGGGCTGCGCTACCGTACGCCCCGTGGCGCCCTGATATGTGCCTGCAGCGCCTGCCATCGCGTCGATCCGCGACTGGACATTGGTGGCGATCAGATTGCGCAGGCGGCGGTTGATCGTGTTGAGGCGCCGCACCGCGTCGAGCAGGCCGAGGCATTCCTCGTCCAGATCCTCTGGCCGCACCTTGTCCAGCCGGTCGCACAATTCCATCTTGCCGTGCGAGCAGTTGTTGATGCGGTCCAGATCCAGAGCGGCAAGGGCCTGCCGCTCACCTTCCAGAAGGGCAAGCATTTGCCGCAAGGCGGTACGCGTCGTCATCGAATGCCCTCTTATTCGCCGATGCTTTGGAACAGACCGGCGGCGATGATGCCGTCGGCAATCTCGACCGGCAGGAGCGGATAGGTCCCGTCCTTGATCGCCTTGCGAATTTCAGCCACGCGGTCGGCATCGACCGGGGCCGCGTCGCCCGCGGAGGTTTTGCTGACCGCGTTCATTTCCTGCGCGGCCGCCGCCTGATCGGCAGGCTTGCGGATAGCGGACACACGCTCGACCGGCGCGACGCCGCGGCGTAGTCCTGCTGGTCCTCCGATATCGGGCAATCCGAAATCTCGCATTGCTAGTGCTCCACTATTCTATCGCGTTCGCCTGAGAACGCTCGTCTCACCCCCTTAGAACGACAGCCGCGCCGCGCCTTTAAGGGCCAGGAAACTTTTTTCTCGCGGGTCAGCGAATCCGTACCGCGACCTGGCCGGGGCGGACAACCTGCGCACGCACCGGATCGGCCTTCCTGTCCTGCGCGGGGCGGACCTTGATCCATGCTCCGATGGTGCCCTCTTCCAGCGCGACAGCCTGCCGCGAGAGCGAAAAACCGCCGCCCTCGACCATGATCGATACGGTCTCGCCCCGGCTGATCACGACCTCGCCCGTACCGGGCTGGCCGGGCTGCTGGGCCTGCTGCGTCTGCGCCACGGCGACGAAGATCCGCCAGCCTGCATCGGGGCAATGGACCTGCACGCTGTCGCGATTGGCGCCGTACCATTCGAGCTGCAGCGGCACGCCGCATGCGTTCAGCCGCATCCGCCGGTCTACCGGCAGGCGGGCGCCGCCCGGCTGACCGATGCCCGCGCCGGTGAATTCCATCACCGCGCGGTCGATCGCGCTGGCATCCATCGGCGTGTTGGCCGATGCCGGGGTGGCGATAGCGGGGATTGCCGCGGCCAGCAGGCCGGTGGCGACGATTGCGGAAAACTTGTGCATGATCGCAGTGCTCCAGAAATGGGGTCACCGCCGGGCACGGGCCCTGCGGGTCTTTAGCTACTGCGTATCTGCAAGTACCGTGCCATCATCAGCGTTTTGCAGGCCATGGTCGTCATGCGCGATCACCACCAGCGTTTCCGGGATTGTTTCGCCGGGGCCGAGCGGCTCGACCATCAGGCGGGCGGTCTGGCCTGCATCCTCGATCTGTTCGACCAGCATCGCCGCTTCGCTTGCCGCCTGCGCGGCCCCGCCCCTGCGATGACGCACGATGACCGTGGCGACCTCGCCGTTCCCCAGAGGCTGGCTACCCAGCCAGCGGGTCAGGTCCGCATCGCCGCCGGGGCGAAACACCGCCATCGGCTGGCCCAGCGCGATCTCCACCGCCTGATCCACCTGCTCGCGCGAGGCAGGATCGGCCTCTTCGGGATATTCGCGATAGGCCGCGGCGACCACCGCGAACAGGATCAGCGACAGATCGGCCAGCGCCGTCTGCCAGCTGCTCAGTCCCCGAATGCTCACGAGGCGATCCGCAATCCGCCCGCGCCGGGCACGGGCTTCACGTGCGGCGTCGAGGTACGCACGCCCTGCTCCAGCCAGTCGAGCACCGCCTGCCGATCGCGCTCTTCGCGCGCAGACCGGCGCAGAATGGCGGATGACAGCGGGCCGAACAGGAAGTTGGCGGCGGCTAGGCCATATAATGTGGTGACGACCGCCATCGCGATCGCCGCGGTCATGCCGCCCTCGCTCGCGTCGGACGGCATTGTCCCCAGCGCCACGAGCGTTCCTGCCAGGCCCAGCACGGGCGCGAGCTCCGCCGCATGGCCCAGCACGGTCATCGCGGTCTGCGCGGCCTCGGTCCGCTGCCGTTTGTAGCTTTCGTGCTCCGCATGCAGCGTGTCGATAGACCGGCGGCTGATCAGCACGTCGGTCAGGTGATCGAATTCGCCGTCGCCGAACTGGACCGGGGTGGCACCGTGGATGCCCTTGTCCGAAATGATGCGGATCTGGCGCGCCATTTCCACCCGGGCCTTTGCCGGATCGAACGGACGGGCGAGCAGCGCGGCGACCTTGGCCGCCGCGAGACGCGATTCCGCGAACCCGCAGCGCAGCAAGGTCGCGAGCAGCGTGCCGCCCAGCACGATGCCCAGCGAAACCGGGTCGAACCAATGGTCGATCAGAGTGACGAGATTTTCCACGAACCCAAGAACGGCAGGTGTTCCCGGCTTTTCAGCCCCGAGTGCCGGATTTTTGCCGCCGACCGGCAATTGCTTGCCGCCCCGCCCTGCAAATCACGCGTTTTAGCGGCTTTGCGGCAAGTTGGCACGCCCCTTGCTTACATGTCGGGGGCACGAAACGCCCCAACTTCTAGGCGGAGACGAGAGCAATGAGCGAAGGCCTTTTCGGCATTCATGGAGCGGCGCTGGAAATCCGTGCGCAACGGATGGGTGTGCTCGGCTCCAACATCGCGAATGCAGGTACGCCGGGCTACAAGGCGCGCGACATCGATTTCGGTGCCGCGCTGCAGGCACGCCTGGCGGGTAACGAAACCGAGAATGCGACCGGCCGCGCGACCGTGTATCGCATCCCGACGATGGCCAGCCTCGATGGCAACACCGTGGAGATGGGGACCGAACAGGCCGCCTTCGCGGAAAACGCGGTCGCCTATACCGCCACGCTCGGCTTCCTGCGCGGCCGCGTCGAAACCGTCACCCGCGCGATCAGGGGTGAATGAGCATGGCCGGTGACGCACCCATGACCATGTTCCAGATGGGCTATCGCGCGATGTCCGCGCAGATGGTCCGCATGAACGCCGCGGCATCCAACCTCGCCAACGCAGGCAGCGTGGCGGGCAGCGCGGACGAGGCATACCGCCCGATGCGCACGGTCTTCGCAGAAGAGCTCGACCGGCAGAGCGGCATGAGCTCGGTCCGGGTCGACGGTGTCGTGCGGTCCGATGCTGCACCGATCCGCCGCCACGATCCCGGCCATCCGCTCGCCGACGAGAACGGCGATGTGTGGGAATCGCCGGTCGATGAGAACGCCGAGATGATCGAGATGCTCGAAGCCTCGCGCCAGTATTCGAACATGGTCGAAGCCATGTCGACCGCCAAGCAGCTGATGCTCGAAACGATGAGGATGAAATGATTAGCAGCGTGAACCCATTTACGGGCGCGGCCTCCGCCGCGACCCAGATGCCCCAGTCACAGGGGCGCGGCATGGACCAGCTGGGCCAAGCCGATTTCCTGCGCCTGCTAACCGTCCAGGTACAGCAGCAGGACCCGTTCGATCCGGTCGATAACAAGGAAATGCTGGCCCAGATGGCGCAGTTTTCCTCGCTCGCCGGGACGGCCGAAACCAACGAGACGCTGGGCAAGATCGTCGACAAGCTCGACGCCCTTATCGAAGCGAACAAGCCCGGCGGCGACAGCCCCGCCGCCAACGATCTTTAAGTCAGGAGTCGCACAATGTCTTTCTATACCTCGCTTAACGGCCTCAAGAATGCGCAGTCCTCGCTCGGCACGATCGCGCACAACATCGCCAACTCGGAAACGTACGGCTTCAAGCGCGGGCGCACCGAATTTGCGGAAATCGTTGCCGGTTCGGCACTGTCGAACCCGCGCACGATCCAGGGCATCGGCGCCTCGGTAGAAGCGATCACGCAGAACTTCGCGCTCGGTCCGATCGAACAGACCGGCTCCGCGCTCGACCTCGCGATTACCGGCGACGGCTTCTACACGATGCGCGGGGAAAACGGCGAAACGATGTATACCCGCGCGGGCGGCTTCACCATCAACGATACCGGCGGCATCGTCGACAATGATGGCAACCGGCTGCAGGTCTATCCGGTCGATGCCGAAGGCGCGACGACCGGCATGAACCTGCTGGACGCGCAGATCCCCGCACAGAACGCAGCGGGCGCGGATTACGCGGGCGTATCGGTGGGCAAGGATGGCGTCGTGCGCGCATCCTTTGCCGATGGTTCGGTCGAACCGATCGGGATGGTCGCGCTTGCCTCGTTCATGGCGCCCAATGGCCTCAAGCCGGTGGGATCGTCCAACTGGCAGAGCACGGGCTTTTCCGGCCCGGCCAGCTATGGCGAGCCCGGCAACGGCCAGTATGGCGCGATCCTTTCCGGCGCGCTCGAACGCTCGAACGTGGATATTGCCGAGGAACTCGTCGGCCTGATTACCGCACAGCGGAACTTCCAGGCCAACGCCAAGGCGATCGACACTGCGACGCAGATTTCGCAGACCGTCATCAACCTGCGGACCTAAGTAGATGGACCGCCTCATCTATACTGCGCTGTCGGGGATGCAGGCCTCGATGGATCGCCAGCGTGCGATCGCCAGCAACATGGCGAACACGAACACGCTGGGCTTTCGTGCCGAGCTGATCGAGCAGCGCGCGATGACCATCGAAGGCCACCCCAACGAAGCGCGCGCGATGCAGACCGCGCGCGTCACCGGCGCGGATATGCGGGGCGGCGAAATCATGGAGACCGGCCGCGAGCTGGATATTGCCATCGCGACCGAGTCGCTGATGGCGGTGCAAGCGGACGACGGCACCGAAGCCTATACGCGGCGTGGCGATCTTTCGCTCACCGCAACCGGGCTGATGGTGACGGGAGACGGCCACCCGGTGTTGGGGGACACGGGACCGATTACGGTCCCACCGGGTGGCCGCATTTCCATTTCCGAAGACGGCACCGTGACCCGCAGCGACCCGGCAACGCCCGAAGCGCCGCCGGCCGAGGTCGGCCGGATCAAGCTGGCGAGCTGGGAAGGTTCGCCGATCGCCAAGGGGCTGGATGGCCTGTTCCGCGTCGAAGGCGGCGGCATCCTGCCGACCGACGAGACCGCGCGGGTGCAAACCGGCGCGCTGGAACAGTCCAACGTCAAGCCAACCGAAATCCTGGTCGCGATGATCGAGGAGCAGCGATTGTTCGCCATGCGCTCCAAGCTCGTATCGACCGCGCGCCAGCTCGACGAGAGCGGCGCCCAACTGATGCGCCTCACCTAAGCGACCGAATTCCAAGCGAAGGATTTTCAAGCAATGCCAACATCCGCTCTTCAGGTCGCCCGCACCGGGCTGGAAGCCCAGGACGCCCGCATGCGCGTTATCGCCAACAACCTGGCGAACGTGGGTACCACCGGGTTCAAGCGCGACCGCGCCAACTTCGCGACGCTCGCCTATCAGGACGCGCGCGTGGCCGGGCAGCAATCCTCGGGCGAAACCGCATATGCCGAAGGGTTGAACCTGGGTTCGGGTGTGGCCGTGCAGTCGACCAGCCAGATCATGACGCAGGGCACGCTCGACACCACGGGGAATGCCTTCGACCTTGCGCTGGACGGCGACGGCTTCTTCCAGATCGCCATGCCGGGGGGCCGCACCGGCTACACCCGCGCAGGCAACTTCACCCGCTCCGCCGAAGGCATGCTGGTGACCCAGCAGGGCTTTGCCGTGCAGCCGGAAATCACCGTGCCCGAAGGCGCGACCGCAATCGCGATCTCGCCCGACGGCACCGTGTCCGCGTCCATCAACGGCGAAGCCGAGCCGACCGAGCTGGGCCAGATCCAGGTCGCCCGCTTCACCAATCCCGCTGGCCTGCAGGCGCTGGGCGACAACTTCCTGGGCGAGACCGCAGCCAGCGGTGCGGCCGAGCTGGGCGTCGCGGGCGAAGGTGGCCGCGGCAATATCCGGCAGGGAATGCTGGAAGGATCGAACGTCAACATCGTGGAAGAACTGGTTGCGATGATCGAGGCGCAGCGCGCCTACGAAATCAGCTCCAAGATGGTCTCCGCGGTCGACGAAATGCTGCGCAACGCCAACCAGACGCTGTGAGATTGACCTTTATGAACACTCGTACCCTTATCGCCCTGCCGCTCACCTGCACGATCGCGCTGTCGCTTTCGGCATGCGGCGGCGGCTCGCGTCCGGCGGGCTTCGCCGCCACGCTGCCGCCCCCGCCCGTGCAGACCTATGTCGCGCCGCAGAGCAACGACGGCGCGATCTTCCAGGTCTCGCAGGGCTATGCGCCGCTGTACAACGGCAATCGCGCCTCGCAGGTCGGCGACCTCGTCACCATCGTGCTGGTCGAACGGACCTCGACCAGCAAATCGACCTCGGCCAAGACCCAGCGCGATGGCAGCGCGGGGCTGAGCCTGCCCGATTTCATCGGCATCGACGACGGCGATCTCACCGCGTCCGCCGGCGCCAGCTTCACCGGTGGGGGCAATGCCTCGCAGACGTCGGTGCTGCGCGGCGACCTGACCGTGACCATCGCCGAAATCCGCCCGAACGGCACCGCCTTCGTGCGCGGCGAGAAGGTTCTGAACCTCAGCCAGGGCGAAGAATGGGTGCAGGTTTCGGGCATTATCCGGCTGGCGGATATCGACCCGGACAACCGTGTGTCCTCGATCCGCGTCGCCGACGCGCAGATTTCCTACAGCGGCAAGGGTGCTGTCCAGCAGTCGAGCAAACCCGGCTGGCTGTCGCGCTTCTTCAACGCCGTCTCGCCGTTCTGATCCGGAGCCACGAAATGAACCGCCTCTTCCTCCTGCTCGCCGCGATCTGCTCGTTCGCGCTGCCCGCCGCCGCCTCGGCGGAGCGGGTGCGCGATATCGGCCAGTTCCAGTCGGTCCGGTCGAACCAGCTGACCGGCTACGGCATCGTGGTCGGTCTGGACGGCACGGGTGACGACAATTTCGCCTATGCGACGCAGGCCATGCGCGGCGTTTCGGGCCGTTTCGGCCTGCAGCTGCCGCCCGGCGTCAATCCGGCGCTGAAGAATGCGGCGGCGGTGCTCATCACCGCCGAACTGCCCGCCTTTGCGAAGCCTGGCCAGCGGATCGACATCACCGTGTCGACCATCGGCAAGGCCAAATCCTTGCGCGGTGGCGCGCTGATCCTGACGCCGCTGTACGGCGCGGATGGCGAAATCTACGCGATGGCGCAGGGCAACCTGACCGTCGGCGGACTGGGCATTTCGGCCAATGACGGTTCGAAGCTGACCGTCAACGTGCCGACCGTGGGCCGCATTTCCGACGGGGCGAGCGTGGAACGCGCGGTCAGCACCAATTTCGACTTCACCGAAATTCTGCGCTGGAACATGTACAGTGCCGACTTCCTCACCATCAGCCGCGTGCGCGACGCGATCAACGACCGCTTTCCCGGCATGGCCCGGATCGAGGACGGGGTGACGCTGGCGCTGATGCTGCCGCCGGGCGCCGATACGCGCGCCACGATCATGGCGGAGATCGAGATGCTCGACATCACGCCCGCCGAACGCGCGGCGAAGGTGATCGTCAACAGCCGCACCGGCACCATCGTGATCTCCAGCGCGGTACGGCTGGCACCTGCCGCCGTGAGCCACGGCAGCCTGGTGGTGCGGATCGACGAAAATCCCACGATCGTACAGCCCGCCCCCTTCTCGCGCGGGCGCACCGCAGTGGAACCCGACAGCACGATCGAAGCCCGCCAGAGCGGCGGCTATGTCACTCCGCTGCCCGCAGGCGCATCGCTGGCCGATGTGGTCGACGCGCTGAACATGCTGGGTGCCAGCCCGGCGGATCTGGTGGCGATCCTCGAAGCGTTGAAGCAGGCCGGTTCGCTGACCGCCGAGGTGGTGGTGATATGAGCCAGATCGCACCCATGGATTTCTCGCTGCTGCGCCAGCCCACGCCGATCCGCGGCGAAGGGGCCAGCCCGGCCGACCAGCGCACCGAACTGCGCGAGGCGGCGCAGGCATTCGAGGCGATCCTGCTGCGCCAGATGCTGTCGTCTGCCCGCTCCACCGACTTCGGCGGAAACGATTTGTTCGAAGGCAGTGACGATACGTTTACCGAAATGCGCGATGAGAGGTTTGCCGACATCGCGGCCAAGTCCGGCCAGCTGGGCTTTGCGGACGCGATCGAACGCCAGCTCGCCCGGTTCCTGCCGGATGGCGAAGCACCAGGGGTAAAGGATTAAATGGCTTCGGATCTCCTCTCGATCGGCGCAAGTGGCGCCCGCGCGGCACGCGGCGCGCTGGAAGTGACGGCGAACAACATCGCCAACGCTTCGAGCGACGGATACGTGCGCCGCAGCGTCCGTATCGAAGAGGTTTCGGGCGGCAGCATTGCAGGCCGGGGCAGCGACATCGCGGCCTCGGGTTCGCGCGTGGTCGAAGTGCGGCGCAATGCCGATGCCTTCCGCCAGGCGGAAATGCGCCGGACGCAGGCCGACCTGCAACGCTCCAATGTCGAGTTGGCGGGCCTGGAAAACATCGAGGCCGCCGTCGAGCAATCGGGCATCTTCAGCTCGATCGTCGAATTCGAAGCCTCGCTGCAGCAATTGTCCGGCGATCCGACAGACAGCGCGCGGCGGGCCGCCGTGCTGGCAGAGGCGGAAACGCTGGCCAGCAAGTTCAACATCACCGCAGGCAGCCTCGCCTCGGTCGGCGAAGGCCTGCGATTCGATGCTCAGGCCGGCGTTGCAGACCTGAACACCTATGGTGCGGAACTGGCGCGGGTGAACCTGCGCCTCGCGCGGGCCGGGTTCGGCAGCAACGATCAGGCCTCGCTGCTCGACCAGCGCGACAACCTGCTCGAACGCATGAGCGGTTTCACCAGCATCGCCACGACTTTCGCCTCGGACGGCACGGTTGCCGTGGCGGTCGGCGCTTCGCCTGCGACCGCGTTCGTCAACGGCGGCAACGCGGCCACGATGACGTCCACCGTCGAACCGAACGGCACGATGAGCTTCGCCATCGGCGGAACCGCGATCAATCCGGGCGCGGGTTCGCTGGCCGGTACCGCGCTGGCGCTGAACGATCTTCAGGCGATCGGCACCCGGCTGGACGCTGCGGCGGCCTCCATCGCGACCGCCATCAACACCGCGCAGGCCAACGGGGTCGCGCGCGATGGCAGCGCGGGGCAGCCGATCTTCAGCGGTACGACCGCCAGCACCCTGTCGGTCGTGCTGACCAATGGTGCGGGCATCGCCACCGCGCCTGCGGGATCGCCCGCAAACGATCGCAACCAGCAGAATCTGGCCGACATGCGGCAGGCGCTTTCCACCGCGAACCCGGCCGACACCGTCAACGCGATCCTGTTCGACGTGTCGAGCAAGGTGGCGGGCCGCAAGGTCACGCAAAGCGCGCTCGAAACGATTGCCTCGTCCGCGCGCATCGCACTGGAAGAACAGTCGGGCGTCGATCTCGACAACGAAGCCGCCAATCTCATCCGCTACCAGCAGGCCTTCCAGGCATCGGGTCGCGCGATGCAGGTGGCGAGCGACATCTTCGATACACTGATTGGAATCGGGCGATGATCAACCTGAGCACTGGCGCCTTCTACGAACGGTCGACGACCCAGATCGGGTCGCTGCGCGCGCGCGCCGAGGGGCTGCAGAAACAGATCGGCAGCGGCGAACGGCTGGAAAAGTCGTCCGACGATCCCGTCGCCGCGGCACGCCTGCGCATGCTCGACCGCGAAGAACGCATCACCGCGGTCGACACGCGCAATTCGGACGCGGCGGAAAACAACCTGAAGTTCGCCGACCAGGCGCTGAGCCAGGTCAGCACGATGATCAGCCGCGCGCGCGAACTGGCGCTCTTCGCCGCCAACGCAACCACCAGCGACGACCAGCGCGTCTCTATCGCGACCGAGCTGGATGGCCTGCGCCAGAGCCTGCTGGGTATCGCCAATGGCCGCAATGCCTCGGGCCATTCGCTGTTCGGCGGCCAGGCGGTGGGCAATGCCTATGATGTCGACGCGGGCACCGGTGCGGTGACCTATGTCGGCACCGCGACGCTGGACGAGGTCGAAATCGGCGAAGGCCAGTCAATCACGCCCGGCAATACCGGCCCCGAAGTTTTCAGCTTCGACGATGGCGCGGGCGGGCAGACCGATATCTTCGCGCAGCTGGCCACGCTTTCGGCGGCGCTGCGCAGCGGCGGAGATGCCGCCGCCGATGCGGCGCGCGATGGCCTGTCCATTCTCGACACCGGGTTCGACAAGGTCACCACCGCGCAGACCGTGCTCGGCTCGCGCATGGCGTGGCTCGAAGTGATGACCGAGCGGCGGACCGACAATCTAGAGCGCATTCAGGATGAACGCACTTCGGTCGGCGGGGCCGATCTGGCGGTGACGATGAGCCGCCTGCAGGAAATGCTGACCGTGCTCGAAGCGAGCCAGTCCAGCTTCGTGCGGCTTGCCAACCTAAACCTGTTTTCGATGCTGCGCTGATCGCGCGGGCCTGGGGGAATTGATTCATGTACGCGATTATCGGCATCGTAGTGTTGCTCGTCCTGGTGTTCGGCGGCTTCGTGATCAGCGGCGGCGCCATGGGCCCGGTGCTGCACGCCCTGCCCTACGAAATGATGATTATCGGCGGTGCGGCGCTTGGCGCCACCATCGCGGGCAACTCGCTCCATCACCTCAAGGCGATCGGCGGCGCGTTTATGAAGATCTTCAAGGGGCCTGTTCATTCCAAGCAGGATCATATCGACGCGATTGCGCTGACCACCCAGCTGATGAAGGTGCTCAAGACCGATGGCCCGGTGGCGCTGGAAAGCCACGTCAACGAGCCTGAGAATTCGGCGATCTTCAGCGCCTATCCCAACCTATTGAAGAACAAGCCGCTGATCAGCCTGATCAGCGACACGCTGACGCTGCTGGTGGTGTCGTCCGGCACGCTCGAAACCCATGCGGTGGAAGAGGTGATGGACAATGCGATGAAAACGCATTTCCACGAACTGCATGAACCGCAGCACGCGCTGCAATCGCTGGCCGATGCGCTGCCCGCACTGGGCATCGTCGCCGCCGTGCTGGGCGTGGTCAAGACTATGGGCTCGATCAACAAGCCGCCCGAGGTGCTGGGCGAAATGATCGGCTCCGCGCTGGTCGGCACCTTCCTGGGCGTGCTGCTGGCCTATGGCATGGTCGGCCCGCTGGCGGGTCGCCTGAAGCAGGTGATCGAACAGGACGAACAGATTTTCCACGCGGTCAAGCAGGTGATCATCGCCTCGCTCTACGGCCACCCGCAGCCGCTGGTGGTGGAAAGCGCGCGCTCCAGCCTCGGCCATGCCGTGCGCCCGGGCCTGACCGAACTGCTCGACGCGCTGCGGGGCCGCTAACATGCCCGCGAAGCAAGGCGATAACCTGCCGCCGATCATCGTCAAAAAAGTGACGGTGATCGAAGGCGGGCACCATGGCGGGGCCTGGAAGGTCGCCTACGCGGACTTCGTGACCGCGATGATGGCGTTCTTCCTGCTGATGTGGCTGCTCGGCGCGACGACCGAGGACCAGCGCAAGGGGCTGGCCGACTATTTCACCCCCACGCTGGTGAAGATCAAGGATAGCGGCGCCGGGTCCAACGGCCTGCTAAAGGGCGATTCGCTGACGTCGGTAGACGATTATCCGAACCGTCAGGGGCAGACCGGCAACCAGGGCATCACCATTCCGAAGGATGCGGTGGGCGGCCCCAAGGAAGCCGAGCGGATGATCCAGCGCATCACCCAGCGCACCAAGGACAGGCTGGCGAAGAACGCCGAGCTCGCCAAGCTGATGAGCCAGATCAAGATGGTCGATACGACCGAAGGCGTGCGGATCGACCTGGTCGACGATGCCGACTTCTCGATGTTCAATCTCGGCACCACGGTGCTGACGCGCGAGGCGACCGGCCTGCTAACCGCCATCGCGCTGGCCATCGAGCCGGAGAAGCGCAAGATCATCGTGCGCGGCCATACGGACAGCCTGAAATGGAAAAATCCGGGCCGGGTGAACAACTGGTCGCTTTCCGCAGGCCGCGCCGAAGCCACCCGGCAGACGCTGATGAACCAGGGCATCCCGGACGACAGCTTCCGCCGCATCGAAGGGGTGGCCGATACCGAACTGCTGGTGAAGGACAATCCGTCCGACCCGCGCAACCGGCGGATCTCGATCGTCCTCGCAAACTGAAGACGCCGGCACCGTCGCGGTGCGCGGGCGGTCGATTCTTCAGCCAAGACGCCCGACCGCAGCCGGCCGGTCAGCCCGAGGGTTAATCGCAGGCGCGAGTCGCAGGTGCCAGAACGCCTCCCATAGGTCGGGCGTTAACACCGGCTTTGCAAACGTGGTGAAGGCAGCTCCTTTACCGATCGCTCCCAACCGGCACGGCAGGTCTGTGCCGCCGCCTTGGTCTGCGCGCTTCCATCCGCTAACCGTGGAAGCACGAGACGATGCAGGGGAGCATTATGACGGGGAGAACGGGGGCCGTTCTGGCCCTTGCGGGAATGGCACTGACCGGCAGCACGGCCGGAGCGGCAGAGCCTGAGACGCAGGCAGAAACCGGGGCAGTAACACGGGCCGCGCCCGAGCCGACCACGAAACCCTTCCGCTGGTTCACCTATCCCATCAGCGCCGTGCGCAAGAGCGAGCAGGCCGAGGTCGGCTTTCGATTGATCGTGAACCCCGATGGACGGGTGAAAAGCTGTACGATCACCATTCCCAGCGAATATCCCACGCTCAACGAAGCGACCTGCAAACAGGCGAAGGCGCGCGGCAGGTTCATGCCGGCAACGGATGCCGCGGGCGAGCCTGTCGCCGGGGTGTTCGAAGACAGCGTCGTGTGGGTCCTGTCGGCCGAACTGGTCGCCGGCCGCCTGCCCACCGCAGAGGATCTGCCGATGCCCGAGCTGTCGGGCGAACCTCCTGTTGCCAGAATCACTTACCGCCTGACGGTCGACACTCAAGGCAGGGCGACCGCGTGTTCGATCACCCGTTCGAAGCAGAGCGGCGCGTTCGATACCGCGGCGTGTCGAGCGATCATGCAGGTGGTGTCGGGCAGCCGGTTCACGACCGGCTTTTCCAGCTTCGCGGGCGATCCGATCATGCGCAGTTACTCTGGCACGGTTTACTGGGTCGACCCCAGCTGAGCGACATGATCCGCGCAGCGTGCCGACCGGCCCGCTGACCGGAAGGCTTTCGCCAAAAGGCAAATGGCCCGCCGCTCGAAAGCGACGGGCCATCCGCCTTTGTTGGAGTGAAGTCCGAACTTAGCGCAGCAGCGAAAGGACGTTCTGCTGGCTCTGGTTGGCCTGGGCCAGCATGGCGCCCGAAGCCTGGCTGAGGATCTGCGCCTTCGCCAGCGCGGTCGTTTCGGCCGAGTAGTCGGTGTCTTCGATCCGCGAACGCGCATCGGAGAGGTTGGTGACGTTCGAGGTCATGCTGCTGACGGTCGATTCCAGCCGGTTCTGCGTGGCACCCAGCGAAGCGCGGGTGTTCGAAACTTCGGCCAGTGCGGCGTCATACTCGGTCAGCGACGCCGTGTTGGCGGCATCCGCAAAGGTATGCGAGAACACGATGTTCAGCGTCGAGGCCGCGTTACCGAAGTCCGTCGACGCGAGGGTCACGCTCGTGTCGGCAGTCTGGATCGAATAGCCGGTTGCAGCAGTGGCATCGAACAGCGCCTTGCCGTTGAACTTGGTGTTGGTGACGACCGCATTGATTTCGTCGGCCAGCGCCTTCTGTTCGGAACGCAGGTTGGCCGTGTCGGCAGCCGAATAGGTGCCGTTGGCGGCCTGAACTTCCAGTTCGCGCATGCGCTGGACCATGTTGGTCACTTCGCTCAGCGCGCCTTCTGCGGTCTGGGCCATCGAGATGCCGTCGTTGGCGTTGCGGATGCCCTGGTTGAAGCCCCGGATCTGGGCCGTCATCGACGTGGCGATCGCAAGACCGGCCGCGTCGTCCTTGGCCGAGTTGATGCGCTTGCCCGAGGAAAGGCGTTCCATGGCTGTGCCGAGCATCTTGTTGGCCGAAGCCGACGCATTGGCAGCCTTCATCGCCCCGATATTGGTGTTGATAACGCTCATCTTAGTAGTCTCCCTGACAAAAATACCTGACTGCCGTGGGTAGGATCGGTTCGCAGCAGCTGGGACACAGACCGGCAGGGAACGGGGGAAGTTAAGGGCCGGGAGCAGAAAGATTCACGAATGGGTATTTTTACCCGTGGTGATTCTACTACGACTAAAAGTAACCAACTTTTTGGCGTCCACCGGCAAAAACGTGCCTCAGCAAATGACGCTATTAGGGTGGAACGGGGTCGTCATGATCGGGGTTAACGAAACGGCGCGCTGCAAGCGCGAGCACAAGGCAGTGGCATCGAGGCTGACGGGGATCGCAACATCCCTGTTCTTCGACCGGCCGGTGCAACTGGTCGACGCGGGCGATCCCAAAAGCAGCCACGAAGGCCGCACGATCGTTCTCGAACGCGGCGAGACCAACGGGCTGGAAGTCGCCGGCAAGGGCGGCACGGTCCGCTATAATGATTCCACCAGCGAAGCGACCACCGCCGCTCTGGTCGCACTTTTGTGCGCCAATGGCGGCCCAGTAGCGGCCGATCCGGTCTCGCTGGCGGTGATCTCTCTGGCCGACCGGCTGGCGCAGACAGATATTCCCGTGCTGATCCACGGGCCGACGGGCACCGGTAAGGAAGTGCTCTCGCAATTCATCCACCAGCGCAGCGCGCGGGCGGAGAAGCCTTTTGTCGCGGTCAACTGCGCGGCCATCCCCGAAACGATGCTGGAAGCACTGCTGTTCGGCCACGAAAAGGGCGCCTTCACCAGCGCGAACGCATCGGGCGAAGGGTTCTTCCGGGCCGCGGATGGTGGCACGCTGCTGCTCGATGAAATCGCCGAAATGCCGCTTGCCTTGCAGGCCAAGCTGCTGCGCGCGCTGCAGGAAGGCGAAGTCGTGCCGATCGGCGCGACCACGCCGGTAAAGGTCGATGTGCGGGTGATCGCCTGCGCCAACCGCGACCTGCCGACCGAAGTGGCCGCCGGGCGTTTCCGCGAAGACCTGTTCTACCGGCTCAACGTCTTTCCGATGACCCTCAACCCGCTGGCGGAGCGGATCGGCGATATCGCCCCGCTCGCCTTCGCGATGATCCTGCGTCACCACACCAAAGGCCAGCCGATCCCGTGGCTGTCCGACAGCGCGCTCGCCGTGCTGCGCGCGCACAAGTGGCCGGGCAATGTCCGCGAACTGGAAAACGTGATCCGCCGCGCGCTGCTGCTCGCACAGGGCAAGCCCGCGATCTGGACCGAACATATCATCTTCGACACCGCCGTGCGTCCGGTCGCCGCGGAGCAGCCCGCTGCCCCCAAGGCCGAAGCGCCGGTGCACCAGAACATCTACGAAGTGCCGCCCAGCGGCGCCCGCAGGCTGTCCAAGATCGTGCGCCAGTCCGAAGCGAATGCGATCATGGAAACGCTGGATGCGTGCAACGGCCGCCGCGCCGAGGCCGCACGCCAGCTGGGCATCAGCGAACGCACGCTGCGCTATCGCCTCGCCTCGTTCCGTGAGGCCGGCATCGCAGTCGGAGCGGCACGATGAACCCCGTATCCGGGGCCGGTGGGGCCGGCGCAATCAACCAGGTGATGCAGCTGCGCCAGCAGATCATCGACCGTTCGTCCGTCCTGCAGGAACTGCATCAGGACAAGGCCGGGGCTGCGACCGAGGCAAAGCCCGCGTCCGAAGGCGGCGGCTTTGCGGACTCGCTGCAAAGCGCGCTGGA
This sequence comes from Erythrobacter sp., assembly GCA_009993635.1. GTDB lineage: Bacteria > Pseudomonadota > Alphaproteobacteria > Sphingomonadales > Sphingomonadaceae > Alteriqipengyuania. The sequence continues at coordinate 195,338 of JAACTC010000009.1, read as the reverse complement.
AGGCGTCAACGCCGCGCAGCAGCGTTCGGGCGACATCACTGCCGCGTACGAGCGCGGCGAGGTAACCGATATCGCCAAGGTCATGCTCGCCCGCCAGGAAGCGGGCGTCGCATTCGAAGCAACCCTGCAGGTGCGCAACAAGTTGCTCAGCGCCTACCAGGAAATCATGCGGATGGGGGTCTGATAGATGGCCGGTCTGGTACCAGCTGGCGCGCCGCAGGGCGCTCCGCCTCCGGGGCAGGGATCGATCCTCGAACCGCTCACCTCGGGCAGCGGCAACGCGGGCCAGCGCGCCCGCGCGTTCGCCGCGCAGCCTGCGGTTCGCAAGGTTCTGCCGTGGTTCGTCGGCCTTGCCGGGCTTGGCATGGCCGCGCTGCTGTGGGCGACGCTCGCCCCCGGTCCGCAGCGCGTGCTCTATTCCTCGCTCGACGATGCGAGCCGCGCATCGGTGGTCGCCAGCCTCGACCAGGCGGGGATCGGATACCAAATCAACAACAATACCGGCGCGCTGACGGTCAGCGAGAACGACTTGTACCGCGCGCGCATGCTGGTGGCTGCCGATGGCTCCATCGCTGCCCCCGAAACCGGCTCGCAGATGCTCGAAAACCTGCCGCTGGGTGCCAGCCGGACGCTTGAGGGCGACCGGCTGCGCGCGGCGCAGGAACGCGAGCTGATGCTGACGATCCAGGAAATCGACGGGGTGGAGGCGGTGCGCGTGCATGTCGCCAAGGCCGAACGGTCGGTCTTCGTGCGCGACGAGGTTGCGCCGTCTGCATCGATCATGGTGCGCATGGCACCGGGTCGCCAGCTGGCCGCAAGCCAGGTCGCCGCGATCACCAATCTGGTCGCGGGCTCGGTTCCCGGCCTGTCGATCGACGCGGTGCGCGTGGTCGACCAGCACGGCAAGCTGCTGACCGACCGGCGCGAGGGCGCAACCAACGAACGGCTCGACCTGCAATCGCAGATGGAAGGCAAGCTGACCGCGCAGGTCGACCAGCTTCTGAGCCCGATGATCGGCCCGGAAGCCTTTTCCAGCCAGGTTCAGGTCGAGCTCGACATGAACGAGGTCACCTCGGCGCGCGAAAGCTACGACAAGGACGGTGTGGTGCGGCGCGAGTCGACCCAGCAATCCTCGACCTCGCAGCCAAACGCCGCGGGCATCCCCGGCGCGACCGCCAACACGCCCCCGGCCGATGCGCAGCTGGCCGAGCGGGCCCCGCAGGATACCCCGCCCGGTGGCGCGGAGCAGACCGTGGGCGACAGTTCGGCAACGCGCACCTACGAACTTGGCCGCGAAGTCTCGGTCTCCAACCTCACGCCCGGCGCGGTGAAGCGGGTTTCGGTTGCCGTCGCGATCGACAAGAACGCGATGGCCGGCGCCAGCGCCGCCGACATCAAGAAGATCGAGGAACTGGTGGCCGCCGCCGTCGGAGCCCGGGAAGATCGCGGCGACAAGGTGACCGTCGTGATGCGGCCCTTCAGCGAAGTCGCAATGGTCGAACCGCCGTTCTACGAAACCAGCTGGTTCGCCATGATCGTGCGCAACGTCGTCGCGCTGCTGGCCGTGCTGCTGGTGCTGCTGCTGGGCGTGCGCCCCGCCCTCAAGATGCTGCGGCAGAAGGGTGGCAAGGGCGACAAGGATGCGGCGAACGCTGGCGGCGCAGATGGCGCGGCGCAGCTGATGCCGCCGCACTCCATCATCGACCGCGAAGGCCTGGACGCACAGATCCAGCTCGCACAGCGGATCGCCCGCGAACAGCCCGAAGACGCGGTGCAGGCGCTGCGCCGGATGCTCGCCGAACCGGTGCCGGCCCATGAAGGGACTGCACGATGAGCGATATGGCCTCACAGACGCCGCTACCGACCACGATCGGCGGGATCGACCGCGCCGCGATCATGATCATGCTGATGAGCGAAGAGGACGCGACCAGCATCCTCTCGCAGATGGAACCCAACGAGCTGCGGCAGCTGGCGACCCGGATGTGTTCGCTGGGCGAGATCGAGCCGCAATCCATTTCCGATGCGATCAACGGCTTTTCGCGGTCCTTCGACAATGGAAACATCTCTGCCCACGGGCGGGTCAACAGCGTCAAGCGGCTGCTGACCAGCGCGGTGGGCGACATGAAGGCCGACAGCCTGATCCGGCAGGTCGCGCCCGAACAGAAGGAAGAGCCTTCGCCCACGCTCGCGGTGCTGCGCTGGCTCGATCCCGAAGTGATCGCCGAAATGCTGGCCGAAGAACATCCGCAGGCGATCGCTGTGCTGCTGCTCCAGCTCGACACCGATACCGCCGCCGCCACGCTGGCGGCACTGCCGCGCGACCTGCACACCCCGGTGCTGCACCGGGTTGCCCGGCTGGGCCCGGTGTCGCGCCAGGCGATCGCGATTCTGGAAGAAACCGTCGAGGGGATGATCCAGCAACGCCACGGCGCGGTGCCGCTGACGATGGGCGGGATCAAGGAAGCGGCAGAGATCATCAACCGCGCGCATCGCAGCGTGGAAAAGGAAGTGATGCCGAAGATCGGCAAGATCGACAAGGCGCTACACCAGCAGCTGGAACACGAGATGTTCAAGTTCGAGCACCTGTTCACGCTCGATACCAAGCAGATCGGCACGCTGCTGCGCGAGGTCGAGAACGAGACGCTGATCAACTCGCTGCGCGGGCTGGAGCCCGACGAGCGCGAGATCTTCTACGCCGCGATGTCGACCCGCGCCGCCGACGGCCTGCGCGACGAGATCGAATCGATGGGCCGGATCAAGCGGGCCGAAGTCGATTCCGCCCAGCGCGAGGTTATCGCGGTGGCCAAGCGACTGATCGCCGATGGCGACCTGATCATGGGCGATGCCGATGACGACTACGTATAGGCTGCCGCTCAACGAACTGCGCGAGCGGCGCGGTTTCACGCCCAATGCCGCGTATCATGCTGCGCATGCGCCCGCGGGCTTTTCGCGGCCTTCGGCCGCGCCGCAAAGCGATCCGGTGGCGGACTCCTACGAACGCGGGCGCGAGGATGGCCGTCAGGCCGCGCTCGCCGAAATGGCCGCGCAGCGGGCGGAAGAAGACGCCGCGCGCGAGGCGATCACCCTCGCTTTCGCGCGCTTCGATGCAGATAGCGCCAAGCTGCTGCGCGAACGACTGCACGAAACCGTGCTCGCACTGTGCGAAGACCTGGTGCTGCCGATGGCGCTAGACACGGACGGGCTGGCCCGCCGTGTGGAAGCCGCCGCCGCGATGCTCCAGCGCAAGACCGACGAACGGATCGTGCGCCTGAATCCGAACGACCATCCGCTGGTCCTGCCGCTGATCGACCCCGCGCTGACGCTCGTCCCCGACCCTTCGGTGGAGCGCGGCAGCCTGCGCATCGATACCGATGACGGCGGCGTGGAAGACGGGCCGCAACAATGGCGCCTGGCCATCGCCGAAGCACTGGCAAAGTGTTGAAAACAGACTGATGCTGAACCTGATCGACGAGACATTGGCAGGGATCTCCGGCGGGTCGATCGACCTTGCCCCCCGCCGCTTCGGCTCCGTGGTCGCGTGCGACGGCGGGCTGATCGAGGTCAGCGGGCTCGGCGTGCCGATCGGCAGCGTATGCTCCATCGTGCACGGCGGCGGGCAGCAGCATCTTGCCGAGGCGATCGGCTTTCGCAACGGCAACACCATCATGATGATGCTGGGCGACACGGTGCTGCTGCGTCCCGGTGCGATGGTGCGCCCCGAAGGCAGGCCCGGCATGGTTCGCGTGGGCGCGGAATTTCTCGGCCGCGCGGTCGATGCGTCGGGCCAGCCGATCGACGGCGGAGGGCCGGTGGCGGCAACCCGCGAATGGCCTGCGGGCGGCTGGCGCACGGGTGCGCTCGACCGCACCAGCGTAACCCATCCGTTCGATACGGGCATCCGTTCGCTCAACGCGCTGACCACCATCGGGATCGGCCAGCGGGTCGGCATCATGGCGGGTTCGGGCGTCGGCAAATCGGTGCTGATGGACATGATCGTGGGCGGCGCGGATGCGGATGCGATCGTGGTCGGCCTGATCGGCGAACGCGCGCGCGAAGTTTCCGATTTCGTCAACCGGCACATGAGCGGGCCAGCGGGCCAGCGCACCGCCATCGTCGCGGTGCCAGCGGATCACGCGGCGAACCTGCGGCTTCGCGGTGCCCTGCTGGCAACCTCGATTGCCGAAGAACTGCGCAGCCAGGGCAAGAAAGTACTCCTGATCCTCGACAGCCTGACCCGCGTCGCGCACGCCGCGCGCGAGATCGGGATGTTGCTGGGCGAACCGGGTGCGGCGCGCGGCTACCCGCCATCCGCGCTTTCCACCATCACCAAGCTGATCGAGCGCGCGGGCAATTCCGCCGAAAGCGGTGGCGCGATTACGGGCATCTATACGGTGCTAGCCGATGGCGACGACCAGAACGATCCGGTGGTCGATACCGCCCGATCGATCCTCGACGGGCATATTGTTCTGTCGCGCGACATTGCGCAGCGCGGGCGCTATCCCGCGGTCGACGTGGGCGCATCGCTCAGCCGCGTGATGAACGACATCGTTCACCCGGCGCATGTTCTCGCGGCACGGAAATTCCGCGCGCTCAACGCCACTTACGAGGAAAATCGCGATCTGGTGCTGATGGGCGCCTATCGCCCGGGGCAGGACGCGTCGCTCGACCGGGCGATTGCCATGCACGAGGCAATGTCCACCTTCCTCGGGCAGGATGTGGCGGAGCGCGTGCCGCTGTTCGAAGCGGTCGGCCAGTTGCAGGAATTGATGAGCGATGACGGCTGAGCAGCGACGGCTGAAACGGACCCACCTGATCGAGCGTGTCCGCACGGTCGAACAGCGCCAGTCCGCGCTCGCCGCCGCCGATGCGGAGGCGCAGCGTGCCCGGCTGGATGCGGTGTCCGCCAAGACCCGGGCGCTCGCCGCGCACTATGCCGGAGCCACCGGTGCGACCGATGCGCAGAGCCTGCGCCGCTCAGGCGCGATGAGCAGCCACCTGCGCGATCTGAGCCACACTGCGGAGCGCCATGCACAGGAAGCGCGCAGTCAGTCCGAAGCCTCGATGGCGGCCCTCGCCCAGACCGAGCGTCGGCGCCGCCGGGCGGAGGAGGACTACCGCGACGCGGCGGCTACGCTGCGGCAGAAACTCGCGTCTCGATAGGCGGTTACGCGGCCCCCGGCGGTAGTTGGCACGCATCTTGAATAGATGGTGTCGATCAACCGACGGGGCCACTATGACAGCACTTTCGCTCACCGCACATTTCGCCAAGACACCTGCACCGGCGGGCCTCCCGCTGGAAGGCCTGCCCCCGTTCGAAGCAGGACGAACCGTACCCGCGGCGTTTGCCGAGATTCTTTCCAAGGCGGGCAAGGCTGGCCCCGATGCGCCCGGCGATGGCGAGATCGCGCCCGAGATTACCCCCCAGATTGAAGGCGAGGAGCCGGGCGAAGGCGCGAACGCACTCGTGGGCGAGCCCGCCGATCTGCCCGTCCTCCCCGGCCTGGGTGCACGTGCAGAAGCAGTCGCAGGCATGGCCGCGACCGCCGCTGCAGCGCCTGCGGCGAGTGCTCCGGCCCCCGCTCATCCCGCTACCGAGGCACCGGAATTGACGACCGAGAGACCGGCAAGCGGCAAGGTTTTGCCGTCTCCCCGGCCCGAACTTGCCGCACCGGCACTGCCCGGCACGCCCGGTCGGGTCGCTGCCCCTGATGCACCGGCCGTCGCTCCGGCCGATGGAAGGGCCGATGCGAAGACCGACGCGAAGCTCGATGCCGGGGCAACGCCCGCAGCGGTCGGCAAGCCTGCCGACCCGGCGCGGCTGGAGACGCTGCTCGACACGAAGGGCCCTGCCGAAGCCCGCGCCCTCGCCCCGACCCGGCTGCCCCAGATCGGCTCGATCGCGCAGGGTCCCGGCGCCATCGTCGCGAGCTCCGCAGCGGTCGCGCAGGTTGCAACCCGCAGCGACCTGGCTGCCCGGCCCGTCTCCGCTCCAAACATCGCGGCCCCGTCCGCCACACCGCACGCCGCGCTCGCCAATGCGATCCAGCCCGGCGAATCCGGCCAGCTGGCAGGCGGCGACCCGTCCGGCGCAGAGAATGCCGCACGCGGCCAGTCGCGTGGTCAGGCAGAAGGCGAAGCGGGCACGCGCCAGGCAAACGCCCCGCAGATTCAATCGCAGCTGCAGGCTTCGCTGCCGGCCGCTGGCAGGGCCCAGCCCGAAGCGGCGCAGGCGGGTCTGCAATTGCAGGTACGCGCCGCCGAAAGGCCGATGGCCGCGCCCGAGCCCGCGCCCTCGCTGACGCAGGCAGGCGCTTCGCTTTCCAGCGCCCCGGGCGTCGTCGCGCCGCTGCACATGCCCGGCGCAGGCACCGTACCGCTCACCGCCGCGGTGCAGCCGACCGCCCAGCCCCACTTCCCCGAACTGGCCGCGCTGGTCGACCGGATCGCAGCCGCGCGCGACAGCGTGGGCAGCGCGTCGGCCACCATCGCGGTGGCGCACAAGGAACTGGGCAACCTGTCGCTGACGTTCGAGACCACCGGGCGCACGCTCGACGTCGAAGTCGCCGCGCAGGACAGCGATACGCAACGCTCGCTCGCCGCCGCGCTCGCGGCAGACCGGCCGCAACTGCGCGCCGCCGATGCGCAGGCTCCCGCCCAGACGCTGCACAGCCAGCTCGCCAGCTCCGCGCATGGCGGGGGCGGCGACGCACGCCAGTCTGCAATGGCGGGCGATGCCCGGTCCGACCGGCAGGATCAGGGGCGCGGCAACGCACGCGATAACGGCGGACAGGGTGGCACGCAGCGTGGCGGCAACCGTCACGATCCGAAATCCGACGGCGGAATTTACGCCTGATTAACCATCACGACATAGACGGGATTAACCATGAGCAAAGACGCTGAAACCACCGACGATGCGCCCAAGAAGAAGAAGGGCGGCTTCATCAAGATGCTGATGATCGGCGTCGTGCTGCTGGGCGCGGGCGGCGGCGGCACCTATGCCGCGTTCGCCACCGGCATGATCGGCGGCGGCGAGCACGAAGAAAAGGAAGACAAGGGGCCGGAATACGTCCTGAAGGGCGAGGAAGACCCCTACGCGGTCAAAGGCGAACACGACAAGGAAGGCGGCGGCAAGTCCGTCCACGGTTCGGGCGGCAGCAAGTACCGCACGGCCTATTACGAATTCCACGAAGAGTTCACCTCCAACCTCGCCGACGGCGCCAGCCTGATCCAGGTCAGCCTGGCTGCATCGACCCACAAGGATGGCCGCGTGCTGATGTGGATGGCGGATCACGAACTGGCGATCCGTTCGCGCATTCTGGTTGAGCTTGCCTCGACCGACATCGGCGACGTCGCCACCGCCGAGGGCAAGCTGAAGCTGCAAAAGCGGCTGACCAAGGCGATCAACGAAGAGCTGATCTCGCACGAGGGCTTCGGCGGAATCGACAACGTCTATTTCCGGTCGCTCATCATCCAATGATCGAAGGCAGCGCCCCCGTCGGCACCGGCCGAGCCGCGCAGCACTGCGAGCAGTTGCTGGCGAACTCGCTTGAGACTGCGGATGTCGCGGGTGACTTCGCGCGCTTCGCCACGCGGCTGGCGCGCGCATTGCAGCCGCGCCTCGCCACGCTGTTCGATGCCCGCAAGCTAGAAGTCGAGTTGGTCGAATGCACGAAATGCACGGCGGGCGAGCTGGCCGAAACGCTGGGTGCAAAAATGCATCACGCCCGCTTCGCCCTGCCGGGCAAGGGCCTTGGCCTGATGGCCAGCACGAAGGTGAGCGCGCTGATCGGCGAGTTCGAACGGATGCTGGGTGGCGACGGCGAAGGCCCGGCGGATGCCGCCGTGCTGCCCGCCTCGGCAAACCGCTTCGCGCGCCAGATCGAAGCGGAGCTGATGGCTGCATGTGGCGAAGCGTGCGGCCGGGGCGACCTTGGCGCGGCGGAGCGTGGCAGCGACCTCGGCGAAATCGTGCCTGCGAGCGCGCGCGCCAATGTGCATCTCGCCACGATCGCCGTCACCCGGCCCGGTATTCCGGCCCTGACGATCACCTTCGCCACCTGCGAAACCACCTTCGTGCAGTTCGCGGGCGAAACGCCCACGGGCCAGCAGGTCCGCCGCACCCTTGGCGAAATCGGCATCGAAGACAGCGCGCTGGCGCAGGTAGAGCTGCGGACCACCGCGACGCTGGTCGACATGACGATCCCGCTGCACCGCATCGTTTCGCTGCAGGTCGGCACCCTGCTGCCCGTGCCGATCCACCGCAGCGTGCCCCTTTCGATCGCCCAGATCATCATCGCCTACGGCGCCGTGGGCGCGCTCGACGATCGCGTCGCGCTGGAAATCCATCACACCTCGTTTTCGAAGGACAGGTAAGACATGACCATGCCATTCGATGGCTACGGCCTCATCCAGGAAATCGACGTCCGCCTGACGGTGGAGCTGGGGCGCAAGAACCTGCCCCTGCGCGATATCCTCTCGCTCGGCGAAAACAGCGTGGTCGAACTCGACCGGCTGACCGACGAACCGCTCGACATCATGGTCAATGGCCGCCTGATCGCACGCGGCGAAGTGGTGGCGCAGGGCAATCGTTTCGCGATCCGCATCCTCGAACTGGTTGGCGCAGGGGCACCTGCCAGCGCGCCGATGGCCGCGCCGCAGGCCATGCCGCAGGGCAGCGGCCAGCCCCCGGTGGAAGACCGGCGCGCTCCGCCGCCCACGGTGGAGCAGATCTGATGCTGCTCTACATCCTCAAACTGCTGATACTGCTGCCGCTGATCGGTGGCATGATCTGGGGTAGCCTGAAGCTGGCCAAGCGGATGCAGGGCCAGCTGGGCGGACCGAACGGCGGCGGCGACAAGGCCGTGCGCATCGTCGAGACCACCATGCTGTCGCCCACGCTGCGGCTCGCGGTGATCGAGTTCCACGGCAAGGAAATCCTCGTCTCGACCTCCAAGGCCGGGCTGACCCGCCTCGCCGAAGCGCCCGCCCGTGCGCGGCCCGCGTCCGACGCACCGATGCTTGCCGGGTCCGATACCGATATGACGGATATCGCCGCATGATCGCCCGTATCGCCAGGCTTTGCGCCGTGCTTGGCGCTTTCGCCTACACCACCGCAGCCGCCGCCGCGACGTCCGCTGCGGGCGCGATGCCGACCGACAGCGCCGCTGCCGGCGCGCTGGACCGCGCCTTTGGCGAACTGGGCGGCGCCGGCGGCGAACCGCTGAGCCTGTCGCTCCAGCTCCTCCTCATCATGGGGCTGCTGACGATCCTGCCGGCCTTGCTGCTCATGATGACCAGCTTCACCCGGATCATCGTGGTACTGGCCATCCTGCGCCAGGCGCTGGGCCTGCAGCAGTCGCCGCCCAACCAGGTGCTGATCGGGATTTCGCTGTTCCTTTCGCTGTTCATCATGGCGCCCACGCTCGAACGCGTGAACAGCGCCGCGATCGAACCCTATTCGGGCGGCCAGATCAACGCCGAGGTCGCGATCGAGCGGGCAGGCGGCGAGTTTCACAAATTCATGATCAAGCAGACGCGCGAAAACGATCTTCAGATGTTCGCCGACATTGCCGATGCGCCCAAGTTCGCCAGCCCGCAGGACGTTCCTTTCTCGATCCTGCTGCCCGCCTTCGTCACCAGCGAGCTCAAGACCGCATTCCAGATCGGCTTCATGCTGTTCCTGCCCTTCCTCGTCATCGATCTCGTCGTCTCGTCAGTCCTGATGAGCCTCGGCATGATGATGATGAGCCCGATGCTCGTCTCGCTTCCCTTCAAGCTGTTGCTGTTCGTCCTGGTCGACGGGTGGGCGCTGCTGATGGGCTCCCTTGCCTCAAGCTTCATGTGATCTGACCGATGGATGAAATGTCTCTCCTGCTTTCGATGGTGGACCGCATGCTGTGGACCACCGCGCTGGTGGCCGCGCCGATCCTGCTATCCGCGCTGGCGCTGGGCCTCGTGATCGGCCTGATCCAGGCCGCGACCTCGGTGAACGAACAGACGCTCACCTTCGTCCCCAAACTGGGCGCGGTCGCCTTCGTGCTGGTGGTGCTGGGTGCCTCGATGATGGCGCTGGTGACCGACTTCACGCAGGACATCTTCGTCGAGATTTCGCAGATCGGGCACTGAGCGGGCCATGATCGCGCTCGACACGGGTCTGGGAGGGCTGGAAGCCGACCTGTGGCGGGTCGTCTTCCTGATGACCCGCGTGGGTGCCGCGCTGCTTGCCGCACCGTTCTTCGGCGCCTCCAACGTTCCCGTGATCGTGCGCGTTTCCTTTACCGGCGCGATGGCGATCTTCATCTCGATCTGGCTGCCCGACATTGCCACGCCCCCCGCGCTGCTGACGCTTGACGGGATGCTCGCGCTCGCCGGCGAGGCGCTGATCGGCCTGATGCTCGGCTTCGTGCTGCAGCTTGCCTTCGCCGCACCCACCGTGGCCGCAGAGGTCATCGGCGGCAGCATGGGGATGAGCATGGCGATGACCAGCGATCCCAATGGCGGCGGCAACACCACCGCCTTCGGCCAGTATTTCATCATCGTGCTGACGCTGATCTTCCTCGCCACCAACGCGCATCTGCACTGGCTGGCACTGGTGAGCGAAAGCTACCGCGCCTTTCCGCCGGGCCAGACATGGATCGGGCCTGAGCGGTTCGAGGCGATAGCCGGGTTCGGCAGCGCGCTGTTCGAGACCGCGCTGCGCATTGCCCTGCCCGTCACGCTGATCCTGCTGCTGGTGCAGATCGTGACCGGCATCCTCAGCCGTTCGGCGCCGTCGCTCAACCTGTTCGCGCTCGGCCTTCCGGCAGGCGTGCTGGCGGGCATTGCCGCGCTGATCATCACCGCGCCGCTGATCTACGACCAGTTCAACGATCTGGTCGATGTGGCGCTGAACCAGGTCGAAAGCGTGATGTCGCAATGAGTGAGACCCCCGGCGAAAAGACCTATGCGCCAACAGAGAAGCGTCTGCGCGATGCCGCCAACAAGGGCGACGTCCTGCGGTCCAAGGACCTGGGCACGGCGGTGGTGATGCTGGTGGGCGCGGCATGGCTGGCGTTTGGCGGGCCTTGGCTGCTGGGCGATATTTCCAGCCTGCTGCGCGAAAGCTTTCAGTTCGATCAGGGCGAACTGGTCGATTTCCGGCCCGGCCGGCTGATGATGCAGGGGCTGGCCGCCACGCTGCCGCCGATCCTTGCGCTCGCGCTGCCGGTGATCGCGGTGACGCTGGCCAGCCAGCTGGCGTTCGGACGCGGGCGGTTCGTGGCCAAGAACCTGGAATTCAAGCACACCCGCATCAACCCGATGTCGGGGCTGAAGCGGATGTTCGGCCCCAATGGGCTGATCGAGATGGGCAAGGGCATCCTCAAGGTCATCCTGCTGGGCGGCATCGCCGGGCTGTGGTGGTACGCATCCTACGAAAGCCTGCTGGGCCTTGGCCGCGGCAATCTGGCCGCGCAGCTGACCGTTGCGTGGTCTTCGATCATCTCGCTGTTCGTCGCGCTTTGCGGCGGCCTGCTGGTGATCGCGGCGGTCGACCTGCCGATCCAGTGGGTCCGCCGGAACAAGAAGCTCAAGATGAGCCACCAGGAAATGAAGGACGAGAACAAGGAGGCCGAAGGCTCGCCCGAGGCCAAGGGCGCGCGCCGCCAGCGCCAGCGCGATATCGCCGCCGGTTCCGTCGCGGGTGCCATGCGCGAGGCGCAGTTCGTCATCACCAACCCGACGCACTTTGCGGTCGCGCTGACCTACGATCCCGAAAAGGCCGCCGCACCGATCGTGCTGGCCAAGGGGCGCGGAGACAAGGCGCTGGCGATGAAGGAGTTGGCGCGCGAATACGGCCTGCCCACGCTCGAATATCCGCAGCTGGCCCGCTCGGTCTATTTCACCAGCCGCGAACGGCAGGTCATCTGCGAAGACCTGTATGGCGCGATCGCCGCCGTGCTGGCCTATGTCCTGTCGCTCAAGCGCGGCGAGCTGCCGCCGCTGCCTGCCATCGAGGTGCCGGTGGCCGTGCGCTTCGATGCCGAAGGACGGCTGTCGAAATAAGCGGTTCGGCTGTTAATTTCCCGCCGCGCCCGCCGTTCTAGGCTGTGATGGAAACGAGCAGCACCTCCCCCACTTCGATTGCCAGCCGCCTGGGCGTCGGCAGCGGTATCGACATGGTCGGCCTGGCCGAAGACCTTGCGCGCGCGCAGTTCGAGCCAAAACAACAGCGGCTCGAAAACAGGTCCGAGGTGCTCGAACGGCAGATCTCGCTCGCCTCGACCTTGCGCAACATGCTGTCCACCTTTGCCGGATCGCTGGGCGACCGGGTGCGCAACGGCGATCTGTCCGCCCAGCCGACCATCGCCAATGCGAGCGTCGCCAGGGTTTCCGCCCCGATCGGTACATCGGGCAAGGGCACCTATTCGCTCGAAGTCACCCGCCTCGCCAAGGCGCAGACGCTGGCCGGGCCAGCCTATACCGCATCCACCGACACGGTCGGCTCGGGCCAGCTGACGATCCGTTTCGGCGAGACCAGCACCGGCGCCTTCACCGCCGACGGTTCGAAAGCGGCGGTGGTGGTCGATGTGGCCGCCGGCGCAACGCTGGACGACGTCGCACGCGCCATCAACGCGAAGAACGCTGGCGTCACGGCCTATGTTTCGCAGACCACCGCGGGTGCACAGCTCGTGATGAAGGGCGAGCAGGGATTGCAGAACGGCTTCGTGCTCGAAGCGACCGAGGACGCTTCGGACCCCGGCCTCGCCAATCTCGCGTGGGCACCGGGGGGCGACCCCGCCCGGCTGATCGGCGCGTCGGGCGATGCCGCCTACACGCTGGACGGGCTCGCGCGCACCAGCGCCAGCAACACGATCGATGGTGCCGCACCCGGTCTGTCGCTGGAACTGACCGCGACCAATGCGGGCGCGCCGACGCAAATCGGTTTCGGCAATCCCAAGGCGGCTGTGACCAGCGCGATGAACGATATAGTGGGCGCGCTCAACGAAATCGCTGCCGAGCTGAACAGCGCAACCGATCCGCTGACCGGCGATCTGGCGCGCGACTTCGGCGCGCGGGCACTGCGGCGCGAATTCTCCGCGCTGGGCAGCAAGATCATCATGCCGAACGCGCCGGACGGAACACCGCGCACGCTCGCCGAGCTCGGCCTTGCGATCCAGCGCGACGGCACCTTCCGGCTCGATTCCGCACGGCTCGAACAGGCGTTGACCAGCGATCCCGAAGCGGTCGCCGCCATGTTCACCCCCGGCATCAACGGAATCTTCGCCACGTTCGACAAGATCGCGCGCAACAACGCGATCAGCACCGATCCCGGATCGCTCGCAGGGTCCGTCACGCGGTACACCGACCTGTCGAAGGCCACGCAGGAAGACCTCGCCGAACTGTCCGAGAAGCAGGAGGCCCTGCGCGCATCGATGGTGGCGCGCTTCGCCAAGTCGGACTCGCGGGTCTCGGCATCGCAATCGACCCTGTCGTTCCTGCAATCGCAGATCGATGTCTGGAACGCCCAGCGGAACTGATCATGCTTGCATTGAACGAACCCCGAGCCGCCTACCAGCAGAGCAATTTCGACGCCCGGGTCCAAGGCGGGACGTCGCAGGATATCGTGGTCTACTGCCTCGACGAACTGGCGCTGACGCTGGGAATGCTGCGGCAGGCCGATATGCGCGGCAACCGTGCCGGGCGGAGCGAGGCGATCACACGCGGCATCGCCATCCTCACCGCGCTGGAGATGGGCGTGGACCGCGAATCCGACCTCGCCAGCAGCCTGCTCGATTTCTACGAAGGTTCACGCCGCCTGCTGCTCGGATCGATCAGTCAGACGCAGGTGGCAGCGATCGAGGCGCTGCGCACCGATGTGATGGACATCAAGGCCGCGCTGCAGGCCGTACGCCCGGCTTCGGCCTGAGCGAACGCCCCGCCGCGCCGCCAGCCGCGAAAAGGGGGCATGACGCACCCTCGCGGATTGACAAAACCCCCTCCCGTCTTGGACAATCGGGGCCTTCAAGAGCTTGAAGTGATTGGTTTTTCTGCATATTTTGCAGACACCTTTCGGGCTTCGGGCGGGGCAACGGGGCTAGGATGAGCAACATCTTCGTGATCGATTCGCAGCCCGACCGGCGGGCCGAGGTCTGCCGCGTGCTGTTGCAGGGCCAGCGCCATGCCGAACCGTTCGAGACGGCCGAGGAATTCCTCGCCTTCGGCAGCGCCGCCGGAACCGCGCTGATTTTCGACCAGGACGGCGCAGCACGCCGCCTGTGCGAGCAGATGCGCGACAATCCCCGGCTGGTGCCCGTGATCGCCTATCGCGAGCAGCCCGAACTGGACGAGGTCGTGGCCACAATGCAGGCGGGCGCAGTCAGCTACCTTTCATGGCCGTTCACGGTCGACCGCCTGGGAAGCGAGGTCGATGGGGTCGCGCGCGGCGAGCTGGAGCAAAAGCGCCGGTTTGCCCACGCGCGTTCGCTGCTTGGTGGGCTGACCGCGCGCGAACGCGAGGTGCTGGTGAGCCTGATCTCGCACGGGACCAACAAGGCGATCGCCAAGCAGCTCGACATCAGTCCGCGCACGGTGGAGAAATATCGCGCCGCGATCCTCGCCCGGCTGGGCGTTGCGAACAGCGCGCAGGCTATCCGAATCGCAGTGGAAGGCGGCGCATTCGCCGGGATGACCATCGGCGAGGAAACGCAGGCCGCCGCCACGACCGGTGGCGACGACGCGGCTATCGGCTAGCCGAACCGGTTACAGCCAGTCCTGATCGAACCGCAGCGGGCCGTCGCCGTAGAGATAGTCCGGGTTGAACTGGGCGTATTCATACAGCGCCGCCCAATCCGAGGTATACAGATCGCCGCGGCGGATTTCCGCCAGCCCCAGCTCGCGCAGCTTGCCCACCGCCCGATTGGCATGGATCGCGCTGACCCCGCACATGTCGGCGAGGTCGATCTGCGTAAACGGCGTGCGGAGCGAGCGCGCATTGACCTGCCCGATCAGTTCGAACCGGCGGTGCAGCTCGCAATAGATATGTGCGATCCGGCGCGGCGCATCGAGCTGTTCGAGCATCTGGATCCACTTGCGATGGATCGCCGCGTCGAGCAGCGTGGCAAACCACAGCGCGCGCGCCACGCGCGGCCTCTGTTCCAGCGCCTGGCGCAATCGGGCATGGGGCGCCACGCCGTAGGTCACCGGGCCGGCTGCGACCACGTTATGATCCAGCCGCTTGAGCGCAAAGGCATGCAGATCGACGAAGTCGCCCGGCACATGGACACCCACGATAAAGCGGCGATTTCCGCTCTCGATGGTGCGAAACATGTAACCGGAAATCAGGATCGCGCTGGTGTCGGCCACCTCCCCGCGGGAAAGCAGGACATCGCCGGTGCCGACCGCGCGTTCCTCCGTCACGAGGGTCTCGATGAATTCGAGATCGTCCCGATCAAGCTTGTCGCGAAGTCGCCCAGCGAGAAAATCGCCGGTATTCGGAAATTCCATCGCCCCCGTCTTTCCGCCCATTGCCCTGTTCTATCTCTGTGACGAAGCCGATACCCAACCGCCTCGCGCAACGTCTACTGATGCATGTTAGCTTCGGGGCATTAGGTTGTGAAACCTCTGTAAAATCCTGCGCAACAAAACCTTCATGGCGCCCTCGCGGCACCGGTTTAGCCGGAACTCTGTATTGCGCCTTCCAATTTTCGCAACAGATTGTGCTGGCGCGGCTCAGATCGCGTAGTGTTTCGCTTCGATCGCCAGTTGCCCTTCACCGTATAGATAGTCGGCGGAAAAGTCCGCGTAATCTTCCAGCGCCGCACGGTCGCTCGCGATGACCCGCCCCCGGCGAAACTCGGCCACACCCTTCTCGCGCAATTCGCGCAATGCGCGGTTGGCGTGGACCGCGGTCGATCCGCTCATGTCCGCCAGATCGGCCTGCGTCAGCGGGGTATCGAACCCGTCCGGCCCGGCCAGCCCGACCATGTCCAGCCTGCGCCAAATCTCGGCGAAGATATGCGCGATCCGGCGCGGCGTGGTCAGCTGTTCGAGCTTCATGATCCATTGCCGATGCATCGCCGCGTCGAGGAGTGTGGACGACCACAGCAGCCGTCCGAGATGCGGCATCGTGGCGAGCACATCCTGCAGCTTGGTGTGCGGCACGAATGCGAGCCTCGCGGGGCCGACGGTATCGACATTGTGGTCCAGCCGCTTCAGCGCGAAGCAGTGCAGGTCAACGAAGTCGCCGGGCACATGCAGGCTCAGCGCGGATCGCTGTTCCCCGGGTCGGTCCATGTGGTCCAGCCCGCGCATCATGAACCCTTCGATCAGCAGGGTGCTGCGATCCGAAACCGTGCCCGCTTCGACCACACGCACGCTGTTTTCGAAGGTTGCGATTTCTTCGGGCAGCGCCTCGATAGCCGCGCGCTCTTCGAGGGACAGCGTTTCGCGCAGGCGGCCGAACAGGAACCTGCCGGTCAGCGGGAACCTCTCCAGTTCCTCCTCCAGTGTCATAAGCCCTCCTCGCCGCGCATGCCCCACCCAGGGCCCTGATACCCCGCGCTAGTCGCTTGTGCGACCTTCGTCGACCCTCGGAACCGGCATGATCGAGGGTGGTTCGAAAACACTGGCACACCACAAAGCTTGAAGTGCGGCCCGCGCGGGTCCACCTCGCGTTGCAAGTATGGACATGATGACAAGCAATCCGCCCGCCGACCACGCCCCGATGGCCAGCGCCGATCCTCTGGATCGCAGCGCCGTCCGCGCCGCCTTTCGTCAGGAAGAGGAAGCATGCGTCGAAGAGCGGCTGCGAGAAACGCAGAATTTCTCGCGCGATCATGCGGAAATCCATGCCCGCGCCGTCTCGCTGATCCGCGACGCACGCGCCCGCGAAGTGAGCGGGATCGATGCCTTCCTGCATCAGTACGGGCTCAATACCGAAGAAGGCATCGCCCTGATGTGCCTCGCCGAGGCGCTGCTGCGGGTGCCCGATGCGCGCACCGCCGATGCCCTGATTCGCGACAAGATCGGCGAAATCGACTGGCGCGAACACCTTGGCGAATCGAGTTCCACCTTCGTCAATGCCGCCACCTACTCGCTGATGCTGACGGGCGAAGTGCTCGAACGGCCGGAAGAGAAGCAGAAGGGCATGGGCCGCACCCTGCGCGGGGCGATGAACCGGCTGGGCGAGCCGGTGATCCGCAACGCGACCTTCCAGGCGATGCGTATCCTTGGCGGCCAGTTCGTCTTCGGCCGCACCATTGCCGAAGCGTTGAAGCGCGCCGCGCCCGAGCGCGCGAAGGGCCTGACCCACAGTTTCGACATGCTGGGCGAAGCGGCGATGACCTTCGCCGATGCCGAACGCTACCGCCTGGCCTACATCTCCGCGATCGAGCGGCTGCGCGATGAAAGCGACGGCACGATCTCGGGCAGCCCCGGCATCTCGGTAAAGCTGACCGCGCTCTACCCAAAATTCGACATCTTCCACGCCGAAAAGGCCGCCGCCGCACTGGTGCCGATCCTCAACGATCTGGCGCGGCGGTGCCGCGATGCGAACATCCACTTCACCATCGACGCCGAGGAGGCCGACCGGCTGGAGCCCTCGCTCGACATCATCGAAGCGATGGCGGCGGACGATTCGCTGTTCGTGCGGCCCGACGGCTCGCGCTGGGTCGGCTTCGGCATGGCTATCCAGGCATACCAGAAACGCGCCGTGCCGCTGTGCCGCTGGGTCATCGACCTGGCGCAAAAATACGACCGCAAGTTCATGGTGCGGCTGGTCAAGGGCGCCTACTGGGATACCGAGATCAAGGTAGCGCAGGTCGCCGGGCTCAGCGATTTCCCCGTGTTCACCCGCAAGGTTTCGACCGACGTTTCCTTCATGGCCTGCGCCGATGTGCTGCTCGGCGCGCCGGAGCGGATCTACGGCGCGTTCGCGACGCACAACGCCTACACCATCGCCGCGATCAAGCAGCGGGCGAAGGATAGCACCGAGTTCGAATTCCAGCGGCTGCATGGCATGGGCGAGGAGCTGTACGCTGCGCTCGCCAAGGCAGAGGGCAACAACAAGACGCCCGTGCGCATCTACGCGCCGGTGGGCGGGCACAAGGACTTGCTGGCCTATCTCGTCCGCCGCCTGCTGGAAAACGGGGCCAACAGCTCCTTCGTCAACCGCATGGCCGATACCGACCTGTCGGCCGAAGAGCTTGCGGCCGACCCGGTGGCCGAACTGGCCGCGCTGGAGCCGCGCCGCAATCCCGCGATCCCGCTGCCGAAGGATATCTTCCCCGGCCGCGTGAACAGCGCGGGCATCGACCTGGCCGATCCGCTCGTGCGCGAACCCCTGCTCAGGCGGCTCGACGAGCTGCGCGGGCGGCAGTGGGAAGCCGCGCCGACCTTCAAGGCGGCCATACCCGGCGAAATCGCCCCCATCACCGCGCCCTTCGACCACGGCATGCGCATCGGCACGCGCCGCGATGCCAGCCAGGAAGAGGTCGAGGATGCGATCTCGCGCGCAGAGGCAGCCCAGCCGGGCTGGAATGCGCTGGGCGGTGAAAAGCGCGCTCAGTTGCTGGAAGCGGCGGCCGACGCGTTCGAAGCGCATACCGACGAGATCCTCTCGCTGTGCCAGCTGGAAGCGGGCAAGACGCTGGTCGATTCGGTGCTCGAAATCCGCGAGGCAGTCGATTTCCTGCGCTATTACGCAGTGGAAGCGCGGCGCCTGTTCACCGAGCCGACGCAGCTGCCCGGCCCGACGGGGGAGCACAATTACCTGAAGCTCGCAGGGCGCGGCGTGTTCGCCACGATCAGCCCGTGGAACTTCCCGCTGGCGATCTTCACCGGCCCCGCCGCCGCTGCACTCGCGGCAGGCAACACGGTGGTCGCCAAGCCCGCCGAACAGACCCCGCTGATCGCCGCGCTGGCGGTGAAGCTGTGCCATTCCGCCGGCATTCCGAAGGACGTTTTCCAGCTGCTGCCCGGCGCGGGCGAGGTCGGCCAGCTGATCACCAGCGATCCGCGCATTGCCGGCGTATCCTTCACCGGCAGCAACCCCACCGCGCAGGCGATCAACCGCTCCCTCGCCGCGCGCGAAGGCCCGATCGCCACGCTGATCGCCGAAACCGGCGGCCAGAACGCGATGATCATCGACAGCACCGCACTGCCCGAACAGGTGGCGCGCGACGTTGTGGCCAGCGCCTTTCAGAGCGCCGGGCAACGCTGCTCCGCGCAGCGCGTGCTGTACATCCAGGAAGACGTCTACGACGAAATGCTCACCATGATCCGCGGCGCGTTCCAGGCGCTGGTGGTGGGCGACCCGACCGACTTCGCGACCGATGTCGGTCCGGTGATCGACCATGACGCGCAGGCCGCGCTGGAACGCCATGTCGCGCGCTCGGCCACCATCGGCCGCACGATCTGGCGCGCGGAAGACGATCCCTCCTTCGCGCGCGGCAGCTTCGTTCTGCCGACCATCATCGAGATCGAAGGCATAGGCCATCTGCAGCGCGAGAATTTCGGCCCAGTGCTCCATGTCGCCAAATTCAAGGGCAAGGATCTTGGCAAGGTGGTGGACGATATCAACGCGGTCGGGTTCGGCCTTACCTGTGGCCTGCACAGCCGCGTGGAGGAAACGCGCCGACTGGTGGAATCCAAGATCAAGGTCGGCAATTTCTACGTCAACCGCAACCAGATCGGCGCGGTGGTGGAAAGCCAGCCCTTCGGCGGCGAAGGCATGTCCGGCACCGGCCCGAAGGCGGGCGGCCCGCACTACGTCGCCCGCTTCGCCACGGAACGCGTGGTGACGGTGGATACGACCGCAGCCGGCGGCAACGCGAGCCTGCTCGCCAGCCTCTGAGCCACACCCGACGAAGTGCCGGGGCGGCGGATAATCTGCCGCCCTGCCCTTGCGCTATGCGCACGCGTTCCACATCACGCATGGCATGGCCATTCAATCGGACCGCTGGATTCGCGAACAGGCGCAGCAACACGGCATGATCGAGCCGTTCGAGGAGGCGCAGCGGCGCGACGGCTGCATCTCCTACGGATTGTCGAGCTACGGCTACGATGCGCGCGTGGCGGACGAATTCAAGATCTTCACCAACGTCAATTCGGCGACCGTCGACCCCAAGGCATTCGACGCGAACAGCTTGGTCGACCGGCAGACCGACGTGTGCATCATCCCGCCCAATTCCTTCGCGCTCGCCCGCACGGTCGAATATTTTCGCGTGCCCGACGACGTGCTGGTCATCTGCCTTGGCAAGAGCACCTATGCGCGCTGCGGGATCATCGTGAACGTCACCCCGCTGGAGCCGGGCTGGGAAGGCCATGTGACGCTGGAGTTTTCCAACACCACCCCGCTGCCTGCCAAGATCTACGCCAACGAAGGCGCGTGCCAGTTCCTGTTCCTGCAAGGCAACGAACGCTGCGAGGTCAGTTACAAGGACCGTGCGGGCAAATACATGGGCCAGCGCGGGGTTACTCTGCCGCGGTTGTAGGGGGAAAGCTCCTCGTTGTTCCAAGCTACCGTCAGTCAAAAGATACGGCCAAGTGACCAACGGAAACGGAGCGCTGCTGAGAAATATCGGCGGCCCAAGGCATTCGAAGGCTCAGACACACTCGTCCCATCATATTAAGTTCGACGAAATTGGGGATACGCATGCCGATTGACACAACCGTTTCCGTTGTGACGCCGAGTGGTTCGATCGATATTCCCATAAAAGGCGGGTCGAGCGTTGTTTTCATCGGGGCCAACGGAGCGGGTAAGACACGTCTGGGCGTTCATTTCGAACGGCACTTTATGAAGACCGGTTCCCTTGAGACGCACCGGATCGCAGCCCACAGATCATTAATGCTCAATCCAAACGTAGTACCTCCTAACCTTGAGATAGCGGAAAACCGTCTTCGGTTTGGTCGGGACACCGCTACGCCGCAAGCTAAAGAGGTGGTCCGCTGGAGTCAGAAGCCAGAGACCGTTCTGCTGCAGGATTTCGATCATGTCCTCGCGGCATTGTACGCCGAGAACAACGACGTCTCAGTTACATTTCGTACCCAGGCAGTGGCTGCTCCGGGCAACCCGCTAGTCCCCCCGGCCACGAAGATCGATAAGCTAAAAGCGATCTGGGAAAGAGTGCTCCCCCACCGTGAACTCGTCGTCCTCGGAGGCAATATCAAGACGAAGACTGCCGATGGGACTACGTATTCCGCCTCGGACATGAGCGACGGGGAACGCGTCATCTTCTATCTAATTGGTCAGGCGCTGCTCGCTAAGCCCGACACACTCCTGATCTTTGACGAACCCGAGTTGCACATCAACAAGTCCATCCTCGCGAAACTGTGGGACGAGATCGAGTCCGCGCGCGCCGATTGTGCATTTCTTTATATCACACACGACGTGGAGTTTGCCGGGTCCAGACATGCAGCTACAAAGTACGCCCTTCGAAGTTATCGGAAGGAGCCCAGCGAGGCGTGGGACATTGAGCTCGTCCCGGAAAACGCCGAGATACCCGACGATGTAGTCGCCACCATCATCGGCAGCCGCCGCCCTGTGCTTTTCGTCGAGGGCGACGGTGGAAGTCTCGACTCTTCTTTGTACCGGCGGGTTTACAACGACTTTACGGTTATACCTGTCGGCTCATGCGACCAGGTGATCCACACCGTCGCTAGCTTTGCTGCTCGTTCGGAACTTCACCGTGTTGGTTGCGCGGGCTTGGTTGACAGGGATGGACGTTCAAGCAGCGAGGCAGCTCATCTTGAACAGAAGGGTGTTTACTGCCTTCCGGTTGCCGAGGTCGAAAATCTGCTTCTTTTGCCGCCGGTGTTTTTGGCGCTAGCGAAAGCGTTACAGTTTTCAGAAGAAGACGCTCAATCGCGGCTAGATGCACTGCGCACCTTCGTACTGACACAGGCTGGTCAGCAGATCGATCCAATCTGTATCCGCTATACGAGGCGTCGGATCGACGCGGCGATGAAACGGATCGGTCTCACAGGCACCGATCCGATCGCTCTGGATACCGAGTTCAAAACTGCTGTAGCAGGAATAGATGCCCCGATCATCTTCGGAGAAGCCAAGTCCGCACTCAATGCTGCAATAGCTGCACGCGAGTATGAAAAGGTTCTGAGTTATTACGATAATAAGGGGCTGCTCGCAGAATCAGCAAGGCAACTCGGCTACAACCAGAAGGCACTTGAGCAATTCATAGGCAGAGCGTTGAGGTCGAATGAGAACACCGAGCTTCACACGGCACTCGGCGTCGTCTTGCCAACGGTGACCCCTCGCCCTTGAAATCGGTTTGCAGTAAGCTGTATTTTCCTACTTCGCAATCTGCTGCGATAGTGCGGCCATGCGGCCCGCCTTCGCTCTTTCCCTCCGTCGTGCGCCAGTCTTCGCACCCGCTCGTCGGAGGGCAGGTTTTTCTCTCTTGGACAGTGTGTCAGGTGTGTCAGGGTGCGCGGGTCAGGCTCCGGGAGCGGCTTTGACTCGGCAGCTCTTCCACCGCACACACAGCTCATAGCTCGGTCATTCCCGCGAATTCGGGAATCCCGCCTGCGCGGGGGTGACGAGGGAAAGAGGAGAGAGCGCATATGACTGAAAGGCAATTCGACATCGTGATCTACGGCGCGACCGGGTACACCGGGCGGCTCGTCGCCGAGCATTTCCTGCGCGAATACGGGAGCCGCGACGACGGGCCGTCTTGGGCGATGGCGGGCCGCAATCCGGACAAGCTGGCCGAGGTGAAACGCGAGATCGGCGCGCCCGACGATACGCCGACGATTGTCGCCGATGCCGCCGACGCCACCAGCCTCGATGCGATGTGCGAGCAGGCGAAGGTCGTCATCTCCACGGTCGGCCCTTACCAGCTCTACGGCGAACCGCTGATCGCCGCCTGCGCGAAGAGCGGCACGCATTACGCCGACCTGTGCGGAGAGCCTGCGTGGATGCGGCAGATGATCGACAAGTATCACGAGGGTGCGAAGGCCAGCGGCGCGCGGATCAGCTTCTCCTCCGGGTTCGATTCGATCCCCTTCGATCTGGGCGTGCTGATGCTCCAGAAGGAAGCGCAGGAGCGGTTCGGCGCGCCGTGCAGCACAGTGCGCGGGCGCGTGCGGGCGATGAAGGGGACGTTCAGTGGCGGCACCGCCGCGAGCCTTGCCGAAAGCATGAAGGCGATGGCGCGCGACCCTTCGCTCATCAAGATCATGCGCAGCCCCTTCGGCCTGACGCCGGGTTTCGAAGGGCCGGACCAGCCGGGCGGCATGATCCCCAAATACGAGAGCGATCTGGGCAAGTGGGCCGCGCCCTTCGTGATGGCGCCGATCAACACCAAGAACGTGCACCGCACCAACTTCCTGCTGGGCCACCCCTGGGGCGAGGATTTCCGCTACGACGAGATGGTGCTGACCAGCCCCGGCGAAGCGGGCAAGGCGGCGGCCAATGCCGCGGCGGAGATGATGAAGAACCCGTTCGGTGCAAAGCCGCCCAAGCCCGGCGAAGGCCCCACGCCCGAAGAGCGCGAGAACGGGTACTACGATGTCCTGCTGATCGGCGAAACGGCGGCGGGCGAGACGCTGCGCTACGCCGTGAAGGGCAAATACGATCCGGGCTATGGCTCGACCAGCCGGATGATCGGCGAAACGGGGATCGCGCTGCTCGAAAGCGACGCGGCGGGCGGGATCGGCACGCCGGGATCGATCCTGGGCGAAGCCCTGGTGGCGCGGCTGCGCGAACACGCGGCGCTGACGTTCGAGGTGGAGCAATAGGGCGGAAAGGCGGGCCATGCGGGAGCAAACGCCCGCGCGGCCCATTTCCATGAGAGCGTTACCCCGCAGGAGATGAGTTCACATGGCGTTCGTTGCTTCGATAGTGGGCCGGATGATGCTGGCCCTGATCTTCGTCGTCTCCGGCGTGATCAAGCTGATGCATGTCGGCGATACCAACGCCTTCATCGAACGTACGACGACGCTGCCCGCCAACCTCGCATTGCCGGTGGGCATTTTCGAACTGGTATTCGGCGTGTTCCTGGCCATCGGCTTCATGACCCGGATCAGCAGCATCCTGCTGTTCGGTTTCACGCTGGCAACGATTGTCTTCTTCCATAACCAGCTGGCGGAACCGCCGGTGCTGCAGCTCGCGCTGCGGGATCTGGCGATCGCGGGCGGCCTGCTGATGGTGTTCGCCTATGGGCAGGCCAGCGGCTCGGTCGACATCTGGCGCGAGCGCGAGCGTACGCGGCGGGCCGAACTGCGCGCCGCCAAGGCGGAGGCGCGCGCGAACGGCCCCGCCCCGGCGGTCGCTACGGAATGACCGGCTGCGCTAGAAGCTCAACCGCGCACTGAGCGAGAAATTGCGGCCCGGCAGCGGCACGTAGTCGCGCGTGAAGCTGGTCGCGCGGCGGCCTTCGACGTCGAAGATGTTGTCCACCTTCGCCAGCAGGGTGACGTTGCTGTTGCCGCGCACCGGACGCCACGCGAGCGAGGCGTTGACGAAGGTGAACGCGTCGGTCGCGCTTTCGAACGCGGGCACATCGTCCTGCTTGCCGAAGTGCTGCACTTCGCCGCGCAGGTCGAACGGCCCCGTGCGCACCGTCAGCGCGCCTTCCAGGCCGAGCGGCGGAATGCGCGGTACGGGCGAACCGTCGTCCAGTTCGGCCTCGACATACTCGGCGCTCGCTTCACCGATGACCGCGAAGGTATCGGTTTCGACCAGGGGCACGCTGATCTGCGCCTCGACGCCGAAATAGCGCGCATCCTGCTGCAGGTAGGTGAACAGCGGGATCGCTTCTTCGTCGCCGGCCGGAACCGGATCGCCTTCTTCGTCCACGAAGCTGCCGTCGTTGTTGAGGTAGATGTAGTCGTCGAACCAGCTCTGGAACACGGTCAGGTTGACCGATGCCGGGCCGAGATTGCCGCGCACGAAGCCTTCCACGCCCCAGGCACGCTCGATCGCGAGATCGACGTCGCCGACCTCGTACTGGCCGGTCGCGACGTGTGGGCCGTCGGCGAACAGCTCTTCACCCGCCGGGGCACGGCCGACACGCGATCCGTTGACGCCGATCCGCAGTCCGCCAAGGTCGTAGGACAGGCCGAGCGCGCCCGAGAAGATATTGAACCGTCGGTCGACGCCGAGCGGTGCCGACGATGCGCTGGTCGTCTCGAAACGGCCCGCACCTTCGACCTGGAGATTGCCGAAGCTCAGTTCCTGCAAGGTGAAGAACCCGAACTGCTCGGTTTCGTTGGGCGCGACGAACGCTTCCTCGCCGATGGCGGAGAAATCGCGGATGTAGAACTGCCCCCCGAACGAGCCGCGCAGGTTGCCCATCGGCGACTGGACGAATTCGGCCCGGCCTTCGAAACCAGTGACGTCGAACACCGTCCCCACTTCCGATCCTTCGAATTCGGTGTGGGTGTAGTCGCTGTAGCCGACGCGGGTCTGCAGACGGTCGAGGAAACCCGATCCCAGGTCCAGATCGCCCCGGAAATCCGCGCGATACTGCTTGAGACCGATCGAGACGCCTTCCTCTTCCTCTTCAGCGCCGCCGCCGGCGCCGTCTTCTTCTTCGTGATGATGGCCGCCGCTGGGGTTCTCGGGCACGCCGTAAAGCGTTTCGTAGTAGCCGCCGCCGAAACCGAAATTGCTGCCATTGGCAAAGAAGCCGAGCCCGGCATTGACCGAAGTCGTTTCGACGAAGGTGTTCGGCACGATGCCGGACTGGTTGGCCCGTTCGCGCAGTTCGTCCGCTTCTTCGAACTCGCCTTCGCCGTCTTCCACCTCGGCGTCGGCCAGCAGGTCGGCACGAAGGGCATCGGTAAGGGCGTAGCCGGGCACTTCGACATCGCCCGCGTCGAGATGGCTGGCGTCGACATGGAACACGAAGCCGCCGCCGAGCGGGGCGGTGGCGGAGCCGCCGATGCGGTATTCGTCGTTCACCGTGTCGTAGCTGGCCAGCGCATCGATATGCACCGGTTCATCGGGTACGTTGCGCGGAATACGCTTGTCGATCACGTTCACCGCCCCGCCGATGGCCTGGCTGCCGTAAAGCAGCACGGCCGGACCGCGCAGAACCTCGATACGCTCCGCCGTCAGCGGATCGATGCTGACCGCGTGATCGTCGGACGTGTTGGAGACGTCGAGCGAACCGAGCCCGTCGGTCAGCACGCGCACGCGCTCCCCGCTGAAGCCGCGCAGGATCGGGCGCGAGGCGCCGGGGCTGAAACCGGTGCCGGACACGCCGGGCAGCGATTCGAGGATTTCACCGACCTGCCCATCGAGGTTGCGCTGCAGTTCGAGCCCTTCGACCACCGAGGTACCGGCAAGCAGATCGAGGTTCTCGATGCTCTGGCCCGCCGTCACGACGATGTCGTACTGCGAGTTCGCGCGGTTGTGGAAGTCGTCGTCCATATCGGACCGGCTCTGAGTTTGCGTCGCCTCGCCCGAGGCCTGCGAATCCTGAGCCGCGGCGGCCTGCGGTACGAGTGCAAGGGCAAGGGCGATCAGCGGCAGACTGTGCGGGGCAGTCATTCTCATGGGGTCAGTATCCTGATTTGATAGTTACAATATATCATCTGGCCCCTAGCGATGCCGAAGTATCGACGCAACCCCGGCCCTGCCGTTCGTCGGGGCGATGGGGCTATTGATCGAAACAGCCGAAAAAATGGCGGTAACGCGCGAATAAATACTGGATCCCGCACGCACCCCGACCGCCGGCGCCGCGCACCAGAGGCGTGCGCGCATACCTGACGGATCGATCGGAAAACTGGAGCGGGCGAGGCGATTCGAACGCCCGACCCCAACCTTGGCAAGGTTGTGCTCTACCCCTGAGCTACGCCCGCTCACTTGGCGTTTCCGGGGGCAGCGCGAAGGCGCCTCCGGAACGGGAAGCGGGCAATTAGCAACGTGCCGTGGGTATCGCAAGAGCTAAATTGCACAAGCCGATCGGCCCTTCACATCGCCCGCCAAAGGCCCACATTAAGGCGAACTGCAATTGCACCACACGACAACGCAAAGGGGACCGCACTTGGCCAGCATGGGGCTCAATCTCGAAGAACAGAAAGCCGTCGACCGTTTCCGTCAGGAGGTGGTCGAACCTTCGATGTCCAAACTGGTGCTGCTCGATTTCTGGGCCGAATGGTGCGGGCCATGCAAGGCGTTGGCACCGATGCTGGAAAAGGTCGCTACGGAATATGCCGACAAGGGCGTGGTGCTGAAAAAGCTGAATGTCGATGAAGAACAGTTCATCGCCAGCCAGTTCCAGGTCCAGTCCATCCCCACGGTCTATGCCCTGTACCAGGGTCGCCCGGTCGCCGACCTGACCAGCGCGCGCAGCGAAAGCCAGCTGAAGGAGGCGCTCGACCAGATTCTGGCGCAGCTGCCGATCGGCGAAGGCGGCGGCGACGCTCAGCCGCAGCAGGATATCGGCCAGTTCGTGGAAATGGGCGAAGCCGTACTGGCTGAAGGCGAAAACGAGCGGGCGCTGGGCATCTTCGCACAGGTGATCGACATGGCACCCGATAACGCCGCCGCCCATGCCGGGTTGGTGCGCACAATGGTCGCGCTGGGCGAGACGGACAAGGCGCGCGAGCATCTCGACAGTCTCGACCCGACGTTGGCCGAAGATCCGGCAATCAAGCAGGCACGCTCCGCCATCGAACTGGCGGGCGAGAAGGTCGACGATGGAGAATTGGCGGCGCTGCGTGAAAAGGCACAGGGCGGCGATATGGACGCACGCTACGCCTATGCCGAAGCGGCCTTCGCCGCCGGGCAGCGCGATGCCGCCGCGGACGAGCTGCTCGCCATGATCGAGGCCGATCGCGAGTGGAACGAGGGTGCCGCGCGCACCAAGCTGCTGCAGATTTTCGAAGCGATCGGGTTGGAAGATCCGTGGGTGGTGGCCACCCGTCGTCGTCTTTCGAAGATCCTGTTCGGCTGATCGGCAGGATGCGACTTTCGATCTTTCCCCTGTCCGGTGCGATCCTGTTTCCCGGGCTTCAACTGCCGCTGCACATGTTCGAACCGCGCTATCGCGCGCTGGTGAGCGATGCGCTGGCGCGCGACCGGCGGATCGCGATGATCCAGCCGCAGGCCGCGCGCGAGGGCGCGCCGCTCTATCAGGTCGGCTGCGTGGGCAGGATCGGCGAGATCGAGGCGATGGACGACGGGCGTTACAACCTCGTCCTAGATGGGGAGAGCCGCTTTCGCGTGGTGCGCGAATTGGATGTGGCCACCGCTTTCCGCCAGGTCGAAGGCGAACTGATCGTCGAGGACGGCGACGAGGTGCTGAGCGGGATCGAGCGGGCCGGGTTCGAGCGCGAGGCGCGGCGGTTTGCCGATGCGCAAGGCTATGCGGTGGACTGGGACGCGGTTGCGCAGCTTGACGACCAGTCGCTGATCAACGGGGTCAGCCAGATCGCACCCTTCGATGCCGCCTCCAAACAGGCGCTGCTCGAAACGCCGGATCTGGCCGCGCGCTGCGAACTTCTGATCCAGCTGATGTACTTCTTCGGACGGCAGAACGGCACCGACGACCGCGTGACCCTGCAATAGGGTGCGCGCCGTTCAGGCCAGCAGCGTCCCGCGAAGCCCGTCGATCACGAACTGCGCCGCAAAGGCGGCAAGCAGCACGCCCAGCAGGCGGGTGATCGCCGCTTCCACCTTGTTGCCGACCAGCCGCATCAGCGGGCCGGCAGCGATCAGGGCGAACATGGTCAACAGCAGGACCAGCCCGGCTGCGCCGAACACGATGGCGGATTCCTCGATACCGGTCGCCTGGTTCATCAGCAGCATGATCGCTGCGATGGCACCGGGCCCGGCCATCATCGGCATGGCCATCGGGAAGACGGAGACATCCTCGATCTCGGGATTGGCGCTGATCTTCTCTGCGCGTTCCTCGCGCCGTTCGGTGCGTTTTTCGAACACCATGTCGATCGCGATGATGAACAGCATGATGCCCCCGGCGATGCGGAAGCTATCCAGCTCGATGCCCAGCGTCTCCAGCAATTGTTCGCCGAACAGGCCGAACACCAGCAGGATCAGGCCCGCGATCAGCGTGGCACGAACCGCCATCGAAATGGTCTGGGACCGGCTCGCATCGCGGGTCAGACCCGCATAGATCGGGGCGCAACCGGGCGGGTCGACCACCACGAAGAAGGTCACGAAAGCAGAGGCGAAGAGTTCGAGCATCGTCGGCGGCGCTTAGCCGACCCATCGATGATCGGCTACCGTCTTCCAGCGCCCTTCGGTAAAGAATTTCGCCTCTACGACGCGGGCGCCGTCTTCGTCGTAAGACCAGTCCCATACCAGCGTACCATCGGGCGATGCTATCCGGCCGGCCCGCTCACCGGGTGCCATCGACGGCGGCGGCGCAGGCGGCGTGGGGCTATCGGCCTTCGGGCAATCGGCGACATGGCCCTGCACGGCATCGAAGGCCGTCGCGACGATTTCCCCTTCGACCGGCTCGATCCTCTTGGGCTGCGGGTTGTCCAGCTGGGCGGCGTTATAGGCCCAGCGATAATCGTCGTCGAAGCCACGGCGCTGCCACACCGTCACATAGGTGCCAACCTCGTCGCGCGGATTGGTGAAGCGCCCCTGCGACACGGCGAGCTTGCCATCGCAGCTGACCCAGACCGCGCGCGGGCTCCACGGAGCCAGCTGCGCCGGATCGCGCTGGCCCCCCAGCCACGCAACATCGCGAAGCGTGCCATCGGCCGAATGCATGATCGCATCTGCGGTCGCGAAACGGCGCGATGCGGAAAAGATGCCGTCCTCGCGTGCTTCGCGCAGGAATTCGATTTCGCGCGCAACCACGATGCTGGGCTGGGCGGCATAGGGCGCGCTGCTCAGTGCGCGGTCGATCATCGCGCGCGGGGTACGGGAACCGCCGCCCGAGGTGCAGCCCGCCACGGCAAGAGCCGCGAGCGCCACAGCGGCCAGCGCGAGGCGCGCGGTCGCAGGCCGGTTCGCGGGTCTGCTCACAGGCCCTCCGGCGGGTTGAGGCCTTCGTGCATGTGCGCCGCGACCAGCGTGTTGCGCAGCAGGACCGCGATGGTCATCGGGCCGACCCCGCCCGGCACCGGGGTGATCGCGCCTGCCACTTCGCTCGCCCCTGCAAAATCGACGTCGCCCACCAGGCGGCCCCTGGTCTCCCCTTCGGCAGGCAGCAGGCGGTTGATGCCGACGTCGATCACCGTCGCGCCGGGCTTGATCCAGTCGGCCTTGACCATCTCCGCCCGGCCCACCGCCGCGACCACGATGTCGGCGCGGCGCACCACATCGGGCAGGTCTGCCGTCCGGCTATGCGCGATGGTGACCGTGGCGTTCGCATCGAGCAGCAGCTGTGCCATCGGCTTGCCGACGATGTTGGAGCGGCCGATGACCACCGCGTTCATGCCCGACAGGTCGCCATGGCGGTCCTTCAGCAGCATGATGCAGCCGAGCGGGGTGCAAGGCACGAAGCCCTCGCGCCCGACCATCAGGCGCCCGGCGCTTTCGACATGGAAGCCGTCGACATCCTTCCCCGGATTGATCGCGGCGATCACCGCCTGTTCGTCGAGATCGCCCGGCAGCGGCAGCTGGACGAGGATGCCGTCGACAGCAGGGTCGGCGTTCAGCCGCTCGACCAGCGCGATCAGCTCCGCTTCTGACGTGTCGGCAGGCAGCCGATGCTCGAAGCTTTCCATATTGGCGGCGACGGTCGCCTTGCCCTTGGAACGGACATAGACCTCGCTCGCGGGGTCTTCGCCTACCAGCACAACCGCCAGGCCCGCCTTGCGCCCTGCCCTGTCGGCAAAGACGGCGGCATGATCGCCCACCCGCTCCCGCAGGCGGGCGGCGAAGGCCTTTCCGTCGATCAGCTCGGCGGTCACGCGAGACCCTGAATGATCGAGCTGAGGATGATGAGGAAGATTTGCAGCACGATGATCAGCACCAGCGGAGAGAAATCGATCGCCCCGGTCTGCGGCAAGACGCGGCGGATCGGGCTCAGCACCGGATCGAGCAGCGAATTGATGGAACGGTAGATTGCGACGACGAAGTCGTTCCCCCGGCTCACGACGTTGAACGCGAGCAGCAGGCCGATCACGAACTGGACGATGATCAGCATGACGAACACGTTCGCGAGCAGTTCGATGATCTGGTAAATGGTAACGAGGGCTTGCATGGTGGCCCGGTCTCCTGCGTGTCTGCGAAAGGCGTCTTAGGAGAGTAAGACGCCCGGTGGCGAGTGCAAGCCCGCCCTAGCGGTTTTGTGCCGCCCTGACGAGCGTGCCGGCACCGCTGGCGGTGAAGAATTCGAGCAGCATGGCGTGTTCCACCCGCCCATCGAGAATGACGGCCGCATCGCACCCGTTCCGCGTGGCGGCGAGGCAGGTTTCTAGCTTGGGAATCATCCCGCCGCTGATCACGCCGTCCTTGCGCAGCTCGGCAATTCCCACCGCGTCGAGTTCGGGCACCAGCTGCCCCCCGCCATCGAGTACGCCCGCAACGTCGGTCAGCAGCAGCAGCCGCGCGGCACCCAGCGCCGCGGCGAGAGCGCCTGCCATCGTATCGGCGTTGATGTTGAAGGTTTCGCCATTCTCGCCCGCACCGATCGGAGCGACCACGGGAATGAGCCCGCTTTGCGTCGCCATTTCGATCACCGCCGTGTCGATCGCGGCGGGCTCTCCGACGAAGCCCAGGTCGACCATCTGTTCGATCGCGCTGCCTTCGGTGCGCGTATCGCGGGCGACCTTGCGGGCGGTCACCAGCCCGGCATCCTTGCCCGATACGCCCAGCGCGCGCCCACCGGCGGCCTGGATTGCGGCGACGATCTGCTTGTTGATCGCGCCCGAGAGCACCATCTCTGCGATCTCGACCGTGGCCTCGTCGGTCACCCGCAGGCCATCAACGAAGTGGCTTTCCACGCCGAGCCGGCCGAGCATCGCCCCGATCTGCGGCCCGCCGCCGTGGACCACCACCGGGTTGATGCCGACCGCCTTCAGCAGCACGACATCCTGCGCGAAACTGGCGGCGGCGGCGGTGTCGCCCATCGCGTGGCCGCCATACTTTACCACGAAGGTGCGCCCGGCGTAGCGTCGCAGAAAGGGCAGCGCCTCGATCAGCACGCTTGCCTTCGCGCCCGCATCCAGCGGGGCGCCGTTCGCCGTTTGTGTGTCGCCTTGCGTCATGCTGCGCGCGCTAGCCCGCCGCGCGCGGTTTGGGAAGGCGCGAGCGAGCGGACGCCCTGCCCCTTCCCCTGTCCGCCAGCCTCAGTTGGCCGGAACGGTGCCGCCCGGATCGGTCGCGATCTCGCCGTCGTCCTGCGACATCGCGTCCTGATCGGGGGTGACCGTATCGACCTGGTTCACGCCGTTGACGTCTTCCAGCGCGTTGTCGGTCAGCTGTTCATCGCTCGTCAGATCGGTGTTCAGCCGCTCTTCCTGCGTGGTCACCGCGCTATCGGGCAGTTCGGGCTCGTCTCCATCGGCGTTGAGGAAGATGATCACGGCACCCACGGCGAGGAGGACGATGATCGCCACCCAAAGCCATTTGCTGCCACTGCCCTTTTCGATCACGTCGTCGTTAGCCATTTCCCGGTCTCCAGTTGCGGTTGGTTACCCGAACAAGCCGCGAAGGCACCGCGCAGTTCCGAGAAGACCCGCGCGCGAGCCGCCGGGCGCGGCCTTGCCTGACACACCTGACACAGTGTCCAGGGGCTAAAAATCCGCCCTGCCCCGCTGCGCCAAAATCGCCATCGCGAGGGCGGCTTTCAGAAGAAGGAACGGCGGAGCACGGCATCCACCGGGCATAGCATTCCCGCCCGGCTGTAGGACAGGCCCGCCGCCAGGCAGGTGCGCGCAGGCCATGCGCCCCCGGGTTCACGCGCAGTGGATGAAAACCGTCACTCCTTAACCGCGCTGACGATGCCGTAGCCGTCCACCGCCCGCGTTTCGACATAACCGGGGTGATACATGTCGATGTAGATTTCGCGCGATGCAGGCTCGCTGTCCGCACAGGTCACGACATAGACGTCCACGATATTGCCATAGGGCGAAAGGCCCGCCGATCCCGCACGCTGGTAGGTCGGCCGTTTCAGGTTCGCGCAGCGCAGGCGAGACAGGTAGGCCCGCTGGCCCGGCGGCATCTCGGCCCGCACCGGGTTTTCTGCCGAGCCGAGCGGGAAGGCGGATGCCTCCTCCTGCGCAGCGGCCAGTTCTTCCCCGTCGATGTTCGATTCGCCGGACAGCATCTTCATCAGCATCTCGGCCGCCTTGCCTTCGGCATCGTCCTGCGCCGCGACCGGTCCGGCCCAGACTGCGGCCAGCGCCACACCCGCGCACATCGACAAGAGCTTCTGTTTCATGGCAAATTTCCCCCGTGAATGATGTCCCCGATCGCAGCGTAGCCTGCCGGGCCGTGGCGGCAAGACCTGTCGGGCAAGGCAGCCGCCCGTCCGCGTGCTTGCTCGGCGGGGCGGACCGCGTATGATTGTGCGGTGTGGAGGGAAACGGGGAGGATGCAGGACATGGTCGGCCAGGATGACGCAGCAGCGCAGTCGGCGGAGGAGACAGGCGTCACCCTCTATCGCCCGATCATCGTGGCGATCCTCTACCTCGCCAACCTGCTGACCGGATTTACCGTCCTGATCGGCCTGATCCTCGCCTATGTCTGGCGCAACGACGGAGCGACGACCGACTGGGAGGAGACGCACTTCACCTACCTGATCCGCACCTTCTGGATCGGCTTCTGGGTGCTGATCCTTGCGGGGGTGGCGGTGGTGAGCGGCGCGATCGCGCTGTCGATCGGCGTTCCGCTGGCAGACGGGCTGGATCTGGACGCTGGCCCCGGGGATGCGCCGCCGGGGATCGTGCTGGCGATGGTGCTCGGCTCCATCGTGCTCGGCTTCCTGATGTTCATCTGGTATTGCGTGCGCAGCATCCTGTCGCTGGCGAACGCCGCCAACCGCCGGCCCATGCCCAACCCCAGGACGTGGCTGTTCTGAGCGGGCAGGCGAGAGGGCTTTAAGGGTGCGTTTTGCGCGGAAGCGCGGTTTCGAGCCGTTCCGGCAAGGCCGCTAAGCGCACCTAAACCATTTTGTTAAACCAGGCTTTGTAACTTTGCGCGCAAATGCGCGGGCATGGCCGACAGCACCTCAAGCCGCTTCAGAACCGTGAGCGATCGACACCACCCCTTGCGCGGAGCCATGGGTGTGCAGCCGGTCCGCAGGCTTTCTTTAAACGACGTTATGATGCCGGTGGGCCTGCTGGTGGCGCTCTGTGTGTTCGGCGCGCTGTTCCCGTGGAGCGATTTCGACCGGCTCGCCGGGCGTGAAGGCACCGTTGTCAGCTGGACCTCGCTCAACCGCGTGATCGCGCCCCGGCATGTCTCGGCCCAATTCTCGCTGTGCCTGGGCACCGTGCGGACGACCTGCGTGGCCGATGCCGACACGATCTGGCTGGAAGGCGAGGAGATCCTCATCGCCGATATCGACGCGCCGGAGATGGCCAACCCGCGCTGCGCCGCCGAGCGCGAGCTTGGCCTGCGTGCGATGGCAAGCCTGACGCAATGGCTCAACGAAGCGCCCTTCGAAATGCTGCCCACCTCTGCCGATAGCTGGTCCAGGGGAGGGGACGTGGACGCCCATGGCCGCAAGCTGCGGGTGCTGGAGCGCGATGGGAAGAGCGCAGCCGATGCGCTGGTCGCGGCTGGCGTCGCCCGGCGCCGGGGCGCCAAGGGCAAGCGGTGGTGTTGAGGGAGATTCACCGCTTCTTGAGACCTTGCGAAACATGCTGCCGCGATGGGCGACATCGTTTCATTCCGCAGGGCGTGTGCAGGTAGGGCGCACCGGAAGGCAGAGCGGAGCGACACTACATGGGTCGGAGCGGCGCGCAGCCTTGGCGTCGTGCTGGTAGCGGCACCGCTAGGGCTGTTCTGTGCGATCCTGCTGGCCGACGGCCCGCCCGAGCTTCGCGCTACGCCCGGCAGGGCGCAGGCGGCAGCCCCCGCGCCGCTGGTGCAGGCTCATTTCGGCCCCTGCCTCGGCGGGGTGCGCACCACCTGCGTGGTGGATGGCGACACGATCTGGCTGCACGGCGAGAAGATCCGCATCGCGGACATCGACGCGCCCGAAATCTCGGACCCGGCGTGCGAGGCAGAGCACGCCGCCGGAATGCGCGCGACCGCGCTGCTGACGGCGTGGCTCAACGAGGGCGCGTTCGAGGTGCGCAATAACCCCGACGGCCGCGACGAAGACGTCTACGGCCGCAAACTCCGCGTGCTGGCGCGCGGCGGGACAAGCGCGGTGGAGGTGCTGGTGGCGGAAGGCCTGGCTACGCGGTGGGGTGAGGCACGGCCGGCGTGGTGTTGAGGGATTAACCTCACTTTAGATAGCGTCTATCTTCGAAATATTTCACGACATCTATAATTAATGCTAATATTACATCCCAAACTGCATTATGCATCGTTTGCAAATCTGCGTCACTCACACCAACATTTTCACCATGCGCGATATCATTGCGCCTTGCCACAAGCGACTTTAGGGCAACCTGGTGAGCCCGGACCTCAAGAGTACTCAGATTAAGCTTTTCAAGGACGTCCGAAAGCACACTTGGCCATAGATTAGATGTCTCGTGCTTTTTGTATGGAGGTGAAACTGTGTCCATCAACCTCAGGCGGAAGCCCAGAATTCCGTCGACGAACTTATCTGTACTTTCGTTCCTTAAATTTGAAATTTCGTCCGCGAGGAACTGGGACGCAATCTCACATCTAATCTGAGACAATGGGCGCCCGCATCTCGAAATTTCGATCTGGCATTCTTCCCAAGCTTGTTTGCAGAAGCCCTCATAATGAGCATATAGCATCGCTAAATATGAGCGCCGCAAAGCCCTTCCTCGCGGCGTAGTTTCAGACTCCATTGAGTATAGCGCCCTCAAGATCGCCAACTCATCCTCCCGCCAAGAAACATCTCTTAGAAGCCGTTGCTCGACGGAATCTCCCATAGTCAGCCACTCACAGCCTGCCCTACCAATTCAATCCGGCGAGCGAGCTTAGGCCGTGTGTTAGCCCCGGGGCCCGTTTGCGACCTAAACTCTTCACTCTCTAAAACTTCAGCTATTTTTCCCTGTAGTTCTTCTGGGTCAATCGCATAAGCTGCCTCTAAATTCTCCAGAAGCCCCATCGTTACAGCCTCGTAATAGGCCGGGGCCAATGCACCAATCGGTCGTCCATCGCGATATTTGACGAAGGCACCTTGGCCCAACACATCCGCAATCAAATCAAATACGGATTTAAACAACTCTCGCTCGGAATCCCAATCAAAGACTCGACCATCTACTAATATGCTCTCCAAATACTGATCAAGCCAGTCTCGAACGCTTCCCTTAAAAAGTTCACGCCCATTTTTTAGAGCAAGGTACCTAACGACAAGCTCCTCGTCTATCTTTTGATCTTTATCAGTTTCAGATAGGGTTGCAGTAGCCGTTTGGAAGCTTGGGTACTGAGCAAAGCTCTGTAGCCCCGCATAGAATTGAGCTCCCCCCTCAAGCATCCTAAGCGAGCAGTTTCTAATTTCCTGTGAAGAAAGCATCGAACCGCCGGTGTTCAGACGCTTAAACATTTCGTACTTCAAAAAACCCTTGCTCTGCTTTTTAATTATTACAGAGCGTATCGGAGTTCTCTTCAGCGCAAGCCGAACGCTAAGACTCAGATCATTAAACTTGAGTCCATTTAGCTGCTCGATTATATCACATCCGCCTAATTCAAGCGGCGGCAAATTAATAAGATTGCTATCTATGAATTGTATTACTGAACTGACTCTCTGAAGGCCATCAATCAGCTCCAAAACGCCATCTGAATTTTCGATAAGGAATATTTGCGGGAGCGGGAGACGGAGAAGTACCGACTCTATCAATCTCGATTTTTGGTCTTCAGACCACCTAAAGAGTCTTTGGTAGTCAGGATCAATTACAATTTCCCGTTGCTCGTGGAGGCTTGCAATCTCGCCAAAACTTAAGTCGAGTGCTTCGAATCGGACTTCGCCGATACGATCATCTATTATCTGCGCGACATCCATCTAATCACTCCGCCGCCTGCACCCCGCCAGCATCATCCCCGAACAGCCCCGGCCCGTCGTCCACCGCGCCGTCTTCCTCGTTCGCGGCCTTGGCCTTGGCGCGCTTGTCGAAGGTGCTCCACACCGTGTTCCAGTCGCCCTTGGTGGCGCCCTTGGAATATTCGGTGGCGCGCTGTTCGAAGAAGTTGGCGTGCTCCACGCCGTTCAGCAGCGGGGCGAGCCACGGCAGCGGGTGCTCGTCGATCATGTAGATCGGCTGCAGGCCCAGCTGGCCCAGCCGCCAGTCCGCAATGTAGCGGATATACTTCTTAATTTCCTTCGCGGTCATCCCGGAAACCGGGCCCATCTCGAACGCGAGGTCGATGAAGTTGTCTTCCAGCCGCACAGATTTCTGCGCGATGTCGATGATGTCTTCCTTCACCGCCTTGGTGTAGCAGTCACGCTCGCGCACGAATTCGTGGAACAGGCGGATGATGCCTTCGCAGTGCAGGCTTTCGTCGCGCACCGACCAGCTGACGATCTGGCCCATGCCCTTCATCTTGTTGAAGCGCGGAAAGTTCATCAGCATCGCGAAGCTGGCGAACAGCTGCATGCCTTCGGTAAAGCCGCCGAACACGGCGAGCGTGCGCGCGATATCCTCGTCCGTGTCGACCCCGAACTGCTGCAGGTAATCGTGCTTGTCCTTCATCTCCTCGTATTCGAGGAAGGCGGAATATTCGCTTTCGGGCATGCCGATCGTATCGAGCAGGTGGCTGTAAGCCGCGATGTGAACGGTCTCCATGTTGGAGAACGCGGCGAGCATCATCTTGATCTCGGTCGGCTTGAACACGCGGCCGTACTGCTCGTGATAGCAGTTCTGCACCTCGACGTCGGCCTGCGTGAAGAAGCGGAAAATCTGCGTGAGCAGGTTGCGCTCATGCTCGGAAATCTTCTGCGCCCAGTCGCGGCAATCCTCGCCCAAGGGCACCTCTTCGGGCATCCAGTGGATCTGCTGCTGGCGTTTCCAGAAGTCGTACGCCCACGGATATTCGAAGGGCTTGTAGGTCTTGCGGGCTTCGAGCAGCGACATTGTGGTTTCTCCGGGGCGCGTGGGCCTTCTTCGGTGTGAGCGATCTTGCTGGGTCAGCCAATATAAGGAATCACAGCGGTGATTCGATAGCAAGCGCGATCAATGGGTCGGGGATAAGCCGGCGGAGGCGCTGCCATCTGCGGCCATAAGGCGCGGCTAGGCGGGCAGTCCGGCGATCATCAGGTAGAGTGCCACGATCACCATCACCGCCACGATCGCTATGGCGACACCCATGCCGGGCGCAGGCTCGTTGAAGAAGGCGCGCATCCAG
Source organism: Erythrobacter sp. (assembly GCA_009993635.1). Lineage (GTDB taxonomy): Bacteria > Pseudomonadota > Alphaproteobacteria > Sphingomonadales > Sphingomonadaceae > Alteriqipengyuania. The sequence continues at coordinate 156,985 of JAACTC010000009.1, read as the reverse complement.
TTCTGATGCTCTTCCTCTTCCTCCAGCGCGGCAAGGTCCTCGGGCGACATCGCGTTGCGCTTCACCTTCTGCCACAACCACGCGCAGGCGGGGATGAAGGCAATGGTGAGCATTCCTGCGGCGACGCCCCAGCCCTTGCCCAGCGCGTGCTCGATCCCGTCGGCGAAGTTGAACTGGAAGACCAGCAGCGCCGGGGCACCGATCAGCAGAAGCGCGAAGCCCGTCAGGATCTGGCGAAGCGAGCGGGGAGGTTCACCCTCGTCATGGTCGAGCGCGAGCAGATCGGCGCGGTCGTGATCGCCCCTCTCCATCGCGCGCCGGATGCGCCAGTCGCGAAGGTGCCACCGGCCCCACGCGATCAGGCCGGTGCCCGCAACGGCGATTGCCGCAAGCGCGAACATCCGAAGGTCGTCCCACGACAGGTCCGCCGCGCCGACATGCAGAGCCGTATCATGCCCCATGGCCAGACGGATGCCTCCCCGAAGCGCGGCTGACAAGTGCGTGGCAATTGCGATCCCTGGTCCGAACCCGGAACGATTACCCCGCCCCGATCATTGTAACGGTATAAGGCGGGCCGAAGCAGGCCCTTGAAAAGAAAAGAAAGATTGGAGCATTTTATGTTCGAGAAGATTCGCATCAAGGAACACATGGAAATCGTCGACACCACCGGCCAGCACGTCGGCACGGTCGACGAAGTGGAAGACGAGCGCATCAAGCTGACCAAGTCCGACGCGATGGACGACCAGCACCACTTCATCGCACTCGACGCGGTGGACAAGCTGGAAGACAACCGCATCGTGCTGAAGGAAGGCACTCCGCTGCCCGTCGGCCTCGGCAACAAGGCGACGACCGCCGCGTAACCGCGCTTCGACAGGATCGGGCCGCTCCGGCGGTTCGATACGCAAGACCCCGGCCCGCCCACGCGGCGCGCCGGGGTTTTTCGTGTGCGATGCGATCAGAACTCGGCTGCGGGGTTGGCGCGCGTATTTTCCTGCCGCTGGCGTTCGCGCTGATCCGCCTGCTCCTTCGCGAGCCGCCATGTTTCCTTGTAATTCGCATCGAGAATGCGCGTATCGAGCAAGAAGCTGCGGGTATATTCGACCGGACGGCCCGCCACGCTGCGCTGGAAGCCCACCTTGACCACGAGGCCCCAATAGCAGCCTTCGTGCTGCTCGATATCCTGCGGGGCGCGGAAATAACGGAAATTGTTGCGCATCGGGCCGCATCTGCGCGGCAGTTTCTTGGGGAACCACGCGCCCATCACCTCGCCTTTGCGCGTGTCATAAACCGGCGCGTCGCCATATTTCTGGAGCAGCGCGTCCATCACCGTGGTGTAGGCGGGGTAGTGGTCGCGTCGGTAGGAGCTTTCCCGATGGACTGCGAGCACCCGTGGATTCTCGCTGAAATCGAAGAATATCAGGATCCGCTCGTAAGCCGGGCGCGTGCCTTCGTGAGGCCGCCGCGCCTCGAGGTAACGCATGGCACCGCGACCCAGCGCGGTCCGCCCGAGGCTGTCTCCCTTCACCTCGAAACCATGATGCGCCAGCGTGAGCAGCACCTGGTCGACGTTCATGCCGAGCTTGAGATCGAGGATGTCTTCCTGCGGCGCGGCAGCATAATACGGCGCCAGGACATCGGCGAACTCGTAGTCAGGCTCCTGCGCGGCTGCCGGTGCGTATCCGGGCGCAAGCGGTGCCAGCGCCAGCCCGGCAGCAATCGCCAGGCGGGTCTTTCCAGTCGTCGTATTGCTCATGATCCCTCCCTCACTTCGAGCGGGAGGAAACTTACCGGCCCAACGCCATCGTGCAAGTATCGGGCTGGCACGACTTGGGAACTGACGATCGACCACCCTGCAAGACAGTCCGGAAAAACCGCAGTCCCAGTTCCTGTGGTCCGTTCATCCGCGATGGCGGGCGGGAGGGCTGGCACGGTCGGCCCGCGTCTTTGCGGGCCTCCCGATCACGCGCAATGCACGCGCCCCTACTGACAGGCGAGGCATTCCTCGTAGTCGGTCTGTTCGCCCGTCCCAACCGCCAGTTCGTACTTCGCCGCTTCGGAGGTGTTGTCCGCCTCCACACCGCCGGCGAAGCCTGCGCGCTGCACGCTCTTGGAGCGCAGGTAGTAGAGCGATTTGATCTTCTTCTCCCACGCGTGGAAGTGCAGCATCATCAGATCCCACTTGTCGACATCGGCGGGGATGAAGAGGTTGAGGCTCTGCGCCTGGTCGATCATCGGCGAACGGTCGGCCGCGAATTCGAGCAGCCAGCGTTGGTCGATCTCGAAGCTGGTCTTGTAGACCGCCTTTTCCTCCGGCGTCAGGAAGTCGAGGTGCGCCACGCTGCCGCCGCGCTCCAGGATTGAATTCCAAACATTGGTGGAATCCTTGCTCTTCTTCGCGAGCAGTTCCTGCAGGTACGGGTTCTTCACGATGAAGCTGCCCGACAGCGTCTTGTGCGTGTAGATGTTCGCCGGGATCGGTTCGATGCAGGCAGAGGTGCCGCCGCAGATGATGCTGATCGACGCGGTCGGCGCGATCGCCATCTTGCAGCTGAACCGCTCCATCGCGCCCATTTCTTCCGCATCGGGGCACGGCCCGCGCTCGTGCGCGAGCATCATCGATGCCTCGTTCGCGGCGGTGCTGATGTGCTGGAACATCTTGATGTTCCACGCCTTGGCCAGCGGCCCTTCAAGCGGCAGGTTCTTGCTCTGCAGGAAGGAGTGGAAGCCCATCACGCCCATGCCCACGCTGCGTTCGCGCGCGGCGGAATACTTGGCGCGCGCCATTTCGGGCGGAGCGCGGTCGATGTAATCCTGCAGGACGTTGTCGAGCATGCGCATCACATCCTCGATGAACTGCTTGTCGGTGTTCCACTCGTCCCATTTTTCGAGGTTGAGCGAGCTGAGGCAGCACACCGCCGTGCGGTCGTTGCCCAAGTGGTCGCGCCCCGTGGGCAGCGTGATTTCGCTGCACAGGTTGGAGGTGGAAACCTTCAGGCCCAGATCGCGGTGGTGCTTCGGCATCATGCGGTTCACCGTGTCGGAGAACACGATGTAGGGCTCGCCGGTGGCCAGCCGCGTCTCGACCAGCTTCTGGAACAGGCTGCGCGCATCCACCGTCTTGCGGACGGAGCCGTCGCGCGGCGAAACGAGGTCGAATTCCTCGCCGGCGCGAACCTTTTCCATGAACTCGTCGGTGACCAGCACGCCGTGGTGCAGGTTCAGCGCCTTGCGGTTGAAATCGCCGCTGGGTTTACGAATTTCGAGGAATTCCTCGATCTCCGGGTGGTTGATGTCGATATAGCACGCCGCCGATCCGCGCCGCAGCGACCCCTGCGAAATGGCCAGAGTCAGGCTGTCCATCACACGCACGAAGGGAATGATCCCGCTGGTCTTGCCGTTGAGGCCGACCGGCTCGCCGATCCCGCGCACATTGCCCCAATAGGTGCCGATGCCGCCGCCCTTGGAGGCAAGCCACACGTTCTCGTTCCAGGTATCGACGATGCCATTGAGGCTGTCCTCGACCGAGTTGAGATAGCACGAGATCGGCAGGCCGCGCGCGGTGCCGCCGTTCGACAGCACGGGCGTTGCGGGCATGAACCACAGGTTCGAGATGTAATCGTACAGCCGCTGCGCGTGATCCTGATCGTCCGCGTAGGCATCGGCGACGCGCGCGAACAGATCCTGATAGTTTTCGCCCGGCAGGAGGTAGCGATCCTCCAGCGTTTCCTTGCCGAATTCGGTCAGGTTGGCATCGCGCGATTCATCGGTGACGATGTTGAACCGGCGCGGGTTGACCTTCTTGCTGTCGGGAACCTCGGCCACGCTCGCGGCGACGGCCTTTGCCATCGCATCCGCAGCGGCGCCGGCCACCAGTTCTTCCGATCCGCGATCGTCCTTGTCCATGTCCATTGCCTTTGCTTCGGCCTCTTTGGTGCCGGGTTCGCGCTGCGCCTTGGCGGCTTCGGCCCGCGTGGGCCCGGTTACGGGCTGCGTCGTGTCGTCGCCCGTGATGTCGGCTTCGCCAGTGCTGAATTCCATAACCCGCCCCTATTTAACATCTGCCGGATGGGGTGAGTGCCTTACCCGCCCCATGCCTCGAATAGATCTTCGCACCCGGCGTACGTCCTTGCCGGTAACACGCTGTCTCACGGAAAAATCCCGGTTCATCACGCAAAGGCACGCGGCAGAGGATGAACCTTGCGGTGCGCCCCCGGCAGTTCCCCTGCGTCCCGAATGGCCGAGCATCGGCTCCGGTGATCATCCGCGTCGCGAAGAGTGAGAACATGAATCAGCAGGCCGTGCGGCGCAAGGGCGCAGCGGGCCAAAATGGGCTGAAATGGTTTTCCAAAGAGTCTGGACGAGACGGCAAAACCAACAGCCAAGCCGATTCGCGCGCGGCGATCGTCGACCACCAAACTGTGCAAAAATATGCTGACCGGCAAATTGGTGGGGCGGGGGCTGCAAAACCGCTCGCAGCAGGCCACGAAAAAAGGCCCTCGCGCGGGTGGCGAGGGCCTTCCTGGCGTCCGGCGGGCCGGACATGCCGATTCGCGGAAAGCTTATTCCATTTCGTCGGCGCGCTCGTTCAGCGCGTCGGCGCGTTCGTCGCCGATATCGTCGATTTCTTCGGCGCGGGCGTTCAGCGCGTCTTCCTGCGCGTCGGTCGGCGCTTCGTCGGCGCGCTCTTCCATGGCGGCAGCCTGGTCGTCGCCGTAATCTTCGACGGCGTCGGCACGCTCTTCAAGCTGGTCGCCGCGTTCTTCGACGGCGCTGTCTTCGCCACAGGCGCTCAGCGCGAGGGCGGCAACGGGAAGGGCGGCGAAAAGTGCGATCTTCTTCATAGAAACAATGTCCTCTGTTGCATCCGCCCCGATGGGCGGCTCACCCCACCAATGGCTGGGCGCCGCGATTCGGCCATAATTAGCAATTGTTATAAAGCTCAGCGCGGCAGCAGCACCGTGTCGCGCGCGATCGGATCGGTCTGCGGATGGTCGAGCGTGAAGTGTAGCCCCCGGCTTTCCGTGCGTTCGAGCGCGCAGCGCACGATCAGCTCTGCGGCCTGCAACAGGTTGCGCAGTTCGATCAGATCGGTCGTGACGCGGAACGATCCGTAATAATCCTCAACCTCGGTCTGCAGCAGGCGAATGCGGTTGGCCGCACGTTCGAGCCGCTTGGTCGTGCGCACGATGCCGACATAGTTCCACATGAAGCGGCGGATTTCGGTCCAGTTCTGCTTGATGACCACGGCTTCGTCCGAATCGGTCACCCGGCTCGCGTCCCACGGACGGATCTCCGGCGGCGCGTCCAGCTCGTCCCACATCGCCAGGATGTCGCGCGCCGCAGCCTCGCCGAACACGAAGCATTCGAGCAGGCTGTTGGAGGCAAGGCGGTTGGCGCCGTGCAGCCCGCTTTCGGTGCATTCGCCCGCCGCCCACAGGCCCGGCAGGTCGGTACGGGCGAACAGATCCACCAACACCCCGCCGCAAGTATAGTGCTGGGCGGGCACCACCGGGATCGGCTGCGTGGTCATATCGATGCCCAGCCCCAGCAGCTTTTCGTGAATCGTGGGGAAATGCTCGCGCACGAAGTCCGCCGGCTGGTGGCTGATATCGAGATGGACATAGTCCAGCCCGAATCGCTTGATCTCGGCATCGATCGCGCGGGCCACGACATCGCGCGGGGCCAGCTCCATGCGTTCCGGGTCGTACTGTTCCATGAACCGTTCGCCGGTGCGCGGGTTGAACAGGCGCCCACCCTCGCCCCGCACCGCCTCGGTCACGAGGAAGTTCTTGACCTCCAGGTTGTAGAGACACGTCGGGTGGAACTGCATCATCTCCATGTTCGACACGCGCGCGCCCGCACGCCACGCCATCGCGATGCCATCGCCGGTCGCCCCGCGCGGCGCGGTGGAGAACAGGTAGCAGCGCCCCGCCCCGCCCGCCGCCAGCACGGTGGCGCGCGCGACATGCGCCTCGACCTCGCCCGTCTCCTCGTTCAGCGCGTAGGCGCCCCACACCTGCCCCGCACCCGAATAGCGCAGCTCGTGCCGCCCGGTGATCAGGTCCACACAGGTACGCCCCGGCAGCATGGTGATGTTGGGATTGGCCTCCGCCGCCTTGAGCAGCGCCTCCTGCACCGCCCAGCCGGTCGCGTCGTTCACATGCACGATGCGGCGGTGGGAATGGCCCCCTTCGCGGGTGAGGTGCAGCGCGCCGCTTTCCTTGTTGAACGGCACGCCCAGCTCGATCAGCCGGTCGATCGCGTGCGGCGCGCCTTCGATCACGAACTCGACCGTCTCGCGGTCGTTCAGCCCGGCACCCGCCACCATCGTATCGCGGATGTGATCCTCGAACGTGTCGCCTGCGTCGAGCACGGCGGCGATCCCGCCCTGCGCCCAGGCGGTGCTCCCCCCGGTAAGCGAGCCCTTGGCCAGCACGAGGACGCGCTTTTCCTGGGCGAGCGCGAGGGCGGCGGTAAGCCCCGCCGCGCCGGAGCCGATGACGAGTACATCATGGTGGGTCGTTGTCATGCGCCGCTTCAACACACCCCGGCGCGCGCGCGCAAGTGCGTAAAGCGAGCCTGCCACCGGAGCCGTGCCCGCGCACCGGGCGACCGCGACCTTTCGGGCTTTGCAAGTCCAGTCGACCACCCCGCATAATTTTCGCTTGAATCGGACCGTGCCGCGGTGTGCAAGGGACGCATGGACCCCACCAAGCGCAAACAGCTGGAAGCGCGTCGCGCCGCCCTGCGCGAGGCCCCGCCCCGCAAGGTGGAAGGCACGATCATACCACGCCTGGCCGCACGCGGCATAGCGCATGAGCCGCGCTTCGACGGCATCTGGACCCCGCCCTACCTGCGCGTGTCGGGCAACGGCATCTGGTGGCCGGACTGCCCGGCACCCGCAGACAGCGATCACTGCTGGTTGAACGACAAGATCGACCCGAAGGGCACGCTCACCGCGCAGAAGCGGATCGACGTAATCAAGCGGATGATCGAGCAGGCGACCGGCCCGGACACTCTCATCCGGTTCAATTACGACAGCGGCTTCGAAACCCACGTTTCGCTGAAGGCAGGCGATGCGATTGCGAATCTCGACGTCCTGCTCGATTTCGGTTGGACGATCTGGATCACCGGCTATCCCGAGAACTGGTTGATCGAACTTTCCCGCGATAATGTCGCGCAGCTCGCCCTTCCGCCCGAATTGTCGGCGGAAGAAATCGCCCGCCGTGATGCGATGGCGCAGCTCTTTGCCTCTCCGCTGCCCGAAACGCTCACCGAACTGGGTATCGGGTACGAGCTGATCCGCGACGACGACCCCCGCCGTCCGCGCCGGCCGCGGCATGTCTATAACGACACCCACGGAAGCGAGAAGGAGACCCTGCGCAAGATCGTCGATCCGGGCGATATCGACGGCTTGCAGGCGATGGTGAACGAATTCGTGGAGGCGCGCTGCGACGCGGATGTGACGCTGGTCGCAACGGTGGGCATGTACGGGGTGCCGCACAACAAAGTTGGATCGCCCTACGTGCTGATGCCCCACACCGCGCTGTTACCAGCGTTTCATTCTCTCGTGGCAATGGGCAATCGCGACATTGCGCAGGAGCCACTTGCCGGCGTTTCGCTGAGCCATGTCGAGCTTTGGAGCAAAACGGGCGACTGGCTTCTCACGATCCAGTTCGACAATCCGTACTGGAGAATTCGCGCCTGGGGCTGACACAGGCCGTCAGGCCGCTTGCGGCGAGGAAACCTGCGAGGCCGCCTGGGCACGCGCAGCGGCCTGCGCCTGCGTTTGCCTGCCCGCGATGCAAGTCTGGTTCCGGCCCATGTCCTTCGCCGCATACAGGCGGCGGTCGGCCAGTTTGATGCACGCATCCACCAGATCGTCCGTCTCGCCGGGCGCGGCGATACCCGCGCTGAACTGGAGGCGGTAACCGGGCGCGAAATCGAACACCAGTGTCGCGGCTTCGGCGCGCGCGCGTTCGATGATGTCCCGTGCCTCTTCCAGACCGGTGGCGGGCAGCACGACGAGGAATTCCTCCCCGCCCCAGCGCCCGACGATGTCGGCCGGGCGAATGCATCGCTCCAGCACGCGGGCGAACTGGCTGAGCACCTGGTCCCCCGCATCATGGCCGAAGGTGTCGTTGCACCATTTGAAGTGATCGATATCGATCAGCGCGAAGGCGGCCCGCGGTCGCGCCGATCCGGCCGTGCGCAACGCCTCGTCCGCCTTGCGCAAGGTTGCGCGGCGGTTGGCGAGCCCGGTCAGCGGGTCGGTCATCGCCAGACGGCGGAAACGGCGACGGTGCCGCAGCAGGAAGAAGATCAGCGTGCCCAGAAGCGCCAGCGTGGTGGCCGAACCGACGATCACCGCAACCGCGAGCCGCAGGCGCCTATCGCTCGCGCGTTCCTCGGCGGTGAGCCGCTTTTGCAGTTCCTCGGTCTGAAACCGCGTCCGAAGCGCCGCCACGCCGCTCTGCAATTCGCGGTCGAAATAGTCTTCCGATTCCTCGTGCGCATCGCGCATCATGGCGTAGGCCGCTGCGCTGCGCCCCAGCTGGGCGAGGGCCTGCGCACGCGTTTCCAGCGCCTCGATCCAGATCTCGGAGGCGACCGAGCCCTTGCCGTTTGCCACCAGGGGATCGAGCAGCTGCAGCGCCCGGCCTGCCTGGCCTTCGGCAACCAGGAATCTGGCCATGAAGGTAGTCGCCGGGACATTCGTCCATTCGTCGGGGCCGCTCAGGCCTTCATAGGCGCGTTCGCAGGCAGGCGCAGCCCGCTGCGTCAGATCGCCCTTCAGCGCCGCCTCGCACACGCCCAGCAAGGCGAAATCGACCGCATACTGGTTGCCGAACCCGCGCGCCTCGCGGGCCGAGGTCTCGAAATCGGTCAGCGCGCCCCGCCAGTCTCCGCGATCGAGGTGCGTGTAACCGCGCAAAACCAGCTCGTTGGCGGCGAGATCGTGCAGGTCGTGCTTCCGCTGGATCGCATAGGCTTCCGAATGCAATCTGTCGGCGTATTCGAAATCATGCCCCGTCGACACCAGCAGCGCGAGCACGGAGGCTGCCTGCGCCCGCTCGGGCGAATCCGCGTGATCCTGCGAGTTGCGGTAGGCCTGGGCTGCGAATACCATCGCTTCGCGCGACCGTTCGATGGCCGAATTGTAATAGGCAAAATCGGTCGCGCGGCAGGTTTTGGCGGGGCTGCCATCGGGAAGCGCGTCGAGGCCGCCGGCAAGCGATTGCAGGTCCTTTGCGGTCTCGGCGGCGTCCGCCTTCCCGATAGCCTCGCTGATGCGCAGATACATGCCGATGTTGTCCGTCGGGCCGTAGCCGCTGCCGATCTCGCGCGCCTTCGCCAGCGCAGGGTCCATGCTGGCGCCGCTCATGTAGAGCGCCTGCGACTTGGCGAGGTACAGCTCTGTCAGCCGGCGGCGGTTGGCCGGATTCGTGTCGGCAATCTCTTTCGAAATGAGGGCGACCGCAGCGGCAGGATTGCGCCCGGTCTCCAGCTCCATGCGCTGGATTACCGGGTCGGTACTGCCAATACAGCGCGCGCCGGCCGGGCTTGCCAGCAGCGCGACGAGGATGGAAGCCGGGGCGATGAACTGCCGCAACGTCCTGTATAAGGACAGGATTTTACTCACACCGGCGCATTACCGCACAGGCATTGATCAAAGGTTAGCGCACAAGCGTTTGAAAAGCGGTGCGATCCGGCCGCCGGTGGCGGCTCGCCGCAGCGGCGCTCAACCCGCTCCGGTCAGGCTGACGAACACGTCTTCCAGATCGGGTTCCAGCGTGGAGACATCCTCGATCGCATAGCCGTGACCCTGCACGATGGTCAGCACCTGGCCCGCGGTCATCCGGTCACGGTCGTAGGTCACTTCGAGCGTGCGCGGCGCAGTCACTTCGGCACGGGTGAAGGCCGGATCCATCGGCGGCCCGGCAAGATCCCTGTCCACTTCCAGCCGGATGATCTTCTCGCGCGCCATGCCCACCAGTTCGCGCGTCGGCTTGTCGGCAATCAGCTCGCCATGATTGATGATCGCGATCCTGTCGCACAGTTCCTCGGCCTCTTCGAGGTAATGCGTGGTCAGCACCACGGTGACGCCCTGGTCGTTCAGTTCGGTCACCAGTTCCCACAACTGCCGCCGCAGCTCGACGTCGACGCCCGCGGTCGGTTCGTCCAGCACGAGGATCGGCGGCGAATGAACCATTGCCTTGGCGATCAGCAGCCGCCGCTTCATCCCGCCCGACAGCGTGCGGGCATAGGCATCGCGCTTGTCCCACAGGCGGACCGCCTTCAGCAGTTCCTCGCTGCGCCGTTCGGACGCGGGCACGCCGTAGAACCCGGCCTGGTTTTCCAGCACCTCGAACGGGGTGAAGAACGGGTCGAACACGATTTCCTGCGGGACGATGCCGATCGACCGCTTGGCGTTGCGCGGGTTCTTTGCAGTATCGAAACCCCAGATTTCCGCGCTGCCGGAGGTACGGCTGACCAGCCCTGCCAGAATGTTGATCAGGGTGGACTTGCCCGCGCCATTGGGGCCAAGCAGGCCGAACACGCCGCCTTGCGGCACATCGAAGGATACGCCCTTCAGCGCCAGCTTGCCTTCGGTTTCGCCCTTTCCGGGCGCGTAACGCTTGGTCAGATCCTTGATCGAAATTGCCGGGCGGTTGTCCATCCGCCACGCCCTAAAGCGCGCAGGCCCGCATTGCCAGAATTTTGGGCCGATCGTTTGAGCCCGGTCATTTGTGCCACGGCCTTTCAGCCGGCCTCTTGCCGCCAGCCTCTTGCCGAGCGCAGGCGGCGGGGATATGCGCCTGCCCCATGTCGATGCCACCGCCGCCCGAAATCTCCAAGGTCACAACCCACCGCGTATGGTGCGACGGCGCGACCGACATCCGCACGGGCGTGAATTACAAGCCCGCCGCGCTCGGCCATCCGAAGGTCTATCTCGAAATCGACGAGCACGGCTATGTCGATTGCGGCTATTGCGACCGGCGATTCGTTCTGGTCGCCGGCCCGGCGGACGGCGTGGACCAGAGCCTGCTGCCCGATATTTCCGAAGGTGCCGACCCGGGCCACTGATCGCCCGCTCCGCCCGCTCGCGGGGAGCCTTTCGCGCATTTCAGGCATTGTTCATTCGAGGTTTGCCAACAAAAGGCGAACACGAAAGGACCGATCCATGATCTTCCGAACCGCTGCCCTTGCTCTTGCCGCGCTGGCCGCCGCCGCCCCCGCGCAGGCCGAAGAGGCTCCCGCCGCGCCCGAAAATGCCGAGCTGGCCCACCTGCTCGAAGGCCGCGTTGCAGGCGAACCGACCGACTGCGTGCCGACCCGGGTCAACGCGCGGATGTATATCATCGACAAGACCGCGCTGGTCTACGACACCGGGCGGACCATTTACGTGAATTACACGCGCTATCCCGAGGTGCTCGATTCGAACGACGTCATCCTGATCCGCGAGAACTTTCCGCGGCTATGCAAGACGACGCACATCGAACTGCGCGACCCCTTCACGCCGAGCTTCTCCAACGGCTCGATATTCCTGACCGATTTCATCCCCTACAAGCGCGCGAGCAACGCCAACTGACCCGGCATGCATGCGACCTGTAGCGCGCGATAGTCAGCGCCGGCCGGTCGCGCACAGCGCCTGCGCCACACAGGCATCGCAATCGGGTGAGCTGGGGCGGCACCATGTCTGCCCCACTTTCTTCATCAGCAGGTGGTGCTCGTCGAATTCGGCTGCCGACCACTCCGGCGGCATGGCGGGCATGATCGCGTCGTAGGCGCGCGCGGTGTCGGCCCGGGGCGGGACCAGCCCCATTCGCTGGAGGATCCGGCGATGGTGGCTGTCGAGCACCAGCACCGGCCGGTCGAGGGTCGAGGCGTTCATCACCCCCGCCGCGATCTTGCGCCCGACACCCGGCAGCCGTTCGAGCCAGTCCATCGCCTCGCGCGTTTCCATCGCATCGAGATGCGACAGATCGATCGCGCCGCGCGCCAAGATCAGAGCCGTCAGGCATGCCTTCAGCCGCTCCGCCGCCATGCCCGGAAAAGTCTGCGTAGACAGCTCACCCTGCAAGCTTTCGAGCGGGGCGGTCGCCACCGCTTCCCAGCTGCCAAACCTGTCGATCAGCCGGTCGGTCGCGGCGTTCGATATCTCCGACCTGGTCCGTGCACCGATCACCCCCTGCACCAGCACCCATTCGGGCTTGCGCCGTTCGCGTGGCGCGCGCTCAGTATGGCCGAACCGCTGGACCAGCAGCGGCTGGAGCCGCCGCAGGGTGTCGGTGCGCGGGTCCGGTCCGAGTGGCAGGTGCACCGCGCGTCAGATCTCGATGGCGATCTTGCCGAAATGCTTCTGGTCCTGCTCGTGGCGGAAGGCATCGGCCAGATCGGCGAGCGCAAAACGGTCCGAGATGACCGGCTCGATCCCCGCGGCTTCGATGGCCGCGATCATCCGCAGTTGCATCGCGCGGCTGCCCACGGTCAGCCCCTGCAACCGCCCCATCTTGCGCATCAGCGCAGCGGTCTCGACCTCGCCTTTCTGCCCGGTGAGCACGCCGATCAGGTGGATATGGCCGCCCGGGCGGATCGCCTTGATCGCGTGGTTGACCGTGCCCGGCCCGCCGACCTCGACCACATGATCGACGCCGCCCTTCGACCAGTCGAAGGCTTCGTCGCCCCAGCTTTCGTTGCTTGCGTAGTTGATCGTGTGATCGGCGCCGAGCTCGCGCGCCTTTGCCAGCTTGTCGTCAGAGCTGGAGGTGATGATCACCCGCGCGCCCGCCGCCCTGGCGATTTTCAGCGCGAAGATCGAGACGCCGCCGGTCCCTTCGAGCAGCACGGTCTGCCCCGTCTGAAGGTTGCCATCCTCCATCAGCGCACGCCACGCGGTCAGCCCGGCGCATGGGAGGCACGCGGCCTGCGCGAAGTCGAAATCGGCGGGGATGCGGGTGAAGGCGCGGGCGGGCTTCACCACCTTTTCGCAGGCGAAACCGTCGATCCCGTCGCCCGGCGTCGATTCGAAACTGCCCAGCGGCGGGCGGCCATCCTGCCACTGCGGGAAGAAGACCGACATCACCCGGTCGCCGACCGCGAAATCCTCGACCCCATCGCCCACAGCCTCGACCTCGCCCGCACCGTCGGAGAGCGGAATGCGCCCGTCGTCGGTCGGGATCATGCCCGCGACGACCGCATAATCGTGGAAGTTGAGCGAGGAGGCATGCAGCTTCACCCGCACCTCGCCCGGGCCGGGTTCGCCCGGTGCATCGATATCGACGACTTCGAGGCTGTCGAGACTGGCGGGGTTGCGGACTTTCACGGCTTTCATGGGAGGCTCCGTTTTTTGTAGAAATTGTGCGGTGGGCAGCGGATCAGCCGTTGGGCAGCGGGTCCGTTACGCGGTCGAGCGTGGGATAATCGACATAACCCTCGGCACCGCCGCCGTAGAACGTATCCTCGTCCGCTTTGGCGTAAGGGCCGTCTGCGGCGAGCCGTGCCGGAAGATCGGGATTGGCGATGAACAGGCGACCGAAAGCGATGGCATCGGCATGGCCTTGCTCGACCCATCGCGCAGCTTCCTCGGTCGTGAATTCGCCATTCGCGACGAACACGCCGTCGAATCGCTCGCGCATGTCCTTTACGATATCATTGCCCTCGTCGGAGCCGCCGCTGCCGGTATGGCCGTTGGGGCGGACCACGTGGAGGTAGGCAAGCCCGCGCCCGGCCAGCTTTTCGGCGGCAGCGGGGTAGGTTTCTTCGGGCTTCGCGTCAGAGGAACCGCCCGGCCCGCCCATCGGGGAGAGGCGAACACCCACGCGGCCCGCGGGCAATTCGTCGGCCACCGCAGCGACAACTTCGTCCAGCAGCCGCAGGCGGTTCTCCAGCGAGCCGCCGTAATCGTCGTCGCGCTTGTTGGTGCTGCTGCGCAAGAACTGGTCGATCAGATATCCGTTGGCGGCATGGACTTCCACGCCGTCGAAACCCGCGCGCGCGGCGCATCGCGCGGCATGGCGATAATCCTCGACCAGGCGCGGGATTTCGTCGCCCAGCAAGGCGCGCGCTTCGGGGAACGGCGCGGTCGGCCCCTCCGCCAGTCGATCGCCGACGAAGGCCTCGCCCTCGGGCGTCCAGACGCTGGCGGAGACGGGCGCGCGGCCTTCGGGCTGGAACACCTGATGGCTGATCGCGCCGACATGCCACAGCTGGCAGAAAATCCGCCCGCCCGCATTGTGGACCGCATCGGTCACCAGCTTCCAGCTTTCGACCTGCCCATCGGTAAAGATGCCCGGCGTCCAGGCGTAGCCCTGTCCTTCGTGGCTGATCTGCGTCGCTTCGGACACGATCAGCCCCGCGCTGGCCCGCTGCGCATAATAGAGCGCGTGGAGCGGGGTCTGCTCGCATTCGCGCGGCGTCGAGCGGCTGCGGGTCAGCGGCGCCATCCACACGCGGTTGGCGGTGGTGAATTCGGGCAGATCGAGCGCGGCAAGCAGCGGCGCGTTGGCGTTGGTCATAAAGGCTCCGGCGAGATGTTCGGGGTGCGCCTCCGAAAAGAAGCGCAGTTTCGCCGATCTCAACGCGATGCCGGAGCTTGACGTTCCGCCTATCCTGTCGGGTGATCCCGCCGCTCGACGATTTTCACGCCCAGCTGGCCCGCCGCGCCGATCATCATCAGGAACGATCCGACGATGAACAGCCAGACGCCCAGCGTCTGGAGCGAACTGAACGAGGGCAGGAACAATACGCTGCCGATCACGAACAGCACGTTGCCGATCAGACCGATCGAAGTGTGAATCCAGCCGTAGTCCTTGACGATGAGGCGCAATGTTCCGCTCATAGGGGCCTCCCGCTTACTCCCACTCGATCGTACCCGGCGGCTTGCTGGTGTAATCGTACACCACCCGGTTGATGCCGCGCACTTCGTTCACGATGCGGGTCGCCACGCGGCCGAGGAATGCGGCGTCGAAAGGGTAGACGTCCGCGGTCATCCCGTCGGTGCTGGTCACCGCGCGCAAGGCGCACACGCTGTCATAGGTGCGCCCGTCGCCCATCACGCCCACGGTTTTCACCGGCAGCAGTACGGCGAAGGCCTGCCAGATCGCGTCGTAGAGGCCTGCATTGCGGATTTCCTCGAGGTAGATCGCGTCGGCCTTGCGCAGGATGTCGCACCGCTCCTTGGTCACCTCGCCGGGAATGCGGATCGCGAGGCCGGGGCCGGGGAACGGGTGCCGACCGACGAAGATGTCGGGCAGGCCCAGCTCGCGGCCCAGATCGCGAACCTCGTCCTTGAACAATTCGCGCAAGGGTTCGACCAGCTTCATGTTCATACGTTCGGGCAGGCCGCCGACATTGTGGTGGCTCTTGATCGTCACCGACGGCCCGCCGGTGAAGGAGACGCTCTCGATCACGTCGGGGTAGAGCGTGCCCTGCGCGAGGAAATCGGCCCCGCCGATCTTGTTCGCCTCTTCCTCGAACACGGTGATGAACTCGCCGCCGATGAACTTGCGCTTCTTCTCGGGGTCGATCTGGCCCGCAAGGCCCGCCAAGAAGCGTGCTTCCGCATCCACCACTACCAGCGGGATGTTGTAGTGGTCGCGGAACATCGTCTCGACCTGTTCGCGTTCCCCCTGCCGCAGCAGGCCGTGGTCGACGAAGACGCAGGTCAGCTGTTCGCCGATCGCTTCGTGGATCAGGATCGCGGCGACCGAGGAATCGACCCCGCCGCTGAGGCCGCAGATGACCTTGGCATCGCCCACCTGCTCGCGGATTTCGGCGACCTTCGTGGCGCGGTATTCGGCCATGGTCCAGTCGCCCGACAGCCCGCAGACATGGCGCGCGAAATTGGCGAGCAGCTTGGCGCCGTCGGGGGTGTGAAACACCTCGGGGTGGAACTGGGTGCCGTAATAGCGGCGCTCGTCGTCGGCGATCAGCGCAAACGGAGCCCCGTCGCTGGTGGCGACTATGCGGAAGCCGTCTGCGAACTGCGTCACCTTGTCGCCGTGGCTCATCCACACCTGATGCCGCTCGCCGACGTTCCACAGCCCTTCGAACAGCACGCAAGGCTCCGTCACGGTCAGGAAGGCGCGGCCGAACTCGCCGCCTTCGCCGGTTTCGTGCCCCGGCTTCACCTCGCCGCCGAGCTGCGCGGTCATCACCTGCTGGCCGTAGCAGATTCCGAGGATCGGCAGGCCGCTGTCGAACAGCACCTGCGGGGCGCGCGGGGAGCCTTCATCGCATACGCTGGCGGGCGAGCCGGACAGAATAATGCCCTTGGGCTTCATCCGATGGTAAGCCTCTTCGGCCTGCGAAAACGGCGCAATTTCGGAATAGACGCCCGCTTCGCGCACGCGGCGCGCGATCAGCTGCGTCACCTGGCTGCCGAAGTCCACTATAAGTATCGAACCGGCGTGTGCGGCGTTGATCCGCGCGGAGTCGGGATGTGCTGTGTCGTCCATAGGCGGCGGTTAGGTAATGGACAGGGCCAAGTCCAGCAGAGGCGCGTTGCGGCGGGCTAAGACGGTCTTAAGGGTTCCTGTTTATCGTGGAAATTCAAAGGTCTCCAGCAACCGAGCGAGGAGAGAAGTTATGGCCCGCATCATCATTGCAGACGACGATCCCATCATGGTCGCCATCGTCCGGCAAATTCTGGAACCCCACGGGCACATCATCGGCGCGCTGGGCGACGGGATGCAGGTGCGCGAGGTGCTGGAGAACAAGCAGCCGGACCTGCTGATCCTCGATTGCACCATGCCGGGCAAATCGGGAATCGTTGCCTTGCGTGAGGTGCGCAGCTCGACGAAATGCCGCAGGATTCCGGTCCTGATGCTCACCGCCCGGCGCTCGGCAGAGGACGAACACATCGGCTACCATACGGGCGCGGACGATTATCTGATGAAACCGTTCGATCCCGATCTGCTGGTCTTCCGGGTAGAGCAACTGCTGGAAAAAGGCTCCAGAATGGCCAACATGCCTACCTCGGTTTACGGCTAGGGCAGTCCAAAGCGCGATTTGAGAGACCGCATTTCTTTGTTGCATGAAAGTGCACAGACCTGCGGGTTTTTTCACTTTCGTGACATCCGGCGCAAGCCTACATGCCCCCCAAGCCGGGCGGCGGACTGTCCTCTCCCCCCCCAAAGTCTGCCCCCGGCGATTTCTCGCGAACCTGCATCGGCCCGCCCTTCGAGGCCCGCCATGCGTGTCGCGGTCCACCCAGTCCCTCCCAGGGTGTCGAGGCCCGCTTGCCATTATCTGGCAGGCGGGCCGTTTCGATTCCGGCGCGCTTTTGCCCGCAGCCTGCGGCGGTCAACACTCGACGACGTTGACCGCAAGCCCGCCCTGGCTGGTTTCCTTGTACTTGTTGCTCATGTCGAGCCCGGTCTGGCGCATCGTCTCGATCACCTGATCCAGCGTGACGAGGCTCTCCGCACCCGTCCGGTGCAGCGCGAGCCGCGCGGCGTTGACCGCCTTGACCGCGCCGATCGCGTTGCGTTCGATGCACGGCACCTGCACCAGCCCGCCTACCGGATCGCAGGTCAGGCCCAGATTGTGCTCCATGCCGATTTCCGCCGCGCTGGCGACCTGGTGGGGGGTCGCGCCCCATAATGCCGCAAGTCCACCGGCCGCCATCGAACAGGCCACGCCGACCTCGCCCTGACAGCCCATTTCCGCGCCCGAAATGCTCGCGCGCTGCTTGTACAGCAGGCCGATGGCGCCCGCCGTCAGCAGAAACAGCCTTCGGCTTTCCACGCAGTCGCCGTCATCGGCGGTCTTGCAATAGAAGCGGATCACCGCCGGGATGATCCCCGCCGCCCCGTTGGTGGGCGCGGTGACCACGCGGCCGCCGGCGGCGTTCTCCTCGTTCACCGCCATCGCGTAGCAGTTAAGCCAGTCGAACAGCTGCTCGCGTTCGTTCGATTGCGGATTGCCGGAGAGTTTCTCCCACAGGTCGGGCGCGCGGCGCTGGACCTTCAGGCCGCCGGGCAGGATGCCGCGCTGGGTCAGCCCGCGATCAATGCACTGATCCATCGCGCTGGCGATCCGGTCCAGCCCGGCGATCGTTTCCTCGCGCGGGCGCATCGCGTCTTCGTTGGCCAGGATCAGGGCGGCAACGCTCATCTCCTGCGCGGCGCACAGGGCCAGCAGCTCTTCCGCCGAACCGAACGGGTGCGGCACCTTCGGACCGGCCTTGACCCGGTCATCCTTCGGTGGATTGCGCAGCTGTTTCTCGCTCGCGACGAACCCGCCGCCGGTGGAGAAATAGGTCCGCTCCAGCAGGATCTCGCCCGCCTGGTCGAAAGCGCGCAGCAGCATCCCGTTGGGGTGCAGTTCGGGGATGATGTGCCCGGCAAGGTCGATATCGCGTTCCCGTTCGAAATGCAGCGGGCGCTCCCCGCCGAGCGAGAGGCGCTTTTCGTCGGCGACCCCTTTCAGGGCGGCGGCAGCCTCGTCGGGGTCGGTCTGCTCGGGCCGAAAGCCGGCAAGCCCGAGGATCGTCGCATCGACCGTGCCGTGGCCGACCCCGGTCAGCGCGAGCGAACCCTGCAGTTCCACCGCGATCCGCGCCGTGGAATCGAGCAGGCCTGCCCGGTCGAGCGCGCGCACGAAACGCCGCGCGATCCGCATCGGGCCAACCGTGTGCGAAGACGAAGGACCGATGCCGATCCGGAAAATGTCGAGAACTGAGAGCATGGCGGGCGGGGTGGGCCAAGCTTTCCCTTACGTCAATGCCCGTCGCCTGCCGCGTTCTCGCACCCGCTCGCGGGCGTTTTGCAGCCACCCCATGCTGGATGGCCGACGCCGAGGGGGCGACGGGTTGCGCATACCCATACGTGCGGTTCGCGACCCCGTGGAAAAGCCTGCGTTTTCGCCACGTTTCGTTTGGGTTTCGGCTCCCGCGCGCCTATATTCGCCCGATGGACGAAAACACGAATAACGGCCGGAACACCGGCGACTACGGCGCGGATTCGATCAAGGTGCTCAAGGGCCTCGACGCGGTCCGCAAACGCCCCGGCATGTATATCGGTGATACCGACGATGGATCGGGCCTGCACCACATGGTGTTCGAGGTGTCCGACAACGCGATCGACGAGGCGCTGGCGGGGCATTGCGACCTCGTCCTGATCGAACTCAATCCCGATGGCAGCGTCTCGGTCGAAGACAACGGCCGCGGTATTCCGGTCGACATGCACAAGGGCGAAGGCGTTTCGGCGGCGGAGGTCATCATGACCCAGCTGCACGCGGGCGGTAAGTTCGAAAACACCAGCGACGACAATGCATACAAAGTCTCCGGCGGCCTGCACGGCGTGGGTGTATCGGTCGTCAACGCGCTGTCCGAATGGCTGGAGCTGGTCATCTGGCGCGACGGCAAGGAGCACTGGATGCGGTTCGAGGGCGGCGATGCCGTCAACAGCCTCGAAGTGCGCGGCGATGCCCCGCCAGTCGATTCCAACGGCGACGAGAACGGGCTTAAGAAGGGCACGCGCGTGACCTTCAAGGCCAGCGAGGAGACGTTCAAGAACGTCACCGAGTTCGATTTCGACAAGCTCGAGCACCGTTATCGCGAGCTCGCCTTCCTCAACTCGGGCGTGCACATCAAGCTGCGCGACCGCCGGAGCGAGGATGTGCAGGAGCACGACCTTTTCTACGAAGGCGGGATCGCGGCCTTCGTGAACTATCTCGACCGCAACAAGGCGGCGCTGATCCCCGAACCGATTTCGGTCTCGGCGGAAAAGGACGGGATCGGCATCGACGTCGCGCTCGAATGGAACGATTCCTATTACGAGAACGTGCTCGCCTTCACCAACAACATCCCGCAGCGCGACGGGGGCACGCACCTCGCGGCCTTCCGCACCGCGCTCACCCGCACGCTCAACAACTACGCCGCATCCTCGGGCCTGCTGAAGAAGGAAAAAGTCACGCTCTCGGGCGAAGACATGCGCGAAGGGCTGACCGCGATCGTCTCGGTCAAGCTGCCCGATCCCAAGTTCAGCTCGCAGACCAAGGACAAGCTGGTCAGCTCCGAAGTCCGCTCTCCGCTCGAAAGCCTGATGGGCGACAAGATGACCGAGTGGCTGGAGGAAAACCCCAACCACGCCAAGACCATCATCCAGAAGATCGTCGATGCCGCCGCCGCGCGCGAAGCCGCACGGCGCGCGCGCGAAATGAGCCGCAAGGGTGCGATGAGCGTCGCCAGCCTCCCCGGCAAGCTGGCCGACTGCCAGGAACGCGATCCCAGCAAGTGCGAACTCTTCCTGGTCGAGGGTGATTCCGCCGGCGGCTCCGCCAAACAGGGGCGCGACCGCAAGACGCAGGCGATCCTGCCGCTCAAGGGCAAGATCCTGAACGTGGAGCGCGCGCGGTTCGACCGGATCATTTCGTCCAAGGAAGTCGGCACGCTGATCCAGGCGATGGGCACCGGTATCCGTGACGATTTCAACCTCGAAAAACTGCGCTACCACAAGATCGTCATCATGACCGACGCCGACGTGGACGGCGCGCACATCCGCACGCTGCTGCTGACCTTCTTCCACCGCCAGCTGCCCGAAATTGTCAAAAACGGGCACCTCTTCATCGCGCAGCCGCCGCTCTACAAGGTCGCGCGCGGACGCAGCGAGGTGTACCTGAAGGACGAGCGCGCGCTCGACCGTTACCTCGTCGCCGAAGGGCTGCAGGATCGCGTGCTCGACAGCGCCACAGGCGTGCGTGCGGGCGCGGATCTTTCCGCTCTGGTCGATCACGCGGCGCGCATGCGCAACCTGCTGGCCTATGCGCCGCGCAAATACGATACCGCAATCATCGAAACGCTGGCCATGGCTGGCGCGTTCGATCCGGAGAACCTTGCGGCGAGCGACGCGCTCGACCGGGCAGCCGCACGGCTGCAGATGGGCGACACCGAAGCGCAGTGGAGCGGCGAGCGTTCGCCCGATGGCGGCATCATGATCAACCGTCTGTGGCGCGGCGTGACCGACAGCCATCTGGTCGAGGAGAAATTCCTCGAAAGCGCCGAAGCGCGCAAGCTGCACAAGGTCGCGGCGGAAAACCTCGACGCCTACGAAAGCGCAGCGAAGCTGGTGAAGCCGAGCGCGGTCGAGGCCGAAGACACGCAAGCCGACAGCGAAGAGGATGGCGGCACGCCTGATCGCTCGGCCGATGCGGGTCAGGGCACGATCATCCGCCCGACGCAGCTGTTCGACGCGGTGATCGCGGCGGGCCGCAAGGGGCTGTCCGTGCAACGTTACAAGGGTCTGGGCGAAATGAACGCCGAGCAGCTGTGGGAGACCACGCTCGACCCGGACAACCGCGCATTGTTGCAGGTGAAGATCGAGGACGCCGACGTGACGGACGAGATCTTCAGCCGCCTGATGGGCGACGTGGTCGAATCCCGGCGCGAGTTCATCCAAGACAATGCGCTGAACGTCGCGAACCTCGATATCTGACGCGCGGGTGGCAGGGGCGGGGGCCGTGCCCTTACCTGTCATACGGCGGACATCTGACCGGAGGATAGCAGCGCCCATGCGCAAGATACTCGCCCTCGCCGCCGCAATGCTCGCCAGTGCGTGCAGCACCGTGCCGACCCCGCCTGCCGGAATGGCGGCACCGCCACCGGCCCCGGTCACCGTGCGGATCATCGGACTGAACGATTTCCACGGCAATCTCGAACCGCAGACGCGCCCGGTGCAGGCAGAGGGCGAAACGCGGCTTTACGCGGGCGGCGCGGCCTATCTTGCCAGCGCGATCGCGCAATATCGCGCGCAGGACCCGTACAGCATGGTGATTTCGGCGGGCGACCTCATCAGCGCCAGCCCGCTCTCCTCCTCGCTGTTCCTCGACGAGCCGACCATTGGCGTGTTCAACCGGGTGGAGCTCGATTTCAACGCGGTCGGCAATCACGAATTCGATCGCGGGCGCGAAGAATTGCTGCGGATGCAGAACGGCGGCTGCGAACAGCACACGCTGCGCAAGCCCTGCCAGGTCGAACCCGATTTCGGCGGGGCGGACTTCGCCTTCCTCGCCGCCAACGTCGCCACCGAAACAGGCGACACGCTGTTCCCCGCTTACGGCATTCGCCGCTTCGGCAGCGGGGCGGACGAAGTGGCGGTGGCGGTGATCGGGCTGACGCTGGAAGGCACGCCGTCGGTGGTTACGCCTGCGGGCGTGGAAGGCCTCTCCTTCGCGGACGAGGCGGACACGATCAACGCGCTGATCCCGCAACTGAAGGCCGAGGGAGCAGATGCGATCGTGGTCTCGATCCACCAGGGCCTGGCGCCCGATAATCAGCAGACCGCCTTTGACTGCTCCGCGATTTCCGGCCCACTGCGCGAAATCCTCGACCGGCTCGATCCGCAGATCGATCTGGTCATCTCGGGCCACACGCATCGCCCCTATGTATGCGACTACGGCACGGTCGATCCCGGTCGCCCGATGCTGGTGACCAGCGCCTCTTTCGGCGGCACGATGCTGACCGACATCGCCCTGCGGATCGACCCGGCGGCAAACCGGGTGATCGGCAAGACCGCGCGCAACGTGATCGTGCAGAGCGTCGGGGTGGACCGCGATGGCAATCCGGTCGCGCCCAATACGCAATATCCGCAGTTCGCTGCCGATCCCGACATTGCCGCCTATGTCATGCTGTATGCCGATGCCGCGCGCGATGCGGCGCAGCGACCGGTGGGCCGCATTTCCGGCCCGGCGCGCAAGGATGGGCCGGAAAACGCGCTCGGCAACCTCATCGCCGACGCGCAGCTGGCCGCGACCCGCGATGTCGGCGCCCAGATCGCGCTGATGAATCCGGGCGGTATTCGCGCCGATATCGAACCTGCCGCGAACGGCACAATCACCTTCGGCCAGATCTACGCCACCCAGCCTTTCGGCAACACGCTGACCACCAAGAGCTTCACCGGTGCGCAGCTGATCGAAGTGCTGCAACAGCAGTTCGACGATCCCGAAAACCCGAACCTGCTGTCCGTTTCCGAAGGCTTCACGATGCGCGTCGGGACAATCGACGGCGTATACAAACTGCTCGGCGCGAGCCTGGATGGCCAGCCGATCGACCCTGCGGCGACCTATCGCGTCACGATGAACAGTTTCCTCGCCAGCGGCGGCGATGGCTTCACCCGGTTCGAGGCCGGCACGGATGTGGTGACCGGGCAGACCGATGTGGATGCACTCGAAGCCTATCTCTCGTCCGACGGGCTGCGGCAGGTGCCGGAAACCGGGCGGGTGATCCTGGTGCCCGGCGCGCAATAGCCGCGCCCCCGACAGGCAGGCATTCCCTCGACAATGAAGCCGCAGCGCGGCAGGGCGCTGGGCAATGCATTATGACGCGATCATCCTTGGCGGCGGGGCCGCGGGCCTGTTCTGCGCGGCACGGGCCGGGCAGCGCGGGCGCCATGTGCTGGTGCTGGAAAAGGCAGAGGCGGTCGGGAAGAAGATCCTGATCTCCGGCGGCGGACGGTGCAATTTCACCAATCTGGGCGCGGGGCCGGAAAATTACCTTTCCGCCAACCGCCACTTCGCCAAGTCCGCGCTCGCCCGTTACACGGCGCGCGATTTCCTCGACCTGGTCGAACGCCATGGCATTGCATGGCATGAAAAGACGCTCGGCCAGCTGTTCTGCGATGGATCGGCCAAACAGATCGTCGCCATGCTGCTCTCCGAATGCGAGGCCGCGGGGGCGAGCGGTGGCAGCGTCGATGTACGGACCGGACAGGACATCGCCTCGGTCGCGCATGATGGCGATGGGTTTGCGGTGCAGGCAAATGGCGAAACGCACGCCGCCGCATCGCTGGTGATCGCCACCGGCGGGCCCTCGATCCCGAAAATGGGCGCAACCGGCTTCGCCTATGATCTGGCGCGGCAGTTCGGCCTGAAAGTGGTGGAGCCGCGCCCCGCCCTCGTGCCGCTGACGCTGGGCGGAGAGGATGTGCTGTTCCGCGAGCTTTCGGGCGTGTCCGCCCCGGTCGAAACCAGTGCCGGCAAGGCGCGCTTTCGCGAGGCGGCGCTGTTGACGCACAGGGGGCTCTCCGGCCCCGCGATCCTGCAGGCCAGTTCCTACTGGCGGCATGGCGAAGTGCTGCGGATCGACTTCCTGCCCGATGCGCCGCGCGGGTGGCTGATCGAGGCGAAGGGCAAGGCGCCTAGAGCGACGCTTTCCGCCGTGCTGCGCGATTCGCTTCCCGAACGGCTCGCCGATACGCTGGCCGACAGGATCGGGCTTGCAGGCCCTCTGCAAGCCGCGTCGGACAAGGCGCTGCAAGCCGCCGAAGATCGGCTGCGCGGGTGGGAGTTTCACCCCAACGGCACCGAAGGCTTGGCCAAGGCGGAAGTCACCGCGGGCGGCATTTCGACCGCCGAACTCTCGTCGCAGACGATGGAAGCGAAGAAAGTGCCCGGCCTCTATGCCATCGGCGAGGCGGTGGATGTGACCGGCTGGCTCGGCGGATACAATTTCCAGTGGGCCTGGGCCAGCGGCCATGCCTGCGCGAGCGCGCTCTAGCCAGCCGCGCTTCGAGGCGGCATGATCGCACACAGGGTCGCTGCTCAATAGGGAGGGCGCGATGGCACGCATGAGCCTGAAGACGATCGCGATAGCGGGCCTGCTGGGATGCGCGGCGATGCCCGCCGCCGCGCTCGCGCAGGACACTACCTGCCGCAACGGCCTGTTCACGAAGGGCGACGGGTTTCGCCAGGCGCAGGTGACCGCGAAGCGTGCGTTTTTCCACGAGGACACCAGTGGCTGCCCGCAGGAGGGCACATGCCGCACCCGGTCTTACGTGATCGAGGGGGATAGTCTGGTGATAGGGCGCAGCATGGGCGGCTTCGTCTGCGCATTCTTCCCCAATGATGCCGGCGGGACGGCGGGCTGGATCGAGGCCTCGCGCCTGCGCATCCTGCCGACCGACTCCGCACCTCCGCTCTCGCGCTGGGAAGGCGGGTGGAGCGATGGCGCAAGCGCCGATGTGACGATCCGGACGGGGAATGGTCGCGCCACCATCACGGGCGAAGCGTTCTGGCCAGCCCGGCCCGAAGAAAACGCGTGGATTTCGATCCATATCGGCGAGGTCGACGGCCGGATCGCGATCACCGGCAACCGCGCAACCTACGCGGACGACAACCTGTGCGAGCTGGAGCTGACGCTGCTGGCCGATTTCCTGCTAATCGCGGACAATCGCCGCTGCGGCGGGGCAAATGTGACCTTCAGCGGGGTGTATATGCGCACCGGCTAGCGCGGCAGTTGCACCGCACCCGACAGGGGATTGCCGCTGACCGCATCTCGGCGGCCAACGCCCCTGACATCATCTGGATTTCGTCGGCCTCAGCCGACGCGATGAAGGCCGCCTTCCCCTCAGGCGAAATTTCCATCCGGCCCTGCTACATCCGGAACACGCCGAACTGCGGGCGATCCGCGATCGGCGCTTCCAGACAGGCGGCGAAGGCGAGCCCCAGAACGTCGCGCGTCTGCACCGGGTCGATCACGCCGTCGTCCCACAGACGCGCAGTGGCGTAGTAGGGGTTGCCCTCGTCCTCGTATTTCTGGCGGATGGGCGCCTTGAATTCCTCGGCCTGTTCCTCGGTCCATGAATCCGCGTCGCGGTGAACGGTGGCGAGCACGCTGGCGGCCTGCTCGCCGCCCATCACCGAGATGCGGCTGTTGGGCCAGCTGAACAGGAAACGCGGGCTATAGGCGCGGCCTGCCATGCCGTAGTTCCCCGCGCCGAAGCTGCCGCCGATCAGGATCGTGACCTTGGGCACCGTCGCGGTGGCGACCGCCGTCACCAGCTTTGCGCCATGCTTGGCGATCCCTTCCGCCTCGTATTTCCCGCCGACCATGAAGCCGGAGATGTTCTGCAGGAACAGCAGCGGGATGCGCCGCTGGCACGCCAGCTCGATGAAGTGCGCGCCCTTCACCGCGCTTTCGGAGAACAGCACGCCGTTGTTCGCGAGGATCGCGACCGGCATGCCCCAGATATGCGCGAAGCCGCACACCAGCGAGCTGCCGTAGTCCTTCTTGAACTCGTGGAATTCGCTGCCGTCGGTCAGCCGCGCGATCACCTCGTGCACGTCGTAGGGCGCGCGGACATCCTCGGGGATCAGGGCGTAGAGATCCTCGGCGTCGAATTTTGGCGGGCGCGGATCCTGCAGTTTGATGTTGGTGGCAGCGTCGGTGTTCTCGCCCAGATGGCTGACGATATCGCGCACGATGGTCAGCGCGTGCTCGTCGTTCTCGGCGAGATGATCGACCACGCCTGATTTCTTGGCGTGCAGATCGCCGCCGCCAAGGTCCTCGGCGCTGATCTCCTCGCCCGTCGCGGCCTTCACCAGCGGCGGCCCGGCGAGGAAGATGGTGCCCTGGTTGCGCACGATCACGCTCTCGTCGCTCATCGCGGGCACATAGGCCCCGCCCGCAGTGCAGCTGCCCATGACGCAGGCGATCTGCGGAATGCCCAGGCTGCTCATCTGCGCCTGGTTGAAGAAGATGCGCCCGAAGTGCTCCTTGTCCGGGAAAACCTCTGCCTGATACGGCAGGTTCGCCCCGCCGCTATCGACCAGATAGATGCACGGCAGGCGGTTTTCCTGCGCGATTTCCTGCGCGCGAAGGTGCTTCTTGACCGTCATCGGGTAGTAGGAGCCACCCTTCACGGTCGGATCGTTGCACACGATCATCACCTGCCGCCCGCTGACGCGCCCGACGCCGCAGATCATCGAAGCGCCATTAACGTCGCCTTCGTACATGCCGTTGGCCGCCAGCTGCCCGATCTCGAGGAAAGGCGAGCCCGGATCGAGCAGCCGTTCGACCCGCTCACGAGGAAGCAGCTTGCCGCGCGAGACATGCCGCTCACGATGCTTCTCGCTCCCGCCAAGCGCGGCTTCGGCGACCTTCTCGCGCAGTTCGCTCGCCAGCGCCTTGTTATGATCGAAGCGCGCCTTCGCGTCGGGCGCTTCGCGGTCGAGCATTGAGGTAAGGGTTGGTGCGGTCATGGGCGGGTTACTTGGTCCGTTTCAGTTCTAACGCGTAAGTTTGTTCGGTTCCGGCGTCATCGGTCCATCGCTGGGTAACCTGGACTGTGTCGTCGTCGATCCGGCGCCAGGTGAAGGCGCTGGGCGCCTCGACCGGCGCGAAGCTGGCATAGCCTGCTCGCACATCATCGGCACGCCAGCTGTAGTCGCCCCAGCGCGAGATGATTGCGCCATCTTCCAGCGTCACGGTGCTGCCGTCGACGACCTTTGCGTAAGTGGCGTCCTCGTAGCGTTCGCTGACCAGGGTGTTCCGGTCGACACGGCGATAGCCCTCGTAGAACGGCCTTCCATCGGGCCCCGTGCCAATCCACCGGCCTTCGAGGAATGCGAGATGATCCATGGTGTCGGTATCGAACATTGCCTGCTCCGTGGAGGCGAACTTGCTTTCTACAGGAGCACACGCCGCCAGAGCCACGCCACCAAGAACCGCAAGCCAAGGAAGCGGCCGCATGGGCCGAGTTGGGAGACATGATCGGCTGGACATTCTCATCGATCCAGCGTCAACGCTTCTTCACGAATTCGGCGCGCAGGACGAGGCCCTTGATGCCGGGGTATTTACAGTCGATCTCCTGATCGTCGCCGGTCAGGCGGATCGATTTGATCAGCGTGCCCTGCTTGAGCGTCTGGCCCGCGCCTTTCACGTCGAGATCCTTGATCAGCGTTACCTGATCGCCATCGGCCAAAAGGTTGCCCACCGCGTCGCGCACTTCCACCGTGTCGGCAGCAGCCTGCTTCGCCGCCAGCTCCGAGGCGGGCATCCATTCGCCGCTTTCCTCGTCATAGACGTAGTCTTCGTCGGCGCTCATCCTGCGGCTCCAATCAGTTCGCGGCCGATCAGCATGCGACGAATCTCGTTCGTGCCCGCGCCGATGTCGAGCAGCTTGGCATCGCGCATGTAGCGTTCCACCGGCCAGTCGAGCGTATAGCCCGCGCCGCCGAGCGCCTGCACGCTCTCGGCTGCGACGCGGAAGGCGTTCTCGCTCGCCAGCAGGATCGCGCCCGCCGCATCGAAGCGGGTGGTCTTGTTCGCATCGCAGCTCTTGGCGACCGCGTAGGTGTAGGCGCGCGCCGATTGCAGCGCGACATACATGTCCGCCACCTTGGCCTGCATCAGCTGGAAGGAACCGATCGGCTTGCCGAACTGCGTGCGCTCGCGAAGATAGGGGATCACGGTGTCGAGGCACGCCTGCATGATGCCCAGCTGCAATCCGGCGAGCACCACGCGCTCGTAGTCCAGCCCGCTCATCAGCACGCCGACGCCGCCACCGACCGGCCCCATCACGCGGCTTTCGGGCACGAAGCAGTCGTCGAACACCAGCTCTGCGGTGGGCGAGCCGCGCATGCCGACCTTTTCGATCTTCTGGCCGATCGAGAAACCCTCGTCGTCCTTCTCGATCAGGAAGGCGGTGATGCCGCGCGATCCGGCCTCGCTGTCGGTCTTGGCATAGACCACCAGCGTATCGGCGTAAGGCGCGTTGGTGATCCAGAACTTGGTGCCGTTGAGCCGGTAGCCGCCGTCTACCGCGTCGGCCTTGAGCTTCATCGAGACGACGTCCGATCCGGCGTTTGCCTCGCTCATGGCCAGCGAGCCGACATGCTCGCCGCTCACCAGCTTGGGCAGGTATTTCGCCTTCTGCTCTTCATTGCCCCAGCGCGCGATCTGGTTGATGCACAGATTGGAATGCGCGCCATAGCTCAGCCCGACAGAGGCGCTGGCGCGGCTGACCTCCTCCACCGCGACGACGTGTTCCAGATAGCCGAGACCCAACCCGCCATCGGCCTCGTCCACAGTGATGCCGTGCAGACCCAGCTCGCCCATCGCGGGCCACAGGTCGCGCGGGAACCAGTCTTCGCGATCCACCTTCTCGGCCAGCGGCGCGATCTGCTCGTCCGCGAAACGGCCCACGGATTCGCGGATCATCTCGGCACTTTCGCCTAGCTGGAAATCGAAATCGGGGGTCGCGCGCATCGGGTATCCTTTTCTTGCTTGCCGGGCGCATAGCAAGGCAAGGGGCCGCCGCAAACAGCCGCGCTGGCGGCATCGGGCAAAGCTAACATATATTGCGTTGCGCGAAGCTTTTCTGGCCATCGCGCGGGCCGCCGCTATATGTCCGGAACGGAAGGGGTAGATGGGTACGATAGTCTCCGAACAGGGCCAGGACGCCGGGCGTCCCGATGCCCCGGGCCTCAAGCCCGACGATCGGCTCGCCGAGCTCGCTCGGTACGGTATCGATTCGCTCGAAGACGATCCCGAGCTGCGCTCGATCGCCGATTTCGCCGCGCGGCTGTGCGACACGCAAAGCGCCAGCGTGACGATTGTCGAATCGGAGCGGCAGCGGTTCCTCGCCCGCCATGGAATAGAGGACCGCGAGACGCCGCGCTCGGTCTCCTTCTGTGCCCACGCGATGCAGGGCGAAGAGCTGTTCATCGTCCCCGACGCAACCAAAGACCCGCGCTTTGCGGATAATGAGCTGGTCACCGGAGAACATCATGTGCGCTTCTACGTCGGCGCACCGCTGGTAACCGAAGACGGGACCGAGCTTGGCGCGCTTTGCGTGATCGACACCGAGCCGCGCCCCGAGGGGCTGACACCGCTGCAGCAGGACGGGCTGCGCGTGCTCGCGCGTTCTGCCCTGCGGCGGTTCGTCAACGAGCGCGATGCGCTGCGCTCGCGCGCGACCGAGAAACAGCGCGCGCGGATGCTTTCGCTGGTGCTCGATTCGGTGCCCGGCGTTGCCTGGTCCGCCAATGAAGAGCTTCGCTTCGACTTCTTCAACGCCCGCTGGGCGGAACTGACCGGCGCCCCCCCGCCAAGCGGCATCGAGGACTGGCGCACCCATGTCCATCCGGACGATTTCGATGGCACGATCGAGAAGTTCCGGTTTTCCGCAGAGCGCAAGCTGGTCTTCAGCGACGAATGGCGGATGCGCCTGCACGATGGTTCTTTTCGCTGGGTGCTCAGCCGCGCGGTCCCGATCGACATGGGCGATGGCACGCTGCGCTGGGTCGGCACGATCATCGACGTGGACGATGCCCACCGCCTATCGGAACAGCGCGATCTGCTGGCGCGCGAGCTTTCGCACCGGATCAAGAATATCTTCGCGGTCGTCGCCAGCCTGATCGCCCTGTCCGCCCGGCGCGACCCGCAGCTTGGCTATTTCGCGCAGGAAATGACCGAGAAGATCTCTGCTTTGGGCCGCGCACACGAATTCGTCGCGCCGACCGCCATGATGCAGGATCACTCGCTGCACGGTTTGCTGGAACAGATCTTCGCACCTTACCGCGATGGCGACGAACCGCGCATCGTGGTGACCGGGGCGGACCCGGCAATCCATGCGCGCACCGCCACCCCGCTTTCGCTGGTGTTCCACGAACTGGCGACCAATTCCGCGAAGTACGGCCTACTCGCGCGCGATACCGGCAAGGTGGAAGTGTCGATCGAGCCTGTGGGCGACCACGTCCTGCGGATCGTGTGGTACGAGCCCGGCGTAACCAATAATGGCGAAACCGGCGACGGGTTCGGCTCGCGGCTGCTCAAGATGAGTGTCGAAGGGCAGTTGCAGGGCACGATGGAGCGCCAGTGGGCCGATGACGGCCTGTCGGTGATCCTCGACCTTTCGCTTCTGGTCCTTGCGGGGTAGCGTCGCGCCGCATGGCATCATCGCTAACGTTTGAAGGCGTCACCAAACGCTACGATTCGACAGAGGCGCTCGCCGGGATCGACCTGACCGTCGAGCCGGGCAGCTTCGTCGCGCTGGTCGGCGCCTCCGGGTCGGGCAAGTCGACCCTGCTCAAGACCATCAACCGGCTGACCGAACCGAGCGAGGGGCGCGTGCTGCTGGACGGGGAAGACGTCTCGGCGAGCGATCCCACCGCGATGCGGCGCAGCACGGGCTACGTCTTCCAGCGGATCGGGCTGTTCCCGCACATGACCGTGGGAGAAAACATCGCCATCGGCCCGCGGCTGGTCGGCACCCGGCTGGGGAACGAGCGGATCGGCGAACTGCTGGAACTGGTCGATCTCGACCCCGGCATGATCGATCGCCTGCCCGATGCGCTTTCCGGCGGGCAGCAGCAACGCGTGGGCGTGGCGCGTGCGCTCGCCGGGCAGCCTTCGCTGCTGCTGATGGACGAGCCGTTCGGCGCGCTCGACCCGGTGACCCGCGATGCGCTGGGCACACGGGTGCGCGACCTGCATGAACGGCTCGACCTGACCACCATCATGGTGACGCACGACATGGCAGAGGCGCTGATCCTGGCGGACCGCGTGCTGGTGATGGACAAGGGCCGGATCGTCGCGGACGAAACCCCGCAGGCGCTCGCCAGCGGCAAGGGCGGCGATGTGGCGCAGGAACTGGTCGCGGTGCCGCGCCACCAGGCGGAAATGCTCAAGGGGCTGGAAGCATGAGCGGCGTGTGGGCCGCACTCATGGGACTGGGCGATGTGCTGGCGCAGCACGTCATCCTGGCCGCCTGCGCGATTGGCCTTGGCATCGCGGTCGCGTTGCCGCTGGCCGTATGGGCGAGCCGCAGCCAGGCGGTGGCGCGCGGCGCGCTGGGCTTTGCCAGTCTCGTCCAGACGATCCCCGCGCTGGCCCTGCTGGCGCTGTTCTTCCCGATATTGCTGAGCCTGCGCGCGGTCTTCGGCGAGGGGCTGCCCACGCTTGGCTTCCTGCCCGCGCTGCTGGCGCTGGCGCTCTATGCGCTGCTGCCGATCCTGCGCAACGCAGTTACCGCGCAGACCAATCTCGACCCCGGCGTACTGGAAGCCGCCGATGGTGTGGGGATGAACTTCTGGCAGAGGCTGCGGCTGGTCGAAGCCCCGCTTGCCGCGCCCTATATCATGGCGGGCATCCGCACGGCGGCGGTGTGGACCATCGGCGCGGCGACGCTTTCCACCACCATCGGCCAGCCGAGCCTGGGCGATCCGATCTTTGCCGGTTTGCAGACGCAGAACTGGTCGCTGGTGCTGGCCGGCTGCATTGCCAGCGCAGGGCTGGCTATCGTCGCCGACGCGCTGCTCGGCACGATCGAGGCGGGCTTCCGCCGACGCGACCGGCGGCTATGGCTGGGCGGCGCCATCGCGGTGGCGGTGGGGGTCGCCGCAGCCTTCGCCAGCCAGGCGGACTGGAGCCGCGACGACGGCCGCGACACCATCGTGATCGGGACCAAGCAGTTTTCCGAACAGCTGATCCTCGGGCGGCTGGTGGGCGAGCAGCTGGAAGACGCGGGCTACAACGTCGAATATCGTGAAGGGCTGGGCTCGGCCGTGGTCGCGCAGGCGGTCGCCAACGGGTCGATAGACCTCTATTTCGACTATACCGGCACGATCTGGGCCAACCAGATGAAGCGCACCGACAATCCCGGGCGCGACGCGATGTACGATGCGATCGTGAAATGGGAACGCGATGTGCAGGGCACGCGCGTGGTCGGCAAGCTCGGGTTCGAAAATGCCTATGCGCTCGCCATGCGTGAGGATCGGGCGCAGCAGCTGGGCATTCGCACGATCGAGGATCTTGCCCGCGCCGCGCCCCGGCTGGTGGCGGGCGGCGATCCCGAATGGTTCGAGCGGCCCGAATGGTTCGCGGTGCGCGATGCCTATGGGCTGGATTTTGCAAACGAACGCAATTTCTCGCCCACCTTCATGTACAATGCGCTCACCTCCGGCGATGCCGACGTCATCAGCGCCTACACCTCGGACGGGCGGATCGCGGCAGATAATCTGGTGATTCTCGACGACCCGCGCGAGGCGCTGCCGAGTTACGACACGCTGATCATCGTCTCACCCGAACGTGCCGATGACGAGCGGCTGATGGCCGCGCTGGAGCCATTGCTCGGCAACATCAACGTAGATGCGATGCGGCAGGCGAACTTCTCTGTCGACCGGACCGATGGCGACAAGAAAACCCCGCGCGAGGCGGCGCGATGGCTTGCCGAGGAAGTGGGTCTGGATTGAAGGCGGCGGGGTTCCTGCCCGCCTTGGCGAAGCGGCGGACTACGGCCGCTTCCAGGTCTGCGTCTGGCAGAACACGGCGATGCAGCCCTTCACTTCGAGCGTGTTGGCACCCTTGCGGCGAATGACCGAACGATAGGTCTTGCCCGTTTCGGGATCGTAAATGTCGCCGCGCCACAGATCGCCATCTTGGCGCAGATCGGTCAGCACGGGCAGGCCCATCAGCTTGCGGCTGCGTTTCGCCTCGTCGGGATTGTTGATGTCGCGCTGGTCCGCACCGTCGGGCGGGGCGACGAGAAACCTGGAAATCTTGCCACATGTGCTGGCACCGCATTGGCCGATGGTGACCACCGCCTTGCGATCCTGCGTCACCCACTGTCCGGCAATCGGCTCGGCCGCGAGCGCGGGCACCGCCAGCGCGGCAATGGCGAAGACGGCAGCGAGCGGAGCGGCGACAGATTTCATCATACCGCGCAAACGCCCGGATCCGCGGGTCGTTCCGCGAGGGACTCAGCCCAGCCCTGCACCATCGGGCCATGCGGCATTGGCGAAGGCGACGACCTTGAACAGCTCGCCCATCGCATCGGGCGCGGCAAGCCGTTCACGCGCGGCTGCGATCTCGTCCGCCCGGTCGGGTGAGGCCCTCGTCAGTGCCGCCGCGCGTGCATCGAGGCCCAGCGCAGTCAGCCAGCCGCCCTGCGTATTGCTGCCAAGCAGGCGCGCGCCATCGCGACTGGCCGCCTCTGTCAGCGCGGCGAAATCGACATGCGCGGTGAGGTCTGCCGTGCCGGGATCGGCCAGCGGATCGACCTTTTCATGCTTCGCGATGGCCTGAAGGGTCGATCCCGTGCGGCCTGCAAGATGGCCATAATCGATCGCCAGCGCCGCGCCGCCCTGCTCCGCCAGCCGCCGGGCGATTTCCTGCATGATGGCAGAGGCCGCCGGGCAGGTCTCGACAATCGTGCCGGTCTGGGCATCGGCCAGGTTTGCGGGCACCGCGCTGTCCATCGGCTGGTCGCCCGCGACGAACACGAACCGCTCTTCGCCATCCAGCCCGACCATCCGCTCGCGCCAACCCGCATCGGTGCGGACCAGCTGGCGGACCGGCAGCGCGTCGAAGAATTCGTTGGCGACCAGCAGCAGCGGCGAATCCTCCGGCAGGGTCGAGACGTCGTCGTGAAACTGCGCACCGGGCACGGCTTTCGCCTGCAAGGCGCGCAGCGTCGGCGATCCCTCGACGAAATGCACCTGCGGGGTGAAGCCGAAGCGCGCCATGCTGCGCAGCGCATCCACGGCCAGCGTGCCGCGCCCCGGCCCCAGCTCGCAATAGATCGCGTTTTCGGGGGTGCCCGCGCGGGTCCAGATATCGGCCAGCCACAGGCCCACCAGCTCGCCGAACATCTGGCTGATTTCGGGCGCGGTGACAAAATCGCCGCCACCCGCCGCGTTGGGCGCGCCCAGCGGATCGCGCGTGGCATAGTAATGCGCGTTGCTTTCGCCCATGAAGCGCGCCACGGGCAGCGGCCCATGCGTCGCGATCAGCCGCGCAAATCGCGCAGCCAGGCTCGCCGGGCCGTCGGTCTCGCTCAGGACTGGCTCTCGCGCTCCGCCGTGGCGGAGCCTTGCGCAGGCGCCGACACGCCGCCCGATTTGCCGCTCAATGCGTAGAACACCACGGCCAGCCCGACGAGGATCATCGGGATGCTCAGCCACTGGCCCATCGAAAGGCCGGTGGAGGCGGCAAATTCGGTCAGCTGCGCATCGGGTTGGCGGAAGAATTCGTTGATGAAGCGCGCGGTCGCGATCCCTACGGTGAACACGCCCACCAGCACGCCCGGCTTCCAGCGCGCCTTGGTCAGCCAGAACAGCGACAGCATGATGATCGCCATCGCCAGACCTTCCAGCCCCGCCTGGTAAAGCTGCGAGGGGTGCCGGGCGAGGCCCGAGGGATCGTCAGGGAAGATCATCGCCCAGGGAACGTCGGTCGGCCGCCCCCACAGCTCACCATTCACGAAGTTCGCCAGCCGCCCGAAGAACATTCCGAAGGGCACGTTGACCGCGATGTAGTCTGCCACGCGCAACCAGTTGAGGTTGTTGCGAAAGGCCACCCACAGCAGGGCGATCACCACGCCGATCACCCCGCCATGGAAGCTCATCCCGCCGTCCCACAGCCGCGGAAGGCCCCATGGCATCCAGCCCTCGTGGCTGAAATCGACGAACAGTTCGGGCTTGTAGAACAGCGCATATCCCAGCCGTCCGCCAAAGATCACGCCAAGCGTGCAATAGAACAGCAGGTCGTCGACATGGGTCTGGTTCATCGGCGCGCCGGGCGCCTTGATCATGCGCGACAGGTGCAGATAGGCGAGGACGATCCCTGCGATATAGGCCAGCGAATACCAGCGCAGCTCGAAGATCTTGAGGTCGATCCCCCGGGTCAGACCCAGGTCCGACCAGTAAATCGGCTGGTTTGCAGCTTCTGCCAGTAGTGACAGCATTCCATCGACCCCTTAGAGATAACGCCCGAACGGACCCGCCTTGCGCCAAGGGCGTTTGCATTGGCACAGGCGGAGACCAGACAAAAGGGACAATGCGACCCGCGCACCAACCGTGCGGGCGCTGGATGAGAGGAATGGAATGCCGACCGAGCTCGACAGGACACTGGACACGATTACCGATCAGATGATTGCCCCCGGGGGGCCGGCCGAAACCGTGCCGTTCACCCGCAACGGGGTGACCATGCCCGCGTTCAAGAACGCGCCGCCCAGCCTGGCGCACTACTTCGCGCATTACTGCAACCAGCACCGCGATGTGGACTTCCTGGTCGATGAAGGGTGCCGCCTGACCTATGGCGAGGCCTATGATGCCGCGCGCCACGTCGCCGCGGGGCTGCTGAAGGATCACAAGCTGATCAAGGGCGACCGGATCGCGATCGCGGCGCGCAATTCTGCCAACTGGATCGTTGCCTACATGGGCATCGTGATGGCCGGTGGGTGCGCCGCGCTGGTCAACGGCTTTTCGAGCGGCGAGGAAATGGCGGACGCGATCAGCATGGTCGGCTGCCGTCTGGTGCTGGCCGACCGCAAGCGGGCCGAGCGACTGGAGGGCACGGCCCACGGCGCGAAGATCGTTCCGCTGCAGCATGGCTGCGACCCGTCCGAAGGGCTTGCGCCGGTGTGGGGCGACCCGAGCGAAACGCCGTTGCCGGAACTGGGGCCGGACGATTACGCCACGCTTCTCTACACCTCGGGCTCCACGGGGCGGTCCAAGGGTGCCTATTCGGATCACCGCGGCGTGGTGAACGGCGTGATGAGCTACGCCATGCAGACGCTGATGGCGTTCACCTATCTGGAAAGCAGCGGCGGCGCGCCCACCACGCAGGCCTGCGCGCTGGTCGCGGTGCCGCTGTTCCACGTCACCGGGGAGATTCCGATCTTCCTCCAGAGCTATGCGCTGGGGCGCAAGCTGGTGCTGATGAAGAAGTGGGATGCCGGCGAGGCGCTGCGGCTGATCGAGGTGGAAAAGGTGAGCTATTTCACCGGCGTTCCGCTGATGAGCTACGAGATGGCGACCCACCCGGATCGCGACAAGTACGATACCTCCAGCTGCACCGCCTTTGCCGCGGGCGGCGCGCCGCGCCCGGTGGAGCATGTCGGCACGATCAGGGATGCCTTCCCCAGCGGCTTCCCGCTGCTCGGCTATGGTCTTACCGAAACCAACGCGGTGGGCTGCGGCAATTTCAACGAGAACTATCTCGCCAAGCCGCTGAGCACCGGCAAGCCCAGCAGGCCGATGGTCGACCTCGCGATTCTGGACGAGATGGGCAACACGCTGCCGACCGGCGAGGTCGGCGAAATCGGGATCCGCAGCACCGCCAACTTCCTCGGCTACTGGGGCAATCGCGACGCGACCCGCCAGGCCTTCACCGACGATATGTATTTCCGCACGGGCGACCTCGGGCGGCTGGACGAAGATGGCTACCTGTTCATCGTCGACCGCAAGAAGGACATCATCATCCGCGGCGGGGAAAACATCAGCTGCCTCGAAGTGGAAGAGGCGCTGTATGCCAATGATGCGATCGCAGAATGCTCCGTCTTCGCATTGCCCGACGAACGCTATGGCGAGATCGTGGGCGCGGTCTACCTGACCAGGGATGGCGCCACGCTGAGCGAGGATGAGCTGGCCGGCTTCCTCGAAACCAAGCTGCCGCCGTTCAAGCGGCCGGCGCATATCTGGCAGGAATTCGGCCAGCTGCCGCGGCTTGGCACGCAGAAGATCGACCGTCGCACGCTGCGCGACAAGTACGTCAAGATCCACACCGGCAGTTGAGCGCACCGCCCCTCTCCAATCAGCGCGCCATCATCGACAGGCGCAAGCTGGCCCAGAAGATCGGCGAGGTTACTGGGGAGGGTGCGGCCGCGCGCGAGGCGGTGCTGGCGCTGCTGCGCACCGCATTGGACGAGGGGCGGGCGGAGCTTTCGCGCCGCCTGCTGGACGACCCGTCAGCCGGGCATGCGCATACCGGCGGGCACAGTTTCCTGCTCGACCAGCTGGTGCGGCTGATCCACGACTACGCGATCGACCGGCTGGCGCCTGCGGGTGAGGATACGATCCCGATCGCGGTGCTGGCGGTGGGTGGCTACGGGCGCGAGGAAATGGCGCCGCATTCGGATGTCGACATCGCCTTCCTGTGCGCCCGATCGCCGGACAAGCAGGCGGTCTCGCAGATCGAGGCGATGCTGTACCTGTTGTGGGATCTGGGCCTGACGGTGGGCCATTCGGTCCGCACGCCCGACGAGGCGGTGAGCATGGCGCGCGAGGATCTGACCGTGCGCACCGCGCTGCTCGAATCGCGGTTCGTGTGGGGCGAACAGGATCTGTGGGAGGAAACCAACCGCCGGTTCTACGCCGAGGTCGTGACCGGCAACGAACGCCAGTTCGTCTCCGAAAAACTGCAGGAGCGCGACGCGCGGCACAAGCGCATGGGCGACACCCGCTATGTCGTCGAACCCAATGTGAAAGAGGGCAAAGGAGGCTTGCGCGATCTGCAGGCGCTGTACTGGATCGGCAAGTATATCCACCGGGTGCGCGAGGCGGCGGAGCTGGTCGATGCGGGGCTGTTCACGCGCACCGAGTATCGCAGCTTTCGCCGCGCCGAAGGGTTCCTGCTGGCGGTGCGGTGCCATCTGCACGATGTGACGGGGCGGGCGGAAGACCGGCTGACCTTCGATCTGCAAAAGGAAATCGCGCGCCGGATGCGCTTTGCCGACCGGCGCGGGAAAAGCGCGGTCGAACGCTTCATGCAGTACTATTTTCTGCAGGTGAAACGGGTCGGTTCGCTGACCGGCGTGTTCCTCAGCCAGTTGGAAGAACAGTTCGCCAAAAAGCGCGCGCGGCGCGGCCTGCTTGCCGGGTTCAATGCGCGCCCGCGCACGCTGCGCGGCTACACCGTGTTCGCGGGAAAGCTTTCCGCGCCGGGCGACGACTGGTTCCGCAAAGACCCGATCCGGCTGATCGAGATCTTCCAGATCGCCGAAGCCGAACAGCTGGAAATCGATCCGCGCACCATGCGCCAGGCCGATCGCGACAGCGGGCTGATCAACGACGATGTTCGGTCCGACCCGCGCGCCAATGCTCTGTTCCTCGACCTGCTGAGCGGGCGCAACGATCCCGAAACCGTGCTGCGCTGGATGAACGAGGCGGGCGTGTTCGGCCGCTTCGTGCCCGATTTCGGCCGCGTCAATGCGCAGATGCAGTTCAACATGTACCACCACTATACGGTGGACGAGCACACCATCCGCGCGATCGGCTTCCTCAATGCGATCGAGAAGGGTGAGCTTTCGGGCGAGCACCCGCGCGCGACCAAGGAGATTCACCGTCTCAAGAGCCGCCGGGCGCTGTTCGTCGCCACGCTGCTGCACGATATCGCCAAGGGGCGCGGCGGCGATCACTCGGTGCTGGGGGCCAAGGTGGCCGAACGGCTGTGCCCGCGCTTCGGGCTGAACGAGGATGAGACCACGCTGGTCGCCTGGCTGGTTCGCCAGCACCTGCTGATGAGCCACACGGCGTTCAAGCGCGATCTTGCCGATCCCAAGACGGTGGAGGATTTCGTGGCCGAGGTTCAGAGCCTCGACCGGCTGCGCCAGCTTGCGCTGCTGACTTCGGTGGATATCCGGGCGGTCGGGCCGGGCACCTGGAACAGCTGGAAGGGCCAGCTGATCACCGAGCTTTACGATCTGGCGCATGAGCGCCTGCGGCTCGGCCATGTCACGAGCGGCCGCAAGGAACGCGTCGCGGCCAAGAAGGCCGCGGTGCGCGATGCGCTGGGCGACAAGGCCGCGCTGGTCGACGAGCTGGGCAATCTGTTCCCCGCCCCATACTGGATCGCCGAAGCGCCCGACACCGCCGCGCGCAACCTCGTGCAATATTCGGTCGCGCGCGAGATTGGCGAGGCCCTGTCGGTTCACTGCGAACCGGACGAGGAACGCGGCGCCACGATCGTAACCGTCATCGCGGCCGACCATCCCGGCATCTTCATGCGTATCGCGGGTGCGATCCACTTGGTCGGCGGCAACATCATCGATGCGCGCATCCACACCACGCGCACCGGATACGCGGTCGACAACTTCCTGGTGCAGGATCCGCTGGGCCGCCCGTTCGGCGAAGAGAACCAGCTGCAGAGAATCGAACAGAGCATTGCCGATGTGCTGGCAAGCGGCAGGCAGCTGGTGCCCCGGCTCGCCCAGCGTCCGCTGCCGCGCCGCGGGGCCGGCGCGTTCGATGTGCGGCCCTTCGTCGCATTCGACAACGAGGCCTCGCATCGCTTTACCGTGATAGAGGTCGCCGCACGCGATCGCCCCGCCCTGCTCAACCGGTTGGCACGCGCGCTGTTCGAACAGCACGCGATGATCCGCTCGGCCCACGTCACCGCCTTCGGCGAGCGTGTGGCGGACACCTTCTACGTCACCGACCTGACGGGCGAAAAGATCGTCGACGAGGCGCGGATGGCAACGATCCGCAAGGCGTTGATCGAAGCGTCGAGCGACGAGATGCAGGCCGAGCTGGAGCCTGCGTAGGCGCACTCGCACGGGCTGATCGGAATCGTCTTAGATTTCGACCTTTATCACCTCATCCCCGTGCGCCGAACAGTGCACTGCCCACGCGAATATGCGTCGCGCCGAGCATGATCGCGGTTTCGAAGTCCGCGCTCATCCCCATGCTCAGGCCCCATGCACCCGGTTCGGGCTCGTGCCGCCGCGCGAGTTCGCCAAGCAGAGCGAAGAACGGGGCGGGTTCCTTGTCGGCAGGGGGGATGCACATCAGGCCCAGCAGTGGGATGTCCGCCTCTTTCGCTCGGGCAAGCAGCTCGGGCAGGTCGGCAATCGCGCAGCCGCCCTTTTGCTCTTCCTCGCCGACATCGACCTGGACGAAGCAGGGCACGCGCTTGCCCAGCTTGTCATAGGCCTTGGCGAGCGCCTTGAGCAGGCTTGGCCGGTCGAGCGAATGGATCACGTCGAACAGCGCCGCGGCATCTTCCGCCTTGTTCGACTGCAATTGCCCGATCAGGTGCAGTTCGACGCCGTCGTACCGCTCGCGCAGGGCGGGCCACTTGTCCGCCGCCTCCTGCACGCGGTTTTCGCCAAACAGGCGATGACCGGCGGCCAATAGTGGCTCGATCGCGTCTGCCGGGTGCGTTTTGCTGACCGCGATCAGGTTCACATCATCGCGTTCGCGCCGCGCGATCCTGCACACGCGTGCGATGTTTTCGTCGACGTCTTCAAGGGCTGCTGCGCTATCCATCGCGCGCCGCTATAGCGACTGGACGATGCCGATCCAGCCCCTCCCCGATCTGTGGCTCCTGTCCGACGCGCGCAACGATGCCGTGCTGGCAGACGCGCTTGCCGCCTTGCCCGATGGCTCGGGCTTCGTATTCCGGCACTATCATCTTGAACCGGATGCTCGGCGCGAGCGATGGGAAATGCTGCGCAGCATTTGCTGCAGCAAAAATCATCTCATGGTGCTTTCCGGCGATGCGGATACAGGCCACGCATGGGATGCCGACGGGATTTATGGCCCACCGGAAAAGCTCGACACAAGGCCCGGTTTGCTGCGCCTTGCCACGGCACATGATCGGCGCGAGATCGAACTCGCCAACCGCATCGGGGCCGATGCGCTGTTCCTCTCGCCGGTCTTTCCCACGCGCTCGCACCCCGGGGGCAATGCGCTGGGCGCGACACAGTTTCACCAGCTCGTAGCACACAGCGCCATTCCCGTTATCGCGCTGGGCGGGATCACGGCAGAGCGGGCGCGCGAACTGGGCGTGCGGCGATGGGCCGCGATCGACGGGCTTTCCTGACGCCGGCACTGTCGCCGCAGCCAAATCGCTTGACGCGGGACTCCCTGCGGATTCATGGTACCGCGCTACCCCACACGCCGCATTTCCCGAGGGAGACACCGCCATGTCCAGCAAGGCACTCGTTCCGACCGAAGTGGTCGACTGGCGCGAGGCTTTCCAGCAGTCGCTCAAGCGGGCGCTGCAGATGGCGGGCGCGCTGATCCTGTTCGGCGCGATGGTCTTCCTCGGACTGGCGCTGGCGAGCTACACCCAGTCCGACCCCAGCCTCTCCACCGCAGCGGCACCCGACGGGCCGATCGCCAACTGGATGGGCGGGGCGGGCGCATGGGCATCGGAACGCGCGCTGTTCCTGTTCGGCTGGTGTTCGATCCTGGTCCTGCCGCTGCTCTATGTCGGCGCGCGCAGCCTGTGGCGCGCCGCGAACGAGGACGATGTGCGCTCCGGCCACACCCGCTGGTGGCGCCCCACGGCGGCGCTGCTGCTGGGCATGGCGCTGCTGGCGACGGTCGCCTCGCTCGCCTTTGCCAATGTCGCACTCTCGCTGCCCGCAGGCGCGGGCGGGCTGACCGGCCTGCTGGGCGCCGCCGCGACCGAGGCTGTGGCGAACCGCCTGATGGGCGGCGCCTCTGGCTGGCTGATCCTTGCCGCTGCGCTGGGCATGCTGGCTGGCGGGGCGGCAATCGTGGCGCGCGTCTTTGCGATCGACTGGCGCGGCTTGCTGACCCTGCCAAGCATGCCCCGCCGCCTAGCGCGCGACGCTGCGCAGCCCGCCCCGCCAAAGCAGAAGGCGGTAAAGCGCAAGCCCGTTGCCGCGCCCGAACCCGTCGCGGATCAAGCCTCGGCCGATCAGCCCGTGCCGGAACGCCGCGCGCCCAAGATCGTCGATCCCAAGGTCGCCCCGCGCAAGGCGGACGGGCACGCGATCACCCGGCAGAAGGACATGTTCGCCGATTTCGAACTGCCCTCAATCGATCTGCTGTCCGACCGCGCCGACGCCAGCATCGTCCCGCTCGACCGGCAGGCGCTGGAGCGTAATGCGCGGCTGCTGGAGTCGGTGCTCGACGATTTCAACGTGAAGGGCGAAGTCACCGCGGTGCGAACCGGCCCGGTGGTTACGATGTACGAATTGGAGCCTGCGCCCGGCACCAAGGCCGCGCGCGTGATCGGCCTGTCGGAAGACATCGCCCGCAACATGAGTGCGATTTCCGCGCGCGTCAGCACGGTGCCGGGGCGCACGGTGATGGGGATCGAGCTGCCCAATGCCGAACGCCAGATGGTCGGCTTCAAGGAACTGGCCGCGTGTTCCGACTTCGTCGATGCGCCGGGCGACCTGCCGATCATCCTGGGCAAGGACATCGCGGGCGAACCCGTGATTGCGGACCTTGCTGCCATGCCGCACCTGCTGGTCGCGGGGACCACGGGCAGCGGCAAGTCGGTCGGCCTCAACACGATCATCCTGTCGCTGCTGTACCGCTTCACACCCGCCGAGTGCCGCCTGATCCTGGTCGATCCCAAGGTGCTGGAGCTCAAGAGCTACGAGGATATCCCCCACCTCCTCTCCCCCGTCGTCACCGAGCCGGAGAAGACCATCCGCGCGCTCAAATGGACGATCGAAGAGATGGAGCAACGCTATCGCAAGATGAGCGAAGTGGGCGCGCGCAACATCACCGGCTTCAACGAACGCGTGCGCGCGGCCAAGGCGAAGGGCGAACCGCTGGGCCGCCGGGTCGAGGTCGGGTTCGATCCCGAAACCGGCGAAGAGATCGTCGAGGAGAAGGAGCTCGACTTCGAGGAACTGCCGCTGATCGTGGTGATCGTGGACGAGCTGGCCGACCTGATGGCGGTGGTGGGCAAGGACATCGAGATCCTGATCCGCCGCCTGACCCAGAAATCGCGTGCGGCGGGCATCCACCTGATCATGGCGACGCAGCGCCCCTCGGTCGACGTCATTACCGGCGTCATCAAAGCCAACCTGCCCACCCGCATCAGCTTCAAGGTGACCAGCCGGATCGACAGCCGCACGATCCTGGGCGAACAGGGCGCGGAAACGCTGCTGGGCAAGGGCGACATGCTGTTCAAGCCCAATATCGGCAACCTCACCCGCGTTCACGGCCCCTTCGTCAGCGACGAGGAAGTGGAACTGGTGGCCGAACACTGGCGCAAGCAGGGCGCGCCCGCCTATGTCGATGCGGTGACCGAGGAGCCCATGGATGGCTTCGGCGGCGGCTTCGCCTTCGAGGACGAACTGACCGCGAGCGACAACCCGGACGAGCGCAAGTATCGGCAAGCGTGCCAGGTGGTGTTCGAGAACCAGAAGGCGTCCGGTTCGTGGCTCCAGCGCCAGATGGGCGTGGGTTACAACACTGCCGCCAAGTGGATCGAGCGGATGGAGAGCGAAGGCCTGGTCGGCCCCGCCAACCACGTGGGCCGCCGCGACGTGTACCGCGACAAGGACGGCAACCCGCTCTGATCGCCCTTCCCTGACACACCTGACACAGTGTCCAGGGGGTGAAATCCTCCGGGCCCGTGCTGCTCCAGGGTGCGAGGCTATCGACGGTGTGAAAGAGCCGCCCGCACGCTAGTCACAATGGCGCGTGTAGGACAGCGGCTCTGGCCGGTGGGCTAGGTCTGATCCACTCCGGGCACCGAGGGTTCGATGGCCGCGACTTCCGGCTCGTGCACTTCCACCCGCCCCTTGCCCAGGTGGCTCTTGCGGTAGCCGTAGAGCGTGTAGATCACGAGGCCGATGCCGCCCCACACGGGCAGCACCAGCATCGCTTCGAACGGCAGGTTGAGGAACAGGAACAGCGTCCCCGCCATCGTTGCCGGGCCGACGAACCACAGCGCAGGCGTGCG
Source organism: Erythrobacter sp. (assembly GCA_009993635.1). Classification (GTDB taxonomy): domain Bacteria; phylum Pseudomonadota; class Alphaproteobacteria; order Sphingomonadales; family Sphingomonadaceae; genus Alteriqipengyuania. The sequence goes on along the minus strand of JAACTC010000009.1, from coordinate 112,803 downwards.
GAAGCTGCGCGCCCGGTTCGGCTCCTTGCGGCGCAGCAGCATGACCGCCAGCGCCACCATGAAGAAGGCATACAGCGTGCCCGCATTGGCGATATCGGCCAGTTGGCCCACCGGGAGAAAGGCGGCGGCGAAGGCGACCACCGCACCGGTAATGGCGGTGACGACGTGCGGCGTCTTCCACTTGTGATGGATGCGCGAAAGCACTTCGGGAAGCAGCCCGTCGCGGCTCATCACGAAGAAGATGCGCGTCTGCGCGAACAGCAGGATCAGGATCACCGAAGGCAGCGCAACGAAGGCGGCGATGCCCAGAAGGTTGCCGACGCCCGAATACCCGATCTGGCGCAGCACATGAGCCAGCGCCTCGTCCGAACAGACCAGCCGGTCCGCGAATTGCGGCAGGGCGCACTGGCGGGCGAGCTCTTCCGATCCGGCGGGGAAGGGAATGCCCGCGGGGCCCATGATCGGCTGGCCGCCGATCGTGCCGATCGCGCCTGCTGCCACAAGGATGTAGAACAGCGTGCAGAACGCAAGGCTGCCGATCAGCCCGATGGGCACGTTGCGCTGCGGGTTCTTGGTTTCCTCCGCCGCGGTCGACACCGCATCGAAGCCCACATAGGCGAAGAAGATGGTCGCCGCCGCGCCCACCGCGCCGAGGCCCGACCCGAAGCCGCCAAACGCGCCTGCGGGCAGCAACGGGTTGAAACGTTCCAGCTCAACCTGCGGCAGCGTAAGCACGATGAACGCGGTCAACGCGGTCACCTTGATCGTGACCAGCACCGCGTTGACCTTTGCGCTTTCGCTGGTGCCGATCATCAGCAGCCAGGTGACCAGCAGCGCGATCACCACTGCGGGCAGGTTGATGAAGCCGCCCGCGATACCGCCAAGGCTCAGCGGGCCGCCCGCCAGCCAGGCGGGCAGCTGTATGCCGAGAAATTCGTTGAGGATCGTGCCGCTGAAATAGCCCGACCAGCCGACCGATACCGCGCTCGCCGCGACCGCATATTCCAGCACCAGCGCCCAGCCGACCGTCCACGCCAGCAGCTCGCCCATCACCGAATAGGTATAGGTATAGGCGGACCCGGCCACCGGGATCATCGCCGCGATTTCCGCGTAGCACAGCGCGGCGACCACGCAGATCGCGCCCGCGATCAGGAAGGCCAGCATGAGGCCCGGCCCCGCCTTCTGCGCGCCTGCGGCAGTCAGCACGAAGATGCCCGTGCCGATGATGCAGCCAATGCCGAAGAGAGTAAGCTGGAAGGCCCCGAGAGAGCGGTGGAGGGACTTCTTTTCCGCCGTTGCAAGTATCGCATCGAGCGGTTTGATACGCCAGTTCATCGCCATCGGCGGCAACTTTCGAGAAGGAGTAGCGACGATCGCTAGCCCGAAATTTCGCCGCTGCGCCCGAACGCAGGATTCGTCAAGCGGGATTTATCGAGCCACGGATCGTGCGCCGCTTTCGCCGCGCTCGTCCCCGCAGCGACGCAAAAATGCGCCGCCCTTCTCCCGCGAGGAGCGGACACGAGTGCTGATGGTTGTCGGGCGGTACGGCATGGCGCATGTAACTGGCGCAAGTGGCCTGCGTATTTTCGCAATTGTCCTGCGCGCGCAAAGGCTCCACCGGATGCAGCTCGGCCCACCCCCGAAAGGCGCGAGATGAAGATCAAGATGAACGAACACGCCGCATGGGTCTTCAAGTCCGGGTGGAAAGGTCTGTGCCCGCGCTGCGGCAAGGGCGACATGTTCAGATCCTGGCTCAAGGTCAGCGATAAATGCGAGGTGTGCGGTCTGGATTACCGGTTCGCATCCCCCGATGACGGCCCCGCCTTCTTCTCGCTTTGCTTCGTCGCGTTTCCGCTGCTGTTCCTGATGGTATGGATTCAGGTCGCGCTGCAGCCGCCGCTCTGGTTGCTGTTGCTTATCGCGATACCATTGATGAGCTTCGGCTGCCTGTTGCCCCTGCGGCCGTTCAAGGGTTGGCTCGTCGCTTCGCAGTACGTCAACCGATCGATCGAGGCAGGAACGGAGAAACTCTGGGCGGAAATGCACGCCCGCGAGGACGAGAAACGGCGCAGCCAAGGCAGGGATCAGGAGACACGCTGAACTGCGGCTTCACATCCCGGCAGCCGCACCGCCGAACCAGCGTTTCAACCCACCCGCCCGCAGGCCGATCGCCGTGCCGATTATCACCAGCACCGCCGCAACACCGGCAGCGATGGCGACCGGCTCCGCCTGCTGGCCACCGGCGGCGTAGATGGCGCTGAGCGCCCACAGGAACACGGCGGCATAGATCGGATTGCCGCGGCCACGCGCGATGGCCAGCGATGCGATGATCCCGCCGGTCAGCACGACCAGTGCGGAGACAAGCGGCGCCGGATCGCCCGCCCCCACGCCGTAGAACAGCAGCGTCGCCGCGATGTTGACGATGGCGGCAGCCGTGAGCCACGCGGCAAGCGCGCTCAGCGGCAGGACGGCGCACCACCGCTCGCCCGTCGAAAAGGGCGGCTGCCAGCGTGCAAACACGCGGTAGATCGCGATCAGACAGGACAGGCCGAAGAGAATGATCGGCACCGAAAACACCGCCAGTCCGTTGAACTGGGTGTAGAGCGCCCACAGGCCATTGGCGAAAAACGCGCCCGCCGCTGGCAGGCGTATGCGGGCTGGCAGTGCGCGCGCCTTTTGCGCGGGCAGGGCCTGATAGATCGCAAACACCACCGACCCTGCATAAAGCGGGCCCCAGATCGCAAATGCCCAGCCCGCCGGAGTGATCAGCGTGCGCACCGCATTGGACTGGCTGCCGATGGGATCGCCGATACCGAATGCTGGCAGTGCGCTCGCGCCTATCTGAAAGACGACCGCGATGATCACGGCCCAGACGATGGCTGGATTTGCGGCGCTGCGCCCTATGCTCGGTTTCATGATCCCAGAACCCCCGCACGGGGTTATGTTTCCGCGCCGATGCACGGCATAGCCACGAAAAAGGCCGCCTCGCTCAAGAGAATAAGCGGGCGGCCTTCCGGTGAGGCTTCTTTCGCCCCAGCCTTACTCGGCGGCTTCGCTTCCCTCACCGGCACCGGCTGCCTCGGCCCGCTCCGCCTCGAGCACGGAGTCGCTCTCCAGATCGGCGGCGGTCAGGCTGGGGTGCGACTTGATGCGCTCGGCCATGGTTTCCATCGTCCCGGCGGGCAGAGCGACGAGGCCGATCTTGGCCAGCGGGCCGCCCTTGCTCCACATCTGCGTCCACTGGTTCAGGTACTGCTGCAGGCCGGGAATCGCCTGCAGATGCGCCTTCTTGAGATAGATGTAGAGCGGACGTGCGCCGGGGTATCTGAAGCTGGCGATGTTGTCGTAGGTCGGGTCGACCCCGTTCATCGGCAGGCCCTGCACGCGGCCCTCGTTCTCTTCCAGATAGGAATAGCCGAAGATGCCCACCGCGTTGCGGTTGCCCTGGATCTTCTGAACGATCAGGTTGTCCTGTTCGCCCTGGTCGACATATTTGCCGTCGGAGCGCACTTCGGTGCAGGTCCGCTCGAACGCGTCCTCGTCGCTTTCCTTCAGCGCCTTCATGTCTGCGTTGGTTTCGCAGCCCGGCGTCAACACCAGTTCCTTCAGCGCGTCGCGCGTGCCGCTGGTCGAGGGCGGGCCATAGACCAGGATCGGGGTATCGGGCAGCGAGGGATCGACATCGGACCAGGTCTGGTTGGTCTGTTCCTGGCCGTAAGGATTGGCGGCAAGCGCGCGATAGACGATCTCGGGCGTCAGGTTCATCATGATCCCGCCCTCGGTGCTGGCGAAGGCAATGCCGTCCAGCCCGACCTGGATTTCGGTGATGTCGGTCACGCCATTGGCCTGGCAGTTTTCGAACTCGCTGACCTTCATCCGGCGCGATGCATTGGCCATGTCGGGCGTGTTGGCGCCCACGCCCTTGCAGAACTGGTCGATACCCGCGCCCGAACCGATCGATTCGATCACCGGCGAACGGTATTCGCTGTTCGACCGGGCGAAGCTTTCCGAAACGACCTTGGCGAAGGGATAGACCGTCGAAGAGCCCACGGCGCGGATCGATTCGCGCGTGCCGCCGCCGCTGTCGCATCCGGTCAGCATCAGGCCGGCGGTGGCCGCCAGCAGAACGACTTGCGTGAATTTCATAGTCGATTGTCCTCTATCACCGGCGCCTGCAACTGGCAGCGCGCCTAATCATCGCAGTGTGACAACGCCATTACCGCGCTTTGGCGGGCTGGCAAATCTCTGCATTGTCTTGCCCCGCGCTGCCCGCCCACCTAACGAGCGCGTCGTAACGGAAAAAGGCCCCCCACACCCATGCGCATCGGTTGCCCCAAGGAAATCAAGAACCACGAATATCGCGTCGGCCTGACGCCTGAAAGCGCGCGCGAACTGGTGCGCCACGGGCACGAGGTGTGGATCCAGAGCGGCGCCGGTCTGGGGATCGACGCGACCGATGCCGAATACCAGGCGGCGGGCGCGCGAATCGTTGACGGGCCGGACCTCATCTTCTCCGAATGCGAAATGGTGGTGAAGGTGAAGGAGCCGCAGGCGGACGAGCGCAAGAAGCTGCGCGAGGGCCAGATCCTGTACACCTACCTGCACCTTGCGCCCGATCCCGAACAGACGGTCGACCTGGTGAATGCCGGCGTCACCGCGATCGCGTACGAGACGGTCACCGGGCCGCGCGGCCAGCTGCCGCTGCTCAAGCCGATGAGCCAGGTCGCCGGGCGCATGAGCGTGCAGGCCGGGGCCAATGCGCTGGAAAAGGCGCATGGCGGGCGCGGCGTACTGCTGGGCGGCGTGCCGGGTGTGATGCCGGGCAAGGTCATCGTGATCGGCGGCGGCGTGGTCGGCTTCAACGCCGCGCAGATGGCGGTGGGCCTGGGCGCGGACGTTACCATCCTCGATCGCGACCCCGAAGTGCTCGAAAAGGTCGGCACCCATTTCGAAGCGCGCGCGGCCACGCGGTTCTCGAACGAAGCCAACCTGCAAGATGCGCTGTCGACCGCCGATCTCGTGATCGGTGCGGTGCTGATCCCCGGCGCGGCGGCGCCCAAGCTGGTGACGCGCGAATCGCTCAAGCTGATGCAGCAGGGCTCGGTGCTGGTCGATGTCGCGATCGATCAGGGCGGCTGCTTCGAAACCTCCAAGCCCACGACGCATGACAACCCGACCTACAAGGTCGACGGAGTGGTGCATTACTGCGTGGCCAACATGCCGGGCGCTGTCGCGCGCACCAGCACCTATGCGCTCAACAACGTCACCCTGCCGCACGCGCTCCAGATCGCGGACCACGGCTGGAAGGCGGCGATGCGCTCCAACCCGCACCTCGCCGAAGGGCTGAACGTGTGGGACGGCAAGGTGACCTACAAGGCGGTGGCCGAAGACCTCGGCTACGAGTATGTTCCGGTGGACAAGGCGCTGGCCTGACCGACACATAACACTGCGGGAGAAACGACGATGCCGAAGCAACAACCGACAGGGTCTGGCTTCGGCCGCACGTCCGAACCGCAGGATATCCTCGAAGGCATCGACCTGACCGGAAAGGTCGCCATCGTCACCGGTGGCTATTCGGGCATCGGTGTGGAAACCGTGCGCGGCCTCGCCGGGGCGGGCGCGAAGGTGATCGTGCCCGCGCGCGACCATGCCAAGGCGACGGGCAACCTTGCCGATGTGGCAGGCGACGTCACCATCATGCAGATGGATCTCGCCGACCTCGCCTCCGTGCGCAAGTTTGCTGCGGACTTTGCTGCGCAGCACGACCGGCTCGACCTGCTGATCAACAATGCCGGGATCATGGCCTGCCCGCTGACCCGCGTGGGGCCGGGCTGGGAACAGCAGTTCGGCGTCAATCACCTCGGCCATTTCGCGCTGGCGCAGGCGCTGATGCCGCTGCTGGAAAAGACCGCGAAACAGCCGGGCAGCGATGTGCGCGTGGTCGCGCTGTCTTCCACCGGGCACAAGCTCAGCGACATCCGGTGGGACGATCCCAACTGGGAAAGCGGCGAATACGACAAGTGGCAGGCCTACGGTCAGTCCAAGACCGCCGATGCGCTGTTCGCCGTGGGCATGAACGCGCGGCTGGCCCAGCACGGCGGGCGTGCCTTCGCGGTCCACCCCGGCGGCATCGCCACGCCCCTGCAACGCCAACTCGATATAGAGGAAATGGTCGCCATGGGCTGGATGAACGAGGATGGCGAACTGTCCGAACAGGCTGCCAAGATGTTCAAGAGCGTCACCCAGGGTGCCTCGACCACGCTATGGGCCGCGACCGCGCCTGCGCTGAAGGACCGCGGCGGCGAATATTGCGAGGATTGCGACATTGCCGAACCGGCCGACGCGGAGAACCCCAGCCGCTTCAACACGGTGCAGGCCTACGCGGTGGACGAGGACAGCGCCGAACGCCTGTGGGCGATGAGCGAGGAGCTGGTGGCGGGGGTGTGAGGGGAACCGGCAGCCAAGCTTCTGACATTTTTGGATGCAACTGGATCACTAGGCTCGTGACTTGAGAATGCACTCTTTGACAGCGGCATAAAACGAGACGGAAACTTCATCTTCCGCGCGCCACGTTAGATCGTCTTGGGTATAATTGCCTAGCTGAAGGACCAGGTCATCCAACGTCTCGACCCAGCGGTCTCCATTGGCGACATGCTGCCCTTGGGCGTCTCTGAAATCGAGTTTCCAACCGCCCGGTATCTCTTTGTAGAACGTGATGATGGTCCGCTTGCCATTATCGTCTGCTTGCGCAGTGAATGTCCGAGTCCACATCATTCTTCATTTATCTGTTGCACCAGCGACATGACACCCCTTCCGTCACCCTGGGCTTGACCCGGGGTCCAGCCTGTCTTTTTTTTTGGCTGAATGGATGGGGAGACTTCCGGCCGGTGGATCTACATCATGGCGAACCGCTATCGCGGTCCGATGTATGTTGGCGTGACCTCCGACCGGAGGTCTTGAGATCGGGTTTGGGCGGTGGTTTCCAGTCTGGCGGCTTAATCGGTCGTTGGCGACTTGTGCCGAGGCCCATTGCGCCCGGCTGCTGGCGTACCAAACCCGTCGTGTCAGCCTGTGCAGCCTCTTCGGCATTTGCACCGCCACGGAGCAGATTGATACGGTCACGCAGGCGCCGTGCCTCTTCGAAATCGAGCGAGCGCGCCGCCGCTTCCATTTCGCGTTGGAGATCGTCGATAGACTTGCTCATCACTCCTCAACGCATCGATGCGACATCTGGCCCCCAATTGCGGGAATGCCGACCGAACGTCGCGCATGATTGATCGGCCACGGATGCCCCGCCTGACCGCGACCGATATCAGCGGCTGAACCCGCTATTGAAACGGCGCCGCGATCTCCGCCGTGATCCGCTGCGGGCGCATCGTTTCGCGGTCGAGCATGGCCCAGCGGGTGAGCGCCGACACCAGCACGCGGCCCTCGCCATCCACGAACTGCACCTCGCGGTCGAAGCGGGCACCCCTCGGTTCGCCCGAGACGCGGGTGCGGCCATGCGCGGTTTCGCCAGCCTTGATGTTGCCGCGATAATCGATCTCGTGGCGGCTCACGACCCAGATGTACTTTTCGCGGTGGTCCTCGGGCGCGATGCTGTTCCAGTGCGCGACCGCGATGTCCTGAATCCAGCTGACCCAGACCGCGTTGTTCACATGGCCCAGCTCGTCGATATGCTCAGGCGCAGCGGTATAGTCGCGCTGGAACGCCCAGTTTTCCGAAGGTGCGTCGATCATCCCGCGGCTCTCAGGCAGAGCCCGGCGGGAGGTCGGGATCGACGCCGATGGACTTCAAATCCGCTTCGGCCTGCGCGGTGGTGGTGAACACGAAGCTTTCCATGCCGACCGCTTTTGCCCCCGCGACGTTGACGGGCAGGTCGTCGAAGAACACGCATTCCTCCGGCACCAGGCCATAGGTATCGGTCAGCCAGTTATACATGCGCGGATCGGGCTTGAGCGTGGAGTGATCGGCAGAGACGCACGCACCGTCGAACAAAGGCCAGAAATCGTAGCGCCCGCGCAGGTAGGCGACGATTTCGTGCACATTGTCGGTGATCGCGTAGATGCCATAGCCGCTTTTCTTGAGGCGGCGCATCAGCGGCGGGGTTTCGTCGATCAGGTGCAGGCTTTCGAACAGCGCGGAGACCAGCCGGTCGCAGGTCTTGCGGTCGAAGCCGTGGCGTTCGCCGAACATGCGCTGCATTTCGGTCAGGCTCATCGCGCCGCGGTTCAGGGCGCGGAAGATGTCGCCCCCGAACAGGTCCTTGCTCGTGATCCCGGCGGGCAGATTCTTGCCGAAGGCGATCTCCACAATCGCCTCCGGCTCCCACCGGACGATCACATTGCCGACATCGAAGACGACGTTGCGAATGGTCATTGCGCGTCCGCTCCATCCTTAACCACACCCAGCTGGGTCAGGATGAAGGCGAATTCCTCCGCCGTTTCATAGAGCGAGGCAAAGCGGCCCGACTTGCCACCGTGGCCTGCGCCCATATTGGTCTTGAGCAGCAGCGCGTTGTCGTCCGTCTTGGTGTAGCGCAGCTTGGCGACCCACTTGGCAGGCTCCCAGTAGGTCACGCGCGGATCGTTGAGGCCGGCGGTCACCAGCAGCGGCGGGTAATCCTGCGCCACCACTTGATCGTAAGGGCTGTAGCTGAGCATGTAGGCGAAGGCCTGCTTGCTCTCGATCGGGTTGCCCCATTCGGGCCATTCGCCCGGGGTCAGCGGCAGATCCTTGTCGAGCATGGTGTTGAGCACGTCGACGAAGGGCACATGCGCGGCCACGGCACCCCACAGGTCGGGATCGGTGTTGACCACCACGCCCATCAGCTCGCCACCGGCGCTGCCGCCGCTGGCGCTGATCCGGCCCTTGGCGGTGTAGCCTTCCTCGATCAGGCCCTTGGCGACATCGACGAAATCCTCGAACGTGTTGGTCCGCTCGTTCATCTTGCCCTGCAGGTACCAGCGGCGGCCCAGATCGTCGCCGCCGCGAATATGCGCGATGGCATAGGCCATGCCGCGATCGACCAGGCTGAGGCGGCTGGTCGAGAAGCTCGGCGGCACGGCGTAGCCGTAAGCGCCATAGGCGTAGAGATGCAGCGGCCCGCCCATGGGACGGTCCTTCAGCATCACCACGCTGACCGGAACCTGCGTGCCGTCGCGCGCGGTGATCGTCAGCCGCTCGGTCCGGTACTTGGTGGCATCGTAGCCGCTGGGGATTTCCTGCTGCTTGAGCAGTTCGAGCGCGCCCGTCCTCACATCGTAATCGTAGACCGAGCTGGGCGTGACCATGCTCTGATACGACAGGCGCAGTTTCTGCATGTCGTATTCGGGATTGTTGGACAGCCCGGCGGTAAAGCTCGCCTCGGGGAACCGGATCGGCGTCATGTCGTCCGCATCGTCGTAGCGGCGCAGCTGGATCTGATCGAGCCCGGCGAGCCGGCCTTCGGTAACGTAGAAATCCTTGAACAGCTCGAAATCGGTCAGGTAGAATTCGTCCGATCCCGCGATCAGCGTGGTCCATTCGCCGGGGCTGGCGATCGGTGCGGTGGCGAGGCGGAAGTTGATGTGATCGTCGTTGGTGTGGACGAACAATGTATCGCCGCGCACGTCGACATCATATTCGATGCCCTTCTGACGCGGTTTGACCAGGATCTGCTCGCCGGTCGGATCATCGGCGCGCACCAGCCGGATCTCGCTCGTCTCGTTGTCGCCGGTGGCGATGACCAGCCAGTCTTCCTGCGCGGTCAGCCCGGTGCCGACGCCGAAGCTCTCGTCCGCTTCCTTGTACAGCGTCACATCCTCGGCAACGGGCGTGCCGATCATGTGCAGCTTCGCCTCGAGCGTGCGCCATTCCTCGGTCGAGGGGCCGTAAACCAGCGCACTGTCGTTCGCGACCCAGGTGAGGCCGCCGCGCAGGTTGGTCAGCTCGTCCGCCAGCAATTCGCCGGTCTCGAGATCCTTGATCCGGGCGGTGTAGCGTTCGGACCCGTTATCGTCCGCCGAATAGGCAAGGTAGCGGCCGTTCTTGCTGATCGAAAACGCGCCGAGCCTGAAATAGTCCTTGCCCTCTGCCAGCTGGTTTTCGTCCAGCAGCAGCTGTGGTTCGCCGCCCGCAACCGGCTTGCGATAGTGCAGGCGGTATTCCTTGCCCTGCTCGAATTCGGACCAGTAGAGCCAGTCGCCATCCTTTTGCGGCACCGTGGAATCGTCTTCCTTGATGCGGCCCTTCATCTCTTCGAACAACTCGTCCACCAGCGCCTGGTGCGGGGCCATCTGCGCTTCGAACCACGCGTTCTCCGCCTTCACATAGTCCAGCACCTCCGCGTCATCGACGACCGGGTAGGATTGGTCCTTCAGCCAGTGATAGGGATCGGACAGCGTGATCCCGTGGGTGGTGTAGCTATGCTCGCGCCGCTGGGCGACGGGCGGGGAAGTCGGCGCTGTTTCGCTCACGCTGGTATCGGCTCCGTTCGATTGCGCCGCTGCGTAGCCGGGCATGGTCAGCGCGGTCAGGGCGATGGCGGCGGTGAAAAGCTTGTTCATGGATTACCCCCCTCTGGGCGATGGCACTCGGCTTTGAAAGCCTTGCTTTGCGCAGCTATGACCCCAGATCGTAGCGATAGCCAGACTCAAGAAACACAGGATCGACCGAATGCTGATGCAGACCCACGAAGCCCGCCTTTCCGCCCTGCGCGAGGAACTGAAGCGGCGGGGGCTGGACGGTTTCTTCGTCCCGATCGCCGATCCGCACATGAGCGAATATGTCGGCGAGGATGCGCAGCGGCTCAGCTGGCTGACCGGATTCGGCGGCTCAGCGGGCAGCGCGGCGGTGCTGATCGACAAGGCCGCGATCTTCGTGGACGGGCGCTATACCGTGCAGGTGCGCGACCAGGTGGAGGAACGCCTGTTCGAATATCGCGGCGTGCCGAAGGATAATCCGGCAAACTGGCTGGCGCAAAATGCACCCGAAGGCGCGACCATCGGCTACGACGCATGGCTCGCCACCCCCGGCTGGGTCCGCAACACCAAGGCGGCGCTGGAGAAAGTGGGTGCGAAGCTGGTGCCCGTCGACGGCAATCCGATCGACGCGGTGTGGAGCGACCAGCCCGCGCAAAGCGATGCACCCGCGCGGATTCACACGGATGAACATGCTGGACGCAACGCGCAGGAAAAGCGCGCGGCCATCGCCGACTGGCTTGCGGAAGAAAAGCTCGATGCGGTTGTTCTCAGCGCGCTCGATTCGGTTGGCTGGGCGTTCAATATTCGCGGCGGAGACATCGCACACACCCCGGTGGCGATGGCCTTCGCGCTGGTCGATCAGGATGGCACCGCACAGCTGTTCATCGACGAGAACAAGGTCGGCGCGGACCTCAAGCAGCATCTGGGCAACGCGGTCACCATCCGCCCGCGCAGCGAGTTCGAGAGCGCGCTGGGCGCGTTCGAGGGCAAGCGCATCGCGCTCGACCCGGAATACGGCGTGGCGGCGATCGCTCAGGCGCTGGAAGACGGCGGCGCGAAGGTAATCGAAACGCGCGACCCCACCATCCTGCCGCGCGCGATCAAGAACCAGGCGGAAATTTCCGGCCACCGCGATGCGCAGGCACGCGACGGTGCCGCCGTGTCGCGCTTCCTCGCGTGGATCGAGGCCGAGGCACCGTCGGGCAGTATCGACGAGTTGACCGCAGCGGCCAAGCTGCTCGAATTCCGGTCGGTCGATGGCGGCCTCGCCGATACCTCGTTCGACACGATCTCCGCCGCCGCGAGCCATGCCGCGCTGCCGCACTACAAGGTGGATGAAGACAGCAATATCGCGATCCCGCCGTCGAGCATCTTCCTGTGCGATTCGGGCGGCCAGTATTTCAACGCGGAAGGCGCAGGCACTACCGATATCACCCGCACCGTGTGGGTCGGCCCGGGCGAGCCAAGCGCGGAGATGAAGGATCGCTTCACCCGCGTGTTGAAAGGCCACATCGCCATTGCGCGGGCGATCTTCCCCGATGGCACCACGGGCGGGCAGCTCGATACGATGGCGCGCCAGTTCCTGTGGGCTGCGGGCTGCGATTACGCGCATGGCACCGGCCATGGCGTGGGCAGCGCGCTGGGCGTGCACGAAGGGCCGCAGCGGATTGCAAAGACCACCGGATCGCAGGGCGGCACGATGGAGCCGCTGACCGCGGGCATGATCTGCTCGAACGAACCGGGCTATTACAAGGCGGGCGAATACGGCATCCGGATCGAGAACCTGGTGCTGATCGAGGAACGGCATATCGAAGGCGCCGACGAAGGCACGTGGCTTGGGTTCGAAAACCTCACCTGGGTGCCGATGGACCGCACGCTGATCGAACCTGCACTGCTTTCGCCCGAGGAACGCGCCTGGGTGGATGAGTATCACGCAACCTGCCGCGAGATCCTCGGCGCGCGGGTCGCCGAAATGGGTGACGAGCGGGCTGCCGACTGGCTGGAACGGCATACGCAGCCGCTCTGAAACCGGCTTGCGAATCGCTCGTCGTTCTCGTAATGTTCTTTTCGCGAGGGTCGCTACTCGGGAGACGGTTCGATGATCGGTTACGTGACGCTGGGCACCAACGACCTGCAGGGCAACGCGCCCTTCTATGACGCCATCGCCAAGGAAATGGGCGTCGGGCGGATGATGGATTTCGACAGCTTCATCGCGTGGGGCGCATGGGATGGCCCGGCAGGCGTTGCGCTGACCAAGCCCTATGATGGCAACGCGGCCACCGTCGGCAACGGCGCGATGGTCGCGCTGCAGGCGAAGGACAAGGATCAGGTCCACCGCCTGCACGAGATCGCGCTCGCCAATGGCGGCACCGACGAAGGCGCCCCCGGCCCGCGCGGCGAGGCGGACGAGAACGGCATGGTGTTTTATGCCTCCTATTTCCGCGACCGCGACGGCAACAAGCTCAACGCGTTCTGCATGGTCCAAGCCGATGGCTGAGGCGCGCAGGCTGTCTGAGAATTTCGTCCATCTCGGCCTCGGGGCGAGCGCGGTTCCCCAGCCGCCCTTCACCGGGATGGACTGGTATGCGGGCTACGGCGAACGGCACGGCGACGACGGGGCCGAAGGGCGGCTGGTGTCGATGTACAGCTTCTGCGAAAGCTGGGACAGCTGGGAGATGCACCCGCTGGGGCACGAGGTCGTGGTCTGCACCGCAGGCACGATCGCGCTGACCCAGGAATACCCCGATGGCCGGGTCGAACGGGTCACGCTGAACCCCGGCGAATATGCGATCAACGAAGCGGGCGTATGGCACACCGCCGATGTCGAAGGCGAAGCGAGCGCGCTGTTCATCACCGCCGGCGAAGGGACGCAGCACCGGCCCCGCTAGCGGCGGTACGGGCGCGGGTGGCCGCAAACTTGCGGCAGGGTGAACGCCCTCGCGATCCTGCGACAAAGCGTTACAAATTCGGCGGATCGTGGCAAACCTGCGCGACAAAGCGGCGCTAGAAGGGGTTTCATGAGCTGCGAGGCGGGTTTTTCGATCTCCCCCACCCCTCCCCGTTTCGCAGCTCTACCCGATCCACCCTTGGAACCGAGACAGGAAGCCTCCCATGAAAACCCCCATTCTCGCGATTGCCGGCATCAGCCTGCTGGCTGGCACCGCCGCCCTCGCCCAGCCGGGCGAGCGCCCCTCCGGCCCGATGACCCGCGCCGATGTCACCCAGAAAAGCGCCGAGCGATTTCAGCGCATGGACCTCAACAGCGACGGCGTGCTCGACCTTGCCGACAGGGAATTGCGACGTGAACGGATGATCGCACGCATCGATACCGACGGTAACGGCGCGATCAGCCAGGCCGAGCGTGAAGCCGCCCGCGAAGCGCGCCAGGCACGCCGCGCCGAACGCCGCGAAGCACGCGGCGCGCAGCAAGGCGAAGCGCGCGGCAAGCGCGGTGACGGAAGGCGCGGCATGCGCGGCATGCGGCATCGCGCGATGGGCGGCGGCATGATGGCGCGCGCCGACAGCAATGGCGACGGTCGCCTCACGCTGCAGGAATTCCAGGCCCACGCGCTCGAACGCTTCGACCGTGCCGATGCGAACAATGATGGCACCGTGACGATGGAAGAGCGCAAGGCCGCGCGCGATGCGATGCGTGCGCAGATGCGCGAACGCCGCGAGCAGCGCCGCGCCGAGCGGGCCGCCCGGTAGCACTATCGGAATGGCCCACACGCCCGATCCGGCAGCCATTACCGTGCTCCTCGTCGATGACGAGAGCACCCTTCGCGAACCCCTGGTCGACTATCTGGTCGGCCAGGGGTTTGCCGTGCTGGAGGCAGACAGCGCCGCCGCCGCGCGCAGCATCCTGCGCGAAAAGACGCCCGACATCGCGCTGGTCGACATCATGATGCCGGGCGAAGACGGCCTCTCCCTCACCCGCCACCTGATCGAGGCGCAGAACCTGCCCACCATCCTGCTCACCGCGATGGGCGAAGCGACCGACCGGATCGTGGGGCTGGAAATCGGCGCGGACGATTACGTGACCAAGCCGTTCGAACCGCGCGAGCTGGTCGCGCGCATTCGCTCGGTCCTGCGCCGCGCGGGCCGCCATGCGGGCGAAACGGCAGACGAGGATGCGCATTACCTGTTCGAGGGCTGGCGGCTCGACCCGCTCAAGCAGCGACTCTCCGATCCGCATGGCACGGTGATCCCGATCTCGACCGCCGAATTCCGGATGCTGCGCGCGTTTCTCGATCATCCGCGCGCGGTGTTGGATCGCGATTCGCTGCTCGACATGGTGCAGGGGCGCGAGGCGCACCTGTTCGATCGCGCGGTCGACAACCAGGTCAGCCGCCTGCGCCGCAAGATCGAGGAAGACAGCCGCAACCCGCACTTCATCCAAACGGTGCGCGGCGGCGGCTATCGCTTCGCCGCCGATGTTTCGCGCGTGGCCGGAAACTGATCCGCAATGGCGCGCCGCTCCTCCCGCTTTGCGCCTCTGCGCCTGCCCCGCAGCCTGCTGGGCCAGAGCCTGCTCGCCATCGCGGCGACGCTGCTGATCGGGCAGGCCGTCTCCGCCGTGCTGCTCTACCGCGCGGTGGAGGATCGGCGCGACGTGGGAAGCATCAACGCCGCTGCCTTCCACCTGCTGCGCACCGCCAATCGCACGGGCGACGGCGCCGACGACCTGCCCCGCGCGCTGCGGCGGGAGCTGCGCCGCGGGGCCCCCGACGGCATGATCGACCGGGATATCGAACGCGGCATGGGCATGGCCGGGGCGCGCGAAGGGCAACGCCCCCGCCGCCGCCTGCCGCCGCGGATTGCCGGGCGGCTGGCCGATCGCTCTCCCCTGCTGCCGGGCGAGGCGCGCGATACCCGGTCTGAGCAGCGGCTGGCGGAGATTCTCGCGCGGCAAGGCATCTATCCCACGGAACTGGTGGTGACCCGGCGCGAGATGGCGGACGACCGGCTGCTGGCCCAGCTGGCGCAAGACCGCCCGCGCCTGCAATCCCTCCTGCAAGGCACCGACACGCAGGTGCTGGTCGCAGGCATGCAGCAAACCGCCGATGGCCCGTGGATCGTCGCGCGCACGCTGCGCACCCCGGTGGAAGCGGGTGCCCTGTGGCTGATCGCCGCGCAGACCGTGCTGCTGTTTCTGGTGCTGCTGGGGGCAACCTATCTGGTCCTGCGGCGGATCACCCGGCCGCTCGCCCGGCTGACCGAACGGGTGGAAGATTTCGCGCAGACGCAGACCGCGCGCGAACCGCTGCCACCCGAAGGGCCGGAAGACGTCAGCCGCCTGATTGCGGCGCACAACCTGCTCGAAAGCCGCATCGCCAGCCTGCTGGACGAGAAGGACGTGATGCTGGGCGCGATCGGCCACGATCTGAAGACACCGCTCGCGGCACTGCGCGTGCGTATCGAATCGGTCCCCGATGAAACGCAGCGCGCGCGCATGGCAGAGGTGATCGAGGATCTTCGCCAGTCGCTCGACGACATTCTGTCGCTCGCCCGGATCGGCCGCGCCAAGGATCCGCCAGAGCCGGTGCAGCTGACTGCGCTTGCGCAGAGCGTGGTCGACGAGTTCGAGGATATGGGTCGGCCCGTCACCCTCGCCCCGTCCGAACGGATCGTTGCGCCGGTGCAGGTCACATGGTTGCGCAGGGCGCTGCGCAACCTGATCGAGAACGCGCTGCGCTATGGCGAGACGGCGTCGGTCTCGCTGTCACGCGGTGGGCGGATGGTGACGATCGCGGTGGAGGATGACGGGCCGGGCATCCCGCCGCAGGATGTCGCGGCGATGCTCGAACCCTTCCGGCGCGGCGAGGCGAGCCGCAACCGCGGCACGGGCGGTGCAGGCCTCGGCCTCACGATTACCCGCGCCATCGTGCGCGAACATCGCGGCGAACTGGTGCTGGCCAACCGGCCCGAAGGCGGCCTCCGGGCCGAGATCCGCCTGCCGCTGGCGGGCTAGTTCGACGTTCGTTTGACGCGCCTGCCCGCGGTCTAACGCATCAACCCGCCCACAAGGTTGCGAACGAAACTGCCGACCACCGGCCCGGCCAGGTCGGTCGCGATCGAGCCCGCTGCGGAGGTAACGCCCGAGGCCATCGGGTTGGCGCGCGATTTCTTGCCCAGCACGGTGCGCGCGGCCATTCCTGCGGCAGAGCCTGCGGCGACCTTGGTCCCGCGCGAAATCGCCTTGCCCCAGATGCAGGTCGACTTGCGCGGGCGTTTGCGCACCTCGGCCTCGCCCTGCTGCTCCACCTCCTGCGCGGTCTCGGCGGCGTCGACCATCTTCTGCGCGATCACTTCCGCCGCGCTATCCCGATCCACCGGCGTATCGTACTTGCCCGCCAGCGGGCTCGCGCCGAGGATCACCGCGCGTTCGCCCGGCGACAGCGGGCCGAGGCGGCTTTGCGGCGGCTTGATCAGCGTGCGCTGCACCACCGATGGCGCGCCATCCTCGCCCAGCGTAGAGACCAGCGCCTCGCCCACCCTCAGTTCGGTGATCGCCTGCTCGACATCGAGATCGGGATTGATGCGGAAGGTCTGCGCCGCTGCCCGAATCGCCTTCTGGTCGCGCGGGGTAAAGGCACGCAGCGCGTGCTGCACCCGGTTGCCGATCTGGCCTGCCACTTCGTCGGGAATGTCGATCGGATTTTGGGTGACGAAGAACACGCCCACGCCTTTCGAGCGGATCAGGCGCACCACCGTTTCGATCTTGTCCTGAAACGCCCTGGGGGTGCCATCGAACAGCAGGTGCGCCTCGTCGAAAAAGAAGACCAGCTTTGGTTTTTCCGGGTCGCCCACTTCGGGAAGCGTTTCAAACAGCTCGGCCAGCAGCCAGAACAGGTAGGTCGCGTACAGCTTCGGGCTGCGCATCAGCCTGTCGGCGGCGAGGATATTGATGAAGCCCCGCCCCCTTGCATCGAGGCGGAACAGGTCGTCCACCTCCAGCGCGGGCTCGCCGAAGAAACGATCCGCGCCCTCGCTCTCGAAGGTCAGCAGCGCGCGCTGGATCGCGCCGATGGATGCCTTGGTGATGCGCCCGTAATCGCCCGAAACCAGATCGATATTCTCCGCCGCGAAGGCCAGCATGCTGCGCAGGTCTTCGAAATCGAGCAGCAGCAGCCCGGCATCGTCCGCATAGCGGAAGACGATCTGCAGCACGCCCTCCTGAGTGTCGTTCAGGTCGAGCAGCCGGGCGAGCAGCAGCGGACCCATTTCGGACACCGTGGTGCGCACCGGATGGCCCTGTTCGCCGAACAGATCCCAGAATATCACCGGGAAATCGGCATAGGCATAGTCTTTCATGCCCAGCTCTTCCGCACGCGCCTGCAGCTTGTCGGCGTGCCTGAACGTGGCCGAGCCAGGCACCGCAAGACCCGCCAGATCGCCCTTCACGTCTGCGACGAACACCGGCACGCCCTGCCGGGAGAAACTTTCCGCCAGCCCCTGCAGGGTCACCGTCTTGCCCGTGCCCGTCGCGCCCGCGATCAGCCCGTGGCGGTTGGCGCGGCTCAGCAGCAGTTCCTGCGCATCCCCGGCCTCGTTGCGACCCAGAAAAATCGTGCTCACTGCGCTGTCTCCCCGCCCTTCAACTGCGCCTCGGGCTTGCGCGCAGCACCTGCGGGCCGTCAAGATGGTTCCAATTCGCCGCCCGATGACTAGAGCGGATGGGAATGGCAACGGCAGATCCTTTCATCCTGCTCGACGATGCGCGTGCCCCCGGCGCGGAGGGCGCGAGCGGCGGTGCGCGCCTGTTCGAATCGCCCACGGCGATTTTCCGCGCGCTGCGGGCGGACGAGGTTGCCGATACGCTGACGGCAGCCGAAGCCGCACACGCGGAGCGCGGCGGCACGCTGGCGGGATTTTTCGCCTACGAGGCGGGGCTTGCGCTGGAGCCCAGGCTGCGCCCGCTGGCCGATACGCGCACGGGCGCGGCCGGCCCGCTGGTGTGGCTGGGGCTGTTTGAGGCCGAACAGGCGATCCCGGCGGACGAGATCGAGGGCTGGCTGGCGTCGCGCGCGCCGGGCACCGCCAGTCTCGGCCCGCTGGAGCCGGCAATCACGCTGGGCACATGGCAGGATCGGTTTGCGCAGCTGCAACAGCGAATCGCGGCGGGCGACATCTATCAGGCCAACCTCACCATGCCGCTGACGGGTGCCTATCGCGGCGATCCACTGGCGCTCTATGCGCAGCTGCGCAAGGCCGCCCATGCGGGCCACGGCGGCGTGGTGTGGGATGGCAGCCACGCGCTGGTCAGCCTGTCGCCCGAACTGTTCTTCAAGGTGGAGGACGGGCAACTCACCGCCCGCCCGATGAAGGGCACCCGCCCGCGTCACGCCGATCCTGCGCAGGACGATGCAGCGGCCGTGGAACTGGGCCGCTCCGAG
Organism: Erythrobacter sp.; assembly: GCA_009993635.1. GTDB lineage: Bacteria > Pseudomonadota > Alphaproteobacteria > Sphingomonadales > Sphingomonadaceae > Alteriqipengyuania. The sequence goes on along the minus strand of JAACTC010000009.1, from coordinate 93,944 downwards.
AAGGACCGGGCCGAAAACCTGATGATCGTCGACCTGATGCGCAACGATCTGTCGCGCGTGGCGCAGGCAGGCTCGGTAACGGTGGAGGAGCCTTTCAAGGTCGAAAGCTTCCCCACGGTGCACCAGATGGTCAGCACGGTGCGCGCCGACCTGAAGCCGGGCACCGGCCTGGCCGACATCGTGGCGGCGCTGTTCCCCTGTGGCTCGATCACCGGCGCGCCCAAGATCCGCGCGATGGAGATCATCGACCAACTGGAACGCGATGCGCGCGGGCCGTATTGCGGCGCAATCGGTGCCTTCGGGGCGGATGGCTCGGCCAGCTTCAACGTCGCGATCCGCACCCTGCGCCTCACCCCGGTCGAAAACGGCCACGGTACCGCCGTGCTGGGCGTGGGCGCGGGCATCGTCGCGGACAGCGAACCGCTCAGCGAATGGCGCGAGGCGCAGGTGAAGGCGGGCTTCGCGCGCGCAAGCAGCCCGGACTGCCGCGCCCCCGCGTTCGATTTGATCGAGACCATGCGGTTCGACCCCGAAGAGGGCATTCCCCTGCTCGAAGGCCATCTCGCCCGCCTATCCACCAGCGCGCGCGAACTCGGCTATGCGTTCGATCGCCACGCGGCGCGCAACCAGATCCAGGCGCTGTGCTTCGAACTGAGCGAAGGCGCGCGGGTCCGTTTGCTGTGCGCACGCTCGGGCGCAACCGCGATAGAGGTCGCCCCGCTGCCCGTAACGCCCAGCGAACCGCTCGATTGCATCGCGCTACCGCTGCCGGTCGATACGGGCGACTGGCGGCTGCGGCACAAGACCACCGACCGCGGATTCTACGCCGATGCACTCGCCGCCGCGCACGAGGTGGACGCGCACGAGGCGCTGCTGGTGCGCGATGACGGGCTGGTGACCGAAGGCAGCTGGACCAGCGTTTTCGTGGAGCGCGACGGAACGCTGGTCACGCCGCGCCTCGGCCTGGGGCTGCTGCCGGGGGTGTTTCGCGAATCGCTGATCGGCGAGGGGCGCGCGGTCGAAGGGGAAGTGACCCTAGACGATCTGGCAGACGGTTTTTTCATCGGCAACGCGGTACGCGGGCTAATGCGAGCGAGGCTGATATGAATATCCCCATCCTGTACGAAGACGGCGAGGCCCTAGTGATCGACAAGCCCGCCGGATTGCCGATCGACCGCCCCCGCAAGGGCGGCGAATGCCTTGAGGATCATCTCGATTCGCTGAAACTGGGGTTCCAGCGGCGGCCCTTGCCGGTCCACCGGCTCGATACCGATACCAGCGGCTGCCTGCTACTGGCGCGCAACCCCAAGGCGCACAAGCGATTCGCCGCCGCGTTCGAAGCGCAGGCGGTGACCAAGGTATACCACGGCATCCTGGCGGGCATTCCCGATGAACGCGAAGGCCGGATCGAGCTGGCGCTTTCGAAGATCAGCAGCGCCGAAAAGGGCTGGCGGATGATTCCGGCCAAGAAGGGCAAGCCGTCGGTCACCGAATGGCGCGTGGTGGCCGAGCATGAGGGGCGCGCGCTGGTCGAATTCCGGCCCGCGACGGGGCGCACGCACCAGATCCGCGTCCACGCCGCGAGCGGCATCGGCATCGCGCTGATCGGCGACCCGGTGTACGGATCGCGCGGCGGTGCCCCGCGCACCATGCTGCACGCCAGCGCGATCACGGTCGTGCGCGAAGGCAAGACGGACATCGCGGCGACCAGCCCGCTGCCGGCCGATTTCGCCGCGCTGGGCTTTGCGGAGACCTGAGGGGGCGCCGTGCTCGACGAGATCATCGCCCGCGCCCATGCTTTGGCCGAAGAACGTTTTGTCGCCGGCTCCGGCCCCGGCGGGCAGAATGCCAACAAGGTCGCCACCGAAGTCCAGCTGCGCGTCAACGCCTACAAGCTGCGCCTGTCGCCCTTCGCCTTCCGGCGGCTGGGCGAGGTTGCCGGCAATCGCCTGACCGACGCCGGCGACATCCTGATCGTCGCGCGCGACCACCGCACGCAGGACGCGAATCGCTCTCTGGCGCGCGAGAAGCTGGAGGACTTGCTGCGCGAGGCGCACCGTAGGCCCAAGAAACGCGCCAAGACCCGGCTCAATCGCGTGGGCAAGACGCAGCGGCTGAAAGCCAAGAAAGAGCGCGGGCAGGTAAAGGCCAATCGCGGGAAGCCAAGCCGCCAGGATTGGTAGTGCCACCTGCCGCGCGACTGGCAGCTTGACTTTTCCCCAGCCCACAGCCAATAGCGCCTGCGATCGGGCGGTGCCGTGTGCGCCGCCTGTTGTTTTTTCCCCGCTGCACATCGTGAAGCTCCGCAAGGGCGAACCACCGATGGCCGGGCCAATGAACTGGCAGGATTTGAGTTATGGCGAAGCCCGCAACCGTCAAGATCAAGCTCGTGTCGACCGCGGACACCGGCTTCTACTACGTGACGAAGAAGAATCCGCGGAACATCACCGAGAAGATGACCTTCCGCAAATACGACCCGGTCGTGCGCAAGCACGTCGAGTTCAAGGAAGCCAAGATCAAGTAAGGTCGGCTTCGGCCTTGCGGTACGGGAACAGTGCCGCTCACGCGCGGTTCACTCCGGTACCCCTACGGAGGCCGTTATGACGACCATGAAAAATCCTGCTCGCCGCCCGCTCGCCGGGCTTGCCAGTCTTTCGCTCATCCTTGCCGCACCGATCGCGGTCACGGCCACGCTGCCCACGCCCGCGCTCGCCGCGTCGGCGGGGTCGCTCGACGATGCGGTCGCCGCCCTGCGCGGGATCAGCACGATGCGCGCCAACTTCACGCAGACCGACCGCAACGGGCAGACGGTCAGCGGCACGATGACGCTCAAGCGGCCGGGCAAGATCCGGTTCGAATACGCCAAAGGCGTGCCGCTGCTGATCGTTTCCAACGGCCAGTCGCTCACCATGATCGATTACGAGGTCAACCAGGTACAGCGGTGGCCGATCAGCAATTCCCCGCTGGGCGCGCTGCTCGACCCGAACCGCGACGTGAAGAAGTACGGCAAGCTGCGCAGCACCGGCAATCCGAACGTGCTTTCGGTCGAAGTACGCGACCCCAAGAAACCAGAATACGGCGTCATCACGCTGATCTTCGTGCGCGATGGCAATGCGCCGGGCGGATGGGAGCTGACCAACTGGGTCTCGCTCGATGCGCAGAACAACCGCACCACCGTGCGGCTGTCGAACCAGCGTTACGGCGTTTCGGTGAGCGATTCGTCGTTCACCTACAAGGATCCGCGCCGTGCATCCCGTCGGCCACGGTAAACCGTTCGTCGAGGGATGACGCGTGCGCGCGGTCGAATGCCCGCCGCGTTCATTGGCAGGCAAGGCGGGCGTCCCTAGTTTACATCCAACAAGGCCTGGATGAACCGGCGGGTTTTCCCCCCTGTTGCCCCACCGGTTTCCCTTCATAGACCGGCCTTGTCGCAAGCGTGACGAACGCTCGTAAGGAACCCCCGTGCCACTGCCCCCGGTGCGGGGGTTTTCCTTTGCCTGCTACGCTGACCAATTAGGCGGGCCAGTCAGGCGGGGCGGTGCGGGAGAGATCGCCCTCCCGCCCGCCAGCGATCAATCCTCCCAGCCGAATGCGGCACGCATGATATCGGCGACGACGTTCTGCTCGATCACGCCGTGCACCCTCTGCGCCCCCGGCCCGGTGCCGAACAGCGCGACATCCTCGCCACCATGCGTTTCCGAGCCGAGCGGTATCAGCGATTGCTGGCGCGCCTGCACGCCCGTGCCGGGCTCGGGGCGCTCCCCCCGTACCGCGCCGGGGCCATTGGCGTAGCTCAGCGTGCTGTAAGGCTTGCCGTCGGCGGCGAGCACGGGGCTGCCATCCGCGCCGCCGATGTGATCTTCATCGCCGTCGCCTGGCGGCGTGACCAGGCCCAGGATCGGATTGCCGCGCTTGGGATAGCCCGCCATCGTGAACACGTGGCTGTGATCCGCGGTGACCAGGATCAGCGTTTCGGCAGGATCGGTATTCTCCACCGCATACTGGATCGCGCGGGCGAACTCGATCGTCTCGGTCAGCGCCAACCCGGCCTGACCCGCATGGTGCCCATGATCGATCCGGCCGCCTTCGACCATCAGGTAATAGCCGTCGGGATCGTCCGACAGCCGGCGGATCGATTCGGCGGTCATCTCGGTCAAGGTCGGCTCGCCGGTGCCCGGTGCGCGGTTCTCCATGTATTCGAGATGGCTGCGGGCAAACAGGCCGAGAACCGGCTTGTCGAGCGATGCGCGGCGCATCGCGTCGGTGTCGGTCACATAGGTGCCACCCGTTCTTGCGGACCATTCGCCCGGCAGGTCGGCCGCCGCGTCGATCCTGCTGCCGCCCTTCGCACTGCCGACGAATTTGCCAACGCCGCCGCCCAGCGCGACCGTAAACGGAAATGCGACCAGCTGCTGCGCCAGGTCGGGGCAGCCCGCAGCCCGCATCGCTGCGGGAATATCGGAATCGGCCTCCCAGTCGCGGTCGGGGCTGAGGCCATAGACTGCGGCCGGGGTCGCATGAGTCAGCCGCGTGGTGGTGACGATGCCCACCGCCTTCCCATGCATCAGCGCCTCGTCCGCGATCCGGGGGAGCACCCTGCCCTGCGACGCAGCACAATCGCCACGCGGTATCTCCGGTGGGGTGTTGATCACGCCGATACGCGTCTTGCTGCCGGTGTTGAGGGCGGAGGCCGTGCCCGCACTGTCCGCCACCTGCGCATCGGTGTTGTAGGTCTTGACCAGCGCCACATTGTCGAAGGTTTCGAAGCTCAGCCGGTATTCCTCGCCCGTCTGGCCCTGCCGTTGCCCGGCAAGTATCCGCGCGGCGGTGATGGTGGAAATACCCATCCCGTCACCGACGAACAGGATCACGTTCTTCGCCCGCCCGCCGGATGCATCGGATGCCTGTGCGCTCTGCACGCCCGGTTCCGCGCCGTAATAATTGGTCGTGTTGCTGCACGCGGCTAGCGGCAGGGCGGCGATCGCGGCCAGGGCAGTGGCCCAGCGGCTGGAAATTCGGGCGGTTCGGCGGATCATCTGTGGCTCCCTCATCGCAAGATGCGCGCGGTTCCATGCCCCTTGCACGGCTATGAGACAACCGCGCGAAATCCCGCACGCCAGGAATGGCGAAGGGCGCGACTTGCCCGGGGCACTCCCCCGCCCTAAGTCCGCGGCCATGGTTTCTGTCACCACCTGGAACATCAATTCGGTCCGCCTGCGCATGCCGCTGGTGGAGCGATTCCTCACCGAAAACGCGCCCGACGTGCTGTGCCTGCAGGAGATCAAGTGCGTCGAAGAGCAGTTCCCCGCCAAGGCGTTCCGCGAACTGGGCTACGAGCATATCGCGATCCACGGGCAGAAGGGCTACCACGGCGTTGCTACGGTCAGCCGCCTGCCGTTCAGGGAATTCTCGCGCCACGACTGGCAGGATAATGGCGAGGCGCGCCATATCGGCGTACAGCTGACCGACCCCGCGCATCAGGGCATGGTGATCGAGAACGTCTATGTGCCCGCGGGCGGCGACGTGCCCGACCGCGAGGTGAACGCGAAGTTCGGCCAGAAGCTCGATTTCCTTGAACGGATGACGCGCTGGGCCGAAAAGGTGGAGCAGCCAACGCTGATCGTGGGCGATTTCAACATCGCCCCGCTGGAAAGCGATGTGTGGAGCCACAAGCAACTGCTCAAAGTGGTCAGCCATACGCCGGTCGAGGTCGAGGCGCTGCAACGCTTCATGGACGCGCACGGCTGGACCGATATCGGGCGCGAGCATGTGCCCGCCCCACAGCGGTATTACAGCTGGTGGAGCTATCGCAATCCGAATTGGCAGACCAACGACAAGGGCCGCCGACTGGACCACATGTGGGCCAGCCCCGATCTGGCGAAGCAGGCGACCGGGCATTCCGTGTTCGAAGACGCGCGCAATTGGGAACGCCCTTCAGACCACGTGCCGCTGACCACCGAGTTTGCGCTTTGAGCGCGAATCCGCCCGGCGGATCGCCCCGGGCGCTGGCGCAGGCGATAGACGCATTGCGCCACGGCTGGCCGATCTGCGTGGACGGGGCGCCCCCCCTGCTGCCGGTGGAAACCGCATCGACGCCCGAAACCATGGCCGACACGATGCTGATTTCCGCCGCGCGCGCGCAGACCCTCGGGCTCGCCAACCAGCGCGCGGCAGCCGTGCCGCATTCGCCGGTGCTGATAGAGGGGGCAGAACCGTTCTCTCTCGATCTGGGGCGGCTGGTCGCGGACCCGGCACTCGATCTTACCAATCCGCTCAAGGGGCCGTTCCGCGCGCTCCCGCTGCCCGATGATCAGTGGCCGCTCACCGCGCTGGAGATCGCCCGGCTTGCGGGCATCCTGCCGGCATTCCTGATCGGGGCCACCCCCGCCGATGAACCGGTATCGGTCTCCACCTCCGATCTTGCCGCCTTCGCATCGCCCGGCAGCCTGCACATCGCGGCGCGCACCAGGCTGCCCACCGCCGCCGCCGAACACGCCGAGATTGCGATCTTCCGCTCACCCGCGGACTTGCGCGAGCACGCCGCGCTGATCGTCGGGCGGCAAAGCGCGGACATGGTGCCGGTGGTACGGGTCCATTCCGAATGCCTGACCGGCGATGTGTTCGGCAGCCTCAAATGCGATTGCGGGCCGCAGCTCGATTCCGCGCTGGCGGCCTGTGCGGAGGAAGCGGCCAAGGGCGGATACGGCGTGATCCTGTATCTTCGCCAGGAAGGGCGCGGCATCGGCCTGGTCAACAAGCTGCGCGCCTATCAGCTGCAGGAAATGGGCCACGATACGGTCGCGGCGAACCAGCGGCTGGGCCTGCCAGACGAAGCGCGCGACTTTCCCGTGGCGGGACGGATGCTCTCAATACTGGGGATTTCACGTATACGTCTGCTGACGAACAACCCGGCGAAGCTTACCGCGCTGGCCCAGCAAGACATCGACATTATCGAAAGAGTACCCTTGAGCACGGGCAAAAACCCCCACAATGCACGCTATCTGGCGACCAAGCGCGACCGTTCCGGGCACCTTCTGCCATGAGGAAAATGGCAATTCGGGAAGAGCGTCCCCAGGATGTTCCCGCGATCTATGCCCTCACCCAGGCGGCATTCGCGAAGGCGAAGCACGCCGACGGTAACGAACAGGAAATCGTCAACGCGCTGCGGGCCGATGGCGATCTCACGCTATCGCTGGTGGCAACCAACATGGACGAAGCGATCGTCGGCCATATTGCCTTTTCCCCGATCACCATCTCCGACGGAACCGAAGGCTGGTATGCCGTGGGCCCGGTATCGGTAATCCCCACCCGCCAGCGCACCGGAATCGGCTCGCAGCTGGCGGAAGACGGGATCGAGCGGATGATCGCGATGGGCGCGAAGGGTCTCGTGCTGCTGGGCGATCCGGGCTATTACGAACGCTTCGGCTTCAGGTGCGAGCCCGATCTCGTGCTGCCCGGCGTGCCGCCAGAGTATTTTCAGATCCGCGTTCTCGATGACGGTCCGTGCCCGCATGGCGAAGTCGCCTACGCGCCGGGCTTCGGCACGCCTGCCAGGGGCTAGCGCCGCTCGAACGGCGTCAGGCCGTTGCCCAGCCGGTTGTCCGCGATCCGCAGGCTTGCCCCGGTCCAGTCGGCCACGAAGGCAGAGCGGCGCGAGACCGACGGCACGAAGCGCGCATCATTGCCCGCAATCGTCAGCCCGTCGGAACTGTGCGTCTGTTCTTCCGCGCCGACTGCGATGAAGGCGGAATAGTTTTCCTTGTCCTGCCCCTGCACGAACCAGTTATTGGTGATCTGGCCGCGTGCGCCCTGGGGCAGGTCGATCATGTAATTGGTCGCGCGGCCGTTCGAATCGTCGAAACTGCACGCGGCGATTTCCACCATCGCAGCGCGCGCCTTCAGATAATGGCCACCGGTGCCCTGTTCGAACCGGCTGCGGGTCACGCGCAGGTGGCCGATATCGCCGGTGTAGATCGAATGGGCGCAGCCTGCGGAGTTCTCGCAGGTGCCCAGCCGGGTAAAAGTGGACCGGTCGATCACCAGCCGCATCATCGGATCGTGCGCGGTCAGGATGCCCTGTTCGCTGTCGCGGAACCAGGTGTTCGCTACGGTCAGGCTGCCCGCTTCCTGGCGGATGCCGGCGCCGTTACCATCGGGCACGGTGATATTGCTGAAGATCAGGCCCGAAACGCTCGCTTCGTCGCCGCGCAGCACCAAAGCAGCCTTGCCCTCGCACGCGGTGCCGGTGAACTCGACCGATCCCGGCTCGCTCGCCAGATAGGCGATACGCCCGGCCTTTTGTACCGCGCACTGGCGGTATTTGCCCGGAGCGATCGCGATCCGGCCCTCTCCGTTGCCGATCGCATCGACTGCGGCCTGCAGCGAGGCGTAGCCCCGGTTCGTCTCCACCACGGTGAAGGGCGCAGGCGCGGACTGCGCCATCAGCGCGGCAATCGGGATCAGCGCGACTGCCGCGACCGCGACCAGCACGGCGGCGATCATCGACGGGCGAAACAGCGAAGGCCGATTGGCGAACGGATGCGTGGAGCGGTCGCGAGCTTGGGTCATGTGTGCAAGCGGTAGCGGGGAATGGTAAACACACCGCTAAGCATCCCCCGCTTTTCCCTTTGCCCGGCGCGTTCGCGTCTGCTTAATTCGCGCCAGCGCGTTCGGCGTCAGGCCGCACCGGCGCAGGATATTCAAACGGAGGATGGGCAGATGAAATTTACCGTACGTATCGGGCTGATCGGCGCGAGCGCGCTGGCGCTTGCCGCCTGTGGCGATTCGGATGACGCCAGCGACGAAGTGGTCGCCGAAGATGTCGAAATCGTCTCCGACGACGCGCTGAGCGACGTCAGCGAAGAACCGGTGGAAGACGATTCGGTTGCCACCCCGGCACCGATGCCCGCCCCGGTCGAGGAAGACCCCGCCGCCATCGAAGAGCGCCAGGCTGCCGAGCGTGAAAAGATGCAGACCGATGCCGAAGCGGCCGCTGCTGCCGCCGACGACGTTCGCGCTGAGCTGGACAACATGAAAACCGAAAATTGAGCATTCCGGGGCGGCCCGCACGAAAGGCCGCCCCGGCTGTCTCACGCGACACTCAAACAAGGCCAGGAAAAGGACCATCATGTCGGGAATGGACGCGGATACTTTCGACCAGTTTATCCAGCAGCTGTGGCGCTACATCCACGAGCGGCTGATCCCGGCTGAAAAGGACGTCATCGCCGCGAACGAGATTCCCGCCGAAATCCTCGACGAGATGCGTGAGATGGGCCTGTTCGGCCTGACCATGCCCGAGGAATACGGCGGCGCAGGCATGAACACCTCGCAATATGTCGAGACGATCCGCGTGCTCTCCTACGCGCTGCCCGCCTATCGTTCGATCACCTCGATCAACTTGGGCATGGTGTGCACCGCGCTGAAGAATTCGGGCACCGAAGAACAGAAGGCCGAGTGGCTTCCGCGCCTCGCAGCGGGCGAGATCGCCTGTTTCGGCCTGACCGAGCCGGGCAGCGGGAGCGATAGCGCCGCGATGCAGACCACGGCGGTGAAGGACGGCAATGGCTACGTCCTCAACGGGTCGAAGCGGTATATCACCAACGCCCCCTTCGCGAAGCTCGGCCTGATCATGGCGCGCACCAGCAAGGAGGCGCTACCCAAGAACGCGCATGTCTCCGCCTTCCTCGTCGATATGGAAAAGGCCGGTGTCACCGTGGGCAAGCCCGACAAGAAGATGGGCCAGGAAGGCAGCCAGATCGCGGACATCTATCTCGACGATGTGCGGGTTGATGGCGATGCGCTGCTTGGCGGCGAGGAAGGACAGGGCTTCCGCACCGCGATGATGAGCCTCGACAATGGTCGGCTTTCGGTCGCGGCGGCGAGCGCCGGCTATGCGCGGCGCATCCTCGACACCGCGATGAAGTACGCGACTGAGCGCAAGGCGTTCGGCGAGGCAATCACCCAGTTCCAGCTGATCCAGGCGATGCTGGCGGACAGCGAGGCGGAAATCTACGCCGCCGAATGCATGCTCAAGGATGCCACGGCAAAGGTCGACGCGGGCGAGCCTTCACTGCTGCCCGCCGCCAGCACCAAGCTGTTCGCGTCCGAGATGTGCAACCGGGTGGCCGACCGCTGCGTGCAGATACACGGAGGCGCGGGCTACCTTGCGGAATACGAGGCGGAACGCTTCTATCGCGACAGCCGAATTTACACGATCTACGAAGGCACCAGCCAGATCATGCAGCTGGTGATCGCCAAGGCGATGCTGCGCAACTTCGCAGCGGGAGGCCAGGCATGAGCACGCTTCGCCGCGCGGCCATCGTTTCCCCCCTGCGCACGCCGGTGGGGCGGTTTCTCGGCACGCTGACCTCGCTTGAGGCGGGGCCGCTGGCCGCGATCATCATCGAGGCGCTGGTCAGCCGCTCTGGCGTCGATCCGTCGCGGGTCGACGATGTGGTTTTCGCGCAGGGCTATGGCAGCGGCGAAGCGCCCGCCATCGGGCGCTGGGCGTGGCTGGCGGCGGGTATGCCGATCGAAACCCCCGGCTTCCAGCTCGACCGGCGCTGCGGTTCGGGCCTGCAGGCGGTGATCGAGGCGGCGATGATGGTGCAAACCGGCGCGGCGGACTGCGTGCTGGCTGGCGGCGTCGAGTCGATGTCCAATGTCGAACATTACACCACCAAGGCCCGCCACGGTGCGAAGATGGGCGACATGGCGCTGTATGACCGGCTGACGCGCGGGCGGCTGATGAGCCAACCGATCGAGCGTTTCGGGGTCATCTCGGGCATGATCGAAACTGCGGAAAATCTCGCCAAGGATTACGATATTTCGCGCGAGGCGGCGGATGATTACGCCGTCTCCTCGCACCAGAAGGCCGCCGCTGCATGGGATGCGGGCAAGTTCGACGCGCAGCTGGTGCCGGTCGATGTGCCGCAGCGCCGGAAAGACCCGATCCGGTTCGACCGCGATGAAGGCTACCGCGCCGATGCGTCCATGGAATCGCTCGGCGCCTTGCGCGCAATCGAGAAAGACGGGATCGTCACCGCAGGCAATGCCAGCCAGCAGAACGATGCCGCCGCCGCGTGCCTGGTGGTCGCGGAGGACAAGCTGGCCGAGCTGGGCCTCGAACCGATGCTGTGGTTCGATGGCTGGGCTGCCGCGGGCTGCGACCCTGCGCGCATGGGTATCGGCCCGGTTCCGGCGACCGAGCGGCTGTTCGCCCGCACCGGCCGAAGCTGGGACGACATCGACCTCGTCGAACTGAACGAAGCCTTCGCACCGCAGGTGCTCGCCGTGCTCAAGGGCTGGGGCTGGAGCGAGGACGATTCGCGCCGCGACATGCTCAACGTCAACGGATCGGGCATCTCGCTCGGCCATCCGATCGGCGCGACGGGGGTGCGCATTCTGGCAGACATGGCGCACGAACTGCACCGCCGGCAGGGGCGCTATGCGCTCGAAACAATGTGCATCGGCGGCGGTCAGGGCCTCGCCGCCATTTTCGAGCGCGCGGGCTGACCCGGCGCATCGGCATCTGCGCGCGTCTTTAGAGGTTTGTAAGGGATAAATTGTACCGCTGGGGCGGAAATGCTACTCTCTTCAGAATGAATGCTGTGACCGACATAGAGCCCGACTTTTCGCGCATCCCCGTGGTGGAAGACGAAGTTTTCACCGCCCCGCTCAAACGCCCTTCGCACATCGGCGAAGATTGGCTGGAGCCCAAGCAGACCGAGTACGACAGTGAAGACGACAAGATCTGGGACGATCTGTTCGCCCGCCAGATGGAGGTTCTGCCCGGCCGCGCGGCGAGCGCGTTCATGGAAGGGCTCGACCGGCTCGATCTGGGAACCGGCGGGGTGCCCGACTTCCATGAATTGTCGGAAGACCTCGGCAAGCTGACCGGGTGGAGCGTGGTGCCCGTGCCCATGCTGATCCCCGATCACATCTTTTTCTGGCACCTCGCCAACCGCCGTTTTCCGGCGGGCAACTTCATCCGCACGCGCGAAACCTTCGACTACATCCAGGAACCAGACGTTTTCCACGACGTGTTCGGCCACGTTCCGATGCTGACCAATCCGGTATTTGCTGACTATATGCAGGAATATGGCCGTGCTGGCTGGCGCGCGCTCAAGCACAACCGCCTGAAGGCGCTTGGCGCGCTCTACTGGTATACGGTGGAATTCGGCCTGATCATGGAAGAACAGGGCCTGCGCGCCTATGGCGCCGGCATTCTTTCCGGACCAACCGAGACGGTGTTTTCGGTGGAAGCGAAGAGCCCCAACCGGATCATGCTGGACGTCGACCGGGTTATGCGCACGGATTACGTCATCAGCGATTTGCAGCCGACCTATTTCGTCATCGAGAGCTTCGAAGATCTCTATCGCCGTACGGTGAAGCGCGATTTCGAGCCGCTGTACGAAAGCCTGCCGGTCGGTTTCACCTATGCCAATGCAGCGGTGCTCGACAGCGATTCGGTGGTCAATGTCGGTTCGCAGGAATACCTGCTGCGGGGCGGCCGGGGTAGCGACGCGCGCCCGGTCTGAGCTCCGCAGGGCGCTACGGCCAAGGGCAGCGCACCATTCAGCCTATAAAAAAACCGGCCCCGAATCGCTTCGGGGCCGGTCCATTCATCCGAAGATGAAACGATTACATCGCGGCGTCGTCGGTCGACTCGGCGGCCGGTTCGTCGGTCATCGCGTCGTCGGTCATCGCGTCGTCGGTCATGGTGTCGTCGGTCATCGCGTCGTCGGTCATCGGCTCTTCTTCGACGATCACTTCTTCAGCCATCGGCTCTTCAGCGGTGGTGTCGGCTTCGGTGGTTTCGGTTTCACCGCAAGCGGCGACGCTGAGGCCCAGAACGACGGTCGATGCGAGGATGGCAGCTTTGAAAGTGGTCTTCATGATTCTTCCCCTAGGTTGGTTGGGGGTTCCGCATAGCCATCTTTTCGCCACATGGATACCAGAAACTTGCCTCATTCTGGTCATCGCGTCACTTTTCCGACAGATTCAGCGGGTCGGATATTTGTCCACCAGCGACACCAGCATCAATGCCGCGCAGCCGCTGGCCAAGGCAACGATCAGCGCGTTGGCACCCAGCGAATCGATCAGCGGCACGCGGCTGACGGCGATGCCCGACAGCAAGGTGGACCCGGCACCCACGATGACCCGCAGCCAGGCCGCCCGGTGGCTTTCAGCGCCGGTCACGAGCGCAACCAGCCAGCCAAGCACGGCGCCGCTGCAGATAAGAATAAGTAGGCCCATAAAATTGCACGCGAAATTCGAGAAAGTTGATGTTTGTCGAATTTCGTAATGGCCGAAATGGCGCTTGGTTCCCCCGAACGCGTCCAGTCGATAATCGCGTGCGACATCAGCGCATTGCCAGCCAGCCAAGCGAGATCGCGCCGATCACGATCCGGTACCAGGCAAAGGGCGCGAAACCGCGTTTGCTGACATAGGCGACAAATGCACGCACCACGATCAGCGCGACCACGAAGCTGGAGAAGAAGCCCAGCGCAATCTCGGTCCAGCCGATGGCAGCGGTCCCGGCAAGCAGGTCGGGCTCCTGGAAGATCTTGACCACCGACGCCCCCAGCATGGTGGGCACCGCGAGGAAGAACGAGAATTCGGCCGCCGTCTTGCGGCCGACGCCCATCGCGAGTGCACCCATGATGGTCGCGCCCGAACGGCTGGTGCCCGGAATCATCGCAAGGCACTGGACCAGGCCGACGCCGATCGCGGCCTTCCACGACAGGGCTTCGACGCCCTGCTCCTCGCGCGTGGGAATCGTGCGTTCGAGCACGAGGATCGCGATCCCGCCCACGATCAGCGCGATGGCGACCACGGTGGGGCTTTCCAGCATCGCGTCGATCACATCGAGGATCAGCAACCCGATCACCGCTGCCGGCATGAAGGCGAGCAGGATATTGCGTACGAAGCGGAACGACTTCTGTTCGCCCCGCAGCAGGCCGATGCCCATCGTCCAGAAGGTTTTGAAATAGGTGACCACCACCGCCATGATCGCGCCGAGCTGGATCAGGATGTTGAACTGGCGCCACTGCGCCGGATCGTAACCGAACCATGCCTGCGCCAGAATCAGGTGCCCGGTCGAGGAGACGGGCAGAAACTCGGTCAGGCCTTCGAGGATGCCGAGCAGGATGGCGGTGACGATCGTGTCCATAGGTAGGGAGCCTCAATGCGAAGGGGCCGCGCAAGTCAAGCTTGCGCGGCCCCGGAAGCGGATTTGCCCGCCAGTCTGTTACCAGATGTGGACGCGCTCTTCGGGCGGGAGGTACAGGTCGTCCTCCGGGCTCACGTTGAACGCATCGTACCACGCGTCGAGGTTACGCACGACGCCGTTGACCCGGTATTCTTCCGGGCTGTGCGGATCGGTCCGCAGACGCTGGCGGTAGCTTTCCTCGCGCTGGGCGGAACGCCACACCTGCGCCCATGCCATGAAGAACCGCTGATCGCCGGTCAGCCCGTCGATCACCTTGTCCTCCTTGCCGTTGAGGCTGAGCTTGTAGGCGCGGTAGGCCAGGCTGAGCCCACCCAGATCGCCGATGTTTTCGCCCAGGGTGAAGCGCCCGTTTACACAGGTGTTCCCATCGTCCAGCGGGCAGAACGCGTCGTACTGGGCGACCAGCGCATCGGTCAGCGCGTCAAAGGCCGCACGGTCGGCGTCGGTCCACCAGTTGCGCAGCATGCCGGTGCCGTCGGACTTGGCCCCCTGGTCGTCGAACCCGTGGCCCATTTCGTGGCCGATCACCCCGCCGATGCCGCCGTAGTTGACCGCCGCATCGTTGGTGAGCGCAAAGAACGGCTGCTGCAGGATTGCGGCGGGGAACACGATCTCGTTCTTGGTCGGGTTGTAATAGGCGTTCACCGTCTGCGGCAGCATGCCCCATTCGGTCCGGTCGATCGGGCCGCCAAGCTTGGAGACGTTTTCCTGCCAGCTCCATTCGGCTGCCGCCATCCGGTTGGCCAGCGGATTGCCGCCGATGATCGCAAGGCCATCGTAGGTTTCCAGATTATCGCGATAGCCGATCTTGGGATCGAAGCTGTTGAGCTTGGCCAGCGCCTCTTTCTTGGTCGCCGCGCTCATCCAGTCGTTTTCTTCGATGCTGTTGGCCAGCGCCTTGCGCAGGTTGTCGACCAGATCGACCATCGCATCCTTGTTTTCCGACGGGAAGTACCGCTCGACATAGCTCTTGCCGACCAGTTCGCCCAGCAGGCCTTCGGTTTCGCCGATGGCGCGCTTCCAGCGGGCGCGCTGTTCGGGCGTGCCGGACAGGGTCTTGCCGTAGAAGGCGAAATCCGCCTCGTCGAACTTCGTCGGCAGGACCGAGGCGTTGCCTTCGAGGAATTCCTTGATGGTCCACGCCTGCAGCACGTCCATCGGGGTTTCGAGCAGCAGCGTCATCATCGCGGGGGTGCCGCCGCCGATCTTCGCCAGCGTATCTTCGTCGAGACCGAGCTCTTCCGCCTCTTCGGCGCTCGGCGGCAGGTCGCCGACGATGAAGCGGTCGGTACCGGCGAAGCCGCTGGCGGTCAGCAGCGCGGTGGTGGGGAAGCCTTCGACCAAGCTGCCCAGCTCTTCCGGGGTCAGCGCATTATAGGTCAGGTCGCGATTGCGCCGCGTGGCGCGATCCCAGGAAACCTTGCGCGCGATCGAATCCTCGAAGCCATAGACCTTGTCGGCCATGCCGGCGGCGTCTTCGTAGCCTGCTTCGCCCAGCAGGAAGGTGAGGTATTCGCGGTACTTGGTCTGGATGTCCTTGCCGCGCTCGCTTTCGTCCAGGTAATAGTCGCGGTCGGGCAGGCCCAGTCCGCCCGATCCGATATAGACCGAATAGCGGGTCGGCTCCTTGGCATCGACGCTTACTCCGCCGCCCATCGGCGCGGAATAGCCCGGCGTGCCCCACAAGGTGACCAGTTCGGACAGCGTATTCGCGCCGCGAATCTTGTCGAGAAAAGGCTGCGCGGGGGCGAGCCCGGCGGCGTCGATCGCAGCGGTATCGAGGTAGGAATTATACGCGTCGACGATGCGCTTCTCGTCGGCTGTCAGGGCGTTCGCGGGCTTGGAGACCAGCTCGTCGACCAGCGCCTTCACGTCGCTGGTCGATTTCTCGCGCAGCAGGTTGAACGCGCCGAAGCGGCTGAATTCCGCCGGCAGCGGATTGGCATCGAGCCAGTCCTGGTTGACGTAGGCGAAGAAATCGTCGCCCGGATCGATCGTGTCGGACAGCATCGACGGATCGACGCCCCATTCGCCGAAGCTCATCGTGGGCATCGGCACGTCTTCGTCGCCATCTTCAACCAGCAGGTCCAGATCGCTCAGCTGCGGGCCGTGCGCATCAAGGTCTTCTGCGGCGGCGGGCGCCGCCAGTGCAAGCGCCAGCGCGCTCGCGGTGGTGGTCAGTATGGTGCGGATCATGGTGTGCCCTCTTTATGGAGAAAACGCGTGTATCGCCGTGCCCGATGAACGACGGATGGCGGCTGATGCTGGCATAGACCCATACGGGCCGCCAGCGTTGCTTTTGGTCGGTTGCGGTATGCCGCTCGTCGATTGAAAGCCGGCGGCGATCACTTGGCCGACGCGGGTCCGGGATCGAACTGCAGCTGCGCCAGCTTGCCGTACAGCCCGCCGTGCGCAACCAGCTCCGCATGCGTGCCCTGCTGCACGATCCTGCCGCCTTCCAGCACCACGATCCGGTCCGCTTCGCGCACTGTCGCCAGGCGATGCGCGATCACCAACGTGGTGCGGCCACGCATCACGCGGGCCAGCGCATCCTGCACCAACCGCTCGCTTTCGGCATCCAGCGCGCTGGTCGCCTCGTCGAGCAGCAGGATCGGCGCATCGCGCAGGATGGCGCGCGCGATGGCAATCCGCTGCTGCTGACCGCCCGAAAGCCGCGTGCCGTCTTCGCCCAGATCGGTGTCGAGCCCCTGCGGCAGCGCCTCGATGAACCCGGCCGCATTGGCGAGGCGCGCGGCCTCCCAGATTTCCGCATCGCTTGCGTCCCATCGGCCGTAGCGCAGATTGTCGCGCGCGCTGCCGGAAAACAGCGTGCCTGCCTGCGGCACGTAAGCCATGCGCGCGCGGATCTCTGCCGGGTCGGCGCTGGGCAGCGCGATCCCGTCGATCCGGATGGTTCCTTCGGAGGGGTCGTAGAATCGCTGGGCGAGCATGAAGAGCGTCGATTTGCCCGCCCCCGACGGGCCGACGAGCGCCACGGTTTCGCCCGGTTCGATCTCCAGCGTCAGATCGTCGATCACCGCCTCTCCGGGGCGCGAGGGGTAGGCGAAGCCGACATTGCGGAACGACAGGCTGCCGCGCGCGGGCACCGGGAGGGGCTGCGGGCTGGCGGGCGGAGCGATCTGCGGTTCGGCCTGCAGCAATTCGGCCAGCCGGTCCGCCGCGCCCGCGCCGCGCAGAAGGTCGCCATACACCTCGGTCAGCGCGCCCAGCGCGCCTGCCACGAGGCCGCCTGTCAGCACGAAGGCGGCGATGGTGCCGCCGGTAATGGTGCCTTCGGTCACCGCCAATGCGCCGCGCCACATGACCAGCGTTATGCCGCCGAAAATCATCACGATCACGACCGACGTCATAATCGCGCGCAGCAGGATCCTGCGCTTCGCGGTTTCGAACGTGCGCTCCACCACACGTGCGAATTTCTCGCTCTCGCGCGATTCCTGGCCGAAGCTCTGCACGATGTGCATCGCGCCCAGCACCTCTGTCACGTTGCGGCCGACATCGGCCACGCGATCCTGCGTGGTGCGCGAAACCGCGCGGATCTTGCGACCGAAATAGACGATCGGGACGACGATCAACACGATCCCCAGCAGCAGCCCCAGCGTGAGCGTGGGTGCGAGATACAGCAGCAGGAAGATGCCGCCGATCGCGGTCAGGCTGTTGCGCAGCGCGATCGACACCGTCGAGCCGACCACGGTCTCGATGATCGCGGTGTCGCTCGTCATCCGGCTGGAAATTTCCTTGGGGCTGTTCTCTTCGTAGAAGCTCGGCGACTGGCGCAGCAGGTTCTGCTGCACTTTCAGGCGGATATTGGCGACCACCCGTTCCCCCAGCCAGCTGACGAAATAATACCGAAAGGCCGTGCCGATCCCCAGCACCACCACGATCATCAGCAGATACTGGAAGGAATGCGCGATTTCGGTCGCTTCGGCACCGCCGCCGAAGGCCTTGTCTATAATGACCTTGAAGCGCCACGGAATCGCCAGCGTCGCCGCCGACGTGACGAGCAGCGAGGCCAGGGCGAAAACGATCTGTTTCGGAAAGCGCGCGGCCTCGCGATAGATCATCCGCAGCGGAGCGAGCGAGCGGCTGCTGCGGGCTTCCCCATCCTCTTTTACGGCGCGCCCGCGCCGGGTCAGCCTGGTAGGGGGATTTTCGCGAGCCATCTGACCCACCGCCTAGCGCCACCGGATCGGGAAATCCACGGTGCTTGAACCCGCAATCCACCTTGTGCATTGCACAATAGCCTTTACCTATAGGGTCGATGATGCAAATCTCGCGAAAATCCCGCGAATTTGCGACGTTTTTAGGGGTATTCCTTGCTTTACCACGCATACGAATTGCAGTCCGCCTGGCTTAACAGCGCCAGTGCGATGGCCTCGATCGGATCCGAATGGCTGACCAATCCGCGCAACCCGATGGCCTATACCGGCATCGGGCCGGTCGCCGGGTCCGCGCTCGAAGTGTTCGCCCACGCCACCATCCGGCGCGGCAAGCCTGAATTCGACATCGAAAGCGTGACCGTGAAGGGCAAGGCCGATCCGGTCGCAGAAACGCTGGTTCTGCACCGTGCGTTCGGCGATCTTAAGCGTTTCCGCCGGGCGAACCTGCCCGAGGATGCGCCCGCCGTGCTGATCGTCGCGCCGATGAGCGGCCACTTCGCCACGCTGCTGCGCGGCACGGTGGAACGGATGGTCGAAAATTCCGAGGTCTACATCACCGACTGGCACGACGCGCGCGATGTCGCGCTGTCCGAAGGGCGCTTCGATCTCGACGATTACATCGATTACATCATCGAATTCCTGCAGGAAATTGCGCAGCGCAACGATGGCAAGGCGGCGCATGTGATTGCGGTCTGCCAGCCCTCGGTCCCCGCGCTCGCGGCGACCGCGCTGATGAACGGCGCGAAAGACAAGGCGAGCCCCAGGACGCTGACCATGATGGGCGGGCCGATCGATACGCGCGAAAGCCCGACCACGGTCAACGACATGGCGATGAAGCGGCCGATCAGCTGGTTCCGGCAGAACGTGATCGCCACAGTCCCTGCGCAATACGCGGGCAGCGGACGGCGCGTCTATCCCGGCTTCATGCAGCTGGCGAGCTTTATGAGCATGAACCTGGGCGGCCACATCCTGAGCCACTATGAAATGTACAAGCATCTCGTGGCGGGCGAGGACGACAGCGCCCAGCTGACCAAGGATTTCTACGAGGAATACCGCAGCGTGTGCGACATGACGGCGGAATTCTACCTCCAGACGGTGGAGGAGGTGTTCCAGAAGCACTCGCTGCCGAACAACCAGCTGGAGCACCGCGGCACGGTGGTCGATCTGGGCGACATCAGCGCCACCGCGCTGCTGGCGGTCGAGGGCGAGCGTGACGATATCTCGGGCATCGGCCAGACCAAGGCGGCGCTGCCGCTGGCGCGCAACCTGTCCGAGAAGAAGAAGCGGTACTACCTCGCCGAAGGCGCGGGCCATTACGGCATCTTCAACGGCAGCAAGTGGCGCACCAAGGTCGCCCCGGTGATCGAGGAATTCATGGCCGCCAACGGCTGACCCGCCGCGCGCGCTAGGCCGGGTCGGCGGGCTTGCCCGAACGGCGCAGCATTCGCCTGACGGCGCGCCCGACCACCACGATCAAGACGATGCTGAGCACCAGCAGCGCGGCGGCGATCGCCGTTGCCGCTATCGGATTGGCGAAAGCCAGCGCCAGCAGGCCGAAGGTTGCGACATCCTCTGCGGTGGAGACCACCATGTTGCTGACCGGTTCGGGACTGGCGTTGACCGCCGCACGCGCGCTCGCCTTGCCCGCATGGGCTGCAAAGGCCGCACCCCCGCCGAGCAGGAAGGCAACGACCTGCCAGGTGGGGTCGCCCGGATCGACGATCGCCAGCGCGAGCAGCGCGCCGCCGACCGGCCGGATCAGCGAGTTGACCGCATCCCACGCCGAATCGAGCCACATCACCTTGTCGGCCAGAAATTCGATCACCGCGCCCACCGCGGCGACGCCGATCACCCACGGATTGGCAAGCACGGTCAGCATCTCGAGATGATCGGGCAGCGGCACCCAGCCAGTGCGCATCGCAAGGCCGGTGACCAGCACCGTTGCGTATAGCCGCCAGCCGGACAGCAGGCTGACGCTGCCCGCGAGGCCGAGAAGTTCGATCAGACCCATTGCCCGTTACCCTGCTCCATCATCTTGCGTCGCCAACATAGTACGGTTCGGCCGAACAGTCGAAACCGGCCGCGCGTTGGTCTGCAATCATTCGCGCGCGCTCGTTCGCCCGGGGCGTCGCCCCCGCGATCTGTGCCACCCGGCAGCCCGGCGCGCCCGGCCTGCCGATCTTCTCGATCGCAAGCACCGTGCGCGGCCCGCTTTCCAGGCTGACGTCGCGGTAGCGGAAGATCACCGCAAAGGGCTCGCCATCCTGCATCCGCCATTCGACCGTTTCGTCCAGATCGTTGAACGCCATTATCGTGGCGAAGCTGTCGCCCGGTACGCCGGCAGCGACATCGAACCGCCCGTCGCCCTCGCTCACGAACAGCGGGATGCCCTGCAGACCCGGACAGCGAAGATCGATCCAGCTCCCCTCGTCCGTGCTCCGGTCGAGCACCTCGCAGTCATCGAGGTCGAGCGTGGTGTAGGCAGAGGTGTAGCCATCGGGTGACGCAGCCTGCGATGGCGGGCGCGCTTCCGCACCCTCGGGATCCGGGTTTGTCGTGGACGATACCTCGGGTTGCCGCGCGGCTTCGTCCGCACTCTGCGAAGGGGATTCCCCCGAACAGGCGGCAAGCAGCGCGATCAGGGGCACGGTAGCGAACGAGCGGCGCACGAGGCGTCCTCCTTGTGACAGCGCAGCCATCCGTCAGCTGCGCCGGTGGGCTTCCACATCATAGGGTGCGCCCTTGCTTCCCATCGGTATGTCGAGCGCCTTGCAATCCCAGTCCGCCAGAGAGGCGATTGCGCGATAGCTGCTCTGGAGAAATTCCAGCAGCTCGGCATCGGGGTCCCGGGCCGTGCGTACCGCGGCATAAGGCAGCACGAATTCGCCCAGATCGGCGTGCCAGTACGCCGCATCTGGCGCGATCGTGGCGCCATCGAGCCCATCGGGTGTGGGGTAGCCGTAAGCGTAGAATGCCGCTTCCTCGACCGCTCCACCGCCCGGCCAGAAGCCGAAGCTGGCGACCTCGTGGCTATAGGCCTCGCGCGTTACCGCGTCGGGCAGGTTGGGAAAGCCGCCCGGATGCAAGGGCGCTTCGCGCCCGGAAAAGCGGGTCACCGCCAGATCGAAGCTGCCCCAGAAAAGGTGCACGGGGCTGGATTTGCCGAGGAAGCCAGTGCGGAACCGGCCCATCACCCGCGCCGCATCGGCGAAGGCGCGGTGAAGCTGGCGCACGGTGTCGCCGTTCCACGCGCGCGGGGCATCGTCCCGGGCGAAGGGAACGGCCTCCTCCACCTCGTTGGGGCCACCATCGATCGAGGTGGCGATCCCGGCTTCGTCCAGAAGTCCACCCAGCTCGGCGTGGAAGGCGGCCACGCTCTGGCCGGTGAGCGCCACAGTCCGCTCGCGCCCGTCGCAGGTCGTCAGGACTACGCGCGAGGCAAGGCAATCAAAGAGGATCTCCGCCTCGCCCGCCCCGGTCGGCAGCGGATAGGTGCGAAAGCCCGTCGGCACGACCGGCATGGCGACATGCCAGCTATGGTTGCACCACGGTAGCGCGCGGGTCGGCAGTTTGCCGATCACCTGTAAATAGGCATGGACGGTAGCGTAGACCGACTGCTGCGAAGCGAAGTCCAGTTCCGGCCACCGTCCATGCATGGGGTGTTGTCCTTAAAGGAGGATCAGAGGACCTCGAAGATCCCCGCCGCGCCCATGCCGCCGCCGACGCACATGGTGACGCAGACGTACTTGGCACCGCGACGCTTGCCTTCGATCAGCGCGTGGCCGACGCAGCGCGCGCCCGTCATGCCGTAAGGGTGGCCGACCGAGATCGACCCGCCGTTGACGTTGAGGTCTTCGTCGGGGATGCCCAGCTTGTCGCGGCAGTAGAGCACCTGCACCGCAAAGGCTTCGTTCAGCTCCCACAGGCCGATATCGCTCATCTTCAGGCCGGTGCGTTCGAGCACGGCGGGGATCGCGAAGACCGGGCCGATGCCCATTTCGTCGGGCTCGGTGCCCGCGACCGCCATGCCGACATAACGGCCGAGCGGGGTCAGGCCGCGCTTCTCAGCCAGCTTTTCTTCCATCAGGATACTGGCCGACGAACCGTCCGACAGCTGGCTGGCGTTACCGGCGGTAATGGTGCTGTCCGGGCCGAGCACGGGGTTGAGCGACTGGAGGCCTTCCAGCGTGGTGCTGGGGCGGTTGCCCTCGTCCTTGGCGACGGTGACTTCCTGATCGGAAACCTCGCCGGATTCCTTGTCCTTCACCTTCATGGTGACGGTGACGGGCACGATTTCGTCGTCGAACTTGCCCGCTTCCTGCGCGGCCGCCGTGCGCTGCTGCGAGCGCAGCGCATATTCGTCCTGCGCTTCGCGGCTGATGCCGTACCGCTTGGCAACGGTCTCGGCGGTCTGCAGCATCGGCATGTAAACCGCGTTGTGCATCGCCATCAGCTCGGGATCGGGCATCACGCGCATTTCCGGGGTCTGGACGAGGCTGATCGATTCCTGACCGCCGCCCGCGACGATATCCATGTTGTCGACGATGATCTGCTTGGCAGCGGTCGAGATCGCCATCAGGCCCGAAGAGCACTGGCGGTCGATCGTCATGCCCGACACGCCGATCGGGCAGCCTGCGCGCAGCGCGACCTGGCGGCCGAGGTTGCCGGCCTGCGCGCCCTGCTGGAGCGCGGCACCCCACACGACGTCGTTGATTTCGCCAGCGTCGATCTTGGCGCGCTCGATCGCCGGGGCGAGCGAATAGGAGCCGAGCGTGGCCCCCTTGGTGTTGTTGAAGCCGCCCTTGTAGGCGCGGCCGATGGCGGTGCGTGCGGTGGAAACGATAACTGCGCTGCGGGTCATGGGAAGGGTCCTCTTGCTGAGTCCCAGCGAAAACTGGGACCTCCTTTTTCTTGCTGTCTGTTGGGCAGGGCAGGTCCCAGCTTTCGCTGGGACTCACGCCAGGGATTTAGACGAAGAACATCGTCATCCATTCGCAGATCAGGGCGGGCTTTTCCTCGCCTTCGATCTCGATGGTGATCTCGACCGTCTGCTGCCACTGGCCGGGGCGCTTCTCGGTCATTTCGAGCAGCTTCCAATGGCCGCGGATCTTCTTGCCGCTGCGCACCGGGTTGATGAAGCGCGTCTTGTTGCCACCATAGTTGACGGCCATCTTGATGCCGTCGGGCTTGGGCAGGTCGGCCTCGGCGCTGAGGTAGGGGATCATCGACAACGTCAGGAAGCCGTGGGCGATGGTGCCACCGAACGGCGTCATCTTGGCCGCTTCCTCGTTCACATGGATGAACTGGTGGTCGCCGGTCGCTTCCGCGAACTGGTTGATCCGTTCCTGGCTGATTTCGACCCAGGGGCTGGTGCCGATCTGTTCGCCGACTTTTCCGGCAATATCCTGCGGGCTCATACGCGCCTCTCCTCAAGTTGGAATATGCGCGCTTCATGCAGGATGGCGGGGGCTAGCGCAATGGAGCCGGGCCTGTCGCTACGGCATCGGGCCGGGCGGATGCTGCCGCAGCGGCGCGCTCTGCCGCCAGCCGCTCTCCGATGGTTGCGCCATGGGGCGAATCATAGCGTTTGGCATAGACCACCAGCGCGATCTGCAGGCCCGCCAGCATCATGATGAAGGGCTGCCATGCGATCCCCTGAAACAGCGCGCCGACCAGATAGATCAGCTGCGCATATTGCAGCGCAATCGCCAGGTGGCCCAGCCAGGCGAGCTGCGGGTCGCCCCTGTTGCGCATCCGCCGTCGCAGGCGTTCCATCTGGTACAGGCCCAGCGCCTGCAGCAGCACCCATGCGCCCAGTCCCGGCCAGCCCTGTTCGCCCAGCATTTCGAAAAATGCTGAGTGATAGGCGCGGCCCTCGTCGGTGACCTTTTCGAAGCGGGTGCTGGTCATGTTGCCCTCACCCGTGGTCTGCGGCATCCGGTAGGTGAAGCTGTTGGCGCGGTAGGCTTCGAACCCGCCGCCCAGCGGGTGCGCCTTGGCGTAGTCCAGCGTCCATTCCCACACCGCCACGCGGGTAGAGGCGCTTTCGTCTTCCTGTGCGGTCATCATGGTGGCCATGCGATCCGCATAGCTTTGCGGCAGGAACGGGAAAGCGGCGATGCACAGCAGTACGCCGCCCACCATCAGCAGCAGCTTGTGGCGGCTTTCGCGCAGCACCAGCAGGCCAAGCATCGCGATGCAGACCAGCCCGGTGCGCGCCTCGGTACCGATGGGAATCAGCAGGCAGGCCCCCGCCAGCCCGGCGGCGAACAGCTTGACCGGCAGGCTGGGCGGAAACACGGTGCCGTAGCGGGTGAACCAGTAGAGCAGCGGAATGATCGCGATCGCCACGGTCGAGATCGTGGAGCTTTCGTAGATCCCGCTATTGTCGTTCACGAACAGCGACAGCGTGCCGTAGCCGCCACCGCCGAACACGGTCTTCAACCCGCCCGAGATGATGATTGCCCCCGCGGTCAGCACCATGACCAGCGCCGCGGCCTCGAACCGCAACCGGTTGGTTACGGTGAACGGCAGGAACATCGCGAACAGCAGCGTCTTCCACACCCAGTCCCACTTCGATGCCGCTTCGTAAGGGAACTCGGCCCCCTGCATGGTGAACCAGGCCCAGACCAGCAGGAACAGCATCAGCACCTGGCGGAAGGTGAAGGTGGGCCGCACCTTCTTGTCCATCAGCAACCAGCCGCCGAACGCGGCAACGAATGCGACCAGCGAAACCGGCACACCGGTGATGACCCCGAAACCGATCTTCTGCGGAGCGAGAATATCGACGTAGAGGTAGGCGCACACCCACAGGAACGGGCGCTTCAGGCCGAAAACCAGGAACAGGCCGAAAAAGCCGAGCAGGAACAGGTCGGTCACGGCCTGTCGTCGCCTTCGGGTTCCAGCATCGGGTCTTCGTCCAGATCGTCGCGCAGCATCAGCCGGTAACCTGCCAGCAACAGCAGGCCATGCATCGCGACGATGACGATCATGTCGATCACGGTCGATGAGCTCCTGCTAGCGGTTGCATCCATGGCCGGTCGCACTGCGCGCCAGCATCGGCGAATTCGCTAGCAGGGTGGAGTTGACGGCGCGTTAAGTACGGCTGGGCTAGATGATCAGCCATTATGCGCGTGCTTCACGTTCTCGACCATTCGCTGCCGCTGCACAGCGGCTATGCCTTTCGCACCCGCGCGATCATGCGCGCCCAGGCTGCCGACGGGCTGGAGGTGCGCGGCATCACCGGCCTGCGCCACGAGGCCGACGGCCCGGATGACGAGATGTGCGAGCGGCTGCGCTTCCATCGCAGCAGGGGCCGCGCAGGCGGCCTGCCGCTGCTTTCCGAATGGCACGAAGTCTCCGCCCACAGGGATGCAATCGTGCGACTGGCGCGCGACTGGCGCCCCGACGTGCTGCACGCGCACTCGCCCGCGCTGTCCGGCCTTGCCGCGGTGCGCGCTGGGCGGCAGCTGGGCATTCCGGTGGTCTACGAAATCCGCGCCTTCTGGGAAGATGCGGCGGTCGGCAATGGGACCGGCAGCGAAGGTTCGGCCAAGTACCGGCTGACGCGCGCGCTGGAAAACGCGGTGGTCAAACGCGCCGACGCGGTCTTCACGATCTGCGAGGGCCTGCGCGACGATCTGGTGGCGCGTGGATTCGCGCCGGACAAGGTCGGCATCTCGCCCAACGCGGTCGACCTCGACCAGTTCGGCACGCCCGCCCCGCGCGATCCCGCGCTGGCTGAGCGAATCGGCCTGCGCGACGGGCCGGTGATCGGCTTCATCGGCAGTTTCTATCCCTACGAAGGGCTGGACGATCTGATCGCCGCGCTGCCGATGCTGCGCCAGAGCCATCCCGATGCGCAGCTGCTGCTGGTCGGCGGCGGGCAGGACGACGCGGCCCTGCGCGCGCAGGCCGACGCCTCTCCCGCGCGTGATGCGATCGTCTTCACCGGCCGCGTCCCGCATGACGAGGTCGCCCATTATTACGCGCTGATCGATGTGCTGGCGTTTCCGCGCAAGAAAAGCCGCCTGACCGATCTGGTCACCCCGCTCAAACCGCTCGAAGCAATGGCGCAGGGGCGAATCGTCGCCGCGTCCGAGGTCGGCGGCCACCGCGAACTGATCGTCGATGGCGAAACCGGCGTGCTGTTCCCGGCAGACGATCCCGCGGGCATAGCGCAATCGCTGTCGCAGATGCTGGATCACCGGCACGCATGGCCCGCCATGCGCGAGCGCGCGCAGGCCTTCATCGTGAATGAGCGGGACTGGCAGATAAACAGCCGTCGTTATCAAGCCGTTTACCATCGCTTGTTAGGCAGACCCACGGATCGGTCGCCCGAAAGCGCGGCGTGGATGCCTTTGAACAAGGGAGTCCACGCCCGCCAGGGCGGCCCGCGATGAAGGAAGGCACTTTGGCCGACAGGAATCACATTCGGGAAGAGCACGACTCGAAACGCGGCGGCTTCACCGGCAGCGCCGTTTTCCCGGTGCTGGTCGGCCTGTGGTTCGCCGCGCTGTTCGGTGCCGGCTGCCTGTTCTTGCCGCCCGTCCTGTTCGACATGATCCTGGGCGGTGCGACGCCCTTCGGCCAGAACACGCGAATCGTGATTGCCCTGGGCGCGGCGGCTATCGGCCTTCTGATGGGCGTGCTGATCGCCTTCGCGGTGCGCGGCAGCGAAAAACGCGATGCGGCGCCCGCGCGCGCACCCCGGCCGAAGCGCAAGGGCAAGGGCGATGCCCGCCCCCCGCTCGACGTGCGCTCTGCCCTCGGGCTGAGCAGCCTGGACGACGAGGAGGACGACGATTTCGAGCTGTCACCGCCAGTCGAGTCCGACGAATACGATTTCGATGACGACGCAAAACCGCCGATCGACGATCCGTATTTCGCATCCGCGTGGAGCGATGCGGATGCCCAGGAACCGATTTCGGAAGACGTCGCCGCAGACGATTCGGACCTGTTCGAGCTCGAGGATGTCCACTACGTGCAGGACGGGACGCCGGAGCCCTGGACGAACCCTGCATACGCCGACGGGCCGGAACCGGCGCAGGTCGCGCCGTCGCGTTACAACCCCTTTGCAGAACGGGTGAAGCCCGACGAGGCGGCGGCAAGCGAGTGGCCCGAGCAGCGACCGTTCGAAGCGGAGTGCTCTTTCGCACCCGCGCAGCCCGCTTCGCAAAGCGACTATGCGTCGGCGCGGATCGAACAGCCGCGCGAATCGCAGGCTGAAGACCCTGAGCCGCACGCATCCGCTCCGCCCCCGTCCGCTCCACCGCCACCCGCATGGCCGCAACCGCGCGCCGAAGAGCCGGAGCTGGGCGAACTGGGCGTGGCCGAACTGGTCGAACGGCTCGCCCGGGCTTTGCAGGGGCAGGTCGATGTGCACAGCCAAGCGGTGCCCGTCAGCTTTACCGCGCCCCCTGCCGAAGAGCCTCGTGCCTCGGATCGCGTCGACGAATCGCCGCAGCCCGAACGACGGGCGGCGAGCGAAGGCGATGTCGACCGCGCGCTGCGCCTCGCACTCGACCGGCTGGCCCGGCTCGACGATGTGGCCTGACCGGGCCAGCGCCTGATCAGGCGAGCGACCAGTCTACCGGGTCGCGTCCGACCGATTGCAGAAATTCATTGGCCCGGCTGAACGGCTTCGAGCCGAAGAACCCGCGATGCGCGGAGAGCGGGCTGGGGTGCGGCGAGCGGATCACGCAATGCCGGGTCGGTTCGTTGAGCTCTGCGATGCGCGACGCCTTTTTCTGCGCATGGCTGCCCCACAGGATGAACACTGCCGGTTCGGCGCGCGCTGCGACCGCCGCGACGCAGGCATCGGTGATCGCATCCCACCCGCGCCCCGCGTGGCTGCCCGCCTGCCCCGCCTCCACCGTCAGCGAATTGTTCAGCAGCAGCACGCCGCGCTGCGCCCACGGGGTCAGATCGCCGGACGTTGGCGCGGCCATGCCGCAATCGTCGGCCAATTCCTTGAAGATATTCCTGAGCGAGGGCGGATGGCGCACACCGTCGGGTACCGAAAAGCTCAGCCCCATCGCCTGCCCCGGCCCGTGATACGGATCCTGCCCTAGGATCACCACCTTGACCGCATCCAGCGGGGTCAGCTCCAGCGCGCGCAGGCGGCTGCCCGATGGCGGATAGATCGCCTTGCCCGCCGCCTCTTCCGCGCGCAGGAAACCACCCAGCCGCCGCGCCTCGGGTGTCTCCAGCGCGGGTTCCAGCACGCTGCGCCAGCTATCGGGAAGCTCTTGGCCCATGCCCCCTCGCTATGGCCGCGGGGCCGATTGCGCCAGACGCCCTTCCCCTCTTTCCCCAATATGCCTAGGGGCATCTGTTTCCGGATTAAGGCCCATCCCACGCATCCCGGCACCGCAGAAAAGAAGGAACGCAATGGCAGTTCATTTCCACGAAGAAGATCTTCCCGCAGGCGTGTTCGCCGATGGGGCGGACCTGGCCGTCGATACCGAGACGATGGGACTGATCACGCATAGAGATCGCCTCTGCCTCGTGCAGATCAGCGACGGTCAGGGCGACGAACACCTCGTTCGCTTCGGCGTCGACAGCACTTTCGATGCGCCCAACCTGAAGGCCGTGCTGGCCGATCCTTCGCGGGTGAAGCTGTACCATTTCGGCCGGTTCGACCTGGCGGCGATCGAATACTGGCTGGGCGTCACCGCCGCGCCGGTGTTCTGCACCAAGATCGCCAGCAAGCTGACCCGCACCTATACCGATCGCCACGGGCTGAAGATGCTGGTGAACGAACTGCTGGGCGAGGATATTTCGAAGCAGCAGCAAAGCTCGGACTGGGGCGCGCCCGTCATTACCGAGGCGCAGCGCGAATATGCCGCGTCGGACGTGCGCTATCTTCACCGGATGCGCGACATTTTCGAGGAACGGCTGGCACGCGAGAACCGTTCTGAGATCGCGCAGGCCTGTTTCGACTTCCTGCCGACACGTGCGCGGCTGGACCTGGCAGGCTGGCCGAACGCGGATATTTTCAGCCACGAATAGGGCCAGAGGTCCACATTCATCATGCATCACGATCACGTGGAAGAGACGAGCGAGGCGCAGCGCCAGCGCCGTGGCCGGCAGAAGCAGGCTGCGCCCGGCGGCTTTCACGACCGGCTGATCAAGACGCTGGCGATCGCCCTGCCGATGGCGACCGGAGCAATCGTCGCGTTCCTGGTGATCGCGCCGTTTTCGCCGCGCAGCGAAGTCTCCTTCATCCTCGATCGCGACAAGGTGGAACAGATCGACGAGCGGCTGCGGGTCGACAATGCGACCTATCGCGGGTCCGACAACGAGGGCCGCCCCTTCTCGGTACTGGCAGAGGAAGCGGTGCAGAAATCGAGCGCGGAGGGCATCGTTCGGCTGCAGGAAGTGGTCGCGCGCATCCTGCTGGCCGATGGCCCCGCGCAGATCGCCGCAGAGGGCGGCGACTATACGATCGCAGACGAATTGCTGAAGGTACGCGGGCCGGTGATGCTGCGCGCGGCCGATGGGTACCGACTGGTTGCGCGCGGCGTTTCGGTGAACCTGCGCGACCAGACCCTGGTCGGGAGCGAAGGCGTATCGGGCGCGGTACCCGCGGGCACCTTCTCGGCCGACAGCCTGAGGGTTGATCTCGATGAGCGCACGATAACGCTTGACGGGAATGCGCGCCTGCGCATGGTGCCCGGCGCGCTGGAGACCATGCAATGATGCCCTACAAACCCCGCGAAATCAGAAGCCCGCTCGTACGCACTGTGCTGCGTTCGGGCATGGTCGGCTTCGTGCTTGCATCGTGCAGCATCGCCGGGCTGCAATTGCACGCGCAGGCCATCGCCGGGCACAATTCGAATGCACCGGTCAACTATGCCGCCAACCGGATCGAGCTGCAGGATCGGCAGGACCGCGTGGTTCTTTCGGGCAATGTGCAGATCGATCAGGCGAACCTGCGGATGACTGCGGCGCGCACCATCGTGGATTACAGCGATACCGGATCGCTCAGCATCCAGCGCATCTCCGCGACGGGCGGGGTCACCGTGACCCGCGGGAACGAGAGCGCACGCGGCGATGTGGCGGTTTACGATTTCAACCGGCGGGTGATCACCATGACCGGCGACGTGCGGCTGCGCAGGGGCGGCGATACGCTGAACGGCGGCCGCCTGACGATCGACCTTCGCAGCGGGCTTTCCAGCATCGACGGTGCTGAAGGTGGCGGCGATGCGGGCCGAGTGACCGGATCGTTCTCCGTCCCCGAAAACTGAGCCGGCCGGGGGTTCTGCCCTACCGCGCCGCGACGCGCGCAATCCACGCAATTTCCTGGCTGAGCAGCAGCTCAGCCTGCTGGCTGTTGGCCAGCAGCGCCTGATGCAGTGCGGTCAGCCGTGAAACCAGCCGGTCCAGCCTGCGCCCGCGCCAGATGCGCAGCTGCTCCGCCAGATCGCGCTCGTCCTTGAAGAAGACCCTGCGCGCGCGCTTCTGTGCCTCGACGAAACTGCCGACATCCTCGCCCGGCCGCATCCGTGCGGATAGTTGCGCGAGCTGCGCGGCGCGCCGTTCGAACGCCAGCGCCACCCCCACGGGGTTGAGCGACAGCGTATGCAGCCGCGCCAGCTCGCCAGGCAGGCGCCTGGCGTGGCCGCTGAGCGCCGCGTTCACCAACGGCATGAAGCCGTCTTCCTCGCTCGACGCGCCGATCGCGTCCCACGCGGCAAGGTCTGCCGTCTTGGGCGAATCGGGCGCCGCATCGAGGAACAGCACCAGCTTTTCCAGTTCGGCTTCGGCCAGCCTGCGGTCGAGACCGGACGCCCGCGCGATCCTTTGCGCAAGGTCGCCATCCAGTCGCAGACCCGCAGGCCCTGCCAGATCGCGCACCGTGTTCGCCATATCGACCAGGTTGGGCGGATAGAACATCGCCACCAGCGTGCCTTTCGCGCCTGCGATCAGCTTGGCGGTGCGCGACTTGTCGGTCGCAGAAGTCGCCACCACCAGCACGGGGCATGCCTCGCCCTCTGCCTCCAGATGCAGCTTCAGCGCATCGTGCGCTTCCTCGCCGGTCGCGCGCACCAGGATATGGCGCGCATCGCCGAACAGGGAGGACGATCGCGCCTCGTCCGCCAGCCGCACCGGATCGCGGCGCAGGTCCGAACCCGAGATGTCGACCCGCTCGCCTGCATCCGCGAGGCCGTCCGCAATCGTCTTTGCCGCAGCGGATGCCGCGCTTTCGTCAGGCCCGCAGAAGAAGAACGTGTGGCATTCGCGTGCGGCCTGCGCGGCCATCCGCCCGAAAGTGTTCTGGGTTGCCTTGAACGACTGGCCGCGCGCCATGCGATCAGTTGCGCTTGCGCAGCGCCACGGACACGCGGGTGACGATCTGGTCCGCGACGGTCTGCGCCAGCCGCTCTGCCGCCGCGCGTTCCGCGGCGATAGTGGCATAATCGCTGGAGACGACGTCGATCCCGCTGTCCGATCCCGCACTCGCATCCAGCAGGATGGTGCCACTTTCCAGATCGACCAGCTGATAGCGCGCGCGCAAAATCCGGCGTTCGCGCGTCACCCGCTCATCGCTCAGCAGGCCGAGGCTTTCGAGGCTTTCGTCGAGCTGGACGTCGAGCCGGTAGCGCGGGGCCGGTGCCGTCCTGTTCAGGTCGACGCGGTCTTCCAGCGCGGTCGCCAGCAGCCAGCCGGTGCGCCCCTCGATCGGGGCGATCTGGACCGCCGAAAGATCCGCGACCACGCCCTTGCCGTTCGCTCCGGCATAGATCGGCTGGAGCCCGCAGGCAGACAGCGCGAGCGCCGCGAGAAGGGTGAAAACGAATCGCATCAGGTGACGATATTGACCAGCCTGTCGGGCACCACAATGATCTTGCGCACCTCGGCCCCATCGAGGCTGCGCTGCACCTTCTCGCTCGCCAGTGCCATTTCCTCCAGCATTTCCTTCGAAGCACCCTTGGGCGCGGTCAGCGTATCGCGCAGCTTGCCCTTGTGCTGCACGGCGATGGTCACCTCGTCTTCCACCAGCATGGCGGGATCGACTTCGGGCCACGCCGCTGCGGCGATCAGGCCTTCGCCGCCCGCGCGATGCCATGCCTCTTCGGCAAGATGCGGCATCATCGGCGAAACCAGCTTCATCAGTGCGAAGGTCGCGTCGCGCCGGTCGGCGGTGATGTCGGCCTTCTCGATCGCGCCGGTCAGCTCGTAGAGCCGCGCGACCGCCTTGTTGAAGCTCAGCGCCTCGATATCTTCGGCCACGGCGGCGATGGTCTTGTGCGTCTTGCGGCGCAGGTCGATGTCTTCGCCTTCCAGCGTGCGCGTGGCCTCGTCGGACACCAGCCGCCACACGCGCTGGACGAAGCGCGCACAGCCTTCGATTCCCGCCTCGGACCACGGCAGGTCACGCTCCGGCGGGCTGTCGGACAGCATGAACCAGCGCACTGCGTCCGCGCCATACTGCGCGATGATCGTGTCCGGATCGACGACGTTCTTCTTCGACTTGGACATCTTGATGACGCGGCCGATTTCGACCTCGCCGCCATCGTCCTTCAGCAGCGCACGCTCGGCTTCGCGGCTGATCTCGTCGGGCGCGTAGTAGACGGTCTTGCCGCCTTCCTTCCGGCTGTAAGTCTCATGCGTCACCATGCCCTGCGTGAACAGCGAGGCGAACGGCTCGGTCACATCGATCTGGCCGATCCGGGCGAGTGCGCGGGTCCAGAAGCGGGCGTAGAGCAGGTGCAGGATCGCGTGTTCGATCCCGCCGATATACTGCTCCACCGGCAGCCATTTGGCGATTTCATCGCGGTCGAACGGCTTGTCCGCAGGCTGGCTGGCGAAGCGCAGGAAATACCAGCTGGAATCCACGAAGGTATCCAGCGTGTCGGTCTCCCGCTCTGCCTTGCCGCCGCATTTCGGGCAGTCGACGTGCTTCCAGGTCGGGTGGCGGACCAGCGGATTGCCCGGCGTCTTGAAGTCGACATCCTCGGGCAACGTAATCGGCAGGCTGTCCTTGGATGCGGGTACCACGCCGCAGCTTTCGCAATGGATGAAGGGGATCGGCGTGCCCCAGTACCGCTGGCGCGAAACGCCCCAGTCGCGCAGGCGCCACACGGTCTTGCCCTCGCCCCGGCCCTGTTCCTCGATGCGACGGATGATTTCGCGCTTGGCGTCTTCGACCGCCATGCCGTCGAGGAAGTCGGAATTGACCAGCACGCCCTCGCCGCTTTCCGCCTCGCCATCGAAAGGCTTGTCGGCGGCATCGGCGCTGGGCGCGACGACGCGCGGGATCGGCAGGCCGTACTTGGTGGCGAATTCGAAGTCGCGCTGGTCGTGGCCGGGCACGGCCATGATCGCGCCGGTGCCGTAATCCATCAGCACGAAGTTCGCGATGTAGACCGGCAGGTCCGCACCGGTAAACGGGTGTTTCGCGGTGATACCGGTGTCGAAGCCCAGCTTCTCCGCCGTCTCCAGCTCGGCCGCGGTCGTCCCGCCGCGTTTGCACCGGGAGATGAAATCGCGCGCCGCGTCGCTGTCGATAGACTGCGCAACCGGGTGATCCGCCGCCACCGCAACGAAGCTCGCGCCGAAGATCGTATCGGGCCGCGTGGTGTACACGGGCAGTTTCTCGCCATTCGACAGGTCGAAGCTGAATTCGAGGCCGGTCGACTTGCCGATCCAGTTTTCCTGCATCAGCCGGACCTTGTCGGGCCAGTCTTCGAGGCTGCCCAGCCCGTCGAGCAGCTCTTCGGCGAAGTCGGTGATCTTGAGGAACCACTGGGCGAGCTTGCGCTTCTCGACCTCTGCACCGCTGCGCCAGCCCTTGCCGTCGATCACCTGCTCATTGGCGAGCACGGTCTGGTCGACCGGATCCCAGTTGACCTCGCTTTCCTTGCGATAGACGAGGCCCGCCTCGTACAGGTCGATGAACAGCGCCTGTTCGTGGCCGTAGTAGTCGGGCTCGCACGTCGCGATCTCTCGGCTCCAGTCGAGCGCGAAGCCGAGGCGCTTCAACTGCGCCTTCATTGATTCGATGTTTTCGCGCGTCCACTTGCCGGGATGGACGCCCTTTTCCATCGCGGCGTTTTCCGCCGGCATCCCGAACGCATCCCAGCCCATCGGGTGCAGAACTTCGTGCCCGCGCATCTTCTTGTAGCGCGCCAGCACATCGCCCATCGTGTAATTGCGCACGTGCCCGATGTGGATCCGGCCCGAGGGATAGGGAAACATTTCGAGCACGTAGCTCTTGGGCTTGTCGCTACCGCTGTCGGCGCGAAAACACTGCGCCTCGTCCCAGGCAGCCTGCCAGCGCCCGTCGGCATTGGACGGGTCGAAACGCGTATCACTCATTACAAGGTTTCCCGTGGGATCGGCAGTCCTAGCCGGCAATCGCCTGGCGCCGCAGCTCGCGCGCCTTGGTCAGGATGATGTCTTCCAGCTTCTGCACGGTTGCCGCCTGGACCGGCGCATCGACCCAGTTGCCGCCCTGGTTGACTTGGCGGCTGGCGGCGACGCGCAGCGCATCGGCGCGCAGATCCTGGTCGAGGATCGAAACCGTCAGCTTCACGCGTTCGCCCGGGTTCTGCGGATTGGCGTACCAGTCGGTCACGATCACGCCGCCCGCACTGTCGGCCTGCAGCAGCGGTGCGAAGCTCACCGCCTCCAGGCTGGCGCGCCAGAGATAGGAATTGACGCCGATGGTGGTCACCTGGCTGGCGGCGACATCGGCCGCGGGCAGATTGCCACCCCCGGCACAGGCCGACAGCGTGGCACACGCGCCCAGAAGGCTGGCGGAGAATATCGAGAGGCGGCGCTTGATCATCGTAGCTGGCTTTCCAATGGAAGATGCAAATGGACCGGTCGGCAGACCGCGCAACGCAAAGCCTGTATCGCCGCGAATCGAACGCAGCAAGGGCGCGCCTGCCTCGAATTGGCAAACCAGCCTCCCGCCGCTGTATGCATGATGAACCCGGCCACGGGTTGTGTGCCAGTTGCAACACCTGCGCGACAAGCGCGGCCCCAGCTTGTGGAAAAGCTGGCATGCGCTGCACGGAATGCATAATGTCCCGGATCGAATGCCCCCTTGGGGACGTTCACCGGCCGTAAGGAATGCGGCGAATAGGAAAGTGGTATGGGCAAGAAGACCGCTATTGGAATGCGCAGGCTGCTCACCCCCGTCATCGGTGGTGCGCTGGCCCTCGTCGCGATTCCGGTAGCCGGCGTGGCCCTGGCGGAAGCCACCACCCCTTCGCTCGTGTCCGCCGCCGCCAGCAGCAATGCGCGCTTCACGCCCGCCACGGTCGATCCCGATCTCGCGCGCCGCGTGACCGAACGCTATGCCGCCCGGCGCGAGGCGCTGCCCTTCACGCCCGCCACCGGCAAGTCGATCGCGGACCGCACGGTAACCGTCGCGGTTCGGGTGGACGATGGCTCGGCCCGCGCGATCTCGATCCGTTCGGCCATCGATTCGGCCCGTAGCGAACCCGGTCGCCGCGATCGCGATGTCGCGGTCGCACCCTCGGCGTTCGATCTGGGCATGGCCCGCGGATATCAGAGCTTCACCAAGCCCGCGGCCGGACTTCCGAAAACGGTTTCGCGCATCGCGATGCCCGATCTTTCCGAATTCCGCCCCTCGCAGGGCGCGAAGGATAAGCCGAGCCGGTTCCAGCCGCGCATCTCGGTCGATCAGGAACGCACGCCGGGCCGCGCACCGCGCACGCTCGAAGGGCGCGGCGATCGTCAGCTCGATCTGGGCGGCGCATACCGCGTCTCGCGCAATCTGGACGTGACCGCAGGCGTTCGCCTGTCGGAAGAGCAGGACCGCCTTACCCCGCTGACCGACAGCGCGGAAGACAGCCAGTCGGTCTATATCGGAACGCAACTGCGCTTCTGACCGTCCGGGCGCACACGCCGCCCCGGCTTCCCGTAAATTCGCCCCACGCCCGTCTTTTGCTTTGCCCGCGCGCGCGCGCGACGCTACGTCTTCTCTAAATTCAAAAGACTTAGAGGGAGAGAGATGATGGCACGTGTCGCAGTGGTGACGGGTGGAACGCGCGGTATCGGGGAAGCGATCAGCCTGGCGCTCAAGGAACAGGGACGCACCGTGATCGCCAACTACGCGGGCAATGAAGAGCGCGCGCGCGAATTTACCGCCCGCACCGGCATCGCCGCGATGAAGTGGGACGTGGGCGACCACGAGGCCTGTCTCGAAAACTGTTCGCGCATCACCGAAGAGCACGGCCATATCGAAATCCTGGTCAACAATGCCGGGATCACCCGCGACGGCACGCTCGCCAAGATGAGCTTCGACGACTGGAACGAGGTCATGCGCGTCAATCTGGGCGGTTGTTTCAACATGGCCAAGGCGTGCTTTCCCGGCATGCGCGAGGGCAAATGGGGCCGGATCGTCAATATCGGTTCGATCAACGGGCAGGCGGGCCAGTACGGACAGGTGAACTACGCTGCGGCCAAATCGGGCATTCACGGCTTCACCAAGGCGCTGGCGCAGGAAGGCGCGCGTTTCGGCATCACCGTGAACGCGATCGCACCCGGCTATATCGACACCGACATGGTGGCTGCGGTGCCCGAAGAAGTGCTGGGCAAGATCGTCGCCAAGATCCCGGTCGGGCGGCTGGGCCAGGCGGAAGAGATCGCGCGCGGCGTGGCCTTCCTGACCGCCGACGACGGAGCCTTCGTGACCGGATCGACCATGAGCATCAATGGCGGCCAGCACATGTATTGAGCCAGGCGGGGCGATGGCACCGATGATTGGCTGCGTTCGCCCCGCGCGGTGCCTGCTCGCCCTCGCCGCCGCGCTTGTCGCGGTGCCGGCAGGGGCACAGGATTACGTCCTGTCGCTGGAATACGAAACGAAGACCGAAGGGCTTGGCGAGTATGCAAGCCGAAGCTCCAGCGGCGGCCGGCAGGCTCTGGCCGAGCGCGTCATCGCCGAAACGCCGACCGGGAGCGAAATCGAATATGCGATCCCCGGGCCACGCGACGACATCCGCGGCACCGCCGAATGGATGTTCCCGGTGCGCATACTCGTCGCGCCCGATGGCACCAAGACGGTCCTCGACGAAGGCGAGCTGTCGACGCGGCTCGACGCCTGGCTCGGCGAGGCGGGATGGTCGCGGGACGTCTGTTCGCGCTGGCTGTTCACCTGGACTGCCATTCAGGTGCAGTGCGACCCGCAGGCTGCGATCGAATCGGTGGAAGCCTACGGGATGCGCCCGGGGCGAGTGGCGGAAGGGGAGGAGATCGCGCTTGTCGGCGTGGCTGAGCCGGTGGTCCTGACGGGGGCGGGCACGCGTGACGGCCATCATCTGCTAGTGGCCAGCGGCCCGGTCGATCCCCATTTCGTGCGCGAACAGGAAGTCCAGACGGCGCTGATTGTCGCGGAGATTTCGGGCGAAAACCTGTCACCAGAAGCCGCAGACGCGCAGGCCGCCGGGATCGATGCCACAGGGACCGTGACCGTCGAATTCGCGATCGACGATACTGGGCTCGTCTGGAGGCGCACCGAGACCAGCGACATGGTCGTGACCGGCCGCGAGCAGTGTGACGAGACGCGGTGGTCTGTCCAGACCGTGACCAGAACCCTAAAGTCCGATTGGATCGAGCAGCAGGGCCTCTGAGTCGCGCCCGGCCGATCTGGAGCACCTACGATGTCGAGAGTTTTCTTACCGCCCCGGGTTCTGCTCCTGTGTTGTGTCGCCGGGGCGCTGGCGTACGCCGGGCCGGTCGCGTCGCAAGTTTACGAGCCGACCCCGCTCGCCGACACGCGGGTCGAATTTCGAGGCGAGGCACCGGGCGTCATCCGCACCACGACCGAGGACGGGCTGGAACTGGAGGGCGCCTACTGGCCGCCCGACGAAGGCGTTGACCAGATCGTGATCGTGTTTCACGGCAACAGCTACAACCACCTCGTCTCGGCTTATCGCGCCGAACCCCTGCGGATCGGCGGGCGCGGGGTGCTGATCGCCTCGTATCGCGGCTATGGCAACAACCCCGGAAAGCCATCCGAAGACGGGCTGTATCGCGATGCCGAGGCATGGATTGCCAAGGCACGCGCGCTCGAACCCGGCGCGCGGCTATACCTTTTCGGATTCTCCCTGGGCGGAGCGGTCGCGCTGCAAATGGCCGCACGGGACGAATTCTCCGGGGTCGCGACGCTGGGTGCGTTCACCCGCCTGCGCGATATGGTGCCGCGCCTGGGCCGCGCCTTCGTGAAAGATCGGTACGACAATCTCGCAGCGGTTCCGCTGGTCACGGAGCCGCTTCTGCTGATGCATGGCACGAAAGACGATGTGGCCGACCCCGCCTTCGCCGAACGGCTGGAGGCTGTGGGCGGCCCCAATGTCATCCGCATCAACCTGACGGGCGGCGGACACTGGGTGCCGCTCGACAGCCTAGCCGCGCGGATCTGGCAGCAATGGGAACAGGCCGGGTCCGCCGCGCCGTCGCAGGAGCCTGAGCCGGAAGGCGAACCGGAGACGCCATGACCTATCACTCGCCCGTCAAACGATCGGTCGAGATCGCCGGGCACAAGACCAGCATCACGCTGGAACCGGTGTTCTGGGATCTGCTGCGCGATCAGGCCCGCGCGCAGGGCGTGCCGATCAACGCCATCGTCGCGCGGGTGGACGCGGCAAGGCTGGGTGCGGCGGAGACGACGGGGCTCGCCAGCGCAATCCGGCAATATCTGGTGGAACAGTTGAGGCGCGGGGATGCAGCAGATGGCGCATCCCCGCGGCCCGAAACGTGATCTAGTACTTGGCGGTTGCGTCGCTTGCCGGGAAGGTCTCGTCGAGAGCCTCGTCGGTGTTGCTCATCGTGTCGCCCTTGGTCGCCGTCGCAGCGGCGCCAGCGTCACGCACGCTGCCTTCGGGCTGCCCCTTGGCGAAGGCTACGCC
Source organism: Erythrobacter sp. (assembly GCA_009993635.1). Lineage (GTDB taxonomy): Bacteria > Pseudomonadota > Alphaproteobacteria > Sphingomonadales > Sphingomonadaceae > Alteriqipengyuania. The sequence continues at coordinate 54,642 of JAACTC010000009.1, read as the reverse complement.
GTTCTCATCCTTGCGGTCCTTGTAGGCCTTGTAGCCGAGATAGCCGAGGCCACCCAGAATAGCGGTTCGAATCAAACCCATGTTACGTCTCCATTGTTCTTTGTACTGGCCGAACGTTGGAGGCGGGCTTTGGGTCCAGTAATGCTCTGCTATTCGTCGCCGACCCGTTCGATCTCCGCGCCGATTGCGCTCAGCTTCTCTTCCAGCCGTTCGTAGCCGCGATCGAGGTGGTAGATCCGCCGGATATTGGTTTCGCCCTTGGCGGCCAAGGCGGCGATCACCAGGCTCATCGAGGCGCGCAGATCGGTCGCCATTACATCGGCCCCGGTCAGCCCATCCTGCCCGTGCACGATGGCGGTGCGGCCCGAAACCTCGATATTCGCGCCCATGCGGTTGAGCTCGGGCACGTGCATGTAACGGTTCTCGAAGATCGTTTCGGTCAGCACGCTGGTGCCCTGCGCCACCGTCAGCAGAGCCATCAGCTGCGCCTGCATGTCGGTCGCCAGTGCGGGGTACGGCGCGGTCGAGAGGTTGGCGGCCTTCAGCCTGCCATTGGCCGCGATGCTCACGCCCTTGGCATCAGTTTCCACTTCGATGCCAATATTGCGCAGCGCATGGAGCGTGGCCGACATATCGTCCGCATTGGCACCTTCCAGCCGGGCATTGCCGCCGGTGATCGCCGCTGCGCAGGCATAGGAGCCTGCCTCGATCCGGTCGGCCATCACCTTGTAGGTCGCCCCGTTGAGACGATTGACCCCGTGGATCACGAGGTCGGACTGGCCGATATTCTCGATCTCCGCGCCCATCGCGACCAGCAGGTTGCACAGGTCGATGATCTCCGGCTCGCGCGCCGAATTGCGCAAGGTCGAGGTGCCGTTGGCGAGCACGGCGGCCATCAGCGCATTCTCGGTCGCGCCGACCGACACCGATGGGAAATCGTATTCGCCCCCCGGCAGGCCGCCATCGGGCGCGTGCGCGCGGACATAGCCCTGCGCCAGTTCGATCCTCGCCCCCAGGGCTTCCAGCACGGCAAGGTGCAGGTCGATCGGGCGGTTGCCGATGGCGCACCCGCCCGGCTGCGAGACGGTGGCGACACCGGCGCGCGCCAGCATCGGGCCGAGTACGAGGATGGATGCACGCATCCTGCGCACCAGATCATAAGGTGCGGTGGTGGAGGTGAGCCGGGTGGCCTCGAAGGTCACCACGCGGCCGAAATCTTCGGGCCGGGTGCCCGCGATGTTCACCGCCACGCCGAACTGCGTCATCAGGTGCTGGAAACTGTCGATGTCCGCCAGCCGCGGCAGGTTGCGCAAGGTCAGCGGCTCGTCGGTGAGCAAGGCGCAGGGGATCAGGGTAAGCGCGGAGTTTTTCGCGCCCGAGATCGGGATCGTGCCGGACAGCGTGTTGCCGCCGATAATGCGTAGTTTTTCCATCCCACGGGCGTTTAGCGAGCATACGCAGCAAAACAAGCTTGGCGCGTGCATCCTTGTGCCGGGTCGTGCGGCAAGGGACGCGGCATTGACGGCCCCCGGCTGCACCCGCATACCTGTTGCCCATGGCGCATAAACCGATCCGCAAGGCCGTTTTCCCCGTCGCGGGGCTTGGCACCCGCTTCCTTCCCGCAACCAAGGCTATCCCGAAGGAAATGCTGGCCATCGTCGATCGCCCGCTGATCCAGTACGCGGTGGACGAAGCACGCGAAGCGGGGATTGAGCAGATGATCTTCGTCACCGGTCGCGGCAAGACCGCGATCGTCGAACATTTCGACGTCGCCTTCGAGCTGGAACAGACCATGGAGGAGCGCGGCAAGGATCTCTCGATCCTCGATTCGACCCGCGCGGTGCCCGGCGACATCATCACCGTGCGCCAGCAGGTGCCGCTGGGCCTCGGCCACGCTATCTGGTGCGCGCGCGCCATCGTGGGCGACGATCCCTTCGCGATCTTCCTGCCCGACGAGCTGATGATCGGCAAAGCGGACGGCGTGGGCTGCATGAAGCAGATGGTCGATGCCTACGAACAGGTCGGCGGCAACGTGATCAGCGTCCTCGAAGTGCCGCAGGAAACGGTTTCCAGCTACGGCGTGATCGATCCCGGCGAAGAGCAGGGCAAGCTGACCGAGGTGAAGGGGCTGGTCGAGAAACCTCCGGTGGCCGAGGCACCGTCGAACAAGATCATCTCCGGCCGTTACATCCTGCAACCCGAAGTGATGCGGGTGCTGGAGAACCAGGGCAAGGGCGCGGGCGGCGAGATCCAGCTGACCGACGCGATGGCCAAGATGATCGGCAACCAGCCGTTCCACGCGGTCACTTTCGACGGCGCGCGCTACGATTGCGGCAGCAAGACGGGCTTCGTCGAAGCGACCCTTGCGCTGGCGATGCAACGCCCGGACATGGCCGACGAAGTCCGCGCGATGGCGAAGCGGCTGCTGGCGGAGTAGCCTGCGTCAGGCCGACTGCGGGTCGGCCATCCGGGCATATTCCTCGCGCAGTTCGCGCTTGTAGAGCTTGCCATTCGCCTCGCGCGGAAGCTCGGGCCGGAAATCGAACTGACGCGGCATTTTGACCCGGCTGAGCTGGGGTTCGAGATAGTCGCGCAGCACCTGCTCGAAGGCCTCGCCCGCCTGCTCCATCTCCACAGGCTGGATCACCGCGACCACCCGCTCGCCCAGATCGGGGTCCGGCGCGCCGATGACCGCAGCGTCGAGCACCTGCGGGTGCGCGACCAGCAGGTTCTCGATCTCCTGCGGGTAGATGTTCACGCCCCCCGAGATGATCATGTGGCTCTTGCGGTCGGTCAGGAACAGGAACCCGTCCTGGTCGATGTGGCCGATGTCGCCCAGCGTCATCCAGCCGCGATCGTTCATCGCTTCGGCGGTCTTGTCCGCATCCTTGTGATAGGTCGGCAGGGTCTCCAGCTCGAAGAACAACAGCCCCGTCTCGCCCGGCGGCAGTTCTTCGCCCTCCGGCCCGCACACGTGCGCCTTGCCGTAGATCATCCGGCCGACCGTACCCGGCTTCGCAAGCCAGTCCTCGCTCTTCACCAGCGACATTCCGATCCCCTCGGACCCGGCGTAGTATTCCTGGATGATCGGCCCCCACCAGTCGATCATCGCCGCCTTGATCGGCACCGGACACGGCGCCGCAGCATGGATCGCGCGCCGATGGCTGGAAAGGTCGTAGCGCGTACGCTCTTCCTCGGGCAGTTTGAGCATCCGCACGAAGTGGGTCGGCACCCATTGGCTGTCCGTCACGCCATACTTCTCGATCGCCGCAAGCGCGCCATCGGGGGTGAACTTGTCCATGATCACCACCGTGCCGCCGAGGCGGTGCACCGTGGTGCACCAGCCGAGCGGCGCGGCATGATAGAGCGGCGCGGGCGACAGATAGACCATGCTGCCATCGCTCGGCATGCCCACCCCCATCGTCGCGAGGCCCACCAGCGGGTTGGGCGCGGTGATATCCTCGCTCGGCGGCGGCGGGGGCATGATCCCTTTCGGTCGCCCCGTGGTACCGGACGAGTAGAGCATGTGGCGGCCCGGAGACGGATCGTCGATCATCGCGGACGGCTGCTCGGCGAGCGCCCCGCTGAATTCGCTGCTGTCGATATCGACGATGTCGAGGCCCGGTACGTCCTGCGCCAATTGCCCCGCGACGCCGGCGAACGCGCCGGAGGTCAGCAGCAGCGAACAGTCCGCATCGTCCAGAATATAGGCGATCTCCGGGGCAGTCAGCCGGGTGGAGACGGGGACCAGCATGGACCCGATCCGCTGGTTCGCCCAGACGATCTGAAGATATTCCAGCCGGTTTTCCAGCAGCAGGGCCACGCTGGAGTCGGCGGCGATCCCACGGGCACGCAACCACCGCGCGAGGCGGTTGGCGAAGGCGTCCAGCTCGCCATAGCTGACCCGGTCGCCCGTCGAGGCGTTGATGATGGCCGGATGGTCTGGCCGCGATGCGGCGTGCGTTATCGGATGCATTGTTCTCTCCCGCTTCGCAGTGTCACGAATGGAAGAGATTCACGCAACAAAAAAGGCGGCGCCGCAGCACCGCCTCTTGTTGCGCCGTAACGCGCAGGTGTGAGGGAACCTATTCTTCCTCTTCACCGCCACCCATGCCGCCGGGGCCCATCGCGAGGCGGAATTCTTCCTGCGCCTCGGTTTCGACCATGAACGGGCGGGGATCGACCGGCTTGCCGTCGATACGCACTTCGTAGTGGAGGTGCGGGCCGGTCGAGCGGCCGGTGGAGCCGACATAGCCGATCAGGTCGCCCTTGCGGACGTCCTGCCCGTCGGAAACGACAATCCGTGACAGGTGGGCGAAGCGCGTTTCGATCGCGTTGCCGTGGCCGATCTGGATGTAGTTGCCGTAGCTGCCGAAATAGTTCGCACGCTCGATCTTGCCGTCGGCGGTCGCGTAGATCGGGGTGCCGGTGGGCGCTGCAAGATCGACGCCGTTGTGATTCGCACGCTTGCGCAGCACCGGGTGGTCACGCATCCCGTAACCGCTGGTGAGCACCGCATTGTCGACCGGCATCCGCGAAGGGACCGAAACCGTGGGCATGGCCACCGGTTCGCTGCGTTCGATATCCAGCGTCTGCCAGCTAGCGAAGAGCTGGCGGAACTGCGCGTCGCCATTGCCCAGCGGGCTCTGGGTTTCCGGCACGGCGTCCGAAACATCGACCGCCGCTGCGGTGCTGGTGTTGGCATTGGCGGGGACCGCCGCGATGGTAAGCGCCGCGCCCAGCAAAATGGTCGCACGGCCAAAAAGTCGATCAGTGGTCAGCAAAAGTCCGTCCCTCTGTCGGTGGCGAAGCCTTGCTCCGCCCGTTCCGATCCCTGACGCGCCGGATAAAAAACCAGCGCCGAGACCCCCAAGAAATTTACGGGAACAATCCCCGTCCGTCTGTGTTCAAAGGGTTATCCGGGCTCAGGTTAATCCGGCAAGAGCGCCGTAGAAGTCCCGCGACAGACCGGCTGCGTAACGCGCTGAGTCGTTGAAGGGTGGCTTAATCGATCCCCTAAAATGGCGGTTAACGAGGTTTTGCCAGCGTTTCGGCGCGGCGAATCCCTGCGTTTCACACCGTTCGACGAAATGCCTTGTGCCGATCGCGACATGCCGGATTTCATCGTCAAGGATGCGTGTGAGGATGCGCGCGCCCATCTCGTCGCCCTGCGCGCGCACCCGCGCGAGCATGGCGGGGGTCACATCCAGACCGCGCGCTTCCAGCACCATCGGCACCACAGCGAGCCGCGCGACGACATCGTGCCGAGTGTCCTGTGCCGATTCCCACAGGCCCGCATGGGCGGGCAGCGCGCCGTAGGACGAGCCGAGTGCCGCCAGCCTGCGCTCCAGCAGCGCGAAATGCATCGCCTCGTCCGCCGCAACGCTCAGGAAATCATCGACGAAGCTGCGCGGCATCTGCCCGCCGAACCGACCGACAATGTCGAGCGCGAGGTCGATCGCCACGAATTCAATGTGCGCCAGCGCGTGCCAGAAGGCGATTCGGCCACGGATCGAGCCACCCCTGCCGCGCTTGGGCATCTTGCCGGGCGGCAGCAATTCGGGCCGCGCCGGGCGCGCGGGCGCGTCGGGCATGGCGACATCGAACACCGGCGCCAGCCGCCCGAGCCGCCAGTCCCGCGCCACCTGCCGCGCGGCGAACACCTTCGCGCGTGCCGGGCCGGTCAACAGCGCCGCGCGAACCGCGCGGGCGAGTGTCGGCGGGTCGTTGTCGCTCACAATTGCTGTGCGGCGGCGAGCACTTCCTGTGCGTGATCCTTCACCTTCACCTTGGGCCAGATGCGCGCGACCGTCCCCTCGGCATCGAGCAGATAGGTGCTGCGAACCATGCCCATGAAGGTTTTCCCGTACATCTGCTTTTCGGTCCATACGCCCAGCATGTCCGACAGGCCGCCTTCCTCCGCGTCGGTAGCGAGCTCGACCGTGAGATCGTGCTTGGCGATGAAGTTCTGGTGCTTCTTGCTCGAATCCTTGCTCACCCCCAGCAGCGCGCAGCCCGCGGCTTCGAACTCGGCCTTCAGGGCAGAAAAGTCCTTCGCCTCGGTGGTGCAGCCGGGCGTGTTGTCCTTGGGGTAGAAGAACAGCACCAGCTTGCGCCCGCGATAATCGGACGGTTTCACCTGTTCGCCATCGTGCCGCACCATCGCGACATCGGGCATTGCGCTTCCTTCGCTCACGCTCATCACTCGATCTCCAGTTCTTCGTCGAAAATATCGCACCATCCACGGGCGACCTCGTGCCGCGCTTCGCGCAGGGCGCGCTGCAGCGCATCGGTGTCGGCGCACCTGCAAGCCTGCGCCAGCGCCTCTCCCGCAGCGCCCGGCGGCACCGCCAGATCCGGTGCCAGCAGCCGCGCGGCGACGATCAGCCGGGTGAGGAAATCGTGCGCCCGGGCGAATTCGGGCCGCAAGTATCCCGCGTGCACCATCGTTTCGCACACCTTCGCCAGCCGGGGATCGAGCGCGACGCGATCGCGCAGCTGCACGAAGTGGAGAATGAACTCGATATCGACCAGACCGCCGCGCAGCAGCTTTGCATCGAGCGGGCCCTTGGGCGGCTTGTGGGCAGACATGTCCGCCCGCATCCGCAGCACGTCTTCGCGCAAGGTCACGGGGTCGCGCGGCGTACGCAGCACCTCGCGGACAACCTCGTCGACATCGCTGCGCGCCGCAAAGCTGCCCGCGACCACGCGCGCGCGCGCCAGCGCCATGTGCTCCCACGTCCACGCCGATTCGCGTTGATAGCGGGCAAAGCTTTCCAGGCTGACCGCCAGCGGCCCCTGCGCGCCCTGCGGCCGCAGCCTGGTATCCACTTCGTAAAGCGGTCCCTCGGCGGTGGGCACGCTCATCGCGACGCTCACCCGCTGGGCCAGCCGGTTGTAATAACGCGTGGCGCTGGTGGGGCGCTCGCCGTCGCTTTCCGCGCGGTGGTCGCCGGTGAACAGGTATACGATGTCGAGATCGGATGCGTGGGTCAGCGCCTCGCCGCCCAGCCGTCCGAGACCCAGGATCACCATCTCGCTATTCTCGACCGTGCCGTGATCGGTCGCAAATTCGGCCACGGTCCCAGCAAGCGCCGCCTGCAGGGCGGCCTCCGCCACGGTGGCGAAGCCGCGTGCGATGTCCAGCGGATCGTGGGTGCCGCCGATAAGCTGCACGCCGAGCGCGAAACGCTGTTCCCCTGTCACCACCCTGATCCGGTCGAGCAGGGCCTCGTAATTCCCCTGGGGTTCGGCGCGCATCATGCTGGCACGCAGGCCAGGCACGCTTTCGGGCAAATCGAGCGCGGAACGATCGATCAGTGCGTCGAACAGCGCGGGCCGCAGCGCCAGATCATTCGCCAGCGGCGGCGCGAGGGTGATGATGGAGAGAAACTGGTCGAGCAGAGCGGGTCGCGCCTCCAGCAGGCGGAACAGGTTGATCCCGCTGGGCAAGGCCTCCAGCAGCCGCTCCAGCCTCACGATCGCGCGGTCCGGCTCCGCCGATTGCGCCAGTGCGTCGAGCAGTGGAGGCAGCAGCCGGCGGAAGGCGTTCTGCGCATCGGCTCCGCGCAGCGCGCGAAAACGCCCGTCGAGCCAGCCTGCAACCCGCTCCGACACATCGTCCTCGTCCGCCAGCGTGCTTTCGGCAACCAGTTCGCGCACCGGGCGATCCGCCGCCGCACCGGTATCGCTCGCCTCCAGCAAGCGGTCGAAAGCCTCAGCCGCGACCGTCAGGTGCGGATCGAGATCCGCCAGCAGGGCCGCGCCATCGGCAAACCCGTCGAGCCGGGCCAGCCGATCCAGCGCCTCGCCCTCGGGCACCTCGTGCGTCTGCCGGTCTTCCAGCATCTGGATGCGGTGTTCCACCACGCGCAGCCGTGCGTAGGCGGCGCCCAGCTGCACGGCCAGCTGCTCTTCGATCAGACCCGCCCGGGCCAGCGCCAGCAGGGCGGCGCGCGTATCGCTGCTGCGCAGGCGCGGATCGCGGCCGCCATGGATCAGCTGATGGGTCTGGGCGAAAAACTCGATTTCGCGAATACCGCCGCGCCCGCGTTTCAGATCGAATCGGGGGCCAAGCTGCGGCTCGCCGCCATAGGCCTCGCGAATTCGCACGCGCAGCTGGGCGATCTCGTCGATCGCGCCGAAATCCACGCTGCGACGCCAGACGAAGGAGCGGATGCTGGCCAGAAACCGCTCGCCACGCTCCACATCGCCCGCCGCCGACCGCGCGCGGATGAATGCCGCGCGCTCCCACGGCAGCGCCGCGCTTTCATAATGAGAAGCCGCCGCGTTGACCGATACCGCCAGCGGGGTAACCTCCGCCGCCGGGCGCAGCCTGAGGTCGACCCGGAAGACATAACCTTCTTCCGTATGGTCGGAGAGCAGGCGCACGATATCGCGCGCCATGCGCTGCGCGGTTTCTGCCGGAGACGAGCGTTCGCCGTGCGCCAGCGTTTCCGGGTCGAACAGCAGGATCGGGTCGATGTCCGAACTGTAATTGAGCTCGCACGCCCCGTGCTTGCCCAGAGCCAGCGCGAAAAAGCCGGAGGCATCGCCGCCGCCCGTGCGGTTGCGCGCCGTTTCGGCGATCGCGCGGCCCAGCGTGTCGTCGGCGAATTGCGAAAGGCGCACCATAACCTGATCGAGCGTGAATGCACCTGCCAGGTCGCCGATGGCCAGCGTCAGCGCCAGCGCCAGCCGTTCGCGCCGCATGGCCACATCGGGCGCGGCGCCGTCGCCTGCCGCAGCGCAATAGGCAAGGGCCGCCTCGGCATCGCCCGCCGCCAGCAGCGCGGCCAGATCGGGCAGCCGATCGAGGCTGCGCGCGAGGAACGGCGCGTTCGCCCGCGCCCGTTCAATCGCATCGGTCCACTCGCCAGCCATTGCGCCGCCCTGCCCGCTGTCCGCCGCGCTGGCAAGCATGCTTCCCGGAAGGACGGTTGGCGTACCGGCCCGCCCGGTCACTTGCCCTTAAGCTTCGGGTTTGCAACAAGCGTCGCACAGCGAATTCCCCGGAGAAACCTGAAATGAAACGCTTGTCTGCCGTGGCGGCTCTCGCCCTTGCCCTTGCCGGTTGCGATGCCGCCGTCCTGTCCGGCGGTGGCGAGAGCGATAGTGCGCTCGACATTCCGGAAGTTGCCGATGGCGACATTTCCGAAGCGACGATGATCGACGTCACGCGCGAGCTTTCGAGCGACGAGTTCGATGGCCGCATGCCCGGCACCGAAGGCGGCGCGATGACCGTGGAGTACCTCAAGACGCAGTTCGAAGAGGCTGGCCTCCAACCCGGCAATGAGGGTTCGTGGACGCAGGATGTGCCGCTGGTGGAGATCACCGGCAGCAATTTCGCCCCGCTCAAGGTCACCGGCGGCGACGGCAAGGCGATGTCGTTTGAATATGGCAAGGACTGGGTCGGCGTCAGCTATCGCGAAACCGAACGGACCACGCTGGCGGACAGCGAACTGGTATTCGTCGGCTACGGCATCAACGCGCCCGAGAAGGGATGGAACGACTACGAGGGCGTCGACATGAAGGGGAAGACCGCCGTCATCCTCGTCAATGATCCCGACTTCGGTGCCGAGGATCTCGAAGGGCCGTTCAACGGCAAGGCGATGACCTATTACGGGCGCTGGACCTACAAGTACGAAGAAGCCGCGCGCCAGGGTGCCGCCGCGGCGATCATCATCCACGAGACGGAGCCTGCATCTTACGGCTGGAACGTCGTGGAAAGCAGCTGGTCCGGCCCGCAGGCCTATCCGCAGCGCGGCGAGGATGCGCCCCTGCCCACCAGGATGAACGGCTGGATCCAGAATGCCGCCGCGCAAAAGATCTTCCAGGCCGCGGGCCAGGATCTCGCCAAGCTGAAGGACGCGGCGAGGGAGCAGGATTTCGAAGCGGTGCCGCTGGGCGTGAAGGCGTCCACCAGCTTCGACAATACGAGCCGCGAGTACATGTCGCAGAACGTGATCGGCATCCTGCCGGGTACCAAGCGTCCGGACGAATACGTGTTCTACACCGCACACTGGGACCATCTGGGCCGCTGCACGCCTGCCGAGGATGGCGACGACATCTGCAACGGCGCGGTCGACAACGCCACCGGCACCGCCGCGCTGGTCGCACTCGCGCAGGCACAGGCCAAGGCGGGCGCGGCTGATCGCAGCATCGTGTTCCTGGCGGTGACGGCCGAGGAACAGGGGTTGCTGGGTTCCTATTACTACGCTGCAAACCCGGTCTTCCCGCTCGACCAGACGGTGGGCGGGGTCAACATGGATGCCTTCCTGATCGCAGGCCCCGCGCGCGATGTGACGGTGGTCGGCCCCGGCAAATCGCAGCTCGACCAGTTCCTCGACGCCGCGCTGAAGGCCGATGGCCGTGTCGCCACGCCCAACCCCGCGCCGGAGGCCGGGTATTACTACCGCTCCGACCATTTCGCCTTCGCCAAGCAGGGCGTTCCCATGCTCTATATCGATGGCGGCGAGGATCTGATCGAAGGCGGGCGCGAGGCGGGCGAAGCCATTTCGGCCGACTATCGCGACAATCGCTATCACGGCCCGAAGGACGAGTTCGACGAGAACTGGGACTGGTCGGGCGTGATGGCGGACCTGCAGCTCTACTACCGCCTCGGCCGGATGATGGCGATGTCGACCAGCTGGCCCAACTGGGTCGAGGGCGATGAGTTCCGCGGCATCCGCGACGAGAGCTGCGCCGCGACCAACAAGGGTTGCTGAGTCTCGAAAGGACAGGCGCATGACCCGGATGGGCGCGATGCGGCTTCCCGCCGAATGGGAGCCGCAGGAATGGGTCTGGATCGGCTTCCCGCACGATCCGGACGAATGGGGCGACGCCTTCGCGCGCGCGCAGGAAGAGATCGCCGGTTTCGCCAATGCCGTGGCCGAGAGCGGACAGGGCGTTCGCCTGCTGGTCCGCGATGCGGCGAACGAGGCACGGGCGAAGGCTCTTGTCTCTGGCGCGGTCACGCTCGAACGGCGGACATATGGCGATGTCTGGCTGCGCGATACCGGCCCCATAGTGGTCGAGCGCGATGAAACGCGTGCCGCCGTGCGCCCCGGCTTCAACGGCTGGGGCGGCAAGTACCTGATGGCGGGCGACCAGACCATCGGGGCCGAGCTGGCTACCGGCGAAGGCCTGCCACTCGATCGACCCGACTGGGTGCTGGAAGGCGGCGCGATCGATACCGATGGGCAGGGCACGGTCCTGACCACCGAGCAATGCCTGCTCAACCCCAACCGCAACCCCGCACTGTCGCGCGAAGAGATCGAGGCGCGGCTGGCGCGCGATCTCGGCCTTTCGAAAGTCGTCTGGCTGGGCGACGGGCTGCTGAACGATCATACGGACGGCCATGTCGACAACCTCGCACGGTTCGTTGCACCCGGTATGGTCGCGCTGGCGGAGCCGACCGGCAGTGACGATCCCAACGCGCAGGTCTATGCCGACGCCCGGGCGCGGCTCGAAGCTGCGGGCTTGACGGTCGCGCCGATTCCTTCGCCCGGATTGATATCGCGCGGGGACTGGGTGGAGCCTGCCAGCTACGCCAATTTCTTCATCGGCAATTCGATCGTCGCAGTGCCGACCTTCGGCGTGCCGCAGGACGCGGCGGCGGTCGCCGCGATCGACGCGCTGTTCCCTGCCCGCAGCGCGGTCGGCCTGCCCATGCTCGGCGTTCTGGCTGGCGGCGGCGGGTTCCACTGCGCCAGCATGCAGATGCCCGCCGCGCGTTAGGGTTTTCTTTACCCGCACCCGCGACACTGGGCCCATGGCCCGACCCATCGCCCTGATCCGCCGCATCGAAGCATTCGCCGCCGCGCGCACCGTGATCGTATCCGCCTGCGCCAGCGCGTTGATCCTCGCCGGGCGCTTCGTGCCTTTCGGCTAGACGACCAGCTTGGCGAGCGCGGCCAGCGCCGCCGCTGCCAGCACCACGCCCACGAAAATGCGCCACGCGCGGTCCGACACATATCCGTCGGCCCTGCGGCCAAGCCAGGTGCCCAGCAGCACGACCGGCAGCAGCATCGCGCCCAGCAGCGCCAGCCGCCATTCCATCCGCCCCAGCGCGACGCCCGATCCGATGCCGATCAGCGCGGCAAAGGTGAAGATCAGGATCATCGAGCTTTTGGCGACCTGCCGGGGAATTGCCCGGCCCACATAGTAGGGCACCACCGGCGGGCCCGGCATTCCGGCAAATCCGGTCAGGATCCCGGTCGCTGCGCCGGTCAGCGCGGTCGTAATCGGCCCCGGGCGTTCGGGTTCGCGCACTGGAAACAGGATCGCGGCAAAGGCCGACAGCGCGACCAGCGCGATCAGCAGGCGGGCAATATTCGGCGGCGTGGCCGCCAGCAGCGCGAGCCCCGGCAGCGTGGTCAGCAGCACCAGTCCGATGATCGCCCACACGCTGCGCTCCGCCTCGCGCAGCAGGCGCGGCAGCTCCAGCGCGCCGATCAGCAGCGCGACCACGTTGGTGGTCAGCACCGCCTCAACCGGGCTCAGCGTCAGGGCGAGGACCGGCACCAGCAGGATCGCCAGGCCGAAACCCGCCAGCCCGCGGATGAACGCCGCGACCAGCCCGGTAAGAAGCGCAACCGCCAGTTGCAGCGCGCTGAATCCTGCCAGAAGCTCCAACCTGTCAGTCGCGCAGATCGGCCAGCAGATCGGGCGGCGTGGCGCCTTCGCGCAGCATCGCGATCGCTTCGTCGAGGCTCATCACCCGCTGTTCCTTCTCGCCGAGCGTGCGCACCGCGACCGTGCCCTCCTCGGCCTCGCGCTTGCCGACCACCAGTAGGTGCGGAACCTTGGCAAGGCTGTGCTCGCGCACCTTGTAGTTGATCTTCTCGTTGCGAAGATCCGCTTCGGCGCGAATGCCCGCCGCGCGCAGCTTGGCCAGCGCATCGTTGGCATAATCGTCCGCATCCGAAACGATGGTGGCGACCACCGCCTGCGTGGGGGCGAGCCACAGCGGTAGCTTGCCAGCGAAATGCTCGATCAGAATGCCGATGAAGCGTTCGTAGGAACCGAAGATCGCGCGGTGGAGCATCACCGGGCGGTGCTTCTCGCCATCCTCGCCAATATAGCTCGCGTCGAGCCTTTCGGGCAGCACACGGTCGCCCTGGATCGTGCCGACCTGCCACGTCCGCCCGATCGCGTCGGTCAGGTGCCATTCGAGCTTGGGAGCGTAAAACGCGCCCTCGCCCGGCAGTTCTTCCCAGCCGTATTCGTCGTTCATCATGCCCGCGTCGCGCACCGCGTCGCGCAGTTCCTGTTCGGCGCGGTCCCAGTCGGCGTCGGAGCCCAGCCGCTGCTCGGGCCGCAGCGCCAGCTTGATCGCGTATGTGAAGCCGAAATCCTTGTAGACGCTATCCGCCAGCTTGCAGAAGGCGCGGACCTCTTCGACCACCTGCGCCTCGGTGCAGAAGATATGCGCATCGTCCTGTGTGAACTGGCGCACGCGCATCAGCCCGTGCAGCGCGCCGTGCGGCTCGTTACGGTGGCAGCAGCCCATCTCGCCCAGCCGGATCGGCAGTTCGCGATAGGACGTGATGCCCTGCTTGAAGACGAGCACGTGCGCGGGGCAGTTCATCGGCTTCAGGGCCATCCAGTCGGCGTCCTTGGACACCAGCTCGCCCTCGTCTTCGGTATTGGGCACCTCGTCGGGGATGACGAACATGTTCTCGCGATACTTGCCCCAGTGGCCGGAGCGTTCCCACTGGCGCGCGTCCATTACCTGCGGCGTCTTGATCTCGCGATAGCCTGCGCCGTCCATCTTGCGGCGCATGTAGGATTCAAGGCCGCGCCAGATCTTGTAGCCCTGCGGGTGCCAGAACACGCTGCCGTGCGCCTCTTCCTGCAGGTGGAACAGGTCCATTTCGCGGCCGAGCTTGCGATGGTCGCGCTTGGCGGCTTCTTCCATACGGTGGAGGTGCTCGTTGAGCTGCTTCTTGTTGAGCCAGCCGGTGCCGTAGATCCGGCTGAGCATCGCGTTCTTCTGGTCGCCGCGCCAGTAAGCGCCGCTGACGCGCGTCAGCTTGAAGGCCTGCGGATCGAGCTTGCCCGTGCTGGCAAGGTGCGGCCCGCGGCACATGTCCAGCCAGTCGCCCTGGCGGTAGATCGTCAGTTCCTCGCCCTCGGGAAGCTCGGCGGCCCATTCGGCCTTGAAGCTCTCGCCATGGTCCTTGAACCACTGGATCAGCTGCTGGCGCGTCCAGACCTCGCGCTCCAGCGGGGTATCCGCCGCGATGATCCGGCGCATCTCCTGCTCGATCGCCGGCAGGTCTTCCTCGGTGAAGGCCCCTCGATCCGCCGGGGGGGCGAAATCGTAGTAGAAGCCGTCGTCCGTCGCCGGGCCGAAGGTGATCTGCGTGCCGGGGAACAGGTTCTGCACCGCTTCGGCGAGCACGTGGGCATAGTCGTGCCGCGCCAGTTCCAGCGCCTCGTCCACATCCTTGCTGGTCACCAGCGCAAGCTCGGCATCGCCTTCGAAGGGCCGCGTGATGTCGCGCAGTTCGCCGTCGACCCGCGCGGCGAGCGCCGCCTTGGCGAGGCCGGGGCCGATCTGGGCGGCGACGTCCGCCGGGGTGCTCCCCTGCGGCATTTCGCGCACGGAGCCATCGGGCAGGCTGATCTTGAGCAGTTCCGTCATCGGTTCAGTCCATCGGAATTTGGTATGGAAGGGGTATGCCTTTGGCCGCGGTGCCTAGGCAAGATCGCTGTCGGCGCAAGCCTTTTGCACCAGCGAAAGGTCGGCGGGGTCCATCACCGGCTTAGTGGCGGACAGATTGCCTTCCACATAGCTGGCGAGCGCGCGGGCATCGGCGAGCGCATTATGCGGCAATTCGCTCGCCCGGGCGGTGTCGAATTCGGGCAGGTTCAGCAACAGGCAGGCAAAGCGAAACGGATCGTTGCGCTTGCCGTGATCGCGCAGCAGCATGGTGTTGAAATGCACAAGGTCTTCGGGCCAGTCCGCAATAAACACGTGCGGCCCGGAATCCTTGCGCAGGAATTTCTGCATTTTCTTGACCGCCTGCAACCGCTCGACCGGCTCCTGGCCGTAATGCGGCACCACGTGTTCGCGCACCCACGGCACGATCAGTTCGTGCGCGTGCAGCACTTCGTAGAATGAAGCACCATCCTGCCGTACCAGCGCAATGCTCAGCAGCTGGCCGCCGGTGCCGTTAAATTCGGTATCGATGTAATAGCGCATCTTCGCATTCCCGTTGCGCCGCCAGACTGGTGCAGGTTCGGGAAGCCGGCGCAGCGCCACCCGAACCCGGGTGGCGGCGATCGCGTGTCAGGCCACGACCATCCGCCCCCGGTTTCCCGAGGTCGTAGTGGTCGTAGACGTGGCGATGCTGTGAGCCATGGGCGCAAATATAGGCCGCTTCGTGCTGGGGTCCACCCCATCTTTGTGCAAAGGGCGCTTTCTATAATGGAAAGCACCCTTGACTGGGCCGTCGAATCGTGACAAGTACCCTTTCCATAGAAGAAAGGACACTTGACCATGACAAAGATCTCACCCTTCCTCTGGGGCGCTGCCATCATCCTCGTCGCGCTGCTCAATATCGCCGATGTCCTACCCGACTGGACGACCATCGCCGCGATCCTCACGCTGCCCTTCGTCGCCGCGGCTACGGGTATGCGTTGCCGCATGAGGAAGGCATCGTGAGCACGGCTCGGCTTCCCCTGCACCGGCGCCCGGGGTTCTGGGCGGGCGGCCTGTTCGCGGCCTTCGCCGTCATCTCCGCGCTGCGCATTTCCGATGCGATCGACAGCACGACCGGCTTCATTTTGATGGTCGTCGCAATGTTGCAGATCATTCCGCTGACCCGCGCCAGCCTCGCCAAGCAACGCTCTACCGGGCATCTCAGCGCGGCGGTCGCCCGCTACACGCGCCGTTTCCTGTTCGCCACCTTCGGTTACGTGCTGGGCCTTGGCATCGCGGTCACCATCGCGAACCGGGTGGAGCTGAGCCAGGGCGAAAGCTTCCTGATCGCGCTGCTGCCGGTGATCCCGGTGCTGGGCATGATCTGGACGATGGCGCGCTACCTGATCGAGGAGGAGGACGAGTTCCTGCGTCATCGCGCGATCATGGCGAGCCTGTTCGGGCTGGGCGCGGTGCTGACGCTGGGCACGTTCTGGGGCTTTCTCGAAACCTTCGAGGTCGTGCCGCACGTCTGGGCCTGGTGGGTCTTCCCCGTCTGGGCGATGGGCATGGGCCTGGGCCAGTGCTGGATGGGTCTGGCCGACCGGCGGGCGAGCGACCCGTCAGGCGACGAGGCATGAAGAACCGCCTCAAGGTCCTGCGCGCCGAGCGCAACTGGAGCCAGCAGGCGCTGGCCGAGGAACTCGGCGTCAGCCGCCAGAGCGTCAACGCGATCGAGACCGGCCGCTACGACCCCTCGCTCCCCCTCGCCTTCCAGATAGCCGACGTGTTTGGCCTGACCATCGAAGACATCTTCATCCACGAGAAGGATTGATCCCATGACCAAGCTGCTCGCCACCGCCGTCGCATTCGCTGCGCTGACCGTACCCCTCTATGCCCCGGCACAGGCCCAGCCGCAGACCTCTGCAGCCGAAGCCGAAGCGCCCGCGCGCTTCAGCGTCGAAGTGGTCGGCGAGGGTGCGCGCGATGCCATCCTGATCCCCGGCCTGCTGTCGCCGCGCAGCGTGTGGGACGGGCAGATCGAGACGCTGACCGGCGCGGGCTACCGCGTCCATCTGGTGCAGGTGAACGGCTTCGGCGGCACCGACGCGGGTGCCAACGCGCAAGGCCCGGTGCTGCCTTTGCTGGTCGACGGACTCGCCAGTTACATCGAGGACAATGGCCTCACCGATGTCCACGTGGTCGGACACTCGATGGGTGGGTTCACCGCGCTCAACCTCGCGCTCGACCATCCCGAGATCGTCGACGAGATCATGATCGTCGATTCGCTGCCCTTCTTCTCCGTCCTGATGGGCATGGACAGCGCGGACGCTGCCGAACCGCAGGCCAACCAGATGCGCTCCATGATGGTGGCGCAGGCCGGGATGGACATGCCCGCGCCCGATTGCGAGCACCCCTCGATGCAGGCGCAAGGCATGGCCAAGACGCCCGCAGCGCAATGCAAGGTCGACCAGTACTCCGCTCAGGCCGACCTGAAGGTGGGCGCTCAGCTGATGTACGAGATCATGACCACCGATCTGCGCCCGCGCCTGAGCACGCTGAAGGTGCCGGTCACCATGCTCTACCCGGTCGATCCGCCGATGGTCTCCGCCGAGATGGCGCAGGGCATCTACCCGGTGCAATACGCCGCCGCGCCCGACGTCACCTTCGTGCCGGTCGAAGGCTCTCGCCACTTCATCATGCTCGACCAGCCCGACGCGATGAACGCGGCGTTGGCCGCATTCGCAGCCGAATAGCCCGGCCCCTACCCCATGGCGAGCGCGTTCGATCCGAGCGCGCTCGTCATCGCGTGCGTCCCGCCCAGCTGCGTCCCGCGCTGGCGCACGCCCGACATGAAGCGCCATTCGCAGGTCGCCGCCTGCGGGGTCAGCTCCACCGCCATGTAGCCGCGCCGCGAGGTGTCCGCCCATTGCAGCTGCGGATTGGCATCGACCAGCGCGCGCTCCAGCAGCGCGGTCGGCACCTGCGGCAGATAGCCTTCGAACCCGGGCGAGGTGACCGAGGACACGCCGAACTCGACGCCGACATTGGCCCCGTCCTGCGCCAGATCGAACGCCCAGCCGTTATGCGTATCGCCCGCCAGCACCACCAGATTGGCATCGGCGGCGAGCGCGGCCTCGAACACCCGGCGGCGCGCGGCGGGATAGCCATCCCAGGCATCCATGTTGAACGGTATGCCGAGTTCGGAGGCCATCGCACCCGCCATCAGTCGCTGGCGCAGCGCAGCGGGCGTGTCTGCGGGCAGAGCACCGGCAAGCGCGGTCGGCGTGTTGAGATTTCCCATCAGCACCTGCTGCACCAGCACCTGCCAGCGCGTACCGCCCCGCGTCGAGGCCTTCAGCCCGTCGGCCAGCCATGCCTCCTGCGCCGCACCCATCATCTGGCGCGCGGGATCGACCCATGCCCCGTCGCGAAATGCGGTCAGCGCGGCCACCATTTCGTCCGGAGTGGATTTGCCCGCCAGCACGCGCGCGATGTCGAGCTGCTCGGACCGGGCGGTAAGCCGCGTTTCCAGCCGGAACAGCGTGGCCAGATCGCCCACCTGATACGCCTTCCACGGATCGTCCGACACCGGCAGCCATTCGCGATAGGCGCGCAGCGACGCCGCCTTGCGCGCATCCCACGATCCCTCGCTGCCAGGCTGGTGGTTCTGCGCGCCGCCCTGCCAGCTGTCGTTCGCGCTCTCGTGATCGTCCGCCACAAGGATCATGGGATACAGCTGCGTCAGCCGCTGCAGGTCGGTGTCCGCACGATAGGTCGCATGGCGCAGGCGGTAATCCGCCAGCTCCACCGTCTCGCTTTGCGGGGAGAGTATGCGCCCGGCGATCAGCTGCTGTTCGTCGGGATAGGTGCCGACGCCATATTCGTAGTAATAGTCGCCCAGGTGCACCAGCAGGTCCAGATCGCCCGCCTGCGCTGCATGGGCATAGGCGTTGAACCAGCCGAAGCCGAGGTTGGAGCAGGAGAACACGCCGAGCCGGAACCGGCCGGTCGGCCCCTGCGGCAGGGTGCGGGTCCGCCCGGTGGCGGAGTGCGAGCCGTCGGGGCCGGTGAAGCGGTAGTAGTACCAGCGATCCGGCTCCAGCCCGGTGACCTCGGCCTTGGCGCACCAGTCGCGATCCGGCGTGGCGAGCGTCTCGCCCTCGGCGATGACGCGCCCGAAGTCTTCGCTGTCGCTCACTTGCCAGGCAAGCCGCGCGTCGCCCGACCCGACGAAGCGCGTCCACAGCAGCACGCCGTTTGCATGGGGTTCGCCGCTGGCAATGCCGTGGGTGAAGCCCTTGGCGGCGATCTGCGCGGACAGCGGCATCGCGGCAAGGCCGGCGCCCAGCAACCCGCCCGCCAGCAGCGAACGGCGGTTGAGCGAGAAGGGGCCTGTCGACCGCTGGTCGGCACGGGTTTCCGGGGCGGGCGGAGGGGCGAGAAGGTTGCTCATGCAGCTCCCCTAAACCGCATGCGTGAAAGATCGAAGACGCTCTGGCGGCTTGCAGCCTGACACACCTGACACAGTGTCCTGGCGTCAAAAGGCTTCCCACCGGAAAAGGCGCGCAAGGGCAGCGGCGACAAGGGCGGGCGAGGAGATATCGAAGCCATCCGCAAAACCTAGCTGGGCTTTGCGAAGTAGGAAAATCTGCCGGTCGTGGACAGCCAGCGGGCACTCTCCTAGGCCCGCTTCATGGACCACGCCCCAGATACACCCGCGCAGCATTTTGCCATGCCCGACGGCCGCCGGATCGCCTTTCGGCACACCGACGGCGGCGCAGGGACCACCGCAGCACCGACCATCGTCTTCCTGCCCGGCTACATGTCGGACATGGCGGGATCGAAGGCGAGCGCGCTGTTCGACTGGGCACAGGCGAACGGGCACGCCTGCCTGCTGCTCGACTATTCGGGCTGCGGCGAGAGCAGCGGAGACTTCGCCGACGGCACGCTGTCGCGCTGGCGCGACGAGGTGCTCGCGCTGATCGAGGCAAAGGTGGCCGGGCCGGTGGTGCTGATCGGATCGTCGATGGGCGGCTGGCTGATGCTGCTGGTTGCGCTGGAACTGGCCGCGAAAGATTCGGCCCGGCTGGTCGGCATGATCGGCATCGCCGCCGCGCCCGATTTTTCCGACTGGGGTTACGACGAGGCGCAGAAGGCGCAGCTGGCGCGCGGCGAGACCGTGCTGGAGGAAAACCCCTACGGCCCCGAACCCACGCCGACGCACGCCGCATTCTGGGCCGATGCGCAGGCGCTCCGCGTGCTGGACGCGCCGATCGCAATTGCCTGCCCGGTCACGCTGCTGCACGGGCAGGCGGACCGGGATGTGCCGTGGCAGGTCAGCGTCCGCCTGGCGGAACGGCTCGCTTCGGACACCGTACTGATTCAGTTGAGCAAAATCGGCGACCATCGCCTGTCCACGGCAGGCGATATTGCGCGGCTGATCGCCTCGGTAGAGCGGCACCTTACGCCCGCGTGATCCTTGCGGGGCTTCGGCGAAGCTTCTAACGGCGCGGAAGGAACGGGCGTTGCCGTAACGGCGCGCCGATACGAATTGCAGCAGGGGGCCACGAAGCCCCCGCATGGGAGACAAGGCGAGTATGGCAGGCGATCACAGGCAGTCGGACGCCGCATTGCTGGAACAGCTGACCACGCGGATGCGCGAGTCCCTGCTGCCGGTCGATCAGCCATTCGACAATGGCGACCTCGAAGAAGCGGCCGCCTTCGTCCTCGAAACCGCCGCCCGGCGCCCGGCGGGCGAACCGGCAATCGCCATCGCCGAAGCCAGCGGATCGCCGCGCAAGCTGCGGATCGTGCTGATCAACGACGACATGCCGTTCCTGGTCGACTCGGTATCGGCGCAGGTTGCCGATTTCGGCCTTTCGATCTTCCGGCTGGTTCACCCCGTGATGCGCGCGCAGCGCGATGACGAGGGCGTGCTGCAAGACCTGCCGGGCAAGGATAGCGATGCGCCGCGCGAGTCGATGATCTATCTGGAAACCGAGCACGCCGATGCAGCCGCGCGCAGCGAACTCGAACGCGATCTGCGCGACACGCTGTTCGACGTACGCGCCGCGGTCACCGATTGGGCGGCGCTGCGCAAGGCGATGCAGCACGACGGGCAGGCGCTCGACGACAGGGAAGGCACCAGCCTGCTCGAATGGCTCAGCGGCGGGATGCTGACCCAGCTGGGCCATCTGGTGCACTACCGCGACGGGCACGAGGAAAACGCGCTGGGCATCTGCCGCTCCAGCACGCGCGATATCCTGGCCGAACAGTCCTACAGGCGCGCGTTCGAATGGTTCGACGATCCGGCCAACGCGACCGCGCGGATGCCGCTGATCGTCAAGGCAAACCGCGTCTCGAACGTCCACCGCCGCGTTCCGCTGGACCTGTTTCTGGTGCCCGTGCGCGAGGGTGGAGAGATCGTCGCGATCTCGATCCATGCCGGGATCTGGACCAGCGCCGCACTGGCGACCGATCCCTACGCCGTCCCCCGCCTGCGCCGCCAGCTAAGCGAGCTGATGGACCAGCTCGCTTTCGATCCCGATGGCCATGCGGGCAAGGCGCTGGTCCACGCGCTCACCGCGCTGCCGCACGATCTGCTGATCGGCTTCCGCGACGAGGACGTACGCCGGGTCGCGACCACCACCATGAGCCTGACTGACCGGCCCCGCCCGCGCCTTGCGCTGGTCGAGGCGCCGCTGGCGCGCCACCTGTTCGCCTTCGTGTGGCTGCCGCGCGATACCATGTCGACCGATGTGCGCCGCCAGATCCAGTCCCTGCTGGAAGAAAGCAGCGGCTCGACCCTGCTCGACTGGAGCCTCGAGATCGAAGGCGGGGCGCTCGCCCTGCTGCGCTTCGTGCTC
Source organism: Erythrobacter sp. (assembly GCA_009993635.1). GTDB lineage: Bacteria > Pseudomonadota > Alphaproteobacteria > Sphingomonadales > Sphingomonadaceae > Alteriqipengyuania. Next base: position 33,123 of record JAACTC010000009.1, on the reverse strand, counting down.
GATTTCCGCGACAGCCGCAGCCGCTTCAGCGAAGCCGATCTGGAAGCGCGCCTGCAGGAAATGCTGCGCGGCTGGTCCGAAGCGGTGGAAACCGAGCTGCGCGCCCGCACCGATCACGATGCCGCCGCCAGCCTGACGCGGCGCTATGCCGACCACATCCCCTCGTTCTACCGCGCGAGCGACGGCGCGGAAGAAGCCGCGATCGACATCCTGCGGCTGGACGAACTGGCCAGCCGCGCGGCGGCGCAGGCTGGCGACGATGCAGAAGGCGGCGGCCACGTGCAGCGCGCCGTGCGCCTGCGCAGCGGACCGGGGGAAGCCGAAGGCACGCTGCGCCTCAAGATCTATCAGCACAAGGACCACCTGCCGCTGTCCGAAGCGGTGCCCGCGCTGGAGAATTTCGGGCTGAAGACGATCAGCGAACTGCCCACGCCGCTGGCCGACGGTACGCTCGGCACGATCCACGATTTCCGCTGCGAGCTGGCCCCCGGCGTCGATCCGGCGGGGCTGGTGGAACGCGCGCCCGCCATCGAGGCGGCGATCGCAGCCGTGCTCAACGGGCAGGCGGAGGACGATTCCTTCAACCGGCTGGTGCTCAATGTCGGCCTCGCCGCGCGCGAGGCGGAATGGATGCGCTCGATCTATCGCTACCTGCGGCAGACCGGGATGGGCTTCACCATCTACACCGTGGTCGACGCGCTGTCGGCCGCACCGCAGGTTACCGCCGCGCTGATCGCGCTGTTCGTGGCGCGGCACGATCCTGCCTTCGAAGGCGACCGCAACCAGGCCGAAGAAGACGCGCAGGCCGCGATCAAGGACGGGCTGCACCATGTCGCGGCGATCAACGACGATCGCCTGCTGCGCCTCTATCGCAGCGTGATCGAGGCCATGCTGCGGACCAACGCCTTCGCGCTGCACCCGGGCATCGCGCTGTCGTACAAGTTCGACTCCTCGCAGGTTCCCGGCCTGCCCAAGCCGATCCCCTACCGCGAGATCTTCGTCTATTCGCGCCGCGTCGAAGGCATCCATCTGCGCGCTGGCCCGGTCGCGCGCGGCGGCCTGCGCTGGTCCGACCGGCGCGACGACTTCCGCACCGAAGTGCTCGGCCTGATGAAGGCCCAGCGGGTCAAGAACGCAGTGATCGTGCCGACGGGCGCGAAGGGCGGGTTCTATCCCAAGCAGCTGCCCAGCCCCGCGCTCGACCGGGCAGGCTGGGCCGCCGAAGGCCAGGCCAGCTACGAGATCTTCATCCGGTCGCTGCTGTCGATCACCGACAACATCGTGGGCGACGACTTCGTCCACCCCGAAGGCGTGCGCATCCTCGACAATCCCGATCCCTATTTCGTGGTCGCGGCGGACAAGGGCACGGCGCGCTTTTCCGACGTCGCCAACGCCATCGCCGAATCGCAGGACTTCTGGCTCGACGATGCGTTCGCCAGCGGCGGCAGCAATGGGTACGACCACAAGGCGATGGGCATCACCGCGCGCGGCGCGTGGGTTTCGGTCCAGCGCCACTTCCGCGAAATGGGCATCGACGTACAGACCGAGCCGACCAAGGTGGTGGGCTGCGGCGACATGTCGGGCGACGTGTTCGGCAACGGCATGCTGCTGTCCAAGGCGATCCGCCTGGTTGCCGCGTTCGACCACCGCCACATCTTCATCGACCCCGATCCCGACCCCGCCAAAAGCTGGGACGAGCGCAAGCGCCTGTTCGATCTGCCCACATCAAGCTGGGACGATTACGACAAGGGCCTGATCTCGAAAGGCGGCGGCGTCTTCCCGCGCACCGCGAAGAGCATTTCGCTGTCCAGGCAGGCGCGTCAGGCGCTGGGCACCGATCAGGAAGAATTCGATCCGGATTCGCTGATCTCCGCAATCCTCAAGGCGCCTGCCGACCTGCTGTGGTTCGGCGGCATCGGCACCTATGTAAAGGCCGAGAGGGAGAACAACATCCAGGTCGGCGACCCCGCGAACGACGCGCTGCGCGTCAACGGGGAGGATCTGCAGGTCAAGGTGGTGGGCGAAGGCGCGAACCTGGGCCTGACGCAGGCCGGGCGCATCGAATTTGCGCTTAATGGCGGGCGGCTCAACACCGATTTCATCGACAACTCGGCCGGGGTCGACTGCTCGGACAACGAGGTCAACATCAAGATCGCGCTCGCCGCCGCGCGCCGCGCCGACCTGCTGAGCGAGGAGCAGCGCAACGCCCTGCTCGCCTCGATGACCGAAGAGGTCGCGGCGATCGTGCTGGAAGACAACCGGTTGCAGGCGCTCGCCATTTCGATCGCCGAACAGGGCGGCGATGCGGCCACCGCATCGACCATCCGCCTGATCGAAACGCTGGAAGATGCAGGAATGCTCGACCGGCGGACGGAGGGCATTGCCGATAACGAGACCTTCACCCGCCGCGCGGGCGAGGGCGTCGGCCTGACCCGGCCCGAACTGGCGGTGCTGCTGTCGAGCGCCAAGCTGACGCTGCAGGATGCCATCGAGGCGGGCAGCCTGACGCGCGATCCGACGCTGGAAACCACGCTGTTCCACTATTTCCCGGCACCCCTGCGGGAGAAGTACGGCGAGCAGATCCGCCAGCACCGGCTGCGTTCGGAAATCATCGCGACCGACCTCGCCAACCGGATCGTCAACCGCATGGGCATGGTCCACCCGTTCGAACTGGCCGAGGAAGAGGGCGTCAGCCTGCACGACGTGGCGAGCGCCTTCGTCTCTGCCGACCGCCTGCTCGACATCCAGAAGATCTGGGATGCGCTGGACGAAAGCGAGATGCCCGAAAAGACGCGCCTCGTCCTGTTCGATCACGTGGCGACCGCGATGCGTATCCAGATGGCCGACACCATCCGCGTGTGCGGCATGTCCTCGCCCAGCGAGATCGTGGCCGACCTGCGCCCCGCGCTCGACAGCCTGAAGGAAGCCACGGTCGACCTGCTGGCCTCCGAAACGCGGCAGCGTTCGGCACGAATGCGCGCCGAGTTCGCCAAGGGCGGCGCGCCGGAACACATCGCGGCGCAGGTCGCCCACCTGTTCGATCTCGATGGCGGAATCGGCATCGCCCGGCTGGCGAGCGACCTCGACATCGACCCGCGCGCCCTCGCCAAGGCGTTCACCGACCTGGGGGGCACGCTGGGGCTGGACTGGGCGCAGGGCACGGCCGCGCTGATGTCTCCTTCCGATGTATGGGATCGCCTGCTGGTCGCCGGGCTGGCACGCGATTTCCAGCAGATGCGGCTCGAGTTCCTGCGCCGGATCTACGAGCGCGGGAGCAACGAAGGCAGCCCGTGCAGCAAGGTGGAGGCATGGGCCGCCGCGAACGAGCCTGCGGTCAAGCAGTTCCGTTCGATGGTTCGCCGCGCGCAGGCGCAGAACCCGGTGGCGCCCGCCACGCTGGCGCAGATCGCCAGCCAGGCGCGCAACCTGCTGGGCCGATAGGATGGTGCGCGCTTGAGCTTTGCCGATGTCTTGATCGTGGGTGGCGGGCACGGGGGCGCGCAGGCCGCCCTGGCGCTGCGGCAGCGCGGGTTCGAAGGCCGCGTGGTAATGGTGACGCGCGAACCCTTCCTGCCCTACGAACGCCCGCCGCTGTCGAAGGATTACCTCGCAGGGCAGCGCCCTTTCGAGAAGATCCTGATCCGCCCGGAAGGCTTCTGGGCGGAGCGCAATATCGACATCCGCACCCGCAGCGCGGTGGTGGGGATCGAGCCGCAGATGCGCAGCGTGGAACTGGGCGATGGCAGCCGGATCGACTATCACTCGCTGATCTGGGCGGCGGGCGGTGACCCGCGACGATTGCCCTGCCCGGGCGGCGACCTCAATGGGGTGCACTCCATCCGCACGCGCGGCGATGCAGACCGCATCCGCGCGCAGATGGACGGCGGCGTGAAGCGCGTGGTGGTGATCGGCGGCGGCTATATCGGGCTGGAGGCGGCGGCGGTGTTCCGCACGCTTGGCCTGCCGGTGACCGTGATCGAGCGGCTCGACCGCGTGCTGGCCCGCGTCGCCGGGCCGGAGCTTTCCGATTTCTACGCGGCCGAGCACCGGCGGCAGGGCGTGGAGCTGATGTTCGGCCAGACGGTCGAGGCGCTGCTGGGCGACGACGAAGGCCACGTGCGCGCCGTGGCGATGGACGATGGCCGCGAGATCGAGGCCGATCTGGTGATCGTGGGCATCGGCATCGTCCCTGCGGTCGGCCCGCTGCTGGCCGCGGGGGCTGCGGGCACCAACGGGGTGGATGTGGACGATTTCTGCCGCACCAGCCTGGACGATACCTACGCAATCGGAGACTGCGCGGCGCATTCCAACCCTTACGCCGATAATGATGTGATCCGGCTCGAGTCGGTGCAGAACGCGACCGACATGGCCAACACCGTGGCGCGGCACCTGACCGGCGAGCGCGAACCCTACGCGACGATCCCGTGGTTCTGGTCCAACCAGTACGACTTGCGCCTGCAGACGGTCGGCTTTTCGAACGAGGACGACGATACGGTAATCCGGGGCGACCCGGAAAGCCGCAAGTTCTCGGTCGTCTATCTGCGCGATGGCCGGGTGGCCGCGCTCGACTGCGTCAATTCCACGCGCGACTATGCGCAGGGGCGCCGGCTGATCGAAGCGCGCAGCGAACCCGATCTGGATGCGCTGGCCGATCCCGAGGTTCCGCTGAAGACGCTGTTGTAGGCCAGCCTCTCACCCGTTCGTGGTGAGCCTGTCGAACCGCAAACACAGGCGCGACGCTCGCCCTTCGACAAGCTCAGGACGAACGGCCTACGTCTGCCGTACAAGCTTCGCGCTGGCCCAGTGCGCCGCCTCCGCCACTACCGGGTCCGGATCGCGCAGCAACGGCTGAACCTGCGCCATCAGCGCCACATCGCCGCTATTGCCCGCCGCGATCAGGCAGTTCCTCACGAACCTGTCGCGCCCGATCCGCTTGATCGGGGACTTGCTGAACAACGCGCGGAAGCCCGCATCGTCGAGCTGCAACAGGTCCGCCAGCCGGGGCCGCGCGAGCTCGGCGCGGGGCAGGAAAGCCCGGTTCGCCGCGGCGCTTTGCGCGAACTTGTTCCACGGGCACACCGCCAGGCAATCGTCGCAGCCATAGATGCGGTTGCCCATCGCCTCGCGAAATTCGTGGGGAATTGCCCCGTCATGCTCGATCGTGAGATACGAGATGCAGCGCCGCGCATCGAGGCGGTAGGCCTGCGGAAACGCATCCGTCGGGCACGCATCCTGGCACGCGCGGCACGATCCGCAGCGGTCCTCGTGCGGGCCATCGGGGGTGAATGGCAGCGTGACGTACATCGCTCCCAGGAACAGCCAGCTGCCATGCTCCATGCTGACGAGGTTGGTGTGCTTGCCCTGCCAGCCGATGCCTGCACGCTGGGCGAGCGGCTTTTCCATCACCGGCGCGGTATCGACGAACAGCTTCAGCCGCGCATCGCCCAGCCCCCGTGCTTCCGCCTCCGCGACCAGCCAGCGGGCCAGCGCCTTGAGCGCCTTTTTCACCGTGTCGTGATAGTCCTGCCCCTGCGCATAGACCGATATTCGCGCGCGGTCGGCAGGCTGCGCATGGTCCAGCGGATCGGCAGCGGGCGCGTAGCTTGCCCCCAGCGCGATCACGCTGCGCGCGTCCGGCCACATGCTCTGCGGGCCGGACCGCACCGCAGGCTCGCGCTCCATCCACCCCATGCTGCCGTGATAGCCCGCCTCCAGCCATTCCTTCAGCCGCTGCGCCATCGCCGGATCGTCATGCGCATCGGCAAAGCCCACGCTGGCAAAGCCGAGTTCGCGCGCCCGTTCGACGAGGTCGGCCTGCAGTCTGTCGATTTGCGCGCGGTCGGGAATGGACAAGGCTTGCTCCAAGGCGCGCGGCACGGCACGCTGCTGGGTAATGGACGACGTGCTAGAGCAAGCGCCGCATGGCGACAAATCGGGTGGCAGGCCCGCAGGATCAACCGACTACGCGATCGAGGCGCGCGGGCTGGTGAAGCGGTTCGGCGGCACTCTGGCGGTGAACGGGGTGGACATCACCGTGCCGCGCGGCGCGATCTACGGCATTCTCGGCCCCAACGGCGCGGGCAAGACCACCACGCTGCGCATGATCCTGGGCATTATCGACCCCGACGAGGGCATACGCCGCATCTTCGGCGAAGACCGCCCGCAGCGAATCGCGCGGCGTATCGGTTACCTGCCCGAGGAACGCGGGCTCTACCCGGCGATGAAAGCGACCGAAGCCATCGCCTTCATGGGGTCTTTGCGCGGACTGCCGCAGGCCGAGGGGCGCAGGCGCGGCGCCGAGCTGATGGAGGAATACGGCCTCGGCCATGCGGTCGACAAGAAGATCAAGGAACTGAGCAAGGGCATGGCGCAGACCGTGCAACTGCTCGGCACGCTGGTGCACCGGCCCGAACTGGTGATCCTGGACGAGCCGTTCTCGGGCCTCGACGCGATCAACCAGGGCAAGCTCGAAGGGCTGATCCGCCAGCTGGCGGCTGACGGCACGACGGTGATCTTCTCCACCCACGTGATCCACCATGCCGAACGCCTGTGCAGCGATGTCGCGATCATCGCGGGCGGCAAGGTGCCCTACGCCGGATCGGTCGAGGTGGCGCGCGATCGCCTGCCGCCGCAGGTGCGGCTGGAAACCCGTAACGAGGACGGCCCGTGGCGTGCCGCCCTGCCCACCAGCGCGACGCGCGATGGCGAGGCATGGGTGTTCGAACTGCCCGAAAGCGGCATCGAACCGCTGCTGCGCAGCCTGATCGAAGGCAATGCGGGCATCCGCTCGCTGTCGATCGAACGCGCCGGGCTGCACGATGCCTTCGTCACGATTGCGGGCGAGGCGGCGGCAAAGGCGATGGAAGCCAACGCACCCGCGCAGGAGACCCTGGCATGAGCGACACTTCCCGCCTTTCGCTGTGGCAGGCCGCCTACGTCATCGCGCGGCGCGACTTTTCCGCCATCGTGTTCAGCAAGGTGTTCCTGCTGTTCCTGATCGGCCCGCTGTTCTTCCTCGCCATCATGGCAGGGGGCGGCGCGATCGGGGGAATGGCGGCCAGCGGCATTTCCGAGCCCACGCTGGGCGTCGCGATGTCGAGGCAGGACAATGCCGCCGTCGGGCGGGCGGCGGGCACGCTCGATCCGCTGGTCGGTATGCCCGATCTCACCATCATCGACGGCGAGGACACAACGGCGCCGCAGACCCTGCTCGACGATGAAGACCGGGATCTGTTCGCCGTGCTCACCGGCACGCTTCAGGATCCCGTGCTGACCGGGCCGGAGAACGAGATCGAGCGGTGGGAAGGCGAAGTCGCCATGATGGTGGGTGCCGCACGCGGCGAGGCGATCCCGCAGGCCGCGATCACGACCCGGCTGACCGATGGCGGGATCATCACCCGGCAGACCGCGCAGGACGCAACCGCGCGCGCCGGCATCCTGCTATTGTTCATGCTCACCATGTTTCTCGCCGGGATGATCCTGTCCAATCTGGTGGAGGAGAAGGGCAACAAGATCATCGAGATTCTGGCTGCCGCGATCCCGATGGATGCGGTGTTCGTGGGCAAGCTGTTCGCGATGCTGGGCGTCAGCCTCGTAGGGCTGACCGTGTGGGGCGCGGCCGCGGGTGCGATCCTGTATCTCGGCGCAAGTGCGCTCCCCCCCATCCCGCCACCGGCGGTCGGCTGGCCGCTGTTCTTCGGCCTGTTCGTGATCTATTTCTCGATGTCGTACCTGCTGATCGGATCGGTGTTCATCACCATCGGATCGATGGCGCCGACGGTGCGCGAGGTGCAGACCATTTCGCTCCCGGCGACCATCATGAACCTGATGGTCTTCTTCGTGTCGATGTTCGCACTGTCGCGGCCCGGCTCTGCGATAGAGATCGCCGCCGCACTCTTCCCGCTTTCGAGCCCGTACATGATGCTCGCCCGCGCGGCACAGGACGGGGTCTTGTGGTGGCACCTCGCCGCAATCGCCTGGCAGGTTCTGTGGGTGGCGATCTTCGTGAAGGTCGGTGCCGGGCTATTCCGCAGGCAGGTGCTCAAATCCGGCAGCGCGGGGCGCGAGAAAAAGTCGAAACGGCGCAAGTCACCCGCCTGACCGGCGTGCGTTTGCCAATCGGAACGTCCTTAATTACTACTTAACTCGACTTGGGTAATCCAAGCACACGACGCGGGCAGATAATGCTGCGCGCCCCGGTGCTCAGGCGCTGGATTGTGAGAGGACGACCATGGCGACCGCACCTGATTATTTCGCCCAGACTCCGCCCCCGCAAGCCGCACTCGCGCGGGCTTGGACCCGATCGCCCAGCGCGGACGAGGCCAAGGATGCGCATTACGCCGCCAATCCCGGCATCAATCCGAAGCATTCGCACAAGTGGGACACCAGCCGCAGCGATATCTACGCGAACAATAGCTGGGAGCCGATCTTCAGGGAAATGCGCGCCGAAGGGCCGCTGCATTACATCCCCGACAGCCCGTTCGGCGCCTATTGGTCGGTGGTGAGCCACAAGGCGATCCAGCATACCGAAGCCCTGCCCGATATCTTTTCGTCGAGCACCGAGCTGGGCGGGATCACCATCCTCGATCCGCCGCCCGAAGAGCCGGGCACACAGCGCCTCAAACTGCCGATGTTCATCGCCGCCGACCGGCCCAAGCATACCGGCCAGCGCAAGACCGTGTCGCCCGCTTTCACGCCTTCGGAGATGACCCGGCTCGAAGACGATATCCGCCAGCGCACGGGCGAATGCCTGGACGCGCTGCCGCGTGGCGAAGTGTTCGACTGGGTGGAGAACGTCTCCGTCCCGCTCACCACGGGAATGCTCGCGATCCTGTTCGACTTCCCGTGGGCCGATCGCGACCTGTTGACCCACTGGTCGGACTGGGCGGGCGACACCGATCTGGCGACGATCCGCGAACTGGACGAAACCCGGCGCGGAATGCTGCACGAGATGCTCGCCTACTTCCAGCTATTGTGGGCCGACCGCGCGCAGAAGGGCGAAGCGCCCGACCTCATCAGCCGGATGATCCACAGCCCGGCGATGAACCGGATGGAGCCCGAGGAATTCATGGGCAATCTGGTGCTGCTGATCGTCGGCGGCAACGATACCACGCGCGACACCATGAGCGGGATCGTCCACGCGCTGGACCGCTTCCCCGACCAGCGCACATTGTTCGAAAACGACGCCAGCCTGATCCCCAACGCGGTGCAGGAATGCATCCGCTACCAGACCCCGCTCAAGCACATGCGCCGCACCTGCACGCAGGATACCGAGCTGTTCGGGCAGCAGATCGCGGCGGGCGACAAGGTGGTGCTGTGGTACAATTCGGCCAACCGCGACGAATCCGTGTTCGAGGACGCCGAAAAGCTGGAAATCACGCGCGAGAACGCGCGTCGGCACATCGCCTTTGGCTACGGCATCCACCGCTGCGTGGGCGCACGGCTGGCCGAACTGCAATTGCGGGTGCTGATGGAAGAAATGCACCGGCGCCGCCTGCGCGTGAACGTGGCGGGCGAGGTCCAGCGGGTGCGCGCGAATTTCGTCGAAGGGTTCCGCAAGCTGCCGGTCGAAGTGACCGAGTTCCAGCCTTAGTGCATCCAAAGGGCTGCGGCCTTCGTATCTCCTTCAGCCTCCCTAAATGGAGGGTATGCGAGAGAATGAAGCCATGACCCAGCCCAACACCAGTCGCCGTTCCCTTTTCGCCATGCTCGGTGGGGGCGTTGCCACGCTCGCCCTCGCCTCGTGCGGGCGCAGCGCCGAAGCCAAGAGCTTCCCCGTCAGCCACAGCGAAGCGGAATGGCGAAAGAAACTCACCAAGGCGGAATTCTACGTCTTGCGCGAAGAAGGGACCGAGCGCGCCTACAGCTCGCCGCTCAACAAGGAAAAACGCGCCGGCACCTTCGTGTGCGCAGGCTGCGCGAACCCTGTCTATTCGTCAAAGGCCAAGTACGACAGCGGCACTGGCTGGCCCAGCTTCTGGCAGCCGATCCGGTCCAGCGCGGTCGGCACCTCGCGCGATCTCAAGCTCGGCTATCCGCGCACCGAAGTGCATTGCGCGCGCTGCGGCGGGCATCTGGGGCATATCTTCAACGATGGCCCCCAACCGACCGGCAAGCGGCACTGCATCAACGGCGTGGCGATGGATTTCAAACCGGCCTAGGCAGCGCCGCTTCGCGCGCATCTAGCGGGCGACGCGCCACACCCTGAAGGTGTCCGGTCCACCGACCGAAACCGGCTCCAGCCAGCCGGGCGCATCGCCAGCGATCAACCGTGCGGCCAGGCTGCTCTTGCCGCCGCGCCTGGCGTAGACCGCCGGTTCGAACAGGTCGCTGCACAGCACCAGATAATCCGCCCCATAGGCATCCACGATCGCGCGCGAAGTGTCTTCGGGCGCCACGAAGCCGCCGATGACATCGCGCATCGCGGATTCCGCCCGGTGATGGCCGGTGGCGATAACGCGATGATCGGTCTCCAGCAGGATGGTCGGCCCGATGTCGAGCGGCGCGAACACCGTCCCGGTTGGCAGGGCGGCCAGTTTCGCGGCGCTGTTCTGCAGATCGCAGGAGCTCTTGTTAATAACGGCCACGGGGCGATCCCCCGGATCGGCGCGCGTGAAGTTCTGCGCCAGCGCAACCGGCGCGGCGGGCAGCATCACCAGCAGTGTGGCTAGCGAAATGCCCGCCTTGGTCAACGCCGCGCCGCCTGTGCGCAGGCGTTCCAGCGCCCGGCCCAGCAGCCATGCGAACGGGATCGTGGCGAGCAGCGAGGCGAACGCGAGCGAGCGCGCCACCAGAATGCCCAGCGCGAGTGTGCCCGCGAACAGCAGCACGAACTCCAGCCACCAGCCGCGCGTGTCGCGGGACGCTCTGGCCCACAGCACAATACTGAGCGCGAAGGCGAAAACCACCTGCGCGAAGGGCACCAGGATCGCGCTTTGCTGTTCCCATATCGGGCGGCCCTCGCTCACGTTGACGTACCAGAAATCGCGTACCACCGGGTCGAGCGTGCCGAACGGCGTGCCGACGCATCCCGGCGCGGCGGAGGCGAAGATCGCCAGCCCGCCCGCGCCGATGGCAGCGAGCGCCCCGGCGGTCGCCGGCAAGGGCAGCGGAGGCGCAAGGCGCAGAACGGTGACGCCCAGCGCGACAGCCAGGAAAAACCCGAGATGCGCAGGCGTGATCGCGTCACAGAACGCCGAGGCGCCCGGCCATCCGCGCGTTGCGAGGTAGAGCGCGATCAGCGCGGCGGCGAGCGCCTGCAGGTAATCGGTCAGCGGTTGGCGCGCGTGGCAATCGCGCAGCCAGCGAAGCGCGAAGATCGCGCCGCCCAGCCCGGCCAGCGGCAGCGTCTCGATGGAAATCATCAGCCCGCAGGCCATCGCGACCCCGGCCAGGATCGCGCCGCGTCGCCGCTCCTGCGACAATCCCCATAGCGCCGCGGCGAAACAGGCGATCTGCCAGCCGTGATGGTCGATCCGCAGCGGCTGGAACTGGTTCATCAGCAGCGGCAGGATGCCCGCGACCAGCACCGCCCAGCCGCCCTCTTCACGGCCCAGCACGCGGATTGCGACCAGCCCGACGAAGCCCATCGCCACCAGCAGGGTGAGCAGCGGGATCGCGATGAGCGCGATAGCCTCTGCCGTCGCCTGGCCGAAAATCGGGGTAAGCCCGCCGATCGCAATCGCCAGCGGCAGGTCGACCAGCCGCGACCAGTGCATCGGCACATCGCGCAGCGGATCGATCCGGTGCTGGTCGAGATCGAACCACCCCTGCCCGGCCAGCAGATCGCGCACTTGCACCAGCCGCAAGACGTCGTCCGGATCGGGATATTGCCATTGCATTAGCCGCGAGGCGGACGCCAGCAGCACGATCAGTGCCAGCAGGCCCCACATCTTCAGGATGTGAGGCATCGCACCGGTCGAGCCGGAATGCCCCGGCGGGGGCGTGAAAAAATCAGTGGGCGGCACGAAACACCACGCTATTGCGCAGCCACCATGTCACCGCAAAGCTGAGCGCGATGGCGATCAGCTTGCCGCCGCGCGGATCGAGCCCGGCAGCATCGCTGCCCGCGACGATCACAGTGGTGAGCACCAGCCCGGCAAGCGCGGAAGCCACGAACAGGCCCTTCTGGCGGGTGCGCGCGATCCCCTTTTCGGCGACGCGGCCGACGAATACGGCGCGGCTCGACAAGAGCCAGTGCGCGGCGATCCCGGCGACATAGCCTATGGCGGAGGCAGGCGTCGGTGCCATGCCGACAGCCATCAGGCCAAGAAACGAACCCATGTCGACCGCCAGCGCGCCGATGCTGGCCAGCAGGTAGCGCAGGATCACCAGATCGCCCAGGCGTTGCAGCACGGCCTGCATGGTCGCGTCTCCTTGGAAGCGGGTGTCAGGCGGCGCGGCGCTTGTCGGCGTCGCTGTCGCCATCGGCGACGATCCGGGTCGGCACATCGCGCATGGAGTTGAGCGCGGCGGCCTGATCTTCGCTCACGCTCTCGCGTGCAGGGAGCGAAGCCTCGGCGCCCTCGTCGCCCGCCTCGTGATATTCGGCATCCTCGTTGACGCACCAGATGTCGTACACGCGCCGTCCGGCGAGGATATTTTCCACCGTCAGCATCGCGGTCATCATCGCGTGGTCCTGATTGTTGTAGCGGTGCATTCCGTTGCGCCCGACCATGTGCAGCGTGGGATGGCTCGCCTCCAGCTCGTCGCGCATCGCGGCGACATTGGCGGCGTAATCCTCGTCATACACCGGATAGGCCTTTTCCTGCCGCACCACCGCGCCGCCGCGCACCCGCGCCGGGTCGAGCAGGCCGAGGATCTGCATTTCCCTGGTTGCCAGATCGACGAGATCCGCGTCCTCCATCGACCACAGGCCATCGCCTTCGAAGCAGAAATATTCCAGCCCCACACAGGCCATCGCCGGATCGGGGATCATCTCGGGCGACCAGCTGCGGAAGTTCTGCACGCGGCCAACCTTCACCTTGCTGTCGTGGATGTAGATCCAGTTGTCGGGAAACAGATCTTCGCCTTCCACCATCAGCGCCACGGTCAGGAAGTCGCGGTACTTCAGATCGTTCGCCTGGAAGGTCGATTGCGGCAGCGGATGCATCCGCTTCGCCAGCTCGCGCATCGGGGCAGAACTGATCGCGTGCCGCGCCTTGATGGTGAGCATGCCGGTCTTGCCCTTGGCTGTCATCCGCCAGCCACCACGGCCATCGCTGGCAAGCTGGTCGAGCGCGTGGCCCATGATGACCTGCCCCTTGCCGCTTGCCACGATCTTGTCGCGCGCGGCCTCCCACATCATGCCGGGGCCCTTTCGCGGATAACGGAAGTTTTCGAGCAGGGTCTTGGCCTGCATCCCGTCATTGGGTTTCCTGTTCAGGCCAAGGCTGCGCTTCAGCCCGTCGACCACCGCGCCCATCAGGCTGAGGCCCTTGATCCGCTGCGCCGCCCAGTCCGCGCTCATTTCGTCGCAGGGCATGCCCCACACCTTCTCGGTGTAGGTCTTGAAGAAGATCGAGTAGAGCTTCTTGCCGAACTGGTTGGTAGTCCAGTCCTCGAAGCTTTTCACGTTCCTGTTCGGGAAAGCGCGCACCCACAGGTAGCTCGCCATGCATTGCGTGGAGCGCCACAGGCCCAGATTGCGCAGCGCCTCGAATGCGCGCAGCGGGTAGGAGTAGAACTTGCCCTCGTAATAGATGCGGCTCATCCGCGGGCGTTCGATGAAATCGTCGGGCAGGATCTCGTTCCACAGGTCCACGACCTGCTGCGATTTGGAGAAGAAGCGGTGCCCGCCGATGTCGAAGCGGTAGCCCTCGTGTTCGACCGTGCGGCTGATGCCGCCCACGTAAGTCTCGTCCTTCTCGATGATCGCGACAGTCTTGCCCGCCTTGGTCAGCAGGTACCCTGCGGTGAGGCCGGCCGGCCCCGCCCCGATGATCGCCACATCGACGTTGAGAGTTTGTGCCTTCGCTTCGGTCATAGGAGCCCCCGGTTTCCTTTCGAGAACCGGAAGTGAAGGAAATTGGTTAGGGAGAGGTAAACGCAGGCGGACCGGACCACGCTCGGCTAACTCGATCTGCGGCAGAAGCCTCGGTTCCGAAGGGGATTGGAACCCGTATGGTGCGGGTGGTGGGACTCGAACCCACACGTCCAGAGGACAGGGGATTTTAAGTCCCCGGCGTCTACCATTCCGCCACACCCGCGAAGGCGCGCGACTATGGCGCGGCCCATGCCTCGGGCGGATAGCCTGCGTGTTCGACTTTGGCGAGGTTTTGAAAGGGGTGCGCGCTCAATCGTTGTTGAGGGCGTTGCGCATTTCCTTGCCCGGCTTGAAATAGGGCACCCGTTTGGCGGGCACGTCCACCGGCTCCCCGGTGCGCGGATTGCGCCCGGTGCGCGCTTCGCGTTCCCGCGTGGAGAACGCGCCGAAGCCGCGCAATTCAACCCGGCCGCCTTCGGCGAGCCGCTGCGCGATCTCGTCGAAGAAGATATCCACCACCTGCTCGACTTCCTGCGCCCGCAATTCCGGATTGTCTTGCGCAAGCTTCTGCAGCAGCTCGGACCTGATCATGTCGTGCGCCTCCCGTAGCGCGCTGTCGTCCGGTTCTCTGCGAATGCAGCCCGGCCCTTCATCGGTGCGACCCGATCCCGTTGCGGTGCCTGCCAGAAGTGGCCGATTTTCGCAATGGACCGATCCAATAATTGTTAATTTAGACGTCAGTCGACGTCGAGCGGCACCGCATTCGGGTTTTCTTGTTCCAGCAGTTCGCGCGGGGACAGGCCGAGCCGGTGGAGCCGGGCGCGGATTTCGGGCCATTCCTCTTTCAGGAAACTGGCGCGTTCCGCGGCGCGCAAACGCTCCGCCGCCCCTTCGACAACGTACATGCCCACGCCGCGCTTTACCGCGACCAGTCCGTCATCCTGAAACTGCTGGAAGGCCTTCGCCACGGTCAGCGGGTTGGCACCCTGCGCGCTCGCAAAGGCGCGGACCGAGGGCAGCATCTCGCCTTCCGCGAATTCGCCATCGAGGATCGCGGCGGCGATGAGATCGCGCAGCCGCAGGTAGATGGGGCGCGCGCTGGAGGGGGACCGGGAGTCGTGCATGGTGCTTCAGTGACATAACACAGCGGGGCAGGCAAGGTTCCCGCTTCGCGCCGGGTCCGTCGCCCGTTCAGCGGAGAATCAGGGGCTTGCGCGTCTCTTGGGCTTCACACAGCAATTTTGAACGCTAGTGTGCCCGCCATAAACGGGCCGGGAAGAGGGGCCCGATCAATAGTTCAGGGAAGTGAATACATGAAAGATCTGGCTTTGTGGAACGAGGGCGACTGGATCGCGGCCATCGCCTCCGTCATCCTGGTGCTGTTCCTGTTTGCGGGCGCATACGCCGTAACGCGGCCCAAACCTGAAGTCGGCGGCCATCCCAAAGGCCTCTACATCCTGTTCTTCGCCGAAATGTGGGAGCGTTTTTCCTACTATGGCATGCGCGCCCTGCTGATTTTCTACCTGACCAAGCACTGGCTGTTCAACGATGGCGATTCCAACGTCATCTACGGTGCCTATGTCAGCCTGGTTTACATCACTCCCGTGCTGGGCGGCTGGCTGGCCGACAGGTATCTGGGGCAACGCAAGGCCGTGCTGTTCGGCGCGATCCTGCTGACCTGCGGCCACGGCCTGATGGCGTTCGAAGGGACCGGCGGACAGAACGATCCCACGATCAACATCTTCTGGCTCGCGCTGAGCTTCGTGATCGTTGGCTCGGGCTTTCTGAAGGCGAACATTTCGGTCATCGTCGGCCAGCTCTATTCGCGCACCGACATCCGCCGCGATGGTGCCTACACCATCTTCTACATGGGTATTAACCTGGGCGCCGCGGCAGGCGTGATCCTGGCCGGTTACCTGGGTGAAACGATTGGCTGGGCCTATGGCTTCGGCGCCGCTGGCATCGGCATGCTGCTGGGCCTCGTCGTCTTCGTGCTGGGCAAACCGCTGCTGCTGGGCCGGGGCGAGAGCCCGATGCCCGAGGGCCTCAAGCGCCGCGTGGCGGGCCTGCCGTTCGAAATGTGGCTTTACGCCACCGGCATTGCCGCCATCGGCATCATGTGGGTGCTGATCCAGTACCAGTCCGTGGTCGGCTGGCTGATGCTGCTCTCTGGAGCGATTCTGCTGATCTATGTCGTCCTGCAGGCGCTCAAGCTCGATCCGCACGCCCGCGACCGGATTTTCGCTGCGATCTTCCTGATCATCCTGCAGCCGATTTTCTGGGGCCTGTTCGAACAGGCTGGCGGCTCGCTCAACCTGTTCACCGATCGCTTCGTCGATCGCCAGGGCGTGCCCGCTTCGCTGTTCCAGTCGATCAACTCGATCTTCATCCTTACGCTGGGTCCGATCTTCGCGGCGCTCTGGGTGTTCCTGGGCAAGCGCGGACTTGAACCGTCCACTCCGTTCAAGTTCGGTCTGGCGATCATTCAGGTCGGCCTCGGCTTCCTGGTGTTCGTGTGGGGCGCCAATGCCGTCGGCCCGGCCGTACTGGTTCCGGTGATCCTCGTTTTCGCAATCTACTTCCTGCACACCTCGGGCGAGCTTTGCCTTTCGCCGGTCGGCCTTTCGGCCATGAACCGGCTGTCTCCTGCAACGCTGGCCAGCCTCATGATGGGCGCATGGTTCTTCGCGACGGCAGGCGGCAACTTCGTGGCCGGCATGATCGGTGCCGCCACCGGTGGCGAAGAAGGCACGATGACGCGCGAGTTGACGCTCACGGTCTACAACCAGATCGGCTGGTTCGCAGTCGGTGCCGGTGTGGTCGTGCTGGTCGTCAGCCCGCTGGTGAAGAAGCTGATGCATCTCGACACGCTGAAGGACGACGATGTGGGCGACGATCTCGAAGGCCAGGCCGAAGGTCCGGGCGAACCGCAGGGTGCGGGTATCCACCCGACCACGCGGCCCGGCGCATAAGTCGGACGAGGGATCGAAGGGGGGAGACGCGAATGCTGGCACGGACACTGACGGCCCTCGGCTGCGCGATGGCGCTGGGGGCGTGTTCGACGATGGGCGGCGGCGAGGCGGCAGGCAGTGCCGCCGCCGCCCCTCCCAAGGCCAGCAGCGAAGCCCCCTTCGCCTCCACCTACCAGCGATACCCCGGCCGCCCGACCGCACTGGTCGGCGCGACCGTGTATGACGGCACAGGCCAGCGGTTCGACAATGCAACCGTACTGTTTCGCGATGGCGAAGTGGTCGAAGTCGGCATGTCGCTGGCGACCGATGGCTATGATGTGATCGACGGCACCGGCAAGTTCGTGACGCCGGGCGTGATCGACATCCACAGCCACCTCGGCGATTACCCCACGCCGTCCGTGCAGGCGCACAGCGACGGCAACGAGGCGACCAGCCCGATGACGCCCGAGGTCTGGGCAGAGCACTCGGTCTGGCCGCAGGACCCCGGCTTCAGCCGCGCCCTCGCCAATGGCGGGGTTACCGCGCTGCAGATCCTGCCCGGCTCCGCCAACCTCACCGGCGGCCGTTCGGTCACGCTCAAGAACGTCTATGCGCGCACGGTACAGGGGATGAAGTTCCCCGGCGCGCCCTACGGCATGAAGATGGCCTGCGGCGAGAACCCCAAGCGCGTCTATGGCGGACGCGGGCGGATGCCCTCCACCCGCATGGGCAACTTCGCGGTCAACCGCCAGATGTGGCTCGACGCGAAGGCCTGGGCCGATGGAGACCGCAGCCGCCGCGACCTCGCCAAGGAAACGCTGGCGGGCGTGCTCGACGGCGACATCCTGATCCACAACCACTGCTACCGCGCGGACGAGATGGCCCTGGTCATGGATATGGCGAAGGAGATGGGCTACAAGGTCACCGCCTTCCACCACGCGGTCGAAGCTTACAAGATCGGCGATCTGCTGCGCGAAAACGACGTGTGCAGCGCGATCTGGGCCGACTGGTACGGCTTCAAGATGGAAAGCTACGACGGCATTCCCGAGAACGCCGCGCTGCTGCGGCAGGCCGGGGCCTGTATCGTTATCCACTCAGACGATGCGAACGGCATCCAGCGGCTGAATCAGGAAGCCGCCAAGGCACAGGCCGCCGGGCGCCGCATGGGGATCGACATTCCAGACGCCGAAGTGGTCGGCTGGTTCACGCTCAACGCCGCGAAGGCGATGGGCATCGATACGATGACCGGCAGCCTCGAACCGGGCAAGATGGCCGATGTGGTGCTGTGGAACGGCGACCCGCTGAGCGTCTATTCACGGCCCGAAAAGGTCTGGATCGACGGCGCGCTGATGTACGACGCGATGGACCCCAAGCGCAGGCCGGTGAGCGATTTCGAGCTTGGCCAACCGGGTGAGGGAGACGTCAAATGAGGCTGCCCGCAATCCGCACCGCTCTGCTGGGCGCAGCCGCCGCGCTGGCTCTCACCGCGCCCGCCGCAGCCCAGGATTTCGTCGTCACCAATGCCACGGTCGCGCTTGGCGATGGCTCCGAACCGCTGGAAAACGCCACCGTCGTAGTGCGCGATGGCCGCATCCTTGCAGCAGGCACTGGGGTCTCTGCACCCGCAGGCGTCGAAACAATCGACGGCACGGGCAAATGGGTGACGCCGGGCATATTCTCGGCGGTTACCGGCCTTGGCCTGTCCGATGTCGACGGGGTCAGCGACAGCAACGACGAATCGGCCGGCAACTCGCCGTTCAGCGCCGCTCTCGATGTGTCGACCGCGCTCAATCCCAACTCGCAGGACGTGCTTGTCGCGCGGGCCGACGGGATTACACGCGCCAGCGTGATTTCCCGCCCCTCCGCCTCGATCTTCGGCGGGCAGGGCGCGGTGATCGACCTCGGGGCCGATCCCGAAATGGTGACCCGCACGCGCGCCTTCCAGGTCGTCGACCTGGGGGAAACCGGCGCGCGGATTTCGGGTGGCAGCCGCACCAGCGCCCATGCGCTGCTGCGCAACGCCCTGCGCGAGGCGCAGCAATATGGCGATCGCTCGGCCATTGGCGCGGCGACCGCCCGCCCGGCCGATGCGCGCTTCGGCGACGACATACCGCTCGACCCGCGCCTTTCCGGGCGTGACAGCGGACGCGCCGGCGATGTGCTGCTGACGCGGTTCGACGCGGCGGCTCTGGTGCCCGTGGTGCGTGGACAGCAGCCGCTCTACGTGGTGGCGGAAAGGGCCGCCGACATCCGCGAAGTGCTGAAACTGACGCGCGATTTCCCGCAGCTCGATCTCGTCATCCTCGGCGCGAGCGAGGGCTGGCTGGTGGGCAGCGACATCGCAGCCGCCGGCGTGCCGGTAATTGCGGACCCGCTGGACGATCTGCCCACCGGCTTCGATCAGCTCGCCGCGACGCAGAGCAATATCGGCCGGATGCGCGCAGCCGGGGTCACCGTTGCCATCGGGCGCATGAGCGGCGGCACGGGCGAACAGCCGCGCAACGCACGCCAGTATGCGGGCAACCTCGTGGCGCTCAGCAGGCTGCCCGGTGCCACCGGGCTGAGCTGGGGCGAGGCGCTGGCCACGATCACCTCCATCCCCGCGCGCATTGCGGGTTTCGGCGGGCGTCTGGGAACGCTGACCAGCGGGGCGACCGCCGATCTGGTGATCTGGGATGGCGATCCGCTGGAAGTCGGCAGCGCGGCCGAGGCTGTGTTCATCGATGGGGTGCGCCAGCCGAGGGACAACCACCAGACCCGCCTGCGCGAACGCTATCGCGACCTCGACGAAAGCGACCTGCCCAAGGCGTACGCCTGGTGAGGGCCGCCCTCGCCGCGCTCGCGCTCGCGCTGCCCGCTACGGCCCTTGCGCAGGATGCCGATGCGGCTGAGGCAGCGCCGCACGATCTTGCCTGGCACAACAACCAGCAGCTCGCGATTGCCGAGCTGAAGGCGCAGGATGGCTGGCACGTCCTGCCCGGCGGGCTGAAATGGCGCCGCATCGCGGGTGACGGCAACGGGCCGAAGCCGACCGTCGAAGACACGGTGACCGTGCATTACGCGGGCCGCCTGCTCGACGGGACGCAGTTCGACAGCTCCTACGATCGCGGCGAACCAGCGACCTTCCCGCTCGGCCGGCTGGTCAAGGCGTGGCAGCTTGCGATCCCCGAAATGGCCGTGGGCGACACGATCGAACTCTACGCACCGGCGGACCTCGCCTACGGCCCGGTCGGCAAAGGGCCGATCCCCGGCAACGCGACGCTGGTGTTCAAGGTGGAATTGCTGGGTATCGAATAGCGCCGCCGGTTCCTCGCAGGAGTGATGAGATGGTCGATCCGCTTGCCTCGTTGATTGCCGCCAGCATCGCCTTCGTCGGCACCCATTTCGCAATGTCCCACCCGCTGCGTCCGGTCATGGTGCGGATGCTGGGCGATGTCGGCTTCACGATTTCCTATTCGCTGGTGAGCGCGGCCACGATGGCGTGGATGTATTTCGCCTTCGTCGCGACACCTGCGGGGGCTCCGCTGTGGGGTGGCTTCGGCGATGCGGTGTGGATCGTGGCAAGCATGCTCACGCTACTGGCTCTGGTGCTGTTCGCCGGATCGCTGGTCGGCAATCCCGCGCTGCCCGCAGCGGGCGCGGAACAGGCGGCGCTGCGGGATCCCGCAGGCGTCTTCAGGGTCACCCGCCACCCGATGATGTGGGCCTTTGCCCTGTGGGCGCTGGCGCACCTGATCGCCGCGCCCACGCCGCGCACCATAGTCGTCGCGCTGGCCATCGGCGTGCTCGCGCTGCTCGGCGCGCACCTGCAGGACCGCAAGAAGCGCGCGCTGATGGGCGATGCGTGGCAGCAATGGGAAGCGAAGACGCGCTATTGGCCCCAGCCGCTGCGGATTTTCACGGTCGGCATCTTCCCGTGGATCGGCGGCATCGCGATCTGGCTGGGCGCATCATGGCTGCACACGATGGATGCCGGGGTCTGGCGCTGGGTCTAGCTAGTCGCGCCTGAAATCGGGCGCGCGCTTCTCGATCAGTGCCGCGACGCCCTCTTCATGGTCCGCCGTGTGGTGCATCAGCCCCTGCGTATTGGCGGCAAGCTCGAGCGCGGCATCGTAGCTCAACCCGCGCGACTGCCGCAGCAGCATCTTGGTCTGGCGCAGCGCGGCGGGCGGCATGGCAGCGACCTTGCGCGCAAGGGCCTGCGCCTCGTCCAACAGCGCATCGGGTTCTGTCACACGGCTGACGAGGCCCCATTCCTGCGCAGTGGCGGCGTCGATCACATCGCCGGTAAAGAATAGCTCCGCCGCGCGGGCATCGCCGATCACGCGCGGCAGGATCCATGTCCCGCCATCGCCGGGCACGAGGCCGAGCTTCAGGAAGGTCACCCCGAACTTCGCATTGCTGCTAGCGATGCGCATGTCGGCAAGGCAGGCAAGATCGCACCCCAGCCCGATCGCAGGTCCGTTGATCGCCGCGATCAGCGGCACGCGCAGCGTGTAAAGCGCGCGCAGGATGCGGTGGATGTTGTCGCGGTAGCCGTCGGCAATATCGGCGGGCGATCCGGCGAAGTTGCCAGTGCGGTTCTGCATCGCCTTGATGTCGCCGCCCGCGGAAAACGCCCGCCCCGCCCCGGTCAGGATCGCGCAGCGGATACCGGCGTCGGCATTGATGATATCGCAGGCCTCGACAAAGGCCTCGCCATCCCCTGCCTGGCCGAGCGCATTCATGCTCTCGGGCCGGTTGAGCGTGAGCGTGGCGATGTGATTTTCGGTGGCAAAGCTGATCAATGACATGGGGCGGGAGGCTACCGCGCCCATTCCCTCAGGTCGAGCGACTACTCAGCTTCGGGTGTGCGATCTTCGAACAGCGCGCGCAGATCCTCCGGCTCGCCCAGGATCGAGACGCGATCGCCCGCCTGCAGCGTGAGATCGGGCCGCGAGAGGATCGCCCGGCCTTCGCGCTCGACCATCACGATCTGGCAGCTACCGGGCAGTTCGATCTCCTCCAGCGAAGTGCCGACGGCATCTTGCAGCGCGGGAATTTCGCCGATCGGCTGGTGCAGATAATGATCGTCGCGCATCAGCACGCGGTTGATCTCCTGCTCGTTACGCGCGGAGAGCCAGCGTTTCTCGAAATCGTCGGCCTGCGCCATTTCGGCGAGGTGGCCGACCACCCGCAGGTCCAGGCCCGCAGGCTCCTGCGGCATGACCATGTACATCAGCGTATGGACGTTTTCTGCGCCCAAGATGTCGACCACCGCCTCGTCCCCGAAGCGGAAGATGAACAGTTCGGACTGGTCGGCTTCGGCCACGGTCTTGTAGGCGAGGTACATTCTCGGGCGGATGGCGTGCACCTCCATCCGCTCGCCCTGGAACACGCCTTCGATGAAGTCCTTGTCGAGATCGAAACGATCCTGCCCCATCGCGACCATTTCCTCGATCAGCTTTTCGCGGTCGTAGCGGCCAGTGGGCCGATCCATCAGCGCCGAACGCGCGATCACGGCCTCGTATTTAAGGTTGGACGGCTCGGTCCGCTCGTGGACGATCGAGGCAAGCTCGTCCTCGATCCCTTCGTAGATGCTGTGCCCCAGCTGGCGATGGACATGAAAGATCGCGCCCCGCCGCTTGACCCGCTTGTAGGCGTAGAACTGGTAATACAGCCCGCAGACCACGGCGAGCGCGATGGTGAAGAGGATCGGCAGCGCGCCCATTTCGATGATCAGCCAGAAGGCGATCAGGAAACCCGCGATCGGCACCCACGGATAGAGCGGCGTCTTGAAGCCGGGCCGATAGGTGTCGATCTTGCTTTCGCGCATCACCACCACCGCCACGCACACCAGCCCGAACAGCAGCAGCTGGAAGGCGCTGGCCAGCTTGGCGACCGACTGGACATCGAAGATGGCGAGCACCAGCACCATGGCGATCACCGTCACGATGATGGCCAGTGTCGGTGTGCCGCTCTTGCCCACATGGCTCAGCTTTTCGGGCAGCAGCTTGTCCTTCGCCATTGCGAAGGGATAGCGCGAGGCGGACATGATCCCGGCATTGCCGGTGGATGCGAACGCCGCGACCGCCGCCACCACGATCAGCGTGACGCCCAGATCGTAGGGCACGAAGCCGAGGAACCGCTCGCCCGCATCGGCCACGGGGGTCAGGCTGCCGAACAGGTCGTCGGGTGGCAGCGCGGCGACGATCACCAGCGTGCCCAGCGTGTAGATGATGGTCGCGGTCAGCAGCGACAGCGTCATGCCCAGCGGGATGTTGCGGTCCGGGTTTTCGACCTCCTCCGCCACGCTCGCCACCTTGGTGAGGCCCGCGTAGGACACGAAGACGAGGCCGATGGTCGCGAAGAAGCCGCCGAACCCGTCGGAGAAGAAGGCGCCGTAGGATGGGTCGGGCTCCAGGATGTCCGCCGCGCCGAGGCGGGCAAAGGCGGTGATGACGAAGGCGGTCAGGATCACCACCAGCGTCGATACGAAGATGCGCTGCAGCATCGTCGTCTCTTTCGCGCCCAGAATGTTGATGACGCCGAAGGCGATGGTCAGGCCGATGGCCGTCCAGGTGACCGGCAGATCGACGTAGAGCGACAGGTACGCGCCCATGCCCACCAGCGCGAAGGCGCTCTTGAACACCACCGCGATCCACGATCCCAATCCGCCGACCGTGCCCATCAGCGGGCCCATACTGCGGTCGAGGAAGAAATAGGTGCCGCCCGATCGCGGCATGGCGGTGGAAAGCTCCGCCATGCAGTACATGGCAGGCAGGATCAGCAGGCCTGCGACCATATAGGCGAGGAAGACCGAGCTGCCCGTCTGCGCGGCGGCGAGGCCGGGGAGCAGGAAAAGGCCGGAGGAGAACATCGCACCGGTTGCGATGGCATAGACGTCGAACAGCCCGATGCTCTTCGAAAGTTTGCTATCGCCGCCCGGTTGATCCTGCCCCGCCATCCTGAGGGATACCGCTTTCGAACAGCATTGTTCCCTGCGAAGGGCGCGGAGGGGCGCAAGCGGGGGTGCCGCTGCCAGTCTGCGCGCCACGGAGAAAAGCGGGGCCCCCGATCAGGTCCGGAGCGGCGAAGTAGCTAGTGCTAGACTGCGGAACTCATGTCGCGACAGCTTCCGAAACGAGAAGGATCGGGCCGCCGGTATAATGGCAATATCCCATCACCATTATCGCTTCCGGCCATTGCGTCTCACATTGGCCAACGCGTCCAATGAACCGCATGCCCTCAGGTTGGCCGGGCGGATCGCCGATCAGCTCCCATTGAGCATAGAGACCCAACCGCTTACCGCTAAGCCGGTCGGAAACGAGGGCACCGTCCGAACGCGCACTTCGAGCCGAGCCAAACAGCGCGCGCCCTTTCCAGTACCCATCGACCGCAACGCAATCGCCGATTCTTGCATCGGCGTTCCGCATCAGAACCTCGAACGAGACAGTATCGGCGTTAGCCCGGTTGCACTCCGTCGGATCGGACCAGGCATTCATAATGATCTCGTCGCCGGATGAAGCTTCGACATCTCGAGCCGAAACCGACGCGTCGATGAGAAGAAGCGTTGCCATCAGGACGGCAATGCTTCGGAGCTTTGTCACGCCCGCGCCTCTTCGACCCCCGCGCTATTATGCCGCAGCGCGGCCAGCACGGTATCCACGATATCGGGCGCGTTAAGCCTGGCCTCGTCGTACTGCTTCTTCGGGTCGTCCTGATCCTGGAAGATATCGGGCAGGCGCATCGTGCGCACCTTCAGGCCTTCATCGAGCAGGCCCGTGTCGCTGGCATAGGTCAGCACGTGCGCGCCCAGCCCGCCGATGGCGGCTTCCTCGATCGTCAGCACCACCTCGTGCTCGCGCATGGCCTTTTCGATCAGCGCGGTGTCGAGCGGCTTGGCGAAGCGCATGTCGGCCACCGTGGTGGAGAGGCCCTTGGCGTCCAGCTGTTCGGCGGCTTCCAGCGCCTCGCCCAGCCGCGTGCCGAGCGAGAGGATGGCGACCTTGCTGCCTTCCTTCACGATGCGGCCCTTGCCGATCTCCAGCTTTTCGAGCTTTACGGGCATTTCCACGCCCGTGCCGCTCCCTCGCGGATAGCGGAAGGCGATGGGGCCGTCGTCGTATTCGGCGGCGGTGTAGGTCATGTGCGCCAACTCGGCCTCGTCGGCGGCGGCCATGACCACGAAATTGGGCAGCGTGGCGAGGTAGGTGACGTCGAACGATCCCGCATGGGTCGCGCCATCCGCGCCGACCAGCCCGGCGCGGTCGATCGCAAAGCGGACCGGCAGGTTCTGGATCGCGACGTCGTGGACCACCTGGTCGTAGGCGCGCTGGAGGAAGGTCGAATAGATCGCAGCGAAGGGTCGCATGCCCTGCGCGGCCAGCCCCGCGGCGAAGGTCACGCCGTGCTGTTCGGCAATGCCGACATCGAAGCTGCGCTCCGGGTGCGCCTGGGCGAATTTGTCCACCCCCGTGCCGCTGGGCATGGCGGCGGTGATCGCACAGATGCGCTTGTCGCTCTCGGCCAGCTTGGCCAGCGTTTCGCCAAACACGTTCTGGTAGTTGGGCGGGCCGCCCTTCGATTTCTTCTGTTCGCCGGTGATCACGTCGAACTTGGAGACGCCGTGGTACTTGTCCGCGCTCTCCTCGGCGAACTTGTAGCCCTTGCCCTTCTCGGTCACGACATGGATCAGCACCGGGCCCTGATCGCTATCGCGCACATTCTCAAGCACCGGGATCAGGTGGTCGAGATTATGGCCGTCGATCGGGCCGACATAGTAGAAACCCAGTTCTTCGAACAGGGTCCCGCCGGTCACCATGCCGCGGGTAAACTCCTCCGCCTTGCCGAGCGAGGAGTGCAGGCGGCGGTGCATCTTCTTTGCGACCTTGGACGCAAGGCTGCGCAGGCCAAGATATTCGCCGCTGGACACGACGCGCGCGAGATAGGCGGAAAGCCCGCCCACCGGCGGCGCGATGCTCATGTCGTTATCGTTCAGGATCACGACCAGCCGGTTACCCGCCTGTTCGGCATTGTTCATCGCCTCGTAGGCCATCCCTGCGCTCATCGCGCCGTCGCCGATCACCGCGATCGCGCGGCCGGGCTTGTCCTGCAGCAAGTTGGCCATCGCGAAACCGATGCCCGCGCTGATCGAGGTGGAGGAATGCGCCGCGCCGAAGGGGTCGTATTCGCTTTCGCTGCGCTTGGTGAAGCCCGACAAGCCACCGCCCTGGCGCAGCGTGCGGATGCGATCACGCCGCCCGGTCAGGATCTTGTGCGGATAGCACTGGTGGCCGACGTCCCAGATCAGCCGGTCGTCGGGCGTGTTGAAGATGTAGTGGATCGCCACGGTCAGCTCGACCACGCCAAGCCCCGAGCCCAGATGACCGCCGGTGGTGCCGACGGCGTCGATCATTTCGGCGCGCAATTCGTCGGCCAGCTGGCGCAATTTCTCGCGTTCGAGCTTTCTGAGATCCGACGGCAGGTTAATTGTGTCGAGCAGCGGCGTCTTGGGGCGTTCGTTCATGCTTTGCAGTCCTACAGCGCCGAAACGCACCTGTCGATAAAGCGAGTCAGCGTGGCTATTTGCTGCACTCTGCACACAGGCCGCGCAATTCGATCACCGGGCGGACGTCGGAATAGCCCGCCTGCTGTCCCGCGCTGCGCAGCGCGCCGGTCAGCCGGTCGTCGTCGACATGGTCCGCACCGCCGCAATCGTCGCAGATCAGGAAAATGCAATCGTGCCGGCAACCGGGGTGCGAATTGACCAGGAACGCGTTCGCGCTCTCGATCCGGTTGGCCAGGTTCTTGCGCACGAAGATGTCGAGGATGCGATAGACGCTGTTGGGCGCCACGCGGCTGCCGCGCTGGTTGCTGAGGTTTTCCGCGATGTCGTAGGCCGAAACCGGGCGCGAATGCTTCGCCAGTTCCTCGAACACTTCGGCGCGCATCCCGGTCCAGCGTTCGCCCTGGTTTTCGAGCGAGCGCCGGGCTTCTGCGATCAGTGCGTCGCCTTCATGCTCGGCGTGCGAATGCGTGTGTGCGGTTGCCATGCGGGCAGAGATAGCGTGCCCCGCTAACGGTTTCCAGACCGGTGAGGCAGAGCCCTGCGGCGGTCGGTCAATCCCGCAGGAAGCTGGCGCGGTAGACTCCGGGGTAGAATTCCTTGAGCGCGGCGACCTTGGGCGCATCCCACCGCTGGATATAGCCATGCTGCGGATTCTTGAGCGCGAAGTTCTGGTGGTAGTCTTCCGCCGGATAGAACGTGCGCGCCTTGACCACGTCGGTGACGATCGGCCCGTTCCACACGCCGCTGCGCTTCATCTGTGCCAGATAGGCCCGCGCCACACGCGTCTGTTCGGCCGAAAGCGGCACCAGTTCCGCATTATACTGCGATCCGCGGTCCGGCCCCTGGCGATTGCGCAGGGTCGGGTCGGCGACCACCGAGAAGAAAATGCGCAGCAACTGGTCGTAACGGATCTGCGAAGGATCGTAGGTGATCTTCACCGCTTCGGCATGATCGGTCACACCGCTGGAAACCAGCTTGTAGTCGGCCTGCCGTTTGGTCCCGCCGTGATAGCCCGAAACCGCGCTTTTCACGCCCTTCACATGGCTGAACACCGCCTCGACGCCCCAGAAGCAGCCGCCGGCGAAGATCGCGGTTTTCAGCCCGCGTTCCTTGGCCTGCGTCTGCGCGACCGGCGCGCGGACGTGATTTTCGGCCGCCATGGCCTGCTGACAACCCGCGAGCGCCAGCGCACCGGCGACCAGCAGGCTCAGCGTGGTGGGGGCAAAACGCCGCATCACGAAAGGATCGCGACCACGCCCTGGGCACCGTCGAAACGGGTCATCACCATCGTCACGGCGACGATGCCGAAGCCGATGCCGAAATTGCGAAACAGGTCTGAGCGGAACATTTTCATGGGGATTTCCAAAAGGTATGGCGTCTTTCTTGCGCCCTATATGGAGTGGCAACGCTTTCCTTAAAGTGAACTTGCCTGTCAGATACGACCAAGGGAGCGACCGTCGCGGTCGGTTACTGCCCAGCCTGACAGGGCGATCAATGGCGGAAGTGGCGCATTCCGGTGAATACCATCGCCAGTCCGGCCTCGTCGGCGGCGGCGATCACCTCTTCGTCGCGGATCGAGCCACCCGGCTGGATGATCGCGCTCGCGCCCGCCTCCGCTGCGGCCAGCAGGCCATCCGCGAAGGGGAAGAACGCATCGGATGCGACCGCGCTGCCCACCGTGCGCGACTGCGGCCAACCGTACTTCTCTGCAGCTTCCGCCGCCTTGAGTGCGGCAATCCGGCTCGAATCGCGGCGGTTCATCTGGCCTGCGCCGATCCCGGCGGTCGCGCCGTCTTTCGCGTAGACGATCGCGTTGGATTTGACGTGGCGCGCCACGGTCCACGCGAACAGGCAGTCTTTCAGCTCCTGCTCGCTCGGCGCGCGCTGGGTGACGACCTTCAGATCATCGGCAGAGATCGTCGCGTTGTCGCGCGTCTGCACCAGCAGGCCGCCGGTGATCGGCTTGACGCTCAGCCCGTCGCGGCGCGGATCGGGCAGCTCGCCCACGGTCAGCAGGCGCAGGTTCTTCTTGCTCGCGAAGACCTCGCGCGCCTCGTCGCTCACGCTCGGCGCAATGACCACTTCGGTGAAAATCTCGCAGATCGCGCGCGCGGTTTCCCCATCGAGTTCGCGGTTCACTGCCACGATCCCGCCGAAGGCCGACACCGAATCGCAGGCCAGCGCCTCGTTCCAGGCATCGATCAGCGATCCGCGCTGCGCCACACCGCAGGGGTTGGCGTGCTTCACGATCACAACCGCCGGGTCCTGCCCGGCAAATTCGGCGCACAGCTCCAGCGCGGCGTCGGCATCGTTGTAATTGTTGTAGCTCAGGTCCTTGCCCTGCAGCTGTTCGGCCTGCGCGATGCCCTGCGCGTGTGGCCCTGCCGGCATGTAGAGAGCCGCTTGCTGGTGCGGGTTCTCACCATAGCGCAGCACGGTGGGCGCCTTGCCGCCGACCGAGAGATAATCGGGAAACTGCTGCTGCTGATCGGACAGCGCGAACCACTGGCTGATCATCGAATCATACGCGGCGGTGGCAGCGAATGCCTTGGCCGCCATGGCTTTGCGGAAATCGAGGCCGGTCGCGCCATCGCCCCTGTCCAGCTCTTCCATCAGCGTGGAATAATCCTCCGGATCGGTGACGATGGTGACGAACTGGTGGTTCTTGGCGGCGGAGCGGACCATGCTCGGCCCGCCGATATCGATATTCTCGATGATCTCGTCGCGCTCCGCGCCCTTCGCGACGGTTGCCTCGAACGGATAGAGGTTGACCACCACCAGATCGATCGCGCCGATGTCATGCCGTTCCATCGACGCGACGTGATCGTCGTTGTCGCGCAGCGCCAGCAGGCCGCCGTGCACCTTGGGGTGCAGCGTCTTCACCCGGCCGTCCATCATTTCGGGAAAACCGGTGAGGTCGGAGACGTCGCGCACTTCGAGCCCGGCCTCGCGCAGCGCCTTCGCGGTGCCGCCGGTGGAAACCAGTTCGACCCCGCGATCGGCCAGAGCACGGCCAAGCTGCGCCAGCCCCGCCTTGTCGGAAACCGAAAGGAGGGCCCTGCGGATCGGCATGTCGGTCAAAACTTTTATCCCATCTTCTTGAAGAGCCAGGCAAAGCTGCCGCCACTGCGGGGCGTCAGGCCTTGCAGGACGATTTGCTGGATCGGCTGCGGCCGCCCGTGCCCGTCGACGAACAGGCTGTCTTCGATCGACAGCGTGCCCGTATATTCACCGGCGACGCGGAATTGCCAGTGCGAACCGTCGGCCAGTGCAAGCGCCACGCCCTTGCGATCTTCCGAAAGCCGGGCGGCGATGCCCACGCCGAGGTGGAACCGGATCGCGTAGCCCACCTTGCCGCGCTTGCCGCGCTTGCTCGCGGGCAACAGCACATCCTCGCCCGCCAGTTCGGTGCCGTCTTCGCGCAGCACCAGCGCCCGGCGGTGGACCAGACCGAAGCGGCTGGCATAGCCATCGTGCGAAGCCTCTATCCGAGTGGCACCGCCGCGCGCGCCGCCCATCGTCCGGCGGTCAACCTCGACCTCGCCCACGCCTGCGCCCAGCTTGCCCTTGATCAGGATCGCGGTGGAATTGACGTCTTCCAGCACCAGCGTCGAATGCGCGGCGGTTGCGCGCAATCCCTGTTCGATGCGCGCGGGCACCTGCCCGCCGGCCCACGCGGCCCCGCCGCAGTTCACCACGATGCGCTGGCCGTGCGACGACAGCTCGAAGGCGAGCGTAGAGGCACAGCCGGAGCGCGCGTATCGCGCCAGCGGCGGCGGCGCCGCGTCGAACTGCAGGATGGTCTTGCCGGCACTGGCGCGGTGGTAGCCCCAGCCGCGCGGTTCCTTGAGCGGGCGGGTGCGCACCCCGCTCGCGCTCACGATTTCCGCGACCTTGTCGGAAGACACCGCGCCCGCGCCCTGCCAGTTGCCGAGGCCGCCTTCACCGTGCACCACCGCCAGCAGGGGCGGCACGATCAGTTCCGACACGGCAGCGATGAACTTGGGCGGATCCTTCTTCACGCTGGCATAGCACGCGGCGAGCTCGGTCAGCAGGTCGAGCAGCTCGATCTGCCCCAGTGGGCTGCGCGACTGGACGCCGCCATCCTCGCCCACGTAATCGCCCAGCGCGCGGGCCAGACCGGCTTCGGCGAACAGGCGGCGGGGCTTGCCTTCGGGCAGCAGCAGCCCGGCAGCGACCAGCGCGGCCCAGGCATGGATTTCGCCCTGCTTGTCGGGCGCCTTCGTGGCCATCGCGTCGAGCCAGTCCGCCGTCTTGTCCAGCGCCGCCAGCGTGCGCCCGCGCACCGCCTTGTTGGAAAGGATCAGCGGCGCGTGAACCAGCCAGGCCAGCGTGCGCCGTGCGGTCGCCTCGATTTCCCAGGCAGGCCCCTTGGCGGGCAGCGGGTGCGCGTCGAGCCACAGGCGGTGAATGCGCAGCGCGGTCGCCTCCACCTGCGGGCGGGCGCCGGAACCGGCAAGGTCGCGCAGCCAGGCATAGGAATGGATGTGCCGTTCGATCAGAGGGGCTTGCTGCCGGGTGCCCGGCCCGAATTCGAGCTGCGCGATCGGCAGCTTCACCCCGTGAACCAGAAAATGGCCCGCACGCAGCGCCATGCCGGCGGCGCGATCCCCCGCAAGGGGCGGGTTCACCGTCGACAGCACACGGCGCTTTTCCGGCTTGGACAGCGGTGAGGTCAGGAATCGACCGCGAATTCCGGCGGCGTAGGCGATCCGCACCAGCCGCTCCCCCGGGCCGACGCGCGGCGCACCGATTTCCTGCGGCACCAGCGCCCGCGAGGCGGCAGGGACCTCAATCTCGGGCTTGCGCTTCGCGTCGGGCGCGGCGGGCGCGGCAGACTTTACGGTGGCGGTTTCGGGCGGCTTGGCGACGGATACCTCGGGTGCGGAAAGCGCGGTCGGCTCGGGCGTGTTGGCCAGCGTCATGATCAGCTGGCGCGCGGCGCGTTCTTCACGGTCGGGCAGCTCGTCTGTCTCGTCCCGCACCGGATCGTGCCCTATCGAATCGACCATTACTCCGTCTTCCCCTTGAGGCCCGCAATATTGCCTGCGTAGCAATCGGGCCCACCCCTGAAGGTGGCGGAACCCGCCACCAGAACGTCCGCCCCCGCCGCGACGCAGCGGGGCGCGGTGGCGGCATCCACCCCGCCATCGACCTGCAGATGGATCGCGCGCCCGGTTTCGTCGATCATGGTGCGGATCGCCTCGATCTTGCGCAGCTGGCTGTCGATGAAGCTCTGCCCGCCAAAACCGGGATTGACGCTCATCACCAGCACCAGGTCGACCATGTCGATCAGGTATTCGAGCACGCTTTCGGGCGTACCGGGGTTGAGGACAATGCCCGCCTTCTTGCCCAGCTTGCGGATCGTCTGCAGCGTGCGGTGCGTATGCGGCCCCGCTTCGGGATGGATCGTGAGGTGATCGGCGCCCGCATCGGCAAAGGCTTCCAGCCACTGGTCCACCGGGCTAACCATCAGGTGGACGTCGAACGGCTTGTCGCTATGCGGGCGCAGCGCCTTCACCACGGCGGGGCCGATGGTGAGGTTGGGCACGAAATGCCCGTCCATCACGTCGACATGGATCCAGTCCGCCCCGGCCGCGTCGATCGCGCGCACCTCTTCCCCCAGCCGGGCAAAGTCGGCGGACAGGATGGAAGGGGCAATCAGCGGCGTGGTCATTGCGCGGGGGTACTTTGCAGGCGAGGGCTCGCGGCGATGGATTGCCTCCCTTAGCGAATCGCGAATCGGAATGAGACACGGCGCGGCGCGTTTTCCCCCGCAAGGCGTCGTCCTGTCGCAGTTTTGGGGCAATTCATGGCCAATTCAGCGGGCGGAGCGCACAAGAGACGCCAAACATGGGTGCCCGTTGGCGGTTGCCGCGCGCCCGAATGCTTTTCTTGGATGATCGAAATGACGAAGAACCTTCTCTCGAACGGCGCCCGCGCCGCCGCGATCGCCGCGCTTTGCGGCCTCTCGCTAGCGCCGGCCTCGGCCCAGGCGGATCGCTACGGCCAGGTGATCGGCAACGACATGAGCAAGTGCGGCAGCGGCGCAGGCCCGGCCGTGCGCGTCAGGATCGACGGGCTGAGGTCGGGCAGTGGCAACCTGTTCGTGCGGACCTATCGTGCCTCGCGCTCCGACTGGCTGAAATCGAAACGCTACCTTTCGCGCCTCGACGCATCTCCGCGCGCCGGATCGATGACCGTGTGCATTCCCGTGCCCAGCGCCGGAAACTACGCGATTGCGGTGCAGCACGACATCAACGGCAACCGCGAAACCGATTTCTCTACCGATGGCGCAGGCATGTCGAACAACCCGACGATCGGCAGCTTCCTCGGCATCCCGCGGCCGCCTTCGGTCGACAAGGCGGGCTTCTACGCCGGGCCGGGCGTGACCAACCTCACCATCAAGATGCGCTACAAGGACTGATCCTCGCGGTCGGGGTTCGCAAATCGCTGGATATGCAACCCCGGCAAGACGGCCGGGCCGACGACGACCGATTTCGGATCGTTGGAAGAAACTGGCGCGCCCGACATGGTAATGGTGGGCACTGTAACCATTGGGAGATTTCGGCTCTGCTGAGCCGATGACATCCGCTTCGCGCCAAAACTCGTTCATT
>JAACTC010000012.1 GCA_009993635.1 Erythrobacter sp. | reverse complement strand
TCCCGGTTCTCTATGGATGCGGCGGGCTGGGTGCCAGGCACCGTTTCGGGCTCGACCACCGCGGTAGCCTCATCCTCCTCGATGCGATCGGACGGTGCGTCACACGCCGTAAGGCCGGTCATCAACGAAGTCGCGAGCGCCACCGCGATCATCTTCACCTGCTTTGTATGCGTCATAGTTACCTCGTTCACGTAAGAGACAATCCAAGGTGATCTGGCCCATGGGCCAGTTCGCCGCCCAGATACCCTTGTGCGACGACAAGAACGGCAATGACGACTAGACCGGCCCGCAGCAGAATCCGGCCTCCCTCATCCCGATGCGCGATAAGAGCTAGGCCCACTCCCAGGACTGCAATCAGCATGCCCATCCAACGGTGGAGCTGCATGGTCGTATCGCCACCGAACCAGAAACCGGTATGTATCCAACCGAACGACGCCGCTGCAATTGCACCGATTGTTCCCGCGTAGATCAACAGCCGGACTGTCAGCCCGGCCCTTTCGACCATGCCCATCGCAGCCGCCAGTTCAACGAAGGCCGCGGTCAAAAGCAGGGCGATGGGGAAGTGAACCGTTGCAGGATGAAGCGTCTTAAGAAACGGAACGATACGGTTCGTGTCGGCACCATCGATGCCTTCGGAGGCGCGGCCATGAGCACCTGCGGCTTCGTCGTCCGCTTCGGTGGCGGGCGCAGCGGCGGAGCTGTCGCCATTCTTGGCAGCAGCTGCCCTAGTCGTCTCACTTCGGTGTGCATTATCACCGTGGGCGTAGACCGGACTGGTGGCCAGAACGGCGGCGAACAGCAGCATCAGGGAAAACAAAAACTTCACGAGGGCCAGCCAGCTTTCACGAACGGTTAACGGTAGTCATGCCGTCTGCTACGCAAGCCGATGCGCTTTCCCGCAAAATTATTTCGGTGAGGGATGGATGCGCTTGAGGCGTATCGTGAGAATGACCGCGCCATAAGGCTTGGAACAAGACGATGACACAGAGACTAGACCCTATTCTTGACGCGCTAAGCCATGAGGCCCCGGGCGGCGTGCGCGAAGATTTTATGGAAGGGGTCTGGGAGCGGGTCGGCGACCTGACTGCAAGACGCGATCGAACGATGCAGAGTTTTTTGTTCGCGGGACTCCTGACCATCGGTCTCGGTGCTGGGGCGCTCACCGTTCAGGCGCCCGCCTACAGCGAAGACACCAGGTATACCCTTGTCGACGAGACGCGGCTCTCTCCTGCCGACCTTCTACTCGTTTCGCGATGAAGAACACCAAGTTACAGATCGGCGTCGCCGTTGTCCTCGCCGCGTTTGCTGGGTGTCTCGGGGCGCTCGGTGCCGAGCGCTGGCTAGGATCGGACGAAACGGTCGGTCTTCATGACTTCGTGCATGAGCGCCTGAATCTTACCGCGGATCAGGAGGAGGAGCTCGACCTTCTCGAGGAACGGTATGCGATCGAGAACGCACGCAGAGAGCTTGAAGTGCGTCGGGCCAATGCAACGCTCGCTGCCGCGATGGATAGCGAGCATGAATACGGTCCCGAAGTCAGCGCAGCGATCGATGAGGTCCACACCGCGATGGGCGAACTACAGAAGGCCACCGTCCGCCATGTCTTCGCGATGCGCAACATCCTCAACGAGGAGCAGCAGCGTAGGTTCGATCGGCAAGTGTCACTTTCGCTAACCGGTCCGCCACCGGAATGATTGCGGAGTGCCGATCGAAGCCGACAGTCAAGAACAAGCACTTGTCGCCAAGGTGGTCGCCGGCGATCGCCGCGCCTTCACACGACTGGTCGAACCGCTTATCCCCAAACTTCTAGCGACCTCCACCCGGATGCTTGGCATCCGCGAGGAGGCCGAGGACGCGGTGCAGAACGCCTTGGCTTCCGCCTGGCTTGCCCGCGCACGCCTCGATCCGTCACGACCCGTGTTACCGTTGCTGACGACAATCACACTCAACAAATGCCGCGACAAGCTACGGCGCCGTAAAGCAGCCCGCTTTCTTGGCTTTGGCACCGCCCCCGAGCCCGAACTCTCGCCGGATCCTGCCCCTTCACCGTATAGCGAGACGGTAGACCGTCAAATCCTGAGACGGACACAGTTGGAGATCGAGCGCCTGCCGTTACGATTGCGCGAGGCGCTCATACTCGTTGCCATCGAAGGACGCAGTCAGCGCGAAGCGGGAGAGATACTCGGTGTATCGGAAAAGGCAGTGGAAGCGCTGGTCTATCGTGCCCGAAAGACGCTGAAGGAAAAAATTCCGCTCGAGTGAGGGGAAGGACAGCCGGCTGCGTAGAAGGGGCAAAAGCTATTTATGCAGGACAAATGATGCACAACATCAATAGACGCAGTTTCCTTGGATCGAGCTTGGCGGCAGGTGGCTTGATTGGGGCCGCGACCGCGATGCCGGCCTGGGCGCGCGGTGCCGACATGACCGGTCCGGCAATCCGGCAGGGCTTCGACGAGGTTTCGGGCCACAGCATCGATCTTAATATCGTGCGCGGCGCCTTCTCGGTGCAGGGTCGCCGCGGAATGGGGGTCGCCGTGAACGGAAGCGTTCCCGGTCCACTCGTGCGGCTCAAGGAAGGCGAGCCGGTCGACCTCAACGTCACCAATTCGCTCGACGAGGACAGTTCGATCCACTGGCATGGCCTTCTTGTCCCGTTCCAGTTCGATGGCGTGCCCGGCGTGAGCTTCCCCGGCATCCGGCCCGGACAGACCTTCACCTACAAGATGCCCGCGCTGCGTCAGGCGGGCACATACTGGTGGCACAGCCACTCGGGCCTGCAGGAGCAGGCGGGCCACTACGGACCAATCATCGTCGATCCGGCCGGGCCCGATCCGGTGCAGGCCGACGCCGACTACGTGATGTTGCTCAGCGAATTCACGCCGATGCATCCGCACTCGATCATGTCGAAGCTGAAGAAGGGCGAGGGCTACTTTAACTACCAGCAGCGCACGCTCACCGACGACTATCCGCTGACCGGTGAAGAACGCCGGATGTGGGCTGAGATGCGGATGATGCCAACCGACATCCTCGACGTGACGGGCTCGACCTATACCTACCTCGCCAACGGCCACGGGCCCGAGGAGGGCCTGGAATACCTGTTCTCGCGCGGGCAGCGCGTGCGGATCCGCGTCATCAACGGCAGCGCGATGAGCTTCTTCAACGTGCGCATCCCGGGAGTGAAGTTCTGGGTCGTCGGCGCCGACGGCCTCAACGTTCGACCGGTCGAGGTCGAAGAGTTCCAGATCGGGACCGCCGAGACATACGACATCGTCGTTGAACCGACCGGCGAGGCGCATACGATCGTCGCCGAGAGCATGGACCGATCGGGCATGGCTGTTGCGACGCTCGCCAGCCGGCCCGGTGCCCGCGCGCCGGTGCCCGCGCTGCGGGATCCACCGCTGTTGACCATGGCCGACATGGGTATGGGCGGAATGGATCACAGCTCGCATGGTGGTGACACCGCCGAGAGCATGGACGGCATGGGCCACAGCGCGATGGGTCATGGCGAGCGCTCCGCCGATGGAATGGACATGGGTGGAGAAGCAAGCGACGGGGCGATGGCAGGTATGCCGATGGATGGCATGGATATGCGGGACACTTCCCGCTTGCCGGCCGACGTCAAAGTCGGTCCCGGTATCGACATGGTGGCCATGAATCCGCAGGACCGGATGGGCGATCCCGGTATCGGTCTGGCCGATGTGCCGCATAAGGTGCTGAACTATCGCGATCTCGTGGCGCTCGATCCCAATGACGATCTTCGGACGCCTTCCAGACAGATGGAAATCCACCTGACCGGCAACATGGAGCGATACATGTGGTCGTTCGATGGTCAGAAGTTCTCGGCCGTCAGCGACGAGCCGATCCGGTTCGCCTATAACGAACGGGTGCGGGTCAAATTGGTAAACAACACCATGATGGCGCACCCGATCCACCTGCACGGGCACTTCTTCGAACTGGTGAACGGGGCACCCGCCGACCGGCAGCCGCAGAAGCACACTGTCATCGTGCAGCCGGGCGGCTTCGCCCAGTTCGACCTCACCGCCGACGAGCCGGGGGACTGGGCGTTCCACTGCCATCTTCTCTATCACATGCACGCCGGGATGTTCCA
>JAACTC010000008.1:154808-415252 GCA_009993635.1 Erythrobacter sp. | reverse complement strand
CATGGCCTGCAACACCCGGGCAGACGTAGATGTGTGTATGCGAGTGCGGATCATTCCCCTCTTGTCGGAATACTTCTTCGATGACTGGAACAAGATTGCACTGGTTCTTGGTGATCGCGACGGCAGCAGGTTCCTCGAGCGGGTCGAACTCAAGCCTCCGGCTGGGCTTGATGAGGACGGCGAAGCACCTTCTCGATGGCGATGGAATGTTCGATCGACATTCTTGCAGGATGCCTACTCGGGACTAGCGTGATCCAGCGTTCGGTCCTCGAGTGGCAGTCTCTGCCATATGGCGACGGGAAGGATGAAATCCCCGTCTGGGCGGCAGACCGGCTTGCGGACGTAGCTAGGCGGTCTCCCTTGGGCGGTGAATGCGGCGGAAGAATATTGACGTTGGGGCGCAAATCTCTGCGGGCCGGGCAGGTGGTCGGAATTGTTGCGGGAGAAGGCTGCACACTGGAAATTCTGCCGAAGATCGATTTCCCTGCGAAGGCTGACGACGCGTCCAAGCGCGGGCTGATCCGTGAAAGGCTGGTGCATCTCCTCGCCGTCGCTCTGGACATCCAGATCGATGGCGGCGCGATGACCGAACTTGGCTGGCAGAAGGACAGCCTACTCGAAATTCTCATTCGGCTGTTCAGCACTAAACTCCTCGACGCCGTCCGTCAGGGCGTTCCGAGACGCTACATCGACTGTGAGGATGACCTTCGAGCGCTAAGGGGACGCCTCGATATTGGGCGCCAGTTCACCGTTCTGGCGGTTGATCCGTCCAAACTTGCCTGCAGATATGACGAGCTTTCGACGGATACAGCCTTGAATCAGATAATGAAGGCTGCAGTCGATAGGCTTAACCGCCTCGGCCGAACGAGTGATAATCAGAGGCAGTTATCGGAACTAGCCTTTGGTTATGCCGAAGTTTCGTCGGTTCCGCCAAGCGCGTTACGCTGGCAGGACGTCCAGCTCGACCGCACAAATGCGCGGTGGAAGGATCTTCTTGCACTTGCAAAGTTCATCTTAGGAGATCGATTCCAGACGACCTCGATCGGCACTCAGGCTGGCTTCTCGCTGCTCTTTGAGATGAACACTCTGTTCGAGGAATATGTCGGTCGGATGATGCGCCGCGCACTGGTCGGCAGCGGTCTGACCGTTCATATACAGGGCGGGCGGCTGTTCTGTCTCGAATCTGTCGATGATGGCCGGCGCCTCTTTCAAACAAAGCCCGACATACTGATCAAAGACGGTGCCCGGGTGGTCCAGGTTATCGACACAAAATGGAAGCGCATTTCCCCGCAAATCGAAGACGCCAAACAGGGCATCTCCCAAACCGATGTTTACCAGATGATGGCATATGGTCATCTCTACGAGTGTGATGCACTTACTTTGCTTTACCCGCACCATGGCGAGCTCGAGGCAACGCCGGGTGTGACCGGTACATTTGTGGTGCCGCACAGCCACCGATTCCTGTCGGCAGCAACTATCGATATCTCGCACAAGACAGGAATCAAAGAGGCGCTCAGGCAGATCGCCAATCACAATGGTGCAGATACGTTTGTCGCGCAGACGTAACCACCTCATCCTCGGAATATTCCGTTAATTCTCAGGACAAGGCTCAAGCAACGTCGCCCGTCTAGGAAGCCAGTCGCCTTCAAGGTTAGCCTGTGGGCCTATTGTGTGGAAAAACTCGGCCGCCGGGGCTGAGGTTCGAATTTTCAGCAATAATGATTCAAAAAGTTCAGTCCTATGTATGATTGCTGCGCTTGTAATTGCCATCGAATGGCCATCATCGTGCGATGACCAGTAAGGACGCCGCGATTGCAATATTTGAGGGACTTACCGTGGAACTGGCGGAAATCCATCGTGGCAAGCATTTCACCCAATGGCACGGCGAAGCGGCTCGCCGCGCCGACCGCATCCTGCGCGAGACGCCAACGTTTCGCGATTACGCCACGACCCGCGTCTATAGCGGGGACGGAATGAGCGCGAAGATCGATGGTCGCTTTGGCGAATGGGCGATCGGCAGGCTGGTCGACAAGCTCAAGCCCGAAGATGTGATCGCCGCCTTCAACGGAGAAGTGGCGCGTAACAGCGCGCAATACGAGGAAGTATCTCCGGCGATCGGGATTGTGGTGGACAAGGAAATCGCACTGACGTCAGGTGTGCGGCTGGTCCCGCACCTGCCGTTGTTCGAAGACATCACCGGCTACGGCCATCGCTATCAATGGGGTATGATGCCCGAAGGTACTGGGTTTCTGGTCCAGAGTTACAAAGTGACACCGGCATTCGCGCGGCTGTCCGATAATTCAACCGACGAAGGCGATATTACGACCACCCCCGATCGCGAAGCACGCGAAGTAGTCAAGGAGCGCTTCCGCCGCGCTTGTCTCCTCGCTTCCCCGGGCGGCCTGGAGCTCCCCATCTCGGTGATCATGGCGGATCGCCGCGCGCTGTTCCAGGTCGACGGCACGATCACCTCGCGCCCCTATGCCCCTCGCCCCCACGTATCTGTGCCGATCGATGCCGAGAGGTTGGCCAAGATCTTTAACGCTCTCGACAAGGTCGCCGACCGCGACGTCGTCCAGCGTGCAATCGACCGGCTCGGCCGTTCGCGCTTGTTTCTCGACCCCGTTGATCGCGCTCTCGATCT
The DNA here is from genome assembly GCA_009993635.1 of Erythrobacter sp. Classification (GTDB taxonomy): domain Bacteria; phylum Pseudomonadota; class Alphaproteobacteria; order Sphingomonadales; family Sphingomonadaceae; genus Alteriqipengyuania. Next base: position 412,608 of record JAACTC010000008.1, on the reverse strand, counting down.
CGGCATGGCGGCAGAGATCATCCTCATGCACGACGCGGGCAGTTCGAACGCCGAGATCACCTACAAGATTGCGAGCCGCGCCGCGTGGCTCATCGGGACGGATGCCGACGATCGGACCGCCGTGTTCGAGTTAATGCGCGATCTTTATACCGCGCGCTCGACGGCAGTGCACACCGGCAAGTTCCCTAAGAAAGAGCCCGTCGATCTTGATGCGGCCGACCGGCTTGTAGCTGGGACGCTGCGCGCGATCGTCGAGCGCGGCGGCTTTCCCGACTGGAAGCGCCTCGCGCTGGGAGGCGAGTGAAAGCGATGGGCGCGGTATCAAACTGAGAGTACCAGCCACATTTCTCCTCGGTCCTGATTGGCCGATCGTGACATGGTAGAGCGAGGCAGCCACAAGGCTATGACGTCCGGTTCCGGGTGAGCTTACAGGTAGGCGCAACGATCGAAATTAGAGCGCTTTGCGGACCGGCTGGCACTGGGCCGTGTGTGGACGGCCCTCCGTTGGCAAGGGGTAAATTGAAGTTCTGCATTCCGCTGGTCGAGGCGGCCATGTGTCCGGCCTTTGATTGCGGCTGTCTCATGCGCCGCTGGCCATGATGCCTTTCGCGCGAACCGGGTCCCGACCTAAAGCACGCGCTCGAAGCGCCACGGCCCAAAATGGGTTTTCCCGATCCGGCGGTTTCAACCGGCTTGGTGCATCAACTCCTCTTTGCCCTTTCCAACTTCGTCGACGCGGTTACCCGCGCCTAAGCTTTATGCCGCCATTGGCACTGGTTCGCGATAGCGTTCGCCACTGGTCATCAGCGCCCAGATGATGCGGGCGTTCTTGTTTGCCAGCGCCACCGCCGCGACCTTGGCAGGCCTGTGAGCAAGCAGCTGAACGAGCCAGGGCCGCTTTGTGCCGTGCCGCTGGGCGTAACGGATCACCGCCATCGCGCCGACGACGAGCATCTGCCTCAGGTATCGGTTGCCGGCTCGGGTTATGCTCCCGAGCCGATCCTTCCCTCCCGATGAGTTCTGCTTCGGCACAAGACCGATCCACGCGGCCAGGTCACGACCGGTCTTGAACACGGTCGGATCGGGAACCGAGGCGACGAACGCACTCGCCAGGAGCGGCCCCACACCGGGTATATCCATCAGCCTGCGTCCGAGCTCGGTCCGGCGTGCGCTGGCGAGCACGCGCCGATCGTTCTCGAGGATCTGGCGCTTCACCACCTCGAGTTGGGCTGCCAGCATCTGTAGGCAGAGTCGTGCATCTTCCGGGACGCGATCATCGCCTGCATCGGCGACCACTTCGAGCAGCCGTTCGACGCCGAGACGACCGACCGGTGCGACTACACCGAACCCAGAGATATGAGCGCGGATCGCGTTCGAGATCTGCGTGCGCTGCCGGTTCAGCATCAGCCGCACCCGGTGCAACATCATCAGGCTTTGCTGCTCAGGGCTCTTCACCGCGACGAAGCGCATCGTCTGACGCGTTACCGCTTCGCAGATCGCCTCGGCATCGGCCGCATCGTTCTTCCCGCGCTTGACGTAGGGCTTCACATACTGCGCCGGCATCAGCTTCACGTCGTGACCCAGCGCGGTCAGCTCGCGCGTCCAGTAATGCGAGTTGTTGCACGCCTCGATGCCGACGAGACACCGCGGTAGCTTCGCGAAGAACGGCAGCATCCGCGCTCGCGTCAGTCGGCGGCGGATCAGCACCTCGCCATCCGCTCCAACACCATGCACCTGAAACACCGACTTCGCGATATCCAGACCGATCGTAACAACTTCACCCATCTCGACTCTCCTTCCAGCTCAACCCCGCGATATTACCGCAGGTGGGTGGAGAGCCGTCCACAGCATCAGGAGCGGACTGTCTGGTTATGCGACACAGGTAGGGTAAATCGGCCATCCGGCTTTCCCCATCATACGTTGACCAACTCATTCTCCAGCCCAGTTGATAAATAGACTTGAGAAACCGCTATGAGTTTGTCGAGGCACGCATCGCGGTGGATCGAACGGGAATTCCATTTGCCTCGTACTTCTCCGCTATGTCGGGCTCGGTCTCAAAAAGCCGAGCGGCGCCCGCGGAGAGATCTAACTCAAAGATTTCTGCAAATTCTGGGGTATCTTCACCTTCAGGATATCGGTGAATTGGATGGTCGATCACTTTTCTAAGGCCAAAGCGCTCACAAATTCGCTTTGCTTCAATTCCTGTTATATTTGCTGCGATGTGGGTGAAAAAGATACCTTCATCGGCGGTATCTCGAATAAAATCGATGAAATCCTGCCTCAATAAACTCCTAACTCTATATCCTCGGTGCTCCATCCTGATGAATAGACTGATAAAAAAGAGCTTGTATTCGCCGGGCTCCATCAAGAGCTCGATATCACTCTCCGAAATCGACTTATTTATGTTGTCACCCCTCAGGATGCCCTCATAGGTCGCATCATTCACGGCGAAGCTTTGCCAATAGGCAACAATCGTCTTGTTGTCGAAAATCACTACACCACCGGAATCAGGGAACATCTTCAGAAGCCGAAGCCACTTCTCTGGCGTGCCATATTCTCCAAGTTCTGTAGGCACAGGAAAATCATTCTCTTCAATCTCGCCGAATGCCGCGTCGATCGTTTCAAACGAGCCCACAATGTCCTTCGCGGTCCTGAAACTGCAAGCTTGGTACCGGTCTTTGGTCCTTAGATTCGTTCTGATCTTGGCGCCAAAAGCCTCTAGGAAGTGACCTTTTGTTAGTCCTAGTTCGCGCTTCAAGCCTTCAATATGCCAAGGTTTGTCGGGGACCCTACCGTTCTCCCATCGGGAAACAGTCTCCTTCACGGCACCGACCCTTTCCGCGAGTTCAGTTTGGTCCCATCCTCTTGACAACCGCTGAGCCCTGATTTCTTCGCCCAACGTCAGGTCATTTTTCCTAGGCATGAATCCCCCGATTTAAGTCACTGTTTATGGCAATTTGACGCACATTTGATTGTGAATCCACTCCGAAATGACGCGCAGATTTGGTGTCGTTTGCCGGCAGTTGTTGGTTGTTCGCCTTCCACTACAAAGGACGATGTGGAGAGGATGACTTCATCCAATTCACTGACGAACAAGAAGCCGGGCCCGGCTCAACCATTCAAAGGATTTGAGATGATTGAGCTTTTCAAAAACCATATCGCGATCGTCGCGGCTAGTCTGGCTAGCCTTGTGAATGCCCTGACGTGCCATCGCGCAATCTACGTAGGACTTGCGGTCTGTCACGGTTCAGCATGTCTCATGACGGACAAACCAGCCCTATATGGACTGATGGCGACACTCTATTCTGTTCTCGCAGCACGAGGCTGACCAGACAAAACCTACCCAATGGCTCAGCAACCATCACACTTGCCAGCGTTTGCCAAGAGGTTGCACTCGGAGGCTGAATAAATTGGTTCGGATTTAAGAAGAATGACAGGGGTTGGGCCGGATACGGACTGGCAGATTTTGGTAAAAAAAGTGAATAGCGGGCCTGCAACCCTGGTCATCTCAGATATCCGCAGCCATCGCGGGCTGTCTATTCAGTGGCTGAGGGCAAGCAAGTTCCGGATGAGTGGCTTTACGCCCACGCCCGACAGGAAGCTCATCACAGGACGGTATGGGTGAACCCATCAGTTCGGCTCGCCATAATTTGTTTGTTACTGTCGGTCCTATGCGCTTTAACGGCGCACGGTTTGGGGAGACATAGACGGCTTTGGTTGAGCATTCTGACTTCAAGGCGATTGTGCCGAAAGGGATTGTGCACGCCGCTTCAGCAGATCACGTCCAAGCGGGGCTACCAATCCCGAAGGCAGCCCGCGTCCAAATTTTCTCCCCGGACGACTGGGAGGGGTTCACCGAGGAGTGGGCAAGTTCGCTTACGGGCTACGCCATCGTTCGGCGCTTCGCCGGCTCCGGAGACATGGGCCTCGATGTTGCTGGCTTCACCGACGCCGCGGGTTTCAGCGCGCCATGGGATAATTATCAGTGCAAGCGCTACGATCATCCGCTCCGCCCGGCCGACATCCATGTGGAAATTGGGAAGATTATCTATTACTCGTGGCTGGGCGAATATACGGTGCCAAGACGGCACTACTTCGCCGCGAGCAGAGATGTTGGCACCACGGCAGCAAAGCTTCTCCTCAATCCAGCGAAACTCAGAGAAAGCGTCAGACAGGTTTGGGAAAAGCAGTGCAGGCACCAGATCACGAAAACGGCAGATGTGGCTCTCACGGGCGATCTCCTTTCCTACTTTGACGTCTTCGACTTCTCGATCTTTGGCTCTAAGAGCGTGCTAGAGCTGATATCACAGCATGAGACCACCAAATATCATCCGATCCGATTTGGTGGCGGCCTTCCGCCACGCCCGGTCCCGCACGTTCCCCCAGTGGAGCCCGCTGCGCACGAGAGCCGATATATTAGGCAACTCCTTGATGCTTACGGGGATCATCTTGGCAAAGAGGTGCTAGATCTCGCCGCACTCGCCCTTCAAGAACCGTTGCAAAAGGACTTCAGCAGGCAGCGCGAACGCTTTTACAGCGCCGAGGCGCTCAGGAATTTCTCACGCGATACCGTGCCCGATGGCACGTTCGACGCTTTGCAGGAAGAAATCTTCCAGGCTGTCATCGACATTTGCGAGAGTTTGCATCCTAGCGGGTTCGAACGCATGAAGGCGACCGTATCGCAGGCGGCCTTGGCCGCCTCGACATCCAACCCGCTAGCCCCGGCCACACGCGTTCAGGACCGACAGGGCATTTGCCATCAGCTCGCGAACGAGGATCGGCTGCATTGGATGTCGACCGATGAGTAAGCGCGTGAGCCCGTTCAACAGCCCATTGGAGACTGGTGTCCGCGCGCTGTCGATCTTGGAGGCGGCGCACCCCAAAGGCTGCGACCTGCAGCGGCTGGTAGAACTAGATTATCTCGTGGTTCATTCCGGTGATGTCGGAGGCCCGGCGAGCTTACATGCGCCCCTGCCAATGCGCGCCGGCGAACTCTTGGTTCGCCGGGAAATCATTGAGAAGGGCCTGCTGTTGATGGCGAGCCGCGGGCTGGTCGATCGAGTGGCAAGCCCGGAGGGAATTCTCTACCGCGCGAGCGAGGCTGCAGCCCCTTATATGGCAGCTCTAAGCGCGCCCTACTCGATTGAGTTGCGAGCCCGTGCAAACTGGGCCGTGCAGGAATTTGGCAACATGAACACCGATGCGATCCGCACTATTACCCAGCGCTTTTTCGAGAAATGGGCGAGTCAGTTCCAGCCTGGGCAGCTTTATGGGCCCACCGCGTGAGCGGCTATCTACGCCTCGAAAAACTGAGCTTTTTAGGCCCCTCCAAGCGGAGCGAGGTCCGCTTTTATTCAGGCGTGAATGTGATCTGTGGCGCGTCGGACACCGGCAAGTCCTTCCTTGCAGAGGCAGTCGATTTCATGCTCGGTGGCTCCGAGCTGAAGGTGATACCCGAACGGGAAACCTATAGCGCGATCGAACTCGATCTATCCAGCACCGCAGGCGAATACTGGACCTTCGAACGCGCAATCTCGGGCGGGAATTTTATCGTGCGTCAGGGCGACGCGACAGAAAAGCTGCGCCAATCGCATGCCCATGAGCGCGTCGATAATGTGTCGGGATTCCTGCTCGCGAAGATTGGACTTCTAGGAAAGCGGATCCTGAAGAGCAGCACGAAGAGCAATACAAATAGCCTCAGCTTCCGCAATTTGGCACGTCTTGTGATCGTGCAAGAAGGAGAAATCCAGCAGAAGGGCTCACCTTTCTGGGGCGGACAATTCACGCTCAAAACGGCCGAACTTGCCACGATTAAGCTGCTCCTGACCGGGATTGACGACTCCGCCGTCGTGTCTGCTGCGCAGGACGAGCCGGACCAAGCCGGTCAGATCGGATTGCTCGACGAGCTGATCGCAGACCTCACGTCAGAAATCTTCGACATGGGGGAGGAGAAAGGCGAGCTGGAAGCGCAGCTCGAAAGGCTTGAGGCCACCGCAGCAGAACACCGGGAAAGCGTGGCGAATGCGCAGCAGGTCCTTGATGCGCAGATGGGAGAGCGCCGCGAGCTAGCGAAGCAACAACGCGGAATCGACGACCGGCTCGACGAGATCCGCGAGCTGCTCGCTCGTTTTGAGCTGCTTCGAGAACATTATGGCGTGGACCGGGAGCGTTTGAAGGCCATTCAGGAGAGCGGGACGCTCTTCGCTTATGTCGAACGCGTGGAATGCCCGTTATGTGGAGCGGAGCCCGAGGCGCAGCATGCCGACGCCGATTGCGAGGGAAATGTCGCGAAGATCGTCGAAGCCGCGACTGCAGAAATCAGCAAAATAGAGCAACTGACGGAGGAGCTTGCCTCCACGGTGATTGACCTGCTGACTGAGCAAGACAGCCTCTCAGCGTTCCGGGCCACAGTTAAGACTGCCTATGCCAAGGTAGATGCCGAGATACGGCAAACCATGGCACCCGAGGTAGAAGATGCCCGCGCCAAATTCACCGACGTCATTGAAACCCGTTCGGCGGTCCGCGGAGCTCTGGCCCTCTTCGATCGGCTAGAAAAACTTGAGGAACGCCGCGCCGGCTTGAATGACGTCGCGTCCGAGCCTGCCGAGAAGGCCAGGGTTGCGGTAGGGTTTTCGGAGGTGATCGCCCACCAATTCTCGTTGAAGGTCGAGCAGATCCTTAAGGCCTGGAATTTCCCTGGCGAATGCCGCGTCTACTACGACAAGGATGCGAGCGATTTCGTCATCGACGGCAAACCGAGAGCAAGTCGTGGCAAAGGGCTGCGCGCGATCACACATGCCGCCGTTTCGATCGCTTTGCTCGAATATTGCCAGGAGCATGAACTGCCGCATCCGGGCTTTCTGCTGTTGGACTCCCCGCTTCTTGCCTATTTCAAGCCCGAAGGGGACGAGGACGCCGCGTTGCAGGGCACCGATCTGAAAGAGCGCTTCTACAGCTACCTCAAGGCGCATCACGGCGATGAAAGCCAAGTTATCATTGTTGAAAATCAGCATCCGCCGGATAGCGAGCTGGAGGGGCTCAATGTGACGGTGTTCACGCGCAACCCGGCAGAAGGGCGCTTCGGGCTTTTGTGAGGTAGCCGCAGACTGAGTGGTGCCGAGTGAGAGGCCGCTTTCAGGATTGGGTTATCAGATCGCCAACGACCGCATATGGGGCGCGAAGCTGCCATTCGGGAGACTGCGCGACATTCGGGAGACTGCGCGAATGGCAGATTTCCTGATCCGGCGATCGATCCTGGGATGACCGATTAGGGCCGCATTTTTGCCGTTGCCGTTTCGACGCTTCCCACAAATTCGAAGGCTCCGTGATTTGGGGGTCATCCACCGCTTACTGATTGCTGAGTCGTAAGAAGGACCCGAATGGAGGGGGGGGGTGACAGCACCCCTGTTTTCCATACTCATTCCGTACGAAGCAAAAGCCAACCAGCTAAGCATTTGAAAAGCTGGCGCACCCGACAGGATTCGAACCTGTGGCCTCTGCCTTCGGAGGGCAGCGCTCTATCCAGCTGAGCTACGGGTGCTTCGCATTGCGAGAACCGGGCGCTTAGCAAAGCGATCCCGGCCGCGCCACGGGAAAATCGACCTGGCCGGCAAGGCCGGGCGTTAGCATCTTGGCAAGGCCCTGCGCGGTATCTTCGCGCATCGTGATGAGCCAGCCAGCACATGACCGGGCCTTTGCCACCAATGCCGCACCGGCGAGCGGCGCGACTCATATCGAACAATGGGCCGCGGTAGAGGATGCCGCGCGGGTCGTCGCGATGCTCGCCGGGCGTCAGGTGACGCGCGCCGACCCGATCGCCGCGGAACGGATCGCGCAGCTCGCCCAGACCGCAAACGACCGCAGCGAGCCTGCACTTTTCGCATTGCAGGAGCTGGTGGCAACCATGCGCGTCGGGCTCGACGCGTTACTCAGCGCGCACGGCACCGCTGCCAATCCTCGCACCGCCGCGGTTCGCCTGTGGAGCGAATACGAACGCGGCCGCGCGAAGCTGCTGCGCGAAACCGACGCGGCGCTCGCGGGCCAGGGCGCAATGCCTCGCGCTTGACACCGTGTTTCCCTTCTGTTCCTAGAAGGCATGGCCGATTCCCCGCTTCTCCTCGATCCTGCAACCCAACCGGTCGAGAGCCTGTGCGACGCTTCGCAGGCCGCGCGCGGGATCATGCGGCTGTTCGCCCGCAACGATATCTGGTGCGTCACCGAAATGCCGCTGCGCGGCGGCCGCCGGGCGGATCTGATGGGGGTCGATGCCAAGGGCCATGTCGTGATCGTGGAGATCAAGGTCTCGCGCGCCGACCTGACCGGCGATGCCAAGTGGACCGACTATCTGGACCATTGCGACAAGTTCTACTGGGGCATCGGATCGCATCTCGACCGGACGATCCTGGACGGGGAAGCCTTCCTGCCAGAACGCTGCGGCGTGATCGTTGCGGATGGGTACGACGCGGAAATCCTGCGCCCGGCGGCGCGCCATCCGCTCGCCCCTGCCCGCCGCAAGGTGGAGGTGGAACGGCTCGCGCGCACCGCAATGCGCCGGGCCACGGTCGCCTGCGATCCCGACTGCGCGCCGTGGGGCGGCGAGGCCTGACGCGTAACTAGCTCTCGCGCTTGCCGCGCGGCTGCGGCATAGGGTGCGGTGTCCATGTTGCTTGCTGTCATCCTTTCGGCCCTGGCGATGACCGCCATCGTCGCGCTGCGCTATCTCGCGGTGAGCGGCGTCTTCGCCGCGCTGACCACGCGCGTGCGCCCCGGCTATCATGCGAAGCTGGGCGGGCAGATCCGGCGCGAGATCGGCTGGTCGCTGGCCTCGGCCGCGATCTACGGCATCCCCGCCGGGATCGTCGCCTTCGGGTGGGACAGGTTCGGCTGGACGCTGATCTACCGCGAATGGAATGCCTATCCGCTGTGGTACCTGCCGCTGTCCGTGCTGATCTACCTGTTCGCGCACGATACCTGGTTCTACTGGACCCACCGCTGGATGCACCGCCCGCGCCTGTTCAGGCTCGCCCACGCGGTCCATCACGCCAGCCGGCCGCCCACCGCGTGGGCCGCGATGAGCTTTCATCCGATAGAAGCACTCACAGGTGCGGTGGTTATCCCGCTTCTCGTCTTCCTCGTACCGATTCACATTGCTATGCTGGGCATCGTGCTGACGGTGATGACCGTGATGGGCGTCACCAATCACATGGGCTGGGAAATGTTTCCGCGATGGCTGGTGCGCTCGCCCGTCGGCGGGTGGATCATCACCGCAAGCCACCACCAGCTCCATCACGAACGCTATCAATGCAATTACGGCCTCTATTTCAGGTTCTGGGACCGCCTATGCAAAACCGACCAAGGTCTATCCAAAAGCTTCCAGCCATAGCGTTGGGCGTTGCCGCGCTGGGCACTCTGGGGAACACCGCGAGCGTGCGGCAGGACGTCGTCGTGACCGCGGTGGACCTGCGCTCTTCGGAAGGGACCGTGCTCGCCTGCCTGACGCCGAGCGACGGCGCCTTCCCTGATTGCGCGAAGGATGACAACTCGCAGAAACGCATGGTGCGCGCCAACACGCGGGTAACGATCGTGTTCAACGATGTGCCTCCCGGCGAATACGCGATCGCGCTACTGCATGACGAGAACGGCAACGGCAAGGCGGACAAGACGCTGTTCCTGCCGACCGAAGGCTTCGGCTTTTCGCGCAATGCCAAACTGCGCATGGGCCCGCCGCGCTTTTCCGCCGCCGCCTTTCAGGTGAGCAGCGATGCACCGGTCTACCAGACGATCCGAATGCGCTACCTTTCGCGCTGAACCGACGCTGGCACGGCACTGGCCAAAGTCAGCATATTGTCGGGGAAAATAACGCTAAATTTACCATGGCCCGTCACAACCGAACCCGAACATTGAAGGGTTTGGTGACGACATGGACAGCTTGCGCGGCAAATTCGGACTATCCGACGGGTTGGATGACGACGCCGGATGGGACGACGACGAGCACGATGGCGAACTGGCGGTCGACGACAGCCCGCCCACGCCCGTGGGGCAGGACGAGCGCCGGATGCAGGTGCGCGCCTATAATTTCTGGGCCAGCCTGCTGGGCGAGCGTACCTATCCCTCGATCGAGGATATCGAACCCGATTCGCTCCCCGAATTCGCCGACAACAGCGTGCTGCTCGATTTTACCGCGGGCGTGGAAAATCCGGCGATCGCCTATCTTGGCAAACGCCTGGGCGCCGAATGCGGCAACGAACGCGCGATCGAGACGCTGGCCGACGTGCCCAGCCGATCGCTGCTGAGCCGCATCACCGACCATTACATGCAGATCCTCGCCAATCAGGCGCCGGTCGGCTTCGAGGCCGAGTTCATCAATGATCGCGGGCTGACGATCCTGTACCGCGGCATCCTGCTGCCGTTCTCGACCGACGACGATACGATCGATTTCATTTACGGCGTCATCAATTGGAAGGAAGTCGCCGACCAGTTGACCACCGACGAATTGCTGCTGGAAATCGACCAGGCGCTCAATCCTTCGACAGACGAAGACGACGACGGGTACGACAGCGACGACCCGCCGCTGCCCGAACCCGAAGTGCGTCTGATGGCGCGCACTTCGATCACCCGCTGGGCCGATGGCCCCGGTGGACGCGACGCGGCCGCGCGCGGCGATCGCGCCGCCCTGCCGACGCCGTCCTTCGCCCGGCTCGACGCCCATCTCGGCCCCGAAACTGCGGGCGAGCCCGGGTTCGGCTGCGTCGGGATCGATGACGCGGTCGTCGACGACGAGGAAGACGACGATGCGGACAGCCGCTTCGATCCGCTCGCCGACCTGAAGCGGCCGCAACCCGATACGCACCTGCACCAGTGCCTGGCCGAGGCGCGTGCGCTGGCCGATGCCGCGCAGGGCGCAGAGGTTCGCAGCCGCACTGCGCTGTATGACGCGGTCGGGCGCGCCTACGATGTCAGCCTCGCGGCGCGCAAGGAGCCCGAAAGCTTCGCCCGCCTGCTGGAAGACCATGCGATCGCAAGCACGCAACGCGCGCCGATGACGCCGGTGGTCAAGCTGGTCTTCGGTGCGGATTACGACCGATCGCGGATCGCCGAATATGCCGCCGTGCTGGCGTATGCGCAGCGCACCGGGGTTGGCCGGGGCGATCTGGCCGACCTGCTGGACAAGACCGAGGGCGGCCTGAAGGAAATCGTCGCCCGCGAACGCGCTGAGCGGCGCGCATCGAAAGGCACCGGTCCTGTCGGCAGGACCAGGCGGGTGCGCACCGAAGCGCGGCTGAGCAAGCTCGACGGGCAGCCGCTTAGCCGAATTCCGGGCGAAGGCGCGGCGTATTCGCTGTGCCTCATCCGGCGGCAGGACAATGGTGAGATCGCCTATCTCGGCGAAGTGGCCGGAGACGACCGCCTGCTGGAGCGCGCGGCGAAGCATCTGCTGTCCTGATCACACACCTGCCGATTACCGCGCTCACAGGGCTTCACCTGCGGGCGCGGGCAGGCTAGCCCGCCCATCATGGGCATTTTCAGGCGTAATCCCGTTCGCGTGCAGCCGTATTTCGGCTATCGCAGCCACGACCGGCTGATCCTGACCGGGCGCACCATGCGCTCGCTCCCGCCCCAGTTCGATCAGGTCGGGCGCTGGCAATCCTTCCGCGTGATGATGTCGCAGTTCTTTTCGCGACAGGTGGCGAACGTGCGCGTCACCCTGTGCCTCACGCGGGCCGACGGGGCCGATTTCGATTACGAGACCGCGTCCGACGAAGACGGTTATTTCCGCTTCGACATCCCGCTGGAAGGCGACTGGCCGTACCCCGCGCAGACCGCGTGGGAAGTGGTGCGCCTGGGATGGGATACGACCGAGGGCCATCGATCGGTCATCGGGCATGTGCTGGTGCCGGGTGCGGATGCCTCCATTGGCGTGATCTCCGATATCGACGACACGATCATGGAAACCGGCATTACCGGCGGGCTGCACAACGTGGTGCGCAACTGGAAGCGGATCTTCGCCCAGATGCCGCACGAGCGCATCCTGGTGGAAGGGGCCGACGTGTTCTACGGCGCGATCGGTGGCGGGCTGTCGGTCCCCAGCGCAAAACAGCCGACGGGGAGCTTCATTCCGGCAACGCACCGGCCCTTTTTCTATATCTCGTCCAGCCCGTGGAACCTGTTTTCCTACCTCGTCGCGTTCCAGCGTTCGCGCCAGATGCCGCTGGGCGCGCTGTTCCTGCGCAGCTGGGGCCTCAACCTCGAGACGATCGGCAAGAAAAGCCACGGCGCGCACAAGAAGCGCGCGATTTCCGAGATACTCGAGCATTTCGCGGATCTGCGCTTCGCCTTCATCGGCGACGACACGCAGGGCGATCTGCCCGCCTTCGCCGAGGCCGTGGCGCGCGAGCCCGAACGGATCGCCGCAGTGTTCATCAGGACGACCGAAAAAGCACTCTCGGAAGCCGAACTTGACGCGAAACGGGTCATAGAGAGCTTTGGGGTGCCCCTGTGGCTGGGAAACAGCTATGCGGTCGGACGGGATTTCCTGAGAGCCGCTGGGGTTGCACCGCATGGGGAAACATCGCGCATCGTGGAAACGGTGGGTCCGCGAAATGGAGAAGAAGCCTAAGGAACCGGGCGGCTGCTGCCTGTTCCAGATGCTGCTTGTCCTGGGCCTGACCATTCTGGCCTATAACGTGTATCACTGGGTGTGGCCGGATCTGCGCCACAAGCTGCTCGACACGGTCGATCTGCCGTTCACCTTTTCGCGCGAGATCGAAGAACGCGGGCCGCTGTCCTACGGCAAGGATCCGGAGCAGGATCTTTACATCTATCGCAGCGAAGACGCGCCGGAGGATGTCGCCCAGCCCGTGCTGATGTTCATTCACGGGGGCAGCTGGTCCAATGGCGATCCCTCGTCCTACGGTTTCATCGGCCGCAATTTTGCGCCGAAGGGCTTCGTAGTCGTCAATGTCGGCTACCGCCTGCTGCCCGAAGGCCGATACCCCGCGATGCTGATCGACAGCGCAGCCGCGCTCAAATGGACCAGGCAGAACATCGCGAAATATGGCGGCGATCCCGACCAGATCTATCTGATGGGCCATTCGGCAGGCGCCTACAACGCAGTCATGCTGGCGCTGGACCGGCGCTGGACGCGCCGCGCCGGCCTGCCCGACGATACCATTAAGGGGGTGATCGGCCTCGCCGGGCCGTACGATTTCCTGCCGTTCGACAATGATGCGGAGAAGGAAGCCTTCGGCAAGGTGAGCCCGCCCGCCGCCTCGCAACCGGTCAGCTTCGCCCGGCGCAGTGCGCCGCCGATGCTGCTCGCCACCGGCTACAACGACGAGACGGTGGACCGGGACAACGCCGAGGCGATGTACGATGCGCTGGTCGCGAAAGGGGCACCGGCGCGCCATGCGATCTTCAACGACATGGGCCACATGGGCATCCTGATGACCCTCGCCCAACCCTTCGGCAATGATCGCTGGGGCGACACGCGGGTGAAGGACCAGGTGCTGGCCTTCCTGCGCAAACAGGTGAAACAGGCCGCCCGCGAACGCGCCCGCGCCGAACGCGCCGCACGGGAGGCTGCTGCCACGCGCGATGCAAACAGCGATCCCGCGGCAGCCGAAGCGATGCAGGCTTCAGGAGACATTCAGCCCGCGGGGGGCTAGCATAGCTCCACAATGGCGTTGCTCCCCCGCATCCTTAGGCAGAGATTCGCGCAGCTCGTCGCGCTGCTGCTGATCGTTTCGCTCACCGCGCAACCGGCAATGGCGCAAAGCGTGCTGCGCGATGCAGAAACCGAGGCGCTGCTGCGCGACATGGCCGATCCGCTGGTCGAGGCGGCGGGCCTGCGCCCGGGCAATGTCGATATCGTGCTCATCAACGACCCGTCGATCAACGCCTTCGTTGCGGGCGGGCAGGTGGTCTACATCCATTCCGGCCTGCTCAACGCCGCCGATACCGCCAACGAGGTGCAGGGCGTGATTGCGCACGAACTGGGCCACATCACCGGCGGCCATGTGGTCAGCGCGGGCGATGGCGCGAAGGCGGCGCAGAACATTTCCATCCTGTCGCTGCTGATCGGGATCGCCGCCGCCGCCGCCGGGGCTGGCGAGGCTGGCATGGCCGCAGTCATGGCGGGGCAACGGGCCGCGCTGGGCAAGTATCTCGCCTTCAGCCGGGTGCAGGAATCCGCCGCCGACGCAGCCGGGGCGGATTACCTTTCCAAGGCAGGCATCACCGGCAAGGGATCGCTGGCGTTCTTCGGCAAGCTGCTGAACCAGGAATACCGCTATAACCGCAGCCAGAGCGACGAGGCTGCGTTCAACCGCACCCACCCGCTCTCGGGCGATCGCATCCAGCGCCTGCGCGAAGTCTACACCGTCGATCCGGCGTGGGATACGCCGCCCGATCCCGAACTGCAGACCCGGTTCGAGCGCGTCCGCGCCAAGCTGTTCGGCTATCTTTCGGAGCCTGCGCTGACGCTGCGCACCTATCCGCCCACCGACACCAGCGTGCCCGCCCGCTACGCGCGCGCCTATGCCTATCACAAGGAGGCGCGGATCGACGATGCGCTGGCCGAAGCCGACGCGCTGATCGCGCTCGATCCGGCCAACCCCTACTTCCTCGAACTGCGCGGGCAGGTGCTGCTCGAATCGGGGCGCCCGGACGAGGCGCTGTCCAATCTGCGCAGCGCGACCGAGCTGACGACTAGCGAACCGCTGATCGCGTCGATGTTCGGCCACGCACTGATCGCGACGGAGAATCCGGAAAACTTCGAGGAAGCGGAACAGGTGCTGCGGGCCGCGGTGAACAAGGATCGGCTCAACCCCTTCGCCTGGTACCAGCTGGGAATGGTCTATGCCGCGCGTGGCGACCTGCCGCGCGCGCACCTCGCCAGCGCCGAACAGCAGGTGATGACCGAACGCTATATCGAGGCGCTGCGCAGCGCCCAGCGCGCCGAATCCGAACTGCCCGAAGGCACTGCCGACTGGCTGCGCGCGCAGGATATCAGGATGCAGGCGCAGGCGGCGCTCGAACGCGAGCGCGAAGACTAGGGCCACACGATCATGCGAGACTCGATACTGCGCGCCGTCGGCGTGTTTGCGCTGGCAATCCTCGGTGGCCTGCTGGGCGCGGGACTGTTCGGCGCCTCCGGCCTTGGCGACCGGCAGACCGAGGCGTTCCTGATGGAAAACCCCGAGATGCTGCAACGCATGGCGCAGGAACTGCAGGCGCGCGACGCGGAAAAACGGCTGGCGCAGGCGGGCAACGAATGGCGCGAGGCGTTCCCCGGCGCGGTGCTTGGCAATCCGAAGGGCAGCCGCACGCTGTTCGAGTTTTCCGACTACAATTGCGGCTATTGCCGCCTGAGCAAGGACCACGTCGAAACTCTGATCGCGCAGGATCCCGAACTGCGCGTGGTGGTGAAGGAATGGCCGATTTTCGAAGGCAGCGAGGCTGCGGCGCGGCTGGCGCTGGCCGCGGCCAAGCAGGGCAAATTCGCCGCCTTCCACAACGCGCTGTTCGAACAGGAAAGCGCCGACGATGCCGCACTCGAACGCGCGGGCACGGCCGCCGGTCTGGACATGGCGCGTGCGCGCAGGGATGCGCAAGGTCGGGATGTGACGATGGAACTGATGCGCAACGCGATGATCGCGGAAGAGCTGGGCTTCAGCGGCACGCCTGCGTGGATCACCGGCAATACGATCCTGCAAGGCGCACAGGGTGTGGATGCACTGGCCAGCGCGGTGCAGCAGGCGGAAGACGGCGCGTGATGCGCAAGGGTGCAATGCTGGGCACGCTCGCGCTCGGCATTCTGGCCGGCCCCGCGCTGGCGCAGTCGATGCCGTCCGGCGCCGAGGGTGAAACGGCGCAGTCTGCGCCAGCAAGCCCCCTGCCCCCCGCGATCGCCAGCCTGCGGGCGCAGGATGCCCGCGTGCTCGATCTCGGCTATCGGCTGACCACCGGCAACGCGCGCTTCTGCCACCATGATCGCACGGCGAGCGCGGGCCTGCTGCTGCACGACATGGCGGCCTATGGCGATGGCGCGACGCTGCGCGATCTGCTGGGCCTGGAAGGCGATGTCGGCGTGCAGGCGCTGGTGCCGGGCGGCCCGGCGGAACGGGCGGGGCTACGCGTCGACGATACCGTGCTGGCCATCGGCGATATGAATATCGCGGACATCGCGATGGAAGACGACAAGCGGTGGCAACGGATCGAGACGATCCGCGAGGCGGCAGAGGATCTGCTGCAGGATACGGGCACGCTGCCCCTGACCGTGGCACGTCCCGATGGCCCGCTGCGCATCGTCATCGCGGGCACTCCGGCGTGCCGCAGCCGGTTCGAAATCGGCGAAGGCGGGCGCGCGGTTGCCGATGGACACCGGGTCGTGATCGGGCCGGAATTTGCCGCGATCGATTATTCCGACCCGCTGCTGGCTGCGGTGCTGGCGCACGAGTTCGCGCATAACCTGCTGCACCATCGCGCGTGGTTCGACGCCAATGGCGGTCGCAAGCGCAAGGCGGTGCGGCTGACCGAGCGCGAGGCCGACCGGCTGATGCCGTGGCTACTCGCCAATGCGGGCTTCGAACCGCAGGCGGCTGCGCAGTTTTTCGAGAAATGGGGCCCGCGCCACGGCGGATGGATCTTCCGCGCCCGCAGCCATGACGGGTGGGACGAACGCGTGGATTTCATCGAAGAGGAAATCGCCCGGATGAACGCTCTGGGCAGCGCCGACTGGTCGCAGCATTTCCAGCACGAAGAACTGCCCGGCGACGTTAGCGTCCCGGGCCGCTAGGGCTTAGGCGGCTTCCTCGTCCAGCGCCTTGGCGTAGGGCGAGGCGAGCGGACGGGCCATGACCCGGCGCACCATCGGTTCGAAGAATTCCAGCGGTTCGCTGTCGTAATCCGGGTCGAACGCGGCCTGATCGTATTTCTCGCAGAATTCCTTGCACGCTTCGTAATGCGGTGCATCGCGAAACGCCTCGCGCGCTTCGCGGTCCATGCCCAGGAAGTGGAAGTAGTAGTAGCCCTGGAAGGCGCCGTGGTGCTGGCAGATCCAGTGGATGTCTTCGGTGACGAAAGGCTTGATGATCGCCGCCGCCACCTCGGGATGGTTATAGCTGCCCAGCGTATCGCCCATGTCGTGGAGCAGCGCCATCACGACATATTGCTCGCTGCGCCCGTCGCGGTGCGCGCGGGTGGCGGTCTGCAGCGAATGCTCCAGCCGGCATACGGGAAAGCCGCCGAAATCGCCGTCGAGCAGCTTGAGGTGTTCCAGCACGCGGTCCGGCAAACCCCTGGCAAAGGCGCGATATTCGCCGCCGATGATTGCCCAGTCCTGCGCGGTGCCCTCCATCATCTCGCGGAATTTGGCACGTTCGGCGGCGGAATGCAGCGTATCGGCGGGTTGCATGGCTCTCTCTCCTTGGCGTGCAAAACTAACCGATAGCCGCTTTTGATGCAAAAGTTTGGGCGAAACGGCTCGATTGCGCTAGATGGCGATCATCATGGCCGTGTTGCCCTCTCGCCCCGCACCCTTCTTTGCGAACAAGAATCGCGCGTTCTGGAACCTGCAATTTGCCGGCTGGGGCGGTGCGATGGTGCTGCGCAGCGTGCAGGGCCTCGCCAACGGACAGGGTCTTGGCTTCCTGATGCTGGTGCTGATCGCCACGGTGATGAGCTTTTCGCTCAGCCTGCTGCTGTCGGTGGTCTATCGCAATCTGATCGGCCGCCCGCCGCTGGTCACCTGGGGCTTCACCGCGCTGGCGCTGGCGGCGGCGGTGAGCATGCAGGTGCTGGTCGAGGCATGGGTTGCCGGGCTGTATTATTCGGACCGCGAAACCACGCTGACGCAGCTGTTCTTCCTCTATCTGTCGGTCGAGCTGCCGCTGCTCGGCGCGTGGACCGGGCTGTATTACGCGATCAACTATTTCCTGCAGCTGGAAGAGCAGGCCGACCGGCTGGAGCGGCTGGAGGCGCAGGCGACCAGCGCGCAGCTGGCCATGCTGCGCTACCAGCTTAACCCGCATTTCCTGTTCAACACGCTCAATTCGATCAGCACGCTTGTGCTGCTGAAGGAAACCGTGCCCGCCAACGCGATGCTCACGCGCTTGTCGCGCTTCCTGCGGCATACGCTGATCTCGCAGCCGGGCGGCATGGTGACCGTGGAGCAGGAGGTCGAGACGCTGAAGCTCTATCTCGATATCGAGCGGATGCGGTTCGAGGAACGGCTGCAGACCGAATTCGACATTGCCGAGGAGGTCTCCGAAGCTTGCCTGCCCTCGCTGCTGCTGCAGCCGCTGGTCGAAAACGCGATCAAATACGCGGTCTCCCCGCTGGAAGAGGGTGCCAAGATATCGCTTTCCGCCCAGCTTTCGGGATCGCGCCTGCGGCTGGTCGTGTCGGATACCGGGCCGGGGCTGAAGACGCCGGTGGATTCGACCCGAACGCCGCTGCCGCAGAGCGACAGCGCCACCTCGACGGGAGTCGGTCTGGCGAATATCCGCGACCGTCTGGCGCAAGCCTATGGTACGGACCATCTGTTCGAGATCAGATCGCCGTCGAATGGCGGCTTCACCGTGATCATCGAACTGCCGTTCGAACGCGAGGGCGAGGAAGAGAGCATCGCCTTCGTGCCGCCGCCCGAGCTGACCACCCATCCTTCGCTGCGCGGGGGCGGGCGCGAGATCGGGCCAGAAACCGGGAAACAGGACGCACCGCCGTCCGTTGACATTGCGGCGCACCCCCGCGCCATGGGATAATGGACACATGACCATCAAGACCATCATCGTGGATGACGAAAAGCTCGCGATCCAGGGGCTGCAGCTGCGGCTGGAGCCGTTCGACGACGTCGAGATCATCGACACCTGTTCGAACGGGCGCGAAGCGATCCGCAAGATCAAGACCCTGCGCCCCGACCTCGTGTTTCTCGACATCCAGATGCCGGGCTTCGACGGGTTCGGCGTGGTGCAGGGCGTGATGGATATCGAACCGCCGCTGTTCGTGTTCGTCACCGCGTACCAGGAACACGCGATCCGCGCGTTCCAGGCCAATGCGCTGCATTACCTGATGAAGCCGGTCGACGAGGACAAGCTGGCGGATGTGATCGAGCGCGTGCGCCAGCGGATGAACGAGAAACGCGGCGCGGACGAGGCGGAAAAGCTGATGAACGTGCTGGCCGAAGTCGCGCCCGAAGCCGCCGAGGAGCTGCAGGAAGGCTCCACCGACGGGGCCGACCGCTTCGAAAAGCTGCTCAACGTGAAGGATCGCGGCAAGATCTTCCGCGTCGAGGTTGACTCGATCGAACATATCGAGGCGGCGGGCGATTACATGTGCATCTACACCGGCGACAATTCGCTGATCCTGCGCGAAACGATGAAGGATCTGGAACGCAGGCTGGACCCGCGCAAGTTCCAGCGCGTCCACCGCTCCACCATCGTCAACCTCGATCAGGTGCGGCAGGTAAAGCCGCACACCAACGGCGAATGCTTCCTGGTGCTGGGATCGGGCGCCGAGGTGAAGGTTTCGCGCAGCTACCGCGACGTGGTCGCGCGGTTCGTGCATTAGTTTTCGTTCGCGGCATTTCGCATGCGCGAATGCCTCCACGGGGGCGGCCTGATGGCCGTCGGGCAGTCGCCCTCTGGCTGCCGCGACCAAGAATGGGTTCGATCATGACCTTCACCCTTTCCGGCTTCGATCTCGACGCCTTCGTGCGCGACACGCTCGCGGAAGACCTCGGTGAAGGCCTGCCCGGCGGTGGCCATGACGTTACCAGCGAAGCGGTGATCCCTTCCGACGCGCGCTTTACCGGCGTGATGGACAGCCGCGATCCGGTGACGGTCGCAGGCCTGCCCATCGCCGCCGCGTTCTTCCGCGCGCTCGACCCCGAATGCACGATCGAACCGCTGGTAGAGGACGGCGCGCAGGTTGCCCCCGGCACCGATCTGATGCGGATCGAAGGCAATGCGCGCGCGCTGCTGACCGCAGAGCGCGCCGCGCTCAACACCGTACAGCACCTGTCGGGCATCGCCACGCTGGTGCGCGCCTATGTGACCGCGATGGACAACCCGGACTGCACGCTGCTCGACACGCGCAAGACCCTGCCCGGCCTGCGCCACCTCGAAAAATACGCGGTGCGCATGGGCGGCGGGGCGAATCACCGTATGGGCCTGTGGGACGCGGCGATGATCAAGGACAACCACGTCGCGGTCGCCGGATCGGTCGGCGAAGCCGTGCGCCGCGCGCGCGATGCGGGCGTGCGCGAGATCATCTGCGAGGTCGATCGGCTCGACCAGATCGAACCTGCGCTCGAAGCCGGGGCCACCCGCCTGCTGCTCGATAACATGGAGCCGCCAACCCTGCGCGAAGCGGTGGCCATCGTCGGCAGAATCTCGGGGGGCCGAGTGCCGACCGAGGCAAGCGGCGGGATCAACCTGGAAACGATCCGCGCCAAGGCCGCAACCGGGGTGGACTACGTGTCGGTCGGGCGGCTGACGCAAAGTGCGCCCGCGGCGGATATCGGACTGGATTTCACCACCTTGGCGTGATCGGCGACTTGCGGCCCGCCCGATCATGCGCCACCTTCCTGCGCCTGCCTGCCAAGGGGCCGGCAAAGGGGGGTACGCCGTTGAAACCGCAATCGATCAAGCTGTTCGACTTTTTCTACCTCGGCTCGACGTTCCTTTCGGTGCTCGGCTTCATCACCGGTTACCGTAATGCAGAGGCCCAGCTTGCCGCGCAGGGCGCGGAGCGAGGCCTTTCCATCTCGCCGCTGGTGATCACCGGGCTGTTTGCCGTCTCCATCCTGATCAGCCTGCTGCTGTGGTATCTGGTATCGCGCAAGAGGATGGTCGTGGCGAAGTGGATCATCGTGTTCTTCTTCCTCCTCTCGCTGGTCGGCGTGGGCGACTATTTCGTGGGCACGATGGCGCTGGCCGAGATTTACAGCCTGATCGCGCTGATCGCGAACGCGGTGGCCGTCAGCATGCTGTTCCGCAGCGACGCGATCCGCTGGCTCGAAAACCGCCCTCCCGCCGACGAGGCCTGACACAATGACGCGGCGGCTGCTGGCATGGGCCGGGCTGTTCGCCGCGCTGCTGCCCGCGACTGCGGCCACGCAAAGCTATCAATGCAGCGCGCCCCGATCCGTGGCGGTGCCCGGCATTGCGCGCGACGGGCCGAGCCGGTCCATTCCGGTGACAGGCTATGTCCTGGCACTCAGCTGGAGCCCGGAATTCTGTCGCACGCGCAAGGATTCGCCGCGCCACGCCCGGCAATGCTCAGGGCGCAGCGGCAGCTTCGGGCTGATCGTCCACGGACTCTGGCCACAGGGCGCGCGCGGCTGGCCGCAATGGTGTGCCGCCCGGCAAGCGCGACCCACCGGCGCGCAGCTTGCCCGCCAGATGTGCGTGCAACCTTCGGCAAGCCTCGCGATGCGGCAATGGGCGAAGCACGGTTCCTGCCTGACCGACACGCCGAATCGCTATTTCCGCATCACCCGCATCCTCCATCGCAGCCTCGACTGGCCCGACCTCGACCGGCTGTCGCGCAAGGAGGGGCTGACCGCGGGCGATATCCGCGAGGCGTGGATGCAGGCCAACACCAACTGGCGGCCCGAGATGATCGCGGTGAAGCTCAACGAGCGCGGCTGGCTGGAAGAGCTGCGGCTCTGCTACGGACGCGACTGGCTGCCTGCAGCGTGCAAGCGTGCGGCACGGGGCGCGGCGGACGAAGCTCCGGCGAAGATATGGCGGGGGCTGTAATCTGGTCTCGACCTTTCCGCCTAGCTGTCGACGACATTGACCAGGTTTCCTTCCGGATCACGAAAGTAAAATCGCGTCAGTCCCCACTCTTCGGTCGCAGGGCCGTAAACGATCTCCATGCCCGCTTGACGAACGCGGGTTTCGGTTGCCGAGAGATCGTCCACCCCAATCGAGATGACCGGTAATTGTGTTCCGTTGCCGCCTTCCGACGCGGTATGGAGCTCGATATTCTGTTGCTTTCCGTTCTGTAGAAAAGAGATCCAACCCATGTCGAGCGACAGGTCGAGTTCGAAAATATCGCGATAGAATTCGGCGAGTTTGGTCGGGTCCGCTGCGCTCAGATTGGCTACGATTCTGGTGACGGCCATAAGTCTTCTCCCCTTAATCTGTCGAAGGTTGGATATCCTTCGAAGGCGATCGGCGCTCCTCAAAAAAAGACCGCAGCAACCCAGCAGCCTCATCCTCGCCCATCCCCGAATAGACTTCCGGCCTATGATGGCACTGCGGATGCTCGAACACCCGCGCGCCATGCGCCACCGCGCCGCCCTTGGGGTCGGGCGCGGCGTAGTAGAGCCGGGCGATTCGCGCGTGGGCGATGGCTCCGGCACACATTGCGCAGGGCTCCAGCGTCACCCACAGGTCGCAGCCTTCGAGTCGCTCCTGCCCTAGCGCCTTTGCCGCCGCGCGCAGCACGAGCACTTCGGCATGGGCGGTCGGGTCTGCCAGCGTGCGCGGGGCATTATGCGCAGCCGCAATCACTGCGCCATCGCGCGTGATCACCGCGCCGACCGGCACTTCGCCTGCATTGGCGGCCAGCTGCGCCTGCTCCAGCGCGGCTTTCATCGGATCGGGCAAAGGCCATCGCGTCATTGTGAAATCTGCGCTATAAGCGCCGGGTCGGCTCGGCAAGGACCACCATCGGTTGTTGACGATTCGCATATTGGCCGCTAAGCGCGGCGACTTTCCGGCACAGACCGATCACCATTTTTGAGAAGAGATAAGCCATGTCGCGCATCTGCGAACTGACCGGCAAGGGTCGCCAGGTCGGCCACAATGTCAGCCACGCGAACAACAAGACCAAGCGTGTGTTCCTGCCCAACCTGCAGAACGTCACGCTGCTGAGCGAAAAGCTGGACCGCAGCTTCAAGTTCCGCGTGTCGACGCAGGGCCTGCGCTCGGTCGAGCACAATGGCGGGCTCGACAACTGGCTGCTGAAGACCAAGGACGAAAAGCTTTCCGCGCGCGCCCTCAAGGTGAAGCGCGAGCTGAAGAAGGCGGCCAAGGAAGCCGCCTGAGCCTTTCCGGCTTTTTCAATCGATTGAACCCGGGGCGCGGTCGCAGTTCGCTGCGAATCGCGCCCTAGCCATGTCTGCAAGGCGTACGCGCCGCTGTCCTACATCGGATGCAGGCGCTAGTTTCGGCGCGGTTCTTTCCCATCGTCAGCCAGCCGCCGGATATGCGCGCTTCGGGCACCCGGTTTTTCCGCCCCTGAACACTGTGTCAGGTGTGTCAGGGGCGCGGCTTGGGCAGCCGATTCGCCACAACGTGCTCAGTCGGTCATCGGCCCAAGGAACAGCAGCGGGTCGAGCCGCGAATCCTGCCATTTGAGGCTCCAGTGCAGATGCGGCCCTGTCGCCCGGCCGGTCGCGCCGACCGTGCCCAGGAACTGCCCCTGCCGCACCCTCTGTCCCTCGCGCACGACAATCGTGGCCGAGTGGAGGAAGGCGCTGTTCAGCCCCATGCCATGGTCGATCATCAGCAGCCGCCCCTCCAGCGTGAAGGGATCCTGCGCCACCAGCGTCACCACCCCGTCAGCCGGTGCGACATAGGGCACGCCCGCACCCGGCGCGATGTCGAGGCCGGAGTGATAGGGGCCGGGCTTGCCCTGATAAACGCGCTGCGAACCGAATCGGCCGGAGATCCTGCCGGTGACCGGCCAGATGAAGTCCTGCCGCCAGCCTTCGGCCCCGGTATCCATCGCCCGCGCGGCGACGATCTGCGCGACTTCCTTGCCACGAAGCCGCTGGAATTCCGCGCTGCTGCGCCCGGCGCGGTAGGGTGCGTTGATATTCTCCAGATTCCAGTCACGCGGCCTGATCGTCAGCGGTGTGGAGATGGTTCGCCCATCCTCCAGCGTGGCGACCAGATCGATCTGCGCCCCCTGGTCGCGGTCGAACGCACCGAAGAAACGACCGTCTTCGTCGAATCGAATCGTCTGCTCGCCAAGCCGCGCGCTTCGCGTATTGCTCGGCACCTGCCCGCGAATCCAGCCGCCCTGTTCAAGCTCGCCATTATAGGTGAAGGCGGTACGCGCCGGGGGCGCGGTTGGCGTGGGGGTGGGATCGGGCAGCGCCACCGGGGCAGGGGCAGGGGCAGGGGCCGGCATCGGCGCGGGCCGCGCGGCAACCGGCTGGGCGACGTCGCCCGCACCCTCGCCGCCGCCGGAACCGGTCGAACAGCTGGTGAGTGCGATCAGGATCGCCGCGCCCAGCGCCGCGTGCGATGTCAGCCGCAGGCTCACGCTTCGCCGGTCAGGCGGCGGGTCGCGATCTCGCAGCTGGCGTAGGCTTCCTGATGCTCGACGCTCCAGTACCGCAGGGCTTCGAGCGGGATCGGTTCGCCGCTGACGGCGCAGGTGACGAAGCGGCCCGAGCGCACCACGCGGAACGAGTTGGGGCCATATTGCAGCCGTGCGGGCTGTTCGCTGGAAGTGGTAAGCATGGGCGCGATATAGCAATCCTGCGCCGCCTAAACACCCTCTTCAGAACAGATCGCCCTGTTTCGGGTTTGTCGGCGGTGGCGAGGCCTTGCGCGTGCGCGGTGCGGGCGTCGGCGATTGGGGCGCCGCCGGGGGCGGCGCGCTGCCGGTGGTCGCGGCGATCCGCCCGTCGGCAAATTCCAGCTCCACGCGCCCCGCACGCCGCGCACCCTCTGCGGTGCGCACCAGATCGCCCTCCGGCCCGAACACCATCGCGTAGCCGCGCTTGAGCGGTGCCCTGGGATCGAGCGAGCGCAGCGTGGTTTCGCCTGCCGCCAGCCGCTCTGCCGCCCGGTCCAGCCGCGCCTTCAGCATTCCGGGCACCAGCCGGACATGCTCCAGCCGCTCCTTCGCCTGGCCGATCCGCCAGTTCAGCGTGGACGGCGTCAGCCGTGCCGCCACCTGATCCAGCGCGGCGCGCCCGATGCCGACCCGGTCGACCAGCGCGCGGCGCTGGCGCTCGCTCGCATCGTCCAGCGCCTGTGCGGGTGCCTGCAGCAATGCGGCGGGTTTCGGCAGGCGTAGTGCGCACGCCTCCAGCCGTTCGCGGCCCATCGATACGGGACGCGAGGCACTGCGCATCTGCCGCGCGCCAAGATCGGCCAGGGCTGCGGCCAGATCGGCGCGCACCGGCACCGCGCGCTCGGCGGCGGCGGTCGGTGTGGGCGCGCGGTGATCGGCGGCGAAATCGGCCAGCGTCGTGTCCGTCTCGTGGCCCACGGCGGAGATGATCGGGATGTCCGAATCGGCGATCGCGCGGACCACCTCTTCCTCGTTGAAGGTCCACAGATCCTCGATCGATCCGCCGCCGCGCGCCACGATGAGCAGATCGGGCCGGGGCACGGGGCCATTGCGCTCAAGCGCGTTGAACCCGCGCACTGCGGCGCTCACCTGCGCCTTCGCGCCCTCCCCCTGCACCAGCACGGGCCACACGATCACATGGCTGGGGAAGCGATCCGACAGGCGGTGAAGGATGTCGCGAATCACTGCGCCGGTAGGCGAGGTGACCACGCCGATGGTGCGCGGGAGGAAGGGCAGCGGCTTCTTGCGTGCATCGGCGAACAGCCCCTCCGCCTCCAGCCGCGCCTTGGTCTTCTCGAGCAACGCGAGCAGCGCGCCCTCGCCCGCCAGCTCCATCCGCTCGATCATGATCTGATATTTGGAGCGCCCGGCGTAGGTGGTGACCTTGCCGGTCGCGATTACGTCCAGCCCGTCTTCGGGCAGGAAGGCGAGGCGCGGGGTCGCGCTCTTCCACATGACCCCGTCGATCACCGATTTCTCGTCCTTCAGGCTGCAATAGAGATGACCCGAGGCCGCGCGCTTTACGCCCGACAATTCGCCGCGCAGCCGCACGAAGCCGAACCGGTCCTCCACCACGCGCTTCAGGCTGCGCGAAAGATCGCTCACGCTGAGCGGCTCGGAATTGTCGCCCGGCCTGCTGTTCGCTAGCAACGAAGGATCGGAATCGTCGGGAATGGACACGCGAATGAATATCCTTCTGCTCGGGTCGGGCGGCCGCGAACACGCGCTGGCGTGGAAACTGGCCGCTTCCCCCTCCTGCTCGCAGCTTTTCGCGGCACCTGGCAACCCGGGCATCGCCGAATGTGCCAAGATTGTCGCGCTCGACATGGCCGATCACACGGCCGTGATAGCGTTTTGTCGCGAAAATGCGGTCGATCTGGTCGTGGTCGGCCCCGAAGCGCCGCTGGTCGCGGGGCTGGCGGACGATCTGCGCGCGCAGGGTATCGCGGTCTTCGGGCCGGGCAGGGCCGCCGCGCAGCTCGAAGGAAGCAAGGGCTTCACCAAGGATCTGTGCACCCGGGCGAATATCCCCACGGCGGGCTACGAGCGGGTCACCTCGCTCGAGGCGGCATGGGGCGCACTCAAGCGGTTCGACGCACCCTTCGTGCTCAAGGCGGATGGCCTCGCGGCGGGCAAGGGCGTGGTGATCGCGGAAACACGCGAGGAGGCGCAGGAGGCGCTGTCCGACATGTTCGACGGCAAGTTCGGCTCGGCAGGATCGGAAGTCGTGATCGAGGAGTTCATGCGCGGCGAGGAAGCCAGCTTCTTCGCGCTGACCGATGGCGAGATGATCGTGCCCTTCGGCACCGCGCAGGATCACAAGCGCGTTGGCGAAGGTGATACCGGCCCCAACACCGGCGGTATGGGCGCGTACAGCCCTGCGCCTGTGCTGACCGACACGCTTGTAGACCGTGCGATGCGCGAGATCGTGGTGCCGACCGTGCGCACGCTGGGCGAAGAGGAAATGCCCTATCGCGGCGTGCTTTACGCCGGGCTGATGCTGACCGAAGAAGGCCCCAAACTGGTCGAATACAACATCCGCTTCGGCGATCCCGAATGCCAGGTCCTGATGATGCGGTTCGAGGGCGATCTGCCGGCGCTGCTGATGGCCTGCGCAACCGGCGACCTGTCGAAGGCCGATCCCGTGCGTTTCTCTGACGACACCGCGCTGACCGTGGTGATGGCGGCAGAAGGTTATCCCGATACGCCCCAAAAAGGCGGCGCGATCGAGTTGGGCGGCGCGGAGGATGACGGCGCAAAGGTCTTCCACGCGGGAACTGCGCGGGGCGACGACGGCGCACTGGTCGCCAGCGGCGGGCGCGTGCTCAACGTGACCGCGCGGGGGCGCAATGTCACGGAGGCGCAGGCCGCTGCTTACAAAGCAGTCGACGCGATCACCTTTGCGCAAGGCTTCTGCCGCCGCGATATCGGCTGGCGCGAGGTCGAACGGGAGGGGACAGATCCGAAGTGACGGGTGAGCGGCTCGACCCGCCATATCTGATACATACAAACAGAGAGCTCGGGCTGATGCTCCGCAGAGCGAAGCCGCTTGCTAATTTCGCAGACGCCGAGGGCCGCTACTCTCGAAACATGCTCCGCTACCTCCTCATGTTCGACCGGCATATCGCCACAGGACGATTCGTCAGACACGACGCTTTTGAGGCATTTCCCGGTCGCCACAACCTACGCCTCCATCGCATCCTTTTTGCACTTCCGGGCGAGGAATGGCGCATTGATGCGATGATCGAGCTGTTGCGATCGAAGGTGTGGACCGCTGCCGAGGAACGGCGCGAAGGCGAACTTCTCGGCTACGAGGGCTGGATGAACGACTGGTGGATCGCGAGGCGCTATCCCACCGGGGCCTGACTAACCCAACCTCGCCTTCACCAGCGCCTGCAAATCCGCTTCCGGCCGTGCGCCCCAGTGCGAGATGACTTCGCCTGCTGCCACCGCGCCACGGATCAGCGATTCTTCGAGGCTGGCGTCGCGGCAATAGCCCGAGAGGAAGCCGGCGGCGAAGAGATCGCCTGCGCCGGTCAGGTCCTGCACCTTCTCGACCGGCTCGGGCGAAACTTTCGCGCGTTCGTCGCCGCGCGCGGCCAATGCACCGTCGGCGCCGCGCGTCATCACCACCACGGGCACGTCGGCTGCCAGCGACTCAAACGCCGCGTCGGGGTCGGAGCCTTCGAGGATGCCCGCCTCTTCCTCGTTTACGAACAGGATGTCGATCAGCCCGTCGTCGATCAGTGCGCGGAAATCCTTGCCGTGCATGTGCACGCAGAAATCGGCGCAGGTGGCGAAGGCGATCTTCACGCCCGCATCGCGCGCAACCTGGATCGCGCGCTTCATCGCTTCGCGCGGCTCGGTCGGATCCCACAGATAGCCTTCGAGGAACAGCACCCTGGTGCTGCGGATCAGATCGTCGTCGATCGCTGCGGCGGGCAGGAACTGCGATGCGCCGAGCGAGGTGTTCATCGTGCGCTCCCCATCGGGGGCGACCAGGATCAGGCAGCGGCCGGTGGGCGGTTCGCTTTCCTTGTCGCTATAGGGGCGCGCGGGCGTATCGAAGCTGACGCCGACCGCGGTCAGGTCATGGCGATAGATTTCGCCCAGCTGGTCGTCCGCCACCTGCCCGATGAACGCAGTCTTCAGGCCCAGCATGGTCGCGCCGGTCAGCGTGTTGGCGGCCGCGCCGCCGGAAATTTCCTTGGTCTGGCCCATCTTGCCGTACAGGTCGACCGAACGCTCGGCATCGATCAGCCGCATCGACCCCTTGGGCAGCTCCTCCGCTTCCAGAAACGCGTCGGTTACCGGGGCGAGAACATCGACGATGGCGTTGCCGATGGCGATGACGTCAAACTTGGGGTCGGCCATGATGGGCGGAATTCCTCGTAATGGGCTGGAAGTTGCCCGCGATCTAGCGACCAACCGGGCCTGGGCCAAGGCCGGTGATGGGTCGCAGGCAATTGACTTGGCGGGCGCGGATACGGAATAGCTTGGTCCAATGCTCTCCCTGCCCGCATCCCTTGCCCGTGCCTTTGCGCAGCTGGCAGACCCGCGCATCCTGTGGCTGCTGCTCAAATCGCTGCTGGCCACGCTGGTGCTGTTCGTCCTGCTGGGCATCGGCGTCTATTTCGGGCTGATGTGGCTGGTCGATCGCGGGCTCGGCTCGCTGGTGGACGACAATCTGCCGCCCGATGCGGCCGAGGTACTGGCCACCATCGGCACGCTGATGGCGGTGGTCTTCGGCGGTTGGCTGCTGTTCCGCGTCACCGCGCTCGCCGCGATCCAGTTCTTCGCCGACGATGTGGTGGAGGTGGTGGAGGCGCGCTATTACCCGCAGGCGCTGAAAGATGCGCGGCGCATCGGCTTCGGCGAGAGCATGTGGCTCAGCTTCAAGGGCGCGGTGCGGGTCGTCTTCGTCAACCTGCTGATCCTGCCGCTCGCGTTGCTCCTGCTGGTCACCGGCTTTGGCACGGTGATCCTGTTCGCGCTGGTCAATGCCTGGCTGCTGGGGCGCGAACTGCGCGACATGGCGTGGCTGCGCCATCGGCACAGCCGCGATGAGGAGCCGCCGATCGGGCGCGGCACGCGCTTCGCGCTGGGCCTCGTGATTGCCGGGATGCTGACCGTCCCCGGCCTCAATTTCATCGCGCCGATCATCGGTGCGGCAGCTGCAACCCACCTTGTTCAGGGGCGACTACGTGATGATTGATCTGGCCAAGGCTGCAAGCGCGCTGGCCCTCGCGGCGATGGTTGCCGCCTGCGCCACCCCCGGCCCCGCACCGCAGGCCGGGCAGCGCACGCCGCCGCGATCCGCGCCGGATCGCGCTGCGCCACCAGCGCGGGTCACCACCGTCCCGCCAACCGATCCCAGGCCGGTCCTGCCGGGTGCCTTCATCGCGCCGCGGGTGATGAACGATCCGCAGCTCGCCTTCGTAATCGGCGCGCGCGCCA
Organism: Erythrobacter sp.; assembly: GCA_009993635.1. Lineage (GTDB taxonomy): Bacteria > Pseudomonadota > Alphaproteobacteria > Sphingomonadales > Sphingomonadaceae > Alteriqipengyuania. Next base: position 382,830 of record JAACTC010000008.1, on the reverse strand, counting down.
GCGAGCTGGAGAAGGCCTTCGGCCCCGCCCGGCTCGATGTGCTGGAAGGCGATGCGCGCAAGCTGCAGTTCGTGGGCGAGGCCTGCGTGCTTGACGTGTTCCTGTACCCATTGTCGCCGGGGGCAGAGCCGACCGCGACCTATGTCGATGCCCGCAGGTCGAGCGATGCGCTGGATGTGGACCGCGCAGCCTGTGCGCAGGCACTGCGACGCTAAGGCGTTCTCTCGCCCTCAGACCATGAAGCTCTCGCCGCAGCCGCATGCGCCCTTGGCGTTGGGGTTTTCGAACACGAAGCCGGCGGAAAAATCGTCCTCCACCCAGTCCATCACGCTGCCGACCAGATAGAGCACCGATGCGCCGTCGATGTAGAAGATGCCGCCGGGGGTCTCGATCTTCTCGTCGAAGCCCTGTTCCTCGCTCACATAATCGACCGAGTAGGCCAGGCCGGAGCAGCCGCGCCGCGGGGTCGACAGCTTGACCCCGATGGCATCCTCGGGCGCCTTGGCCATCAGGTCGGCCACGCGCTGTTCTGCAGCTTCTGTCAGCGTGACGGCAGCAGGGCGTTCGCGGGTCTTGGTATCGGCCATCAGAGCATCCCCAGTTCGAGTCGCGCTTCGTCGGTCATCTTGTCCGGCCCCCATGCGGGCTCCCACACAAGGTTCACCTCCGCATCGCGCACGCCGGGAACGGAGCCCGCGCGGATTTCGACTTCGGCGGGCATGCTTTCGGCAACCGGGCAGTGCGGGGTGGTAAGCGTCATGGTGACGACCACGTCCTTGTCCGCGGAAACTTCCACGCCGTAGATCAGGCCGAGATCGTAGATATTGACCGGAATTTCCGGGTCGTAGATTTCCTTGAGGGCGGAAATCACCGCCTCCTGCAAGGCATCGCCAGCGCCGGTTTCGCCTGCGCTTTCGGGCTTTTTCCTGAGGAATCCGTCGAGATAGTCGCGCTTGCGCGCCAGCTTCTCGCCCGCGCTCTCGGCATCCGGATCGACCGCGTCCTCCACCCGTGCCCTGGGCGGTTTGGGGGGCGTATCGGTCGGGATATGGCTCGGCAGCGCCTGCCCGGCATTGCCTTCCGAACGCGCAATATGCGGCGGCAGGTCGGTCACCTGATCGGCAGGCGAAGGGGCCGCGATGTAGTCTTTCTTGTCGTCGTCGCTCATGGTCATATCTCTCGAACCTGGTTTCAGGCGAAAATCTTCAGCGTGCGGTTGATCCCGCGCAACAGTGCGGCAATATCGGTTTCGTCCGAATAGACCCCGAAGCTGGCGCGGGCGGTGCCCGGTACGCCCAGGTGGTCCATCAGCGGCTGGCAGCAATGGTGCCCGGCGCGGATCGCCACGTTCTCTTCATCCAATATGGTGCCCAAATCGTGCGGGTGAACCCCCGGCAGTTCGAACGAGACGATGCCGAGCGAATCCTCCGGCCCGAACACGCGCGTGCCTTGGATGCGGGAGAGTTCCTCACGCAGGCGGCCAACCAGCGCGCGCTCGTGCGCTTCGATATCTTCGCGCCCGATCCCGTCGATGAAATCGCACGCTACCGCAAAGGCCAGCGCCTCGGCGATCGCGGGCGTGCCCGCTTCGAACCGCTGCGGCGGCGGGGCGTAAGTGGTGCTATCGAAGGTAACCTTGTCGATCATCGACCCGCCGCCCTGCCACGGCGGCATCGCATCGAGCAGTTCCTTGCGGCCCCACAGCGCGCCGATCCCGGTCGGGCCGTACATCTTGTGCGCGCTCATCGCGTAGAAATCGCAGCTGATTGCGGCGACATCGACGGCTAGACGCGGGGCGGCCTGGCACCCGTCGAGCAGCAGCTTCGCGCCGACCGCATGGGCGAGGTCCGCCGCGCGCTTTGCATCGAGCACCGAACCGAGCACGTTGGAGACATGCGCGAAGGCGACAATCTCGTGCTCCGGCGTCAGCATCTTCTCCGCAGCGTTGAGATCGATCCGGCCGTCCTCGGTCAGCGGGCACACATCGACCTGCCAGCCCGCAAGCTGCCACGGCACGATGTTCGAATGATGCTCCAGCTGGCTGAGCAGCACGCGACCCTTTTTGGGGTAGCTGTAGGCGACGAGGTTCATCGCCTCTGTCGCGCCGCGGGTGAAGACCAGCTCGTCCTCGGTTCCGCCGATGAACGCCGAGACCGTGCGGCGCGCGGCTTCGTAGCCGAGCGTCATCTGTGCAGAGCGGGAATAGACGCCGCGATGGACGGTGGCGTAATCCTCGCCCAACGCGCGCGCCATCGCATCGATCACGACGCGCGGCTTCTGTGCGGTCGCGCCGCTGTCGAGGTAATGCCAGCGCGCGCCATCCTCGGTTACCATGCCGGGGAATTCGCCCTTGTCGCACAAGGTGACGGGCGCGTCTGTCAGCGTGTCGGCCATGCTCACGCCCGCTCGTCCAGCTTGGCAAGCGCCTGTTCCAGCAGCGTCTCGCGCGTCGCCTCATTGGCCAGTTCGCGCGTCGCATCGCCAAGGAAGGCCTGCACCAACAGGCGGCGGATGGTTTCGGGCGGCAGGCCGCGCGCCGCCATGTAGAACCGCGCGCTTTCGTCCAGCTGGCCCACGGTGGCGCCATGCGCACACTGCACATCGTCGGCATAGATTTCGAGCTGCGGAACGCTGTTCACGCTTGCGCCCTTGTCCAGCAGCAGGCCCTTGAAGCTTTGCGCCGCGTCGGTTTTCTGCGCGTCGCGCGCAACATCGATCCGGCCGAGGAAATTGCCCGTCGCCTTGCCCCAGTGGACGCTGCGCACGGTCTGATTGCTGGTCGCGCCGGGCTTTTCATGCGCCAGCCGGGTGACGATCTCGCGCGTGGTGTCATCGCCGCCCAGCGTGATGCCGCCCAGTTCGAAATGCGCGCCCTCGGCCAGCGTCACGACGACTTCGAGCCGCCCGAGCTGCCCGCCAGCGACCAGTGCGGCGAGTTCGGCTCGCGCGCCCCGTTCGATCGCGATACGCAGGCGGCGCATCTGCAGGCCGTCACTGCCATCGATCACGATCAGGTCGGACCAGCTCTCGCCCTCGGCGACGCGGATGTCTTCCCATGCCTCGAACGTGTCGGGCGCGGTGTCCTGGATCGCGTCGATATCGGAATAGCGCCAGGATTCGTCCTTGCGGGTGGGGAGGAGGATGCTGTCGGTCATGCGTTCTCCATCACCGCGTCGTAGCCTTCGCGCTCCAGATCGCTCGCCAGCTCGGGGCCGCCGGTTTTCACGATGCGGCCCTTGGAGAGAATCGAGACGTGCGTCGGCTCGACCACTTCGAGCAGGCGCTGGTAGTGGGTGATCAGCAGCACGCCCTTTTCGGGATTGCGCATGATCGCGTTGATCCCGTCGCCGACCACGCGCAGCGCATCGATGTCGAGCCCGCTATCCGTCTCGTCCAGCACCGCGAAGGCGGGGTCGAGAATGCCCATCTGGACCATCTCGGCGCGCTTCTTCTCACCGCCCGAAAAGCCGACATTCACCTGCCGCTTGAGCATTTCCATATCGAGCTTGAGCAGACCCGCCTTTTCCTTCGCCAGCTTCAGGAAATCGCCGCCCGACATTGCGTCTTGGCCGCGCTGGGCGCGCTGGGCATTCAGGGCCTCGCGCAGGAACTGGATGTTGGAGACGCCGGGGATTTCGACCGGGTACTGGAAGCCGAGGAACAGGCCGGCCGCCGCGCGTTCGTGCGGGTCCATCGCCAGCAGGTCTTCGCCGCGGAAGAAAACCGAACCCTCGGTCACCTCGTAACCGGGGCGCCCGCCCAGCACATAGGCAAGCGTCGACTTGCCCGCGCCATTGGGGCCCATGATGGCGTGAATCTCGCCCGCGTTCACCGAAAGGGTAAGGCCGTTGAGGATCTTGGTGCCGGCGATTTCGGCGTGGAGGTTATCGATCTGGAGCATATCTAAAGCGTTCTCAATCCAGTGAAATTTGCAATTGCGAGAGCGATCTCGTCGTTGAGTTCGAGCACTGCCTGTTTTTCGGCATCGATGGCTTCGTCGCCGGTCAGACCCTGCGTCGCGGCGGCGATTCGCTGTGCCTCGACCCGCTTGATCTGCGGCGCGCACAGCGCACGCGTGGCGAGCACTGCGGCGCGAAGGCCCGTGCGCGGAGCACCTGCCGCGCCCGCCTGCAGGCACCCGCGCAGCCGGGTTTCGGCCTGAGCAGGCGACAGGGCCTCCTGCGCCGTGGCAGGCATGGCGGACGCAAGGCCGAGCGGTAGTGCCAAAAGGAGGAGGCAGGCTGGTTTCACGCCTGCCCCACGCGGTTCGAGGGCGTGATCGCGATCAGCGTGGCGAGCAGCGCCAGCACCATGGGGGCGTAAAGCGCGAAGAGGTTCTGCGTTTGCGCAGGGCCGGTGCCCCCATCCCACGCGATGCTGCCCTGCCCGCTCAGGTGGAGGCTCCACCCGGCCCACAGCGCGAGCGCGACCATGCCGGCGGCAAGGCGGAAAAGCAGGGCATTCTTGGCGATCGGGCTTTCGTCTCCTGCCTCCGCAGCGTCGGATACGGCTTGCGGCGCGGGGGTGAGAGACTCTTGTTCGGCAGCCAGCCGCTCCAGCTTGCGGGCCTCGAACCGGGTGCGCGCTTCGCTCCATGGCAGCGCCTTGCCTGCCAGCGCGGCGGCGAGATCGCGCGACAGATTGCGTTTGAGAGGCCGCAGGCGCTGCGCGTCGGTGTGCAGGAGCTCGCGCGCGAGCACCTGCATCGCGGCGAGATCGCGGCTCGCGCTGGGCAGCGGCGCGTGGGCAAGGGTTTCGAGATCACGCATCGCGGCGTTCTCCCCTGGGCCTCGCTGGCCTTGGTGTGGAATTGCGCTGGTGCTCGCGCCGCGCCTGCTGCCGCGCGGCGATGGCGGCGCGCATTTCCTGCGTCAGCTTGGCGAGCACTGCGTCGATATCGTCCAGGATATCGGCGGCGGGGATATGCACCACGCGGATGCCGACCGCCTCAAGGCTCTTGTCGCGCCGGTTGGCGAGCGCCGGGTCGACGCCCTCCTCGTCGATCAGGATCGCGAGGCCCATGTTGTGCGAATTGAAATCGACGATCGCGCTGCCGACCACCGCGAAGCGGGTGAAGGAATAGCGCCCGAAATCGGCCTTGGAGAACTTCTCGGCCAGCGCCTTGTGCGCCGGGCTCGCATGACGCCGCATCTCGCGCGCACGATCGTGCAGCGCATCGAGGCGCTTCTCCGAGATTTCCCACCCGCGACCCTTGCGTTTGACGGCGGGGGCGGGGGAGTCTTCGGATGCGGGGCGAAGGTTGAGGGTTTTGCGTTCGGTCACTTGGCGTCCTCCCTGTCACGAAGGATCGCCTGAACCTGCACACCACGGTCGTTCAAAAGCACGTAGTTGTAGAAGAATTTGCCGGCCAAGCGGGACTGTTCTTTCTCAATCAAATTCATTGAAAGTAGCTGTTCAATGGCTTGTGAAATATCCGACTGCTCATAGCCAGATCCCCTAGCGATTGTGTCAAACCGACTGGGCTTTTCCGCCGTTGCTATGAGTACAACTGCCCGTTGCGGGTCGGTCAGATCATCCGCATAGCCCCGTGCGTCTGCGACGTTCATCACCCCACGCTCCCTTCGAGCGAGATCGCTAGCAGCTTCTGCGCTTCGACTGCGAATTCCATCGGCAACTGCTTCATCACCTCTTTCGCGAAGCCGTTGACGATCAGCGCGATCGCCGCTTCTTCGTCCAGCCCGCGCTGCTGCGCGTAGAACAGCTGGTCGTCGGAGATCTTGGAGGTGGTCGCCTCGTGCTCGATCTGCGCGGTGGGGTTCTTCACCTCGATATAGGGCACGGTGTGCGCGCCGCACTTGTCGCCGAGCAGCAGCGAATCGCACTCGGTGCGGTTGCGCACGCCGTCGGCATTGGCCGCCACGCGGACGAGGCCGCGATAGGTGTTGTTGCTCTGCCCGGCGCTGATCCCCTTGGAGATGATCGTTGAGCGGCTGCCCTTGCCGTTATGGACCATCTTGGTCCCGGTATCGGCCTGCTGGTGGTTGTTGGTGACCGCGACCGAGTAGAACTCGCCCACGGAATTCTCACCATTCAGCACACAGCTCGGGTACTTCCATGTCACCGCGCTGCCGGTCTCGACCTGAGTCCAGCTGATCTTGGACCGCGCGCCTTGGCACAGCCCGCGCTTGGTCACGAAATTGTAGATCCCACCCACGCCATCGGCGTTGCCGGGATACCAGTTCTGCACGGTCGAATACTTGATCTCGGCATCGTCCATCGCGACCAGCTCGACCACGGCAGCGTGGAGCTGGTTCTCGTCGCGCATCGGCGCGGTGCAGCCTTCCAGATAGGACACGTAGCTGCCCTTTTCGGCGATGATCAGCGTGCGTTCGAACTGCCCGGTATTTTCTGCATTGATGCGGAAATAGGTGGAAAGCTCCATCGGGCACCGCACGCCTTCGGGGATGTAGACGAAGGTACCGTCCGAAAAGACCGCAGCGTTGAGGCAGGCGAAGAAATTGTCGTGCTGCGGCACCACCTTGCCCAGCCACTTCTTCACCAGCTCTGGATGTTCGCGCAGCGCCTCCGAAATCGACAGGAAGATGACGCCTGCCTTCTTCAGCTCTTCGCGGAAAGTGGTGGCCACGCTGACGCTGTCGAACACCGCATCCACCGCAACCTTGCGCGCGCCCTTCACCCCGGCGAGCACTTCCTGCTCCGCCAGCGGGATGCCCAGCTTGTCGTAGACCGACTTGATATCGGGATCGAGCTCGTCGAGGCTTTCGAGCTGTTCCTTCTTCTTGGGCGCGGCGAAATAATACGCGTCCTGATAGTCGATTTCGGGATAGCCGAGCTTCGCCCAGTCGGGCTCTTCCATATCCTGCCACAGGCGAAACGCCTTCAGCCGCCAGTCGAGCATCCATTCCGGCTCGCCCTTCTTGGCGCTGATGAACCGCACGGTGTCTTCCGACAGGCCTTTTTCGGCATATTCAGTCTCGATATCGGACGACCAGCCATGCTCGTACTCGGCGGCTCTGGCAGCCGCTTCCCGGGCTTCGGCATCCTGCTCGGGTTTCTTGAGATCGACGGTTTCGTTCATGCCATTTCTTTCTGGGCAGGAGCTTCGTTTGCGATTTTGGCCAGTGACACTGCGGCCAGCGCGCCGCGCACCGCGGCGTTGACCTGCGGCCAGTGCGGCTTGACGCTGCATTCGTGATCGACCGTGCAATCGCCTGTATCGATGCAGCTGACGAGCGCGATGGGGCCCTCGATCGCCTCGACGATATCGGCCATGCTGATCGCCGCCGCGGGCCGGGCGAGCTGCAATCCGCCGCCCGCGCCGCGCGTGGAGCGCAGCAGGCCCGCCGCGCTCAGCTTGCTGACGATCTTCTGCGCGGTGGGCACCGGAATGCCGGTTTCGAGCGCCAGATCGGCCGCCGACACACGTCCGCCACCACACTTGCGTGCGGTCGCGGCCATGATGACGATGGCATAATCGGCAAGGTTGCTGAGGCGCATGACGCCCAATTCGGATCAATTCGGTCGCATTTCAACCGAAACCCGACTGTTGCGAGTCGTTAGCGTTTCTTGCTGCCTTCGCCGCGCTCGCTTCGCCGGGGCTGTGGGCGCGCCCGACGGAACGGCAGGCTGGAAGGGCGCTCGACACGCCAGCGCCGCTTGCATAGGGCGGCGACCATGCTGTTCCCTCTGGTCCGACCGCTTCTGTTCACCCTCGATCCCGAGCGTGCGCATCGTCTTTCTCTTGCCGGATTGAAGCGCGCGCCCACCGGCGGTTTGCCCCGCCACGATCCGGCGCTGGCGGTATCGCTGGGCGGTCTGAGCTTCCCATCGCCGGTCGGCGTTGCGCCGGGTTACGACAAGGATGCCGAGGTGCCCGATGCGCTGCTGGGGCTGGGTTTCGGCTTCGTCGAAGTGGGCACCATCACCCCGATGCCCCAAGCGGGAAATCCCAAACCGCGCCTGTTCCGGCTGGCGGAGGACCACGCGGTGATCAACCGGATGGGATTCAACAATGGCGGTGCCGAGGCCGCGCATGGCCGCCTGCGCAAACGTGCCGGCAGGCCGGGTATCGTCGGCATCAATATCGGCGCCAACAAGGATAGCGACGATCGCTTTGCCGACTACGCGCTGATGACCGAGCTGATGGCGCCGCTTGCCAATTACCTGACGGTCAACATCTCCAGCCCCAACACGCCGGGTCTGCGCGACCTGCAGGCGGGCGATGCGCTCAAGCACCTGCTCGACGGCGTGTTCGCGGCGCGCGGAGCGAATGGCCCGCCGGTCTTCCTGAAGCTCGCGCCCGATCTTGACCCGAAGGAGATCGATGCGATCGCCCGGGTCGCACTGGACAGCCCGCTGGCCGCGCTGATCATCTCCAACACCACTCTCGCCCGGCCGCCGCTCACATCCAGACACGCGGATGAGGCGGGCGGCCTGTCGGGCGCACCGCTTGCGCCGATCGCGCTCCAGCGGCTGAAGGATTTTCGCAAGGCGACCGGCGGGCAGATACCGCTGATCGCAGCAGGCGGCATCGACAGCGCCGATTCCGCGTGGGATCGCATCGTGGCCGGAGCCAGCCTGGTGCAGCTCTATTCCGCGATGGTCTATCAGGGGCCGATGCTGGGCCGCCGGATCGCACGCGGGCTTAGCCAGAGGTTGCAGCGCGAAGGCTTTGCGTCGATTGAAGACGCCATCGGATCACAGGCTTGAGGAACGCTATGCTCGCCAGAACTTTTACCGGCCCGCTGGTCGGCCTTATCGCGGCGCTTTCCCTTTCGGCCTGCGCCAGCGTGCCGCAAGCCTCCGTCGCTTCGGCAGATGCTTCCGGCGAGGCATGGGCACCAAGCGGCGGTGCCGTCTCTTCGGCAGACCCGCGCGCGACGCTCGCGGGTGAGGCAATGCTCGAAAAAGGTGGCAACGCGGTCGATGCCGCGATTGCGGTAATGCTGGCGCTGACCGTGGTCGAACCGCAAAGCTCCGGCATCGGCGGCGGCGGCTTCATGGTGTTGGGCGACGCAGCGGGTTCGGTGACGACCTATGACGGGCGCGAAACCGCGCCCGCCGGTGCGACGCCCGACTGGTTCCTCGACGAGGACGGCACGGTGCCCCCGTTCCGCGATTCGGTGCGCAGCGGGCTGAGCGTGGGTGTGCCGGGCAACATCGCGCTCGCCGCCAAGGCCCATGCGGAGCACGGCAAGCTGCCGTGGAGCGCGCTGTTCCAGCCCGCCATCGGGCTGGCGCGCGACGGGTTTCTGGTCAACCCGAGGTTCAACAGCTCACTGGCCGACAGCCGCGATACCGGCGCGCGCAGCGAGCAGGGCCGCGCGCTGTTCTACGACGCTTCGGGCGAGCCTTTGCCGGTCGGGACCAGGGTCAGGAACCCGCAGCTGGCACGCACCCTCGAAAAGATCGCGCAGGGTGGCCGCGAGGCATTCTACCGCGGCGATCTGGCAGTAGACATCGCGCGCACGGTGGCCGACGACACGCCGCGCCCCGACCCGATGAATGTCCGCGATATGGCAGACTATCGGGCGAAGGAGCGCGCGGCGCTGTGCGCGCCCTATCGTTCGTACCGGGTCTGCGCGATGGGGCCGCCTACCTCGGGCGGCATCGCGGTGCTGCAGATCCTCGGCCAGCTCGAACGGTTCGATCTTGCCGCGCTCGGCCAGGAAAATCCGGTCACCTGGCACCTTTTCGTCGAATCCCAGCGGCTCGCCTATGCCGACCGCGAGCTTTATCTGGCGGACAGCGATTTCGTACCAGTGCCCTCGCAAGGGCTGATCGCGCCCGATTACCTTGCGCGGCGTAGCGCCATGATCGACCCCGACAGCACGCAGGCACAGGTCGAGGCCGGAACGCCCGCGGGGGCCAGCACCGCTCTCGCCGATGGCGACGAGCCGGAAGAGCGCGGCACATCGCATATCGCGGTGGTCGACGATGCGGGCACCATGATCAGCTACACCTCCACCATCGAAAGCGCCTTCGGCTCGGGGCTGATGACAGACGGGTTCTATCTCAACAACGAACTGACCGATTTCAGCCGCTCGCCCACGGTCGATGGCACACCGGTCGCCAACCGGGTGGAGGGCGGCAAGCGGCCGCGCAGCTCGATGTCGCCGGTGGTGGTCTACGATCCCCAGGGACGCCCCTTCATGGCGGTGGGCGCGGCGGGCGGCAGCACGATCCCCGTGCAGACCGCGCGCAGCATTATCGGGGTGATCGATTTCGGGCTGGAGGCCGAAGCTGCGCTGGGCCTGCCCTTCGTGATGGCCTTCGGCGATTCCGTGCTGCTGGAAGAAGGCACCTGGCTGGCAGACCGTCAGGATGCATTCCGCGCTCTGGGCCACACCGCGCTGACCGTCCGCCCGGCACCGGTCAAGGCGGGGATCGTCGCGCGGCAGGATGGGCAGTGGGTCGCCGCCCGCGATCCCCGGCTCGCAGGCAAGCTCGATCTTCCCTAGACGGCGCGCGGGATGCTTGTCGTAGCGTCTGTGGGAGCCTAGACGGCCCCGCAACGTTGCATAGCTAACGAAACCGAGGGAGCGGATGCGGATTTGACGCAGCTTGAAGAGATCGAACGGGCGAGCAATCTCGTCTCACTGTTCCTGAAACGCGCTGACGAAGGGGCTGACACCCCTTTCCTCGGGCGCAAGATCGCCGGTAAATGGCAGACCATGAGCTGGCGCGAAGTCGCCGATCAGGTGTGCATTCTGGCCGAAAACCTGCGCGGCCTCGGGCTAGCCGATGGCGACCGGGTGATGCTGGTTTCCGAAAACCGGCCCGAATGGTGCATCGCCGATCTGGCGATCATGGCCGCAGGCTGCATCACGGTGCCCGCCTACACCACCAACACCGAACGCGATCATGTCCATATCCTCGACAATTCGGGCGCGAGGGCCGTGATCGTTTCGAACGAGAAGCTATCCGGCCCGTTAATCCCGGCGATCTTCAACACCGGCATAGCCGAGCATATCATCCCGATCGAAAGCGTGCGCGGATACCAGGGCGGCAACCTTTCGTGCCACGGCTGGTCGAACATGATCAGCGGCGATGCGCAGGCCGCGCGCAAGGCGGTCGAGGCGCGGATCGCCAATATCGGCCGCAAGAATACCGCCTGCATCATCTATACCAGCGGCACCGGCGGCGCCCCGCGCGGCGTGCTGCAGCATCACGGTGCGATCCTGTGCAACGTGGCGGGCGCGGCGGAAATTCTGATCAATGATTTCAAGCTGGCGGACGAGGAACGCTTCCTCTCCTTCCTGCCGCTGAGCCACGCCTACGAACATACCGGTGGGCAGTATCTGCCGATCGCGGTCGGGGCGCAGATCTTCTACGCCGAAGGGCTGGAAAAGCTCGCCAGCAATATCGAAGAAACCCGCCCCACGATCATGGTCGTCGTCCCGCGCCTGTTCGAAGTGCTGCGCACGCGCATCATGAAGCAGGTCGCCAAGCAGGGCGGCGCCGCCAGCTTCCTGATGGACCGCGCGCTGGAAATCGAAGAGCGAGCGAGCAAGAAGGGGCGCAAGCGGCTGCGCGATAGGCCGATGGACCTGCTGGTCGGCCGCCTGCTCCGGCCCAAGATCCAGCAGAAGTTCGGCGGCAGGATCAAGGCGATGGTTTCGGGCGGCGCTCCGCTCAACCCCGAAGTCGGCACCTTCTTTCAGGCGCTGGGCCTGACCATGCTGCAGGGCTACGGCCAGACGGAGGCCGGCCCGGTCATCAGCTGCAACCGGCCGCGCGCGGGGATCGCGATGGATACGGTCGGCCCGCCGATGAAGGGCGTCGAGATCAAGATCGCGGAGGATGGCGAAATCCTGTGTCGGGGCGAGCTGGTGATGCACGGCTACTGGCAGAACCAGGGCGAGACCGATCGCGCACTGCAGGATGGCTGGCTACATACCGGCGATATCGGCCATCTCGACGAGAAGGGCCGGATCGTCATCACCGATCGCAAGAAGGACATGATCGTCAACGACAAGGGTGACAATGTCGCCCCGCAGAAGGTCGAAGGGATGCTCACCCTCCAGCCCGAGATCGGTCAGGCAATGGTCGTGGGCGACCGGCGGCCCTACGTGGTCGGGCTGATCGTGCCGGATGCGGAATGGGCGCTGGACTGGTGCAAGGCGCAGGGCAAGCCGCTCGATTGCAGCAAGGCGCAGGAATTGCCCGAATTCCGCGCCGCAATCCGCAAGGCGATCGACCGCGTGAATGCAGAGCTGTCGGTGATCGAAAGGGTGCGCGGGTTCGCCTTCGCGGACGAGCCGTTCGGGATCGAGAACGAGGAAATGACCCCGAGCATGAAAATCCGCCGGCACAAGATCAAGGAACGCTACGGCGACCGGCTGGACGGCCTCTACCGCAGCTGATGGGCTGGCGCGGTTTTACCATTGGCGGAGGATTGGCAGCGGCCATTGCAGGGGCCGCTCTAGCGTCGGGCTGCGCCACGACGTCGCAGGCGGCGGACCCGCTGCCCAGCGCGCTGGAAGCCGGCTGGGCAGGCGAACGTGTCTGCTCGCTCCAGCATCAAACGGCCACGCACAGGATCCTGCGCTGCACCTTTCCGCCCGGCGTCGGGCATGAACGGCATTTTCATCCGGCGCATTACGGTTATGCGTTGAGCGGCGGTACGATGCGGATCACAGATGCCAGCGGCACGCGGACGGTCGATTTGGCTACCGGCGCGGACTATGCGAGCGATGGCACACCGTGGCACGAAGTCGTCAATGTCGGCGACACCACGGTCACATATCTGATCGTCGAGCAACTCTAGCCCCCACCTCTCTGAGAGTGTCGTCGAAGCATGGCACGCCGCTCCGGCTTCAGGCCGCGCGAGCAAAATCTGTGATCGATTGCTGCCCGAACAGATCCCGCGCAGGCCCAGTGTTGCGTGAATATCACATTCCCTTGCGAGCCCCTCACCTTGATCTTGGCAGACTAAAGATCGGGCGATAACACGCACGAATCGCCGGTTTTGCTGGATTGCATCAATATTGGGGTCAGTATTTGCAATCCGAATAGGCACGGCGTCTTGGACATAAGGATTCGTGATGAAGACATACGGTTGCAGGATTGCAACAACCCTCCGCGCACGTCGGCTTGCCGTCTTGCTGGGTGGCATTTCGCTCATTTCGCTGACGTCGCCCGCACTGGCGCAGGATTCGGCCGTGCTCGAACGGCTCGAGGCTCTGGAAGACAGGCTCGATGCTCTGCAAAGCGAGAATGCGGAGCTGCGCGCGCAGCTTGCCGACATGCGCGCCATCGGGGAAGCCGAGGACGACATGGTCGTCGCGGTATCGGGCGCAGAAGTGCCCCCCGCCGCTGCGCAGGCCGATGTACCTGGCTCGCCGCGCGTGGCGACGACGGCCGGCGCTTCGACGGGTCCGGTGGACCTTGTGGTCGAAACGGACGATCGACGCGAGATGCAGGTCGCAGGCTCGGAGAACTTCGTCGGCACCAACGCCGCCTACGCTTACAAAATCCTCGACCATGCGGAAAACGTGAACACGAAGCCGCTGGTTCAGCTGGCCGCGCTGCAATCGGGTGAACTGGCGGACCGGGTGACGCTGTCGGGCGGAATTACCGCCATCGCGAATTACCAGTGGGCGGACATAGACAGCAAGTTCGGCTACCTGATGCGCCACCCGACCAGTGCGAACCAGCTGGGCAAGAACGTTTCTGAGGTGGTGCTGCATTCGGCCAGCCTCGCACTCACCGCGCGGCTGCTGCCGAACGTGACCGGCTACGCAGAGCTGCTCTACGATCCGGAGCAGAGCTTCGGCCAGGGGACGATCACCGCGCTGGCGCGCAACCAGATCCAGCTGCGCCGGGGCTGGGTGATGTTCGGCAACCTGAACGAGCTGCCGGTCTATGCCCTCGTCGGCAAGATGGACACGCCCTTCGGCCTGAACGACACGGTCAGCCCGTTCACCAACTCCACCAACTGGCACGCCTTCGCCGGTCTCGCCTATGGCGGTCAGGTTGGAATTGTCTCGGGCGGGCTGCACCTGCGGGCGATGATCATCCAGGGCGGTGCGCAGTTCCGTTCCGCGAACGTGCCCGTCGAAGGCACCAATGTTCCGTCGCGGGCGAACAACTTTGCGTTCGATGCGCGGTACTCGGTCGATCTGGGCGGCGAAGGTAACGCCCTGATGGCGGGGGCCAGCTATCAGCACGGCACCGCCTATTGCCAGGCCTATCCGGTGTTTCACTTCAACCCGTGTCAGGAGAACAACCCGGGCATCGCGGCCTACGGGAAGCTGACCTATGGTCCATTCATGCTGATCGGCGAGTATGCGCGCACGACCAAGGAATGGGCGGGCACCGAGGTGCCGATCCCGACCAATCCGCTCAGCGTGTTCGATGCCGTGAAACCCGAATCTTTCACCTTCGGTGGGCGGTTCGGCTTCGGGGCGGAAAACCTCTCACCCCAGCGGCGTGAATTCGCGCTTTCGGCCGAGTATTCCAAGTATATTTCGGGCGAGAAGGGCTCACCCTGGCGGCGGCAGGACCAGCTGGTCTTCGGTGCCTCGTGGTTCCCCGCGCCAAGCGTGAACCTGTTCGGCGAGTATATCCATGTGAACGGTTACGTGCCGCTCAACTTCCTGTCGGGCGGAAACTTCCCCGATGGCAGCACATGGTCGGTGTTCGATTCCTCGACCGACGTGATCATGGCGGGTGCGCAGGTCGCGTTCTGATCCGCGTCGCCGGTTGCACACACAAAGGCCGGGCCGCTCGCGATGAGTGGCCCGGCCTTTTGTCCGCTGTGGAAGGCGTGGTTCAGGCCGCCTCTTCCAGATCGACATATTCGGGATAAAAGGTCGGCGCGCGGCTCGACCATGCAGGCGCAGTGGCAGCGGCTTCGCTGAGCGATTGCAGCAGCAGTTTGCGCCGTGCGGGGCGAAGGTGCGGCATGGCGGCACCGGCGCAGAACGCGCTTGGCAGCCACGGGCGAACCTCCGCGCCCAGCAGGCGTTCGTACAGGAAACGGAAAGGCGAAAAACCGTCGAGCCGCTCCTGCGCCAGATCGAATGCGGCGAGGCGCGAAAGCTGGCCGATGAACGGCGAAATCGAATCGCCGGCGTCGGTATCGGGGATCGAATGGCGCAGCGCCTTGAGATCCTGATAGGCGACATATTGGCGGCGAATATCGACATTCTCGGTCGCGTTGCGCGCCCACAGCTTGAAGGCATCGCAGCGGCCCAGGCCGATATCGAGATTGCGCCGGATGAAGCGTTGTTCGCAGGGCGAGAAGTTCGCAAATTCGCGCATCTCGGCAATGCTCAGGCTGGTGGTGTTCGTCGTCGCCATGTCTGCCCCTCCAATCGGGCCTTGATCCGATGGAGGCATGTTTCGCCGAACTTGGTAAACAATCTGCTAAGCTTAGCCGCAAGATCCGCAGTTGGGCCGCGCGAACACTAGATCAGGCCGGCGAGCGGGCTGCTGGGATCGGCATATTTGCGAGTCGCCATGCGCCCGGAAAGATACGCATCGCGCCCCGCCTGCACCGCCAGCTTCATTGCGCGGGCCATGCGAATCGGGTCTTTCGCCTCGGCAATCGCGGTGTTCATCAGGATACCGTCGCAGCCCAGTTCCATGCCGACCGCCGCGTCGGAGGCGGTGCCCACGCCCGCATCGACCAGTACCGGCACGCGCGCCCCTTCAACGATCAGACGGATGGTGACGCGGTTCTGGATACCAAGGCCGCTGCCGATCGGCGCGCCCAGCGGCATGATCGCCACCGCGCCTGCGTCCTCCAGCTGCTTGGCGGCGATCGGATCGTCCGCGCAGTAGACCATCGGCTTGAAGCCTTCATTGGCCAGCGTCTCGGTCGCGCGCAAAGTCTCGCGCATGTCGGGGTAGAGCGTCTTCGCTTCGCCCAGCACTTCCAGCTTCACCAGATCCCAGCCGCCCGCCTCGCGCGCCAGCCGCAAGGTTCGCACAGCCTCGTCTGCCGTGAAGCAGCCCGCGGTGTTGGGGAGGTAGGTGACCTTCTTGGGGTCGATGAAATCGGTCAGCATCGGCTGGTCCGGGTCGGATACGTTGACCCGCCGCACGGCAACCGTGACGATTTCCGCCCCGCTCGCTTCCAGTGCGGCAGCGTTCTGCGCAAAATCCTTGTACTTGCCGGTGCCCACGATCAGGCGCGAGCGGAAGGTATGGCCCGCGACAGACCAGGTGTCCTCGCCAGTTGATCCGTGGTCGCCGCCGCCGACGAAGTGCACGATTTCCAGCCTGTCGCCTTCGGCCAGCGCGATCTCGGTCAACCGTGAGCGCGGGGCGATCTCGCCATTATGCTCCACCGCGACCTTTTCGGGCGCAAGACCGATCTCGCGCACCAGCGCGGCGATGTCGGGGGCGGAGGTGGTGCGGTTCTCGCCGTTCAGGTGGATGGTTTTCTGGTCGCTCATTATACGGGCGACTTGGCGCTTCAGCGGCGTTCGCGCAAGCCTTGCGCATCTGGTGCCGGAGTGTGGTGACGCAGGTTGAGGACATGGCCCAGCGAAACAAGCGCGACGCCGATGATCGTCAGGACCGCTTCCTCCATGCCATGCGGAGCGGCGAGCGCGCCGCCCATGAAGGTCAGCCCGGTCATCGCAACGATGAACGGTGTCCGGCGCCGATGCCGAACCGCGCCGATGCCAATCGCGACTCCGGCGATGATCGTCGCCGCGGCGAGGCCCCACCAGTGCAGGTCGGGCGCGAACAGCCAGCTGCTCGCCACGCCGAGCGATCCGATGAGCAAGATCGTCAGCAGGCAATGTACCGCGCACAGCGCCGACAGGGCGATGCCCACCGCATCGAGCCTGATGCGATTCGAGAGACTGCGCAGATCCATGGACTGCCAGATATGTGATGTTGTTTCATTTTGCAAGGCCGCCAGCCAGGGCCGATGGCGCATAGCTGCGTTTGTGCGCTTGCAAGTGGATGCGCCAATACGCATTCATACCGGATGGTCAGCGCATTGTTCCGTCGTCCCAGCGATCCGCACCCGGATGGCAGCCGCCCCGGCTGGCTCGCCTGGTGGCTCATCTGCGTTGCGGCAATGGTGGTGACGATCGTCGCGGTCGGCGGGATTACGCGGCTGACCGAATCGGGGCTGTCGATCACCCAGTGGGATCCGGTGACCGGCGTGTTGCCCCCGCTCAGCGATCAGGCATGGCAGGCAGAGTTCGCGAAGTATCGCGCGACCCCCGAATATCGGTTGGAGGCCGGGCCTGCGGGCATGACGCTGGCCGACTTCAAGTCGATCTTCTTCTGGGAATGGTTTCACCGCCTACTGGGCCGCCTGATCGGCATGGTCTTCGCGCTGCCGCTGGCCTTTGCATGGCTGCGCGGCTGGATTCCGAAGGGTTACAAGCTCCGGCTGCTCGCGCTGCTGGCTCTTGGCGGATTGCAGGGCGTGTTCGGCTGGCTGATGGTGCGATCCGGCCTTGGCGGCGAAATGACCGACGTCAGCCATTTCTGGCTGTCGATCCACCTGTGCACCGCGCTGGTGACGCTGGCGGGTCTGATCTGGACCGCGCTCGACCTGCACGAACTGGACCGCACGGGCGAATCGGACCCGGCCCGCTTGCGGCCGCTGGCAGCAATCGCCGGCGCGGTGCTGTTCGTACAGGTGATGCTGGGTGCTTGGGTCGCCGGGCTCAATGCGGGGCATGCTTCGAATACCTGGCCGTTGATGCAGGATCGCCTGGTGCCCGACGCCGACTGGTCGCAAGGTGCCCTGTGGGCATTCACGCACGATCCCTTCCTGCTCCACTTCATCCACCGCTGGTTCGCCTTCGTCGCCTTTGCGCTGCTGATCTGGCTCGGCTCGCGCGCGCTGGTGCGCGAAGGCAATGCCGGAAAGGCCCTGATCGCGCTCGCCGTCGGGCAGGTGCTGCTCGGCATCGTGACGGTGGTGACCGGCGTTTCGATCTGGATCGCGGTGGCGCACCAGGTGACGGGCGCATTGCTGGTCGCAGCGACCGCAGCGTCTGCCCATGCAGTCGGCAGCCGGGCCGGACGCGAACGGGCGTGAGTGCACTGATCTACACCGTCTTCGCCAGTCGGGACGATGCCCGCAGCGTCGCCGCTGCGTTGCTCGACGAACAGCTGATCGCCTGCGCCAATGTGATCGGACAGGTCGAGTCGCTGTTCGAATGGGAAGGAGAGCGCGGCGCGGGCGAGGAGATCGCGGTTCTGTTCAAAACGCACGCCAGCGTTTTGCAGGCGGCGGTCGCCCGGCTCGAACGGCTGCATCCGTACGACACGCCCGCGATCCTGGGCTGGAACGCCGATGCAAGCGGTGCGGCGACCGAGGCATGGCTCGCAGGATTGGCGCGATGAAGCATGGCCTGCATCGGCGCGGCTTTCTGGTAGGGCTTGGCGCGCTGGCCGTGGTGCCGTCGGTCGTGCGCGGTCGTACAACCCTGCCAGAAGGGCAATTCGAGCTGGAGCGTGTGCTGCGCCGCGGGCTTGCCGATGGGCAGGAGATCGCCGTCACCCGCCGCTGGACGATCGATTTTTCGCAGGCGGCAAACGGACAGGTCGCGGTCTCCGGAACGCAGAGCTTCGCCGCGGTCGACGCGCCACCGGCGCTGGAGGCGCTGGCCCGGATCGAGGAACAGCGGGTCGAAACCGGTCTCTTCCCCATGCTGCTGGACGAGGGGGGCCATATTGCGACCGGCCCGGAGGACGGGTCTATCGCGCCGATCCCGCAGGAAGCGGTATCCTCCGCGCTGGACTATGCGCGGCAACGCGCGCCCGGCCCCGATCCCGCCGCGGCCTCCCGCCGGTTTCTCGCCGATCTTTCGCAGCATGGCGACAGGTGGCTGACCCTGTGGCCGTCCGACCTGTTCTTTCCGGTTCCGCGCGACCGCACGGCACGCAAGGACATGACCCTGCCCGATGGTACGCAGGGCGTGGTGTCGATGCGCGAAAGCGCCAGCGTGCGGGATGCATCGGGCCTGCTGGAACGCTATCTGCGCGAAGCGACGACCAGCACCGCCACGATGACGCGCAAGGGCAGCGAAAGCTGGACGCTGGCACCCACGGTATCCTGATACCTCTTGCCTATCCCGCATGAATGCTTGACTTGGCGGTCATCTGGACGCATTAGCGCGCTCCACGCCCGGTATGGCAACGGCGCACACGATGCGGCAAAGCCACCGGCGAGACCCCGAAATCCAAGGGAAATATAGCCATGAAGGCGCTGAGCAAGATGACCCGGTCGATCAAGCCGGCCGAGGTCGAAAAGAACTGGTACGTGATCGACGCGGAAGGGCTGGTCGTTGGCCGCCTCGCCGCGATCATCGCGAATCACCTGCGCGGCAAGCACAAGCCGAGCTACACCCCGCACGTCGACTGCGGCGACCACGTGATCGTCCTCAACGCGGACAAGGTGAAGTTCACCGGCCGCAAGATGAACGACAAGAAGTACTACAAGCACACCGGCTATGTCGGCGGCATCAAGGAAACCACTCCGGCGAAGATCCTCGAGGGCAAGTTCCCCGAGCGCGTGCTGGAAAAGGCCGTCGAACGGATGGTTCCGCGCGGTCCGCTGGGTCGCCAGCAGATGAAGGCGCTGCACCTCTACGCCGGCACCGAGCATCCGCACGATGGCCAGAAGCCGCAGACGCTCGACGTCGCTTCCATGAACCGCAAGAACAAGGCTGTCGCATAATGGCCGACGACAAGAACCAGAACGATCCGCAGGCCGGTTCGGATTCGGAACCCAAGACCGAGAGCGTTCGCGACCTCGCCGATCTGGGCGATATCGCAGGTGATGCACCCACCGCCGATGCTGCCAGCGTAGCCACCAGCACCGCGCCGCTGCGCGAGCAGGAGCTGGACCAGCAGGGCCGCGCCTACGCCACCGGTCGCCGCAAGGATGCGACCGCCCGCGTCTGGATCAAGCCCGGCAAGGGCACGATCACGATCAACGGGAAAGAGCAGGAAGTGTACTTCGCTCGTCCGACGCTGCGCTTGGTCATCAACCAGCCGTTCGCGATCACCGACCGTGAAGGCCAGTACGATGTCATCGCCACCGTTCGCGGCGGCGGTCTGTCGGGCCAGGCCGGTGCGGTAAAGCACGGTATCGCGCAGGCGCTGTCGAAGTACGAACCCGCGCTGCGCAGCACGGTCAAGGCGGCAGGCTTCCTGACCCGCGACAGCCGCGTTGTCGAGCGTAAGAAGTACGGCCGCGCCAAGGCACGCCGCAGCTTCCAGTTCTCCAAGCGCTAAGCTGCAGGATCACCCGATCACCAAGAGGGGCGGTGCCGCAAGGTGCCGCCCTTTTTGTTTGGCGGGGCCGGGTGGACGGCCGCGCGACGTCTCAGTCGATCGCCCGCCATAGCCCGGGGTAATCTCTCACGATCCCGGCACCACTCACCTCCAGTTCGCATTCGAACGCGTGCAGGTGCGATCGATACTGGTAGCGGTCCTCGGAAATCCTGACGTATTTCTGGGGCAGCGCCTTGAACAGCCAGTCTTCGGAGTCGAGCCAGAGTGAAACGATTTCGGCACTTTCGCCCACTTTCAGACCCAATCGCCTGATCGCATTCAGGTTCGTCGCAGGGGTAAAGCCCAGATCGATATCGGGCGCTTCGCTTTCGAAACCTTCTGCAGCGGCAGAACAGTTCCAAGTACCATTTTCCGAACGCTGCGCCGTGATCTGGATTCGATCATTGCCGCTCCAACCCTCGACATAGCCAGCGGTACTCTCCCAGAGAGCATTGCACGTTACTTGATAGGCGAGATTGGCACGCTGCGTCCCTTCGCCAAATTCGGCCACCCCGCTCAGCCGCCAATCCGAACCGTCTCGAACGATCGAGCAGCTGTCGAAACCCGGGATGTCGAGGCGTCGCCAAAGGGTCCGCATCGCTCAGCTCACCGGCGGATCGGTACGCGGCACCGCGCCCACCGGCGCGACCGGCTCGCCTTCGTGACGCGGGGGCTGCGCGTCTTCGGGGACGTCGTCGATCTTCATCGCCTCGTCCGGAATATGCTCGAGATTGCGGATGCAGACGCGCAAAGTCTCCCCGTCCCAGCGCAGTTCGTTGAAGCTTGGCGGGGTAGAGCGCAGGCGCTGCGACAGCGTGCCCGCGCCGATCATCCGCACCGGGCCGTGGGGCGTGTCTTCGATGATGTCGAACGCGTCGTGGACATGGCCCGACAGCACGCCGAGCACGTTGCGCTTCGCCAGTTCGGCCAGCGCCTTCGATCCGCCGCGGGTCAGCGCGGTGCCCTGCGTGCCGACTTCGCGCAGGGGGTGATGCACGGTCACGAGCGCGCGCGTGCCCTTGGGCAGCGCATCCAGCGCAGCGAGGCACTTGTCCAGCGCGCGGCCCGTCACCCAGCCCTTCGACCAGTTGAAGCGCGGCTGTGCACGGACCGCGGTTTTCAGCGGGACCAGCGCGATGCCGGGAAGGTCGATCTCGCGCTCCACCACGTCGCGCAGCCGCCCAAAACGCCTGTAGGGATCGAAGAACCGCTCGATCAGGTTGAAATAGGGCATGTCGTGGTTGCCGACATCCAGCGTGACGGGCGCATCCAGCTGGCCGATCCAGCCCTGCGCGGCGGAGAATTCGTGCTGCCGCGCACGCATGGTCAGATCGCCGGTAATCGCGATCGCCTGCGGTTTGAGTCGCGTAACCTCGGCGGCGAACCAGTCCAGCGCCTCGTTGTTTTCAAGCCCGAAGTGAATGTCGCTGACATGGAAGAAGAGTGTTTCGGCCACGGGCTCAGGCTACCTCGGTGGCTGTGGCAATCAGATCGACCTGGCACGGTTCGAGCGTGAAGGTCTCTTGCGCATCGCCGGGCGCAGGTTCGCCGTCGAGCAGCAGATCGAGCGGGTCGTCGCCCGTGCTGGCGATCACGATCCGGTCGAACGGACCATAGGTTTCGTGCGGACCTTCGCGAAATTCCTGCCGCAGCAGCGCCCAGGTCTGGCCAAGGAAATCGGCGCCGTTGCGCGCATGATAGGCCGCGATGTCTATCCCGCCGTCCTCCACGATCAGTTCGACGATCGGATAGCCCGCCTGCTCGCCCACTTCGGGCTGCGCAATGCGCACCGGGGGGTTGCCCGTCGTGCCCTCTATCGCCGTACCGATGGCGGAAAGCATCGTGCCCGCATCGCCTTCGCGCATGGCCTCGCGCACCGCGTTCCAGCTGGTGCCGGGGCCGACCAGCAGGCCCGCCAGCGCAATGCCCTTCGAGGAGCGCAGGACGCCGGGGCGCACGCGGCGCGCCTTGCCCGAAGCGAAGGCCGCGAACACCGCATCGACATCGGCATCGCCGTGGAGCCGCTTGGGCGTAAGGTTCTGGGTTCCGCCGGGCAGGGGGAGGATCGCCCCGTCCCATCCGGCAAGGCCCGAGACGACCGCGTTGATCGTACCGTCGCCGCCCAGGGTCACCACGGTTTCGATGCCCTGCTCCGCCAGCGTCTGTCTTGTAGGGATGCCATCATCGGGGAAAGTCGATCGCCGGGCGATGCAGACGCCGAATTCCTCACACGCCGAATCGATCGAGGCGAGCACGTCCTCGCGCACGGACCCGCTGCCTGCGTTTGCGATCAACCAGATATTTCGATTCCCCGTCATGCCAAGTCAAAGCGCCGGGCACGCTCACGGTTCCGCACCGCCCCTGGCAAAACGATCACTAGGAGCCCTGCTCCGGCGCAGACGGCGCGTTCTCGATCGCGCTCACCAGCAGCTTGTCGATCTTGCGGCCGTCCATATCGACCACTTCGAACTGCCACCCCTGGGTGGTGAAGACCTCGCCTTCTTCGGGCAGATGCTTGAGCACAGACAGAGCGAATCCTGCAGCGGTCGCAAACTCGCGCTCCTCGCCGTAGTCCAGCCCCAGCCGGTCGCCCAGATCCTCTGCCGAAAGGCTGCCGGAGACCAGCAGCGAGCCATCGGCCCGCTCGATCACTTCGGGAATGTCGCCCTGGTCCTTGTCGCTTTCGAACTGCCCGACGATCGCGGTCAGCAGGTCGATCGGCGTGACGATGCCGTCAAGATGACCATATTCGTCGTGGACCATCGCCATCGCGACATCGGCCTGCTGCAACACGCGCAGCGCATCCATCGCATCGAGCTGGTCGGGGACGACCTCCACCCGCTTGGCCATGTCGGCAAGGCTGAACGTTTCGCCCGACACCATCGCGGCCAGCACTTCGCGCACCTTCACCACCCCGATCACCTTGTCGGCGGTTCCGTCGGCCACCGGCAGCAGCGAATGCGGGCTTTCGGCGAAGGTTTTCTGGATTTCGGCGAAGTCCGCATCGGCATCGATCCAGTCGACTTCGGTGCGCGGCGTCATAACCTCGCGTACGGGGCGGTCAGCCAGACGGACCACACCTTTCAGGATCGCGCTCTGTTCGGCTTCCAGAACGCCGCTACGGGTCGCCTCGGCGAACAGCATCTGCAATTCTTCGGCCGTCACGCTGCTCTGGCCGCCGGGGCGCACGCCGAACAGACGCACGATGGTGGCTGAGGAGAAATCGAGCACCCACACGACTGGCGCAGCAATGATGGCGAGCCATTTCATCGGCCGCGCCATCACGAGGGCGATCGGCACCGCAACGCGCAGCGCAAGCTGCTTCGGCACCAGTTCGCCGATCACGAGGGTCGCGTAGGTGGTCAGCGCAATAACCACCGCAAAGCCGAGCTGGGCGCCGCTGGCTTCGGACAGGCCGAGCCAGATCTCCAGCCGCTCGCCCAGGGGGCCGCCGAGGCTCGCGCCCGAATATGCCCCGGCGATGATCCCGACCAGCGTAATGCCGATCTGCACGGTAGACAGGAACTTGCCGGGATCGCCCGCTAGATCCAGCGCGGTCTGCGCCGCAGCACTGCCCGCCTCGGCCTTGGCCTGCAGGCGGGTGGTCTTGGCCGAAACGATCGCCAGCTCGGACATCGCGAAGATGCCGTTGAGCACGATGAGCCCGGCGATGATGAGCAGATCTGTCCAAGGGAAAGGTGTCACGACAATCGCCGCGCTAGCACAAATGTCGGTCCGCGACAGCCGTCATCGGCCATGTTTGGACAATCGCTGCATCGCGCACCGGTTTCGGGCAGGCGCGGGAACCGGCCGACACGGGACTGCGTTAGGGTTGCGGCGAGCGTAGGTGGAACGCGAGCCCCGAAACGTGGGCGAAAACATTCGTCCATCGACACACAAGAGGGACAAGCCTTACATGAAAACCTCCCGTATCATTCTCTCCTCGGTTGCCGCGGCGGCTCTGGTGAGCACCTCCGCTTGCGTCACCGATCCCAACACCGGTGAACAGACCTTCTCGCGCACCGCGGCCGGCGCTGCCCTCGGCGGCACGCTTGGCTATCTGCTGGGTGGCATCATTGGCGGCGACGCTGCGCGCATCATCGGTGCCGGTATCGGCGGCACCGCCGGTGCGGTGATCGGCGACCAGTTCGACGACCAGATCCGCGAGCTTGACGAACAGACCGCCGGCAGCGGCGTCGATGTCGAGGAAATCGGCGATCAGGACGCGATTCTGGTGCGCCTGCCCGACGGCGTGACTTTCGCGACCAATTCGTCGAACATCAATGCGAACTTCCGCAACACGCTGAGCACGATCGCCGACAGCATGATCCGCTATCCCAACAGCCTGATCGACGTCTACGGCTTCACCGACACGACCGGCCAGCCGGGCTACAACCAGGATCTGTCCGAACGCCGCGCGCAGGCAGTGGCCGACTATCTGGTGAGCCAGGGCGTGTCGCGCGCGCGCATCGCCACGCGTGGTTACGGCGAAGACCCGCAGTACCTGCGCGTTCGCACCGGCGACGGCGTGAACGAACCGCTCAACCGCCGGGTCGAGATCAAGATCGTTCCGATCAGCGAAGACGAAGTCAACGCAGCGCGCCGCTAAGACCGCGCCAGACGTCTGAGACTTCCGGAAGGGGTCGGGGCCACGGGCACCGGCCCCTTTCTGCTATTTCGGCCCGCGCGCCGTACCGAGCCGTTCGCGCGCGCGCGGCCCAAAATGCTCGATCGCGGCCTGCTGCAGGCCGGGAGCGCAGACCAGCAGCCCGAAACAGCGGGGATCGCGCTTGTTGTAGCCGAGCGGTTGGCCGAAGATATCGCTGACCGCCGCACCGGCCTCGCGTGCGATCAGCGTGGCGGCGGCAATGTCCCACTCGTAACCCCAGCGCATCGTCGCGACCAGATCCGCCCGGTCGGCCGCAACCATTGCCGCACGCAGGGCAATGCCATTGGGCTGATCGACCGAATCGAAAAGCTTGTCCGCCTGCGCGAGATCGGCGGCGGGGATGCGCGCGCCCTCCAGCACTTTGCGCCTGGACGCGGCAAGGCGCTCTCCATTGAGCGTCGCGCCCTGCCCGGCGGTCGCCAGCCAGCGTTCGCTGCGCGCCGGCGCTTCGAGCAGCGCGATCAGCGGACGGCCCGAGGATACCAGCGCAACCGAGACCGCCCAGCCCGCACGCCCCCTGATAAAATCGCGCGTGCCATCTATCGGGTCGACCACCCACACCAGCCGATCGTCCAGCCGCTCGGCCTGATCTGCGGTTTCCTCGGACAGCCAGCCCGCGCTGGGCAGCAGGGCGGACAGTTCGCGCTGCAGGAAGTCGTCCACTGCGATGTCCGCCTCGCACACCGGATCGTTGGTGCCCTTGTCCCAGCTGCGCACGCTGTGGCCCGCGCCGGGCCATGAGGACATGGCGATCAGCCCTGCTTCGCGAACGATCGCATCGAGGCGGGAATAGTCTATCATCGTGGTGTTGGCGTGATGTGCGCGGTGCCAGCGCCCTTTTCAAGCGCGTGCAACCATGCTTAGGCGCATCGCAAACCATCCCACCCCTTTTTGATGCACGAAGGACGCAGGCGCCCATGAATATTCACGAATACCAGGCCAAGGAACTGCTCAAAGAACACGGCATCGCGATCCCCGCCGGGGTCGCCGCGCTGAGCGTTGAAGAGGCGGTAGAGGCCGCCAAGACCCTCCCCGGCCCGCTCTACGTCGTGAAGGCGCAGATCCATGCAGGCGGCCGCGGCAAGGGCAAGTTCAAGGAACTGGGCCCGGACGCCAAGGGCGGCGTGCGACTCGCCAAGTCGATCGAGGAAGTCGAAGCCAGCGCGCGCGAAATGCTCGGCAACACGCTGGTCACCGTGCAGACGGGCGATGCGGGCAAGGAAGTGAACCGCCTTTACGTCACCGACGGTGTCGACATCGCCAAGGAATATTACCTTGCCCTGCTGGTCGATCGGGCGAGCGGCCAGGTCGCGATGGTTGCCAGCACCGAAGGCGGGATGGACATCGAAACCGTTGCGCACGAAACGCCCGAGCGGATCACCACCATCACCATCGACCCGGCGCAGGGCTTCATGCCGCACCACGGGCGCGCAGTGGCCTTCGCGCTGAAGCTGGAAGGCGATCTCAACAAGCAGGCGCAGAAGCTGTCGAAGCAGCTATACGAAGCCTTCCTCGCCTATGACTGCGCGATGCTGGAAATCAATCCGCTGGTCGAAACCGAAGATGGCAACCTGCTGGTGCTCGACACCAAGATGAGCTTCGATTCGAACGCGATGTATCGCCAGAAGGAAGTCGAGACGCTGCGCGACGTCACCGAGGAAGATGAAGCGGAGGTCGAAGCGAGCGAATACGACCTCGCCTACATCAAGCTGGACGGCAATATCGGCTGCATGGTCAACGGCGCCGGCCTCGCCATGGCGACGATGGACATCATCAAGCTCAACGGCGCGTTCCCGGCCAACTTCCTCGACGTCGGCGGCGGCGCCAACAAGGAGAAGGTGACTGCGGCGTTCAAGCTGATCCTGAAGGACCCGGCGGTCGAGGGCATCCTCGTCAACATCTTCGGCGGGATCATGAAGTGCGACGTGATTGCCGAAGGCATCGTCGCGGCGGCCAAGGAAGTGAACATCCAGGTTCCGCTGGTGGTCCGCCTCGAAGGCACCAACGTCGAGAAGGGCAAGGAAATACTCGCCAATTCCGGGCTGGCCATCGTGCCGGCAGACGATCTGGGCGACGCCGCCCGCAAGATCGTGGCCGAGGTCAAAAAGGCCGGTTAAGCCTTACGGGCTGTGGGGCGGTGGCCGGCTAGAACATGCCGCCGCTGCCCCCACCCGAACCGCCGCCGCCCATCAGCACTTGGGTGACGAGCAGATAGAACGCGCCTCCGCTGCCGAGGAACGCGACCAGCATCAGCAGTCCGTCGCGCACGGTCAGCGCAATACCGAACGCCGCGATCACCGCCATCGGCAGCACGACTGCAAAGGGCAGGAATTCCAGCGGCGGAACCGCGAAGCATAGAAGCGCGATCACTCCCGCCGCGATCCGACCGGCGGTGGGTCCGGTGAAAATCTCCAGCCGGCCGTGGAATATCTTGTCCATCCATTTGGCCACGCCCTCCATGTCTTCCGCCGCGTTCGCCAGCTTTTCGCCTTCGACGGACCGGTTCTTCAGGATGCCTGGCAGCCACAGGTGATCCTTGCCGAACACCAGCTGCACCGCGATCAGCAGCAGGGTGACCGCAAGGAAAGTCGGCACACCCGGAATGCCGCCGATCGGAGAAATGCCGATCAGCGCGGGCACCAGCAGAACCGGCCCGTAGGACCGGCTGCCGAACGCCTCGACGATGTCGCCGATCGACACGCGATCCTGCTGATCGCCGATCTCGGTCAGTGAATCGAGAATTCCGCAAACGTTTTTCGGTGTGTCGGCCATATCCGATCAAGCGCCCTGGATGATGGAGGTTCCGGTGGCTTTAACATGATTCGCAAAGGCTTGCGCAGGCTCCATCGCCGCAAGCCGCAGCCGACCTTACGCTACGCCTTGGCCCGCCAGCGTTCGCGCCCTTGACGACGCTGTTTCCGGAACGCAACACCGCCCCCAACGGTTGGAATAACGAAGCATTCTGCGGCGCCCGATCAGGGAGCAGCCGGTCAATCCATGGGAAAGGACTACCGATGAAGATACTCGTGCCCGTCAAGCGGGTGATCGATTACAACGTGAAGCCACGCGTCAAGGCCGATGGCTCCGGTGTCGACCTCGCCAACGTCAAGATGAGCATGAACCCGTTCGACGAGATTGCGGTCGAGGAAGCGATCCGGATCAAGGAAGCGGGCAATGCCGAAGAGATTATCGCCGTGTCGATCGGCCCGGCAAAGGCGCAGGAAACTCTGCGCACCGCGCTGGCCATGGGTGCCGACCGCGCGATCCTGGTCGAGACCGATGACGATCTGGAGCCGCTCGCGGTTGCCAAGATCCTCAAGGCCATCGTCGAAGAAGAACAGCCCGGCCTCGTGCTGCTGGGCAAACAGTCGATTTCGGATGACAGCAACCAGACGGGCCAGATGCTCGCTGCGCTGCTCGACCGGCCGCAGGGCACCTTTGCCAACACCATCACGCTCGACGGGGACTCGGTTACCGTGAAGCGCGAAGTCGATGGCGGTCTGGAAACGGTCAAGCTGACGCTGCCCGCGATCGTCACCACCGACCTGCGGCTGAACGAGCCGCGTTATGCATCGCTGCCCAACATCATGAAGGCGAAGAAGAAGCCGCTCGACACCAAGAGCCCGGCCGATTTCGGCGTTGACACCGCACCGCGCCTCAAGACCCTCAAGGTCGCCGAGCCGCCCGTGCGGCAGGCCGGTGAAAAGGTCGAGGATGTCGATGCGCTGGTCGCCAAGATCAAGGCGCTCGGGATCGCCTGATCGGTGCCCGATTGGCATCCGATCGCGGTTTATGGAAATTGAGGTAAGAACATGAAAACTCTGGTTCTGGTCGAACACGACAACGAAGACCTGAAGGACGCGACGCTCGCGGCCGTCACCGCCGCATCGAAGCTCGGCGAAGTGCATCTGCTGGTCGCAGGTGCAGGCTGCCAGGGCGTGGCCGATGCCGCCGCCAAGATCGCGGGCGTGGGCAAGGTCCACCTCGCCGATGACGAGGCATACAAAGACATGTTGGCGGAGAACATCGCGCCGCTCGCCGCCAAACTTATGGCGGATCACGATGCCTTCGTCGCGCCCGCCACCACCACCGGCAAGAACATCGCCCCGCGCGTCGCCGCGCTGCTCGACGTGATGCAGATTTCCGAAGTGATGAGCGTGGAGGGCGACAAGACCTTCACCCGCCCCATCTACGCGGGCAACGCCATCGCCACGGTCGAAAGCACCGAAGACAAGCTGGTGCTGACCGTGCGCGGCACCGCGTTCGACAAGGCCGAGGCCGAAGGCGGCAGCGGCACCGTGGAAGCGGTGGACACCACCGGCAACGCGGGCTCTTCGGAATTCGTCAGCCGCGAACTGGCCGAGAGCGAGCGCCCTGAATTGACCAGCGCAAGCGTGGTCGTTTCGGGTGGGCGCGCTCTGAAGGACGCCGAGACGTTCGAGGAATACATCACCCCGCTCGCGGACAAGCTGGGCGCGGCGATCGGCGCGAGCCGCGCGGCGGTCGACGCAGGCTATGTGCCCAATGATTACCAAGTCGGGCAGACCGGCAAGATCGTGGCCCCCGAAGCCTATTTCGCGATCGGCATTTCGGGTGCGATCCAGCACTTG
Source organism: Erythrobacter sp. (assembly GCA_009993635.1). Classification (GTDB taxonomy): domain Bacteria; phylum Pseudomonadota; class Alphaproteobacteria; order Sphingomonadales; family Sphingomonadaceae; genus Alteriqipengyuania. Next base: position 353,307 of record JAACTC010000008.1, on the reverse strand, counting down.
GCGGGCATGAAGGACTCCAAGGTGATCATCGCGATCAATAAGGACGAGGACGCGCCGATCTTCCAGGTCGCGGACATCGGCCTGGTCGCCGACCTGTTCAAGGCCGTGCCGGAGCTGACCGAGAAGCTTTGATCGCGCGATCAATGACTTGATTGCGTAATGACCGGGCGACACTTTTCACGGTCATGATCATTCGAAAAAAAGCACTTGCAGCCGCCGGGGTGACGATGGTCGCCTCGGCGGTTTTTGCAACCGGCGCGAGCGCAAAGCGCGAGCCGACGGTTCTCCAGCCATCGTCTGTCTGAAATCTTAACTATTCCGAAGACAGCTGCCGCCTTACCCGGTTCTTCGGAGACGGCGAGGATCGCGTTATACTGGTAATCGACCAGTACGAGCCCGGCGACGGGTATATGATGACAGCAGCAGGGCCCGCCATCGAGGACTTGCGCCTCGAAACACGCTTGAAGTTAGTTTCAGATCGCTCGGTAGCGGGTCGCTTCGCCTTTCAAATCACCTCGACGATCGCGTGCAGCGTGATGCCGACAAGTCCGCCCACCAGCGTGCCGTTGATGCGAATGAACTGCAGGTCGCGGCCCACGGCGCTCTCGATCCGGTCGGTCACCGTCCCCGCATCCCAGCGTTTCACCGTTTCGGATACCAGCGCCACGATCTGCGCGCCGTAGCGTGAGGTCATGCCTACCGCGGTACGCCGGGCGAAACGGTTGATCTGGGCCTGCAACCGGGGGTCGGCCTGCAAGGCGAGGCCGATCTCGCGTGCGGCCTCGCGCATTTCGCCGCCCAGCTGGCTTTGCGGATCGCGCGCGCGCGCGATCAGGGATCGGCGAATACGCTCCCACACCCCCATCCACCAGTCGGCCAGCGCGGGATTTTCCAGCAGGTCCATCTTCACCGCCTCGACCTTGGCCTGCATTTCGGGATCGGTCTTGAGCTGGGTGGCAAGCTTGATCAGCGCGGCGTCGATCTTGCCGCGCATCGGGTGGTCGGGATCGATCAGCACTTCGGCCAGCAGGCGGTACACGCCATCGAGCACGGAGCTGGAAATACGGCTGTCCAGTCCGGTCCAGCGCAGTACCGAGTTGGCGCGGCTGCGGATTATCTCGCGCACGGCCTCCTCGTTATCCTCCAGCGTCAGCCCCGCCCAGCGGATCAATCCGTCGAGCAATGGCCGGTGACGGCCATCGGCAATCAGGTTCTCGAGCATTCCGCCCAGCAGTGGGGCCAGTTCGACCTTGCCCAGCTGACCGGCGAGCCCGGCGCGCACCCGCAGGCCCAGCCGTTCGGGATCGAGCGATTCGAGCACCTCGGCAATCAGCTCCGCCCCGCCGCCCATGAAGCGCGAACGCTCTCCGCCCTCGCGGTTGACCAGGAACTGGCCTGCGGACGCCGCCACGTTCATCCGCCGCATACGCCGGGCGACCACCGATGGGGTGAGGAAATTTTCGCGCAGGAACTGCGCCATGGTGTCCGCGATGCGATCCTTCTTCTTCGGTATGATCGCGGTGTGCGGGATCGGCACGCCCAGCGGGTGGCGGAACAGCGCGGTCACCGCGAACCAGTCGGCCAGCCCGCCGACCATTGCGGCTTCGGCAAAGGCATTAACGTAGCCAAGGCCGGTGCTCCATTCGGGATAGGCGCCCATCAGCATGTGGCTGGCGGTGAACACCGCCGCCATCAGCACCAGCATCGCGGTGGCTGTTCGACGCATCCCCCGCGCCCGATCCGGACCGGCCCCGGCGGCCAATCGCATCGGGTCGGCGGAGCGAGGGGCCGGCGTGCGCGTCACTCGGCGGGTGCCGGCTCCGCTGCCCGGCCGGCGCGATCCGCCTCGTCGTCACCCGGACGATAGCTGAGCATCCGGTTGCGCAGCCAGGGGCCGACGCGCTTCTCGAAGCCATCGGCCAGGCTGAACCCGGCGGGCACGATCATCAGCGTCAGGAGGGTGGATACCACCAGCCCGCCGATCACCATCGTACCCATCGGCGCGCGCCATGCGCCATCGCCCGAGCCAAGCACGCCGGAAAGCGCGGTCGGCACCATGCCCGCGGTCATCGCGAAAGTGGTCATCACGATGGGCTGTGCACGCTTGTGGCCCGCATCGAGGATCGCTTCCATCTTGTCGCGCCCCTCGTCCATCGCCTCGATCGCGAAGTCGATCAGCAGGATCGAGTTCTTTGAGACAATTCCCAGCAACAGCAGCACCCCGATATAGACCGGCATGGTCTGCGGCTGGCCGACCAGCCATACCAGGAGGATGCCGCCCAGCGGTGCGAGCGCGAGACTGGTCATGTTGACCAGCGGGCTCATCAACCGCTTGTACAGCAGCACGAGCACCGCGAAGACCAGCAGCACGCCGGTGGGAATCGCGATGCCGAGGTTGCGCATCAGCTCGTTCTGGAACTCTTCCTCGCCCACCGCGTCACGCGTGACGCCTGCAGGCAGATCCTGAAGCACGGGCAGCTGCTCTATCTGCGCGCGCGCCTCGCCCGTCACAACCCCTTCGGCGAGATCCGCACCGACCAGGATGCGGCGGCTCTGGTTGTACCGCTGGATCGCGGTCGGGCCGGAACCGAAGCGGATATCGGCCACCCGGTTGAGCGGAACGGTACCCCCGCGAAGGGTAGGCACCGGCAGGTTCTCGATCGTGGTCAGGCTCTCGCGAGACGTTTCGGGCAGCTTCACGCGGATCGGGATCTGGCGGTCCGACAGCGAGAACTTCGCCGCATTCTGCTCGATTTCCCCCAGGGTCGCGATGCGGATGGTCTGGCTCAGCGCGATCGTCGACACGCCCAGATCGGCCGCCAGATCGGGCCGCGGCTCGATGATCAGTTCGGGCCGGGTGAGATCGGCGTTGATGCGCGGGGAGACTAGCATATCCAGCCCCTTCATCTGCTCGACCAAATCGGAGGCGACCTGCTCAAGCTGCGCGGGGTCGGACCCGGCCAGCATCACGGTGATGTCGCGACCACTGCCGCCGCCGCCGCCCTGCTGAGACTGGAATCGCACGCGGGCATCGGGGATCTTCGCCAGCTCGGGCGCAAGTTGCCGTTCGAACTGAATCGAGCTGCGTTCGCGATCGGGCGACAGGGTAACGTAGAGCGTCGCGCTGCCCATCCGCACCCGTTCCAGCGCGCGAACGACTTCGGGCTGCTCGTACAGCAGCGCGGCAACGCGGTCGGCCACCTCTTCGGTGTCCTCCAGTGTGGTTCCGGGGACCATATCGATCTGGACTTGGCTACTGTCGCTATCGACGTTGGGCTGGAACTGGCTGGGCACGCTCATGAACAGCTGCACGGTGAGCAGCAGCGCGAAATAGCCGATCATCACCATCCAGACGCGGTGATCGTAGAAGCGCGCTTCGAGATAGCGCCAGACGTCGCGCACGCGGTGGCCGAACAGGCTGATCAGGAAACCAAGCGCCTTCAGCAAGATCCAGCCGGCGGCAAAGGCGACCACCGTGGCCAGCGCCATTTCCACGATGCCGACGATGCGGTTGTAGAATGTGCCCGCGATGGAATCGGGTGAGGACGCGACTGCGCTGCCGACCTTCTGGGCAAGGCCGAGCCCGCCCAGCAGCGAGTTCGCCGTGAAAAACACGAAGGCCGTGACCACGATCAGCAGCAAAGTCGTCGCCAGCAATGCCGGCAGATAGAGGAAACGCTTCTTCGGCGGTTCGATCCCTTCGCGGCGGCGAAGCATCTTGCCGCGTTCGAGCGTCCAGTGAAGGATGCCCATGTAGCGGTCCATCACCGGGCCTTCGCCATGGCTCGCATGGCCCTTCGACTGTAGGAAGTACGCGGCGAGCATCGGCGTTATCATGCGCGCGACCGCCAGTGACATCAGCACCGCGATCACCACGGTGATCCCGAAATTCTTGAAGAACTGGCCCGAAATGCCCGGCATCAGGCCGACGGGCAGAAACACCGCCACGATGCAGAAACTGGTCGCGACCACGGGCAGGCCGATCTCGTCCGCCGCGTCGATCGACGCCTGATAGGCGTTCTTGTTCATCCGCATGTGTCTGACGATGTTCTCGACCTCCACGATCGCATCATCGACCAGCACGCCTGCGACCAGCGCAAGCGCCAGCAGCGACAGGGCATTCAGGTTGAAGCCGAGCAAGTCCATGAACCAGAAGGTCGGGATCGCCGAGAGCGGGATGGCGACCGCGGAAATGAACGTCGCCCGCCAGTCGCGCAGGAAGAAGAACACGACGACCACCGCGAGCAGCGCGCCCTCGATCATCATCGCCATCGAGCTTTCGTACTGTTCCTCGGTATATTTCACCGTGTCGAACAGCTGGATGAAGCGCACTCCGGGGTTTTCCGCCTCGATCTTCTCGATTTCTTCGAGCGCGCCGTGGAAGGTGGAGACGTCGGACGCACCCTTGGCGCGCGACATGGCGAAGTTGACCACTTCCTTGTCACGCACCTTGCTGATCGACGTCTGCTCGGAAAACCCGTCGCGCACGGTGGCGACGTCCGCCAGCTTGATCGTGCGCCCGTCGCCCAGCTGAATCTGCTGCTGCGACAGGGCGTAGGCATCCTGGCTGTTGCCGAGCACGCGCACAGACTGGCGCGTACCGCCAACCTCTGCGGCGCCGCCGGCGGCGTTCAGATTGTTCTGCCGCAGCACATTGTTCAGCTGGCTGGCGGTCACGCCGTAGGACTGGATCTTCTGCGGGTCGAGGATCACCTCGATCTCGCGGTCGACCCCGGCAAAGCGATTGACCTCGGCCATGCCTTCCACGCCCAGCAGCCGCTTGGCCACGACATCGTCGATGAACCAGCTGAGCTGTTCCAGCGTCATATCGTCCGCTTCGACCGCGTAGATGCCCAGGAAGCCGCCGGAAATTTCCTGCTTGCTGACCCGCGGTTCCAGAATCCCGTCCGGCAGCGATCCACGCACCGTGTTGATCGCGCTGGTCACTTCGGAAACCGCATCGTCGGGATCGGTGCCGATCTCGAATTCGATGAAGGTGCTGGAGCTGCCTTCCGACGCGGTGGAATTGATCGTCTTCACGCCGTTGATGGAGCGCACGGCGGATTCGACCAGCTGCGTGATCTGGTTCTCGATCTCGGTCGGCGCGGCGCCGGGCTGCGAGATATTTACGTTAACCGCCGGAAATTCGACTTCCGGATTGTTGACCACATCCATCTGCGAAAAGCTGAGCAGGCCCGCAAACAGCAACGCGGTGAACAGCACCAGCGGAATGACCGGGTTGCGGATGGACCATGCGGATATGTTGCGGAAGTTCATGGTGCCTACTTTTCTTGCGGAACGGGGTTCACGCGCTCGCCGGGATTGAGGAAGCCGCCGGCGCGCAGCACGATCCGTTCGTTGCCGCTGATGCCGTCGGTAACCGCGATACCGTTCGAGGTGACCATGCCGGTTTCGACCGGGCGGCGTTGCACCGTGTTCGCATCGTCGATGATGTAGACGTAGCTGCCATTATTATCCGCCAGCACGGCGCTTTCGGGCAGCAGCGGGGCCACGGATGTGCCGCTGCGGATGGTCGCGGTGGCGAAACCGCCGGGGCGCAGGCCGGGCGCATAGGACAATGCGATGCGCGCGACGCCCTGGCGGCTCTGCGCGTCCACCGTGGGTTCGATCTGCCAGATCTGGCCATTATACGTCTCGCTCGACCCCACCGGGGAGATCTCGGCCGGAACCCCGACGCTCAGCCGCTGAAGCTCCGATTCGCCGACGTTCGCGCGCAGCTCCATCTCGCCGCCCTGCGCGATGACGAAGGCCGAGGAAAGGCCTGCGCTGACCGTCTGACCGGGTTCGATGTTGCGTTCGAGGATCAGGCCGGATGCCGGCGCAACGATGTTCAGCCGCGCATTGCGTTCACGCAGTTCGCCCAGCTGCGCCTGCGCCACGGCAACGCGTGCGCGGGCCGCGTCGCGGGTTGCGGTGAGGCGGTCGACATCGGCCTGCGACACGAAGCCGCGCTCTACCAGCTGTAGCGCGCGGTCGAGATTGTTCTGTGCCAACTGGGCATCGGCGCGGGCGACTTCGATCTGCGCCGCCTGTGCGCGGGCCTGCTGGTTCTGCACCGACCGGTCGATCGAAGCGAGCACCTGCCCGGCACGGACCCACTGGCCCTGCTCGACATTGACCGAGACGACCCGGCCGCCCTCGCCGACGACACCCACGGGCAGCGCGCGGCGTGCGGCGATCGTGCCCGTGGCGTTGATCGTGCCTTCGATGGTGGCGCTGCCCGGCTGGATGAAGGTGATTTCCGGCGCCTGGTCGGCGGCGGTGGGAGCAGCGGGCGCATCGTTGGTGGCGCGCAGAGCGAACCAGCCGATCGCCAGCGCGGCGACCAAAACGATCGCGACCACAATCACGATATTGCGTGTGCGGTGGTCGCCGGGCGCCTTTTCCCCGGTGGCGGTGTAACTCTGGCTCATCTGGTGCCCTTCATCATCGTTCTGGCCGACCGGGGGTTGGTAGTTCATCAGTGCTGTCCGTTTGCAATGGCCTGCAGCCTCGCCCACCCGTTCCCTTCGGGAAGCGATCCATCGATGCAGCCTCGCCTTAAGCGTACCGCAGTGCACAAGCAATCGGGCGCTCTACCAACTGCCAAGCAAGTCTGACGAAAGGCACCTTGATAGAAAACGCGCCGCCACACCACGCCCATACAAAAAAGGCGGCCCGGCCAATGCCGAACCGCCCATTTCTGTTCAGTAGGATGCTTTAGTGGTTAGCGTACGCGTCCGCGCTGTACCAGATTGGCAATCGCCAGCAGGATCACCGCACCGATGATGGCGACGATGAAGCCCGTCAGGCTGAATTCGCCGATCGGACCGCCAACACCGAACACGGCGTTACCGACCCAGTTGCCGATCAGCGAGCCGATCAGGCCAACGATGATGTTCCAGAAAATGCCCATCGAGGCGTCGCGCCCCATGATCATGCTGGCGATCCAGCCTGCTACGCCGCCGATGATGACCGCAATAATCCAACTCATGTCCCAACTCCTGTTTTATGTGTCCCGTGCGGGTTACGGGACTTCAACGGAGCCGGGGGATCGCAGGTTCCCGAGCCGGAATGAATTGTCCGGACAGGCGGCGCCCGCCCGGACGAAGCCTCAGTATTTCAGCTGGCGCTCGTAGAGATCCCGATAGTGCTGTATGCGCGTGACGCGCAGGCCCTGCATGCCCGAACGGTCAACCGCGCGCTGCCACGACGCGAATTCTTCCAGCGTCAGGCCATAACGTTCGAGAACCTCGTCGATCGACAGCAGGCCGCCATTCACCGCGGCCACCACTTCGGCCTTGCGGCGGATAACCCACCGCTTGGTCTTGGGGCTCGGCAGGTCGGCCAGCGACAGCGGCTCGCCGAGCGGGCCGATCACTTGGTCAGGCTTGATTTTCTGGTTCTCGATCATCGTTTCTCTCGGTGACGCCTGGGGGCTGGGTCTGTGCTGGGCACATCTCTACCCACGGGCGCTTTGCGGCTCGCTAAAGAGCTAAGGTTAACGCCGCGTTCGTCGTTTGCTTCGTGTCCGTCGAAGGAGCCGACTTTTGCCAGCAGGCCACCATCATCCTCGTGCAGGCTGCGCGACAGGCTGATTGCGGCTGCAAGCTCCGCCCAGGCGACGCGTCGCAGCCCGTCACGGTCCGTCGCATCGTCATGCGCGGCGATCTGATCGGTTCCTTCGAACATGACACCGGCATTACCGCGATGATGGTCAACAAGCGGTAAAGGCTGCTTTATTCCGCCACCCGCCAGGGGCGAAAATCGGCTTTCCTTGTCTCAGCCCTGCGGCAGGCTATATGCCCAAATCCAAGCAACATGCCCGATTCCGCCATCCTTTCCAGCGCCGAGCAGGCCGCCAGCCTGTTCGATCTGCCGCGCCCCGCCGCCGATTGCCGCATCGTCGTCGCCATGTCGGGCGGGGTCGACAGCTCGGTCGTCGCCGCGCTCGCGGCTGCGAGCGGAGCAGAAGTGGTGGGCGTTACGCTGCAGCTCTACGATTACGGCGCGGCGACCGGGCGCAAGGGCGCCTGCTGCGCGGGCGACGATATCGCCGATGCGCGCGCCGTGGCCGACCGGCTGGGCATCGCGCACTACGTGTTCGACCACGAGAGCGCATTCCGCGAATCGGTGGTGGAACAGTTCGCCGACGATTACCTCGCGGGCCGCACCCCGGTGCCGTGCATTCGCTGCAACATGGGGCCCAAGTTTACCGACCTGCTGCGCATGGCGCGCGAGCTGGATGCCGATTGCCTTGCGACAGGGCACTATGTGCGCCGCGCGACCGGTGCGGGCGGGCCGGAACTGCGCCGCGCGCAGGATCCGAGTCGCGACCAGTCCTACTTCTTGTTCGCGACCACGCAGGAACAGCTCGACTTCCTGCGCTTCCCCTTGGGCGGAATGCCCAAGACGCAGGTGCGCGAACTGGCCGAGGCGGCATCCCTGCGCAACGCGGCCAAGCCCGACAGCCAGGATATCTGCTTCGTACCCGACGGCAATTACGCCAAGATCGTGAAAGGCCTGCGCCCCGAAGGCGCGACGCCGGGCGCGATCGTCCATGCGCAGACCGGCGAAACGCTGGGCGAACATGCGGGCGTGATCCACTTCACCGTCGGCCAGCGCCGCGGCCTCGAAATCGGTGGCCAGCCAGAACCGCTCTATGTGGTGGAGCTGGACGCGGACACCGCGCAGGTCCGCGTCGGTCCCAAGGCCATGCTCGCAACCGCGAGCGCGCGGCTGGTCGATACCAACCGGATCGGCCCGCTGCCCGATCAGCCGCTGACGGCAAAGGTCCGTTCGCTGTCCAAACCGGTGCCGGTGGCGCTGGACGGATCGCTGGGCGACGGCGAAGCGGTAATGCTGCGCTTTGCCCAGCCCGAATTCGGCGTCGCGCCGGGGCAGGCGGCGGTCATCTATGCGGGCGAGCGGGTGGTCGGCGGCGGCTGGATCGAGCGCACGACGCCTGCGGCCTAGTCCTCCCAGGGTTCCAGCACGCAGCCGTACCCTTCGCGGAAGGTTGCAGTCTGGCTGGTGACCAGCGGGAACGTGGCGGTGACGCTCATGCTCTTGGGGTCGTCGGACAGCCGCACCAGCTCCATTCCGGCCAGCTTGTCCTTCGCGCAATCGCCGATCGAGCGCCCACCGATATAGCGGCAGGAACATGCGACCCGCGCGGCGTAGGACGCACCGGCCTGGCCATAGCCGGTGATCGCGGTGCGGTTCGCGAACCAGGCCACCGCCGCCACGCAGACCAGCGCCAGTACCGCAACCAGCAGCACGCGCGGCCACAGGCGGCGGTGCGTCGAATTTCGGGTGGCGGTGAACGCGGAGTGGGTATCGGTCGTTGCCAAGCGGGCTTCTCTCGTGCGAATTGCTGAGCCTATGTTGTCGCCCCGCCGCACCCTGCTTGCAAGCCCTGTCTGCCTCGCCCTGTCACTCGCCGCCTGTGGCGGGGGGAGCGAGCCCGATCCCGGTCCGACCGAAGCGGAACTGGCGGTTGTCGAAGAGAATCCCGGTGTCGGGCGCGAGCGACTGGCGATGGAATTCGGCGACCTGTTCGAACAGGAGCAGGGCCTCGGCGAAACGCGCGCCGCGATGATCATGCACAACGGCGAAATCGTCGCCGAACGCTATGCCGAAGGGTATGATGCGGACACGCGGATCATCAGCTGGTCGATGGCGAAAACCGTGACCGCGGTGATGATCGGGATGCTGATCGCGGACGGCGCGCTGGAACTCGATGCGCCTGCGCCGATCGCCAGCTGGCAGCGACCGGGCGACGCGCGCGGCGAAATCACGCTCCGCCACCTGCTGCAGATGCGGTCCGGCCTCGATCACACCGAAAGCGGCGATGTGCCCTATGAATCGAGTGAAGTGCGGATGCTCTTCCTCGACCAGCGCGACGACATGGCGAAATTCGCCGAGGAACAGCCGCTGGAGGCCGAGCCGGGCGAAAAGTTCGAATATTCGAGCAACACGACCGTGATCCTGGCCGATATCGCGGCCAACGTGCTGACCGATGGCAGCACCGATCCCGAAACGCGGCGCAAGGCGGTCGACACCTATCTGCGCACCCGCCTGTTCGGCCCGCTGGGAATGACGTCGATGGTGCCCGAATACGACGCCTCGGGCACGCTGATCGGCGGCAGCGCGATCCACGGCTCACTGCGCGACTGGGCGCGGTTTGGCGAATTCCTGCGCAACCGCGGGTCGTATCGCGGCACGCAGCTGGTGCCTCGCCAATGGGTCGAGTTCATGCTCGAACCCAGCCCGCCCGCGCCCTTCTACGGCGGGCAGACCTGGCTTAACACGCAGGCCGGCGACCCGCAGAACTCGCTATATCCGATCGACAACCCGAGCGGCATTTTCGCCGCGATCGGGCACATGGGCCAGTATATACTGGTGTCTCCGCAGCAGCGGCTCACTGTCGTGCGGCTGGGCCATTCGGGCGACGACGAGCGCCGTGCGCTGCTGCGCCAGCTCAACGATCTGGTCGAGCTCTACCCCACGCAGTAGTGCGCCATCCGGCTCAGTCGGGGAGGTGGAACGTGCCCTCGACCACGGTCACGCACGGACCGCCCAGCCAGACGCGTTCGCCATCCATCCGGCATTGCAGCACACCGCCCCGCTCCGATGCCTGAAACGCGCTGAGCGTGTCGTGCCCCAGCCGTTCGGCCCAGAACGGGGCGAGCGCGGCATGCGCCGAACCGGTCACGCTGTCCTCGGGCACACCCCAGGCGGGCACGAATACGCGGCTGACGATATTGGTATCGACGCCGGGGGCGGTGCAGATCACCATCCGCTCGATCCGGGCCAGCTCAGCCATGTTGGGGTCGAGGCCGCGCACCGCGGCCTCGTCTTCCAGCAACACGATGGTGGTCTGGTTGGCGCCCGAGACCGATTCGAATACCGGCGCCTCGACATGCAATGCTTTGAGCAGGCCGGGATATTCCGCCTGTTCCACCTGGGTGACGGGCAGGGCCAGCTCGTACCCCTGCTCCATCCGGCGAACCTCCAGAATGCCCGCCTTGCGCGTGCGGAAGGTGACGACGTCGCGTTCGTCATCGCGGCCGAGGATCACGTGGCCCGCTGCCAGCGTCGCGTGGCCGCACAGCGCGACCTCGCTGGTCGGCGTGAACCAGCGCAGCTCGTAATCGGCGCCGCCCAGGTCCGTGCTGGTGGTGTCGTTCACCAGAAAGGCGGTTTCGGCGAAGTTGTTTTCTTCGGCGATTTTCTGAAGCGTTTCGTCGGGCAGCCAGCGGTCCAGCGGCATGACCGCGGCCTGATTGCCGGCAAACGGCCGGTCGGCGAAGGCATCGACATGCCAGTACGGCAACGCGGTCATGGCTTATTCTCCAGCTTGGCGAACTCGTCCTGCTCGACCAGCACATTGCCGGGTTCGTCGACATGGCCTGCAGGATCGATGTGGATCAGAAGCTCGATGTCCGGAAATTCGCGGCACAAGTCTGATTCCACGCGCTCGATGATGTCGTGAGCTTTTTCAACGGTGTAGTCGCCAGGAAGGTCCACATGAAATTGCACGAAGTCGATTCCACCGCTGGTGCGGGTGCGCAAATCGTGCAGTCGCGCGAGTTCCGGGTGGCGCGCGGCGATTTCGACGAATCGGCTGCGCTTCGCCTCGGGCCATTCGCGGTCCATCAGATGGTCGATCGCTTCGCCGCCTGCGCGCCATGCGCCCCACAGCAGCCACGCCGCGATGCCGAGGCCGAACAGCGGGTCGGCACTCGAAAGACCGGCATAGCGATCGAGCACCAGCGCCGCGATCACCGCCAGGTTGAGCAACAGATCGGACTGGTAATGCACATGATCGGCCCGGATCGCGACCGAGCGCGTGCGGGCGATGACGTAACGCTGATAGGCCAGCAGGCCGAGGGTCGCGACGATGGCAATCACGCTGACCGCGATTCCCTCTCCGGCGCCCGTGACCCGCTCGCCTTCGATCAGTGCCTGGCCCGCGCGCATGGCGATGCCCGCGGCGGAGACCGCGATCAGCATGACCTGGAAGATCGCCGCCAGAGCCTCTGCCTTGCCATGCCCGAAACGGTGCGAGCTATCTGCGGGCCGCGCGGCGATGACCACGCCGAGCAGCGTGACTAGGCTGGCCACCAGATCGAGCGCGCTGTCCGCCAGCGAGCCGAGCAGCGCCATCGATTCGGTCTGCCACACCGCCCATAGCTTCAGCGCGACAAGCAGCAGGGCCACGCTCATCGACGCGATAGCCGCCCCGCGCCCCAGTTCGGCCCGTTCGCTGGCGGCACTGCCCCTCATGGAGTGAGCCCTGTCATGGGTACAGCAACGTGCTCGTCCAGCTATCGCCTGCGCGCGTGAAGCGGCGGCGATCGTGCAGGCGGTTGTCGCGATCGAGCCAGAACTCGATCCGTTCGGGCCGCAGGGTGAACCCGGTCCAGTGCGGCGGCCGGTCGACCTCGCCATCTGCAAAACGCTCTTCTGCGGCGCGATACCGCTCTACGAAAACGGCGCGATCCTCCAGCGGGCGGGACTGGTCCGATGCCACCGCACCCAGCTGCGATGCGCGCGAACGCGAGTGAAAATAGGCGTCCGCCACCTCGTCCGCGACTTGGCTCAGCGGCCCTTCGATGCGGATCTGGCGGCGCAGGCTCTTCCAGTGAAACAGCAGCGCAGCATGCGCATTGGCACGGATCTCCTCGCCCTTGCGGCTCTGCGCATTGGTGTAGAACGTGAACCCGTCCGGCCCATGATTCTTCAGCAGCACCATCCGCACCGATGGCAGGCCATCGGGCGTTGCGGTGGCCAATGCCATTGCATTGGAATCATTGGGCTCTGTCTCACGCGCCTCCTTGAACCATGCATCGAACAGCGCCAGCGGATCGTGGGTTGGCAGCGCACTGGCGGTGGGGGTAGGCTCGCTATCGCTCATGCAGGCTCCCTAGCCCCGGCGTGACACGCGGGCAATTAGGGCATTCATTTTGGAGAAGCGGCTCGCTAAGGCGCGTGTCCATGACGGCGAGCATCCAGCCTGTGATCCTGTGTGGTGGGGGTGGCACCCGCCTGTGGCCGCGCAGCCGACGGTCCAAACCCAAGCCCTTCCTGCCGCTTCTGGGCGAACGGACACTCTTTCAGCAGGCGCTTGACCGCGTGGCGGACCGGGCAGTGTTCGCACCGCCCATCGTCGTTGCGGGCGAAGGCCATATCCCGGTGGTGCGCGAACAGGGCGGCAGCGATCTTTCGATCATCGCCGAACCGATGGGCCGCAACACCGCGCCCGCCATCGCACTCGCTGCGCATCGTGCAGCCGAGGGCAGCGTGCTGCTGGTCTGCCCGAGCGATCATCACATCGCCGACGAAGCCGCTTTCGGCAAGGCCGCGCAGGCTGCAGCCGCCCTCGCGCAGGATGGCTATCTCGTCAGTTTCGGGATCGAAGCGGTCACCCCGCATACCGGCTACGGCTACCTGCGGCGCGGCGGCGCACTGCCCGGTGGCTTCGCTCTCGACGCTTTCGTCGAGAAGCCCGACCGCGAAACCGCCGAGCAATTCCTCGCGGACGGACGCTATAGCTGGAACGGCGGCATCTTCGCCTTCGGGCGCGAACGCCTGCTGGACGAGCTGGCCGCGCATCGGCCCGAAATGGCTCGGCTGACTGAAACGGCAGTGGCGCAGGGCGAAACGGACGGGCAGGTTTTCCGCCCGTCGGAAGAAGCTTTTGCGCAGATCGATGGCGATTCGATCGATTACGCCGTGATGGAAAACACCACCAAAGCCGCTATGGTCCCCGTCTCCATGGGATGGTCGGATATCGGCAACTGGGATGCCCTGCGCGAAGCGCGCGCCGGCGCGTCCAGCGGCCCGCACGAGCTGCGCGACTGCTCCAATGCCATGGTCGACAGTGACGGTCCGCGCGTATCCATCGTCGGGCTGGACGATGTGATCGTGGTGGTCGACGGGGACGATATCCTCGTCACCAATGCCAGGGGCGCGCAGGGTGTCGGCAAGCTCGACGGGGTGTCGCGCGGGTGAGGCAGCTGTCGACCCACCTGGTTCACAAGGTCTGGGGTCGGCACCAGCCACCTGCCCCCTTCACCAACCCCGGTGACGAACCGCTGGGCGAAATCTGGTTCGACCCACCGCCCGAGCTGGCCGACCTGCTGGTCAAGTTCATCTTCACCGATGCGGCGCTGAGCGTGCAGGTCCATCCGAACGACGCGCAGGCGCCCGCAGGCAAGCGCGGCAAGAACGAATGCTGGTACATTCTCGATGCCCAGCCGGGCGCGAAGATTGCCGTGGGCCTGAGACGGCAGATGGACGTCGACGCACTGCGCGCCGCCGCTCTCGACGGGTCGATCGAGGACGAGCTCGGCTACGTGGAGGTGGCAGCGGGGGATTTCTTCTCGATTCCCGCAGGCACGATCCACGCCATCGGCGCGGGCATCACGTTGCTCGAGGTGCAGCAGAACAGCGACATCACCTATCGCCTGTACGATTACGGCCGGCCGCGTGAATTGCATCTGGAAGACGGGCTGCGGGTAGCGACCCGAGCCGCATACGACCCGGCCTTGCGCTCGCGCGATGGCGAGGGTGCCTATTGCGAGCTGATCGACGGGCCGTTCTTTCGCCTCGCCACGCTGGCTGAAGGGGGCACGGTGCCGCAGGGCCGCTTTGCAAGCCATGCGCTGCTGCTGCCCCTGACGCCGGGCGTCACGCTGAATGGCCAGACGCTGGATGTAGGCACCTGTACGCTGGTGGAGGGAGCCGGCGGGCTGGAAGTGGCTGCCGGAAGCCGTGTCGCGCTGATCGAAGATCCCGCCGCCATGGCGGGCGAATAGCTCAGCCTTTCGCCGCCGAAGCGATTGCGTCGGCGATATAGCCCGCCAGATTGGGCCGATCGGCGATGTAGGCGTCGCGTGCCAGACCGACCTCGATACGCTTTTCTTCGGACGCCATCTCGCTCACCGCCGCCATCAGCGGACCGATACCCGGCTGGCGCAGCGCAGTGAGCAGACCGTGCGCCGCCAGTTCGCGCGTGGTGCCGGGATGGTCCGCCCCGTCGTAGATCGCGGGCACGCCCAGAAACGCCGCCTCGTGCGCCATGGTCGCGCTTTCGCCGACATAGAGGCGACATTGCGCCACCACGTGATGCAGCGCGCTGCGTTCCCCCCGGTAGAGGTACGGTTCAAGCTGCGCGGGCAGTGCGCGTTCGCTGGAAATATGTACCCTGCCGCGCTGCGACAGCGCCTCGACCAGCGCCGCCAGATCCTCGTCCGACCAGCCCGACTTGCCCAGATCGTGGTTCGCGCCCCAGCCGACCGTGCGCAGGAAGAAATTGTCGCGCGTGTCGTCCCAGCCGTTGCGCCGGGCGATCTCTGGGTCGGCGCGGAAATTCTTTGGGTGGAAGTACGACAGCTCCTTGACGCCGGGAAAGCGCGTGGTGCGCCCTTCGGGCACCGGCCCGGCATAGGGTTCGGGCACGTAGAGCCGGGTGATGAAGGGCCAGGTCAGCCGGGTCTGCAGGCTGGCGGTATCCGCCGCGTAGAAGCTGACGGAGGGAATGCCGGTCAGCTTGCCGACATGGGCGATGGCCACTCCGCCGAAACCGACCATCACATCGGGCCGGAAGCGGCGCGCCATGCGCAGCACCTTCGCATCGCGCACCAGCAGCTCACGCGCCAGGCCGAACGTGCCGGAGCCCGCGCGCGAGGCAACCTCGTGCGGCAGGCCGAAATCGTCGAGCAGGCTGCACGCGACGTCCTTCTCGCGCGAGGCGATGCGGATCTGCGCGCCCTGCGCCATCAGCCGCTCGAGAGGGTGGCGGAAGAACAGCACGTCGGCCGGATGAACGATGTCGACCAGGATCCTCATGCCTGCCCCAGAGCACCCCGCGCCCGCTTGCGCAATCGCGCAAAGCCGAATCATCCCTCGCCAAGGGGGCGCCGCAAGCCGCAAACAATTCGACCAACTGCCGAATTTCCCGATACGCAGTGCAGCTAATTGCCTTGCACCCGTGGCCTGCCGAATTTAGCTAGGCCGGATGGCGGACGCATATGACATTCTCGGTATCGGGCGCGGCGCGTCCGAGAAAGAGATCAAGAGCGCCTATCGCACGCTTGCGAAAGAGCTCCATCCCGACCGCAACAAGGATAATCCCAACGCCTCGGAACGGTTCTCCGACATAACCAAGGCGTACGACATCCTGTCCGACAAGGATCAGCGGGCACGCTACGACCGGGGCGAAATCGATATCGAGGGCAATCCCGCCAATCCCTTTGGCGGTGGCGGCTTTGGGGGAGGCTTCGGCGGAAATCGCCCCGGCGCAGGTGGCCAGCCGAATCAGGATTTCCGCGGGTTCGGCGGCGAGGAAGTGGACCTCGGCGACCTGTTCGAAGGGTTGTTCGGCGGTGGTCGCAGCGGCCCGATGGGCGGTGGTGGCCCCCGTGACGGAATGGGCGGCGGCTTCGGCCGGAGCGCGCCGCCGCCGCGCAAGGGCGCGGATATGGCCTACCGGTTGCGCGTGCCCTTTATAGATGCTTCGCGCCTCACCGAACAGCGGATCACCCTGCAGGATGGCAAGACGATCGACCTGAAACTGCCCGCCGGGGTCGAAAGCGGCACGCAGATGCGGCTACGTGGCAAAGGCGAGCCCGGCCCGGCTGGCGCAGGCGACGCCATCGTCACCATCGAGATCGAAAAGCACGCCTTCTTCGAACGCGACGGCGATCGCGTGCGCCTCGACCTGCCGATCACCCTCAGCGAAGCGGTCAATGGCGGCAAGGTACGCGTACCGACGGTCGACGGGCCGGTGATGCTGACGATCAAGCCCGGCACCTCCGGTGGCACGACCATGCGCCTGTCAGGCAAGGGCTTCTCGCGCAAGGGCGGCGGGCGCGGCGATCAGCTGGTGACGATCCAGATCGAGCTGCCCAGCGATACGAGTGCCCTGAAACAGGCGCTGGGAGGCTGGACCGACGAGACGAACCCGCGCGCCGACCTCGGCGTCTGACATGCCGCTGCGCCGCATCATTCCGCGATTGCGGCAGGCCCTGCCGGATCCCGAAAAGCGCCAGATACATTCGCTGACCCCCGAAGACCGGCGGCGCGAGGCGATCGCGCTGGAAGGGTCCTTTTCCAGGTTCGAGCAACGGCATCTGCGATCGTTCGAGGTCATCCGCCGGGTCGCGGTCGGCACGTTCAATGACGGCTTCCTCTACGCCGGCAACCTTGCCTACATGTCGATGCTGGCGATCTTCCCATTCTTCATCACCGGTGCGGCGATCTTTGCCGCGTTCGGCGAAGGGAGCGAACGCGCCGCCAGCATCAATGCCATCCTTCTGGCCCTGCCGCCGGTGGTGGCCGAGGTGATCGAACCGGTTGCGCGCAGTGTCATCGACTCGCGACAGGGCTGGCTTTTGTGGGTCGGCGGCGCGGTGGGCCTGTGGACCGTGGGCAGCCTGATCGAAACGATCCGCGATCTGCTGCGGCGCGCCTATGGTACGGAGGCAACTCAGGCCTTCTGGCTGTATCGCCTTGCCTCCACCGCCATGATCATCGGCGCGGTCATCCTGTTGATGTTCTCGCTGATTGCGCAGGTGGCGATCGGCGCTGCGCAGCAGGTCATCGACGCCTATTTCCCGCCTTTGAGCGATGTGCTCGATCAATTGGCGCTCGCCCGCTTCGTGCCGGGCTTCGGCCTGTTCGGGTCGATCTACGCCTTGTTCTATATCCTTACGCCCAGCCCCTATCGCCGCAAACGCTACCCCAAGTGGCCCGGCGCGGTGACCACAACGCTGTGGTGGGTCGGCGTGACGGTGGCGCTGCCCCCGCTGCTGCGCAGCTTCTTCGCATACAATCTCACCTACGGCTCGCTCGCCGGGATCATCATTACCTTGCTGTTTTTCTGGCTCGTGGGGCTCGGCCTCGTTATCGGCGCGCAGTTGAACGCAGCACTGGCCGAAACGCCGGAGGAAGAAGAACTCGCCAATTCGCCGCCGGGCGAACCGCGTATCGCGCCGCAGGCGCTGGCAATTGAAAGGGACGAACCATGACCGGTCTGATGGAAGGCAAGCGGGGGCTCATCATGGGGCTCGCCAACGACAAATCGCTTGCCTGGGGCATCGCTAAGAAGCTGGCGGAACACGGCGCGCAGCTCGCCTTCACGTATCAAGGAGAAGCGCTGGAGAAGCGCGTGCGCCCGCTGGCAGAACAGCTCGGATCGGACATCCTGATCCCGTGCGACGTCAGCGACATGGCCAATCTCGATGCCGCATTCGATACGCTGAAAGGCCACTGGGACAGCCTCGATTTCGTGGTCCACGCCATCGGCTTTTCAGACAAGAGCGAGCTGCGCGGCAAATATGTCGACACCAGCCTCGACAACTTCCTGATGACAATGAACATTTCCGCCTACAGCCTGGTAGCGGTGGCCAAGCGCGCGGCGGCGATGATGCCCGAAAGCGGCGGCTCCATCCTGACGCTGACCTATTACGGCGCGGAAAAGGTCATCCCTCATTACAACGTGATGGGCGTTGCCAAGGCGGCGCTGGAAACCAGCGTCCAGTATCTCGCCAACGACCTGGGACCGGACAATATCCGGGTCAACGCGATCAGCGCGGGGCCGATCAAGACGCTGGCCGCCAGCGGGATCGGCGATTTTCGCTATATCCTCAAATGGAACGAGCTGAACGCACCGATGCGCCGCAACGTCACCATCGACGACGTCGGCGGATCGGGGCTGTATTTCCTGTCGGACCTGTCGTCCGGGGTCACCGGCGAAGTCCACCATGTCGATGCCGGCTATCACGTCGTCGGCATGAAGCAGGAAGACGCACCCGACATCGCGCTGGGCTGACGTCCGGATCATCGTACGTTTCGCCCGATTGCCAATCCGCTCGCAAGCGGGCAAACGACAGGCGATACCAGTCTCGGCGGGGGTGATTTTGCGCGTGACGTTTACTGGGGGCGCCATGCGCCTGGGGCTTGCACTGGCTTTGGCCGGGCTGGCAGCCTGCGGGACCGACGGCAATTCGGACCGGGGTTCGCCGGATGCGGTGGTGCAGACCACGGCGATCTCCGGCGAGTCGCGGATGCTCAGCGGCACGCAGGGCCAGCCGCTGATGCACCCGGTCAGCGCGGTCCAGTCGGTCTATTCTTACGGCTCCGACGGCACCCGGGTGGAATACAGCGAGGGCGTGGATTTCGTTGTGGAGGGCGACACCATTCGCCGGACCGCGAACTCCAGCATGCCCGATTACGCAAGCTACAGCTTTACCCGCAATCCGGACGGGCTTTTCAGCTTCACCAGCGACCCGCGCAATCCGCCACGCACGATCCAGCTGGCGACCTATATCGACTATCGCGCGGCGATTGCCCCGCCTGTCATTGCCGCCAAGGAACTGCCGCGCACGCCGACCAACGTGGTCTGTTTGGGTGACAGCATCACCCATGCGGCCGACACCGTGGCGTTCTTCTTTCGCGATTCAGCCGATGATGGATGGTGCGCACATCTTTCGCAGTTCATGGCAGAGCGTGGCACGGTGACCCTTCCCGCCGAGAAATTCGGGTTCCTGCGGGACGTGGCACCGACCGTTATCGATTCGCTGTCGCCGGATATCGACACCGTAATCCTCGCTTTCGGTATGAACGACCAGCTTGCCGGAGAGGACGGCCAGCCCGCATTTCGCGATCTGTTGCGCACGACGGTGCGCGATCTTCGCAAAAGCGGCAGGAACGTCATCCTGGTGGGGTTCTTCCAGCAGAACAAGCTGTGGGATCTGGAGCAGCCCGCCGATACCCTGCTCTATAACGAGACGATCGAGGTTGTCGCTTCGTCCCAGGGTGTGCCCTTCGTCGATATGTACACGGCCATGCGAGAGGCTGCCCCGGCCTCGCAGCCCGTGTTCGAACACGTGACGGGCGATTTCCTGCATCACCCGAATAATTACGGACAGAAGATCTACTTCTCGCAAATCGTGCCGTATTTTCTTCGCGGAAACACGCGATCGGACAAGATCCCGAACTATATTCCCGGCCCGTGGAGCGAACGCTAAGGACCGGCAATCGACGTCGCGCTGCGACCCGGCCTCTGATTCCACCCGCCGGGGGATGCGCCGGATCGCCGCTGCGCGACCAATGGGGTGACATCGCGGGCGCGGGCGCTTATCGGGCGATACCGAAAGTATTCGCGCTAGATGGGGGCACCAAGTGAAGGGTATAATTCTTGCCGGGGGGAGCGGTACGCGCCTCTACCCCGCCACCATGGCGCTGTCCAAACAGTTGCTACCAGTATTCGACAAGCCGATGATCTATTATCCGCTGTCGGTTCTGATGCTCGCCGGAATCCGCGAGATACTGATAATCTCCACGCCGCGCGATCTGCCCATGTTCCGCGAACTGCTGGGCGACGGATCGGCCTTTGGGGTCGAATTCAGCTATGCCGTCCAGCCAGAGCCCAATGGGCTCGCCGAAGCCTTCATCATCGGCGCGGATTTCGTCAATGGCCAGCCGAGCGCGCTGATCCTTGGCGACAATATCTATCACGGCGAGAAGATGGGCGAGAAGTGCCGCGCCGCCGCCGCCGAGGCCGAGGCGGGCGGTGCCAATGTGTTCGCCTATCACGTCGACGATCCGGAACGATATGGCGTGGCCGCCTTCGATCCGGAAACCGGCAAGGCCACCAGCATCGAGGAAAAGCCTACCAAGCCCAAGTCCAACTGGGCGGTTACCGGCCTCTATTTCTACGACAAGGACGTGACCGCGATCGCGAAGGACGTGAAGCCCAGCGCGCGCGGCGAGCTGGAAATCACCGACGTCAACCGCGCCTACATGGAGCGCGGCGACCTTCACATTACGCGGCTGGGGCGCGGTTATGCCTGGCTCGACACAGGCACGCATGAAAGCCTTCACGAAGCCTCCAGCTTCGTGCGCACGATCGAACATCGCACCGGCATCAAGATCGCCTGCCCCGAGGAAATCGCCTTCCGCCAGGGCTGGCTGGAGGCCGACGCGGTGCTCGAACGCAGCGCGATGATGGGCAAGACCGGCTATGGCGCCTATCTCAAGCGGATCGTGGAGAACCCGGCATGACCGAATTCATCCGCCACGCCATTCCCGAGGTGATCGAAGTCCGCCCGCCCAAATACGGAGACCATCGCGGCTTCTTTTCCGAAGTGTTCAAACGCTCCGCCTTCGAAGAGGCCGGCATCGATATCGACTGGATCCAGGACAACCAGTCCTTCTCCGCCGCCGTCGGCACGGTGCGCGGGCTGCATTTCCAGGTCCCGCCGGTCGCGCAGGACAAACTGGTCCGCGTGCTGCGCGGCGCGATCTACGATGTCGCGGTCGATATCCGCAAGGGCTCCCCGACCTACGGCAAGTGGGTCGGCGTGGAGCTGTCGGCGGAAAAGTGGAACCAGCTGCTGGTACCCATCGGCTTCGCGCACTGCTTCATGACGATCGAGCCCGATACCGAAGTGCTCTACAAGGTCAGCGGGCCCTATTCGAAGGAGCATGAGGGCGCGATCCGCTGGAACGACCCGGCGCTGGGCATCGACTGGCCCGATCCCGGCGTAGAGCCGACTTTGTCCGAAAAGGACGAAGTCGCCCCGTTCCTCGCCGATTTCGATTCTCCGTTTACCTACGAAGGCTAAGTCTGATGGAAACGATTCTCGTCACCGGCGGCGCCGGCTTCATCGGCTCGGCGGTCGTGCGCCAGCTGGTGCGCGACGGCAAGCGCGTCATCAACCTCGACAAGCTGACCTATGCGGGCAATCCCGAAAGCCTGAAGGTGATCGAGAATGCGACCAATCATCGGCTGGTCGAAGGCGATATTCTCGACAACGAGATGGTGCTGGCCCTGCTGCGCGAAGAGAACGTCGACGGGATCATGCACCTCGCGGCGGAAAGCCATGTCGACCGCTCGATCGATGGGCCCGGCGCCTTCGTGGAGACGAACGTGGTCGGCACCTTCCGCCTGCTCGACGCCGCGCTCGAATACTGGCGCGGGCTCGAGGGCGACAAGAAAGAGAATTTCCGCTTCCACCACATCTCGACCGACGAAGTCTTCGGCGATCTCGATTTCGACGATACGCTGTTCACCGAGGAAACGCCCTACGCGCCCTCTTCGCCCTATTCGGCCTCGAAGGCGGCGAGCGACCATTTCGTGCGCGCCTGGCATGAAACCTACGGTCTGCCGGTGGTGCTTTCCAATTGCTCCAACAATTACGGGCCCTACCACTTCCCCGAAAAGCTGATCCCGCTGGTCATCCTCAACGCGCTCGATGGCAAGCAGCTGCCGGTCTACGGCACGGGCGAGAACGTGCGCGACTGGCTCTATGTCGAAGATCACGCGCGCGCGCTGATCGCTGTGCTGACCACCGGCGAACTGGGCGAGAGCTACAATATCGGCGGCAATCAGGAGCGGACCAACCTGCAGGTGGTCGAGGCGATTTGCGATGCGCTGGACGAGCGGCGGCCACTCGAAGGCGGAAAGTCCCGTCGCGAACTGATCGCTTTCGTCACCGACCGCCCCGGCCACGACCGCCGCTACGCGATCGACGCCAGCAAGATCGAGCGCGAGCTTGGCTGGGCTCCGCAAGAGACTTTCGAGAGCGGGCTCGCCAAGACGATCGACTGGTATCTCGACAATGAGTGGTGGTGGGGCCCGATCCGCTCGGGCAAATATGGCGGCGAACGGCTGGGTGAGAGCAGGCCGGGCGGATCGAAATGAAGATTCTCGTCACCGGGCGCGAGGGGCAGGTCGCGCAGTCGCTGGCCGAGCGCAACGAAGCGCACGATCTGGTCTTCGCCGCGCGGCCCGATTTCGATCTCGCCGACCCGACGGGGATCGCGCGCACCATCGCCGCGGAGAAACCCGACCTGATCGTTTCCGCCGCGGCCTACACCGCGGTCGACCAGGCAGAGGACGAACCCGAACTCGCCCGCCTGATCAACGGCGTTGCCCCCGGACATATTGGCCGCGCGGCCGCCGATATCGGCGCGCCGGTGATCCATTTCTCGACCGACTACGTGTTCGATGGCAGCGGCGACCGGCCCTGGCGTGAAGACGACGCCACCGGGCCGATCGGCGCCTATGGCGAGACCAAGCTGGCCGGCGAAGAGGCGCTCACCGCATCGGGCGCGACATTCGCGATCCTGCGCACGGCATGGGTCTACAGTCCGTTCGGCGGCAATTTCGTCAAGACCATGCTGCGCCTCGCCGAAACCCGCGACACGCTCAACGTCGTCAACGACCAGTTCGGCAATCCCACCAGCGCGCTCGACATTGCCGACGCAGTGCTGGCGGTGGCCGATCGCTGGCGCGACGAGCCCGGCCATGGTGCCGATGCGATCTACCATTTCGGCGGCACAGGCTGGACCGACTGGGCCGATTTCGCCCGCGCGATCTTCGCGGCAAGCGCGAAGCATGGCGGACCTACCTGCGAAGTGAGCGGCATCCCTTCTTCCGACTATCCGACCAAGGCCGCGCGTCCGCTCAATTCGCGGCTCGACAGCGCGAAATTTGCCGAAACGTTTCGGCATTCCGCGCCGCGCTGGCAGGATTCGCTGGAAGAGACGGTCGCCCGCTTGCTGGGCGATCGGGGCTGACTACTTCGATCCGAACCCGGTCACGATGGTCTGAATCGTGCGCATCACGATCAGCATGTCGAGCCAGAACGAGAAGTACTTGATATAGTAAAAGTCGTACTGGAGCTTGGTATTAACCTCCTCCAGATTGGCGACGTGGCCCTGGTTAACCTGCGCCCAGCCGGTCAGGCCCGGCTTCACGATGGTGCGGTAGGCGTAGAAGCCCAGCGACTGGTCGTACCATTCGGCAAGCGCGTTGGCTTCCGGCCGCGGTCCGATCAGGCTCATTTCCCCCTTCAGCACATTGACCAGCTGGGGAAGCTCATCGAGACGGCTGCGGCGGATGACCCTGCCGATCGGCGTGATCCGGTCGTCCCCGTCCTTCGTAATGGCGCTCTCGCGCGCATCGACGCCATCGGCCGCCTCTGCCGTTCGCATCGAACGGAACTTGTACATCCTGAACGGTTTGCCGCCATAGCCGTGGCGGGTCTGGATGAAGAAGACCGGCCCGCGATCCTCCATCCAAATTAGCAGCGCAAGCAGGGCGAAAACCGGGCTAAGCACGACCAGCAGGATCAGGCTGCCGACAAGGTCGATCAGCCGTTTGATCGGTGTGTAAGACTGGCTGGGAACGAGCGATCCGAAGAAGTTTTCGGACAGGTGCTCGATATTCACCTTCCCGGTCAGCGATTCGATCAGCTGCTTGTAATGGTACACCGGAATTCCCCGCAAGGAGGCCTGCGCAAGCATCCGCTCCCACTCATCCGGCAGATCGGCGCGAAAATCGGCAACGATGTTGACCATATTGCCAACGGGAATTTCCGGCTTTTCGATATCTATGAAGATCCGGTCGGGAATCTGCTTGAGGACGCCGATCTTCCCGAAAGGCACCAGATGGAAAATCTGGTTGGTGCGCAGCGGCACGATCCACGCACGCACAAACGCGAACAGCACCGCGCCTGACGTCGAGAGAACCAGCATATACCGGCTGTATTCGATCCGCAGGATCAGCAGGACCAGCGCAGCGGCGATAAACGTCAGCAGCATGATCGGAGCGCCATGCACCGCTCCACGCACGCCCGGGAAATTGAGCAACCGGCGCAGGAAGAACGAGCCGATAATGAAGGCGATGGTGGCGGTTACGGCGGTCCGCTGAACCGACAGATCGTTGACCGGATTGGAGATTCCCAGCAGCCCGAGAAACACCATCGGAACCGCGACCACGACCGCAAGGCCGAAGAGCAGTTCCAGCAAGGCCACAAAAAGATTGGGCCTGCCGCCATTTGCGCCACTAATAAGCGAACCGTTCATCAGATACCAAGCGTTGCCTGAGAGTGCGTGCCGGATTTGGGGCCGCACGTACTGTGACCCGGACGGATCCGATAGTTGGATGGTCGAGCCAAAGCAACAGAATGGTTTTCGCGTGTACTTTCCCGGTACGGCAGGCGGGAGAATCGCGGGCCGTGCAGGCTACGTAGAGGTTGCCCCCACGAAACATTCCACTATCAGGCGCGATCAGCATTAACCTTGCCGATCCGCCGGGAGCTTCCGTGGACCTTTCTAGCAAACGCATTCTCGTAACGGGGGCCGATGGTTTCATCGGCTCGCATCTGGTCGAACACCTCGTCGGGCTGGGTGCGGACGTGCGCGCCTTCGTGTATTACAACAGCTTCAACAGCTGGGGCTGGCTCGATAATTCGCCCGAGCATGTGAAGAAGTCCATCGACGTGTTCGCGGGCGACATCCGCGATCCCAACGGCGTGCGCACCGCGATGCAGGATTGCGACGTGGTGATGCACCTTGCCGCGCTGATCGCGATTCCGTTCAGCTATCACTCGCCCGACAGCTACGTGGACACCAACGTCAAGGGCACGCTCAACGTCGTTCAGGCCGCGCGCGACCTGGGCACGGAGCGGGTGGTCCACACCTCGACCAGCGAAGTCTACGGCACCGCGCGCTTCGTGCCGATCACCGAAGAGCATCCGCTGCAGGGCCAGTCGCCCTATTCAGCGAGCAAGATCGGCGCCGACCAGATCGCGCAGAGCTTCTATCTCTCGTTCGAAACGCCGGTCGCAACGATCCGCCCGTTCAACACTTACGGCCCGCGCCAGTCGGCGCGCGCGGTGATCCCCACGATCATCACCCAGATCGCCAACGGTAAAGACGAGATCCGGCTCGGCGCGACGCACCCGACGCGCGACTTCAACTACGTCGCGGATACGGTGCGCGGCTTCTGCGCAGTCGCCACGGCCGAAAAGGCGCTGGGCGAGGTCATCAACATTGGCAGCAATTACGAGATTTCGATCGGCGACACCGCGGCGCTGATCGCGGAGCGGATGGATCGCGACGTCCGTATCGTCGCCGAAGACCAGCGCATGCGTCCCGAAAAGAGCGAAGTCGAACGCCTGTGGGCGGCCAATGCAAAGGCCGAAGAGCTGACCGGGTGGACGCCGCAATACGGGGATCGTGATGGCTTCGGCAGGGGACTGGACGAAACCATCGAATGGTTCACCGACCCGGCCAATCTTTCGCGATACAAGGCCGACACCTACAACATCTGAGACTTTTTCGGAGGGGCGGCGTCAGCCGCGACGGCATGAGCGATTTTACCGACGCCATTCTCCAGACCATCCGCACCGTCACGGGCGAGCGCGATGGCTTCGTCCCGCTGCACGAGCCCGAGTTCACGGGTAACGAAGCGGCATACGTGGCCGACTGCATCGAAACCGGCTGGGTTTCGTCGGTCGGTTCCTATGTCGACCGGATCGAGAAGGATCTGGCGGATTTCTGCGGCACCAAACACGCCGTCGCGGTGGTCAACGGCACTGCGGCGCTGCATGTCGCGCTGCTGCTGGCAGGCGTGGAGCGCGGCGACGAAGTGCTGATGCCCACGCTCACCTTCATCGCCACCGCCAACGCGGCAAGCTATGCCGGGGCCGTTCCGCATTTCGTCGACAGCGAGGCCACCTCGCTCGGCGTCGATCCCGAAAAGCTGGCCGCACATCTCGAAGAGATCGCCGAACTGCGCGAAGGAGCCTGCTTCAACCGCTCGACCGGGGGCCGGATTGCCGCATTGATCGTGATGCACGCATTCGGCCATCCCGCACGGATCGCGGAGCTGGCGGCGATCTGCGAACGCTGGAATATCCCGCTGGTCGAAGACGCCGCCGAATCGCTCGGCTCTTCCTACCACGGCACCCACACCGGCAATTTCGGACTCGTCTCGGCGCTCAGCTTCAACGGCAACAAGGTGATGACCACCGGCGGCGGCGGCGCGATCCTGACCAACGACACCGACCTGGCGAAGCGCGCCAAGCACCTGACGACCACGGCACGCGTGCCCGACCGGTGGAATTTCGTTCACGACGCGATCGGCTTCAATTACCGGATGCCGAACATCAACGCGGCGCTGGGCTGCGCGCAGCTGGAGCGGGTGCCCGACATGCTGGCGAGGAAGCGCGTGCTTGCCCAACGCTATGCAGAAGCTTTCGCGAAGGTGGACGGGGCAAGCCTGCTGGAAGAACCGGAAGGCACCACCAGCAATTACTGGCTGTGCGCCCTGCTGCTGGACGAAGAAATGGCCGATCAGCACGAGGCCGTGCTCGCCGCGCTCAACGATGCGCAGCTGATGGCGCGCCCGGTGTGGACGCTTATGCACCTGCTGCCGATGTTTGCCGAAGCTCCGCGCGCCGATCTCTCGTGCGCCGAAAGCCTCGCCTCGCGGATCGTGAACATTCCCAGCAGTCCCAACCTTGTCATCGTAGCGGAGGACGCTGCTTGACGCTGGCGCTGATCCCTGCGCGCGGCGGCTCCAAGGGTATCCCGCGCAAGAATATCCGCCAGATCGCGGGCAAGCCGCTGATCGCGTGGACGATCGAGGCCGCGCTGGCAGTGCCGGAGATTGCGCGCGTGGTCGTTTCGACCGATGACGAGGAAATTGCGGCGGTAGCGCGCGAATGGGGCGCGGATGTACCCTTCCTGCGTCCTGCCGAACTGGCGAGCGACGAAGCGCCCGGCATTGCGCCGGTCATGCATGCGATCGAGCAGGTTCCGGGCCACGACGCCCTCATCCTGCTCCAGCCCACCTCACCGCTGCGATCCGCCGGCCATATCGCCGCCCTGCTTGCTTTCGCGCGGGAAGGCGGCGCGACTTCCGTCGTCTCGGTGTGCGAGGTGGACGACCACCCGGCATGGATGTTCCACCGCGAGGCCGACGGTTCGCTGGATCGCTACGCCGCGTCGGCCGATGCCGCCCGGCGGCAGGATCTGCCCGAACTGTTTACGCTCAACGGTGCGATGTACTGGATCGAGACGGCGCGCTTGCGCGAAACCGGTGCGCTGGTGAACGACGATACGCTAGGCTTCGTGATGGATGCGCAAAGCTCGGTCGATATCGACACGATGCTCGACTGGCGGCTGGCGGAAGTGCTGCTGGCAGGCAATTCGCGGGAAAAAGGATGACGTCATGGCCAAACAGACGATCTACATCTTCGGCACCTCGGGCTTTGCCCGCGAAGTGGCTGACATCGCACGGGAAAATGGCCATGAGATAGCCTTTCTCACACAGTCGCCAGACCAAGCGGAGGATCTGTCCGAATTCGGTGAGGTCATACCCGAAGGCGAGGTCGAAAACCTGTCAGACGGCCTTTTCGCAATTGGTATTGGCGACAATGCGGTGCGTCGCAAGATCGTGCAGCACTATGGCGACAGGCTGCGGTTCCCGGCCCTCGTCCATCCTTCGGCGTCGTTTGGCATCGGCCAGCGCGAGCGCATCGAGGCAATGCCCGGCGTGATCGTGTGCGCCGGTGTGCGGTTCACCAATCGTATCGAGGTCGGTGCCTTCAGCATCTTCAATCTGAACGCGACGATCGGGCATGACGTGATCGTGGACGAGTTTTGCAATATCGCCCCCGGTGCCAATCTTTCGGGCTATGTGCACTTGCGGTCGGGCGTGTGGATCGGCACTGGCGCGGCAGTCAATCAGGGCCAGCCGGGGGCATATCTGGAAATTGGCGCCAACACGATGATCGGATCGGGCAGCGTAGTGGTTAAATCGTGTGAGGCCGATAGCGTCTACGTCGGCATCCCGGCCAAGGCGCGGGGTTGAAAGCATTGGAAATGAACCGGAAATCATGTCTCATTATCGCCGAGGCAGGCGTCAACCATAATGGCGACATGGCGATGGCGCGCGATCTCGTGAGGCTGGCTGCAGAAGCGGGCGCCGACCTGGTCAAGTTCCAGACCTTCGATACCGCGAAGAGCATTTCGCGCTCCGCGGCAAAGGCCAATTACCAGATCGCGGCGACCGGCGATGGCGAAACGCAATACGAGATGGTCAAGCGGCTCGAGCTTTCGCTCGACGATCATCACATGCTCAAGGCGGAGTGCGAAAAGCACGGTATCGGCTTTTTCTCGACCGCCTTCGACCCGGAATCGCTCAAGCTGCTGGTGGATCTCGGCCTCGACCGGATCAAGGTGCCTTCGGGCGAACTGACCAACCTGCCGCTGTTGCGCCATTACGCGGCGACGAAGCTGCCCGTGATCCTGTCCACCGGGATGGCAACCCTTCAGGAAATCGGGGATGCGCTGGCCGTATTCGAGGACGCGGGCGTTCCGCGCTCCGACATCACCGTGCTCCATTGCAATACCGAATATCCCACCCCTTTTGCCGACGTGAATCTGCGCGCCATGAACCAGATTGCCGAAACATTCGGCGTGGCGGTCGGCTATTCGGACCACACGCAGGGTATTGAAGTGCCGATCGCCGCTGTCGCGCTGGGCGCGACGCTCATCGAGAAGCATTTTACCCTCGATCGTAACCTGCCCGGCCCCGATCATCTGGCAAGCCTCGAACCTGACGAACTCGCCGCCATGTGTAGCGGCATCCGCAATATCGAAAGTGCTCTCGCCGGGGATGGCCAGAAGAAGCCTTCGCCGAGCGAACTGCCCAATCGGGCCGTCGCCCGCAAATCCATCGTCGCAAGCAGGGACATTGCCGAGGGCGAATTGCTGAGCGATGAAAATCTCGGCACAAAGCGGCCGGGTACCGGGCTTTCGCCGATGCGGTGGGACGAAGTTGTGGGCTCGCGGGCCTCACGAGCCTTTGCCGAAGACGAGCAGATCGAGCTGTGAGCCGGAAGATTGCGATCGTCACCGGTACGCGGGCCGAATACGGGCTGCTCAAGCGGCTGATCGCGCGCGTCCATGAAGCGGACGACACACAGTTGCAGCTGATCGCGACCGCAGCGCACCTGTCGCCCGAATTCGGGACGACCGTGCGCGAAATCGAGGCCGACGGCTTTCCCATAGCCGAGCGGGTCGAAATCCTGCTGTCGTCCGACAGCGCGGTCGGCGTCACCAAGGCGGCCGGGCTTGGCATGATCGGTTTTGCCGATGCTTTCGCGCGCTTGCAGCCCGATGTTGTGGTGGTGCTGGGCGACCGGTTCGAAATCCTCGCCGCGTCTGCCGCGGCGCTGTTTGCCGGAATCCCCATTGCCCACCTGCACGGCGGCGAAACCACCGAAGGCGCGTTCGACGAAGCGGTGCGGCATTCGGTAACCAAGATGGCGGCGCTCCACTTCACCGGTGCCGAGCCCTATCGCAACCGCGTGATCCAGCTGGGCGAAGATCCGGCACGGGTGTTCAATGTCGGCGGGCTGGGGATAGACGCGATCGCCGATCTCGATCCGATGCCGAAGGCCGAGCTGGAAGAGTTCCTCGGTCTGCCATTCGGCGAAGAGAGCCTGCTGGTCACCTTCCATCCGGAAACTGCAGGCGGGCGCGATCCCGCCGCGCAGATGGAAGAGCTGCTCGCCGCGCTCGACACCCGGCCGGATGCGCACATCGTCTTCACCCTGCCCAATGCCGATACCGGCGGGCGGGCGCTGATCGCGATGATCGAGGACTATGTCGCGCGCCGCAAGAACGCCGTCGCGCATAGTTCGCTCGGCCAATACCGCTATCTCTCCGCGCTCACTTACGTCGATGGCGTGGTCGGCAATTCGTCGAGCGCGCTGGCGGAGGTGCCAAGTTTCGGGATCGGATCACTCGATATCGGGGAGCGGCAGGCAGGGCGCCTGCGCGCAAAAAGCGTGGTGAACTGCGACGCGGAGCGCACCGCCATCGCCGGCGGCATCGCGCAGATCCTCTCGCCGGAATTCCGCGCCGGGCTGGAGCACGTAGAAAATCCCTATGGCAGCGGCGGCGCCAGCGCAGCGATCTTCGACGTGCTGCGCAGCCACCCGCTGGACCGCCTGACGGTGAAGCGGTTTCACGATCTTACCACACCCGGCAGCGACAGCGGCGACTCGACCGGAGGGGCTGGCTGACATGAGTATCGACAACTGGCGCGATGCGCTGCTCGGCAGCGATGCAACGATTGGCGAAGCAGTGCAGTCGCTTGAACGCTCCAGCCTGCAGATCGTGCTGCTGATGACCGGCGAAAACCGGTTGGCCGGGACGATTACCGACGGCGATATCCGCCGCGGGATGCTGCGCGGGCTGTCGCTCGACGACAAGGCGGACGCGATCATGCAGGGAGAGCCGATGGTCGTCCCGCCCAGCCTCGACCGCAAGATCGTGCTCCAGATCATGTCGGCTAACAAGATCCACCAGCTGCCCATCGTCGATGAGGCGCGCAGCGTCCTTGGCCTGCACGTGTGGGACGAGATTCAGGTGCCGCTCCGCCGGTCGAGCACGATGGTGGTGATGGCGGGCGGCAAGGGCACGCGGCTGCGCCCGCATACGGAAAACTGCCCCAAGCCCCTGCTGCCTGTCGCCGGGAAACCGATGCTCGAACATATCGTCGAGCGAGCGAAGAAGGCGGGGATCGAACGCTTCCTGTTCTCCGTCCACTATTTGGGCCACATGATCGAAGAGCACTTCGGCGACGGTTCGCAGTGGGGTGTGAATATCGACTATATCCGCGAGGATCAGCCACTTGGCACCGGCGGCGCGCTGAGCCTGATCGCGGAGCGGCCCTCCGGCCCTTTTCTCGTCACCAATGGTGACGTTATGACCGATGTCGGCTACGGCGACATGATCGATTACCATGTCCTGCATTCCGCAGTGGCGACGATGGCTGTGCGAAATCACGAGATGCGCAACGAGTTCGGGGTGGTTCACACCAACGGGCTCGATATTTCGGGGTTCGAGGAAAAACCGGTGGTACGCAGCCACGTCAACGCCGGAATCTATGTGATGGAGCCGCACGCCCTCGATTTTCTGAAGTCCGGCGAACATTGCGATATGCCGACCCTGTTTGAACGCCTGCGCCGCGACGGCCGGCGAACGATCGTCTTCCCGCTGCACGAACAATGGCTTGATGTCGGCAGGCCGGACGATCTCGCCCTTGCCGAGGCGGCGTCGGCAGCGAAGTAATCCCGCAGATTTCCATTCCGAAGAGGTTGAGACAATGAATATCGGACCCAGCGCACAGGTCGACCGCGCGCGTTACGACAAGGATAGTGGCGAGCTAGACGTTCTCTACGGCTTGCCGCGCGACGTGAAGTTCTGCGTCCGCTGCAACATGTCGAACCAGCAGCCGATGAGCTCGAACGAGTATTCGCACGGCAAGGAATCGACCAAGACGACCATGTCGTTCGACGGCGAGGGCGTATGCCACGCCTGCCGCTTCAACGACATGAAGCGCGACGGCGAAATCGACTGGGAAGAGCGCGAGAAGGAGCTGCTCGACCTGTGCGATCGCTATCGCAAGGACGATGGCAGCTATGATTGCATCGTCGGCGGTTCGGGCGGCAAGGACAGCGCGATGCAGTCCCACCTGCTCAAGTACAAGTACGGGATGCACCCGCTCACCGTCACCTGGTCGCCGCACCTTTACACCGATATCGGCTGGAAGAACTTCCAGGCCTGGCTGCACGAGGGCGGTTTCGACAACTACCTGTACACCCCCAACGGCAAGATCCACCGCCTGTTGACCCGCAATGCGACGATCAACCTGCTGCACCCGTTCCAGCCGTTCATCCTCGGCCAGAAGACCTTCGTCGCCAAGATGGCGGCCAAGCTGAACATCCCGCTGATCTTCTACGGCGAAATGCCGGGCGAATATGGCGAGCAGGTGAGCCACAAGACCTCGAACTACGCCGGCGGCGACGGCGAGGCGGAAAGCGAAGGCTTCCAGCTCGATTACTATCGCGGGCGCGACGTGCGCGACATGCTGCTGGGCGGCAAGCCGATCGGCGAATATGTCGATGAAGGCATCCCGCTGGCCGACCTCAAGAGCTATCTCCCGATGGAGAACGAGGTGCTGGTCGAAAAGGGCATCGACTGGAAATATCTCGGCTACTACGTGAAGTGGGTGCCGCAGGAAGCCTATTACTACGCGGTCGAACATACCGGCTTCGAAGCCAACCCGATCCGGACAGAAGGCACCTATTCCAAATACAACAGCCTCGACGACAAGGTCGACGGGTTCTTCTACTGGACGCGCTGGATCAAGTTCGGCGTAGGCCGTGCGATGATGGATTCCGCGCAGGAAATCCGCAACGAACACATCACCAAGGAAGAAGGCCTTGCGCTGATGGAACGGTACGAGGGCGAATATCCGGCGCGTTACGAGGCCGAGTTCCTCGACTATATCGGCATGGACCGCGACGAATTCCTGGCGCTGGCCGATACCTTCCGCTCGCCCCACCTGTGGAAGATCGAAGACAACGAATGGAAGCTGCGCCACACGCCGTGGGAGCGCACGGACGCGCGCGCATGAGGAACGCCCGGCTCATCGCCCGGCTCGACGTGAAGGGGCCGAACCTGATCAAGGGGATCCACCTCGAAGGCCTGCGGGTCATCGGGGACCCGCAGGAATACGCGCGCCGTTATTACGAACAGGGCGCGGACGAGCTGATCTATATCGATATCGTCGCCAGCCTGTACGGCCGCAACTCGCTCCACGATATCGTCAGCCGGGCGGCGCGCGATATCTTCGTGCCGCTTACGGTGGGAGGCGGTATCCGCTCGGTCGACGATGTACGCGCCATGCTGCGCGCGGGCGCGGACAAATGCGCGATCAACACCGCGGCGCTCCGCCGGCCCGAGCTCATTACCGAAGTGGCGCAGGTGTTCGGGGCGCAGTGCATGGTACTGGGCGTGGAAGCCAAGCGGACCGGACCGGGCAAGTGGGAATGCTTCACCGATAACGGGCGCGAATTTACCGGCATCGACGCGGTCGAATGGTGCCGTCGCGGCTACGAAGCCGGGGCGGGCGAAATCCTGCTGACTTCGGTCGACCAGGAGGGCACCCGCAAGGGCTTCGACACCGCGCTGATCGAGGAAGTGTCCAAGGTCGTCCCGATCCCCATCATCGCCAGCGGCGGCATGGGTAGCACCGCGCACATGGTCGATGCCTACGAACACGGGGCGGATGCCATCGCGATTGCCGACATGCTGCATTACGGCCGCGCGACATTGCCCGAGATCCGCGCCGCCGCGCTCGAGGCGGAAATGGGCGTTCGGCAGGATGTGGAGGTCGCGTGATGGGGCGCACGGTAACGATCGTCGATTATGGGATCGGCAACCTCTTCAGCGTGGCACGGGCCATCGAAACCGCAGGCGGAGAGCCTGTTTTCGCCTCCCGCTTTGCCGAGGTGCGTGATGCAGAACGGCTGCTGCTGCCCGGCGTGGGCGCGTTCGAGCCCTGCGCCAATACCCTGCGCGACAAGGGGTTGGCCGATGCGGTGAAGGCCTTCGTGGAAACCGAACGCCCGTTTCTGGGCATCTGCGTGGGGATGCAGCTGCTGTTCGATTACAGCCTCGAATACGGCAAGCATGAAGGGCTGGGCCTGGTGCCCGGCCATGTCGGTGCGATCCCCAGCGCGGACGAGGCAGGCAACCGCAAGGTGCCGCATATCGGGTGGAGCCGCCTGCTGCGGCCCGATACGCGCGAAACGTGGGACGACACGGTGCTTGCCGGCCTGCCGGCCGACGCCTCTGCCTATTTCGTGCATTCGTACAACTGCTTCCCGCAGGATGACGACTGGCGGCTGGCCGAGGCGGATTATCAGGGTTTCCCGGTATGCGCTGCAATCCGGCGCAACAACATCACCGCCTTCCAGTGCCACCCGGAAAAGAGCGGCAAGGTCGGGTTGCAGATCGTCGGCAACTTCCTCGATCAGTAGGCGCCCGCCCCGCTGCACCCTTCCTCATGGATACGACACCGCCCGCTCCGCCCCGTTCGCGTCTTGCCCTGATCGCGACCCAATGGCGCGACGAGCGGTTTCTCTACGTCGTCATCAATCTGGCCGTGAACCTGCTTGTGCTGGTGCGCGCCTATGTGTTCCTGCAGGTTCTCGACTATCGCGAGCTGGGCCTCATCAC
This sequence comes from Erythrobacter sp., assembly GCA_009993635.1. Taxonomy (GTDB): domain Bacteria; phylum Pseudomonadota; class Alphaproteobacteria; order Sphingomonadales; family Sphingomonadaceae; genus Alteriqipengyuania. Next base: position 318,399 of record JAACTC010000008.1, on the reverse strand, counting down.
CCTTCTCCAGTCAGTGGTGATGCTGCTGGGCATGCTCCAGTTCGGGGTGATCAACGGCGCTTACCGGCTGATCCTTTCCGCCAAGGATGACGAACAGCAGGAGCTGGTGGATTTCGTATTCAGCTTCATCGGCGTCCTGTGCGCCATCGCGATGATCGTCGCAGGCGTTTCGCTGTTGCTGATGGCGCGTCTGGAGGACGGACTGATCGGCGCGCTCGGCGTGGCGGGGGGGGCGGCATCGCTGGTGCGCAACTGGCAGACCAACCTGATGATCGCCGAGCAACGCCTGTCGATGCTGAACGCGATCAATCTGGGATCGGCGCTGGCCGCACTGGCGTTCTTCGCCCTGCTCCCCCTATCGCCACTCCTCGCCTGCATGGCCGTGATCATGGCCCAGCCCGGCCTTTTCGTGATCCTTGCGGCTTTCGTGAAGGAGGTGCGCAAGCCCAGCCGGTTTGCGCTCGCCTGGCCGCTGGCGCGCCGCATCCTTGCCGCCGGGTTCGTGATTTTCCTGTCCGGAATGCTGCTGCAGCTCAACGTCCAGCTCGAACGCTGGTATGTGATTGCGGAACTGGGGATCGAGGCGCTGGGTCACCTGTTCATCGCGATCATGGTGCTGACCTTGCTGCAGCTGGTGCCGGCCGCTCTCGATGCGATCATGCTTCCCGCTGCGGTACGCGCCCATGAACAGCGCGATACCGCCCGCCTCGCCAGTACGATGCGCACCTACCTGGCCTTGCTCATCGGCTATGCGGTGGCGGTCGCGATCGCGATCGCCTTCCTTGCGGAGCCTGTACTGGGACTGCTGGCGCCCAAATATATCGGCGACCTCGTTTATGTGTACCTGATCGCTCCGGGGGCGCTGGTGCTGACCGTAAGCTCTGCGTTCGCCTTGGCGTTCAGCGTGCTCATTCGGTACCGGTACCTCCTGATCGCCTATGGCGGCGGGTCGCTCGCACTGGCTCTCGTGCTGCTGGCCGCCGTGGTTTCGAACACCGTTCTCTCGCTCGAAAGCGTCGTGATCGTGCGGACGCTGGGCCTGACATTCACCGCGCTGCTGGTGGTCGGCGGATGGTGGCTGGCCACCCGGGGAGAGCGGGGTTTGCGATTCAGAGATCCCTAACCTAAGGGCGGCTGACTTTGCGACCGCCAAAACGATCAGCCCGATTTTGCTGTCGGGCGAGCCGTCTACCGTAAGGATGCAGATGCACTTTTTTGACCCACTGAAATCGCGCGTGGTGCGTGCAATGGGATTCAATCCGTTGTTCTGGAGAAGATCGGTAGTCAGCATGGATCGCTGGGTCACCGAATTTCTCTCCACTTACGATCCCAGCGTAGCCGAAGGCCCCGAGACGCTTATCGTCGTTTCTCCTTGGGAAGGTACCTACGTGCCCTGGCACACATTGGCCGTAGGGCTGATGATGGCCGCCGGTGGCGCACGAGTGCGCTTTGTTCTTGACGATGTACCCGATGGAGCAGGCGCCTTTCGGCATTACGTGATCATGCGGTCCTTGAATACTGTCATGGGGCGTGTTGCGACCCGCTTCGATGTTCTGCGCCTGACCGACTTCGATCCCCATCCGCTAGACAGAGACGATCGACTTGAAAATGAACGATTAGCCGCTTTGAACACGACATGGGAACTGCGCGGCGAAATGCCGCAAAAGGGGCGCCAAGCCATATTTCGGCGTAAGGTAGGCTCCACCATTCGCGCTCATGGTCATATCAAGGCACTGCTAGAGCGAACGGGCAAGTGCGATCTTCTGTTCATGTGCGGTGGTGTGTTCGGCGACTCCGGTCTGTGGGTAAAGGAATCGCGCGAACGCGGGATGCGGATAGCGACGTTCGATACCGGCGGGTACGAAACCACCATGTTGGCGGCAAACGGGCTGGCTTGCCATCTCGACGATGTGCCGATCGCCTTCCGTATGCTGAAAGATCATTGGCAGAACCATACGGCCGACCGCGACGGCGCGCTCGAACGCGCGGATGCGGAAATCGCCAAGCGCCGCGAAGGGGTGGATGTCTTTTCCTCGCAAGTCAGCGGAGCGACCGGCGGTGGGGGCGAACTGGACGGCGGCATCCTTATCGCGCTCAACTCCTCGTGGGACGCGGCGGCGCTCGGCCCGCATCGCGCCTTCCCGGACAATACGAGCTGGATCGTGGAGACGGTCCGCATCCTGCTCGACAAAACCGACCGACCGGTCATCGTGCGCCAGCATCCCGCTGAACGCTTGCCGATCGCAGCCACGAGCGAAGATTATCGCCTGATGCTCAGCCGCGAATTCGGAGAGCATGAGCGACTGCATTTCATCGCGGCGCAAGACCCCATTAACAGCTATGCGCTTTTGGAAAAGGTACGGGCGGTTGTCGTCCATACCTCCACCATCGGGATGGAGGCGGTCGCCTTCGGGCGACCGGTTGTCACCGGCTCTGCATCCTATTACGCCGATCTGGGATTTGTCGAGAAGGCGCTAACTCTCGCTGACTACGAGCGTGCCTTGCTGCGCGTAGCGGCAACCAATGTCCCGGTCTCACCGGAGATGAAAGACGACGCGAAACTGTGTTTCTATATCACGCAATGCTGTAATTGGGTGTTTTCGACCTTCAATCCGGCTGACTATCCCCGCTGGATCGAAAAACCGCTGTCGCACTGGACGGCGCAACCGGCGGTTACACGAATGATCGAATCGCTTATAACGGGTGTGCCAGTGGCTGTTCTCAACCACCATGGCGCAACCGCTTCCTAATTAACCAGGCCGTGGGCCGCCGCCGCGCGCGCCATCGTTTGGCGGACTAGCTTTCGTTTCCCTCAGAGCTTAATCTTGGTAGCGGGCATCGCAAGCGGGGGCGGCGGCCCCCGAACGCTATCGGGCCACGCCACGATGGGCAGCAAATCCAGATTGGAAACGTTAGAGAATGACGATGTCAACGTCTCAGACTGGCGCCCTGCTGACCGACCCGACGCTGCGGATGTATGCGCGGCGAGTGATGCTGTTCTTCGCGATCTTGGCGAGCGGTGGAAACCTGCTGTTTCCCAAGGCAATCCTGTACGCCGGCTTCATAGGCCCCGCGCTAATGTTGCGGCATCCCTCGGAACTTCTCAAACCGAGCCACCGTCATATCTGGCTTTTCATCGCTGGATTTCTGTTGATCGCATTCATCGGCTTTATTTCGGGGTCTACAGGGGGATTTGCAGGGAGATTCTTGGCGATTCTGGGTGGGTGGCTCGTGCTCTCAGTCTACGTTCATGAAAGAAAGGAAACTCTGGCCGCCGACTTGACCCTGATCTTGAGGCTATTCGCTTTCCAAGCAATAGCGACGTTTGTACTCGCTCTCGTGATCCCGAGTGAATTTAGGCCGTATGTTCTAATCGAAGGAGAACTCGAGTATCGCAGCATTGCGCTAATTTTCACCTATCACGACCCCTCGAGTCTAATTTCTATCTTTAAGAGACCGAACGGTTTTTTTTGGGAGCCGGGAGTCTTCCAGATTTACCTTAACTTGTTTTTGTATCTTGGCTTATTCCGACGCCGCAGTTTGTCCGACGGAGCACTCGCGATTGTTGCTCTTTTCACGCTTCAGTCAACTACCGGTTTGCTCATTGCTTCATTGATTTGTGTGGCGTACGCGGCCGAACGCTGGTCGGCGGCCTCGGCAGCACAACGATTTCTTTTGCTTTCGGCAGTGCCAATTTTTCTTGGACCTACGCTGGTTATCACATCCCTGAATACGCAGGAGAAGTTGTATGGCGAGACACGAGGATCCGCCGTCGCGAGGCAGTACGATGCCGAAGCCGGATTGAACGTTGCTCTACGATATCCTTTATTTGGTGTAGGTCTCGATAACGAGCGCTATGCCCAAGAGATGCTCAGATACGGAGATCCTCGGACTACTGTAAAAACATCTCGCGCTGAAGCACGCACCACTAGTAACGGCGTCATGGAACTGATGGGGCTTTTGGGTATTCCCTTTGCCCTAGTGGTTTTTCTTGGCCTCGCACGCCAGCGGTTTTTTCGGCATAAGTGGCTAATTGGTGCTGCTTTTTTTATGACCTTTATTGGCGAAACTCTCATACTCACACCGTTCTTCCTGGCAATCATCCTCAGCGGATTTCTCATACCTAATGTCGCGCGTGCGGTACGACGCAGGGTCCCAGATAACGTTGCTCCTGCCACCCCCGGCTATTCAGCGGGCGTCGGTAAGCGTACGCGCGCAGCGCACCGTAAGAGCCGTTCCATGGCGGTGAGGAAGGCATGACCGGAGCAGTGCACTACGATAGGGTCATTAGAGCTTTTAGCGCACCAGTAGGCATTCCGGACTACTGCATCGCTGCTGGCAGCCGCACACGCATCATCATACAGCGCGATCGTCTACGGAGGCAATGGCAGGCGAAGCGTGCCGCGTCCGCGCTATGCAAGTCGTCAAACGCCGGACACTTGCTATCATGAAAATCCTGTTCATCGGTCTCGACTATCATCGCTATACCAAGGCTATCTCGGCAGAGCTCGAAGCACTCGGCCACGAGGTGACCTTTCACGACATCTTCGCGCGCACACCCTATTATAAGGCGCTGCGATTTTGGCCGGAGCGGCAGCGGCAGGCCTATGATCGCTACCATCGCGGCATCATCCAGCACGAGGCGGGCAAGCCTTACGACATGGTGCTGTTCCTGCAGTGCCATCAGGTGTCGGACGACAATCTGGACCTTGCCCGCAAAACCTTCCCCCAGGCCCGCTTCGTTCTCTACAACTGGGATTCGCTGCATACGCACGACTACGCCTCGAAGGTCCGCTTTTTCGACACCGCCTTCACCTTCGACCGGCAGGATTCGATCGATCTGGGTATCGAGTACCTGCCGCTATTCGGCCTGCGCGATTTCCAGGGATTGCCCGCCGCATCGGCCAGTGACCCGCAGATCTATTTCGTCGGCAATATCGTGAACCCCGATCGCTATCTCGCCATCGACAGGTTCCGCTCCTATTGCGCGCAGCACGGGATTGCTTTCGATGCGTTCATGGCCGTCCGGCCACCGATCGTGCCGAAGTTGCTCAAGGTCGCAAGGCCGCGCGGTGTTTCGCTGAAGCCCATCTCGCAGAAGCGTTTCCGCGCGATGGTGCGCGATTCTTCGGCGACGTTCGACTTCGGCAACCACAAGCAAACCGGGCTGACCATGCGCACGATCGAGAACCTGTGCGCCAGGCGCAAGATCGTGACGACGAATCCCCGCGCCTGCGACCACTGGTTCTATTCGCCCGACCGGATCCTGCATGTGGAAGCGGGCGATTACGACAAGGTTGCGCCTTTCCTCGAAACGCCGCTGGAAAAGCCGGAGCGCGATTTCGAGGAGTTTCACGTGCAGACCTTCGCGCGTTTCCTGTTGTCCGACCGGGGGCACCCGTCCGATGGCAGCCGGCCCGAAATGCCATGAAGATCCTGTTCGTCGGCCTCGATTACTATGGCTACGCCGCAGAAATCTGCGCCGCGTTTCGTCGTCTCGGGCACGAGATCGATTTCCATCCGATCGAACAGGGCGATCTGCCAAGCAAGGTCATGAAAAAGGCCGCCGCGTCGCTCTATGCCGGCCGCCGCAATCGCTATCACCGCTCGATCGCACAGGCGAGCGAGGGGCAGGCCTACGACATGGTCCTGTTCGTGCAGGTCCATCAGGTCGCGCCCGACACGGTCCGTGCCCTGCGCGCCATGCATCCGCAGGCGCGCTTCGTCCTGTACAACTGGGACTCTTTGTCGACCCACGATTATCGCCCCTGGCTGGACCTGTTCGATTACGCTGCCACGTTCGACCCGGAGGACGCCAGGTCTCTGGGAATAGGGTATCTGCCGCTTTTCGCGACGCCCGCATATTTCGATATCGACCGCGATCGGCCCAAGGACTTCGATCTCTATTTCGTTGGCACGGTCGTGACCGCCCATCGCTTCGATGCGCTCCAGCGGCTGCAGCAATTCTGCGATGACAGGAATTTGACGACACACCTGCACATGTATTGCAGCCCGGTCGGCCGTCTGCGCCTTTGGCGACAGGGGCGATCAATGCCCCAGCTGACCGGCGCCTCCGTGGGCTTCGGCGACATCATCGACCTGATAGAGCGATCGCGCGGAACCTTCGATTTCGCCAACCATCGGCAGGCGGGCTATACGATGCGGCTGATCGAGAACATGTGTGCCGAACGCAAGATCGTGACCGACAACCGCCGGATCCTGGACGAGCCGTTTTATCGTGAGGATCGCTTTCACGTCATCGACGGCTACGATTTCTCCGGCATTCCCGAATTCCTGCACACGCCGATCACCTCGTCCCTCGATACGCGCGCCTTCTCCATCGATCAGTGGGCGCTGCATCTTGCAAATGGTGGCCCGGCAGGCCTCGATCGCGCTTCGTAGCACCGCGGGCAGCGACGGAGTAAATCCGTTGTCAAGGCCAGCCCGGGGGGGTAGGGGGCGGTTCCTATCGGGCCAGAAGGCCATGACGGGCATCCTGAGCGGGCGAAGCAAGTCCGTTCGGCGGCAAGGGGGCTGCAATGAGTGCGAAGAAAGATTTCCTGCGATTGGCCAATCGGCTGGTCGCACCCGCCGGAGTACAATTCTACCGCAAGGGTCTGGACATGGAGTCCGCGCTGCGCTGGCTGGCAAAGCGGGACCATGGCATTTCCGGGATTATCGATCTGGGTGCCGCCAAGGGCGACTGGAGCCGCGCGGCTCTCAGGCTGTTCCCGGAGGCCAAGGTCATCGGTGTGGAACCGCTTGAGGAGCGCCGCTCCTACCTCGAGGCGCTGAAGAAAAACCACGCGCGCTACGATTACGAGATGGCGGTGGCCGGGCAGGACGAAGGCGGCACGGTCGAACTCGCAGTGACGGACGATCTCGACGGCAGCTCGATCCACGGCAGCGAAGGTTCGAAGCGCCAGGTTCCGGTCCGCTCGATCGATGGCATGGTAGCTCAATACAACCTGCCGGGGCCGTATTTCCTCAAATTCGACACCCACGGTTTCGAACGGCCTATCCTGTTGAGCGCGGAAAAGACGCTGGAGCAGACCCGCTACGTCGTCATGGAGGCGTACAACTTCCATCATACGCCGGACACGCTGCTGTTTCACGAGATGATCGCCTTCATGGCGGAGCGCGGCTTCAGGGTGACCCATCTGGTCGATGTGATGAACCGGCCGTTCGACGGCGCATTGTGGCAGGTCGACCTGATGTTTGCCCGCGCCGACGATCCGGTCTTCAACAGCGAGAACTTCCGGCGTTAAGACGCGCAGCGGGCAAGTAAGGTAGCGATAGCCAAGATGAAAAAAGCACTGATCACTGGCGTGACAGGGCAGGACGGTGCCTATCTGGCCCGCCTGCTGCTCGAAAAAGGGTACGAGGTTCACGGCGTCAAGCGCCGCTCGTCCTCGTTCAACACCGAGCGGATCGAAGGCATCTACCAGGATCCCCACGAAAAGGACCAGCGGTTCGTCCTGCATTATGGCGACCTGACCGACAGCACCAACCTGATCCGCATCGTGCAGGAAGTGCAGCCTGACGAGATCTACAACCTGGCAGCGCAGAGCCATGTCGCGGTCAGCTTCGAAACGCCTGAATATACCGGCAATGCCGACGCCATCGGCACGCTGCGGCTGCTCGAGGCGATCCGCATCCTCGGGATGGAGAAGAAGACGCGATTCTATCAGGCGTCCACTTCGGAACTGTACGGGCTGGTGCAGGAAGTCCCGCAGAGCGAGACCACGCCGTTCTATCCGCGCAGCCCCTACGCCGCAGCCAAGCTTTACGCCTACTGGATCACGGTGAACTACCGTGAGGCTTACGGCATGCACGCGTCCAACGGCATCCTGTTCAATCACGAAAGCCCGATGCGCGGCGAAACCTTCGTCACGCGCAAGATCACCCGCGCCGCGGCGGCCATCTCGCTTGGCAAGCAGGACAAGCTCTATCTCGGCAATCTCGATGCCAAGCGCGACTGGGGCCATGCCAAGGAATATGTCCGCGGCATGTGGATCATGATGCAGATGGACGAACCCGACGACTACGTGCTGGCGACGGGCAAGACCACCAGCGTGCGCGATTTCGTGAAATGGGCGTTCGAGGATGCCGGGATCGCGATCGAGTTTCGCGGCGAAGGCGTCGACGAAAAGGGCTACGATGCCGACGGTCGCTGCCTGATCGAAGTCGACCCCACCTATTTCCGCCCCACCGAAGTCGAACTGCTGCTGGGCGACCCGACCAAGGCGAAGGAAAAGCTCGGCTGGACGCACGATACGGGTCCGCGCGAACTGGCGCGCGAAATGGTCGAGGCCGACATGAAACTGATGCGCCACGAAACCGGCCTCGGGGATATCTGACGCAATGGCACTGGGCGGCACATACGATCTGGCAGGCAAGCGGGTGTTCGTCGCCGGCCATCGCGGAATGGCGGGTTCGGCGATTGTCCGGCGCCTCCGGAGCGAAGACTGCGAGATCCTTACGGAAACGCGCGACACGCTGGACCTGATGGACCAGGCGGCGGTGCGCGCGTGGTTTGCCGAAACGCGGCCCGATGCCGTGTTCGTGGCCGCTGCCAAGGTTGGCGGAATCCTGGCGAACGACACCTACCCGGCCGATTTTCTGTACGACAACCTGATGATCGAGGCGAACGTGATCGAGGCCGCGCACCGCAGCGATGCGGAAAAGCTGCTGTTCCTCGGCTCTTCGTGCATCTACCCCAAGTTCGCCAACCAGCCGATGGGCGAGGACGAACTGCTGACCGGCGCGCTCGAGCCGACCAACGAGTGGTATGCGATCGCCAAGATCGCCGGCATCAAGCTGGCCCAGGCCTATCGCAAGCAGCACGGGCGCGACTACATCTCCGCCATGCCGACCAACCTCTATGGCCCCGGCGACAATTTCAGCCTGAAGTCCAGCCACGTGCTGCCCGCGCTCATCCGCAAGGCGCACGAGGCCAAGCTGGCGGGCGATCCGACGATGGAAATGTGGGGCACCGGCTCCGCCATGCGCGAGTTCCTGCATGTCGACGACTTGGCCGACGCCTGCGTGTTCCTGATGAAGGAATATTCCGGCGACAGCCACGTCAATGTCGGCTTCGGCGAGGATATCTCGATCCTCGATCTGGTACGGCTGGTCAACGAGGTGGTCGGGTTCGAGGGCGAGATCGTCCATGACACCTCGAAGCCGGACGGAACGCCCAAGAAGCTGCTCGATTCGAGCAAGCTGCACGCGCTGGGCTGGAAGCCGAGCCACGGCCTGCGCGAAGGCATCGAACAGACCTATGCGTGGTTCCGCGAAAGGCTCGACGCGGGCGAAATGCGCGAAGTGGCCTGACCGCGATGGGTAAGGCGACACCGCAAGAACGCGTCATGGTGGATGGCTTCCCGATCGACGTCGACGATCACGAGGATATCCTCGAAGCGATGGACGCCGCGATCAAGGCGCGCTCCACCGGGCATTACATCTCGATCACCAACACCGAATCGATCTATCACGCACGCCGGTTGCAGACCCACGGGGATTACGTGAAAGGCGCAGATTTTTCGCTGTGCGACGGGGTCGGCGTGATCATCGCAGCCAAGGCCGCGGGCGACAAGGTCGCGCGGTACAACGGCCCGATCCTGCAACTCGACGCATCGCGTTACGGCGCATCGCGGGGCTGGCGGCACTATTATCTTGGCGGCAACGACGGTTCGGCCAGGGAAATGGGAGAGCGCCTTTCGGCCCAGTTCCCCGGCATGATCGTGGCGGGAATCTACGAGCCGCCCTTCCGCCCCCTCACCCCCGAAGAACGCGCCGGGGTGATTGCCGACATCAAGGCGAGCAAGGCCGACATCGTGTGGGTCGGGCTTGGCCTCATCAAGCAGGAAGCGATGATCGCGGACCTGCTCGACGAAGCGGAGGTGCCGTGGATGGTCGGCGTGGGCGGAGCTTTCGATTATCACTCCGGGCGCATTCCGTGGTCGCCGTGGATCGTCCGCAAGACCGGGATGGAATGGCTGTTCCGGCTGATCGTCCAGCCGCGTGCGCGGGCGAAGCGCCTGTACTGGTCTTACGCGTGGATGTTCGGCGCAATCGGGCGCGGCGTGCGCGGTCGGGTCAAGGGCACGGGGTCTCGCTGAACATTGATCAGGCGGCATCTGGGCACCACGGGACGTATGCTGACTTTGACTTGAAGCCTCACATTACTAGAAGACCCGCGGCCTTCACGTTTGGCCGTATGCGTCTTGCAAGAAACGGACGGACATTCCCATGACATCACCTCTCAGGCTCGGCATTATTGGCGCCGGGCGCATGGGCATTACGCACTATTCGATCGCCAACGCGCACGATCATGCGCGCATCACCGGGGTGGCGGACCCTTCCAAGCTGGTCACCACCATGCTGGGCAAATATGCCAAGGTCGGCACGTACAAGGATTTCAAGGGCTTGCTGAAGGGCGAGGAGCTCGACGCGGTGCTGGTGTGCACCCCGCCCGCCTTCAACCCGGAAATCCTCGACGCGGTGCTGGAGAAGAAACTGCACGCGTTCGTCGAAAAGCCGTTCATGCTGAACTCGGTCGACGGGGATCGTTTCGCCAAAGGTTTCGATGCGGCGGGCCTCGTCAATCAGGTCGGCTACGTCAATCGATGGAACGACATGTTCACCAAGGCGAAGGCCTTCGTCGAGGACGGCCTGATCGGTGAACCCTTGCGCTTCCGCAGCGAAATGTTCAGCGGCACGATCGTGCGCGACGTCGGCGAAGCAGGCTGGCGCGCAAGCCATGCGAATGGCGGCGGCGCCGTCTACGAAATGGCGAGCCACGCGATCGACCTGATCAACTACTTCTTCGGGGCGCCCGATCGCGTCGGCGGGACCAGCCTTTCGAAGGTCTATTCCAAGGCGGTGGAAGACATCGTCAGCTCCAGCCTGTTCTACGGCAACGGGCTGGCGGGTACGCTGTACGTCAACTGGTCCGACGCGAGCTATCGCAAGCCGACCAACAAGTTCGAAATCTTCGGCAAGGCCGGCAAGATCCAGGTCGACCAGCACGGGATGAAAGTCTACCTCAGCGAGGCGAACGACGCCCACGGCCTCAAGCAGGGCTGGAACCAGCTTTATATCACCGATGTGTTCTCCAGCGTGCCGTTCTACGTGCGCGGTATCGAATACACCGCCCAGCTGTTCGATTTCATCGACGCGGTGCGCGCGAGCAAGGCGGGCGACAATGCGCCTACGCGCTGCACCTTCGCCGACGCTACCGCCAACCTGAAGGTCATGGAACAGCTGTTCGCCGACGACGCGGCGCGCATTGCAGGAGACGCCGCATGAGCGCACACCAACCCATCGACCGGATCGTATTCGGCGACAACCAGTTCTTCGGCATCAACCACATGAGCCAGGACAAGGCGCAGGAGCGCGCCGAACGCTTTGCCAAGCTCGACAATGTGATGGCGGTTTACGATCACGCGATCGAGGCGGGCGTCGAAGGCATCATGCTCAACAGCAATGATCGCGCGAAGGGCATCTGCGACCGTTTCCGCGCGGACAAGGCGAAGTACGGCCACCTGCGCTGGTATCCCTCCATCCCCTACCCGCACAAATACGCGGCGATGGTCAACGACAAGGGCATGGTCGGCGCGGCGCAGGAAATGCTGTTTGCGCAGGGTGCCAAATCGGCGCTTGGCAAGATGGTCAGCGGCGGGATGGCGGTCGCCACGATGGACGCGGTCAAGCTGATGAAGATGCTGGTCGACCAGGAGATGGAGATCTATCACGATCTCGATATCCGGGTGGTGTTCCTGCAGAACATCATCGTCGACCTGATGCTGGGTTACGACGTGGCCGAACCGTTTGTGGCCTATTGCCAGCACATCCGGAAGAAATACGGCGCCTATCCGGGCCTGATCACGCAGAATCTGCCGCTGTTGCGCCGCAAGCTGATCGAATGGGGTATCGAGGACGTCGTCATCTGCGCCTCGATCAACAAGATCGGCTACCTGATGTCGCCCGGAGTGGCGGAGTACGAGGCCCAGCTGGCACAGAACGATGGCGGCAAGTACCCGGTGATGGCGATGTCCACGCTCGCTTCGGGTGCCGTGCCGCCGGTCGAGGCTTACGACTACATCAACCGGCTGAACGTGCAGTCCGTGGTGTTCGGCGCGTCGTCGCCGGGCAATATCAGGCAAACCGTCTCGCTTATCGAAGGAGTGCCCGCATGAAAGTGCTGATCACCGGCGGCGCGGGCTTCATCGGCTCGCGCCTGGCGCTGCGCCTGGTAGAAAACGGCCATGAGGTGACAGTGCTCGATAGCCTGCTGCCGCAGGTTCATGGCGACGATCCCGAACAGTCCGAAGGCTATCGGGCCATCGCCGACAAGACCGAATTTCTTCGCGGCACCGTAACCGACCGCGCCCTGATGGAGCGCGCGCTCGAGGGGCAGGAAGCGGTCGTCCACCTGGCTGCCGAGACCGGTACCGGCCAGTCTATGTACGAGATCGAACGCTATTCCGACGTCAATATCGGCGGCACCTCGCTGCTGCTCGATATTCTGGCCAACAGCGAGCACCGCGTGAAGCGCGTGGTCGTCGCGTCCTCACGCTCGATCTACGGCGAAGGGCGCTACCGCGCGCCCGACGGCAGCTACGTCTATCCGGAACACCGGGCCGAGGCCGACATGGCGACCGGTGATTTCGAAGTGAAGCACCCTGGCGTGGATGGCGCGCTGGAACTGGTCGCGACGGACGAGGATTCGAAGATCCACCCCAGCTCGGTCTACGGCATCACAAAGCAGGTGCAGGAACAGCTGGTGATGACGGTGTGCCCGTCGATCGGGATCGAGGGCGTCGCGTTCCGCTACCAGAACGTGTTCGGGCCGGGCCAGTCGCTGTCCAACCCCTATACCGGCATCCTCTCGATCTTCTCGAACCTGATGATGCAGGGCAAACCGATCAACATCTTCGAGGATGGCGAGGAAAGCCGCGACTTCGTGTTCGTCGACGACGTGGTCGAGGCGACCGTGCTGGGGGTGGAGCATCCGGCGGCGGCGAACGAGGTGTTCAACGTGGGGACAGGCGTGCCGGTTACGGTGATGACCGTGGCCAAAACGCTTTCCCGACTGCTCGAAGCCGACGTGCCGATCGAAGTAAGCGGCAATTTCCGCCTCGGCGATATCCGGCACAACTATGCGGATATGCAGAAGATTCATGAAAAGCTGGGGTTCGTCCCCGCGTATGATTTCGAAGCCGGCATAGCGCGGCTGGCGGCATGGGCGCAGGCCTCTGGCCCCCAGGCCAGCACGTACGAGGCAAGCCTCGAGGAAATGCGCCGCAAGGGACTGATGAAGTAAGCGCCCATGGCACGTCGCAAATCACGCAAGGCGAACTTCGGCGCGGATTTCCGCGAGAACTGGCAACTCTATACGCTTTGCGGGCTGATTCTCGCTACTTTTCTGATGGGCGGTGCATCGCGCGGCGATGTCGTCTCTCTCATCTTCCTGCGTCCGCTGGCCACGATCTGCCTGGGGCTGGGCCTGTACGGCCTGACCCTGCAGCAAGCGCGCGCCTACCGGCTTCCGCTGGGCGTGATGGGGGCGATCATCGGGCTGATCCTCATTCACCTGATCCCCCTGCCGCCGTTTATCTGGACCAATCTGCCGGGCCGCGAAATCGCGGTCGAAGCCGGGGAACTGGCGGGCCTCGGGGACGTGTGGCGACCAATTGCCATGGTGCCCTTCCGCGGATGGAATGCGTTCTATTCGATGCTGGTGCCTGCGGCGGTCATGGTCCTTTCGATCCAGGTGCCGCCCGAAAAACACCGGGTGGTGCTGTATACCATTCTCGTCGGGGCGTTGCTGGCCGTCCTGCTGGGGATCGCGCAGGCGGGGAGCGGGTTCAACCCGTCTTTCTATCTCTACCGCGTGTCCAGCCAAGGCAGCCCCAACGGGCTGTTCGCAAACCGCAACCACTTTGCCGCGCTGTTGTGCATCGCGATCCCCGCGCTCGCCCTGATCGCGTCGCGCGCGCGTGAGCCGCGCAAGACGCTGGTCGTCGCGCTGTGTTCGGGCGGCGTGCTGCTGGCGCTGCTGATGATCTTTGCAACGGGTTCGCGGACGGGCCTTGCACTCTCCGTGCTGGGCCTGCTGCTGGGCTGGATCGTCTGGCAGGCGAGACCGGACCAGATCAAGCGCCGCAAGGTCGGACCCACATGGATCGTCCCCGCCGTCGCGGGAGTGTTCTCGCTGCTGGTCGTCGGCTGTCTGGCAGTGATCTTCGGGCGGGCGCAGGCGCTGGATCGCTTCACGGAAGGCAGCGTGGCGGAAGAAGGGCGCCTGCGCGCGTGGGAAATTACCGCCGGCAGCCTGAGCGACTATCTGCCGGTGGGATCGGGCATCGGATCCTTCGTGGAAATCTTCAAGATTCACGAGCCCAGCGACATGCTCTCGTTCGCATACTGGAACCACGCCCATAACGACTGGCTCGAATGGTTGCTGGAGGGCGGCATTCCGATGGCAATCCTGATCCTGTTTGTGCTGTGGGCCTTCATCCGTGGCGCGGCCTATCTGTGGCAGCAGCGGCACACGGGCAGCTACGGCGTGCAGCTGGGGCTATTCGGGGCGTCGGCCATTTTAATCCTTGGTCTTTGGAGCTTCGTCGACTACCCGTTGAGGGTTCCTTCGCTCGCCAGCCTCGCGGCCATTGCCGCGGTCTGGATGGTGACGCCAAGGGTGTTAGGGGCATCCTCCAAGCGGGTAAGTTGAGTCATTTGCATTCCCGGGGGGTTCGGGGTGCAGAAGGTGGAAGGCAAGGACTGGATCGGGACATGCGGACTAAATTGATCATCCTGGCAACGGGCCTCGCTCTTGCGGGCTGCGCAGACAAGCCCGGCCCGATCGGCGGTGCGCCCGGTTTGCAGGTGATGCCGGGCGATCTTCCCCCGCCCACGCAGCAGGACGTTACCGGCTCTACCGTTTCTTTCGGCATTGGGCCGTTCGATAAACTGAACATCGATGTTTTCGGCATTCCCGAACTGAGCAACCGGACGGTCCGGGTCGATGCCAAGGGGCAGATCGAATTTCCGCTGGTTGGCACGGTCAGTGTCGGCGGGATGGAGCCGCAAGAGGTTTCCGACCTGCTGGAGCGACGCCTGCGTGGCCAGTTCGTCCGCGATCCGGATGTGACCACCACGATCGAAAGCACCGCAACCCGTTCGATCGTCGTCTACGGCCAGGTCGGCGTGCCCGGGGTCTACCCGCTGGAAGGCACTTCGACCCTCTTGAAGTCCGTCGCCACCGCTCGCGGGTTGGCCGAATTCGCAAATTCGGAAGATGTGGTGGTGTTCCGCACGGTCGAAGGCCAGCGGATGGCAACACTTTACAACCTCCAGGCGATCAGCCGCGGCATGTACGCCGACCCCACGATCTATCCGAACGATACGGTGGTCGTTGGCGAAAGCCGTTCGCGCCGCATGTTCGATACGCTGGTCGGTGCCGCAGCACTGGTCGCAACGCCGATCACCATCCTGTTGCAGCAGGCTTTTTAACTCACTTACAAGGCAACATATTCGGCAATGAGTACGGCCGCGAATCCTCCCTCCGACCAGGGCAGCACCTTGCTTGACGATACAGTCGAAACCCCCGCCGAGCGGGCAGGGTTTCAGAGCAATACGCCGTTGATCCGCGAATATTGGGCAATCCTGTATCGCCAGAAATGGGTTGTGGGCGGCATCATCGCGCTCGCGCTGCTGGCCGGGCTGGCAATGACCTTGCTGACGACACCGCAGTTTACCGCCAGTTCGCGGATCGAGATCAGCCGCCAGCAGCAGCAGATCACCAATGTCGAAGGGGTCGATCAGGCCGACCGCACCTTCGACCAGGAATTCTACGATACCCAGTACGAATTGCTCAAAACCCGCTCCATCGCGGAACGGGTTGCCCGCGAGTTGCGCCTGGGGAGCAACGATGCCTTTTTCGCCGCTCACGGTCTGACTGCGGAAAATACGCCGTTTCTTGCCGATAATGGCGGCGCGCCTTCGCGTGAGGATCTCCAGAGCCGCGAAGCGACCGCGGTTGGCCTTCTTCTGGGCCACATCGGGATCAACCCGGTAGCCCGGTCCGCGCTGGTAGACATTTCGTATACCAGCGGAACGGCCAGCATTTCTGCCGAGATCGCGAACGAGTGGGCCCAGCAGTTCATCGCCGAAAGTATCGACCGGCGCTATGAATCGACCGCCGACGCACGCGAATTCCTTGAACGGCGACTGGCCGAACTGCTGCAGCAGGTGGAGGATTCCGAGCGGCAGCTCGTCACCTACGCGAACGAGAACGACATCGTCATTCTCGAAAGGCTGGAGCAGGACGGAAAGACCGTTTCCAGCCCGACGCTGGCATCGCGCAACCTTTCCGCCATGAACGAAGCCCTGAATGCGGCGATCGCGCAGCGTGTGGAGCTGGAATCCCAGGCCGGTGGCGCATCGAGCGCAAGCACGGTCAACAATCAGGCGCTGTCCTCGCTGCGCGCCCGGCGATCCGAACTTCAGGCGCAATATGCGCAGCTGATGGTGCGGT
Source organism: Erythrobacter sp. (assembly GCA_009993635.1). Classification (GTDB taxonomy): domain Bacteria; phylum Pseudomonadota; class Alphaproteobacteria; order Sphingomonadales; family Sphingomonadaceae; genus Alteriqipengyuania. Next base: position 301,853 of record JAACTC010000008.1, on the reverse strand, counting down.
TCGAGCCCGGATATCCCGAGGCCCGCGTGCTGCAGGAACAGATTGCAACGCTCGATCAGTCGATCGCACGCGAAGAAGCCCGCATCCGCAGCGGGGCACGCGAAGATTATCGTGCCGCGGTCGAGCGCGAAGAGAACCTGCGTGCGCGGGTCAACGCGCTGACCAGCCAGCTGCGCAACCAGGACCGGGCCAGCATCCAGTACAATATCTACCAGAACGAGGTGGATACCAACCGCCAGCTGTATGAAGGCGTGCTCCAGCGTTACCGCGAGATCGGCGTCGCCAGCGTCGCCGCGAGCAATATCTCCATCGTCGACGAGGCGCAGGTTCCCGGCACACCGTCTTCACCCAATCTTCCGCTCAATCTGCTGATATCGCTCTTCGCCGGCTTTGCGCTGGCCGGGGTTGCCGTGTTCACGCTGGAACAGCTGGACGAAGGCATCCGCGATCCTTCCGATGTCACCGCGCTGACGGGCCTGCCGCTGCTTGGCGCCATCCCGACCAGCGACGAGGGCGACGAGGAGATCACGGACATTGTCCAGGATCCCAAATCGGACCTGTCGGAAGCCTACCTTACGGTGCGATCGAATCTGGCGATGTCGACCAGCCACGGCGTGCCAAGATCCTTCATGGTCACCTCCAGCCGCCCCGCCGAAGGCAAGAGCACGACGAGCTTCGCCCTGGCTGCGGTCATCGCGCGCACCGGGAAACGCGTCGTCATCGTCGACGCCGACATGCGGTCGCCATCGATGCACGGGCTGTTCAACAAGACGAACGAATCGGGCTTCAGCGATTTCCTGACCGGGCAGGACGATGTGGGTCCGCTGATCCAGAATACCGAGATACCCAACCTCTGGCTGATGAGCGCGGGCCGCAGCCCGCCCAGCGCCGCCGAACTGCTCAGCACCGAACGCGCTAGCGAAATGGTCGCCAAGCTGCTCGAACAGTTCGACCATGTGGTGGTCGACGCACCGCCCTTGCTCGGCCTGGCCGACGCACCGCTCATTTCCCGTGCGATCCAAGGTGTGGTCTACGTGATCGAGGCGCGCGGCGTACCGACCCGTGGCATCAATATGTCGCTGGAGCGCCTGTATGACAGCAATGCCACGATGCTTGGCGCGGTGATGACCAAGTTCAGCGGCAAGGAAAGCTCGCAGTACGGCTATGGCTACGGCTACGGCTATGGCTACGGCCTCAATTACGGGCGCGAAGAAAAGCCCGCCTGATGGCCAAGCAACCCGAGCCGACCAGGAAAGCGCACTGGGCGAGGCAGGCCATCGTGCTGTTGGCCCTGCTGCTGGCATGGACTTCGATCACACAGGCCGGGAGCATGGCGTTCCAGTCGCGCAGCCCTGCGCTCGCGCTGCGTTTCGATGCCGGCAACCCGGTGGCCCTGATCCGTGCAGCCAAGGCCGATATCACCGCCGGGGTCGACACCGGCGACGGCGGAGAGCGTGCGATCAGTGCGGCGAGCCGGTCTATCGCCCAGAACCCGCTGAATGCCGATGCTTTCGGGCTCTATGGCCTGATCAACATGGCCAACGCCGACGACGAAACGGTGAGCCGGCAGGTGATCATGGCCGACCGTCTGTCGCGCCGCGATCTCAGCACCCAGCTGTTCCTGATCGAGGATTCGGTGCGTCGGAACGATGTGGCCGAGGCGCTGCGCCATTACGATTCGGCAATGCGCGCGAGCGAGGGCGTGCGGCCCACGCTTTTCGCAATCCTGGCCAAGGCCATGCGCGAACCGGCCATCCGCAAGCGGTTCATGCCTTATATGACCGCTTCGAACCCGTGGCTTGAAGCGTTCTTCCGCTATGCCACCGCGAACCCGAGCGATTCCACCGCGGTTGCGCAGCTCGCGATCGAAGCAGACGGACTGCCCGACGGCGCGCTGTATGATCGCAAGGTCAGTGAACTGCTGTCGCTGCTGGTGCAGCAGCAGGAATACGACACGGCGCGGCGCCTTTACCTCAAGGCAGGCGATGGCGACCCGGAGCTGCTCACCGACGCGGCGTTCACCGACGCGAACACCGATCAGCTGCTGATGCCTATTACGTGGCAACCCTCGGTCTACGGGGATATTGATCCACTTTTCGTCGTTGCCAGGGATGGTACGCTGGAGTTCGAAGCACGCATTGCATCGGGCTTCACGGGCTATGTCCTGCAGAAGCTGTTCATGCTGCCGCCCGGATCCTACACGCTGAGCGGGTCGGCGCGCGCCGAAGGCGAGATACCGGCCGACAAGCTGCTGATCCAGGCGACCTGCGCGTCTGCCGATGGACGCACCTTCATCCTCGACGAGCGTCGCGACATGGGCGAGGACGAAGCCTATCGGGCCGCGTTCACCGTGCCGCAGGGATGCCCATACCAGATGGTGTCCTACGCGGTCGATACGCAGGCGCGGACCAGCGATCTCGTCCTGATGCTGTCATCGCCGACGATCACCCGCTAGGCTGCGCAATAACGCCTGGTTGCTGGCCCACCGAGCGCGTCAGCCGAGTGAATTGGCGCAGGTAATTGCCAGCTGCGCCTGGCCCGTCCGGTCGCCCTGCTTTTCCGCAATGCGCGCTTCGATGTCATCGGAGACGTTCTTGCCGGCGCTGCCCTCGGCCGATTGCGCACGCTTGGCGAACAGGTTCGCCGCCGAACCGATCATCTGCACTTCGCGCGATGTTTCCCCCGACGTCATCGGAGCAAGCGACCGTGCCGATATACGAAGCGCCGCCGCACAGGCAATCGCGCGGTCGTAATTGGTCATTTCCTCTTCTTCGAACTGGCCCGCCAGCGACAGCGCCTGCGCGACGCCCGGCGGATCGACCGCCTCGCTCTCGCGCGCAACCGCAGCCTGACGGTCGGCGTCGTCGGCGCCCGAACAGGCGAACAGCAGCGATCCAAGCGCCAGGATTATCGGTAAACGGCTGGGGAGCATCGGCTTGTCCGGTCAGGAAAGGAACCCGGCCGCCTTACCGCCAAGCCCTGCCGGGGTCCAGCCGAAGCGAAAGCTCGCGCGCTCAGGCGGCCCAGATACCGCGCGTGTCGTAGACCAGCGCGTCCTTGCGCTCATCCGCCGGGATGGACCGGAACAGGTCGTGGTCGACCAGCACGATCAGAATGCCGCAGCTTTCCAATGCCGTGTCGATATCGACCAGGTTTGCGCCGGTGTCGCCGAATTCGACCGGCAATTCTTTCGCATAAGGCTCGACGATGTTGATCCGGTCGCCGAACTTGCGTGCCAGCCGCGCGGCGATGAAGCGCGCAGGACTTTCGCGGAAGTCGTCGATATTGGCCTTGAACGCCAGCCCCATGCACGCAACCGGCCGGTCGGGATTGTCGGCGATCAGCGCGTTCGCCTGTTCGAGCACGTGGTGCATCTTCGCATCGTTCACCTCGCGCGCGGTGCGAATGACGCGCGATTCCTCGGGCGCGCCGTGCACGATGAACCACGGATCGACCGCAATGCAGTGTCCGCCCACGCCCGGGCCGGGCTGCAGAATGTTCACGCGCGGGTGCCGGTTGGCGAGGCGGATCACCTCCCACACGTCCAGCCCCTGCCGGTCCGCGATCATCGACAATTCGTTGGCAAAGGCGATGTTGACGTCGCGAAAGGCGTTTTCGACCAGCTTGGTCATCTCCGCCGCGCGGGCGACCGTAGTCACGCATTCGCCGCGCACGAAGCGTTTGTAAAAGGCCAGCGCCTTCCTCGCGCAGCGCGGCGTGATCCCCCCGACCGAGCGATCATTATGCACCAGCTCTTCGAGGATGCGGCCCGGCAGCACACGCTCAGGGCAATAGGCGATGGCGATGTCGGGCGTGCCCTCTGCGATGCCGGGCATCGATAGATCGGGCCGCGCCTGCGCCAGCCGATCGCGCACCGCATCAGTTGTCCCCACCGGGCAGGTCGATTCTACGATGACCAGCGCGCCTGACTTCAGAACGGGGGCGATAGAGTCCGCCGCCGCCATGACATAATCGATATCGGGTTCGTGATGGCTCTCCCGCTTGAACGGGGTCGGCACGGCGATGACATAAACGTCCGCCACCGGCATCTGCGTGCTCGCCTTCAGCGTGCCGCGCGAGACGACCGCCTGCACCAGCCCGTCGAGATCGACCTCCTCGATATGGATGTCACCCCGGTTGATCGTGTCGACCACCGCCTGCGAGGTATCGACGCCGATGACCTCGCAGCCGCTGCGCGCGATGATCGCGGCGGTCGGCAGGCCGATATAGCCCAAGCCAACCACGGCGACGGTGCATTTGTCATTGGTCATTCGGCGTCCCTGTCGCGCTGATCCGGTCGCCATCGCTTTTGCACGGTCGGGGTAAAATTTATGGTAACGGGCGGGATGCTAGAGCCGCGGCCAACAAGGGAGCCTCGCGTGGACATATTGGTTACCGGAGCCGCCGGGTTCATCGGCGCGGCCTTGGCCGAGGCGCTGTGCGCACGCGGCGACCGGGTGACCGGGATCGACAATCTCAACGATTACTACCCCGTCTCGCTCAAGCGCGACCGGCTGGCGCGCGTTGCCAAGAGCGCGGGCGACGCGTTCCGTTTCATCGAATGCGACTTTGCCGACCATGCGGCGCTGGAGCGTGCGCTGGAGAGCCACAGCTTTACGCGCATCGTGCATCTGGGGGCGCAGGCGGGCGTTCGCTATTCGCTGGAAAACCCGCGCGCCTATGCACAGTCCAACCTCAACGGGCATCTCAACGTGCTCGAGCTTGGGCGGCAGCGCGGTGTGGAACATCTGGTCTATGCCAGCTCCAGCTCGGTCTATGGCGGAAACGACAGCGTGCCGTTCTCCGTCGATGATCGCGTCGATCACCCCTACTCGCTCTACGCCGCAACCAAGAAGGCGGACGAGCTGATGAGCGAAAGCTATGCCCATCTCTATCGCCTGCCGCAGACGGGCTTGCGGTTTTTCACGGTCTACGGCCCGTGGGGGCGGCCCGACATGATGCCGTGGATTTTCACCTCGAAGATCCTGAAGGGAGAGCCCATCCCGGTGTTCAACCACGGCCGGATGCAGCGCGATTTCACCTTCATCGACGATATCGTGCGCGGAGTGATCGCCTGCCTTGATGCGGCCCCGACGGACGATGGCAAAGCGAAGCCGGGCGGCAGCGTGGCCCCGCACGCCATCTACAATATCGGCAACAACCGACCCGAAGAGCTGATGCGGGTGATCGGGATTATCGAGGGCGCTTGCGGTCGCAAGGCCGAGATCGAGATGCACCCGATGCAGAAGGGCGACGTTCCGCGCACTTTTGCCGATATCGAAGCCATCGCACACGATCATGGCTTCGCGCCCGAAACCTCAGCGGACGAAGGTTTTCCGCGGTTCGTCCACTGGTTCAAGGCCTATCACGGCCTGGACTAGTCGCGCGCCATCAGGTCCGCGATGCGCTGCGACGAATGGCCATCGCCGAAAGGATTATGTGCCTGCGCCATCGCAGCATAGGCATCCCCGTCATCCAGCAACCGGGTCACTTCGGCCACGATGGCATCGGGATCGGTGCCGACCAGCTTGGCAGTGCCTGCCTCCACCCCTTCGGGTCGCTCGGTCGTCTCGCGCATCACCAGCACCGGCTTGCCCAGCGCGGGCGCCTCCTCCTGCACGCCGCCGCTATCGGTCAGCATGAGCGTGCTCGCCTGCATCAGCGCGGCGAAATTGGGGTAATCGAGCGGTTCGAGCAGCGCGACATTGTCCAGCCCGGCAAGCTCGCCCATCATCGTTTCGCGCACATTGGGGTTCAGGTGCACCGGGAACAGCACGGCAGTATCCTCGCGCTCAGCAATCTTGCGGATCGCCCCGGCAATCGCGCGCATCCCGTCGCCGAAATTCTCCCGCCTGTGGGTGGTCACGCCAATGATCCGCTTGCCTTCGAAAGGCGCCGCGGCAGCGTGAAGATCGGCGGCGAGCGCGGGGTTGTGCTCGATCGCACCCAGCACCCAGTGCAGCGCATCGACCACCGTGTTGCCGGTGACGTGGATGGTGGCGGGATCGACATTCTCGCGCGCAAGAGCATCGGCGGCGGTCTGCGTGGGCGCGCAGTGCAGCGCAGCCATCGTGCCGATGATCTTGCGGTTCACTTCCTCGGGCCAGGGGTGATGGATATCGCCGCTGCGCAGCCCTGCCTCGACATGGGCAATCGGGATCTTGCGGTAGAACGCGGTGAGCGCGCCGCACATCGCGCTGGCAGTATCGCCCTGCACCACCACCCAGTCCGGCTGCTCTGCATCCAGCGTGTCGCCGATCCCGGTAAGCAGCCGCGCGGTCAGCGCGTCGAGGGTCTGGCCGGGCTGCATGACTGCCAGATCGTGGTCCGGCGTCAGGCCAGCAATCTCGAGCACTTGGTCCAGCATCCCGCGATGCTGGCCGGTCACGATCACCACCGGATCGAACCGGGGATCGTCCTTCAGCAGGTGGATCAGCGGGAACAGCTTGATGGCTTCGGGCCGGGTGCCGAAGACGAGGGCGATTTTCTGCGTGCGGGCCATGGCCTCCGCCTTACCCGCGCATCGCTGCCAAGCCTAGCCGCTAGCGGTCGGGCCCTGGGCCCGGGGGCTATCAGTCGTCGCTCGCCTGCGGTGCGGGCAGCGGCGCGGCCTGAACCTCGGCCTCACGCTCACGCTCCAGCCGGTCCATATATTCACGCTCGATCTGTTCGACCCGCGCCTGTTCGCCGGCGGCATCTTCGTCGATGGTCGAAAGGCGTTCCGCCCGCGCTTCGGCAATCAGCTGGCCGAAGCGGGCGGTCGAACCGTTTTCGCGCGCCTCGTAAGCGGCGTCGATCATCTTCTGGGTGCAGCCGGTGAAGCCGGTCGCGCCGGTGGGCGAGCAGCTCATCGCGCCGAAATCGCCGACGAACTCGAAGCTTTCGACCCGCTGGGCCCACGCGGTGTTGGCCGGATCATTGCTGTATCGCAGCGCCTTGGGGATGCGATAGCGATCTTCTTCGGGCAGGCGCGCGACCACGCAGATCGTGTCGTCGGGGCACGGGGCAACCGCGTCGTCACCATAGGCGATGACCATGTTGACCTGGTCTCCGCCTTCGTCCTGCGCCAGTGCAGGCGCACCTGCGCCCAGTGCGAGGAAAGCGGCGAAACTGGCGATGGCGATGGTCTTCATGGCGTGCCCCTGAGGCTTGGAGAAAATTCGGTTCGGCAGATCTGCCATAAGCGTGGCTTGCGGCTGAACCATGACTGAAGCGGCGCGGCAGGCAGGCTGAGTGCCGTGCATCAGACGCGCTCGCTAAGACGAATGGCCGCGCGGCACCCCAGCCGGATCGCGGCGGATAGCAGGGGGTAGGCGGTTGCTTCTTCAGCCCCGGCGGCGATCGCGGCATCGTGATGCTCGCGTTCTTCCTCGCGGAAGCGGTGGATCATTTCGCGCAGCTCGGGCTCTTCGTCTGCGGCTTCCAGATCGTCGAGCTGCTGGGAATAGTGCTTGTCGATCTCGGTCTCGACTGCGGCGGTGCAGGCCATTGCGGCCTTCGGGCCGATCAGTGCGGTCGCCGCGCCCAGCGCATAACCGGCGACGTTCCAGAACGGGTGCAGCGCGGTAGGGCGCACGCCCCGCTCTGCCATCAAGGCATTGAACGCATCGTGATGACCGTCTTCCTGCCGCGCCATCGCGGCGATCTCACCCGAATGGGGTGCCCGGTCGCCCATCACGGCCAGCTGGCCGGCGTAAATCCGGGTCGCCCCGAATTCGCCCGCCTGGTCGACGCGGATCATGCGTTCGATGTCGTTCTTCATGGCGTTTTGCGCCCCTTTGCGACCAGCACCAGCGCGGCGACGCCGGCGATGGTCGAGATAATGAAGTTAAAGCCTGCCAGTGAAACGCCCAGGAACGTCCAAGGTGCCACATCGCAGCGAATCAATGGGGTGGCGAGGATCGCATCCATCGCGCTGCCACCATTGGCTGCGGGGATCGCGGCACATTTGGTCACGCCGTCCCACCAGTCATATTCGACACCGGCATGAAAACCGCCGATCAGCCCGCTGACGATGATCGCAAGCGCCGCCAGTGCCACCCAGACCTTTTGCGGGGGGGCGATGAACGCCAGTATTGCCAGCCCCAGCGCCGCGAAATGCGGCCAGCGTTGCCACCAGCACATCTCGCACGGGTACAGGCCGAAGACGTACTGGCTCACATAGGCGCCGCCCAGCAGCAGCGCGGGCACCAGCAGCACGATCCAGCGCGCGATCCGCGCGTGGCGAGTATCCAGCATGCCGCCGCGCGCCCCTTACTTGATCAGCGCGACGGAGCTTGCGGTCGTCCGGCGCAGCGTCTTGATCGCATAGTCGAGCTGGAAATCCTCGATCCCCTGCTCCTTCAGCTGTTCGGCGGTCTGCGAGAAACGCGGATCGGCCTTGATGTCGCGCTCGAGATCGTCGTCTTCCAGGCCTGCCTCGTTGATCAGGTGGCCGCGAAGGTCGCTTTCGCGCAGCTGGTATTTCATCCGCCGTTCCATGTCGGGGTCTGAAATCTGCGGCACGCGGATGTCGGGCTTGATCCCGCCTTCCTGCACCGAATGGCCCGACGGCGTATAATAGCGCGCAGTGGTCAGCTTCAGCGCGGCGTCGTTGCCCAGCGGCACCAGCGACTGGACGCTGCCCTTGCCGAAGCTGCGTTCGCCCATGATCAGCGCACGGTGGTGATCCTGCAGCGCGCCCGCCACGATCTCGCTGGCCGAGGCGGAGCCTGCGTCGATCAGCACGATCAGCGGCACATCGGCGGCGATCTGCCCGCGATAGACCGTTTCGGAATTATAGGTGATCGATTCGCCACGCGCGCGACCGCGCTGCGAGACGATCCGCCCGTCGTCGAGGAACAGGTCCGACAGCGCGATGGCTTCGTCCAGCGATCCGCCCGGATTGGTCCGCAGGTCGAGGATCAGGCCATTGACCCGGCCACCGGGCACTTCCTTCTTGATCTCGCCCCAGGCGGCGAACACGTCCGCACCCACATCGCGAGAGAATTCGTTCACGGTGATGATGCCGATCCCGCCGTCGGCCACCGAATGGGTCACCGGCTCCAGTTCGATCACGCCGCGCGTCACGTTGACTTCGATGGGTTCGTCGGCACCGGGGCGGAAGATCGTCAGGTTGATCGACGTTCCCGCCTGCCCACGCATCTGTGCCACAGCCGAATCGAGATCGTCGCCGTAGATCAGCTTCCCGTTGAGGTGAGTGATGAAATCGCCCGCCTTGATGCCGGCCTTTTCCGCCGGGCTGCCACGGAACGGGCTGACGACCTTCACTGCGCCGTCTTCCATCACGACCGACAGGCCAAGCCCGGAATAATTGCCGTCGATCAGCGTCTCGAGCCGCTGCAGGTCCGTCCCGTCGAGATAGGCCGAATGCGGATCGAGGCTGGCGAGCATCCCGTCGATTGCACCGCGGATCAGCTTCTCATCGTCGACCTCGTCGACATAGCTCGCCTTGATCCGCTGGTAGGTGGCGAACAGCTTGGCGAATTCGGGCGCCACGCGGCTGTCGACCTGCGCCATCCCGGCGGTGGCGATGGGGATCATCGCAAGCGCGGAGACGAGGGCGAGCGAGCGGGCGACAACGGGCAGTTTCATATTGGTAGGCCTTCCGGACATTCGCCCCCGTTTATCGCGCATGGGAGGTTAACACCAGATGGCAGCGTGGAGCGGAGTTTTCGCAACCGTACGCGACGTCACCTGGCGAGATGGTCGAGCGGGTTGGCCGGACGCCCGCCCAGCCGCAGCTCGAAGCCGATTGTGCCGCCATCGGGCGGGGCCACGCCCAGCGGAGCACCATCGGTCAGCGTATCGCCTACATTGACGTCGGTCCGCGCCAGCCCGGTGACGAGACTGGTCCAGCCGCCGGGATGCTCGACGATCACGATTCGCCCGAACCCGCGAAAGGGGCCAGCAAACGCGACCCGTCCCGGCGCCGGGGTCACCACCTGTGCGCCCCCGGCAGCGCGGATGAGGATCCCCTCCGACCGCTGCCCGGTATTATCGACCGAACCGAACCCGCGCAGCGTGCGCCCGTCGACTGGCAGACGCAGCGCGGCAGGCGAACGCGCGGGCCGATCGGTGGCAGGCGGCAGCCGGGTGGTCGTGCCGCCGCTGGCACGCGCCTGCGAAGGGCGTGCGGGACGCAGGACCGGCCCAGGCAGCGCGGCGAGCTCGTCTCGCAGCGATCCTGCCGCATCGATCCGCGCGACCAGCCCGTCGAGATCGCGCGCCTGCTCGGCATAGGCCAGCGCGCGCTCCTCCTGCCGGTCGGCCTCGCCCCCACGGCGGCGCGCGGCCAGCCGCTGGCGCGTTTCGATCGTGGCGAGCTGCCTGCGACGCAGGGCCAGCCGGTCTTCTTCCTCCGCCAGATTGGCGAGCACGCCCTCCGCCGCGCGCTGCAACTTGCGGCCACGGTCGATCTCGGCGCGCAGGGCGGCGGTGCGCCCGCGCACTTCGGGAATGGTCGTTTCCAGCACCGCGCGAAGATACATGCTCTCGCGGATAGAGCCGGGCTGGAAGACCGAGAGAACCAGCGGCCGCCGGGAAAAGTTCTGCAACGCCCCGGTCAACCGGATCAGCGGTTCGCGCCGCTTGCCCAGCCGCGCATCGAGCGCGCGCTGCTGGCGGGTGATCAGTTGCAGCCGCCCCTGCGCGACCGCAATATCAGCCTCGGTCTCCTGAATCCGTGCGGCCAGCGCGGCGGACTGGCGAGCGACCTTTTCGGCCTCCTGCTCCGCCTCGGCCGCAGCCTTCTCCAGCGACTTTCCGCGGGCCGCGGCGCGGGTGGAGGCCTGCTGTGCCCGCGCGATCGCGGCCTCTACATCCTCGACATTCTCGTATGCATTGGCCGACTGGCCCTGCAGCTGGCTGCGCACCTGCGGCGCAAACAGCAGGGTGGCCACTGCCGCCAGCGGCAGGGCAATCAGGGCGAGGCGTCCAAGCATCACGGGCTATCCTGCCCGATGATAGGGATGGCCTGCAAGAATGCTTGTCGCGCGGTAGAGCTGTTCGGCCAGCATCGCGCGCGCCAGCAGGTGCGGCCAGGTCGCCTTGCCAAAGGCCAGCAGCAGGTCCGCCTCCGCGCGCTGTTCGTTCGAATGCCCGTCGGCAGCGCCGATCAGGAAGCGCGTCTCGCGAATGCCGCCGTCGCGCCACTCGCCAAGGATGCTCGCCAGCTTCTCGGACGGCAGATCGCGCCCCTTTTCATCGAGCGCCACTGTTCGGACCGGTTCCTTCGCAGCGGGAATCCGCCCGCCAGTTTCGGGCAGTTCGGTCAGCTTCGTATCCCACGCGATCCGCGTCAGATAGCGGTCGACCAGCTCAGCCTCGGGAGAACGCCCGATCTTGCCGCGCGCAACGATGTGCAACAGCATTGGCGGTCAGCAGTGCCGGTCAGGCATTCCCGCCAGCAGCCAGCTTGCCGTCGTCGCCGAACGACCACATGCGTTCGATATTGTAGAAGCTGCGGACTTCGGGGCGGAACAGGTGGACCACCACGTCGCCCGCATCGATCACCACCCAGTCGGCGGCGGGCAGGCCTTCCAGCCGCACCGGGCCGTAGCCGTCCTGCTTGATCTTCTCCGCCAGTTTCTGCGCGATCGAGGCGACCTGCCGGGTCGACCGGCCGGATGCGACCACCATGTGATCGGCAATGCTCGATTTGCCATCCAGATCGATGGTGACGATTTCCTGCGCCTGGTCGTCGTCCAGCTGCTGCATCACCAGCGCGTGAAGCGAATCGGAACGGTCTTCAGTCAAGCCGAGGCCTTTCGTGGCATTGGTTGCGGTCATGCCCGCATCGGGTGTGGCGGTGTGCACATGGGTCATGGGCGAAGTCGTTACTCCTGTCATTCCAGTGATATGGGAATGGCCGGGAGCAGATGCGAGTCATGCGCCGCCCGGCTCCGAGCCGATCCGCGGGATCGGGCGATGGGTTATCTGGTCGCGAAGTGGAGCATTGCCGTAGCGCGAAGCCCAATCCGGATCACCGGCGCGAATCGCCGTGGCAGAGCGGGCATCGGGATCAAAACGCAGGGTCACCAGGATCGGCGCGCTCCATGTGCCCCTGTTCCTGAACTGCGCCGGTTTCATTGCGAAGCGCCGCAGCATGGCCGCCGCGGGGCTTGCGACGGTTGCCATCTCATACCCCGGTCTGGCGATGACCGCAATCGGAACGCTCCATGCGATTCGCCGCCATTCCCGCCACCGGTGAAAAGTGGCCAGATTGTCCGACCCCATCAGCCACACGAAATCGCATTTTTCGAAGCGGCGCTGGATGCCGGCTATCGTATCGACGGTATAGCGCGTGCCAAGCTCCCGCTCGATCGCGGTGACGCGGATCGGCGCGCGGCGCGCCTGCACCACCGCCGAGGCATAGCGCGCGCTAAGCGGCGCCATCCCCTCCCTGGGCTTGAGTGGATTGCCCGGCGAGACCAGCCACCACACTTCATCGAGGCCAAGTGCCTCGCGCGCGAAGAGGGAAATGCGCCGGTGGCCCCCATGCGCCGGATTGAAACTTCCGCCCAGCAGACCGATCCGCCGTCGCGCGCGGGTGGCGCTTTTTACAGGGGACAACCCGCGCGCTGCGCCTGGCACCGTGCGGTGAGAGAGAAACGAATCGGTCAAGAGGCGCGAAACCCGCGAAGGTTCAGTCGGTTCCGAAAAATTAAGGTTAATGACACGATTTTTCACAACTCATCGTAACCAGCCTTCGATTCATCGGAACGACTCGTCGCACGATTCGACCCACCCCGGCCCCGTTGCTAGCCCCCTGCCGGGACCGGACAGACGGTTTGGGGGTTGCTTTTGGACTATCACACGGAACAGCGCGTGACGTGGTCGCAGCGTATGGAACAATGGTTTCCGGAACGCGAATTTTTCATGCGTTCGCAGGGCCAGGTCCGCTTCATCAAGATCAGCTCTGCCCTGCAGAAGCGGTCTGCGGCACTGGCGATCATTCTGGCTCTGGCAGTCATCATCAGCATGTCGGTGATGAGTTTCCTACAATATCGATCCAGCCTGGAGCGGGTTTCGCTGCTGGAGCGTGAAGCCGAGGTGATGACCTCCGAAGAACGCCTGCAGGCCTACCGAGACAATCTGGGCGAGGTGACGCAGGATCTGGAGAAGCGGCAGGACTTCATCGAAGAGATGATGAAGGTCATGCCCGCCGATGTCGTGCGGCAGAGCGCCCAGGGCGAGGAATCGGCGCAGACGGACGAGTTGGTGGAAAAGGTTTCCACCGCCGTTCCCGAAGCGGCGGCGCTCGCTAAGATCGAGGCGCGGCAGTTGGCCTTCGTGAAAGGGCTGACCGCCTATGCCGATCGCCGTTCCAAGCGCGCAATGTGGGCGCTGAGCGAACTCGGCCTCGATCCCAAGCAGATGCTCGCATCGGCCGAACGCGAAGCGCGCGGCGGCCCGTTCGAAGAGCTGTTCGGGGGCGACACGATCGATCCGCGGTTCGAACGCCTGGGGCTCAGTCTGTCGCGGATGGCGATGCTGGAAGCCACGCTGGACGGCGTGCCGCAGCTGCGCCCGACCGATACGCCCGCGGCCAATTCCTCCTACGGCTATCGCCGCGATCCCTTCACCGGGCGCGCCGCGATGCATCGCGGGCTCGATTTCAGGGGTCCGATGGGCGCGCCGATCTATGCCACTGCGCGCGGCACGGTGACCTTCGTGGGTCGCAAGGGCGGCTATGGCAACATCGTGGAGATCAGCCACGGCCGCGGCCTGTTAACCCGTTACGCACACATGTCACGTTTTGAGGCGAAGGTCGGAGACCGGGTTGAAGCAGGCACGGTTATCGGCGCAATTGGCAGCACGGGTCGATCGACCGGCCCGCACCTGCATTTCGAGGTTCGAGTGAACGGCACAGCAGTCAATCCGCGCACATTCTTGGAGTTAGCCCCTGATGTTCTCAAAAAAGCACGCCGAACCCCCGGCTCCCAGCGCGCCGCCGAGGCCCACGACTCCGAAGGCGGCCCCAGTGTCTAAGGGCGGCTCTTCCTCGGGTAGCTTCTCGGTGCTTGGCTCGGATGTCACCATCACGGGTAACATCTCCGCATCGACCGAACTGCATATCGACGGCACGGTGGAAGGCGACATCGACTGCGCCTCGCTGGTGCAGGGCGACGGCAGCCAGATCACCGGCGAGATCAAGGCCGAAACCGCGCGGCTCGCAGGCCGGGTCGACGGGTCGGTCAATGCCCGCGAGCTGGTGATCCTGCGCAGCGCGACGATCAATGGCGACGTTCATTACGAAGCCCTGACCGTGGAACAGGGCGCCGCCGTCCAGGGCCGTTTCGCCCCGCGTGGCGCGGAGCAGGAAACGAAGCCGAGCCAGCAGAGCTACGACGCACCCGCACCCGCGCCCTCACAGCAGAGTGCGCCGCAGCCGCAGGCGAGTTCGTCGACCACTTCGGATCTGGGCATCTCGCCCTTCGCGCCGGACAATGACAGCGATGGCCAGTCAGAGACCCGGACCGGCTCGAACTACTACTGATTTCCCGATTTTCGGGAGGGGATGCGGGGGCGTATCGCTAAAAGGCGATACGCCCCCGTTTCATATCGATCCCACAGCCAATCGCGGACAAACGGCCGAGCTCAGCCCAGCACTTCCTGCCGCAGCGCCTTGCGATCGAGCTTGCCGACCATCGTGACGGGCAGCTCCTTGCGGATCACCACCTTGTCCACCCGCTCGTGCTTGCCCACGCGCGCATTGAGCCACTCGCGCAGCGCGTCTGCGGTGGGCGCGCGCACATCGGGCTGCAGCGTCGCATAGGCGCGCGGCACCTCGCCATGATAATCGTCGGGCACGCCGATCACCAGCACATCGCGGATCGCCGCGTTCTCACGCAGCACGTCCTCAACCTGACTGGGGAAGACCTTGAACCCGCCAACCGCGATCATGTCCTTGATCCGGTCCACGATCTCCACGAAGCCATCGGCATCGATCGTCGCGACGTCCCCGGTGCGCAGCCACCTCAGCCCCTGATGCTCCACGAACACCTCGGCGTCGGCGTCGGGCAGGTTCCAGTACCCCTGCATGATCTGCGGCCCGTTGATTGCCAGCTCGCCCGGCTCGCCCTCGGGCGCCAGCTTGCTCGCATCTTCCTTGTCGAGCAGCAGCAACCTTGTGCCCGGCACCACCTGGCCGATCGTGCCCAGCTTGCGCTTGGCAACGTAGGGATTGGTCGAGACCACGCCGGAGCTTTCGGTGAGGCCATAGCCTTCGACCAGCCGAACGCCCGATACGGTCTCGAACTTTTCGCGCAGCGGATCGGCCAGCGGGGCGCCGCCCGAAATACAGATCTTCAGCGCGGAGAAATCGGTGCTGGCTGCCTTGGGATGGTCGAGCAGTGCCTGGAACATCGTCGGCACGCCGGGAAAGCCGGTGCACCGCGCGCGCTGCAATGTTGCCAGCACATCGCCCGCTTCGAAGCGCGGAACCATCGCAATGGTCGCGCCGCGCACGATGCTGCGGTTGAGGACGCAGGTATTGGCGAACACATGGAACAGCGGCAGTGCGCCCATGATGACGTCTGGCTCGCTGCGGTCGAACGGGTCGATCGCATCCACCTGCTGTGCGTTTGCGGCCAGGTTCGCATGGCTGAGCATCGCGCCCTTGGGCCGCCCGGTGGTGCCGCCGGTATATTGCAGCAGCGCGATCTCGTCGGGCGCGATGTCGAGCCTGCGCGGTTCGGAGCGCGGCAGCATGTCGCGCCAGTTGACGATGGCATCGCCATAGGGCGGCTTCGCGACCGCGCTGGCCTTGAACAGCCTGAGGCCCAGCGCCTTCAGGGTCGGCAGCATTCCGGCCAGTTCGCCGACCACGAGCGTCTGCAGCGATGACTTCTCCAGCACCGCGGCGGCGGTGTCGTAGAGCTGCTTCACATCGACCGTTACCAGCAGGCGGGTGCCCGAATCTTCGACCTGATGGGACAGTTCGTCGACCGAATAGAGCGGCGAGAAATTGACCACCGTCGCCCCGGCCATCATCGCGCCATAGTAGGCGGAGAGGTAGATCGGGACGTTGGGCAGGAACAGCCCGACCCGGTCGCCGCGCCCGATGCCGGCCTGTTGCAGGCCCGCGGCAAACCGCTGCGCCTCGGCATGCATCGCCTGATAGCTCAGCTTGCGGCCGAGGAATTCGACCAGCGTCCGATCGGGGTGGCGATCGACCGCGCGCCCGAACAGGGCGGGCATGGTGGTCGATTCGATTGCGGTATCCCACGCGCTTGCGTGATGAAACGGTAGCTTGCTTACATCCATGTAAGCATGATGCAGTCGTGCGGGCTCAGCCGCAAGCATTTGCTTGCAGGCGAGCCCACTATTCTCACGGCTGCTCGCTATCTTCGGTCGCAGGCTCGGCACTGCCGGTGTCGATCGGCGTGCCGGAAAGCTGCTCTTCCTCGCTCGCCCGCTTGGCTTCCAGCCACGCGGCGGCTTCGGCTTCCTGCGCGGCTTCGGCGGCGGCCTTCTCGTTCTGGTCGCGCTCGCGGCGCAGTTCTTCGATCAGCTTGGCCTTGTCGCTTGCCTCGACCACCGGATCGGCGGCCCCGGCGCCTTCGATGCCGGCCTTCTTCGCCGCGGCTTTCACCACCGCGTCGAGCTCGCGTTGCGAACACAGGCCTAGCGTCACCGGATCCTTCGGCTGGATGTTCTGGATATTCCAGTGCGAACGCTCGCGCACCGCGCCGATGGTGTTGCGCGTGGTGCCGATCAGCTTGGAAATCTGCGCGTCGGTCACTTCCGGGTGGTTGCGCAGGATCCACGCGATCCCGTCGGGCTTGTCCTGCCGCTTGGAAACGGGGGTGTAGCGCGGCCCCTTGGTGCGGGTGACCTCGGCCGGGGCCTTCTGCATCTTGAGCACGTAATTGCTGTCTTCCTGCCCGCGCTCGATCTCTGCCTGCGTCAGTTCGCCAGCATAGACCGGATCGCGGCCGGTATACTTGCTGCCCGCCAGATCGTCCGCCATCGCCTGCACTTCGAGGATGTGGAGCCCGCAGAACGCGGCGATCTGTTCGAAGCTGAGGCCGGTGTTGTCGACCAGCCAGGTGGCGGTCGCGTGGGGCATCAGAGGGGTCGGTTGGTCGGCCATAATGGTCATCCTGAACTGGCGGCCCCCATGATCGCACGAGGGCCGGAAACGGCGTCCGAAAAGACGCCAGAAAACACAAGGGCCGCCCCTTTCGGAGCGGCCGCGTCGGTTACACTGTAGGGATCGCGCTGGCGTTGGGCAAGGATCATCGCGCGCGGGCGGCCACCCCGCCGCTCACGGGGTCAGCGTTTCGCCGTCGAATTCCTCCAGCCCGGCAAGGAATTGCACGGTGGCCGCCTGCCAGCTGAACTGCCGGCCGAAGGCGGCGCAGGCCTCCCGGTCCAGCGTCAGCGCAGCGGCGATGGCCTGGTTCAGGTCTTCGCGCATGGCACCCGCTTCGGGCGTCAGGATGTCACGCGGGCCGGGCACGGGGTAGGCTGCCACCGGTGTGCCGCAGGCCAGTGCCTCGATCATCACCAGCCCGAAGGTATCGGTCTTGCTGGGAAACACGAACACGTCCGCCCCGGCATAGCACCGCGCCAGATCGTCGCCGCCGCGCTTGCCGAGGAACACCGCATCGGGATAGCGCGCCTTCAGGTCGCTCAGCGCGGGGCCGTCACCCACCACCACCTTCGTGCCGGGCTGATCGGTTTTCAGGAACGCCTCGATGTTCTTTTCCACCGCGACCCGCCCGACATAGAGCTGGATCGGGCGTGCGAGCCCTTCGTAATCGCTGCAATCACCAGCATCGGGGCGGAACAGCGACAGATCGACCCCGCGCCCCCAGTGATGCAGCCGGGTCAGCCCCTGCTCGCGCAGTTCCTCGCGAATGCTCTCGGTCGCCACCATCACCCGCTGTGCGGGCCGGTGGAACCAGCGGATATAGGGCCAGAAGGTCTCCGGCGGCAGATAGGTCCGGCGCGAGACGTAATCGGGAAACTGCGTGTGATAAGCGGTGGTGAAGGGCACCGACTTGGCCATGCAGTATCGCCTCGCAGACAGGCCCAGCGGGCCTTCGGTGGCGATATGCACCGCGTCGGGCTGCAGGTCCGACAAGCGCCGCCCCACCGTGCCGGGCAGCGTTAGCGCAAGGCGGATTTCCGGATAGGTCGGGCAGGGGACCGAGGGATATTGATCGGGCGAGATCACATCCACCCGGTGGCCGCTTGCACGCAGCAGCTCGCAGGTTGTGGTCAGCGTGCGCACCACGCCGTTCATCTGCGGGTGCCACGCGTCGCTGACGATCGCGATCGATTTGGGGGGCTTGTCTATCAGGTCAGCCACCCCTCCAAGCTCCGGCAGGCGCATCAGGCGACCGCGCGCGCCTCGCCCTGGCCGGAAGCGGTTGCATCGCCCGGTACGCTCGTGCGCCTGGCGACCTCGTCGGGCCAGTGGAGGATTTCCATCCGCCCGTCGAAATGTTCGACCAGCGCGTTGCAGCCTTCCACCCAGTCGCCATCGTTCCAGTATTCGATATCGCGCCCGGCGTGCTGGAACAGGCGGTGCTCCGCAGTGTGGATATGCCCGCACACGACCCCGTCGACACCGCGCTCGCCAGCGGCGCGGGCCACGATTTCTTCGTATTTCGAGATGAACTCGACGGCATTCTTCACCTTGTGCTTGGCCGCTTTGGAAAGCGACCAGTACGGCATCCCCAGCGCCTGGCGGGCCTTGTTGACCCACCCGTTCAGCGCCATCATCAGGTGATAGGCGGTGTCGCCGACGAATGCGAGCCACCTGTGCGTCAGCATCACCGTATCGAACTCGTCGCCGTGCAGCACCATCAGGCGCCGCCCGTCCGCGGTGTCGTGAAAAGCAGCGCGGCGGATTTCCACATCGCCGAAATTCATCCCGCAGAACGGCCGCACAACCTCGTCGTGATTGCCGGGAATATAGACGATCCGCGTGCCGCGCTTGGCGCGCTTGAGTATGCGCCACACGATGTCGTTATGCGCGGGCGGCCAGTAGAACTTTTTCTTCAGCCGCCAGCCGTCGATGATGTCGCCGACCAGATACATCGTCTCGCTATCGGTGCTGTCGAGGAAGTCGATCAGCATGTCCGCATTGCAGCCCTTGGTGCCCAGATGCACGTCGCTGATCCAGATCGTGCGATAGCGGCGGCGCTTGCCATCCTCGGGTTCGGGGACGGAGGGCGCTACCGGCGGGAAGGCAGTAACATTGCCGAAATGGCCCGGAAGATCGTGCAGTTCGTGCGGCAGTGCGTCGGGTGTGGTTCGGTCGAGCATGAGAGAGGGTGGCCCCGATAGTTCGTCCAGAACATCCCGGCCAAGAATACGGTCTTGCCCGGGATATGGTCGCCCACCACTAGCCCGGCATTGTTACGCCCTGCTCACATTATCGTGACAGTCCGGCGACTTTCCACAGTCCTGCCGGGCGGAACGCAGTCGGGGGCGACTACATATCCTCGTCGATCGCCAGCACGATCTTGCCGATATGGCTGCCCTCTTCCATCCGGGCGTGGGCATTCTTCGCATCGGCCAGTGCGAAGATCTCGTCCATCACCGGGCGAACCGCGCCCTCTTCCACCAGCGACCAGGCCTCGCGCTCGATCTCGTCGCGCAGCGCGGTCTTGAAGGCGTCGGACCGGGGGCGCAGCGTCGATCCGGTCAGCGTCAGGCGTTTCTGCATCACCTGCGCCATGTTGATCTCGGCCTTCATGCCGCCCAGCACCGCGATGGTGACATGCCGCCCGCCGGGCCGCAGGCAATTGATATTGCGTGCGACATAATCGCCAGAGACCATGTCGAGCACCAGATCGACCCCGGTTTCGCCCGTGATCAGCCCCACCGGCTCGACGAAATCGGTGGTCTTGTAATCGATCGCGTGATCGGCGCCGACGCGGCGCGCGGCGTCGCATTTTTCCTCGCTGCCCGCGGTCACGATTACGGTTAGCCCGAAAGCCTTGGCCAGCATGATCGCCATCGTCCCGATCCCGCTGGTGCCGCCGTGGACCAGCAGCGTCTCCCCGTCGCGCGCCATGCCGCGCTGGAAGACGTTGTGCCACACGGTGAACAGCGTTTCCGGCAGCGCCGCGGCCTCCGCCAGGGTCAGCGCATCGGGCACGGGCAGCACATGGCCTGCGGGCACCGCGCAATATTCGGCATAGGCCCCGCCCGGCGTCAGCGCGCACACATGCTCGCCCATCCGTGCGGTATCGACGCCTTCGCCCACCGCCACGATCTCTCCCGCGGCTTCGAGGCCGAGGATTGGCGAAGCGCCCGGCGGCGGCGGATAATGCCCGGCGCGCTGGATGCAGTCGGGACGGTTGACCCCGGCATAGGCCACTTTCAGCAGCACCTCGCCCGGCCCCGGCTGTGGCACGGGCACATCCTGATCCAGCCGCAGCACATCTGGTCCACCCGGTTCGGCAAAGCCGATCGCTCGCATTCTATCGGGTACGCTCGGCATCGGTTCCCCCCGTCGCTGACTAGGCGTTCGCGCCAAGTAGCCATCGCGCGCATTGACAGCAAGCGGCGGTGGGGGAAGAGTGGCAATCGATGGAAGAAGACGTCGGCCCTCGCCAGACCAGCGATGTCGCCAGCCAGCTGGCTGCCGAGGATCTTTCGCGCCTTTCGCAGTTCGAACTCGACGACAGGATCAGGCTGCTGCAGGTCGAGATTGCGCGGGTGGAACAGCACCGGCTGCGCTATTCCAGCCAGCGCAACGCCGCAGAGGCGCTGTTTTCCAAGAAAAACGAGGGCTGAGGGGTGCCGCGCCCTTCACAGCGGGGCGGCGGCAACCAATATTCCTCGTATAGCATTCACCTTGCGCTAACCACTTTGCGCAATCATTCGGTGATACTTCGCAGCCCGACCGCTTGCTGCCAAACCTCGCAGGATACCTATGCCTAGCTTCGCGCCAAATCTCGAAAAGACCCTCAACGCCGCGCTCGATGGTGCGCGCGAACGACGGCACGAATATTCCACGCTCGAACACCTGCTGCTCGCGCTGATCGCAGACGAGGATGCGGCCGAAGTGATGGGCGCCTGCGGTGTCGACCTGAATGAACTGGCCGATGTGGTGCGCGCCTATCTCGATCAGGAATACCAGTCGCTCATGGCGGACGAAGCGGGCGAACCGCAGCCGACCGCCGGTTTCCAGCGCGTGGTGCAGCGCGCGATCCTGCATGTGCAGTCGTCCGGCAAGGACACCGTGACCGGGGCCAACGTCCTCGTCGCGCTGTTTTCCGAACGCGATTCCTACGCGGTCTATTTCCTCCAGCAGCAGGACATGAGCCGGCTGGATGCGGTCAGCTTCATCAGCCACGGCATCGGCAAGGGCGGCCAGGCGATAGAGCCCCGCTCGCCGCGCGGGTCGGAAGACGATTCGCCCGAGGAAAAGGAAGAGGCCAAGGGCAACAAGAAGGAAACCGCGCTCGACCAGTTCACGGTCAACCTCAACGCCAAGGCCGACAACGGCAAGATCGATCCGCTGATCGGTCGCGGGCCGGAAGTCGACCGCACGGTGCAGATCCTGTGCCGCCGCAGCAAGAACAACCCGCTCTACGTGGGTGATCCCGGCGTCGGCAAGACGGCCATCGCGGAAGGCCTGGCGCGCAAGATCGTCGAAGGCGATGTGCCCGAAGTGCTGAACGAGGCGATCATCTACTCGCTCGACATGGGCGCTCTGCTGGCCGGCACGCGCTATCGCGGCGATTTCGAGGAACGGCTGAAGCAGGTCGTCTCCGAACTCGAAAAGATGCCGCACGCGATCCTTTTCATCGACGAGATTCACACGGTGATCGGCGCGGGCGCGACCAGCGGCGGGGCGATGGATGCGTCCAACCTCCTGAAGCCCGCCCTGTCGAGCGGCGCGATCCGCTGCATCGGGTCGACCACCTACAAGGAATTCCGCAACCACTTCGAAAAGGATCGCGCGCTGCTGCGCCGGTTCCAGAAGATCGACGTCAACGAGCCCACCATCGAGGATACGATCAAGATCCTTAAGGGCCTCAAATCCGCGTTCGAGCAGCATCACAAGGTGACCTACACCGCCGATGCGCTGAAAACCGCTGTGGAGCTGTCCGCGCGCTACATCAACGACCGCAAGCTGCCCGACAAGGCGATCGACGTGGTCGACGAAGTCGGCGCGATGCAGATGCTGGTTCCGCCCAGCAAGCGGCGCAAGAAGATCACCGCGCGCGAGATCGAGCAGGTCATCGCAACCATGGCGCGCATCCCGCCAAAATCGGTCAGCAAGGACGACAAGGCCGCGCTCGAAAACCTCGAACGCGATCTCAAGCAGGTAGTGTTCGGGCAGGACGCGGCGGTGCACAAGCTCTCCACCGCGATGAAGCTGAGCCGCGCAGGCCTGCGCGATCCGGACAAGCCGATCGGCTCGTTCCTGTTCTCCGGCCCGACCGGCGTCGGCAAGACGGAGGTCGCGCGCCAGCTCGCCAGCATCATGGGGATCGAACTGAAACGCTTCGACATGTCCGAATATATGGAACGCCACAGCGTTTCGCGGCTGATCGGCGCGCCTCCGGGCTATGTCGGCTACGATCAGGGCGGGTTGCTGACCGATGCGGTCGACCAGAACCCGCACTGCGTCCTGCTGCTCGACGAGATCGAGAAGGCGCACCCGGACCTGTTCAACATCCTGCTGCAGGTGATGGATAATGGCCGCCTGACCGACCACCACGGCAAGACGGTCGATTTCCGCAACGTTGTTCTGATCATGACCACCAATGCGGGCGCCGCCGACATGGCGAGCCAGGGCATTGGCTTTGGCGACGTCAGCCGCGAGGACGCGAGCGAGGAAGCGGTGAAGCGCATGTTCACGCCGGAATTCCGCAACCGGCTCGATGCGATCGTGCCGTTCGGTTACCTCGGCAAGGACACCATCGCACGCGTGGTCGACAAGTTCATCA
The DNA here is from genome assembly GCA_009993635.1 of Erythrobacter sp. Taxonomy (GTDB): domain Bacteria; phylum Pseudomonadota; class Alphaproteobacteria; order Sphingomonadales; family Sphingomonadaceae; genus Alteriqipengyuania. The sequence goes on along the minus strand of JAACTC010000008.1, from coordinate 278,925 downwards.
TCCAGCTGGAGCTTCAGCTGGCCGAACAGAATGTCGACATCCAGTTCGACGACGGTGCCAAGGCATGGCTCGGCGACAAGGGTTATGATCGCCTGTACGGCGCGCGCCCGATGGGCCGCCTGATCCAGGAGAAGATCAAGCAGCCGCTGGCCGAAGAACTGCTGTTCGGGAAGCTGGCCGATGGCGGCGAAGTCAACGTGACTCTGAAGGACGGCAAGCCGCACTTCGAGCTGACGCCTGCGCCGCCCAAGGGCAAGAAGGGGTCTGGCCGCAAGAAGGCCGCGCCGAAGAAAAAGCCAGCGGAAAGCAAGGACGGCGGCGGCGCTGAGGCCGATGCCGGCAAGCCCGGCGAAAACTGATTGCCGCACCTGCTGGCGTAACGCCTGCGAATATGGTTCAAGCCTCCCCGATAGTTACATCGGGGAGGCTTTTTCATGCGCGCATCCATTCTCACTCTCGCCCTCGCGGCGACCCTCGCGATGCCAGCCGCCGCCCATCCTGATACCGGCGATACGGCGGCAGACGACGCGCAGGCACCCCCGCTCGCCGCGCGTACCGCGGATAGCGGCCTGCCGCTCACCGCCGCGCAGGAGGCGACCGGGCTGCCGTTTCTGGACCTGCGCCTGAAGGTCGATCCCGCGAGCAAGTCGATCGAGGGCGATGCGCGCTACACGATCGAGGCGCTGGCCCCGCTCGACCGGTTCGAGGTCGATCTCGATCCGCGTTTCGCGATCACTTCCATCACCGTCGATGGCGCGCCCGCCACCTGGGAAAGCGAAGCGGGGCAGCTGAGCATTCCGCTGGGCAAGACGCTGGCCAAGGGCGAAACCGCCAAGGTCGCGATAGAGTGGAACGGCCAGCCGCATGTCGCGCGGCGCGCGCCGTGGGATGGCGGGTTCGTGTGGGACCAGACAGAGGATGGGCAGCCGTGGGTCGCCACCGCGGTGCAGATGAACGGGTGCGACCTGTTCTGGCCATGCATCGATTATCCGACCAAGGAGATCGCCCGGCTGGATAGCGCGATCACCGTGCCCGAGGGTCTTGTCGCGGCGGGCAACGGCGTGGCCGCCGGCAGCGAAACGAAGGACGGGTGGACGACGTGGAAATGGTCCACCAGAAATCCCAACACCTACGCCATCGCGCTCAACATCGCGCCTTATGGCCTGCTCGAAGAAAGCTACCAGAGCCGTTTCGGCAACAGCATTCCGCTGTATTTCTGGTACCTGCCGGGCAACGAGGCGAAGGCGCGCACGCTGTTGCAGGAAGTGAAGACCTACCTCGATTTCTTCGAAGAGGTCATCGGGCCGTATCCTTTCGCTGACGAGAAAGTGGGCCTGGCCGAAACGCCGCACCTCGGCATGGAGCACCAGACGATCAATGCCTATGGGGCCAAGTTCCGGCAGTCGCCGCTAGGGTACGACAGCCTCGCGCAGCACGAATTCTCGCACGAATGGTTCGCCAACCAGCTGACCAACAAGGCCCCCAACGACATGTGGCTGCACGAAGGTCTGGGCAGCTACATGCAGCCCCTGTTCCAGCAATGGCGCGACGGGCAGGCGGCCTATATCGCGGCGATCATGGCGCAACGCCCCGGTGTCCTCAGCCGCTCGCCCGTGGTCCCGGCACAGCCGATCTCGCAGTCGCATTACCTCGATGATGATGCGGGCTGGGGCAGGGATATCTATTCCAAGGGCAGCCAGATCGCCCACACGCTGCGCGCGCTGATCGGCGACGAGGCGTTCTTTTCGGCAATCCGCCGGCTGACCTATGGCCGGTCCGATCCCAAGCCGGGCAATTTCGTGCCGCAGTTCGCGGACACCGCCGATTTCCAGCGGATCGCAGGGGAGGAAAGCGGCCGCGACCTTGGCTGGTTCTTCGATGCCTATCTGCGCCAGGCCGCGCTGCCCAAACTGATCGAGCAGCGCGATGGCAGCACGCTGATGCTGCGCTGGAAAACCGACGGGGGGACGCCGTTCCCGATGCCCGTGGATGTTCGCGTGGGCGATCGAACGATCGTCGCGGACATGTCCTCAGGCACTGCGCGCGTCGATCTGGGATCGGACGACGCGCATTACGTGATCGACCCCGACTACAAGGTGCTGCGCTATAGCGCCGAGATTGCCCGGTGGCAGGAATGGGCCGCCGAGCAGGAGGCCAAGGCCAGGGCAGAGCGGGAAGCGGCGGCGAAAGCGGCGAAGGACGCGGACGCAGCCCAGTAGAACGGAACCATCGCTGCCTCGCGGCGGTTCTTCGTCGCGTGACAGCCCCGTTTTCCTGGATCCAGCCGCACCCCCACGGCATCCATGTCTTGCCCGCCGATGCGTGGATCGATCCCTCACGCGCGGTCGATCGCGCGCTGGTGACGCATGGCCACGCGGATCATGCGCGCGGCGGACACGGCACGACCTATGCCACGCCCGAAACGCTGGCGATCATGGAGCTGCGCTACCGCACCGGGGCTGAAGACGATGCGGGCACCATTCCGCACAAGGCGGTCCCCGTGCAGTATGGCGAGAGCATCCGGCTGGCGGGCGATGTCACCGCGACCTACGTGCCCGCCGGCCACGTGCTGGGCAGCGCGCAGATCCTGCTGGAGCACGCGGGCGAGCGGATCGTGGTGACCGGCGATTACAAGCGCCGCCCGGACCCGACCTGCCCGCCATTCGAAGTGACGCCATGCGACATCTTCATCACCGAGGCGACCTTCGGCCTGCCCGTCTTCTCGCACCCGCCGATCGCGGGCGAGATCGGCAAGCTGACCGAGCGGCTCGCCGCGCACCCCGAGGCCTGCGTTGCGGTGGGCGCCTATGCGCTGGGCAAGGCGCAGCGGGTAATCGCGGAATTGCGCGCGGCAGGGCACCGCGATCCGATCTACCTGCATGGCGCGATGGAAAAGATGTGCCGCCTGTACGAGGATCACGGCGTCGATCTGGGCGAGCTGCGGCTGGTGTCGGACTATTCGAAGGATGACATGCGCGGCCATATCGTTGTCTGTCCTCCCTCGGCGCTGAACGACCGGTGGAGCCGTCGCCTGCCCGATCCGATCACCGCCATGGCGTCAGGCTGGATGCGGGTGCGCCAGCGGGCGCGGCAGCGCAATGTCGAGCTGCCGCTGGTCATTTCCGATCACGCCGACTGGGGCGAGCTGACCGACACGATCCGCGAAGTGAACCCGCAGGAAACCTGGATCACCCACGGGCGCGAAGAGGCGCTGTTGCGCTGGTGCCAGCTGCATCAGCGCCCGGCGCGCGCGCTGGCGATGGTCGGCTACGAGGATGAGGATGACTGAGGCCGGGCGCCAGCATGCTGGCCGTCTCTCACCTTAGCCCAGAGCAGCTCCGAAGGCCTTGCCCACCCCGGCGGTAACCGCCATCGCCAGGGCTCCCCAAAAGCCGACCCGGATGACCGCTGGCAGAACGGGCGAACCGCCCGCCCATGCGCCCAGCGCGCCCAGCACCGCAAGGCATACGAGCGAGACGATACCCACCACCGGGACCAGAATGGCGTGCGGCACCAGCGGCACCACCGCCACCGGCGCCGCCGCCCCTGCGGTAAAGCTGAGTGCGGAGGCGAACGCGGCCTGCAGGGGCCGCGCCATCGTAGCCTGTGAAATGCCGAGCTCGTCGCGCCCATGCGCGCCCAGCGCATCGAACGCGGTCATCTGTTCGGCCACCGCGCGCGCCGTATCGTGCTGCACGCCGCGTTCTTCATATAGCCGGGTGAGCTCATCCAGCTCCATCTCGGGCTGCCCGGCAAGCTCGGCGGCTTCGCGCGCAAGATCGGCCTTCTCGGAATCGGCCTGCGAACTGACGGACACATACTCGCCGGCAGCCATCGACATGGCACCCGCGATCAGGGCGGAAATACCGGCGATGAAAATGCCGTTGTGACTGGCATTCGCCGCCGCCACCCCGATGATCAGGCTGGCGGTCGATACGATGCCGTCATTGGCGCCCAGAACGGCCGCTCGCAGCCAGCCGATTCGCGACGATGCGTGCGTTTCCTTGTGCGAATTGCGTCGGCCCATGGCGTGCCCCCTGTAGTGACCGGACTACCCGTTGCACAATCTGCAGCGCGGCTGTCATCTCACGTGTAGCCCCATAGCCGGGAGCAATCCCTCCGGTCTCTGGTTATCGCTGCATGGAAAGTTTCGGCGCGACAATCAAAACCCGCAGCCCCTGCGAAGGACTGCGGGTGATTGGTGAAACTCCGTATGCTGGCCCCGCCAAGACCGGTGGGCAGGCGCGCCTACTGGATCTCGGCGAGACCGGCCGAGATTTTCGCCAGCATTTCGTCGGTGATCATCCCCTGCGAATAGGGCTGCACTGCCTTCAGGCTCATCGCCTTGATCTGCGGGTAATAGGGGCTGCTTTCCAGCTCGGGCATTTCGGCGAGGACGACCGCGCGCGCATCGTCGTTCGCCATCAGCGCTTCGATCGGCGTGTCGATCGTCAACGCGGCTTCGGCTTCCTCGGCCGCGGCCGGAACGGCGGCAGATGCCAGCGGAGCTGCAATGATGGCGAGCGACGCCGCGAGAACCTTGATCTTCATGGTATTAAATCCTTCCCGTTAGAAACCGGCGTATGCTTGCCAATTTGTGTCATCAATAGCCGGGATCGCGACCTCCGAAAAGAGAGTATCCCTGCCTGATGGAGCAATTCGCCGCCCTGATCGATGCGCTGGTCTACACTCGCAGCCGGAACGAGAAGCTGCGGCTGATCGGCGAATACCTGCGCGCCACGCCCGATCCCGATCGCGGCTGGGCGCTGGCGGCACTGAGCGACGGGCTCGACTTTCCCGCGGTCAAATCATCCACCATCCGCACCATCCTGAAGGAACGGGTGGACCCGGTGCTGTGGACGCTGAGCCGCGATTTCGTGGGGGATACTGCGGAAACCGCCAGCCTGCTGTGGCCCCAGCCTGAGGATGCGCCCTCCCCGCCGAGCGTGAGCGAAACGGTGGGGCTGCTTCAGGGGATGACGCGCAAGTCAGTGCTGACTGAACTGCCCGAATTGCTCGACCGGCTGGACGTGTCGGGCCGCTACGCGTTGCTCAAGCTCGCCACCGGCGCGATGCGGATCGGCATTTCCGCCCGCCTGGCCAAGGTCGCCTTCGCCGACGCTTTCGATGTGCCGGTGGAGGAGGTGGAGGAATACTGGCACGGGCTCGCTCCGCCCTACCCCGAACTCTTCTCTTGGGGCGCAGAGGGCGCGGCGCCGCCCGACATGGCGGGCATCCCTCTGTTCAAGCCCTTCATGCTCGCCCACCCGCTGGAAGATTTGGTCGTCAGCCTCGACGATTACGTAGCCGAGTGGAAATGGGATGGCATCCGCGTGCAGCTGGTCCATGCCGGAGGCGAAACGCGGCTGTTTTCGCGCGGCGGCGACGATATCTCGCACACCTTCCCCGAAATGCTCCCCGCGCTCGACTTTCCCGCGATCCTCGATGGAGAGCTACTGGTGCAGGGGGCCACGCAGGGTGGTGAGGCCGGCGGCGCAGCCAGTTTCAACGCGCTGCAACAGCGTTTGGGGCGCAAGACGGTGAGCAAGAAAATGCTGGCCGAAAGCCCCGCTTTCGTGCGCGTGTACGATGTCCTCTCGCTCGATGGAGAGAACCTGCGCGAGAAGCCGTGGAGCGAGCGGCGCGCGGTGCTCGAACAGCTGATGGCGCGCCTGCCCGCCCATCGCTTCGACCTCAGCGCCATCGTCGAGGCGCGCGATTTCGAGCATCTGGCGCAGATACGCGAAGGCGCGCGCAACGACGCGATCGAGGGACTGATGCTCAAGCGGCGCGATTCGCCCTATGTGCCGGGCCGCCGCACCGGCCTGTGGTACAAGTGGAAGCGCGATCCGCTGCTGATCGACTGCGTGCTGATGTATGCCCAGCGCGGCAGCGGGAAACGCAGCAGCTTCTATTCTGACTACACCTTCGGCTGCTGGGACGGCGACCCCGATCAAGGCGCGGACCTGCTGCCGGTGGGCAAGGCCTATTCGGGCTTCACCGACGCCGAACTGAAAAAGATCGACCGCCACGTGCGGCAGAACACGGTCAACCGTTTCGGCCCGGTGCGCGAGACCGACAGGAGCCTGGTCTTCGAGGTCGCGTTCGACAGCGTGCATACGAGCAAGCGGCACAAGAGCGGCCTTGCCATGCGCTTCCCGCGCATCCACCGCATCCGCTGGGACAAACCCCCGCACGAGGCCGACCGGATCGCAGCACTGCAGGCCCTGGTGAGAGACTGAGGCTGCGGGCGCGAGCCGCGACTGCCCCGGCCCATGATCTCACGACTTCACGCGCGGCCTCTTCAAACCGGCGCTGGCCAGGTGTAGCGAGCCGTCATGCAACGCTTTTCGCACGCACAGCGCCGGTTTGCCTATGCCGTGGCCTAGCTGGCCGGGTTCGTCGACATCACCGGCTACCTTCTGCTCGACGGGTATTTCGTCTCTTTCATGTCGGGCAACACCACGCTGCTGGCGCGCGATCTGGCAACCGGAAGCGCGCGAGTGGCGGTGCCCGCCTTGCTGATCGTCGGCTTCGTCGTGGGGGTGGTGCTGGGCACGATCGTTGGCGACCGCAAGCCGCAGAGGCGCAAGGTTCGGGTCTCGCTGCTGCTGGTGGCAGGCCTGATCGCCACCTCCATCGCCCGCGCGCTGGGCCAGGTGGAACTTGCGCTCGGTACGCTGGTGGTCACGATGGGGGCGATCAACACCGTGCTCAGCCCCAATCGCGCGAACCCCGTGGGGCTGACCTACATGACCGGCGCGCTGATGCGCACGGGCCAGATTATCGCCGACCGGTTGGGCGGCAACAGGCAGGCCAGCCCGCTGCCCTTCGCGCTGCTGTGGGTCTCGCTGGCGTTCGGTGCGCTGTGCGGTGCGCTGGTCGAAACCTATTTTGCGCCGTGGTCGCTATGGGTTGCCTCGCTGGCGGCGATCCTGCTTGCAATCGGAGCCTATTTGATCCGCACGCTGCCCGATCAGCCACTGAGCTGAAGCACCTTTTCGCGCGAAGTTGCGCCGCGCAACACGCGGCAGCGCGATTTGGGAATGCCGAGCGCCCGGGCCACCAGCGCCTCGACCGCCATATTGGCGGCACCGTCCTGCGGTTTGGCGCGCACCTTTACCTGCACGGCCCCATCGACAATCGCGATGCCTTCCGTCCGCGCGCCGGGTGTCACCCGCACCCGCAGCTCACCATCCTGCACCAGCGCGCGCAGAGCCTGCACATCGGGCAGGTCGACCTTAGGGCGCGCCATGATGGCCTTTCGCCGCTGTCCTACAGGCGGCGCGGTGTGGCATTAGGGTATGGCTCTTTCGCATTGTCGTTGCCTGCCATCCGCCCAGCCAGAATAAACACCCGATGCGGGGCAGGTTTTTTCGCCCCTGGACACTGTGTCAGGTGTGTCAGGCGCTACTCGCTCCCGGCCACGGCAGCCGTGTGATGCTTCGCATTTTCCGCATAGTGCGCCACGCCCAGCTGCATTCCCGCAATCGCGGCGTCGTCCAGATCGCGCATCTTGCGTGCCGGCCGCCCGCCCCACAATTCGCGCGCGCCCATCACCTTGTTCTCGGTCAGCATCGCACCCGCCGCCAGCATCGCATCGCTGGCGATCACCGCGTTGTTCATCGCAATCGCGCCCAGTCCCACGAATCCGCGATCCTCGATCCGGCAGCCGTGAACCATCGCCATGTGGCCGATCAGCACGTCGTCGCCGATCACCAGCGGGCAGCCATCGGGATATTGCGGCGAGGGGCCGTCGCAGTGCAGCACGCTGCCATCCTGCACATTGCTCCGCTCGCCGATGGTAATGCTGCTGACGTCCGCGCGCAGCACGCAGTTGTACCAGATGGAACTGCCCGCCCCGATGGTCACATCGCCCACGATCACGGTGCCGGGCGCGATGAACGCGGTTTCGTGGATGCGCGGTGCCTTGTCGTGGATCGCAATCAGGCGCACGCCCGGCCTGCCGGTGGAGTCGCTCATCATCTGTCTCCCAGTATGGTGTCCCAGTCGAGATATGGCAGGATCGAAGCGAAATCGTCCGTCCAGGCGGGGCCGCGCGGGTCGCCCAGCTCGATCCAGTCGGCTTGCGGGTTGGACTGCAGCAGCTTGGCCATCGGCACCGCATCGCTCGAAATCGCGACCCAGAAGCTGGCCGAGATGCCCGTGTCGCCGTCGCTCGGATCGTCGCGCATCAGCGCGATCCAGCCATTTTCCAGCGCGTGGGCGGCAATCACGGGCCTGAGGTCGACATAGCGGTTGGAAATGTGGACCAGCAGCAGCCCGTCGGGCTTCAGCGCGCGGCCGTAGGTGTGCAGCGCCTCGCGGGTCAGCAGGTGCAGCGGGATCGCATCCGAACTGAAGGCATCCACCGCAAGGATGTCGTATTGCCGGGCGGGTTCCTCCGCCAGCGCGATCCGCGCATCGCCCATATGGATCTGCGCATCGGGCGCGCAATCCTGCAGGAAGGTGAAAATGCCCCGATCCGAATAGCTGCGCACCACGGGGTCGATTTCGTAGAACGTGTAGTCCTGCCCCGGCTGGCGATAGCAGGCGAGCGTACCCGTCCCCAGGCCGACCACGCCGATATCCGCGCCCGGCCCGTAGATGTCCTTCGCTGCGGAAAGCGCCAGCCCCACGCCCGATGTCGGCCCGTAATAGCTGGTCGGCGCGGTGCGCCGCTCCGGCTCCATGAACTGACGCCCGTGGATCGTGGTGCCGTGCAGCAGCACCCGCGTGGGCGGATCGGGATACTGGCGCACGGTATACACGCCGTAATAGCTGCGCTCCCGGATGCCCTCGGCGCTATCGCGCACCGTGTCGAGCCCGCCGCGCCCCAGCATCAGGATTAGGAGGATGGCAAGGAAAGCCCAGCGGCTGCCGAGCGCCAGCACGCCGAGCAGCACGATCGCCAGCAGGAGCAGGTGCACGGTCATATCGCGCTGGGCGCCCACCGCGACATACATCCACAGGCCCAGCGCCAGCGCGATGGCGACCAGCACCACGCGCGCGAGCAGCCGCTCGCGGGGGGACAGCCCCAGACGGTCCATCCACGCGAACAGCGGCGTCTGCGGCAGCAGCGCCCCGGCGGCGAGCACCAGCAGCGGATGCTCCCACACCCAGTCGAACGCCATCGGCGCGACGATCGCTGCGAACAGCCCGCCCAGCGCGCCGCCTGCGCTCATCACGAGGTAGAACAGCGTCAGCTGCGCCGGGCTTGGGCGGGTGGCGTAGAGCCGCCGGTGCAGTGCGGTGGCGACCACGAACAGCATCAGCACAGCGGCCAGCGCCAGCGAAACGCCATCGGTACCCCGGCTGACCATCGCCATCGCACCCGCCAGCAGCAGGATCGTGGGCGCCGTCCGCGCCAGCGCGAAGCCGAGCGCGCTGCGCGGATTGAAGGCGAACACGAAGCTCAGGAGATAAAGCCCCAGCGGCACCACCCACAGCAGCGGCATCGCGACGATGTCGGTCGTCAGGTGGGTGGTGGTCGATAGCATCAGGCCCGAAGGCACGGCGGCCAGCGCCAGCCACAGCAGGATGCGCCGCCAGCCGATCGGCTCGGCCTCCGCCTCCTCGCTCTCCGCCACCACAGGATCCGCCGTCCGCCATCTGGTCCAGGCGATCAGCGCCATGCACGCGATCAGCAGGCCAAAGCCGACGGTCCACAGCAGGCTCTGGCTCTTGAGGGGGATGTTGGGCTCCAGCAGCAGCGGATAGCTCATCAGGCCGGCAAGGCTGCCGATGTTGGATGCACCATAAAGCCAGTAGGGGTCGCCCGCGTCCGGATCGGCGGCGTACCACCGCTGGATCAGCGGAGCCTGCGCCGCGACGATGAAGAACGGCGGGCCAATGGTGGCGACCAGCAGCAGCGGCACCCAGAACACCTCCCACCCGGCAGGCTGCGGCACCTCGGCCAGCGCGATGGGCAGGAACAAGAGCGCCACCGCCATCAGCGCCAGATGGATCATTGCCTGCCGCCGGATCGGCAGCCGCGAGATCAGGTGCGCATAGGCGTACCCGCCCAGCAGCAGCGCCTGATAGACCAGCATCGCGCTGTTCCACACATTGGGCGCGCCGCCCAGCTGCGGCAGCGCAAGCCGCGCGACCAGCGGCTGGACCAGAAACAGCAGAAAACTGCCGAGCAGGATCGTCGCGACGAACAGCGGGCGCGCGGAACGGTTCATCGCCGGGCCTCCCACGCCGCGCGGTCGATCGAGTAGACGATCGCCGGATTATCCTCGTCCGAGAACCGGGAATCCTCGAAATCGAGGTCTTCGCGCCGCTGCATCCCGATGCGCTCCATCAACCGCCAACTCGGTTCGTTGCGCTGCGAGGTGAGCGCGACGACATGCGGGGCATCATGGGTCAGGAAGGCCCACTCGAGCACCGCGTCCACCGCCTCTCGCGCGTAGCCCCGACGCCACCTGTCATCACGGATGATCCAGCCGATCTCGAAATCGCCGAGGTTGCTTGCCCCCGCGCTATCCACCCGTTTGAGCCCGCAATGGCCAACCAGTTCGCCCGTTTCGCGTTCGATCAGGAACAGGAAACTGAACCCTTCGCGCGCATACAGATCCATCATCTTGGCGTGCTTTTCGGCGATCGCCTCCTGCGAGAGAACGCCGCCGAGGTGCCCCATGATCCGCTCGTTGTTGAGCGTGCGGAACTGCACGGCGGCATCGCCCGGCCCGATCGGGCGCAGCAGCAGGCGTTCGGTTTCCAGGATCGGCGCGGGCGTGCCCTCAGGCATCGACGCGCTCCCATGCGGCGGCCGATATCGAATAGACGATGATCGTCGGATCTTGCGCATCGAAATCGGCATTGGCAAAATCGAGATCCTCGCGCCGGCGCATCCCCAGCCGCTCCATCAGGCCCCAGCTTGCGGTGTTGCGCCGCACGGTCAGCGCGATCACTTCGTCCGCCTCGTAGGTGGAGAAAGCGATGTCGAGCGCGGCGCCCGCAGCCTCTTTCGCATAGCCTTGCCCCCAGGCATCCTCGCGCAGGCGCCAGCCGATTTCCATCATGCCGACAGGGCCACCCTGCTGGTTGCACCGCTTGAGGCCGCAAAAGCCCAGAATGGCAGCATCGGACTTGCGCTCGACGACCCAGAACGTGTGGCCGTGATCGCGTGTGTAGGACAGCAGGCGCTGCTGCGCGGCGGCGCGTTTTTCGGCATCGCAGACCCCGCCCAGCCAGCGCATCACGGCGGGCGTGTTGGTCGCGTCCCAGAAGGGCGCCCAGTCGGCATCCCGCCAGTCGCGCAGGATCAGCCGGGCCGTCTCGTGGCGAAAGTCAGCCATTCAGGATGCGCGCGGCGAAGGGTGCGTAATAGGTCAGGATGCCCGCGCACCCGGCCCGCTTGAACGCCATCAGCTTTTCCATGACCAGCGGCTCTCGCTCGCCCACGCCCGCCGCGACGCCAGCCTCGACCAGCGCATATTCGCCGCTGACCTGATACGCGAACACCGGCACATCGAACCGGTCGCGCGCCATGCGGATGATGTCGAGATAGGCGAGGCCGGGTTTGACCATCACGCTGTCGGCACCCTCTGCAATGTCGAGCGCGATCTCGCGCATCGCCTCGTCGCTGTTGGCAGGGTCGAGCTGATAGGTGCGCTTGTCGCCCTTCAGCCTGTCGCCCGACCCCACCGCATCGCGGAAGGGCCCGTAGAAGGCCGAGGCATATTTGGCCGCATAGCTCATGATCTGGACATTGGCGTGGCCGCCCTGTTCGAGCGCCTGGCGAATCGCGCCGATCCGTCCGTCCATCATGTCCGACGGGGCGATGACGTCCGCACCGGCCTGCGCCTGGTTGATCGATTGCCTGACCAGCGCATCCAGCGTGATGTCGTTGGCGACATAGCCGCTTTCGTCGAGCAGGCCATCGTGCCCATGGCTGGTATAGGGATCGAGCGCGACATCGCACATCACGCCGATAGTATCGCCGAAGCGATCGCGGATCGCGCGGACCGCGCGGCAGGTGAGGTTGTCCGGGTTCCACGCTTCCGCCGCATCGTCACTCCGCCGGTCGGCAGGGGTGTTGGGGAACAGCGAGACGCAGGGGATTCCGAGATCGATGGCCTCGGCCACCTGTTCGAGCAGCAGGTCGATCGACCACCGGCTTACTCCGGGAAGGCTCGCCACCGGGGCCTCTTGGCCCGAGCCTTCGATTACGAACATCGGCCAGATCAGGTCGGCACTGGAAAGCGTGGTTTCGCGGTGGAGCCGCCGGCTCCAGCCGTGGGTCCGGGTGCGCCGCAGGCGTGTCGCCGGGAAGGCGGATGTGTTGTGAGACGTCATGGGCCGAGGTGTGGCGCAAGCCCGCCTGCCTCGCAAGCCTTGGTAAGGCTCAGCCGCCCCGGCGGTGGCGCGCTACCAGAGCGATCCGGTCGATCTCGCGCACGGGCTCTTCGGCTACGGGCCGGGTGGGCCGCATATCTTCCAGCGCGGCACCGACATCGACCGTCTTCAGCGCGTCCAGCCGGGCACGAAACCGCTGCAGATCCGCGCCGCTGAGCACCGCACGGGTGGTGTAGCGGACCGATAGCGGGTCCACGCTGCGGCCGCCGCGATACATCTCGTAATGCAGATGCGGCCCGGTGGAGAGGCCGGTCGAACCGACATAGCCGATGATCTGGCCACGCTGCACGCTCTGACCGCGCGATACCGCAATCCGGCTCATGTGGCAGAAGCGCGTGCCCAGCCCGCTATCGTGCGACAGGCGCACGGCGTTGCCGCAGCCGCCCATCCGGCCCGCCGCTGTCACGCGCCCATCGGTCGGCGCGACGATCGGCTGGCCGTAGCGCGCCTTGTAATCGACCCCGGCGTGCATCCGCTTGTACCGCAGGATCGGATGGCGGCGCATACCATAGCGCGAAGAGATCGGGCCGGGCACCGGCGCGACGAGGCCCGCGCGCTGCTCGCCCACACCCGACGCTTCGTAAAACTGCCCGTCATCGCCCCAGCGCATCAACTGGATCGGTGTGTCGTCGGAGCGTTCGACCCCGGCGTAAAGCAGCCGTCCGGCCTGCCGTTCACCGGTTGCGGCGCGGCGGTATGACACGATCATGTCGAACGTGTCGTCAGCCTGCAGCGCCTTGTCGAGATCTTCGTGATCGCCCAGCGCGCGCAGATAATCCTGGATCGCGCTCGCCGGTGCGCCAGCGGCGCGTGCGGAGCGGTACAGGCTGCCGCCCACGGTGCCGCGAATGCGCAGCGGCGTTTCGTCCACTTCGATCGGTTCGCTGATCAGCGACAGGTTGCCATCCTCGCCCCGCGCCACCGCCAGCGACAGGTCGAACCGGGCGCGGAAGCGCATTTCCGCCAGCGGGCGCTGGGCCTGGGGTTCCGTGCGTCGGCCCAGCGTCACGTCGATCTGCGTGCCGGGCTCGATCTCGTCCAGCGGAATGGCCTGCGCGACCAGCTCGGCCGCGCGGTCCGCATCGGACTGGCCCACACCATGACGCGAAAGGACCCGCGCCAGGCTGTCGCTGCGCCCGAAGGTAACCGTCGTTTCCAGCTGCGGCCGCTCGGGCGCGTCGGCCAGCGGGCGAACCAGCGATCCGGGCGCCATGTGGTTGCCGGTATCGCCCCCCAGCGCGAGCGGCATGATCGTCTGGCTGCGAAATTCGTCGCGCGCGGACTCGTCCAGCCGCACCGCCGGGGCCGCCTCTACCGGCGAGAAGTCGGGCCAGAAGGCGAGGGCGACGGCGGTCAGCGAAAGGAAGGTCGCCGCACCCCGAAACCAGCGCGGGCTGCCGATGTTCTGGGCCAGATCGGGGGCGAGATCGACGTCTTCCAGCCGGGCGATACCGGCCCTCGCCCAATCGCCGGTCGCACGGGCCAAGCGGGCAAGGCGCACGCGCGCATCGGCGGATTCACTGCCGACCGGCGCGCGAAATTCCGCCGCTGCATCGTCCTGTTGCTGTTCCTCCGGGTGAACCGCGCCGTCCGTTTCGGGTGCTTGCTCCACCGGATGCTCGACGTAAGTCAGTTCCCGTCTCCGACAGTCTTTACCGTACCGCTCGCGACCCCGTTTATCGAAGCGGCGGCCCTTATCGGGTGAGCGCACGGTGTGCCACATCATTCTTAATCGGCGTTTAATTCCGGCCTCCCGCGCGCTCGGTTGCGCGATAATCCGGGGTCTGGCTGCGCCGAACCGGGCCGCGCGGTTGCGGGCGGCGCGCGGGCTTGCCACATGAGGTTCCATGTCCGCGCCCGCGATCAAGGCTGTCCTCGGCCCGACGAATACCGGCAAGACGCACCTCGCGATCGAGCGGATGTGCGCCCATTCGAGCGGTGCGATTGGCTTTCCGCTGCGCCTGCTGGCGCGCGAGGTCTACGACCGGGTGGTGGCGATCAAGGGCGAGAAGGCGGTCGCGCTCATCACCGGCGAAGAGAGGATCGAGCCGCCGGACGCGCGCTATTTCCTGTGCACCGCCGAAGCGATGCCGCACGATGGCGGCGGGCACGCTTTCGTTGCGGTGGACGAGGTGCAGCTCGCGGCAGACCGCGAACGGGGGCATATTTTCACCGACAGGTTGCTGAACGCCCGCGGTCGCGATGAGACCATGCTGCTGGGTTCCTCCACCGCCGCGCCGGTGATCAAATCGCTGATTCCCCATGCCGAGCTGATCGAGCGGCCGCGGTTCTCCACCCTCGCCCATGGCGGTGCGAAGAAGCTCTCCCGCCTGCCCAAGCGCAGCGCCGTGGTCGCCTTTTCGTCGGAGCAGGTATACGCCATTGCGGAAATGCTGCGTCGTCACCGTGGCGGCGCGGCGGTGGTGATGGGTGCGCTCAGCCCGGAAACGCGCAACCGGCAAGTGGAATTGTTCCAGAATGGCGAGGTCGACTATATCGTCGCCACCGATGCCATCGGGATGGGGCTCAATCTTGACGTCACCCATGTCGCCTTTGCGAGCCTCGCCAAGTTCGATGGCGTGAAGCGCAGGCGGCTCAGCCCGGCCGAGATGGCGCAGATCGCGGGTCGCGCGGGGCGGCACCACCGCGATGGCTCCTTCGGTGCCCTGCTGGGCGCGGGCGGGCAGGATGCCGAGTTCACCGAAGAAGAAATCTACGCGATAGAAGAACACCGATTCCAACCGCTGACCCGGCTGTTCTGGCGCAATCCCGAGCCACGCTTCGATTCGCTGGACACGCTGATCGCGGACCTTTCGGCCAAGCCGGAAGAGCGCGAACTGGCCGCTGCGCCGGAGGCGATCGACCTCGCCGTGCTGCGCAGACTGGCCGAGCAGCCCGCGGCGCAGGGCATCCGCGGGCCGGGCAATGTCCGGCGGTTCTGGGATGTCTGCTCGCTCCCCGATTTCCGCAGTTCGGGCGTCGATACCCATGCGCGGTTCGTCATGCGGTTGTGGCAGGATCTGCGCGGAGGGTATATCGGCGCGGATTATGTCGCTGCGCGGATCGCCGAGCTCGATACGATGCGCGGCGATATTGCCGTATTGCAGGGCCGGATAGCCGCCATCCGATCCTGGGCCTATATCTGCCAGCGGCCCGACTGGGTGCTCGCGCGCGATGAGATGGCCGCGCGCGCCCGAGCGGTGGAAGCCCGCCTGTCGGACGCGCTGCACGCACGTCTGACAGAGCGGTTCGTGAATCGAAGGACGTCCGTACTGATGAAGCATCTTGGCAACGACCCCGCCCTCCTCCCCATCTCTCTGGAGGATGACGGCACGCTGCTGGTCGAGGACCAGGCGATCGGCAAGCTGGAAGGCTTCCGCTTTTCGATCGATCCGCACGCGGCGGCGGGGGATCGCAAGATGC
The DNA here is from genome assembly GCA_009993635.1 of Erythrobacter sp. GTDB lineage: Bacteria > Pseudomonadota > Alphaproteobacteria > Sphingomonadales > Sphingomonadaceae > Alteriqipengyuania. Next base: position 263,139 of record JAACTC010000008.1, on the reverse strand, counting down.
TGCTGTCCGCAGGCGAGAAGGCACTGCCGCGCATCCTCGCGCAGCAGGCGGAAACTCTGCGCGAAGGCGGGCTGGAAGGCATCACGCTGGAGAACGGGCGGGTGATGTGGGGCACGCAGGAAATCGCCCGGCTGGAACATCCGGTCGATCCCGCGCAGCCCCGGTTGCAGCCTGCGCGCGAGCTCGACCGCCTGCCCGATGGTGCGCGTGAAGCCTTTGTCGAGGCGCTGACTGCCAAGGTGACGGAGTGGCTTGCCCCGCTCGAGCCTTTGCGCAAGCTGCAGCTCGCCTCGAAAAGCGAGGACGCAACCTCGTGGGCGCGTGCGCTGCTGCTCAACCTGCTCGACGGGCACGGCATCGTCACCCGCGAACGCGCAGGCATCGAGAATCTGCCCAAGGAAGCGCGCCCGTTCCTGCGCAAGGTCGGCGTGGTGTTCGGCGCGCTCGACATTTTCGCGCCTGCGCTGCTCAAGCCCGCGCCCAGGCTCGCGATGCGGCAGGCCGGAATCGATCCGCGCCCGATCGATGACGCCATGCGTTCGGTCATCCCTGCCACCAAGCCGCTACCCGCAGGCTACCGCCCCGCAGGCGAGCAGCTGGTGCGGGTCGATATCGCGGAAAAGCTTTTCAAACAGGCGCACGAGGCGCGCGGCAAAAAGGGGCGCGGTGCCTATTTCGTGCTCGATACCGCGCTGGCAGTGTCCACCGGGCTGACGCCCGACAGCATCAAGCGGCTGCTCGGCGCAGCGGGTTTCCGCATGGTGGACGGCAAGCCCCTGGCCGAAGGGATGTTCGGCCCCGCGCTGCCCGATCGCTGGCGCTGGCTCCCGCAGCGACCCGGTGGCCATGGCGGCGCCAACCCCCGCCACAATCAGGCGGGCAAGCCGCGCGCCAAGCGCAAGGGGCGCGAACGCGGCCCCGGCAAGGGCGCGAAGGGCAAAGGCCCCGCGCCAGCCAAACGTGCAGAGCCCGCACCCGAAAACGCCTTCGCCGCGCTGAAGGACATGCTGCGCTGAGTAGGCCGGGCGCCTGATGCGGCTCGATCTCGCATTGTGCCGCTTGCGTTTCGTGCGCACCCGCAGCGCGGCGCGCGAGGTGATCGAAAGCGGCCACATGCGGGTCAACGGCATTCGGGTAGAACGCGTTTCCCAGCCGGTTTCGGCGGGCGATGTGCTTACCATTCCGCGCGGCGACAGGGTCGCGGTGATCCGTATCGAGGCTCTGCCGGAACGCCGCGGGCCGCCCGCAGAAGCGCGAAGCTGTTACACCCCGCTTGACCGCGCGGGCACCGACCCATTAGCAGCACCGCGAGATACCAACGGCGCGCAAGGAAACCGCCCATGACCTACGTCGTCACCGACGCCTGCATCAAATGCAAATACACCGACTGCGTCGAGGTTTGCCCGGTCGACTGCTTCTACGAAGGCGAGAACATGCTCGTCATCAATCCCAGCGAATGCATCGACTGCGGCGTGTGCGAACCGGAATGCCCGGCCGAAGCGATCCTGCCCGATACCGAGGACGGGTTGGAGAAGTGGCTGGAGTTGAACACCAAGTTCTCGAACGAATGGCCCAACATCACCCAGAAGAAGGACCCGCCGGCGGACGCCGACGAGCACAAGGGCGAGGACGGCAAGTTCGAAAAGTTCTTCACTGAGGAACCGGGCGAAGGTGACTGAGTCGATTCCCCTGTAAACGGGGGAATCTGATGCTCGACACACTCAAGCGCACATGGCGCGGCGCGAATGCCGACAATGCCGGCCTCGTCGCGGCTGGCGTTTCCTATTACGCATTTCTCGCGATGGTGCCGCTGCTGGCGGTGAGCGTGCTGATCTACGGGCTGGTCGCAACGCCGGACGTGGTGGCGCGCGATATAGCCGCGCTCGGCAAGGGACTTCCGCCAAGCGCCGCATCGCTCATCGGCGATCAGCTGAAATCGGTGACCGAGGCCAAGGACGACGCCAAGGGCCTCGGCCTGCTGCTGGCAATCGGCCTGTCGCTGTTTGGTGCCCGCAACGCCGCCAGAGGCGTGATCAGTGGGCTGAACGTGGTGTTCAACGCCGAAGAGGACCGCGGTTTCGTCAAGAGTAATGCCATCGCACTTGGCGTGACGCTGGGCGCCGTTTTCGCGCTGGGGCTTGCGGGTACCGCGATCTCGCTGGCTGCCGCCCTGCCCGGTGCGTTCGCTCCGGTGGCGAGCTTCACGCTGATGTTCGTCGCGGGACTGGTCGGCGCGGGGCTGCTGTACCGGGCGGCCCCCAACCGGCCCGATCCACCATGGAGCGCGGTTCTGCCGGGGGCGGCGCTGTTTTCCATCGTCTGGGTCGGCGCCACCGCGCTGTTCGGAACCTATGTCGCCAATTTCGGCAATTACAACGCGACTTACGGCTCGCTCGGCGCGGTCGTCATCCTGCTGACCTGGTTCTATCTCAGCGCCTTCGTCCTGCTGCTCGGTGGGGAATTCGTGCAGGCGCGCGAGGAGCGGGTCTGATCCGTCCCGTTTGTTTCATAGACTCGCAATATTCGCATGAACCTGCTATATGAACGGTTCCGCTGTGGCGAATGCTGCAACGGTACGTGAAGTTGAAAGGCAGGTTCCCCCAGCATCAAACCGCAATCGAAGCATCGCCCGCCTCGCGGGCGGCTGGCTTTCCTTTGCGCTCGATGCACGCCCCTGTCTGCGAACGAAAGGAAATTTCATGGCAGCCAAGGCTCTCGCCTTCGATGTCGGCGATTATGTCGTTTACCCCAAGCACGGTGTTGGCCGCGTGGTCGAGCTGCAGAGCGAGGAAATCGCCGGAATGCAGCTCGAACTCTACGTCCTGCGGTTCGAAAAGGAACGGATGACGCTGCGCGTTCCGGTCAACAAGGTCGAATCGATCGGCATGCGCAAGCTTTCCAGCGACAAGACGCTGAAGGAAGCGATGGAAACGCTGAAGGGGAAGCCCAAGGTCAAGCGGACCATGTGGAGCCGCCGCGCGCAGGAATACGAAGCGAAGATCAATTCGGGCGACCTGGTGTCGATCGCCGAGGTGACCCGCGACCTGTTCCGCCCCGACGACCAGCCCGAACAGAGCTATTCCGAACGGCAGATCTTCGAAGCGGCCTCCAGCCGCCTCGCGCGTGAACTCGCCGCGATGGAAAAGACCGACGAGCCGGCCGCACTCGAAAAGATCCTTTCGGTTCTGCGCGAACATGCGCCGCAATATTACGAGAGCACCGAAGAGGCGTAATCGACCGACGCCGCATGGCAATCGATGAGGGCCGCTCCTGCAAGGGGCGGCCCTCTTGCTTTGCGGTGCCCACTATCTGTATTAGAGCGGTAATACAGCAGGCAAGTGGGAGATTGATCATGAAGTTCTTTACCGGAATGGCCATCGGCGCGGCGGCTCTGCTGCTCTCGGCGTGCAATGGCGACATGAACATCAGCACCAGCAGCGACGGCGTTCCGCTTTCCGAGCTCGATTACGAGGGGGCAACCCCGACGGAGATCTCGTTCGCCGGGCCGGACAAGGTGATCGTGACCTCGGGCGACAGCCTGACGATCAGCGTCGAGGGTGACGATGCGGTCACCGAAGGGCTGCGCTTCGAATTGGACGGCGACGAGCTGGCAATCGGTCGCGAGGGCAACTGGCGTCAGAGCGGGGTGGCCACGATCCGCGTCACCATGCCGACCCCCACCGAGATTACGCTGGCAGGTTCGGGCACGATCGAAGTCGACCGCCTGGGCACCGGCGAAAATGCCGAAATGAATATTGCCGGGTCGGGCGATTCCCGGATCGGCCGGATCGATGCGGCCGAGCTGACCATAAACGTGGCAGGATCGGGCGCGCTGCAGGCTGCCGGCAAGGCCGATACCCTCGAACTGTCCATCGCCGGGTCGGGCAACCTTGATCTGCGCCGGCTGACGGTCGGCGATGCGGATATTTCCATCGCCGGTTCGGGCGAGGCCGTGTTTGCCTCCGATGGCGCCGTCGAAGCCAGCATCATGGGTTCGGGCACGGTCGAAGTGATCGGCAACGCGAATTGCTCGGTCAGCGCAATGGGTTCGGGCGAGCTCAAGTGCAGCGCCCGGACGGCTGCGGAGACATCGCAGGGGGATGGCCCGGCCACCGCCTCGGACGGCGCGAAGTAGGCTTTCGCAGCGCGGCGAGGCAGGGCATAAGCGGGTCGGTATGAAACCGCTGGTCCCTTTCGCCCTGCTCGCCGCGCTCGCCCTCCAGGGCTGTCTCGCCAAGACCGCGCTGGACCTTGCGACCGCGCCGGTACGGGTTGCCGGAAAGGCGGTTGATCTCGCCACCACCAGCCAGAGCGAGGCGGACGAGAAGCGCGGGCGCGAAATCCGCAGGCGCGAAGAACAGCTCGGCAAGCTGGAACGCAGGTATCGCGACCAGCGCGAGGATTGCGAGGATGGGGATCGCCGCGCGTGCCAGAAGGCGCGCGAGACCTACGGCGAAATCCAGCGGCTGCTGCCCACGGTCCCTTACGAACCCGAAGACGACTGATCGTTATCGGGCGGTGTCGCAGCGCGGCGCAGCCTGTCGTTGATCGCGCGCCCGACCCCTTCTTCCGGCACTGGCGCAACCGCGACATGCGGCCTGTCCGATGCCGAGGAGAGATGGAGGCAGCCGTAAAGCCGCGATGCCGCTTCGTTCACATCCCCACTTGCCGACAGCGTGACGTCACCAGGCACCTGTCCGAACCCGATCATGAATTCTTCCGCCTCGGCCTGTGTCGCGTTCAGGCGCACCGGCTTGCCGGGTGAATAATGGCTGGCGAGCTGGCCGGGAGCTTCGATTCCGCGTTCGCCGGTCCCCCGCCTGATCTCCACCGGATTGTGCGGATCGAACAGAATGTCGTGCAGAGCCGCAAGGTTAATCGGCCCCGGCCTGAGCTCGTGCCAGACCCCGCCCCCATCGATATGAAGGATCGTCGATTCCAGCCCGTCTTCGCATGGCCCGCCATCGAGAATGAGATCGATCCGACCGTCGAGAGACGCGCGCACGTGCTCGGCGCTCGTCGGGCTGATGAAGCCGCTCCGGTTGGCCGAAGGCGCCGCGAGCGGGAAGTCGATCTGTTCAAGCAGCGCACGCATTACCGGATGGGAGGGCGCGCGCAGGGCGACCGTGGGCAATCCGGCCGCAACCGCCTCTGCCAGCCCGCGGTCACCGACCCGGGGCACCACCATCGTCAGCGGGCCGGGCCACACGAGTTCCGCGACAACCCCGGCAGTGCCCGCGAAATCTCCGAAATACGCAGCCTGCTGTCGATCGCGCACATGGACGATCAGCGGATTGAAGCTTGGCCGACCCTTGGCCCGATAGATCCGTGCGACCGCGTCCTCTTTGTCTGCGCGCGCTGCAAGGCCGTATACCGTTTCGGTCGGCACGGCGACCAGGCCGCCCTCACGCAACACTTCGGCCGCGCGGGCGATTCCCGCCGCATCGGCCGGCACCATTTCCGTAACGTATTTGCGGTCCATCCTCGCGCGCTATATCCGGGAGGCCGGAAAACCAAGAGGATGCTGCGCCCGTGACCACCTATAGACCTGCCACGCAGGACCAATTGCTCGCCATTCGCGCCAATGCCGATATCGCGCAGCTGGCACAAAGCGAACGCTTCGCCGCCGCCGAGCCGGACCTGGTCGAAGCCATCGTCGAAGGCGTGGGCCAGTTTGCTGCGGGGGAGTGGGCACCGCTCAACCGCAAGGGCGACCTCGAAGGGGCCAAGCTGGAAAACGGCGTCGTGCGCCTGCCGGATGGCTTTGCCGAGGCCTATCAGGCCTATGTCGAGCAGGGGTGGAATGCGATTGCAGGCAGCGCGCAGCATGGCGGACAGGGCCTGCCCTTCACGCTCGCCTGCAACGTGCTGGAGAACCTCGGCACAGCGAACTACGCCTTCAACCTGCTGCCGATGCTGTCCGTCGGCGCGATCGAGGCGATCGAGGCGCACGGGACTGCGGAGCAGCAGTCCCGCTACCTGCCCGACCTGATCAGCGGCAAATGGTCCGGTACGATGAACCTGACGGAGCCGCAGGCGGGCAGCGACGTTGGCGCGCTGCGCACCACTGCGCAGCCGGTCAAGGATGGTGAGAACGCGGGTAAGTACCTGATAAAAGGCCAGAAAATATACATCACTTGGGGCGAACACCAGTTGGCGGAGAACATCATCCACCTGGTTCTGGCCCGCCTTCCCGGCGCGCCTGCGGGCAGCCGCGGGATCTCGCTCTTCGTGGTGCCGAAATATCACCTGAAGGACGATGGCAGCATCGGCGCGCGCAACGATGTGCGTTGCGTCAGCATCGAACACAAGCTGGGCATCAACGCCTCGCCCACCTGCGTCATGTCCTATGGCGATAACGACGAATGCATTGGTGAGCTGATTGGCGAGGAAAACCGCGGTCTCGCGGCGATGTTCACGATGATGAACAATGCGCGGATCAATGTCGGGTCGCAGGGCGTGCAGATCGCCGAACGCGCCACGCAGCAGGCGATGGGCTACGCGTTGGATCGCGTGCAGTCGGCCCGTGCCGGTGCAGAGGACCGCACCCCGGTCGCGATCATGGATCACCCGGACGTGCGTCGGATGCTGCTGCGGATGCGCAGCCTGACCGAAGCGATGCGCGGCCTGCTCTATTACACCGCAGGGCAGGTGGATCAGGGCGATATCGGCAACGAAGCGGCGCGCTTGCGTGCCGAAGTCCTCGTCCCGATGCTCAAGGCGTGGGCCACCGACACCGGCATCGAAGTCGCCTCGCTTGGCGTGCAGGTGCACGGCGGTATGGGTTTCGTCGAGGAAACAGGCGCCGCCCAGCATTACCGCGATGCGCGGATCGCGCCGATTTACGAAGGGACCAACGGGATTCAGGCCGCTGACCTCGTCACCCGCAAGCTTGGCCTACAGGACGGGGAAGTGCTGCAGGCCCTGTTTGCCGACATTGCGCGTGACGCCGCCGACGAGCCGAACCTCAAGGCACTGGCGGGCGAATGTGCAGCGATCGCCAAGTGGATGCGCGAAGACGCTTCGCTCGATGATCGTCTGGCGGGCAGCGTGCCCTTCACCGCCATGTGCGCGGTGGCCGTGTCCGGCTGGTGCCTGCTGCGCCAGCATCAGGCTCTTGGCGGGAGCGAGGATGCGGCGCAGGCGGATGCGAAGCGCGTCACCATGCGGTTCTTCCTCGATCACATCGTGCCCGAGGCCACCGGCCTCAAGGCATCGGCCACGGCAGGCGCCACGCTGCTGTATGAACTGGAGAGCGTCGCCCTCGCGGGCTGACCGCTCTCCGGTCGACTTCCGGCCCGTCAGTTGCCCAGCGGGTTGAACTCGCGGGCGAATTCATCGGTAAAGGCTTCGCGCGGATCGCCCTTCAGCTCGGTCTGCGGCTTGAGCGATTTGCCCCGTACCCGCTCCACCGCGGGCGCGGGTGCGGCGCCCGGTGCGATAACGTGCCAGATGATGCCGGCCGTGTCATCGCTCACCAGCAGGCCGCCATCGTCGCTCCACTCCACCCAGGTCGGCCGCCCGCGGGTTTCGCCATTGCCATCGAGGAAGCTGCCGAGCACCGGAACCGGCTTGCCCAGCGGATTGCCACGTTCGTCGAACCGCACGAAGACGACGTCATAGCCCGACGGCGGCTTGCGGTTCCACGAACCATGCCGCGCGACGAATGCACCGCGGGCGAACTTTTCGCCCATGCGATGGCCTTCATCGGTGAAGGCAAGGCCCAGCGCCGCGACGTGCGGCCCCATCGCGAATTCGGGATAGCGGGCATATTCGGTGATGAAATTGGGCATCGGGGCATCGACGCGGGTATCGACCGTGTTCTTGTAATAGACCCACGGCCAGCCGTAATTCGCCCCGATCGGCACGTTGGTGAGATAATCGGGCACCAGATCGCCGCCCAGCATGTCGCGCTCGTTCACCGTGGTCCACAGCTCACCCGACAGCGGGTTCCAGGCAAGGCCGTTGGCGTTCCGCAGCCCGGTTGCGTAGGGTCGGCTCGATCCGTCTTCGAGATTATACTCCCAGATCATCGCGCGGCCTTCCTCGGCCTCCATCCCGTTCTCGCCGATATTGCTGGCGGACCCCACCGCGACATAGATGTTCTCGCCATCGGGGGAGAGGATGATGTTGCGCATCCAGTGGTTGCCGCCGCCCGGCAGATCCATCAGCTTGCGCGGAGTGCCGGTGAGCTTGGGCGAGCCGAGCTCGTAATCGAACGCCAGCAGCGCGTTGTGATTGGCGATGTACAGCGTGCCATCGCGGTATGCGATGCCGGAAGGCGAATCGAGCCCTTCTTCACGCAGCACGCGGCGCACGTCAGCCTTGCCGTCGCCATTGGTATCGCGCAGCAGGACCAGCTTGTTGGGTGACGGAACGCCTGCCCCCGCCTCGCCCATCAGCAGCTTCATCACGAAGCCTTCGATGCCGCCGACATCGCGCGGCGGGCTGTTGGTCAGCGTGACCAGAATATCGCCATTGGGCAGGCGATACATGATCCGCGGGTGATCCAGCCCCTCCGCGAAGCGCGTGACTTCCAGCCCTTCTACTGCGGGAGGGGTTTCGCCTTCCTGCCAGCCGATCGGCTCTGCCACCCGGATGGTCGGAAACCATTCTTCATCCGGCTCCACCAGAGTCGGGTCGGTGCCCGATACCTCGTCGACGGTGAGTTCCGCCTTGGATCCGCGCAGCAGCACGGCGATCCCGATGGCGGCGATAAGGATGATGACGAGCAGCGCGATGCCGATGTTGCGAAGTATGGTCATAGACCCGAAATAGGACGCAACCACGCGCGCGGCAATCGCCAAACCCCGTGCGCCTTTTTTCATGGAGCCAAGATGTTCGATTTCCAGCTGCCTGCCGATACGCCCGATGACGAACGCTACCGCGAGCTGGCCAATGCCGGCGACGCGCTGACCGATGGCGAATCGGATGCCGTGGCCAACATGGCGAACCTTGCAGCCCTGATCTGGAGCTTCGTGCCAGATCTCAACTGGGCGGGCTTTTACCGGGTCGTCGAGGATGAGCTCGTACTCGGCCCCTTCATCGGTCGCCCGGCGTGCATTCGCATCGCGATGGGCGCTGGCGTGTGCGGCACGGCAGCGGCGAGCGGGGAAACGCAGCTGGTGGAGGACGTCCATGCCTTCCCCGGCCATATTGCCTGCGATTCGGCGAGCGAGTCGGAGCTTGTCGTGCCGGTGATACGCGATGGGCGCGTGATCGCGGTGATCGACCTCGACAGCCCGAAGAAGGGCCGGTTCGGAGAGGCCGACGCGCGAGGCATGGAGGCATTGGCAGGGCGGATTGCAGGCCGAATCTGACCGGTCCCTGCCTGCCCCAGCGCGGGACAGTCCGTCGCACCCGGCCTATGGCGCGGGACCGAAAGTGCTAACCCTTTCTTAATCATTGCTACGGGCGGAAATCTCCGACCCGCTGCAGAAAGGGTTCGGCACCAATGCGTTCGATCATTCTCACCGGCGGTGCCGCGCTTGCGGCATTCTCCTCGCCTCTCGCGGCCCAATATTATGATGAGGGCTATTACGAAGCGCCGCAGGATGGGTACGCCCTGCCCGCGCGCCCTCATGTCGAGACGCTGCCTCCTTTCGAGGCAGGCTATGACCGTGACGAATGGTTGCGTGAATGCGAAGGCAATTTGCGCGATCGGCGTTATCGCGATGCGCGGCGTCAGGATTGCTGGGCCTGGCTGAGCCATTACGAAAATACCGCCGCCGCGACGCAGACCTACGGCTATGACGACGCCGACTATGCCTATCGGGGTGGATACCGAGATGCGTATCGGGGCGATTATGATCGCGGCTATTCCTACGGCTATGAGGCGCCGTCTTACCGGGCTGGCGGCTATCGCTATGCAGACGGATATAGCAGCGGCTACTCGGGCCGATATGGCGGCGGCGGCGGGTACACCACGACGCAGAGCGGCAGTGTGCTCGTGATCGTCGAACAACAGGCGTCAGAACGCTATGTCCCTGTGATCGTTGAAGAAATTATCGAGGAAACCTATGAAGTCCAGGAAAGCGAGATCATTCGCGAACGGGTGATCGAGCAGGTTCCGGTCGAATATCAGCCCCACCCGCAGGCAGACAAGCGGATCAAGTACACCAAGCAACGCTAGCCGGTCGGCGTAGCCCGGCGCGGGGGCTAGATTTCCCCGCCAGTCAGCCGCTGGCACAGCAGATCGAGCTGGTCGAGCGTCTTGTAGCGGATCGTTATGGCGCCCGAACGTGGGTCCGCATCGGGTTTGATCGACAGCGTCATGCCCAGAAATTCCTCAAGGTGGCGCTCAACCGCCTCGATATCGGCATTTGTTTCACGTGAAACGGGCGCGCCCTTGCCCGAGGCCGCCTTCCCGCCCGCTGGCTTCGCGCGAACCCGTTTTTCGACCTCACGAACCGAGAGATTCTTAGCGATGGCCTCTTCGGCCAGTTCTTCCGCCCGCTCGTTTCCGATCAACGCGCGGGCATGGCCCATGCTCAACTTGCCAAGCTCGACCATGTGAATCACCGGTTCGGGCAAGGCGAGCAACCGCTGCAAGTTGGCGACATGGCTGCGGGACTTGTCCACCAGCTCGGCAATATCCGCCTGGCTCATGTCTTCCTGTTCGGCCAGCTGCTGGTATGCGCGTGCCTCCTCGATGGGGTTCAGATCCTCGCGCTGGATGTTCTCGATCAGCGCGATGGCCATCACCTCGCGCTGGTCGAGGTCGCGGATGATTGCCGGGATCTCGTGCAGCTTGGCGCGCTGCGCAGCGCGCCAGCGACGTTCGCCTGCCACCAGCTGATAGCGGCCCTTGCGCGCCAGCGGACGAACGATGATCGGCTGGATGACGCCGCGCTGCGCGATCGAACGGGCAAGTTCATTGAGCGCATCTTCCTCGAACACCCGGCGCGGCTGCCCGGGAAGCGGCTCGATCCGCGCGACGGGAATCGACGCAAGCCCGCTCCGCACCAGGGCGGAACCCGGCTCACCCGGCTGCGACGCCACGGCGGCAGCCGTGCTGCCTTCGGCGACGGGTGCGATACTCTCTTCCCGCTGCGTCTCGCCCAACAGAGCCCCGAGCCCACGGCCCAGTTTGCGCTTGCTGCGATCGGTATCCGCAGCAGGGGCGGTGGCGGCTTTGGTCGTGTTTTCGCTCATGCCGCTTTCCTCTCTGCGGGAAGTCGGCCGAGCAGTTCACGCGCGAGCGACATATAGGCGCGGCTGCCCGCGCAGGAATGGTCGTAAATCAAGGCAGGCAGGCCATGGCTCGGCGCCTCGGACAGACGCACATTGCGCGGGATCACCGTATCGAACACCAGCGGCCCCAGGCATTCGCGCACATCCTCCGCCACCTGATCGGTCAACCGGTTGCGCCGGTCGAACATGGTCAAGGTGACGCCGATGATGTTGAGCGAGGGATTGATCCCCTGCTGCACCCGCTCGACCGTCTGGAGCAGCTGGCTCAGACCTTCCAGGGCAAAGAATTCGCACTGCAGCGGCACGAGCAACGAATCTGCGGCGCTCAGCGCGTTGAGCGTGAGCAGCCCGAGAGACGGCGGGCAATCGATGAAGCAGACGTCGTAGGAAGCGGCGGCTTCGGACAGCGCATTCTTCAACCGGTCGATCCGATCCGCCTCGCCGACCAGTTCCACCTCCGCCCCGCTCAAGTCCTGCGTGGCGGGAAGAATGTCCAGCTTGGGTATGCGGGTCGACTGAATGCATTGCGCCGCAGTGCCCTCCCCCATCAACAGATCGTAGGTCGAGTAATCCCGATCGCGCGCCGGGATGCCAAGTCCGGTGGAGGCATTGCCCTGCGGGTCCATATCGATCAGCAGCGTGCGCCATCCCGTGGCGGCGATCGCGGTGGCGATATTGATGGCGGTGGTGGTCTTGCCCACCCCACCCTTCTGATTGGCAATCGCAATGCGGATCATCGGCGGCTCCCGGGATTGGGCCGGCCCATGCCGACCAGTATGGCAGCGTCGCGGCTGGTGACCGATTGTTTCACGTGAAACATTGCGCGCTGCCGAGAATCAAGCTCGTCCCTTTCCTGCGCTGCCGACCGGCCCTTGGGCAAGACCCAAGTCGTTCGGTCGGTGGAAAAGCGTGCGGACAATTCGATAAGATCGCCCAGTGGTGCGAAAGCCCGCGCGCTGATGACCGCCGCGTCAAACGTCTCCACCTTTTGTAGCCGCAAACCTTCAACGTGGCAGTTTTTCAGTCCCGTCTCACCAATCGCACGGTTGAGCCATTCCACCCGCCGGGTGCGCGATTCGACAAGGACATGGGGCATTTCCGGACGCATGATTGCCGTGACTATACCGGGGAACCCCGCACCGGCCCCAAGATCCAGCCACGGTCCGTGTGTTTCACGTGGAACGTGATCCAGCAGCTGCGCGCTGTCTGCAATATGACGCTGCCAGAGGTTCGGGATCGTCGAGGCGGCGATCAGGTTCTGCCTGCCCGCCTCTTCCAGCAATATGCTCACGAAAGTTTCGAGCGCGGCCATGGCCTCGGCAGAGCACCGCTCCGCAACGAATGCTCTGGCCTGGTCTTCAGTCTCGATCATGCGGCGTCGCGTCCTTCGAACTTGCGGGCGAACACCAGAAGAGCAGCCATCGCAGCCGGTGTGATGCCCGGCACCCTTGATGCCTGCGCAAGACTGTCCGGCCTCGCCGCCGCCAGACGCTCGATCATCTCGTTCGAAAGACCGGGCACCTCGCCGAAAGGGAAGTCCTCGGCCAGCGCGAATCGCTCATTGGCACGCAGCTCCCGCAACTCAGCATCCTGACGTGCGACATAGGGGGCGTAGTGCAAATCCTCACCGATCTCATCATGTAGGCCCGGATGCGTTTCACGTGGAACCAGCCCTGCCCTGACCAGTTCGGGCAAGTCGATACCCGGAAACCGTGACCAGTCCGAAAGCACTTGCTTGCCGGTATCATCGGTCGCCGCAAATCCCAGGCGGCGCATCTGCGATGGAGACATCTCGACGTTTAGCGCCGCGGTTACATCGCTGCGCGCCTTTTCGCGCCGCTCGAACCATTTCTGCCGTCGGTCGGAAACGCAGCCAACCCCAATCGCCAATGGCGTGAGCCGCGTGCTGGCATTGTTCGCGCGAAGCCGCAGGCGATACTCCGCCCGTGCGGTCAACATGCGATAGGGCTCGCTCACCCCGTGCAGGGTCAGATCGTCCACCATCACGGCCATGTAGCTGTTCGCGCGATCGAGCGCCGGTGGGTCACGCTCTAGGACCAAAGCAGCCGCGTGCAGCCCCGCCACCAGACCCTGCGCGGCAGCTTCCTCGTAACCGGTCGTGCCATTGATCTGACCAGCGCAATAAAGCCCGCCGAGGCTGCGCATCTGCAACCAGCGATCGAGCGAGCGCGGATCGACATGGTCGTACTCGACCGCGTAGCCAGGTTCGGCAATCCGGACCCGCTCCAGGCCGTCGATGGCTTGCAGAAACCGCTCCTGCACATCGACCGGCAGCGAAGTGCTGATCCCGTTGGGATAGACCAGCGGCGTATCCAGACCCTCCGGCTCAAGAAAGATCTGATGCCCATCGCGGTCGCCAAAACGGTCGATCTTGTCCTCGATCGAGGGGCAATAGCGTGGGCCGCGCGCATCGATCGCGCCCGAATACAGCGGAGAGCGGGTGAGGTTCGCCCGGATGATCTCGTGGCACTGCGCGTTGGTGCGCGTGATCGCACAGAAGGTCTGCGGGTTCGCCCGTCGGCCCGTCAGCGGCGACATGGTCCACTGCTCCTGGTCGGATGCCTGCTCGGCAAGGCGCGCCCAGTCGATCGTCCGGCCGTCGAGCCGTGGCGGCGTTCCCGTCTTCAGCCGTGACAGCGGCAGCGCCGCCTCGCGCAATTGCGCAGCAAGGACGGCGGCCCCACCCTCTCCGATCCGGCCACCTTCGAACCGTTCTTCACCGCGGAACAGGACACCGCCCAAAAACGTCCCGGTGCACAGGATCGCCGCCTCACACGCCAGCACGGTATCGTCCGCAAGCGCGACGCCGCGCACGCGGCCCCCTTCAATGCGCAGACCGGCAACCTCGCCTTCAATCACATCGAGCGTGGGCTCGTCTGCCACCACGCGGCGGACGGCGGCACCGAACAGGCGCCGGTCGGCCTGTACACGTGGACCCCACACCGCACTGCCTTTGGATCGGTTGAGCATGCGATAATGGATTGCGCCGGCATCCGCCGCCGTGCCCAGCACGCCGTCGAATGCGTCTACTTCGCGAACGAGATGGCCCTTCCCCAAACCGCCGATTGCGGGGTTGCAGCTCATCGCCCCGATCTTCCCGGCATCCATCGTCACGAGCGCCACCTGCACGCCCATGCGCGCGGCGACGCACGCGGCTTCGACGCCGGCATGGCCGCCGCCGATAACGATGATCGGATAGTGCTGCATGGGCTCCCTATAGGAAGCGCATCGGATTATCGCCAGAGGGGCAATTGTTTCACGTGAAACATCACTTCCCGATGCAGAAGCGCCCGAATAGCGTGTCGAGCATATCTTCCGTCGCGACTGTGCCGAGCATGGCGTCCATCGCATGGCGGGCCTGCCGCAGCGCCTCCCCCGCAAGCAGCGGGTCCGGCTCCTGCCCGGCAGCCTGTAACGCCACCTGCGCTTGGCCCAACAATTCGCGCTGGCGTCGCGAAATCGCGACCTGCCCCGGTCGCGGCAGGCGCTCTCGCCCATACTCCGCCAGCGCCGCCATCAACGCGGCCAGCCCCTCGCCCGACAGAGCGGACACCTGCAATGCCGGTGGCGCCTTCCTCGCCGCATCCGGCAGGTCGATCATGCTTCCAACCTCGATCGCGCCTGCCGGTCCATCCCCCTCCGGTCCAAGCCACAGGACCAGATCCGCACGGGCCAGCTCCGCCTCGGCGCGGGCAATCCCGATGGCCTCGATCTCCTCCGCACCCTCGGAACGCAAACCCGCCGTATCGACGAGCACGAACGGCACACCTTCGATGGCAACCGGCCGTTCGATCGCATCGCGGGTCGTCCCGGCAATGGGGGAAACGATCGCTGCGGCCTCGCTCAATAGCGCATTGAAAAGGCTCGATTTCCCGGAATTCGGTGGCCCGGCGAGCACAATCCGCAAGCCGTCGCGCAGGCGATCCGCAGATGGAACCGCCAGCCACGCACCGATTTCACCAACCACATCGCCAATCGCATTGCGCCAAACGCTCGGCGGGGCGACGCCTTCCTCATCATCGTCGGAGAAATCCAGTTCCTGCTCGACCGCCGCCGATGCGGACAGGATCGCTTCCCGCCAGCGCGATACCTCACCCGAAGCCGCGCCGCGCGCCGCACTGGCCAGGACGGCGCGCTGCAGCTCCGTCTCGGCGGCAAGCATGTCGCCCAGTGCCTCTGCCTCCAGCAGATCCATCCGCCTGTTGAGGAAGGCACGCCGGGTAAACTCGCCCGCCTCTGCCCGGCGAAGTCCGCAATCCTGCTCCAGCGCCCGCTCGATCGCACGGACGACGGCGCGCCCGCCATGGCAATGGATCTCCGCACAATCTTCGCCCGTCGCGCTGCGAGGGCCTGCGAACCAGAGCACGAGAGCTTCATCCAGCCAGTTGCCGCGCGCATCGCGCAGCTGGCGAACGCTGGCCTTGCGCACATCGGGCAGTGGCCCGGCAAGCCGCCTGAGCGCCGCAGCCGACGAAGGACCGGAAATCCGGATCACCGCAACGCCGCATGGTGGTGCGCCCGAAGAGAGCGCAAACACCGTATCGCGCGAATCAGTCGTCAGTCTTCTTCTCGCTTCCGGATTTGGGCCGCGCCATGTTCGCTGCGCTGGTTTCCATGAAGGTCTGGAACATCTTCAGGCCAGCCTGCCCCATCGGTGCCATGGTGCGCGCCAGTTCGCTCAGCTGGTCGGGATTCGAAACCCCCCGCATCGCCTTCTCCATGCCTTCGGAATAGGCGGCCTGCGCCTTCGTCAGATCGGGCAGACCCATGAAGGCCCGCGCCTCTTCCGGCGTGCAGTCGATTTCCACGTGGACCTTCATTGCAGTTTCTCCGTTACCTCTCTTACACGGCTATTTGGGCCGCACGACGCCGGGGTGCAAGCCGGTGAACCGACCAACGACGGGAGCATATCGATGAGCGAGACGACACGGATCACCACGCTGGACGGCGACAAGGACTTCAAGGCCTATGTCGCGCGGCCCGAAGGCACTCCGCGTGCGGCCATCGTCGTGATTCAGGAAATCTTCGGAGTGAACGCCGGGATCCGGCGCAAATGCGATCTACTGGCCGAAGACGGCTATCTGGCCGTAGCGCCCGATCTGTTCTGGCGTCTGGGCGAGGGAATTGAGCTCGATCCCGATATCGAGCCCGAGTTCCAGAAGGCGCTCGATCTCATGGGCAAGTTCGACCAGGACGAAGGCGTGCGCGACATCGAAGCCACGATCAAATGGGCGCGCAAGGACGGCTGCAAGACGGTGGGCGCAGTCGGCTACTGCCTCGGCGGGCGACTCGCCTACATGACCGCGGCCCGCACCGATTCCGATGCCACCGTCGGCTACTACGCGGTCGGTGTGGATGAACTGCTGCGCGAAAAGCAGGCGATCTCCAACCCGCTGATGCTTCACATCCCGACCGAAGACGGCTTCGTCGACAAGGAAACGCAGAAAACCATGCACGAGGGGTTGGACGATCACCCCAAGGTGACGCTCTACGACTACGAAGGCATGGATCACGGCTTCGCCACCCAGTTCGGCAAGCGCCGCAACGAAGAGAACGCCCAACTCGCCGACAAGCGCACGATGGACTTTTTCGCCGAGCATCTGGGGTGACCGCAACGCGCCGCGGCCTTGCCGAATGGCACGAACTCGCAACCGCGCCAGACCCACAGCGACTGGCGCGGTTGGTGGCCGAAGATGCGGTGTTTCACTCGCCCGTCGTGCATACCCCGCAGGAAGGCCGCGCGCTGGTGGTCGCCTATCTCAGCGCGGCCGCTGCAACCCTCGGGCAGGGAGAGTTTCGGTATGTACGCGAAATCGTCGACGGCGAGAACGCGATGCTCGAATTCACCTGCTTACTCGAGGACATCCAAGTCAACGGAGTGGACATTATCCGCTTCAACGACGCGGGTAAGATCGTCGATTTCAAGGTGATGATCCGCCCCATCAAGGCGGTGAACAAGGTGTGGGAGATGATGGCCGCACAGCTGGCCAGGGCGTCCGCCTCATAATCTCTCCAGCACGAACTGCGCGCGGATCGATGGATCGGCAAAGGGTAGCGTGACGAGGTCGTAGCCATAGTCACGCCAGGCACCGACGACGGCCGCATCGCTCTCTACCGCCTCTTCCCAGCTCTGGATGCGCTGATCGTCCTGCCGGTAGATTTCCCGCCACGCAGGCGCATGAAAAACCGGGCCTTCGTATCGACAATCACGACAGGCTGCGTCGATTTCTGGCGGTACGGCAAGCCCTTCCAGCCGCAGGAAGCCCACAATATCGGCAAAGCCACGGTCGAACAGGATGGGCGCGTCGTTGCCCCTGTCCCACGATGCCAGCTGTGCTTCGAGCATGGCGATCGCGAAGTCGATCGGTCGCTCCGCGCGCATCTCCATCCCACCGTGTGACCGGAGAATTGCGCGAGCCACCTCGGGCCCGGTCGCCACGCCGCGCTTCGCAACCTCGGACAGCAGGGTAGACTTTCCCGACCCCGGCGCCCCGGTCACGACGGCGCGGCGCACCGCCCAGCCTTACTGATTCATCGTATCGAAGAAGTCTTCGTTGGTCTTCGAATCCTTCATCTTGTCGAGCAGGAATTCCATCGAATCGATCGTGCCCATTTGCATGAGGATACGACGCAGCACCCACATCTTGGAGAGCTTGTCCTTCTCGACCAGCAGCTCTTCCTTGCGCGTGCCGGACTTGCCCACGTCGAGCGCGGGGAAGATGCGCTTGTCTGCAACCTTGCGGTCGAGCACGATTTCCGAATTACCCGTGCCCTTGAACTCTTCGAAGATGACCTCGTCCATCCGGCTGCCCGTATCGATCAGCGCGGTAGCGATGATGGAAAGCGAACCGCCTTCCTCGATATTGCGCGCGGCACCGAAGAAACGCTTGGGCCGCTGGAGCGCATTCGCATCCACACCGCCGGTCAGCACCTTGCCCGAGCTGGGCACCACGGTGTTGTAGGCACGGCCGAGCCGCGTAATCGAATCGAGCAGGATCACGACGTCGCGCTTGTGCTCGACCAGGCGCTTGGCCTTTTCGATCACCATTTCGGCCACTTGCACGTGACGCTGCGCGGGTTCGTCGAAGGTCGAGGAGATCACCTCGCCGTTCACCGAACGCTGCATGTCGGTGACTTCCTCGGGTCGTTCGTCGACCAGCAGGACCAGCAGGAACACCTCGGGGTGGTTGTCGGTAATCGCCTTGGCGATGTTCTGCAGCAGCACGGTCTTACCCGTGCGCGGCGGTGCGACGATCAGCGCGCGCTGGCCCTTGCCCTGCGGCGAGATGATGTCGATCACCCGCGCGCTCTTGTCCTTCACGGTCGGGTCGAGCGTGTCGAGGCTGAGCTTCTGTTCGGGATAGAGCGGCGTCAGGTTGTCGAAATTGGTGCGCATCCGCACGGCTTCGGGCTCGTCGAAATTGACCGAGGTCAGCCTGGTCAGCGCAAAGTACCGCTCACCCTCGCGCGGCGCGCGGATTTCGCCTTCCACCGTATCGCCGGTGCGCAGGCCCCATTTGCGGATCTGGTTGGGCGACACATAGATATCGTCCGGCCCGGCGAGATAGTTCGCCTCGGGCGAGCGCAGGAAGCCGAAACCGTCCTGCAGCACCTCGATGGTGCCGATACCCATGATCT
Source organism: Erythrobacter sp. (assembly GCA_009993635.1). Taxonomy (GTDB): domain Bacteria; phylum Pseudomonadota; class Alphaproteobacteria; order Sphingomonadales; family Sphingomonadaceae; genus Alteriqipengyuania. Next base: position 244,287 of record JAACTC010000008.1, on the reverse strand, counting down.
GTTCGTCGTAATCCTCGTCCTCCGCCAGTTCGCGCAGGATGCAGAACATCAGGTCCTGCCGCCGCATGGTGCCAGCGGCCTCGACCCCGAGTTCCTCCGCCATGCTCACCAGATCGGCAGGCGCCTTCTTCTTTAAGTCTTTGAGATGCATAGGTTTTTATAGTCCGAAAAAATGCCACGGGTGCACTTGGCAAATGCCAGGGATCTTTGAGGTGCTTGGGGAAAGCGAAAGATAGGTGACGGCTGAAAGCCGCAAGTGCCCGATCGGGTCTGCCGCTGAAATAGGTCGATCGACCGCTCAGGTCAATCGAACTCGCCGCACAAAAATGTCGATCAGAACGGCTTGATGACGACCATGACCACGATCAGCGCAAGCAGGATGGCCGGAACCTCTCCCAGCAACCGCAAACGCTTTTCGGCCATCGGCCGCTCACCGCGCGCCATCTTCTTTGCCAATGCGGTCATGTAGCCGTGATAGCCGCTCAGGATCAGCACCAGCAGCAGCTTTACGTGGAACCAGCCGTCGCTCCACGCGCCGATCGTGACCGAAAGGGTCAGGCCCAGCAGCCAGGTCAGGATCAGGCTGGGAAGCAGGATGATCTTGGACAGCTGCCGGGTCCGCTCAGCCCAAAGGCTCTCCTCGGCCGAACCGGGCGCCGCGCTGTGCATATAAACCAGCTGACGGGGGAGGATCAGCAATCCCGCCATCCAGAACACCATGAAGATGATGTGCCCGGCCTTGAGCCAGAAATAGAGCATTCCAAGCGTTTCCTGCATGGCCCGAGCCCTAGCGCCTCTTACGTCCGCTGCCAATCGCGAAGCACGCCAAGCGCGCGTTCGACATGGGGGATCGGGGTATGGCGATCGATCCCGTGACCAAGGTTGAAGATATGGGGCCGCCGCTTCAGCGCATCGAGAATCCGCACGATCGACGCATCGAGCCGATCGCCACCTGCCAGCAGCAGCATCGGATCGAGATTGCCCTGCACCGGCAACCCATCGGGCAGAACCGAATCGGCCCATGCCGGATCGAGCGTTTCGTCGAGGCCGATCGCGTCGACCCCGGTACGCTCTGCATAACGGGGAAGCTTTTCGCCCGCCCCCTTGGGGAAACCGATGATCGGCGTGCCCGGCCGCGCATCCTTCAGCGCGCCGACGATCCGCCGCGTCGGCTCGATGACCCAAGCGTCGAATTCCTCCGGCGGCAGGCTGCCGGCCCAGCTGTCGAACACCTGCACCGCTTCGGCGCCTGCATCGATCTGACCGATCAGATAGTTCACCGTCGATTCGATGATCGCGTCGATCAGCGCGGTGAACCGGTCGCGCTGCCCATGCGCCATCGCCCGCGCTGCGCCCTGATCCTTGCTGCCCTGCCCGTGGACCATGTACGTCGCGACCGTCCAGGGGCTGCCTGCAAAGCCCAGCAGCGTAACGCCCTCGGGCATGTCGCGCCGCAGCAGACGGAGCGTCCCGTACACCGGATCGAACCTTTCCGGCCTTGCAGAAAGATCCTCCAGCGCGGCATCGGCCAGGCGTGGCGTCAGATCCGGCCCTTCGCCCGCCAGAAAACGCACGTCCTGCCCCATGGCGTGGGGTACGATCAGGATGTCGGAAAACAGGATCGCCCCGTCGAAACCGAAGCGCCGGATCGGCTGCAAGGTCACCTCGCAGGCAGCCTCGCTATCATAGACGAGATCGAGGAATCCCCCCTTCTCCGCCCGCAAGGCGCGATATTCGGGGAGATACCGCCCTGCCTGGCGCATGAACCAGACGGGAGGCGTGTTCGGGATATTGCCATGCAGGCAATCGAGAAGCGGACCGGGCATTTCCCTAACTAACCTAATAAACCTAATTATTAATAGATGATTGAAGATAGTTGGCCCTGTGGACAGGGCTGACAACTCCACTGTGCACAGCCCCCGCGGGGCGTCGGCCCCCCCGAGCGCGCCCTCCGACTCGCTGCAATTGCATGGTCAATCGAAACTTTTCCCGGTTGTAAGCACGATGTCGATAAGCGCCATGCCTGTTGGCAAACTCCCTGCGGAAAACCGGGGCGGGACCGGCATGGAATCCGTGCCGGACTTGTCCTCACATCGGTGAAGTGGTTTATCCCTCGGACTTTCCACAGGCCGGAACCCGTCTTGGCGCGCACCCATCTCCATCTCTTTTCCGATTCGACCGGCGAGACGCTGCAGATGGTCGCCAATGCCGCGCTCGCCCAGTTCGAAGGCGTCGATGTCGTCCGCCATTTCTGGCCAATGGTGCGTTCGCGCCAGCATCTCGAACGGATCGTACCCGAGCTGGAAAAAGCGCCGGGGCTGATTCTCTATACCCTGGTGAACGAAGATACGCGCAACGCGCTGGAGGAGAAATGCCGCCAGCTTGCGCTGCCCGCAGTCGATGCGCTGGGTGAGGTGACGGCGGTTCTGGAAACGCAGTTCGGTCAGGAGGCGCACGGTCGCCCCGGGCGCCAGCACCGGATGGACGATGCCTATTTCCGCCGGGTCGACGCAATCCATTTCACCATCGCGCATGATGACGGCGTGGGCAGCGAGGAATGGCACAAGGCCGATATCCTGCTCACCGGTGTGTCGCGCACGTCGAAAACGCCGACCAGCATCTATCTTGCCAATCGGGGGTACAAGGTCGCCAACATTCCGCTCGTGATCGAAAGCCCGCCGCCGCCGGTGCTGTTCGAGATTACCGGCCCGCTGATCGTCGGCCTGACGACCGCACCGGAGCGGCTGGTGCAGATCCGCCGCAACCGGCTGCTTTCGCTCAACGAGGAATCCCAGAGCACCTATGCCGAGCATGAGCGGGTGGAAGAGGAAATCCGGTTCGCCCGGCGCATGTTCTCGGACAATAACTGGCCCGTGATCGACGTGACGCGGCGATCCATCGAGGAAACGGCGGCCGCGATCATCAAGCTGATGAACGACTACCACGCCATGGCCAAACCAAGCGAAAAGCCGATCTGATGCTGGTGCTTGCCTCCAACAGTGCATCGCGCAAGGCCATGCTGACCGCCGCCGGTGTGCAGGTCGAAGCGCATGGCGCCGATGTGGACGAGCGCGCGCTGGAAACGGAAATGGCCGATGCGCCGCCAGCCGAAATCGCGCAGGCCCTCGCCGCAGCCAAGGCCAGCGCGGTTTCGGCGCTCAAACCCGATCGGCTGGTGCTGGGCGGCGATAGCCTGGTGGTGGTCGAGGGACGGCGGTTCGACAAGCCGGGAAGCCGCGACGAGGCGGCCGAGCATCTGCGTTTCTTCTCCGGCAAGGTCATGCATCTCCATAGCGCCGCCGCCCTTGCGCGGGATGGCAGGATCGTCTGGCTGGGCGAAGACGCCGCTGCACTGCACGTACGCGACCTGAGCGACGCCTTCATCGAATCCTATCTCGACGCCGAATGGCCCGCGGTCGGGCAGACGGTTGGCGTGTTTCGGATAGAGGCGCTGGGGGTCCAGCTGTTCGAGCGGATCTACGGCGATCACTTCACCGTGCTGGGAATGCCCCTGCTCCAGGTGCTCGCCGCATTGCGCGACGAAGACGCGCTGATGCCATGAGCATGCCTTTTGCCGAGGTGATCGGCGATCCGATACACCAGTCAAAGTCACCGAGGATACACCGCTTCTGGCTGGAAAAACTCGGGATCGAGGCGGATTATCGCGCGACCCGTGTGACCGAGGCCGATTTGGCGGATTATCTCGCAGAGCGGCAGGCCGATCTGAACTGGCGCGGCTGCAACGTGACCATGCCGCTCAAACAGGCGGTTCAGCCGCATCTCTATTCGGTGGAAGAGCCTGCCGCGTCGATCGGTGCGGTCAACACGATCTATCCGGCATTCGACAGGCTGCTGGCGGGCACGAATACCGATGCGGCTGGCTTTCTCGAACCGCTGACGCAGCATCTGAGCGGCACGCACCTGTTTCGCATGGCGCGCATCATCGGCGCAGGCGGTGCAGCGCGGGCCATCGCCCACGCGCTCGCGGCGCAGAACTTCACGCTGGTGATTGCGGCGCGGCGGATCGAACAGGCGCAGGAAATCGCCGGAAGCCTGCCCGGGACCGGCGAGCACCACACGGTGCAGCTCGATCATTTTGCGCAGCCGACCGACTTCGCCTTCGACGATCGCGTCGGCCTGCTGGATCTGGTGGTCAACGCCAGCCCTCTGGGGATGCGCGGAAAGGCCCCGCTCGCTTTGGACTGGAGCCATGCCCCACCGGGCGCGATCGCCTATGATATCGTGACGGACCCGCTCGATACCCCGTTTCTCCAGACCGCTCGCGACGCCGGGCACGAGACGATCGACGGGCTTTCCATGCTCATCGGGCAGGCCGCCGAGGCATTCCGCCTGTTCTTCGGCGAGGCCGCACCGCGCCAGTACGATGCGGAGCTGCGCCGGATATTGACCGCATGACGCGGCCGCTGATCATCGGGCTCACCGGCTCCATCGGGATGGGCAAATCGACCGTTGCCGCGATGTTTGCCGCACTGGGTGTGCCGGTGTTCGACGCCGATGCCGAAGTGCGCGCGATGCAGGGGCCGGGCGGCGCTCTGCTGCCTGCAATCGAGGCTGCCTTTCCCGGCTCGACCGGCCCTGACGGGGTGGACCGCGACGCATTGGGGCAGAAGGTTTTTGGCGACCGCGCCGAACTCGCGCGGCTCGAAGCGATCATGCATCCGGCAGTGGCGGAAAGCCGCGCTGCCTTTCTGGCCGCCAATGCCAAGTCACCATTGGTGATGTTCGACATTCCGCTCCTGTTCGAAAAGGGCGGCGCTGCATCGGTGGACCGCGTCGTCGTCGTCTCCGCGCCGGCAGACGTGCAGCGGGAGCGGGTGCTGAACCGGCCCGGCATGAGCGAAGAGAAATTCGCCCGGATCCTTGCCCTGCAGATGCCCGATGCGGAAAAGCGCGCGCGCGCCGACCACGTGATCGATACCGGCCAACCCCTTGCCGGAACGGAAGCAGACGTCGCCGCGCTGGTCGCACGCTTGCGCCGAGGAGGGCACGCAGCCACCTGACCTTGCAAGCAAGGCCGGAGAGGTCGATAGTCTGCTCATGCGCGAAATCATCTTCGATACCGAAACCACCGGGATCGACCCCAGGCAGGGGCACCGGATGGTCGAGATTGGCTGCGTCGAACTGGTCGACCGGATGCCCACCGGCGAAACCTTCCACGCCTATTACAACCCCGAGCGCGACATGCCCGCCGAAGCCGAGGCGATCCACGGGTTGAGCGCACAGTTCCTGGCCGACAAGCCCCGCTTCGCGGACGAGGTCGATACGTTTCTGGATTTCGTCGGCGACGACAAGCTGGTGGCGCACAATGCCGGTTTCGACTTCGCCTTCCTGAATGCCGAGCTGGAACTGTGCGCGCGCGAACCGATCTGCCTGAGCCGCAAGATCGACACGCTGGAAATGGCGCGCCGCAAGAACCCGGGCGGCAAGCATTCGCTCGATGCGCTTTGCACCCGTTACGGCGTTGATCGCAGCCACCGCGTTTTTCACGGCGCGCTGCTCGATGCGGAACTGCTGGCACAGGTTTACATCGAACTGACCGGCGGTCGGCAGATCGCGATGGGTCTTCTGGCTGCGGAAGAGGAAAATTCGGCCTCCACCATCGCGGTTGCGGCGCCGCTTGCCGCTTCGGCAGATCGTCCGCCCCGCCCGCCCCGTCCCCATTCTGCATCTGCGGCGGAACTCGCGCGGCACACGGCCTTTCTTGAGCGTATCTCAAGACCTATCTGGAACAGGTAGGCATCGCCCGAATTTGGCGGGTGCAATAAAAAGGAGAATATCGCGACATGGACGTAAGAGTCTCGGGCCACCAGATCGACACCGGCACTTCGCTTCAGGACAGCGCGACCGACCGTCTCACCGCGATTGTGGAGAAATATTTCGGCCGGGGGATTTCGGCTCATGTCACCTTCGGCAAGGTGCCGGGCGGCGCGTTCTCCTGCGATATCGTGGCGCATATCCAGCATGGCCTGACCCTGAAGTCGCGCGGAGAAGCGCACGATATTCACCAGGCGCTCGACGCGTCGGCCGCCAAGCTCGAAAAGCAGCTGCGCCGGTACAAGCGCCGGTTGAGCGAGCGGCACACCGATCGTGTCCTCTCTCCTGAAGCGGAGGAAGCTGCCTACCGCATCTTCGCCGCCAGGACCGCGGAGGAAGACGAGGCCGAGGTGGAGGATTCCGCCCCCGTCGTGGCAGAGACGAAGACCGATATTCCCGAAGTTTCCGTCGCCGACGCGGTCATGCTGCTCGATCTTCGGGATACGAACGCGCTGTTTTTCAAAAATGCTGGCTCCGGCAGGCACAATATGGTCTATCGCCGCCACGACGGCACGATCGGATGGGTCGAGCCTCATTGACGGATCGGGCGGCGTTCCGTTCGAAGGGTAGCCGACAGGCCCCTTCGGGAACGCCGTGATACCGCCATCATTTTTCCAGTCCCGGCGAGCGTCCCCGCGGCGGTTCCGACGGACATGATTCGATTGAAATCCAGCAAGGCAGACAGCCCCCGTGTCGTCCTCTTTCCGATTGCTACCCGAAGCCGTCCGGCGTGCATCCTGCGCTGACAAGCCCGCCATTCTGGCCGAACTGGCACAGGTGTTCTCCAACGCGTACGCCTTCGAGGAGGAGACGGTTCACGATGCGCTCACCGAGCGCGAGACGCTGGGCAGCACGGGCTTCGGCCGCGGCGTCGCTATGCCGCACGCACGGCTCGACTGCGTCGATCAGCCTGTGGCAACGCTGATCCATCTCGACCGGGATGTGGATTTCGATGCCGCCGATGGAATACCGGTCAGGCTGGTCCTCGGCCTCGTCTCGCCCACTGATTCGGGCGTGCAGCACCTCCACGCGCTCGCGGAAATGTCGCGTCTGACGCGCGACGAACGCGTGCTGCATCAGCTGTTCGAAGCGCAGAGCGAGGAGGAACTCTACACCATCATCGCCAATTCGGGCTTGCGTGACGCAGCCTGACGCAACGTCGGGCCCGGCAGCCCATTTTCGCGCGCTCGAGCGGCTGTACCGCTCGGCTCCGATCAACAATGCCTTTTCCTCCCGGCTGGAGATCGAAAGCGAAGGCCATGCGCGCATCGTGTTCGACATCACGCCCGATGTGTTCCACGCCGCAGGCGCGGCGCATGGCACCATCTATTTCAAGATGCTCGACGATGCGGCGTTCTATGCCGCCAACAGCCTGGTGTCGGATCGCTTTCTTCTGACCACCGCGTTCAACCTGCATTTCACCAAACCCGTCCGTACGGGGCGCGTGACCGCGTCCGGAGTCTGGGTCAGTGGCCACCGCCGCGTGCTGGTCGCCGAATCGCGGCTGGTGGACGAGGACGGCGACGAAATCGGGCGCGGCACCGGCACCTTCATGCGTTCGCGAATCGCGCTGTCGGGGCTTGCGGGATACTCGGACGAATCGGAATGAGCGATTCGGCCCTGCCGACTCACCTCGTCGTGAGCGCCATTCTTCGCCAGATTTCGACCGAGGGCGGATCTGGAGTTATCCTTGCCAAAGGTGACCGTGAACGGGGCAGCTACATACTATTGCTGCGCAACAGGGATGGTGCAGTGCAACTAGTCGAAAGACGGCCATCGGCCGACTTTGCCTTCGCATGGCAAGTGACCATGCAGGAAACCGCTGAAAACGAAAAGAAAATCTACGAATATTGCGATCGCCGAAGCACGCAGGACGATGACTTGTGGGTCGTCGAGGCGCAGATCGACGATCCGGAACGGTTCATCGCACAATTGCGGCCTTAACTTGACCTTCAGGTGCTAACCGGCAAAGGGCGCCGCACTTCGAATTTGCGCAGGCGGTTGGGGCGACAATACGGTCGCATCGATTAGCACGCAGTCGGGGAACGGCCGGCAGGCCTTTTTGAACCCTCACATCTCTACAATGTCTACAAGCGCTTTTGCGCGCGATGGTTCCAGCCTGCGTCTGTGTTCGTTCACCGCCCTTTGAACGGGATCAATGGGTAGCAAGACGAAATTCGGCTTCGTGGCATGTGTCGCCGCCGGACTGATCGCATCTGCAGGCTTCAGCTATGCGGGTGCGCAAGCCCAAGAGGGCAATTCTGAAATTCTCATCCAGCCGCAGCCCGAAGCTCCGGCAGAGCCTGTGTTCATTTCGGAAGAAGTGGTCCAGCCGCTTCCCGAACCCGAAGCGACCCAGCAGGCCGCAGCAGAGGTGCCCACGGCGGCATCGCTGCGCGAACTGATCGCCAGTGTCGAAGCCCCGACGAACATGTCGCGCGAGCTCGAATGCCTGGCCGGCGCAATCTATTTCGAATCGCGCGGTGAACCGATCGACGGCCAGCTGGCCGTGGCCCAGGTGATCATCAACCGGACCGAATCGGGCGCCTTTCCGTCCGACTATTGCGGTGTCGTCACCCAGCGGGCGCAGTTCTCTTTCGTCCGTAACGGACGCATTCCCAGCGACCGCAGCAATGCCGCAGCCTGGGAACGCGCGCGCAAGATCGCCCGCATCGCCCATGAAGGGCTGTGGGACAGCGCAGCGCGCGATTCGCTGTATTTCCACGCGACCTACGTGAAGCCGCGTTGGGCACGCAGCAAGCAGGCGCGTGCGACGATCCAGCGGCACATCTTCTACCGCTGAGCGGTAAGGCCTCTGGCGCAAATTCCGGGTCCACCCAGCGTGGACCGGGGCACCTCCCGCCCGGACCCATGGGAAACCATCAGGAAATGGTAACCGGGCGGGGCGGTGCACAATCCCCCCGGCGCAGCATCAGGCGGCGATCTTCACCCATACCGGGGCATGATCGCTCGCCTTTTCACGCCCGCGGGCGTCCTTGTCGACACCGGCGGCCTCCAGCCGGTCGGCCAGTTCGGGCGACAGCAGGCAGTGGTCGATCCGGAAGCCGTGATCGCGCTGCCATGCGCCGCGCTGGTAATCCCAGAAGGTCCAGACCCCGCCGCGCGGGTTGAGCGTGTCGAGCGCGTCGGTCCACCCATCGGCGAGCAGGGTGCGATAGGCATTGCGCGACTGCGGCTGCATCAGCGCATCGTCCTGCATCGCAGGCGGCGACCAGACGTCCTTGTCTTCGGGGATGACGTTGTAATCGCCCAGCACCACGGCCGGTTTCTCTTCTGCCCAGATCGCCGCCATCCGCGCGCGAAGACGTTCCATCCAGGCCAGCTTGTAGTCGAACTTGGGCCCGGGATGCGGGTTGCCGTTGGGCAGGTACAGGTTGGCGATCACCACGCCTTCCACCTCGGCTTCGAGATAGCGCGCCTGATCGTCGCTCTCGTCGCCGGGAAGGCCGCGCATCCGTTCCGTCACCGAAAGGCCAGCGCGCACGAGGATGGCGACACCGTTGAAGCTCTTCTGCCCGTGCCACAGTGCCTGATATCCCGCCTCCTCGAATGCATCGGCGGGAAAGCCGTCGTCCTGCGACTTGATTTCCTGCAGACAGGCGACGTCGGGCTTCGTTTCGTCGAGCCATTCGATCAGGCGCGGCAGCCGCGCCTTGATGCCATTGATGTTGAAGGTCGCGATTTTCATGGCCGCAGGTCTTATGGCGTCGGCCATGCCTTGGCCAGCGCGATCCCTGCGGCGGCGCGCGTGCCAATTTTCAGGAAGACGTCAGATCCCGAAGCTCGATCCGCAGCCGCACCCGGCCGCAGCCTGGGGGTTTTCGACCCGGAACGCGGCACCGCCCAGCGATTCGACGAAATCCACCGTGCTGCCCGCCACCAGATCGAGGCTGACCGGATCGACCACCAGTGTGGCATCGCCGGTCTGGCTGGTCAGGTCGTCTTCATCCGCCCCATCTGCCAGTTCGAACCGGTACTGAAACCCGGAACAGCCCCCGCCATCCACGGCCAGCCGCAAAATCGCGGGCTTGCCCTGTTTCTGGGCAATGGCGGAAACGCGCGCGGCGGCGGATTCGGTCAGCGAGGGTGTGGTGCTCATACGCAGGATATGGGGCCGCGCCGCCTCCGGCTCAAGCGGTCTGGATGTAGCTGCGCATTTCCTCGGCCTCCTGCTGCACCTCGTCGAACCGGAATTTCACCAGATCCCCGATCGAAACGAAGCCCAGCAGCGCGCCGTTCTCGACCACCGGAAGGTGGCGGATGCGCCGCTTGGTCATAAGGGCGAGCGCCTGGTCGATCTTTTCCGCGCCGGTCACTGTAATGGCGGGGGAGGTCATCACCTCGCCCACCGGGCGGTCGAGGCAGCCCGATCCCTGCTTCGCCAGGCAATAGATCACGTCGCGTTCGGAAAAAATCCCAACGACCTTTCCATTGTCCATCACCGGCAAGGCACCGATCCGCTTTTCGGCAAGGATGGCCACGGCATCGCCCATTCGCGTACCCGCCTCGCAACTCAGGATCGCCTCGGGATCGCGGTTCGCAATCAATAGCTCGATGGTCATGCCTTCGTCCTCCTTTCCCAGTGGCACGGATAATGGCACGAAGGCCGCGACTTGGCGAATCGCCACACGAGGAGTTTCGATTGGCGCCCAGATCCCCGCTCGACGATCCCGAAAACGCGGCCCACGCATGGGCGCGTTACAAGCGGATCATGCGCTTCATGCTGATGCTGACGATCCTGGTGGTCGGCGGGGCAATGGTGGCGATCTTCTGGAGCGGGGCGGAGGTCAGCCCGCACTTCTTCATCGCAGTTGCGCTGGGCATCGGGCTCACCATGCTGCTGACCAGCGCGCTGATGGGGCTGGTGTTTCTATCCAGCGGAACGGGCCACGACGAATCGATCCAAAACCCGCTGGACGATGACGATCGTTAGGCTGCCGGATAGAGGCGAAAGGCCTCTACCGGAGTGCCGCCGATCAGGTGCTGCTGGATGATCTGTTCGAGCACTTCGGGCGTGCACGAATGGTACCACACGGCGTCCGGCTGAACCACGGCGATCGGCCCGCAGGCGCAGATCTGCAGACAATCCGCCTTGGTCCGGCGGATCGTCAATTCCTGCTGGCCCCCCTTCGAAGGGCCGATGCGCAGCTCCTTCAGCCGCTTCTTGAGGTAGTTCCAGGATTCCTTGCCCTGCGCCCGGTCGCAGCATTTTTCCTTTTCGGGCATGGCGCACAGGAAGATGTGCCGCGCGACCTGGTCTCCACCGGTCTTGGCAAGAGCTTCCTGCGCCTTGCGCAGCGCCTTGCTGCCGCTCATTCGGCGTCCTCTGCCAGCCACCGGTCGAGCCATGCAAACACGGTGTCGTGCCATTGCAGCGAGTTTTTGGGTTTGAGCACCCAGTGGTTTTCATCGGGGAAGACGAGCAGTTCGGACGGGATGCCCCGTTCCTGCAGCGCGGTGAAGCTGGCGATGCCCTGTGTGTAGGGGACGCGATAATCCTTCTCACCCGTCACCACCAGCATCGGGGTCTGCCAGTTGTCGACGTAGTTGACCGGATTCCACCGCTCGTAAAGCTTGCTCTGCTCGGCATAGGAACCGCCGAAATCCCACCGGGGAAACCACAGTTCCTCGGTCGAATAATAGAAGCTGCGCATATCGAACAGGCCATCGTGCTGGACCAGGCACCGAAACCGTTCGGGCCAGTTCCCCGCGATCCAGTTCATCATGTAGCCGCCATAGGATGCGCCCATTGCGCAGGCGCGGCTGCCGTCGATCTGGCTGTCGAGCGCGAGCGCGGCGGCGAGGCCTTTCTGCAGGTCTTCCAGTGGCTTGCCGCCCCAGTCGCGGTTGATCGCATCGGTAAAGGCCTGCCCGTACCCGGTGCTGCCGTGGAAATCGACCGAGATCACCGCATAGCCCTGGCTGGCCAGGACGCGCGGGTTCCACCGGCTCGACCAGCCATCGTTGAACGATCCCTGCGGGCCGCCGTGCACATAGAGGATTGCCGGCATCTCTTCGTCGACGCCGGACAGCTTGGTGATCTGGCCCCACACGGTATCGCCATTCGCCCCGGCAAATTTGAACCGCTGCGTTTCGACCGGAGCCAGCTGTGCCATGCGGCTTGCCGCAACGTCGGTCAGCCGCGTGGCTTCCTTCCAGTTTTCCGACACGTAAAGCTCGGCAGGTGCCGCAATCGAATCGCGGGTGAACACCAGGTCCCCGTTACCTGCGGGGGTGACGTTGCCGATATGCGCCTCGTTGCCGGGGAGCAGATCGAGCTCCGTGACCGCGCCGGTGCGCGGATCGATCCGATACGCGGGCGTATCGAGTACGCTCTGCGCGGTCGCGATGATCCAGCGCGAATCGGGCGTCCAGGCGAGCGAGCCGAAGCTGCGATCGAAATCCTGCGTCAGCGCGCGCGTTTGACCGGATGCGAGGTCGCGCAGCATGACCACCAGCCGGTCCGCCTCGTAACCCGGCCGCTCCATTGCGAGGTAGGCAAGGCTCTTGCCATCGGGGGAGGGCGCAGGGGTGCCGTCGGTCGCCTGGTTCTGCTCGGTCAGATTGACCGGCTGCGCATCGCCCATCGCGAAACGATAGATGTCGGTATTGGTCGAAAACGGCTCTTCGCTGCCTGCCTGCCGTGCAACGAAGTACAGCGTTTCGCCATCGGGGCTCCACGCCAGGTCTTCCAGCCCGCCAAAGGGCCGAAGCGGGGTATGGCCGACCAGCGCATCCTCGCCATCCGGGCCATCGGCGGCCGTTCCGGGGCCCTGCGCAACGCCATTGGCGATCGGGTAGACGAACACGCGGCTGAAGATGCCTGGCGTTTCGTAGGTATCCCAGTGGCGGATGAAGCCATCCTCGCCCTTGAACAGCATTCCCGTGCCCCGATCGGGCGCGGGCTTTTCGTCCGGACAGTCGAATTCAGCGCAGTCGCGCGGCACGTCACCGAAGATCGCGAGGCTTTCTCCATCGGATGACACCTCGAACCCGGCGATGCTCCGGCCCAGCCGGGTGACCTGCTGCGTCTGCACCAGTCGGCCGTCTGCCAGCAGAACCCCGCTGAAGACCTGCATCCCATCCGAATTGCGCCCGCCCGGCGCGAGGAAATAGATCCGGTCGTCGCCAACGAAAACCGGCGAACCGGCGTCCTCGGGCATTGCCACCGCGACCTCTTCGCCCGTGGCGATGGTCTTCACGCGATAGGCGGTGCTGCGCGCCAGCGTTGCGGGATCGGTGGTGGTTACCGAATAGAGCGCGCGCTGGCCATCCGCACTGACGCTCGGCCCGCCAAGCCGCGGCATGGTGACCAGATCGCGCGCAGACATCGGGCTTGCAGCCGCGCTGTCGGGCGCGGTCTGGGCGATGGCGGGGGTGGCGAGGATTGCCGTCGAAGCGGCAAGAAGGGCGAGCGGTTTGAAGGCTTTGCGCATGGCCGCGGAAACTAGCCGCGCCCGCGCGTCCCGCAAGTGAAATCTGGCGGGAGCGGCGCGGCTGCGTTCAGCCCTGCTTTTTCACGATCCGCGCGATTTCCTGGCGCACCAGATCCTCCACCATCGGCGGCAGGTTGGTGTCGAGCCATTCGGCCAGCATCGGGCGCAGCATTTCGCGGGCCAGCCCTTCGAGCGAGGTCTCGCCCGAACGCACGATCTGCGGTTGCGCGCCCGGTTCCGCCAGCAACGCCAGCGTGGCGAGATTGTCTCGCATCGATTCGCGCGAGGTGGCGCTCATCAGCGGTTCGTCGCCATCGTCTTCGTGTGCATCGCGGTGAATGCCGTCATCGACCAGTTCCGCCTCGGCGAGGTCGAACACTTCGTCCGCCTCTTCGGCGAGGACGGGTTCATGCGCTGCCGCATGGCCCGCCGAAGAACGATCGCGACGCCGCCGCGCTTCCATCGCGCCGGCGCGGTTGTCGCGTGCGATAACCTTTTTGATCGAATCGAGGATTTCCTCGACCGAAGCTTCCCCGTCCCGCACGTACCGCCCCTCAGTCTGCGTCCGGATCCAGTACCGGACCATAGATGTCGCGGATTTCCGCATCTGCGGGGGGAATGTCAATGGTCCGCGTGCCCCGGGCCTCGGGGTCGGGATCGCGATCCCAGTCGTTCCACTTGCCCGAAACGCGGTTATAGTTCGCCAGCGGATCGTACAGCGCGCCGCCTTCGATGCCGAGATCGCGCGCTTCGGCCTGGCCCATCGCGGCAAGCAGCGTGAAGCCCGCGACGTAGGCATTGCGGCGGGCGGTCACCAGATCCACACGGGCGAACAGCAGCTCCTGCTCGGCGTTCAGCACATCCAGCACGGTGCGATTGCCGATCGAGTTTTCGGCGCGCACGCCTTCAAGGCTCAGCTCGGCCGCCGCGACCGCTTCGCGCGAGCTTTCGATGATCGACAGTGCCGCGGAATAGCTGGCGAAGGATGCGCGAACCTGCGCGATCACATCGCGTTCGGCGGCGATCACCTGGTCGAGCGCGGCCGAAGCGCGCGCCTGCGCCTGCCGCTGGAGCGCAGCCGGCCTGCCGCCTTGGAAAATCGGGATCGACAGCGTCAGCCCGGCAGACGACGCGGTCGCGGTCTGCGGGCTGCCGATCAGCGGGCTGCCCGGATCGTTCGGGTCGAGCGGCGAATCGGGCACGCTGCCGAGAAAGTTCTGGTAATCATAGCCTGCGAACGCGGAAAGCCGCGGCAGTCGGCTGGCACCGGCGACATCAATATCGTACCCGGCGGCCACCGCCCGCTCGCGCGCGGCGATCAGATCGGGGTTGTTCTCCAGCGCAACCGTCACCGCCATGCGCGGATCGTCCGGCAGGCCTGGCAGCGGCGGCGGCGGCTCCAGCTGCCCCGGTGCAGAGCCGACCAGCTGGATATAGGTTTCGCGCGCCTGGATCAGCCCGGCCTCGGCCGATTGCAGATCGCTGCGTGCGACGGCCAGACGCGACTGCGACTGCGCGACGTCGGTGCGGGTCAGTTCGCCGATTTCGAACCGGTCGCTGGTCGCCTGAAGGTTGACCTGCAGCACCTGCACCTGATTGGCGCTCAGCCCCACCAGTGCCTCGCTGCGCAGCACATCCATGTATGCGGCAACGACTTGGCTGAAGATCGCACTTTCGGTTCCGCGCAGGTCCGCGCGGCCCGCCTGTACCCGCTCCTTCGCGGCGCGGATCGAATTCCTTACCGCGCCTCCCGAATAGAGCGGCACGCCCAGGTCCACACCTGCCGTCAGCACGCGTTCGGGCGCGAAGAAGCTGGTCGAATTCTGCTTCAGGAACTCGGTCAGCGCAGCCGATCCGTTCACGTTGGGCCGACCATCGGCCTTCTCGATCGCCACGGTTTCATCGGTCGCACGCAGCTGCGCACGCGCTGCCTGAAGCGTGGGATTGGTCCGGTAGGCTTCGGCCAGCGCCTCGCGCAGCGAATCGGCCTGTGCCGGAACGGCCAGCGCGATGGCGCTGCACGCGGCGAAAGCGAAAAGAGCGGATCTGCGCATTGTCAGAATGTCCAGCCTTGCGGTTTGTCGAAAGCTGGCAGGCGCGGCAGCTGCGTTTCGGTGAGGGATATAAGGGCGATCTGCGTACCGCTGCGGCGGCCGATTTCGAGCCGGGTAACCCCCTTGCGGATCATCCCGGTCACCAGACGGCCTTCCGGTGCGAGGGTTGCGATCAGCGATTCGGGCACCTGTTCCACCGCCCCGTCGACCACGACAAGATCGAAGACCGCGTCGACATTGCCGGCGAGCACTTGGTCGGGCGTAGTCTCGCGAAGCTCTGCCACCAGCGGGGAGAGCAATGCGGCAAGATATCCGGTGGCCGGGCCGATCACCAGCGTGCGATCGTCGCCGGTGGGCCGGGCATGGGTCAGGATCTGGCCGTGCGCCAGCGGCGAGGCGAGGTAAGCGCCCGCGCCCAGCGGTATCTGCCGGTCGACATAGGCAGCGGCGCGTGCACCCTCCGGCACATAATCCTCGCGCGGCACTGCCTTCATGCGGTCGAGCACGAAACGGTCGTTGATCCCGCTGGTGCGCAGCTGGCTTTCGATCATGTGGCGGCGTGCGGCCGCATAGTCTGGTGCTTTTTGCGCGGTAGCGATCATGTGTCTTGTCTCGTCCAATATTCGGTCGATCGGGCGACGCGGTGGATGCGGGCCCCGGCGGACGCCATATAGGGGGCGGAATGGCTCGCCAAGACCCGCATCACTTGTCGTGTAGGCTTGTGCTGCTCTAGTGGCGCTTCGGTTTCGATCAGCAGGAGGTGCCCGTCGATGAGCGACATGACGATTATCAAGGAAGACGATCTGATCGAAAGCGTGGCCGACGCGCTGCAGTTCATATCCTACTACCACCCGATGGACTACATCCGCGCGCTGGGCGAGGCCTACGAGGCCGAGCAGGGGCCCGCGGCCAAGGATGCGATCGCGCAGATCCTCACCAACAGCCGGATGTGCGCCGAGGGGCACCGCCCGATCTGCCAGGATACGGGCATCGTCAACGTGTTCGTGAAATGGGGTCAGAACTGCCGCCTGGACAGCACGCGGTCGCTGCAGGACGTGGTCGATGAAGGCGTAAGGCGCGCCTACAACCTTTCGGAAAACAAGCTTCGCGCCAGCATTCTGGCCGATCCCGCCTTCACCCGCCGCAACACGCGCGACAACACGCCGTGCGTCCTGTCGGTGGAAATGGTGCCCGGCGACAGCGTGGGAATCGACGTCGCAGCCAAGGGCGGCGGCAGCGAGAACAAGAGCAAGTTCAAGATGATGAACCCGAGCGACAATATCGTCGACTGGGTGGTCGAGCAGATCCCCTCGATGGGCGCAGGCTGGTGCCCGCCCGGCATGCTGGGCATCGGCATCGGCGGCACGGCGGAACATTGCGTCAAGCTCGCCAAGCAGAGCCTGATGGACCCGATCGACATGGGCCAGCTGAAGGCACGCGGGGCGCAAAGCGATATCGAACAGCTGCGAATCGACATTTTCGATGCGGTCAACGCGCAGGGCATCGGGGCGCAGGGGCTGGGCGGGCTCTCCACCGTGCTCGACGTGAAGATCCTCGACTGGCCATGCCATGCGGCGGGCAAGCCGGTGGCGATGATCCCCAATTGCGCCGCCACGCGCCATGCGCACTTCACGCTCGACGGGTCGGGCCCGGCTTTTCTGGAGAAGCCGGATCTGGACCAGTGGCCGAAGGTCAACTGGCAGCCGGACAGCGCGGCCAAGCGCGTCAATCTCGATACGCTGACGCAGGAAGAGGTCGAAAGCTGGCAGCATGGCGACCGGCTGCTGCTCTCGGGCAAGATGCTCACCGGGCGCGATGCGGCGCACAAGCGTATCAAGGACATGCTCGAGGCGGGCGAAGAGCTGCCCGTCGATTTCCGGGGCCGCGCGATCTACTATGTCGGCCCGGTCGATCCGGTGATGGGCGAGGTCGTCGGCCCGGCCGGCCCCACCACCGCCACCCGGATGGACAAGTTTACCGAAATGATGCTCGACCTCGGCCTGCTCGCCATGATCGGCAAGGCGGAGCGCGGGGCCGATGCGGTCGAGGTGATCAGCCGTTTCAAGACCGCCTACCTGATGGCAACCGGCGGCGCGGCCTATCTGGTTGCACGCGCGATCAAGGAAGCGAAGGTCGTCGCTTTCGAAGAGCTGGGCATGGAAGCGATCTACGAATTCACGGTCGAAAACATGCCGGTGACGGTCGCGGTGGATGCGGCGGGCAATAATGTCCACACGCTTGCCCCCGCACAGTGGCGCAAACGGATCGCCGAGGAAAAGCTGCTCGAACGCTCCTGACATCGGCTCAGGCCGACGGTTCGACCGGCGCACGGCCAACATCGACCGGCGGCATGGCGTGTCGCGCGCGAGTGGAGCAATCAGGACCGATGGCGACCGAATACCCGATCGATCAGGATGCCCGCAGCGAGGCCAGCCGCCTGTCCTTGCAGACGGTGCTGTTTTCGATCGTCGGCCTGTGGCTGACCTATTTCGTGCTGGTGACCATGCGCGGCGCGGTCGTGGGGCTGGAGCTGCAGGACGAGCTGCTGTGGCGCAGGCTGGTCGTGTGCCTGGCAGGGGCGGTGTTCACTTTCGGCATGTGGCTGGTGCTGCGGCTGGTCGACAGCCGTTCGCTGATGGTCAAGACCGCCACGGCGCTGGTCGTCGCGCTGCCCGCATCGCTGATGATCGCGCAGGTCAACCAGATGGTCTTCGCCGAGGTGCAGGAACAGGTTTACCAGAAATATGCCGAAGAGCAGGGCGTGGTGATCCGCCGCGACGAGGCGGGCAACCTGCTGCTCGACATTCCGCCGATGCGCCGCGGCGGGGCTACGCCGCAACCCGGCGGACGGGCGCAGACCGGTGAAGACGGTGCGCGGACCTTTGTGATCGCACCTGCCCCGCGCGGCGCGGAACGCTGGCGCCAGCTGTCCGACATCGCGCTGGGCCGCTATTTCCTGCTGCTGGCATGGGCCGCGCTCTACCTTGCGATGCTGGCGGGCGCGCAGGCTCGCACCGCGCAGGCGCGCGAGGAACGCTTCCGCATGGCCGCCAAGGCCGCCGAGCTGCGATCCCTGCGTTACCAGATTAATCCGCACTTCCTGTTCAACACGCTCAATTCGCTGTCGTCTCTGGTCATCACCGGGAAGGACGAGCGCGCGGAGGCGATGATCCAGGCGGTGTCCAACTTCTATCGCCACAGCCTGGCCGAGGAACCGACCGAGGATGTTGCACTGGAAGACGAGATCGCTTTGCAGCGCGACTATCTGGCCATCGAGGAGGTGCGCTTTCCCGAGCGCCTGCTGGTCGAAATCACGCTGCCCGAGCAGCTTGAGCGGGCGCGGGTGCCGGGCATGATCCTGCAGCCGCTGGTGGAAAATTCGGTCCGCTACGCGGTCGCCCGGTCGACCACGCCGGTCCACGTGACCGTCGAAGCCTTTGCCGAGGGAGATCGGCTGCATCTGGTCGTCGCCGACGACGGGCCGGGGCTGGGCGATGCCGGCGGGGGCGGGTTCGGCATCGGATTGTCGAACGTGCGCGATCGCCTGCGCGCGCGATTTGGCAGCAATGCGACCGTGATCTCGGGCCAGGTCGAAGACGGGGGCTACAGAACGGAACTCATCATGCCGCTGGATTTCAACAATGGACGATAATTCTCACCTTCGCGTCGTGCTGGTGGACGACGAACCGCTCGCGATCGAGCGGCTGGAAACGCTGTGCGGACGGATCGCGGACGTCGAGGTGGTCGGCAAGGCCGATCACGGCGAAGCTGCGCTGGAGGTGATCGCGCAGACATCGCCCGACCTCGTCCTGCTCGACCTGACCATGCCGGGGCTGGACGGTATCGAGGTGGCGAAGAGGCTGGCGAGACAGCCGCAGCCGCCTGCCATCATCTTCGTCACCGCGCATGAAAGCTTCGCAGTCGAGGCGTTCGATCTGGATGCGGTCGATTACGTGCTCAAGCCTGTCGCGGCCGAGCGGCTGGAACGCGCGATTGCGCGCGCGCTGGCCAAGCGGGGCGAGGTATCGGACGTATCCGACGGTCGCTGGCTACAGGAATTGTGGGTGCCGCACCGCTCCGAACTGGTGCGCGTGTCGGTTTCCGACGTGCGCCGGATCGATGCAGAGCGCGACTATGTGCGGCTGTATGTGGGCGACAAGACCTACCTGCTGCTGCAGACCATCGCCGGGCTGGAAGAAAAGCTGGACCCGGACGCCTTCATCCGCATCCACCGCAGCACGATCCTGCGCAAAAGCCACATCGCGGGCCTGCGCCACGACGGGCTGGGGGTCTGGTCGGTCGAGCTGGAAGACGGCGAGACGCTGCGGATCGGCCGCACTTTCCTGCCGAATGTGAAGGCGATGGCGGGCAGGTAGCGACCTGCCCGGCTATTCAGCCGAATAAACTTGAAAGAATCAGCCCGGGATGACGGCCTGGGCCGAACCGCCGTCACCTTCGGGGGCGGCGATGATGTCGCGCGTTACGCGGCCCTTGGCCACGGTCTGCGTCTGCGGGTCGCCCACGGCGGAGCGGATGCCGGGTGCGGCCTCGCCCGCGCGGCTGATCGCGGCGGCTTCCACTTCGCTGCGCGCGGCGGGGCCACCGAACAGGGCCTCGAGCGCCTGCTCGGCCGCGGTCCCTTCGCTCGGCCGCGGGGCGCCTGGCTCGGGCGGGGCGAGGCTGAAATCGGGCGGCACCACCAGCGGAGCCTGCCGCTGAACGGCGAACTCGTCGGGCCGGTCGCGACCGAGAATGCCGCCGCCGCTGCCGCAGGCAGACAGGCCCATGGCGAAGGTGGCGAGGATCAGGAGGCGTGTATGGCGCATTGTTCAGCTCTCTTTCGCAGCTAACTGCATTTCGTCGTCGTCGTCCTTGTCGCGCAGGAAGAACGAGCGGGCAAGGATGATGAGGACGCCGATGGTGATTGCCGCATCGGCGATGTTGAAAATCAGGAAGGGACGGAACGTGCCGATATGCAGATCCGCGTAGTCGATGACGTAGCCCCACAGGATCCGGTCGAGAATATTGCCCAGCGCCCCGCCGAGGATGAGACCGAGGCCGAAAATGTCGCCGCCGGTGCGTTCGCGCAGCATCCACAGCAGCACGATCAGCGCGATGGCCGCGGTGCCCAGCACCAGGATCCAGCGCGCCTCGACACTGTCAGCCTCGAACAGGCCCAGCGAAATGCCGAAATTCTGCGTCCAGCGCAGGTCGAAGAAGGGCAGCAGTTCGATCACGCCGCGCTTTTCCAGATCGAGCGGGACGCGCACGACCCATTTCACCAGCTGATCGAGCCCGAAGACCAGTGCGGCCAGCAGCAGGCCGGCCATCCGGCGGTTCATCGCTCCGTTCATCAGTTCACCACCTCTTCGCAGCGGTCGCACAGGTCGCCATCCACCGAAACGCTCGGCAGCAGGCGCCAGCAACGGCCGCATTTGTTATCGGAAGAGCGCGCAACTTTCACCCCTTCCCCTTCGTGGGTGGAGACTGACGCGGCGATGAACAGTTCCGCAAGATCGTCCATCCCGAAACCTTCCGGCACGGCCTGTTTCGGGACGCTCACGGCGGCTTCGTTGCTCGACCGGATGGTCTTCTCGCGCCGCAGCGGTTCGATCGCCTCGGTCACATCCTCGCGCAACTCGCGCAGCGCGGCGAAGCGCGTGGCGAGCGCCTCGTCGGTCCATTCGCCCGGCAGGTCGTGCAGCTGTTGCAGGTGGATGCTTTCGCGTTTCGGGAAGCGCGTGCTCCACACTTCCTCGGCGGTGAACACCAGTACCGGCGCGGCGTAGCGGACCAGCGCCTGGAACAGGATATCGAGCACGGTCCGGTACGCGCGGCGCTCGGTCCACGCCGGATCGTCGCAATAGAGCCGGTCCTTACGGATATCGAACAGGAAGGCCGAAAGGTCCTCGTTGGCGAACTCGGTCAGCAGCCGGGTATATTCGTTGAAATCGTAATCCGCGATTGCCTGCCGCAGCTTGCCGTCCAGCTCGGCCAACTTGTGAAGCGTGTACCGCTCCAGCTCGGGCATATCGGCATAGGCGACGCCTTCGGCCTCATGGTCGTAGCCTTCGAGCGCGCCGAGCAGGTAGCGGAAGGTGTTGCGCAGCTTGCGGTACTGGTCGGCGACCCCCTTCAGGATCTCGTCGCCGATGCGGTGGTCCATCGTCGAATCGACGCTCAGCGCCCACAGCCGCAGGATATCCGCGCCGTATTGATCGACAATCTTGAGCGGATCGACCGTATTGCCAAGGCTCTTCGACATCTTGCGCCCGTTCTGGTCCATGGTGAAGCCATGGGTCAGCACTTGGTCGTACGGCGCACGGCCGCGCGTGGCGCAGCTTTCGAGCAGCGAGGACTGGAACCAGCCGCGATGCTGGTCACTGCCTTCGAGGTAGAGATTCGCGGGCCAGGTCAGCGCGGGCCAGCGGTCGCTCTCGAGCACGAAGACATGCGTGCAGCCCGAATCGAACCACACGTCGAGGATGTCGTGCACCATCTCGAAATCGTCGGGATTGTGCTCGCTTCCGAGGAATTCGGCCTTGCGATCTTCAGCCCAGGCATCGACGCCACCTTCGCGGATCGCATCGACGACGCGCTGGTTCACGTCTGCATCTTGCAGGTAGGTGCCGTCCTTGCGGACGAACAGCGTGATCGGCACGCCCCATGCGCGCTGGCGCGAAAGCACCCAGTCGGGCCGCCCCTCGACCATCGAACGGATGCGGTTGCGCCCCCGCTCGGGCACGAAGCGCACGCGCTCGATTTCGCCCATGGCTCGCTCACGCAGCGTCCCCCGCTCGTCCTGAGCTTGTCGAAGGGCGGGCGCTTCCCCGGCTTCGGTTCGCGCTTCGGAGTCGGAGACGGCGCTTTGCGCCACCGGCTCAGCACGAACGGTTTTGCTTTCGAGGTCCTTGTCCATCGGCACGAACCATTGCGGCGTGCAGCGGTAGATGATCTTCGCCTTGGACCGCCACGAGTGCGGGTAGGAGTGCTTGTAGTCCGCGCTCGCGCTCAGCAGCGCACCCGCTTCGCGCAGGTCCGAGCAGATCGGCCCGTCGGGCGCGTTGAATTTCGGGTTGATGACCGCGCGGCGGCGCGGCTTGCCGTCTTCGTCGAGGTCGTCCGCGCCCAGCCACGGCCAGTCGTCGCGGTACACGCCGCCATCGTCGACCGCGAAGACCGGGTCGATCCCGTTCTCGCGGCACAGGTAGAAATCGTCCTCGCCGTGGTCGGGCGACATGTGGACGAGGCCGGTACCGCTGTCGGTGGTGACGAAGTCGCCCGGCAGCATCGGACGGAGTTTTTCGTAGAAGGCGAGCGCCTTCTCCCACTCCTCGTCACCCCCGCGCAGGCGGGGGTCCAGCTGGCCTTCGTCGTTCGCGCCATCGGCAGAAGCGGGATTCCCGCCTTCGCGGGAATGACGGGACTTGAGCAGGTTGTAGATCGGGTGGCGGACCTTGGTGCCGGCAAGGTCGGAGCCTTTGAAACGGTCTCCCGATTCCAAAACCAAACCGAACTTTGCGTTCGGCGACCCGAGCTTGGCCAGATCAAGTTGCCTTAGCATGGCATTGACGCGGCCGGTGAAGGCATCGACCAAATCCGCAGCGATCAATACCGGGCGAACGAACAGCTCGTTGAAAGTAGGGGATTTAACGATGCTTTCCATCGCGTCGTCGGAGACGCCCGAGAACTCCGGCTGCCCAAGAACGTATTCTATTTCAGGCCCATAGGCCAATGCCTGGTTGACCGGGATCGTCCACGGGGTCGTCGTCCAGATTACCGCGAAAGCGCCCTCTAGCTTTTCGATCGGACCCTCGACAACTTGGAACGCCACATCGATCTGGGTCGAGGTGATGTCCTCGTACTCGACCTCGGCTTCGGCCAGCGCGGTCTTCTCCACGGGTGACCACATTACCGGCTTGGAGCCGCGATAGAGATTGCCCGCTTCGGCGAACCTCATCAGCTCGGACACGATCGTCGCTTCGCTGTCGAAATCCATCGTCAGGTAGGGATGGTCCCAGTCGCCCATGATGCCGAGGCGCTTCAGCTGTTCGCGCTGGGTATCGACCCACCCTCGCGCATAGGCGCGGCATTCGGCGCGGAATTCGGCGCGCGGGACCTCGTCCTTGTTGAGCTTCTTCTTGCGGTACTGTTCCTCGACCTTCCACTCGATCGGCAGGCCGTGGCAGTCCCACCCGGGCACGTAGGGCGCATCCTTGCCGAGCAGGCTCTGCGTGCGGACGACCATGTCCTTCAGGATGTGGTTGAGCGCGTGGCCGACGTGGATATCGCCGTTCGCATAGGGCGGGCCATCGTGGAGGATGAACTTTTCGGAACCCGCACGCTCGGCGCGCAGCGTGCCGTGCAGGTCTCTCTCCTGCCAGCCAGCCAGAATGCCCGGCTCCTTCTGCGGGAGCCCGGCTTTCATGGGGAAATCGGTTTTCGGCAGGAAGACGGTGTCCCGCCAATCCTTCTTTGGTTCATCGCTCATCAGGCGCGAGGCCTTAGCGGGGCCTTGTGCATCGCGCAATTTTTCGATTGCTGCACCCGACATCGGTGCGCGCAGCGAATCGCGCAGGAGGGGGGCACTGCGCTGTCCTACATGCGCCCGAGCCGCTAGCCTCACCGCCGCTCCTTGATACCGTCGATCACGCTTCCGTTCGATGCAGCGCCTCACGCCTGAGCCGCGCGTACGAAAAGGGGCCGGTTTTTGACCCCTGGACACTGTGTCAGGTGTGTCAGCAGCCACTCCGCGCCCTCGGCGCGAGACCATACTCCGCCAGCAACCGCCGCGCCTCGGCGCAATCCCGGTCCATCTGCGCGATCAGCGCATCCAGATCGTCGAATTTCGCCTCGGGGCGGATGAAGTGGTGCAGCGCGACCTCGATCTCCTGCCCGTAGAGGTCGCCCGAAAAGTCGAAGAAATACGGCTCCAGCAGTTCCTTGGCAGGCTCGAACTGCGGTCGGATGCCGATATTGGCCGCGCCTTTCAGCTGCTTGCCCGAGGACAGGATGCGGCCCGTAACGGCGTAGATGCCGTATTTCGGGCGCAGGTAATCCTCCAGCGCAAGGTTCGCGGTGGGGTAGCCGATCGTGCGCCCGCGCTTGTCGCCATGCTCCACGATCCCGCGAATCGCAAAAGGCCGGGTCAGGAGGTCGGCGGCTCCCTGCGGATCGCCGTTTTGCAGCAGATCGCGCACGCGGCTGGACGAAACGGCCGCGCCGCCTTCGGCCACCGCCGGCACGATGCGCGCTTCCAGCCCGAATTTCGCGCCGTGTTCCTGCAGCAGCGCCGCATCGCCCTTCGCGCCCTTGCCGAAGGTGAAATCCTCGCCCGTCAGCACGCCGTGCGCGCCGATCCGTTCAACCAGGATCTGTTCGATGAAGTCCTGTGCGGTGGTGTTCGCCAGCTCGGCGTCGAAGTGGAACACCAGCATCGCACTCGCCCCGAAGGCGAGATAGAGCTCGTGCCGCTGTTCGAGGCTGGTCAGGCGAAACGGCGGCGTATCGGGCTTGAAGAACTGAACCGGGTGCGGATCGAAAGTGGCGACGATGACCGGGCGCTCTTCCTCGCGGGCCCAGCGGATCGCCTCGCCCGCCACCGCCTGGTGGCCCTTGTGAAACCCGTCGAAATTGCCGAGCGCGACGATCGCCCCCCGCAAGGGTGCGGGCGCGGGGTCGCGGTGATCGAGCCACCTCATGGAACGGGCACCGCCGGAACCGACATGCGCAGCGGCTCAAGGTCTTCGCGCAGCACGCGAAGCGCGTTCTCGCCCATCACCGCGCGAATCTCATCGTCGGTGAAGCCTTCGTCCATCAACGCCTGCGTCACCTGCACCAGCTGCGAGGTATCGAACCGCACGGTGGTCGCGCCGTCGTAATCGCTGCCCAGCGCGACGTATTCGATGCCCACAAGATCGCGGACATGCTTCATCGCCCTGGCCGCATCGCGCGGCGACGTGCCGCAGACCGCCCCGTCCCAATAGCCGATGCCTACAACGCCGCCGGTTTTGGCGACTCCGCGAATCTCCGCGTCGGTCAGGTTGCGGTTCACGTCGCAGGTCGCCTGCACCCCGCCGTGGCTCGACACGACCGGACGCCGCGCCATCGCCAGGATGTCCGCCACGCAGGCGTGGCTACAATGGGCGATGTCGACCACCATCCCTAGCTCCTCCATCCGCCGGATGGCGGCGCGGCCCATGTCGGTCAGGCCGCCCTTCTTCAGCCCGTGCATCGATCCGGCGAGATCGGTGTCGAAGAAATGCGTCAGACTGGCCATTCGAAAGCCCGCGGAGCGCAGCCTGTCGAGGTTGGCGAGATCGCCTTCGAGGTTCTGCAGGCCTTCGATGCTCAGCAGCGCACCGACGGGCCTGGGGGTCTCGCCCTTCCGTTCGCCGATCAGGCGCTGCAGATCGCGGGGAGAGGCGATCGTCATTAGCTCGCCATCCGAATTCGCAGCGGCCCGATCGAGCTCTTCGGCATGCCACAGCGATCGTTCGAGCAGCGACGTCCACGTGCCCACCGGCTGCAACTGGGCAATCACCAGCGGGGTGATGTTGTCGCTATCGGCACCGTTCGCGTCGTAGTTCTGGCCCCGCGGCGTCTTGGTCACACTGGAGAATACCTGTAACGCGACGTTGCCGTCCTGTAATCGCGGAAGGTCCATGTGGCCGCGCGAGGCACGCTGCAGCAGGTCGCGATCCCACAACAGCGTATCGGAGTGCAGATCGACGATGGTCAGCGTCTCGTGGAGCGCCTTTGCCTCGTCCGAAACCTCGATCAGGGGTTCGCCGTCGATCCGGTTCATCGAACCCTCCGCCCAGCGCGGGCCGAAAGTGAAGAACACCGCGGCTGCGACCGTCAGCAGCGCGGCGAAGCCCAGCAGAAGCTTGCGGATCATTGGCCGTCTTCCCGGTCCGTCCGCAGGAAGGTGAGGAACGAGAAAGCCGGGCGCTCGCCCTGCGCCTCGTGGTCTTCGCGGGCGATCTCCTCCCACCGTTCGGGATCGGGCGCATCGACGAAGGTGTCGCCTTCGAAGTCCGCGTGGATCTGCGTCATCTCGATACGCTCCGCCTGCGGTTCGAAAAGGAGAAAGATGTTGGCGCCGCCGATAACCGCGGTTTCTTCGCCCCCAGCAGCGGCGAGAGCCTCGGGCACGGACATGACCCGCTCGGCCTCTTCGGCCTGCCAGTCCGAGTCCCGGCTCATTACGATATGCCGCCGTCTCGGAAGTGGGGCGGCGAAGCTTTCGAACGTCTTGCGGCCCATGATCATGGGCTTGTCGATGGTCAGCGCCTTGAAGTGCCTGAGATCGGCCGGGATGTGCCACGGCAGGCCGCCATCCTTGCCGATGGTGCCGTTCGCGGCGCGCGCAAAGACGAGAAACAGGCGATCCTGCAGCATCAGGTGCGCTCCCCTTCGGGCCATTCCAGCCGCGTGATGTGGCCCATCTTGCGCCCCTCCGGCGCGTCGGTCTTGCCGTAGAGGTGCAGGTGCGCCGACGGATCTCCCAGCGCCTCATGCGCCGTCGCCGCGGCGGGGCCGATCACGTTCTCCATCGTCACGCGCGGCGCGACGCGGCGGGTATCGCCCAGCGGCAGGCCGCAGATCGCGCGAACCTGATTCTCGAACTGGCTGGTGGCAGCCCCTTCGATGGTCCAGTGGCCCGAATTGTGCGTGCGCGGAGCCATCTCGTTGAAAATCGGGCCATTCCGGCTGGCGAAGAATTCGAGCGTCAGCACGCCCACATAGTCGAGCCTGTCCGCCACGGCCTTCGCCAGATCGCGCGCCTCGGCCACCTGTTCGCCGATGATTGCGCGGCCCGGCAGGCTCGACCGGGCGAGAATGCCGCCCTCATGCCCGTTTTCAGAGCTTTCCCAAAAGGCGATCACGCCATCGGCACGGCGTGCGAGGATGACCGAGAATTCGCATTCGAAATCGACGAACCCTTCCAGAATGCACGCGGCATCGGGCAGGTCGAGGGCTTCGGCCTCTGCGCGCGAACCGATCCGCCACTGGCCCTTGCCGTCATAGCCGTCGCGCCGGGTCTTGAGGATCGCAGGCGTGCCCAGCGCATCGATCCCGGCAAGCAGATCTTCACGCGAGTCGACCGCATGGAACGGGGCGGGGGAGCCACCCAGATCGCGGACGAAGCGTTTTTCCGCCAGCCGATCCTGCGCAATCGCCAGAGCCCGGGGATGCGGCGCGAGCTTGTCGGCAATGGCATCCAGCGGCGCGGCGGGCACGTTCTCGAATTCCAGCGTGACGACGTCGCACGCATCGGCAAACGCCTTCAGCGCGCCCGCATCGTGCCAGTCCGCGCTGATGTAGCGATTGCACACCTGCGCAATCACCGCGTCCTCTTCGGGCGCAAAGGCGATCACGCGATAGCCGAGCTGGGCCGCGGAGATGGCCAGCATCCGCCCCAGCTGTCCGCCGCCCAGGATGCCGATGGTGCCGCCGGGTTCGATCATGCGGATACGATCATCCTTCCGTCGGGCGCTCCGCCACCGCACTGGTCCGCGCGGCGCGCCACGCGATCAGGCGTTCCATGATGTCCGCGTCGTGTGCGCCCAGAATGGCGGCGGCGAGCAGGGCGGCATTGCTGGCACCCGGTTCCCCGATGGCCAGCGTGCCGACGGGTATCCCTGCCGGCATCTGGGCGATGGACAGCAGGCTGTCCATCCCGCTGAGAGCTTTGGACTGCACCGGCACGCCGAGCACCGGCAGCGGCGTCATCGCGGCAATCATGCCGGGCAGATGCGCCGCGCCGCCGGCACCGGCAATGATGACCTTGAACCCCTCGTCCGCCGCCCCTTCGGCAAAATCGACCATGCGCCTGGGCGTGCGGTGGGCGGACACGATGCGCGCATCGTGGGCGATGGCGAGTTCGTCCAGAATGTCGGCGGCGCATTTCATCGTCGGCCAGTCGGACTGGCTGCCCATGACGATTGCGACCTGTGGTTCGTTCGCCATCAGGTCTCGTCCAGATAACGCCGCTCGCCCGCGACGCTCCCGTTCTCGAACGGGTAGATGATCGGTCGGCCGGTCGGGATTTCGAGCCCGGTGATCTCGTCGTCAGAGATATTCGAAAGATGCTTCACCAGAGCGCGCAGCGAATTGCCGTGGGCGGAGACGATGACCGTCCGGTCGCCGCGCAGTTCGGGCAGGATGTGATCCTCCCAGTACGGCAAGACGCGCTCGATCGTGAGCTTCAGGCTTTCCGTATAGGGCACGTCGATCCCTGCGTAGCGCGGGTCCGCACCGGGATCGTATTCGCTGCCCGGTTCCATTTCGGGCGGAGGCGTATCGAAACTGCGGCGCCAGATATGCACCTGCTCATCGCCGTGCTTTTCGCGCGTCTGCTGCTTGTCGAGCCCGGTCAGCCCGCCGTAGTGGCGTTCGTTGAGGTGCCAGTCCTTCCTCACCGGAATCCACACACGCCCGCATTCCTCCAGCGCAAGGTTGAGCGTGCGAATCGCGCGGGTTTGCAGCGAGGTGTAGGCAATATCGGGCAACACGCCCTTTTCCTTCAGCAGCCGGCCTGCCGCGCGTGCCTCGTCCACGCCCTTTTCGGTCAGGTCGACATCCCACCAGCCGGTGAAACGATTGGCGAGGTTCCATTCCGATTGTCCGTGGCGGACGAGGATCAGGGTCGACAAGGCGTTGTGCTCCATAAGCGAAAGGAGATGCGAGCCGTTAGCGGGCCGTATCATCTTTGGGAAGGTCGGCGCGCGGTGGCGGTGCCGCTTCGTCCGCCTGATTCCCCGGTTGCGCGCGCGTATGCGCCTTGCGCCGCCGCAGGTTGGCGCGCAGCTGTGCGGCCAGCCGCTCGGCCCGGGCATCGGACGATCCATTGGCAGGGGAATGCTCGCTCATCGCCTTGCGGAATGCTATCTGGTGGCGTTGGACGCAAGCTTTGCTTGACTTGTCGGCGATGCGCGACAATAGCGCGCGGCCTGTGGCGGGCACCCCTGTCGGGAGGTCAGCCGCGAATCCCCTATGCTGCTGTAGCTCAGTGGTAGAGCGCACCCTTGGTAAGGGTGAGGCCGGGAGTTCAATCCTCCCCAGCAGCACCATCATCCTGTCTCCCCGTCGGTTCCGCCACCAGAACGCGAGGCCGGCAGGCCCGGAAAGGGGCTTGCCCGGCGCGAGGCGCTTGGCCATGCAAGACCGATGGACGAACATGGGGAACAGCCGGACGTGCGGGGTGGGCTCAACCCGAAACTGCAGGGCGGCGATGACCAGGCTTTGCAGCAGGGCCACCCGAACCATCCCAAGGCGATGCGGGTTCAGGCGCTGCTGATGGCATTTCCTGCGCTGCTGGGCGCAATCGCTGCCGAATACGCGACCCCCTTCTGGCCGTTCGCGATCCTCGGCCCGGTGGCTCTGATCCTGGCGGTTCTGGTGATCTTCCTTCCGCATCGACGCTACGCCGCGCGAGGTCATGCATTGAGCGATGATCGCCTGCGGGTGGTGCGCGGAATCCTGTTTCATTCCGATACCGTGGTTCCGTTCGGCCGGGTGCAGCATATCGACGTCGATCGCGGGCCGATCGAACGCTATTACGGCCTTGCCACGCTGCAACTCTATACTGCGGGCTCGCATGGCGATGTCGTCAGCCTGCCCGGGCTGGCCCACGAGGATGCACTGGCGATGCGCGAAACGATTCGCGCACACATCAAACGCGAATCGCTGTGAGCGAGAACCCCAACAATGCGCCGCCGCGCCAGACGGTATCGCGCGAAGGGCCTGCGTCCGGCCCGCACGCGGGTGAGGCCGAAGCCGCCGACGGCCTGCCGAAGCGCACCGATCCGCGCACATTCGTGGTGCAGGCCTTGCAGGTGATCCCACGCTCCATCCTGCCGCTGGTGGCAGTGGCCTTCGCCACCCGCGCCGAAAGCCAGTTCGGCCTGTGGATCATGCTGGGGATCGGCGGCCTGATCCTGGCGCTCAGCACGGTTTTCACCTTCCTCGGCTGGTGGCGCCAGACTTACCGTGTAGGCGACAGCGATATCCGGCTGGAAACCGGCGTTCTTTCGCGCGCGGCACGATCCGTTCCCTACGACCGCATTCAGGACGTCAGCCTGGAACAGGGCTTCATCCCGCGGCTGTTCGGGCTGACCGAGGTCAAGTTCGAAACCGGCGCGGGCGGATCGGAAGAGATCAGGCTCGCCTATCTTACCAGCGAAGAAGGTGCGCGCCTGCGCGAACTTGTGCGCGAACTGCGCGACGAGGCGGAGGGCGTGCCGCGCGGCGATGCATCCGTGGCCAAAAAGGGTGAAGCCGCAGCCGCCGAAAGCGAGGCGCCCGTCCTGTTCTCGATGGGCCCGCGCCGGTTGTTGACCTTCGGCCTGTTCGAATTCTCGCTCGCCTTCTTCGCCGTTCTGGCGGGGCTGGCGCAGCAATTCGATTCGCTGCTGCCGTTCGACATCTGGGACGTCGAGACCTGGCAGGAAGTGGTCGGAACCCAGGGAAAGCAGCTGAGCGAAACGAGCCGCTTCGTGCAGGCGCTCACCGCATCGTCCGGCGTGATCCTGCTGATCCTGATCGGCTTTGCGACCGGCATCCTGCGGACCTTCCTGCGCGACTGGAATTTTCGGCTGGAGCGCAATCCCAAGGGCTTCCGGCGGCGCCGCGGGATGTTCACGCGGACCGATGTGGTCATGCCCGTGCACCGCGTGCAGGCAGTGCAGATCGCGACCGGTGCGGTGCGCCACCGGTTTGGCTGGAAAAGCCTCAAGCTGGTCAGTTTGGCGCAGGATTCGGGCGATTCGAGTCATGTCGTCGCGCCCTTCGCCAAGGCGTCGGAACTGACCCCGATCCTGAAGGTCGCAGGCTTTCCGCTCCCGCCGCGCGGACTGCAATGGCACCGCACGACCGCGGCCTATCGCGTGAAATCGGCGCTGTTCGGCATGGCTGGCTACCTGGTGCTTGCCGCCGGGGTCGCGGCCGGGGCGCAATTCATCGACGGGGGCCGGTTCGACTGGCTCTGGCTGATCGCGATGGCCATTGCCGCGTTTTCCGCCTTTGCGGCCATCCGCCAGCTCTTCCTGTGGCGGGTGGAGCGGCATGCGCTGTCGCCGCACCATCTCTACAAGCGTACGGGATGGTTCGCGCCGGGATATAAGATCGCGGACCGGGTGAAGCTCCAGTCGGTCGAGATCTCGCGTGGCCCGCTGGGCCGGATGTTCGGCTATGTGACACTCAATCTCGGACTGGCCGGCGGATATTTCGCCCTGCCCGGCATCCCCCGGTCCGAAGCGGACGCGCTGCGCAACGCGCTGCTCGCCAGCATGGTCGAGAAGGATTTTTCGCGGCTGGTGAAATAGCGGCGATCTACGCGCGCAATTCGCTCCATTCCGGATGCTCGCCGAACTTCGCATCGACATAGGAACATTGCGGATCGATCAGGAAATCCTGCTCGCGCGCATCGGCCACCAGCCTTTCGACCAGTTCGCCCGCGACGCCGCGCCCGCCGATTTCCTTGGGGACGATGGTATGCGTCGCAACGCGCACTTCCTTGCCATCACGCTCCTCGCCCGGTTCCCATTCCAGAGTGCCCTGCGCGTCTTCGCCTTCCAGCCGCGCGACATATTTGCCGCCCTGGCCGACGACATGATGGGTGATGGTGGTCGAAGTCATAGCGTTCTGGTCCTCTAGCCGGTCTTGCATAGTACGCCGCGCTGCGTCAGCGCGTTCCAATGCGATTTCTTTCCGACAATACGGCCAGCGTTCATCCCAAGGTGTGGGAGGCGATGCGTGCTGCCGATGGCGTTGATTCGCCGTACGACACTGACGCGCTTTCGCAGCAGCTCGACGCGCGTTTCTCCGAAATGTTCGGCCGCGACGTTTCGGTCTTGTGGGTCGCGACGGGCACGGCGGCCAACTGCCTTGCGCTCAGCGCGATGGCCCAGCCGCATGGCGGGGTGGTGTGCCACCGAGAGGCGCATATCGAGGCGGACGAGGCGGGTGCGCCCGGGTTCTACCTTCACGGCGCGAAGCTGATGCTGGCGGAAGGGGAGGGCGCGAAGCTGACTCCGGAAACGATTCGCGCAGTCATCGATCCGATTCGGCCCGATGTGCATCAGGTGCAGCCGCACGCGATCTCGATCACGCAGGCGAGCGAATATGGCCGCGCCTACCGGGCCGATGAAATCGCCGCGATTGCAAGTCTTGCGCGCGAGCGCGGGCTGGGTCTGCACATGGACGGCGCGCGATTTGCCAATGCCACCGCCTTTCTCGGCTGTTCGGCAGCCGAGGCCGCTGGCGATGTCGATGCGCTGAGCTTTGGTTGCGTCAAAAATGGCGCGATGAATGCGGAAGCTATCGTGTTCTTCGATCCTGCTCTGGCGGACACCGTCCGCTATCGCCGCAAGCGGGCGGGGCACCTGCAAAGCAAGGGCCGGTTCCTCGCGGCGCAGCTTATCGCGATGATTTCGGACGATCTGTGGCTTGAAAACGCGCGTGCCGCCAATGCCGCGGCGCAGGCGATTGCCGAGCAGGGCGGAGATCGCCTGATGCATCCGGTCGAAGCGAACGAGATGTTCATCCGCCTGACGCCCCGCGAACGCGAAACGCTGCGCGGGCAGGGGTACGAATTCTACGATTGGGGCGCGGATGCGGCGCGGCTGGTCGCATCGTGGGACAGCGATCTCGCCGAAGCGCGCGCGCTGGGCCGGCGAATCGCCGACCTATGAGCGATTCCTCCGGCGGGATGCTGCGGCTCCGCGTGATCCTGCCGTTCGTCATTACGGGCACCATCTGGGGATCGACTTGGCTGGTCATCACCGGCCAAATCAGCGGCGTTCCCGCGGCATGGTCGGTCTTCTACCGATTCGCGCTGGCGACACCGGCGCTGTTCCTCGTCGCCGCGCTGATGAAGCGGCGGCTGGCGCTGACCCGGCCCGAACATCTGCTGGCGCTGGTAGTCGGCCTGTTCCAGTTCAGCGGCAATTTCCTGTTCGTCTATCATGCAGAGCTTTACGTCACCTCGGGCATCGTTGCGATGATGTTCGGCCTGCTGATGGTGCCCAACGCATTGTTCGCGCGGGTTTTTCTGGGAGAGCGGGTGCCGGTCGGCTTCATGCTCGGCAGCGCGGTCGCGATCGTCGGTGTCTCCTTCCTGCTGATTCACGAGTGGCGCGCCAATCCGGACGCGGGCGTGCTTGGCGGAAACGTGCTGCTGGGCATTGCGCTGGCGATGCTGGGCATTCTGGCCGCGTCGGTCGCCAACGTGGTGCAGGCGAACCCTACGGGGCGGGCAGTGCCCATGGTCAGCCTGCTGGCATGGGCGATGCTGTACGGAACCGTGTTCGATCTGGGCTTCGCGTGGATCACCGCCGGGCCGCCGCCAGTGCCGAGCGCCCCGGAATACTGGGCGGGGATCGTATATCTCGCACTGGTCGGATCGGTGGTCACCTTCCCGTTGCATTACAATCTGGTGCGCGAGATCGGGGCGGGGCGCACCGCGTATAATTCGATCCTGACGATCTCGGTCGCGATGCTGCTGTCGACACTGTTCGAGGATTACCGATGGACCTGGCTGACCGCGAGCGGAATGGGCCTCGCCGTGATCGGCATGGTGCTGGCGCTGAAGGCGCGGCGTCGCAAATCGGTGCAGGTCCAGCAGTCGGGCGCGCTGCGGCCCTAGAGCAGGCTCCGCAATCCCTCACGATAGGTCGGGAATTGCGGCTGCCAGCCGAGCACGCGTTTGGCCTTGAGGTTCGCCACCCGCCGGTTCTCCGCATAGAATCCGCGCGCCATGGGGCTGAGATCGGCGTCTTCAAGCGACACGAGCGGCGGTGGTTCGATGCCCAGCAAAGCGCAGGCTTCTTCCACCAACGCGTTCTGGCTGGCCGGCAGATCGTCCCCCAGATTGTACGCTCCGGCGAGTGCATCGCCAGCAAGCGCGGCAACCACGCCGCCTGCGATATCCTCCACGTGAACACGGCTGAAGACATGGCCGGGCAGGTCGATCCGCTTGGCCTTGCCCTCTGTAATCCGGTCGAAGATGCTGCGCCCGGGCCCGTAGATGCCGGGCAGGCGGAAGACCCGCGCACCCAATTCCAGCCATCGCGCATCGGCATCGCTGCGGGCACTGCGCCGCCCGGTGCCCGTGGGCGAGCTTTCGTCGACCCAAGCACCGTCCGCATCACCATAGACCCCGGTGGAGGAAAGATAGCCGTACCATGCGCGCCCGAAATCGCGGCCATAGGTGGTGAGTACAGGATCAAGCCCGCTTTCGCGATCCGGCGGGACGGAGGAAAGCACATGGCTGGCGCTGGCCAGTTCGGTCAGGACCGCATCGCGATCGGCGAATGAGAGCTTGCCCTCGCTGCCGGTTGCAACCACTTCCCAGCCAAGCGACTGCACCCGCTCCGCGATCCGCCTGGCGCTATAGCCAAGCCCGAAAATGAATAGTTTTGGCATCGCGCGCGGTGCTGCCACATAGCCCGCTGCGAAGAAACGAGGAATCGATGGATCAGCCCAGCTCACCCCAATCTGCCGCCAACACCCCGGCAGGCGCCCCCGTGCTGCCCGATGCAGGGGGCGAGCCGCATGATCCGGCGGTGATCCGGCGCGCGGACTACACGCCCTTCGCGTGGGCTGTGCCCGAAATCAGCCTCGACTTCGATCTTGCTGCCGAAACGACCCGGGTCGAGGCGGAACTGAAGGTCGCGCCCAACCCGCAGGCAGGATCCGCCAGCGAAATCCGCCTGAACGGTGACGGACTGGTGCTCGAAAGCGTGGCGGTGGATGGCGAAGTGCGGGACGACTGGCGGCGCGAAGGCGAGGATCTGATCGTCCCGCTATCGCCAGCGGAGCACACGCTGACCATCGTCACCCGCATCGCGCCGAACGAGAACACGCAGCTGATGGGCCTCTATGCCTCGGGCGGGATGCTGTGCACCCAGTGCGAGGCGGAAGGTTTCCGGCGAATCACGTTCTTCCCCGACAGGCCCGATGTCCTCTCGGTCTATACGGTGCGGATGGTGGCCGATCGCGCGGCGTTCCCCGTGCTGCTGTCGAATGGCAACCCGGTGGACGAGGGCACGCTGGAGGATGGCCGCCACTTCGCCGAATGGCACGATCCGTGGCCCAAGCCGAGCTACCTTTTCGCGCTGGTCGCGGGCGATCTGGTGGCGCGCACGGACAGTTTCACCACCATGGGCGGGCGCGAAGTGCAGCTGGGCGTCTGGGTCCGCGCAGAAGACCTGCCGCGCACCGAGCACGCGATGGAATCGCTCAAGCGGTCGATGGAATGGGACGAGGCAACCTTCGGGCGCGAGTACGATCTCGACCGGTTCAACATCGTCGCGGTGGGCGACTTCAACATGGGCGCGATGGAGAACAAGGGCCTCAACATCTTCAACACGAAATACGTGCTGGCGGACGATGAAACCGCGACCGATGCCGATTTCGACGCGGTCGAAGGCGTGATCGGGCACGAATATTTCCACAACTGGTCGGGCAATCGCGTGACCTGTCGCGACTGGTTCCAGCTTAGCCTGAAGGAAGGCTTCACCGTGCTGCGCGATCAGCTGTTCAGCCAGAATCTGCATGGCGCGGCGATCAAGCGGATCGGTGACGTGCGCGTCCTGCGCAGCGTGCAGTTCCCCGAGGATAGCGGGCCGTTCGCGCATCCGATCCGGCCGGATAGCTACAAGGAAATCAGCAACTTCTACACCGCGACCGTTTATAACAAGGGCGCCGAGGTGATCCGCATGATGCGCAGCATGGCGGGGGAAGAGGCTTTCCGGAAAGGCAGCGACCTGTATTTCGAGCGGCACGACGGCGAAGCCGCCACGTGCGAGGATTTCATCACCGCGATGGAAGACGGCGCGGGGCTCGAGCTCAAGCAATTCCGCCGCTGGTACGAACAGGCGGGCACTCCGCAGGTTACGGTCGAGCAGCGGCACGAGGGCGACACGGTCACCCTGTCGCTGACGCAGACGATCCCCGCGACGCCCGGCCAGCCCGACAAGGCGGCGGTGCCGATCCCGCTGCGGATTGCATTGTTCGATCGCGATAGCGGCAAGCATGCGGGCGAACGGCTGATCGTGCTCGACCAGCCCTCGCAGGATTTCACCTTTGCAGGCCACGCGCAGCCGCCGATCCTTTCGATCAACCGCGACTTCACCGCCCCGGTGGCGATCACGCGCGATATTCCCCGTGGCGACCTGGTTTTCCTCGCCGGCAATGACGACGACAGTTTTGCCCGGCACGAGGCGATGCAGGAACTGCTGCTTGGCTATCTGCTGCACGATCACGACGGCGAAACGCGCGACGCGATCGGCACGGCGGCGGGCGCGATTCTGGACGACGATGCGCTCGACCATGAAATGCGCGCCGAACTGTTAAGCCTGCCGCCGTTTTCCTATCTCGCGGAACGCTCGGACATATACGACCCCGGCGCGATGATCGAGAAACGCGAGGGGCTGAAACGCTGGTTGGGAGAGCGTTTCGCGACCAGTTTTGCCGATCTGCACGACCGGCTGGCCGATACCGCGCGCGAAAAGAGCGTGGCGGGCAAGCAGGCGCGGCGGATGCGCTCGCTCGCGTTGGCCTATATCGCGGCAGCCGATGAAGCGGAGGGCGCAAGGCGCGGCCTCGCACAATATCGCGACGCACGCGGCATGACAGAGCGACAGGGCGCGCTGGCGGTGCTGGCCGAAATCGACGGGCCGCAGCGCGACGAGGCGCTGGCGGATTTCTACACCCGCTTTGAGGACAATGCGCTGGTGGTGGACAAGTGGTTCAGCCTGCAGGCGATGGCGCTGCGTCCCGGCGTGCTGGGCGAGATCGAGCAGCTGGCGGAACATCGCGCCTTCACCCTGACCAATCCCAACCGCGTGCGCTCGCTCTATGGCGCAATGGCGGGCAATCCGCGCGCGTTCCACCAGGCGGACGGCGCGGGCTATCGGATGGTTGCCGATCTGATCCTGCAGCTAAACCGCAAGAACCCGCAGCTCGCGGCGCGCTTCGTCCCCGCGCTGGGGCGCTGGCGGCGGGTCGAGCCCAAGCGGTCGGCGATGATGCACGCGGAGCTGGAGCGGATTGCGGCGGCGGGCAACCTGTCGCGCGATGTGGCCGAACAGGTCGAGGCAAGCCTTGGCTGACGACGTGTGCAATGGGCCTGCCGCCATCAGGGCCGCGATGCTCAATGGCGTACCGCACGGCTTTTTCGGCCGGGACGGCGGCGTTTCGCGCGGCGAGGTCGCAGGCCTTCAGCTCGGGTTCGGTGCGGAAGACGATGCTGCGAATGTGGCCGAAAACCGCGGGCGGGCAATCGCCGCCGTGCTGCCCGGCGCGCAGCTCGCCATGCCTTTTCAGGTCCATTCGCCCGATGTGGCCATCGCGACCGGGCCGATGGAGGGCGATGAACGCCCGCGGGTCGATGCTCTGGTCACGACCACGCGCGGCCTGCTTGTGGGCGTGGTGACGGCGGACTGCGCACCCGTCCTCCTCGCCGACGAACAGGCGGGCGTGGTGGCCGCGGCCCACGCCGGATGGCGCGGTGCAAAGGGCGGCGTGCTCTCCAATACGGTTGAGCAAATGGTGTCGCTTGGCGCGACGCGCGAGAATATCGCGGCGGCTATCGGCCCTACGATCGCCCAGGCGAGCTACGAAGTGGATGCCGGGTTTCGCAACGCGTTTCTGGCCGACAATCGGGCAAGCGCACGGTTTTTCACCGAGGGCGAGCCGGGGCATTTCCAGTTCGATCTGCCCGGCTTTGTCGCCGCACAATTGCACGCCGCCGGGATCGAACGGGTCGAGAATCTCGCGCTCGACACCTACGCAGCGCCCGCGCGCTTCTATTCGTTCCGGCGTGCCACGCACCAGGGCGAGGCGACCTATGGGCGGCAGGGCGCATTCATCGGACTGGCGTGATGCTCGCGCATCGTGCAACGCGCTAACCACAAAAGGCCATTGGCAGCCTGCACCTTACGCGCTAACAGCCCCCGCACATGGGAAGGGGGCTGGCTCCTCCTCGCCTCCCTCAGGGTGCGTTGCGCCTCCGGGTGAAGGCGGATCGCCCGATTTCCCTTAACGAAGCAACACGGGCAGGGCGGGTCTCTTCCGCTGTGCGCGCGACAAGGCAGGAACGATGGCAGACGCAACCGGTGCCGCAACCGCGGAACCCCACAAGGCAGGCGAGACCATGGATGCAGGCGAAGGTGGCGTGCGCCGCCGCGACTTCATCAATATTGCGGCGCTGAGCGCGGCCGGTGTCGGCGGCGCGGCGGTGCTCTATCCGCTGATCAGCCAGATGGCGCCGTCGGCCGATGTGCTTGCCGAAAGCACCACCGAGGTGGACGTTTCGGCGATCGAACCGGGCCAGGCGATCAAGGCGGTGTTCCGCAAGCAGCCGCTGTTCGTCCGTCGCCTGACACCGCAGGAAATCAACGAGGCGAATGCCGTGCCGCTCGGCTCGCTGCGCGATCCGCAGACGCTGGAAGAGCGGACCAAGCCCGGCCACACCGACATGCTCGTTACCATGGGCGTCTGCACGCATCTGGGTTGTGTGCCGCTGGGTGCCGCCGAGGGTGAAAACCGCGGCGAGTTCGGCGGTTATTTCTGCCCGTGCCACGGTTCGCAGTTCGACACTGCGGCACGCATCCGGAAGGGGCCGGCCCCCACCAACCTCGTGGTTCCGGACTATGAGTTCACTTCAGACACCACCATCGTCGTCGGTTAAGGCAGAGAAAGACCTGACATGAGTTTTCCCTGGGCCAAGGAATACACCCCGGCGAGCGGGTTCACCAAGTGGGTGGACGAAAAGCTGCCGCTGCCCCGCTTCGTCTACAATGCGGTGGGCGCGGGCTATCCGGTGCCGCGCAACCTGAACTACATGTGGAATTTCGGCGTTCTGGCCGGGTTCTGCCTGATGCTGCAGATCGTCACCGGCGTGGTGCTGGCGATGCATTATGCCGCCAATGCACAGGTTGCATTTGGTACGGTCGAGCACATCATGCGCGACGTGAACTGGGGGTGGATGCTGCGCTACATGCACGCCAACGGGGCGAGCTTCTTCTTCCTGGTGCTGTATCTGCATATTTTCCGCGGCCTCTTCTATTCCTCCTACAAGGCCCCGCGCGAGATGATCTGGCTGCTGGGCGTGGTCATCTTCCTGCTCAGCATGGCAACCGCCTTCATGGGCTACGTGCTGCCGTGGGGTCAGATGAGCTTCTGGGGTGCCAAGGTGATTACCGGCCTGTTCTCGGCCATTCCGCTGGTCGGCGAGCCGATCCAGGTGTGGTTGCTGGGCGGCTTCGCGCCGGATAACGCCGCGCTCAACCGCTTCTTCAGCCTGCACTTCCTGCTGCCCTTCGTGATCCTGGGCACCGTGATCCTGCATATCTGGGCGCTGCACATCCCCGGTTCGTCGAACCCGACCGGCGTGGAAGTGAAGAGCCAGAGCGACACCGTGCCGTTCCACCCGTACTACACCGCAAAGGATGGCTTCGGGCTGGGCGTATTCCTGATCATCTACTGCCTTTTCGTGTTCTACCTGCCGAACATGCTGGGCCACCCGGACAACTATATCGAGGCGAACCCGCTCTCGACCCCGGCGCACATCGTTCCGGAATGGTATTTCTACCCGTTCTACGCGATCCTGCGTGCCTTCACCTTCGACTTCATCCTGCCGGCGAAGCTGTGGGGCGTACTCGCCATGTTCAGCTCGATCCTGCTGTGGTTCCTGCTGCCCTGGCTCGACCGTTCGCCGGTTCGCAGCGGCCATTATCGCCCGCTGTTCCGCGCGTTCTTCTTCGTGCTGCTGGCCGACATGGCGGTGCTGTTCTACTGCGGCGGCGCGCCGGCTGAAGAGCCCTACGTGATGATCAGCCAGATCGCGACGGCGTACTACTTCCTGCACTTCCTGGTGATCCTTCCGATCGTATCCTCGATCGAGAAGCCCAAGCCGCTGCCATTCTCGATCACCGAGGCGGTGCTCAAATCGGACGACAAGGCTGTGCTGGGCGAAAACGCCAGCCCCGCCACCTGATCGCCCCACGACGACGAATGACATTTAAGGACATCCGATGATCCGCATTCTAGCTGCCCTGGCCGGACTCGTCTTCGCAGGCGTCGCGCTGCTCGCCTTTGTGATGGGCGCCTACAACTTTGCCACCGAAGATGCGGTGCATTCGCCCGAGCACGAGTTCCACCTCGAGGCTCACGGGCCCGAAGGCGGTTTCCAGTTCGAAGGCCCCCTGGGCACGTGGGACATCGCGCAGCTGCAGCGTGGCTACAAGGTCTACAAGGAAGTCTGCTCGGCCTGCCACAGCCTCAGGTACGTCGCATTCCGCGACCTCGCCGAGCTTGGCTATTCCGAAGCGCAGGTGAAGGCAGAGGCGGCGACCTGGATGGTGCCCGGCATCGATCCGAACACCGGCGAAGCGATCATGGTGCCCGGCATCCCGACCGATTATTTCCCTTCGCCCTATCCCAACAAGGTGGCTGCGGCGGCTGCGAACAACAACGCGATCCCGCCCGACCTTTCGCTGATGACGAAGGCGCGCCATCACGGCACCGACTACGTCTATTCGCTGCTGACGGGCTACACCGATCCGGCAACCTTCGAGAAGGACGGCAAGCGCCTGCTTGAGGAGTTCCCCGATTTCTCGACCCCGCCGGGCCTCCATTTCAACCCGTACTTCGCCAACCTCAACCTGGCGATGACCCCGCCGCTCGGCGTCGAGGGCCAGGTGACCTTCGATGACGGCACCACAGCGACCGTGCCGCAGATGTCGAAGGATGTTGCGGCATTCCTGACCTGGACCGCAGAACCCAAGCTGATCGAGCGCAAGCAGACCGGCTGGCCGGTGATCCTCTTCCTGCTGTTCGCCACGGTTCTGGCCTATTTCGCCAAGCGGCAGATCTGGGCCGATGTGAAGCCGAAGAAAAAGGACTGATCGGATCGCTGCGGATGCACCCGCCAAGGATGCGCTGCTCGATCTGAGCCAGCTGCAGCAATCCATTCGCACCGTGCCGGACTTTCCCAAGCCCGGCATCCAGTTCCGCGATATCACCACCCTGCTTGCCGACCCGGCGGCGTTGCGCACCAGCGTGGCGCTGCTGGCGGCGCAGGTCCGCCAGTCCGGTGCCAGCGTGGTGGCCGGGATGGAGGCACGCGGCTTCATCTTCGGCGCAGCAGTCGCCATAGAAGCCGGGCTTGGCTTTGTGCCGATCCGCAAGCCGGGCAAGCTGCCAATCGAAACTATCGGCGTCGATTATGCGCTGGAATACGGCACCGACCGGCTCGAGGTCGATCCCGGAGCATTCCCGAACGGCACCAGGGTCGCGCTGGTCGACGATCTGATCGCCACGGGCGGTACGGCGCTGGCAGCGGCGGAGCTGGTAGCCAAGGCGGGCGGCGAAGTTGCCAGCGCGCTGTTCGTGATCGATCTGCCGGACCTCGGCGGGGCGGACCGCCTGCGCGGGGCGGGGATCGACGTGCACACGCTGATTGCCTTCGACGGCGAATAGGCCGATGCTCGGCTGCGCGCGGAACCTATCGATCACGCGTTCCGTTGAAGCCGGGTTGAAGGGGGGCTGATACCAAGATGGAATCGAGCGCACTGGTAATCGCCGCAGTCGGCGCGCTCGGCATTGGCGCCCAATGGATTGCCTGGCGTACCGGCTGGCCGGCCATCGTGCTGATGCTCGCCGCCGGGTTCCTCGCTGGGCCCATCCTCGGCCTGTTCGATCCTGAGGAAACCTTCGGCCCGCTGCTCGAACCGATGATCGGCATCGGCGTGGCGCTGATCCTGTTCGAAGGCGGTCTCAGCCTTGATTTCAGAGAGCTGCGCCTGTCGGGCAGCGCGGTGTGGAGGCTGGCGACCATCGGGGTGATCGTTGGCTGGGCGCTGGGTGCGA
Organism: Erythrobacter sp.; assembly: GCA_009993635.1. Lineage (GTDB taxonomy): Bacteria > Pseudomonadota > Alphaproteobacteria > Sphingomonadales > Sphingomonadaceae > Alteriqipengyuania. The sequence continues at coordinate 202,058 of JAACTC010000008.1, read as the reverse complement.
TCAGCGGCTATTATGTCGCCGGCATCGTGTGGCCCGTCGCTATCCTGTTCGGCGGTATTCTGGTCGTGACCGGGCCGACCGTCGTTCTGCCCCTGTTGCGCCAATCCTCCGTCCAGTCGCGACCGGCGTCGATCCTGAAATGGGAGGCGATCGTCAACGATCCCACCGGCGCATTGTGCGCGGTGATTGCTTACGAATATTTCCGCAGGGTGGCCGAAGCGCCCGGCGCCTCGCTGTTCGAGGTCGTGCCCCCGCTGATTCTGGCGGCCCTGCTCTCCGGCGTGATCGGCTACGCGGCGGCGTGGCTCATCTCTTTCCTGTTCCCGCGCGGGGCGGTGCCCGAATACCTCAAGGTGCCGGTGCTGTTCTCGATGGTGATCGCGGTCTTCGTGCTGTGCAACATGATCGAGCACGAGGCCGGGCTGGTCGCGGTGACCGTCATGGGCGTCGCGCTGGCCAATATGGACGTGTCGTCGCTGCGCAGCATCCATCCGTTCAAGGAAAACATCGCAGTTCTGCTGGTCTCCGGGATATTCATCATCCTGTCGGCGTCGCTCAACTGGGAAGACCTGCAATATTTCACGTGGCGCTTCGGGGCGTTTCTGGTGGTGCTGCTGTTCTTCGTGCGGCCCGCGACCGTTCTGATCAGCCTGCTCGGCAGCCCGATCCCATGGAACGAGCGACTCTTCCTCGCCTGGATCGCGCCGCGCGGCATCGTGCTTGTCGCGATCTCCGGCCTGTTCGCGCTGCGGTTGAACGAGCTGGGCTACGGCGACGGCAACGTGCTGATCGGGCTGAGCTTCGCGGTCGTGGTGGCCACGATCGTGGCGCATGGCTTTACCATCAATCCGGTGGCCAAGCTGCTGAAGGTGCGCGGCACCAGCAGGCCGGGCCTGCTGATTGCGGGCAGTACGGCCTGGACCATCGCGCTCGCCAAGCAGATGCACGAGCTCAAGACGCCGGTGATGGTGGTCGATTCCAGCTGGCAGCGCCTCGCTGCCGCGCGGCGTGAAGGCCTGCCATTCTACCACGGCGAGATCCTGAACGAGGCGACCGAGCACAATCTCGATCTCAGCCCCTATCAGGTGCTGGTCGCAGCGACCGAGAACGAGGCCTATAATGCGCTTGTGTGCAACGAGTTCGCGCACGAGATCGGGCGCGACAGCGTGTACCAGCTGGGCGAGGCGTCGGACGATGACCGGCGCGCCCTGCCGGAAAGCCTGCGCGGCCGCGCGCTGTTCGCCTCGGGCTTCGGAGTCACCGAGGTGGAGGAGCGCCAGCAGGAAGGGTGGACCTTCCGGCGGACCAAGCTGACCGAGGAATTCACGATCGACGACGCGCGGGAGAAGCTGGGCGACAAGGCCCAGATGCTGCTGCTGCTGCGCGAAAATGGCGCGATGCGGTTCTTTACCCACGCGGCCAAGCCAGAACCGCGGCCCGGCGACATCGTCATTACCTATTCACCGCAGCAACTTAAGCGGGCGGAGGCTGAATCGGCCAAGCGCGCGACCAAGCCCGAGGCGGGGCAACCGAAACCGGCATGAACGAGCAATCGAGGGAGGAGCGGCCATGCGTGGCCCGATAGTATTCTTAATCACGGCCGGAGTGCTGGTCGCGGGCTGCGACCCCGAGGAGCCCGCGCCCGCACCCGTGCCCACTCCGACCGAGAGCACTGTCGAAACCGCGCAGGAGCAAACCTCCATCATGCGGCCCGAGATGGAGGTCGAACGTCCCCCAATCCCGCTCGAACCGCTGCGCGTCACCATCCCCTTTGCCGATGGCGGCTCCGATCTGAGCGAAGTCGCGCGCACGCGGCTGAAGGAAATCCTCGAAAGCGATCAGTGGGATCAGGTCGAACGGGTCATCCTGCGCGGACATAGCGATGCCGGCGGCACCGATGCGGCCAATATGCGCGTCTCCGAACAGCGCGCCCAGGCGGTTGCCGACTGGCTGATGGAGGCCGGGCTGGACGAGGAATCGATCCGTGTGATCGCATTCGGCTCGCAAAACCCGGCGCAGCCCAATCTGCTTCCAAATGGCGAACCGAACGAACGCGGGCGCGCGGCCAATCGCCGGGTCGAAGTGACTGTGCTGGTGCCCGAAGGTGCGACCATCCCGGACCCCGGCCCCAGCCCCAGTCCGAGCCCGAGCGCAGCACCGACCGGAGAGTCGAGCGCGCCTGCCAAGGGCGGTCAGCCCAAGACGGGATCGGGCAGCCCTTCGTAAGGGCGCGGCGGTCAGCTCGCCAGCGCGCTCAGGATGGGCTGGGCAAGCTCCGCGCGGCAGATCAGCAGGTCGGGCAGGGCGACATCGGGCCGGTTGTAACGCAGCGGCGCGCCGTCGATTCGCGAACAGTGCAGGCCGTGCGCCTGCGCCACCGCAACCGGTGCGCAATTGTCCCACTCATATTGCCCGCCGCTGTGCAGGTAGGCATCGGCCATGCCGCGCACCACGGCCATTGCCTTGGCTCCGGCCGAACCCATCGGCACCAGCTGCATGCCCAGCGTCCTGGCAACGCGGGAAGCCTCTTGCGGTGGGCGGCTGCGGCTGACGACGATCTTGCCGGTTGCGGGCATGGAAGCCCGGCCCGCCACCTTGCTGGTGAGCACCATGTCGAGCGCGGGAAGCGCGACTGCACCGGCAAAGGCCTGCCCGCCTACCGAGAGGCCGACATGCACCGCCCAATCGTCGCGTCCTTCGGCGAATTCGCGCGTGCCGTCGACCGGATCGACGATCCAGACGCGCGAATGCGCAAGCCGCGCGTCGCCATCCTCGGCCTCCTCGCTCAAAATACCATCATCGGGACGATGCTCGCGAAGCGCCGCCATGAGGTAGGCATTCGCCGCGCGGTCGCCCGCATCGCCCAGCTCGCGGCCCGCGAGCCTGCCCTCAGCCTGTAGCGCGAGCGCGATTTCACCCGCGCGCTGCGCTAGGTCGGCTGCCAGATCCGTATCGCTGTCGGCGCTCATTTGAGGGGGAGGACCTGCGCGATGATATGGTCGGCGGCTTCCTCAACGCTCATATCCACCGTGTTGACCCGGATCTCCGGCCTTTCCGGCGGCTCGTAGGGGCTGTCGATCCCGGTGAAGTTCTTCAGCTCGCCGGCGCGGGCCTTCTTGTACAGGCCCTTCACATCGCGCGCTTCTGCTACCTCCAGCGGCGTCTCGACGTAGATCTCCACGAACTCCCCATCGGGCAGCATTTCGCGCACCATCTGCCGTTCGGCGCGGAATGGGCTGATGAAAGCGGTCAGCACGATCAGGCCCGCATCCGCCATCAGCTTGGCGACTTCGCCGATGCGGCGGATATTCTCGATCCGGTCCGTCTCGGTAAAGCCGAGATCGCGATTCAGACCGTGGCGGATATTGTCGCCATCCAGCAGGAACGTGTGGCGGTTCATCAGGGCCAACCGCTTCTCCACCGCATTCGCGATGGTCGATTTGCCCGAACCGGATAGGCCGGTGAACCACAGCACGCGCGGTACCTGGTTCTTGATCGCGGCGTGATGCTCGCGGCCCACATCGGTCTGCTGCCAATGCACGTTCTGCGCCCGCCGAAGTGCGAAGTTGAGCATTCCGCACCCGCAGGTGGCGTTGGTTTCCTTGTCGATGAGGATGAAACCGCCCAGCGTCTTGCTGTCGCTATAGGCTTCGAACGGGATCGGGCGGTCGGTGTGCAGCTCCACCACGCCGATACCATTGAGCTCCAGCGTCTTGGCAGCCAGCCGCGCTGCGGGGCCGACCGGATTGTTGACGTCGATCTCGTACTTTGGAGGTTGCAGGGTCGCGGTGACGGTGCGGGTGCCGAGCTTGAGCCAGTAGCCGCGGCCCGGCTTCATCGCGGTGCGGTCCATCCACACCACACTGGCTTCGAACTGGTCGGCCACCTGTGGCGGATCGTCAGCGGCAACGATCACATCGCCGCGGCTGCAATCGACATCGTCGGCCAGCGTCAGCGTGATCGACTGGCCGGCAATCGCTTCGTCCTGCCCGCCATCGAACGTCTCGATCGCGGTGACGGTGCTGGTTGCGCCCGACGGGAGAATACGCACCGCATCGCCGGGCCTGATCGCCCCGTCGCTGATGAGACCGGCAAAGCCGCGAAAATCCTGGTTGGGCCGGTTGACCCATTGCACCGGCATCCGGAACGGGCGGGGCGCCTCGCCCGCCAGCGGCACAGCTTCGAGCTGGCCGATCAGGGTCGGCCCGTCATACCAGCCCATCGCGGTGGAACGGTTGACGACATTGTCGCCCGCAAATCCAGAGATGGGGATCGCGGTAACCTGAGTGAAATCGAGCTGCTCTGCGAAGCGCGCGAAATCCTCTCGAATTTGCTCGAACGTGCCCTGCGCGTAGTCGACCAGATCCATCTTGTTGACGGCCAGGATGACATGCCGAATGCCGAGCAGATGGGCGAGGAACGCGTGTCTGCGGGTCTGCTGGAGCACGCCCTTGCGCGCATCGACCAGCAGCACGGCAGCATCCGCGGTGGATGCGCCGGTGACCATGTTGCGGGTATATTCCTCGTGCCCCGGCGTGTCGGCGACGATGAACTTGCGTTTCTCGGTCGCGAAGAAGCGGTAGGCGACGTCGATCGTGATGCCCTGCTCGCGCTCGGCGGAAAGTCCGTCGACCAGCAATGCGAAGTCGAGCGATTCGCCTTGGGTGCCAACCCGGGCGCTGTCATGCTGGAGCTGGTCGATCTGGTCTTCGAACACGGCCTGCGAATCATACAGCAGCCGCCCGATCAGGGTGGACTTGCCGTCATCCACGCTGCCGCAGGTGATGAAGCGCAGCATGTCCGCATCGCGATGGCGCGCCAGATAGGCACCGATATCCTCGGCGATCAGCGCGTCGGGCCGGTATGTGTGGGGGCGATCCGCATCGGCCATCAGAAATAGCCCTCCGCCTTCTTCTTCTCCATGCCCGCGCCGCCATCCTCGCGGTCGATTGCGCGACCCTGCCGTTCGCTGCTGGTGGTCAGCAGCATTTCCTGCACCACCGCCTGCACGCTGTCCGCCTCGCTCTCGACGGCGCCGGTCAGCGGATAGCAGCCCAGCGTGCGGAAGCGGACCGAACGAGTCTGCGGCTGTTCGCCGGGGGCCAGCGGAAGCCGATCGTCGGCCACCATCAGCAGCATCCCGTCCCGCTCCACCACCGGGCGCGGGGCGGCAAAGTAGAGCGAGGCGATCTCGATCCCTTCGGCCATGATGTATTGCCAGATATCCAGCTCGGTCCAGTTGGAGAGGGGGAAGGCGCGCACGCTTTCGCCCTGCCGGATACGCGTGTTGTAGAGATTCCACAGCTCGGGCCGCTGGTTCTTCGGGTCCCACGCGTGCGAGGCGGTACGGAACGAGAGCACGCGTTCCTTGGCGCGGCTCTTCTCCTCATCGCGCCGCGCACCGCCGAAGGCCGCGTCGAAACCGTGATGGTCGAGCGCCTGCTTGAGCCCCTGCGTCTTCCACATATCGGTGTGCAGCGCGCCGTGATCGAACGGGTTGATCCCGCGTTCCTTCGCCTCCGGGTTCTGCCACACGATCAGCTCCATCCCTGCCGCTTTGGCCGCCGTATCGCGCACCGCGTACATTTCCGGAAATTTCCAGGTCGTATCGACATGCAGCAGCGGGAAGGGCGGGGTCGCCGGATAGAACGCCTTGCGGGCGAGATGCAGCATCACCGCGCTGTCCTTGCCTGCGGAGTACAGCATCACCGGGCGCTGCGCGTCGGCCACGACTTCGCGCATGATGTGGATCGCTTCGGCTTCCAGCCGCTGGAGATGGGTCAACTTCACCATGACGGCCTCACATGACGGTTTCCCGTGCATGGGCCAAGCAAGAAAGGCTTGGCACCGCCAAAGCTGCGACGATGAACGGCGGGCGAGAAGCGATTGACGCGCACCGTCGGCCGGTGGCAAAGGCAAGGGTGAGCGGGCGGGTATAGCATAGTGGTAATGCTCCAGCCTTCCAAGCTGGCTAGAGGGGTTCGATTCCCCTTACCCGCTCCATTCCCCGCCGCATGATCCGTGTGACACCGCCACCGCTGCCTGCGAAGGCGCTGCCTAACTCTGCGGCTCCACTGCCATATTGTCGATCAGCCGGGTGTTCGCGATATGCGCTGCGACCAGCAGGCGGGCAGGGCGCGCGCCCGGTGCATCGATCCGTTCAAGCGTGTCCGCATCGGCCAGTGCTGCGTAGTCCACCCGCGAGAATCCCTGCGTCAGCAGCGTGGTCTCCAGCGTGCCGAGCGCCTGCGCCACCGGCTGCCCGTTTTCGATCCCGGCGATCGCTGTACGCATTGCGGCGGGCAGGGCGGCGGCCTGCCGTCGGGCGGTCTCGTCGAGATAGCGGTTGCGGCTGGAAAGCGCGAGGCCATCGTCCTCGCGTACGGTGGGCACGCCGATGATCGAATCGACACGGGGGCGGATCAGGTCGAGGTCGCGCGCCATCCGCCGGATCACGGCGAGCTGCTGCCAGTCCTTCTCTCCGAACAGCGCACAATCGGGTTGCACCTGATTGAACAGCTTGCACACGACGGTGGCGACGCCCGCGAAGTGCCCCGGCCGGCTCGCCCCGCAGAAATCTGCGCTGACGCCGCTCACATCGATGCTGGTCGCGAATCCCTCGGGATACATCGCCCCCGCATCGGGTGCCCACAAGGCATTGACGCCTTCGGCTGCCAGCAATTCACTGTCCGCCTGCAGCGTGCGCGGATAGGCATCCAGATCTTCGTTCGGCCCGAACTGCGTCGGATTGACGAAAATCGACACGACCACGCGACCGGCTCTTTCCCGCGCCGCGCGGACCAGCGTCAGGTGGCCTTCGTGCAATGCGCCCATCGTGGGGACGAAGGCGACGCTTTCGCCCGCATCGCGCCACGCGGCGACCGTGGTTCGCAAGTGATCGAGCCGGTGAATGGCGAGCATGGCCGATTGCATGGGGTAGAGCCCTCCGATAGACGATTGGGCGACCGGCCTAGCCGTGGCAGGCCCGGTCCCGCAATCAGCCGTTCGCAAAGTTTGATAAGGATCGCCCAAACGTGTCAGGCCGCCGCACCCACCGGATCGTGTTCGCCAACGAGAAGGGCGGCACCGGCAAATCGACCACCGCAGTGCATGTCGCGGTTGCGCTCGCCTATCAGGGCGCACGGGTGGTGGCGATCGACCTCGATCACCGCCAGCGCACGATGGACCGCTATTTCGAGAATCGCGACGAAACCGCCCGGCGGCGCAAGATCAGCTTGCCGACTGCGGCCTGCACGGTGTTTTCCGATGGCGACGAGGCCGCTCTCGAAGCGCGCACGCAGGAGCTGGCGGCGGGCGCGGATTTCGTGCTGTTCGATACGCCGGGCCGCGACGATCCGCTGGCCCGCCATGTTGCCAAGGAAGCCGATACGCTGGTCACCCCGCTGAACGACAGCTTCGTCGATTTCGATCTGATCGGACAGGTCGATGCGGAAAGCTTCAAGGTCCGGCGGCTGAGCTTCTACGCCGAAGCGATCTGGGAAGCCCGGCTGGCGCGCAGCAAGACCGCAATCGAACAGGATCGCCCGCAAATGGACTGGGTCGTGGTGCGCAACCGTACGGGACACACCGAAGCGCGCAACATGATCCGTATCGAACGCGCGTTGACCGAGCTCAGCAAGCGGGTCGGCTTCCGGGTTTCCTCCGGCCTTTCCGAACGCGTGATCTACCGCGAGCTGTTTCCCTCGGGCCTGACCCTGCTCGACAAGGGGCATCTGGGCGATCTGGGCACCAGCCACCTGGTTGCGCGGCAGGAGCTGCGCCAGCTGCTGCAAAACCTGCGTCTGCCCCTGCCCGAGGGCGCAAGCCGGGCGCTGGAAGCGGCGTGACCCGTTTCATCATCCTGGCGGTGGTGGTCAGCCTGCTGTGCCGCTGGGTGTTCGGGCGCTGGCCGTGGGAATTTCTCCGCGCAAAACCCACCCAGGCTCAGGAAGTGTTCCGCGCGCGCAAACTGCTGGGCGTGTCGGCCGAGGCAAGCCATGCGCAGATCATCGAAGCGCACAAGCGGCTGGTGCGGCAGGTCCATCCCGATATGGGCGGCACCACCGCACAGGTGCACGAGGCCAATGCCGCGCGCGATATGTTGATCGACAATCTCCCCGATACTGCGAGGCAACCATGAGCCACACCTTCGATCCCACCATCCTGCGCGAATATGATATTCGCGGCATCATCGGCGAAACGCTGGAGGCCGACGATGCCCGCGCCATCGGCCGCAGCTTCGGCACACTGCTGCGCCGCGCAGGCGGAACCTGCGTGGCGGTCGGCTATGATGGGCGGCAAAGCTCCCCCATGCTGGAACACGCGCTGGTCGAAGGGCTGACCGCAAGCGGCTGCGATGTGGTGCGCATCGGGCTGGGCGCGACGCCTATGCTCTATTACGCGGAAGCCTCAGCCGAAGATGTGGATGGCGGCATCCAGATAACAGGCAGCCATAATCCCCCCAATTACAATGGCTTCAAGATGGTGTTTCAGGGTCGCCCGTTTTTCGGGGCCGACATCCAGACGCTGGGCGAGATTGCTGCGGCAGGCGACTGGGAAGACGGGACCGGCAATGTGACCGACCGGCCACTGCTCGACGACTATGTCGAGCGGCTGCTGGAGGGAATCGACGGGATCGATCCTGAGTCGCTCGAAAGCCTCAAGATCGGATGGGACGCGGGCAACGGCGCGGCGGGGCCCGCGCTCGAAAAGCTGGTCACCCGGCTGCCCGGTGAACATCACGTGCTGTACGCCGATGTCGATGGCACCTTCCCCAATCATCATCCCGATCCGACGGTCGAGGAGAATCTGGCCGATCTGCGCGCGCTGGTCGCAGGTAACAATCTCGATTTCGGAGTAGCTTTCGACGGCGATGGCGACCGGATCGGCGCGATCGATGGCGAGGGGCGGGTGATCTGGGGCGACCAGCTGCTGATGATCTACGCGCAGGATCTGCTGCAAAGGCGCGCAGGCGCAACGATCATCGCCGATGTGAAGGCCAGCCGCGCACTGTTCGATCATGTCGCGCAGCACGGCGGCGAACCGCTGATGTGGAAGACCGGCCACTCGCTGATCAAGTCCAAGATGAAGGAAACGGGATCGCCGCTCGCGGGCGAGATGAGCGGCCACGTGTTCTTCGCCGATACCTATTACGGATACGACGACGCGCTTTATGCTGCGGTACGGCTGATCGCCGCTTCCGCCCGGCTCGGTCAGTCGGTCACCGCGCTGCGCGGCGGCATGCCCGCGCTCGTCAACACGCCCGAAATGCGATTCCAGGTCGATGAAGCCCGCAAGTTCGCCGCGATCGAAGAGGTCAAGGCGCGGCTGGCGGACAGCCCGGCCGATGTCGATGGCACGGATGGCGTGCGCGTGACGACCGCGGACGGCTGGTGGCTGCTGCGCGCATCGAACACGCAGGATGTCCTGGTCGCCCGCGCTGAGAGCGAGAGCGAAGAGGGGCTTGCGCGGTTGATGGCGCAGATCGACGAACAATTGTCGCTATCCGGCCTCGAACGGGGGGCCCAGGCGGGACACTGATTCCGGGAAGGGCCAGAAATTTCGTGCTTTGGATAATGGGGGGACCGTTATGAAGACTATGGCATTCGCAACCGCGCTTGTTTCGCTCGCGCTCACGCAGCCCGCCTTTGCGCAGGATGAGACCGGCGGCCTCGAAGTGGCAGCGACCGACTTCGGCGAGGCCGACATGGACGATGAGTCCGCCACGACCGAGGAGACGGGCGCCGATGCGATGGCCATGGTCGCCGCGCTTATCGGCGGCCTGTTTCAGGCCGATCCGCTGACCCCCGAAGCCGAAGCGCGGCTGCCGCTGGCGACCGAGGTCGCGGGGAGCCTGGTACCCGAAGGCGTCTATGGCGAGATGATGGGCCAGATGATGGACTCCTTCCTCTCCCCAATCATGGAAATGGCCGAAGCCGACGGCGGCAGCATGAGCGCGAGCGATCTGACCGCGTATACCGGGCTGTACTCGGAAGACCTGGACGCATTGTCTGATGAAGAGCGAGGCGAGCTGACCGAGATTTTCGACCCGGTCTACGAAACGCGCACGCAGGCGCAGTTCGACATGATCGTCGGCGCGGCCAACGCGGTTTTCGCAACGCTCGAACCCGGCGTGCGCGATGGGTTGGCAAAAGCCTATGCGAGCCGCTTCGACGCCAGCGAACTGGCAGCCCTGAATGCGTTCTTCGCCACGCCGGTAGGCGCGAAATATGCCAGCCAGAGCCTGGTCATCAACACCGACCCGCAGGTGATTTCGGGCATGATGCAGTCGATCCCCAACCTGCTCGAACAATTGCCGGCCCTGATGGAAGGCATCGAGGATGCCGAGGCCGGCTTGCCCGAACCGCGTCGCTATGAAGATCTGACACCCGCCGAACAGCGCCGCGCGTCCGAGCTGCTGGGGGTCGATCAACAGGCCCTGCGCGAGAGCATGGCGCAGGCGGAAGAGATGGAAGCGGCAGCAGACGCTGTTGGCGAAGCGGCTGCGGAAGTCGAAGAAGCCTGGGACATGGACATGGAGGCCGAAGAGGCTGACGACGTCGAAGGCGATGAGGCCGACCAGAGCTTCGAGGAAGCGATGGAAGACGTCGGCAACTGAGGCGCTTCGGCTCCATTGGCCCGCTCGTGCATTGAGAGAGCATGACGGGCACCGGCGTACCGCCTGAAATCGAAGACTGGTTCGCGGGGCGCGCGTGGCGCATCCGCGACCATCAGCGCGCGATGCTCGAAGCGAGCGACCGGGGCGATCACGCCCTGCTGGTGGCGGATACTGGCGCAGGCAAAACGCTGGCGGGCTTCCTGCCGACGCTTGCCTCCTTCACGCCATCCCGACTGGGCGATGCCGCGCCGCCCCAGGGCCTGCACACGATCTACGTTTCGCCGCTGAAGGCGCTGGCGCAGGATGTCGCACGCAACCTGATCGCCCCGATCGAAGAGATGGGCTTGCCGATCGACGTCGATACGCGCAGCGGCGATACCTCGTCGGATCGCAAGCGCCGCCAGCGCGACAAGCCGCCCCATGTGCTGCTGACCACGCCCGAAAGCCTGTCGCTGCTGCTTTCCTACCCCGAAAGCTTCGACATGTTCGCCGGCTGCCAGCGGATCGTGATCGACGAGATCCACGCGTTCGCCACCGGCAAGCGCGGCGATCTGCTCGCGCTGTGCCTCGCCCGGCTCCAGCGTATTGCGCCGCAGATGCAGCGGGCCGCCCTGTCGGCGACGGTCGCCAATGAAGAGGGGTTTCGCAGCTGGCTGGCCCCGTGGGGAGAGATCGACCGTGTGGCGCTGGTGTGCGGCGAATCCGGCGCACCGCCGCAGGTGGATATCCTGCTGCCGGACGAGAACCGCGTGCCCTGGGGCGGGCACGCCGCGACTTGGGCGATTCCGCAGCTCTACGAGGTCCTGCGGCAGAACCGGACCACGCTCGTCTTCACCAACACGCGCTTTCTTGCCGAGTATATTTTCCAACACCTGTGGGATGTGAACGAGGACAAGCTGCCGATCGGCATCCACCATGGCTCGCTCAGCCGCGAGGCGCGGGGGAAGGTGGAAGGGGCAATGGCCGCGGGCGATCTGCGCGCGCTGGTCGCCACCGCCAGCCTCGATCTGGGGGTCGACTGGGGCGATATCGACTGCGTGGTGCAGATGGGCGCGCCAAAGGGCTCCTCTCGGCTGTTGCAGCGCGTGGGCCGCGCCAATCACCGGCTCGATCAGCCCAGCCGCGCCCTGCTGGTGCCGGGCAACAGGTTCGAATTCCTCGAAGCGCAGGCCGCGAAGGACGCGGTGGACGAGGGGCAGCGCGACGGAGAGGATTTCCGGCCCGGCGGGCTCGACGTATTGGCTCAGCACATCATGGCCTGCGCCTGCGCGGCGCCGTTCGACGAGGCGGATCTGCTGGCGCAGGTTCGCGGCTGCCTGCCCTATGCGTGGGTCGATGAGGAGGTGTTTGCGCGGGTGCTGAACTTCGTCGCCACCGGCGGCTATGCGCTCAGGGCCTATGACCGCTTTCAGCGGATCGTGCGCGACCGTTCGGGCGAATGGCGGCTGACCCATCCGCAACACGCAGCGCGCCATCGGCTCAATGCGGGCATCATCATGGATGCCGAGATGCTGGAGGTGCGCTTCAGGAACGGCCGCTCGCTCGGCCGCGTGGAGGAGAATTTCGCCGCGCAGCTTTCGCCGGGCGATACCTTCGCCTTCGCCGGAACCTCGCTGGAGGTAGAGCAGCTGCGCGATATGGAGGTGGTGGTGCGCGCATCGTCGAAAGCGGCGATGATTCCCAGCTATGGCGGCGCGCGCATGCCGCTGACCACGCATCTGGCGGACAGGGTGCGGGCGATGCTGGTCGATCGCGCGGGCTGGGCGCGCTTCCCCGACGATGTGCGCGAATGGCTGGAAATGCAGGACTGGCGCAGCACGATGCCGGGGCCGGATAACCTGCTGGTCGAGAGTTTTCCGCGCGGCGGGCGCGAATACACGGTGTATTATACCTTCGTCGGCTGGAACGCGAACCAGTCGCTCGGCATGCTGATTACCAAGCGGATGGAAGATCGCGGGCTGATGCCCGGCGGCTTCGTGGCGAACGACTATTCGCTGGCGGTCTGGGGACTGAAGCCGGTGGAGGACCCGGCACCGCTGCTTTCGCCCGATATCCTGGCGCATGAATTCATCGACTGGGTGCAGGATTCGCACCTCCTGCGCCGATCCTTTCGCGAAGTTGCGGTGATCGGCGGGCTGGTGGAGCGGCAGCATCCGGGCAAGCGGAAAAGCGGCAAGCAGGTCACCTTTTCGACCGACCTGATTTACGATGTGCTGCGCAAGTACGAACCCGATCATGTGCTGCTTGAGGCTGCGTGGGCGGATGCGCGCACGCGAATGACCGACGTTGGGCGGCTGGGCGATCTGCTCGACAGGGCGCAGGCTGATCTGGTGCATGGCCGGCTCGACCGGGTCAGCCCGCTGGCGGTGCCCGTTATGGTGATGATCGGCCGGGAGAGCGTGCCGCAAGGATCGGTCGACGACGAACTTCTGCTGGAGGCGGAAACGCTCGCTGGCGAAGCGATGCGTGGCGATTGACGGGCGCTACTCGCCCCAAGGAACAACCAGTCAGGCCATGCTTATCGATTTGGGTGCCACCGGCGCAAAGCCATGGGCTGCGTAGAGGTGGCGCGCCTCCCCATCGGCAATCAGGCTGACATAGGCCGCCGCGGCAATCGATTGCGCCAGTCGGTCCATCAGGGCCCGCATGATCGCCTTGCCAAGCCCCTTGCCCTGGTGCGCGGGCAGAACGGCGATGTCGACGACCTGAAAGAAAAGCCCACCGTCACCGATCACCCGCCCCATTCCGACCGTCTCCCCCTCATGTGCGATCACGACGGCGACGAAGCTGTTTGGGAGACCGGCTTCGGCCGCGAGCGCGTCGCGCGGAGTGAGGCCTGATTCACGGCGCAGGCGCATGTAATCGTCCAGCGATGGAATGGCATGGACGCAGCTGTAATTGTCAGGGATCGTCATCGTTCGGCTATAGACCGGTTCCCGCGGAGATGCAGAGTCACCATTCAATGGTGATTTGTCGCGTTTGGTCGCGATGACCTGCCCTCAGCGACCCGAACGCGAACCGATCGGTCTTGCGGCCTGCGACGATGGCGGCTGAGAGGCGGGCAGAGAGTGAGCACTCCGTTTGCCCCATCTGGCGGCGACAGACGCCAGCTTCGCAATGCACCCGCAGGCCATTGCGGAGGATCCCGCCAGTGCGAATGGGCGCAGGTGATGGCGCCTCTTCAGCAGATACGAAAAAGGGGCGGATCGCTCCGCCCCTCTGTCGCCGGTCACGCGATGGCGCGGCCCTTTTTTTATGCGCAGACCTTACTTGCCGAAGGTCCGGTACTGTTCGTTACCGACGAAGCCAAACTTCGTTACGCCCGATGCCTTGATGATGTTCAGCGTACGGGCCGAAAGGTCGTAGCTGGCAAGGGCCTCTGGTTCGAACTGAAGCTCGGGCTCGGGCTCGATGTCGCGGGTCAGCTCGAGGTTGCGGACCAGCTGACCTTGGTTGATCGCCTCACCGTTCCACAGGATTTCGCCATCTTGGGTCAACACGATCTTGTTCTTGATCGGGTCGATATCCTGCTGCGGATCGTTCGGATTCGGCTGCGGGAGGTCGATATTGACCGCGTGGGTCGCCACCGGGATCGTGATGATGAACATGATGAGGAGCACGAGCAGGACGTCGATCAACGGCGTCATGTTCATATCCATCATCGGCGCGCCATCATCGCTTCCGCCTGACATAGCCATGGTTGTGGTCTCCTAGTTCTTGCTCTGCCGGCTCAGCCGTTCGGATCGACCGGGTTCGAAATGAACCCGACGGTCGGATAACCGGCAGCCTGCACATTGTAGATCGCACCGGCCACGCAGCGCCACGGAGCGTTCACGTCGCCGCGGATGTGAACCTGAGGGATCAAGTCCGGATCCTCCATGATTGCTTCCGGGCCACCTGCACGCTGGACGATGCTGTCGAGCCGTTCGAACGACTGATCGTACAGCTCTTCGGACGTCACCGGTGTCGTGTTGTTGAAGTAGACACGGCATTCGCCATCGCGAACGGCGCCGCTGAAGCCCGAGTTCACCGGCCCTGCGGTGCGGCCTTCCGCGTCGGTCGTGCTGATGGTGATCAGCAGGTTTTCGACCTTGTCCTTCGATTCGCTCGATTCGAAGATCGGAATTTCGAGCTTCTCGATCGTCTGGATCGCGACCGGAACCGCGATCAGGAAGATGATGAGAAGCACCAGCATGACATCCACCAGCGGGGTGGTGTTAATGTCTGCCATCGGCGTATCGCCGTCGCCTCCCGTGGAAATCGCCATGGTGTGCGTCCTATCCGTTAAGTGGCCTGAGAAAGGGCTGTCGAGGGCCGCGCGCGCAAATGGGCAACGCGCGGCCCGTCAGCAGCTTACTTCTTAGCAGTCGTGGCAGTCGTCGCCTTGGCGGCCTGCTTCGTCGATGCGGCGGTCATGGGACGCACCGTACCGTTCGAATTGATGTAGGCCAGCAGGTCGGTCGAGAAGCCGGTCAGCAGTTCGGCGATGCGCTTGTTGCGCGACATCAGCCAGTTGTATGCGAACACGGCAGGCACGGCGACGAGCAGACCGATCGCAGTCATGATCAGCGCCTCACCGACCGGGCCGGCAACCTTGTCGATCGATGCCGAACCGGCCATCCCGATGTTGATCAGCGCGCGGTAGATACCGATCACGGTACCGAGCAGACCAACGAACGGTGCCGTTGCACCGACGGTGGCGAGGAACGCGAGGCCGCCGTTGAGGCGCGACATGATGGCGTCCTGCGAACGCGCGAGCGAACCGTGCATCCAGTCGTGCGCTTCCATGCTGTCGGTCATCTTGCCGTGCGACGCCTGTGCGGCGACGCTGTCGTCGACCATCTGGCGCCATGCGCTGTTCTTGTCGAGCTTGGTTGCGCCTTCTTCGAGGCTGTTGGCGCGCCAGAACTGCGTGCGAACCTTCTTGTACTGACCCAGAACCTTGTTCTGTTCCAGCAGCTTGGTGATCAGGATGTAGAACGAACCGACCGACATGATGACCAGCACTGCAAGGATGGACCAGGCGATCGGGCCGCCCTGTTCCATCGCTTCCATGAAACCGAATTCATTCTGCGGCGCTGCCTCACCGGCGGCCGCCATAAGATTGATGAACATCGCGAACTCTCCAAAAAAATAAACTAGTTAAAGCTACCGGAAACGCGCTGGCCGGTACCGGTTGGCCAGCGCATTTCCGGCGAGGATCAATCGGGAATTTCCCAGCGAACCGTGCCGGAATAGGAACCGGCATCGCCCCTGAACCTCGCCCGACGCTCGATCAGGCGACAGGTCGCGTCCTTCAGTTCCGACGGCGCGCTGCCACCGGTTACCGAACAGCCACTGACCCGGCCGTTTCCGCCAATGCTGAGCCTGAACGACACAGTACCGGCATAGCCACGGCTGACCCAGCTGGACCGATAGTCCGCATCCGAGATCCAGCCACCGTTCGCGGGCTGCGGCGGGTTGGCCGGCGGCGGCGGGGGAGGCGGGGGAGGCGGCGGCGGCGGCGGCGCGGGAGGCGCAACCGGAGCGGCAGGCGGAATTCGCAGCGCAGGCGGGGCTGGCGGCGGAATCGTCTGCTGCGTACGCACATCGGGCGGGTTCGTCGCGACCGAAATCGGAGGCGGCGGCGCGACCGGAGGCGGCGGCGCCGTTTCCGGCTGCGGCTGCTCGGGTGGCGGCGGCTCTTCCTCGGGTTCGGGGGGCGGTGGTTCCTCGATATCGACTGTCGTCACCCGTTCCACGACCTTCTGCACGGCGGAATACGCCAGGCCTGTGATCAGGACGTAGCCGATGACGACATGAATGAGACCGACGATGATGATCGCGATAATCTTGTTACCGCTCATCTGTTGATCTGAATAAGCCATGCAGTCGCATCACTCCATCAAGCACCGGGCGCGGCCCGGCGATCATGTCCGGCGGCTGCACCGGACGGCGATTGTCAAACTTCGCCAGCCAATCCGATTGCTGCTCCGGAGGATCCGGAGGCGCAATCAGCGTAGCCAGAGAAGCCTTGTCCGGGTAATTTCATACCGTCCACCCGAACGAGGCGGGTCTTAAACAGGATGCTAACCCTCTGCAAACCCTTTGTCGGTTCAGTCAGGATTCACTGGTAAATGTGTCTCCAACCTGAAAATTGAGTCGTCGAAATGCCAACGGCCCAGACCAAAGCAACACCGGAGAGCGCCGTGAAGTTCCTTGTTCCGATCCTGTCCGCCGCCATTTTTGCCGCCGCTCCCCTTCCTGGCAGCGATCTTGCCGCGCAGACTTCCGGGCAGTCCGGCAGTGCGATGCAGCAGGTCAGCGATGCCGACCTGATCGATCTGGCCGATTATGCGGACGTGGTGGTTCGTGCAAAAATCCGCCGCCAGAGCGAGGTTGCGCCTGAGCGCGCGCCGGGCCTGCGGCCGGGGTATGTGCGCTATTATATCGAGGCGGAGACGCAGAATCTGATCGCCGGTTCGACCCCACTGGGGGAGAATGTACGCTATCTGGTCGATCTCCCGCTGGACGCTAGGGGCCGCCAGCCCAAGCTGCGCAAGCAGGAAGTGCTGCTGTTCGCCAGGCCGGTGGCAGGGCGCCCGGGCGAACTGCAACTGGTCGCACCCGACGCGCAGCTGCTGTGGAGCGAGGCGCTGGAGCGCCGCACGCGTCTCATTCTGGAACAGCTTGTCGCGCCCGATGCGGCCCCGCGGATTACCGGCGTGCGTGATGCGCTGTCGGTCGCAGGCACGCTGACCGGCGAATCGGAAACGCAGATCTTCCTCGATACGATCGACGACGATCCCGCCGCGATCAGCGTGGTGCGCCGCCCGGGCATGGCGCCGGTTTGGGGCGTCTCCTTCTCCGAGATCGTCGACCAGGCGGTGCGCGTGCCCGAGCCCGGATCGCTGGCCTTCTACCGGCTGGCCTGTACGCTGCCGCGATCCCTGCCGGGCGAAGCAAATCTTGCGCGCGACCCTGCCGACCGCGCCCGCGCGAGCGACGATTACCGCTTCGTGGTCTCGCAGCTGGGGTCGTGTGTGCGCCTGCGAGAACCGCCGAGCGTCCGCTACTAGCGCGGGATTTCGGCATTCGCGGGCTTGCCTTCGCGTGCGTCGTGCCTAACGCTTTTGTGCATGAGCGAAGTATTCAAGGTGGGCCTCGCGGGCCTCGGCACCGTCGGCACCGGCGTCTTGCGGCTGCTGGACGAACATCAGGCCCTGCTGGAGGCACGCAGCGGAAGGCGAATCGAAGTCCGTGCGGTGAGCGCACGCGATCGTTCGCGCGAGCGCGGGCTCGACCTCAGCCGGTACGAATGGTGTGACGATCCCGCGGCGCTGGCCCAGCGCGACGGACTGGATGCGGTGATCGAAACCATCGGCGGGACAGACGGGCCGGCACTCGATCTGGCGCGTGCGTGCCTCGGGCGTGGCAGGCCGCTGGTCACCGCGAACAAGGCGATGATCGCGGAACATGGCTTTGCCCTGGCCGAGACTGCCGAAGCCAGCGGCACGGCGCTGCTGTTCGAAGCCGCGGTGTGCGCGGGCACGCCCATCCTGCAAACGCTGCGCGAAGGGATGGTCGGCAACCGGATCGACCGGATCGAGGGCATTCTGAACGGCACCTCCAACTACATCCTTTCCGCGATGGAGCGGCAGGGGGAGGACTTTGCGGAAGTACTCTGCGAAGCACAGCGGCTCGGCTATGCAGAAGCCGATCCCGCACTCGACGTGGGCGGAGGAGATGCAGCCCACAAGCTGGCGATCCTCGCCGCGCTGGCCTTTGGCGTGCGGCCGCGTTTCGCCGAGG
Source organism: Erythrobacter sp. (assembly GCA_009993635.1). Lineage (GTDB taxonomy): Bacteria > Pseudomonadota > Alphaproteobacteria > Sphingomonadales > Sphingomonadaceae > Alteriqipengyuania. Next base: position 183,649 of record JAACTC010000008.1, on the reverse strand, counting down.
TCGAGATCGAGGGCATCCGCGACGTGCGCGCCGCCGACATCATGCAGGCGGACCGGCTCGGCTATTGCGTACGGCTGGTCGCCATGGCCGATCTGGAAACGGCGCCCGGTGGCGGATCGCCCCGACTGCTGCAGCGCGTGCGCCCCTGCCTGCTGCCCGCAGGCCATCCATTGGCGGCGATCGACGGGCCGACCAATGCGGTGCTGGTGCACGGTGATTACGCAGGGCCAATCCTGATCCAGGGCGCCGGCGCGGGCAGCGAATCGACCGCCAGCGCCATCGTTTCGGATCTCGTCGCCTTGGCGCGCGGCGAAGCGCGGCCTTCCTTCTCGATCCGCGCAGCCGACCTCCGGCCCGCCGAATGCGCCGATTCGGGCGCGCGCGAGGCGCGCTATTACCTGCGCTTCGTGGTTGCGGACCGGCCCGGCGTGCTGGCCGAACTCGCTGCCGCGATGCGCGATGCGCGGGTGAGTATCCAGAGCCTGATACAGGAAGGCGAAAGCGCGCCGGACGGCGGCGGCCCCGTCGAAAGCGGGACCATGATCGCACTCGTCACGCACAAGGCACCGGCGCGCAACGTGCGCGACGCGCTGGTGCGGCTCAGCGGCGCCGACAGCATCGTCGAGCCGCCGCTTGCCATGCCCATCCTGATGGATTGAGCGATCAGCCCTCGGGCGCGGGCGCGGGCTCCTCATCGGGCGAAGCGGGCGAGCCGGGTTCTGCGCTGTCCGGCACAGTGCCATCGCGCTCGGCGACCAGCGCGGCTTCGCCATCGTCGTAGCGGCTGCCACGCGGCGCCAGCCCCCGCGCGATCCGATCCGCGTCGGAGCCGTGCGGTGCCTCGGGCAGGGCCGTGACATCGATATAGTAGACCGGGTCTTTCGGGCATGGCGGGATGAAGCACAGCCCGCCCACGGTCGCCGGCCCTTTGAAGATGCCCGGCCCGGAAACATCGGGGGCCTGCCCGGTCCAGCTCAAGTGACTGTCGTCTCCGCGCTTCAGCCGGGAGGGAACGCGAAACCGATCCGGATCGCCTTCTACCGGTGCGCAGACCAGAATCTCGCCGTCCTCCGGTTCGGGGCAGTCCGCCGGGCGCTGCGGCTCGTCCTCTTTCAGCCGGTAGGCATCCTCCGCCCGCTCCAGCATCGGGCCGACCACATCGGCCGGATCGTCCTGCGCCATTGCGGGGGCTGCCAGCAAGACTGGCACGGCTGATAGCAGCCGCATCAAAATGGGTGACCTTATCGACACGGACCCGCTCCCGGACTAGGCGCTATCAAACCATCAGAGCATACCACAGGGGCTGAATTACCTATGAACACCGCAGGCGACGCAAAGGCCAACGAACTCGACCGGGTGCTGGTGCTCGAAATGGTCCGCGTGACCGAGAAGGCGGCCATCGCGGCCTCGAAGCTGATCGGGCGCGGCGATGAAAAGGCCGCCGATGCGGCCGCCGTGGAAGCGATGCGGCGCGCATTCGACAAGCTGGACATCGATGGCACGGTGGTGATCGGCGAGGGCGAGCGGGACGAAGCGCCGATGCTTTATATCGGGGAGAAGGTTGGCGGTGCGCCGGGCACCGGGCCGAAGATCGATATCGCGCTCGATCCGCTCGAAGGCACCACCATCACCGCCAAGGCCGGGCCCAACGCACTCGCCGTGCTCGCGGCGGCGGAGCAGGGCAACCTCCTGAATGCGCCCGACACCTATATGGACAAGCTGGCGGTCGGCCCCGGCTACCCCGAAGGCATTATCGACATCGCCAAAAGCCCGAGCGAGAACGTGCGCGCGGTGGCCGAGGCGAAGGGCGTGAAGCCGGAAGAGATCATCGTCTGCGTGCTCGATCGCCCGCGCCACGAGGCGCTTATTGCGGAGCTGCGCGCGCTGGGCTGCGGCGTGGTGCTGATCGGCGATGGCGATGTTGCTGGCGTCATCGCGGTAACCGACGAGGATACCACCATCGATATGTATATGGGCCAAGGCGGCGCGCCCGAGGGCGTGCTGGCCGCAGCCGCGCTGCGCTGCGTCGGCGGGCAGTTCAACGGACGGCTGGTGTTCCGCAACGAGGACGAGAAGGCCCGTGCCGCCAAGTGGGGAATCGAGGATCTGGACCGCATCTACAAGCTGGAAGACCTGGCCAAGGGCGACTGCATCTTTGCCGCCACCGGCGTCACCTCCGGCTCGCTGCTCGAAGGGGTCAAGCGCAAGAAGGGTGGCAAGATGACCACCGAAAGCGTGGTCATGCGCTCTTCGAGCGGAACGGTGCGCTGGATCAGGAGCGAACACGGCGCGCGGTGATCGCCCCGTTCGCTGCGTTGCCCCGTGTTGCAATCGCGTGACCGCAGGGCTAGCCGCGCCCTAGCTATCCCCGCCCGACACAAGGACCGCGTCGCATGAAACTGATGGCCGGCAATTCGAACCTGCCCCTCGCCCGCGCGATCGCAGGCTATCTCGAAATTCCGTTGACCGACGCGACCGTGCGCCGGTTCGCCGACGAGGAAGTATTCGTCGAAATCAACGAAAACGTGCGCGGCGAGGACGTGTTCGTCCTCCAGTCGACCAGCTTTCCGGCGAACGACAACCTGATGGAACTGCTGATCTGCATCGACGCGCTGAAGCGCGCGTCGGCCCGGCGGATAACGGCGGTGGTGCCCTATTTCGGCTATGCCCGGCAGGATCGCAAACCCGGCCCGCGCACGCCCATCAGCGCCAAGCTGGTGGCGAACCTGATCACCCAGGCTGGGGCCGACCGGGTGCTGGCGGTGGACCTGCATGCCGGGCAGATCCAGGGCTTTTTCGATATTCCGACCGACAACCTCTACGCCGCGCCGGTGATGGCGGCGGATATCCAGGCGCGGTACGGCGACAAGGAACTGATGGTCGTCTCCCCCGACGTGGGCGGCGTGGTGCGCGCGCGGGCGCTGGCCAAGCGGCTCGACAATGCACCGCTGGCCATCGTCGACAAGCGGCGCGACCGGCCCGGCGAATCGGAAGTGATGAATATCATTGGCGAGGTCAAAGGGCGCCACTGCGTGCTGATCGACGACATCGTCGATTCGGGCGGCACGCTTTGCAACGCTGCGGATGCCCTGCTTGAACAGGGGGCATCGTCCGTCTGCGCCTATATCACGCACGGGGTGCTGTCGGGTGGGGCAGTCGCACGGGTCGACGCGTCGCAGCTAACCGAGCTGGTGGTGACCGATACGATCGGCCCGGTCGAGCCTGCCACCAATGCCAAGCGCATTCGTTATCTGACTATCGCCCCGCTGATCGGCGAAGCGGTTCGCCGGATTGCAGACGAAAGCTCTGTGTCGAGCCTGTTCGACTAATAAAACTCGCTTCGTATTCGCCCCTATTGGGCGGCGAGGTGTTTTTGTAGTATAGTCCCCGGAATCGACAACTGGGGGGCTGTCATGCAGACTATTCTATTCGCTTCGGTGGCGTTGGCTGCCGTTGGACTTGGTGCTGTGCCGGCCGCGGCGCAGGAGCCAGCTCAAAGCGAGGCATCATTCGAGGTGCTCGAAGCACGCCTGCAGGAACAGGAACAGTCCGTCGCCAGCCGGATCGAACGCAAGCGGGCGGAATTGGCCGAGCTGGAACAGACGCAGCAGGCACTCGATTCGATCCGCCAGCAGCTCGATGAACTCAAGGTGCAGTCAGGCATCTCGCAATCCGTCGCAACGGCTGCTGCGGCTCCGCCCATCGCTCCGCCCAGTGCCCCGGTCGAGGGTCCGGCCGCAAAGCAGGCCGCAGCCAATGCGACCGCTTCGGCGAACGGTACGGGCCGGACGCAGCCAGACGGCGGAAGCGCGACGGAGGCGGATAGGGCCCCGACGGGCCCGAAGGCCGCGATTGCGAACGCACCTCAGTTGTCGCCTTCCGCTTTCAAGAGCCAGCCCCGACCAGCGGCTGGTGGATCCTTCGTTGCGCCGCAATTCCAGTTCGGAAGTTCGGAGCGGGCGTCCATCGCTGTGGAAATTCCGCTCATTTACTGGGGCAACCCGTGCGGGAACAGGCTCGCTTCTGCCGATTGTGGAACGTCCCGTGACAAACCGCCCATTCCGAAGGTGCGGCCAAGCGTGTCTGCCGTCACCGCTGGGGTCAGCACCAACTTGTCCGAAGGGGAGGGCGTGCTCTTCAAGCGCGAGGATGACGATGATTTCGATTATCTGTCGGGCACCTCGTTCAAGGTGGGCTTCGAACGCTACGGCTTTGCGCCTCGGGAATTCAAGGATATCCGGGACGAGGCAACCGATTACATAATCGCGACATTACGCCCGAAGTGCGAGGCGCTTCATGGGTTCGACAGCCCGCAATGTACGGGCCAGAATCTGGTCGACTTCGTGTTTGCACCGGACAAGGACGGGAAGCTGACCTACGCGAAGGAGATCGATGCGATCTCCAACCTCTACTGGCGCGCGCCGAAGAAGACCGATCGCACCTGGGGTTACGGCGGCTCGGTCAGCTATAGCAGTGTCGACTATTCCTTCGTCGACGGCTTCGTGCAGCCGGTGACCAACGCCGATGGCAAGACCGAACTGCAACCCGTGCTGACCGCGATGCTCCCCGATGCCAAGACCGACACGCGGGACAACTGGCTGTTCGAACTGCACGCCTATCGCCTGATTGACCTTCCCGTTCTGGGTTCGCCGATGCTGACCGCGCAGGTGCAGCGCAAGGAGCAGTTCACCTTCCGCGAAGGGGCAGAACGGACCATCTGCAACGATCAGGTCGGCCCCGATTTCACCGTGCAGAAATGCGACAAGAGAAATCTGGAAGCGCCGATGTACAATCCCCAGACCATCCTTTCGGTCGGTCCGAGGTGGAAATTCGAAGGGCTGCCCGTCGATCTCGCGTTCGCGCCGCAGTGGCGGTACGTGCTCGAATCGAACCAGCGCGTATGGGATTTCCCGATCTTTCTGGGTTCCGATGACAAGCTGAACGGCGGTGTCCGCTTGCGGCTGAAGCGCGGAGGGATGGATCTGCTCGATAATGATTTGCCCGACGAAGATCTGATCTCGATCTTCTTCACGCCATTTACCTTCCACGGTTTCTAGTCCGCGCTTGAGCCTGCCCTGCGCGGCGCGCTACAGCGCAAGGCATGAAACTCGATGATGAAATCGCCGTCGCGCACCGCCTGGCAGACGCCGCGCGCGAAGCGATCCGCCCGCATTTCCGCGCCGTGACGCCGGAGTTCAAGGGCGATGCCTCGCCAGTGACCGTGGCCGACCGCGAGGCGGAGGACGCGATGCGCGCCATCCTGATGGCGGACTTCCCGCAGGATGGCATCGTGGGCGAGGAATATCCCGAGCACGAGGGCCGCTCTGGCCGCAAATGGGTGCTCGACCCCATCGACGGCACGATCAGCTTCATCGCGGGGCGGCCGATCTTCGGCACCCTGATTGCCTTGCTGCAGGATGGCTGGCCGGTGATGGGCGTGATCGATCAACCGATTCTCGGCGAACGCTGGGTCGGGCGCATTGGCGCGCCCACCACGCTCAACGGGCGCGAGGTGCGCACCCGCCCCTGCAAGAGCCTCGACGAAGCGATGCTCGCCACCAGCAGCCCGCACTACTTCGATTCGGCCTCGGCGGACGGGTATATGAAGCTGGCGCACGCGGTTGGCGGCAACAAGCGGCAGGGCATGATCGTCTACGGTGGCGACTGCTACAATTACGGCCTGCTCGCCAACGGACACCTCGATATCGTCTGCGAATCCGGGCTCAGCCTGTACGACTATGCCGCGCTGGTGCCGGTGGTCGAAGGGGCGGGCGGCACCATGTCGGACTGGCAGGGCCATCCGCTCGATGCCGATAGCGATGGCAGCGTAATCGCGCTGGGCGATCCCGCCCGGCTGGAAGACGTGCTCGAAGCCCTCGGCTGACCGGTGCCGGGGGTAGCGATCGTCACCGGCTCGGCGCGCGGCGATGGCAACACCCGCGCAATGGTGGATGCGCTACTCGAGCGGATCGGCGCCGATGCCACCGCGTTCGATGTTTCCGACAGCAGGATCGAGCCGTTCGACTACACGGCCCATGATCATGCCGACGGCTTTCGCGCGATCGTGGCGGCCATGGCGCAAAGCAAGCATGTGGTCTTCGCGACCCCGGTTTACTGGTACGCGATGAGCGGGCCGCTCAAGACGTTCTTCGACCGGCTTACCGATCTGGTGATGCCACCGGAAAATCGCCTGCTTGGCCGCTCACTCGCGGGGCGCAGGGTCTGGCTGCTGGCCACCGGCACCGACGAAACGCTGCCGCCGGGCTTTGCCGAGCCATTCGTCAGGACCGCGCGCTATTTCGACATGGAATGGGGCGACGTTGCCTATTGCCGGGCCTGCGGCGAGGATCGCCTTGCCGATCGGGCGCTGGACCCGGTGTGGGAGCTGGCCGAAAGGATCGGCCGCGGCGATTGATGGGGCCTCGGTTCCGACGCGCAGTCTCCCGATAGTTAGCGCCGCTCCGCCCGATCCCTGATCGTGGCCAGCAGATTGTTCGAGATGTCCCCCAGAAACAGCTCGCCCCACAGCATGGCATAGGCATTGAGGTGCGTGCGCGCGACGTAGGATGTGTGCAGGGTCAGCCGCTGGCGGCCGTCAGCCATCGGCTCGAGCCTATACCCGCCACGCAGGATGTGCATGTGTTCGCTCGCCGGATGAAGGTGGGTATCGGTGAACTCCCAGCCATTGCTGTCGGAGAAATCGAAGGTCCAGCCGATTTCGCGTTCGGGCCTCCACCGGTCGACGACTTCGGCGAAATGGATGCCTTTGTCCCAATACCCTTCGCGCCGCGCACCAATCCCCCGTCCTTCGAGCCGCGCTTCGAGCGGACGGGGCAATCCGGCGATATCCTGGGAGAAATTGCCCTTCCCTTCATGTGGCGCGATATCGCCCATCCCTTGCATGAGGGGCCAGATCGTAGCGGCAGGGGCGTCGATCATCACGCTGCGTTCGACCCGGTAATACGCCTCGGGAACGGGGAGAGCGGCTTCGATCGGCAGCATCACCAGCGGCAGGGCCATGATCCCGGGGGCGTACAGGCGGGGCTTTCCTCCGCCATCGCCGGCGCGTGTGCGGATCCGCTCCAGCAGCCGCGTGCCGATCAATCCACCAACATACCAGATCGGGGCCAGCATGAGCACGCAGATGAACCCTTCGCGCAGCGCGACTAGCGAAACGGCCATCATTCCCAGCAGGAGGAAAACCGGGACTGAGTTGTAATAGCCCCGCCCGCGCCGAAATTTCGGGTCGCCGACGAACGCGACGAACGCCGACAGCACGGCCGGCTGGAGGATCGCGAAGCTGACGTAGAAATAGCCGCTGGATGGCCGCACGATCTCGACCAGAAGGTAACACGCCAATCCGTATGCGAGCGCCACCAGCAGTGCGGTCGCCCAACGTAGCCCGGACCCGGCCCAGGGGTACGTCGCGGGAGTATCGTCGGAGCCTTCGGGCGAATCCATCGGTCCATTTCTACCCCTGCGCGGGGCGCTGGCAAGAACTGGCGGGCACAGGTGCGCACGCGCTGCGTTGGGAGACCATGAGCAAAAACAGCATCTTCATCACCGGCATCGGTAATGGCATCGGCCGCGCCCTCGCCGTCTTCTACACGCAACTGGGCTGGCGGGTCGCAGGCCTCGATCCCGACGAGGACGCGCTTGCCGAACTGCGCGAGGGGCTCGACGGCGAGCTGCTGCTGATCGCGGGCGATGCAGGCCGCGAGGCGGACGTGATCGACACCGCCGATCGCCTGTCCGAATGGCTGGATGGTGCACCGCTGACCTGCCTGGTCAACAATGCGGGCATTGCCGATCCCTATGCCGGGCCGCTCGAAGAGCTTTCGCTCGCCGATTTCCAGAGCTGGGTCGACGCCAGCCTGACCGCCGCATTCCTGTGCAGCCGCGCCTGCCTGCCGCTCCTGCGGCGCAGTGAGAATGGCAGCATCGTCAACATCTCCTCCACCCGTGCGGTGATGAGCGAGCCGGACTGCTTCGGCTATGCTGCCGCGAAGGGAGGGCTCGATGCGCTGACCCATGCAATGGCCGTTTCGCTCGGCCCCGACATCCGCGTGAACGCGATCCGCCCCGGCTGGATCGAGACGCGCAACTGGCAGAAGTCCGCGGATCGCGAAAAGGTGGAGCACCGGGACAAGGACAAGGCGCAGCACCCGGTGGGCCGTGTCGGTCGCCCCGCCGATATTGTCGACACGGTGCACTGGCTGCTCGGCGCAGGGTTCGTCACCGGGCAGGCGATCAATGTCGATGGTGGCATGACGCGAAAGATGATCTACGAGGACTAGCAATGAGTGCGGGGGGACCACTGGATCTGAGCGGCAAATGCGCGCTGGTAACCGGTGCAGCGCGTGGGCTGGGCAAGGCCATTGCCCTGCGACTGGCCGAAAACGGCGCGCGCGTGTTCGTTTCGGGGCGCGACGAATCGGCATTGCGCGCTGTCGGCGGCGGGACGCATCCGCTTGTGTTCGACCTTGACGACGAGGCCGCCTGCACCGCCGCGCTGGACCGGATCGGCGGAGTCGATATTCTGATCAACAATGCCGGCGCGCGCGACCGCCGCCCGCTGGCCGACCTTCCCCGCGATGCTTTCTCCGCGTTGCTGGAGACGAACCTCGCCGCTCCGTACGATCTCGCGCGGCGGGTGGCACCCTGCATGATCGAGCGCGGCTGGGGGCGGATCGTCAACGTCAGCTCGATAGCGGGGCAGATCGCGCGCGGCGACGCCGCCTATACCGCCAGCAAGGGCGGGCTCGATGCGCTGACACGCGCGCTGGCGGCGGAACTCGGCCCGCACGGGATCACGGTCAACGCGGTCGCGCCGGGCTATTTCGCAACCGAAACCAATGCCGATATGGTTGCCGACGAGGATATCGCTGCGCACCTTGAACGCCGGACCTCGCTGGGCCGCTGGGGCCGGCCGGAAGAGATCGCCGGCGCGGTCGCCTTCCTTTCCTCGCCCGATGCAGGCTACATCACCGGGCAGGTGCTGGCGATCGATGGCGGCTATCTCGCGCACTTCTGACTTGCGTTTTGCGCGATAAACGCTAGATCGCGCGCCTTCACCGACACGTATTTCACCACCGGCCTGGCCGAAAGGGCTGCCAGGGCTGGTTTGGACGTGTCTCTGTAAAGGAGATGAAAATGCCCAAGATGAAGACCAAGAGCGGTGTGAAGAAACGCTTCAAGTTCACCGCGACCGGCAAGGTCAAGCATGGTGTCGTTGGCAAGCGCCACCGCCTGATGAGCCACAATGCGAAGTATATCCGCCAGAATCGTGGCACCGACGTGCTTTCCAAGGCAGACGTCGACCACGTCAAGCTGTGGGCCCCTTACGGCCTGAAGTGATCGCTTGAGGGCAAATGCCCTCGCGACTCACGCATTTCTGAAAGGATTATACTATGCCTCGCATCAAACGCGGCGTTACCACGCGCCAGAAGCACAAACGCCTTCTAGACCAGGCGAAGGGCTATCGCGGCCGTCGCAAGAACACGATTCGCGTCGCGCGTCAGGCGGTCGAAAAGGCCGGCCAGTACGCCTATCGCGACCGCAAGGTTAAGAAGCGCAACTTCCGCGCGCTGTGGATCCAGCGCATCAACGCTGCGGTCCGCGCCGAAGGCCTGACCTATTCGCAGTTCATGCACGGCACCAAGCTGGCCGGCATCGAGCTGGACCGCAAGGTGATGGCCGACCTCGCCATGAACGAGGAAGCGGCCTTCAAGGCAATCATCAAGCAGGCCAAGGATGCGCTTCCCGCCTGATTGATCGAAGCCGTTTGAAAAAGAGGAAGCGCCACCCATCCGGGTAGGCGCTTTTTCTTTGCCTGCCATTCGTCTAGCGAGCCCACCGATGAGCACCGAACACGAAGCAAAAATCACCGAGACGCTGGAGCGTCTCCATGCGGCCGAAAACACCGACGCCGTCGAGGCGATCCGGGTGGAGGCGCTGGGCAAGCAGGGCTGGCTCAACGCGCTGATGAAGACGCTGGGCAAGATGTCGCCTGAGGAGCGCCAGATCGAAGGGCCGCGCCTTCAGGGAATGCGGGCCCGCGTTTCCGAAGCGATCGAGGATCGCAAGGAGGTGCTCGAAGCCGCCGCGCTCGAAGCGCGGCTGGCGACCGAGGTTCTCGACCTGACGCTGCCCGCGCCGCAGGCGCCGCGCGGATCGGTTCATCCGGTCAGCCAGGTGATGGACGAGCTGGCGGAAATCTTCGCCGACCTGGGCTTCGCGGTCGCCACTGGGCCGGAGATCGAGGACGAGTGGCACAATTTCACCGCGCTCAACATGGCAGAAACGCACCCCGCGCGCGCCGAGCACGACACCTTCTATTTCCCTGACCGGGATGCCGACGGCAACCGTATGCTGCTGCGCACGCATACCTCGCCGGTGCAGATCCGCACGATGGTGGGTGAAGGCGCGCCGGTGCGGATCATCGCACCCGGGCGCACCTATCGCAGCGACAGCGACGCGACCCACACGCCGATGTTCCACCAGATCGAAGGCCTTGCGATCGATCGCGACATTCACCTGGGGCACCTCAAGTGGACGCTGGAGACCTTTCTCAAGGCGTTCTTCGAACGGGATGACATCGTGCTGCGCCTGCGCCCATCCTACTTCCCCTTCACCGAACCTTCGGTGGAGGTCGATGTCGGCTATTCGACCGAGGGTGGCCGGCGCGTCGTCGGCGGCCATGGCGATGCCGACGGGCATGCGTGGATGGAGCTGTTGGGCAGCGGCATGGTCAATCCGCGGGTAATCGCGGCCGCCGGGCTCGATCCCGATGAATGGCAAGGCTTCGCATTCGGCTGCGGGATCGACCGCCTCGCCATGCTCAAATACGGCATGAACGATCTGCGTGCCTTCTTCGATGGCGATAGCCGCTGGCTGTCGCATTACGGTTTCTCCCCATTCGACCAGCCGACCCTGTCGGGCGGGGTCGGGGCACCCAAGGGAGTGGGCGCATGAAGTTCTCTCTGGATTGGCTGCGCGAATACCTTGAAACCGATGCATCGGTTCAGCAGGTGGCCGACGCATTGAACGCCATCGGCCACGAGGTGGAAGGGATCGAAAATCCGGCGGAAAAACTTGCCGGGTTCAAGGTCGCCGAAGTGCTCACCGCCGGGCCGCATCCCGATGCCGACAAGCTGCAGGTTCTGTCCGTCAGCACTGGCGAGGGCGATCCGCTGCAGGTCGTCTGCGGCGCGCCCAATGCGCGCGCGGGAATGAAGGGGGTGCTCGGCCTGCCCGGCGCGGTTGTGCCCGCCAACGGCATGGAGCTGAGGAAGTCGCAGATCCGCGGCGTCGAATCGAACGGCATGATGTGTTCGGTGCGCGAGCTGGAGCTGGGCGATGAGCACGATGGCATTATCGAGCTGCCCGGCGATGCGCCGGTGGGCGCGGATTTCGCCGAATATCACTCCGCTTCGCCGATCATCGACGTGGCGATCACCCCCGACCGGCCCGATTGCATGGGCGTGATGGGTATTGCGCGCGATCTCGCGGCGGCGGGTCTTGGCATGTTCAAGCCGGCCGATGTCCCGCAGATCGACGGGGACGGGGCCTGCCCGGTAGAGATTCGGACGGATGATGCCGAGGGTTGCCCGGCCTTCTATGGCCGGGTCATCCGCGGGGTTGCCAATGGCAGTTCGCCCGCATGGATGCAGCGTCGCCTGATCGATGCGGGCCAGCGGCCGATTTCGGCCCTGGTCGACTGCACAAACTATCTGATGCTCGCCTTCGGGCGGCCCGCGCATGTCTACGATCTCGCCAAGCTTTCGGGCGCGGTGGTGGCGCGCCGCGCGCAGGATGGCGAGCGCGTGCTCGCCCTCAACGAAAAGACCTACACGCTCGACGACAGCATGACGGTGATCGCCGACGATAACGGCGTCCACGACATTGCCGGAATCATGGGCGGCGAGGATTCGGGCGTGACCGACGGCACCAGCGATGTGCTGCTGGAAATCGCGTTCTTCGATCCGCCGCGGATCGGCGTGACGGGCCGCAAGCTGGGCCTGACATCGGATGCGCGCACCCGGTTCGAACGTGGGGTCGATCCGGAATTCCTGGATCAGGGGCTCGCCCTGCTCACCGATCTCATCGTGCGGACCTGTGGCGGTGCGCCGAGCGAGGCCGTGCGCGCCGGATCGCCGCCGGTCGAGCGCAAGGTGTTGCAGTTCAACCCTGCACGCACCGCGAAGCTGGGTGGGATCGACGTGCCCGAAGATCGCCAGCGCGCGATCCTGACCTCGCTCGATTTCGAGGTTGGCGACCCCGGATCGGGTCCGGGACAGGCCTGGCAGGTTACCTGCCCCGCGCGCCGCCACGATATCGAAGGCCCGGCGGATCTGGTGGAGGAAGTCGTCCGGATCGAAGGGCTGGACAAGGTCGCCAGCGTCCCGCTTTCGCGCGTCCCCGGCGTCGCCCGGCCGACCGCCACGCCCGAGCAGCTGGTGCAGCGCCGGGTGCGACGCGCGGCGGCATCGCGCGGGTTGCACGAAGCGGTGACCTGGTCGTTCCTGCCCGTGCCTGATGCGGAGCACTTTGCCGATGGCGAGCAGCTATGGGTGCTCGACAACCCGATCAGCGAGGATCTGAAGGCCATGCGGCCGTCGCTGCTGCCGGGTCTGCTCCGCGCCGCCAGACGCGCGACCGATCGCGGCGCGGCGAGCGTGCGCCTGTTCGAGGTGGGGCGGCGCTATTTCCGTGGGGCCAACGGGCATAGCGACGAGCGCGCAACGCTCGGCCTCGTTCTCGCGGGCGATAAGACCCCGCGCGGCTGGGCGAATGGCAAGGCGCAGGGCTTCGATGCCTACGACGCCAAGGCAGAGGCGCTCGCGCTGCTCGAAGCGGCAGGCGCACCGGTCGACAACCTGATGGTGATGGGGGAAGCAGGCGCGCAGTTCCACCCCGGCCAGTCGGCTACGCTGCGGCTTGGGCCCAAGAAGGTGCTCGCCCGCTTCGGCGCGCTGCATCCCGCGACGCTCAAGGCGTTCGACATCGAAGGGCCGGTGGTCGCAGCGGAGATCTTCCTCGACGCGATCCCTGCCAAGAAGAATGCCGAGTTCGCGCGTTCGACCTACAGCCCGCCTGCGCTCCAGCCGGTGACGCGCGACTTCGCCTTCCTGGTCGATAGCGCGCTGCCCGCAGGCGATTTGAACAAGGCGGTGCGCGGGGCGGACAAGCAGCGAATCGTCGATGCGCGCATCTTCGACCGGTTCGACGGACAGGGCGTGCCCGAGGGCAAGACCTCGCTCGCGCTCGAAGTCACGCTCCAGCCGGGCGAGAAGAGCTTCACCGACGAAGAGCTCAAGGCGATCTCGGACGCGGTCGTGAAGGCCGCACAGAAACTGGGAGCGGAGTTGCGCGCATGAAGACGGCACTGATTACCGGAGCGACCGCAGGGATCGGTCAGGCGACCGCGCGGCTGCTCGCCGCCAATGGCTGGCGCGTGATCGGCACCGGGCGGCGGCAGGAGCGGCTCGATGCTTTGGCGCAGGAGCTGGGGGCAGAGAAATTCCTCGGCCTCGCGTTCGACATCACCGATGATGCCGCGCGCGATGCGGCGATCGATGGCCTGCCCGAGGATTGGCGCGGAATCGACCTGCTGGTGAACAATGCAGGGTTAGCCAAGGGCCTCAACCCCGCGCAGGACGCCGATCTCGACGACTGGCAGACCATGATCGATACCAATGTGACCGCGATGGTCCGGCTGACGCGCAAGCTGCTGCCCGGCCTGATTGAGCGCAAGGGGGCCATGGTCAATATCGGCTCGGTCGCGGGTAGCTATGTGTACCCCGGCGGCAATGTCTATGCAGGGTCGAAGGCCTTCGTGAACCACTTCACTCTGGCGCTGCGGGCGGACCTGCACGGCACCGGCGTGCGCGTGACCAGCATCGAGCCGGGCATGGTCGAGACCGAGTTCACTACCGTGCGCACCGGCAGCCAGGACAAGTCGGACGAATTCTACGCGGGCACGCACCCGATGACGGGCGAGGATATTGCCGAAACGGTCCGCTGGATCGCCGAGCTGCCGCCGCACCTCAACATCAACCGGCTGGAGATTATGCCGGTGACGCAGGACTTCGCGGGCTTCCGCGTGGCGCGGGATCATTAGCAAGCTCCGTTCGCCCTGAGCCTGACGGATTCGGAGAAGGCGCGAAGCGCCAACGGCTGCATTTTCTTCAGCGCAGCTCCCGAAGTGAAGGGCAGGGCTTCGACAAGCTCAGCCCGAACGGAAAGATAAGTAACGTCTATGACCTCCGAACGCCGTACCTTCGCGATCATTTCGCACCCCGACGCGGGTAAGACCACGCTGACCGAGAAGCTGCTGCTTCGCGGCGGGGCGATCCATCTTGCGGGCGAGGTCAAGGCGCGCGGGGCTGCGCGGCGGGCGCGGTCGGACTGGATGAGTATCGAGCAGCAGCGCGGTATCTCGGTCACGTCCTCGGTGATGACCTTCGAAAGAAACGGCATCACCTTCAACCTGCTCGATACGCCGGGGCACGAGGATTTCTCCGAAGACACCTACCGCACGCTGACCGCGGTCGATTCGGCGATCATGGTGCTCGACGCGGCAGCGGGTATCGAGGCGCAGACGCTCAAGCTGTTCGAGGTCTGCCGGTTGCGCAGCGTGCCGATCATCACCTTCATCAACAAGATCGACCGCGAGGGGCGCGAGCCATTCGAACTGCTCGACGAGATTGCCGAAAAGCTCGCGCTCGACACCGCACCGATGAGCTGGCCGGTGGGCATGGGCGGGCTGTTCGAAGGCGTCTACGACTTCGAGGAGAACGAGCTCTATTTGCCCGAAGGCGACAGCAAGGAATTCCAGGGCAAGACCGTGAAGGTCGACGGGCCCGAGGATGAGAAGCTCGGCGAATATCTCAGCGACGATGGCGTCGCGCGCGTCGCCGAGGAAGGCCTGCTGGCGCGCGAGGGCTATGCCCCGTTCGATTTCGAGGCCTATCGCAATGGCGACCTGACGCCGGTCTATTTCGGCTCCGCGCTCAAGGAATTCGGCGTCACCGCGATCATCGACGCGATTGCCAAATATGCGCCCGCACCGCGCCCGCAGCCGACCGACCAGGGCGAGATTGCGCCGACCCGCGATGAAGTGACCGGCTTCATCTTCAAGGTGCAGGCCAACATGGACCCCAACCACCGCGACCGGATCGCCTTCATGCGGCAGGTATCGGGCACCTTCAAACGCGGCATGAAGCTGACGCCCAGTGGCCTCGGCAAGCCCATCGCGGTGCATTCGCCGATCCTGTTCTTCGCGCAGGACCGCGAGATCGCGGACAATGCCTACCCCGGCGACATCATCGGCATCCCCAACCACGGGACGCTGCGCGTGGGCGACACGCTGAGCGAGAAGAACGAGGTCCGCTTCACCGGCCTGCCCAACTTCGCGCCCGAAATCCTGCGCCGCGTGCAGCTGAAGGATCCGACCAAGACCAAGCAGTTGAGGAAGGCGCTCGACGATCTGTCCGAAGAGGGCGTGATCCAGGTGTTCTACCCGGAACTGGGCGCGAACCACATCGTCGGCGTGGTCGGCCAGCTGCAGCTCGAAGTGCTGATTTCGCGATTGCAGGCCGAGTACAAGGTCGAAGCCGCGCTGGAGCCTGCACCCTTCGCAACCGCGCGCTGGGTGAAGGGCGACGACAAGGCTCTGGACGAGTTCGAGAAGTTCAACCGCGCGAACCTCGCCAAGGACCGCGACGGCGACATGGTGTTCCTCGCCAAGAGCCCGTGGGATGTGAACTACCAGCAGGAAAAGAATCCTGACCTGACGTTCTCCGCCACGAAAGAGCGGTAAAGACCCTCGTCATCTCCGCCAAGGCGGGGGGTTACGGATTGCTGGTGGCGGGCTAATTTGCTTTCCATGGCCGACTTCTTCGACACGCTCACCAACAAACATGCCGCGATGATCGAAGCGCAGCCGGTGTTTTTCGTCGCCACTGCGGCGCAGGACGGGCGAATCAACCTCAGCCCCAAGGGCTATGATGCCTTCAGCATCCTCTCGCCCACCCGGGTCGCCTATCTCGATCTCGGCGGATCGGGCAATGAAACCCACGCGCATCTTGCCGCCGACGGCAGGATCACGATCATGTTCTGCAATTTCGACCGGCCCGCGCTGATCCTGCGGATCTATGGCCGGGGCCGGGCGGTGCTGCCGCAGGACGCGGAATGGAATGCGCTGGCGCAGTTCTTCACGCTGCTGCCCGGCACGCGCCAGATCTTCGATATTTCGGTCGAGAGCGTGCAGACCAGCTGCGGCTGGGGCGTGCCTTTCATGGATTATCGCGAGGAACGGCCGACGCTGAAGAAGGCGCACGCCCAGTCCGACCCGGCGCAGTGGGAGGCCAAGATGGCGCAGCGTACCACCAGCATTGATGGCCTGCCGACCCGCGCGACCGACCGCTTTATCGCCGGAAATACCGCGGACTGATGGCGCGCGGCGCGCCGTAAATCCTCCCTTCAGCAAACCAGTGCTTCTGCCCCGGGCCGGGACATGATATGGTTAACGCCAGGAGCAATGACGGGGAGTGACCCTCTATGCGTTCGCTTATGCTTGCACTTTCGCTTGTCGTACTGGGGGTTTCACCCGCTGCGGCGCAGGTCGCCACCCCGGCATCCTCCGGTGGATTGCCAGACGATTTTCAGGGCAAGGTTCAGTATTTCGGTAATCACAGCGGCGAGGTGCGGGCGACCGTGCCGGGCACGCCGCGGCGCACCGAGACCAAATGCCCCAAGCGCGAAGGCGGTTGCCCCGAACTGATCGGCGGCAGCTTCCAGGCCGAACTGGAGTTCGATGGCGACATCGTGCGCGGCCAGTACCGCGGCACGGGCGGAATGCGTCCTTCGACCCTCATCGGTCGGCGCGATGGCGCCAATTGCCGACTGTTCGATACCACCGACGGTTCGGTGTGGAGCGGCCGGTGCGACCGCGAGGCGTTCATCGGCACGGTTCGCAGCGTGCCCAACGCGCCCGAACAGATCGAGCTGGCATTCGAAACCGTCGGTGTGAACACGGTCGATTTCTACGAGCGAGATCGCAAGCGCGAGCTGATCGCCGCTTATGATCGCTTCGGCGGCGTCGCCTTTGGCGACGGCGCAGGCGAGGCACGGCTCGATGCGATCCTTCAGCTGCAGGGCTATTTCGTCGATCCCGGCCAGGCCTATCGCCCCGGTACGCTGCGCAATGTGGAGCGTGAGAGCCAGAAGAAGAACAGCCCGATCTATTCGGTCTATGGCGATTACACCCGGATGGACGGGGCCAGCGCCTGGGCGCGCGCGCGGTTCGAATATGATCGCTTCGTGTGCATCGAAACCTCGGTCGAGCCGGGATATTGCCGGGTAATCGATCCGGTCGCGCCCACGATCGATCCGAACGAGGATTTCTTCGCCGTGCTCGGCCTGCCATCGGCCACGCAGGAATTCTGACCGATCCTGCGGGCGGGTGAGGCGGTCTAAACCGCCTTTTCCGCCCGTATCAGGAAGTCCGCGCAACGCTCCCCGATCATGATCGAGGGGGCGTTCGTGTTTCCGGACACGATCCTGGGCATGATCGAAGCGTCGGCGATCCAGAGGCCCTCGACGCCGCGCGCCTTCAGCGTGGGATCGACCACCGCCTCATCGTCGGACCCCATGCGGCAGGTGCCCACGGGGTGGTACACCGTGTCTGCGCGGCTGCGGATCATGGCATCCAGTGCGGCATCGTTCGCCAGATCGACCGCATGGCGATCGGTAAGGCGATAGTCCGCCAGCGGCGGGGCTTCGGCGATGCGATGCGACAGGCGCACGCCTTCGCGCAAGGTCGCGATGTCTCGGTCGTCGTCGAGGAAATTGGGATCGATCAGCGGCGCTTCGGCCGCATCGAGACTGGCAAGGCGTACCGTCCCGCGACTTTCGGGGCGCAGCACGCAGGCGTGGAGCGATACGCCATGCCCGTTCACTTTCTCCCGCCCGTGGTCCTCCAGCATGGCGGGCACGAAGTGCCATTGCACATCGGGGCACGGGGCATCGGGCGATACCGTCCAAAACCCGCCCGCTTCGGCATAGGGCGTGGTCATTACCCCGGTGCGCTTGCGGCGGTGTTCGAGCATTGCGCCCAGCATTCGCATCGTGCCTTCGCGGCTATTGCCGATGGGGACGCGGCTTTCGCTCTCCCAGCTCGACACATAGTCGATATGGTCCTGCAGATTGCTGCCGACCGCGGGGCGATCGACCAGCACCGGCACGCCCAGCGCGTTGAGGTGGCGGCCCGGACCGATCCCCGACAGCATCAGGATCTGCGGCGAGTTGAACGCGCCGGCGGACAAAATCACGCCGCGCCGCGCGTAGATCGTCTCGCGGCTGCGGCCCTTGCGGATCGCGACGCCCGTCACCCGGCCACCCTCGACCACCAGTTTTTCGACGATCGTGCGCGTGCGGATATCGAGGTTGGGCTGGTCGCGGATCGGCTCCACATAGGCGCGGCTGGCAGACCAGCGTTCGCCCTTGCGCTGGGTCACCTGATAGATGCCGAAGCCGGCCTGCCGTTCGCCGTTGAAGTCGTCCGTTTCGGTGAGCTGCAGGGCAGCGGCGCTCTGCACGAAGTCGCGACTGGCCGGGTTGGTCCATTTCTGGTCGGACACGAACAGCGGCCCGCCCGCGCCATGATATTCGTCTGCCCCGCGTTCGTTCGCTTCGGCTTTCTTGAACCAGGGCAGCACGTCTTCGTACGCCCAGCCGGGGCATCCCATGGCTGCCCAATTATCGTAATCCCAGGCATTGCCGCGAATATACACCATCGCGTTGATAGCGGAGGACCCACCCAGGCCCTTGCCGCGCGGCTGATAGCCCACGCGCCCGTCCAGCCCCTTTTGCGGCACGGTTTCGAAACGATAGTTCTGGCTGCCGCGCAGGAAGGGCATCATGCCCGGGGTGCGCACCCGCATATCATTGTTGCGCCCGCCCGCTTCGACCAGGCAAATGCTGCGTTCGCCGCCGACCGCAAGCCGCCCGGTGACTGCGCAGCCTGTGCTGCCGCCCCCGATCACGATATAGTCGTACTGGTTCATTGTGCGATCCTCTCCGTTTACGGAAAGGTTAGGCGGCGCGGCGTGGCCCCGCAATCGGCTTTTGCGGCGCGGACTGCACCTCGTCCCCGGCCGTGCCCGCCACGGCTTGTTGTTGCGCTTCCCAGCGCGCGCGGATCATGTCCGACGTTTCGCGGCTGCCATCGTGGCTCCAGCCCGGTTCGCGCAGCAGGTAGGACAGTTTGTGCTTCCAGGGTGCGCGCCAGATATCGCCCAGCATGCCGATCCATTCGTGAAACACCGCCCACAGCAGGTTGAAGCTGCCCAGCTGCTTGACGATGCCGTAGCGAATCGGCTCCTCTTCCGCCGGGCGCTCCGCCTCGAACGTGCCGAACAGCTTGTCCCAAACGATGAATACGCCTGCGTAGTTGCGGTCGAGATAGCGCGGGTTGGTGGCGTGGTGCACGCGGTGGTGGCTCGGCGTGTTCATCACTGCCTCGAACCAGCGCGGCATCCTGTCGATCGCTTCGGTGTGAATCCAGAACTGGTAGATCAGGTTGAACCCGCCGCAGATCGCGATCATCACCGGATGGAACCCGAGCAGCACCAGCGGCAGCGCGAAGACGAAGCCCAACGTGAAAGCCCCGGTCCAGGTCTGCCGCAGCGCGGTGCTGAGATTGTAGTGCTGACTGGAATGATGGTTCACGTGGCTGGCCCAGAACCAGCGGCTGCGATGGCCGAACCGGTGGACCCAGTAATATTTCAGATCGTCGAGCACGAAGCACAGCGGCCAGGCCCACCATTCCCAGCCGATCGTGAACAGGCGCACGTCGTAGGCAGCAAGAAACACCAGCAGTGCGAAGCCGCCGAGCAGCAATCCGGCAACCGTGCTGCCAAGCCCGAACGCCAGGCTGACCAGCGTATCCCTGGGCTCATAAGCCTGCGGGCGCTTCCACCGTGCCCACAGCATTTCGGCCAGCACGAGCAGGACGAAGCCGGGAATAGCGTAATCGACGGGCGAGAAATCAGGCATTGAGCGGCCTTTGTAGCGTCTGGATGCGCGACTCCCAAGCCTGCGCCGAATCTCCGAGATCGAGCGTGACCGGGCCATAGCGGCGATCCGCCGGGATGATCGTCAACATTCCGCCCTCTGCCGCCGCACGTGTACCGTGATCGAGGATGCGGCCGGCAAAATGCGTCCCATGGGGTCGCAGCACCATGATTCGCCCCTGCGAATCGGCAAGCAGTGCGGCCGCACCATCGCCCGAAAGCGCCGCCTCGACCGGATCGAAGCCGCTATCGGCCTCCCGCGCGAGCGCGACAGCCCGGGCCTCTCCCTCGATTCTGGGCGTCTGGCCGAGGCGAAGGACCCAGGCGATTCCCGCCAGCACAAGAATCGCGGCGAGCGATCCGATCAATTGCAGCGTCTGGCTATCCATTCCCGGTCAGCGTACCCCGGCAACTCGCGACCCATGCCCTCGCCCGGCCCGTGAACGGCAAGGCTTGCTGGCGCGCTGTTTGGCTGGAAGATCGCGGGTTCCCATCGATGCATTCGAATGCCGCGTTGCGCCAGATCGCGCAAGCGCGGTTTGCCGCTTTGCCGTTCGCAAGTGTCACAATCCTGCTGAATCGGGCTTCTATTGCGAATTGGTTCGCGCGACGCCGCATTCTGCGATAAGGGTGCAAGCACTTTGGCGGGGGCTGGGCGATGCAAACGTCGCTCGGGCTTCCCCCAAGCAATGTCGGTGGGTGGCCGTCCGCGCCTGTCGGGATCCGATTTGAGGACGGATGGAAGTAGCAGGGTTTTTGGCGAGTTATGGGTTACGATAAAGGGCGTCGGCGCGGGCGCGACAAGCGGGACAACATTGGCGAGGACGGTTTCGAACCGTTCCCCGGTGGCGATTTCGGCGGCGGTTTTCAGGATCGTGGCGGATTTGACGATCGTGGCGGCGGCGGCGGTTTTCAGGATCGCGGCGGTTTCCAGGACCGCGGTGGTTTTCAGGATCGCGGCGGCGGCGGCCCACGCGGTGGCTTTGGCGGCGGTGGGGGCGGTGGTCCTCGCGGCGGCGGCGGCGGTGGCGGCGGTTTCAACCGCATGCCCGCCCAGGTCGTTGGGACCGGCAAGGGCCAGGTGAAATTCTTCAACGGCCAGAAGGGCTTCGGCTTCATCCAGCAGGAAGGCGGCGGAGATGACGTGTTCGTGCACATCAGTGCGGTCGAACGCGCCGGTCTCGAAGGCCTGGCCGAAGGGCAGGAGCTGGAATTCAACCTGGTCGATCGCGGTGGCAAGATCTCCGCGCAGGACCTGCAGGTCGTGGGTGATGTCATCCCCGTGACCGGCGGCGGTGCAAGCCCGCGCGAGGGTGCAGGCGGTGACGCCGGTGGCCCGCCGCGGCGCGAGCTGACGGGCGAAAAGGCCACCGGCACGGTCAAGTTCTTCAATTCGATGAAGGGCTTCGGCTTCCTTGTCCGCGACGACGGCCAGCCCGATGCCTTCGTGCACATCAGCGCGGTCGAACGCTCCGGCCTGTCGCAGATCAACGAAGGCGAACGCTACGAGTTCGACCTCGAAGTCGATCGACGAGGCAAGTATTCGGCGGTCAACCTCGTTCCCGTACAGGAATGAGCGGGCCACCCCGGCGGGATTTGACCCGCCGCGGATGAGCCAATAGATCGCCGGTTATACGCGAATGGCGGTTCCCTCGCGGGGCCGCCATTTGTCGTTCACAGTTCTAGTTTTCTTTGCGGAGTTGCCATGTCGATCCCTCCCCTGATGCCCGTCTATCCCCGCTGCGGCGTCCGCCCGGTCAAGGGCGATCACTGTCACCTGATCGACGAGGACGGCACGCGCTATCTCGATTTCGCGAGCGGAATTGCGGTGAACCTGCTTGGCCACAGCCATGAAGGGCTGATCGGCGCCATCCAGAAGCAGGCAGAGACGCTGATGCACGTCTCCAACCTCTACGGCAGCCCGCAGGGCGAAAAGCTGGCGCAGATGCTGGTCGACAAGACCTTCGCAGACACGGTGTTCTTCACCAATTCGGGGGCGGAAGCGGTCGAATGCGCGATCAAGACCGCGCGCGCTTTCCACCAGCACGAAGATGGCGAGAAGGCGCGGACCGAGCTGATTACGTTCACCAGTGCGTTCCACGGCCGTACGATGGCGACGATCAGCGCCTCGAACCAGGCGAAGATGCATCAGGGCTTCCTGCCGCTGCTCGAGGGTTTCCAGTATTGCGAGTTCGACGATCTGGAAGCGGCGCGCGCCATGATCGGCCCGCAGACGGCGGGCTTCCTTGTCGAACCGATCCAGGGCGAGGGCGGCATCCGGCCCGCCAGCCAAGAGTTCATGCAGGGTCTGCGCGATCTGGCCGACGAACACGGCCTGATGCTGGTGCTCGACGAGGTCCAGTGCGGCGTCGCGCGCACCGGCAGGCTCTATGCGCACGAACTCTACGGCATCACGCCCGATATCGTTGCCACAGCGAAGGGCATCGGCGGGGGCTTCCCGCTGGGTGCCTGCATGGCGACCGAACACGCCGCACGCGGCATGACGTTCGGCACGCATGGCTCTACCTACGGCGGCAATCCGCTGGCGATGGCGGCGGGTACGGCCGTTCTGGAGGCGGTCGCCAATGACGAATTTCTCGAAAGCGTGCGCGACAAGGGCGCCCGACTGAAGACGCGTCTCGAACAGTTCATCGGCAATTACCCCGACCTGTTCGAGCTGGTGCGCGGCGAAGGCCTGATGCTCGGCATCAAGATGAAAGTCGAAAGCCGCCCCTTCTTCCAGCACCTGCGTGACACGCACCAGCTGCTGACCGTGGCCGCGGGCGACAACACGCTGCGCGTGCTGCCGCCGCTGGTTATCGGCGATGCGGAGATTGACGAGTTTTTCGAGAAACTGTCCGCGGGCGCGGCAGACTACACGATGCCGGAGCCCGCCTGATGGGCAAGGCAGCGGCCCCGCGCCATTTCCTCGATCTGACGGATGCGGGCGGCGACGCGCTGGCCGCCATGCTGAACGACGCGCAGGATCGCAAGGCGGCGCGGGCCAGCTGGCCGAAGGGCAAGCCGGACGCCGACGCGCCGCTGGCCGACCATGTGCTGGCGATGATCTTCGAGAAAAGCTCCACCCGCACACGCGCCAGCTTCGACATGGCGATGCGCCAGCTCGGGGGCAGCGCGATGGTGATGGAAGGCGGCTCGATGCAGCTCGGCCGGGGGGAGAGCATCGCCGATACCGCGCGCGTGCTCAGCCGGATGGTCGATGCGATCATGATCCGCACCGATGATCATGCGAAGATCGAGGAAATGGCACGGCACGCCACGGTGCCGGTGATCAACGGGCTGACCGACAGGTCGCACCCGTGCCAGATCGTGGCCGACCTGCTGACCATTATCGAACAGGGCAAGTCGCTGCCGGGTCTGGAACTGGCATGGTTCGGCGATGGCAACAACGTGCTGCATTCGGTTCTGGAGGCTGCCGGGATCTTCAAGTTCAACTTGCGGATCGCCACCCCCGCCGGGTTCGAACCGGATGGCGCCTTCGTCGATATGGCACGGGCCGGTGGTGCCACGATCACGCTGACCCAGGACGCGCAGACCGCAGCGCGCGGGGCCGATGTGGTGGTCACCGATACCTGGGTTTCGATGGGGCAGGACAATGTCGAGAACAAGCTCGGCGCAATGCAACCGTTCCGGGTGGACGATGCGCTGATGACGCTGGCCAAGCCGGAAGCGGTCTTCCTACACTGCCTGCCTGCCCACGTTGGCGACGAGGTGACCGAAAGCGTGATCGAGGGGCCGCAGTCGCGCGTATTCGACGAAGCGGAGAACCGCATTCACGCGCAGAAATCCGTGCTCCTGTGGGCTTTCGGGAAGCTGTGAACCGCAAGAGGGGTTGGGCCGGGCCGCGCTGACCCCATATAGCGCGGCGTGAACGACCAATCTCAGAACAGCGAAACCTTTGCCGACCAGCTGCTCGGCGCATCCATCCCTGCGCGTGACACGCGCCTGCGGCTCGTCCGGCTCGACGAGACCCTGGCCGAGATTCTCGCCGCGCACGACTATCCGCCTGCGATCCGCAATTTGCTGGCCGAGGCGCTGGTGATCGGGGCGCTGATCGGCGGGCTGATCGATGAGGACGAGGGGCAGATGACGATGCAGGCGCAGACGCGCGCGGGTGTGGTCAATCTGCTGGTATGCGATTTTCGCGCGGGCGCGATTCGCGGTTATGTCGATTTCGATAAGGAAAAGCTGGCCGAACTGGGTGCCAATCCGTCGCTGAAGGCGCTGTTTGGCGAGGGGTATCTCGCAATCACCTTCGATGTGCCCGAACGCGGCGGCCGCTATCAGGGGATCGTTCCGCTCGAAGGCGAAAGCCTGGCGGAGGCGTGCGAATCATACTTCATGCAGTCGGAACAGGTGCCGACGATGGTGCGCGTTGCGGTAAGCACCTCGGGGAATCGCACCTTGGCCGCCGGGCTGCTGGCGCAGCACCTGCCCGATGGCGAGGTCGGCCGCGAACGGTTGCACGTTCGGCTCAGCCACCCGCACTGGCAGCACATAGAAGTGATGGCGTCGTCCATCCGGCACGAAGAGCTGCTCGACGAAGGCATTTCGCTCGAAGGGCTGGTGTGGCGGCTGTTCCATGAAGAAGACGAGGTGCGCGTGTTTCCCGGTGCGCGCCTGTCGCGTGGCTGTCGCTGTAGTGTGGAACACTACCAGTCGGTCATCGGCCGATTCCCTGCTGAGGAACGCGACGAAATGCGTGACGAAAACGGGGACATTCTGGTCGATTGCGCGTTCTGTTCGAAGGTTTTCACGATTGTGACGTGATTTGTTCAGATTCGATGGTGTGTTGATGGTGTAAAACGCAGGGGCAAACCACACCTCGTATCGCGTGTGAAGGGAATTGGATTATGCGACAACTTGCGATCGGGGCTGCTACCGCGCTTGCCGTGGCGGCGGGTGGCATTTTCACCGCGCCCCTTGCCGCGAACACTGCGGTAACCTCAGTTTTCGGGAAATTGCGCCTGGGCACCTGGGAAATCCGCGAGAGGGGCAGCGATGCCCCCCGTCGCGTATGCCTGCGTTCCGAACGCGACCTCGTTCAGCTGCGCCACCGCGGACAGGCCTGCCGCCGGATCGTGATCGAAGACAGCGGGCCGAACGCCACAGTGCAATATAGCTGCAGCGGTTCGGGCTATGGCCGAACGCATATTCGCCGGGAATCGGCTGACCTCGTTCAGCTGCGCAGCGACGGGATCGACCGGGGCGCTCCGTTCTCGGTTGAGGCCGAGGGGCGGCGGGTCGGAAACTGCAACTGACACGCGCAGGCTTGCGGCCTCACCCGCGAAGGCGCTAGCGCGGGGCAATGCCTGCCGATAACCGCAAAACCACCGCCGCCGTACTGCTTTCGGGCGGGCTCGACTCGATGGTCGCTGCTGCGCTTGCGCAAGAGCGTGGGCACCAGGTTCATGCCCTCACCATCGATTACGGCCAGCGCCACCGCCGCGAGCTTGACGCCGCGCACACCATCGCAGAGAGGCTGGGTCTGGCCGGACACACCCAGATCGCGCTCGATCTGAGGAAATTCGGCGGTTCTGCGCTGACCGCGGACATTGATGTTCCCAAGGATGGTGTCGGCGAATCTATCCCCGTCACCTATGTGCCCGCGCGCAATCTGGTGTTCCTCGCGCTGACCACCGCCTTTGCGGAGAGCATCGGGGCCGGCCGGATCGTCATCGGCGTCAACGCGCTCGACTATTCGGGCTATCCCGATTGCCGGCCCGAATTCATCGCCGCCTTTGCCGAAGCTGCGAGGCTGGGCACCAAGGCGGGGATAGAGGGTGGCGGGTTCGCGATCGACGCGCCGCTGCAATATCTGAGCAAGGCCGACATCGCGCGCGAGGCCGATCGGCTTGGGCTCGACCCGGCATGGAGCTGGTCCTGCTACGACCCGGCGCCCAATGGAATGGCATGCGGTGCATGCGATTCGTGCCGATTGAGGCGAAAGGGCTTTGCCGAAGCGGGGCTTGTCGATACCACACCCTATTCAGAGGATGCACCAGAACTGACGGGGTGAGGGTTTGAGCGAAGTGGAAAATGCAATGCGGGCGGGTGAGACGCGGGTCGACCCGAACGCGAGCGTACCGGCCTATAGCTGGTATGCGCTGGGCGTACTGGTGCTGGTCTACGTGCTCAACTTCGTTGATCGCCAGATCCTGTCCATCCTGGCTAACGACATCAAGGCAGATCTGGGCGTCGACGACGCCTTCCTGGGCTTCCTTTACGGCACCGCCTTCGCCATTTTTTATGCCCTGTTCGGCATTCCGCTCGGCAAGCTGGCCGATAGCTGGCACCGCGTCAGACTGATGACCATCGGCCTCGGCCTGTGGTCCGTGATGACGGCGCTCTCCGGGTTCTCGAAGAATGCCGCCATGCTTTCCGGCGCGCGCGTCGGCGTGGGCATCGGCGAAGCGACGGCGAGCCCTTCAGCCTATTCGCTGATCTCGGACTGGTTCCCCGCGCGTCTGCGCGCCACCGCGCTCGCGATCTATTCGTCGGGTCTCTACGTCGGCGGCGGCATCTCGCTGGTGATCGGCGGCCTGATCGTGGAGAACTGGAATCAGGCCTATCCCGATGGCGGGCCGCTCGGCCTTGCGGGCTGGCAGGCGGCCTTTATCGCTGTGGGCCTGCCCGGCATCCTGCTCGCGGTGTGGGTTCTGACCTTGAAAGAGCCGGTCCGCGGTCTGATCGACGGTATGCCGAGCGAGCCGGTCGAGCGGCCGTTTCGCGGGTTTTTCGAAGAACTGCTGCAGATCATCCCGCCCTTCACGTTTCTGGGTGCGGCCCGCCGCAGCCCCGCTGCGCTGGCGGTGAACGTGGCGAGCTTTGTCGGCTTCTTCTTCGCTGCGTGGTTGCTGACCGTGCTGCTGGACTCAGGGCAGGGTTTCATCATGGGGGCAATCGCATCCGGCCTGCCGTTCCTCGATTTCCCGATTTCGGATCAGTGGTTCCTGCTCGCCGTCGGCTATTACGCGATCTTCAGCTGGGCGAGCGCGCTTCGTTCGCGCGATGCGGAGACTTTCGCCCTGACCTGGGGGTCGCCCGCCTTCCTGTGCACCATTCTGGGGTACGGGACGGTCGCCTTCCTCAGTTACGCAACCTCCTATTGGGGCGCGCCTTATGGCGAGCGGGTGTTCGAGATTTCCAAGAGCGAGCTGGGCCTGTTGCTTGGCGCGCCAGCGGCGGTGACCGGCTTCCTCGGCGTGGTGATCGGCGGGCGCGTGGCCGACTGGCTGTTCACCAAGATGCCTGCGGGGCGCCTGTTCGTGGTGATGTTCGGCCTGCTCGCGCCGGTGCCGGTCGTCTGGGTGATGT
Source organism: Erythrobacter sp. (assembly GCA_009993635.1). Lineage (GTDB taxonomy): Bacteria > Pseudomonadota > Alphaproteobacteria > Sphingomonadales > Sphingomonadaceae > Alteriqipengyuania. The sequence goes on along the minus strand of JAACTC010000008.1, from coordinate 156,233 downwards.
TCACCACGGATGACCGCACGGTGTTCCTGATGATGGCCGCCATCGCGCAGCTTTTTGCATCGAGCGCGCTTGGAGCGGCTGCGGCGACCAGCCAGTCGCTCGTTCTCCCGCGCATGCGGGGCGTTGCGACCGCCACGTTCTTCCTCGCCACGACTCTCGTCGGCCTGGCGCTCGGGCCCTATCTCGCCGGGCTTGTCTCGGCCAAGGCCGATGGCGATCTGGGCCTCGGGATGTTGAGCCTGCTGTGGATCGCGCCGATCGGCGTCGTCCTACTGCTCGTCGCGCTCAAGCTCGTGCCTGCCGCGCAGGAACGAGTTGTGGCGATGGGGGCCGGCGGAGGGAACCCGGTACGCGCCTGATCGGCGCGTACCGACTTCGCTTAGGTCACCGGGGTCAACACACCGCAGCGCACGCGCGAGCCCGCATTGCCTGACGGGTCTGTCCGGCCGTCGTCAGCGTCGGCATGGATGACGATGGCGGTCCCATCGGCATCGAAGATATTGTCCAGCACGTAATCGCGCGAAGTGCCGATCGTGACCTGTGCACGTGCCGTGCCGTTGGGTCCTGCGACGAGATTGGGCAAATCCCCAAGATGGCTGCCGTCATCGTCGAGCAGTCCGTGCCCTTCGTCCGATGGATTGAGGTGACCGCCCGCCGAAGTGAAGTCGGGCAGCGTACAGCGACCGGTCGTATGCAGGTGAAAGCCGTGCTCGCCCGGAGTAAGGCCTGCAACAGTCACCGACAGTTCGACAGTATCGCCGACGCCCATGAGGGTCGCTTCGCCGGTGGGTGTTCCGTCGGTGTCGAGCAGCGACGCGGTGGCGATGGTTTCGCTATCGGTCATGGGAACGCTGGCGCAGGCCGCCAGCATCATGGCCGGGGCGAGCGCGGTGGCGAGGCGCATTGCGGTTTTGGCGGGAGTGATCATGGTGGGAGTTCCTCTTGCTTGCACCCACCCAACGAAAAAGGGGCCGGATTGCTCCGGCCCCTTCTCGTGTTTCGTAGCGGTTGTCCGCTCGATTACATGCCCGAACCCGGACCGTACGTGATTTCCACGCGGCGGTTCTGCAGCTCGCGGACACCGTCGGCGGTCGGAACGCGGGGGTTCGCTTCACCGAAGGCTTCGCTGCTGATGCGTGCGTCGGGAATGCCGCGGCCGGTCATGTACTGACGGACCGAAGCGTTACGACGTGCTGCCAGGCCGAGGTTGTACTGCACGGTACCCGAACGGTCGGTGTAACCTGCAAGCATAACCGAGGCGTTGCCGCAGTTCTGGTAAGCCGAGACCGCGTTGTTCAGAACCGAGGCTGCTTCCGGAGTGATGTCCGAACGATCCCAGTTGAAGAACACGATGTACGGGCCCGTGTTGCACTGCTGCGTAGCCGGCGGCGGAGGCGGCGGCGGCGGAGGCGGGGGCGGGGGCGG
>JAACTC010000008.1:0-154792 GCA_009993635.1 Erythrobacter sp. | reverse complement strand
GGCGGAGGTGCCACCGGGCCACCGAAGTTGAACGTCAGCGTGCCGAGCAGCGAGTGCGACACGAAATCGCCCGAAATGCTGTCGCCGAACAGGTCGATCAGATCGACGTTCGGAGCGTTGAAGTAACGATACTTCAGGCCTGCATCGATGTTGTCGGTCAGGGGAGCGCGAACACCCGCGATTGCCTGCCATGCGAAACCGGTGTCGGAATCGTCCAGGCCGTTCGGGTTGGACAGGCTCAGCTGGCCTTCGACCTTGGTGCGTGCAACGCCGACACCGCCGCCGACGAAGCCCTGCAGGCCGTCGTCTTCGCCGAAATCGGCGAGGCCGTTGACCATGAAGCTAAGCGCGCTGGTGTCACCGGCAGCCGGATACTGACCGGCAGGGGCCAGAGCGGTTGCGGTGACCGGGAAGCCCTGCAAGCCGACCGAGAGCGTATCGAGGCCGGCCGAGCGGTAGCTGGCTTCGGCTTCGAGGCGAACGGGACCGAAATCGTAGCCAACGAGGCCGCCGAAGTCGTAGCCGGTGTCGTAATCGGCGATCAGCTGATTATCGACTGCGTTAACTGCGAATTCGATGTCTTCGACCAGCATCGGGCCGCCTTCGACTTGCACGTACCAAGCGTTGTCACGTGCAAGCGCCGGCGATGCAAGCACCGTCGAAGCCATCGCCATTCCGATGACGATATTGCGCATTACTGAAAATCCCCTTTGTAATGATTGGGAGCCACCAGGAGGCACCCACTTAACTTTTCCCCAGTTCCGAGGCAAGCAGACAGGCTCTCGTTCTAGCAAAGCGACAGCACTGTTGCACGATTGCCTCAGCAACGGATCTGAGTTTCTCTGGAAGCCGGGCCATAGCCCTGTTCCTCCCAGTCCGCCAACGTCTTATCCTCCACGCGGTTCCCGCAGGAGATTCAGACCCCCAATCCGGCGTCTCGCAAGGCTGCGATCAAGCTGGCGATTGCAGTGCGGGCTTCGGCGTCGACCGTGCCTCCTCCCGCAGGGGCGGCTGGCAGCGCAAGGCTTTGCCACGTGCCAAGCCATCGCAGGTTGGCGCCAGCGGAGCGGTCGAACACGGTCATCCCTTCGGTCGGCGCCGCGAACATCCATGTCCCGGCGCAATGAAAGGCGAGCTCTCCCGCGTGTCCGGCCCACAATCCCTGCGGGTTTGCGGCCACGATCCAGCTTTCGCCCTCGGCTGGAGCCGACGGAGGCGTTGTGGCCTCGCCCTCCACGGCAGGTGCCAACAGCGCATCGATGCGCGCGAGGGCTTCGTTCACCGTGACTTCCTTCTGCGCCTGCGCGGCGAAGAGGAACGGCAGGTGTGCGCGGGGGGAGTTTGCGGTGAACTCGAGCGGGGTGCTCATGGTCTTGTCTCCGAAAAAGCAGAAGGCCTCAGTGCGGCAGGCGGGTCGCCATCGAAATCGCGTGGCTGCCGACCTGGCGGACCCACAGCCGCGCATCGGGGTGGGCCGCCAAAAGGGCGGCCCATTGCGCGGCGGGGAGCGTGAAGTGAGGCTGCGCAACGTCCCATTGTGAAACAGGTGCATCGACCGGCCCTAGCCCGACACGATAGGCCTCGCGCTCCTCGACCAGCGGAACCTCGACCGAGTCGAGCCAGCGCCACGCGCCGCGTGCGCGCCGCGTCCATGTCCATGACGGGTCGCCTGCGGTGTCGGTCCGGTACCGGGGATGGACCGGCGCAAGTGGTCTGAGCGTTGCGCCACCCGATGCCAGCATCGCGAACACGGTTTCGCCATTAGCAATTGCGCTGTCCGCGCCGACTTCGGCGAAGGTATCGACATCGACCGGGACCAGCCGCCGATCTAGCAGCACCGCCCTGGTCCCCACGGGATGGCCGGCCATGGCATGATGCTCGGTCCCGCCGCGACCGCGCAGCAGCCCGGTCAATCGCCAGTGGTCGCCGCCAAGCGGTTCTGCGACGCGGAACTGGAGGATCTCTTCGCCCAGCAGCAGCCGGTTGGCTCCATCGGACAATGCGCTGGCATCGACGGACTGCAAAGTCCCGTTCGCCACGGGGAGCGCGATCTCCACGCTTGCCTGAGGCTCGAACACCAGTGCGGGGGAGCCGGGCAGCGCGGTCGCGCTTTCGCCGATCACCGCATCGGATTGCGCCGCCAGGCCCAGCGGGACGAGCATATCGGCATCGACCCCCGACAGAGCGACCGTGCCACGCCTGCCCGGTTGGCTCACCGCCACGTACCGCTGGGGCACATGGCCCGCGCCCGAGCCATCCCACGGGAGTTCGAAGAAGTGCAGCGCAAGCTTGCCCGGCAAGATGTCGTTCGGGGGTATCGCCGACCCGTGATCGGCGGATGGCGTGATTGCCGCCTGCGCCACCACGCGCTCAAGCAGCAAGTCCGTGCCATCGGAATGGGCCTCGCAGGATCGCACCAGCCAGAGCCGCGGGTCACCCGGCCGAAGCATGCAGCGACCGGGCAGCACATCGGGTTCAGGCATGGCCACACGGTAGCTGAGCGTTTCCAGCGCCGTCAGCATACGGCGCCGCGTTTCCGCGATCCGCGCCAGCGCAGCGGTGGCGGACAGGACGCCGGCAAACTCAATCACCTCTCCCCCGCCGGTGCCGACTTGCGGCGAGCGTTGGAGAGAAGGCTGGTAGTCGCGCGCCGCGTCGTAATATCGCAGGCCACCGAACCCGGCAGTTGTGTCGTTGCGGCGGCGGACCACCGGGCCGGGGCGGCTGGCGTCGGCCTCCCGCCCGGCAATCGCCGGTGGGAGCAGGGCGGGCGCGGCTGGCGCACGTGGCGCTAGAACAAGCTCCGCGCCGCGACTTGTCGCAGTCACCGGATAGATGCGTGCCATCTGCCCGATCATCTCCGCGCGCGTGCCACCTGCATCGGCATATCCTGTCAGCCCCGCAAGCGGTATGGTGGATCCGGCGGAGAGCTGCGTGTCGCCGAGCATGTCGACCAGATCCAGCGTGCCATCGCCCGCCACGATCTCGAAACTGAGCGCGGGGATGCGGTTGCCGAACGTCGCCAGCTCCAGATCCTCGAACACCGCATAGGCCAGCCCGCGAAAGGCGCAGGCCTGCGCGCCCTTGTCTGCCGCGATGAGCGGATCGAGCGGCGCATCGCCGTGGCCGGCATGCAGGCGCATGCTGCCGCCCACCTTGAGGTCGCCCGCACCGCCGCGCAGCAGCGCACCATCGGCCCAGACCCGCCCGATTGCGGCAACCGGACGGCTCGACAGCGCGACCGCGAAGGATGTCGCGTAGCTGTAGGTCGTCGTCTTGGGCTGGCCCTTGCCGCCGCTCGTCTCGCTGCTTTCGCGCAGATCGGTCGCCCAGATGATGCTGCCCGGCAGACGCATCGTGCCGAACACGCGGGGGATGGGCTGGCCGTAGCTCGATGTCGTTACCGCCAGTTCGGACAGGCGCGGCCCTTCGCGCGGCGGCGCGCCGATCACCGAGCTATCGATTGCCCGGCCAAGCAATGCGCCCACCGCGCCGCCAATCGGTCCGCCCACTGCGGTTCCTGCGGCAGAGAGTATCAGCGTGGCCATTCGGGGTCTCCGGTTTGCGGATCTGCAAGGCGCCAGGCGGCGAGCACCGCCCAGTCTTCGGGCAGCGGGCAGCGTACCACCCGGCGTAATGCGGCATGGGCGTGCACGATGTCCTGTCCGCTGAGCGCGATGGCGAGGTGGGCCTGCATCGGCGCGGTGCGCAGCAGCAGGATATCGCCCGCGCGGCGGACACCGGTCGCGCCATGCAGTCCGACCGCGGCAAGCGCACTGTCGGGAATGGCGATGGTACGGCGGCGCGGGCGATAATCGGCTGGCAGGTCGGGCTGCACGCCGACCTGACGGAGGCTGGCGAGCACCAGCCCGACGCAATCGAGGCCGGTGGCCGGATCGCGCCCCTGCAGGCGGAACGGCGTGCCGATCAGATCGCAGGCCGCCGCGCAGAGCGCAGGCTGTCGGTCCATCACCCGCGCGCCGGATAGCGGGCGACAAGATCATTGCCGGGCAGGAATGGCTCGCCGCGAAAGTTCACCGCGTTGCCGAAACGCGCGGCGCAGGTGGCGATCGTCCGGTCGCATCCTTCGCGCAGGCGCACGCGCGTGCCGACCTCGACGCCATCGGGGATCGTGCTGTCGAGCACCAGCATCCCGTCCTCCTCCGCCAGGATCGTATGACGCAGGCCGATCGCTTCGCCCGCCAGCCAGCGCAGCTCGCCGAACACGAAGGGGCCGGTCGCAAGGCCGCCGAAGGCCACCGCATTGCCAGCTGCGTCGATGGCGGAGACGGTCGCCTCACGCGTAAAGCGCACGGGCGAAAGGTTGCAACCCGGCCCGCAGAAGCGCGCGCGGCATCCCGGGCTGGTGCGCGGCACCGGATCGAAATCGAGCGCCGCCTTGAGCGAGCGCAACCGGGCCGAGAATGCCTCTCCCTCCATCTCCGTCTCGCCGATCGTCCCGCTGAACAGCTCCTGCGCGTTGCCGGTCTGCCAGTCGATCGTGCCGACGATCACCGCTGCGCCATCGAAGCGGCCAGCGGCGAGATCGGAGGCGCTGATGGCATCATGCGTCAGCGCCCCATCCATCTGCGCGTCGTCGCCCGTAACGTCTGTGGTCAGGCGGATCGCGGCGGGGCGGATGCCGGGGGCCGCGCGCAGCGTCAGCCCATTCAGCATCAGGTCGCGATCATGGCTGGTAAATCCCAGCGTCACACCGTCGCGCCGTTCGATCCGCCAGAAGAAAGCTGTGGTGGCCAGCAGGTCCACGCTCATGCCGCTTCCCTGATCTCGACCAGCGGAACGCTGGGGGCCTGCCCTGCAGCAAAGCCCGCCGCGTTGATCGCCAGGCGATCTTCGGCAAAGCGAACCGGCACGTCGAACAGGAAGCCCGCCCGAACCTCCGTACCCTCTGCGGGCGCGGCGTCGAGCACCACTTCGCCCAGCGGGTCGAGCGAAAAGGCGGCGGTTTCCTGACCGCCGACCGAGACCTTCACCGTGGCAGAGCGCGGCCGGGTGATCCGCCGGACCTGCGGCTCTTCCCCGTCTCCATATCGTTTGACGAGCGCAAAGCGCGTGCGCTCCCCGTCGCCTGTGCCAATCAGCTGGTCCTGCGCACCGGGCGATCCGGTTGCGCCGTTCGACGAATGGTCGAACGGATCTGCCAGGCGAAAGCCGCGCGCCGGGCCGTGACGGGCGCGGAAGAAGGCGAGCAGGGTGGCCAGCTCGGCTTCCGAACGAATGCCGGGGCCGACATCGAAGTGCAGCCGCGCATCCGCCCAGTGTGCGGTGCGCCGTTCGTGGCTCGAGGCGGTGACCAGCACCGAGGTGGAGAATTCGGGACTGGCACTGGCATCGCGCCCCAGTGCGAGTGGATAGGAAATGTCATCGAAGCCTTGCATATGGTCCTCTTTCGATGGCGCGAGCCGCGTGTATCCGTCGCGCGCGACCTGCGGCAGCGCCCAGACGAAGCGTTGGTTCACGCCCCGCTCCGCTGCCTCGTCCAGCGCCTCGTCGATCCGTGGCCACAGCGTTTCGGCATCCGGCGCAGACAGCACGAAGCCAGCGAGATAGTCCTGCCGGTCGGCCGGGTAGCCGAGCCGAGCATCGACCAGATCATAGGCATTGCGCCGCCTGGTGGTGGCATCCGCGATCAGCCAGTCGTAATCTTCGACCTGAAGCCGGTCGAAAGCGGGAAAGGCCCAGCCGACGGGAAGGTTGGCGCGCTTGAGTTCGGGCATCAGCGGGTCGAGCACGGTTGGCGTAAAGACCAGCAGCAGCAATTCGGCCGGCCCGTTCGCCGCATCGCGCACGGCATCCGCCAGCGCGGCGGTGGATTGCGCCAGAAGCGTACCGACCCAGTCGAGAAATTCGAAATGGTTCTGGTAAAGCGGCAGCTTCATATCCGGGATATGCGGCGCGAATGGCTGGGCGTTGGCCTTGATCCATGAATCGTAGAAGCACGGCGTGCCGTCCGGCATGACCCACCACCACGGCTCCCCGATCTGGAACCGCACCGGCACCCCCGCTGCCTCGATCAGGCCGACGAACCGCCGCGCAACCGAACGCAGCCATTCCATCGCCGGCTCGCTGGTGGGGCGCAGCACGGTGGAGGGCGGATCCCAGCCAGTCAGCGCCTTGAGCCCGAAGTAGCTGCGCTGGCTCCAGTCGTCCGGGCAATGGTCGGCCAGCAATTCGTAGGACAGCGAGACGATCGGATCGAACCCGGCTTCGGCAAGCCCAACCAACAGGCTTTCGTGCCAGGCGCGCGCGGGCTCGCACAGCGTCCCGTCGGGGTCGGCGAGCAGGCGGCCTTCGCCCGGCACCAGCCGGAAGAAATGGCTCATCCCGACATAATGGATCACCCGCCCGCGATAGCCGAGGTGGCGAACCTGGCGGATCAGCCGGGCCGGGGTCTGGTTGAAGGCGTCGTCGTAGGCGGTCGCAATCTGCTCGCCATGTTCGGGCAGCAGGCTATCGCCGATTTCCAGCATGGCGCGCGCACCGTCGCAGGAAATCGCGCTCAGTTCTGCCCAGCCATCCGCGCGTGTCGGCAGCGGATCGGCTCCCCCCGGCACGTATCCGGGCGGGACGAGAGAGATGAACATGCGATCTATGTCGCCGGGGTGGACCGGTTCGCCGGGCACGGCGAACCCGCTTTCAAGCGACGAGAAGGGCAGGGTTACGAGCGCATCTTCGGGCGAACCATCGGCGTAGTTCCACAGGCGCACATACCAACTGCGCGCATTGCCCGCCGCGTCGCGCCCCTCGATCGTCAGGGTCGGGCCGTTGACCGCGTCGAGCGCGATCACCCCGCCGCTGCGCCAGTGGAAGCTGAGCACAGTGTGGGCATAGTCGCGATCTGTCGCGTAGGCGTGCAGCGGATGGTCGAGCGTGTCCTCGCTCGCCCAGATCAGCCCCGCCAGCTCGCCCGAATGGTGAAACTCGCACGTCACCCGCAGCGCATCGGGGGCGGTGGTGACGACGCTGGCCATCATCGGGCGGGGGAAATTGACCGTCCAGAACCGCGGATCGAAACGCTGGATGTGGTCGTGTTCCTGCCCCTTGCGGGCAGACGCGAGCCAGTATGCCATCAGGATCCCTCCATCGCACGGCGCACTGCCGCGGCAATCTGTCGGCTGGAGCGTTCCAGCGCGACCGGCGCCGCCGTGCCCGCAGGCGCAGCCAGCTGGATCGAAACCGCGACCTGCCGGCTATCTCCCGCCGCCGCGGCAGGAACGATCCGGCCATCGCCCGGTGGGACGAACAGCTCCGGTCCGCGCTCGCCCACGAGATAACCACGCTGCGCGCTCACCGGGCCGCCCGTGGCGCGGCCCGGCAGGCCGAGTGCTCCATTGAGCAGCGTTCCCAGAAAGCCACCGGCGGGATTGCCCGCGCCAAGCAGCTGGCGCAGCCCGAGCTTCAGCGCCTGCGCCGCGATCCGGTCGATCGCTTTGCTGGCTGTTTTCTGCAGGTCTTCGAAGCCGAGGCTACCGCGCCGGATTGCAGACAGCAGGCCGCGCTCCAGCACATCGCCCGCGCGGGCAAAGCCGGACACCAGTTCGCCATCGAGATCGCGCCGCATTTGCGCCATGTCCTGGGCAAAGCCGCGCGTGTTCGCGCGCACATCGACCAGCAGTTCGTCGACCGTTTCGCTTGTCGGATCAGCCATCGGGATCGCGCTCCATCATGCTTTCGAGATCGCCGCGCGCCATGCCTTGCGCGGTGGGAGTAACCGGGCCCAGCGCGGTGGCGAGTTCCGCCGGGGTGGCGCGCCAGAACGCCTCCGGCGGCCAGCCGAGCGCCTGTGCGGCAAGCGCAGCCAGCGGCGGAAGCCCGCTCCTGAACTCGCTCATCAGCGGCCCTGCAGGATCGCGGCGAGCAGGGCACGCAGCGGTTTTGTGGCTGCGGCCAGTCCGCCCGCGATAATCGCTTCGCCCACAGCCTCCCGGCTCAGACCGTCGCGCGTTTCGAGGCAATGCCAGAACAGCGCCGCGATTTCGGACAGGCGCAGTTCCCCTGCGCCCGCCCGTTCGACCAGCGCGAACAGCGGGCCAAGCTCTTCTTCTGCCGCGACCAGCGCGGTAAAGCTGGGGCGCAGCGTTCGCCGTTCGCCCGCGATACGCAAGGCCGCCTCGCCCCTGACCGGGTTGGCCGCGCTCATGCCGGGGCGACCGCGCCCGAGCTTTCGAGCTGGATGGTGTAGTTGCGCTCGCCGTTGAAATCGCCCGAATAGTCGAGCCGCTGGACGAGGAAGCGGCCGCGCAGCCGCGCGCCATCCTCGAACGACAATTCGTAATCGTCGATCGTGCCTGCCAGCGCGTGGGCCTGTACGCGCGCCTCTGCATCGGAGCCGAGGAAGATACCGCCCGCACTGACCGAGACCGAGCGGGTGCCCGCGCCCGACAGCAATTCGCGCCAGCCGCCCGAATCCTTGTGCGTCACCACCACGCTGTCGCCGTTGATCGCCATTTGCGTGGTGCGCAGCCCGGCGACGGTTTCGTATGCGGGCGGCACTGCGCCGTCGCCGATCTTGAGAAGGAAGGCGGAGCCTTTTTGGGCGGTCATGACGGGAAGCCTTTCTGAACGGGTCAGGGTTGAGTGGTTTCGAGGATGCGGAAGCGGTATTCGCGCAGGATCGCGCGGGCATTGCGGGGGCGGCGCTCGGCGCGGCCCCGCAGGAAGGTGGCGCTCACGACGCGAAAGCCGATCTGGGCGGCGGGGAGCGCGAGGGCGCGCGCGTCGACCCGTTTGGCGAGATCGCCACCGATCGCGGGATCGTCGCCATGCAGGCGAAGCTCCACCGCGACGCGCACTTCGCGCCCCGCGCAGGTCTTGGTACTCCAGTCCGCCGAGGCGCTGGCAACCAGCGCCAGCCAGGGGGTGGACGCACGCTCGATCTCGGCCTCGGCGACGATATTGAGTGCCGACGCGATGGCGGGATCGGCGCGCAGATGCTCGATCAGCGCGGCGCAAAGCTGGGTTTCCATCAATCGTCTCCGAAGTCGGGCCAGAGCTTGTGCGCCGAGCGCCAGGACTTGCTGCCGGGACGCTGCGCCCGCGCGTCCAGACGGCGCAGCGCGCGCCGCTCCAGCGCATGGGCAAGTCGGTCGAGCGCCGGAATCCTCGCACGGATCATGCGCGCCATCAGGCGAGCCTCAGGACGCGCCACGGACGCCACAGCGCCGCGATCGCTGCCGGTGGTTCGGCCGCCACCGCTTCGCCTTCGCGGTGGAGATAGGCGGCGAAGCGCAGGATGCCGTGGCGCAGGCCATCGGGCAGGCTGCCCCAGTCCGCCGCCAGTCCGGCTTCCAGCGTCACCACCACCCGGCTGACGAACGGCCCACGCCGCAAGCGTAGTTGCGCCGAACCGTCGCCCGAGAGGTGCAGGTCGTACTCGTCATCGCCCAGCGCGGTGCGCACGCCCTCGGCATCGAGCATCTCGACACTGGTCACCTGCGCAATCGGGCGGGTGGTGAGCCGCGTCCACTCGTGGCTCGCATCGCGGGTCTCTTCGATGGTCGCGGCGAGCGGTGTGAGCCCGGTAAAAGCCTCGCACGCCTCCACCCCCGCACCGATCAGCGCGGTCAGCTGCGCATTGTCGGAACTGCGGGTGATGCCGAGCCAGTGCTTCAGTTCGGCCAAGGCGGGCGAGAGATCGCCGCCCGAAAGCACCCGGCGAAGGGATGGCCGTGTCATCGCGGTCTCCTGAAAATGGGAAGGAAGGCGCCCGCGCCGAAGGGTCCTCGAACGGCCAGGGGAGAAGCCGGAGGTGCAGCATCGGCGCGGGCGCAGAGGCGCGGGAGGCTATGGCCCCCGCGCCCCGTCGGCGTCAGGCCTCGATCCGCAGCAGCTTGATCGCTGCGCTGTCGAGCACCTGTCCGCCGATCCGCTTGGTCGCGTAGAAGTGGACGAAGGGCTTGTTGCTGAAAGGATCGCGCAGCACCTGCGTGGCGCTGCGTTCGGCGATCAGGTAGCCGTGGCGGAAATTGCCGAAGGCGATCGGGTATTCGTCCGCCGCGATGTCGGGCATGTCCTCCGCCTCGACCACCGGGTAGCCGAGCAGACGATCGGGCTGCCCCTCGACGAGCCCCGGCTGCCACAGGAACGCGCCATCGGTGGTCTTGAGCTTGCGCACTTCGGCCAGCGTGGCGGAGTTCATCACGAACGCCGCGCCCTGCCGGTGCCCGGCCTTGAGCGTGTGGACCAGGTCGATCAGCGTCAGGTCCGGATCGTCGCCTAGCCCGGTCGCGCTGCCCGTGCCGATATACTGCACCGACCCGAAGGCGCGCGCGCCGTCGCCCAGCGTTGAGGTGGTCGCCTTGAGGAAGCCCTTGGGCTGGTTGGTGCCGCTGCCGTTAACGAAGGCGGCACCTTCGGCACGGGCGAATTCCATCGCGATCTCGCTCGCCAGCCAGCTCTCGAGGTCGAAGCCGGAGTCGTCGAGCATGGCCTGCGAGGCCGCCGGGTTGGCGTAGAGGTCGCCCGTCGGCGGGGCGATTTCGGCGAAGGTCGGCGTGTCGGTTTCGCTACGCTCGCCAATCTCGCTCGCCCAGCCGCTCGCGGTGCCGCCGGTGGAGATGAGCTTGCGATAGCCCGCGCTGCCGGTCTGGACGACCTGCGCGATGCTGCGGATCGGGCTGATGTCGGTCAGTTCGCGGGCGATCATCGCGTCGATCTGGCGCGGCACGGCATAGCCGCCATCGCCGGGCGTGGTGCCGGAGATCGACTTGATCTCATGAACCGCACCGCGCCGCAGGTAGCCGTCGACGAAGCCCTTCACCTCGGCGGGCGCGCTGTCGCCGGTGCCAAGCGCGGGGCGTTGCGCCGCGCGGCCGATCTTGTCGACGCGGGCCTTCACCTCGTCGAGATCGGTGCGGATCGTGGTGACGTCGGCTTCGAGCGCGTCCTGCCGGGCGACGATGTCGAAGCTGGCGTCGAGCGGATCGGTGGCGGTGTCGGTAATGGGGGTCTGGATATCCATGAAGAACCTTTCTTGTCGGCACGGGAAACGCCCCCTCTCCTTGAAGGCGAGGGGGTTGGGGGTGGGGCAGGCTGGAGCGGAGGTGCGAACTCCTGCGGAAGCAGGAGCCTCAGCGGACGATCAAATGCACCCGCGCGCCGTGTTGCAACGGGTGGGTGACGAGGCTGATTTCGATAAGGTCGACTGCGAGAAGTTCGCGGCCATGCGGGTTGTGGCGCGCCCTCGTGGCGCGGTATCCAAAGCTGAGCCCGCTGACGGCGCGCGTGGCCAGCAAGGCGGCGGCGCGGCTAGCGGGCCGGTCGATCCGGGCCACTACGCGCAGGCCTTTCGCGTCCTCACCGATCCGCTCGACCGTGCCGATGCGCTGGTGCGGCTCGTGCTGCCAGTAGAGAGGCAAGGGCTTCCTGCTTCGGGCGAGCGTGGCGGCGAAGGCACCGGTGCGGATCGTGTTGTGCGCCGCATCGTGGATGTCGAACAGCGCGGCATATCCGGCGATCCGCAAGACCCTCCCCTCCCCGGCGGGGAGGGGATCGAGGGGAGGGGGTTCTGTGCCCGCGAATTTCGCTCCTGTTCGCCCTTCGACAGGCTCAGGACGAACGGCTGGGGCCGCTCTCACTTCAAGAGCCCCGGCACGCCCAGCCGCACCGCAATGCCGAGCAGCAGCAGCGCGCACATCCCGCGCACCAGCCACTCGATCGCAGCCTTCCACGCGCTTGTCTTGGCGTCGCGCCACGCCTGCAACAGCTCACGCAGTTCCACGATATCGCCCGAGGCGGCTTCGTCGGACAGGCCGATGCGGACAAGCGCGCGGTTCGCGCCCAGTTCGCCAGCTTCCTCGGCAATCGCGCGCAGGGTGACGAGTTCGGCACCCTCGGTGCGCGCCTGCGCGAGCAGCGCGGCGAGCATGTCTTCGTTGGTCATGGCGGAAACCTTGCTAAGGGTAGGGAATGCTGGATCAGAACCACACGCGCCGGGGCTGTATGCCGCGAGGGTGCTGGCTCACGATCATCACCGTTTTGGTGATGTTCGGTTTGTACTTTGGCTATCTCGTCTGGAGCGGTTTCTTCGCCGCAGACAGCTGCCTTGATGCCGGGAAAGTCTACGACTTCATCGAAGACCGATGCCGTTCCGATCTGATCAGAGGGCGCGGTGAGCCGCCCCCGCTATGGCCCTTCTAGCCCCAGCATCGCGCGGCGTTCTGCGTCGGTCAGGAAGTCCGCTTCGCTGACCTGCTTCCACAGCCGCTCGCGGTCTTCGGAGAGCGCGGGCACCCGGTCGAGGTCGACCGCGATCCTGGTGTCGGCAAACCACGGCGAGAGGCCCTGGGCGATCCCGCCGAAGATCTTGTCCGCCAGCGGCAGCAGGGTCAGCCGCCACAAAGCGCGGTTGGCCTCGCGGTAGTTCGAATAGGTGTTGTCGCCCGGCAGGCCGAGCAGCATCGGCGGCACCCCGAAGGCGAGCGCAATGTCGCGCGCCGCCGCCGCCTTGAGCGTCGCAAAGTCCATGTCGGCAGGCGAGAGCGCCATGCTCTGCCAGCTGAGCCCGCCTTCGAGCAGCATGGGCCGCCCGGCATTGCCCTGCCCCTGGAAGGCGCTGGCGAGTTCGGCCTTGAGCCGCTCGAACTGGTCCGCTGTCAGCCCCTGCCCGTCACCCGGCGCGTAGACCAGCGCGCCCGAGGGCCGCGCGGCATTCTCCAGCAGGGCATTGTTCCACTGGCTCGCCGCGTTGTGGATTGCGATCGCCTGCGCGGCGGCGCTCAATGCGCCCGCCCCATAGTGATCGTCACCGGGGTTGAGGCATTTGAGATGGATCAGCTCGGGCCAGCCATCCTCGTCCTCCAGCGGGATCACATGCGTCTGCGCGCCGAGGTGATAGGCAAAGCCTTCGGGCCAGCCGATCGGACCGGGGCGGATCGTGACCCGCTCGGGCCGCAGCGCGAACAGCTCGACCGGCCTCCCGCTGCCGTCCTTGAGCACCTGCACGAAGGCATTGCCATGCAGCAGCAGGTGCGCGGCGATGGTCTCGACCAGCGACTGGCCTGCGGATGGAGCGGTGATCAGCGCGAGCAACTCGTCCGCGTCTGTCGAGACGGGCGCGGCACCGACGCCCTCGGCCACGATCCGCACCGCGCGCTGGGCGACGGGGTTGGAGGCGAACCCGGCCTGCAGGCTGGTCGCATAATCGAACGGCGGCGCGGATGCCCCGCGCGCTTCGAACGCCGCAGCCCAGGGCGAGGTGAAGCCGCGCGCGATGGGCACACGGGCGCTGCCCCCGCCCTTGAAGGCGGAGATCAGGTCGGTAAACATGGACATGGCGTCTCCAGGGATCAGGCATGTCCCCGGGCGCAAGCGACCGGGGAGCTGGGAATGAAGCGTCGGTTTGGACTATTGGCTTTCGGCCTGGCCGTTTTCGGACTTGGCCAGCCCGCTACCGCGAAAGACCAGGATATTACCGTCAAGCGTTCGACCGACGGTTGCAGCATCGAGGTTCGCGGCGAGGACAGGGCGCTGATGATGCGCTCCAATGCCGACGGCAATGCGGAGATCGGGCTGATGTTTGCGGAACCCGCCGCGACACCCGGACGGACGCGCGACGGCTATTTCTACCTCGGCTTCGACACCTCGACCAGCGGGCCGGTGACCTACCGCGACGGCTACGAAGGCGAGTTTTCGAGCGGCTACATCGCCGAGATGGGCACAGCCGACCTGTGGTGGATGGTCGACCCCGTCCACGGACGTTTCTCGCTGTCGGTCGACAGCAACACCGGCTTCGAAGCGCAGACGGGCGAGGGCGTGATCGAGTTCAATGCGTTTCGCCAGTGTCTCGCGGATTTGCAGGTTTAGCAGGTTCTCTTGTCACCCCGGACAAGTCCGGGATAACAAGTTAGAAACCCTGCACCGACGGCCCGCCGCCCTTACCCACCATAAGCTCGGTGAGTGCCCTGAACAGCGAAACGGCGGGGTCCGGCGAGCGGCCCCGGCCTTCGTAGACAGGTTCGGCGCGGGCGAACTTGTCTTACTAGTAAAGATAATACTCCATTTCATCGAGGCACTCGTTGATCCAACCCAGTGCGCCCGGGACGTTGCCCGGCAAGGGGAAGGACTCCGCGATCTTGCCGTCGGCGGTCGTCACGCGGATGATCCGGGCCTTGCCCAGCCTGGCCATTTCCGTACGGGTTAGCGAGATGTCGAGATGGGTGACACCGTCGATCTGGTGGTATGTCGTTGCGCCTGCGATCGTTATGGTCGTTGCCCCGGCCACGATTTTCGCCGTTGTTTCTGGCGATTGCATCTTCCAGTCGTTGCGTTCGACCATGATCAGGTTGTGTCCGTCTAGGTTGCTCTCAATCTGGACCCAGGCCTTGGCGCCGCTCGAATGATCGTAGGACGATACAGCCCAGCAGGCTTCGAAGTCTTCGCTATCGCCGTATTTCCAAGACAGGCCGCTCTGGGCGTGACCAGCCGCTACCGGAAGGCAGATTGCCACGAGCGCGATTGCGAATTTCTTCATTGTGAACACATCCCGGAAGATACGCGAACCCTGGCGCAAATTTAGGCGGAACGTGAGGGAACGACAATCACCTAAATCACTGATACGGAGGGCTTCACGAACCGACCCAGCATCAGCTCGGTCAGCGCCCACACCAGCGCATCGGCGCGGTCGGGCGATCGTCCCGGGCCTTCGTAGCCACCGCCCACTTTCAGGCCGCATAACTGGTCCTCCAGCTTCGCGAACAGGCCCGCGTGGCGCACGCGGCCTGCTTCGTAGAGCGCGGCGACCGGCTCGGCGCGGGCGACCTTGCCGCGGCTGGCGTGGACCAGCTTGAACGGCAGCGAGACTTCGCCTGCGCGCAGCACGCTTTCGACCATTGCGCCGCCCTGGTTGGCTTCGGCAATCACGCGGTCGGCTTCCCATTTCTCAGCCGCACGCGCCACGGCGCGTGCCCATTTTTCGGGCGAGGCGCGTTCGACGCTGGCGTCGACGAGGACGGTGGCGAGGCCTTCCTCATCGCTGCCGCAGACTATGATCCCGCAGGCATCGCCCTGCGCGCTGGCGGGCGGATCGACGCCGATCACGATGCGGGTGCATTGGGTTGCCCCTCCCCCCGACCCCCTCCCCTGAAGGGGAGGGGGAGCTTGGCGGCACTCCTCCAGCAGGGCGCGGGTCCACAGGGCACCTTCGATGTCGGTCAGCAATTCGCCGTCCAGCTCCTGCCGCCCCAGCGTGGTGCGGGCGAACTGGCGGCGCATCCGGTTGACGAAGCGGGTGGGGAGGTTGCCCTCGTTGTCCCATGTCGTCCCGCGCGTCACCGCGGCGTCGCCCGCCTCACTTTCATCCAGCAGGCGCCGGACCAGTGGCACCGCGCGCGGCGTGGTGGTGGCGGCCACGCGCGGATGCTCGCCCAGACGCAGGCCCATCTGCAGGTTGTCCCACGCAGATGTCGCACGCTCGCCCGCATTGTCCCACTTGGCAATTTCGTCGCACCATGCGTGGCTGTGCTGCGGGCCGCGCAGGCTTTCGGGCTCGGCGGCGGAGTAGCAGAAGGCCTGCGCCCCGCTGCCCCAGGTCAACCGCCGCAGGCTCGGTTCCCATCGCGGCGCATGATCGGGTGGAGACACCGCGAGGATGCCGCTCTCGCCTTCGATCATAACGCCGCGCACCTCGGCCAGCGAGGCGCCGACCAGCGCAATCCGCGCATGGGGATCGGTGCGCGCGATCATCCGCACCCACTCCGCGCCCGCGCGGGTCTTGCCGAAGCCGCGCCCGGCGCAGATCAGCCATGTCTGCCAGTCGCCGTGCGGTGCGACCTGCTCGGCCCGCGCCCATAGCGGCCAGTGAAACGCAATCGCCTGCGCTTCTTCCTGCGAAAGCGATGCGTACCAGTCGAGCCGTGCCTCGGGCGCCAGATCGAGCAGATCGGCCAGCGCGTCAGCGATCATCGCCATCGGTTCGTAAAGGCGCGTCATTCTTCGCGAGGCGGACGCGGATCGTGGCGAGTTTGCGCTCCAGCGCGGCGAACACCGCCGCTTCGTCCTGCCCCTGACGTTTCGCCCGTTCGATGGCGATCGTGTCGCGGTGGGCAGCGAGCAGGCGGATCGCATTGGCGATATCCAGCTTGCGGTCGGGATCGTGGCCGCGCAGCTGCGCCAGCACCTCCATTTCCAGGTGTTCGTATCCTTCGTGCAGTGCCGTGCGCCAGGCTTCGGCGAATTCCGGGCTGTCGCGCCGCGCCTTGTAGGCCCGGCTGGGTGAAACGCGCGCCTGCCTGGCCGATGCGGTGACATTGGAAGTCGCGGCGAGTGCCTGGAGGAAGTGCGTCCGCCAGCGTGGATTCGTGGCCTCCTCGCCACCCCGGGCTTGCGAGGCCGCAATCGACAGGGTCTCGCGCCGCGCCCTGGGTTTGGGCGCGCCTGGCGGCTTGTCCGGCATGAGGTGAACGGTCCCGATTAAAGCGCGCGGTGGCAGTGAGGCCTCCCCTTCGCCCGCACCATCGCGATGTTCCCGTTGCCTAACCAAAGAGCGTCACAATGCCAAGCACAAAATAACCAAATCGGTAAATTCAGCGCACAGGCAGATGATGCGCACTGCCTTGCGCGTTGCGGGACGCTCGCCTAAGCGCCGGAAACCGAGGGGGTGAGGGGCTGCCATGCTGCGCGGATTGTACGAATGGACCATGCGGAAGGCGGCGCATCCGCACGCGCAGTGGTGGCTGGCGCTGTTCGCCTTCGTCGAATCGAGCTTCTTCCCGATTCCACCGCATCCGCTGCTGGGCCTGATGTGTCTGGCCGAACCTAAAAAGGCGCTCCGCTTCGCCCTGATCGCCACGGGCGCATCGGTGGTGGGCGGGATGTTCGGCTATGCGATCGGTGCGCTGCTGTATGACAGCATCGGCCTGTGGCTGATTTCGAAGCTGGGCTACGCGGACGTTTTTCCGTGGGCTGCCTGCACGGTCAACGCCAATGGCGGCTGGGCGGTGTTCACCACCGCAAGTACGCCCATTCCCTACAAGCTGATGACGATCACCGCCGGCTTCGTGCACATGAACTTCGCGACCTTCGTGATCGCCAGCATCGCCGGGCGCGGATTGATCTTCATGACTGTAGGCGTGCTGTTCCGCCTGTTCGGCGCGCCGATCAAGAGCTTCATCGACAAGTATCTGGTGCCGCTGACCACGCTGTTCGTCGTGCTGGTGGTGGGCGGGTTCCTGCTGGTCACGCAGCTGGGACACAGCGATGACGCAGGAACCGCGAACGATCCCTGCGCCAACGCCACGCTGGAAGACTTCTAGCCCTACTGCGGTTTTGGCCGGTTAGCCGTTAAAGGTCGTTTCCAGCGTAATCTCGGTATCGAGCAGCTTGGAAAGCGGGCAGTTTTGCTTGGCGGTCTTCGCGCATTCCTCGAACGTCGCCTTGTCCAGCCCATCGCCGCCACCGGTTACCGACAGCGCGGACTTGCTCACCTTGAAGCCGTCGCCGTCCTTTTCCAGCGTGACCTTGCAGATCGTCTCGATCGCGCCGTCCGAATGACCCTTGTCGGCCAACTGGAAAGCGAGCGCCATGGTGAAGCAGCTGGCATGGGCCGCGCCGATCAGTTCTTCGGGATTGGTGCCGGGCGCATCTTCGAACCGCGTGTTGAAGCCGTAGGGCTGGTCCTTCAGCGCGCCCGATTCGGTCGAGACGTGGCCTTTGCCATCCTTGCCGAAACCTTCGTATTTCGCACTGCCTGTGCTGACATTTGCCATGTGGTAATCTCCTTTGTCTCTCTCAGACGAAGGACTTGGCCAGCAGTTCCGCGAAGCAGGGGCCTGCGCGCCGCGAGAGGATCAGCCGCCCTGCAGGCCAAGCGAACCGGCGATCACCCAAAGGCCGACCGCGGCCACAAGGACCGCGAAGCCCACTTCCAGCACCCGCTTGTGCCCGGCCAATCGTGCACCCGCTGCACGGCCCAGAACGCTGCCGCCGACCCCGCCAGCCACCAGCCAGCTGACCACCGTCCAGTCGACCAGCCCCGACAGGGCATAGGATCCGGCGGTGGTCATCCCGAAAGCCGTGACCGCAACCAGCGAACTGCCGATCGCAAGGCTGAGCGGCATGGCGGTAGCAAAGACCAGCCCGGGCACGATCAGGAAGCCGCCCCCGATCCCGAAGAACCCGGCCAGCAGACCGGTGCCAAGACCCGTGGGGAGGATCCGCGTCAGCATGCTGCGCGCGTTTCCACGCGTCATGCTCACCTGCGGGTTTTCCGCCGTCCGCCGCTTGAGTAGCATCAATACGGCGACGACCACCATCAGGCCGCCGAACAGACCCAGCAGCTTTTCACCATCGAACGCCTTGCCCGCCTCCGCACCCAGCGCCGCGCCCGCCGACCCGGCGATGGCGAAACTGATCGCGCACTGCCAGCGCACGTTGCCGCTGCGCGCGTGTCCGACCAAGCCGACCAGCGCATTCAGCGCCACCGCGACCGCAGCAGTGCCGATGGCCATGTGCGGCGATTTCATGCCCACGGCATAGACCAGCAGCGGCACGGCGAGGATCGAGCCGCCACCGCCGACCAGCCCCAGCACGAAGCCGATCACGCCGCCCGAAAGCAGGGTGAGCGCGATGGTGGTTATATCCATGGCACCATGCCCCGCAGTGTCAGGCGGCTGCGGCGCGCCGGTTCCATGGCATTATCGAGAGCAGGTGGGCCATGCCGCACCAGCCGGTCGTCCCGGCAAACACTAGGCCCGCACCCACGAAGCCGGAGAGGCCGAACCAGCCGGGCGCAACCGTCAGCCCGAGCAGCACACCGATCAGCACCAGCGACCCGGCCGCGATCTGCACCTGCCGCATGATCTCCAGCGGCTGGCTGCGGTCTTCCTCGACCGGGAGGTTGGCCTTTCGCCACGCGTCCAGCCCGCCATCGAGCAGGTAGGCCTCGCCAGAATGACACGCGGCGAGTTTCTGGGCATTGCCGCCGGTCCGCATGCCGGATCGGCACATGAACACGATCGGCCCGTCGCCGTCGATCCGGTCGATCTGGTCTAGCGGGCGGTTCTCCGCGCCCCGAGCGCGCGCGCGGGCGAATTCGTCTGCCCCGCGAATATCGACCAGCCGCGCGCCGTCGGCGATCAGGCGCCTGGCTTCGTGAGGGGGGACGGTTCTGGGGGTATTGGCAGTCATTGCTGTCACTCCTGACAATAGAGATCGTGAAGGGTTGCGAGCAGCGTCCGACAGCGCGGATCGGCGATCCGGTACCAGGCTGTCTGCGCTTCCCGCCGAAAATCGACCAGGCCTTCCGCCCGCATCTTCGCGAGGTGCTGCGACAGCGCGGACTGCGACAGGCCGACCTCTTCGGCGAGCGCGGTGACCCGCATCTCGCCCCGTTCGGCCAGCTTGCACATCACCATCAGGCGCCGCGTGTTGCCGAGTGCCTTGAGCAGCTCTGCAACGGCGTTTGCATTGGCCTCGAACGCGGCGAGGTCTGCGGGGGCAAGGGTGGGTTGATCGTTCATTAGCACTTGCTAAATAAGCAATCGCTTATATATGTCAAGCGACAGAACACATCCGATGGAGACGCATCATGGCGAACCCCGGCATTCGCGCATTTTTCGACGAGGCGACCAACACGGTCAGCTATCTGGTCTGGGATCCGGAAACGCAGAAAGGCGCGGTGATCGACCCCGTGCTCGACTTCGATATTGCAGCGGGGGAGGCCGATGTCCGCTCTGCCGAGGCAATTCTGGCAGCCGCAAAGGAGGAGGGCGTCGCCATCGAGTGGGTGCTCGAGACCCACGCCCATGCCGACCATCTGAGCGCGGCACCCTTCATCAAGGCGAAAACCGGCGCGACAATCGGCATCGGCGCGCGCATTCGCGATGTGCAGAAGCTGTTCCGCCCGGTCTTTGGGCTGGACGATCTCGCCAGCGACGGGTCGGATTTCGATCATCTGTTCGACGACGGCGAAACCTTCGCCGTGGGATCGCTGGAGTTCACGGTGATGAGCGTGCCCGGCCATACGCCCGCCGACGTCGCCTACAAGGTGGGCGATGCGGTGTTCGTGGGCGATACACTGTTCATGCCCGATTTCGGCACCGCCCGGGCGGACTTTCCCGGCGGAGACGCGCGCCAGCTCTACCGCTCCATCCGCCGTCTGCTGTCGCTGCCCGACGATACGCGGCTGTTCATGTGCCACGACTACAAGGCGCCGGGGCGCGACGAATACAAGTGGGAGACCACCGTCGCCGACCAACGCAGGAACAGCGTGCACGTGCACGACGGCGTGACCGAGGACGAATTTGTCCAGATGCGCGAATCCCGCGACGAAGAGCTCGCCGTACCGCGCCTGCTGCTCCCCTCGATCCAGGTAAACATCCGCGCGGGGCGCTTTCCCGAAGCGGAAGACAACGGCGTCGCCTATCTGCGCATCCCGGTAAAGCCGGTGCGTCGCAGCCCTGCCAGCGGCTAGGCGCGGTTCTCCATGGTCTGGGAAATCCAGTCCCGAAAAGCGGCAACGCGGGTGTGATAGGTGGTGAGGCCATAGGCACCCGCCCGGAAATCCTGTGCCGGGCCTTCCCAGTAAGTCCACGAGGCGAGAGCGACGAGCTTCATCCCGTCGTCGGTTTCGATCATCAGTGGGCCGCCGCTGTCGCCCCGACCGATCGAGCCTTCGTCTGGCAGCGCGGCAGCCCCCCGATCGAAGGTAACTCCGATCCACTCGGGCAATACCTGCGAGACCGCATTGCGCGCCCGGCGCAACGAACCGCGCTGGGGAAGCGCGGACATTGCCCCGGTCAATCCGGTGCCGCCCTGGCCCTTGCCGAACAGGGTCAGCACATCGCCTTCCCCAATCACTCCGTCGAACAGGGTGACCGGCACCACATCGGTTACCGGTTCGCGCAGCCGCACCAGCGCGATATCGCGCATGACGAAGCTCGCATCCATGATTGGCTTGACCGACCCGTCCGGTCCGACGCCGGGCGGCGGCGTGTAGTCGGGATGAAGGATCACCTGCGCCACCGCGCGCTGACGCCCGGCGATTTCAACGCTTCGCAGGCTATCGACCTCGCCAGCGACGGTATGTGCTACGGTCAATACCCATTCGGGCGCGATCAGCACGCCGTGCCCGCTGCCCGGCATATCGGCGAGCGCCGGAATATCGGCCGGCTGCGCACGGTAGCGTTCGGGCGGCGCATCGTGCCTGACGATGATGGCCGAGGCAGGCACGCTGACTAGCGCGGCGGTGGCAAGTGCAGCGGCGGCAAATCTCGCCGCGCCGCGCATCAGATAATCCCCACGGCCTTCCCGGCGTTTTCGAACATCTGCAGGATCGTGCCGACTTCCTCGTCGCTATGTTCGGCGCACAGCGAACAGCGCAGCAGCGTCATGTTGGCGGGGGTTGCGGGCGGGCGGGCGAGATTGACGTACAGCCCTTCCCTCAGCAACGCTTCCCACATCTGCGCGCCCTTGGTCAGATCGGGCATGATCACCGCAACGATCGCGCTCTGCGGCTCTTCGGTGCCGAGTTCGAAACCCAGACCCTTCAGGCCGCCGTGCAGACGCTTGGAATTCTCCCACAGATGCGCCCGCTTGTTGCTGCCATGCATCAGCTTGCGGATTGAGGTCGCGGCGGTCGCGACCACGCTCGGCGGCAGGCTGGCGGTGAACACGTAGGGGCGGCAGACCAGCCGCATGATCTCGAAATCGGGGTGGTTGGAGACGCAGAAGCCGCCCACCGTGCCGACACTTTTGGAAAACGTGCCGATCACGAAGTCGACATCGTCCAGCACGCCCTGTTCTTCGGCAACGCCGCGCCCGTTCTGCCCGATGAAGCCCATCGAATGCGCTTCGTCGACCAGCACCATCGCGCCGTTTTCCTTGCAGATGCGGACCATCTCTTTCAGCGGCGCGACATCGCCCAGCATCGAATAGACGCCTTCGAGGACGACCAGCACGCCCGCATCGGCGGGAATGCGCTTCAGCCTCTTTTCCAGCGCCTCGATATCATTGTGGCGGAAGGGCACGATCTCCGCCTTGCCCATCGCGCAGCCATCGTAGATCGAGGCGTGGCTGTCGATATCCAGCACCACGTAGTCGCCCTTGCCCGCGATGGTGGAGATAATGCCGAGGTTCGCCTGGTAGCCGGTGGAAAAGACCATCGCGTGGTCCATTCCGTAAAATTCCTTGAGCGCGTCCTCGCACTCCTTGTGGCCCTGGTATGTGCCATTGAGCACCCGGCTGCCCGTGGTGCCGCTGCCGAATTCCTCCAGCGCGGTCTTGCCTGCGGCGATGACATCCTCGTCGAAGGTCATGCCCATGTAGTTGTAGGTGCCCAGCAGGATGGTCTCGCGCCCGTTGCAGATCGCACGGGTGGGGCTGAGCACCTTTTCCATCACCAGGTTGAACGGGTCTTCCACCCCGCTGGCGAGAAGGCCCTCGCGCATCGCGATCAGATCGTCGAACTTGGCGAACAGATCGCCCTTTGCGCGGCCTTCGCGGGTTACCGGCGCGTCCGGCTGGCTGATACCTTCGCTCATTCGGAGTCGACCAGCTTCTTCACCGCGTCGACCAGCTGGCCGTAGGTTTCGATCTCGGCCTGCTGGTTCATGCTGATGATGATGTCGAACTCGTCCTCGATCGTGGCGACGAAATCCATCACCGTCAGGCTGTCGAATTCGAGGTCGCCCTGAAAGGTCGTCTGATCGGTAATCGTCACGCCGTTCTTGTTGAACGGCGCGATAATGTCGCGGATTCGCCGGTCGATCTCGGCACGGTCCATCGCGGGCATCCTTCAATTGTCCCATTTATCAAGCCGGGGCAAAGCTCTTTCGCCCCACATTTGTCAAGCGTTGGCGGGCGCGGGCCGCACCGCGCGCCTAGTCCCCGATCAGCGCATTCACCTTGCTGGAAAAGGGGCCGATGGACACCGGCTTGGCGAGATAGTCCTCCGCCCCGGCGGCCCGGATCCGATCCTCGTCGCCCTTGCCCGCATAGGCGGTGACGGCCAGCACGGGAACCGCGGCAAGCTGCGGGTCCGCCTTCATCTGCGCGATCAGGTCCAGCCCCGAAATATGCGGCAGCTGGATATCCATGATCGCAAGGTCCGGCCGGAAGCCGCGCGCGGACTCGATCACCGAATTGCCGTCGGCGCAGCCCAGCACCTCGTAGCCCTTGGCGCGCAAAACGTCGCAGAACAATTTGCGGTTGAGATCGTTGTCCTCGACAACGAGGATACGCTTTGCCACCTCTCGCCCACTCCCTTTGCTCTCCTTATCGATAGGCCAGCCGCGCCCCACATGACAATCGCTTCTCCCGATAATCACAAGAATGCTGCCCCGCAGCGCGATGCGGAGGCGATCGCGCTGTCGGCGCTGGGCTGGATTTTGACCGACGAGAAGCGGGCCGAACGGTTGCTGTCGCTCACCGGCCTGACGCCTGATCGTCTGCGCGGCGGGCTGGGGGAGCGTTCGGTGCAGGCCGCGGTGCTGGAATTTCTCGCCGCGCACGAGCCCGACCTGGTGCTTGCGGCCGATGCGCTCGATCTCGATCCCGCCGCAATCGCCGCCGCCCAGCGCGAGCTCGCCCAATGAGCGGCGCGACGAACGGCACTGCCCGCCCGCTGGTCATCACCGACTGCGACGAGGTGCTGCTGCGGATGGTGACGCATTTTCGCGACTGGCTGGGCGAAGCGCATGATATCGACTTCGCCTTCCAGTCCGATTTCGTGAGCGCGCTGACCCGGCGAGCGGACGGCGCGGTCGTCGAACAGAAAGAGATGTGGCGGCTGCTCAACGGCTTTTTCGATACCCAGATGGATCGGCAGGACCCGGTGCCCGGCGCGCTGGAAGCCTATGGCGCGCTGACCGAAAAGGCCGATGTCGTGGTGCTGACCAACCTGCTCGACCATCGGCGCGACGATCGCGCCCGGCAGCTCTCGCGCTACGGGATCGATGCGAAGGTCTACACCAACCAGGGCCCGAAGGGGGCTGCCATTGCACGGATCGTGGAGGAATATTCCCCCACGAAAACGGTTTTCGTCGACGACCTTTCGCAGCACCACGGTTCCGCGCGCGAACACGCGCCCGATACGCTTCGCCTGCACCTGTGCGGCGAGCCCGGCCTCGCCCCGCATATCGCCTGCGGCGAGAAAGCGGGCGACGCCCATGCCCGGATCGATAGCTGGGCCGAAGCACTGCCGTGGATCATGAAACACCTGGAGGACCCTGCATGAGCATCCAAGCCCGTCTCGAAGAACTCGGAATCATCCTGCCCAAGGCAGCCGCGCCCGTCGCCAGCTACGTGCCCGTCGCGGTGCATCGCGACTGCGCCTATGTTTCGGGCCAGTTGCCCTTCATCGACGGCGAACTCGTCACCGGGCGGCTGGGTGACGACGTCAGCCTGGAAGACGGAATGGCCGCGGCGCGCGCGTGCGGGCTGATGATCCTCGCCCAGCTGGAAGCGGCGCGCATCCCGCTTGACCGGGTGGAGCGCGTGATCAAGCTGGGCGCGTTCGTCACCTCGACGCCCGATTTCGCCGACCAGCCCAAGGTCGCCAATGGCGCCTCCGAACTGATGTTCGACGTGTTCGGCGAGGCAGGCCGCCATGCGCGGGCCGCGGTGGGCGTGCCTGCGCTGCCGCTGGGCGCGGCGGTGGAGGTCGACGCCGTGCTGGCGTTGCGCGACTAGCGGCGAGTGCCCACCTGAGCGCCATGGGCGATCCTGAACTCACGGCACGAATCCACGGCGGGGTCGCAGCGATCGATCCCGCCGAGTGGGATCGGCTGGCGGGCAGCGACAATCCCTTCGTGTCCCACGCCTTCCTTTCCGCAATGGAGGATTCGGGCAGCGTCGGCGCGGGGACCGGGTGGCAGGCCGCCCCGATCACGATTGCCGATGGCGACGGCACGATCCATGCCGCGCTGCCTGCGTATCTGAAGGCGCATTCGCGCGGGGAGTACGTGTTCGACCAGGGCTGGGCGGACGCCTACGAACACGCCGGCGGCCGTTATTACCCCAAGTTGCAGATCGCGGTGCCGTTCACGCCGGCCACCGGCCCGCGCCTGCTGTTCGAAGACGATGCATTCGCGCCGCCGCTGCTGCGTGCGGCAGAGCAGGTGTGCCACGAACACGGGCTGTCGGGCGCGCACGCGACCTTTGTCGCACCCGATCAGACGAAGCATTTCGAGGACGCCGGCTGGTTGCTGCGCAGCGACCTGCAATTCCACTGGGAAAACAAAGGCTACGCCGATTTCGATGCGTTTCTCGCCAGCCTTTCCAGCCGCAAGCGCAGGACGCTGCGAAAGGAACGCGCGAAGGCGCAGGACGCGGTCGAAATCCGCCATCTCACCGGGGCCGACCTGACCGCGGATGTGTGGGACGTGTTCTGGGCGTTCTACCAGGATACCGGCGCGCGCAAATGGGGCACGCCTTATCTGACGCGCGAGGCCTTCACCTTGCTGGGAGAACGGATGGGCGACAAGATCCTGCTGATCTTCGCCTATATCGACGGCCAGCCGGTGGCAGGCGCGATGAACGTGATTGGCGGCACCACGCTGTTCGGGCGCTATTGGGGGTGCCTGGCGGACATCCCCTTCCTGCATTTCGAGCTGTGTTATTATCAGGCGATCGACGCGGCGATCGCGCGCGGCCTCGCACGGGTAGAGGCAGGCGCTCAGGGCGGGCACAAGCTCGCCCGCGGCTATGCGCCGGTGCAGACGGTTTCGGCGCACTACATCGCCGATCCCGGCCTTCGGGCCGCCATCGCGGACTATCTGGAGCGCGAGCGCGAAGGCATCGCAGCGGAACAGAATTTCCTGCAGGCGCGAACGCCGTTCCGCAAAGGCTAGGCGATCAGGCGCACTTGCGCTGTTCGATCATCCATTGGCGCGCCCGGCGCTGGGCTTCGGCGATCTCGCGCGCGGTCATTTCGTCGGAAATATCCGTCCGGCACCATGCCGCTTCCTGGTGACCCTGCGCAGCGGCAAGATTGAACCACTGGTGCGCCTCGATCAGATCGCAGTCGAGGCCATGGCCCCCGGTCGACCAGATTACGCCCAGTTCGAAGCAGGCCTCGATATCGCCTTGGGCTGCGGCGGCGATCAGGCGGGCAATCGCCAGGTCCTCGGTATCGGTCAGGGCCGGTTTGGCTCCGCTCGTGTCGATAGCTGTCAGTCGCATTGTGTAATCCCCCTACAAGTCTGCTCCCCTTCATGGCGGGACTTCGCCCGCAAACCCGTTCTTGCCGCTTATGGTAAACAGGCGGTTAAAGCCGCCGCCGGTTTTTTTCGTCCATGCCGCAGGTGGCGGCGTTGCTGCACCGCCGGTTCGGCCAAAGTTCAGCCGTGCCCGCCCATTTGGCGTTGCAAGATGGGATAACCGCTTGTTCGCGTGTGGATCGCTGCTAAGAGCCGCCCCGCACGGCAAATTCCATTCGCAACGCAGGTTGCGATGGCGGCAGCAGCAGACGGGTGGGACCGGAAGGGTAGAGGACGAGATGGCCGCACGGGCGCTCAGCGACAGCGAAATTCTTGCCAGGGCGAACAAGGCTCTCCCGCCGGACTATGTGCCGCGCGACGACGAAGAGTACATGAACGAACAGCAGCAGCAGTTCTTCCGCAAGCTGCTGATCGAATGGAAACATTCGCTCCACACCGAAGCCGGCGGCACCTTGCAGAGCCTGCAGGAAACGCCGCTGCGCGAGCCCGACCTGACCGACCGCGCTTCGAGCGAGACCGACTGGGGCATCGAACTGCGCACGCGCGATCGCCAGCGCAAGCTGATCGCCAAGATCGAAGCGGCCCTGCGCCGGATCGACGAGGGCGAATATGGTTACTGCGAAGTCAGCGGCGACCCGATCGGCCTGCAGCGCCTGATCGCCCGCCCGGTGGCGACGATGACGGTCGAGGCGCAGGAAGCGCACGAGCGGCGCGAAAAGATTTCGCGCAACGATTGATCGCCCGGTAGCCGGGGCCATCCCCTAGCGTGGCGTTTAAACTTCTTTAGCCTGTCCGCAGTAGGAAGACACGCGGCCTGATAAAGGCTGCTCGTCAACCAATCGTTCGAGAGCAGAAGGTTAATTACGCTCTATGACCGCCATCGATACCCGATCGCTCAAGCGCGACAGCCTGTTTCTGACCGCCGACCTCACTCTGGACGACGGCGGTGAGCCCGTACGCGTCAAGGTGCGCAACCTTTCCGACGGCGGGATGATGGCCGAAGCGCCGCTTTCCGTAGAGCGGGGCATGCGTCTGGGGATCGAGCTGCGCAATATCGGACCGATCAAGGGATCGGTCGCATGGACGCAGGACAACCGCTTCGGAATCGTGTTCGATTCGGAAATCGATTCCAAAAAGGTTCGCGCGCCCGCCGGAACCGGTGAAAAGACGCCGCGCTATGTGCGGCCCTCCACGGTTCTGCCGGCAACCGCCCACCAGGTTCGCGAAGGCTCGATCCGCAAAATCTGACGAATAGCGCGCTGACCGGCGCGCAATCGCCTGCTAGGGCACTGGATCGTGACGTTCCGATCCGCACTCCTCCTGTTTGCCGCGCTCGCGCTGCCTCCGTTCCTTGCAGGGTGCGGCGGCGGCAACGACGACGACGGCCTGTCGGTGGTGACCATCGGGCGGGCCGAATCGATGTTCGACGACGGGCTGCGCCTGTCGCCCGGCGCGCAGATGGTGCGTGATGCCACCAGTTCGGGAATCGTCGCGCTGAACGCCGAGGGCGAGGTGGTGCCCGCGCTTGGCGAAAGCTGGATCGTGACCGAGGATGGCCGCAGTTTCATTTTCCGCCTGCGCCAGGTCGATTGGCCCAGCGGCGATCCGCTGACCGCTGAAGACGCGCGGTCCAGCCTGCTGTCGACGATCCGCGCGCTGCGTGGCACTTCGCTGGGGCTTGACCTGCGCAAGGTGGATGAGATCCGGGCGATGACCAACCGGGTGATCGAGATCCGCCTGACCGGCCCGATGCCGGAATTTCTGCACCTGCTGGCCCAGCCCGAGCTCGCGATCACCAGGGACGGCGAATCGATCGGCCCGATGACGCTGGAGCGCGATGGATCGGTCGCGGTGCTGCAGCCCGTCCCGCCAGAGGTTTTCGGCCTGCCCGAAATCGACCGGGATCGGCTTGGCAAGCGCGTGCTCCTGCGCGCGATGTCGGGCGAGCAGGCGAACCGGGTATTCTCCGCGGGCGAGGCGGCCGCGCTGCTCGATGGTACGATCGTCACCCTGCCGCTGGCCGATACCGGCCCGCTCTCGCGCGGGACCATCCGCCTCGATCCGGCGGTGGGCCTGTTCGGAATGCTGATCACCAATCAGCAGGGCTTCCTCGCCGACATCGGGAACCGCGAAGCCCTGTCGATGGCGATCGACCGGGCGGCCCTGCTCGAACAGTTCAGCGTATCGGGCTGGCAGCCTTCGACCCGGATCGTTCCGGCGGGCCTGCCGGGCGATACAGGGGCCGTCGCCCAACGCTGGGCGGACCTCTCGCTAGATGAGCGGCGCGAGCGTGCGCGTGCGCGCATCACCGCGTGGACCCGCAGGACGGGGCAGCGGCCACGGGTGCGGCTGTGGCTGCCCGAAGGGCCGGGCTCGGACCGGCTGATGGCCGCGCTGTCGCAGGATCTCGCCACGATCGGGGTGGAGCTGCGCCCGGTGCAGTTCGCGCAGGGGGCCGACCTGGTGATGATCGACCGGGTGGCGCGCTATCCCAGTGCGCGGTGGTTTCTCAACCAGTTCAACTGCGGCCTCGTGCCCGGCCCATGTTCGCCCGAGGCGGATGTGCTGGTGACCGAATCGCTAACCGCACGCAACGCACAGGAAGCGGCGAACCTGCTGGTGGAGGCCGAAGGTGCGCTGCTGGCGCAAGAGGTGTATATTCCGCTGGGGGCACCGGTGCGCTGGTCGCTGGTGCGCAGCGGGCTGGAAGGATTTTCCGAAAATCCGTGGGCCCGACACCCGCTTTATGCGTTGGCGGGGGTAGAGGCATGGTGAAACGGGGACGAAACCTATGGGTAATCCTGGCACGATGAAAATGATGGGTGTCGAGGTGCCGAGCGGCACCGATCCGGCATCGGTCTACCGAAGAATTCAGATGATGGAGCAGCTGACCGAGCGCAGCATGACCATTCCCGGCATCAATTACGCGGTCGGGATGGATGCGATCGTCGGCCTGGTTCCGGTGGTCGGCGACATATTCGGGGTGGCGATGGGCACCTACATCGTGTGGGAAGCGCGCAACCTGAAGATGCCCACCTGTCACATGATGCGGATGATGGGGAATGTCGCGTTCGACGGGCTGATCGGTTTCGTTCCCGTGGTCGGCGATGCTTTCGACTTCGCCTTCCGCTCCAACGCGCGCAACCTGAAGATCGTGAAGAAGCATTTGTGCAAGCATCATCCCGATGTTGCCCTGGTCGATTGCTAGGGCGGTTTGCGTGACGCGGCCGGACCGGTAGAGGCTGTGTCCATGGCCGCAAACGACGATCCGAAGGAGGTGACCTATGCCTCCTATCTCGACCTCGACCGCATTCTCGCCGCGCAGCATCCGCGCTCGGACGCGCAGGACGAGCTGCTGTTCATCATCGTTCACCAGGCGAGCGAGCTTTGGCTCAAGCTGTGCCTGCACGAGCTGGAGGCCGCGCGCGACGCAATCCGCGAGGACCGGCTGCGGCCTGCGTTCAAAATGCTCGCCAGAGTCGCCCGCGCACAGGAACAGCTGATCCAGAGCTGGAACGTGCTCAGCACGATGACTCCGCACGACTATTCTCTGGTCCGCCCGCATCTGGGCACTTCCAGCGGCTTCCAGTCCGCTCAGTACCGGCTGATGGAATTCATCCTCGGCGGGCGGAAGCCAAACATGGTGACCATGCACGAGGCAGTGCCCGAGGTGGCACGGAAGCTGCGCGACGAGCTCGCCCGGCCGAGCCTGTACGAGGAGACAGTGAAGTTGCTCGCCAAGCGGGGCTTCGACATTCCCGAGGATGTGCTCGATCGCGATCGTGAAGATCGGTGGGAAAAATCCGAGGCGGTCGAGGCGGCGTGGATCACGATCTACCAGAACCCGCACGATCACTGGGATCTGTACGAATTGGCGGAAAAGCTGGTCGATCTGGAATACCATTTCCAACGCTGGCGCTTCGGCCATCTCAAGACGGTGGAGCGGATCATCGGTTTCAAGAAGGGCACCGGCGGCACGTCGGGTGTCGGCTACCTCGAAAGCGTGCTGAAGGAAGTGTTCTTCCCCGAGCTGCTTTCCGTGAGGACGGCATTGTGAGCGGCAGAATCTGGGATATCTCGCAGATCCTGCGGCCCGGGCTGCCAGTGTGGCCGGGCGACACCGCATTCGCGTTCGAGCGTACGTGGAGGATGGAAGACGGCTCGCCGGTCAATGTCGGGCGGATGACCATGAGCACGCATTCGGGCACCCATGCCGACGCGCCGCTGCACTACGCGAGCGACGGTGCGGATTCTGCCAGCATGAGCCTCGATCCGTATCTGGGCACCTGCCTGGTGGTCGATGCGCGCGGCGTAGAGGGTGAAATCGACATCGGCGATCTGCCGACGCTCGACTACGCCAACCGCGTGCTGTTCCGCACATGGGATGCCTTCACCCACGATGAATGGCGATCCGACTGGCTGCCGATTGCGGCCGAGACGATCGAGTGGCTCTCTGCCCATGGCGTGGTGCTGATCGGCACCGATGCGCCTTCGGTCGATCCGCAGGAGAGCAAGACGATGGATGCGCATCTGGCGGTGCTGAAGCACGACATGCGCATTCTCGAGGGGCTCGTTCTGGATGACGTACCAGCTGGCCATTACGAACTGATCGCGCTGCCGCTGAAGGTGGCCGGGGGCGATGCCGGTCTCTGCCGGGCGATATTGCGGGAGCTGCCCGATGCGTGATCTGCTGATGCGCGCACGCGAACTGGATGCAGCGGATGCCATCGCGCATTTCCGCGACAGGTTCGATCTGCCCGAGGGGGTGATCTATCTCGACGGCAATTCGCTCGGGCCGCTGCCCAAGGCGAGCCGCGAGCGGTTGCACCGGGTGATCGATGCCGAGTGGGGCGAAGGGCTGATTCGCAGCTGGAACGAACTGCCCGGCGGTGGCGGCGACTGGATCGCGATGCCGCAGCGCGTCGGCGCGAAGATCGCCCCGCTGGTGGGCGCGCAGCCGCATGAGGTGATCGCGTGCGACTCGGTCTCGGTGAACCTCGCCAAGCTGATCGGCGCGGCGCTGTCGCTGAACCCGGACCGCAAGGTGGTGCTGAGCGAACCGGGCAATTTCCCGACCGACCTCTACATGATCCAGGGCGACACCCGCGTCGAACAACGGCTGGCGCAGCGCGATTCGATGATCGACGCGCTGGATGAGAGCGTGGCGCTGCTGCTGCTGACGCATGTCCACTACAAGACCGGCGAGATGTTCGACATGGCGGCGCTGACCAAAGCCGCGCAAGATGTCGGCGCGATCGTGCTGTGGGACCTGTCGCATTCGGGTGGCGCGGTGCCGGTGGACCTGAACGGCGCGAATGCCGACCTCGCGGTGGGTTGCGGCTACAAGTACCTCAACGGCGGCCCCGGGGCGCCCGCCTATGCCTTCGTTGCCGAGCGGCACCACGGCGACTTCACCCAGCCGCTGACCGGCTGGATGGGCCACGCAAAACCTTTCGAATTCTCCGACGAATACGAACCTGCACAGGGCGTCAGGCGCCTGCTGGCGGGCACGCCGCCGGTGCTGGCGATGGCCGCGCTGGAAAGCGGCGTCGAGCTGATCGCCGAGATCGGGATGGAGGCGCTGGTCGCCAAGTCGCGCGCGCTGAGCGAGTTCTTCCGCGAATGCGTCGGCGACCTCGATCTCGACCTCGTCAGCCCGCACGATCCCGCGAAGCGCGGCAGCCAGCTGAGCTTCCGCCACGTAAACGCCTACGCGCTCTCGCAGGCGCTGATCGCACGCGGTGTCATCGGCGACTTC
This sequence comes from Erythrobacter sp., assembly GCA_009993635.1. Classification (GTDB taxonomy): domain Bacteria; phylum Pseudomonadota; class Alphaproteobacteria; order Sphingomonadales; family Sphingomonadaceae; genus Alteriqipengyuania. The sequence continues at coordinate 122,860 of JAACTC010000008.1, read as the reverse complement.
CGCGATCCCGACATCCTGCGCCTCGGCTTCGCGCCCGCCTATCTGCGGTTCGAGGATATCGCCGAAGCGGCGCGCCACCTCACCGAGGTGCTCGAGAACGGCGAGTGGCGGCGCGAGGAATTTGCTACACGGGCCGCCGTCACCTGAGGAGAACGTCGATGAAGTACCGCACGCTGGGCCAGGGCCTCGAAGTATCCGCCATCGGGATCGGCTGCATGCCGATGGTTGCGGGTGGCAACATCGTTTACGGTGAAGCCAACGCGGACGATGCCACCAAGACCATTCATCGCGCGATCGAGCTCGGCGTTACCTTCTTCGACACGGCCGAAATCTACGGGCCGTTCCAGAACGAGGAGCTAGTCGGTCGCGCCATTCGCGGCAAGCGCGATGGCCTCGTCATCGCGACCAAGTTCGGCTTCTCCTTCGAAGGCAACCAGATCACTGGTGCGGACAGCAGCCCGGCCAATATCCGCCGCGCCTGCGAGGCATCGCTCAAGCGGTTGGGGATCGAGACGATCGACCTGTTCTACCAGCACCGCGTCGATCCCAAGGTCCCGATCGAGGATGTCGTGGGCACGATGGCCGACCTCAAGGCGGAGGGGAAAATCCGCCATCTCGCGCTGTCCGAAGCGGGCGAGCAAACGCTACGCCGCGCGCACGCCACCCATCCCATCACCGCTCTGCAAAGCGAATATTCGTTGTGGGAGCGCGGCGTGGAGGATGGCATCCTCCCCGCCTGCAAGGAGCTCGGCATCGGCTTCGTGCCTTACAGCCCGCTCGGCCGCGGCTTCCTTACCGGCAGTTTTAGCAGCCGCGACGACCTGGGAGAGAACGACTGGCGGCGGCAGGACCCGCGCTGGTCGGAAGAGAATTTCGACGCCAACCTCGCGATCGTCGATACGATCCGCACCGTCGCCGAGCGTAACGGGGCCAGCGTGGCGCAGGTCGCGCTCGCCTGGCTGATCGCGCAGGGCGACCACGTGGTGCCGATCCCCGGCACGAAGCGCATCGCCACCATGAGCGATTCTGCCGCCGCCGCCGATGTCGAACTGTCGGACGCCGATCTGGCCGAACTGTCGGAGGCAGTGCCTCCCGGTGCGGCGCAAGGGCCGCGCTACAACGAGCGCGGGATGCGGATGGTGCGGATTTAGGGGCTACGTTCGCGCTCACTCGTCATTGCGAGCCCGGACTTGATCCGGGGGAAGCAATCCAGAGCATATCGACCTGCGGTCGCTCGCAATGACGAAATCCCTGTGGAAGGCAGTAATTTGAACGAGCATCCTTCAAAAGAGCTGATCGCGTTGGTCTGGATGGCCGCACAGTATCTTGAGCAACCCGATGGGAGCCTGGATCACAGGTTTATGGCAGCCGGGGAGCGGGCCCTAGACGTGCTTTTGGAAAACGGCTTGGTTGATCATCGCGATCGGGGTGCTCGCTGGTCCGAAGCTGGTCGGCAGTTTCTTCACCGGAACTAGACTGGTCGCAGTTCGGTGGTCGATCTGCCTCACGCCTCCAGCTCGATGTCCCAGTACAGCCAGTCGCGCCAGGTTTCGTGGAGGTAGTTGGGCGGGAAGCTCTTGCCGTGTTGCTGCAGCTGCCAGTTGGTCGGCCGGATCGGTTCGACCATCAGCTTCATGCCCGCCTGCTTGGGCGTACGCCCGCCCTTCTTCATGTTGCACGGCGCGCAGGCGGTGGAGATGTTCTCCCACGTCGTTTTCCCGCCAAGGCGGCGCGGGACGACGTGGTCGAAGGTCAGGTGGCTGGGGCTGCCGCAATACTGGCACACGAAGCGATCGCGCAGGAACAGGTTGAAGCGGGTGAAGGCGGGAAATTCGCTTGGGCGCACATATTGGCGGAGCGCGATCACGCTGGGCAGCTTCATGTCGAGCGAGGGCGAATGCACCTGCCGTTCGTAGCTGGCGACCACATCGACCCGCTCAAGGAAGATCGCCTTGATCGCGGTCTGCCACGGCCAGATCGAGAGTGGATAATAGGACAGCGGAGTATAGTCCGCGTTGAGAACGAGCGTCGGGCACGCCGACAGGTTCCTCGTCGGGTCTTCGTCTACGCTGCGGAAACTTGCCGCGCGGTCGATCAGATCGGCCTTGAACACTTTTTCGTGTCCTCCCCTGATGCGATGAGAGGACCATTTGCCCGCAAAAGCGTCAAGCCTGTTACATTTCGCCTTTCCACAGTCCTTTTTGGCGAGGCGCGGCATTTTTGCCCTAAGCAGGTCAAGTCATGATCGTTACCCGCTTCGCCCCCAGCCCCAACGGCCCGCTGCATTGGGGCCACGCCTACTCGGCGATCGTCGCGCACGATCTGGCGCGCGGGTCGGATGGTGGGGCGGGCGGAAAATTCCTGCTGCGGATCGAGGATATCGACGGCCCGCGCAGCCAACCCGAGCTGGCCGAGGAATTCCGCCGCGATCTTGAATGGCTGGGGCTGGAATGGAATGAAGTGCCCGCGCAGGGCACCCGGCTGGCCCGCTACGAAGAGGCGCTGGCGGCGCTCGACGCGCTGGGCGTGCTCTACCCGTGCACCTGTACGCGGGCGGACATTGCCGCAGCGGCGAGCGAGATCGGGCCGGAGGGGCCGATCTATCCCGGTACCTGCAGGCTGCGCGGGCCGTCGGCGGGCGCACCCGCTGCATTGCGGCTCGACTGGGCCAAGGCGCTGGAGATCACCGGGCCGCTTTCGTGGGAAGACGATGCGGCGGGCGATCAACCTGTCGCGCAGGCCGCGCCGGGCGACCCAGTGCTGCGGCGAAAAGACCTGCCCGCAAGCTATCATCTGGCGGTCACGGTGGACGATGCGGCGGATGGCGTCACGTTGGTGACGCGCGGACGCGACCTGTTTCACGCAACGCCGGTCCACCGGGTGCTGCAGGCGCTGCTCGATCTGCCGGTTCCGCGCTGGCACCACCATCCGCTGCTGCTCGATCCCGAAGGCCGCAAGCTGGCCAAGCGGCGCGGATCGCCCGCAATCGCCGATTATCGTACCGCCGGCGAGGACGGGCGCGCCTGGGCGGATCGCCTGCGCGATCGCGCATGGCCGACTGGAATTTCGCTGCAAAAGGCCCATATCTGAGTCATGCAGACACTCCTCATCATCGCCATCGCCATCCTGTCCATCCTGGTCGTGGTCTCGCTCATCCGCGGGATTGTCGCATTTCTGAAGACCACCAAGGTGGATCTGGAGAACAACACCAGCGAAACGGTGACCGAGATGCAGATGATGCAGAACCGGGCGATGTTCGACCGGATCAAGTATCAGGGGCTGGCGATCCTGGTGGTCGCGATCCTGCTTGCGGTCGCCAACTGAACCGGCCATCGCGCCGGACATGGTCAAGCTCAACAAGATTTACACCCGCACCGGCGATGATGGCTCAACCGGCCTCGTCGATGGCAGCCGCGCGCCCAAGCACGCCGCCCGCATCGAGGCGATCGGCGCGGTCGACGAGGCGAACAGCGCGCTGGGCCTCGCGATCTGCGCGATCGACGATGCAGACGATCTGCGCCGCATTCAGAACGACTTGTTCGATCTGGGCGCCGATCTTGCGACGCCCAAGGGCGCGCTGGACGGCGAGGGGTTCGAACCGGGCGAGATGGTGCTGCGCATCGTGCCCACGCAGGTCGACTGGCTGGAACGGGCGATCGATACCGCCAATGAAAGCCTTGAACCGCTGACCAGTTTCGTCCTGCCCGGCGGTAGCGAAGCGGCGGCGCGGCTGCATGTCGCGCGTGCGGCTGTACGCCGCGCGGAACGGGCGATGACCGCGCTGGCGGGGCAGGAACCGGTCAACCCGGCGGCGCTGCGCTACATCAACCGCCTGTCCGATCTGCTGTTCGTGCTGGCCCGCGCGGCGAACGATCAGGGGCAATCCGACATTTCGTGGACGCCGGGCGCAAATCGCTAGCCAGCGCGGCGCATCGTCGCTAGCCAGCCGCCTTTGCTGCACTTGCGAAGGATGAGCGAAATTATGCAGACTATCGGTGTCATCGGTGCGGGCCAGATGGGTTCGGGCATCGCGCAGACCATCGCGCAGAACGGCCTGAAGGTGCTGCTGACCGATCGCGATCTGGCCATCGCCGAGCAATCGCGCGCCGGGATCGAGCGCGCGCTGGGCAAGCTGGTCGCCAAAAGCAAGATCGAAGTGGCGGATGCAGAGGCGGCGCTGGCACGGATCGAGGCGGTGGGCGATGTCGGCCCGATGGCCGATGCCGACATGATCATCGAAGCCGCGACCGAAAAGGAAGAGATCAAGCAGGCCATCTTCGAAAACGCGGGCAAGGTGCTGTCGCAGGACGCGATCATGGCCAGCAACACCAGCTCGATCCCGATCACGCGGATGGCCAACTGGACGCCCGATGCGGGCCGCTTCATCGGCCTGCATTTCTTCAACCCCGTGCCGGTGATGGGCTTGATCGAAGTGATCCCCGGCCTCGCGACCGACAAGGCGGTGACCGACCGCACGATCGCCTTTGCCAAGCGTCTGGGCAAGGAAGTGGTGCTGAGCCAGGACGAACCCGGTTTCGTGGTCAACCGCATCCTGCTGCCGATGATCAACGAGGCGGTCTTCGTGCTGGGCCAGTCGACCGCCAGCATGGAGGATATCGATCTTGGCTGCCGCCTCGGCCTCAACCACCCGATGGGCCCGCTGCAGCTGGCCGATTTCGTGGGGCTGGATACCTGCCTCGATATCCTGCGGGTGATCTATCGCACCACGCGCGACAGCAAATATCGCCCTGCGCCGCTGCTGGTGAAATATGTCGAAGCCGGCTGGCTCGGCCGCAAGACGGGGCGCGGGTTCTACGACTATTCGGGCGATGCCCCGGTGCCGACGCGCTAGATGCTCGCCGCTCTGCGGGGGCGGTGCCGGACCGGAAAAACCCTCAGGAACCGTGCAATCCCTCCAGCCGTTCTGACGGCAAAGGAGAATTGGCATGGCCAACACGAACAGCGCAGACAAGAACACCGATCCGGAAAGCCAGGAAATGCGCCAGTCGGGCCTCGCGCCCGAAACGCATAACGACGAGCAGGACGATCATCGGATGCAGGCGCAGGAAGTCGCCGAAGAAGCGCAGGAAACCACCAGCGAAACCGGCAGCCCGACCGAAAGCGTGAAGGGCGACAACAAGTCCGGCCTGATGAACGATTCGACGCAGGATACGATCGATCACATGCGCGACATGGAAAGCTCGGGCCGGATCGACATGGACGCCTATAATGGCGAGCCGAACCACGACGACAATGTCGACAAATACGGCAAGCAGGCGAAGCCCGACGGCCTCCGCGGCGACGGTACCTGATACCTGGCGCTTGGCGCTTTCAAACGATCGGGGGCGGCTTTCGAAAGAGGGCCGCCCCTTCTTTCGTCACGCTTTCACGAACCTTCGACCAGCACCCACAGCCCGATCGTGACGACCACGGAGCCGGTGGCCACGCCCCAGGCCATAACCCGGAAATTCGGCGTCGGGATGGGCGAAAATTCGTGCTTGTTGAGCCGCGACAGCGTTTTGCAGGCGCGCCGTTCCGCCGTGACGGCGAGCCATCCGCCGCCAAGGATGAACGCGGTCGCGATGGCCTTGGGCATCCACGAGGGATCCCACGATCCGAACAGGGCGCGAAAGCCCAGCCCGATGCCGATCGCGGCGAACGCGGTGCGCATCCAGCCCGCGAAGGTCCGCTCCATCGCCATGATGTTGCGGTCTTCGGCAAGATCGGTGCGGAACTCCGCCCACTGGGTGCTCTTGTCCGCGTCTTCGGGGGGATCGTCCTGTGCCATGGGGGTAGAACCTAGCGCCGCCGCGTCCGATGGCAAATCCAGCCAAGGTTAGCTTTCGCCCGCCTCGCGCTTCAGTTCATACAGCATGTCGAGTGCCTCGCGCGGGGACAGCGCATCGATATCGAGCGCGGCGAGTTTATCGCGCAAGGTATCGCACGCCTCTTCCTCGGCCTGGAAGGCGGCGGAAAACAGAGGCAGATCGCCGAGCCCTGCGGCAAGTCCGCCCGTTTCCTCGCGCCCCCGCTCCAGCTTGGCGAGAACCGTACTCGCCCGGTCGACCACCTTGTCGGGTACGCCCGCCAGTTTGGCGACGGCCAGACCATAGCTGCGGTCGGCGGGGCCTTTCGCCACCTCGTGCAGCAGCACCAGATCGCCCTGCCATTCACGCGCCCGCACATGGTGCAGCGACAGCGCATCGCAGCTTTCGGCCAGCCGCGCGAGTTCATGGTAATGCGTCGCGAACAGGCAGCGGCAGCGGGCGTGCTCGTGGATCGCTTCTGCCACCGCCCATGCGAGCGCGAGGCCATCATAGGTGGAGGTGCCACGCCCCACTTCGTCGAGGATGACGAAGCTGCGATCGGTCGCCTGTGCAAGGATCGCTGCGGTCTCGACCATCTCGACCATGAAGGTGGAGCGTCCGCGCGCGAGGTTGTCCGACGCGCCGACGCGGCTGAAAAGCCGGTCGACCAGCCCGATCCGTGCGGAGGTTGCAGGCACGTAGCTGCCCGCCTGCGCCAGCAGCACGATCAGCGCATTGGCCCGCAGGAAGGTGGACTTGCCGCCCATGTTCGGCCCGCCGATCAGCCACAGGCGGTCGGTCTCGGCCAATGCGCAATCATTCGGCACGAAACGCTCGCCCGCCCTGGCCAGCGCCGCTTCGACCACCGGGTGACGGCCGGCGACGATATCGAGGCACGGCGCGTCTTCGATCTGCGGCTCGCACCAGTCGCCCTGCGCGGCGCGTTCGGCGAGGCCGGCAGCCACATCGATCCGGGCGAGCGCATCGGCGGTGCGGGCAATCGCCTCTCGCGCCTTTGCCACGGCTGCGACCAGCGTTTCGAAATGCGCTTCCTCTGCTGCCAGCGCGCGCCCGCCCGCTTCGGAAATACGGCTGGCTTCTTCGTGCAGGTGGACCGAGTTGAAACGCACCGCATTGGCCATCGTCTGCCGATGGGTGAAGCCGCTATCCGGCTTCATCAGCGCATCGCCGTGGCGCGCGGGCACCTCGATGAAATAGCCGAGCACGCCGTTGTGCTTGATCTTCAGCGCGGAGACGCCGGTTTCCTTGCGGTAGCGGGCCTCCATCGCGGCAATCGCCCGCCGCGCATCGCCGCTGGTATCGCGAAGCGCGTCCAGCGCGTGATCGTACCCGCTGGCGATGTAGCCGCCATTGGCGCGCTCGGTCGGCGGGGAGGGGACCAGCGCGCGCGACAGCTCGTCGATCATCGCAGAATGCCCGGTAAGGCAGGGCAGCAGCGTGTCGAGCAGTTCGGGGCGATCGGGCAGGCTGGCCAGCGCGCCATGCAGCGTGCGCGCCTGCGCCAATCCATCGCGCACCTGGCCAAGATCGCGCGGGCTGCCACGATCCGCCACCAGCCGCGCGAGCGCGCGCGCCACGTCGGGGATCGCCCGCAGCGCCTCGCGCACGTCGCTGCGTAGCACCGGGTCCTGATGGAAGAAGCGCACCAGCGCCAGCCGCGCTTCGATCTGCGCCTTGCGCGCTAGTGGCGCGGAAAGGTCCTCGGCCAGCAGCCGCGCGCCCGCGCTCGTCACGCAGCGGTCGACCGTGCCCAGCAGGCTGCCCGCGCGCTCCCCGCTCTGCGTGGCGGTAATCTCGAGGCTGGCGCGGCTGGCCGCATCGATCGCCGTCACCGCGTCGCTGGCGGTGACCGTGGGGGGCAGCAGGAAGGGGATCGTGCCGCGCCCGGTATGCTCAAGATAGGCGAGCAGCCCGCCTGCCGCAGCCAGCATCGCGCGGGTGAAATCGCCGAACGCGTCGAGCGTGGCGACCCCATGCAGATCCTGCAGCCGCTGCCGCCCACGCTCGCTGGCGAAGTCGCCGGCGGGGCGCGGCGTCGCATCGTCCGGCGCCATCGCCCAGTCTTCCGGGGTCACGACCTCGCGCGCACCCAGCCGGGAAAGCGCGGCGGGAAGGCCTTCGGGCTCACATTCCTCCAGCTCCATGCGCCCGGTCGAGATATCGCACGCCGCAATGCCTATGGTGCCGCGCAGTTCGCACACCGCCGCCAGCCGGTTTGCCCGGCGCGGTTCGAGCAAGGCGTCTTCGGTCAGCGTACCGGCGGTGACGAAGCGGATGATCTGGCGCGCGACCAGCACCTTGGACGAAGGCTTGCCCTCCGCCCTGGCGCGGGCCTTGGCCTCGTCCGGCGTCTCCACCTGCTCGGCAATGGCGACCCGGTGACCTGCGCGGATCAGCCGCGCGAGATAGCCATCGGCCGCATGCACCGGCACGCCGCACATCGGCACGGCCTCGCCGCCGCTTTCGCCCCGGCTGGTCAGCGCGATGTCGAGCACGCCCGCCGCCACCTTCGCGTCGTCGAAGAACAATTCGAAGAAATCGCCCATGCGGTAGAACAGCAGGCAATCGCCCGCCTGGCGCCTAAGCGCGTGGTACTGTTCCATCATCGGGGTCAGCTTGGCGGTCACCCCCAGAGGCCTAGCGATCCCGCCCCCGATTCGGGAAGCGGTGCGCATTTGCCTGTCCCCCAACCCTTTCCCGAAAGGTGCCTTGCACCACTGGCGGTTTGCTGCCGATGCCTCTACGGCACAGGCGAATTTTTCCGCATTCGAAGAGGGCGCAAATGGCTGACGAAACAGAAAACGGCCCGAACACTGGTTTCGAGGCGCGCGAGGCGCTGCTGTATCATTCGGCCGGGCGGCCCGGGAAAATCGAGATCATCGCGTCCAAGCCGATGGCGACGCAGCGCGATCTCAGCCTTGCCTATTCGCCCGGCGTTGCGGTGCCGGTGCAGGCCATTGCGGACGATCCGGCCAATGCGGCGAAATACACCGCGCGTTCGAACCTGGTGGCGGTGATTTCCAATGGCACCGCGATCCTGGGCATGGGCAATCTGGGTGCGCTTGCGTCCAAGCCCGTGATGGAGGGCAAGGCGGTCCTGTTCAAACGTTTCGCCGATGTCGATTCGATCGATCTGGAGATCGACACCGAAGATCCGGACAAGTTCATCGAAGCGGTCGCGCTGCTCGAACCCAGCTTCGGCGGGGTCAATCTGGAAGACATCGCCGCGCCCGAGTGCTTCATCATCGAACAGGCGCTGCGCGAGCGGATGAACATCCCGGTGATGCACGACGACCAGCACGGCACCGCAATCATCGCGACCGCCGGGCTGATCAATGCCTGCCACCTGACCGGGCGCGATCTGAAAGACGTGCGGATGGTGGTGAACGGTGCGGGTGCCAGCGCGCTGGCCTGCACCGCGCTGATCAAGTCGGTCGGCGTGCCGCACGAAAACGTGATCGTGTGCGATCGCAGCGGCCCGATCTATCCGGGCCGCGCCGATGTCGACCAGTGGAAGAGCGCGCACGCGGTCGAAACCGACGCGCGCAGCCTCGAAGAGGCGCTGGAGGGGGCGGACATCTTCCTCGGCCTGTCGGCTGCCGGCGCGCTGAAACCCGAATGGGTGGAAAAGATGGCGGACCAGCCGATCATCTTCGCCATGGCCAACCCCGTGCCCGAAATCATGCCCGAAGAGGCCAAGGCGGTGCGCCCCGATGCGATCATCGCCACCGGGCGCAGCGACTACCCCAACCAGGTCAACAACGTGCTGGGCTTCCCCTTCATCTTCCGCGGCGCGCTGGACGTGCAGGCGACCGCGATCAACGAAGAAATGAAGATCGCCGCTGCTCACGCGATCGCCGGGCTGGCGCGCGAGCGCGTGCCCGAAGAGGTCGCGGCGGCCTATGGCAAGAGCCACAAGTTCGGCACCGACTACATCATCCCAGCGCCGTTCGACCCGCGCCTGATGGAGGTGGTGTCGTCAGCCGTCGCCGAGGCGGCGATGAAGTCGGGCGTCGCGCAGTCGCATATCGAGGATATGGACGCCTACCGGCTGTTGCTGAAATCGCGCCTCAACCCGACCACCTCGGTGCTCACCCAGGTGTACGAGGAAGCGAAGGCCAATCCCAAGCGGGTGGTGTTCGCCGAAGCGGAAGAGGAAGTGGCGCTGCGCGCCGCGATCCAGTTCCGCGATTTCGGCTATGGCACGCCGATCCTCGTCGGGCGCACCAAGGCGGTGGCGGACAAGATGCACATGCTCGGCGTGTCCGATCCGGGCAGCTTCGAAATCCAGAATTCGGCCGACAGCGAACACGTGCCCGAAATGGTCGAGTTCCTGTACGAAAGGCTGCAACGGCGCGGCTATACCGAGCGCGACGTGCGGCGCATGGTCAATCAGGATCGCAACGTCTTCGCCTCGCTGCTGGTCGCGCTGGGCCACGGCGACGCGCTGATCTCGGGCCTGACGCGGACCTATGCGCAGACCGCGCGCGAGATCGGCCGCGTGCTAGATCCCAAACCCGGCGGCGTCGCCTTCGGCATCCACATGCTGGTCGGCAAGAACCACACCACCTTCCTCGCCGACACGACGATCAACGAGCGGCCGACATCGGAAGAGCTGGCGCATATCGCGTGCGAAACCGCCGCCGTCGCGCGGCGCATGGGGCACGAACCGCGCGTTGCCTTCCTGTCCTATTCCACCTTCGGCAACCCGCCGGGCAAGTGGCTGGAAAACATCCGCGACGCGGTGCACATCCTGGACGATAGGCAGCCCGGCTTCGAATATGAAGGCGAAATGGCGCCCGATGCCGCGCTGAACGAAAAGGTCATGGCGCTCTATCCGTTCAGCCGCCTGTCCGGCCCCGCCAACGTGCTGATCATGCCCGGCCTGCAATCGGCCAACCTTTCGGCCAAGTTGCTGCGCGAACTGGGCGGCGATGCCACCATCGGCCCGATGCTGGTGGGGATGGAAAAGCCGGTCCAGATCGTGCCCGTCACAGCCAACGTGCCCGATGTGCTGACGCTGGCGGTGCTCGCGGCGGCCGGAGTTGTCGAATAGGCGTGGTCGAATAGCGGGAAGTGGTGGAGCGATCCCCTAGAAGGGGATCGTCTCACCCTTGTAGTCCACAAATCGGTAGCCGCCGCCACCGGCGTTCTCGATCACATCGGCGAGGCCTGCGCAGCTTTCCTCCACCGTGATCTTGGCATTCGGGCCGCCCATGTCGGTCTGCACCCAGCCGGGGTGGAGCGAGAGCACTTCGATGTCGCGCTCCTTCGCCTGCTGTTCGGAAATGCCCTTGGCGAGCATGTTGAGCGCCACCTTGCTGACGCGGTAGAATTCGTAGCCGCCCGAACTGTCGGTGATCGATCCCATCAGCGAGGACATGAAGGCCAGCGTGCCGCCATCCTTCAGTAGCGGCAGCAGCGCCTTGCCGACCCGCGCGGGGCCGTAGGCATTGGTCTGCAACACATGCGCGATTTCCTCGTCGGTCGCAGCTTCCGCAGACTGGTGCGATGCCCCGGTGATCCCGGCATTGAGGATGATGGCATCGAAGGTGCCTTCGCCGAACCTGCCGGTCAGGCCGGAATAGGTTTCCGGCTGGGTCACATCGACCGTCACGATCTCGATCGACGGATTGTGCTCCTTGGCCGCCTCGTGCAGCCCGTCGCTGGGCGAGCGTTCGCTTGCCTCGACCTTCCAGCCGCGCCCGGCGAACTCGCGCGCCAGGCCAAGGCCGATGCCGCGCGATGCGCCGATGATGAGGATCGTCTTGCTCATAGTGATAACTCCTAGGCCGGATGGACCAGCGTCTTGAGGTTCATGAATTCGTGCAGCCCGAACTCGGACAATTCGCGCCCGTGGCCCGAGCGTTTGATGCCGCCGAAGGGCGCTTCGATCTTGGACCCGTTGACCGCATTGAAGGTGGTCATCCCCGCTTCGATGGCGTTCGCGAAATGCTCCTGCTCGCCCTCGTCGGTGGTCCACACGGCAGAGCCGAGGCCGTAGGGAATCGCGTTGGCGATGGTGGTCGCCTCGTCGATGTCCTTCGCTTTGTAGAGCTGGCCGACGGGGCCGAAGATCTCGTCGGTCCCGGTCTCGCTGGCCAGCGGCACGTCGGTCAGCAGGCCGGCGGTCATCCACGCGCCGGGCTGGTCGATCTTTTCGCCGCCGAACACCAGCGTGCAGCCTTCTTCCTTGGCCTTGGCGACCTGATCGAGCACGGTATCGCGCTGGCCCTCGCTCGAAAGCGGGCCCAGCTCGGTATCGTCGTCCATCGGGTCGCCCTGCTTCACATCCTTCAATGCGGCGGTGAAGCGGTCGGCGAAATCGTCATAGATATCGGCATGGACGATCGTGCGCTTGCCGCAGATGCACGACTGGCCGTTGTTCTGGATGCGCGCGGTCACCGCGTCCTTCACCGCCTGGTCGATGTCGGCCGACGGCATGACGATAAACGGATCGCTGCCGCCCAGTTCGAGCACGACCTTCTTCAGGTACTTGCCCGCCTGAGCGGCCACGGCGCTGCCTGCGCCCTCGCTGCCGGTCAAAGTCGCCGCGACAACGCGCGGGTCGGCGACGACGTCACCGATCGGGTCGGACGAGACGCACAGGTTCTGGAACAGCCCCTCGGGCCCTCCGGCCTCGAGCACCAGTTCCTCCATCCGCTTGGCGACGCCCTGCACGATGCTGGCATGCTTGAGCAGGCCGACATTGCCCGCGAGGATCGTCGGCGCGAGGAAGCGGACCACCTGCCAATAGGGAAAGTTCCACGGCATCACCGCGAGAACTGGGCCGAGCGGCAGCCAGCGCCCTTCCGCCTTGCCGCCGTCGGAAAGATCCCAGAACCGCGATTCGAGCATCGGCGGGCCGTTCTCGGCAAAATGATGCAGCAGATTGGCGCATTTGCCGACTTCGGCACGCGCCTGCGTGATCGGCTTGCCCATCTCGGTGACGGCGAGCGTCGCGAGCTCTTCCTGATTCGCTTCGTACAGATCGCCGAGCCTGGAAAGGACCTTGGTTCGCTCGTCCAGCGAGGTTGTGCGCCAGTCGCGAAAGGTGCGGGTGGCAGTTTCGAGCTTCCGGTCGATACCGTTTTCGTCGAGCGTTTCGTATTCGGCGATGGTTTCACCGGTTGCGGGATTGGTGGTGGTGATCAAGGCGGTGCCTCCAGGCTGGCATTTACCCGATCAATCCCTGCCGTGGCTCGCCGTTCCGCCCGTTACGCGCCGGGGCCCGGGCGGGTGGCAATGCATCTGGTGGCCCGGCAAAGAAAACGGGCGCCCGGATTGCCGGACGCCCGTTCGCTGACAGATGGTCGCGCAGGTTACGCGGCGACCTTGTTCACATCGTTCACGGCAATCGCGGTCATCCGGCGATCGCCTTCGTAGGTCTGGTCGAGGCATTCGGCCAGCTTCGACACTTCGCCCGCCAGTTCCAGCCGCTTGGCGAAGGCGAGAACGCAGCCATAGCCCGCGATCGCGTAGTGCGTCATGCGCTGGTACTGACTGATGATCATCGCATCGCGTACGCTGTCGTCGCCGAATTCGGTGTCGAGCACGTGCGCATCGACTTCCTTGACGATGCCTTCCATGCCCTTGCAGAATTCGCCGGTCGGCTTGGCGTCGTGGCCTTCGATGATCGGCTTGAGCGTTTCGATCCCGCGCTCGATCCCTTCGACGCCATCCTTCAGCGCCGATTTGAGTTCGCCGTCGCTAGCCTTGTCGGCCAGCTTGCGCGTCGCTTCGAGCGACTGGCGGTTGGCGCTGTAAATGTCCTGCAGCTGGTCGATATAGACGTCTTTGAGGGTATTGAGGGCCATGATGTTCTCTCCTTGGGGGGGTTGCCCAATCAGCGTTTGAACCGCCCGCATTGTTCCGAAGCCGCCGCCATCCTCGTCGGTGCGGATGGTGCATGGGGCAGGCCCGATGGCGCATCGGGCAGGGTTAACCGCCCGGTAACCATATCCGCCCAGAATGCGCCTGCCATTCAAAGGCATGCGAAAGGGATCGAGATGAACAAGATGCTCGCGGCACTAGCGGCGATGGCCGCAACCGGCGCCACGCCTGCGATGGCCCAGACCGAGGCACCCGGGGGCCTGTATGTCGGCGCCATTGCCGGTTTCGAGGGGCTCGAGGTCGAATCGGGCGACGCGAGCGTTTCGGCAGACGCGGACTCGGTCGTCTACGGCATTGCCGCAGGGTACGACCTGTCGCTTGGCGGCGGCTTCGTTGGTGTGGAGGGCGAATATTCCGTCAGCACCGGCTCGACCGAATTTCCCAACACCTTCGCCGGAGCCCGCGACGGGCTGGAAGCGGATGGCCAGTATTACCTTGGCGCGCGCGCAGGCTTCGCCGCGACCCCGGGCATCGCGGCCTATGGCAAGATCGGGTACACCGCGCTCGATACGCGGTCGTTCACCACCGCAGGCACCTTTGCCGATATCGAGGAAAACGCGACCGGCATCCGCTATGGTGGCGGTGTGCAGATCCAGCTTCCCGGCCCGCTGGAAGCGCGCGTGGAATACCGCCGCTCTCGCTATGGCGATGTCGGCGGCGATGTGGGCATGGCAACCACCGATCAGGTGGTGGCGGGCGTGGGCGTGCGTTTCTGAACACTGGACTGACGGGGGCACATGGCCCCCGCCACCCTTTCGGCGCGCCTCGGCAGCTGAAACCATAGCCTTTCTTGACGACCCGCGTTCCGCCGACCGAAACGGTCAGCTCCACGCCGCACGGGATGCCCCACTTGGAGCAGATGTGCAGGCATGTTCGCACCGGCTCTCCATCGGGCAATCGATCGGAGACGGATCGATAAGTGCGGCCCCGCCTATTTGCGGCGATAGCGGAAGTACCAGACCTCGTGGCCCATCTGTTCGCGGGCCTTTTTCTCGTAGCGCGTCTCGCACCAGCCCGAAGGGCGCTGCTGGAAGCTCTGCGGGCCGGTCACCTGCCATTCGAATTCGTCGGTAAAGCGGCGCATCACCATCAGCGCGTGGCGCACGTATATCGCGTGATCGGTGCCGAAGCGGAACTCGCCGCCGGGCTTCAGCTTGTCCGCGATCATCCGCACCGGGCCGTCGTTCATCATCCTCCGCTTGGCATGGCGCGCCTTGGGCCAGGGATCGGGATGCAGCAGGTAGACCATCGTCAGCGCACCGTCGGGCACGCGCGACAGCACCTCCAGCGCGTCGCCCGCCTGCAGCCGGATATTCGCCAGCCGTTGTTCTTCCACATGGACCAGCGCCTGCGCCACGCCGTTGAGGAATGGTTCCGCCCCGATGAAGCCGTGATTGGGCAGCAGGTCGGCCCGGTAGGCGAGATGCTCGCCGCCGCCAAAGCCGATTTCGAAATGCAGTGGGCAGTCTTCGCCGAATAACCGTTCCGCCGTGATCGGGCCTTCGGCGGGCACCGCGATCTTCGGCAGCAGATCGTCGACCAGCGCCTGCTGGCGCGCGCGCAGCGGTTTGCCGATGCTGCGGCCGTACAGCCTGCTCAGCGTAGTGGGGTCGCCTTCCTTGTGTGCGGTCATGCCGCGCCCGCTAGCGGCAGCGCGGTGGGTAAGTCCAGTCGCTCAACCGAAGTAGGCCCAGATGGCGATCGATACCGCCACCCCGACCACGATGTTCATCGGCAGGCCGATCTTCACGAAGTCGGAGAACCGGTAGTTCGCCGCACCATAGACCAGCGTGTTGGTCTGGTACCCGATGGGGGTGGCGAAGCTGGCGCTGGCGCCGAACATTACCGCCACGATCAGCGGGCGTGCATCCAGCCCGGCGGCATCCGCCAGCCCGATGGCAAGCGGGGTCATGATGACGGCGATGGCGTTGTTGGTGATCGCTTCGGTCAGCGTGCTGGTGACCGCGTAGACCAGCAGGATCAGCACCAGCAGCGAACTTGCGCCCAGCAGTGGCTGGATCGTGTCGACGATCAGCCGGATCGTGCCTGCATTGTCCAGCCCGGTGCCGAAGGCGAGCATCCCGAAGATCAGCACCAGCGTGCTGCCGTCGAGGCTGGCCCACGCATCGCTCGGTTCGATGCAGCGGGTCGCCAGCACCACCGCCACGCCACCTACCGCCAGCGCCTCGATCGGCAGGCCGAAGACCGCCGCGCCCACCACCACGGCGGCCAGCGTGGCGATCGCGATGGGTGCCTTGGTGCGGCGGAAGGATTGCGCGGTGGTGACGCCGACATTGGTCAGCTGGACATTGCCCTGCAGCGCCTGCGCGGCATCGGGCCCGGCGGCGATCAGCAGGCGGTCGCCCGCGCGCACGCGCGCCTCCGCCAGCGATGGGCCGGGCAGGTGGCGCGGGCGGGCGAGCCCCAGCACGCGCACCTTGAGGCGCGAGAGCAGCGGGATTTCCTTCAGCCGCTGGCCGACCACCGGGTGCGTGGCGGAAACCACCGCCTCGATCACGCGCAGGTCCGCCGGGCGCTTGTCGCGCGCGGTTTCCACCCCGCCGCCCAGCCCGACAAGGCCCGTGCGAAAATCGGGTGCCTCTGCCAGCGAGGTGATCTCTTCCGGACTGGCGCTGACGATCAGCTGGTCGTCGGCGGCAAGTTCGAACGCGTCCAGATCCTTGCGATAAAGGTCGGTGCCGCGCTGGATCGCCACGATGCGCACGCCCGGACGCCGGCCGATATTGCTCTCTGCCAGGGTGCGGCCGACATATTTGCTGGTCTCCATCAGCGTCAGGTGCGTGAGGTAGATGTCGCTCTCTCGCGTGTCGTCGCCCATGCGCGGGCCGCGATCGGGCAGCAGCAGCGGCCCGAGGATCAGCAGCACGGCCAGCCCCGCGATCGTGCCGACGACGCCGACAGCGGTAATCTCGAAAATGCCGAAGGGTGCCTGCCCCGCCTCCTGCGCCACCCCGTCGACCAGCAGGTTGGTCGAGGTGCCGATCAGCGTCATCGTGCCACCCAGGATGCACAGGTAGGAAAGCGGGATCAGCAGCCGCGTCGCGCCGACTTTCAGCACTTGCGCCAGCTTCTTCACCACCGGGATCATCACGATCACCACCGGTGTGTTGTTCATGAAGGCGGAGGCGGCGATGGTGCCCAGCCCGATCTCGGCGGTCGCCAGCCGCGGGCTCTGTGTCGTCCGCCGGATGACCCAGCCCGATACCTCTTCCAGCGCGCCGGTGCGCAGCAGCGCGCCCGACAGGATGAACATCGCGGCGATGGTGATGGGCGCGGAGTTGGAGAACGTGCCCAGCATTTCCTTGGGCGAGAGATACCCCAGCGCGAGCATGATCGCGCCCGACACCACCGCGATCACCACCGGTGGGCGCCGTTCCAGCATGAAGGCGACGAAGGTAAGGGCCAGCAGCAGGAGCCCGATCTGCGCCGAATAGTCAGAGAGAAACGCCATAGAGACCTGTGCAAGGTTGGCCAATCGCCAGCAGATGCGCACACGCATGGCGGGTTTCCAAGCGAAATCGGCTGCCCGCGCCAGAAGCAATTCTTGCAGCGTGGGTTCGAGCCAGCGAGGGGGTGACGCGGGTGGGCGGTTCGCGGTAGGCGCACAGCCGATGAGTGAGATCTTCGCCTACCTCGACGCGCAGCCGCCTCTGGTGCAGGCGCTGGGCGGTGTGGCGCTGCTGTTGCTGGCCGCGTTCATCGTCAATCTTCTGCTCAAAAAGGTCGTCCTGCGGCTTGCCGCGCCGTTCCTCGACAAGAGGACGAAAACGCCGGACAAGGCGGTCGGCTGGCTGGTCACCACGATACCCCTGCTGATGATCTCGCGCGGGATCGTGTTCGTCGAGCATCTGCCCGAGGCGCTGGAAACCGTGATCTCCAACGTCGCCAATGCGACCATCGTGCTCAGCGTCGCGCTCGCGATCTCAACCGGGCTGACCTACGTCAACGAGCTGTACAAGCGCCGACCCGAGGCGAAGAACCGCCCGATCAAGGGCTTCCTGCAGGTGGTGAAGATCCTGATTTTCGGGGCCGCCGCGATCCTCGGCGTGGCGGCGCTGATCGAACAGTCGCCGCTGCTGCTGCTTTCCGGCCTCGGCGCGATGGCGGCGGTGCTGCTGCTGGTGTTCAAGGATACGATCCTCAGCCTCGTCGCGTCGGTGCAGCTTTCCGCGCAGGATATGCTGCGGGTGGGCGACTGGATCGAAATGCCGCAGCAGAACGCCGATGGCGATGTGATCGACATCGCGCTGCACACGGTGAAGGTGCAGAATTTTGACAAGACCATCACCACCATCCCGACCTACAAGCTGATCAACGAAAGCTTTCGCAACTGGCGCGGAATGCAGGAGGCGGGCGGTCGGCGGATCAAGCGCGCGATCCACCTGGACCAGAACACGGTGCGATTCCTGACCGATGACGAGCTGGCGGAGTTACGCCGGTTCCGTCTGCTGCGCGACTATCTGGACCGCAAGGAACAGGAACTGCGCGAATGGAACGCGCGCGAACTGGCGGGGGAGACCAATCCGGTAAACGCCCGGCGGATCACCAATGTCGGCACGTTCCGCGCCTATGTGATGGCCTATCTGCGCACCCATCCGCAGATCAGCCAGGACATGCTGACGCTGGTCCGCCAGCTGGAACCCACCGCGACCGGGCTGCCGCTGCAGATCTATACCTTTGCCGCGACCACAAATTTCACCGAATACGAAGCAATCCAGTCCGACATCTTCGACCATCTGCTGGCGATCCTGCCCGAATTCGGCCTGCGCATCTTTCAGGAGCCGAGCGGAGTGGACTTCGCCCGCCTTTCCAGCCCGCGCACGCTCAAACAGTGGGAACGGCGCGAAACCGAAACGTCGGGCGGTATCGCCTAGCGTCGCACCGGCTCAGTCCGCCTGGCGTTCTAGCCAGCCTTGCGCCCAGGCGATCTCGTCCTCCACCCCGCCATCGGGGAAGGGGACATCGGGCTGCACGCCGACGCTGTCGAACGGTTCTTCCGGCAGCCGCATGGAGCGCGTCATCGGCCATGCGAGATCGAAATCTCCCGACGGAGCGGGTGCGGTAATGACGTTCGAATAGTCGATAACGCCAGCGGTCGGCGCGCCCAGCAAGGTAACCTTGCGGCTGAAGCGGGCGTCAATGACGAACTGGTCTCCTGAAGAGCCCGCGCCTTCGGTAAGGATGCCGACGCGCCTGGGAAACGCATAAACCTGCGGATAGGTCACGATCTCGAAGCCGTCTTGCGACAGGGGCACGAACTCGCTGTCCGACGCGGCGGCGCGATCCAGCAGGTTTCGCACGAATTCCTGCACTTCTGCAGGATAGTCCCCGCTGTCGATATTGGCCTGGAGAGCAGCGAGATTGCGCTGCGTATCGCGCAGCTCCACGCCGATCTGGTAAATCGGGCGGGTGTAGAGATAGCTCATCAGTCGCGCATAGGTCTGGTCGGAACCGCCGGTGTTGCCGCGCAGGTCGATCAGCAGGTTGGGCGTCGAGGTGATCTCGTCATGGTGCTCTGCGAGCAATGCTTCGAACGCCTCGAGATAGTCGATGTCGAATGTGGGCACGCGCAGCAGCACCGTATCGGCCGACAGCCGACGGAATGCGAAGTCCTCGCCGGGTGGCGGACTGAAATTGCGCGCGGGCCGTGCGTTGTCCGCTGCCCACGGATTGGCGGGCGAGACGATCTTCGAACGCAGGGTCAGGTGATCGTCCTCGAACCAGTCCAGCAAGGCGCCCAGCGCCCACATGCGTGCCTCGGGATTGTCGGCGATGCGCTGCCGGGCGAGCGCAACCGCGCGTTCGAAATCGGCTTCCTTTCCCGCGCCCGTCTTCGTCTCCCAACCGGCATAATCGGTGCGCAGGACATCGAGCACGAAGTCGATATCTTCGTCATGCGCGGTGCTCTGGGCGGCTGCGGCGAGCGGCGTGAGGAGGATCGCGAGGGCGGCAAGCAGGCCCTTGATCCGAAAAGTGAAGATTCTCATCGCGCGATCATGCGCCTGCTTTGGAGAATCCGGAAAGGAATTTCGCAAAGACCACGCAAAAAGCCCCGGAAGCGCGAAACTTCCGGGGCCTTGATCCCGTCCGGGAATGTCTCGCAAAGCGATCAGGCGGCTTCGGCCTCTTCGGCCGGGTCGCGCAGCACGTAGCCGCGGCCCCATACCGTCTCGATGTAATTTTCGCCGTCGCACGCATGGCTCAGCTTCTTGCGCAGCTTGCAGATGAACACGTCGATGATCTTGAGCTCGGGCTCGTCCATCCCGCCATACAGGTGGTTGAGGAACATTTCCTTGGTCAGCGTGGTGCCCTTGCGCAGGCTGAGCAGCTCCAGCATCGCGTATTCCTTGCCGGTCAGGTGCACACGCGCACCATCGACTTCGACCGTCTTGGCATCGAGGTTCACGGCAAGCTTGCCGGTGCGGATGACCGACTGGCTGTGGCCCTTCGAACGGCGCACCACGGCGTGGATGCGGGCGACCAGTTCTTCGCGATGGAATGGCTTGGTGACGTAATCGTCCGCGCCGAAGCCGAAGCTGCGGATCTTGCTGTCCATCTCGGCAATGCCGGACAGGATGAGGACCGGCGTCTGCACCTTGGCGACGCGCAGTTTCTTGAGCACGTCGTAGCCGTGCATGTCCGGCAGGTTGAGGTCGAGCAGGATGATATCGTAATCATACAGCTTGCCCAGATCGAGGCCTTCTTCGCCAAGATCGGTCGAGTAGACGTTAAACCCTTCGGTCGTGAGCATGAGCTCGATGGCCTTGGCCGTGGTCGGCTCATCCTCGATCAGCAATACGCGCATGGGTTCCCCCTTTGCCCCAATGGATGTGCTGCTTCATCCCGTGGATGGAGCGTTGC
The DNA here is from genome assembly GCA_009993635.1 of Erythrobacter sp. Classification (GTDB taxonomy): domain Bacteria; phylum Pseudomonadota; class Alphaproteobacteria; order Sphingomonadales; family Sphingomonadaceae; genus Alteriqipengyuania. Next base: position 102,257 of record JAACTC010000008.1, on the reverse strand, counting down.
GATTCATTAACCACACAAGGTCTGAACGGAAAAGGTTAACATCGCGTAAATCGGCGTTTTCAAGATGCGGGCGCGACGAAGCGCACCGGATTTGAGTCGAACCGATGGCGGGCGATTCTGTCACCGTAAAGCCACAGCCCTCGCCGACGCGAAAAGAGATGCTTGCGGTTTTGGGCCGCAGCAGATATTTCATTGCGCAGAAAGTGCGTGAGGCAGCACTTTCCTTACCGATCGTGCCTCAGGAGCGAATCAACATGACCAGGCACAGGGATATCGTCATCCCCGCTTCGGCCGCAGTTTCGATTTCCGCGTCCCCGGCGTTCACGCTGGCGGGCGCCTATGCCTCCTATTATCCCTATTATTTCGGTTCGTTTAGCGGCCGGTACGCCTGACGGCGTATCGGGACCAGCGTCGGTCGCACGCCACAAGCGGCCACCAGCCAAAAATATGAACGAACACAGCCGCGCCGCCAGGACAGGTGCGTGCGCAGGCTGCGAACCGAAAGCGATAGAACCATGACCACCGCCAATTCCAACGCCCGCGCCATTGATGGACTGCGAGAAGAGATCGACGCTCTGGACGAAGAGCTGCTGACGCTGATCGAAAAACGGCTCGATCTCGCGGCCTCCATCGCCGCCGCCAAGGTCGACGGGGCCGCAACCGAGGACACCAGCGAGCTGTTGCTGCGCCCGGCGCGCGAGGCCAGCGTGATCGCCAACCTCAGCGCGCGCACCCGCCGCATTCCCGATGCCAGCATCACCGCCATCTGGCGCGAGCTGATGGCGATCAACCTGCAGGCGCAGCGGCCGATCGAAATCGCGCTCAGCGCCACCCGTCACCCGGTGCGCATGCAACTGATGGCGCGCGCCCGGTTCGGCACGATCATCCCGATCCGCGAGACCACCTCCCCGCAGGCCGCGCTGGCCAAGGCGCGTGAGGGGCGTGCGATCGCGCTGATCGAGATTGGCGACGGCGACTGGTGGACCGGCCTGGCGGACGATCCCGATCTGGTCATCATCGATGGTCTGCTGGGCGAAGGCGGGCGAGGTTCGGCGCTGGCGGTGGGGCGGCTTTCGCCCACGCGGCTGGGCGACGAACGCAGCTTCGCGGTGCTGGAACAGAAAGAGCTGGCCACGCGGCTTGGCCGCGGCGAGGCGGTGTGCCCGATCGCGGTGTCGGGTGACCTGCACCTGTGCGTGATCGAGCGGGTGACCAAGCTCGCGCGCCGCGTAGCCTGACCTCCCGCACGAACCGGATAGAAAACGATGCGCATTGCGTATGGCGGGCACCCCGGTGCCTTCGGCGAGCTCGCGTGCCTCGGCCGCTTCCCCGATGACGAACCGGTCGGTTTCGCCGATTTTCGCGCCGCGTGCGCGGCGTTGGTCAGCGGGGACTGCGACCGGGCGGTGATCCCGTTCGAGAACTCGATTGCCGGTGCGGTACCGGGGGTGGAGCAGCTGCTCGCCTCCCTCCCGCTTACCCGGATCGATGTGTACCCGCAGCCGGTCGTCTTTCACTGCCTGGCGGTGCCGGGCGCGCGGCTGGCTGGAATCGAAGTGGTGTCGAGCCACCCGATGGCGCTGGCCGAATGCACCCGCTTCCTAAGCCGGATCGGGGTGCGGGGCGAAGAGGCGGGCGATACGGCGGGCGCGGCGAGCGAAGTCGCGCAGGCAGGCCTGCCCACTCGCGCCGCGCTGGCCTCCACCCGCGCGGCGGAGCTCTACGGGCTCGAAGTGCTGGAGGCAGACGTTCAGGACAGCGCGGACAACGTCACCCATTTTGCGGTGCTGCGCCGCGACTGATCAGCTGCCGATCCCGGCCAGCTTCTTGGCGCGGCGGCGCTGAACGCTCGACCCGATGCCCATGGCCTCGCGGTATTTGGCGACCGTGCGGCGCGCGATGTCGAACCCTTCGGCCTTGAGCAGGTCGACCAGCTTGTCGTCCGACAGGATCGCCTTGGGGTCTTCGGCATCGGTCAGCGCCTTGATCCGCGCCTTCACCGCCGCCGCGCTGGCGCCTTCGCCATCCTCGCCGCCGCCGACACCGCTGGTGAAGAAGTATTTCAGGTCGAACGTGCCGCGCGGGCAATGCAGGAACTTGTTGCTGGTCACCCGGCTGACCGTGCTTTCGTGCATCTGGATCTTTTCGGCCACCTGTTTCAGCGTCAGCGGGCGCAAATGGCTGACCCCGTGGTGGAAGAAGCCTTCCTGCTGGGTCACGATCTCGCTCGCCACGGCGAGGATCGTCTTCTGCCGCTGGTCGAGCGCGCGGATCAGCCAGCGCGCATCCTCCAGCTTGTCCTTCAGCCAGGCGCGGCTGGAGCGGTCGCGGCACCCTTCGCGCAGCTCCACCAGATAGGGGCGGTTGACCACCAGCCGGGGCAGCGTCGCTTCGTTCAGCGCGATCCGCCAGCCGCCATCGTTGGCCGGCGCAATCAGGATATCGGGCACCACCGGACTCCCGCCAAGCTCGCCGAAGGTAAGCCCGGGTCGCGGATCATATCCGCGCAACTCGGCAAGCATGTCGGAGAAATCTTCGGCATCGACTTCGCACAGCTTCTGCAGGCGGGCGATCTCGCCGCGCGCAAGCAGGTCCAGATTGTCGATCAGCCGCGCCATGCACGGATCGTAGCGGTCCGCCTCGCGCGCCTGGATGGCGAGGCATTCGGCCAGATTGCGCGCGCCGACACCCGCAGGATCGAGCGATTGGACCAGGTGCAGCGCACGCTCCACCTCGGCCAGCGGGATGTCCAGCGTATCGGCCACTTCGCGCAAGGGTTCTGTGAGGTAGCCTGCCTCGTCGAGCCGTTCGATCAGCGTCCGCGCGATCACGATTTCGCGCGTATCGCGCCCCGCCGCGCCGACCTGCGCGTGCAGATATTCCGACAGCGACAGCGCGGCGCCGCCATGACTATCGATCCCAAGGCCTTCGTCTTCGCCGCCGAACCCTTCGGCTGCGCCCCAGCTGCCATCGCCGGTATCGCGGTCGATCTCCAGCTCGGCGGCGGAGAGATCCGTCGGCGCATCGCTCTCCGCCGCGCCTTCCGCGATCAGCGTGTCCGCATCGCGTTCCTCACGCGGGGTTTCGCGCGCCTCGCCGTCACCGTCGTCCTGCCTGTCCGCGCGCGCCGGAATCTCGCCCATTTCGAGCAGCGGATTGGCCTCCAGCGCGTCGCCGATGAACGCCTCGATCTCAAGATTGGACAGCGTCAGCAGCTTGATCGCCTGCTGCAACTGCGGCGTCATCACCAGAGATTGCGACTGGCGCAGGTCGAGGCGCGGAGCGAGCGACATCAGGTATGGCGTCCGTTCGGGCTCGGCTGACGCCGATCCCTGCGGGCTGGTGCCGCCACGGCGGACCCGAGTTTCCCATGAGCGATCACGTTTCTGACCGCCGGAAAATCACAAGGTAAAGTTCTCGCCAAGGTAGAGCCTGCGCACGTTCTCGTCTGCGACCAGATCCTGCGGCGTTCCCGCGAACAGCACCTGGCCTCCGTAGATGATACAGGCGCGGTCTACGATATCGAGCGTTTCCCTGACGTTATGATCGGTTATCAGGACGCCGATCCCGCGATCCTTCAGGTCGATCACCAGATCGCGGATGTCGCTGATCGACAGCGGATCGATCCCGGCAAAGGGTTCGTCGAGCAGCATGATCGAGGGGTTCGCCGCCAGCGCGCGGGCGATTTCGCACCGCCGCCGCTCGCCTCCCGAAAGCGCCATCGCGGGTGCGCTGCGCAGTTTGGTGAGGCCGAATTCATCGAGCAACCGCTCCAGCCCGTCGCGCCGCGCTTTCGCATCGGGCTCTGCCAGTTCGAGCACGGTGGCGATGTTCTGTTCCACCGTCAGCCCGCGAAAAATGCTGGTTTCCTGCGGCAGGTAGCCAAGGCCCAGGATCGCGCGGCGATACATCGGCAGCTTGGTCACGTCCTCGCCATCCATCAGGATGCGGCCGCTATCGGGCTTCACCAGACCCATGATCGAATAGAAGCAGGTCGTCTTGCCCGCGCCATTGGGGCCGAGCAGGCCCAGCACCTCGCCCTTGCCGACCGACAGCGAAATGTCGGACAGCACGGTGCGCTTGTCGTAGCTTTTGGCAATCGACACCACCTCCAGCCCGCCTTGCGGGATGGGTGGCGCTGCATTGGCCTCTACCTCGGCGGGCTTTTGCGCAATATCGGCAGGATCGATTTCGGCCATGGGTTTGTGCCTAGCAGATGGGGCGTCGGGCGAAAGTGACAATGGTCGAATAGATCGGGCAATCCGCCGAACGGGTGCGAGAAGCTTGAGCGATTGCCGCCTTGCGCCTATCTGCGAAGCGAAATCGAAGCGGAAAAGGACACGGCGATGGCGATGGGCAATGGCATTTCGCAGGGCGGCGGGCAGACGTTCGACTGGCCTGCCAAGATGAGCGACAACATCGCGTGGGCGCTGCTGATCACCACCGCGCTGCTGATCTTCATCACCATGCCCCAGCTGAAGCACGCGATCGGCGGGATCGGCCCCTATCTGATGCTGGTGGTGATGGTGGGCGCGTTCATTCCGGTTCTGCAGTTCTTCGAACGGCGCTGGGCCAGGCGCGACGAGCGCGAGGCGCACGACCCCTCGCTCAGCGGAGCCTTCCGGCGCGATCAGGCGGCGCTGTGGCTGCTGGCGGCAGGCGTTCCGCTGCTGATGGCGGCGGTGCTGAGCATCGCGTTTCCGGGCGAATAGGGCGTTGCGGGGGGTAAAGGCACAGCGCGCCCTGCACGGCGCGCTGCCGATGCTGCGGCTGGTCGCCGCCTGCTGGCTGGCGCTGGCGGGTGTGGCGGCATCGCCGCTTGCTGCCGCGCTGCCCGCGCTTGCCACCGGCGACGGCGAGGCGGCCCAGACCGCCCCGGCAGAGGCGGATGGCGCCCTGTCCGACGAGCGGGACCCCGCCGCCGACAGCCGCCTGGCCAATCGCCTGCGCGGAATTTACGATCAGGTGGACGAATTTTCCGGCATAGACGTCGCGGTCTCGCAGGGCGTGGTGCGGCTGACCGGCTCCGCGCCGAGCCAGGAAGCGATCGACCGGGCCGGCGCGATCGCGACGCGCTTCGACGTCGTGACGGTCGAAAACGATATCGCCCGCGATACCTCGCTCAGCGGAACGGCGAGCATCGTCACCGCGCTGCTCGACCGGTTGCGCGATGCGGCGAAGATGCTGCCGCTGATCGGCGTCGCGGCGCTGATTGGCCTTGCGATCCTCTTGGCGGGGTACCTGCTCGCCTCGCTCAAGTTCATCTGGCGGATATTCACCCCCAACCGCTTCATGGCCGATCTGGTGGCAAGCGCGATCCGCTTTGCCTCGATCATCTTCGCGCTGGTCATCGCGCTCGACATTATCGGGGCGACCGCGCTGCTGGGCGCGGTGCTGGGCGGGGCGGGCGTGATCGGCATCGCACTGGGCTTCGCCATGCGCGACATGGTGGAAAACTACGTCGCCTCGCTGATGCTGAGCCTGCGCCAGCCGTTCCGCGCGCGCGATCTGGTGCTGATCGACGATATGGAGGGCCGCGTTGTGCGCCTGACCAGCCGCGCGACCGTGCTGATGACGCTGGATGGCAACCACCTGCGCATTCCCAACAGCACCGTGTTCAAGGCGGTGATCGTCAACTTCACCCGCAACCCTCAGCGCCGGTTCGAATTCACTCTGGGCGTGGATGCGGATGATGATTCGACCGCCGCGGCAGACCTGGGGCGCGACACGCTGGCGGGGCTGCCGTTTATTCTCGACGATCCCGTGCCCGAAGCGCGGATCGTGGAGGTCGGCGATTCGGCGGTGATGATCCGTTTCCTCGGCTGGATCGACCAGCGCGAAACCGACTGGCACAAGGCGCAGAGCGCGGCGATCCCGGCGGTGAAGAATGCGCTGGAGGGCGCGGGCTTCGGTCTGCCCGAACCGATCTATCGCCTGCGCTTCGACCCGCGTTCGGCCAGCCTGCCGTTCGAGAACATCGCCGACCGCGACGGGGTGGAATGGCGCGCGAAGAAGCCCAGACCTGCCGCCGAAGCCGAGCCTGCCGACGTCGCACCGAACGACGAGATCGAACAGATGGTGGAAGAAGAACGCGACAGCCCCGAGGCCAAGCGCGACCTGCTGGATCACCGCCGCCCGGTCGAATGACGGCGCGATAGTCGCCGCTTCATTGCGGCTTTGGCGGGAGTGGTCCTTCGGCTCCTGCGGGGAGACCATCAGGGCACAGGTTCAGTCGGCCAGCACCAGCCGATAGCCGACGTCGAGTTCATCCAGGTCGCGCAGATGGCCGTAGTGTGCGTCCCATGCCCCGCTTTGCAGATCGTCGGACAAACGTTGCAGCCCGGCCTCCACCCCGTCGATTGCCCAGAAGGACGAGCTACCAGACCTTACATAGGGGTCGAGATAGGCTTCGGGCCGGGCCCAGTAGGCGTAAAGGAAGCCATCGCTGCAATCGCGCGGCACCGGCAGCGGCGTTATCGTGACCGGCCCAAGCCAGCGCGCATAATCCGTCATGCGCGGCATCTGGCCTTCGTCCAGCTCGGCCAGTTGCGGCAGGTAATCGGTCAGCCAGGGGCGGTGCGCGGGGTCGAAGGTCAACAGGACGATGCGCCCGCGCGTGACGCGCCGCATTTCGCGCAGGCCCGCCGCCTTGTCGGGCCAGTGGTGGATGGTCAGCACGGCCATCGCGGCGTCGAAGGCCTTGTCGCCGAACGGCAGGCTGTCGGCGCTGGCCTGCACCACCGGCGCGGCATCGGCGCTGCGTTTGCGGATCATCTCCATCGACGGTTCGACCGCGGTCACATCCCGATCCGCAGGCTCGTAAGACCCCGCGCCCGCGCCGACATTCAGCACCTTGCTGGCCGTGCCCAGCGCCAGATCGATGGCACTGCCGATCCTGCGGTCCGGCCTGCGCAGGTCCGCGTAATTGAGGCCGATTTTATCGTACCGCGCCGACATCGCGCAGGCTTATGCCGACCTGCGAGGGCCCGCAAGCGCGCGATGGCAGAGCGGGCCTGCCACCGCTGTCGTCGGCTGGCCCCGTAACCGCTTATTTCTTGTCGTTCTTGGCCCGCTCGATCGCTTCGAGCACGATCTGCTTGGCCTCTGCCGCGTCGCCCCAGGCGCCTACGCGGACCCACTTTTCGGCTTCGAGATCCTTGTAGTGGGTGAAGAAGTGCTCGATCTGCTGGAAGATGATGCTGGGCAGATCCTTCGTTTCGGCGACGTCCGAATAGTAGGGGAACGTGGTGTCGACCGGCACGCAGATCAGCTTTTCATCGCCGCCATGCTCGTCTTCGAGATTGAGCACGCCGATCGGGCGGGCGCGCACCACGCAACCGGCGATGAACGGGCTGCGCGCGATCACCAGCGCGTCCAGCGGGTCGCCATCGGGCGACAGCGTGTGCGGCACGAAGCCGTAGTTCGCGGGATAGCGCATCGGCGTGTGCAGGATGCGATCGACGAACAGCGCGCCCGATTCCTTGTCAAATTCGTACTTCACGGGCTCGCCGCCGGTGGGCACTTCGATGATGACGTTCAGGTTCTCGGGCGGGTTGTCGCCCGTGGGGATCTTGTCGATGCGCATGGTCACTCTCGTTCGGTCTGGCTGTCGGCGGGGGCGAAGGCGCCCCGGCGATGGGTCTGCAAGAAACTGCCTGCCGCCTAGGGGAGTCGCCGGAAGGCCGCAACGCGTTTTGTGCGCTGCGGTATGTCCGGCGGAAAGCTTTCGATCAGGTGCCCGTGTCCGTGCCCGTGCCGGTGCGCGGGGCGAGGAAGCGGTCGAGGCCGCTCTCTCCCTCGCTGACCGGTTCGAGCCACGGGTAACGCAGCCCGCCGTGGTAATCGATGGATACGGTGCGGTAGGTATCGCCGCGCTTCACCAGCAGTTCGATCGGCTCGGCACCGTCCTTGGCAGCGGTGATCGCGTCTTCGATCACGTCGCCGGAATAGGCGATCCCGTTGACCGCGACGATCGTGTTGCCGTTGACGATACCCGCATCGAACGCGGGGCCATCCCACAGCGTGCTGCCCACGGTACCGTCGGCACCGAGGTTGAGGCCGAGCGAATAGAACAGGTTGAGATAGCCGTAGCTGCCCATCCGGCCCTTGTCGTAGCTGTTGGGCTCGTCCTTCCAGACCAGCTTGTAGCCGCCCATCTCCAGCCCGCGCAGCGGTGCGGGCTGATCGGGTTCGAGCAGGCGGGTGGTGAGGAAATCGGCCCAGTCATAGGGATAGACGCCGTTCAGCGTCGCCACGATCTCGTCGAAATCATAGGTCAGCTGGCCCCAGTCGCCATCCTTCATCCCGAAGAACGCGCGCGCGAAATCGTCAAGCCCCTTGGCCCCGTTGGTGCCCTGGCGGATGATCTGGTCCGCCTCGATCCACACCAGCGCCCCTTCGACATAATAGTCTTCGCTGCGCGAGAGCGAGGAGTAGGGCAGCGGCTGCCGCGAATTGATGATCGGGTCGTGCGTCGTATCCTCGACCGATCGATAGGTGCGGCCCGGCTGCCCTTCGGCGTAGTTCGCGGCGTAGACGGCAAAGGCATCGAGGAAGGTCTGCTTGCTCTGCAGCCCGCTGCGCGCGGCCAGCACCCAGCCCCACATTTGGGTCTGCCCTTCATACAGCCACAGCAGCGAATCCTGCATCGGCGTGCGATAGTCGGGCGTCCAGATGCCTTCGGGCCGCCGGTACTTGCCGTTCCAGCTGTGGACCAGCTCGTGGCTGACCACGTTGCGGCTCCATTCCATGCCTTCCCAGTCGATCAGCGCGGTCGGATCGTACTGGTTTTCGGCCGAACGCTGGTGCTCCAGCCCGATGCCGCCCATCCGGTCGGTCATGGCGAGCAGGATGTCGTAGTGATCGAAATGCCGCGCGCCGAACAGTGCGTCGGCTTCGTCGATCAGACGTTCGAACGTGGCGAGATTTTCGGGCGCGATGTCGAGATATTTGGGCTTGTCCGCCACCGCGTCCAGCCAGACGTTTTCGCCCACTTCCCAGCGTTCGGAATATTTGCCCGCGAAGATCGGCGAATCGACCAGCGTTTCGTAATCGACCGTCTGCCAGGTCAGCGTGTCGCTCTCTCGCGACTGTCCGTCGAGCGCGGTGAACACGCGCCAGCCTGCGGGCACCTTCACCGTCGGCTTCACCGCGATCCGGCGCACGTAGTGCCCGGCGGGATAGAAGCTCATCTTCTCCCACTGCAGGTTGAGCATTTCCTGCGTCATCGTGACCCGGCCCTCGCTGCCGGTGATCGGCGAGGTGTGGACGAACTCGGCCTTCACCGCCTCGGTCCCTTCGGGCAGGTCGACGATCAGCTCGTACACGTCCAGCGGGTTGCGCTTCCAGGTCAGCTCCCTGCCGTTCGCGGTGAAGCGGATGGCGGTGACGAGGTTGATCGGCCCGCGCGCGGCGTGATTGCCGGGCAGCCATTCGGGAAACAGCAGGTGCAGTTCGCGCATGTCGGCGGTGACGGGGATGGTCTGCGTCACGTTGTAGACGCCGCGCTGCGTATCGGTGGCGTCGATATCCAGCGTGATCGTGCCGCCGGGCCAAGGCGTATCGGCGGGCAGCGGCGTCGCGTCGTCCAGCTGTTCCTGCACCGGGGCGCTGTTGCCGGCGGGGCGGATATCGCTTTGCGCGATGGCCGGGGTGGCGAGGAGGAGGGGGAGGAGAGCGGTGCCGAGGAGGAGTTTCTTCATGGCCGGGGTTCATGCGCCGATTGGCGCGCCCATGCAATAATGTATCCCGCATTCGTTCGGGCAGCTTTCGTTTGGGTCACGCGCACGCTAAGCGCACGCGCATCATGGCAAAGACAAAGACGCCGCAGGCAATTCGCGGCACGCAGGACATTTTCGGGGCCGAGGCGGAGGCCTTCGCATTCGTGGTCGAAACCTTCGAGCGCGTGCGCAAGCTCTATCGCTTCCGCCGCGCCGAATTCCCGGTGTTCGAGAAGACCGAGGTGTTCGCCCGCTCGATCGGCGAGACGACCGACATCGTCTCCAAGGAAATGTATTCGTTCGAGGATCGCGGCGGGGAATCGCTCACCCTGCGGCCCGAGTTCACGGCTGGAATCGCGCGCGCCTACCTGACGAACGGCTGGCAGCAGCACGCGCCGGTGAAGCTGGCGACGCACGGGCCGCTGTTCCGCTACGAGCGCCCGCAAAAGGGCCGCTATCGCCAGTTCCACCAGATCGACGCAGAGATTATCGGCGCGGCAGAGCCGCAGGCCGATGTCGAGCTGCTCGCGATGGCCGACCAGGTGATCCGCGAGCTGGGGATCGAGGGCGTGACGCTGCACCTCAACACGCTTGGCGACGGCGACAGCCGCGAGGCATGGCGTGCTGCGCTGGTGGAGCATTTCCGCGCGGTGAAGGATGAGCTGAGCGAGGAATCGCAGGAGCGGCTGGAGAAGAACCCGCTGCGGATACTGGACAGCAAGGACCGTCGCGACCAGCGGTTCGTGGCGGATGCGCCGAAGATCGACGCGTATCTGTCTGACGAGGCGCGCGCGTTCTTCGATGCCGTGACCAGCGGGCTGGATGCGGCAGGCGTGAAGTGGAAGCGCGCAGAGAGCCTTGTGCGCGGGCTCGACTACTACCGCCACACCGCCTTCGAGTTCATTCCCGACGAAGGCTCGGCTGCGGCGGACGCGCTGGGGTCGCAGAGCACGATCCTCGGCGGAGGGCGCTACGATGGGCTGATCGAAAGCCTTGGCGGGCCCGCCACGCCTGCGGTGGGCTGGGCCGCGGGGATCGAGCGGTTGGCAATGCTGGTGGATCGATCCCAAGCACCCCTTGACCTAGTAGTTTTTGCAGAAGTCGAAGGGTTTGAGCCCTTGGCCTTCGAGATAAATCGACTTCTCAGTCAGGGGCGAGGATACTCGGATTCCGAGAATTTACAGGTTGAATATCTCTACAGCGGGTCGCTCAAGAAGCGATATCAGAAGGCGAAGTCCACCGGAGCTATGCGAGGACTTGTGGTAGAACGTCACGATGAGGCAATTTGCCAAGTCCGGTTGCGCGACCTGAATGTTGACCGCGAGCGGCCTGTTCGCAACCGCGTAGAAGAAGCCTTGGCAGAGCATTTTGAGCTGCTCGAAACCAAGCACATGAATGCTCATACTTGGGTGCTGGTCGAAAGGCGGAAATGATCGCTAATCGTCACCCCCGCGAAGGCGGGGGTCCCGCTTCTTCTGGCGACGTTCGAAGGTAAAGCGGGATTGGGCCGCTGGCCCGTCTGCGACTCCCCGCCTTCGCGCGAATGACGGTGTCGTCTACCTTTCCTACCGCACCCCTCCCGCGCTAATGGACCTTGCATGACCGCCAGCGCACCCGACATTCGCCGCCCAGACTAACCGCCAGACCACCGGCCTATTTTTCACCCTTGGACACTGTGCCAAGTGTGTCAGGCCCACCCGGAACCGACCTTGCAGATACCCGCAGAACGCCTCAACCAGATCGCCAACCGCTTCGCCGAGATCGAGGCGCGGATGGCCAGTGGCCAGCTTGAGGGCGACGAATTCGTCCAGGCGAGCCGCGACTATGCCGAGCTGGAGCCGGTCGCGAAGCTGGCGCTGGAGCTGAAGGCCGCGCGCGAGGAAGTCGTCGGGCTGGAGGAAATGCTCTCCGACCCCGAAATGCGCGGCATGGCCGAGGATGAGCTGGAGGCGCTCAATGCCCGCATTCCAGAGCTCGAACAGCAGCTCGCCGTCGCCATGCTCCCGCGCGATTCCGCCGACGCCAAGCCCGCGATGCTCGAAATCCGCGCAGGCACCGGCGGCGACGAGGCGGCGCTGTTCGCGGGCGATCTGTTCCGCATGTACGAACGCTTCGCAGCCGAGAACGGCTGGAAGGTCGAGCCGGTCAGCATGAGCGCGTCCGAAGTCGGTGGGTTCAAGGAAATCGTTGCCAACGTCACCGGCACCGGCGTGTTCGCCAAGCTCAAGTTCGAAAGCGGCGTCCACCGCGTGCAGCGCGTGCCCGAGACCGAGAGCGGCGGGCGCATCCACACTTCGGCGGCGACCGTGGCGGTGCTGCCCGAACCCGACGAGGTCGATGTGCAGATCGACCCGACCGAGCTGAAGATCGACACTTACCGCGCGTCCGGCGCGGGCGGGCAGCACGTCAACACGACCGACTCTGCGATCCGTATCACGCACCTGCCCACCGGGTTGGTCGTCACCTGTCAGGACGGGCGCAGCCAGCACAAGAACAAGGAGAAGGCGCTGCAGGTGCTGCGCGCGCGCCTTTACGAGCAGCAGCGCGACGCCGCGCAGGGGGCCGAGGCGGAGGCGCGCAAGGCGATGGTCGGGTCGGGCGACCGCTCCGAACGCATCCGCACCTACAACTTCCCGCAAGGCCGCGTGACCGATCACCGCATCGGGCTCACCCTCCAGAAGCTGCCTCAGATCATCGCCGGGCCGGGCCTCGGCGAACTGGTCGACGCCCTGATCGCCGAGGACGAAGCCAAGCGCCTCGCGGCGATGAATGAGTGAGGGTGGCACGGTGCGGGGGAGTGTTGGCGAGGCCATTCGCGAGGCAGCCGAAACCCTCGCGCCCGCGAGCGACAGCGCGAGGATCGATGCCGAATTGCTGATGGCGCATGCGCTGGGCCTCTCGCGGTCGGATATGCTGGTGCGCGCGATGCGCGATCCTGCGCCGGTAGGTTTCGAGGCGCTGGTGGCGCGACGCTTCGCCCACGAACCGGTCGCCTACATCACCGGCAGCGCGGATTTCTACGGGCTCGATCTGCAGGTCTCGCCTGCCGTGCTCATCCCGCGTGGGGACAGTGAGACGCTGATCGATGCCGCGCGCGATCACTTTGCGCATCGCGAGCCCCCTGCGCGCATCCTCGATCTGGGGACGGGATCGGGCGCGCTGCTGCTCGCCGCGCTCTCGCACTGGCCCAGGGCCGAAGGTGTGGGGCTGGACGCATCGCTGCCCGCGCTACGGATCGCGGACTGCAACGCGCGCAAGCTGGGCATGGCGGACCGCATCCGCTTCGTGCGGCGCAGCTGGCGCAAGGGGAACTGGCAGCGCGATCTGGGCACGTTCGACCTTGTGCTGTGCAATCCGCCCTATGTGGAGGATGACGCCCCGCTCGAACCGCAGGTGCGCGATTACGAGCCGGCTTGCGCGCTGTTCGCGGGCGCGCAGGGGCTGGACGATTATCGCATTCTCATCCCCCGGCTGGGCGACCTGTTGACCGCCGAAGCCGTCGCCATCTTCGAGATCGGCTTCACCCAACAGGCGGACGTGACGGCCCTTGCGCAAAACGAGGGCTATCGATGCGCATGCCGCCAGGACCTCGCCGGGCGGCCGCGCGCAATGATTATGCAGCAAGGGGTTGGCAAAGAGACGGGTAACCGGTAAGTCCGGTCAAGACCCAGCAAGAAATGGACGTTTTCTCGCAAGGGTCGCGATCCGACATCTGCGAGTGGACCGGGCTTTCAACAGCCTGCGATCGGAAACAGATCGAAGATGAAGCTTAGGGACAGGTGAGCCGCGCGGATCATTGCTTTGCAATAATGCCGCACTATCAGGCCGCCCACGAGGGAAGAGTATTCCTTGAACAACAACAGCAATCGTAACAACAACAACCGTCGGCGCGGCCGCGGCAATCGCAATCAGGGTGGGGGCGGCAACAGCTCCAACCGGATCGACAGCCGCGCGCGGGGCAATGCCCCCCAACTGCTCGACAAGTACAAGAAGCTGGCGCAGGACGCCCAGCACAATGGCGATCGCGTGCAGACGGAATACTATCTGCAGTTCGCGGACCACTATTTCCGCGTCATCGCCGACAACAAGGCCCGTCAGGACGAACAGCGCGCCAAGCGCGATCCCGAGCGCGGCCAGGCGAACGACGATTCGTCCGACGACGACGATGGCGACGATGATCGCCGCAACGACGAGCGTCGCAGCAAGCCGAAGGCAAAGCGCGGTGGCCGCAACGACAAGCAGCGTGGCCGCGATCGCGACTCGAACGATGGCAACGACAGCGACGATTCCTCGGACGACGGCAACGACGACGAAGTCTTCGAAGCCGAAGAGAACCCCTTCGTGCGCAAGAAGAGCGCGCAGCCGCGCAAACCCGCTTCGCGCAAGCGCAAGAGCGACGGCGACGGCCAGGAAGGCGAGATCGACGCCAATGTCCTGCCCCCCGCGATCGCTGCCGCGACCTCGGATGAAGCCGATGCGAAACCCGCCAAGCCGCGTCGGCGCAGCCGCAAGGCCGCCGACGACGAATCGCGCAAAGACGGCGGCGACGAGGCGTTGAGCGCGGTTGGCTGACCTCGCTTAGGCTGACCGATGGCTGCTGATCCGTCCGCAAAACGCCTGCGGCTGCCGCCTGAAGGGGCGCGGGGCGGAGGCATGCGGTGCTGAGCCGCGCGCTGCAGCATCCCCGCATCGCCTTGTTGGGGCTCGGCGCGCTGGCCGCGCTCGGATTCCCGCCGTACCACCTTTGGCCGCTCGCGCTCGCCGCGCTTGGCGGGGCAGCGATCCTGATCCGTTTCAGCCCGACGGTGCGCAGCGCGTTCTTTCGCGGCTGGCTGTTCGGGCTCGCGCATTTCACCGTCACCAACCTGTGGATCGCCACGGCGTTTACGCATCAGGACGAGATGCCGGCTATCATCGGTTGGTTCGCGGTGCCGCTGCTCGCCGCCTATCTGGCGCTTTATCCCGCGATCGCGTTCGCCGTCGCCTACCGCATGGCGCGTGGGCGCGCGTCGCTGGTCTATCCGCTGGCGCTGGGCGGCGCGTGGATCGTTACCGAATGGCTGCGCGCGACGCTGTTCACCGGTTACGCCTGGGGGCCGTTCAGCCTTGCGATGCTCGGCCCGTTCGACCGCCCGGGGCTTGCCGCGCTGCTGCCGTTCACCGGTACCTATGCGCTGTCGGGCCTTGCCGCGGTGCTGGCGGTGCTGCTGGTCGAGCAGGTTCTGAAGCGCGAATGGGTACGACTGGGGCTGGCGTCGCTTCTGCTGGTCGTCGCGATGTACCTGCCGGTGGGCCGGGGCGCGGAGGGCACCGTGGCTTATACCCTGGTGCAGCCCAATCTCGACCAGGATACGCTGAACGATCCGCGCCAATACGAACCGAGCTTTCTTACCCTTGCCGCGCTGACCGCCCGGCCGAGCGATGCCACCGGCGACCGGATCATTCTGTGGCCCGAAGGCGTGCTGCCCGATTACCTGCGCGAGGGCTATCCCCAGCGGTACTACGCGGCGACCACCGCCGGGCGCGATCCGGCCTATGCGCGCAACCGGATCGCGCGCGTCATCGGCGAGGGCAGCCTTCTGCTGACCGGCACGATGGATCTGGAGATCGAAGGCGAAAGCGCGGTCGCCGCGTATAATGTCGTGACCGTGATCGACGACGGGGGCGATCTGGTGGATGGATATCGCAAGGCGCATCTGGTGCCTTACGGCGAATACCTGCCGTTCCGCGACATCCTGGAGCCCATCGGCCTCTCGCGGCTGGTTGCGGGGACGATCGATTTCCTGCCCGGGCCCGGCCCGCAGACGATCGACCTTGGCACGCACGGGCGTGCGGGCATCCAGATCTGCTACGAAATCATCTTTTCCGGGCAGGTCGTCGATGGGGCCGACCGCCCGGACTATATCGTCAATCCGTCGATCGACGGCTGGTTCGGGCCGAGCGGCCCACCGCAGCACATGGCGCAGGCGCGGATGCGCGCCCTTGAGGAAGGGTTGCCCGTGGTGCGGTCTACCACCACGGGCATCAGCGGGGTGATCGATGCGCGCGGCGTGGTGCGCCAGCACCTGGGGATCGGGGAAAGGGCGAAGCTGGAGGGCACGGTGCCGCCGGCTCTGCCACCCACATTGTTCGCCCGGCTGGGCAATTGGCTGGCGCTGATCTGGGCGCTGGTGCTTCTGGGCGCGTCCCTGCTTGTCAAGCGACGGAGCGCGCCCTAGGGCGCCATGCAGACATAAAGAACTCTTTATATCGAGGTAACGGTTCCCCATGCGCAGCAGCTATATCTTCACGTCGGAAAGCGTTTCGGAAGGTCATCCGGACAAGGTTTCGGACCAGATTTCGGACGCGATCGTCGATCTGATGCTCAGCAAGGATCCCGAAGCGCGCGTCGCCTGCGAAACGCTCACCACCACGCAGCGCGTGGTGCTGGCGGGCGAAATCCGCTGCGCGCCGATGTACGATAACGGCGAATGGAAGCCGGGCGCGGCGGAAGAGATCGAACAGGTCGTCCGCCAGACGGTGAAGGAAATCGGCTACGAACAGAGCGGCTTCCACTGGGAAACGCTGACTTTGCAGAACTACCTGCACGGCCAGTCTTCCGAAATCGCGCAGGGCGTGGATGCGGGCACCGACGGGTCGAACAAGGATGAGGGCGCGGGCGACCAGGGCATCATGTTCGGTTATGCCTGCAACGAGACGCCCGACCTGATGCCCGCGACGCTCGATTACAGCCACAAGATCCTCCAGCGGCTGGCCGACGACCGCAAGTCCGGCGCGGCTCCGTTTCTCGAACCCGATGCGAAAAGCCAGGTCACGCTGCGCTATGAAAACGGCAAGCCGACGCACGCGGTGGCCATCGTCGTCTCGACCCAGCACGGCAAGGGCTATCACGAGGGCGACAAGGAAGCCCAGCTCAAGGCCTATGTGAAAAAGGCTGTGCGTGAAGTGCTGCCCGACGGGCTGATCACTGACGAAACCGTGTGGCACATCAATCCGACGGGCGCGTTCGAAATCGGCGGGCCGGATGGCGACGCCGGACTGACCGGGCGCAAGATCATCGTCGATACGTATGGCGGCGCCTCGCCCCACGGTGGCGGTGCGTTCAGCGGCAAGGATCCGACCAAGGTCGATCGCTCGGCCGCTTACATCACGCGTTACCTGGCGAAGAACGTGGTAGCGGCAGGGCTGGCGACGCACTGCACGATCCAGGTTTCCTACGCGATCGGCGTGTCCGAGCCGCTGTCGGTCTACGTCGATTTGCACGGCACCGGCACGGTTTCGGAAGAGGCACTGGAAAATGCGATCCGCGGAATGACCAAGCTGGGCGGGCTTACCCCGCGCGGCATCCGGACGCATCTGGGGCTCAACAAGCCGATCTACCGAAAGTCTGCCGCCTATGGTCACTTCGGCCGCACGGCGGAAGGCGACCTGTTCCCGTGGGAGCGCACGGACCTTGTCGAAGACCTCAAGGCCGCGCTCGCCTGAGGGCATTTGTCGGTTCACGGCAAAGACTTGCATCGCGAAGCGATCCGATATTAGATGACCCGATGGGTGCGATGCCAAACAGGCACGCAGGGACTTTGGGGGTCGTATGAAAAGTCGGTTCAATATCGTCGCCAGCGCGCGGGCCATGTTCGGGGCGTGCGCGATTGCCGCCGGCAGCCCGGCCATGGCCGAGCGGCCGGTACAGGATTTCGTCGAAGAGAACGCGGTCGGCTGGGTGCAGATTTCGCCCGACGGATCGAGGCTGGCGATGGAACGCGATGTCGATGGCGTGCGCGCCATCGTGATCCTGCGGACCGACGGCACGGGCGAAGCCAAGGCCATCACGCTTGGCGACGATGCGGATATCTACGATGTCCGGTGGGTCAATAATGACTGGCTGATCGCCGTGCAGGGCCGTTACGGCAATTTCGAAGGCCACAAGGTCTATAAGTCGCGGGTCGTCTCGTTCCGTGCCGATGGAACGGAACAGCATCTGCTGGAACCGCGCGGCCCGATGGCCGATTACGGTGCGGACGTTATCTGGATCGCGAACGACGGCAGCCCGCGCATTCTCCTCGCTTATCGCAGCTCGATTTTCATGGGCGATACGGGCTCCGATCCGCAGGTCGACGAAGTCGACGTGTCGACCGGAAAGTTTTCCAAACACGTCTCTCCCATGCAGGAAATCTGGTCGTGGTACGCCGATGGCGATGGCAAGGTCCGGCTTGGCGTCGGGCGGGAACAGCGCGGTTCGCGCATCCGCATGGTCTATCGCGACAAGGGCGATAACGGCCTGATGAAAGAAGTGACCAACATCTCCGGCGACGAGCAGCTGGTCCGGCCGATGATCTTCCTGAACGACGGCAAGCGTGCACTGACCATCAGCAACGTGGACGGCTTCGACGAGGTGTACGAACTCGATCTCACGAACATGGAGCTTGGCGGCAAGGTGTTCGGGGTGAACGGGTACGATGTGTCGTCGGTATATTCCGATCCTTCGGGCACGCAGTTGCTGGGGATCGGCTGGCTGGCAGATCGCGGCCGCGTGCAGTGGTTCGATCCGCGCATGCAGCAGGCAGAGGCGATGGTCGATGCCGCGCTTCCCAACCAGTCCACCCAGATCACTGACTGGTCGCTCGACCTCAATCGCCACATCGTCAAAGGCTATAACGACGTCGGCCTGCCGACCTATTACCTGCTCGACAGCAAGAACCGCAGCCTCACCGCGATCTCCAAGACGGGGGATGACGGCAATTGGGTCAAGTCGCAGGCAATGACCTACAAGGCGCGCGACGGGCTTGAGATCGAAGCGATCGTGACCTTCCCCGATGGCCAGAGCGACGCGAAGAACCTGCCGGTCATCATCATGCCGCACGGCGGGCCGCGCGCGCGCGATACGACCAGCTGGGATCCCTGGGCGCAGTTCTTCGCCGATCGCGGCTATGTCGTGATCCAGCCCAATTTCCGTGGTTCGACCGGCTATGGCGTCGAGTTCGAGAAGGCAGGCCTGGGCGAATGGGGCCTGAAGATGCAGGACGATGTCGACGATGCGCTCGCCTGGGCGGCCGATAAGGGCTGGGTCGATGCCGATCGTGCCTGCATCGTCGGCGGCTCCTACGGCGGCTACGTCGCGATGCGCGCGGCCGAACGCAACCCCGACCTCTATCGCTGCGCGATCAGCTTTGCCGGCGTCGCGGACCTCCCGGCCATGATGCGGCAGGATTCGCAGAGCTATTTCGGCAAATTCCTGCGCAGCTACTGGCGGGGCCAGGTCAGCGATCTGGAAGGGGTTTCGCCGCTGAACAACGCGAGCAAGGTGGGCATTCCGCTGTTGCTGATCCACGGCAAGAAGGTCCAGCGCGTGCCGGTCGACCAGTCGCGCGACATGGCGCGTGCGCTGGAAAAGGCGGGCAAGAACGTGACCTATATCGAACAGCCGAAGGGCGATCACCACTTCTCGCGTGACGAGGATATGGTGCAGTTCCTGCTCGAATCGGAGAAGTTCCTAGATCAGTACAACCCGGCCAATTGACGCGCCGGGGCAGAGCGTGAAACGGTTGCCCGGTGGCGACCGATCCCAAGGCTGAACGTGTAACACCTGCAGGCATCGAGCGTGTCGTCGCGCTCGATGCGCTGCGCGGCATCGCGGTGGCGGGCATCGCGCTGATGAACGTCTATATCTACGCGTTGCCGCCCGCGGCCTATTTCAACCCTGCCGCGACCGGCAGCGAAGGCCCGCTCGACTGGATCGTCTGGGGGCTGAGCTTCGTGCTGGTCGAGGACAAGTTTCGCAGCCTGTTCGCCATGCTGTTCGGCGCCGGGGTCGCGATCCTGATGGACCGGGCGCGGCACGCGGGTAATCCGCACCCGCTTCGCGGCCATGTCCTGCGCATGGCCGTGCTGTTCGCCATCGGCGCGGCGCATGCCATCCTGATTGCCAACAACGATGTGCTGCGCCTGTATGCGATGGCCGGGCTGTTCGTGCCGCTGTTCCTGCCCCTGTCCGCCCGCGCGCTGATGATTGCCGGGGCGGTGCTGATGGTGCTGCACACGATCGGCGGGACTCTGATCGGCTATCTGTGGCTCACCGCTGAGCCGGGCAGCGCGATGGCGGTGCAACCCGAACAGCTATTCGGGCCCGATCCCGCCGCGCTCGATTATGCGCGCGTCACTGGGACGGAAGACTTTGCGGAACGGCTGGTGCGCCGCACCGTGCGGTTCTTCAACGCGCTCGAAACGCAGGTTCCGGGCATTCCATCGGCGCTGGGCACGATGCTGGTTGGTGCGGCTCTCTGGCGCAACGGGTTGCTGCAAGGGGAATGGCCCCGCGCGCGGTGTTATGCGTTGGCGGGACGGATGGCGCTGGTCGCGGTGCCCGCGCTGGTGGCCCTGATGGTGCTGGACATTCGGGCGGACTTCAACGCCGCGATGGTTGGCGCGGTCGCACTGTTCTGGTCGCTGCCGTTCGACCTGCTGCTGGCGGTGGCCTATGCCGCGCTGGCGATGGCTCTGTTCGCGCATCGCGACGGCGCCCTGCGGCGCTTGCTGGCAGCGGCGGGGAGGCTCTCGCTGACCAACTACCTGCTGAGCAGCGTGGTCTTTGCGCTGCTGTTCTACAGCTGGGGGCTTGGCCTGTTCGACACCATGGGGCGCAGCGGTGCCTTCGCCTGCGCCTTCGTGCCGATTGCGCTGATGCTGCTGTGGTCGCGGCCCTGGCTGGCGTACTTCCGGCAGGGGCCGTTCGAATGGCTGTGGCGCGGAATTGCCCGCGGGCGCTTCGGCCCGATCCTGCGCTAGCTATCCTGCCCCAGCTTCGGGGAGGGCATGCCCAGCGCAAGGTCCGCGTCGGAGAAGCGGAACGGGCTGCGCAGGCCGGTCAGACCCTCGGCCATGGGGAAGGTCATCCCGCGCGCCTGCACCTGAGGTTCCTCGAATACCTCGGACACTTCGTAGATCGGCCCGGCGGGCACTCCTGCATCGCGGCAAGCCGCAAGCAGCACCTCGCGATCCCACTTCGCGGTTTCGGCGGCGATAATGCCGTCGATCTCGCCCCGGTTGGCGATGCGTGCTTCATTGGTGGCAAAACGTTCGTCGCCCAGCAGGTCGTGCCGTTCGAACACTTCCAGCAGCTTGCGGAACAGCCGGTCGTTCGCAGGGGCGAGCACCACCGGCCCGTCCCTGGTCGGGAACACGCCATAGGCGCTGACCTGCGCGTGCATATTGCCCATGCGCGGCGGGTTTTGACCGGTCGCGAAATAGCTTTGCGCCTGATGCGCGAGCAGCGCGACCGAGCAATCGTAGAGCGCCATATCGATATGCTGGCCGGTTCCGCTGCGCGCGCGCATCGCCAGCGCGGCCTGGATCGCGATGGTCGAATAGAGCCCGCAGAACAGGTCAGAAATCGACATGCCGTGCTTCATTGGCTCGCCGTCGGGCTCCCCGGTCAGCGCCATGAACCCGCTCATCGCCTGGATCACGAAGTCGTAGCCCGGTTCGTCGCGGCGCGGGCCGTCCTGCCCGAAGCCGGAGATCGAGCAATAGACGAGGCCGGGGTTGCTGGCCGAAAGGCTGGCATAGTCGAGCCCGAACTTGGTCAGTTTGCCGGGCAGGAAATTCTCCAGCACGACGTCGGCTTCACCCGCCAGCGCGGTCACGCGGGCGAGATCGTCGGCATTGCGGAAATCGGCGGTGATGCCGCGCTTCCCGCGATTGCAGCCGTGGTAATAGGCCGCCTCGCGCGCTCCATCCTCGCGCTCCACGAACGGTGGCCCCCATTGCCGGGTGCCATCACCCTCGGGCGCCTCTACCTTGATGACGGCTGCGCCTAGGTCGGCCAGTGTCTGCCCGGCGAAAGGCCCGGCGAGAATGCGCGCGAGTTCGAGCACCTTGAGACCTGCCAGTGGTGCATTCGGGTTGCGGGGATTTTCGAGCCACATGGCCGCTTCGCTGGGCCAGTGGGGTGCGCAGGTCAAGCCGGGCGGTTCACATCGCGCTTTCGAGGAAGCTCACGCTTCGATCGAGCACCGGGGCCATGCCGCGAAACGGCTTTGACAGTGCCATGACCACTTCCTCGTGGCTCAACCCCTCGTAGTTCTCCGCCTCCACCGGCGCGCCGAGTTCGCGCAGCTTCGCCGCGAGGTTCTCCGTATTGTACGGGCGAACAACGGTGTCCTCGCTCGAGGTCACCAACAACAGCGGCGGCGCATCGGCGCGCGCGAATTCGATGGGCTGCGTGTCGCGCGGCGTCGGCCACTGCGACATCGCATCGATCGAGCGTTTCTTGTCGAACGGGTAGAAGTCATAAGGCCCGGACAGGCCGATGGCGGCTTTCACCGCGCCGGGCGCGACGCCCGCAGCCTCCAGCCAGCGCGGATCGAGCGCCAGCGTGACGGCGGTATGCGCGCCTGCCGAATGGCCCGCCAGCGCGATGCGATCTGGATCGCCGCCGAAGCGGCGAATATTGTCGCGCGTCCACCGCACCGCCTCGGCTCCGTCCTCGATAAAGGCCGGAAAGCGCACCTGCGGCACTTTGCGGTAGTCGGGGATGACGACGACGAAACCCCGGCTCGCCAGAGCGCGCCCGGCGAAGGCATAGGCATCGCGGTCACCCTTCACCCAGCCGCCGCCGTGGAAGAACACCACGACGGGTCGCGGGCTTTGCGATGACTGATCGGGTGCCCACACATCCAGCGTCTGCCCGTGCCCGCCAAACGCGACGGCGGAACCCGTACGCTGCACGCCCTTTCCACCACCGGAAACCGCATCGTAGATGGAAAGCAGCTTGGGCGGCGAGGTGAAGGCTATGGCCACGCCCACCGCCACGATGCCGATCACAACAGCGAGTGCGATGCCCCGCTTCATCATGCCGCGGCCAGGGCGACCTCGTATTGCGCGCTGGTGCTCTTGGCGATGTCCTCTTCCGTCACGCCGGGCGCCAGTTCGATAAGCCGGAACGCGCTGTCGTGGTCGGGCCGCTGGAACACGCCCAGATTGGTGATGATCATGTCCACCACATTGGTGCCGGTGAGTGGCAGGCTGCATTCGGGGATGAACTTGGGGTCGCCGTGCTTGCTGGTGTGGTCCATCACCACGATGATCTTTTTGACGCCCGCGACCAGATCCATCGCGCCGCCCATGCCCTTGATCATCTTGCCCGGAATCATCCAGTTGGCGATGTCGCCGTTCTGCGCCACCTCCATCGCCCCGAGCACGGTCAGGTCGATATGCCCGCCGCGGATCATGCCGAAGCTGGTCGCGCTGTCGAAATAGGCGCTGTGTTCAAGCTCGCTGATGGTCTGCTTGCCCGCGTTGATCAGGTCGGCGTCTTCCTCGCCTTCGAGCGGGAAGGGCCCGATGCCCAGCATCCCGTTCTCGCTCTGCAGGGTTACGTGCATTCCTTCGGGAATGTGGTTGGCGACCAGCGTGGGAATGCCGATGCCGAGATTGACGTAATAGCCATCTTCCAGCTCGCGCGCGGCGCGTGCCGCCATTTCATCGCGGGTCCAGCCGGTCGGTTGGTCGGTCATGGTGTCAGCCTTCTTCAGGAGGGGATGTGGAGATGAGCGGGGCGGGTGCGATAAACCAGGCCTCGCCAAGCAGACTGTCGAGCGCAAAGGCCGCGTCGGGATTCTTCAGGAAGCCGAACAGCTCGTCGAAATCGCGCTTCTGGTCGCCCAGAATGGCGACGATGCAGAAATCGCGCGCGGCATCGGCGCGGCGGGTCGCCTTGGATTCGTCCTCGTAGCGCACAAGGTAAAGCTCGTCGCGCCCCTGCGGGTCCAGCCCGCTGCGCAGCAGCGCACGGCGCACCGCACCGGCGCGCGCCGCGGTATGGCGCGACAGCCACAGCACCGCGACTTCCTGTGCGCGCAGGGTGGCGAGCACACGGGCGAGCTGTTCGGGCGCGGCGATGCCATCTTCCAGCGGGGCTTCGCCATCGCCGGGGTCGAGGTCGACCAGCACCGCGGTCTGCGCAAAGGCGCATTCCGCACGCTCCGGCTTCAGTTCCGCTGGATCGGCAAGGAACGCGGACAGGCGCGCTTCCTGGGAAAACGGGTCGCGCTGCGCGATCGCGGTAACCTTGGCGAAGAGATCGGAATAGATCCCGCCAGCAGCCGGGCTGGCACCCGAGGGTGGCGGCATTTCGGAAAAAGGTGCGAGCGTGACCGCGCCGGCCGAGGATAGCGCGGCGACCTGAGCCTCCTCCGGCGAACCCGGAAGAGCGCGCGCCGCGTCCGGGTCTGCGATGGCCGCGCGTGCCCCGCTGGCCGTTGCGGCACCCTGCGCCAGCGGAGCAGGGGATGGCGCAGTTGCCGGATTGGTCCGCCCGGCCTTATCCTTCGCGTCGTCCTGCATCCGGCCGCCCATCACCAGTCCGGTCGCGACGGGCACCGCCAGCGCGACACAGCCCGACATGCCGGGGGCCGCGAGCAGCAAGAGGGACAGGGCGAGAAAACGCTTCATCGGCGGATCGCCCGTTCAGGCAGCCTCGCGCACGGTGCGGAATTCGATCTTCTTGTCGTAGGGCGCGCCCACGATCATCCGCTGCACGAAGACGCCGGGCAGGTGGATGCTGTCGGGATCGAGCGATCCGGCGGGCACGATTTCCTCTACCTCGACCACGCACACCTTGCCGCAGGTCGCAGCGGGCACGTTGAAATTGCGCGCAGTCTTGCGGAACATGATATTGCCCGTCTCGTCCGCCTTCCACGCCTTCACGATCGCGAGGTCGGCGAAGATGCCATGTTCGAGGATGTAGTCTTCCGGGCCTTCGCCGGTGTCGAACTGCTTCACTTCCTTGCCTTCGGCAACCTGCGTGCCGACGCCGGTCTTGGTGTAGAAGCCGGGAATCCCTGCGCCGCCCGCACGCATGCGTTCGGCCAGCGTGCCCTGCGGGCAGAATTCGACCTCCAGCTCGCCCGCCAGGAATTGCCGTTCGAATTCCTTGTTCTCGCCGACATAGCTGGAGATCATCTTTTTCACCTGCTTGGTCCGCAGCAATTTGCCGATGCCTTCGTTGTCTATCCCGGCATTGTTGCTGGCAAAGGTCAGCCCGGTCACGCCGCTATCGCGGATCGCATCGAGCAGCCTTTCGGGAATTCCGCAAAGGCCGAAGCCCCCGCTGGCGATCAGCATATTATCCTTGAGCACACCCTCCAGGGCGGCGGCGGCATCGGGGTAGAGTTTCTGCATTTTCAATCGATCCTCGGACGCTGGTCCCGCACGGGGCACCCGGTTTGTGGCATCGCTCTATTCGCTCCTGCCCTTCCTGTCACCAGCAAGGAAGGGACAGATGATTGGTCGGCGACCGGCGCCGGGCGAATGGTTGGCCTGCGGTCTTTTCGCAGTCAGCCCGATTCGCGCTCGCGGGGGCCAATCCCATGTTGCAACGCACACAAAAACTCTTTCGTGCGTAACGCCGAGGCTTGCATTGGTGGAGGATGGAGGCGCATACGCCTCAGAAATCAGGTAAAAACTGCAAGTTGCATTCCTTGCAAGTCGCCATGAACTTTTCGCACTTGCGAAAGAATCTGTGCTGCGCCACAACAATAGCGCCTTTCAGGCATCCTCTCCCAAACTACATACCCGGCTGGTTCGCCAGCCGGGTTTTTTCTTGTCCGGCGCAGATCCAGCCTGCGTCATCGGACCCTTGCCCGCGCTTGGCCATTCCATAATTGCAACCGCGACCTATCTAGGCCGCCATGCCCGGCGGTTCGTCCCGCCGCGCCGCAAATTTGGAGAGAATAAGCCCATGGCAGACAGCGAAGCCGCAACCGAGGAAAAGACCGTTCGACTTCAGGTGGCGGCCGCGCGTCAGGAAGAAAGCGGGCGCGGCGTCGCCCGGCTTCCGCGCAGCGCGATGCAATCGCTCGGCGTGACCGAAGGCGACGTCGTCCAGCTGTCGGGCAAACGGGCCACCGCCGCCATCGCAATGGCCGCCTATGACGAGGACCAGGCCCTGTCCGTGGTGCGGCTAGACGGCCTGCAGCGCGCCAATGCCGAGGTCGGATCGGGTGAGCATGTGACGATCGCAGTCGCACGCTCGCGCCCGGCGACGCGGGTGGTATTTGCCCCGGCCAGCCGCGAGATGCGGCTGCAGGGGCCCGCGCAGGCGCTCAAGCGCAATTTCTTCCGCAAGCCGATCGTCAGCGGCGATCTGGTGGCGACCACCGGCCAGCAGCCGGTGCAGAACATGCCGCCCGAAGTGCAGCGCATGTTCAACGCGCCCGCCTACGCGCTGACCCAGATCCGCCTGCGCGTGATCAGCACCGCGCCCAAGGGCATCGTCCATATCGACGAGAACACCGAGATCGAGCTGCGCCCCGATTTCGAGGAGCCGACTGCGGGCCGCTCCGTCGTAAATTACGACGATGTCGGCGGCATTTCGGAAACGATCCAGCAGCTGCGCGAAATGGTCGAGCTGCCGCTGCGCTACCCCGAACTGTTTACCCGCCTTGGCGTCGATCCGCCCAAGGGCGTGCTGCTGCACGGCCCGCCGGGAACCGGCAAGACCCGGCTGGCGCAGGCGGTCGCGAACGAAAGCGATGCGGAGTTCTTCGCCATCAACGGGCCCGAGATCATGGGCTCAGGCTATGGCGAGAGCGAAAAGCGCCTGCGCGAGGTGTTCGACAACGCGAACCAGAACGCGCCCGCGATCATCTTCATCGACGAGATCGATTCGATCGCGCCCAAGCGCGACAGCGTGCCCGGCGAGGCGGAGAAGCGCCTCGTTGCGCAGCTGCTGACGCTGATGGACGGCCTCGAATCGCGCACCAACATCGTCGTCATCGCGGCCACCAACCGTCCCGATGCGATCGACGAGGCGCTGCGTCGCCCCGGCCGGTTCGATCGCGAGATCGTGATCGGCGTGCCGGACGAGAACGGGCGGCGCGAAATCCTCGCCATCCACACGCGCGGCATGCCGCTTGGCGAAGGCGTCGATCTGAAAGAACTGGCCAAGGTTACCCACGGCTTTGTCGGGGCGGATATTGCCGCGCTGGCGCGTGAGGCGGCCATCGATGCGGTGCGCCGGATCATGCCGCAGATCGATCTCGACGCGCAAACCATCCCCACCGAAGTGCTGGAAAATTTGCATGTCGGCCGGGCCGATTTCCTCTCCGCCCTCAAGCGCATCCAGCCTTCGGCGATGCGCGAGGTGATGGTGCAGGTGCCGGATATCGGGTGGGACGATGTCGGCGGGATCGACGATGCGATCGAGAAGCTGAAGGAAGGGATCGAGCTGCCGATCAAGAACCGCGATGCCTTCCACCGGCTGGGTATCCGGGCGGCCAAGGGCTTCCTGCTTTATGGCCCACCGGGCACGGGCAAGACGCTGCTGGCCAAGGCCGTCGCCAAGGAAGCCGACGCCAACTTCATCTCGATGAAGTCGTCCGACCTGCTCTCCAAGTGGTACGGCGAAAGCGAGCAGCAGATCGCGCGCATGTTCCGCCGCGCCCGCGCGGTATCGCCGTGCGTGCTGTTCATCGACGAGATCGACAGTCTGGTGCCCGCACGCGGTGGTTCGCTGGGCGAGCCACAGGTGAGCGGCCGGGTGGTCAACACGATCCTGGCCGAAATGGACGGGCTGGAGGACCTGCAATCTGTCGTGGTGATCGGCGCGACCAACCGCCCGACGCTGGTCGATCCGGCGCTGCTGCGCCCCGGCCGGTTCGACGAATTGGTCTATGTCGGCACGCCCGATGCCAAGGGCCGCGAGCAGATCCTGGGCATCCATGTCGCCAACATGCCGCTGGCCGGCGACGTCGATCTGGGCAAGGTCGCCAAGGAGACCGAGCGGTTCACCGGCGCCGATCTGGAGGACGTCGTGCGCCGCGCAGGCCTTGTCGCGCTGCACCGCGCCGGTGCCGACGTGCAGGAGGTCACCATGGCGGACTTTACCGAGGCGCTGAAGGACAGCCGCGCTTCGGTGACGCCCAAGATGGAGGCCGAGTACAAGAAGATGCGCGGCGAGCTGAAGAAACGGGCGGCAGATCCGATGCCGATCGGCTTCATCAGCGAAGGCATGGTCGAATCGACGCGCGAATCGAAGCACGGCGAATAGAACGGCGCTATCCCGGCCCGAACGGATGAGCGCGGGGACGCGGGCCTAGCCGCCCCGTTCGTTCGCGGCTTCGACTTCCAGCCGGTGGCGGATCAGCGCCTCCGGCTGGTTTTCTCTCAGCCATTGCAGCATGTATTCGCGCACTTCGCAGCGCAGGGTCCACGCCTCGCTGATATCCTGCGCGGTCATGGACAGGCGCAGCGCAATGCTTTCCGGATGAGCCTCGGTCACCAGCGCCGCTGCATCGCGTTCGTCCCACAACGCGTGATCCTTCAGGAAATCGAGAAACGCCTGGCGGATCGGCGGCACATCGGCGATCGGATCGAGGTTAAGCATCACCACCCCGGTCAGCCGGTCGGCGGAGCGGGACCAGTTTTCGAAGCTTTCCTCGAAGAATTTGCCCGTCGGCACCACCAGCACGCGCTCGTCCCATACGCGGACCATGACGAAGGTCATGCGGATCTCCTCGACCCGGCCCGTCACCCCGTCCACCACCACCATATCGCCGATGCGGATCGGTTCGGTCAGCGCCATCTGGATGCCCGCGATCAGCGATTTGAGCGCGGGTTGCGCGGCGGCGCCGATGGCGAGCGCGGCGAGCCCGGCCGAGGCCATCATGGTCACCCCGACCTGCCGCACCCCGGGAATGCTCAGCAGCACCAGCGCAATCGTGATGACGATGATCAGGCTGGAGGCGGTGCGGCGGAAAATCTCGATCCGCGTCTTGCGGCTGCGCATGTGGATCGGGTCGAGCCGAGATTCCATACGCTGCTCATGCGCGGCGGCCCAGCCGGTTATGAATGCGAGCGCGAGCCAGCCGAAGATGATCGGCGCAATGAAGTCAGACAGGGCTTCCCACGTGGGGCGGATCAGTGCCGCCCGGTCTGCCGCCGCCGAGATTGCGATTGCGACCGCGAGCCAGCGCGATGGCGCGCGTATTGCATCCAGCATCGGCTGGCCGTGGCGCGCCGGGCCGTGGGCGATGGCGCGGCGCAGCACGGCGAAGGCGAACCGGTGAACCAGCAGCGCAACGACCACCGCAAAGCCGATCAGCGCCGCCGCAATCAGCAGCGCGTCGATTGGAACCTGCCAGCTTGCAGGATCGAACATTGTGCGGATGCTCGCGATCGTCATGCCCGGCACCTATTGCGCGCGCGAGGGCGCTTCAAGCCGCGCCCGAAGTAGGATGGGCGGGAAACGCGATGCTCACCGTGACCCCGCGCGGGCCGAAGGTACGCTCGATCTCGCCCCCCAGCTGCCGCGCCGCGCCGATCATCAGCGTGCTGCCGAAACCGCCCTGCGAACCGGACTGCGGGGCATCTTCTGCGCCTTCCGGGGCCAGCGCCGAATCGCGACTTTCCTGCCATTCCAGATGCAGCAGGTCGCCCTTCTGCTGCCAGCGCACCGTCAACAGGCCTTCGTCCTGCCAGCAGCCATATTTCACCGCATTTGTCGCCAGCTCGTGCAGCACCAGACCCAGCGGGGTGACCTGGATGCGATCGATCGTCACGTCCGCGCCCTCCAGCGCGATCCGCTTGGCGTCCGAAACATGCGGCTCCACCGTGGCCTTCACCAACGCCTCCACCGATGCGCCGTCCTGCCGGGCAAGCCGGTCGGCCGCGGTGCCGTGCCCCTGCGTGACCTCGTGCGCGGTCAGCAGGGCGCGGATGCGCGATGCGATGTGATCGCGATAGGCGCCAACGTCGCTGGCATCCCGCGCGCTCATCTGGACGATGGCCAGCACCATTGCGAACAGGTTCTTGACCCGGTGGTTCAGCTCCTGCGCAAGCAGGTCGGCGCGGTCGCGCGCGATCGCCAGCTCGCGGGCCTGCGCCGCCTCCGTCTCCGCCTGCGCGGCGCGGGCGACCAGCACTCCACCCAGCACCATCGCGCTTACCAGCAGCAGCAGCAGCAGGCCCAGCGCGGGCAGTATCCGCGCCTCGGCGGCCTGCGCGCGTGCGCTCTGGACGACCACCAGCCGGTCTTCGATCGCGCTGAGACTGTCGATGGCGGCGGTCAGGCGCTGCATCGCGTCGTAACCATCCCCTTCGAGGATGCGCCGCTGCGCGTCGCGCAACTGGCCGTTTTCGAGCTGGGCGATGGTGTCGTCGAGTTCGCTGAACTTGTCGCCGAACGCCTCGACGATTTCGGCGTGGTACCTTTCCTGTTCCTGCGTTGGGTTCGGCCCCAGTACCCGGTCGAGCCTGCCCAGCGCGTCGGAAGCGGTTTCGCGGGAAGAGCGATAGGGTTCGAGGTAGCGCGGGTTCAGCGTGATGAAATAGCCGCGCTGCGCGCTTTCGGCAGAAAGGGTCGCGCGCTCGATCCGATCGAGCACCAGCAGGATTTCGCCCTCGCGTTCCACCTGGTTGCGTTCGGCCCGCTCGGCCGCACCGGTCGACAGCAGCAGGATGATCGCGCCCAGTATCGCGCCCGCCATCGCGCCCAGCACCAGCCAGTTGAACCACCGGCGGATGAAGACGCGAAACGGGGCGGGGCGGGGTGACGACGGCGCCGTCAATGCGCGTCGTCCCAGCTCTGCCCGGTGCCGATATCCACGCCGAGCGGCACCGACAGATCAATCGCAGGGGTGGCCGCCTGTGCCATCGTCCGCTCGATCACCGGGCGCGCCTGCTCGACCAGCCCTTCGGGCAGCTCGAACACCAGTTCGTCGTGCACCTGCAGCAGCATGCGCACGCCGTCCGCTTCGCCGGGGCGCAGGCCTGCATCGGCCAGCGCCGGACCCATCCGCGCCATCGCGCGCTTGATGATGTCCGCGCTGGTGCCCTGGATCGGTGCGTTGACCGCAGCGCGTTCGCTGCCCTGCCGCTCGGCCTGGTTTTTGGAATTGATCCGCGGAAACCACGTCTTGCGGCCGAACAGCGTTTGCGAATAGCCGCGTTCCCGCACGCTCTCCAGCGTGCTGACGATATACCGCTGGATGCCGGGGAAGCGTGCGAAATAGATGTCGATCAGATCCTGCGCCTCGTCCGCCTCTATCCCGAGGCGACCGGCAAGCCCCCAGCGCGAAATACCGTAGAGGATTGCGAAGTTGATCGTCTTGGCGCGCGCGCGGGTATCGCGGTCGACCTCGCCGAACATTTCCTGCGCGGTGCGGTTGTGAATGTCTTCGCCCGCTGCGAAGGCTTCGCGCAGCGGGCCGACATCGGCCATGTGCGCTGCCAGCCGCAGCTCGATCTGCGAATAGTCCGCCGCAAGCAGGACATTGCCCTCGTCCGCCACGAAGGCCTGGCGGATTTCGCGCCCGATTTCCGTTCGCACCGGGATGTTCTGCAAATTGGGATCGGTGCTGGAAAGCCGACCGGTCTGCGCGCCGACGAGGCTGTAGGATGTGTGCACCCGGCCCGTTGCCGGATTGAGCGCCTGCTGCAGGGCATCGGTATAGGTCGACTTGAGCTTGGTCAGCTGGCGCCATTCGAGCACCTTGGTGGCGATCGGCGCGCCCGTGGCATCGAGCTTTTCGAGCACGGACTGGTCGGTCGAATATTGGCCGCTCTTGCCTTTCTTGCCGCCCTTGTAGCCCATCTTCTCGAACAGGATTTCGCCCAGCTGCTTGGGGCTGCCGACGCTGAATTCCTGCCCGGCGATCGCGTGGATCTCGCCTTCCAGCCGCGCGGTCTCCACCGCGAACCGTTCCGACAGGCTGGCGAGCGCCGTGCGATCCACCTTGATGCCATGGCGCTCCATCTGTGCGACCACCGGGATCAGCGGACGGTCGACGCGTTCGTAGATGCGCGTTCCGCCCTCCAGCGCCAGCCGCGGCTTCAGATGGCGATGCAGCCGCCAGGTCACCTCGGCATCTTCGGCGGCATATTCGGTCGCACGGTCGAGCGGCACCTGACCGAAGGGGATCGCCTTCTTGCCGGTGCCGCAGATGTCCTTGAACGAGAGGCAAGTGTGCCCGAGGTGGCGCTGGGCCAGCTCGTCCATCCCGTGGCCGCCGCCGATCCCATCCTGCGAACGCCCGGCATCGAGCGCGAAGCTGACGATCATCGTGTCGTCGATCGGCGCAACGTCGATCCCGTGCCGGGCGAGTACGTTGAGATCGTATTTGATGTTCTGCCCGATCTTCAGCACCGCCTCGCTTTCGAGCAGCGGCTTGAGCTTCGCCAGTGCGGTGTCGAGCGGGATCTGGTCCGGCTTCTGGGCGAACATATCCTCGCCGCCGCCGTCCGAACTGTAATGTGCCAGCGGGATGTAGCAGGCCTCGCCCGCGCCCGTGGCAAGGCTGATGCCGACAAGGTCCGCCTGCATCGCATCGAGCGCGCTGGTTTCGGTATCGACCGCCACCAGCCGCGCGGCAGTGGCTTTCGCGATCCACGCGTCGAGACGGTCTTGCGACTGCACGCACTCGTACGCCGCGCGGTCGATCGCGGGCATCTCGGGCAGCGGCTGGCGATTGCCCTGCGGCGCATGGGCCTCGCCCTGATTCTGTGGTTTGGCCGGATGCAGCTGGGTGCTCGGGCCGGGCGCGCTGGTGCCCCCCTCCAGCCGGCGCAGCAGGCTGGTGAAGCCATGCGCGGTCAGGAATTCGGCGAGCGGCTCGGGCGGGATCGCCGCGATCTTCATATCCTCGATCGCGATCGGCAGCGCGCAATCCTCCTTCAGCGTCACCAGCACACGGCTGAGCTCTGCATCGGCGCGATGTTCGAGCAGGCGTTCCTTCAGCTTGCTCTTCTTCATGTCCGCTGCGGCGTCGAGTGCGGCGGTGAGCGACCCGTGGTCCTGGATCAGCTTGCTCGCGGTCTTGGGGCCGACGCCGAAGATGCCGGGAATATTGTCCACCGAATCGCCCATCAGCGCGAGCACGTCGCCCACCAGCTCGGGTGCCACGCCGAACTTCTCCTCGACCTCCGCCGGGCCGATGCGCGCGCTCTTCATCGTGTCGAGCATGTCGATCGTGCCGCCCTGTTCGCTGGTCCCGATCAGCTGCATCAGATCCTTGTCAGACGATACGATGGTGACGTCCCACCCCTTGGCCGCGGCTGTGCGGGCGTAGGAGGCGAGCATATCGTCCGCCTCGACGTCCGGCTCCTCGATCAGCGGCAGGCTGAACGCGCGGGTGGCGTCGCGAATCAGCGGGAATTGCGGCACCAGATCCTCCGGTGGATCGGGCCGGTTGGCCTTGTACTGATCGTAGATCTCGTTGCGGAAGCTGTGGCTCGACTTGTCGAGCACCACGGCGAGATGCGTCGGGCCGTCCGCCTTGTCCAGATCCTCGGCCAGTTTCCACAGCATGGTGGTGTAACCATACACTGCACCGACCGGCGTTCCTTCGGGATTGGTCAGCGGCGGCAGCCGGTGATACGCGCGAAAGATATAGGCGGAGCCATCGACGAGATAGAGGTGGTGCTTATCGGCCATGGCCCCTGCTAGCAGCGGGCCCGCGGCGCGTCAGCCTGCTTCGCCGCAGAAAATGACCAGAAAAAGGCGAAAAAGTGTCCCCATGCCCAAATTGGGCTTGCATTGACACAATCTCGCCACTATTTAGGCAGCAGAAGCCGCCGCGGGACGGGGGTTTCATCCCGCCGCTTCAAAGCTGCGGCAGGATCACATTTTGAAAGGGACTGACATTATGCGCAAGATCGTTCTCGCTTCGGCCATCGCCGTTTCCGCTCTCGGCCTCGCAGCTTGCTCCGAGCAGACCGAAGACAACGCCGCAGACACGATGGATTCGGCTGCCGCTGACACCGAAGCGAACGTTGACGCCATGGGCGACACCATGGAAGACGCGGCCAACGACACCGGCGAAGCCATGGACAACGCCGGCGCGGAAGTCGAAGAAGCGACCACCGAAGCCGAAGCCAACATCGAAGGCGAAACCAAAACCGAAGCCGCCAACGACTAAGGCAGGCTTCCTTCGGTAAACAAAAGAAGGGCGGTGCCTCGCGGCGCCGCCCTTTCTTTATGTCACCCTGTAACCGAAGTCGGTCGGTAAATTACTGCTGTCCGCCGACACCATATTCGGCCGAGGCCCAGACCCGGCCATCGACGACCGGCGCCTGGCCGAAGCCGCGATACAGGGCACCGGTGATCGACGCGATCCGCTCGTCACGCAGGCGACGCGCCGCCAGCTTTTCCGACCGGTTGCCATTCTCGATCGCCATCGATGCGCTCTGCCCGGTAACGTAGATCGCCGCGGCGACCGGGCGACCGTCCGGGGTATAAAAAATTCCGATGTCGCTCGCCGTCCGACTCAAGGTGCCGGTCTTGTGGGCGAGGTTCGCGCTCGACGGGAGGGCCGAGGTCATCCGGCGCTTCCCGGTGACAGTCGATTCCATCGCGCTGAGCAGCACCTGGCGAGACTGCGGGCTGAGCCACAGGCCCTGATAGATTCCCGCCAGCAGGCGGCCCATAGCGCGCGGCGTGGCGCTGTCTTCGAAAGCGATCTGCGAAGCCGGATCGACCCGGCCATCCTCGCGCACCAGCGTGGCGATGTCGCGGGTCAGCTGGAAATCGGAAATCCCGGCCTGGCGCATCCAGGCATTGACCGCGTGCGGCCCGCCAACCGCCTTGAGCAGCGCATCGGTGCAATCGTTGCAGCTGCGGCTGATCATCAGATCGAGGTGCTCGCGCGCCGAAATATAGGTGCCACGGCCGGGCAGCTCGTACACGCTCGTCAGGCTCCAGCGGCCCTGATCCACCCCGGCAAGGAAGGTCGCCGCGATGGCCACCTTGCTGGTGCTGGCCATGGGAAAACGTTGATCGGCGAGCACGCCGACCTCCTTTCCGGTCGTCAGGTCGATCGCATAGACGCCGATACGCCCGTTCGACCCATCGGCCAGATTGGCCAGCTGGCGTTCGAACGGGGTATCGTAAACGGCTTCGAAGGTCTGCGGGGCGCGGACCTGGGTGCCGAACATATCGTCGAACTGGGCTTCGAGCGGCACGCCCCCCGCATTCTGCGCCGCAACCGGCGAAAGCGGAAGTGCGGCCGCTGCCAGCACCAATGCGAATTTCGTCCCAAGTGTCCTAAGCATGACCCCGTCCCTAGCCTGTGACTCGTGTGCGCACCATTAATGCCTGGCCTTAACGAGGCCTCAAGCATAAATCGGTGCCTGCACGAGATTGGCACGACAGGTCTTGCAAATCCTGCGGTGGATTGAGGACCGGGCGGGAACGGATCAGCTTTCCGCGATCACCGAAGCAATCTTTTCAAGCGGTTCGCCGGTCATCGTCTTGTCGAGTTCGCCAACCAGCGTCTTTTCCAGCTCGCTGTGATAGTGGCGCCGCATTTCGCCCAGGGTCTTTGGATCCGCGACCACCAGCAGCTGCGAAACATCGCCCGAAACGGCCTTTGCGTTGAGCCATTCGGCTACCGCCGCGCCATGGGCCAGTTCATTGAGGTCGGTAGCCCCGGTGCGCTGTCCGGACTCGTCCTGGTGGCGCACGCCCGCGCTGAAGTTGCTCGCGTCGAGATCGGGCTGCTCGACCAGCTCCAGCTTCGGTTCGAAAATCTTACCGGTGTTACGCAGGAACATGAAGCGGTTGCCGTCGACGACGGCGACGTGGGCATTATGGGGCAATTTCATCAGGCATTTCTCCTTTGTGACACCAACACGCGAAGGCCAAAATTGTTGCGTGCAACCTTCGCGCAAGGCGCCTCTTCCCCTCGCCGCCGATTTCGGTAAGTTCCGGCGCAACTAAGGGGAGTTACCGAATGACCATCCGCCGGACCATCTGCCGCAAGGCCACCACCGCCAGCCTGCTGGCCGTTGCCGCCACCATCGCCGCGCCGCTCGCCGCGCAGGACGTGCCGATCATCCAGCCGGGCGCGCCGGGCGCGGAAAACCGCACGCTGGATGCAGAGAGCGCCTCGCGCCTCGCCGACATGGCCTATTCCCCGGCGGATGTGCGCTTCATGCAGATGATGATCCCGCATCACGCGCAGGCGCTGGAACTGGCCGCGCTGGTCGAAGATCGCACCAGCAACCCGGACATGGTGAAGATCGCGGGCCGCATCGCTGCATCGCAGGAAGACGAGATTTCCTTCATGCGCGACTGGCTGTCCGCCCGTGGCCAGCCTGCCATGATGCAGCACATGGCCGGGATGGACCATGCGGAGCACATGGCCGCGATGGGCATGGCGACGCCGGAGCAGATGGCGCGGCTCGCCACGCTCGAGGGGAGCGATTTCGATCTCTATTTCCTCGAACTGATGATCCGCCATCACCGCGGCGCGACCGACATGGTGGACGAATTGCTGAGCCAGCCGGGCACCGCCTACGACCCGGTGATGTTCGAATTCGTCAACGACGTGAAGAACGAACAGCAGGCCGAAATCGACCGTATGAACGCCATCGCGGCCGGGATCTCCAGCGATCCGCGCGCGGGCCTCGCGGCGGGTTTCCGCGATGCGGGCGAAGCGATTTCCAACCTGCGCCTCGTCACCGCCATGCCCAAGCCGACCGGCTTCTTCGACCCCGCCAACCCGGCTGAGCTGCAGCCCCGGATCGAGCCGAAGAAGGAAGAGGGCGAAGAGGCTGAGCTGGTCGATGTGACCCGGCCCGACCCCCGCGATGCACCGGACGAAGACGATGAGGACGGCGACAACAAGGACCGGTTCGGCCAGCGCGGATCGCTGCTCAGCTTTGCCAACACCGATATGGCGTTCTCCGGCGATCTGCTGGTGACCGGCAATTATCACGGCTGGAATGCCTATCGGCTTGGCAGCGACGGCGTGCCCAAACTGGTCAGCTCCGTGGTCTGCCCCGGCGGACAGGGCGACGTTTCCATCGTCGGCGACCTCCTGATCATGAGCGTGCAGGATAGCCGCGCGCGGATCGATTGCGGCTCGCAGGGCGTACAGGGCCGGGTGAGCGACGAACGCTTCCGCGGCCTGCGCATCTTCGACATTTCCGACATCACCAACCCGCGTCAGGTCGGGCTGGTGCAAACTTGCCGCGGCAGCCACACCCACTCCGTGGTGTCGGCCGACGACCGCCGCATTGTCGTCTACAATTCGGGTACCAGCTACGTGCGCAACGACGAAGAGCTGGCCGGCTGCTTCGACACGGCGGGCGACGAAACCGCCCTGTTCAGCATCGATGTGATCGAAATCCCGGTGGACAATCCCGGCGCGTCCAAGATCATCGATTCGCCGCGCATCTTCGCCAAGGACGGGCAGATCGCCGGCCTGTGGCGCGGCGGCGACCACGGCGATGGTACGCAGGAAACCTACGTCACCAACCAGTGCCACGACATCACCGTGTTCCCGGCAAAGAACCTCGCGGCGGGGGCATGTTCGGGCAACGGCATCATCCTCGACATTTCCGACCCGCTCAAGCCGACGCGGATCGACGATGTGACCGACAAGGGCTTTGCCTACTGGCACTCCGCGACGTTCAACAACGACGGCACCAAGGTGCTGTTCACCGACGAATGGGGCGGCGGTGGCCGCCCGCGCTGCCAGGCAGGCGATCCGCGCAACTGGGGTGCCGATGCGATCTATTCGATCAATGGCGGCGAACTCAGCTACGACGGCATGTTCAAGCTGCCCGCTCCGCAGAGCGACAAGGAAAACTGCGTCGCGCATAATGGCTCGATCATCCCGGTGCCCGGGCGCGACATCTTCGTGCAGGCCTGGTACCAGGGCGGCATCAGCGTGATCGATTTCACCGACCCGGCCAATCCGTTCGAAATCGCCTATTTCGACCGCGGCCCGGTTGACGAGGATCAGCTGATCACCGGCGGGTACTGGAGCGCCTACTGGTATGATGGCCGCATCTACGCGACCGAGATCGCGCGCGGGCTCGATGTCTTCGCGCTCGAACCGAGCGAATTCCTGACCGCGGAGGAAATCGCGGCGGCGGAAGCGGCGCAATACGAAGGCAACCTGTTCAACCCCCAGACCCAGACGCAGGTTACCTGGCCGCAGGCGGCGATCGACGCCGTCGAGGCGAGCCGCAAGGGCGGTTGATCCCTACTCCGGCGGGGGTGCGGCTATCCGGGCCGTATCCCCGCCACGCCTATTCGCCGTCGTCGCGCCGCAGGTCGGCCTCGGCAAAGTCGTAGTCCAGCAGGTCGCCCGGTCGACATTGCAATGCGGCGCACATCGCGCTGAGCGTTGCAAAGCGCACCCCGCGCACTTTGCCAGACCGGAACAGCGAAAGCTGCGTTTCGCTGATGCCGATCTGCGCGGCGAGTTCCTTGCCCGTGAGGCCGCGCTTCACGAGCATGGCATCGAGCGTGATCCGGCAGGGCATCAGACGAACCCGTCCAGTTCATCCGCCATGCCTGCCGCCTGTCGCCACAGGCCCGCCAGCACCAGCAGCAGTGCGCCCACCGCGCCCAGCGTGAGGGTCGCGGGGTCGTAGGTGAAGATCGGACCCGGCCAACCGTTGAGGAGGATCAGCAGCCAGGGGCCGACCGCCAGTTCGATCAGCGCGCCCACTGCAATCGCGAGGCCGATTCGCGCAAGCAGCGCGGGCATTTCGTCCCCGAAGCGCGCGCCCTTCTGCACCCGCCTGGCCGCGCTGCGGCACGACCATATCGCGTACAGGTAGATCGCGCCCGGCAGGCGCGCCACGAGTGTGTCCATGGTCAATCCCGGCTCGGGCCGGTTGATGATCACGGCGACCGTCTCCACGAGCAGCGCCGCAAGAAATATCAGGAATACCGCCGTCGAAAGCCAGACGGAAAGGCGCAGCCGGAATGCCATGAATTTAACCTTGACTTAAATCGAGTCGCTCGTGAATATTTAAGGCAGAGTTAAATCATACGAGGCGCAATGGCAATGCCACAGAGTTACGCGATCGAGACGAGCGACCTTTCAAAGTCCCTCGGCGGCAGCCCCGTCGTCCGCAATGTCGCGCTGGCAGTGCCACGCGGTTCGGTGTTCGGCTTCCTCGGGCCGAATGGCGCGGGCAAGACCACCGTGATGCGACTGCTGGTCGGACTGCTGAAGCCCGACGCGGGAAGTGTCCGTCTGCTGGGCTGCGATCTGGCCGAGAACCGCAAGCCGCTGATGGGTCGGATCGGCGCATTCATCGAGACGCCGGGGCTCTACGAACACCTCAGCGGGCGCGATAACCTGAAACTCGCATGCCGCCTGCGGCGGATCGACCTGGCGGACATTTCACGCGTGCTCGACATCGTGGCGATGGAGGACGCGGCGGATCGACGGGTGCGGTCCTATTCGCTGGGCATGAAGCAGCGCATGGCGCTGGCGCGCGCGCTGCTGGGCAAGCCAGAACTGTTGTTGCTGGACGAACCGACCAACGGCCTCGACCCCGAAGGGATCATGGCCATGCGGGAACTGATCCGCGATCTGCCGCGGCGGATCGATGCCACCGTGTTCCTTTCCAGCCACCTGCTTGGCGAAGTGGAGGAGGTGGCGGATCGGATCGCACTGCTGCGCGAGGGAAAGCTGATTGCGCAAGGCACGCTGAGCGAACTTCGCGGGACGTCTGCACGGTTACGGATCACCGTCGATCGCCCGGTCGATGCGATCCCGATGCTGCGCGGGCAGGGGCTGGACGTAACGCCGGGGCCGGGGGCCGACGATCTGAGCGTTGTCCCGGGCGAGCAATGTGCAGACTTCGACCCGGCGCAGATCAACCGCAGCCTGGTGAACGCAGGGATCGGAGTGCGTGCGCTCGCACCGGAGCGGCAGGGACTCGAACAATTGTACCGCCAGACCATGGGCCAAAGGCCCCAACTGGAACAGGAGATTGCGTGATGCTGCGTCTTGTCGAAGCCGAATTGCGCAAATTGCGCGGATCGCTGGTCGTGCTGCTGATCACCGTGCCCCCGCTGCTGCCCGGCCTGCTGATCGCACTTGCGCTGGCGAGCCGCGATGGGGCGCCGCAGTGGTCGCAGATCCTCGACGAGCTGACCCTTCCCCTGTGGGCGATGTTCCTCAATCCCACACTGCTCGCGACGCTCGCCACGCTGATGGGCGATGTCGAGTACCGCAATAATGGCTGGGACTTCACGCTGACGCAGCCCTATGCGCGGTGGCGGATCTTCCTCGCGAAGCTGACGGTGATCGTCCCCCTGCACGCGGCGATGACGGCAATTGCGGTCTGCTTCGCGATCCTCGCAGGGCTTACGGTCGGCGCGGTGAAGGGGAACCTGCCGACCGGCGATCTGCAGCTACAGGATTATGCGCTGTTCGTGCTCAGGATGACGGCTGGGAGCTTCTGCATCCTTGCGCTGCAATTGTGGGTCGCGCTGCGGTGGAAGAACTTCCTGTTGCCGCTCTCGCTCGGCATTGCAGGCACGCTGGTGGCGCTTGCGGTGCTGATGACGGGCACCAGCGACGCAGACTGGTTCCCGTGGGTTGTCGCCCTGAAATCCGCGATGGGCGAGGGGGCCGGCGACTCTGCCTGGACCGGTCTCGCGATGGGCGGCGTGGTCTGCACTGCCATGCTGGCCGACCTGCAGCGCCGGACATTTCGTTAGCGCAACGAAAAAGCCCCGCCGGATCGCTCCGACGGGGCCTTTCTTGCCGTAACGGCAGGCTTGGTTGGGGCGAGGGCCTTAGAAGCCCATGCCACCCATACCGCCCATGCCGCCCATGTCGGGCATGCCGCCACCGGCCGACTTGTCTTCCGGAACTTCGGAAACAGCCGCTTCGGTGGTGATCAGCAGACCGGCGACCGAGGCCGCGCCCTGCAGGGCGGTGCGCACGACCTTGGTCGGGTCGATCACGCCCGCCTTGACCAGGTTTTCGTAGGTGTCGGTCCCGGCGTTGAAGCCCTGCGTCTCGTCGCCTTCGCGCAGCAGGTTGCCCGAGACCACCGCACCGTCGTGACCGGCATTGGACGCGATCTGGCGGATCGGGGCGAGGATCGCCTTGCGCACGATCGCGATGCCGCGGGTCTGGTCTTCGTTGTCGCCCTTCAGGCCTTCGAGAGCCTTCGAAGCGTAGAGCAGCGCGGTACCGCCGCCCGGGACGATGCCTTCTTCGACCGCGGCGCGGGTGGCGTGCAGCGCGTCGTCGACGCGGTCCTTACGCTCCTTCACCTCGACTTCGGTGGCACCGCCGACCTTGATCACGGCAACGCCGCCCGCCAGCTTGGCGAGGCGTTCCTGCAGCTTTTCCTTGTCGTAATCGCTGCTGGTGTTGTCGATCTGCGTGCGGATTTCGTTCACGCGCGCCTGGATGTCGGCTTCGTCACCGGCACCATCGACGATCGTGGTGTTGTCCTTGTCGATGGTGACGCGCTTGGCCTGGCCGAGCATGTTGAGCGTCACGTTCTCGAGCTTGATGCCGAGATCTTCGGAAACCATCTCACCCTTGGTAAGGATCGCGATGTCCTGCAGCATCGCCTTGCGACGATCGCCGAAGCCCGGAGCCTTGACCGCAGCAACCTTCAGGCCGCCCCGCAGCTTGTTGACCACGAGGGTGGCCAGCGCTTCGCCTTCGATGTCTTCCGCGATGATGAGGAGCGGACGACCGCTCTGCACCGCCGCTTCGAGAATCGGGAGCATCGCCTGCAGGTTCGACAGCTTCTTTTCGAAGATCAGGATGTACGGGTCATCCAACTCGACGGTCATCTTGTCAGGGTTGGTGATGAAGTAGGGCGACAGGTAGCCGCGGTCGAACTGCATCCCTTCGACGGTTTCGAGTTCGAACTCGAGGCCCTTCGATTCGTCGACGGTGATGACGCCTTCCTTGCCGACCTTTTCCATCGCTTCGGCGATCTTCTCGCCGACTTCGCGGTCGCCATTGGCGGAGATCACGCCGACTTGGGCGATTTCGGCGGAACCGGACACGTCCTTCGAACGGCCCTTCAGGTCTTCGACGACCTTGGTCACGGCGATGTCGATGCCGCGCTTCAGATCCATCGGGTTCATGCCCGCCGCAACCGACTTCATGCCTTCGGTGACGATGGCCTGGGCCAGCACGGTGGCGGTGGTGGTGCCGTCACCGGCGGCGTCGTTCGCCTTCGATGCGACTTCCTTGATCATCTGCGCGCCCATGTTCTCGAACTTGTCCTTAAGTTCGATTTCCTTGGCGACGGTGACGCCGTCCTTGGTGATGCGCGGTGCGCCGAAGCTCTTGTCGATCACGACGTTGCGGCCCTTGGGGCCGAGCGTGACCTTGACGGCGTTTGCGAGGGTGTCGACGCCGCGCAGAATGCCTTCGCGCGCTTCGCGGCCGAACTTTACGTCCTTGGCTGCCATAATAATTGTCTCCTGAAATGAGGGTGTTGGTAGAAAGCGGTGCGATCAGCGGATCAGGAAATGATCCCCATGATGTCGCTTTCCTTCATGATCAGCAGGTCTTCACCGTCGATCTTTACCTCGGTGCCGCCCCACTTGCCGAACAGGACGCGGTCGCCGACCTTGACGTCGAGCGCGACGCGCGCGCCGTTATCGTCACGGGTGCCGTCGCCGATGGCGATGACTTCGCCTTCGCTCGGCTTTTCCTGTGCGCTATCGGGAATGATGATGCCGCCGGCGGTCTTTTCCTCGGCTTCAATGCGACGGACCAGAACACGGTCGTGCAGCGGACGAAATGCCATGCTTGATACCTCTTGCTAGGGTGAAAAATGGGCGTTGGCACTCCCACGAAGAGAGTGCCAGCACGGCGCATATGTGAAGCCGTCCAGCCTGCGTCAAGCGGTGATACGGATTAAAAATCGCGTCCGGTGGCTGCGCGCGAGGCGGGCATGGCGGGGCGGCTTTTGCCTCCGGAGCCCAGCCGCTCTATTGGCCGACCGAGCATTCGATTCGAGACCCCAGCTAGCAGGAGCAGCATGTCCTCTCAAACCCCCAGCCCGACAGCGACTTCCGATAACGCGCCCGTCGTGGACCTGAGCTTCGTGGCGAGCATCACGGACTGGCTGCAGGCCAACATCATGCAGATCATCGGCGCATTCGCCGTTCTGATCATCGGTCTGCTGATCGCGGGCGTGCTGTCGCGCTGGGCCGAACGCGGGCTTGCCAAGTCATCCAAGTTCGAGCCGACGATCGCCAACTTCCTGTCCAATATTATCAAATACGCGCTGTGGGCGGTGGTGCTGGTCACCGTGCTGAGCCAGTTCGGGGTCGAGACCACCAGCATCATCGCCGCGCTGGGCGGCATGGCGCTGGCCATAGGCCTCGCGCTCCAGGGCACGCTCAGCAATGTCGCATCGGGCGTGATGATCCTGGTGCAGCGGCCCTTCGTGGTGGGCGAGGCGATCAGCGTCGACAAGTTCACCGCCACCGTCCAGCGGATCGGCCTGTTCACCACCGAGCTGAAGCAATTCGACGGCCTGTTCGTGATGGTCCCCAATTCGGAGCTGTGGAACCAGCCGATCATCAACCTGCATCGCCACCCGATCCGCCGGGTCGAGCTGATCGTGGGGATCGGTTACGGCGATTCGATGAAGCAGGCGCGTGAAACGCTGCTGGGGCTTGCCGCGGCGGACGAGCGCGTGCTCGACGATCCGGAGCCGCAGGCCTTCGTCGCCTCACTCGACGATTCCTCGGTCGGCATCGGGCTGCGCGTGTGGTGCGCCACCGGCGACTATATGGGACTGACGTGGGATCTGACCGAAGCGGCCAAGGCCGCCTTCGACGATGCCGGAATTTCCATTCCCTTCCCGCAGCGCGAAATCACGATGCAGTCGGCCTAGGGCGCTCGCCGGGCGGCAGGCCCGTCAGGCCCAGTGCTTCGCGCCGGGCCCAGCGCCAGGTGAGCAGCACGGCGGCAAAGGCCAGCCCGCTCGCCAGCCCCAGCCACACGCCGACGCCCGCCAGCGCGGTGGCGAAGCCGAGCGTAAGCGACAGGCCGAAGCCCGGCACCCA
Source organism: Erythrobacter sp. (assembly GCA_009993635.1). Lineage (GTDB taxonomy): Bacteria > Pseudomonadota > Alphaproteobacteria > Sphingomonadales > Sphingomonadaceae > Alteriqipengyuania. The sequence continues at coordinate 58,730 of JAACTC010000008.1, read as the reverse complement.
GTAGGAAAAGATCGCGATCCACATCGGCACGCGCGTGTCCTGCAACCCGCGAAGCGCGCCCGCTGCCACCGCCTGCACGCCGTCGACCAGCTGGAAGGCTGCGGCGACGAGGAGGTAGCGCGTGGCGAACAGCACCAGCGTCGCATTCGCCGCCGTCCAGGGGTCGATATAGATCGCCAACAGATACTCGGGCGCGAGCACCATGGCGCTGGCCGTGCAGGCCATGAACGCAAAGGCGATGCCGATGCCGCTCCAGCCCGCGCGCGCCATCCCTGCGCCGTCGCGCGCACCGTAGAAATAGCCCACGCGGATCGTGGTCGCCTGCCCGACGCCGAAGGGCACCTGGAAGGCAAGCGCGGCGATCTGCAGCGCGATGGTGTGCGCGGCAAGCTGGGCGGCGCCGATATTGCCCATCAGAAACGCTGCGGCGCCGAACACGCCCGCCTCCGCCGTCACCATCAGCGCGATGGGCGTACCCTTGCGGGTGATCTGCCAGAACACCGGCCAGTCGGGCACCCACCAGCGCCCGAAGATGTGGTAGCGGTGCAGCTTGCGGTCGAGCCGGATCGCGATGACGTAGGCCGCCATCGTGAACAGCGAAGTGAACAGCGTGGCCACCGCTGCGCCGGGCAGGCCCATTTCGGGCGCGCCCCAATTGCCGAAGATGAAGGCGTAATTGGCGATGGCGTTGACGCCAATCCCCACCGCCGTGATCGCGGTTGCGAAGATCGGCCGGTCGAGCGCGGAGACGAAGCTGCGCAGCACGTTGTTCACGATGAAGGGGATCGTCGACCAGACGAGGATCACCATGTAGCTTTGCCCCAGCGCGGCGATTGCCGGGTCCTGGCCGGTGAGCAGCGCGAAACGTTCGAACCCGAGGCACACGATCATCCCCGCCGCCCCGCTGAGCACCGCCAGCCACAGCGCCATCCGCGTCGCGCGGCGCACGGGCCGCAGCGCCGGCGCGCGTGCGCCCAGTTCCGCGGAGATGACTGCGGCGACCATCCCCGTCATCGAGGATAGCGCCCACATGATCAGCCCGAAGATCGATACCACCAGCGAGGACGCGGCGAGCGACTGTTCCCCCAGCCGCGCGATGAAGATCACGTCGATCGCATAGGTCAGCATCTGCAGCAGGTTGGCGAGCGCCAGCGGCCAGCTGAGCCGGAGCGTGGCGGCGATCTCGGCGCGCCAGGGGGAACGTGCCCCGGAAAGGTGATGGGTATCGGTCATAAAAAGCCGGCCCGGATATGTGGGCCGAGCCCGCTTGCCTAGAGCGAGCGCGCACGGCATTGCGATTGGCAGACAGGTGAGGCGTCAGGAGCACAGCGCATGGATCATGGTGAAGCCTCCGCGCATGTCGCGCTCGAAAGCGGGGTGGTGCTGCTGGCCGCCGCGTTGCTGTTCGTGCTGCTGTTCCGGAAACTGGGGCTTGGCGCCACGCTGGGCTATCTGGTCGCGGGCGCGCTGGTCGGGCCGCAGGTGCTCGGTCTGGCGGGCAATGGCGAGGAAACGCTGAGCTTCGGCGAGCTGGGCATCGTGATGCTGCTGTTCGTCGTCGGGCTGGAACTGGCGCCGAGCCGTTTGTGGCGCCTGCGCACCGCGATCTTCGGGCTGGGCCTGTCGCAGGTGGTGCTGTGCGGGCTGGCGATCACCGGCGTGATCTGGCTGGCGACCAGCTATCCGCTGGCCGCTGCGCTGGCGGTGGGCCTGTCGCTGGGCCTTTCCTCCACCGCGCAGGTGCTGCCGATGCTGCAATCGGGCGGCAATCTGCGCACCCCCGTGGGCGAGCGAGCTTTTTCGATTCTGCTGTTTCAGGATCTGTCGATCATCCCGCTGGTCACCATCGTCGCCGCGCTGGGAACGCAGGGGGCGGAGGAAGGCGGGATCGCATCGGGCTGGATGCTGCTGCCCGTTACCCTGCTCGCCACCGTCGGGCTGGTGCTGGCCGGGCGCTTCCTGCTGCGCCCGCTGTTCCGCCTGATCGGGCGGCTGGGCGAGCGCGAGATGTTCGTCGTCGCCTCGCTGTTTGCGGTGGTTGCCTCTGCCGCGATCATGCAGGCGCTGGGCCTGTCGACCGCGCTGGGCGCATTCATTGCGGGCGTGATGCTGGCCGATACGCCCTACCGGCACGAGCTGGAGGCCGATATCGAGCCGTTTCGTTCGATCCTGCTGGGCCTGTTCTTCGTTTCCGTAGGAATGATGCTGGACCTGGAAGCGATCGCCGCACAGCCGCTGTTCGTGATCGGCATGGCCGCCGCGCTGGTGATCACCAAGGCCGCGCTGATCACCGGGATCGGGATGCTCGTCAAACTGCCGTGGCGCAGCGCGCTCGCGCTCGGGCTGCTGCTCAGCCAGGGGGGCGAATTCGGCTTCGTACTGTTCACCCAGGCGCAGCAGGGCGGGGTGATCGATGGCGAAGCTGCCAGCCTGTTCACCGCTATCGTCACCCTGTCGATGGCGACCACGCCGTTCCTGATGATGGCGACCGCCGGTCTGCGCAAAACCGCCGACCGCTCCGGCGAAGAGCGCGAAGGGCCGGATGGGCAGGAGGCGCAGGCCCTGGTGATCGGCTTCGGCCGCTTCGGGCAGACCGTGGCCCAGATGCTTGCCACCGCAGGCCTCGACGTGACCATGATCGATCGGCAGGTCGACCAGATCGACATTGCCGAGGAGTTCGGCATCAAGGTGTTCTTCGGCGACGGCCTGCGGATGGACATGCTGCGCCAGGCGGGCGCGGGCGAGGCGGAGGTGATCTGTTTCTGCATCGATGGCGATCAGGTGGAGGCGGAATTCCTCGCCTCGGTGCGCGAAGCCTTTCCCAATGCGGCGCTGTTCGTGCGCACGTTCGACCGGCGGCACGTGATGAAGCTGGCCGGGGCGGACATCGCCTTCCAGGTGCGCGAACTGCGCGAGTCGGCGATTGCCATGGGCCGCGCGGCGCTGAGCCAGATCGACACCGACGAAAGCGAGATCGATCAGCTGGAAAGCGACTATCGCAAAAGCGACATGGCGCGGCTGGAAGACCAGATCGAACAGGGCGATCTGCACGCAGGCAAGGACCGCAACATCCTGCGCGGGCGGCAGCAGACCAGCTGAACTTCACGCAATCGGCGCGGCACCCGTCATTTGCCATCCGCTCCGAATCGTAAAGGCAGTAGACTGGCGGTACCGCCGCGCTATTTTCCCGCCCGATCCGTTGCGGGCAAAGTGAGGCGGGAAATGATAAGGAAAATACTATTCGTGCTGGCGGGCGCTTCGGCTGTCTGCGGAATGCCTGCGGCGGCAGTTGCGCCAGAGCCGATCCACTACGGTGAAGCGATAAACTGCGCAGGCATCCTGGTTTTGCGTGCCTGGCTTGCCGAGGCGGACGGCCAGTCGCCCGACGACTATTACGACGAAGGCGCGGTGTGGTTCAATCTCGCCGTGCTCAAGGCACGCGATCCGTCGGAAGTCGAAAGCAAGGTCATTGCCCGCGCGTCGGAACTGTCGAACTTTTACGGCAATAATGCGGAGCGTATTCGCCCCCAGATGTACGGTTTCATGCTGGACTGCGAAAAAGCCAAATTCCGAAGCCCGGAGGAATTCGAAGCGGCCCGGAACTGAGCGCGCGACCTTCCGATAACGGAAAAGGGCGGCACCTTGCGGCACCGCCCTTCCCATCTGCGAGCGCTTCAAGACACCCGCAAATATCGTGAAGCTTACTTGAGCTCGACCGTGCCGCCAGCGGCTTCGATCTTGCCCTTGATTTCTTCGGCTTCGGCCTTGTTGACGCCTTCCTTGAGCGGCTTGGGCGCGCCTTCGACGAGACCCTTGGCTTCGGTGAGGCCCAGGCCGGTGATGGCGCGGACTTCCTTGATGACCTGGATCTTCTTGCCACCGTCGCCGGTGAGAATGACGTCGAATTCGTCCTTTTCTTCAGCGGCCGGGGCGTCGCCACCAGCAGCAGGCCCTGCAACCGCAACGGCGGCAGCGGCGCTCACGCCCCACTCTTCTTCGAGCGCGGTGGCGAGTTCAGCTGCTTCGAGGACGGTCAGCTTCGAAAGTTCTTCAACGAGCTTGGCGATGTCAGCCATGATAATTCACTCCAAATAATAGCGTGGCCGGGCTCATGCCGCGGCCGGAAATGTCGTGCGGAAAAACGTCTTACGCAGCGTCCTTGGCGGCATATGCGCCGAAGACACGGGCCAGCTTGTTCGCCGGGGCATTGACGACCTGCGCGATTTTCGTCGCGGGGGCGTTGACCAGGCCAACGAGCTTGCCACGCAGTTCGTCGAGGCTGGGCATCGAGGCGAGAGCCCTGACACCTGCTTCGTCGAGCACCTGCGAGCCCATCGAGCCACCGACCACTTCGATGCGGTCGTTGGTCTTCGCGAACTCCACCACGGCCTTGGCCGCGGCGACCGGATCTTCGCTGTATGCGAGAGCGGTCGGACCGGTCAGGTATTCGTCGATACCTGCATAGTCGGTGTCCTTGAGGGCGATCTTGGCAAGACGGTTCTTCGCAACCTGGTAGGTCGCGCCGGCTTCACGCATCTTCGCGCGCAGATCGGTGGACTCTGCCACCGTCAGGCCGAGGTTGCGGGTGACGACCACCACGCCCGCCTCGTTGAAGACGTTGTTCAGCTGAGCGACCGCATCGGTTTTTTGCGAACGATCCATGCTTACTCCTTCACTATGGCCGAGCCCGCACAGGCGGGAACGACCGGCTCACGTTCGACCCCGCTGCAAAAGCTGCAGGGCCATGGGTCCGTTTGATGGGGAAGGAGGGCATCCGCTAACTGGGATGCTGATTGCGGTGCGCACCGAAGTGAGCGAACCCGCGAAAATCTCGTTTCCCCGTCTAGGCTGGAAATTAAGAAGGCCCGATTGCCTTCACCAACTGTCTCGGACGGATGTTCGCAGCGGTTCGAAAGCCACAAGCGAACGGGGGCGCACTTAGCGTCGGCCTGTGCGAAGTCAAGCGAAAGCGGGGCAAGAGGCACGCCATCCACCGCCGGTTCAGCCTGCGCGCGCCAGCTTGCGGGCCATGCGCAAACACCTGATCGCCCCGTTCGCTCTTGTCACGACCGCCTTCGGCCTCCTCGCCAGCCCCGCCCACGCGACGGGTGGCATGGACTGCCAGACCGCATCCGATCCGCACATCACCATATCGGTCGGCTTCGGACATACGGCCGGTGCGTCGCTGTTCTCTCAGCGCCTGTACGTGGCGGATCGGGAAATCCCGGTCCTCGCCCCGCAATGGTGGCTCGATGGCGAGGAGCTGCGCCTGCTGCTGACCGACGAGCAGGCGAACGAGCGGGTCGCGGTGGTCAAGGCGGTACGCAATGGCGAAACCTACGACGGATCCGTCACCTACCAGGGCAAGCGCCACTGGATTCGCTGCCGCGAGGGCTGATCGGGCGTCTGCAAGACGATCGGCCCCAAAAGAAGCGGCCGCGCAATCCCGGGGGACTGCACGGCCGCGAAATCGGTCGAAACCCGACGCGAGATTACATCTCGTCGGCGGCGTCTTCCTGGTCGTCGGCCTTTTCTTCGAGAGCTTCGGCCTGGTCTTCGTTGCCCATTTCTTCAGCCATGTCGGCCTTGGCTTCGGTCACGCCCGACTGCGCGTCGAGCACTTCGCCCTGCGCTTCGGTCATGTCGTCGGCCTGTTCGCCGGCTTCTTCGTTGGTGCCGTCGCAAGCGGCGAGCGAGAGAGCGAACACGGTGGCGGTGGCGGCTGCGATGATCTTCTTCATTGATATTCCCCTGTTAAAGTGAAGGTGTCTTTTCAACGGGCGACCGCATAGCGCGGACCAAACCCCGTGCGCTACAGGAAATTTCGGTTCGCGAAACTATTCCTGTTCGTAACCCAGCAGATCGCCCGGCTGGCACTCCAGTTCGCGGCAGATCGCCTCCAGCGTGGAAAAGCGGATCGCCTTGGCCTTGCCGGTCTTCAGGATCGAAAGGTTGGCCAGCGTCATGCCCACCCTTTCGGCCAGTTCGGTCAGCGTCATGCGGCGTTCGTGCAGCAGGTCGTCCAGCTTGACCATGATCTTTCCTCCGTCATTTGTGTCTGTGGGGGGTGGCATCAGACGGTTCCTTCCAGGTCTTCGCGCATCGCGGCACCGTGGCGGAACACGCGGGCCAGGATGAACAGCGTCAGGATCAGGATCAGGCCGCCGAAGTCGAAGCTGGCTTCGACGTTTGCGGCGTCTTCCCCTGCGGTGTTGGCGATGTAGGCGGCCAGTCCCGCCACCGGCAGGGCCAGCAGGTTTACGGCCAGCATCAGCCACGCCATCGCGCTCAGCCGGTCGCCGTTTTCAGGCGCGAACGGGTCGCCCGCGCCCACGCTGTTCACGATTCGCAGCAGCAGGCGGAAGAACTGCAGCGCCAGGGCGAGCAGGCACAGCACCGCGGCAAGCAGCCCGGCAATGTACCAGACGAGGTTTTGAGGTGCGTCGTTGGCGGCGAGCTCGGCCGCGACCTTGCCGTTGAAGATGGCGAGCGCGGGCAGGCCCAGCGCGACGAAGAAGGCTGCGAAGGCGAGCACGCCGATGATGAACCAGACGATGATCTTCGCAATGGTGAGCAGCGGATCGGCTTTCTGGATGGGCATGGTGAATTCCCCTCTTGCTTGGGTTCAGGCCAGTTCGGGCGACGCGACCGTGGCGACCGCCGGGGCATTTGCGGCAGGCGGTACGGTGACGATGGCGGCCATGCTGGTGGTGGCGATGATGACTGCGGCGATGGCAGCGGTGATGCGGGTGGTGAAGTCTGACATTTATCGATCTCCTTGTTGTCCGATATCGATATTCAATAATCGCGCGCCGCCTTATCGTCAAACGATAAATATCGAAAAACGATAAGACCCTGATCGATAAACGAAAATTTCCCGCTTCCTTTGACAATCCGCCCGCGTATTCCTACATGCCGCGCTCACGCCAGCTTCGAGCAAGGCCGAATCACGCGCGAGATTCGGAACCACGGAAGGAAGCGGCGCGGCCAGACCCTCGCGGCGGTACATCCCTGACGACAGACGCATGCCGCGCCTGCCGGATCGCCGCCTTTATTCTGGCCAACCCCCTCGTGCAGCGAAAATTCAAACCCCGTGCGGGCGAGGGCATCGTGTCCTCATCGTGCCCGTGGCGGAACGGTAAAAGAGGTTCTCTCGACTTATGGCGACCAAGAGCGCGAACGACGACGTCAAGGGCAAGGCACCGATGAAGCGGGGCACGGCCAAGACGGGCACCGCCAAGCGGCGCATCCGCAAGATCTTCGGCGACATCCACGAAGTGGTGCAGATGCCGAACCTGATCGAGGTTCAGCGCGAAAGCTACGAGCAGTTCCTGCGCTCCGACAAGGAAATCGACTACGTGTCGGGCCTTGAGAAGACGCTGCGCAGCGTCTTCCCGATCCGCGATTTCGCCGGCACCGCCGAACTCGACTTCGTCGACTACGAACTCGAACCGCCCAAGTACGACACCACCGAATGCCGCCAGCGCGGGATCACCTATGCCGCGCCGATGCGCGTCACGCTGCGCCTGATCGTGTTCGAAGTGGACCAGGACACCGAAGCCCGCTCCGTCCTCGATATCAAGGAGCAGGAAGTCTACATGGGCGACATGCCGCTGATGACGGAGAACGGCACGTTCATCGTCAACGGCACCGAACGCGTGATCGTGTCGCAGATGCACCGTTCGCCGGGCGTCCTGTTCGACCATGACCGGGGCAAGACCCACAGCTCGGGCAAGCTGCTGTTTGCCGCGCGCGTCATCCCGTACCGCGGTTCGTGGCTCGACTTCGAATTCGACGCGAAGGACATCGTCAACGTCCGGATCGACCGCAAGCGCAAGCTGCCGGTCACCTCGCTGCTCTATGCCCTCGGCCTCGACAGCGAAGACATCCTGCATCACTTCTACGACACCGTCGTGTGGAAGCGTGCCAAGGACGGCTGGACCATTCCCTTCGTCGCCGAACAATGGCGCGGTTCGAAGCCGACCTTCCCGCTGATCAACGCCGACACGGGCGAGGAAATGTTCCCCGCCAACCAGAAGATCAGCCCGCGCGCCGCCAACAAGGCGGCCAAGGACGGGCTGGAAATGCTGCTGCTGCCGACCGAGGAAATCATCGGCCGCTACGCCGCGCGCGACATGATCGATGAATCGACCGGCCGCATCTACATCGAGGCGGGCGACGAAGTGTCGGTCGAAAACCTCGAAGTGCTGGACGGCGCGGGCGTCGACCAGGTCGAACTGCTCGACATCGACGAGGTCAACACCGGCCCGTGGATCCGCAACACGCTGCAGGTCGACAAGGCGGAAAACCGCGACGAAGGCCTGGAAGCCATCTACAAGGTGATGCGCCCCGGCGAGCCGCCGACCAAGGAAACCGCGGAGGCCCTGTTCGAAGGCCTGTTCTTCGACAGCGACCGCTACGACCTGTCCGCCGTCGGCCGCGTGAAGCTGAACATGCGTCTCGAACTCGACGCCGAAGACACCGTCACCACGCTGCGCAAGGAAGACATCCTGGCGGTGGTGAAGGAACTCGTCGGCCTGAAGGACGGCAAGGGCGAAGTCGACGATATCGACAACCTCGGCAACCGGCGCGTGCGTTCGGTCGGCGAGCTGCTCGAAAACCAGTACCGTGTCGGCCTGCTGCGCATGGAACGCGCGGTGAAGGAGCGCATGAGCAGCGTCGACGTGTCGACCGTGATGCCGAATGACCTGATCAACGCAAAGCCCGCCGTGGCCGCGGTGCGCGAGTTCTTCGGTTCCAGCCAGCTCTCGCAGTTCATGGACCAGACCAACCCGCTGTCGGAAGTCACCCACAAGCGCCGCGTGTCGGCGCTTGGGCCGGGCGGCCTGACGCGTGAGCGTGCGGGCTTCGAAGTGCGCGACGTTCACCCCACGCACTATGGCCGCATCTGCCCGATCGAGACGCCGGAAGGCCCGAACATCGGCCTGATCAACTCGCTCGCCAGCTTCAGCCGCGTGAACAAGTACGGCTTCATCGAGACGCCGTACCGCAAGGTGGCGGACGGCAAGGTGACCAGCGAAGTCATCTACCTGTCGGCGATGGAAGAGCAGAAGCACACGGTTGCACAGGCCTCTGCCGCGCTGAACGACGATGGCACCTTCGTGGAAGAGCTGGTTTCCGCCCGCCAGAGCGGCGACAACCTGATGGCACCGCGCGAAACCATCACGCTGATGGACGTCAGCCCCAAGCAGCTCGTCTCGGTCGGTGCGTCGCTGATTCCGTTCCTGGAAAACGATGACGCCAACCGCGCGCTGATGGGTGCCAACATGCAGCGCCAGGCGGTGCCGCTGGTCAAGGCCGAGGCACCGTGGGTCGGCACCGGCATGGAAGAAACCGTGGCACGCGATTCGGGCGCGGCGATCACCGCCAAGCGCGGCGGCATCGTCGACCAGGTCGACGCGACGCGTATCGTGATCCGTGCGATCGGCGATGTCGAACCCGGCCAGTCGGGCGTCGACATCTACACGCTGCAGAAGTTCCAGCGTTCGAACCAGAACACCTGCATCAACCAGCGTCCGCTGGTGAAGGTGGGCGAAACGATCGAGGAAGGCGACGTCATCGCCGACGGTCCCTCGACCGACCTGGGCGAGCTGGCGCTGGGCAAGAACAGCCTCGTCGCGTTCATGCCGTGGAACGGCTACAACTACGAAGACTCGATCCTGATCTCCGAACGCATCGTGAAGGATGACGTGTTCACCTCGATCCACATCGAGGAATTCGAGGTGATGGCCCGCGACACCAAGCTCGGGCCAGAAGACATCACCCGCGATATTCCGAACGTGGGCGAGGAAGCGCTGCGCAACCTCGACGAGGCGGGCATCGTCTACATCGGTGCCGAAGTGCATCCGGGCGACATCCTGGCGGGCAAGATCACGCCCAAGGGCGAAAGCCCGATGACACCGGAAGAAAAGCTTCTGCGCGCCATCTTCGGCGAGAAGGCCAGCGACGTGCGCGATACCTCGCTTCGCCTGCCGCCGGGCGTTGCCGGCACCGTCGTCGAAGTGCGCGTGTTCAACCGCCACGGGATCGAGATCGATGACCGTACGCGCGCGATCCAGAACGAGGAAATCGAGCGTCTGCGCAAGGATAGCGCCGACGAACGCGCCATCCTCAACCGTGCAACCTACAACCGCCTGAAGGACATGCTGATCGGTCAGACCGCTTCGGCTGCACCCAAGGGTGTGAAGAAAGGCACCGAGCTCACCGACGAGGTGATCGAGAGTGTCGACCGCCACGAATGGTTCAAGTTCGCGGTGGAAGACGACGATCGTCAGGCCCAGATCGAAGCGATCAAGGGCCAGTACGACGAAGCCGTGAAAGGCATCGACGCCAAGTTCGAGGACCGCAAGGAAAAGCTCGAACGCGGTGACGAGCTGGCCCCGGGCGTGCTCAAGATGGTCAAGGTGTTCGTCGCGGTGAAGCGCAAGCTGCAGCCGGGCGACAAGATGGCCGGCCGCCACGGGAACAAGGGCGTCATCAGCCGCATCCTGCCGGAAGAGGACATGCCGTTCCTCGCCGACGGGACGCCGGTCGACATCGTGCTCAATCCGCTGGGCGTGCCCTCGCGCATGAACGTCGGCCAGATCTTCGAAACGCACCTCGGCATGGCGGCCCGCGAATTCGGCCACCAGATCAAGGATGCGCTGGAAGACTGGCGCCAGAAGAACCCCGATGCCGAGCCTGGTGAGCCGCCTGCGGCGATCAAGGAGAAGCTGCAGGAGATCTACGGCGAGGATTACCACGACTCGATCGAAGGCCGCTCGGGCGAAGAGATCGCTGAACTGGCGGGCAACCTGACCCGCGGCGTGCCCATGGGCACTCCGGTGTTCGACGGTGCACGCGAAGGCGACGTGACCGCGCAGCTGACCAAGTCGGGCCTCGACGCGGACGGCCAGTCCATCCTGTTCGACGGCCGCACGGGCGATGCCTTCCACCGCAAGGTGACCGTGGGCATCATCTACATGCTCAAGCTGCACCACCTCGTGGACGACAAGATCCACGCGCGCTCGATCGGCCCGTACAGCCTCGTCACCCAGCAGCCGCTGGGCGGTAAGGCGCAGTTCGGCGGACAGCGTTTCGGCGAGATGGAAGTCTGGGCGCTGCAGGCATACGGCGCGGCCTACACCCTGCAGGAAATGCTCACCGTCAAGTCGGACGACGTGGTCGGCCGCCAGAAGGTCTACGAAGCGATCGTCAAGGGCGACGACACCTTCGAAGCGGGCATTCCGGAGAGCTTCAACGTGCTCGTCAAGGAAATGCGCAGCCTCGGCCTCAACGTCGAACTCAAGTCCATCGCGGACGAGGACGACGAAGACGGCATGCAGATCGCGGCTGAATAACGGGAGGCGGGGCGGCCCTTCGCGGGTCGCCCGTCCCCTCCGCCCCCTGTTTTCCCCTCAAAGGGATGTGAGAAATGAACGAACTTACGAAATTCACCAACCAGCTCGCCAAGCCGGAAACCTTCGACGAGATCCAGATCGGCATCGCCAGCCCTGAGCGTATCCGCTCGTGGTCCTTCGGCGAGATCAAGAAGCCCGAGACGATCAACTACCGCACGTTCAAGCCCGAGCGTGACGGGTTGTTCTGCGCTCGCATCTTCGGCCCGGTGAAGGACTACGAGTGCCTGTGCGGCAAGTACAAGCGCATGAAGTACAAGGGCGTCGTCTGCGAAAAGTGCGGCGTCGAAGTGACCGTGACCAAGGTCCGTCGTGAGCGCATGGGCCACATCGAGCTGGCAGCTCCTGTGGCGCACATCTGGTTCCTGAAGTCGCTGCCGTCGCGCATCGGCCTGCTGCTGGATATGCAGCTCAAGGTGCTCGAACGCGTCCTCTACTTCGAAAACTACATCGTCACCGAACCGGGCATCACCCCGCTGGAACGCTACCAGCTGATGACCGAAGACGAACTGCTCGAAGCGCAGGACGAGTACGGCGAAGACGCCTTTACCGCCGGGATCGGCGCGGAAGCGGTCAAGAATCTGCTGATGGACCTCGACCTCGAACAGGAGAAGGCCGATCTGCTGGAAGAGCTGGAAACCACCAAGTCCAAGCTCAAGCCCGCCAAGATCATCAAGCGCCTCAAGGTCGTCGAAAGCTTCATCGAATCGGGCAACCGCCCCGAATGGATGATCCTGGAAGTCGTCCCCGTGATCCCGCCCGAGCTGCGCCCGCTGGTGCCGCTGGATGGCGGCCGTTTCGCGACGTCCGACCTCAACGACCTGTATCGCCGCGTCATCAACCGTAACAACCGCTTGAAGCGCCTGATCGAACTGCGCGCGCCCGACATCATCGTGCGCAACGAAAAGCGCATGCTGCAGGAAGCGGTCGACGCGCTGTTCGACAATGGCCGTCGTGGCCGCGTGATCACCGGCGCCAACAAGCGTCCGCTGAAATCGCTGTCCGACATGCTCAAGGGCAAGCAGGGCCGCTTCCGCCAGAACCTTCTTGGTAAGCGCGTCGACTATTCGGGCCGTTCGGTCATCGTGACCGGGCCGGAACTGAAGCTGCACCAGTGCGGCCTGCCCAAGAAGATGGCGCTCGAGCTGTTCAAGCCGTTCATCTACGCCCGTCTGGACGCCAAGGGCCTTTCCATGACGCTCAAGCAGGCCAAGAAGTGGGTCGAGCGCGAGCGCAAGGAAGTGTGGGACATCCTCGACGAGGTGATCCGCGAGCACCCGGTTCTTCTGAACCGCGCACCGACGCTTCACCGCCTCGGCATCCAGGCGTTCGAGCCCGTGCTGATCGAAGGCAAGGCGATCCAGCTGCACCCGCTCGTGTGTTCGGCCTTCAACGCCGACTTCGACGGTGACCAGATGGCCGTCCACGTGCCGCTGAGCCTCGAAGCCCAGCTCGAAGCGCGCGTGCTGATGATGTCCACCAACAACATCCTCAGCCCCGCCAACGGCAAGCCGATCATCGTGCCCTCGCAGGACATGGTGCTGGGGATCTATTACCTGTCGATGGAACGCCAGGAGCACACACCCGAATTCCTCGACGGTGAAGACGGCGAGAAGATCGAGAAGCTGCCGCGCTTCACCGACATGAGCGAAATTCACTACGCGCTCGAAACCAATGCGGTGACGCTGCACTCCAAGATCATCACCCGCGTTCCGCAGACCGGCGAAGACGGCAAGGTGGAGATGAAGCGATTCGTCACCACCCCGGGCCGGATGCTGATCGGCGAATGCCTGCCGAAGAACCACAAGGTGCCCTACGACATCGTCAACCGCCTTCTGACCAAGAAGGATATCGGCGATGTGATCGACGAAGTGTACCGTCACACCGGCCAGAAGGACACGGTGCTGTTCGCCGACGCGATCATGACGCTGGGCTTCCGCTACGCGTTCAAGGCCGGCATCTCGTTCGGCAAGGACGACATGGAAATCCCCGAATCGAAGGAAGCGATGGTCGAACAGACCAAGTCCCTCGTCGCGGATTACGAACAGCAGTATCAGGACGGCCTGATCACCCAGCAGGAAAAGTACAACAAGGTGATCGACGCCTGGAGCCGTTGCGGCGACCAGGTGGCGGACGCCATGATGGACAAGATCAAGTCGCGCCCGATCGACGATAACGGCAAGGAAGCGCAGATCAACTCGATCTACATGATGAGCCACTCCGGTGCGCGTGGTTCGCCCGCGCAGATGAAGCAGCTTGCCGGTATGCGCGGCCTGATGGCCAAGCCTTCGGGCGAGATCATCGAAACGCCGATCATTTCGAACTTCAAGGAAGGCCTGACCGTCCTCGAATACTTCAACTCGACCCACGGGGCCCGTAAGGGTCTTGCGGATACCGCGCTGAAGACCGCGAACTCGGGCTACCTCACGCGTCGTCTGGTCGACGTGTCGCAGGACTGCACGATCGTGATGGAGGACTGCAAGACCGACAACAGCCTGGACATGCGTGCCATCGTACAGGGCGGCAGCGTGATCGCCTCGCTCGGCGAGCGTATCCTTGGTCGGACCACCGCAGAAGACATCGTCAACGCGGCGACCGGCGAAGTCATCGTGAAGGCGGGCACCCTGCTCGACGAACCGATGGTGAAGGAAATCGAGGCCGCCGAAGTGCAGGTCGCGAAGATCCGTTCGCCGCTGGTCTGCGAAGCCGATCAGGGCGTGTGCGCCACCTGCTACGGGCGTGACCTCGCCCGCGGTACGCCGGTGAACATCGGTGAAGCGGTCGGCGTGATCGCGGCGCAGTCGATCGGTGAGCCGGGCACGCAGCTGACCATGCGTACCTTCCACATCGGCGGTGCGGCGCAGCTGAACGAAACCAGCCACCTCGACTCGGTGTCCGAAGGTAAGGTCGTCTATCGCGACATGCCCACGATTACCGACAAGAAGGGCCGGATCCTGTCGCTCGCCCGCAACGGCGAACTGGCCGTGATCGACAAGGAAGGCCGCGAGCGTGAAATCCACAAGGTGCCTTACGGTACCGTGCTGATGCACAAGGATGGCGAGAAGGTCACCGAAGGCGACCGTCTGGCCGAATGGGATCCGTTCTCGCTGCCGATCATCACCGAACAGTCGGGCGTGGTCCGCTTCCAGGATCTGGTCGAAGGCTCGACCCTGGAAGAACGCGTCGACGATGCGACGGGTATCGCCCAGCGTGTCGTGACCGAAAACCGCGCCACCGGCCGCAAGAAGAAGGAAGAGCTGCGTCCGCGCCTCACCCTTCTGAACGAGGCCGGCGACGAGACGGAGGCCGCGCGCTACATGCTGGCGCCGGGCACCACGCTCTCGGTCGAGGACGGCCAGACGGTCGATGCGGGTGACATTCTTGCCCGTGCTTCGCGTGAAGCCGCCAAGACGCGCGACATCACCGGCGGTCTGCCGCGTGTTGCCGAGCTGTTCGAAGCGCGCATTCCGAAGGACAACGCGATCATCGCCAAGATTTCGGGACGGATCGAATTCGTCCGCGAATACAAGGCGAAGCGCAAGATCGCGATCGTTCCCGAGGAGGGTGAAGCAGTCGAGTACCTGGTCCCCAAGACCAAGGTGATCGACGTGCAGGAAGGCGACTTCGTGAAGAAGGGCGATACGCTCATCTCGGGCTCGCCCAACCCGCACGACATCCTCGACGTGCTCGGCGTGGAAGCGCTCGCGGAGTATCTCTGCACCGAAATCCAGGAAGTCTATCGACTGCAGGGCGTGAAGATCAACGACAAGCACATCGAGACGATCGTTCGTCAGATGCTGCAGAAGGTCGAGATCACCGATGGCGGCGATACCGTGCTGCTGCCGGGCGAACAGGTCGACTTCGAGGAAATGAACGCGGTCAACGGCAAGCTGGGCCGGAACAAGAAGCATGCCCAGGGCAAGCCGGTTCTGCTGGGCATCACCAAGGCCTCGCTCCAGACGCGTTCGTTCATCTCGGCGGCGTCGTTCCAGGAGACCACTCGTGTGCTCACCCAGGCTTCGGTCGAGGGCAAGAAGGACACGCTGATCGGTCTCAAGGAAAACGTCATCGTGGGCCGCCTGATCCCGGCGGGTACGGGCGCGACCATGAACCGCCTGCGGGTCACCGCATCCAGCCGCGATGCTGCCCTGAAGGCCTCGTGGAAGAAGGCGCAGGAGGCGATTCTCGCCGCCGAGACGGCGGAAGAGGAGCGCAAGGCCGAACTCGCACAGGGTCCGGAAGCCGCAACCGGCGACGATCCGCTGGCCAAGATGGAAGGCGAAACCCACGGCACCGATGCCGATGCGGGCGATTACCTTCAGACGGGCGACGAAACGGGCGAGGGCGAGACTCCCGCTACCGAAGAGTAAGCCTGCCGCCACATGATGAAACGGAGCCCGGGAAGAGCGATCTTCCCGGGCTTCTTTCGTTCAGGCGCGCGCGTTTCGCCATGGAGCAGCTTCTCCCGGTCGCTTGCCAGGCACAGCTGCGAAGGACGGGTCCGTGCCCCGGCGGCGCCCCGCGCCAATCGGGGAGCCTTCTTGCGCCAATATGCGTTGAAGACCCATGCTCCGCCCGCTCTGCCTATGTTCCGCCCTCCTCCTGCTCGCCGCGTGTGACCGCACGCAGCCCGCGCCCGCATTGCCCGAAGCTGCGGAGACTGCGGATATGCAGCAGGCCGACGGCCCGGCCGATGCCCCGGTGACGCTCGCCGGAGAATGGCGCGTCGCGGGGCTCGACGGCGAGGAATTCGACGAGGCCTATGGGATCGCGCTGAGCGCAGACGATAGCGAAATCTGGTGGGAGCCGCGGTGCGCGGCGCAGGCCGTGCGGTACCGGATCGACGCAAATCGCTTCGAAAGTGTGCCACCGCCAGCACCTCCCACCGCCGAGGCGGGCACCGGGGCGGACGCGGCAGTGGCTGTGTGCGCGATCGGCCTGCCCGAGCGCCTGCCGGAGGTAATGGCCGCGATCCGCGCCGCCGACCGGATCGAGCGGACGCCGCAGAACGGGGTGCGACTGTCCGGCAGGGGGCATAGCCTGACGCTGTTCGGCCAGTAAGCGTTGGATGAAGTAGAAACGCGTGCAGTTGCAAACTTTTCCATGTGCCTCGCCTGATTTTGTTCGATAAATTCGCGCGCGGTCGCGATTTAGGGCGTAGCATGTGCTATGTGCTTGATCTTCCCTTAAGAAATTCGAGCTAGTCGCTTTCCTCGAGGAGGAGAGCCGCGTGATTCAAAAACAGTTGGCGATCATGGGCGAGCAGAACCTGTTGCTGGCCTGGCGTCTTCGGGAATTCGTATCCCACCTGCCCCTCCTTTGTGCCCTCCATTCCTTTGCGGCCTTTGCCTGCGCGGTGGGCGTCTGGGGCCATCCTGCCTCGCTGTTCGCCTTCGTCTGGGCGGCGGCGATCGCGGTCTGCAACGCGTGCCGGTGGAACATCACCCTCGACTTCTATCCCGATACGATTGACGTCAACCACTTCCAGACTTTCAACGGCAAGCTGCAGCTCTACGCCAATATCGAGAGCATCCTCTGGGTCGCCGGTGCGGTGCTGCTGTTCCCGACCCTGTTCGAAAACCATCCGGTCTTCTTCGCGGTGCTTACCGCGGGCCTGATGGCATCCTCCGTCATCGCCTATCGTCCGCTTCCCAAGCCGCTGACGACCTATCTCGCGGCCTCCATGATCGCGGCGGCGGTCCTTTCTTTCACCCTGACGGACAAGGTATCGTGGCCGTCCTTCGTGCTTGCGGTGGTCTTCGGGCTGGCGCTGATCCGGGCATCGTGGCGGCAGTCGCGCGAGTACGAGGCACACCTGCGCGAACAGATCGACCAGCAGCTGACCTCTGAAACGGTCAAACTGCTGCTGCATGAATACGAAGCTTCGTCGTCAGACTGGCTGTGGGAAGTCGATGAGGGGCATTGCCTGGTCAACGTGTGCGAACGCTTCGGCCATGCCGCCGGCCTCGATCGCGATTTCCTCGAAGGGCGCGAGCTCGTCGGCCTGTTCGAAGCCAGCCCGGCACGCGAGAAGCTGGCCGGGCTGATGCTGGAGCGTGCGGCCTTCCGTGACCTGGTGCTTGAAATCAAGGTGGGCGACGAACCGCATTTCTGGTCGATTTCGGGCAATCCGACCGGCGATGGCCTGATGCGCGGTGTGTTGCGCGATGTTACCGCAGGGCGGCAGGCCGAACAGCGCGTCGCGCGGCTCGCCCGGTACGATACGCTGTCGGGGCTGGCGAACCGCCACCTGTTCAACGAAACGCTGGATGACATCATCGGCGGTCAGGTGAAGAACCGGCAGATCGCGCTGCTTTACATCGACCTCGATCACTTCAAATCTGTCAACGACACGCTGGGCCACCGGATCGGAGACGAACTGGTCAAGGCAGCGGGAGGCCGGATCGCCGCCACCGTGCGCGAGCACGATCTGGCGGCGCGGCTGGGGGGTGACGAATTCGCCGTACTGCTGACCCGCGTGGCCGACCTGAGCGCGGTGCACGCCTGCGCCCAGCGGATCGTCGACGAGATGGCCAAGCCCTTCAACCTGATCGATCAGACGGTGCGCGTATCCGCGTCGGTCGGGGTCGCCGTGGCCGAAGTGCGCGGCCTCGATCGGGAAGAGCTGATGCGCCAGGCCGATCTGGCGCTTTACGCCGCCAAGCGCGCGGGCCGCTCTACTTTCGCCGATTACGATGCCTCGCTCACCCAGCAGCAACGCACCCGGCGCGATCTGGAGCTGGATATGCGCACCGCGATCACGGAGGGGCAGTTCACGCTGGTCTACCAGCCGCAGGTCTGCCTGAAGACCGGCGAATGGACCGGCAAGGAAACGCTGGTGCGGTGGGAACATCCGGTACGCGGGCGGATCCTGCCGGGCGAATTCATCGACATCGCGGAAGAAACCGGCCTGATCATCCCGCTGGGCGAATGGATCATCCGCCATGCGATCCACGAGGCGGCGAGCTGGGAAGAACCGCACCGGATCGCGATCAACCTGTCGCCGATCCAGATGCGCAATCCCAATCTGATCAACGTGCTCACCAGCGCGATCGCCAACGCGCAGATCGACCCGCAGCGGGTCGAGATCGAAATCACCGAGAGCGCGCTGATGCACGATAGCGAGGCGAACGTGCAGATGCTGCACCGCCTGCGCGAGCTGGGCCTGCGCATCGCGCTGGACGATTTCGGCACCGGTTATTCCTCGCTCAATTACCTGCGCGCGTTTCCGTTCGACAAGATCAAGATCGACCGATGTTTCGTCTCCGAAATGCTGGAGCGCGACGATTGCGAGGCGATCGTGCGCAACGTCATCATGCTGGCCGGGGCGCTGGGCATGGAGACGACCGCCGAAGGCGTCGAAACGCGCGAACAGTACGACTGGCTCAGGCGCCACGGATGCAAGGAAGCGCAGGGCTATTTCATCTCGCGACCGATCGAGCCGCAGCAGGCGGCCCAGCCCGTGGCCGCGCCCGCCCAATGGCCGACGCAGAAGTCGCTCGGGTCGAACATCCACCCAATTCGCAGCAACGTCGCCTGACTGCCGCCGCGACACACGCTTGAAGGGCGACGAGCGCGGGAGTAGCGGTAATCGCCATGATCGTAACCCGCTTCGCGCCATCGCCCACGGGCCGCCTGCATGTCGGCAACCTGCGCACCGCGCTGCATAACTGGCTGCTCGCCCGGAAGGGCGACGGGGACGCGGACGGGGATGGGGACGGAACCGGGCGCTTCCTTCTGCGCATCGACGACACCGATGCCGAACGCAGCCGCGAGGAATACGTCGAGGCAATCCGCACGGATATGGCATGGCTGGGGCTGGAGCCCGATGCCGAGTATCGCCAGTCGGAACGGCTGGACCTGTACGAAAACGCCTTCGTCAGGCTGCGCGATGCCGGCCGCGTCTATCCCGCCTACGAGACCGCGCAGGAGCTGGAGCTCAAGCGCAAGATCGCGCTGGGCCGGGGGCTGCCGCCGATCTACGACCGTGCCGCGCTCGACCTGACCGACGAACAGCGCGCGGATTACGAAGAGCAGGGCATAGCGCCGCACTGGCGCTTTCGGCTCGACCACGACGAATTCATCGACTGGGCGGACCGCGTGCGCGGCTCGCAGAAATTCGACCCCGCCCAGCTGTCCGATCCCGTCATTCGCCGCGCGGATGGCAGCTGGCTCTACATGTTGCCCAGCGTGGTCGACGATCTCGACATGGGGGTGACGGACGTCCTGCGCGGCGAAGATCACGTCTCCAACACTGCGGTCCAGCTGCAGATGTTCTCCGCATTGCACACCGCGGGCGTCGGGCCGGAGCATTGCGACGTCGTCGATAGCTTTCCGCGCTTCGGCCACACCGCATTGCTCGTGGGCAGGGAGGGCAAGCTATCCAAGCGCCTCGGCTCGCTCTCTTGCGAGGCGCTGCGCGAACAGGGGATCGAGCCCGAAGCGATCCTTTCGCTGCTGGCACGGCTGGGCACCAGCAAGCCGGTCGAACCGATTGCCGATCGCCGGCACCTGATCGAGACTTTCGATCTGGCCACCTTCGGCCGCGCACCCGCCAGGTTCGACGATCCCGAGCTGGAGCGGCTGAACACCGCCATCGTGCACCAGATGGATTTCGCCGAGGTGCAGGACCGCCTGCCGGAGGGGATCGACGAGGCGGGCTGGCACGCGATCCGCCCCAACCTTACCCGCGTGTCCGAAGCCGCCGAATGGTGGCGGCTGGTCACCGGCCCGATCGAGCAGCCCGACTTTTCGGAGGAGGACAAGGCCTATCTGGCCGAGGCCGCCGGCGCGCTGGAATGGGGCGACGACCCGTGGCGTGCGCTCACCATTGCATTGAAGGACAGCACCGGGCGCAAGGGCAAGCAATTGTTCCTGCCGCTGCGCCAGGCGCTGACCGGGATGGATCACGGCCCCGACATGGGCGAGCTGCTGCCGCTGATCGGCGAGCAGGAAGCGCGCGCACGGCTGCAACGGGCGGCTGGCTAGGGTTTTCATGAGGCATTTTTCCGATCCGGCGCAGGCCCGCCACGCCCCGACACGCGAGCTGCATAATGGCGGCTGGGCGGACTACGCCGAAGTGCCCGCTCGTTTCGACGCGGTCCTGAACACGCTTGGTCCCGGGGAGCCTGCGCGCGATTTCGGAATCGAGCCGATCCTCGCGGTGCACGATCCCGCCTATGTCGCCTTCCTGCGCGAGGCGCACGATCTGTGGCGCGCCGCAGGGCGCGAAGGCGATGCGATGGGCTACGTCTTCCCGGTCGTCGCGCGGCGCGTGCTCGATCTCGATCGGATCGACGCGAAGATCGGCCAGTACGCGATGGATGCGTCGACACCCATCGCCGCCGATACCTGGCGCGCGGCGTATGGCGGCGTGCAGGCTGCGCTGACCGCGCTCGACGCGGTGCTGGGCGGGGATTCCGCCGCCTTCGCACTGTGCCGCCCGCCGGGCCATCATTGCGGGGCCGATTACATGGGCGGCTATTGCTACCTCAACAACGTGGCCATCGCGGCGCGGGCGGCGCAGGCGCGGGGCGTGCGCCGGGTCGCGATTCTCGATGTCGATTACCATCACGGCAACGGCACGCAGGACATTTTCTACACTGATGGCGAGGTGCTGTTCGCCTCGATCCACGCCGACCCGAAGACCGATTTTCCCTTCTACTGGGGCCACGCGGACGAGCGTGGCGAGGGACCGGGCGAGGGCGCAACGCTCAACCTGCCGCTGCCGCAGGGCACCGACTGGGCGGGCTATGCCCCCGCGCTGCAACCCGCGCTGGCAGCGGTGCGCGCGCACGGGGCCGACCTGCTGATCGTCTCCTACGGCGCGGATACCTTCGCCCAAGACCCGATTTCGCATTTCAGGCTGCAGCGCGAAGATTACACTGCGATGGGCGAGGCGGTGGCCGCGCTGGGCCTGCCCACGCTGGTGGCGATGGAAGGCGGCTACGCGGTCGACGCACTGGGCGCCAACGTTGCGGCGTTTCTTGCGGGGCTGGAGCGGACGGCGCGCTAGCACATCGCCCGCTTGGCCCTCGAAATCAGCTGATCGCCTGACGCCTGCGGGTACGCGCCCCGGTGGATTTGCACGCGCTGCGGCCGGTTATGCCGCCGCAGAAAGGACCGCTTCCGGCAGCGGAGCGGCCTCCTCGGCAACCGCCACACGGTTGCGCCCGTTTCGCTTCGCCGAATAGAGCGCCCGGTCGGCGCTTCGCATCGCATCGCGAATGCGCGAACCGGCCTCGAACGCCGCAACGCCGAAGCTCGCGCTGAGCCGGGTACCGGGCTCGATCGCCGGGTGGGACAGGCGGTTGAACGCGCGGCGGACCGCTTCGGCCTGCGCCACCGCCTCTTCGTGGCTGCTATCCAGCAGCAGCAGCGCAAACTCCTCGCCACCCACGCGCCCCGCATGATCGCAATGCAGGCTCAACATGCCGGCGAAGGATCGGATCACCTCGTCGCCCACATGGTGGCCGTAGGAATCGTTGATCGCCTTGAACCGGTCGATATCGCACATGACGATCGCCCCGCGAGCGGTCGCAGGCGTGTCCACCAGCGCATCGAACGCGCGGCGATTGAGCAGTTCGGTCAATCCATCGCGTTCCGAGCTGTGTCGGTAGTCGGCGATGACCGTGGTCACGATCCGCGCAACCAGCAGGATGGCAAGGCCTGCGTTGAGCACGCCCATGCTCTGGATGAAGACGCGTTCGAACAGCACCGCGTCGAGCGGAGCCCACGGCGTCGGCTGGCCCAGCATGGCGGGGAACAGCGGAACGCGAACGATCACCCCTGCCAGCACGAGGAAGCCCAGCACCAGCAGGCCGTGTTCCAGCGGGGTCCGCTGGTGCTTCCGGGCAAGCGCCAGGGTCGTGTCCAAAAAGACGAAAATGCTCGCCAGCTGCAAAGGCACGTATTGCAGCGTGGGCGGCAAGGATGTCGCCAAAAGCAGCAGTGACAGCGCGGCCAGCGCAATCATGCCGATGGTCACCCGGCGGCTGGTGGGCCCAAGACCGGTGGCATGGCGGACGGCCTGCGAGGAGCAGAAATAGATCGCGGGCACGAGCATGGCGAGCGACGCGGCACCCAGCTGCGAGCGCGCGCCATAGCGCAGGACGAGCAATTCGACCGCCACGCACAGCAGGCCCGAGGCCAGCCAGCCGAGCGCCTGTCCGCGCCCCAGCGAGAAATGGACCAACAGCGATACAAGGCCCAATCCGAAGATCAGGCCGAGGATCATCAGGTGCAGGTCTACCGCTATTGCCACTGTCGCCCTCTTCTCATGCGCGAAAGGGGTACAGCGATAGGATAAAGGTTTGGTTATGTGCGGCGGATTTTCGCGGCGATTTCGGGCCGCGAAACGGACCCCGCCTAGCGCCCCTTCAGTTCGTCCCCGCTCAGGGAAACGACATGCAGCAGGTTGGTGCTGCCGGGCGTTCCGAAGGGCACGCCGGCGAGCACGATCAGCTTGCTGCCCGCCTGGCCGAAACCGTGACGCAGCGCCATGCGCTTGCCCTTGCCGATCATCTCTTCGAAAGTTTCGATATCGCGCGTCACCACGGCGTGCGATCCCCAAAGCAGCGCGACACGGCGGGCGACCCGTTTCTGCGGGGTCAGCACCAGCATGGGGACCGATGGCCGTTCGCGCGCAACGCGGCGCGCGGTCGAACCGGAAAAGGTGAACACGGTGATCGCGCTGATGCTGACCGTTTCGGCGATGGTCGAACAGGCATGGCTGAGCGCGTCGGCCGTGGTCGGGTCCGCCTTCGTTTCGAGGTAATTCATCCGCTTGCGATAGCCCTCGTCGCGTTCAACCTTGGCGACGATCCGGTCCATGATGGTAACGGTTTCTTCCGGCCATTCGCCCGCCGCGGTTTCCGCGCTCAGCATCACCGCATCCGCCCCGTCGTACACCGCATTGGCCACGTCGGACACTTCGGCACGGGTCGGTGCAGGGCTCTCGATCATCGATTCGAGCATCTGCGTCGCCACGATCACCGGCTTGCCCGCCTGCCGGGTGAGATCGACGATCTTCTTCTGCAAGGGCGGGACGTCTTCGGGATCGAGCTCCACGCCCAGATCGCCGCGCGCCACCATGATCCCGTCGGATAGCTCCACGATCTCGTCCAGCCGGCGCACCGCGCTGGGCTTCTCGATCTTCGCGCACAGCGCGGGCATCACGCCGTCGGTCGCACGCATAAGCTTGCGCGCTTCGGCCACGTCCTCGGGCCGCTGAACGAAGCTGAGCGCGATCCAGTCCGCCCCCTGATCGCACGCGAAGGCGAGGTCTTTGCGGTCCTTGTCCGTCAACGCGGGGATCGGCACTTCGGCGTCGGGCACGTTCACGCCCTTGCGATCCGAAATCACCCCGCCGACTTCGGCCGAGCACAGGATCGAGTCCTTTTCGGCCCTGATCACCTTCAGGCGGATCTTGCCGTCGTTGATCAGCAGCCGCTGGCCCTTTTCGAGGATGCCGAACAGCTCGGGGTGCGGCAGCTGCACGCGCGTGTCGTCGCCCGGTTCGGGATTGGTGTCGAGCGTGAAGTGCCCCGAATGGCGGATCACCGCCTTGCCGTCCTTGAACGTGCCCACGCGCAGCTTCGGCCCCTGCAGGTCGGCCAGGATCGCGATCGGGTGGTCGAATTCCTCCTCCAGCGCGCGGATCGCGGCGATCGTTTCGGCGTGGGTCGCCTGATCGCCGTGGCTCATGTTGACCCGGAAGGCGTCGACGCCAGCCTTCAGGAGGCGGCGGAGCATTTCGGGATCACGGCTGGCGGGGCCGATGGTGGCGAGGATTTTCACCTTGCGGTTGCGCGGATCGAGCTTGGGCATGGCCCATCGCTATGGCAGGGCATTGTTGCAACACAAGGGCGATTTGTCGCCTGGGGCCTCCTGCGCCGCCGACGGCGGGCGAGGCATACGAATTCAGAAGAAGGGGATACGAGAATGGCCGAAGCCCACGACTCGCTGGACGATCTCGACGATGCGGTGGCCGCCGCCGCCTTCCGGCGGCTGGTGCGGCACCTGCGCCACCGGCACGATGCGCAGAATATCGACCTGATGGGCCTTGCCGGCTTCTGCCGCAATTGCCTGGCGGACTGGATTCGCGATGCAGGGTACGAAGGCGACAAGGCGGAGGCGCGCGCGCTGATCCACGGCATGCCGCAGGAAGAATGGAAGGCGACCCGCCAGACACCGGCGACCGACGCACAGATCGCCGCGATGGAAGCGAGCGTGAAGAAGAATCGCGTGGATTAGACAACTGCCGGGTTCACCGCGCGCGCTGCGCTGGCTACCGAGCGGCCAACCCGATTCTCGAAAGACACTGGAGACCATCATGGCCGAAGCCACCGACGACCGCCTGCGCCTGCTGATCGAGCGCATCGAACGCCTCGAAGAAGAAAAGAAGGGCATCGCCGACGATATCCGCGACGTTTACGCGGAAGCCAAGGCGGTCGGCTACGATCCCAAGATCATGCGCCAGATCGTGCGCCTGCGGAAGATGAAGCCCGACGACCGCAGCGAACAGGAAATGATCCTCGACACCTACAAGAGCGCGCTCGGGATGGGCTAACGCCTGCAAACTTCGGAACCGGTCTGCCGCGGGGCTGCTTGATGTTGGGAAAGCCCCTCTTTTTCAAGGACAAGCCCCGCCATGACCGATCCCACCCGCACCGACACAGCCTTCGTCCCCGAAACCGCCGAAGAGCCGCGGATGCCGGGGCACGAGACCGATCTCGACAAGAAGCCGCAATGGCAGCCGCGCTACCCCGGATCGGGTCGGCTGAAGGGCAAGACCGCGCTGGTGACGGGCGCGGACAGCGGCATCGGCCGCGCGGTCGCGGTGCTGTTCGCGCGCGAGGGCGCCAATGTCGCGATCGCCTATCTCGAAGAGCATGACGACGCGCGCATCACGCGCGAAGCCTGCGAGGCCGAAGGCGCTGAGGTCTTGCTCTCTGCCGGCGATCTGGGCGATCCGGACCATTGCCAGGGCCTGGTCGACGCGGTGATCGACAAGTTCGGCCAGCTCGACGTGCTGGTCAACAATGCGGGCGAACAGCATCCGGACGAGGACGTGACCGAGATCACCGCGCAGCAACTCCAGCGCACCTTCCAGACCAATATCTTCAGCCAGTTCTACCTCGTGCAGGCCGCGCGCCCGCTCCTGAAGAAAGGCGCCGCGATCGTGAACTGCACCAGCGTGACGATGTACAAGGGCGCGCCGATCCTGCTCGACTACAGCGCCACGAAGGGTGCGATCACCGCCTTCACCCGTTCGCTGTCCGAAAACCTGATCGAAGACGGCATTCGTGTAAACGCGGTCGCGCCGGGCCCGATCTGGACCCCGCTCAACCCCATGGGTGGCCAGCCGCCCGAGAACATGGACGATTTCGGCGAGGACACGCCGATGGGCCGCCCTGGCCAGCCCAACGAGGTCGCGCCCGCATTCCTGTTCCTTGCCTGCGAGGATTCGTCCTATATGTCGGGTCAGGTACTGCATCCGAACGGAGGAATCATCGTCAATGGCTAGCCCGTGGCAGAGCAATGAAGGCATTATCGTCACCACCACGCCCACGGTGGAGGGGCGCCCCGCGCAGGACTATCTCGGCATCGTGACGGGCGAGGCGATCATCGGAGCGAACATGTTCCGCGATCTGTTCGCGGGCATCCGCGACATCGTGGGCGGGCGTGCGGGCTCCTATGAAAAGGTGCTCAAGCAGGCGCGCCACGACGCGATCGAGGAGATGCAGGCAGAGGCGCAGAAGCTGGGCGCGAATGCGGTGGTCGGCGTCGATCTCGATTATGAGGTGATCGGCGACACCGGTTCGATGCTGATGGTATCGGCCAGCGGCACGGCGGTGCGGATCTAGCCGCTCGCTCAGAGGCTGCCGTAGATCGCCAGCGACCCGGCTGCGAATGCGGCGTTGAAGATCGCGTGCTGCGCGATGGCCGCTGCGAGGCCCAGGTGGATCCGGGTATAGGCAAGGATTAGGCCGCCGGTCGTTTGCGAGGCCACCAGCAGGACGTCGAGCGGGCTTGAGGCCCCCTCGTAATTCCACAGATGGATGCCGCCGAACAACAGCGTGCTGCCCCACACGAACCATCTGACGTTGTTGCGATACCACGCGGGGATGCCGGTCTCCGCCCGATGCCGCGCGCGCAGCCGCGCGACTGCGTAGATCAGCACGCCAAGCGCGAAGACCGAGGCGGACAGCATCACGTATTCGGGCAGAGAATCGGCGAAGATGGTGGTTGCGATCATCAGCCCGATCACGATTCCCATGTGCAGCCCGAACCGCAGCCAAGCCTTCGTCCCCGCCAATGGACCGCGGAAGATCGCCTCTTCGATGGCGGGGGCAAACAGGATCATCGCGGCCAGTTCCCACGGCAGCGACAGCCCGCTCTCGATATAGGGCGGCGGCTCGTACCCTGCCTCGGTCGCCAATACTTCAAGCAGGATCGCGCCGCCCGCGATGGCAAAGTCGAGCGTCAGGACGATCGCAAAGACGAAGGCGAAAGTACCGCCCCAGCCCGGTCGCCCGGCGGGCAGACGCGGGGCGAGGGCGAAGCGCCACACGTCCTGCGCGACCATTCTTGCACCCGCCACCCCTCGCGGCAGTCTTGCATAAGGATTTGCCATGGGCGTAGAGCCAGCCTTCACACATTCACGTTTCAACGAGCCAATCGGTAGGAACCCATGGCAGGCCATTCCAAATTCAAGAATATCATGCACCGCAAGGGTGCGCAGGACAAAAAGCGGTCCAACCTGTTTTCCAAGCTTTCCCGCGAAATTACCGTCGCGGCGAAGATGGGCATGCCCGATCCGGACATGAACCCGCGCCTGCGCCTGGCGGTGAATGCTGCGAAAGCGCAGTCGATGCCCAAGGACAATATCCAGCGCGCGATCGACAAGGCCACCGCGAGCGATGGCGAAAACTACGAGGAAGTGCGCTACGAAGGCTACGGCCCCGGCGGCAGCGCGATCATCGTCGAGGCGCTGACCGACAACCGCAACCGCACCGCGACCAATATCCGCACCGCTTTCAGCAAGAACGGCGGCAACCTCGGCACCGAAGGATCGGTCGCGCACGGGTTCGAGCGGCTGGGCCTGATCGTCTACCCCGCCGATGTGGGCGGCGAGGAAAAGGTGCTGGAAGCCGCGCTTGAAGCAGGCGCGGAAGACATTGCCAGCACCGAGGACGGGCACGAAATCTGGACCGCGGCGGACGATCTGCACGCGGTGGCCGAAGCCCTCGAAAAATCGCTCGGCGAAGCGGAGACGGTGAAGCTGGCGTGGAAGCCCAACCTGACCGTCGACATGGATGAAAAGAACGCGGGCACGCTGCTCAAGCTGATCGACGTGCTGGACGACGACGATGACGTTCAGACCGTCTGGGGCAATTACGACATCTCCGACGAGGTGATGGAGAAGCTGGACGGATGATCCTTCACCTCCCCCTCTCCTTCAGGGGAGGGGGTCGGGGGGAGGGGCAAGCGATCCGCCCCGACCCCTCTCCCAACCCTCTCCCTTCGAAGAGGAGAGGGCCATTATGACCATCATCCTCGGCCTCGATCCCTCGCTCTCCTGCACCGGCTGGGGGGTGATCCGCAGCGAGGGCTCGCGCCTGTCGCACATCGCCAACGGGCAGATCGCCACACAGGCGAAGGCGCCGATGCCCGAGCGGCTGGCGCAATTGCAGCGCGAGCTGGCGGCGGTGATCGCGGCGCATTCGCCGGACCGCGCGGCGTGCGAGGAGGTCTTCGTAAACAAGAACCCGCAATCGACGCTCAAGCTGGCGCAGGCGCGCGGCTGCGTGCTCGCCGTCTGCGGCGCGGCCGCGCTGGAGGTGCGCGAGCATTCGGCGCGCGGTGTGAAAAAGGCGGTCGTGGGCACGGGAGCCGCCGAAAAGGCGCAGGTCCAGGCGATGCTCAAGGTGCTGCTGCCCGGTGCGAAGGTAACGGGGGCGGATGCAGCCGATGCGCTCGCGGTGGCCATTGCCGACGCGCATGCGCGCTGACGGTACCGGCGCGGTCACGGGAACACGCGAATAGTCCGACCGTAGAGTCTCCCATAACCCCGCGAGAGTGGTGGGCTCGCGTTATTTACGGAGAGATTCCATGCGCAAACGGACGATTCTTGCTCTTGCCGCTGGCACGCTGGTGCTTAGCGGCTGTGCCTACGGGCTCGGCGGTGGCTACGGCTATGACGATGGCTACGGCGATGGATATGGCGGCGGTTACGGTGGGAGCTATGGCGGCAGCTATGGCTATTCCTACAGGAACAACAACGACTTCGAACGCGCGGCGGTGAACGCCTGCGGGCGTGAAGCCAGCCAGTATGGCCGCATCCAGATCACCTACGCCGAAGAGCGCGATCGCGGCGTCTATACCGTGCAGGGCGACATCCAGATCCGCGATCCGCGACGCGATCAGTTCACCTGCCAGTTCAGCTCTTCGGGCCGGATCGTCGATTTCCGCCTGGGCTGACCTGCCGCAACACGATTGACGGTAACAGGGGCGTGCAGGTGCTGTCCTACGCAGCGCCTGCAGGCTAGAAGCGTCGCGATGGATGCTTGCCGCCGCCCCTGTCCGATCCATGTTTCGCGAAGGCCTGCGATCCGCGCGGGTTTTTGGCGCCATGACACTGTGTCAGGTGTGTCAGGCCGCGCGCGATCTGGCAGGATTGCGTAGGTCTGGTCGATGTACCTCGTGGTCTTTCGCAGCCGCAAGCGGCCCGATCACGATGCGGCGAGCTATGCGCGCCACGCCGACGCGATGGAGGCGCTCGCCGCGCGCCAGCCCGGCTTCCTCGCGGTGAAGACCTACGCGGCGGGTGATGGCGAGACCGTCACGATCTCCGAATGGGCGACGCGCGATGCGGCGAAAGCATGGCGCTGCCACCCCGATCATGCTTCCGTTCAGCGCGAAGGCAGGCAACAGCACTATGGCGAATACACGATGTTCACCTGCCTCGATCCGCAGGTGACCCGGTTCCCGTCGGACGAGCGAGACAGCGAGGACGCATGACGATCACGATCAACGGCATTCCCAATTGCGACACGGTTAAGAAGGCGAGGAAGTGGCTTGAGGCGCAGGGCCTCGACCACACCTTCCGTGACTTCAAGAAGGATGCGCCGGGTGCGGACGAAATCGGCGGCTGGGCCGATGCGGCCGGGTGGGAGGTGCTGCTCAACACCCGCGGGACTACGTTTCGCAAGCTGGACGATGCGGACAAGGCCGATATGACCCGCGCAAAGGCGATTGCCTTGATGGTGCAACATCCAAGCCTGATCAAACGCCCCGTGCTGGAGCACGCAGACGGCATTCTGGTCGGCTTCAAGGAAGATCAATGGAAGGACGAATTGTGCTGAAATGGTGTGCCGCCCTCGCCATGGCCCTGTCACCTGCATGTGCGATGGCGCAGCCGATGACTGATGTTCCCCCTGCGAATCTCGCCCCCGTGAACGCCGATGGCGACATGCTGGTGATCGCGCATCGCGGCGCGAGCGGAGAGCGGCCCGAGCATACGCTCGCCAGCTACGAGCGCGCGATCGATCAGGGTGCGGACTATATCGAACCCGATCTGGTGGTGACGAAGGATCTGGTGCTGGTCGCCCGGCACGAGAACGATATCGGCGAAACCACCGATGTCGCCGACCACCCGGAGTTCGCCGACCGGCGCAAGAGCAAGGACATCGAAGGCCAGCTGATCAACAGCTGGTTTGCGGAGGACTTCACGCTCGCCGAATTGCGCACGCTGCGCGCGAAGGAGCGGATGCCCGCACTGCGGCCCGCGAACGCGCGGTTCGACGGGCTGTACCAAGTGCCCACCTTTGCCGACATCATCGCGCTCAAGCGCGCCAAGGAGGCCGAGACCGGCCGCAAGATCGGCCTCTATCCCGAGCTCAAGCACCCGACCTGGCTGTTGCAGGAAACCGGGATCGATACGGTCGACCTGCTGGCGCGCCAGTTGAAGGAAGAAGGGCTGGATGGCGCGGATTCCGACGTGTTCGTGCAGGCGTTCGACGTCGCGCCGCTGCAACGGCTGGACAAGCTGATCGACACGCCGCTGATCCTGCTGATCCGGCCCGAAGGCGGCCCCTACGACGAACCGGCAATGACCTGGGCGGGGATCATGACGCCCACCGGCCTTGCCGAAGTGGCGACCTATGCCGACGGGATCGGGCCGTTCATGGGCCACGTGCTGAACGACGACGGCACGCCGACCGATCTGGTGCGCGATGCCCATGCGGCGGGGCTGCAGGTTCACCCGTGGACCGTGCGCAAGGAGAACGTGTTCCTGCCGCCGTCGCTGCGATCCGACGCGAGCGAGAATGGCGTGGGCAACATGGTGGGGCTGGTGAAGCTGCTCGAGGCCGCCGGGGTCGATGGCTACTTCACCGACGATCCGGGGCTGGTGCGGTAACCTGCATCGAGCACGGCCCTTCCTCCACCCCCTCAAGGGGGAGGCCGGGTGGGGGTGTGCCCAAGGCGATGGCTGGGAACCCCCACCCCCAGCCCCTCCCCATGGGGAGGGGAGTCTCACGCAAAATGGGTGCCTAAGCTCGCCGCGCCGCCAGAATGTAGTTGAGGCTGGTGTCGTCGCTCAGGTGCAGGCCCTTGCCCGGCCGATAGGCGATGCCTCGTGTGGCGGTGACCGTCAGTCCCGCATCGGCGAGCAGCTCGGTCAGTTCTTCGGGCGTGACGAAGTCGTCCCAGTGGTGCGTGCCCTTCGGCACCGCACCCACCGCCTCCGCCGCGCCGACCAGCAGCAGGCGGCTGGCAGCGGTGCGGTTGGGGGTGGACAGGATGAGGAGACCAGCATCGGCGAGCTTGCTCACCAGCGCGGCGATAAAGGCAGGCTTGTCCGCCACATGCTCGATCACCTCCATGCAGGTGACGAGGTCGAAGGTGCCAAGGTCCAGCGCGCCGATCTCGCCCGCCATGTAGCGGATGTCGAGCCCCGCCGCCTCGGCATGCGCCGCCGCCGCCGCCGCGTTCTCGGGCGCGGCATCCACGCCGGTGACCTGTGCACCAAGGCGCGACAGAGGCTCGCACAGCAGGCCCGCCCCGCAACCGACGTCCACCGCGCTCTTGCCCGCAAGAGGCGATACGCTCTCGATATCGCCGCCCCAGTGGCGGTCGATCGCGCCACGCACGAAGCCCAGCCGCACCGGGTTCAGCCGGTGGAGCATGGCGGAGGAACCCTTCGGGTCCCACCAGTCCGCGGCCATCGCGCCGAAATGGGCGGCTTCGTCGGGGCGAATGGTTGCTGTTGCATCGCTCATGCGGCCTCCCTAACACCGCGCCGAAACTGGCACCAGCGAGGAAGGCTTCGCCCTTGGCGCGGATCGTGATGAAATTCGGCGGCACCTCGATGGCGGGGACCGAGCGCATTCGGCGTGTGGCGCAAATCGTGCGCAAGCAGGCCGCAGGCGGCAACGAAGTGGCCGTGGTCGTCTCCGCAATGGCGGGCGAGACCGACCGGCTGGTCAATTTCGCGCGCGAAGCCCACGCGCTCTACGATCCGGCGGAATACGACGTCGTGGTGGCGAGCGGCGAGCAGGTCACCTCGGGCCTGCTGGCGCTGACGCTGCAATCGCTCGGGGCGAAGGCGCGCAGCTGGCTGGGCTGGCAGCTGCCCGTGCGCACGGTGGAAGCCCATGCCAAGGCGCGGGTCGATTCGATCGACAGCGAGGCGCTGCTCGAAAGCATGGGCGAAGGCACCATCGCGGTGATCCCCGGCTTTCAGGGCCTGAGCGACGCGGGCCGCGTCACCACGCTCGGCCGCGGCGGGTCGGACACCAGCGCGGTTGCGGTGGCGGCGGCGGTGAAGGCCGACCGATGCGATATCTATACCGATGTGGACGGGGTCTACACCACCGACCCGCGCATCGTCGCCAAGGCGCGCAAGCTCAAGGCGGTGACCTACGAAGAAATGCTCGAACTCGCTTCCGTCGGCGCGAAGGTGTTGCAGACCCGCTCTGTCAGCCTCGCGATGAAGGAAGGCGTCAGGATACAGGTTCTCTCCAGCTTCGTGGACGACAACGCGACCCCCGCAGACGACCTGCCGGGCACGCTGATCGTTTCCGAAGACGAAATGGAGCGGATGGTCGAAGAGGGACTTATGGAACGCAAGCTCGTCACCGGCATCGCGCACGACAAGAACGAAGCCAAGATCATCCTCACCCGCGTGCCCGACAAGCCGGGCGCGGTGGCGGAGATCTTCGGCCCGCTGGCCGAGGCCAGCATCAATGTCGACATGATCATCCAGAACGTCGGGAGAGACAAGGGCGAGACCGACGTGACCTTCACAATTCCCCAGACCGACCTCGCCCGCGCGCAGGCCCTGCTGGAGGACAAGCGCGAGGCGATCGGCTACAACCGGATCATCACCGACAGCCACATCGCGAAGATCAGCGTCGTCGGCGTGGGCATGAAGAGCCACGCGGGCGTCGCGAGCGACATGTTCCGCGCGCTGGCCGAACGCGGGATCAACATCCAGGCGATCACCACCAGCGAGATCAAGGTTTCCGTGATGATCGACGAGGACGAGACCGAGCTGGCCGTGCGCGTGCTCCACACAGCCTACGGCCTGGATGCGGAGGATGCGGCGGCTTGAGCCACACCGCCAAAATCCTGCTGCTCGGCTCGGGTGAGCTGGGGCGCGAGTTCGTTATCTCGGCCAAGCGTCTCGGCGCCTACGTGATCGCCTGCGACAGCTACGATAATGCGCCCGCGATGCAGCTGGCCGATGCGCGCGAGGTGTTCTCGATGCTCGACGGCGCTGCGCTGCGCTCGGTGATCGAGAAGCACAAGCCCGACCATGTCGTCCCCGAGATCGAGGCGATCCGCACCGAAGTGCTGGCCGAGGTGGAGGCTGCGGGCGTGCATGTCGTGCCGACTGCGCGCGCCGCGCAACTGACCATGAACCGCGATGCGATCCGCGATCTGGCGGCGCAGGAGCTGGGCGTGCGCACCTCGCGCTATGGCTATGCCACCAGCCTCGACGAAGTGCGTGCGGCGGCGGGGGACACGGGCTTTCCATGCGTTATCAAGCCGGTCATGTCGTCCTCGGGCAAGGGCCAGAGCACGGTGCAGGACGCCGATGGGCTGGAGGCCGCGTGGGACTACGCCGTGGCCAATATGCGCGGCGACCGGGCGCGGGTGATCGTCGAGCAGTTCATCGACTTCGACTACGAGATCACGCTGCTGACCGTGCGGCATAGAGGCGGCATCACCTTCTGCCCGCCGATCGGCCACCGGCAGGAACGCGGCGACTATCAGGAAAGCTGGCAGCCGCACTCCATGAGCGATGCGGCGTTGGCCGACGCGCAGGAGATGGCGCGCAAGGTGGTCGACAATCTGGGCGGTCACGGGTTGTTCGGGGTCGAGTTCTTCGTTCGCGGAGACGAGGTGATCTTCTCCGAGCTTTCGCCGCGCCCGCACGACACCGGGATGGTCACGCTGGTCAGCCAGAACCTGACCGAGTTTGACCTGCATGCCCGCGCCGTCATGGGCCTGCCCGTGCCCGAGACGATCCGCGCGCGCCCCGCTGCCAGCGCAGTGATCCTCGCCGACCGCGAGAGCGAGAGCGTTTCCTACGATGGCCTGGCCGACGCGATGGCCAATGGCTCCGACATCCGCATCTTCGCCAAGCCGGTGACGCGCCCGTACCGCCGCATGGGTGTGGCGCTGGCCACCGCTGGCGACACCGACGAAGCCCGCCGCCTCGCGAAAGAGGCAGCGGGCAAGGTCACGCTGAGCTACGGCTGATCGAGGGCGGGGGCGCCTCACCCCAACAGCCACATGCCCATCAGGCGATCCGGCAGAAAGGCGAACAGGCCGGGGATCATCAGCGCGCCCAGATACATCTGCGTGATATGCTTGCGGTGCCGCGCGATATCTCCCGTGCGCGCGGTGCGAACCACGTTCCACGCACCCAGCAAGGTGATCGGCACGAAGATGTGAATCCAGCTGAAATCCGTGCCGCCGCGCACGAAGATAATCGCGATCGCGGTGACCACCATCAGCGCGATCCACAGCTTGCCGAGCGTCTTGTGCAGCCTGGTACCCTTGGTCGACAGCAACAGATAGGCGCCCAGCGGCACGCAGGGCAGCACGGTGACCACGTGGATCGCGATGGCCAGGTTGCGATAGCGGCCGTCGTCGACTGCGATGCCGGACAGCCATTTGAAGATCGCGACTGCTGCGGCGATCGTCATCAGCGTCCCCGCCACGCCGATCAGCGACTTCGTCAGCGGCCCGTTTTCGAATTTCGGCCGGGCAGGGGTGCGGCCATCGGCGGAAGGCAGGGCGAAAGTGGTCATGCGCAAAGCTCCAAAGGTGTCTGTCTGCCCCTGTCGATGCCCCATGCCCGTTCGCGCGCAACGCGCCCTTCGCGATCGTGACGAAACCTTCGCGAAGGCTGCGGTTTTGCGGGCGTTTGCCACTTTACGAAGCGCGAACGGTCCGTCACCTTGCGCCCATGGAGCAGTCTGCACACCCGGTCGCACAGCCCGAGCCGCATGGCGTGCTGCGCCAGATCCTGATCGATCTTGCGATCATGACCGTGATCGGCGTGATGCTGGCCTTCATCGGGCCGTTCGGCAGCTTCGCGATGCCGCTGGCGTGGCGCTTCGTCTACTGGCTCTCCTTCGCCTACATCGGCTATGCCTGCTTTCGCCCGATCAGCTATGTCGCGGTGCGGACGGCGGAGCGGCTGGACCTGCCGAAGTGGGCGCTGGCCATCGTCGGCGTATTGCTCGCCAGCGTGCCGATGACGGTGGCGGTATGGGTGCTGGGCCGCGTGCCCGGCGCGATGCGCTGGCCGACGCTGGACGAGGCATTGCAGAGCTATTTCTACGTCTTGCTGATCGGTGGCGGCGTCACCCTGCTGTTCATGGCGACACAGCGGGGTAGCGCGGCCGCGACGCAGCCTGTCGTTGTGGGCACTGCCGGGACGCCTGCCGATCCGCCTGCGTCCGCTTCATCGCCATCGCTCACGCCCGCACCATCGCCCACGCCCCCACCATCGCCCGCGGCCAGCCCTTTCCTCGATCGCCTGCCGGCACATCTCGGCAGCGATCTGATCGCGCTGGAGATGGAGGACCACTATGTGCGCGCGCATACCGCGCTCGGTTCCGAAATGATCCTGCTCAGGATGCGCGATGCAGTCGCCGAGCTCGGCGGCATCGACGGGGCGCAGGTCCACCGCAGCTGGTGGGTCGCGCGCGACGCGGTGGAGGATGTGAAGCGCGACGGGCGCAATCTGCGGCTGGTGCTGCCCGGTGGGCTGGAAGCGCCCGTGGCCCGCACCCGCGTGGCCGAGCTGAAAGGGGCGGGCTGGTTCTAGTGCTTGCCCGGCGGGCGAGAGGCTCGTAACCGCGCCTTCCATGAGCAATACTCCCAAGACAGACGCGCTGATGCAGCGCGGTGCAGACTTCCTCGGCAGCAAGCACGCCATCCTGTGCGGTGCGATGAGCTGGGTTTCGGAACGCAATCTCGTATCGGCCATCTCCAACGCGGGCGGCTTCGGCGTGATCGCATGTGGTGCGATGACGCCCGAGCTGCTCGATACGGAGATTTCCGAGACGAAAAGCCGCACCGACCAGCCATTCGGCGTGAACCTGATCACCATGCACCCGCAGCTGTTCGATCTGATCGCGGTGTGCGAGAAGCACGGCGTCACCCACGTGGTGCTCGCAGGCGGCATTCCGCCGAAAGGCAGCGTCGAGGCGATCAAGGGCGGCAAGAACCCCGCCAAGGTGATCTGCTTCGCGCCCACGCTGGCGCTGGGCAAGAAGCTGCTCCGCAGCGGCGCGGATGCGCTGGTGATCGAAGGCATGGAGGCGGGCGGCCATATCGGCCCGGTCTCGACCAGCGTGCTGGCGCAGGAAATCCTGCCCGAGCTGAGCGAGGAGCATCTGATATTCGTCGCGGGTGGCATCGGGCGTGGCAGCGCGATTGCGGGCTATCTGGAGATGGGCGCGTGCGGCGTGCAGCTGGGCACGCGTTTCGCCTGCGCCACCGAAAGCATCGCGCACGAGAATTTCAAGAAGGCGTTCTTCCGTGCCTCGGCCCGCGAAGCGGTTGCCAGCGTGCAGGTCGATGCGCGGTTGCCGGTGATCCCGGTGCGCGCGCTGAAGAACAAGGGCACCGAGGAATTCACCGCCAAGCAGCGCGAAATCGCCGGATCGCTCGACCGCGAGGAGATCGCGATGGCCGAGGCGCAGCTGCAGGTCGAACACTACTGGGCGGGCGCGCTGCGCCGCGCGGTGATCGATGGCGATGTCGAGAATGGCAGCCTGATGGCGGGCCAGTCGGTCGGCATGGTGAAGGAAGAAGAGCCCGTGGCGCAGATCATCGCGACGCTGATGGCCGAAAGCGAGGATGCGCTCACCCGGCGCTGAATACCGCTTTGAATTCCGCTCTGCCTTGGGGCGCCGGCGGCGTGCGGCACCGCGTGCGGGCAAACGGAATCGCCTTCCGCAGGAACGGACTTGCCGTTCGAGACTTGGAACTGATGCGCCTTCGGCAGCTTCGGCTTGCCGTGCGTGCCCGTTCGACCCCAGCCCGGAGCCATTCACCATGCGCATTGCCCACTCTTTCGCCGTACTCGCCCTCGTCGGCGCAGCCACCGTGCCCGCGCTCGCCATGCAGGACGGCGCCCCCCAGCTGCCCGGCCAGATGGATGTGAGCCGCGTATCGGGTGGCACGTACGAAACCGATCCTTCGCACACGCTGGTCGCGTGGACGGTCAACCATTTCGGCTTCAACGACTATTTCGGCGCTTTCGGCGATATCGGAGGTACGCTGATGATCGATCCGCAGAACCCGGAAGCCGCCAAGGTCGATGTCAGCATTCCGATCAACAGCATCGCGGTGGTGAGCGAAGGCCTGCGCGATCACCTGCTGCGCCCCGGCAAGGATGGTGCGGAACCCGACTTCTTCGGGCCCGAGCCCGGCATGGCGCGTTTCGTTTCGACCGGTGTCGACGTCGCGTCGAACGGCACCGAGGCCGACATCACCGGCAACCTCACCATGAATGGCGTCACCAAGCCGGTGACCATCGCGGCGAAGTTCACCGGCGCGGGCGACAACCCGATGAGCGAGGTCGAAACGATCGGCTTCATGGGCACGACGTCCATCAAGCGGTCCGACTTCGGCATCGATTATGCGCTGCCGCTGGTTTCGGACCAGGTCGACCTGAAGATCAGCGCCGCGTTCGAAAAGCAGGACTGACCCGGCTAGCGGTGCACGTGGGGGAGAGACGCGATGTGCGATGAGAAAGATCTGGCTCGCTGGGCCCGCAGCGGACTGAACCGGCGCCAGTTCGGCGCGCTGACCGGCGTCGCCGCGCTGGGTGCGTGCGCGCCGATGGCTGGCGGGGCTGGCGGCGGCACCGCGATGCCATTGACCGAACGCAGGGTAAGCTTCGCCACGCCGGCAGGGACGATGGACGGATTTTTCGTCGCGCCGTCCTCCGGCCGTTCTCCCGCAGTTCTGTTCTGGCCAGATATTGCCTCCCTGCGCGAAGCAAAACGCAACATGGCGCGGCGGCTGGCCGGGCGCGGCTACGCGGTGCTGGTCGTGAACCCCTATTATCGCGACGTGTCGGGCGAACAGTTCTCCGATTTTGCGGACTTCGCCGGCAATGATGGCTTCCAGAAGGTCTCGCCCTGGCGCGAGAAGCTGACCGCGCAGGCCATCATGTCCGATGCGAAGGCGGCGGTCGGCTGGCTCGATTCGCAGGCCGAGGTCGATACTGCGCGCCCGGTTGGTACGCAGGGCTATTGCATGGGCGGGCCGTTCACCTTCTGGTCGGCAGCCGCGGTCCCTTCGCGGATCGAGGCGGTCGCCAGCTTCCACGGCGGCGGGCTGGTGCGCGAGGGCGACCCGATGAGCCCGCACAACACCTTCGACGATACGCAGGCGCGCTACCTCGTGGCCATCGCGCGCGACGACGATGCCAAGGCACCCGAACACAAGCGGATCCTGCGCGAAGCAGCGGCCGAAGCCGGTCGCCAGGCCAAAATCGAGGTGTTTGCCGGCGATCACGGCTGGACCGTGCCCGACAGTCCGTCCTATAATGAACAGGCGGCGGAGCGCGCGTTTGCGGATCTGATGCAGATGTATGGCGCCGTTCTGTAATTCGGATGCGACGAGCCGGACCTGTGACCAAAAAGCCATAGGCCTGCACAGCGTTCGTGGAATGTAACTGGAGACTTGCCTTATTCGCTCTCGAAGGGCATTAGGCGAACAAAGTTGATCTCAAAGGGGAATACAAGATGCGTTTCGGAAAGACTATTGTGGCCGCTGCGGCGCTCGCTCTTGCAGGCGGCTCGATCGCTGCTCAGGCTGAGACCGTTCGTGACGTTGCGCCGGTTTCGGAAGAATCCGAACTCGCACCCGGCATTTCGCAGCTGCTGATCATCGCGCTGGTCGCCGGTGCCATCTTCGTCGGCACCGAAGTGATCGACGACGGCGTGAGCGCGTAACACCAACGCGTCATACAGTTTTCGGGAAAGGGTCGCCTCGCAAGAGGCGGCCCTTTTTCTTTGTGCGGGTCCGGTTTTGCACCCCTCCCAGATCCTCGACCGGTTTTCCTTGGCCCGGTCTTGCCCGCAGGCTAGTCTGGCCCCCGCACAAGGAGAAAACGCATGGGTTGGGTCGTACTGGGTCTGCTGGTTCTGGTTCTGCTGGTCTTCGTGATGACCGCGGTCACGATGGTGCGGCAGGGCTATGTCTACACTATCGAACGGTTCGGGAAGTTCACCAAGGCGGCCGATCCGGGGCTGACCATCATTTTCCCGCTGATCGATCGGGTCGGCCACCGCATCAACATGATGGAACAGGTGCTCGACATTCCCGGGCAGGAAATCATCACCAAGGATAACGCCATGGTCGGCGTGGATGCCGTGGTGTTCTTCCAGGTGCTCGATGCGCCCAAGGCCGCCTACGAGGTTTCCGGCCTGCACCCTGCAATCATGGCGCTCACCACCACCAACCTGCGCACGGTGATGGGCAGCATGGATCTGGACGAAACCCTGTCCAAGCGCGACGAGATCAACGCCCGCCTGCTGGCAGTGGTCGACCATGCAACCTCGCCGTGGGGCGTCAAGATCACTCGCGTGGAGATCAAGGATATCCGCCCGCCGCGCGACATCTCCGAAGCAATGGCCCGTCAGATGAAGGCCGAACGCCTGAAGCGTGCCGAAATCCTCGAGGCCGAAGGCGACAAGACCAGCGCGATCCTGCGCTCCGAAGGGTCCAAGCAGTCCGCCATTCTCGAAGCGGAGGGCAAGCGCGAGGCCGCCTTCCGCGACGCCGAGGCGCGCGAACGCGCGGCCGAGGCCGAAGCCAAGGCGACGCAGATGGTGTCGGACGCGATCGCATCCTCCGGCAACCAGGCGATCAATTACTTCGTGGCGCAGGAATATACCAAGGCCGTGGGCAAGTTCGCCGACAGCCCCAATGCCAAGACCATCCTGTTCCCGGTCGAAGCGACCCAGCTGATCGGCTCGCTCGGCGGGATTGGCGAGCTGGTGCGCGATGCGATCCAGCCCGCCGAAAATGCGCCCATGGGCGGCAACGGAGGTGTGCCGCTGTCTGGCGAGCGTGACCCGGTGAGCCGTGAGAAGCAGCGCGTTTCGGTGCCCCGCTCCACCCGCGGTGATGCCCAGTGATCGACGGGGTCGACCAGTACTGGATTTGGTTGGCGCTCGGTCTGGCGCTGGCCGTGCTCGAACTGCTGGTTCCCGGCGTCTACCTCATCTGGCTGGCGGTTGCGGCGCTGGCTACGGGCGGGCTCAGCTTCCTGTTCGATTTCGGCCTGCCGCTGGAAATCATCAGTTTCGTCAGCCTCTCGCTGATCGCGGTCTACAGCGCGCGCCGTTATCTGCGCGACAAGCCCATCGTCAGCAGCGATCCGCTGCTCAACCAGCGCGGCGGCCGGATGGTCGGCGAAACCGCGCTGGTGGTCAAACCGATCGAGAGCGGCAGCGGGCGCGTGCAGGTGGGCGACAGCGAATGGATCGCGCGCGGCCCGGACACCGCAGCGGGCGAGCGCGTGCGAATCAGCGGCAATGACGGGGCGATCCTGCTGGTCGAGCCGATTGCGCTGATTGCCGACAAGAACGGCACCGAAGACGGCGCACCGGCCTAGCCGCAGCCGCGCCTCGCGCGGGTTTTTAGCTCAGGCTGTCCATCTTGTCCGCAAACCGGCCATGCTTGCGGTGATGGACCATGTAGCGGTCGATCACCAGTTCGAGCGGGCGCGGCTGGATCCCCAGTTCGGCAAAGCCGGGATGGTCGCCGTCCGCCGTGCTGCCCGCCTTCAGCATGCGCCACTGGTCGGTGCCCATCGGCGTGCCGGGCATCGCGGCGAAGGCGGCGCTGGCGCTGTCGGGCATTGGCACGAAGGTGCGCTTGCGCCGCTGCGCCGTGGCGATTCGCCGGTTCAGTTCCATCATCGTCCAGCGATCCGGCCCGGCCAGTTCGTAGGTCTTGCCCGCGTGCGCAGCGGGCTCGCGGAGCGCCGTGGCGATCGCTGCGGCGACATCGTCGACATGCACCACCTGCAACGGCGAATCGGGGGCGAATACCGGCAGCACGGGCAGGGTGGAAATCAGCCCGGCGAACAGCTGCAGGATGCCGCCATCGGGGCCGAAGATGATCGAGGGCCGCAGGCAGGTCGCCTCGGGGAAGGCCTCGCGCACCAGTTCCTCGCCCAGCGCCTTGGCCTGGGCATATTCGGAGGGGCCATCGCGATCCGCGCCGATGGCGCTCACCTGCACGAAGCTTTTCGCGCCGGTATCCTTCGCCGCACGCGCCAGCGTGCCCGCCGCCTCGCCCATCAGCTTCATCAGGTTGCCCTCGAAGCTGCCGACCAGGTTGACCACCGCGTGGCTGCCTTCGACGCACGCACGCACGCTCGCCTCGTCCAGCAGGTCGCAGCGCGCGAACTGCAGCTGGCCCAGCTTGGCCAGCGGCTTGAGCGTGAACGCCTCTTCCGGGTTGCGCGCGGCGATCCGCACGCGGGCATTCTGCTGCAGCAGGTCTTCCGCGACATGGCGGCCGATAAATCCGCTGCCGCCGAAGATCGTCACCAGCCTGTCGGTCAGCGGATTGGAGCGAGACATAGAGGGGCCTTTCTCGGCGGGGTAAGCGGGTGGGCGGTACGCAATGCGTGCAAGTCGCTTTGCCGGATGGCGGCCAGCGCCGCAAGACCGACCGATGCGCTCTATTTGCGTTGACAGGGTGGGTCACCCTCCGCTAGTGGCCCGCGCCTACCCTAGGCCCCGGACGAAGATGACCGGGCTGCCTCGTGTGCCCAGATGGCGGAATTGGTAGACGCACCGTCTTCAGGTGGCGGCGATCGCAAGGTCGTGGAGGTTCGAGTCCTCTTCTGGGCACCATTTGTTCTTCTCTTGTTCTCTCGGATAATCTATAAAACCCGCAGAAATCCTAGGGATTTGGCCCTTGGATCGTTCCGGATCGTCCCGTCTGTTCTCGGGGGTTCCAGACATTTTTGCGGGCCTTTTGCGGGCCTTTGCGAAAACCACATTGGGAAAAGGCCCGCACATGCCTCTGACCGAGACTCGGCTTCGCGCCCTCAAGACGAAAGACAAGCCTTACAAGGTCGCTGACCAGCGCGGCCTCTATATCGAGGTCACGCCTGCTGGCGGCAAGCTATGGCGCTTCCGGTACCGGATCGGCAAGATCGAGAAGAAGCTCGCAATCGGCAGCTATCCCGAGGTCAGCCTCAAGCAAGCGCGAGACGCAACCTACGAGGCGCGCCAGGCTGTTGCCTCTGGGAGCGACCCGGCCTTTGAGAAGCGGAAGCGGAAGATCCGCGAGGAGTTTCTTTCTGCGCAGACGTTCGAGGCAGTCGCACGTGAGTATATTGAACAGATGATGGTTCAGAA
Organism: Erythrobacter sp.; assembly: GCA_009993635.1. Lineage (GTDB taxonomy): Bacteria > Pseudomonadota > Alphaproteobacteria > Sphingomonadales > Sphingomonadaceae > Alteriqipengyuania. The sequence goes on along the minus strand of JAACTC010000008.1, from coordinate 16,387 downwards.
TGGCCGCGCCCAGGGCACGATCGTCAAGGCCAATTATTTCCTCGACCAGCTTGCACCTGCCATCGGGAACCGACCCATCAACGAGATCGAGCCGTTCGAAGTCCTGGCTCCCCTCAAGCGGCTGGAAGCCACTGGCAAGCACGAGACTGCAAAGAAGTGCCGGTCGTTCGCAGGCCGCGTGTTTCGCTACGGTGTTGCAACCACCCGTTGCAAATCCGATCCGACCAGCATGCTGAAGGGCGCTCTCGTAACGCCGAGAGCCACGCATTACGCAGCAATCCTCGAGCCCACCGAGCTAGGCGGGCTTCTGCGCGCAATCGACGACTACACCGGATACATGGTCACGAAGTTCGCTTTGCAGATCGCGCCGCATGTGTTCGTGCGCCCCGGCGAACTCCGGCACGCCGAATGGCACGAGATCGACCTTGTCGATGGCGTGTGGAAAATACCTGCCGGCAAAATGAAAGCGCGCCGAGCGCATGCCGTTCCGCTTTCCAAGCAGGTTGTCGGCTATCTCACAGACCTGGCCGAGATGCTCGGCCACGAAGGATATGTGTTCCCGTCTGCGCGCAGCTCCAAGCGTCCCATGAGCGAAAACACTTTGAATGCCGCATTCCGTCGCATGGGATATTCAAAGGATGAAGTTACCGCTCATGGACTCCGGGCGACGGCATCAACATTCCTGAACGAGTCTGGACTTTGGAATCCGGATGCAATCGAGCGTGCCCTGGCGCATGGCGACAGCAACGTCGTGCGCGGCATCTATCATCGCGGCAAACATTGGGACGAGCGTGTGCGCATGGCTCAATGGTGGAGCGACTACCTCGATGAGCTCGGGACCGGAGGAAAGGTCATCAAGGGCAAGTTTGCGCAGGGTTGATCTTGAGATCGAATTTCTTCTCAGCCAGTGCAGGATTGAAGGCTCAGGATCAGCCCCAGCAGAGACACTGACGCCAGCAAGGCGAACTCCATTCTGACGCCCCAGTCTCGAAGCCATTTCCGCATCGTCCCGAGCCTCAGTTCGTGGAGCTTTGGCAATTAAGCTGATCGAAGCGCTCAGCAATTGTTCTCCATGTGGCTATGCCTGCCTCGTCCCCATCGTTGGATAGTCGCTGGATCTGCTGCGCGATATACGCGGGTCCATCTTCGCCATGGTTCTTTTCGACCCAAAGCGCGACGGCCCACAATTCCTGGTCGCGGTTCAGCACCATGGCTCACGTCTCCCGGTCCAGGTCCGCGCCAGCCCTTCGCTGACCAGCTGATCGCCAAGCGAGCGGCCGCCGCGCGTTACAACCCGCAATTTGCGACCGTACTGGTCCTCATCTCTGCTCCCGATGGTCCTGAGTTCAAACGGTCCGGCATTAAGCAATTCGACAAGGCGATGTGTCGCTCGCATGCCGAGTTCGTATTCATAGTCGCAACGAGGCTCGCTGATCTCGGGAGTATCGATGTCAGCAATGCGGATCTTTGTGCCATCAAGCCAGAAAGTATCTCCATCCACGACGCATGTGCGCCGGATGGACCCGCAGATGTCGAATTGTGGGGAGCTCGCTTGCTGGAATAATGCCTGAGGAGGCTGGTCGGCGTTAGCAAGGTTGGCATCATGGAGTGGCCAATTGAGTGCCAGCATCCCTCCCGCAAAAACGATTGCGAAACCACCCAGACCCAACGCGATCTCCTTTCTCAGCTTCCGGCGCTTCTGTGCCTTCAACGCTCTACGAAAGTCGAACGGTTCACCGGGCGTCTCATTCACTGGCTTTGTCCGTCTTCATTCCGGCATATACTCTCAGACACTAGCCAGAAATCAGGCAGTTTCGTCAATTGTATGTGCCAATTGCCTGCCAACGTCCCAACACAGACCGGACATATTGCGGCGTTTCACCATTGTTCGGGATGCCGCGAGATCGGGAGACGGCACCTGGGCCGGCATTGTAAGCAGCCAAGGCTAGGTGGACCGCGTCGAACCGGTCCAGCATGTCGCGAAGGTACCGGGCACCACCGTCGATCGATGAAAGGGGGTCATGACGGTTCCGGACGCCCAGTTCTCGCGCCGTGGCCGGCATAAGCTGAGCAAGTCCGGCAGCGCCAGCTGGACTCACAGCCATCGGATTGAAGCGGGATTCTGCCCAGATGAGGGCACGGAGCAGATTTGTCGGAAGCCCGTACCGGCGCTCGGCCTCGGCTATTGCCACGATATACAGGCCTTCCCGGTAGGAAACGTCTGCTGGCCCGGCCTGATAGATCGCAGGAAGATATTGCCTTGCTGGTTGCGGCTCTGGCTGCGGCTGAACGATCGCGTGCTCGAACAAGGTGAAATCCTGGGCGCGGACTTGCTGTGAGGAGGTCGCGATCATTCCCAAACAGGCGACCGCTATCGCGGTCAGACGATTGAGGCAGGTCATCTCGATTGGTGCTCCATTGATTCGAATCGATATAGAACATAAATAGAACATATGCCTGTAGGAAAGCCGCGAATGCCTGCCTTTGGGAGAGGAGAGGAACGCTGATGAGGCGGCCACTTTGCATGCTGAGGAGCTCGCATGTCCCTGTCTGTCCAAACTCATCCCAACCGGTCGCTTGTCGAGACCGCCAGTCGCATTTGCGAATCGCGAGGGGGCAAATGGTCCGGCACAAAGGGCATGGCCTGCTGCCCTGCGCATGATGACCGTACGCCGTCACTCGGTGTGTCGCTCGGTCGACGGGCCATCCTGTTCCATTGCTTTGCGGGATGCGATCAGCAGAGCGTGCTGTCCGCATTGGCGTGTGAAGGTTTCGAGGCAGGTGCGCTTTTCTCAGGGCCTACGGCTGCCGACCACTCCGAGCCGACTAGAAATAGCAAGCCGTCGGCGGCAGCACTGAGGATTTGGCACGAAGCACAGCCACTGCGTGCCAGTCCGGCAAAGGCCTATCTTGAGAGGCGCGGCATCCTCGCCGCATCTTCCGCTCTTCGCTTTCATCCGCGAACACCTCTCGGCCCGAAAGGACGAACCCGCTTTCTGCCCGCCATGATTGCGGCGGTCAGCCTCGACGAGGGACCTGTCGCCATCCACCGCACTTTCCTGTCGGGCGAGGACTGTACCAAGGCCGCTTTCGACAAGCCGAAGCGTGCGCTTGGCGCCCTCGGTGAAGCTGCTGTCCGCCTCCTGGCTCCGGCTTCCGGCAAGCTCGGCCTCGGCGAGGGTATCGAGAGCGCGATGTCGGCCTATGCTCTTACCGGTATTCCCGTCTGGGCGACCTTGGGCAATGAGCGCTTCGGACTCGTCAGCGTGCCCGAGAGCGTGACCGAGCTTCATCTCTTCGTCGATCATGATGCTGGCGGCGAGCTGGCCGCGTTGCATGGCCTGGCAGCCTACGCACAGGAAGGGCGGACGATCCAGGTCCGCAAGCCATCTTCACGCGATACTGACTGGAATGATGAGCTGATAGCATGGCTGCGCCGCAAAGCGGCCCCGTAGAGGAGAGAGGGCTTCTCGATTTCCTGATCCGGCAAAGGGCGTGTCCCGATGCCCCAATCAGGAGGACGAATTGCCATGCTTCAATCAGATCTGTTTCCTGCCAGCGGGCAGCTCCCGTCAGTACTCTTGGCCTACGCTATCGGCGCCCGGGTTGCCGCGCTTCTCGCCTCGGGGCGTCATCTTACTCGGGCCGACATTTCCGGCCTGTTCGTCGAAGAAACTGGTGCCCAGCACTGGGGAAGTGCCTGGACCATCGACGACTACAACAACGCGGTCGAGATCGGCACACTGCTCTGGCTTCGAGAGTCTTCGCGCATCGATCTGGCGACAAGCGTGCATGAAGCAGAAGCGCGCTTCGACTGGCTCGAAGCAGCCTTGCCGCCCCGGCATGTTCGCAGTGAAGCACAGGTCGAACTTCAGCAATTCTCTACCCCGCCGATGCTCGCCTGGCTGATGGCGAAGACTGCAGCCATCTCTGCGCAAGACACGCTACTCGAACCGTCCGCTGGCAATGGTGCCCTTGCTCTCTGGGGGAGCGTCCAGAAGGCCTCGCTGCTCCTCAACGAGATCGATCCGGCAAGACGATACAGCCTGAGCCACATCTTCGCTTCGGCCACGATCACCGCGCACGACGGTGAACTGATCGCTGACCTGCATCGCGGCCCGCTTCCGTCGGTCGTTCTGATGAATCCGCCATTCGCTCGCAGCCAGGAACGCGGCATGGACGGTGAGACGGCGCAGCGCCACCTTCGCAGTGCAATCCGGGCCGCTGCTAATGGCGTAAGGATTGTCGCCATAATGCCCGAAGGCTTCGATGCTTCCACTTTCGCCAAGGCGCAGGATGAAGCATCGCTGCTTTTCGATGTGCACCTGCAGCAGATGTTTCGCCGGACGGGTACGGGAATCGCTGTTCGCCTGGTCGTCATCGATAAAGTGTCGGCTGCGCCTGCGCCAGCGATCACCGGAGGTACCGGTGACCTGATCGCGCTCCACGAGCTAGTCACCGAGCTTCCGCGACGTGCGCAAACATCCGCCAGCCTCCATTGCCTGCCAGTCGGCAAGCCAATGCGCCTCGTTGGCAAGACTTCGACCCAACGCAAGCCGGTCCGGCCGTTGGCGCCTTTCGCAGTGACACCAGCAGTCACAGCGAATGCGATCGACCTTGCCTATTCGGTCCTCGCCGATCCCGCGCCGGTTCCCGAACAGACAGGTATCTATCTCCCCTACCGGCCAAGCCGCATCGCATTCGAAGGCGCGCCGGTTCACCCCACCCCGCTCGTGGAATCGGTCGCCATGGGTTCGGTCGCGGCTCCGCAGCCGGAAGTTAGTCCGCGTCTCCCCGCAGGTTGGCAGGCCAATGGTCTATTGTCCGAAGCGCAATGCGAGACACTGGTCTACGCTGCCCAGGCATTCGCGCGCGATCTCCCAGGTCAGTTCAAAGTCAGCCAGGAAGGCACCTCGCTGGAATTGTCCGAGGATGGGAACGCATACCGCCAAGGCTTCTTCCTTGGCGACGGGACCGGAGCGGGCAAGGGACGGCAGATCGCAGCGGTTATTATGGACCGGTGGCTCACAGGCGAGCGTCGTCATGTGTGGATCACCAAGAACGAGGCGTTGCTTGAAGATGCACGCCGCGACTGGGAAGCACTTGGCGGGCTGCCGCTCGATCTTCAGCCGCTCTCGCGCTGGAAACTCGGCCACCCCGTAACGATGTCCGAAGGCATTCTCTTCGTCACCTATCCGACGCTGCGCTCGGGGCGCGCCGAGGATACGCGGCTCGATCAGATCCTTGCCTGGGCGGGTGAGAGTTTCGACGGTGTGATCGCCTTCGATGAAGCCCACGCCATGGCCAATGCGCTCGGGTCCTCCTCGAGCCGTGGCAAGGTCAAAGGCTCCGAACAGGGCATGGCGGGCCTCAGACTACAGAATCATCTGCCGCGCGCCCGCGTGCTCTACGCGTCTGCTACCGGCGCCTCGGATATCGCCAATCTTGGCTACACCTCCCGGCTTGGCCTGTGGGGACCCGAGACCGCCTTTCCGACCCACGAAGCATTCATGACCGAGATCCGCGCCGGCGGCGTGGCGGCGATGGAACTCGTTGCCCGCGACCTCAAGGCCCAGGGCCTCTATCTTGCCCGTGCGCTGTCCTTCGCCGGGGTCGAGTACGAGATCCTCGAACATTGCCTGACCGAAGCACAAGTGCGGATTTACGATGGCTATGCCGATGCCTGGGCGATCATTCACCGCAACCTCGAAGCGGCACTGGAGGCAACGCGGGTGGTCGACGAGGACAGCGGCGATACCCTCAACCGCAACGCAAAGGCTGCGGCGCTGTCGATCTTCGAAGGCACCAAGCAGCGGTTTTTTGCCCAACTCCTGCTCTCGATGAAACTGCCGAGCCTGATCCCCGCGATGGAAGCGGCGCTTGGCGAGGACCATTCGGTGGTCGTGCAGCTGGTCTCGACCGCCGAGGCCATGCTCGACCGGCGCCTTGCCGACTTCTCCGACGAGGAACGCGAAGCGCTCGATATCGATCTCTCCCCGCGCGAGTACGTCATCGACTACCTCACCAAGAGCTTTCCGGTGCGTCTGATGCAGGTCTTCACCGATGAGGACGGCAATCTGCGTTCCGAGGCGATGAGCGACGACGAGGGCAATCCCGTTTTCTGCCCCCGCGCCGTAGCCGCGCGCGATGCGCTGATCGAACAACTCTGCGCGCTGCCGCCAATCGCCACCGCGCTCGACGCGATTATCGAGCACTTCGGGACCCAGGCTGTGGCCGAGGTCACGGGCCGGACCCGCAGGCTGGTATTGGGACGCGATGGTCAGCAGCGCCTCGAACGGCGAAGCCCCAGCGCCAATGTCGCCGAAGCGAAGAGCTTTATGGAAGGGACCAAGCGCATCCTGGTCTTCTCAGATGCGGGTGGCACGGGGCGCTCCTACCATGCCGACCTTGGTTGCAGGAACCAACAGCGCCGCGTCCATTTCCTGCTCGAACCGGGCTGGCGCGCCGACAACGCCATCCAGGGCCTTGGCCGCACCAACCGCACCAACCAGGCCTCGGCTCCACTGTTCCGGCCGGTGACCACTGACGTGAAGGGTGAGCGCCGGTTCATCTCGACCATTGCGCGCAGGCTCGATGCACTGGGCGCGCTTACGCGCGGCCAGCGCCAGACTGGCGGACAGAACCTGTTCGACCCGGCCGACAATCTCGAGAGTGATTATGCGCGCGACGCGCTCAGCCGCTGGTTCCAGCTGCTCTATGACGGCAAGCTCGAAGCCACCACTTTCGGCAACTTCGTCGAGAGGACCGGTCTCCGACTCGAAAACCCCGATGGCGGACTGACCGATAATCTCCCTACGATCCAGCGCTGGCTCAACCGTATCCTCGCCCTGCCGATTGCGCTGCAGAACGCGATCTTTGATGAATATCTGGGCCTCGTCGAAGCGCGGATCGAAGCCGCGCGCGAAGCGGGAACGCTCGACCAGGGACTGGAAACCGTCAGGGTGGATCGCTTCGCGGCCCTAGCAGATGAACTCTTGCGCACAGACCCCGTGACCGGAGCGGAAACCCGCCTCGTCTCGCTCGAAGTGACCAGGCACCTTCGGCCCCTGCGATTGCAGCGCCTGGTGCGGATGCACGAGATCGGCAGCCCCCACGCGATCCCGATGCGCAATGCGCGTTCGGGAAAGGTCGCGCTGTCGGTTCCTGCCCGGCGCCTCATCGCCGATGACGGGGCCGTGATCGAGCGCCGGCGTCTGCTGCGTCCGCTCAAATCCGCGAACTGGACGCTTGAAGCACTCGATGAAAGCCACTGGGAAGAAATTGGCGCCACTGCGTTCACAAGCGCTTGGCGCGCCGAGGAAGAAGAAGCTGCCGCTTCACCGGTGACCGAGCGCGTCCATCTCGCCGCCGGGCTGCTGCTGCCGGTCTGGAAACGCCTGCCCGGCGATCATGTCCGCGTCACCCGGCTCGTTGCCGAGGATGGACAGTCGATCATCGGGCGCGAAGTGCTCGAAGTCGATTTCGCAGCCATCGCCGAGACCTTTGGCCTTTCCGGGATTACCGGTCCGACGCCAGACCAGATCGGCGGGCTTGTCATCGCAAGCGGGAAACCGCTGAGCCTCGCAAGCCACGATCCACTCACTGTGAAGCGATCGCTGGTCGGCGGGGAACAGCGCCTTGAATTGACCGGCTTCTCGCCTGATCGGCTCGACTGGTACAAGGGCAAAGGCTGCTTCACCGAGATCATCCGCTACCGCACGCGGCTGTTCGTGCCGGTGTCGAGAGCCTCGTCGGTCCTCCCCGCGCTTGCCGCCTGATACCTCGGGCAGACCCCAATCACAAAGGTGAGAGTGGAGGGAGCCCTTTGGGCTTGTGGGCCTCGTGATCCTCACCTGCGCCTTCATTCCATCAGGAGAACAACAATGATCCAGTCGATCCCCTTGAAGAAGCTTGTCCCGAGCCCGCGCAACGTGCGCAAGTCGAGCGACGTGCTGGCCGACCTCCAGCTGCGGGCAGATATCGCTGCGCGCGGCCTGTTGCAGAACCTCGTCGTGCGCAAAGGAAAGCGCGGCAGGTTCGACGTCGAGGCCGGCGGTCGCCGTCTCGCCGCGCTGCAGGCGCTGGCCGAAGAGGGCACCTTGCCCGAAAACCACGAGGTCACCTGCCTCGTCATCGAGGGCGAGGAGAGCGAAGTGCGCGAAGCCAGCCTTGCCGAGAACTTCCAGCGTCTCGCGATGAATCCGGCCGACGAGGCGCAGGCCTTCGCTTCCATCATCGAGGCGGGGGCTACCACCGAAGACGTGGCACGCCGCTTCGGCCTCACTGTCCGCTTCGTCGAAGGACGTCTGCGCTTGGCTGCTCTCGCGCCTTGCGTCTTCGAAGCCCTCGCGGAAGGCACGATCACGCTCGACATGGCCAAGGCCTACGGCGCGATCTCCGACATCGAGCGCCAGGCGCATGTCTATGCCGAGCTGCAAGACGCCTGGTACCAGATCACGCCTGACACGATCCGCCGCATGGTGCTTGATGCCACGGTGCGCGGTTCCGATCCGCGAGCTGTGCTTGTCGGACGCGATGCCTACCTCGGCGCGGGTGGCCGGATCGAGCGCGAACTGTTCGACGATGACGCCAGCGAGAGCTGGATCGATGTCGCGCTGCTCGAGGACCTCGCGCACAAGGCCATGGAAGAAGCGGCTGAAAAGACCGCGCTTGAATACGGCCTTGCCTGGGTGCGGCCGACGCTTGGCAACTATGTCAGCCATGACCTTGTCGAAGGTTTGGGCCGTCTGCCCTGCGAACCTGCACCCATAACCGAAATGGAAGCGCAGGAGCTTAGCGACCTCGAAGCGGACTACGACCGCGTCGCCGCCATTCTCGAAGACGAGGACAGCGACGAAGACGAGGTCGCCAAGGCTGAACAGGAGCTCGTGGCGATCGACCGTGCCATGCGAGACCTCACCGATCGGCCGCCGGTACTCGCCGACGAGCTGAAACCCGAAGCCGGCGCCTTCCTCGTGCTTTCGCGCAATGGCGAGCCGACATTGGTTCCGCAGTTCTATACCGAGACAGAGGTCGTCGCTGACGAAGGCGTGGTCGAGGCCATTGAGGAAATCGAAGCGGCGAAACCCAAGGCGAGCTCGCTGTCCCAGCGCCTGCTCGACGAGCTCGCGATGCAACGTCGTGACATCCTGGCAATCCATCTCGCCAACGATCCGGCACTGGCGCTCGATTTCATGGTCTTCACGCTCGCCGATGCCGATGGGCACGACTGGCGTTCTAGGAAGGCGTCGACGCTCGTCGGCTCGGTCGCGTCTGGCCCGGTTTCCGGGTTCGAGGCCAAGGATGCACCGGCGAGTGCAGCTTTGGCCGAGTTCGCACGTTCACTCGATGAAAGTTGGCGTTCTGGCGAAAGCGATGTCGAGCGGTTCGCGGAGTTCCGGGCGCTTTCCGACGAGGCGCGCTCGGCCTGGCTCGGCCATGTCGTCTCGCGCACGCTCGTCGCCAGCCTTGCCTGTGAAGGCGAACGCTCGGTGCCGATGCACGAGGCACTCGGCTCGCTCCTCGAAATCGAGACCGCGCATTGGTGGCGTCCCACAGCTGCTAACTACTTCGACCGCGTGGCCAAGGCTCGCACGCTCGAAGCGCTCGATGCTGCGGGTGGTCCGGAGCTGGTCAGCCGATACGCTGCTTCGAAGAAGGCTGAGCTTGCGAGCGCAGCCGAGCGCATCTTCTCAGGCAACTTCATCGGCGAGGCCGAGGTCAAGGAGCGGGCGCAAGCCTGGGTTCCTGCGATCATGCTGTTCACTGCTGCTCAGGAGGTCGCGCAGATTGATGTCGAAGTCGACGAGGCAGTCAGCGACGATGCGACAGACGAAATTGCCGAGCAGGCTGCCTGACCCTCCTGACAGGTCGAGGTCGCTCGGTGGGCGGTCCGTCCCAATTGGGACGGACCGCCTTTTTCATGTCAGAATTTGGGCCGTAAGAGGAATGTCGGCTTGCAAAGGCGTCCGCGGCGGGAGGAGACTAAAAATGACTCCCCTAGTCGTGAGAAACAATCGGCCAACACATGACTTATCGGCCTGATTGTCGCCTCTCCCGATTCGCGTCCCTATTGGCTTCGCCCTTTGAGCCTTTCAGCAAGGCGCTCTAGGGCAATTTCGTCTTCCGGAAGAAGGAAGAAATACCGTGCAACATATTCGCCGCCGTATTCGTCGCTGACGCGACGGGAATCGACATGCGCAATGACGATTGCGAGAGCGGGGTTGAAACGCCGCAATTCCCAGCCAAGGCCTTCATGCAACTTCGCCGGATCGATCGACTCTTCTCCGCCTTCAACGGTAGCGAGTATCCGGGCGATCAGTTCGCCCGCATCCGCATATGGGTCAGTGCCCAATGCAACCGGATCGAACGTCGCGAATAAATCGGTCGTCGCAAAAATGAATGGAATTCTGCGGCCAATTCCACCCGATGTCGTGACGAATCCCTCTTCCTCTAACTCCGCAACCGCCTTTTCGATGCTACGCTCGGCTGCATCTGGAAATGCCGCAACAATCTCATCACCTTCGGCTGTCGTATTTTGGTGGCTCCCGTTGGTTGATTTCTTCGCGAACCAAAGCGCGACTTGACGGGCCAGCCCGCTCAATCTCACGTCGAGATTTTCCAACGAAAGAGGCTCGTTTGACGAATTGGTGTGTGCAGGTGACGCCACGAGGAGCGGCGGCAATTCCTGACCCACCGTAGGTGAGGTTGCGCCAACAAGCCAAGCATCCAGATCGTCAACGACATTCTGGCACAACGTGGCGAATTCTCGAATGTCGCTAGCGACAAGATGGACTGTCTCACCAACTTTTGCTTCCTGCGCATGATCGGCAAATTTAGGGTCGATGACACCTAGATTATGCCCGATTACGTGGCGCTTCTGGATATTGAGCTCAAGCTTCGTCAGTTCTCCTGACGTGAGATGCTGAAATGGGTCGATGCCAAGTTCGGCAAATCGCTTCTTAGCCTTCTCGATGTTCTGGAAGTCGTTCCTCGGCGGCTTGGCGGGTGCGTTTCTCATGCCGTGCAGATACACAGTCTTGAGCGTCGCCTCGAAGGCCGTGAGCACGTCTTCGTGTGCGTTGCCGAGCAAGCGATAGGCCAACTCTTCGAGTCCCTCTCCTTGCGCTTCTGCAAGATCGACCTGTGCTCCAACGAGCGTTCGTTCGCGCTGGAAATGAAGTCGCACGTTCGGCGCACCACAGTCAGGGCAGAAAAGCGCGATGGCAAACACGCCGTAATCGCGTCCGCAATGGTCGCAGACCAATTCCCGCAGGAGATCGCTGCGGACAAAATGCGGCTTCGGCTTGGCGCTGCGCTTCGGGCCCGGCTTAAACGAGATGGATTTGCTTGATGAGAATTTGCGGCCGAGATCCTTGAACATGTCGTCTACGAGGGCGCGCATATCTTCTTCGGCCGCATGCCTTACCGTGTCTATTCCCGTCTGTCGGTCTTCAGGATGCGTAAACTCATCATCGGAAGCAACTACGCCACTGTACGGGCAAACGGTCTGATTGGAACGCGGCTCAAGTTTCATGCGGGCGCGTGCCTCTTGTTTGACCTCGTAGCCTTCGACAACATCTCCGATCAGAAAATGCCGCGGATGGGCGTTTGCATTCGGCGAATACCGATATGTCCTCCCAGAAGGTGTGCGCGGGAGCTGGACGGCAAGGTTCATGTTAGAATCCGTCCCACCCACCCGGTAGCGTTCCAGATTCCTAAATTTCTTCATCGGTCCACCTCGGGGCAACTTTGAATGAGCGGGAGGAATAAAGCAAGAACATCCACCGGGCGCACCCAAGGCTGCGTTCTTTCTACGCGGGTGCCAAGCGGACTTGGGACCTCCGGCAATACTTATTGAGTTTTGGCTTTTCGCGCCTGCTTCGCGATCATTGGGCTGGGCGCGCCTTTGATCCATGCTTGGCCGCGATTGGCTTTGCCGGCATCGAAACGCCAGTTTCTGAGAAATGCTTGGCGGCAAGGTCTTCCGGTTCATCGGCTTGTTCGTCCTGCCCGACCGATTTTCTCTCACCAATCATGTCATGCGCAACGGCAAAGCTATCGTCAGGATCGATCACGAACCTATGTGCGAAGAATGCCTGCAAGGAGTTGTAACACTGGACTTGTTCGGGACCGACCGCAATCGGCTGACCAGCTCTGATCGCCCTTATCATTGCCGCCACCGGATCGAGATCGCGAGCAGCATCGATAGCTTGCTTCATTTGTGCGGCGGAAATCTCACCGGCAATCAGCTTGGACAGCGCATATCCCGCCACCTCTTTGTTGCGGGCTTCGTCAGATGCCTTCATCATCTGGCCCAGCACCGCCTTGTCGTATGCGCATAGCAGCACGTCCGACGAGAGCGGCAAGTAGATTTGGATATAGGCCGCCCCAATGCCAAGATGGCCTGTATGCACAGTTCTTGGCTCCTCATTGTGCAGCACCACAGGGTGATCGCCGATGTAGAATGACCGCCCATCTGGCGGCGTCATCAGGAAGAACTCCTTCTCGGCCATAATCTCGACGTACTTCTCGAGATTCTGAACCTGGTGCCGAATATGCTCCTTCTTGAGGCCTTCCTCGTCGAGGTTCATCAAACCATCAACCTTCGCTGGATCGAATCCCATGCGTTTGACATGCCGACGAAGCTGAGCATCGATCCGCTCTGGCATAAGGCGCATGCCCTTGGTCCTTACGAACTGGAAGGCCATCAGAAACGCGAGGTTCGCAATTTCCTCTTGCGTGCGCTCTAGCGTCTTTCTCGACCTGATCCGTTCGATGATAGGGGCAAGATGAGACTCGATGCGGCCTGTCCATGGCTCGATAGTCGCAAGCACGTCGTCATCGACCCAAAATTCGTTGAAGCGACGCTCACCCATGATGTTGTCGATTGACGTCGGGAAGGACTTCCCCGCTTCGAGATCGAGCACGTGAACTTGCTCTTTCAATGCCCGCTCGGGATCACCACTGAGAAAGCCGCGAAGAAGGAGTTTCGGAACGTAGTGTTGATGCTGCGCAGCCATCGAAGAAAGATAGGCGAGAGCACCTCAAAATCTAGGTTAATCGGCGGGAATTCTACCAACAGAAATCAGCAATAGAATAGCAGCTTTTGGGGTCGCAGTGGCCGTCGCTGAATGGCTCAAATCAGGGGGCAAAGCCGTCATCATTAGACGAGAGGGGAGGGAGCTTTTGCTTTTCCTGAACCGGGACATGTCCGTCTCGGCGATCAGGAGAACTCCCATGACCAAGTCCCGCCGCACTGCTTCGACTTCGCCTGCCCAGCGCATCACCGCCGCCATCATCGAAAAGCTCGAGCAAGGCACAAAGCCCTGGGTCAAGCCGTGGCGCGGTGTGCCCGTCTCGCGGCCCTTGCGCTCCTGCGGGACGCCCTATCGCGGCATGAACACCTTCTGGTTGTGGATGGTGGCCGACGGCTGTGGCTACGCCTCGCCCTACTGGATGACCTATCGCCAGTGCCAGAAGCTCGGCGGACAGGTCCGCAAGGGTGAGAAATCGACCAGCGCGATCTTCTACAAGAGCTACACCAAGGAAGTCGAAAACACCGAAGGGGAAGCGGACTCCGAGAATCGGCGCGTGCTCAAGGCCTATGCGGTGTTCAACGCCGACCAGTGCGATGGTCTCCCTGCATTTTATCATCCCAAGCCACTGGTTGCCGCGCTTGAGCCCGAAGGGCGCGAAGACCGGCTCGATGCCTTCTTCGCCCATATCTGCGCCGACTTGCGCCATCATGGTGCGCAGGCCTACTACGAGCCCCTGCGCGACCGCGTCACCATGCCGCCAGCCGAGCTCTTCGAAGCTTATGACCACTACTATGCGACACTCGCGCACGAGCTGTCGCACTGGACGGGGCATTCCTCGCGGCTCGATCGCGATCTCAAGAACCGCTTCGGCAGCGAAGCCTATGCTGCCGAGGAACTCATCGCCGAGCTGTCCTCGGCCATTCTCGGGGCCGAACTAGGTCTTCCGGTCACCCACCTCGACCATCACGCCAGCTACATCGCGTCCTGGCTCAAGATCCTCAAATCGGATGACCGTGCGATCCTGACGGCTGCGGCCAAGGCCGAGGAAGCGGCGAGCCTGCTGCTTGAGCTTGGCGGTTACCAATCCTGTCAAGGCGAGGCCGACCTCGATCTCGCCGAAGCGGCTTGAACAGGGGACTGTAGATGGGACGCTCCGTCAGTTATCCGACTGGCTCCGTGGTAGCCTTTCGCCTGCTTGATGACGGCGAAGAGGACGATGCGGACTGCCTACGAGTGCCTCGTCGACGAGATCATCCATACCACGAAAACGAACTTTCCGTCCTTCGAGCGCTTCGAAGGATGGCGCGGTCGGGAGGACCGTATCCTCCTGCGCAATGCCTTCGCCGATTGCGGCATATCGACCTATTGCGGCCTTGCCGCGATCTGGCTCGTAGAACGCGACGATTCCCGGTACTGGGAAGCCGATTGCACCACGCCACGAACGGCAATGGCACGGCACTGGCTCGCCCAGGTGTCGGGAAGGTTCATCGACCTGTTTGGCGAGCTGCGCCTGGTGGGTCGGTTCTCGAATGGCGAAGCAGTCTTCGAACGCTCCCGATGCACCCGCGACACCGTGTCCTGAACCTGCCTCGGTCCTGTCCGCCGAGAGAGGCCCTTGGGCCGGTCGGGGCGCGCCGCAACCTGCGTCCCGTCGGCCCGTGTTGCCCGCGCCAGCCTAGGGCCGCAGGTTTCCCGCTACGCGGTGCGTCTCGCCCCTTGTCCCGGCCCTGATCGGGCTCCGGCGGACAGGGCCGAGGCAATGGTGCCTCCCTTCCTTGTCCCCGCGATCAGATCAGGAGACACCCCATGTACGACAGCTTCATCGACCAGTTGAGCGGCCTTGACCTCTCAGGCCTCAGCATCAGGCCGGCCCCATTCAACGAGAGCGACTTTCCCTGCGAGAACGCGATCGAGCAGACCCTTGCCGCGGTCTGGTCCGACCTCTTTGCCATGTTCTCTGACACTGCACTGGAAGCCGATGCCGAGGATATTGCCTGGGGCGTGGTCAACCTCTTCCACCGGGCCGCCAGCCGCAAATCGGCTCAACTTGACCGGGCCAGCGACGAGATCCGTGTCCTGCTCGCATCGGCTGATGGTTCCGAAGTGCATTCGAGCAATCTGGAGGAGCAGGTCGAACGCGCGCAGGCTGCCGAAGCCAGCATGCTGGCCTTCGAGCAGATGCGCGAGGCTGCGGCAGCACTCTATCGCGACGAGACCGGTTCCTCGTGGAAGCCCGTTTCCGGCTCGCGCACGAGCCATTCGCGCCACCTCACCTCGGCCGTGATCGATGCCCGCGATTTCCTCCGCGCTCGCGCTGAGGACCGCCGTCATGCCCTTATCCCGGAAGGAACTCCGGTCATCTTTGCCGGCGGACGCCAAAGCTTCGAGAACGCCGAGGACGCGCGTGCATATGCCGACAATATCTGGGCGACGCTGGACAAGGTTCGCGATGCGGTTCCCGATCTCTTCCTGGTCCATGGCGGCGACGGCAAGGGTGCCGATCGCCTGGCAGCGAGCTGGGCTGAGCGCCGCGAAGTGCAGCAGCTGACCTATTCGCTTGATCGTCGTCTCGGCGCCCGTGCCGGGTTCAAGCGCAACGAGCAGATGCTTTCCCTCAATCCGCGCTACGTTGTCGCCTTCCCGGGCAACGGCGTGACGGAACGGCTCGTCATCGATGCCAAGGCGCGCCGGATCACCGTGGTCGATCGCCGCGGACCGTTGGGGACCTCTCCGGGGTCCTGAGGGGCCCTTCATCATCTGTATCTGAATTGCCTGGATGTGCATTTGGTGCCGACCCGACTATGTTCAGGTCATGCAACTTGACGATCTGCTGCAGCGCTACTTCGCCACCACCGATCTCTCCGGGGTTGCTCCCGACACGTTGTCAGCCGGCATCGAGCACTGCCGGGTCGATCTCGGCCTTGAGGAGGATCGGGGCAAGCGCTTTGCACTGTGGTCGTTCCTGCACATGTTTGGGTCCGCCCCCGATCTCGATGTGGCGTTCGAAAGCGAGGAAGACCGCGAAGCTGCGCGCAACTTCATGGATCTCCTGGCGGCATCAGGGGGTGATGGAGCAGGCTGATTGCAGCAGGGTCACGTGAGCCTGCAGACCCGCACCCGATACCCATCCGGCTTTCTTCGCGAACAGTCCTGAACCAGGTCAGCTGAGGACGGCAACCCGTTCCTTTCCGGCCGTGTTGTCGCGCTTCGCGCGCCTGCCCGCACCCCCGTCATGAACAGGTTCCCCTTGGAGCTTTGCTCCTGCGGTGCAGTCCTCCCATGCCCTGCTTCTTCTGGATGTTCGCAAGCCGGAGATGGTCTCCGGTTTGAGGAACTGAAGGACTTAC
>JAACTC010000018.1 GCA_009993635.1 Erythrobacter sp. | reverse complement strand
AAATGCTCGGCGAGCCATAGGCACCGCGGGCGATCGCCTCTTCGGTATTGGCGCGCAGCCGGTCCTTGATCGGCTGATCTTGCGTCTTCGCGGCGAGAGCAGGACCGTCCAGGCCAACGCCATTGGCGATGGCGATCAGCACCTCGGGATCATCGAGATTGCGTTGTTCACCGTAATAAGCGTTGAAGGCAGCGGTCGCGAACTTGTGCAGCGCCGCCTGATCGTCTTCCAGCGCGCAGCATAGCCGCATCGCGTGCACCGACTTGACCGGATGATGTTCACTCGGGAAATTCATCGACAGGCCAGCCAATTTTGCCCAGTCCTTGAGCACGCGAAAGCTGTGAACAAATTTGCGATTGTCGGGGTTCTCGCGGGCGGCGTAGACGTCCTGATTCACCGCATTGAACACGCCGCCGACCAGAAATGGTTTCCAGATAATCTCTGCGCCGTTGTCCTTGATGATCGGCTGGATATTGTGGAAGGCCAAGCAGGTCCATGGGGACGAGAGATCGAAATAGAATTCAACGGTAGTCATTTATCAGTTCCCTTTAGCATTTCCGTGTTCCGCACTTGATGCGGAACCCTCGCGGTCCGTGCCTTGTATCCAGAACTCCGCATCAAGTGCGGAGCACATGCTGCTCGCTTTACTCCTTCAACCCGAACAGCACTTTGCGCGCCTGCGCATCGTCCTGGGGGTTGCGATTCAATTTGTCGCGGCCGATCGCCATCCCGCGGCGCAAGCCTTCTCGCTGTTTCAGCACTTCATACCAGCGCTTCACATGGATGAAATCATCCAGATCGATTTCCTGCCGCTTGTAGGTCTGCACCCACGGAAAACAGGACATATCGGCGATGCTGTACTCCTCACCCGCAAGATATTCATTGTCGGCCAGTCGGCGGTCCATCACGCCGAACAGCCGCAAGACTTCCTTGCGGTAGCGCTCGGTGGCATATTCTATCCGCTCCGGGGCGTAGAGTTTGAAATGGCCGTGCTGGCCCATCATGGGT
>JAACTC010000007.1 GCA_009993635.1 Erythrobacter sp. | reverse complement strand
TGCGCAGGGTGTCCCCGGTCCGACCGGACCACGGGGCGAGCAAGGCGTTCCAGGCCCACAGGGTCCGCGAGGCGACGACGGCGCGACGGGCGCTGCCGGGCCAACGGGTGCAACCGGCCCGGCTGGCCCGCAAGGACCTGCAGGTGAAGATGGCGCGACAGGTCCGCAGGGGCTGAAGGGCGATACCGGGGACACTGGCGCCTCAGGCCCGCAGGGAGAGCAAGGACCAGCAGGTCCGCAAGGGCCCGCAGGCGTGGATGGCGCAACCGGCCCGGCAGGTCCCCAGGGCCCAGCAGGCGTGGACGGCGCAACCGGCCCAGCAGGTCCTCAGGGCCCGGCTGGTGCGGATGGTGCGGATGGTGCGGATGGTGCGGATGGTGCGACCGGTCCTCAAGGCCCCGCAGGTGCGGACGGCGCGACCGGCCCGGCAGGTCCTGCCGGTCCGGCTGGCGCCAAGGGCGATACCGGCGCGCAGGGCCCCGCAGGGGTACAAGGCGATACAGGCCCGGCAGGTCCCCAGGGCCCAGCAGGCGTGGACGGCGCAACCGGTCCGGCAGGCTCACAGGGCCCCGCGGGTGCGGACGGTCTCGATGGCGCGGCGGGCCCGCAAGGACCTGCTGGCCCACAAGGCGAGGCCGGTCTTGCCGGACCTGCAGGCCCTCAAGGTCCGGCGGGGGCGATCGGTGCAGCCGGCCCACAAGGGCCTGCGGGCGCCGATGGCGAGGATGGCGAGGATGGTGCGGCTGGCCCGCAAGGTCCCGCTGGTCCGCAAGGCCCCGCCGGAGCCGATGGTGCGATCGGCGCGCAGGGTCCCGAAGGCCCTGCCGGTCCGCAGGGCGAGACCGGTCCGGAAGGCCCAGCAGGGCCCGCAGGCCCAGCAGGCCCTCCCGGCAACGACGGCGTGTCTCCCGAAGCCATCCAGTCGATCCAGGCGACAACCACGGCAAACCAGCAGGCGATCGTTGTGATGCAGCAGACGATCGACACGCTGTCGGCACGGATCGGCA
Source organism: Erythrobacter sp. (assembly GCA_009993635.1). Lineage (GTDB taxonomy): Bacteria > Pseudomonadota > Alphaproteobacteria > Sphingomonadales > Sphingomonadaceae > Alteriqipengyuania. Next base: position 311,268 of record JAACTC010000007.1, on the reverse strand, counting down.
ATCTCGACGATCTGCAAGGACCGGACGAAGACAATGCCCGGTTCCAGCAATCGGGCGATCCTGTGCGGGTGGCAGGGTCCCCTTCGACGCCGACCAGAAGCAGTGGCGGTAGCGTTAGCGAGATCGGGCCTTTCGCCGCCACGGCGGCACCGCCGCTCACCATTGTCGGCGCGATCAACCGCAACACCAGTGCGATTGCGTTCAATGCGAACGAAATCCAGCTGAACGCGATGGCAATCGCGACCAACACTGGCCAGATTGCGCAGATGAACCAGCAGCTTAAGGATCTCGATCTCGCGCTGCAGAACAACTCGGCCGAGATGCGGCGGCTCAATAACGGCCTTGCGGCCCTTGGGGCGATGCCGGACCTTACCTTGTCTTCGGATGAGAGTATCGCCTTCACCGGTCGCATGAGCGTCTATCGGGGCGATCTGGGATTTGGTCTCGGCCTGTCGGTTCGCGCAGACAACGACTGGAGCCTGGGCATGACGGTGGGCCATGCCGGCGAAGAGACGACCGGCGCGGTACAGGTCCGCTTCGCGCAATAGCAGCGGGCGGCGGGCCCGGCCCTTGCCGGGTCCGTCCGCGCGGGCGACAAGGTTGCGCGGCGACGACTGGGGGACTTGATGCGACAGGGCTGGCTGATGTGGCGTGAGGCGATCGACAAGGCGACGATCGCCAAGATCGAAAAGGCCGCTGCGCAGGTTCACCGACGCGGCGCGACCACCAGGAGATCGCAGGGAAAAGAGACCGACGGCAGAAAAAGCGAGATCGCCTGGCTGTGCGATCAGTACTGGCTGCGCGATCTGCTGTTCGGCTACGTCATGGAAGCCAACAGGATCGCCTTTGGCGTCGATGTGGAGAATATCGCAAATATTCAATACACCGAATACAGTGGCGACAATAAGGGCAGATACAACTGGCACAATGACGTGATCTGGACCGAGGAACGCTCGTTCGACCGCAAAATCAGTATCACCGTCCAGCTCAGCGATCCCGCCGACTATAGCGGCGGGGCATTCGAATTCGGCGATTGGCCGACACCGGAAAACTCTCGCGGCCAGGGAACCGTGTTGGTCTTCCCTAGTTACCTGACACACCGGGTTGCGCCCCTCTCCAACGGCACGCGGCGCTCGCTCGTCGCCTGGTTCGAGGGCCCTCGCTGGCGCTGACAATACTGTCGCGAACCGAGCCCAGGCTAGCTGGCTGGAACTCCTCGTCGATTCATAAGGGCGACGCTGACCCACAAATGGGGCTGAATTCCGCATGGGTATGGAGATAAGTCAACTGCGGCTTTCAGGCCCCGCAGGTGCGCAGCGGAACGTTTGGGACTAGCGCCCGTAGGTGCGATCCGCTCGATCCCAAACGAACGGCAGCTTTCGGGTGAAAATCGCGACCTGTCGAATGGCCGGCTTTTGGGGCGCTTTGCTGACCGGCAGCTCTCACTGGTAGCGGTCTGGCGGCTTGTGGGCCGATTGCGGACCGTCCGCTTCTGGAGCTTAAAGACAAGAAAGCTGCTATTCGGGAAACGATCCCATTACAGACTTTCCACATGAGAGATATCCGAACTATGATTCGACGCTCGCTGCCTCGGCATCGTGCATGAACGATTGGATCGCTGTGATGATAACTATTCTTGGGCGTCGCAATTCGAGTAGTGTGCAACTCGTTATGTGGGCTATCAATGAGATCGGTGTCGAATTTGAACGTTTGGACTATGGGCACGGCTTTGCGACAACCAATACTCCTGCTTACCTAGCTATGAACCCGATGGGCAGAGTTCCCGTTTTGCAGGATGGATTGTTACTATGTTCGAAAGCGCAGCGATATTGCGCTACCTTGGTGCCGCATACGGCAGCGAAACGTTCTGGCCGGCTTGTCCTCGATCCCGCGCTTCACTCGACGCTATTGCCGAATGGGGTAAGAATACCTTTGCCGAAGGAGTCCTCAGGATATTCGTATACGAAGTGCGAATGTCAGCTGCTACTCGCGATCCTGCATTCTTGGCAGCAGCCATCGAAAACCTCATTCCTCTAGCTAAAATTTTCGAGGGACTTCTGTGGGGTAGGGAATGGGTGGGAGGGGATCACTTTACTTTCGCCGATATTGCATGTGGCCACATCCTCCATCGCTATTTTTGTCTGGATTGGGACCGTCCCGACCTTCCACTGTTGCGGGACTATTATGAGAAACTCCAACAGCGGCCAGCTTACCTACAGAATGCAATGGTACCATTTGACGACCTCAAAGGATCCTATAGGCCGCTTTGATTGCGTGTTCGTGGTGTTGGAAAGTGAACCCCGCTTTTCGTTACCCAGATGAGTCTGCTTCCCACCCCAATTCAGGCCGCCCGACCGCGCCAAGCAGATGCTCCAAAGCGGTCGACCGAGGATCAACGGCCGACCGCTCGATGAGTCAGATTTCGGTGCGCTCTGCTAGGAGTAAGGCGTCTTCGACGTCCACACCGAGATAGCGGACTGTGTTCTCGATCTTCGTGTGACCCAGCAAGATCTGGATGGCCCGAATGTTGCCCGTGGCCCGATAGATCATCGCGGCCTTGGTCCTTCAAAGCGAGTGTGTTCCGTATTCGGACTTCCGAAGACCAATCGCAGTCACCCATTCATCAACTAGGCGGGCATACTGGCGCGTGCTCATGTGTCCGGCATGATCGATCCTGCTTGGAAATAGATAATCGCCCGTTGAGCCGCCCCGCCGTTCCAACCAGGCTAGTAGCGTCGCTCGCACATCGGCGGTGAGTTCGAATTGCACCGGTCGATTGGTTTTCTGCTGAATGACGGTCGCGCGGTTGCGGATGTCAGAGCCGGCAACAATGTCGCCAATTTTGATCTTCACCAAATCGCAGCCGCGCAACTTACTGTCGATAGCAAGGTCGAAGAGTGCCTTGTCTCTCAACCGTCCTTCCCGATCCAGGTGAAAGCGGATTGCCCATATCTGTTTCTGCGTCAGCGGACGTTTGGTGCCGACATTCTTGCCAGCGTTCCAGGCCACGCGTCTCTGCATGGCAGGGTCAAATCGTGAGTATCCCATTGTCTATCTCCTTGGCCGTCATTGGCCAAAGATAGAGCAATCGAAGAAGGTGAAGATTTTGGGCCGGAAGCGGACCGTCCGCTCTTGGCCTCACATTCGGCAATATGGACATCTACGGGCCCATAAGTCGGTGCGAGACGTTGCCGTTACATGACCATACACTACACGCGCACGGGGCGCGGAAAACCCCTCCTCCTTGTCCACGGACTGGGGGCGACCTGCGGCTCGTGGGACACGATCTCGCCTGCGCTTTCTCAAGTCAGGGAGGTAATTGCCATAGACCTGCCCGGCCATGGGCAAACACCCGACGAGGCCGACAGCGGCACGTTTGACGGACTTGCGCGCAGTCTGGACAACTGGCTCGGCGCGGAGAACCTCACAGGTATTGATATGGTTGGCAGCTCGCTGGGGGCTCGCCTGGTGCTCGAGATGGCGCGGCGCGGCCAAGCGGGCGCGGTTGTCGCACTCGATCCGGGCGGCTTCTGGCAAGGGTGGGAGCGCACCTTCTTCAAAGCCACCTTAATGCCATCGGTTGCTCTGGTTCGCGCACTGCGACCGGCGCTTTCTGCCATCACCGGAAATGTCGCAGGCCGGACCGCGCTCTTGGCCCAGCTCTCTGCTAGGCCGTGGGCGCTCGACGGGGCATTCGTCGCGCGCGAATTGAAGTCGTTGGCTGACACGCGCACCGTCAATTCGCTTGTGAAGGATCTCGCCAACGGCGCGATGCAGGAGGGTCCTGCGAAAACGGCTGCGCCTGTTGTCATCGGCTGGGGACGAAAGGATCGGCTGTGTCTACCGCAGCAGGCGGATCGCGCGATCAAGGCTTTCCCTGGAGCGACGCTGCACTGGTTCGAGCGTAGCGGACACTTCCCGATGTGGGATCGGCCAGAGGAGACTGTTCGCGTGATACTGGATGCAACGAGCATCTAGGAATCGAAATAATACTGCCACTGGGTAATTAGCAAAATGAGGGCCTATGCAGGGGCTGGCCCCATTGCAAAGTCCTTTGTTGGGCCGCAAGCAGACAGTCAGCTATCAACGATCAAAGATTGCATTGTCGTCATAAGCCTCTTCTTCGAAAAGCGAGCAATTCCCTCCGGCACGGCCTGCATGGATATATCCATTAGTAATCGAGCACCACGTCCGTCACCTGCCGGTGCGACTATCAGACAGATTTCAGGCCTTCGTCGAGTTGCGCGATGAGATCGTCCGCGTCCTCCACACCGCAGGAATAGCGCAGTAGTGTTTCCGATATTCCGAGTGCGGCACGCTGCTCGGCCGTGCATTCGACATGGCTGGTGACCGACGGCGGGCCGATCAGCGTGTTGACCGAACCGAGGCTCGCGGCGCGGTGGACATATTTCAATCCGCCGACGAAGCGCTTGAGCGCGTCGAAATCGCCGTCGACCGAGAAGCTGAGCATTCCGCCGAAGCCCGACATCTGGCGCTTGGCCACATCGTGCTTGTCGTGCGTTTCGAGCCCCGGGTAGAACACGCTGGCGACCTTGGGATGCTGGTTCAGAAAACGCGCGACCGCAAGGCCGGTCTCGTTCTGCTTCTTCACCCTGAGGTCGAGCGTCTTCATCCCGCGCAGCAGCAGATAGGCGGAGAAGGCAGACAGCACCGCACCGCAGATCTCGCGGTGTTCGTACACCTTGCGCACCAGATCCTCGCGCCCGATCAGCACGCCGCCCATCGCGTCGTCGTGACCGCCGAGGTATTTGGTTGCCGAATGCAGCACGAGGTCGGCTCCGAATTCCAGCGGGCGCTGGTTGATCGGGGTGGCGAAGGTGTTGTCGACCACGGTGACCGCCCCTTGCGCCTTGGCCGCGCGGATGGCGCGGTCGAGATCGATGATCTTCAGCGTGGGATTGGTCGGCGTCTCCAGATAGACCAGCTTGCAGCCCTTGGCGATCGCGGCGTCGATCGCGTCCCCATCGCTCGTATCGACCAGATCCACCTCGATCTGCATGCGGGGCAGCGTATCCATGAACAGTCGGCTGGTGCCGCCGTAGCTATCCTTGATCGACACAACGCGATCGCCCGGCGACAGCAGGGAGAGCAGCGTGTTGGAAATCGCCGCCATCCCGCTGGCAAAGGCGATCGCCTTCTCCCCCCCTTCGAGGATGCGGCATTTTTCCTCGAACACGCCGACGGTGGGGTTGGTGTTGCGGCTGTAGATATAGCCCTCGGTTTGCCCGAGCGCGACCGCGGCCCATTCGTCCATATCCTCGTAGGCGAAGGGCGCGCTCTGCACGATCGGCACCTGTGCGGCCCCAAAGGCGAGCGGCTTTTCCTCGCCGGCCCACACCGCGATGGTCGATGGCTTCTGGCTGGTGATGGACATGCTATCTTCCCCGTTGGCGGAGGAATTTGCAGGGGAGTAGTCGGCCATTGATCAGTCCTCGTTTGCCAAAGTTTCGTCGGCGTAGATTGCCTCTTCTGCCGGGTGATCGCTGCTGGCTGCGCCCCGGTACATTCCCTCGGTGTTCATGGCGAAGGCGATCCGGCCCATCGCGTCCATCGCGATCAGCCCGCCATCGCCGCCCAGTGCGCCGATCGCACCGATGGTGTCGTCGGCGGCCTGGGCGATGCTCTGCCCGTTCCATGCGACCCGGTCGCACACCTGGCGCCCGGCATTCTCGCGGATAAAGTACTCGCCCGTGCCGGTTCCGGAGACGGCGCACTTGCCATTGGCGGCATAGGTGCCCGCGCCGATAATCGGAGAATCGCCGATCCGGCCCCAACGCTTGCCCGTAAGCCCGCCGGTCGAGGTCGCCGCCGCGAGGTTGCCGTCCTTGTCTAGCGCAACCGCGCCCACCGTGCCGAAGCGATGCGTAGGGTCGAGTGCGAGGGCGGAGAGATTGTTCTTGCGCCACTCCTCGATCTGCCGCCAGCGATGCTCGGTTCGGAAGTAGGACGGATCGACCTGCTCCACGCCCTGCTCGCGGGCGAACTGGTCTGCCCCTTCGCCCGACAGCAGGACGTGGCGTGAGTTCTCCATCACCGCGCGGGCGAGAGTCACCGGGTGCTTGGTGGTGCTCACACCCGCGACAGCGCCTGCGTTCAGTGTCTTACCATCCATGATCGAGGCATCGAGCTGGTTGCGCCCCTCGGCATCGAACACTGCGCCACGCCCGGCGTTGAATAGCGGATCGTCTTCGAGAACGCGCAGGGTCGCTTCGACCGCGTCGAGGCTGGTGCCTCCGTTCTCGAGAACCGCGGAGCCCACTGCCAGCGCCGCCTGCAGGCTGGCACGATAGTCTGCTTCCGTTTCGGGCGTCAGGTCGCCGCGCTCGATCACGCCCGAACCGCCGTGGATCGCGAGCGCCCATTCGCGCCTCTCGGGCGGAGCGGGCACGTCGCGCAGTTCGCCTGCCTCGACTTGTGCGGTGCCGGAGAATGCGGGGTTGGCCACGGTCATCGTGGCGAGATCGACGCGGCTTTGCGGACCGATCCCGGTCAGTTCCACCGCCGCCCAGTCGAGCGCGCCACCGTCTTCGAATGTCGGCATGCCTAGGGGTCGGACCAGCCAAGCATGCCCGTCACTGGTGGTGTAGAGCCGGGCGCTGCCATCCGCCTCGACCGCGAGCGCAGTATCCTCGTCGATACCGAGACCGATCGCATCAGGATTGCCTGCCGCGCGCGCCTGCGACACGAAGGCGACCAGCCGGCCGAGCCGATCCCGCTCGCTGAAATGCGTGTCGGTGATGACGTTCGCGAGGAAGGGCGTGGCTAAGAAATCGCTTACCAGCGTCACCTTCTCACTATTGGGATCGGAGAGTGCTTCGGGCGAGTCGACCGCCTCCTGCGCCATCGCGCCGTAACCCGTGCCACCGAGGATCGCGAGACCCGCGCTTGTGCCGCCGAGCGGTCGACCGGCGGCGAGGTGCGCGTTTAGCGCCGCCGCCACCGGCGTGTCCTTCCAAAAGCGAACATATTTGGACTGATCGCCCCCGGCGATAAAAATGCCGTCCGCATTGCGGAGGATTTCAGCCACCCGCGGGTCGGAGGCAGCCTCGCGATTGTTGAAAATCAGGGTTTGCACCGATGCCAGACCGCCGATTCTTTCCATCAGCCATTCGCCATCGCTGCCGTCTTGCGAGGCGCGCAAAATCACCAAATGGCCACCGCCGGTTTTGTCCGCAAACCAGTGCCAGGCCGGCTCGCTCCACTCGGACCCACCAATCAACAGGAGGCCGAACGACGGCGCCCCGGGCGTCGGCGCGGTCACATCGCCGCTCTCGAAATAGGAATAGCCGCGGGGTTCTTGTGCATGGGCCTGGCCCGGCAAGAGCAGTGCGAATGCGGCCACGAACGCGATGAAGAACTTTATGGGATGCATGAAACGATCTCCGACATTGACCGGATCCGTCATGGGCGGATGGCGTTCCGGCGTCCAATCGACCGCCACGCTCGCCCCCCCACAAAGGATTCGACCGGCGCCAGCTTCGCAGATAGGCCCAACCATATCTGGACGATTAGCGGCATATATTGACCGAATTTGTCGTTCGGGCAGCCAAGGAGACAAAGTTGAGGAAAATCGATACAGCGGACGCTCGCCTGTTAGAGGCGGTCCAAGCCGATACCCATCTTACAGCAGAGCAACTGGGGGAGATCTGCGGCCTTTCCCCCACTGCGGCACTGAAACGGCTCAAGCGTCTGCGCTCCGACGGCATTATCGAACGCGAGGCGGCGATGGTCTCGCCCCGTTCGCTGGGATACAACATCATGGCGCTGGTGATGGTGACGCTTGACCGCGAGGACCGCGGGGTGATCGATCGGTTTAAGCAGGATATTCGCAATACGCCGCAGGTGACCAATGGCTACTACATCACCGGAGACGCGGATTTCATCCTGACCGTCGTCGCGCGCGATATGGACGAATATGACGAATTCACGCGCGATTTCTTCTACGATCGACACCCGATCAAAACCTTCAAGACCTGCGTGGTGATGAGCGTGGTGAAAACCAACGGGCCGCTCCCTGTCCATGACGAGCTGTAATCTGACTATTTTTGGCAACAAACGACAGGATTTGTCGTATCAGAGGCCGGATTCGCTCCAAGAGCCGTAATCGTCACGATATACTTTTCGGGCAGACATGGTCACACTTCGGATGTCCGCGACGACATGGTGTGATCGTGACGCTGCCCCGTCATTCTGCGGGTACGGGAGGGACGCCGGCTCAGGCGAAGATCAAGATCACGGGCGTACCGCGCTCGAGAGGGGGACAATTCTATGCGCCGAATCTCTATCGCCATCGCGCTGGCTGGCACCAGCTTGCTTGCCACCGCTGCCGCTGCACAGGATGCGCAGGGCGAGGTCGACGAAACGCTGGAACTGAGGGACGACGACGCGCCCGCCCAGGAAGACAATGTGATCGTCGTGCTGGGATCGCGCATTCCGCGCTCGGAAATGGAAGGCCCCGCGCCTGTCACCGTGATCGACGCCGAAGACATCCTCAGGCAGGGCTATCAGGATGTGCCGGACCTGATGCGGTCGGTCACCCAGAACAGCGGGGAGACACAGAGCACGCAGAGCTATGGTGCAAATACTTTCACCCCCGGTGCAAAGCAGGTCGATCTGCGTGGCTTGGGGCCAAACCACACGCTGGTTCTGGTCAATGGCCGCCGGATCGCGGACTTCCCGATGCCTTACGGGGGAAACAGCAATGTTGCCGATATTTCGAACATTCCCATCGGGTTGATCGAGCGGGTCGAGATTCTCAGCGGCGCGGCATCCGCAATCTATGGCTCCGACGCCATTTCGGGGGTGGTCAACTTCCAGCTGAAACAGGAGCCTGACGGCACCCGGATCGACGCGCAGTTCGGCCTGACCGAAGATGGCGGCGGCGAATCCTTCCGCATCACGGGGTCGACCGGATTCCGATCCGGACCGTTCCATGCGTTGATCGGTGCGCAATATAGCGCCCAGCGCCCGCTCTGGGGTTACGAGCGTGCGATACAGGATTCCACAGCCGACAATCCGACTACTGACGATCCGCTCGCCTACCGCAATTTCCTCCGCTACGATTCAGGCGGCTACTATATCGATCCCGGCGCGCAGACCTGCGCGGACCTGGGCTTTACCAACCAGGGCACGACCTATTACGCACCGCGCGATGGTTACGGCTTCGACGTCGACAATGGCTACGCCGCGACCGACGGCTATTTCTGCGGCAGCAACGAAGCGATCGCCTATGGCCAGATCCTGTCGGACCGCGACCAGGTAAGCCTCTACACCTCTGCAGGGTACGAGCTGAACGGCAGAACCAATCTCTTCCTCGATGCGCAGTTCGGCTATTCCGACCTCGAACTGTTCAACGGTTTCAAGACTTGGTTCTACGTCGCACCCGATGGAAACGAGGAAGGGCTGTTCTACAATCCACAATACCTCGCCCCGATTGACACCTACTGGCTCGACCAGCTCGACGGATGGTACCGTACGTTCACCCCCGAAGAGATCGGCGGGTTCGAAAACGGGATGATCCAGAACGAATCCTACACGGTCAACATCACACCGGGCATTCGCGGGCAGATGGATCTTGCCGGGCGAGAGTGGGATTACGAGGTGTACTTTAATCACGCAGAGTACCGTTCGCGCATGGCGTGGCCGGAAATCGTGATCGACAAGGCAAACGATTTCTTTCTTGGCCAGCCGGTCGACGATCCCGGCAATACGACGGGATACCCGCGGTTCGACGCCGATCCCACCCGCCTGTTCACCGCGCTCACCCCGGCCGAATACGCGACCATCCAGGAATATACCGTCTACAAGCCCAAGTCCTGGGTAGACAATTTCCAGGCAAATATCAGCACTACCAGCCTGTTCGAGCTGCCAGCTGGTCCGGTCGGCTTCGCGGCGGTCGCCGAAATCGGCAAGGCGGGGTACGAGATCAATCCCGATCCCAAGGCGCTGACGCAGTATTACGTCGGCATTCAGGATTCCGACGGGGAAGGCGACCGCGAACACTGGGGTGTCGGCGCAGAACTGCGCGTTCCGGTGTTCGAATTCCTGAGCATGACCGGGGCCGGCCGCTACGACGGCTACAACTACGCGGGCAACAGTTTCGGCGAATTCACCTACAACCTCGGGGCGGAACTGCGGCCCACCAGGACGATTCTGGTCCGCGGCGCGATCGGTACCGGCTTCCGGGCGCCTGACCTGCACTACGTTTATCGCGGGCCGGGTACAGTGAATGGTGGCGGGGCGGATTATTACAATTGCCGGCTGGAACAGGCCGACCCGACCCTCGCCGACTGCGTCAACACGCGTTACGAAGGGTTCATACAGCGGCGCAGCGGTAATCGCGACCTGTTGCCCGAAACCGCGCAGTCGGTCACCGCGGGTCTGGTATGGGCACCGGGCCGCATTTTCGATGTGTCGGTCGACTATTTCCGGATCCGGATGGAGAACCAAGTTCTCAATCTCGACACCAACAGCCTGCTGATCGACGAGGCGAATTGCCGCCTCGGCACCGATATCAATGGCGGTCAGATCGATACCAGTTCACCGACCTGCGTGGACGCACTCGATCGGGTTCAACGCTATCAGAGCGGTGCCTCGGCGGGCGAGCTGGAATCGGTGAGCGTCGTGCCGATCAACGTGGCGCGCGAGCGGGTCGAGGGGATCGACGTTGCGCTCAACAGCCGGTTCGGGATTGGCCGCGCGGGCGATATCGCCCTCGGTGCCAGCTACACCTACGTGTTCGACCACAAGATCCAGCAGTACCCCGGCGATCCGACACTGGACAAGTACGTGCCGCTCAACGGCTACGAGATTCCGCGCGACAAGGGTAAGGCCTACGTCACCTGGAGCATGCCTCGCTTCTCCACCACACTTACCGGAATCCGTATTGGTGAGATGACCAATTGGAACTGGGACGGGAAGATCGACGAAAGCTACTGGTTCAACCTTTCAGCCCAGTACGATCCGACCGATCGCCTGCGGGTCTCGGGAACGATCAACAACCTGTTCGATCGCAACCCGGTGAAAGACCCGACCCATGCAAGCTACCCCTATTACAACAGCTCTTGGTTCGATGCGGTCGGCCGGCGCTTCTATCTGCAACTTACCTACAAGGTCGGCGGAGACGCACTCTGACGACAGGTGCGATTGACGCTTCGCTGCAGACGCGAGAGAACCGGGGCTCCCCATGCTGAAGGAGCCCCCTTTCTTGTCATCCCTGCTACGCGTATTCTCCATTGTGCTGGCCTGCGCCGCGCTGGTCGCGACCACCACCGCTCAGGCGAGCTATGCCTATTATGTCGGCCGCAACCTGACCGAGGACGGCAGTGTGATGGTGGGCGGCACGGGCGAGGAGGTCTCCAGCCACTGGCTCGAGATTGTGCCTGCAAAAGACCATCGCGTTGGCGAGACCATTACGGTGGGCGTCACCGAAGACGCGGTTATCCCGGGCGAGCTGATCGAGATCCCGCAGGTGGCGCATACCTTCCGCTACATGCAAATGGCCTATACCGATTTCGAAGGCTTCCCCCCGCCACTCACCAATGGCGGAGTGAACGAGCATCAGGTGGCGGTGCGCGACGTGTGGGCGCCCAGCCGCCAGGAACTGATCGACATGACCCCGCGCCCGCAGCGCGGCCTGCAGTATTCCGACCTCGCCCGAATCGTGATGGAACGTGCCCGCACCGCGCGCGAGGGGGTCGAGATCATCGGCGACCTGATCGCGCAGCATGGCTTTGCGACCTATGGTGGCAACACGCACCTGATCGCCGACCCGAACGAAGGCTGGGTCGTCTGGGAGTTTGCGGGCGGTCAGGGCCTGTGGGTCGCAGAGAGGCTTGGGCCGGACGATGTGCGCGTGCTCTATCCCGGCGGGATCGGCGAGATACCAATCGATCTGGCTGATAATCCAGATTACCTCGCCTCGGACAACTTCATCTCCTTCGCGATTGAGCAGGGCTGGCATGATCCTGCCTCGGGCGAGCCGTTCAACGTCCAGCATGTCTATGGCGAACAGAGCATCCGCGATTATCGCGATCCGGGCATCAAGCTGATGTCGCCCGCTGCGATGGAAACCGCAACGCGCGCGATGGCGCCCGTCAGCGAGGCGGACCTTATGGAGCGTGTGCGCGATCCGCGCGTGGTCGATGATGACAGCGGCTACGGCCAGGTGGTCAGCCTGCGCAGCGACCTTCCGGACCCGGATATGATCCGCGTCTGGAATGCGCCGACCGGATCGGTCACAGCGCCATTCAACGTGTGGTGGCTGGGCGTCGAGGACGTGCCAATGGAATATGCGCAGCACCGCTACCTGACCAAGGATTCGGCGGCGACCTTCCTCCACCCCGATTACCAGGTGCAGGAGGCCACGCGTTTCGCCGGGCGTACCTTCAAGCGGGTGATGTATTACGCCTGCTCCGATCCCGCGCGGCTGTTGCCGCCGGTCATCGAAATGCTGACCGCGTTCGAGCGGGAGACACGCGGTGATCTCGTGTGGGTCGAGCGCACGGCTCAGGCCATGATCGTGCAGGGAGATCGCGACGCGGCGCGCAAGCTGATGACACATTATGCGGGAACGCGCGCGAGGGCCGCACTCGATCTGGGTGACACGATGGCCGACTCGCTCGATGCCTATGTACGGCTCGTGGTCGGGCGACGCGGCCCGCAAGGAACTAGGATCAATACGCTGGACCCGACGGTCAACTGTGTGGCCAATGGCGATCCCGACGATCCGGGTTGATTAGCGTCAGAAATATGTGAATTCACCGGTTCCGATGTCGCGAACTCAACCCAGGCCTCTCCTGTTCGCCACCATTGTCAGCATCGAGCGATCATCGCGACCATGCGGGCGAAGTGAGTGCGCTTGGCCACCTCTGCGAGAAGATAAAAAGGCAACTGCTTTTGAAGGCGGTCTGGGCAGCTTCCATGGCTAATCGTCCAACCGCTAAACCGCTAGCGCAAATTTGGATCAACGAGTGGCGGGTTTTGGGCGATTCGAGGCCCTCACTGGATGACTGGAATTGGGACGCAAAGCTGCCATCCCGTAATACTGTCTATCGTACCTGGAGCACGAGCTCATGATATCGAGTTCAGTTTCAAAAAAGCGGGGTATTGCTGGGGGTATGAGACCGTAAGTTCGTTGTAGAAAGACTGTAATATTAACGACGTGTCTGCATAGAGTGAATCCCTCCCGCTCCGCCACCTAGTCTGGGTTTTGCGACAGATTTGCGGCCCGTCCCCATGAAGCCCGCAATCCCGCGGGGTTCCGCGACGCTGTCCGGTGTGGGAGACTTCGCAATTCGCTCTCTTTTAGCCGAAACGAGCAGATTTCTCTGGCGGCCATTTCGCCACACCGGACCCGGCGATGAGCTGGAACGAGAAGGGGCAGCGTATCACGCTGCCCCTTGCGGATCGCTGGAATTGTCGCCGGTCAGGTCAGGCGCAGAAGCATCGCCTGTTCATTCCAAGACCTGGGGATCTGATTGGCCGTAGTCAGGGTTGTGCCGTTCAAAGGGGCCGGATGCGTCCCGGCGAGGATGCGGTCAACGATCTCCGGCGACAGGAAGGCGAGCCTCACGACCCGGCTAATCCATGAGTCGTTGATGCCTTGCTCGCGGGCGAGCCCGGCGATAGTCGTTTCCCCGTCGGATAGGCGATCCCACCAATTGCGCGCTTGAGCAAGTAGCTCGACCAACGAGCGGTCGAGCTCGTCATGCACGCCCCGCCCATCGGGTTCCACCAGCCTCATGGCCATGCCCGTCCGCTTCAGGCAAACCTTGCAGTCGAGTGTAAGCTGAGCCTCGTCATGCTCGCCTAAAGGTACCGAGAGAGCTTGGCGCAGTTGGTTCGCATCGACCGTCAGAACAATCTCTTCGGTACCTACCTTTGCAGAGTTCACTAAGTCGCGGACAAGTTTCCGATCTCTGGACCGCAATCGGTTGGCAAGTTCACTTGCTAGAGTGCCCGCCGCCTCGATGGTGGATCGATCTAGTTCGGCACCAAGCAAGACCAGCAGCGATAGCGGGTCATCAAGCGCGGCAACCAACCGCCCGACTACCGCTGCCTCTAGTTCCCGGGCGGGGATACGGATGCGATCTGTTGCGGTGCTGCCCGACTCCCGCTCGCGAGCCACATAGTAGCGATAGCGGACCTTGCCCTTGCAGGCGTGGCTGGCGACGAGCGGCTCGCCGTGTTCGTTGAACACCCTTCCTGCAAGCAGGCTTTGCGCCTTGATCGTGGGCGCCTGCTGCTCACCCTGCCGGTTGGCCGCGAGCTGCTCCTGCACGTTTGCCCACCGGTCAGGCTCGATGATGGCCTCGTGCTGGCCGTCATAGGTCTGCCCCTTGTGATAGATCTCGCCGATGTAGATCGGGTTTGACAGTATCTTGTAGATCTGCCCACGTGTAAACGGCACGCCGCCCATCTTGCGACCGGATGAGGTGAAGCGCTCGGGTATGATCATCCCCTCTTCATCCAGCTGCTCCTTGAGCAGACGGACATTACCGACTTCGCAATAGCGCCGGAAGAGATCGCCAATTACCGCGGCGTGTTCGTCGACTATGGCGAGGGTACGACCATTGGCCTCGTAGCCAAGCGGGACAATGCCGCCCATCCACATCCCCTTGGCCTTGGAGGCGGCGATCTTGTCGCGGATCCGCTCGGCGGTCACCTCGCGCTCGAACTGCGCGAAGCTCAGCAGCATGTTGAGCGTGAGCCGCCCCATCGAGTTGGTTGTGTTGAACGACTGGGTGACCGAGACGAAGCTGACCTCGGCCTTGTCCATCGTCTCGACCAGCTTGGCGAAGTCGATCAGCGAGCGGGTCAACCGGGCGACCTTGTAGACCACCACGATGTCGATCTTGCCCGCCTCGATATCACCGAGCAGGCGCTGGAGAGCAGGGCGCTCGAGCGTTCCGCCCGAGAGGCCGCCATCGTCGTATTCCTCATCGAGCAGCGACCAGCCTTCCGACGCTTGGCTAAGGATATAGGCGGCACATGCCTCGCGTTGCGCATGAAGCGAGTTGAAGTCCTGCTCGAGACCCTCCTCGGAGGACTTGCGGGTGTAGATGGCGCAGCGAACCTTTTTCATGCTGCCTTCCTCTTTTGTCGGAGCCCGAAGAACGCTGGTCCCGACCAGCGCGTCCCGGTGATCACGCGCGCGACCTCGCTCAAGCTGTGCCACTCGCGCTCGTTCCAGAGGATTTCCCCCGCGTCGCTGATGGTGACGACATGGACCTTGCCGCCGAACTCGCGGGCGAGCCGCATGCCGGGGCGGACATCCTTGGTCTCGGTTTTTGCAGCCGCAATCTGGTCGAGACGTTGCCTCGTTTTGCGGGAGAGGCCACCGAGCGCTTTCGCCTGAAGTTCGTAGGCGAGCGCCAGCCGGAGAAGCTTGGCGCTGACTTGCGGGACTGGGCGACCGGTGAGCTTGGCCCACCGGTCCCTGAGGTCCCCTTTTGCCATCGTGTCCAGCTCGGCAAGCTGGTCTTCGAGCCCTGCCATGATCACGCGCTCTTGGTGATGCGGTAGCAGGTCGTCTCGCCGCGCTTGTCGCGCTCGATCGTGTACCCTTTCGTCTTGAGGCCGGTCAGTGCGGCGCGCGTGGTGTGAGGTAGCCAGCCCGTGGCCTCGACCATCTCGTCGAGCGTCGCGCCGTCATTGCGCTTGAGGAGGGCGACGACCTTGCCGATCTTGGTCTCGCGCGGCTTCGCCGCAGTTTTCTCGGTGGCTGGTTTCGTGGTGACGCCTGTCGGCCTCTTTGTAGTCTGCATCGTCATGGGTGGTTCTCCTGTTCCAAGGCGGCAACATGCCTCTCCCACCACCCAAGGCCCCGGCCGAGCGTGTCGCCGGGGCGGCAGCCGGTTGAGGCGGCTGCGATCCAGTGATCACACCAATGCTTCGTTTGCGACCGAAGTCGAATGGAAAGTGCACTGTATCGAATTCAGGGCCGGACTAGCTTGAGAATGGCGCGTATTGCACCGACCGCGAAGCCCTCTGCGCCCACTAGACCCTCGGCCATGCAGCGCTCGACGATCATCTCGAACAGCTTGCGTAAAAGGTCGCTGTCGCCGAACCGCCCGTGCCGGTTCTTCGACAAGGTCGAGTGATCAGGCACCCCCGCCGCGTTGACTGTGCATCTCGCCGATTGTCTTCTGGAGGCGCTTTACTCGCTCGCGGAGGACATTCCTTATTTCCGCGCGGCGGATTGGGACAGAAAGACCGCCGCAGGCCTGATGATCCCGGCGCTCAAGCCCAAGGACAACGCGATACTGCCCCCGACTTACGACGCGCTGTGGAAGGACGTTTCAGCGAACACATTGTACGTTTTGACAGACGATTGACATTCGTCTTCTAATGTGGAATGCGCATCTGCAACAACGGACGGCGGCCCATCGCGAGCTATCAGGGCATGAGCCCAGCCAAGCAGATCACGGAGAAAAAATGTCCCTTCCAACCCTCCTCAAGAAATTGCGCGCCGGAACGGGCGAGTCGCTTCAGCAGGTGGCTGATAAGATCGGCGCATCGAAAGCCTATCTCTCGGAACTCGAGCGCGGGATCGCTTCCAATCCTGGCATCGACATCCTGAAGGCACTGGCCGAGAACTACGGTGTTTCGGTAGCATCGCTCATCGGTGAAACGGATGCGCCGCCTCTCCCGCCCCCCGCTGCCGGACAGGTCGAAGCTTGGGTGACAAACATCCGCAAGGAACAGGCTGCCGGCTTGGACCTCGAAACGGCTGCACACGAAGCGCGGGCCTCGTTCGAGCGCTTCCTTGGGCCGCTGGACGCACAGCATGAAGCGAACTGGAAGGCTGCTGTCGCGGAGCTCGAGGCGGCATACGAGAAGAAGATCGAATTCCTCGGCAACTATTCGCTGCGCAAGCCGCGTCGTCCGCACTGGTACGATGGCCCGCGCGTGGGGGACCAACACTGGCCCAAACTGGAGTCTTACCTCCTCACGAGGAAGAAGTGGCCGAAGGAGACCGTTGAAAGCATCGACGCCACGTCGACGGAGGTCGTCTCCTTGCTCGAGAACCCTGGGCAATCGGAGTTCCGTGGTCGCGGCTTGGTGGTGGGGTACGTTCAGAGCGGCAAGACGGCGAACATGGAGGCCGTCATCGCCAAGGCCGTGGACGCAGGCTATCGCTTTGTGATCGTCCTGACGGGAATGACCAACTCCCTACGCAGGCAGACGCAGGACAGGCTCGAACTCGATTTGCTCGACCGTAACAAGTATGGCTGGCACCTCCACACGACGAGCGATACCGATTTTCACAAGCCGGCAAGTAAGTGGTTCTCGATCATGGATGCCGTGCAGATCGCCGCGGTAAAGAAGAACGTGGCGCCGCTCGATGCACTGCTAGCTACGATCGAGAAGACGCCCCCGACCCATCGCGCGCGCATGCCTGTACTCATCATCGATGACGAGTGCGACCAAGCCGGTGTCAACGCGGCCGGCAGCCAGTACAACATGACCGCCATTAACGAACGGATTCGCAGGATCCTCGCCGCACTGCCGAAGGCCCAGTATGTCGGCTACACGGCGACGCCATTTGCCAACGTGTTGATCAATCCTGAGAAGCCGACGGGCGGTCTGGACGACCTCTACCCTGAGGACTTCATCACCGACCTGCCAAAGCCCGACGGATATTTCGGTCCGGAAAGTCTGTTCGGCAGAGACGCCATCGAGGCTGACGAGGAAACCCCCGAAGAGGCCGGACTGGACATGATCCGGGACGTGCCCGACGCAGACGTGCCGCTGGTACGGCCGCCGTCGGCGAAGGATCGATTCACGTTCGAACCGGCTATTCCGGGCTCCCTAGCGGATTCCCTCTGCTACTTCCTGCTCGCGACAGCCTGCCGGTACGTGCGAGGTCAGTCCGCCGACCACAGCTCTATGCTCGTGCACACCACGGTCTACACGCACCCCCATCACGCGCTCGCCGAAAAGATCAGCGACTGGAAAGCTAAAATCACGGCAAAACTAGCGAAGAACGACAAGGCCGTCCTGAAACGGCTCGAGAAGCTCTGGCACGACGAAACAGCTAGGGTGGATTCGTCCCGGTTCGGGCTAGCGACTGTTTCCTTCGCAACCGTCCGCGAGCAGCTTGGGCAGGTACTCGCAGACATCGAGATCGTCGTCGAAAACAGCGACAGTGAGACGCGCCTCGATTACACAAAAGGGCCGAAAAAATACATCGTGGTCGGCGGTTCGGTCTTGGCACGCGGCCTTACCATCGAGGGGCTGGTGGTCAGCTACTTCGTCCGGTCGTCTAACCAGTATGATACCCTTCTCCAGATGGGGCGCTGGTTCGGCTTTCGTCTCGGCTATGCGGACCTTCCCCGCATCTGGATGACAGATGACCTGCGGGTTGCCTTTCGCGACCTCGCCACTGTCGAAGCGGAAATCCGCGCCGATATCCAGCATTACCGCAAGCGTGACATAACACCGGCAGACTTCTCGATCCGCGTGCGGCGGATTCCGGGCATGGCGATCACTGCAGCGAAGAAGATGTACGCCGCGCAGGCATGCGACGTCAGCTTCTCCGGCGAGCATCTCCAGACCATCCGCTTTCCGCACCGGGATAAGGATACGCTCGACCACAACTGGAAGGTGGCCTCCAAGCTGATAGACGCGGCCGCCGGTGAGGGCATCACGACGATACCGCGTGGGCGGCTCATTAAGGAAGTCACATACGAGGACGCCATGGCGTTCCTCGAGAACTACCGGAGCGATCAGCGCGATCTCGTTTCTGGCAAGCTGCTCGAGTACATCCGCCTCGAGGCCGGAAGGGCAGATCAGCCCTACAAAACGTGGAATGTGGGTATCGTCGAGGCTGGCGGGAAGAAAAAGTCCAACGAGCCGCTCGGCGCGTTCGGAAAGGTCGGTCTCGTCAATCGCGCCCGCCTCAAGGGTCTGACCCGGGATGGTCTTGCCGACATCAAGGGCCTCATGTCGCGCCAAGACCTGCTCATGGACGTGCACGGCAGCCCGGACGAGCTCACATGGGACTCAATCAAGGAGTTCCGGCAGGCGCAGGTGGGTGACCGTATCCCGCTTCTTCTGCTGTACGCGATCGACGCGAACTCGACGCCCAGGTCCGAGAAGCTCCGCGAACCGCTGGACGCGGTAAGTGACATCCTCGCAGTCGGACTGGCACTCCCTGATCGCGGGACAAAGACCAGCTACGTCCGCGTGCCGATCGATCACGACGATGGCGAGGAAGAGGATGTCGAGGCGGACGTCGGCGCTGACGGGCAAGCCGCATGACGGACACGCTTGCCGGTGTAGGGTGGAAGCGCCTGAGGGCGGAGACGGGTCGCAACTACGACCTAGGCGTCCCCTCCCTAGTCGTTGACGTCGAAGTCCGGGCTGGCCCGGTCAGGCTCGCGATCGGAACCGAGCACGAAGCCCGGCTTCTCGTCCCGTTAATGCCGGGCGAGAGATTCCCCGCAATCGACGACACAAACGGTCTCGAACTTCGTGACAACGTCCTCCTTCAGCGAGGCTTGCCGGTCCGCTTCATCGACCTCACCTGTCGCGGCGAACGACTGGAGGCAGTGTTCGAGAAGGTAGTTGCCGACATAATCCGGCGCCTCGGCACCGGGGGCGAGCCTGCCCGCGGTATTGAGGAAGCGATCACCGACTTCCGCAGCCTACTGGTTGGCGCCAACCGCGATCGGCCGACGCTGGAGGTCGCGCTCGGGTTGCTTGGTGAGCTCGTGATCCTGAACCGGCTGCTCGCCGTCCGGAACGACGCTTGGGATCTCTGGCTCGGGCCGACGGGAGCTCGCCATGACTTCCGGGGCGGAGGCAGGGCGATCGAGGTCAAGACGTCGCTACGGGCGCAATCGAGGACGATAGAGGTATCGGCGATTGACCAGTTGATGGCACCGCAGGATGGCTCCCTTCATCTCGCGCATCTCGTCCTAGAATTTGATGCGGCTGGCGCGCTGTCGATCCCGGGTGAGGCCGAACGTGCACAGCGTATTGCGAGCGACCCGGGCGCGGTGGCCGATCGTCTGGCGATGGTCGGATATGTTCCGGAGCTTGCCAATGATTGGACCGCATACAGGTTCGGAATGCTTTCCACCGAATTCTATTCCGTGGCGGATGGTTTCCCGCGCCTCACGCCGGCCTCGTTTGCCGAGGACCCGCTCCCCGCGGGCGTCAGCCGCTTCCGGTACCGCGTCGATCTGGACTTCGCCTCCAGGTTCCGCGTTGCGCCGGCTTCCGTCGACGGCCTGCTTGAGGAGATTGTCGCATGCCTGAACCCCTGACCCTTCACGCGGAATGCTTCAAGGCTGCCGGAGGCATGACGGCCGACGGAATGAAGAAGCTCCTCGGCACGCCGGCACTAAGCCTGCTGGAGACCGTGATCCGAGAGACTGTCCAGAATTCGTGGGATGCGAGACGGGAGGACTTCGGTGTCGGCTACCGGATTCGCCTGCGCGAACTCCGACCGAAGGAACTCGCGATCTTGGAAGAGGAAGTGTTCGACGAACTGCCTCCTCACAAGTCCTCCGCCAAGGGTATCCGGGAGTTCCTCGATGCCGATCGCCAAGTGGTCATGGAGATTTCCGACTGGCAGACGGCGGGTCTCGGCGGACCGGTCCGGGCTGACCGTATTCCCGAACCGGGCGAAGCCAACGACTTCGTCAACTTCGTCCGGAACATGGGCGCGCGACGCGATGTCGCGGGAGGAGGTGGCACCTACGGATATGGCAAGAGCTCGCTCTATCAGCTGAGCCGGTGCAGCACCGTGCTGATCGACACGGTGACGCTTTCCTCTAGGGAGAAGCCCATCAATCGCCTCATTGCCTGCCACCTCGGCGAGGCCCACGACATGAAGAAGCATGGTCGCCTGACTGGCCGGCACTGGTGGGGCGCTGAAGTCGAAGACGAGGATGTGGTGGACCCGGTAACCGGGCAGCAGGCTGCTCGCCTTCGCCGGCTGCTGGGACTGCCCGAGCGCGACGAAGGCCTTACGGGAACCACGCTGATCATCTTGGATCCGGACTTCGACGACGATCTTTCGCTGGAAGACATTGGTGCGCAGATACAAGAGGCGCTGCTCTGGTACTTCTGGCCAAAGATGCTGCCCGGACCTGACGGTGAATTGCCGATAGAGTTCGAGGTCGAGATTGACGGCGAGGTTCTGCCGCTGCCCACACCAGAGCAGTTTCCACCATTGGACCTTTTTGTGGAAGCCTATCGCTGCGTGAAGGATGGCGGCCCTAACCTGTACGACATTAATTCCGAGCGCCCCATACAGCACCTTGGGAAATGCTCGATCCGGCGCGGATTCCGGCAGCCCCGCCGGTATCTGGTCCCGGAGGACGAAAGCCTGCTGCCGTCGTCGAGTGCGCATATCGCCCTCATGCGGCCGGTCGAGCTTGTCGTGAAATATGTCGAGGGCACTCAGCTTCCGAGTGACACGGTCGAGTGGGCCGGGGTTTTCATCTGTAATGATGACCCCGAGGTCGAAAGGGCCTTCGCGGATGCAGAACCGCCGGCGCATGATGACTGGATTCCGGATCAGATGCCAAAGAGCCGGGCGAAGACGTATGTACGGGTCGCACTGTCTCGACTAAGATACCTTGCGACGTCATATGCCTATCCGGGGCCCGACGCGGCCTCCGGAGGATCGGAGCAACCTCCGCTTGCCTTGACCGCAGACCGACTGGGCAACTGCATTCCGACATTCGGCAACATGGGCGCGGGGGGCGGACGTCCCGGCGGCGGGGGCTCCGGCGGTAGCGGTGGAGGTTCCGGAGGCCGGGGAGCGGGTCGGCGTCAATGGCACATCGGCGATCCTCGGTTCCGGAGGATCGAGGAAGGGACTGACGGTGTCGAGGCAGTATTCCAGATAGATGTCGCCAACAGCAGCGGCCATTCGTTGCGACTCGTCGCCACGCCTGCCGCAGTGATGGACGGCGCGCTCGCGGACGCCGAGGACGACGGTCAGGATGTGTCCTTCGTATGCTGGGAGGACGAAGCGGGATCCCGACTAACGACTTCGACAGGGATCGTAGCCGCGTCAAACTCCGACACTACTTTTTTCGCACGGATTGCCTTCCCCGACGATGGCGCGGCCGGAATCCGGGTGACCGCAACCGAGCAGGTTTCCTGATGGTCGAGATTGCATTTCCTTACCTTCGCCTGGACGGCGATGCCGTGGCGGCGGGCCCTTGGCTCGCAACACTCGACGGCGAGCCGTGCGTTATCGACAACCATCAGATCGAGCATTTCGATTATTCTGCGTCGCTAAGGATGGAGCGTGATGTGAGCGTGGACTTCGCCCGTGCTGCGGACGAGATCGGCATTGCTGCCGACAGCCTCCAGCTTCTCTGCATCGTCACGCAGGGCACCGGCAATCAACGTATTCCCCGAGGCCAACAGATTGTCGCGCGCCAATTGCTGGACGCAGAACACCCTTCCGCCAATCTCGAAATAGCGGTTCATGGTCACGACGTGTCACGATCGCTGCACTTGGCAACCGAGCTTGTTCTTTTTTCAGCAGGTTCGACAATCGGCCGCCTGTCCCCGAAACATCGCGGAGCCCGGCTCTGGAAAGACAGCATCCGAATAAGCGTCGATCCGGGGGGCATGCGCTTCCCGATGGAGACCGTGAGCTTTGCAGAGGCATTTTCGGAAGGTCACCGGGATGCCCTATGGTTCCTTGACTGGTCTCCGCAGCATCTCGATCAGGAGTTCACCAGCTCTGTCCGCCTCTATCTTAACGAGGACCGTCCGGAATTCGTGGAGGCGGTCCAGAACGGGGGGGACATTGTTCTGAGAATGCTCATCTGCTCGGTTGCCGGGCAGATGATCCGCTCTGCGATCACACTTGACCACTTCCCGCCTGACCCGGCCATCGGTACGCCAGGTTCGACGGGTTCGGTGGTCGAGGCATGGATAAAACAGGCTTTCCCGGGACAATCGGTGGGCTCGGTGCGCACGCTCGCCGAAAACGATCCGGCGCGTTTTGACCTGTCGATCGGCAGCCTTTTCAAAGGAGAGCTCGATGCCGAATGATGTACGTCTCATGCCACGCCTCGACGAGATCGGAGTTCGCAGGCTGCTGGGCTCTCCGGACCTCTTGCGCGAGGGTACGATGGCTGAGCGACTGGCGGCCGCAGCGAGCTCGATCACTCACGCGGCCAGCGGTGGGTCGCGGGCATCACAGGAGGATCTCCAAGCGCTTCTCGATGGCCTGACCGCGCTGGCGGTGCAACATGGCTTTCCGAACAGGGGCGGGGCGAACGACCGGGCTACCTTTGATGCAGCTTGCGGCGCTTGGCTGGGCGAAGGGGACATTCTCCACGGAGCCGAGGCAATGCGGGACGACGTGTGGGCCTGCGTCGCGTGCTGCATTGCGCCCGGTATTGTCCTCTGGCGCTTCGAGGATGGGCATCCGGACCGCTTTCGCGGTGGAGTGCGGAACACGTTCCAGAGGCTCTGGCTCAGGGCTTGTGCGGTAGACCGCGGCGAGGGTCACAAGGACAGGTGGGGTCTGCTTCGTGCCCTGTCCGAAGATGCTTCCGTGCAGATTACCGAACGGCCCGGCATCGGCGCGGACTCGAATATTGCGCGTGCGCTGGCTGAAGCCTGGGTGGTGACTTCGGCCCGTGTCGGCTCGAACCGCATGGAGCCGCTCACGCGGCGCGCTGTGCGCATGATCCGGCGGGATAACGAGATCACTTGCTTCGGTGCGCTCAGCGAACAGGAGAGGTCGGCTCGAGTGCAGGGGGTCTTCGAAAGGGCGGAGAAAGCCTGAAAGGTCGAGGTCGTGGCGCCAAGGCCGTGGGCCTGTCAGGAGAGCAGTGCCGAATCGGCTCCTACGGGCCTTGGCATACTAGGGATTTCGAGCATTCCCTCGTCCGATTGCATCCAGGTGAGGATCGCATTTGTCACGGCATCGATGTCTCTCGCCTTCAGCTCGCATTCCCAGACGATCGCCACTCTCCAGCCAGCATCGCGCAGCAGGCCCACGTTCCGCTTGTCCCGTTCGACGTTCGCGCGGAACTTGGCCTCCCAGAAGTCGGGCCTAGTCGATGGCTTGGTTGCCAAGCGGCAATTCTTATGGCGATGCCAGAAACAGCCCCGAACCTCGATGACGACGCGCCAGCGCGGAAGCACGATGTCAGGCCGGCCGGGTAGGGATTTGTCGTGAAGCCTGAAGCGCAGGCCACGGGCATGCAGCGCCCGGCGCAGTTTTAGCTCGGGTCTGGTGTTCGCCGCCCGGATGCCGGACATCATCCTCGAGCGCGTGGCGCTATCTACGACGTCGACCATGTTTTTCCCTGGAGGAAACCACCATACCTGGTAATGCCAGTCTCCATGGAGTCTGGTCGTGCAGGACGTGATGTTCAAGGTCGTTGATCTGTTTGCCGGACCCGGCGGGCTTGCGGAAGGGTTCGCCTCAGTGCGCGACGCGAACGGCAATCGCGTGTTCGACATCGCCCTGTCCGTGGAAAAGGAACCCTCGGCCTTTTCCACGCTCCGGATGCGGAGCTTCTTCCGCCAGTTCGAACGGGCGCCGCGTGAATATCACGAATACATCCGTGGCGAGCTTTCGCGGGAGCAGCTGGTTGGCGCCTTCCCCGATCAGTGGCGTTCGGCCTGCGAGGAAACCATACAGCTGGAGCTAGGGACACCGGAGGCCGCGGCGCAAATCGATCCGCTGATCGACAAAATTGCCGCAGAAGCGCCCGACAGATGCATCCTTGTCGGTGGTCCGCCATGTCAGGCCTATTCACTCGTGGGACGCGCACGGAATCGGGGTAATGCCGGTTACGTAGCAAGCGAGGACAATCGGCATTTCCTCTACCGCGAATACATTCGCATCCTCGCCCGCCTGAGGCCCGTCGCGTTCATAATGGAGAACGTGAAGGGCTTCTTGTCAGCCAGCGTCGATGGCGAGAACATCTTCTCTAAGGTCGTCTTCGATCTGATGGCGGCTGGCGGGTCCAAGGACAGCTACACTATCCTGCCACTCGTCGTCAGCAATGCCCGGGGCGGCTCTGCTCATATTCTCCGGGCAGAGGAGCACGGGGTCCCGCAACGTCGTCATAGGGTTTTTCTGTTCGGCATCCGGCATGACTTCCCTTGCCAGATGTCGGTCTTCCAGCTCCCCGAACACCATCTGCGGCCGCGCGATGTTGCGCCCAGCGTAAGACAGGTTCTGGGCGGGATGCCCGTCCTGCGCAGCCGGCTGAGCAAGATTAAGGACTCGCCGTCCGCATGGCGCGCGATCGTTGTGGAAGCCTTCCGGCTGGCTGCCCGAGCGGCATTCGACGAGGAAAGCGAGCAGCTCGATATGGTCGCGTTGAGGCTGTTTGCCAACGCTGAAGCA
Organism: Erythrobacter sp.; assembly: GCA_009993635.1. Taxonomy (GTDB): domain Bacteria; phylum Pseudomonadota; class Alphaproteobacteria; order Sphingomonadales; family Sphingomonadaceae; genus Alteriqipengyuania. The sequence goes on along the minus strand of JAACTC010000007.1, from coordinate 285,893 downwards.
GTGAGTGGTCGCAACGATGTCCTGCCGACGAAATCAACGGAATCCGCGATTGTGGATGACAAGGAGTTGGCAGATTGGCTGATCGATCCCGAACTCGATCACTTACCAAACCACGAAACGCGCGGACACATGGAAGGCGACCTCGCACGGTATGCCTTTGCTGCCACGTTCGCGGAGATGTTCGACCGCTCCCCAAAAGCGTCCGAGTTTCCAGCCGGCCTAGCGCCAGCCCACCGTAACTGGACCTCGGGCAAGTTCGCTGATCGCTTCCGCGTGCAGTGCTGGGACCAGCCTTCGACCACGGTCACAAGCCACATAGCCAAGGACGGACACTATTTCATCCATCCGGATCCTCTTCAGTGTCGAAGTCTGACTGTTCGCGAGGCTGCGCGCCTCCAGACCTTTCCTGACAACTATCTGTTCGAGGGAAATCGCACGCAGCAATTCACACAGGTGGGCAATGCGGTCCCCCCCTACCTAGCCTTCCAGATCGGGAAGGTCATTCAGCGAGTGCTTGAATAATGCTGGCGCGAAGGCTCTCATGACCGCGCGTCGCGCTTGGTCGTTCCTGACAATCGAAGGCGTCCGTCAGTATGGCGGCAACGCCGGGTATGACGACGATCCCGCAAGCGCCTATAGATATGACAGCAGCGTCCCGAACCACCTTCGGATTGGCCGAGATCGAGACGGTCCAGAAGGAACACGGAGAAAAGGAGAGGCTGCACTGCCCGGTCTGTGGAGCGGGCAATATCAAGAAGCGCGTTACGATGCTTCCGCCGTGGATGTGCAAGGCGGGACACGGATTTGAGGATCCCGTAGTCGAGCAGGTTCCGGTGATTAAGTATACGGCTCACTATGGGGGCACTTTCGTCCCATACCCGTCTCTCCCCGTTGCGCGCGTGCACGAAGCGGTTCTGCGCCCCAGCGATCAAATGTCGATCAAGGAGATTGACCTTGCAGCTCTGGAGCCGTTCTTGGGCAGCGAGTTTCCAATCGCCAGCCTGATCCGGCTCTTCGCCGGCACGGTAGCAGTTCCCGAACTCGCCACCGAGAACGAGCCACCTCCGGCTTCGGTCGTCGAAACCCGACGGCGCATCTTGCGCGAGATTGCTCTCCGTCGCGGGCAGCGCAAATTTCGCGACCGGCTAATCAAGCGATACGGACCGCAATGTCAGATTACCGGCTGCCACCTCCCTGGTCTAATCGAAGCGGCGCACATCCGGCCCATTTCCACTTGCGAGGACAACGGCGCTGGAAACGGCTTGCTGCTGCGAAGCGACCTCCACACACTATTCGATCTCGGGCTGCTGGGTATCGATCCCGGTACGTTGCAGATCGCGCTTCACCCCGCCTTGCTTGCGGCGGGTTACGCGGAATTTGGCGATCGGACCTTGCTCGTAAACGGCACAAGTGGGCCGGTCCGAGCGGCATTGGAAGAGCGCTGGCAGTTCTTCAAGATGCAGCTGGAGGCTGCTGTCGCCGCGGGATGACAATCAGGATTTAATGGATAGGCTGTAGACACCCTCTGCACGACTGGCAGTTCTCACGGGTGCATCTGGATAGTGCTCCCGCATTACGGCGATCAGGCGTTCCCGATAATCCTCCGGCATCCGCTCTCCCACGATGACTTCCTTGACCGCTGCGCGGTCGTAGGTTCGCAGCAAAGGACGTGTGTCGTCCATGTCGGTCTGGACCAGCAGGCGACGTTCTCGCTCGTACCTCCACTCGGCGGGCTTTGTCGCTAAGACGTGCTGCCAGATTTCGCGCATTGTGCGGAGCGCTTCCGCGCCCGAATCCTCGTACATCGCAACCTCATCCGGTCTCAGGATTCTGCCCTGAGCCCGAGCAGCATGCTCCGCTTCCTCGATCGCGACATCACTGTACCAGTCCTGATCCCAGGCCACGCCATAGATGAAGCTGTCCACGCGGGGAGGCCTATCCAGATAGGTAACGTCGAGCACATAGCTGCCCCCATCATCCCCCTTGATGGCATCCTCATCGAATGCGATGCAGAACCCCCGCAGACCATCGCCGTAATGCGACCACATCAGCAGATTATTAGCCTCGGCACTGAAGCAGGAAATCCGCATCTGCCGCCGCATTTGCTCAAACGGCGGTGCGTACGACTGACACTCGTCAAAATAGTCGTCCACCGACTCTTGTATGAGCTTGTCACTTTTTGCCTCGGCGACCGTCCGATAATGAAAACCCCAAGCTCTCAGGGCAGCCAGATATCGCTCGGGTTCCTGATCGGGGTCAGGAATTCCGCTGGATATCCTCGTCCAGAATTCAAAAGGGTCGTTGTACGCAGCATAGTGCTGGCAGAACAGCTGTCCCTTCTCCAAGTTCTGGAGCGCATTGTCGCTGGGGCGGTTGAACTTGAGAAGCTGGCCAACGACACGCATCCGCCATTACCTCCAATCGAATAAGCGCTAAACGCTGTTGTCAGACCAAATGCTCGGGCCCATTGGCTGCAAGATCCTCCGCAATTTGTTCGCCCAACCTAGGCAAACAGCTGCCAATCCCGACAAAAATGGCAGGTCAGTGCGACTAGACTGACAGCACGACGTCACTAGCAGGCGCATTCGATCTGACAAAACCAACCAAACCCTTTTGGGTCGAGGCATTCGGATTCGAACCCCGCTTAACATAAGGTCAGTTGCCGTCTCTCAGTGCTGTCACGCCTTGCCCGACGTCGGGGTGGCCAGTCACTGGAGGAAAGGTGAGACTCCAGCAACCGGCCTGCCGGTGTTTTCCCGCGACCGCCGGCTGCGCGTGCTCCCTGTTATTGCAGGGAGCGGGCTCGCGCCGCGCTACCCGCTCACGCAGGCATCAATAACCCTGCGTGCGGTGTCGAGCGTGGTCACGCGAAGGCGAGCCAATGGCTTGTTGCGAAAGGTCTCCAGCGTGTTGAGATTGCTGTTGCGGCCGGTCTTCGACCCCGGAAGCCAATCGGGCGCAAGGTCGTTGATCCGTCCCTCGGCGAGCGATCGTGTGAAGTAGAGCAGCGGCGTCCCCGCGCGTTTCTCGACTGCCACTTCGTGGCCGCACGCCGTGCGATAGCGAAGGACATACTTGGAATGTCCATTCGGGTGCTCCTCAATGTTGCGGTGGCTGACGAGAAGCGTGTGCAGTTCAGCGGTCTGGCGACCGAGGCCGGTGGTGTGGTCCATATTCAATCTCCTGTTTTCTGAATTTAGTTTCGAATGCCAAGTCTTGTGGTGAGGCTGGTGATGATCCTAGTGGGCAAAGCGCTACCCTGATCAAACCATTCACGAGCGTCTTCAAAGGTGAAGTCCAGCTCGTTGCCGAGAGTTGAGAGGGAGCCCAGATTGACGATGCTGGCGATAAGCAGGCCTCGTGTTGCAGCACACACATCCGAGTTTGCCAGCTGGCGGGTCAGCCAGGCAGGATCGATCTCCGAAACCGTGAAGTCCCTCCGGCCGGCAAGCCATTCGAGCGCGTCGAGGGCATTCAAAGAGACGAAGGCCGGCGCTGCCTTGCCGCGCTCTCTGGAGGCACGGTCGGCACTTGTCCGGACCTGTTTTCCCGGTCCGCAACGGTTGCGCACTGTCCGGATGTCGAGGCCCGAAAGTAGGGCAAGGTCGCCCACGCTCAGTGGGGTCTCTGCATCGCCATGGAAGGCACTCTCAATTGTCTCGATCAGATTGAGCCATGCAAACGAGAGGCTGTAGAGATGCCTGACGGCGCCATTCCGTGCTCCGGTCAGATCCATGCCGCCAAGCGCGACGTCCGGCAGGGTCGAGAGGAAGTGCTCGAGGAAGCAAAGATTGTCGTTTCGGCCGAATTCGGTGTCCGGGCGGTTTGCATTGTCGATCGACAGCCCGCGAGCGGAGACCATGGTGTGAAGTCGCCGGACCCGCTCGGCGATGTCGAACCGATCGAGGTCAATTGCAGCAATCGCTTCCTCGGACAGGTTCTCATCCGCGAGCCCCTCAACCTCGATGCCGAGAAAACTGTTTCGAAGTTCCTCGCCCAGTGGTGCCGCCAGCATGAAATAGAGATCATCTGCCTTGAGCAGAAGGCAGTGCCTCAGATTGGTTTCGGTGTTGGTGAGAGAGGAAATTTCCATGACTGCGCTCCGCTGTGATATCTCCATATCACTCTATCCGCTCGCCGTGTCAACTGAAAAGTGATTTCTAGATATCATAAGTGTTTTGACCTTGGGGAAGGACGGTCCTTCGCCAACCGCTGTGGCCGTGTCTCCCTATTCACCAAGGCCTCCGCTCCAGCCGCACCACGTTGTGAGCCCTGCCATCCGGTTCGTATTCGGTCAGTAGCCACGTCCAGTGTCGCAGCTGGTGCCGGACAAACTGGCTAAAGCTGTCCGCCTGATCGTCGTACTTGCCGTGCGGGAAGGCGCGCAGCTCGTTCCGGAAGTCGTCGAGCCACGGCGCTTCTCGTGGCAACAGAAATCGCCCTGATTCAACTTCCGCAAGGCACGCGTTGAAGCGATCTTGCTTGCTGGTCACGGGAGCGACTGCAATCGGACGCAACCTGTTCGTCGCTCGCAGTTCCTGCAGCAGCGCATGCCCGCTACCTGCCTTTTCGATTATGACTCGGTCGGCACGATAGCGTCGGCTGAGCTCCTGGACCGCGCGGAACAGGTCGGGATAGTCGAGCCGTTTGCGGAGCACGTCGAGGAGGTACCATTTCCTCTCGTGGCGCTCGAACTCCCAGGTCGTGCAGGCCGAGTAGTCGCTGGTAGTTGCGGAACTCATCCCCGTATCCCAGCTCTGGACCACCTTGAGGAAGTCGTGCCGCTCGGGAGGTTCATCGTAGACCCCGAACCACTCGAGCCGGATCATGTTGCCCTCGGCGGTAACGGGCTCCTGCTGGTACTGCGAAGAGAAGACCACCGGGCCAAGATCACGACGCAACTGGTCAAGCGTCGCGCGGTTTTCCCGGGAAGGGTTGAGCAGGTCGCCGATCGATCGATGGTGTGACCGTCCCCTGCCGGTCGCGATGCGCTCCTCCTTCTGGGCGATCGCGGGAAGGTTGAGGTGTTGGTATCCCTTCTCGAACATGTAGGCGGGCAGGTCATCCTCGTGGAGACGCTGCTGAATCGAGATGATGCGCCCCGTCGCCTTGTTGTTCAGGCGACTGAGCAAGGTATTGTCGAACCAGTCGCGCAGGTTCTGCCGCTCGACAGCGCTCTTAGCCTCGTCGGCCTTCATGCAATCGTCGACGATGATGATGTCGGCGCCGAAGCCGGTAATCGAACCCTGCACCGAGACCGCCTTGCGCACCCCGCCGGCCGTCGTCTCGATTTCCAGCGCACGGTTGCCGCGATCGCTTATCCGCGTGCCTGGAAAATCCCTCCGGTACCAATCGCTTTCCATTAGCGTGCGGGTCTGGTTCGAATGATGCCGGGCGAGGTCCTGGCTGTAACTCGCGACCATGATCTTGGCCTTCGGCTCGTGACCAAGGACCCAGGCAACGAAAGCCACCGACGCGGTCACCGACTTGAGGTGCCGCGGTGGAACGGTGATGACGAGGCGCCGCTCTTCGCCCGATCGGGCCTGCATCAGTGCATGGCAGATCGCCTGAAGATACCACTCAAGCTCGAGTGGAGGATCTCCGGGATGAAGCGTCTCGAACGCCTTGATGAGGAACAGCTCGAAATGCTGGCGACGCATGGCAGAAAGGGGAGGGGCGGGAAGGGTCACGATCCATCTCCTGCTCTCTCGGCCAGTTGCGCCTCGAAGGCAGCAAGGATGGCGAGATCGGCCTCAGACATGTTCTCGTTATTCCCGGCTGTCTCGTCGGCATCGGGCGTGTCGGGGACAGCAGCCCGCCACAGCTTCATCAGTTCGAGCTGCGCGCGGGCATCGCCCTTCAGAGCTTTCTCGAGTGTTTTCTGCAGCACTGCCTCGATCTTGCTGATCTTCCTTGTTCCCTCGGAAGTCCGGACAGCCAGCTTCCCACCAAGGGACTCGCGCACGATGGTATTGAGGCCCTTGGCACCTTTTGGCCGTCCCTTCGGGTTTCCGGACTGACCGGGTTTGAATCGCGTCCTTTTTGGCGGCTTTCCGTAGCCGACTTGGTATTCAGCTCCTGACGAACTCTCTTCAGGCTCCCCGCCGGCTTCAACTGGAATCGACTCGGAAGGCTCGGCTTCGCCGATCTCCGGGCGCGGATCGAGAGTTTCGATCGGCGGCACTGTCCGGGTGCGTGTTCTGGCTGGGGGCAATCGGCGGGGTTGGTCTTCGTCCTCCTCAGGGAAGGCGCTGATCCAGTCGGAAGCAGGTTTGAATGGCATGGGTCGTCTCCGGAAAATATGGGAACGCGCGCCGGCCACTTGATCGGGCCGGCGCTAAGGTGGTAATCAGGCAGCGCTGGTAGTTGTGTGGCCCGTCGGGATTTCATTCTCGGCTGGGTTGTCGGAGCGGAGCGCGGCGACTTCGGCGTAGGCTTGTCCGGTTTCCAGCAGCACGGCTTTCTCGCCTGTCATGGCTTCCCATCGCCGAATCGCGACATCGACATATCCGGGCTCGATCTCGATCCCGTACCCACGGCGCCTCGTGCGCTCGCAAGCGAGGATGGTCGTGCCCGATCCCATGAAGGCGTCGAGCACGATCTCGCCGGGATCCGTCACGTCGCGGATCGCATCGGCAACGAGGGCTGTGGGCTTGACCGTCGGGTGATCCGCGAGGTCCTTCATCCGGGTTTTCCCGAAGGTGTTGATCCCCGCGTAGTCCCAGACGTTCGTGCGATAGCGCCCGTGCTTTCCCAACTCGACGTTGTTGGTGTGCGGGGCCTTCCCCTTCTTCGCGATGAAAACGAGCTCGTGCTTGGATCGGTAGAGGCTACCCATTCCGCCGTTGTTCTTGTTCCAGGCGCACAGGTTGAGCAGGGAGAGCTTGTTGCCCTCGATCGCAGCGAGCATCTCGCCAAGATGCCTCCAGTCCATACACAGGTCGAGAACCGCGCCGTCCTTGCAGTGCGGAAGCAGCGCGGCGATGAACTCCGAAAGAAATGCGGTGAATTCGGCCTTGCTCATCTCTCCGGAGGCCATGGCGAACTCGGCATGGCTCACCTTGCCGAGCCCGCAGACATGGCCCGACACCGGGACGTTGTAAGGTGGATCGGTGAAGGCCATCGCGGCGGTTTTGCCATCGAGAAGCTTGGTCCAGTTGGAGTAATCAAGGCTTGAGCCACACAGGAGGCGGTGCTCGCCCAAAAGCCACAGGTCGCCCGGCCGACTTGACGGGGCAGCTGGAGGTTCGATCTGTTCGTCGGCCGGGTCTACAGAATTGCCCTCCTGCGCCTCCAGCTCGTCTTCGAGAATGATGTCGATCTCGGCTGTTTCCCAGCCAAGGACCTCGATCGGGCTCTCGTCGAACTCGATGAGCGCGGCGAACTCGATTGCAAGAGCATCGCTGTCCCACGTTCCGAGCTCTGCGAGCCGGTTGTCGGCCAGGCGATAGGCGCGCACCTGTGCCGGACTCCAATGATGCGCGACGATGACGGGGACTTCGGTCAGACCCGCGCGACGAGCTGCTTCGAAGCGGGCCTCACCTGCAATGATGACGTCCTGCTCATCAACGAGCATTGGCATGGCAAATCCGAACTCGCTTATCGACGCGGCGAGTTTGACCAGCTGCTTCTCAGGATGCTCGCGGGGATTGTTTTCGTATCGCTTTAGCGAGCCTAGCGGTCGATATTCGATGGAACCGAGTTTCTGCTCGAGCGCAGCAATGTCATTGCGAATGCCGGTGGCGGCCCGCTTCTTTGATGAGCTTGTCATTTGAATTGTCCTTCGTTGCCGAACAGGCAGCAAAAGGAGGGACGAAGCTTGCAGCGCATGGGCGACAACCAAGGTCCCGCCAAGTGCACTGCACGGCGGTTGCTGATGGTTGTCCCGAGAATTGCTGCTGTGCGCCAATGGGCGCGGTGCCTCTGCCTCGAAGGACAGCGACAAGGTTGGAATGCCAGCTTTGATCGTCAAGGTGAGCGGATCAAATGGTCGACGTAAACCGCGATCTTATTTCCCAGCTCGACCTTGATTGGATCCGTAATCGCGCCTGCAAGTTCCCTGTTAGCGTCTTAGGGAACTCCATTTCGTGGATGGCTGATTTCTGCGGTTCGCGCGTCTCTCGCGGGCATTCTTAGGAGAAGATTTTCGTCTTTTTCGCTGTAAATTCCCGCCAAGCAGGGATTTCCTTGGGGAGAGCGGTTCGCAGCTGACTGCATCCTCCGCCACCGGTCTTTCCAGCTTACTCCAGACTTCTCCATAATTGCTCGGAAAGCTTTACAATTCCGCGATTTCCGCCTCCGGTGCCGTCCGACGCGATCCAGCCTCAGCCAAACGCAAGTGGGGGTAGATCGGGGGTAAAGATTCCAGCTTCTAGGGGGGTATCGAATTCTGACGGACAAGGCTGCGCGCACGGCAGCCGTACAGGATAAAGCCTACAAGCTCACCGACAGCCGAGGTCTTCACCTTCATGTGTCGACAAGCGGACACAAAAGTTGGCGCTACAAAAATCGCTTCGAAAAGAAAGAGCGCCTGCTGACGCTCGGTGTATACTCTGAGGTTTCGCTGGCCGAAGCTCGCGAAAAACGGGACGAGGCTAAGAAGATCCTGCGTGAGGGTCGCGATCTCCGGCACATCGCAAGGCGCGGACGGTTCGCAAGTGCAAGTGGTTCGGTAAAATCACTCGAGAACGTGGCGCGCGAGTGGCATGCTCTGCAGATCGCACCCTGGAAGCCTGTCCATGCCAGCGATGTTATCATCAGCCTCGAACATGATATCTTCCCGCATCTCCGGTCGATGCCGTTGGTTTAGATCGACAGACCTTTGTTGCTATCAATTCTGCGCAAGATCGAGGGGCGCGGCGCCATAGAGATAGCCCGCCGGATCGAGCAGCGCGTGGCCGCGATCTATCGATATGCGAATGCTGAGGGGGCAAGGCTCGAAAACCCTGCGGTGGACATCAACGATGCACTCTGGAATGTGCCGGCGGACAAGATCAAGCAGGAGCGTCATCTTCGTAGCGATGAGGCGTTCCAGCATCCCATCCCTCTCTCGTCGCAATCAGTTGTATCGTTACGCGCTGTGCGCTGGCTGACAGGACGCTGGCCCATCGTTTTTCCCAGCGCACGGTCTGGCCTGAAGCCGATCAGCGAGAGTACAATCGGCTATCTGTACAACCGCAAAGGATACAAGGGGCGCCATGTGCCGCATGGCTGGCGCTCCAGCTTCTTGACGATCACGAACGAGCAGGCCGAGCGCGAACTGGGGACGGATGTGCGCCTTCTAGCCGACCGAATCATCATCGACCTGATGCTTGCCCATCCCCAAAGGGAATGAGCGCCAGCGAGCTTCGCTACAGCCGCGCCGCTTACATGCCGCGTAGACGCGAACTTGCTCAACGCTGGGCCGACATGATTATGGAAGGCGCAATCCCAGCAAAAGAGATCGTCGATAGTCCCGGACGCAAGAAGTGGTAGCTTACGCATCCCGCGCCGATGTGCGGTGTCTGATCAGCGGCTGGCGCGATAGGCGCGGGTTTGCGAACGGGCCAGGTCCAGCAGATTTCCCATGACCAGATTGATATCGATCAGGTGCAATCCCATCGCCGGGTTGAGCTTGCCGTCGGTGTAGATATCGCCGGTGATGTCGTCGGTTCGCGGGTCGGAAGGATCCGCGTTGATCGAAATTGCCAGGTATTGTCCGGCCTCGTTCGATACGCATTCGCCGCTCAACAATCCCGGTACCGAAGCGAACGGCGTTTCGATCGCGCGCCCATCGGTCACAAACCGCGGCGTGGGCCCGCCCATCAGCGCGTCGGTCGTGAGATAGGAATGCAGCATGGCCTTGCCCCCGCCCGGCGCGGCGGGATTGACGCAAGCGATCTCCATGCCCGGGCGCTGGGTGGCAGCGTAATCGTTGACCGGCCCGTTATCGGCGCGAAAGCTGCGATAGGCGACGATACATTGGGTCTGATCAGCGGACCGACACAGGGGCATGGACTTGAACGTTCCGCCGATATCGCGACCTTCGGGAACGACCACGCTCGTCCCGTTGAGATAGGCCGCGATGATCCGCGCCTGCACAGGCTTGCCATCGATCTCGTCCTCGATGAGGTTGACCAGCATGCGCGAGCCTTGCGAATGGCCGATCAGGATCACCCCGCGCCCGTTGTTGTAATTGGCGAGGTAGTGGTTCCAGGCTTCCTTCACATCCGCGATCGCCACGCGGTAGAGATCAGCGACGCTCTCACCGGAGCGGCCGCTTACTCCCAGCATGGTAATCTGCCGATACTTGGGGGCGTAAACTTTGCAGACGTCGGCAAAGCGCGCCAGCTGCTGATGAATGACACGCCCTTCTTCCGGCCCTTCGTTCCAGTCGGCATTCCCGGACTGGTCGAGCGACAGCGTGGGATAGATGTAGAAGCAGTCGATCGGCTGATCGGCCGCGGGATCGAACATCTCCCGCGTAAGTGTTCCGTCGGCTGAGACAACCGTGGTGGTCAGATCCTGGTCGCAGGTGTCTTTTCTGCCCGGCAGGCAAAGCCACTTGTCGGCATCGGCGTAAAGCCCCTGTGCCGCGACGGATGCGGCGGCGGCTTGCGGTGCTTCGACCCGGGTAGCCTCCGCACAGCCTGTGCCGAGGCACGCGAGTATCGCAAGCAGCGCAAGGGATTTTCTCATGGGTTCAAGCTTTCTGATTTACGATGCGAGCAAAGCGGGCGCGAGGATTTCCCAGGCACGCTGAGGGGTGAGCGGTGGCCGGCCGAACCCCATGGTGGCAACCACCAGGCGGCGTTCCGGCACGACGAAACAATATTGGCCAAGCGCACCGGCGGCGTAGAACATGGAGCGCGGCGCGGCGGGTATTTCCCCGGTGGTATTGAGCCACCACAGGTATCCGTAATTCGGATTGCCGGGCGACGGGCTCGTCGCCGCACCGACGAATGCCGCGTCGAGCAGGCGGGCAGAGCCCCAGCGACCTCCCTGCAGATAAAGCTGGCCCAGCCGCGCCATGTCGCGACAGCTGATGAGCATCGAGCCGCCGATGCGTATGTCCCCGTTGGAATCGACCCCTTCAGGTTGATAGCCTGTGTTGCGGCACCCCAGCGGCTCGAGAACCTCGCTTCGCGTGAAATCGAAGCTGCGCATCCCGGTTGCGGCCGTCACGATCTCGGCCAGGTGATCGGCCGCGGCGCCGTCGTAAAAGAACATCGTTCCGGGCTCGAGATCGATCCCGTAGCCTTCGGGTGCGCGAGGTTCCTTGCTCTTGCCGACCGTACGAACATACTCATCGGGCGGCCCGGGCGGGGTTTGATCGGTCAGTTTTCTGGGCGGGTGCGAACTCGGCTTGACCACCAGACTTCCGCCGGAGCTCATCGTGAGCAGATGATGGATCCGCGTGGCCGGATGCAGTCCGGTAATCGAGGGGGCGACATAACGGCTCGCCAGATCGTCCAGCGCCAGGTGGCCGAGGTTGATCGCCCGGCCCACCATCGTGGCCCCCCAGCTCTTGCCCGACGAAAAGGACACATTGCGCCAATCCGGTTCGGCGCGGTGATAGTCGTTGGCCCAGTAGCGTTCGAAAACGAGCGCACCATCGCGGACGACGACCAGACCCTGGCGCTCGCCGGCCTGCCCCATCGTCTGGGCAGCCTGCTCCAGCGCATCCTGTTCCAACCCTACGCTAGCGGGCGATCTTTGAGGCCAAACGCCGGATCGAGAGGGCGACGCCGTTCGCGCGGTGCAGCCTCCCGCCAGTACGGCGCCCGAGGCGGCCATGCTCCCGATCACGAGACGCCGACTGAGCCGAACCATGTCAGTCGCCCGCCAGACTGCGGAAACGCCCGTTGCCGGTCTGAGTGGAGGGATACTGCGCCATGAATTCGCGCTCGGCCCGGTAGGGATCGTTTTCGACATGCGGCGGAACGTCGAAGATCATCGTGGCCCGATCCGACGTGTCGTAGGGGCGCCACTCCGGAATGGCCGCGTTGTTGGGGTCTCCCGAGCGTGCAAAGGCGAGCCAGGTTTCGGCCATCGTGTTGCTGAGCGCGGTCGTGTCGCTGGTGGGCGGGCCAACCATTCGCGGCCCCGATCCCTTCGTGACGTTGTCGAACATGAAGGGCAGATCGAGCGAATGGGGGCTGATGCGCTGCCCCTGATACATCGGAGCGGGCCAATCCAACTTGTACAGCCAGGTCCGTTCCCGGCCCTGTGCGGCACGCGCCTCTGCCATCAATGTCGCGTCACGGTCGTAAGCGCGTCCGGTGGCAATGCGGAAAAACAGTTCGGACGGCGTCGCATCGGGATCGACGGCGCGATACGCCTCGAGCGCCTGGGCCTCGTTCCCCTCCCCGACGAACGGTTCGATCGCCGTAGGAAGATCCGCTTCGCTCAGCGCGAAAAGCGTCCGGTCGCGGGCACCCAGTTGGGCTGCCAGCTCGGTTCGCGCGGTTCCCACCATCATGGGAACATGGGCGCTGAACTGGGGGGCACGCGGAATGAACGGCTGCTCGGGAATCACGATACCATCCAGCGTCGGTTCGAACCGATATCCCGCCTTGGTGATTGCTGCCAGATTGGCTTCGCTCAGCGTCTTCTGATCGATCAGGGCGAGCTTGGCCGCATCCCCTTCGCCCAGTCCCAGCTCTGCCAGCAGAAGCCCGACCAGCGCATCCGCCTTTTCGGGCGTGTGAACGATCAGGTGCGATCCGCTCTGCACGATACCGCGCTGAAATGCTCCCGCCGCCAAAGGGCTGGCGTAGCACATGGAGACCTTGCGCCCCCCGCCCGACTGCCCGAAAATTGTGATGTTGTTCGGGTCTCCCCCGAAAGCGGAGATGTTTTCCCGCACCCACCTCATGGCCATCGCAAGGTCCATGACGCCGGCATTGCCTGAGCTGCGATATTCGTCGCCGAGCTTGCGCGAAAGGTCGCAGAAACCGAAGACATTCAACCGCGAATTGATCGTGGCGACCACGACGTCGCCGCGTTTGGCGAGGTTGGTTCCGTCGTAGAGCGCGGACGAACCCGTTCCGACTTCGAACCCTCCACCATGGAACCAAAGCATGACCGGGCGACGCTTCGTGTCGGGTGCCGGTGTCCACACATTGATCCGCAGACAATCCTCGCTCATCGGTTCGTTGCCCGCGATAGCATTCGGCGTCTGCGGGGCCTGGTCGCCGTAAGCGGTGGCGTCGAATACGCCGGTCCAGGGTTCGGGCGGGCGCGGCGGAAGAAATCGGCGAAGCGTGGTGTCGGCACCGTAACGCATACCCTTGAACACGTGGACGCCATCGGCCTGCGTGCCCAGAACGAGGCCGCGAGCTGTCGTTACCGTGTTGCGCGCGCGGGTCTGTGCCGCAGCGACTCCCGGGTAGGAGAGGGCCACGCCGACGGCGGCCATGGAGCGGATAAGTTCACGCCGGGTTGGGCTGTACCCCATGCATCATCTCCCTGTTTCCCGCCCGTAACCGGGCGTGGTGCGGTTCGATTCGAAACGAATCTCGCGATCTTTTCTCCGCCTTTGTTGGACGGGATTCGAACCGATTGCAAACTTTCAAACAGGCTTGACTGTTTCCTTATCCAAAGGCACGTCACGTTCAACGGCCTCGGAAAAGAGACGCCGAACGGGGAGAGAAAGATGAAGAATCTGTCGCGCGGCATGCTGCTCGTCGCCACCTGTATGCTGGCCTATGGATCGCCGCTGGCCGCGCAGGAGGTGCCCGATCCCGAGGGGCCAGAAGGCGTCAGTGAAGCAAGCGATCAGGTCATCGTGGTTACCGGATCGCGAATTGCCCGCCGCGATTACACGGCAGAGAGCCCGATCCTGACCATCGACGAAGAATTCTTCGAGAACTCCGGACCCGTTACCATCGAGCAGGCGCTCAACGCACTGCCGCAATTCCAGGCTTCGCAAGGCGCACAAACCTCGTCGATCGGAGCCGCCGGTCCTGGCTCTTCGGGTGGCCGCGCCACCGCGAACCTTCGCGGACTGGGCCCGGAACGCACCCTCGTGCTGTTCGATGGTCGACGTCTGCAGCCCAGCGACCCTTCCGGCACGATCGATCTCAATACCATTTCCCCGGCGCTGATCTCGACGGCCGAGGTCATCACGGGAGGCGCATCGGCTGTTTATGGTTCGGACGCGGTCGCAGGGGTGGTGAATTTCCGCTTCAACAACAGATTCCGGGGTTTCGAATTGAGCGCCGATGCCGGAATAAGCGATCAGGGTGACGCAGCCACCTATTCCATCGCGGGAACATGGGGCGGCTCGTTTGCCGACGATACCGCGCGCCTGTTCCTGTCCGCATCCTATTACAACCGCGGCACGGCGTCGGCCAATTCACGAACCACTGGCGAGGGCGACGCAGGCACCTCCACGCCGACGAGCGGGCTTCTGGTGCAGAACCGGAGCAACCTGTTCGGCCTGCCCGCAGCCAACGCCCGCTACCTCGCCTACCGTAACCTGTTCCTCAATACCTATGGAACGGCGCTGCCCTCGCTCGCGAGCAGCTATCTGCTCAATCTGGATGGCACGCTGGTGAGCTCGCAGGGCGGGCTCAACCTGCGCGACACGGCCACCACGGGGTACAACATTACCAGTACCGGGCAGGTGCGGCAGCGCTTCGACAATGATTCGACGCTGTATCTGCCGCTCGATCGCTATACCGGATTTGCTCGCGGAGAGCTCGATATCAGCGATCGCATCACCGCCTATGCCCAGTTCAACTACGCGACCTATTCCACGGATCAGCTGTCCAGCCAGGGGGTGACCCAATCGGTGGTGGAACCGGTAACGATCAGTGCGGCCAACCCCTTCATCACGCCAGACCTTCGTATTCTGCTCAATTCGCGACCGAACCCGAACGGGCCGATCACTTACTACTTCAATACCGGGCGTCTCGGCCGGCTGCGGGTGCAACAGGATTACGACGTCTGGCAGGGCCTGCTCGGGTTCAAGGGACAGCTCACCGACACCCTCTCCTTCGATCTGTACGCGAGCTACGGCCGGACCGATCAGAATGCGACCGCACTCAACCAGGTCAGCCGCAGCCGCTTCCTGCAAGTCGTGAACGCGCCGGATGGGGGGCGCAGCCTGTGCGACGGCGGCTACGACCCGTTCGGCTTCGCTCCGGCTTCGGCCAGCTGTCAGCAGTACCTCACCTTCAGCACGACGGATCGCAACAGCTACGAACAGACGATCGTTCAGGGTACGATTACGGGCGATCTGTTCGAACTGCCCGGCGGCACCGCGGGCTTCGCGATCGGTGGGGAATATCGCGACAATTCCTACGTGGTCGATATCGATCCGCGCAACAGCCCGACGCTCACCGCCGTCCCTGGCGTCACCACCGCTCCCGAAACCTTCGGGACTTCGGGCGCGCGCAGCACGAGCGGCGATCTCAACGTCAAGGAAGTCTACGCCGAGCTCCTGCTCCCCCTGCTGTCCGACACTCCGTTTTTCGAACGGCTCGAAGTCGACCTCGCCTATCGCTATTCCGACTACAACCGGTTCGGCGGGGTCAGCACCTACAAGGCCGGCGCCAACTGGGAGATCGTGAATGGCATCACCGCGCGTGGCGGGTATTCCCGGGCGATCAGGGCACCCAGCCTCGGCGATCTGTTCTCCCCGCAGGCGGGAACCGCGGGCATCATCGGCCTCGCCTCCACCGGATCGGGCGATCCGTGCGACGTAGGCGGCCTTGCGCGGCGGGGCGAGCTCACCGGCGTCGACCCGGCACAGGTGCGCCAGCTATGTCTGCAACAGGGCGTCAGCCCCGTGCTTATCGACCTGTTCGCCTATCCCGGTGCGGCAATCTCCGCCCTGCGTGTCGGCAACCCGGACCTCACCGAGGAAACGGCCGACAGCTACACCATTGGGGCGGTCTTCCAGCCTGCCTTCACCCGGGGCACGTTCCGCTCCTTCGCGTTCTCGATCGATTATTACGACATCACGGTGGAAGACGCGATCGGCTACATCACCAGCCCGATCGCGCTGCGGGAATGCTTCAACCTAACCGGTCAGAACCCGAACTACGATCCGAACAACATCTTCTGTCAGCAGATCAACCGTGACAGCAATGGCTTTCTTTCGAACGTCAGCGAACGGCTGGCCAACCTTTCGACCTATCAGACCGCCGGGCTCGACATGCAGTTGGATGCGTCGATCGGACTTGGGGAGACCGGCTTTCTCTCTTTGAACAGCGCAGTCACACACGTGATGGATTACAAGATCCAGTCGGTCGCAACCGATCCGCTCCTCGAATACGCAGGAACGATCGGCAACACGCAGATCGACGGCTTTTCCTCGACCCATCCCGAATGGAAGGCTGTCACCACCGCCACGATCGGCAACCGGAACACCTCGCTGTCGCTGCGCTGGCGCTACATCGGCCCGATGGACGCTTCCAGCAACGTCGGTGTGGACGGTGCGAACGAGCCGGGCGTGCCGCAGATCAGCTATTTCGACCTCATCGGCCGGGTCAACGTGGCCGACGATTTCGAACTGCGTCTGGGCATTACGAACCTGACCGAACCCGATGCGCCGCTGTACGGGGGAGGGATCGCGACGTCGGCCTACGACATCATCGGCCGCCGGTTCTTCATCGGCGTGAAGGCGGGCTTCTGATGCTGTCGGTTGCGACAGGCCGCAAGGCGGGGATCGCTCTCGCCTTGTTGCTGGCGACTGCTTCGGGTGCGGGTTTCGCTCAGGAATTTTCCGGCGACCCGCGCACCGCGGTGGAGTCCCCGGCGGCAGCCGCCCATTCCCGCGCGCGACTGGCGGGCCTCCAGGCTTTGCATTTGTGCACCGGCATCTTCACATCCGAAATGACCGAGGAAACCGTACGCGCCAGTTTCCAGCCAGGTACCCGTCCGCAGGAGCCGATCCGCGAGACGATTGACCGTGAACGAAAGACGGTGTCGGTCTCCTATGCGGCCGACATGCCCCCTCGCATCGCCGTGTGGCGCCCGCACCAGGGTTGTACGCAGCTACCCATAGGCGCCACCGTGGCGGCGGCAGCCTCGCTCAATCGGTTCCCCGCAGGGCTCGCGCCCCCCGTTCTGGACAGCAGGCCCTGGCCGCTGGGTGACGCGCAGGCCACCGGACGATTGCAGGCGACACAGAACAGAGCGATCTCCTCCATCATGGACGCAGCGTTCGCGGACGAGGCGGGCGACTACAAGGGCCAAACCTGGGGCGTCGTCATATTGAAGGACGGCAAGATCGTCGCAGAGCGGTATGATCCCGGTTTCGGGCCGAACATCGCTGCGCGCACGAACTCGATGTGCAAGAGCCTTTCCGCGACGCTGGTCGGCGTGGGAGTGCAAAAAGGTCTCGTAGACCTTCAGACCCCCGCACCGCTCACGGAATGGCAGCGTGCGGGCGATCCGCGCGGCGCCATTACCCTCGACAACTTGCTGCGAATGGCCAGCGGTCTCTTCACGTCAGGCGCCAACAATCCGCAACCCGAACTCTACGGCGCGGGTGCCCCCGCCTACGAGGTGTCGGCACTCAACATGATGAACAGCCGTCCCGGCGAAACCTTCGTCTATGCGGGATCCGACACGATCCTCGCGACGCGTGCACTTAGACAGGCGGTCGCCGACGACACCGATTTCGCGGTCTGGCCCTATCGCGAACTGCTGTGGAAGCTGGGCATGACCCGCACGGTGATCGAAACGGACTGGAACAACGATTTCCTGATTTCCGGGCAATGCTGGAGCACCGCGCGCGACTTCGCGCGCCTGGGCCAGCTTTATCTTAACGACGGGGTCTGGAACGGCGAACGCCTTCTGCCCGAAGGCTGGTCCGACTACGTATCGACCGCCGGACCCGCGCAACCCACTTCGCGCTTTCTGGCAGACAGCAAATATGGCGCTCAGTTCTGGATCTATGACGATCGCGAGGGCCTGCCTGGCAAAGCCTATGCCGCAGCAGGCGCATTCGGGCAGTACGCCATGATCGTGCCGTCCCAGAACCTGGTGATCGTGCGGCGCGGCCTGGATGGACGCGATGGCTTTGCTATAGCCCGATTTGCAGCAGACGTGGCGGCGGCGTTACGCTAGGCGCCCGGTCAGAGAGGCGGTGCTGGCGCAAAGGATACGGAACAGCCCCATGAGCGAGCAGGCAAACCATGAAACGAAGGTGCGTCGTACCCAGGCGGATCGTACCGCGGACACGCGGCGGCGTGCGCTCGACGCCACGATCCGCTGCCTTGCCCGCGATGGCTACGCTGCAACCACCACCACCAAGGTGGCCCAGGAAGCCGGGATCAGCCGGGGCGGAATGCTGCACCACTTTCCGACCCGCGCGGCCCTGCTTTCCGAGACGCTGAAAGACATCGAAATGACCTTGCGGCGCAAAAGGATCGATGCGCTGAACAAGCTTCCGCCCGATTCCGACATGTTCATCCCGCTCACCCGGATCGGATGGGAAAGCTACCAGAGCGAAGAGGCGATGGCGCTGATCGAACTGGCAATAGCGGCGCGCGGCGACGACGATCTTGCCGCAGAGCTGAGGACGACACACGGATCTGTGCATGGCTTCCAGCTTGAAGGCTCGCTCCGGGTCGCACGCGGTGCGGGGATCGAGAATACGGAAATGGTGGAAGCAATGCATCTGCTTCACACCGCTGCCATGCGAGGATTGCTGATCGAACAATCCGTCGGCATCGACCCCGCCCGGGTCGATGCCGCAATCGAACTGCTGGTGCTGTACAAGGAATGGTTCGCCGAACGGTTCTCCTAGGACAGGCCTCCCAGCCATAACTTGCGCGATGGCGCGCCGCGATCTCGATCGGTTTCGAGCGCGTCAATGGCCAGTCGCGCATCGACTGTTTCTTCTTTCAAGCTCGGCGTTTGCCAAGCCTAGGTCACGGCTGCTTCGCGCCCTAATACAATTCCGGCGGAAAGCTCTATGCTTTTGCGAATTGCGACGCCCGTATCGCCCGACATCAGCCGCCCCCAGCCAAAAGCGAAACGGACCAGATTGGTGATTTTCCGAATGCGAAGACATCTCCCGCATCGATTGGGCAAATGCCGATGCGAAGGATGGAGATGCTCTCCATCACGTCTTCTTGCGGGTTCGCTGGCGCGCAGTATTTGCCAGCCGTCTCCGTTGGCCGATCAGGCTGCGACCGAAATCGTGTCCGCAGTCTGATAATGGTCCAACGCGTCCATATCGAGCTCCACACCCCATCCGTGCCCATCAGGCAGGGTCGCCATACCATTATCGTAATCTATGCGCCCGAGGATCAGCGAACTTTCCAGCATCTCGTGCCCCTGTAGCTCGGTCGGGTGGGCGATGTCGCGGGCGCGACATGCATGCAGATGCAGCATCATCGCGCTTCCGATGCCGCCGGGCTGGTTGTGCAGGCAGATGTCGATGCCCCGCAGGGCGGCGTAATCAATGGCTTTCACCGCATCCGACATGCCGCCGGGCCGTTCTCCGTTCAGGCCGAAGCAGCGGACACCGCCCATTTCGGCCAGTGCCGCCAGGTCGCGCAGGCCAAAAGCGCCTTCATGAGCCATGATCGGAATATCGGTGCGCGACTGCAGCCAGGCCATGCCGACAAAATCGTCAGCCCTTATAGGCTGTTCGGCAAAGTCGATTCCGAACGGCTCGATCGCCTTGATCGATGCGAGGGCCCGGGCCGGAGAATAGGCCTGATTGTAATCGACACGCAGGTGGCCGGTAGGGCCGATCAGGTCGCGGACTGCCTCCACGATCGCGACATCGCGGTCTATGCCGCCCCCCAGCTTGCAGCGAAAGGCCGTCACCCCGCGGTCCATCAGCCGCCGAACGAGGTCGGAGATGGTGTCTATATCGCTCAACGGGAGCACGCGTGCTGTCGGAATGCGATCGATCTGCGCACCGCCGAATAGGTCGTGGACGGGCCGTTCGACTACGCGCGCGGCCGTGTCGCACAGCGCCATATCCACGACGCCCTTGGCAAATTCGTTGCGCGCCAGATTATCCGCGAACTTCGTCTTGATGGCTTCGATTTCGAACGGGCTTCTGCCGAGGACAAACCGGGCCAGATGATCGCGTATGGTGTCTGCCATCAGAGCGGGGGTGGTCCCGCCCTCGACGGCCCAGACAAAAGATTCGCCCACCCCTGTTACGCCGCCTTCGGTGGTGAGCCGACAGTAAAGAAAATCGCCCCCCAACCAGTGATCTTCGGTGTTCAGGGCCATGGCAACCTTGCCGCGGCCGCCCTGAAGCACGGTCAGCACCTGCTCGTTGAAAGGCACGAAGACCGGGTGGAGGTCTATGCGTGTGATCGGGTCCTGGTTCATTAGTCGCAGGCTCCCAGCGGAACCCCATCCGGGTCGAGCGTTCCGAGACCGGCGAGGGCCATGGCGAGAACCTCCTGCCCGCGTACCATCACCTTTTCGCGCCAGATTTCGTCTGCCGGGTAGAAAACCCGCAAAAGCCGTTCCTTGATTGCACGGCCTGCCTCGCTGTCAATCTCGCCATGATGAACCAGCCAGTTGTCCTCGATCATGGCCAGCAGCACTTCGTTGCTGGGCCTCGTGCCGTATTCGAGCGTCATGGGGATCACCCACGCATCGACCTGCTGTTCCATTCCGGCGTTCATGTAGCCGCCCAGCACGGTTTCCGCGCGGCTGCGAGGGCGCGGCGTCACAAACATGGGCCCCAGCCATTCGCCGGTGATCGCCTTGTGGGGCTCCTCGTCGTCGGCAGCCATCATCAGCACGCCGACACCGTCCGGACCCAGGCCGGTATGAACGTCGATCTGCACGACGATCTTCGCGCTTTGCAGGTAACGCTGCCAGATATCTTCCATCGTACGGCGAGACCACGCGGGCTCGAAGCCGCCGAACTGCATCCCGTTGGCGAAATCGTATTGCCCGCCGGAGATCATCTTCATCATCGCCAGCTGGTCTTTCTCGGACCGCAGGCGATCAAGTTCCGCCGCGATTTCGGCCGGTGTGTCCGGCGTCCACTCCTGCGGATTGAGCAGATCGAATATCTCGGCGTAAGCGCGGTTTTCCGGGCGCCCATCGGCGAAGTCGATGAAGTTTCTGTTCAGGTCGACATTGTCTTCGTTGACGCGGCGAATATGCGCGAAACCGTAAGGATTGACCGCGTGTACCAGCATGATGGCAGTATCGTCCGGCAATTGGGGCGCCTCGGAGGCTATCCAGCTCTGCAGGGCCGACCCGCAGAAGCCTTCCGCGCCATGAGTTCCGCTGGTGATCGACAGGACCCGTCGCGCGTCGCGTGGCCCACGCCAAAGAACGTCGGTGTAAATCGGCTGCGCGTCCGGTCCGGGTTCGGGGTGGCGGATCTCTTCGTGGTTCCAGTCTGCAGCCTCTCGGACAAGGTTCAGCAGGCGATCGCGCGCTTCCCTGTAGGTTTCGCTGAAATAGCCGGTCATCCCCATTCCACTCCCAACTGATCGTTCTGGTAGGCAAGTTCGCCTCTGATGAAGGTCGCGCAGATCCGGGCCTGCCCGATATCCTGCGGCGCGATGTCGAAGGGGTCCCGGTCGAGCACGACGAGGTCGGCAAGCTTGCCGACCTCGATCGATCCCTTGACGTCCTCCTCGAACTGCAGGCGTGCAGCATTCACCGTGTAAGCTTCGATCGCTTCGCGCATGGTGACGCCCTGTTCCGGGTGGAAGCCGCCACGATTAACGGCGAAATCGAGCCCGGCGATCACATCCGCATCCTCGATCGGGGCGTCGGAGGAAAATGCCACATTGATCCCGGCGTCGATGTAGTCCCTAAAGGGATAGGCACGGCCCGCGCGGGTCTCTCCCAGGCGCTTCGGCAGCCACGACCTTTCCGAGCGGATGAACAGCGGCTGTGCGCAGATGTGCAGCCCGGCGCGAGCAATACGCTCGACGAGTTCGGGATCCGCGATCGAGGCATGCTCTATCCGGTGCCTGTGGTCCTCGCGCGGGTGGTCTTCCAGCAGTCTCTCGAACAGGCGAACACAGTTCTCGATGCCCCGATCGCCAACTGCGTGAATACAGACCTGATATCCTGCGCAATGCGCGCGCTTCATCCGCGCGTAGATCTCGTCCTCGTCGAGAGTCATGTAGCCATGCGAGCATGTGCGATCGGCATAGGGCTCCGTCATGCAGGCGGTGCACGAACCGAAGGTGCCGTCCGCAAAGATCTTGAAGGCCCGGGTCGTGGTCGCATTCGCCGGGTCGTTCATCGCTCCGTCGATCAGACGCTCGAGCCCTTCCAGCGTCTTGCCGATGACGATGGAGTAAAGGGACTGCGGGATCTGACCGCGGATCGCCTCTACCACCTGTGTTTCGTGCTGCGATGCCGCGCCGCCGGGCCCTTCCTCATCGCTCTGGAGCATGACGCCGAGGGAGGTGATCCCTGCACGCGTTAGCGAGGCGAAGAGGCCGTTCATGGCCTTCGTCATCCGCTCGGCCGAAGGGCTGGGCAGCTTGGCCATGGGGATGCCGATGGCTTTTTCGTAAAAGCGCCCGTCCAGGCTGCCATCGTCGAACCGGCCGATGGAGCCACCCTCGACGCCGCCTATCTCCTCTTCGGCGGGTAGCAGTGCCAGTGCCGCATCATTGATGATGACGCAGTGTCCGTCGCGCGCGTAGATCAGCACCGGAAGATCCGGAAACCACTCGCTCAATTCGCGGCGGGTCAGATCCTCATCTGCGGCTAGCTTGTTATTCTCGAACTGGACGGCGAACAGCCATTCGCCGGGATCTATGACCTTGCAGTGCGCTTCAAGTCGCTGCCTTACGACGTCCAGACCGCCCGCATCGTCCAGATTGCAGGCCATGGCGAAAAAGATCATTGGCAGCGGATGCATGTGCCCGTCGATGAAGCCGGGCAGCAGCGTGCGGCCATCCAGATCGATGGCCGTCGGTTCCAGACCGTGTGAGCGAGCCAGCGCGCGCGCGCCCTCGACCGATCCTGCGTACAGGATATCGCTCCCCCGCGTGAGCACCGCATCTGGCTGCGCCTCGGCCCGAGCCGTCGCCATCGTATGGATCGGTCCACCCGAAATCAGGAAAGATTGCATCGTCACTCCCCTTTCCTCCCATGCTTGTGCCCGTCGCAATTAGCGCATGACAGCCAGCCCGAGACGTGTCTATAGTAAATATTATAGGAGACGCCAATGCACGCCGCGCTTGACGATATTGAAGCCACCACTGTGTCCGAGAATGCCGAGACGAAGCGCGTGCCGCCAGCCGGCTGGTGGTGGGCCAGCTTCGACTGGGCGCGCGGCCCCTACTATTACGTCGTCGCGCTCTACGTATTCTCCGCGTATTTTGCGCAGTCGGTCGTGGGATCGGGGGCGGAGGGGCAGACCCTGTTCTCCGCGATGGTTACCATGGCTGGCCTGATCATGGCCGTGGTTGCGCCGATCCTGGGAAGTTACATGGATCGGGGCGGCCGCAAGAAGCCGGTTCTGGGCATCGTGATGCTGACAATGGCCTTTGCCGCCATCACCATGAGCCTGGTCGCGCCGGACGCGGAATACGCCGTTCCTGTCCTCATGGCACTGATGATCCTTGGGGGATGCTGCTATTCGATTTCCGAACTCCTTCACAATGCCATGCTGCCGGGCATGGGCTCTGTCAGGCAGGTTCCTGCGATCTCGGGCCTCGGGCTGTCGGCAGGCGCGCTGGCGGCCGTGGTCATCCTTACGGCGATCTTCTGGTTCGCGACGTTCCCGCCCGGCGACCTGACCAGCGCCGATATCTCGCGCTATTCCGCGCTGGTCTGCGGCCTTTGGCTGCTGGTATTTATCGGGCCCTTTTTCCTTTTCACGCCGGATGTTCCCGGCGCTGCGGGCAGCTGGCGGGGGGTGCCGGTGATCGCGAAGGGAGCACGCCCGCTCAGAGCCCTGATCGATCTGTTTCGCGACTACCGCCAGATCATGCGTTTCCTGATCGCACGGATGGTTTTCATGGACGGTCTGGCGGCGATGCTGTCGGTTCTGGCGGTTTACGTTTCGGGCGTCTTGGGGTGGAGCGGGCCGGAACTCGCCTTGCTTGGTATAATTTCAACCATCTCGGCCGTGCTCGGCGGGTTCCTGGGGGGCTTCCTCGATCGCACATTCGGCCCCAGAAAGGCGATCATCACGGAGCTGATCTGCATCACCGCCATATTCATTTTCCAGCTTGGCATCTTTCCCACGGCCATTCTTTTCGGGCTCGTGCCGGTTGATGGCGTCGCGGACCGGGCGATCTTTCCCCGCGCGACCGACATCATCTATATCGTGACCTTCGTGCTCATTGCGGCCCTCATCATCGCCGCGTTCTCCTCCTCACGATCCTTGCTGGTCACGCTCAGCCCCAAGGAGAAGATCGGCCAGTTTTTCGGCATCTTCGCCATGACGAGTACGATTACGGTGTGGGTCGGCCCGGCTCTGGTCGCTCTGACCACCTGGCTTTCGGACAATCAGCGGATCGGGTTTGGCAGCATTACCATCCTGCTTGTCGTCGGCAGTATCCTGATGACCCGCGTCAAGCCCGAACAGTCCGCAGGAGCCGTTCAGAAAAGACCGTAAATCCGGACGATAGCTTCCGCCGTGAGACGGTGGATTTTCTCCCGATTTTCGAAACCAGTTTCGAACAGCATCTCGTTTGCGGCATAACTGGTCTCGAGCCCAACACGAGCTCGGATCAAAAGGTCTTCGCGATCCTTGCACAGGCCCTGCTCATCGAAAAAATCGACGATCAGCATCGCCATGTCCGCATGACTTTGCAGGCGAATGTCGGCCAGCTCGGGCAGAGCCCGCAGCGCGACGAGAAGGGCAAAGCCCCCTTCGAATGCAACGGTCCGTTCGAATGAATTCGTCACAAACCGAAGCGTGACGTCGAACATTTCCTGTTCGTTAGCAATCCTGAGGCCGGTATCGGCGCGAAGAACGCGGGTCTGGGCGAGCATCAGCTCTTCGCCCAGCTCGCGCAGCAGCGCCTTCTTGTTCTTGAAGTAGTGATAGAAGGTCGGCGGCGTTACTTTCGCCCGCTCGACGATCGCATTGGAATTGACCGCGGCGAGACCGGATTCGGCAAGAATGGCCTGCGCCGCCGAAAGAAGCCGCTGTTTCGTGCTGGTGGTGGACATAATCAAGGGATCCGATTGAGCCGCTCAATGGTCCACCACCATGCGATGGGTCAATACGCAAAGGCGCGTTGGCTCATCAGAATCGCTGCCTTACCGTGAGGCCGTAAGTACGCGGTGCATTCGGATAAATGCCATACGTGCCGGGCTGTCCGACGGCTGGAAAGGCGCCGGTGGCGTATTCGTCGTTGAACAGGTTTCGCGCGTAGATGAGGAATTCGAGACCCGAATAAAGGTTCAGTCCGATCGACGCGTTGAACGTGTTCACCTCGCGTTCGAGCCGGGCAGGAACATTGGTTTCCAGTCGTACGGGGCTTTCGTAGATCCAGTTCACCCGCACGAATGCTTCACTTTGCCCGAATGTCTTGCGCAGCGTGACTGCCGTCGTGCTCGCGAACTCCGGCACCTGTGGCACCCTGGTGCCCGACAGATCGGTAGGCACTCCGCCTACGCCGGGCGCGCCGAGATATTCCTCGAACCGCGCATCATTGTAGGTGGCAGCCAGATTGAGTTCCAGCCACGGCGCGGGCTGCGCCAGCATTTCCAGTTCGATGCCCTGCGACTTCTGCTTTCCGGCATTGAGGAAAACGAAGGCCGTGCCCTGGAATGCGTTGGTCTGGAAATTCGTGATCTCCTGATCGAACAGCGTCAGGTTCACGCTCCCCCAGTCGAAGCCGGACTTGATGCCGAATTCGATCAGCCGCGATTCCTCGGGCTCCGAACTGCGCGTTCCGGCGAAAGTGCCCAGACTGACCGCCGTCGTCGCCGGCAGGAGCCCGGCATTGGCGAGGGCGGCAATATCGCGCTGGAACGGGCGCGAGTTCCTGCTCAGGTTGAAGCTCGTCGGTTTGAAACCGGTCGAATAGGAAGCGTAGACGTTCAGACGATCGTTCACATCATAGGCAAGGCGGGCGGTGTAGCTGAAGTTCTCGTCACGGCTCTTCCCGTCCTCCACTGGATTCGGGAAATTCACGGTCGGTCCGATGAATTGCAGCGGAGCGAGTGCCAGCAGCGGATTGATCGCCGGATTGGTATCATTCGCATTGGCGAAAGCCTGCGCCTGCGCCTGAATTTGCGCGAAGGCGGCCGGGTTCGAGGTTGCAAAAGCAGTAATGTTGGCTTGCGTCGGCGCCATGCCGGTGATGGCGTTGTAGCCTTGTTGAATTCCGGCCTGGGTTATGAAGCCATTGCCGAGGGCAACCAGGTCGAGGCCTGAGAATTCGAAATTGTAGTCCTCGACGAAGCTGACGTCCTTGGCATCCCACGAATAGTTGGCACCGAGGGTGAGCGTGAGGCTGTCGGTCACGTGAATGTCAGCTTGGCCGAAGATGGAAAATGCGGATTGATCCTGCGCGAACACGGAGATCGCGCTTTCATCCGGGCTGAAAAAGTCGGCGGTCGGTGCAATGGCGCCCAGAGCCCGCAAGGTGGCTTCCAACTGGCTGACGGCTCCACCCGACAATGTATCGGCAAAGAGACGCTGATCCTGCCCGTAGCCCAGTTCGCTCAGACTTGTGATGCGATCATTCACGTAGAATGCACCGACCAGCCAATCCAGGCGGTCGCTTTCACCCGAAAGGCGCAATTCCTGCGTGAAGGTCTTCGTATCGATATTCAGGACCAGCGTGTCGATCGTATCGAGAGTGGTGAAGTCGCCGTCCCCGTCCGAGCGGTAATCCGACCAGCGTATGGCCGAGATCGAGGTGAGGTCGGCAAATCCCAGGCCGAAGTCCGCCTGCAGGCTGAGGCCCCTGTTCTTGGCCACGTTGGTGGGGTCGAAATTATAGGCCGTCTCGTAATCGTAAACCCGGTCCATCAAGACCTGGCCGCCGAGCGCGCGCACGATGGCGGTTGTCGGGCCTTCCTCCACATAGCCGCCGAAACAGCAGTTTTCATCGAGTTCGTCCCAATCCGCGATCAGGCGGAAGGAAGCGGATGCGCTCGGTTCGACCAGCAATTGGCCGCGAACGTTCCACCGATCGCGTTCGTTGAGGTCGGTACCGGTCGCGATGTTGACGGCGTAGCCATCCCGCCGGTTGAAGCCCCCTTCGATCGAAGCGGCGACATTCGTTGCGACGGGGCCGGTCAGATAGGCGCGCCCGATCACCTGATCGTAATTCCCGTAAGTTCCTTCGACCGACCCCTGGAAATCGAACTGGGGCTTCTTGGTTACGATCGAAACCACGCCTGCCGAGGAGTTGCGGCCGAAGAGCGTGGACTGCGGGCCGCGCAGCACTTCGATCCGTTCGATCTCGGAAAAGTCGGCAATGACGCCTGCGGTGCGAGACCGGAATACGCCGTCAACATACACCCCGACCGAAGGCTCGATTCCGGGATTGTTCTGCCCATTCCCAAATCCGCGGATCGTGAAGCTGGTGCCCGCGGACACGTTCCTTTGGGCCACCTGCAGCGAAGGAACCACCGATTGCAGATCGAACACGTCGTTGATCTGAGCTTCATCGAGGGTTTGTGCCTGCACCACGGAAACCGCCACGGGCACGTCCTGCAGCGTCTGCTCGCGCTTGGTCGCCGTCACGATGATCGTGTTCGTATCCCTGGAGGTTGGCGGCTCCTCCGCCTGCGTGGGCGCCGCCTCCTGCGCAATCGCCTGCGCTGGCAGGCACGCCATGAAACCGAAGACACCGGCTGTGGCGAGCAATCTACCTGTCAACATATACCCTCTCCCTTCATTCATTCCCAAGCTGTCCGCTTGCTCCGAGCGCCCGGTCCAGGAAGGTGCGGGCGATGTCGAAAGCGATGTCGGATTCGGGGATGCCGTCGAACATGGTCGCAAAAACGTGGATCATGCCCTCGTAGAGATCGAGGACCGCCTCGTTGCCCGCATCCCGGATGGCGCGATAAAGCCTGACGCTGTCGGACAGCAGAAACTCGCGCGTGCCGCACTGGATCAGTGTCGGCGGAAAGCCCGGCGCGAAGTCACCGAGCGCAGGCGACGCGTATGGATGATCGCGATCATCCTCCGATGCGTAGAGCTCAACCCTGCGCCGCACATCGTCCTCGTTCATCGCCGGGTCGCGGTCGCCCATCGTGAGGAAACTGTCACCGATCCAGCGGCAATCGGAGCCCGGAGAATGCAGAACCAGCGCAGCGGGCATCGTCTGACCTTCGTCGCGCAGCCGAAGGGTGGTGGCAGCAGCTATCGATCCGCCTGCTGACGTGCCGAATAGCGCCAAGTCCTCCGGCGGCGTCTCCTGCGCCAGGGCTTGAACCGCGCGAGAGGTAACCCGCGTCACTTCCATGAAGTCCGCTTGGGGAGCGAGCGGATAGTCCAGCGAAACGACCTGCCGCCCGCTGGCCTTCGCCATCATCACCGCTGCCTTGAGCGATGATTTCGCCGAATAGTAAGTGAAGGCGCCGCCATGCAGATAGACGACCAGTCCCGGTCGCGGGTCGGGCGTATCGACCGAGACCGTGAAACCGGTCGTGCCACCCACCTCGACTTCGCGGATGTCGGGGCCGACGGCTTCGATATAGGGTTTCTGGAAGAATTCGGCGATGTCGTTGCGCGCCTTGCGCTGCTCGTCCCAGCCAGCATCCGTGGTTGGCAACGCGGTTGCGTCCTGCTGGTACTGGCGTAGCAGGTCCAGCATCTGCCGCATCCTGGTCCGCGCTGGCCCGGATACGGTTTCGGCAATCTCGAAACGCAGATCGTGCGCGTTCATCGGCTGCCCTCCGCTTTGTTTGGCTGTTCTCCATATTCGGCGATGGTGGCGCGAAACCTGTCGAACGCGATATTCCGGCCACACAGGACCACCGCGACGGTTTTACCGGCCAGGCGGTCGCGCTGCTGGAAGACGGCTGCAAGGGCGAGTGCTGCAGCACCTTCCACGATCAGCCGCTCCATGCTCGCCAGACGGACGAGAGTGCGACCGATCTCCTCCTCGCTGCAGAGCACCGCAACCGGGTCGATTGCACGTGCAAGCGCGATGGTGACGGATCCGTCCTCCACCGCGCCGGCCGTCGCGTCTGAGAGGGTAGGGCTTTCATCTACGTCCACAGCGCAACCCGTGCGCATGGCGTGCAAGAGGTTGGGGGCATTGGATGGCCACGCGGCAAGGATCTGGGCCTCAGGCGTCGACGTGCGCAGGACCGAGCCGACCCCCGCAAGCAGCCCCCCGCCACCGACCGAAACCGCTATCGCGTCCACATCGGCCTGTTCAAGGATTTCGACTGCGCATCCGCCCTGACCGGCGGCGACTTCGATATCGTTGTAGGGCGAGACGTAAACCGCGCCCGAGCGTTCCGCCTTCGCGCGCGCCGCGAGCTCGACCGACAGCTGGTCCGTCTCATGCAAAGAAATATCGGCACCCAGCGCAGCGATCGCCTCAAGCTTTGCGCTTGAGGCCGTCGCGGGGGCATGAACCTCAACGTCGATGCCCATTTCGCGGCCGACCGTCGCGACGGCCAGCCCGTGATTGCCGGTCGAAGCGGTAACCACCGGGGCTTCGGAGCCTTGCAGGTGGCGAAGTTTCTCAAAGGCTCCGCGATACTTGAACGAGCCAGTCGGCAGCAGGAAATCGCATTTGAGCAGAACGGTGCAGTCGAGCTCCCGCGACAGGGCCGGGCTCTCGATCAGGGGAGACGGCGCCAGCCTGCTGCTCAGCGCCGCTTCGGCATTGCGCGCACGGCCGGCCAGTTCCGACAGGCTTGCCTCATGGTCTGGCGATACGCGGCCCGTCGGATCGCTCTGTATTGCTCGTGGCCCGGCCATCTTGCGCCGCATCCTTCCGATTTCCTCTTCCCGATCGGAACATGACAGGGCTATCAGTCTAAGTCTATAGTAATTGTTATACTGGGAATGGGTTGGCTATGCGTCTGATATACAAGGAAGAAATTCAGAAGCTCGAGGCGAATGCACTGCGCGATGTGCTGGAGGAGGCTTTCGTCGCCTTCACGCAGGGGCGCGCCCGATCCGGTGGCGTGGGCCATCTTGCCTTTCGCGACCCACCGGGGGACTTTCATATCAAATCGAGTGCTACCGACGGGCAGCCATTCTTCGTCGTGAAGGCCGCGGGCAGCTTTTACGAAAATCCTGCAAGGGGTTTGCCGTCCAGCAACGGTGCGATGCTGGTCTTCGATGCGCAGACTGGCGTGCCGATTGCGTGTCTGGCCGACGAGGGCTGGTTGACCGACGCGCGTACTGCCTGTGCGGGAGCCATCGCGGCGCGTGCGATTTCACGAAAAGAAACGCGCTCGATCGGGATAGTCGGCGCCGGGACGCAGGCGAGAATGCAAGCGGAGTGGATTGCGCGCGAGTTCGCAGGTCCGGTGATTTCGGTATGGGCGCGAGATCCCGGCAAGGCGCGCGAAGCAGTCGCAGACATTCGGGCGAAGGGGGCTGACGCAGTGCACCAGCCCGACCTCGGCCTGCTTTTGCGCCAGAGCGATCTCGTCGTGACAACCACGCCAAGTCCTGCGCCGCTGGTGACTCTGGCACATGCGCGCCCCGGTCTGCGGATCGTCGCGGTCGGTGCGGATGCTCCGGGCAAGCGAGAAATCGATCGCGATCTGATCCTCCGGTGCGACGCGCTGGTCGTCGATTCTCGCGAACAGTGCTGTGCCTATGGCGAGTGCGCGGGGCTGGATACGGAACCGGCTTCGCCTCCGATGTACGAGCTTGGAGACATCCTGGCGCGCGACCGCGCCGTCGGTTTTGCAGAAGATGCGATCGTGGTTGCCGATCTCACGGGCATTGGTGCGCTGGATGCGGCAGCGGCGTCCCGTGTGGTGTCGGGATCAGTCTAGCTTCGCGCGAAACGCCGCCTCTCGCCGATCGAGTAGACGCCATTTCGCCAATCTCGCGGAGAATGTCTGAGATGGGCTATGTCCACCGGATTGATAGACAGGCTCGCGCGCCTCATCCGCAGCCCGTCACCCAGCGCCCATGCCGCCGCGCGCAATACGGTGGACCTGGCGCCGGTGGGCGCGCAGTCGCGGCGGTTCGTTGCTCTGATCTCGATCAAGAACTGGCCTTCGCAGACCATGCTCGCATAGCTGCGGTAAAATAACCCTTGCGATAATAAGCCCTGTTACCATAAATAGGGCTATGAACAAGAACCTGGGCTATTTGCTGAGCGACAGCGGGCGCCTGCTGCGCCGGACGTTCGATCAGCGCGTGCGCCGCCTCGACCTGACGGCGGTGCAGGCGCGGCTGCTGCTCAGCCTCGTGAAGTTTCCCGACCGGAACCAGGCGTTTCACGCGGAGCGGATCGAGGTGGAGCCGATCACGCTGACGCGGATCGTCGACCGGCTGGAGGAAGCGGGCTGGGTGGAACGCGCACCCGACCCGCAGGATCGCAGGGCGCGCATCCTTCACCTGACCGACAAGAGCCGCGAAATCGTGGAGCCGCTGCGCGGAATCGTGGATCGGCTGGTCGAAGATATGGCCAAGGGGCTTTCGAAGGCCGACGCTGCGACCCTGGTAACCCTGCTCGAAAAAGTATCCGCCAACCTCTCCACCCAGCAAGAGATCGAAGAGTCCGCCAATGGCGCAAGTTGAGCCTCATAACGAAACCGGCACTCCGGCGTCAGAGACAGGCGAGACCGCGAGCAAGCCCCGGCGCCGCTGGGGCCGGCTGGCACTGATGCTCAGCGTGCCACTCGCCCTGCTGATCGCTGGCGGTGTCTACTGGCTGTCGCTGCAGGGCAAGGTGTCGACCGACAATGCCTATGTCCAGCAGGACAAGGTCGCGGTGAGCGCGCAGGTCGGCGGCGAAATCGTGCAGGTCTTCGTGGGTGAAGGCGACAATGTCGAAGCCGGAGACCTGCTGTTCCGCATCGATCCGGAGCCCTATCGCCTGCAGATCCAGCAGGCCGACGCGGCCATCGCGCAGGCGCAGGCGCGGGTCACCGAACTGTCCAACTCGTCGGACCTTTCGGGCACGGATATCGAGGCGGCGCAAGCCGATATCGACTTCGCCGTCGCCAATTTCCAGCGCAAGGACGAACTGTATGCACGCGGCTTCCTGAGCAAGGCGGAACACGACGCCGCGCAGCACGCGGTCGATCAGGCACGCGCGCAGCTGCAACAGGCGCGGGCGCGCCGCCAGGCTGCGCAGGCAAGGCTTGCGACCGGCTCTGCGATCCCGGGCGAGAACCCGCAGATCGCCGCCGCAAGGGCGCAGAAGGCGGTTGCGGAACTGGCGCTGGCCCGCAGCGAAGTGCGCGCACCCGCCGCCGGCCGGGTGGCGCAGGCGGAACGGCTTCAGCCGGGGCAGCAACTGGTCCAGGGGCTGCCGGTACTCACCATCGTGGAAGATGGCAGCAGCTACGTCGAAGCCAATTTCAAGGAAACCGATCTTGACGAGATGGAGGTCGGCCAGCGCGCCGAACTGCGCTTCGATGCCTATCCCGACCTGGTCCTGAAAGGGCATGTCGTCTCCATCGGGGCCGGAACGGGCAGCGAGTTTTCCGTAATCCCCGCGCAGAACGCGACGGGCAACTGGGTGAAGGTCACGCAGCGCGTGCCGGTGAAGATCGCCATCGACGAGGGAAGCCAGCGCGTCCTCATTGCCGGACTGTCGACCGAAGTGACGGTGTATACCGACCGGAAGGGGCGATAGGGCGGTGGCCACCCGCTCTGCTCAGGCCGGCGACGTCCCGGCGCCTGAGGCGGCGGACGATGTCGCGCAGCTTCCGGTCGCCAATCAGGGCATCCTGATTATCGGGATCATGTCGGCATCGCTGCTGCAGGTGCTCGACACCACGATTGCCAATGTCGCGATCCCGCATATGCGCAGCGCGCTTAGTGCAACCAACGAAACGGTCACCTGGGTTCTTACCAGCTATATCATCGCCAGCGCCGTGGCTCTGCCGATCACTGGCTGGCTGGCGGACCGTGTGGGGGCGCGCCGCCTGTTCATCCTCTCGGTGCTTGGCTTCATCCTGTCGTCAATGCTGTGTGGCATGGCGCAAAACCTGGGCGAAATGGTCGCCTTTCGTGCGCTTCAGGGGGTGACGGGCGCGTTCATCCTCCCGCTCAGCCAGGCGTTCATGCTCGATACCAACAAGCCGAGCCGCCATTCGCAGATGATGGCGATCTGGGGCATGGGTATCATGATCGGCCCGATCCTCGGCCCGGTGCTGGGCGGGTGGCTGACCGAACAGGCGAGCTGGCGCTGGGTGTTCTACGTCAACCTGCCGATCGGCATTCTCAGCCTCG
Source organism: Erythrobacter sp. (assembly GCA_009993635.1). GTDB lineage: Bacteria > Pseudomonadota > Alphaproteobacteria > Sphingomonadales > Sphingomonadaceae > Alteriqipengyuania. The sequence continues at coordinate 252,631 of JAACTC010000007.1, read as the reverse complement.
CCATCCTGATCACGCAGCTGCCGCAGCGCGGGACCGCGCGCCGCCGGTTCGACATTGCTGGATTTGTGCTGCTGGGCCTCGCTCTGGCGAGCTTCCAGATGCTGCTCGACCGTGGGCAGTCGCTGGACTGGTTCGCCAGCTACGAAATCTGGATGTGGACCTTCCTGTTCGTGTCTTCGACGTGGATGGCGGTGGTCCATCTTGGTTCGGCAGACAATCCGCTGTTCGACCGGGCGCTGTTTCTCGATCGCAATTTCGCGATCTCGCTGGGCTTCATGCTGGTCATCGGTGCGGTCATGTTCGCCACGATGGCGCTGCTTCCGCCCATGCTGCAGCAGCTGATGAGCTATGACGTGATCGATACCGGCCTTGTGCTGATGCCCCGCGGCATCGGTGTGCTGATCTCGATGCAGATTGCCGGAATGGCGGTGCGGCGGGGGATCGATGCGCGCCCGATCGTCGCATCAGGTTTTGCGATCTGCGCGGGCTCGCTGTGGCAGATGAGCTTGTGGTCGCTCGACGTGGACCGGTTCCACATCGTGCTGGCAGGGCTCATCCAGGGGCTGGGGATAGGGGTGGTGTTCATCCCGCTGAATATCAGTGCCTTCGCCACGCTACCCCCGCGACTGCGGACCGACGGATCGAGCCTGCTGAACCTGCTCCGCTCGCTCGGCGCGTCGGCGGGTATTTCGCTGACGACCGTCATGTTCGCACGCAATCTGCAGACGAGCCATGCCGATATCGCCGCGAACCTGAGCGGCGCATCGGTTTCGAACTCGGTCGATGTCAGCACGGTCGACAGGTATCAGGGCTTGGGCGAAGCGGCTCTGCGGATGCTGGATATGGAAGCCAACCGGCAGGCGGCCATGGTCGCCTATATCGACGATTTCCGCATGATGATGTGGATCACCATCGCGGCGATGCCCCTTGCGCTGCTGATGAAGAGCAACCGGACGGCCTGACCTTCCCGCAGAGCTTGCGGCTCACTGCGATCCTGCAGCCATGCGGAAGCTGGCCCAGACCGGCAGGTGGTCCGACGCGACCGAGGCCAGTGGACTATGGTGCACGCCGGTTTGCGTCGCTTCGAGCGGCGCGCCATGCATGATCCGGTCGAGCCGCCCCAGCGGGCGCTGGCTGTGGAAGCTGCGACCGCAGTCGAGCAGCGTGAAATGGCGCGCGAACTCCTTCAGGCAGCCGCCGTTGGGGCGCCATTCGTTGAGGTCGCCCGCCAGCAGCGTGGGCCGCTGCTTCTGCGCCGCGTTCGCAAGTTGCGAGATCGCCCGTGCCTGGCGCACGCGCCACAGGCCCGACAGGTCCAGATGCATCCCGAACACGCTCAGTTCCGGCCCCGCGGGGAGGCGCAGGGTCGCGGTGACGACGCCGCGCGGTTCCAGATAGGGAATATGCAGCACATCGTGATCGATCACCGCGATATCGCGCCGGACCATGATCGTGTTGCCGTGCCAGCCCATCGAATCATGCTGCACGTCGAAGGGCACCGGCACATAGTCGGTATGCTGTTCGACCAGCGCCCAGGGCAGTGTGCGATCGCGCACGCCGAACCGGCGGTCCGCCTCCTGCAGGATCACGATATCCGCATCGATTTCCTTCAGCACGTTGAGGATGCGCAGCGGATCGCGCCGCCGGTCGACGCCCACGGCCTTGTGGATGTTGTAGCTGGCGAGCTTGAAGCTTGTGGGGAAAGGTTCGTCAGTCATCGGATCAGATCAGTTCGCTCATCATGCGGGCCGCGTTCTCCAGCACCTTGTGCCGCAACGGGCGGCGCTTCCATTCGTCGAAGGACAGGGCGGTCGATTGTTCGAGATAGCGATTTTCGATCTCCCGAAGGCGTTCCGCAAACGTGCCGTCGAAACACAGCAGGTCGATTTCGGCATTCAGTTCGAAGGATCGCAGATCCATGTTACTCGACCCCAGGATCGATACTTCATGATCCACCCGCGAATGCTTGGCGTGGAGAAATTCGGGGCCGAACAGATGGATCTCCGCACCAAGGGCCAGGATTTCCTCGTAATAGCTGCGCTGGGCCAGCCCGGCGAGATACTGGTCGCATTTCGCCGCCGTGATCAGCTTCACCCGCACACCGCGCAAAACCGCGCCGCGAATGGCGGTCAGCAGCGAATCGTTGGGCACGAAATAGGGCGTGACGATCACGATCTCTTCGCTGGCATTGTTGATCGCCATGGTGACGATCAGATCCATTCCGCCCACCGGATTGTCCGGCCCGGTGGCAATCATCTGCGCTGCCAGCCCGGCGCCATGCTCAAGCGGGGTGAACATCGCGTCGTCGACGAGTTCCTCCAGCGTTTCGAGGTACCAGTCGCACACGAAGATCGCCTGCAGCTGCATCACCAGCGGGCCGGTGATCCGAACCGCGAGCTCGCGATTGGCAGCCCGCCCGTGTTCCGAGGGATCCCAGACGTTCTGCGATCCGGTATAGGCAAGGCGCCCGTCTATGACGACGATCTTGCGGTGATTGCGCAGGTCGACGCGCGAGCTGGAGAGGCGCCGGCGCAGGGGCAGGATGTCGTGCACCTCGATATCCGCGGCCCGCAGCCGCCGCTTGATCGATGCAACCGCGCCGTAGGAACCCAGCGCGTCGAGCAGCACCCGGCAGGTAACGCCGCGCGCGCTGGCCCGTTCGAGCGCGGCGAGCAGGCGATTTCCCACGCTGTCGTTCTTGAAGATGTAGAATTCGACGTTCACGTGGCGCTGCGCCTCGTCGATATCGGCGATCATCCGGTCCATCGTGCCGTGGTAATCGCCCAGCGGCTCGATAATGTTGCCATCGACCGGCGGAAACTGGCCCAATCCCTGTGCAAGGCTGGCCAGCGCATGATTGTCTTCGCACAGCCTGACGGGATATTCTTCTTCCTTCAGCCCGGTCTGCCGCACGATCTGGTCAAGAATGCGCGGCAGTTCGCGGACTCTTTGCTGCCGGGCCTTTGCATATTGGGGCCGACCGATCAGCCAATAGATCGGCAGTGCGACCCACGGCAGGGCGAAAAAGAGCAGCAGCCAGTTGCGCGCCTCGGCCGGCGGGCGACGGAAGGGCACGACCACGAAGGCAATCACGGCGATTATCCAACCGATGATGGCCAGAATATTGGCCCAGACCCACGAAAGCGTTCCGTCAATTGCGATGCCGAGGTCCATTATCGCGCCCCGTTGCTGGCCAAAACCGGCGAAAGATCGAACATTGCGTGACTGCCCCCTCGGCTCCCCACATCGCCAACGCGTCTAGCCTTCTGGCGTTTCCCGCAAGCGTTTCTTGCCTGATGTGATCGGCAGCGCGCGTCCTCAGCTTTGTTCGATGGCTTCGAGCGCCGAAGACGCGGCCAGCCATGTTTCCTCTGCCTGTGCGAGTGCATCGGCCGCTTCCGCCCGTTCCTTGAGCAGATCTTCCAGCGAGGCGCTGTTCTGCCCTCCCTGTGCGGCGCTGCGCTCGACGATCGAGGCATCGAGTCTTTGCACTTTTGCGGTCAGCTTCTCCATCGCCTTTTCGGCTTTGGTCAGCTCCGATTTGGCGAAGCGTGCCTTGCCTTGCGTGTTCGATGCAGTGGAATTGCGCGCCTTTGCGCCCGAGCTACCGCCGTCCCGATCTTTCTTGGGCTGATTGCGGCCGAGCACGAAATCTATGTAATCCCGCATGCTGCCGGCATATTCGCGCGCGGTGCCGCTATCGACCAGCACCAGCCGGTCTGCCGTCAGCTCCACCATGTGGCGATCGTGGCTGATCAGGATGACCGCGCCCGAATAGTCGTTCAGCGCCTGGATCAGCGCCTCGCGCGCGTCGACATCGAGGTGGTTGGTCGGCTCGTCGAGGATCAGCAGGTGCGGCGCGTCGCGCGTGATCAGCGCCAGAGCCAGCCGCGCGCGTTCGCCGCCCGAAAGCTTGTCCACCCGCTGCTGCGCGCGCGGACCGGAGAAGCCGAAGCGCCCCAGTTGCGCGCGCACCGCGCCGGGCGAAGCACCCTCCATCGCGCGGTTCATCAGGTCGAGCGGGGTGTCTTCGCCCGCGAGTTCCTCCACCTGATACTGCGTGAAATAGCCGACCTTCAGCCGTCCGGGCGCATTCACCGCGCCTTCGGCGGGGTCCAGCTGCGACGCGAGCAGCCGCGCCAGCGTGGTCTTGCCATTGCCGTTGCGGCCGAGCAGCGCGATGCGATCGTCCGCCTCGATGCGGAAATTGAGCCGCTTGAGGATCGGCGGTGCTTCGCCATAACCGACCGCAGCCTGCTCCAGCGTGATCATCGGCGACTTCATTTCCTCCGGGTCGGGGAAATCGAAGCTGAGGCTCGGGTCTTCCATCAGTGCGGCGATGGGCTGCATCTTCGCGAGCATCTTGGCGCGCGATTGCGCCTGTTTGGCGGTGGAGGCGCGGGCGCTGTTGCGCGCGACATAGTCCTGCAACCGCGCGCGCTGCGCATCCTGCGACGCCTTGGCCGCCGCCAGCTGCGCGGCGCGCTCGGCGCGCTGCTTCTCGAACGCGTCGTAGCCGCCCGGGTAGAGCGTCAGCTGGCCGCCTTGCAGGTGCAGGATATGGTCGACCACCTTGTTCAGCAGGTCGCGTTCGTGGCTGATCACCACCAGCGTCGCGGGATAGGATTTGAGGAAGTTCTCAAGCCACAGCGTCGCTTCGAGATCGAGGTGGTTGGAAGGTTCGTCCAGCAGCAGGATATCGGGTTCGGAGAACAGCAGCGCGCCCAGCGCGATGCGCATCTTCCAGCCGCCGGAGAAACTGTCGACCGGGCGTTTCTGCATCTCTTCATCGAAACCGAGGCCGTTCAGGATCTTGGCCGCGCGCGCCGGGGCGCTGTAGGCATCGATTGCCAGCAGGCGTTCGTGGACGTCGCCCATCCGCTCCATGTCGGTGCATGTTTCCAGCTCTTCGAGCAGGGCCGCGCGCTCGGTCGCGGAGGCGAGCACGACCTCTTCGGGCGTCAGATCGCCTCTGGGCGCTTCCTGCGCAATATAGCCGATGCGCGAGCGCGAGGGCTTGCTGACTTCGCCTTCGTCCGGCTCGATCTCGCCGATCAGCGCCTTCATCAGCGTCGATTTGCCCGCGCCGTTGCGCCCGATCAGCCCGACGCGCGCGCCCACCGGCACGGTCGCACTCGCGCGTTCGAGAATGGGGCGGCCGCCAAGCCGCACTGTGACGCCGTCGATGGTAAGCATGCGCGCGCCCCTAGCAGCCCAGCTGCGCTGCGCCCAAGGAAAAGAGTGCGCGCCGCTTGCATGATGCGCGCGGTCGGCTAGCGCGGCGTCATGGAGATGCAAGACCTGTTGCTACGCTATTTCGGGACGCCCGATCTGGCAGAGGTCGATCCGGTGGCGTTGCCTGCCGGGATCGATCGCATGCGCGTCGATTTCGGGCTGGAGCGCGACCGTGGCCGCCGCTTCGCGCTGTGGACGCTGCTCTATATGCTCGATGCGGCGCCCGACCTCGATGTCGCCTTCAAGGACCCGGCGGACCGGGAAGCGGCGCGCAACATGATGGACATGATCGCGGCCACCAAGTCCGATTGACGCCTGGCCGGGCGCGCAGGCATCCACAGGCACGGTATAGTTGCCCGCCGGGCGCTTCTCTGGTGCGAAGCGATCTGGCATGGGCGCGCGCATGACGCTCGAAACGCGCACCTCCGGCGATACCCTGCACCTTCTGGACAAGCTGCACGAAGTCTTCGGCTTCCGCTCGTTTCGCGGCGTGCAGCAGCAGGTCGTGGACCGGGTCATGGCCGGGCAGTCGACGCTGGCCGTTATGCCGACCGGCGCGGGCAAGTCGCTGACCTACCAGCTGCCTGCCACGATGCTCGACGGCACCTGCGTGGTCATCAGCCCGCTCATCGCGCTGATGCACGACCAGCTGCGCAGCGCCAGCGCCAATGGCATCCGCGCTGCGACGCTGACCAGCGCGGACGAGAACCGCGCCGAGACTGTCCAGCGGCTGCGCGCAGGCGAGCTCGACCTTTTGTATGTCGCGCCCGAACGCGCGAGCCAGAGCCATTTTCGCGAGCTGCTGGCGCAATGCCGGATCGCGCTGTTCGCGATCGACGAGGCGCATTGCGTTTCCGAATGGGGGCACGATTTCCGGCCCGATTACCGCCTGCTGCGCCCGCTGATGGACCAGTTCGGCGATGTGCCGCGCCTTGCGCTGACCGCGACGGCGGATGCGCACACGCGCTCGGACATCCTGACCCAGCTCGGCATTGCGCCCGAGGGGCTGATCGTCGCCGGGTTCGACCGGCCGAACATCCGCTATACGATCCGCCCGCGCGATTCGCTGACGACGCAGCTGCGCCGCCTGCTGGCGGAGAACCCCGGCCCCGGCATCGTCTACGCCCAAACCCGCGCCGCGACCGAGCGGCTGGCGGCATCCCTTTCGGACGGGACGCGCGAGGTACGCTGCTATCACGCAGGGCTGCCGCCGGAAGTGCGTGCCGCGAACCAGGCGGCCTTCGTCGAGAGCGAGAATATGGTGATCTGCGCCACGGTCGCCTTCGGCATGGGGATCGACAAGCCGGATGTGCGCTTCGTCGCGCATGCCGGGCTGCCAAAATCGATCGAGTCCTACTACCAGGAAACGGGGAGGGCGGGGCGCGACGGCGACCCGTCGGCGGCTCACCTGTTCTGGGGCGCGGACGATTTCGCGCGGGCGCGGATGCGCATCGGCGAGGTGGGCGAGGGGCGCCAGCAGGGCGAGCGTGCGCGGCTGGCGGCGTTGGGCGCGCTGGTCGAAACCGCAGGCTGCCGCCGCGCGATCCTGCTGCGCCATTTCGGCGAGGATCCGCCCGAGACCTGCGGCAATTGCGACAATTGCCTGAACCCGCCCAAGGCGGTGGATGCGACGGTGGTCGCGCAGAAATATCTCTCCGCCGTCGCGCGCACGCGGCAGATGTATGGCGCGGGCTATGTCGAAAGCGTGCTGACCGGCCAGTCGAGCGAGCGCAGCCGTTCGCAGGGGCACGACGCGCTATCGGTGTTCGGGATCATCGATGGCGAGGAAGCCGCGCTGCTCAAGCCCGTCCACCGCGCGCTGCTGGTGCGCGGTGCGCTGTTGCCGACCGAGCACGGCGGGCTGATGCTGGGGCCGGAGGCGCGGGGGTTCTTGAAGGGGGAGCAGCCGCTCGATCTTGTGATTCCGCCCAAGCGGGCAGGCGGCAGGGGCCGCAAAGGGGCGCCCGGATCGGGTCAGGCGCTCAACCCCGTGGGCGATCCGCTGTTCGATGCGCTGCGCGAACTGCGCCGCGATCTGGCGAAGGAGCATCAGGTGCCGCCCTACGTCATCTTCCATGATTCCGTGCTGCGCGACATGGCCGTACTGCGCCCGCAGACCCGCGCCCTGCTGGGCGAGCTCCCCGGTATCGGGTCGAAAAAGCTGGAGGCCTATGGCGACGAATTTCTGGCGGTGATCCGGCAGCACGAGCGATAGCGTGCCGGTCCTCCACCCGCCTTACGAGGGGCGGGGCAGAGCGGTGGTGTATTTCATCTCTTCCATCGAGAAGCTGGCCGTGACGTCTGCCAGGCCCGGCACGCGCGCGATCAGCCGCTGATAGATGCGGTCGTAATCGGCAATATCGCGCACGCGCAGCTTGAGCATGTAGTCTATGTCGCCCGCCATCCGGTGGCATTCGATGACCTCTTCCAATCCATCAACGGCGCGCGCGAAGGTTTCCAGCCACTGGGCATCATGCTGCTTGGTGCGGATCGAGACGAACACTGTGGTGGCCAGCCCGATGCGCTGCGGATCGACCAGCGCCACGCGGCGGGCGATGATGCCAGCCTCTTCCATGCGGCGGATGCGGCGCCAGCACGGATTGGTCGACAGGCCCACCTGCTCTCCAATCGCGTGGACGGGTTGCGAGGCATCCCGCTGCAACGCCGCCAGAATCGCCCAGTCGATGGAATCCATTTGCAGATTTTCGCTCATATCGAGCACGATATACCGCTAGTTGGTGATATTGGCGAGACTTTGGTATAAATTTCGCGCGGGTCCGGTGTACCATCCCGCCGTCGCAATCAGGGAGCGCACCATGATCCATCAGGCATTCACCCGGCACCCCGCATCGGTGGGGGAAAGCTATGGCCAACACCTGCGCCACGCCTCTGCCTTCGGGTTGCGGATGATCCTGGGCGGTATCGCCTGCCTGGTTCACGGCCTGCTGCCCTTCCTGTTCGTGAAAACCGGCAGCAGGCAGATCGAGAGCCTGCACGGGCGCATGGTAGTGAACCGCAGCAAGCTGCCCGCACCGCTCGACTTCGTGATCTAACCTTCGGGTGCGAACGGATCGCCCGCGCTTTGGCGTGGGAAACCTCAAAAAGACGCTTTCGGAATCAGCGTCGCTCCCCCACGATCCCAAACTGGAAAGAGTGTCGGCCGGCAATACCGGCTCGGCTTCTTGCGAGGCCGCCGCCGCAGTGTGGCACTTCCCTGGGGAGAGTTCGTAACGTGTTCGCCGCCAACAGCCTGCTTTTCGTTCCCGGTTCGCGGCCTGATCGCTTTGCCAAGGCGCGCGCGGTGGGGGCCGGGCTGGTGGTGATCGACCTGGAAGATGCGGTCGGCCCGGCAGACAAGGAAAGCGCGCGCGAAGCTGCGCTGGCGCAGGTCGCAGAGGCGGGCAACGGGTTTGCAATCCGCATCAACGCGGTGACCACGGCGGCGGGCATCCGCGACCTTGCCGCGCTCACCGAAGTCGCGACGTTGCCGGCCAAGATGATGGTGCCGATGGTCGAGACCGCGACCGAGCTGGACATTGTCGCCGCCGCGCTGGGCGATCGCTGCCCGGAACTGATGCCGCTGATCGAAACACCGCGCGGACTGCGCAGCGCGCTCGCGATTGCGAGCCATCCCAAGGTATGCGCGCTGATGCTTGGCGGAGCGGATTTCTCGGGCGAATTGCAGGTACCGGTTTCGTGGGAGCCGCTGCTTGCCGCGCGCTACCAGCTGGTACTCGCCTGTGCCGAGGCGCGGATCCCGCTGATCGACGCGCCGTACATCCATCTCGACGATGATGAAGGGCTCGCCCGCGAATGCGAGCAGGCACGGGCCATCGGGGTGCAGGCCAAGCCCGCGATCCATCCGCGGCAGGTACCGACCATCGAGGCGGCCTTTGCGCCGACTGCAGAGCAGATGGCGGAGGCGCGGGAGGCGCTGGTAGTGTACGAGGAAACCGGCGGCATGGCAGTACGGCACAATGGCCGGATGCTGGAAGCGCCAATGATCAAGACCTATCGCGCGATTCTGGCGCGCAGCAGGGGGCAGCAGGATGCGTGACGGGGTCAAAGAGGTCGCACCGGGTCGCTTCCGCGAGGTGCAGGGCCGGTTCTTCGAGGATTTCGTCGAAGGCCATATCTACGAACACCGGCCGGGCCGCACTATCACCGATGCCGACAATGTGTGGTTCACCCTGCTGACGATGAACACGCACCCGATGCATTTCGATTACGAGCTGGCGAAGGATACCGAATTCGGCAAACCGCTGGTCGTCTCCCCCTTCACCATTGCTTTGATGACCGGGATGAGCGTGTCCGACACCAGCGCGAAGGCGGTCGCCAATCTGGGCTGGGACGAGGTGCGGATGACGAGGCCGCTATACGTCGGCGATACGCTCTATTGCGAAAGCGAAGTGCTGGAAAAGCGCGAGAGCAAGAGCCGTCCCGAACAGGGCATCGTCACCTTCAGGACGACCGCGATGAACCAGCATGGCGAGATCGTGAGCCACTTCAAACGCACCGTGCTGGTGTGGAAGCGCGGGCATGGCGGTCTGGAAGAATAGCGCCGCGGCCATGACCGGATCCCAATCTTATAGTGCGCGCCGTCGGACGGTTTGATGGGCAGGCTTTCCGGCATCACGGTCGTCGATCTGACGCAGTACCTGCCCGGTCCGATGATGACCGTGATGATGGCCGATCATGGTGCGCGGGTGATCAAGATCGAACCGGCAGGTGGCGATCCGGCGCGGCAGATGGATCCGCGCGCTACCTATGACGGCGGCGAGCACTCGGTGTGGTTCGCCAACCTCAATCGCGGCAAGGAAAGCCGCGTACTCGATCTGAAAAGCGAGGCGGGCAGAGCGGCCCTGGCCGATCTGGTTCGCGAGGCGGATGTGTTCGTCGAAGGCTTCCGGCCGGGCGTGATGGCGCGGCTGGGTTTCGATTACGCGGCGGTCCGCGCGATCCGGCCCGATATCGTCTATTGCTCCATCTCCGCCTTCGGGCAGGAGGGGCCGCTGGCGCAGCACCCGGCGCACGATATGGCGGTGCAGGCGCTGGCCGGGTTCCTCAGCGTAAATGACGGACCTGATGGCACCCCGGTCGTTCCGGGGGTCGCCAGCGCCGATATGGCCGCCGGGCTGACCGCGCTTTCGGGCGTGATGATGGCGTTGTTCGGGCGCGAACGCACGGGCGAGGGCGCATATATCGACTGCGCGATGCTGGACAGCATTCTGCCGTGGTGCGTGCACACGGCGGGCACCGCGATTGCCGGTGGGGAAAGCCCGACATCAGCGAACCAGCGATCGCTTGGCGGTGCGGCGATGTATCAGGTCTATCGCACGAAGGACGGCGCGCACATCGCGCTGGGCGGGCGGGAGATGAAGTTTGCGCGCAATCTGCTGTCTGCGCTGGGGCGCGAGGATCTGATTGCGCAAGCACAGCGCGACGCGGGCGAGCAGGGCGATCTGATCGCTTTCCTGCGCGAAACCTTTGCCACCCGCACGCGAGCCGAGTGGGTGGAATGGTTTGCGGACAAGGACGTGGCTTTTGCGCCGGTGCTGGATTTTCGCGAGGCGCTGAACCAGCCGCATATTGCCGAACGGGGCCTGCTGGTGGAGGTGGGCGAAGGTGCCCGGCATATTGCCTCGCCGATCCGCTTCGCCGGGGTTGAATGGTCGCCCGGCAAGGTGCCTCTACTGGACGAAAGTTAGGCAGGACTGCCCCGGGAAACCCGGCTCAGTCGATTACCAGCACCACAAAGGCGAGCGCCGAAATAAAGCTGGCGAGCGTTGCGCCCAGCACCGGAATGAACGCCTTCCATCCAAGCTCCAGAATCAGGTCGGTGCGCGAACGCAGTGCGGTCGCGGTGACGGCGAGCACCAGCAGGGCACTCGCAACCGCTTTGCTGGTGGCGGTTACCGGCTGGGGCAGGGCGACCATGCTGTTGAAAATCACCGCCAGCACGAAACCGGTGACGAACCAGGGCGGCAGCAGGTTGCCCAGCTTCGAGCCCTTGGCACCGCTGCGCGCCTGCCCGATCCATAGCGAGATCAGCAGCACCGCCGGGGCGAGCAGCGCAACACGCGCCAGCTTCACGATGGTCGCTTCCGCGCCCGCGACCTCGGAATAGGAATAGCCCCCCCCGATCGCCTGCGCGACGTCGTGGACCGAGGCACCGATCAGGAACCCGGCGGCCCGGTCGCTCAGGCCCAGTTCCGCCGCCAGCAGCGGATAGACCGTCATCGCCAGCGCGCTCGCCAAGGCCACGCCGACCAGTGTCAGCGCGAACTGCGCCTGCGGCAGGCGATTGCGCCCGATCACGCCATAGATTGCCAGCGCTGCGCTTGCCCCGCAGATCGCGGTCGCGCCGCCCGCCAGAATGCCCGCATAGCGCGACTGCCCTGCGATGCGCGCACCCAGCAGCCCGCCACCGAACGCGATTGCCACGATGCATAGCAGCGCGGCGAACGGCACGATGCCGATTGCCGCTATCTGCGCCATCGTCACCTGAAAGCCGATCAGCACGATCCCGACCCTGAGGCCCTGCTTGCCCACCAGATCGAGCCCGCCATGCGTGCGCGGATCGCGCGCCGCAAAGTTCAGCGCCAGACCCAGCAGCAGCGCGACCAGAATGGTGGGCGGCCCGTAGTGATCGCTCAGCCACGCCGCTGCGAGGCCGAGCGTCGCACACAGCGCCAGCCCGGGGAAGGCGCCGGTCAGCTTCTGCCAGAGGGGTTGCGCAGGGTCCGTCGTATCGACCAGATCGAGCTCGCCGTAGAGATCGCCGACGAAGTATTCGCGCAGGCGCTCCGTTCCCTCGTCCGTAGTGTCTCTCGCGGCGTTCATGCGCTCGTTCCTTGGCCGTAGCGGCTTTCGCTCGTCTCTAGCGTGGCGATCCTCGCGTTCAAGGCCGCTGCGGGACCAGGGCGCAGACCGAATTGCGGCGGGCCGCTCGCAACGTTTGCGCGATACGGCGCGTTATGATCAAGACGACCTCTTCCTTTCACCACGAGCCGCTGGAGTCCTGACCTGAGCGCCGCTGCAACCTCGAACGTGTACGACGTCGCCGTGATCGGCGGCGGGATCAACGGCTGCGGTATCGCGCGCGACGCGGCGGGGCGCGGGGCCAGAGTTCTGCTGCTGGAAGCGGGCGATCTGGCGAGCGGAACGTCGTCCGCCTCCTCGAAGCTGATCCATGGCGGGCTGCGCTATCTTGAGCATTACGAGTTTGCGCTGGTGCGGGAATCGCTGTTCGAACGCGAACGCCTGTGGGCGATTGCGCCGCACGTCATCTGGCCGATGCGGTTCGTGCTGCCCTACGTGCATGGCCTGCGCCCGCGCTGGCTGCTGCGCCTTGGGCTTTTCCTGTACGACCATATCGGCGGACGCAGGAAACTGCCCGCGACCGAGACGATCGGGCTCGCCGCGCACCCGGCTGGCGCGCCGCTGAAACCCGAATTCCAGCACGGGTTCGTCTATTCGGACTGCTGGGCGGACGATGCCCGGCTGGTTGTGCTGAACGCGCGCGATGCGGCCAATCGCGGAGCGGACGTCCGCACGCGGACCCGTGTGACCGCGTTCGGTCGGGACGGCGATCAATGGCGGATTGCGGCGGGTGACGAAACCTTCCACGCCCGCGCACTGGTCAACGCGGCAGGGCCGGGCGTGCTGCGCGTGCTCGAAACCGGGCATGTCGCCGAAGACAAGCGGATGCGGCTGGTGCGCGGGTCGCACATCGTGGTGCGCAGGCTGTTCGACCACCCCTTCGCCTATTTCTTCCAGCTGCCCGACGGGCGAATATTCTTCGCCATTCCTTACGAGGAGGATTTCACGCTGATCGGCACCACCGATGCCGATCATGCAGGGTCGCTGGAGCATGTTGAGGCGAGCGCGGAGGAAATCGCCTATCTGTGCGAGGGCGCGAGCCGTTTCTTCGCGCAGGCGGTGACTCCCGCCGATGTCGTGTGGTCCTACGCCGGGGTACGCCCACTGATCGACGATGGCTCGGGCAAGCCCGAAGCGGCCACACGCGGCTACCGGCTGGAACTCTCGCCCGAGGAAGAGGGCGCGCCACTACTGAACGTTTTCGGTGGCAAGCTGACCGTTTACCGGCACCTGGCGGAGGAAGCGATGGGCAAGCTCGCCACCCGTATGGCGCTGCTGGACAAGCCCGCGTGGACGGGCGGCGAAACCTTGCCCGGGGGCGATTTCGCGCGCGATGGGGCCGATGATCTGATTGCCCGGATCGCGGCCCGCTATCCCTTCTTCGATGCGCGTACGCAGCGCCGCCTCACGCATGGCTACGGCACCACCACATTCGAGATTTTAGGCGACAGCGACAGCTTGGCCGCATGCGGTGAAGATTTCGGACACGGCCTGACGGCGCGCGAAGTCGACTACCTTGTCGCCCGCGAATGGGCGCAGACTGCCGACGATATCCTCTGGCGACGCACCAAGCTGGGCCTGCGGCTCGAACCCGATCGGGTAAGCGCGCTGGAGAGCTATCTGCAGGAGAAATCTGCGTTCTAGCCAAAGCAGCAGCGATTATCCGATCGCCCACGCGAAGCGGTGCAAATCGGCACTCGATCGCAGAGCTCTAACAGCATTTGTCAGCTTGTTGTCGCCGCTTGTCAGCGGACAGTCCTGCGCCCGCCCGCGATAAGGACGCCTGATAAGGTTTTCATCAGGCGGGGTTATGCGATGCGACGCAAGGGGTTTCCGAAAAGCAGCGCCGCTGCACTAGCGGCGGCGATGATCGGGCTGGCGATGGCGACGCCCGCCGCCGCGCAGCAGCAGGCGGGCAGCGCGGAGGCGGACGCCCATTATCGGGAGCTCTCCCGGCAGATCGAGCAGCAGGCGGGCGACCCCGCCTTCGACTATGCGTTCGCCGTGGCCGCGCTCGACGCAGGCCATTACGGCGAAGCGATCGTGGCGCTGCAGCGCGTGCTCGCGGTACAGCCCGACAATGCGCCCGCACGTGCAGAGCTTGCCCGTGCCTACGCACTGTCCGGCGATGCGGACACCGCGCGGCAGGAATTCGCTACCGTGGTCGACGATCCGACCCTGCCCGATCCCGTCCGTCAGCGGTTCACCGGGTTGATCAGCCAGCTTGACCGCCAGATCGACGGCGGTGGCCGCGATATCTCCGGCTTCGTCGAGGCGGGCGCTGGCTACGACAGCAACATCAACGCGGCGACGGACCTGACGCAGATCACCATTCCGCTGTTCGCATTCCTCGGGCCGGGACGGCTTGGCGCGGGCGCGCGGGCGCAGGATGACGGGTTTTACGAAATCAACGGCGGGGTCAGCGCGGTCGCGGCGATCAACCGGCAGGACCGTGTCTTCGCCTCGGCCCTGCTTAACTGGCGCGACAATTTCGACAGCGACCCGTTCGACATAGCCAGCCTGACCGGCACCGCCGGGTATGCGCACAGCTTCGGCAATTCCGACGTCGCCTCGATTTCGGCGCAGGTCCAGAAATTCTGGCTTGGCGGGGATGGCTACCGCACCGCGATCGGTGCGATTGGCCAGTATACCCACCTGCTGGATGGCGGAGACGCGATCGCGGCCTCGGTCCAGTGGACGCGGCTGGAATACGACACGGACCCGCTGCGCGATGCCGATCGCTATGCCTTCGGGGTCGGCTACGTCACCCGGCTCGCGTCGCTCAATGCCACGCTCGGCCACGAGGAAACGCGCGACCCACTGGGCGATGCTCAGTCCAACACCTTCTTTCAGATTGGCGCCGGAGCGGAGGTGCCCGTGGCACGGCGGATCGCCATCGTCGCGGGCGCGGGGTTCGATCTGCGCCGCTATGATGCGCGCGACATCCTGTTCATGGTCGAACGCGAAGACGAACGCCTCGATGCATCGCTCGGCCTGAAAGTCGCCATCACCGACAACCTGCTGTTCCAGCCGCGCGCCACCGTGACCCGCAACTGGAGCAACATCGCGCTTTACGATTACGAACGCTGGTCCGCCTCGGCCGCGTTGCGCTTCGAATTCTGAGGGGAACGGAAAAATGCTGGTTCGCAACACGATGCTTCGCAAGGGATGCCGCACGCTGCTGGTCTCCGCCTCGATCCTGGGCCTTGCCGCCAACGCGATGGCGGAGCCGACCGTCCTGTTTTCGAGCAACGGAGCGCAGCAGGCGCCCGCCGCCGGACAGACGGCAGCGCAGAGTTCTGGTGTGACCCAGTTCCAGCTGGACGACGGATCGCTGGTGTCGGTGGTGGGCGCAGCGCGCTACCGGATCGGCGCTGGCGGCATTTTCGAACTGCTTTCGGGCAGCATGACCGTGGTCGGGCCGCAGGGCGCCGCGACGTCGGTTCGCCTGCCGGGCGGCGCGCTCGCTTCGCTGAAACCCGGATCATCCGCAGGCTTTTCGGCCAGCAGCGGTTCGGTCGACGGGCAGGCGCTCACCGGCTCCATGCGCGTCGGCATCGGCAATAGCGGACGCAATTTCGCGGCTGGCGACAAGCTGACCATCGCCAATGGCAGGATTCAGCAGCGGCTCGCCACTGGGCCGCAGGCGACGCCGGGCAAGGCGGTCGCCGGTCAGCGCACCGGCGGCCCCGCCGCTGCCGCGCGCAACGGCGTTCCGGTGGTGCTGGGCGATGCCCTCGCCGCGATCGGTGCCTCGGGCGATATCCTGGCGGCTGCGAACCGCATCGATGCGATCGTGGCGAACCCTTCCGTTGGCACGCTGCCCTCGGGCGATCTCACCGGAATGCTCGCCTATCTCGGCCGGTTGCAGACGTTGACCGGCGGCCAGCTGTTCGGCGATGCGGCCACCGCGCAGGCTTTCCTCCTATTCCTTGCGAACGGCGGCCAGCCGGGCAACTTCTCTGGAGCGCCGACGCCCGCACCGGCTCCGACACCGGCACCGGCTCCGACGCCTGCGCCAACACCTGCGCCGACCCCGACGCCCACGCCGACCCCGACCCCCGCACCAACACCGACACCGGCTCCTACTCCTACTCCTACTCCTACTCCGGTACCCACACCCACGCCGACACCAGCACCCACACCAACGCCGACTCCGGCTCCGGCTCCTACGCCTACGCCTGTACCTACGCCGACACCGGCACCAACGCCCACACCGACCCCAACTCCAGCACCTGCGCCTGGGCCGTCGCCCACCGCGAATTCCGATGGCGTGGCGGTCGATGAATCGCGCGCGCTCAGCCTTGCCTCCTCCGGCGTTGGCAACTCGACCGATTACGGCGAGAAGGTTCGCATCCTGCGGGCCAATGACGGCACTTTCGTAGGCTACCAGTTGTCGAGCGGGTTCAAGTCTCGCATTGCGGACGACAATGCTCAGGACAGTTTCGGCAACCGCGTGTTCGAGGTTGAATCCTATGCCGATCAGGGAATCATTTCAGCGGTTCGCGTCGCAGGTGGCACCGGGCAGGTGCTGACCCAGGGCGATGATCGCAGCGGCCGACACTTCATCTGGGGCCTTCCTGCCTCGGATATCCCGCAAGCCGGCCTCGTCAATTACGAGCTGGCCTTCGCAACGCAGCCGACGATTGCCGACGGCAGCCTTGATCCGGGCACCTTCACCGGCAGCATGACCGTGCGGTTCGGTACCTCGCCGAAGCTGGGCATGGATTTCGACATCACGATTGGCGGCTACACCTATGATGTCGTTTCGCCCGGCGGCCTTTCCGCCCCCAGCATCAACATCGCGCCTCGCGGTATCTTCACAGGGAACAACCTTTCTGCCTCCGGCTCCGCCAACAAGCCGATCGACCTGCCGGACAATCAGGGTCCGGCGTGCGATACAGGCAATTGCCGGTTCGAGTACGAAGGCTTCCTGTCGGGCCAGGGCGCGACCCACGCGGCGCTGTCCTACATGATCCGCGATGATGGCGGGCCGCAACGCTCTGTGTTCGGGGTGGCGGGCTTCCGGGCAGAGGGCGCGAAGGGTAACCCGCCGACGCCGACGCCGACCCCCACACCGACGCCTACTCCAACTCCAACACCGACCCCTACGCCCACACCTGCTCCGGGCGGTACGACCAGTGATTTCACGGGTACCCGTTCGCCGGTCAATTACTACACCTATACCAAGGGTTCGCTGGCGACCGGATTTGGCGGTTCGGCAGAGCTGGTGAACGGTGCGCCGGTAAGCTTTACCTCGATCCTCGGTACAACCGAGAAGGGAACCACGACCGTGGTCGAGGCGGGTGACGTTGGTTCGCTCGCCTGGGCGCGCTGGACCAATGGCACCGTGCAGCAGAACGGCGCGGCCATCGATGTCGGCGCGAACGGCGGTTATCATGTGTTCACGGGTACACCGACGCTGGTTCTGCCCTCATCTGGCAAGGTCGATTATCGCCTGATCGCCACCACTTCGGCCACCGACGATCAGGGGTCCGCCCCCGGCACGATCACCGGCGATTTGGCCATTGCCTATGGTTCCACCAGCTACGTCGGTTACGATCTCGCGATGCAGGTGGGTGGCAGGGGCTGGGCGGTGTCCACCACCGGCGGGGCGGCCGATCCTTCGCAGAGCCAGATCAACCTGACCATCAGTGGTCGTTCGTGGACCTTCGGCGGTACCTATAGCAGCACGACGCAAACCGTGACCGCGACCGGCAATGCGTGTGCCGCCACCTGCATCGTCAATGTCAGCGGGGTGATGTTCGGCGATGATGCCGCCTACGCAGGCGTTGCGATGAATGTGACCGATGTCAGCACCATCGTCGTCGGGGCGACAGGACTCGCCATCTTCGGGCGTGAGGATGCGACGACCACAACTTCGCCCGATGCGGCATCCTTCACCACCGCAGCTCTGCCGGACGTCGCCGTGCCGGCCGCCGCTGTCGGCCTCCTTCCCTCCGACCTCGAGCGGATGACGGGCAGCCTGCGCACCCCCACCGCGATCGCGGAATGGAGCCGCTGGATCGGCGCCGCACCGCAGGCAATGGCGACGACGACGGGCCCCGACATGGGCCTGCTCAATCCCGGTCGGGAGCGCGCGGCGTCAAAGCTTCGCGGTGACCTGGAAGGCCTGCTGGGCGGCATGATCACCTTCGACGGCCCCCCGGTTCGGTGAACCGGGGCGTCGCCTAACAGGCTTTGTCATCACTCTGACAGGCATGGTCAGTGGGCGAAGCGCGCGAGGCGGCGCAATCTGCCCACAGCACTGCAACTGGGGAGTTAAGCAATGAAGACGGCAAGCATTCTCACAACCGCCACGCTGGCCATCGCGATGGCCGCGCCCGCTCCGGCGATGGCTAAGAGCGACGATCTGGCCCTTGCCACCTGCGAGGAAAGCCTCGGTACCATCGCGGTGGTCGACGGCGATACGCAGGGCTGGTCCGAATACGGGCTGGGCAGTCCGCGCGAGCTGATCAATTCGCTGGCCATCGAATCCGGCTGTTTTACGCCGCACAACTCCGCCACTGGCGCGCCCGCCGACTTCCTGATGAACGTGGTCGCGGGCGACAGCGAAGAGGTCGACAAATCGATCGAGATGGCGAAGTCGGCGGCGATGGAAGGCCTGGTGCGCTCCGGCGCGGCGGCCAGCGTTTTGTCCAGAGTGCCGATCGGCGGTGCGCTGGTGGGCATGTTCGGCGGTCTTGGCGGCAAGAAGAAGCGTGTCGCGGCAGGGATCAAGCTGCTCAGCCCGGCAACGGGAATGACCATCGTGACCGGCAGCGGCGAGGTGAAGAAATCGACCATAAGCTTCGGCGGTGGCGGCGGCTGGGCCGCGGGCGCCACGGCGTCGGGTTATGGCCAGAACAAGAACGGCAAGATGCTGGTCGAAGCCTTCGTGATCGCCTTCAACGAGGTGGTGGCGCAGGCGGAAACGATCAGCGCCGTGCCCAAGATGCAGCCCGCAGTGGCTACGCAGACCCCGGGCGCGACGACCGCCGTCGATACGATCCTGCGGGCCGGGCCGAATGCCACCGCGGCCGAAGTGCGATCGCTGCGCGCAGGCACCGAACTGACCCCGACCGGAGAGCGCGACGGGCTCTTCATCGAAGTGCAGGACAATTACGGGACCAAGGGCTGGGTCTCGGTCGAAGACCTGGGCTGAAACCGTGGGGATCAGGCAATCCGCTTGTCCAGAAGGCCGGGCGGTGGCACCACAGGTGTCGCCGCCCGACGAGTGCCGGAAGGCGGCTGGGGGGGAAGGCATGGGCGCTGCTCTGGACGACCTGCGGATACTCTATGTGGAGGACGATGCCCGTGCGAGCGCGCAGGTGCGCGACCTGGCGCGCTCGCGGGGCGCGCAGATCGTGTGCGAGGCCAGCGGATCGGGCGGCCTGCTGCGCGCCGGGATGGAAGCGTTCGACGTTATCATCCTGGACCGGATGCTGGGCGATCTCGACGGGGTCACCATCATCCAGCGGCTGCGTGAAAGCGGCGTCGGCACGCCGATCCTGATGCTATCCGCCCTGGGCCGCACCAGCGACCGCTCCGAAGGGCTGGAAGCGGGCGCGGACGATTACCTGGCCAAGCCGTTCGAGGCGGACGAGCTGTTCGCCCGGGTAAAGGCGCTCCATCGCCGGGCCAGGGGGCAGGAGCACAGCGCGGTCATCCTGTTCGGCGCGTTCGAATGCCATGTGAAGGCACGCACCGCCTTTCGCCAGAACCGCCACCTCGCGCTCAGCCCGCGCGAGTTCGAGCTGTTTCGCTATTTCATGGAGAATGCCGGCGAAACTGTGACCCGCGAGATGTTGCTGCGCGATGTGTGGGGCATCTCGTTCGATCCTCAGACCAATGTGGTCGACGTCAATATCGGGCGCCTGCGCCGCAAGCTGGAGGAAGGGTTCGACAGTCCCGCGCTCGAAACGATATGGGGTTCCGGCTACCGCTTGCTCGACGGAAGGTAGAGCCCGTTTCGCATACCTCGATCTTTTCGCGCCTCGTGTGGCTGGCGATCGGCCTGTCGGTCTTGCTGGTGGTCGGCCTCTGGGCGCTGACCGACCAGACGATCCGCGCGGCCACCGATGCCTCCATCAAGGAAGCCGTCGACGTCGATCTTGCCGGTCTGGTCGACATCTATGCCAGCGGCGGCGCGGACGAGCTTGAACAGCGGATCGGCGATCGCCTGGCGATCAGGACCGCTGGGCGCAGCCAGCCGCATTATTTGCTGACCGACGGGGCCGGTACGCCCATCACCGGCGACCTGCGCACCTGGCCCGATCTCGATCCCAAGGTTTCCGAACTGGGCGAAGTGCGCGTGCTGGACGATGTCAGCGTGCTGGCCCGCGCGACCCAGCTCGGCCCGGACCTTCGCCTGGTGGTCGCCTACGAAGCCGGGCAGGCCGATCCGCTGCTGACCCGTGTGGCGTGGGTGTTCCTTGCCGGGGGGACGCTGTTCGTACTGCTGATCGGGCTGTTCGGCCGCCATGCTGCACGCGGGCTGCAACTGCGGATCGGGCAGATCAATGCCGCCTTCCGCAATCCCGAGACCGTGCCCACCGTCGCCACGCCCGGCCCTGCGCGGCGCGGCGACGAGATTGACGAACTGGCCGATCACAGCGCGCGGGCCCTCGAACGCGTGAGCCGCCTGCTCGAAGCCTATCGCGAAACCTCCGATCAGGTTGCGCACGAAATCCGCACACCGCTGATGCATCTGGATCAGCGGCTGGTGAAGGCGCTGGCCGAACCTTTGCCAAACACCGTTTCGGCCAGACTGGTCGAAGCGCGGGCCGAGATTCGCCGGATCGTCGGCATGCTCGAATCCTTGCTCGACATCGCGTCGAGCAAGGCGCGCCGCGGCGATCGCCACGGGCTGGCTCCGGTCAACCTCAGCGAGATGGCGAGCCGGATCTGCAATCTCTACGCCGACAGCGCCGAAGAATCGGACCATCGGTTCGAATGGCACATCGCCCCCGATGTGTGGATCGACGGCGAGGAATCGCAGCTTTCGCGCCTGATCACCAACCTGCTCGACAATGCGTTCAAATATGTACCCGGGGGCGGCGCCATAACCCTGACACTCGAACCCGGCCCGGTGCTGACCGTGGCCGACGATGGCCCGGGCGTTCCCGAAGCGCAGCGTGAACAGATTTTCGAACGCTTCTTCCGCGGCGATATGAGCCAGTCGGATTCCAACGGTAGCGGGCTGGGCCTTGCGCTGGCCAAGGCGATTGCGGAACGCCACGGCTTGACCATTGCCCTGATCGCTGCCGATAGTGGTGCCACCTTTCGGATCGAGCGGGGAGACGGGTAATGACCTGGACGACGAAGATCCTGTGTGCGGGGCTGTTGCTTTCCGCATGTCATACGATGGGCGATGCTTCGCTGGCGGCGGCCGACGACGCGGAGAAGGCTCCTGCTGACGAGGCTTCGCGCACCGTCGATGCGCTGGCCGCCGCTTCGCAGGCGCGGGCTGCTGGCGATGGCGAAAGGCTGCGTAACGCTCTGCTCACACTTGCGGCGCTGGGGGCAGAGCCTGGCGATGCGCCCAGCGAAACCTTGCTCAACCAGTGGCGTGCTTCGACACCGGGCGACCTGCCGCCCCTGCGCGGGCGGACGCTCGGCCCGGCCTTCCGCACTGGCGAATTGTCGGCCGGCAAGGAAGTCCGGTTGCAGCAGGTTTTCCTTGCCGGCCAAAGCGCCGTGGTCGCCTTGCGAACTCACTCCGGGGGCGAGGTCACGATGAAGGTGGTCGATGGCGAGGCGCGCACGATGTGCGACAGCTCGGGCGACCGCATGCATTGCCGCTGGACGCCGCCTTTCACCCAGCGTCACGAAATCCGCATTGCCAACCCGATGCGGGGCAAGGTGCGCTATTTCATCAGCTTCAGCTGATTGCCGATTACCGGGGCGCTATTCGCCGATAATCACGAAGGGTGCCCAGGTTGCGGGATGCGCGCTGCCCGGCACGCTGGTATCCGCCATCAGGGCCAGCTGCGCCTGCCGCAGGGCTTGCGACGGGGCAAGGCCGGAGCGCACCCCGCGCATCGTCTCGATCGTCAGGCGGGCCGCGGCGTCGTCGCGCACGCGCCAGTGCGACAGCATCAGCGTGTCGCTGCCCGTTTCCAGAAAGGCGTTGGCGAGCCCGGTATATGGCGGGGCATATTCGGCCCGCCCGGCCGCGCTGTTGCACGCCGAAAGGATCACGAACCGCGCGGCGAAGCGCAGCTGGGCAATCTCGCTGGCAAGCAGCAGGCCGTCGTCGGTGGGATCGGCGGAATCGGCTGGCGGGGTCAGCACCAGCGCGGGTTCGCGCAGCCCGCCCACTTCGCCGCCCAGCAGGCCGTGGGTCGCGAACAGGATTACATCGGGTTGCCCTGTGCTTGCATTGCGGACGTTGGGTTCGGTCGCATCCTGACCGAGCAGGACGGTGGGCGTTCCCGTGCCGGCGAAGCTTGCCGCGATGGTGGCAATTTCCTGCGCGGTTTCGGGCAGCGCGGGGAGCGATCGCAGATCGTCTAGCTGCACCGTGCCATCGCGATAGAGCATCGCGCTTTCGATAGCGGCACCGGCTTCGCCGGTCAGCGCGGGAGCTCCGACACCCAGAAAGGTACCCGCGTCGCTATGTGCGGTGCCGGGCCGGAAGGCGTCGGACGGAGTGAGCGCAATGGAGAAGGCGTGATGGCGGGCCAGCCAGTCCATCTCGCGCAGGTCGGTCTGTCCCGTGCCGGGCAGCAGGACACCGAACGGCAGGCGCGACAGCGCATCGCTAGTCACCAGAGCGATATGCGGCTTGTCTGCGATCAGCGCCGCAATGGGCGGGGGCAGGATCGTATCGTAAAGCTCGGCCGCCGCATCGACCGGGAAGGGCACATCCTCGCTCGGCACTTCCAGCGAAGCGCGCAGCGTATCGACGAGCATGCGCAGCCGGGCGCGGCCCATCTGGCCCTCGTGCATTTCCACCGCGTCGCGCGTGATCGCGAGCACGAAGACCCGGTGGCGTGCCGGCATCGCCAGCAGCATCGCATCGTCATCGCCCATGCGCGCCTGAATTTCCGCGACGGAAGGCGTCTTTGGCTGCAGCCAGCTATCGAAATCGGGAACGGCAGCGGTCAATGCTGCGCGCGCCTGTTCAACCTGAACGGTCAGTTCGCCGATCTGGCGTTCGCGCTCCGCTGCGCCGTCGATGTCGTCCTGCGAAAGCATCGCCGCGCGTTCGCGGTTCAGCAGGCGCAGGCGGCTGCGCCCAGCCAGGAAAGCATCGGCATGCGCGGCGATCTGCGGATCGGTATTGGCCTGGCTGGTGAGCGAGAGAATCTGGCGCGCCCGGGCATTGACGCCCCAGCTCGCCAATTCGAACGCTCGCAGCGCGGTGTCCGGTTCGCCCGCCGCGATGGCCGCTTCGGCGGCCTGGGTGAATACCTCGTTGTAACTTTCCAGATCGGCACCGGGTCCGCTCTCGCCAGCCCGCTCGGTCAGTTCCTGTTCCAGCGAATCGAGCCCCGCAACGACCAGCGGCCAGCCGGTATCGCGTTGGCCCAGGCGAACCAGCAGCAGCCCCTTGCGCAGTTGCGATGTGGGATCGATCGCATCGCCCAGTTCGCTTTTCTGGCGTTCGATCACCGTCTCCGTCAGCTCCAGCGCGGCCTTGTACTCGCCCATTTCGCCCAGCCGCATGGCCAGCGTATCGTACCCCCGCGTCGCTTTCGCATTGTCGGTCGGCAGCGTTTCGGCGATGCCGGCGGCCTTCTGCGCATAGTCGAGTGCCAGCGCCGGATCGCCCATCCCCACCGCCACGTTGGACGCAGTAGACAGCGAGGCAACGGTTTCGCCCGGATCCTGCTCTGCGAGAGACTCCAGCCGGGCCTGGATCAATGCCAGTGCATCCTCGTAACGGCCAAGTTCGGCGACGATCACGGCCAGATTGTTCATCGCAATCAGGGTGTTGCGATGTTCGGGGCCGAGAGTTGCCGCCATGATGTCGAGCGCGCGCCGTGCGGGCGCCTCGGCTTCCTCGAACCGGTCCGCCTGCAACAGGATTTTCGCCAGCGTCGCCTGTGCAAATCCGATGAAGGGATGGCCTTCGGGCAGCAGCTGGGTGGCGACGATCACGCCGCGTTGCGCCAGATCCAGCGATTCACGGTTCCGGTCTGCGTCCGCCAGCATATTGGCCCCGCTCGACATTGCGACGAACAGCGTGGCGTCGGTTACTTCCCCACGGATCATCCCCTCGACCGCCGGGCCGACCAGATCGGCAGCCTCGGCGAAACGCCCGTTTTCATACAGTGCGTTGGCGTAGTTGATGTAGCCTAGCCCCAGCGCCTTCGCGGCTGGCGGATCGAGGACGCTGGGATCGTCGCCATAGAGCCGCTTGCGGATCGCGAAGGAGCGTTCCTGCAAGGGCAGGTGCCGCTCCGGCTGGCCGGTTACGCTATAGAATACCGCCGCATTCGCCAGCGTCTCTGCCATCACTTCGCCATCGGTTTCGCCCGCTTCCTCCAGCAGGGCAAGTGCGGCGAGCGATGCTTCCAGCGCCCCGGTGCCATTCTGCTGGTAATATCGGGAATCGCCGATCCGGTTGAGCGCGGTCGCCTGATCGGTGACGGGCCCACCCCCGGCTTGCAGGGCGTCGAGATAGGCCTGCCACGCGGCCTCCGCCTCGGCCGCCTGCGCCAGTGGATCGATCGCTTCGGCGGTTTGGCGTAACTGGGCCAGCGCCGGTTGGCCCGCCGCATCGGCCCCGACGCCTGCCTGCGCGTACGCCGGTGCTGCCAGCATCAGCGCGATCGCAAAACCTACTCGCTTGCCCATACGCCCACTCCCCCTGTCGGGTGGAAGACTGCCGCGCGGCGGGAGGGAATGCAATATCGGTCATGCTCGCACCGCCTATCGGGCCGCGTGCGCCCATGCAGACGAATGCGCCGCACATTTGGGGCCAATCGCTCTAAACCGGGACCGGTTGGGCGCCGAAGTCGTTCAGACTGCTGGAATGGGGAAAACATTGACCGAAAAATCTGCACTTTCGACCTTGGGCGATCTGACCGACCGGCTGCAGGCGCTGCACCAGCGCACCCGCGAGACGCCGCTTTTCAACCCGGTCTTCCAGCTTTCGCACGATCTGTCCCGCGCCCTCGAAGGCGGCGATCTGTCGCTCGACGATATGGAAGACCTCGTCGACCAGCTGGTCGACCAGTCCCTGGGGGCGCGTGCCGCGCGGCTGCGCCGCCTGCTCGCGCCGGACGAACGCCGGGCGCGGCTTGCCGCGATCACCGGCGATGCCGGCATGGATTTCGACGCCTTTCGCGAAGCATGGTCGCACCCCAGGATGCACGCCGTATTCACCGCGCATCCGACATTCCTTCTAAGCCCGGCGCAGTCCGACGCGGTCGCCACCGGCGCGCTGACGGGCGAAACTCCGCCGCCCGATCGCGACGCCGAAGAGCCCGAAATCACGCTGCGTTACGAGCATCAATGCGCCATGAGCGCGATGGCTCATGCGCAGGATGCGCGCGACACCATCGTCGCTGCGGTACTGCGTACAGCGCAGAAACAGTGGCCCGACCGCTGGCACGAGCTTGATCCGATGCCGTTCCGCCTCGCCACCTGGGTCGGCTACGATATGGACGGACGCACCGACATCACCTGGTACACCTCCATCGCGTTCCGTCTGGCCGAAAAGGCACAGCGGCTGGATCGCTATGCGGCCGCGCTGGCGCGGATCGATGCCGATCATCCGCTGGTTGCGAGGCTTGAGGGCGCGCAGGCGCAAACGCAGGCTCTGTCGGACCGGTTCGCGGGCGATCTTTCCGATCCCGCCGCGCTCACCGCTGCCGCGGACGAGCTAACCGAAACGGGCGCGGACAAGCTGCTCTCTCTCGAACCCGTCATCGCTCGGCTTGAAGAGGATTCACGCGACGCCGAACCGGAACAGGCGGTCGCATTGCGCACGCTCACCGCTGCGATGCGCGCGGACGGGCTTGGTATGGGGTGGATCCATTTCCGGGTGAACGCCAAGCAGCTGCACAACGCGATCCGGCGCGAGCTGAACGATCCGGAGATCGACCTGTCGAGCCGCGGCGCGATGGCTGCGCTGCGCGATCTGCTCGACAAGGCGACACCGCAGCAGGCCAATTTCGCCAGCCTCGCGGTCGAAAGCAGCACGGCCGTACGCCAGTTCCTGGCGATGACGCAGATCCTGAAGCACATCGACGCGGATGCGCCGATCCGGATGCTGATCGCCGAATGCGAACAGCCCGCCACGATGCTTGCCGGGCTGTACTTTGCCCGCCTGTTCGGGATCGAGGACCGGGTCGATCTTTCTCCGCTGTTCGAAACCGAAAGCGCGCTGGAACATGGCGGGCGCTTCCTCGATGCGCTGCTGGCGGAGAATAGCTATCAGGCCTACGCGCGGCGACGCGGGCGGATCGCGATCCAGACGGGCTTCTCCGATGCCGGGCGTTTCGTCGGGCAGATTCCGGCCAGTCTGGCGATCGAGCGGTTGCAGGGGCGGCTGGCCGAAGCGATGGCGGCGAACGACCTGACCGACGTCGCCGCGCTGGTTTTCGATACCCACGGGGAAGGGATGGGGCGCGGCGCGCACCCGGCTAGCTTTGCCGACCGGCTCGGCTGGCCGCTCAGCCCATGGGCGCGGCGCCGCTTCGCGCGTGCGGGCATCCGGCTGGAGGCCGAAGCGAGCTTTCAGGGCGGCGATGGCTACCTGTTCTTCGCAGGCCCCGAGCTGGCGCTTGCCACGCTGACACAGATAGCCGCGATCACGCCGGAGCTGAGCGATCCCGATGCGCCGACCGATCCGTTCTATCGCCGCACCGATCTGAGCCTCGATTTCTATCGCGCGATCAAGGACGAGCAGCACGATCATCTGGAAAGCCGCACCTATTCGCGGGCGATCACCGCCTTCGGGCTCGGCCTGCTGAACCAGACCGGCAGCCGCAAATCGCGCCGCCAGTCGGACCTCAACGCAGAGCGCGAGATGAGCCTGCGGCAGATTCGCGCGATCCCGCACAATGCGATCCTCCAGCAGCTCGGTTACCCGGTGAACATCATCGCCGGGATCGGCAGCGCCGCCGATGGCACCTACGAAGATATCGCCGCGTTGCTGCAGGACAGCGCACGCGGGCGGCAGATCATGCGGCTGGCGCGGGCATCGGATTCGCTCGCCAGCATCAAGACGGTGGCCGCGCATGGCGAGCTGTTCAATTCCGCCTTCTGGGCCAGCCGCACCTATCGCGGCACCGAAGATCATCTCGCGCGCGCGTGCGAGGCGCTGGCCGAATACCTCACCGGCGACGACCGCAACGGCGTGTTCCGCCGCCTCGTTTCGCGCCTGCGCGTCGATGCGCTGAAGTTCCACCGCCTGCTCGACCTGCTGCCGGAAGATGCGCCGCAGGAAGGCGAGCGAGCGGAACGCGAGGCCGTACGCCGGACGATCGGCTCGCTGCAGGCCATGCGGCTGGCGCTGTTGCAGCACATGTTCCTGAAGGTGGTCTCGGTTCCGGCGTTCAGCCGCGCCAACGACATCAGCCGCACCGATGTGCTGGAAATGGTGTTCTCGCTGCGGATCGACGACGCGCTGGCGCAGTTGCGCCGCGCCTACCCGACCGACATCGCGCGCAAGAGCGATTTTCCGGTCGCGGAGCAGGGCGACTACCCGCAGGGCGAGGGGGATGGATACGCCGCGATCCGGCGCGAATATATCGAACCTATCGAACGCGCCTATGCGCTGTGCCTGCGCATTTCGACCGCGATCGCCAATCAGTTCGGCGCACACGGTTAGGCAGGCGAAGCAGGGAAGCAGTACCAGAACTCTGCGGTCGCGCATGGTTCATCCGCTTTCGCCCGACACCATTCTTCCCAAGCTGGAAGGTGGCCGCGCCGGCTTGGCGAATGCCCAAGCCCAGCTGGGCGAAGCACGGTCCAGGGTGCAGAGCGCGCAGCCAGGCTGGCGAGCCTGCGCCCAGATTTGTCAGAAGCGCAAAGCGATCTGGCACGGCTCGAACAGTCGCGCAGCCGGCGGCGACCGATCGCGCTGGATACTGACCGGCAGCATCTCGATCGCCACTTTTATACCGGTGCTCGATTTGATGAGTAATTGGTGCGGTCGAGAAGACTCGAACTTCCACGGCCTTGCGGCCACAACGACCTCAACGTTGCGCGTCTACCAGTTCCGCCACGACCGCACACATGCCTGCATTTATCAGGCTGCATCCGGGGCACGGCGCATTGGCCATACCCCGTGAGGAAGCGGCGCACTAGCAGGGGTAACCGCCCCCCGCAAGCGCCTTTGACACAGGTGCTCCCCGTGGCCCGCGAAGGTCAGGAAGGGCTCCAGCCGATCTCGGCAAATTTGGCCGATTTCGGCAGGTCGGTGATCGCTTCGTTGATGCTGAGCGACTCGCCCGGTTGCAGGCGGCCCTGCCGCGGCAGGATCTCCCAGTTATAGACCTTCCGGTTGCGCGAATCGTACAGCACGATCAGCACCGGCGGCACCGCCTTGGTTTCGCGTCCGACGTTCTTGATCGCGCCTGCGACCCCGAAATACTCGCTGCCATCGGGCAGGGTGCGGCGATCCTGCTGGTCGGCCGGGAATTCCAGCACCAGATCGGGTTCGTTCATCGCGAAAGTCGGGCGGCTTACCGGTACCCAGTCGGGCAGGCCGGCGTAGCTGACCGCCGCGATGGTCCCGACGGAGATCACCGCGAACAGGCTGGCGGCCATGCCCCACATCTTCAGCGGGTTGCGGCGCGGGCGAAAGGGCGGCTCGGCGGAAAACTGCGAGCGGTCGTTTTCGACACGCTCCTTGCGCTCGTCCGATTCGATCGGCGGGACATCGTGCCAAGGCTGGCGCTGCTCGGGCGCGGCTTCGACGGCTGCAGAAGCCTCTTTCTCCAGCGTTTCGAGGTCCAGTTCCGTGCCTTCCTGAAACCAGCTATGGCGGCATTGCGCGCAGCGCACGGTGCGGCCTTCGGCACCGATGGCGCTGTCTGGCACGGCATAGCGTGTGTCGCAGGCTGGGCAGGCTAGGATCATGGTGCCCTCGGCATTACGCGTTGCAAGCCGTGCGAGGCAAGCGCCCCGCCAGTGGACGGGCCGGTTTTGCGGCTTTTGTCCACACGCAATGCACCCTATATCCCCCCATGTGTTAACCACGGGACGGGTCCGGACAGCATGAGGCAGCACCATGTCGGGGGGTGACGGGGAAGTCGCGTTCTTCGACAATGTCGGCCTGCGTTACGGGACCGGCAAGGAAATTCTGACCGATGTCAGCTTCTCGCTCTGGCCGGGTAGTTTCTACTTCCTGACCGGGGCCAGCGGTGCGGGCAAGACGAGCCTGCTCAAGCTGTTGTACCTTGCGCAGCGGCCGTCACGCGGGATTATCCGCATGTTCGGCAGCGACGTGATTACTCTGCCGCGTTCGCGCCTGCCCGGCTTCCGGCGGCGTCTGGGTGTGGTGTTTCAGGACTTCCGGCTGGTCGATCACCTTTCCGCTTTCGACAACGTGGCGCTGCCGCTGCGCATTGCCGGGGTGGACGAAGGCGAGCTGGTACAGCCGGTGTCCGACATGCTCGAATGGGTTGGGCTGGCCCACCGCGCGGAGGCGAGGCCCGAAACGCTTTCGGGCGGCGAGAAGCAGCGCGTGGCGATCGCCCGCGCGGTGATCGGGCGGCCCGACATGCTGCTGGCGGACGAACCGACGGGCAATGTCGACCCCGAAATGGCGCTGAAACTGATGCGGCTGTTCGAATCGCTCAACCGCCTTGGCACCACGGTGATCGTCGCCACGCACGACGTTCACCTGCTGCAGAATGTGCGCAGTTCGATGATCATGCGGCTCGACAGGGGGCGGCTGGCCGATCCGACCGGCGCTTTGCGCTATCCGCCCCGCCAGAACGCAGCAACGGATGGCGAGCGGTGAGCAAGCCACCACTCTCCGATGCCGCGCGCAGCGGGCAGTCTTCGTTCGATGGAGATAAGGCGCGTGCGCTGATCCCGCAGGCACGGTTGGCAGGCCCGATGCCATGGGTGCTGGGCATCATGGTCGCGCTGACCGTGCTGGCAGCGGGCGCGGGCCTTTCGCTCGGCAATCTGGTGGGCGATGCGCGGACCGAACTGTCGGGCGGGGCGACCATCCAGATCCTCGATGCCGATCCCGCCAGCCGCGCACAGCAGGCGCAGGCAGCGCACGAGGCATTGCAGACGATGGACATCGTGGCACAGAGTCGGCTGGTTCCTCAGGACGAACTGGACGCCTTGCTAGAGCCCTGGCTTGGCGAATCGGGCGATACCGAGACCGTGCCGGTCCCCGCGCTGATCGATGTGCGACTGGGCGGGCCTGCCGATGCGCAAGCCATCGCGGCGCTGCGCGAACGGCTTGCCGATGCCGCGCCGGATGCGCGGGTCGATGCGCAGTCCTCGTGGTTGCAACCGGTGTTCAAGGCGCTTGCCTCGCTCCAGTACCTCGCGCTCGCGCTGGTTCTGCTGCTGGCGGTGACAAGCGCGGCGGCGGTGTTCCTCGCGGCGCGCAGCGCGCTGGGCAATAATCGCGAGACGATAGAAATCGTCCATCTGCTGGGCGGGACCGACGGCCAGATCGCGCATCTCTTCCAGCGCGCGGTGATGCTCGATTCGATCCTGGGTGGGCTCGGCGGCCTGATCCTGGGCCTCGTCGCGTTGCTGGGGCTGGGGTACCAGTTCGCCGCGCTCGACAGTGGCATGGTCGCCAGCGCGCGGCTGGGTTGGCTGGACTGGATACTGGTGGGGTTGATCCCCATTCTTGGGGTTGTCCTCGCGGTAACGACCGCGCGGTACACCGTGCTTTCTGCCGTTAGGAAAATGCTGTGATCTGGCGTTTTGGTCTGTTTGCCCTGCTGGTCTGGATATTGGGCTTCGTCTGGTTCGCGGGCTGGCTGCCCGGTCCTGCTCCGATGGAGCGGACCGATGCGGTAATCGTGCCGACCGGCTCTGCCGGGCGGATTGCACGCGGGCTGGACGTCGTCCGGACCGATAGTGCCGATACGCTGCTGGTGACCGGCGTCGACCCCGAAGTGAAGCCCGGCGAATTCGCGGCCGAATTCAAGGTCAGCGACGAGATCATGGAATGTTGCGTCACGCTCGGCTTTGCGGCCACCGACACGCGCGGCAATGCCGAGGAAACGCGCGAATGGGTTGAGGCGCACGGGATCAAGAGCCTGCGCCTGGTGACGAGCGACTGGCACATGCGCCGTGCGGCGGTGGAGTTGCGGCGCGAACTTCCCGACGATGTGAAGCTGATCAAGGATGCGGTGCGCAACGAACCGAGCCTGTGGATGTTGTTCGTCGAATATCACAAATGGCTTGTCAGCCTCACCGTGGGGCCGCTGTTTTCCTGATATGAACCTGCTGCGCAGCCTGTTGTTCTACGGCGTCTTCTATCTCGGCACGCTGTTCCTGCTCGCGCTGGCGCCGCTCATGCGCGGTCGTGGCGTGCGCAAGGTGGCGGGCGCGTGGAGCGCGCTGCACCGCTGGTGCGTGCGGCACCTGCTGCGCATCCGGCTGATCCAGCAGGGCGCCCCGATCGATGGTCCTGCGCTGTATGCCGTGCGCCACGAAAGCTTCTTCGAGGCGATCGACGCGCCCTGCGTCTTCGGCGAGCCGGTGATCTTTGCCAAGCAGGAGCTGCTGGCCCTGCCGATGTGGGGCAAGGTCGCTGCGCGCTATGGCATGATTCCGGTCGCGCGCGACGAAGGCGCCAGCGCGCTGCGTTCGCTCATGCGCGCGGCGAGGGAGGCGAAGGGCGACGGGAGGCCATTCCTCATCTTTCCCGAAGGCACCCGTACTCCGCACGGGCAGGAGGCGCCGATCGTTTCCGGGTTCGCCGGGCTTTACAAGCTGCTCGACCTGCCGGTGGTGCCGGTCGCGGTGAACAGCGGGCCGCTGTATCGCGGTTTCGTGAAGCGCGCAGGCCAGATCACCTACCGCTTCGGCGCGCCGATCCCGACCGGGCTGAGCCGCAAGGAGATCGAAGGCCGGGTGCACGAGGCGATCAACGCGCTGCAGACCTAGCTCCGGTTAAGCCGCCAGCGCGCCCTCGATCGCGTCGCCGACCCGATCCATGTCGTCCTCCCGTCCGATGGTAATGCGCAGCGCCTGGCCGAGGCCCTGGCCCGGCAGGTGGCGCACCGCATAGCCCGCTCCGGCAATCGCGTCGCGCGCGCGCTCGGCGGTCGGCTGGTCGGGGAAAAGCACGAGCACGAAGTTCGCCTCGCTCGGCACGGTGGACACACCGCGATTGCCCAGCGCCTCGATCCGCGTGACGAAGCTGTGGCGGATGCGCGCATTCTCTTCGCGCGAACGGCGCACGAAATCCTGATCGCCCAGCGCCGCGAGCGCGCCCGCCTGTGCCGCCCCGGTCACGTTGAATGGCCCGCGGATGCGATTGAGCGCGTCGATCAGATGCGGCGCGCCGGTCGCCCAGCCGACGCGTGCCGAGGCGAGGCCGTAAATCTTGGAAAAGGTCCGCGTGACCAGCACGTTTTCCGTCTTGGCAGCCAGCGCGAGGCCGGGCGCGCCCTCATCGTCGAGATATTCGGCATAGGCCTGGTCGAGGACGAACAGCACGTCGCGCGGCAGGCCGGCGTGCAGGCGGGCAATCTCCGTATGGGGCAGGTACGTGCCTGTGGGGTTGTTGGGGTTGGCGATGAAGACGACACGCGTCTTCTCCGTCACCGCCGCCAGCATCGCGTCGATATCCGCGCCGTAATCGCTTGCGGGCACCTCGACCGGCGTCGCGCCCACCCGCCGCGTGGCGATGGGGTACACCGCGAAGGAATACTGCGGCATCAGCACTTCGTCGCCCGCACCGGCAAAGGCCTGCGCCGCGAGGTTGAGCAATTCGTCCGACCCGGTGCCGCACACGATTTGCGCCGGATCAATTCCATGCAGTTCGCCCAGCGCGGTGCGCAGCGCGATACTGTCCGGGTCGGGATAGCGCGCCGCCTCGCGGTTTTGCATCATCGCCGCCAGCGCCGCCTCGCTGCATCCCAGCGGGTTCTCGTTGGCGGAAAGCTTGGTCAGCGCGCGTCCGTCCGCCGCCTTCGCCACGCCGGGCACATAAGGCGCGATGTCGAGGATGTAGGGCTTGGGCTGGGGTATCTCTGTCATTTCAAACATTGGGCCATAAGGGAAATCAGCCCTTCGACAAGCTTAGGGCGAGCGGTTAGAGGACGGTTTGCAGAAACCGTTCGTGCTGAGCTTGTCGAAGCACCGTATTTCCCTTTGGTGCAAGCCCAGATCATGCAAGACCCAGCCACCGCCCTAACTCTGCCCGATCCCTTGCCGCTGGATAGCGGGGCGGAGCTTTCGCCCGTCACCATCGCCTACCAGCAATATGGCGCGCTTTCGCCAGGGCGCGACAATGTCGTTCTGATCTGCCATGCGCTGACCGGCGACCAATATGTCGCCAGCCCGCATCCCGGCACGGGCAAGCCCGGCTGGTGGGATCGGATGGTCGGCCCCGGCAGGCCGATCGACACGAACCGCTTTCATGTCATCTGCACCAACGTGATCGGCGGTTGTATGGGATCGACCGGCCCGGCCAGCGAGAGCGGGGACGGCAAGCCCTACGGCCCGCGCTTCCCCGTGGTCACCATTCACGACATGGCGCGCGGCATCGCCCGCCTGCTCGACGCGCTGGGGATCGAACGGCTGCACGCGGTGGTCGGCGGCTCGATGGGGGGGATGCAGGCGATGGCCTTCGCGTCCGATTTTCCTGACCGTGTGGAGCGGGTGCTGGTGCTCGCCAGTGCGGCGCGGCAGTCCGCCCAGAACATCGCGTTCCACGAGGTCGGGCGGCAGGCGATCATGGCCGATGCCAACTGGAACGGCGGCGATTATTATGGCGGCGCGCACCCCGACGCCGGCCTGGCGGTGGCGCGGATGGCGGCGCACATAACCTATCTTTCCGAAGCCGGGCTGACCGAGAAGTTCGGGCGCCAGCTGCAGGCGCGGCCCGATGGCAGCGAAGGCACCAAGTCTTTCGGTTTCGAGGCGGATTTTCAGGTCGAATCCTATCTGCGCTATCAGGGCAGTGGATTTACCCGCCGGTTCGATGCCAATTCCTACCTCTATATCACCCGCGCGATCGACTATTTCGATCTGGCCGAAAAGCATGGCGGGCGGCTGGCCGATGCCTTCGCGAATACCACCGCGCGGTTCTGCGTGGTCAGTTTCGATACCGACTGGCTGTATACCACGGCAGAGAGCCAGCATCTGGTCCGCGCATTGAACGCGGCGGGCGCGCCGGTCAGTTTCGTGGAACTGTCGTCCCCCTTCGGCCATGACGGTTTCCTGCTGGAAACGCCGGGGCTGGACGAGGTGGTGCAGGGGTTCGTCGGATGAATGTGCCAAAGCCGAGCGCGCTGGCCGATCTGCGGCCCGACCTTGCAGCGATTGCCGGGACCATTCCCGATGGATCTCGCGTGCTCGATATCGGGTGCGGGCAGGGCACGCTGCTGGCCGCGCTCGCGGCGCACAAGCGTGTGGATGCGCGCGGGCTGGAGATCGATCCTGCGCGTGTCGCGACCTGCGTCTCGCGCGGACTTTCGGTGGTTCAGGGCGATGCGGAGCGTGACCTGACGCATTATCCCGACGACGCATTCGATTATGCGATTCTGGGCCAGACGATCCAGATGGTGGATCGCCCCGCGCAGGTGATCGACGAATTGCTGCGAGTGGGGCGGGCCGCTTTCGTCAGCTTTCCCAACTTCGCGCATTGGCGGATGCGGGTCGCGCTGGGGCTGGGCGGGCGGATGCCGGTGACCCCTGCCTTGCCCGAAGCCTGGCACGCGACCGGCAATATCCGCAACCTGACCGTGGTCGATTTCAGGGAACTGGTGGCGGACCGAGGCGCGCATATCGGGCGGTGCTGGTACTTCGCCAAAGGCCGCGAAATCGGCGAATTCGGCGCAAACTTGCGCGCCGAATTCGCGCTGTTTCTAGTCGAGCGGGGTTAGCGCCTCATTCCTTCCCCTCCCCGTAGGGAGGAGTCAGGCCGGTTCAGCCCGGGCGGTACATCGCGCAGATCTTGTTGCCGGCCGGATCGCGCAGATAGGCGAGGTACAGCTTCATGCCCGCACCTTCGCGGATGCCCGGCGGATCTTCGATGGCGGTGCCGCCATGGGCGAGGCCAGCCGCGTGCCATGCGTTCGCCTGTTCCTCGCTCGTCGCGGCGAAGCCGATGGTCGATCCATTGCCGCAGCTCGCAGGCTTCCCGTCGATCGGCTTGGTTATCAGGAAGATGCCGCCATTGTGCATGTACATTACCCGGCCCTTGGGATCGACCGAGCCCTCACGCCCGCCGAGCGCCTTGAAGCATGCGTCGTAGAAGGTTTTCGAAGCGTCGATATCGTCGGCGCCGAGCATCACGTGGCTGAACATTGGTCTCTCTCTCCGGTATTGGTTTCAGTCTGCCACTGATCCTAGCAGCCCGTGCAAGGTGCACAATGCGCAATGAAGCCCTTGCCAGCACGGGCGCGCTGCGACACTCTCCGGACGCAATGGCGCGCTTTCCCTTTTCCGCAATCGTCGGGCAGGACGAGATGAAGCAGGCGTTGCTGATCGCGGCCGTCGATCCCGCGATCGGGGGCGTGATGGTGTTCGGCGACCGGGGGACGGGCAAATCCACCGCCGCGCGCGCGCTGGCGGGATTGCTGCCGCCCATCTCCGCGATCAAGGATTGCCCCTACCGCTGTTCGAAGGAAGACGCGGCGCGTTACCCGGATATCTGCGGCAGCGGCCCCTTGCGCAAGACACCGGTCCCCTTCGTCGACCTGCCGCTTGGTGCGACCGAAGACCGCGTGCTGGGTGCGCTCGACCTGGAACGTGCGCTGCGATCGGGCGAAAAGGCGTTCGAGCCCGGCCTGCTCGCCAAGGCGCATCGCGGTTTCCTCTACATCGACGAAATCAACCTTCTGGAAGATCACCTGGTTGACCTGCTGCTGGACGTCGCCGCATCGGGCGAAAACGTGGTCGAGCGCGAAGGCCTGTCGGTGCGCCACCCGGCGAAGTTCGTGCTGATCGGCAGCGGCAATCCGGAGGAAGGCGAACTGCGCCCGCAACTGCTCGACCGGTTCGGCCTTTCGGTAGAGGTGCGCACGCCCGGCGACATCGAAACGCGGGTGGAGATCATGCGCCGCTGCGCCGCGCAGGAATCGGACCCGGATGCTTTTGCTGAAACGTGGCAGGCGCAGGAGGACGAAATCCTCCGCCAGATCGACCGTGGGCGCAAGCGGCTGGGCAAGATTGCCGTGCCCGATGCCATCCTGACGAAGGCGGCGGAGCTGTGCATGGCGGTGGGCGCGGATGGGCTGCGCGGGGAGCTCACCCTGATGCGTGCGGGCAAGGCGCAGGCCGCGCTGGCGGGCGCGAAGGCGCTTCGCGAAGAACACCTGATCGCGGTTGCGCCCTCGGCGCTGCGGCACAGGCTGCGGCGCGACGTGCTGGACGAAACGGGCTCCACCGCCCGGATCGAACGCGCGATCGCCGAAGTGTTTTCGTGAGTGGCGAGGCACCGCCGCACAGCGATGCCGCACAGGATGCGGTGCTGGCCTTGTCGCTGCTGCTCACTGCGCCGCATCTGTTCGGCGGGATCAGCCTGAAAGGCGCAGGGCCGGTTCGCGATGCGCTGGTCGCGGATCTGCGCGCGGCTCTGGACGACCAGTTTCCGGTGCGCCGCTTGCCTGCCCATATTGACGATGAACGCCTGCTCGGCGGGGTCGATCTTGCGGCCAGTCTGGCTCGTGGCGAGCCGGTCCGGGCGAAGGGTCTGCTGGACGAGGTCGGGGGCGGGCTGCTGATCGTTCCGCTGGCGGAGCGACTGGGCGAGGCGATTGCCGGGCGGCTGGCGCAGTCTCTCGATGGCGGTGGCCCGTCATTCGGGCTGATCATGCTCGACGACGGGATGGTCGAAGACGACGAGGCGCCGCCTGCATCGCTGATCGAACGGGTGGCGTTCCGGTGCGATCTGACGCGTGCCGCCATGCCCGGGGCAAAGCCAGTTGCCGCTGCCCAGGGCCTGAGCCGCGTCGCTCCACTGGATGAAGAGGCGCTGCATGCGCTTGCCGCAACCGCGCTGGCACTGGGGATAGGATCGGTGCGCGCACTCAATTTCGCGGGCCATGCCGCGCGCGCTCATGCCGCGCTCGAGGGTCGGCGCGCGGTACAGGCGAGCGATATTGCGGCGGCCGCGCGCCTGGTGCTGGCTCCGCGTGCGACCCGGATGCCCGAGATGGCAGAAGACGATCGTGTCGACACCCCGCCGCCGCCCGAAAATGGCGACGCGGGCGAGCGTGAGGACGCGGCCGATCCGGGCGATGGTGCGCTCCACGAAGTGGTGCTCGAAGCCGCGCTGGCGGCGCTCCCGCCC
This sequence comes from Erythrobacter sp., assembly GCA_009993635.1. Taxonomy (GTDB): domain Bacteria; phylum Pseudomonadota; class Alphaproteobacteria; order Sphingomonadales; family Sphingomonadaceae; genus Alteriqipengyuania. Next base: position 215,100 of record JAACTC010000007.1, on the reverse strand, counting down.
GATCTGCTGGCGCGACTGGCGGACGGGCAGACCCGGCGCGGCAGCACGGGCGGAGGCGGCGGTAAGCGGATGCAATCGGGCCAGCGGGGCAAGCCGCTTGGCGCCAGGCCGGGAATGCCGCGTGGCGGCGCAAGGCTGGCACTGGTCGATACGCTGCGCGCAGCCGTTCCGTGGCAGGCGGTGCGGCGCGGCGAGGGCGGGGCGAACGACGATACGCTGATTTTCCGCAAGACCGACCTGCGCGTCCGCCGCTACGAGGAACGCGGCGCGCGCGTGACGATCTTTTGCGTGGATGCCTCTGGCTCGGCGGCGGCGGCCCGACTGGCAGAGGCGAAAGGTGCGGTCGAGCTGATGCTGGCGCAGGCCTACGTCACCCGCAGCGAAGTGGCGCTGGTCGCATTCCGGGGAGATGGAGCGGAGCTGCTGCTGCCGCCGACGCGCTCGCTCACCCGCGCACGCCGGACTCTTGCCGCGCTGCCGGGTGGGGGCGGAACGCCGATCGCGCATGGTCTGAAGGCAGGCCGCGAACTGGCCGAGGCGGTCGCCGCGCGAGGGAAGACGCCGCACCTCGTCATCCTCACCGATGGCCGCGCCAATGTGGGTGCGGATGGCAAAGGCGGCCGTGCGCAGGCCCGGGAAGACGCGCTGGCCGCAGCACGCGCCATCGCCATGCGTGGCTTCGACGCGCTGGTGGTCGACATATCCGCGCGCACCGCGCCCGAGGCGAGCGATCTTGCACGGGCGATGCATGCCCGATTCCTCGCCCTGCCGATGGCCGATGCCAGCCGCCTCCACGCCGCTGTCAGCGCGGCCCAACCGGGCGCCCGCGCGGCATGAGCGCGCAACTGAACTGGGAGCGAGACGGGCGCATCTGGCCGCACCGCGAGGCGAGTCGGTTCGTCGAGGACGGGCCCCTGCGCTGGCACGTGCAGGTGATGGGGCCGCAGGGCGGCGACGCGCCCACACTGCTGCTGCTCCACGGGACCGGCGCATCCTGCCATTCGTGGCGCGGGCTGGCGCCCCTGCTGGCCGAAAGCTACACCGTCGTTGCGCCCGATCTTCCCGGGCATGCGTTCACCACCGGCATGGCGGAATCGCGCATGAGCCTGCCCGGCATGGCGCAGGCAGTGCGTGGACTGATCGAGAGGATGGGCATCGCACCGGCTGCGATCGTCGGCCATTCGGCGGGCGCCGCGATTGCGCTGGAAACGGTCCGTGGCGATTGGCCCGACATCCCCGTGATCGGCCTCAACCCGGCACTCGCGCCGCTGCCCTGGCCCGCCACGCAGGTCTTCCCCGCGATGGCGCGGCTGCTGGCGCTGAACCCGCTGGTGCCCCGGCTGTTTTCCGGCGTGGCGCGAATTTCCGGCGATACGGAGGGTTTCATCGCGCGATCCACCAACTCGCGGATCGATCGCGCCGGGGCGCGGTGTTACGCCGCACTGCTCGGCAACAGCCATCATGCGCGTGGCGCGCTGGCCATGATGTCTCACTGGGATTTGAGCCCGCTGGAACGGGCGCTGCCGACGATTCCCAACCCGGTCCTTCTGATCCATTCGCGCGGCGATACCGCAATCCCGCTCGACGGAGTGGAGGAGGCGGCGCAGCTTCTGCCCGACGCCACGCTGGAGGTGCTGCCGGGCCTGGGTCATCTCGCGCACGAAGAACGGCCCGAACTGATCGTGCAGCCGATCTCGGCTTACCTCGAAGCGCATGGCATCGGCAGTTGAAGGAGAGGGCGCATGGACAATTTCGGCGAGCATTTCGGCTGGATCGAGATCGTCTTCACCGCGGTCGTCGCGCTGGGCTTCGGCGGCTGGCAATACTGGTCGGTCAGCCGGGAGATCAGGCGCGACAAAGCAGCGCGCGATGGGGACAAACGCGAGGGGGACAAGCGCGAACCGGAAGCCAGCGCGGATCGATCCGACTGATCCGGCCTGGCGTTACGCCTCGCGCGGCATCCGATAGGGCAGCATGAACTGCACCACCGGCGATGTGAAACGCCGCATATTTAGGCTTTCCTGCACCGCGACCACCTGCTCGCCATACAGGCGCGAGGCGAGGGTTGAGCGCGCGTAGAACGGGGAATCCTCCCAAGTCCTGATCACGCTGGCATGTCCGCGATCTCCGCGCGTCTTGCGTTCCATCTGCCACAGCGTGTTGGGCAGCGGCGCGGTCAGCGGCAGGTCGGCCTGCTGGGGCAGCCCGCAGGCATCGAAGCGCAATGCGCTGGCGAAGCTGGAGCCGTCCGCCCGGCGGCCCTCGTAACAGACCACGGCACCATCGCTCAGGTGCGCGCGCGACCAGTGCCAGACGTCGAACCCTTCCTCCAGCGACTCCGCGCCGAAATTGGAATCGAGATAGGCGCGCCCGCTCCAGCCGAGCGAAGGCTCGTCCATCGACACTTCGATGCGTGCGCGGGGGGCGAGGCAATGCCAGATGTGCCGGGCCTTGGGGTCGAGCGCGAAGCTGATCGGGTTGAGCGCCTCCGGATAGACCCGCACGGTGCCCGCTACGCGTCGCTGCCACGGCACGCCGAGGCGCTTGTCGCGTTCCTCGATCTCTATCTCCAGCGCCTCGCCCGTCCAGCGCACGCTGCTGGCACCGATGGTCAGGCTGCTTCGGCGCTGCTCCACCCCGCGCTGGCCGCGTTCGGTCATTGTCCAGCGGCTGCGCGGGCCATAGAGCGCCACGTTGAGCGCAGCATGGTTCAGCGGCTCGCCGCGTCCGCTGGCCTTGTAATAGGGTGAGAAGACGCTGCCCAGAAAGGCGATGATCGTCAGGCCGTGCTTTCCGTCGTCCGAGATCGCGTCGATATACCACCAGCCATAGCCGCCGGGTGAAATCGGCGTGTCGAAGCGAGGCGTGCCATCACTTCGCGCGCCGCGGTCTGCCCGGACAAGGCGGCCATTGGCACTCCCGCGCCGGGATGGGTGCTCCCCCCTGCGCAATAGAGCCCAGGGATCCGCGTCGCCGCCCCCTGGCGAAGGAAGGACGCCGCCCACCCGTGCGAGTGCCTTCCATACAGGGCTCCACCCGTCGAGGGGAACAGCGTTTCGAAGTCCGTCGGGGTGACCAGCCGGTGCGGAAAACCGGGCTCCAGTTCCAGCCCACAGCGCGCGAGGCTGCGCGTCATGCTTTGCGTGCATTGGTCCAACTCCTGTTCGGAAAAAGTGTGGCGGTCGCCATTGGCGGGCGCGTTGACGATGATCTGCAGCCGCTCCCGGCCCTGCGGCTGCGCTTCGCCCGGCGTGTCGCCGGCGGTGCGATCCAGTGCACAGACGTAGACCGATGGGTCGGCAATGGTCTGGCCTGCGCGAAGGCTATCGAACTCCGCGCGGTAATCGGGCGAGAAGAACACGTTGTGGCGCGATAGCGGAAAGCCACCGGCGGCGGCGGTCGTCCCGGCGCTGTTCGTCTTGGTATTGTTCGTCCTGGCATGGGCGAGCCAGACGAAAGCCGACAGAGAGCGGCCGCGGCGGGGGCTGGCGCCAACCGCGCTGCGTGCCTGCTCTCCGAAGCGACCCCCGGCCAGCGCCGCCGGGTCGGCATTGCACAGCACGTTCGACGCCGCGATTCGGTCGCCGGTCTCCAGCACCACCCCGGTGGTTCCGCGCGGCCCGGTTTCGATATGGCGCACGGTTTCGCCCATGCGGAAGCGCGCGCCGTTGCTTTGCGCCAGGTCGCGCAGGGCTTCGGCCAGCGCGCTCATTCCACCGTCGATCAGCCACACGCCCTTCGCCTCCACATGGGCGATCAGCATCAGCGTGGCGGGGGCGGAGAAGGGGGAGGAGCCACAATAGGTGGCGTAGCGCCCGAACAGCTGGCGCAGGCGCGGATCGGAGAAATGCTCACCCAGCACCTTCCACAGGCTCTCGTAAGGGCGGATCGCCGCCAGGTCTCCGAACCGTGAAAGCCCGATCCGCTGCATCAGTGGCAGCGGCCAGAAAACCTTGTCCTGCCGTAGCAGCGGCTTGTCGAGAATATCGAAGATCCGGCGCGCCTCGTGGCGGAAGTTGCGGTAACCGATCGCTGCGTCGCGCCCGGCGAATGCGCCGATAGCGTCTTCGCTTCTTTGCGGGTCCGCGAAGAGATCGAGTCGCTGGTCCTCGCGCCACGCATGCCGGGCAATCACCTGCGCCGGCCTGATGGCAAGCGCAGAGGACAGCGAGCCGCCGCATGCCTGGAAGATGTCCTCGAACACGTCGCGCAGGGTGAACACCGTCGGCCCGGCGTCGATCGGCTGGCCATCTACATTCAGGCGGCGTGCCTTGCCACCGACATGCGATTCCTTTTCGACCACGGTCACGTCGCAGCCTTGCGCGGCGAGCAGCGCAGCGGCGACCAGCCCGCCGATTCCCGCGCCGATCACGCAGACCGCGTCGCTGCTCTGGTCCTCCATCCGCGCGCTCTCCCAACAAGACGATTGCTATTTACATAGCATCTGTCCAACAAACTGGACAAATGCCAAAGGGTCAAGCTCAATCCGATGCGCCGTTGCACAGCTGGCGGGTGCGGCTGCTCGGATGGCGCAACCGCATTCTGGGCAGCAAGGCGTTCCAGCGGCACGCCGCCGCCAATCCCCTGCTGCGCCCGATCGCGCGGCGGCGGGCAGGCGACCTGTTCGATCTGGTGGCGGGGTTCGCCTACACGCAGGTCCTGCTGGCGATGGTGGAGAGCGGGTGCCTGCAGCGACTGGCGCAGGGCCCGGCGGACACCGCCGAACTGGCAGAGGCTGCCAAGTTGTCGCGCGAGGCTGCACTGCGCCTGATGCGCGCGGCAGCGGCGATCGGGATCGCGCAGGAGGCCGCGCCGGGCCTGTGGATGCTGGGTCGCCACGGCGCCGCGCTGCACGGCAATGCCGGCGCGCTGGCGATGATTCGCCATCACAGCCTGCTCTATGCCGACCTCGCCGATCCGCTCGAATTGCTCAGGCAGGATCGTGCCAAGCCCACCGCGCTGTCGCGCTATTGGAGCTATGTCGGACAGGATGACGGGGCGCAGGTGCGCGATACGCAGGGCTATTCGCAGCTGATGGCCGATTCACAGGCGGCCGTTTCGCAAGAGGTGATCGCTGCGTTTCCCTTTTCCAGGCACAGGGCGCTGCTCGATATCGGGGGCGGGCAGGGCGCGTTCCTGCGCGCGGTTGGCGATGCCCATCCAAAACTCAGGCTGGGCCTGTTCGATCTGCCCGATGTGGTGGACCGGGCGCCCGTCGGCGGTGTTTCGCCGATTACCGGCCACAAGGGTAGCTTCTTCAACGACCCGGTGCCCCAGGGTTATGACCTAGTCTCTCTGGTGCGCATCCTGCACGATCACGACGATGAGCTCGCGATGCAGCTGCTGCGCAATATCCGCGCGTCGTTAACGCCCGGTGCCCGGCTGCTGGTTGCCGAGCCGATGGCCGCGACTCGCGGCGCGGAGGCGATGGGCGACGCCTACTTCGGGTTCTATCTGTGGGCGATGGGCTCCGGCCGTCCACGGTCCCCGAAAGAGATTCGCGCCATGCTGCATGCTGCGGGCTTCGCCGATACCCGCCGGATCGCCACGCATCAGCCGCTGATCACCTCACTGATCGTCGCGCGTGCCTGACAACTAATCTGTCAGCATGAATTGACAGTCCTGGATGTGAGGCGTAGCTGACATGTGGGCCTTCGTATCTCTGGGAGAGCGATAAGGGCCAGCATTTGGGGAGAGTCTCGCGAACATGGATGCGATGGCCGTCACACTCGAAAAACCGGGGAGCATCGCGCTCCGACCGCTCGAGCTGCGCGCGGTCGAAGCAGGCGATGTCGTAGTGGCGATCCATTGGAGCGGGGTCAGCTCCGGTACCGAAAAACTGCTCTGGACCGGCGAAATGCCGCCCTTTCCCGGCATGGGCTACCCTCTCGTGCCGGGCTATGAGTCGGTTGGCAGGATCATCGACGCCGGGAGCGACGCGGTCTCGCGCATTGGCGAATGGGTCTTTGTTCCCGGTGCCAATTGCTACACCAATGCGCGCGGACTGTTCGGCGGTACCGCCCAGACGCTGATCGTGCCCAGCGCCCGCGCGCTGCCGGTTTCCGAGTCGCTGGCGGAAAAAGGCGTGCTGTTCGCGCTGGCCGCAACGGCCCGGCATGCACTCGCAGGCGGCGATCCGCCCGATCTTGTCATCGGGCACGGTGTGCTGGGCCGCCTGCTCGCCCGTATGGCGATTGCCAGCGGCGCCCCGGCGCCAACCGTATGGGAAATCGATCCGACCCGCCGCATTGGCGCGGTTGGCTACGACGTGATCGATCCGGCAGCGGACGACCGGCGCGACTATCGCAGCATCTACGACGTCAGCGGCGATGCCGCGGGCATCGATACGCTGGTCGGGCACCTCGGCAAGGGTGGCGAGATCGTGCTGGCGGGCTTTTACCGCAACCGGATCGGCTTCGACTTCGCGCCCGCCTTCCAGCGCGAGGCGCGTCTGCGGATCGCCGCGGAATGGCAACCGGATGACCTGGCTGCGACGCATCGACTTATCGAAACGGGCGCGCTCGACCTGGGCGGCCTGATCACCAACGTGGCCCCCGCCGCCGATGCGCGGGCCGCATATCCCACGGCTTTCGAGGACCGCGACTGCCTCAAGCTGGTGCTGGACTGGAGCGAATTTGCATGACCCATCTCGATTCACCCTCCGCCCTCGATGCGCTGCGCGAAGAGGCCGCGATCGAACCCGATCCGGTGCATGATGGCGAAGTGACCAAGCAGACGCAGGTCATCGCGATCTATGGAAAGGGTGGCAGCGGCAAGAGCTTCGCGCTCTCCAACCTCAGCTACATGATGGCGCAGCAGGGCAAGCGCGTGCTGCTGATCGGCTGCGACCCCAAGAGCGACACCACCAGCCTGCTGTTCGGCGGCAAGAACTGCCCGACGATCATCGAAACCAGTTCCAAGAAGAAGCTCGCGGGCGAGGAAGTGACGATCGAGGATGTCTGCTTCCAGCGTGACGGTGTGTTCGCCATGGAGCTGGGCGGCCCGGAGGTCGGCCGCGGCTGCGGCGGTCGCGGGATCATCCACGGGTTCGAATTGCTCGAAAAGCTCGGCTTCCACGAGTGGGGCTTCGACTACGTTCTGCTCGACTTCCTGGGCGATGTGGTGTGTGGCGGCTTCGGCCTGCCGATCGCGCGCGACATGTGCCAGAAGGTCATCGTGGTCGGCAGCAACGACCTGCAATCGCTCTACGTCGCCAACAACGTCTGCAAGGCGGTCGAATATTTCCGCAGCATGGGCGGAAATGTCGGCGTCGCGGGCATGATCGTGAACAAGGACGACGGCACGGGCGAGGCGCAGGCCTTTGCCAAAGCAGTCGACATCCCGGTGCTGTGCGCGATCCCCGCGAACGAGGATATTCGCCGCAAATCGGCCAATTACCAGATCGTCGGCAGGCCCGGCACCGAGTGGGCGCCGCTGTTCGAAGAGCTGGCGATCAACGTCGCCGAAGCCCCGCCGCAACGGCCCACGCCGCTCGAACAGGAAGGTTTGCTCGACCTTTTCAGCCCAGACGATACGGGCGGCAATGTCGAACTGGTGCCCGCCACGCAGGCGGATATGCGCGGCGGTAGCTACGAACCCAAGCCGAGCCTCGAAGTGGTTTACGACGAGGTCTGATGGAATGAGCGACGCCATCACATCCGATACCCGCGCAGCCGATCGGCTCGATCTCGCCACCCCGACGGCAGACGAGGGCGCAGGCGGCTGTTCGAGCAAGGACACGATGCAAGAGGCGGCCCGCAAGGCGGGCAAGAGCGACATCCTCGACCAATACGCGCGCGACTATCCGCTCGACGAGGCGAAGGCCGGCCCGCACGACCAGCCGCAAAGCATGTGCCCCGCCTTCGGGTCGCTGCGCGTCGGGCTGCGGATGAAGCGCACCGCAACCGTGCTCTCAGGCAGCGCCTGCTGCGTCTACGGGCTTACCTTCACCAGCCATTTCTACGGCGCGCGGCGGACGGTCGGCTATGTCCCGTTCAGTTCCGAAACGCTGGTTACCGGCAAGCTGTTCGAAGACATCAAGGAAGCGGTCGAGCAACTGGCCGATCCGGCGCAGTACGACACTATCGTGGTCACCAACCTGTGTGTGCCCACCGCCAGCGGGGTGCCGCTGAGGCTGCTGCCGGACCAGATCAACGGCGTTCGGATCATTGGCATCGACGTTCCGGGCTTCGGCATTCCGACCCATGCGGAGGCGAAAGATGTGCTCGCCGGTGCGATGCTGGAATACGCCCGCAAGGAAGCCGAGCACGGCCCGGTCGCGGCACCTGACTCGCGGCAGGCAAATCCGCAGGGTCGGCCGACGGTCACGCTGCTGGGCGAAATGTTTCCTGCCGATCCGGTTGGTATCGGCATGATGCTGGAGCCGCTGGGGCTGGCCGCAGGGCCGGTCGTGCCGACCCGCGAATGGCGCGAGCTTTACAGCGCGCTCGACTGCGCGGCGGTCGCTGCGATCCATCCGTTCTATACCGCCTCGCTGCGCGAGTTCGAAAAGGCCGGGCGCAGCGCCGTCGGTTCGGCGCCGGTTGGATGCGATGGCACCGCTGTGTGGCTCGACGCTATCGGCGCGGCGTGCGGCGTGGCGCAAGGCAGGATCGACGCGGCCAAGAACGCCTTCCTGCCCGCGATCCGTGGTGCGCTCGCAGCGATGCCGATCAAGGGCCGGATCACGGTTTCGGGCTACGAAGGCTCGGAATTGCTGGTCGCGCGCCTGCTTATCGAAAGCGGCGCGGATGTTCCCTATGTCGGCACGGCGTGCCCGAAAACGCGCTGGTCCGATCCCGACCGCGAGTGGCTGGAGGCCAAGGGCGTGCGGGTCAATTACCGCGCCACGCTGGAAGAAGACATCGCCGCGGTCGAGGAATTCGGCCCCGATCTGGCGATCGGCACCACTCCGGTGGTGCAGCACGCCAAGCAGAAGGCGACGCCGGCGCTTTACTTCACCAACCTGATTTCCGCCCGCCCGCTGATGGGCCCGGCGGGGGCCGGCAGCCTGGCGCAGGTGGTCAACGCGGCGCTGGGCAACAAGGAGCGATTCGACCGCATGGCCGAATTCTTCGGCGAAGCCGGCACCGGCGACAACGCGGGCATCTGGTCCGACACGCCGATGGACCGGCCGCAGTTCAAGAAGAAGTTCGCCGCGCAGACCGCTGCTGCCATCAAGGCAGCTGAGGCGGTGGGCACATGACCCTCGTTCTCGATCACGACAGGGCCGGCGGCTACTGGGGCGCGGTCTATGTCTTCACTGCGGTGAAGGGGCTGCAGGTCGTCATCGACGGGCCGGTGGGCTGCGAGAACCTGCCGGTGACCAGCGTGCTCCACTACACCGATGGCTTGCCGCCGCACGAATTGCCCATCGTCGTCACCGGGCTGGGTGAGGAAGAGCTGGGCAAGACCGGCACCGAAGCGGCGATGAAGCGGGCGTGGAAGACGCTCGACCCGGAACTGCCCTCGGTCGTGGTGACCGGCTCCATCGCAGAGATGATCGGCGGCGGCGTCACCCCGGAAGGCACCACCATCAAGCGTTTCCTGCCGCGCACGATCGACGAGGACCAGTGGGAAAGCGCCGACCGCGCGCTCAGCTGGCTGTGGACCGAATTTGGCCCAAAGAAGATGCCCGCGCCCAAGACCCTGGCGAAGGGGGAGCGCCCGCTCGTCAACATCATCGGGCCGGCCTACGGCATGTTCAACATGGCGAGCGACCTCGCCGAGATCCGCCGTCTGATCGAAGGAATCGGCGCGCGAGTGAACCTGAGCTTCCCGCTGGGCAGCCATCTGGCCGATCTGCGGCAGCTGGCAAATGCGCAAGCCAATGTCTGCCTCTACCGCGAATATGGCCGCAACCTGTGCGAGCTGCTGGAGCGGCCCTACTTCCAGGCGCCCATCGGCCTGTCTTCGACCACCAGTTTCCTGCGCGCGCTGGGCGCGGAGCTGGGCCTGGACCCGGAACCATTTATCGAGCGTGAGAAGCACACCACGATCAAGCCGCTGTGGGATCTGTGGCGCTCGGTCACGCAGGACTTCTTCGGCACCGCCAATTTCGGGATCTGCGCGAACGAGACTTACGCGCGCGGAATCCGCCACTTCCTTGAAGACGACATGGGCCTGCCGTGTTCCTTCGCATTTGGCCGCAGTGCTGGCGTGAAGCCGAAAAACGAAGACGTGCGGGCCGCGATCCACGCCAACCCGCCGCTGGTGGTGTTCGGTTCTTACAACGAGCGAATGTATATGGCCGAGGTCGCGGGCCGGGGGCATGGGCCGCAAGGCCAGTTCATCCCGGCGAGCTTCCCCGGTGCTGCGATCCGTCGCCACACAGGCACGCCCTTCATGGGCTATTCGGGTGCGACGTACCTCGTCCAGGAGGTGTGCAATGCGCTGTTCGACGCGCTCTTCCACATCCTCCCGCTCGGGACCGAGATGGACCAGGCACCCGCAACGCCCGCACGCGGCGAACGCGAACTGCAATGGGATGCGGACGCGAAGGAGCGGCTGGACGCCATCGTCGAGGCGCAGCCCGTGCTGGTGCGCATCTCCGCCGCCAAGCGCCTGCGCGATGCCGCCGAACAGGCCGCGCGCAATGCAGGCGAGACGACCGTCGGGGCCGACCGGTTCGCCGATGTCCTGCTCGAAGGATCGGCCCGGTGAACCCGGGATCGCATCAGCTCCGCCCGCAAGGGCTTCAGAAATTCGCGTTGGGGAGCATTTCTCCACGCGGATACCGCCGGGGCGGCAACGCCCCACTTTGTCCAGCAAGTTTGGAGATTGACCAATGAACGATCCGACACCTGGCGATGATCGCTTCGGTCTGCGGACCTACCTGACCCCGGAAGAAGCCAAGGAATTTCACAAGATTTTCATGGGTTCCTTCCTCGGTTTCACCGGGATCGCGGTTTTGGCGCACATCGCGCTGTGGGCTTACAAGCCCTGGCTCTGACCGATCCAATTACGCCCGGCTGACGCGGTTCGGCGCCATCGGGCGGCCCATGCCGAAACCACATAGAAAGGACACATGTCATGTGGAGAATCTGGCTTATTTTCGATCCGCGCAGAACGCTCGTCGCTCTGTTCGTTTTCCTGTTCGTGCTCGCACTGCTGATCCACTTCATCCTGCTCAGCACCAACCGGTACAACTGGCTGGATGGCGCAAGCGCCGCTCCGGCGACGACCGCTGCGGCGGTCGAAGGTCCGGCAACGACGGGATAGCGCCTGTCCCGACGTGACGGGGGCGGCCAGTTCCGCCCCCACAGCCGGGGCCGCATTCCTGCGGTCTGAGACAAACCTGCAAATCCTGCCGATTGCGGTGGGGAGGATGGATTTATGGCACTCCTGAGTTTCGAGCGGAAATACCGCGTGCGTGGCGGCACGCTGATCGGTGGCGATCTGTTCGATTTCTGGGTCGGTCCATTCTACGTGGGCTTCTTCGGCGTAACAGCGGCGATCGCTGCGTTGCTGGGCACGTTGCTGATCATCGCGTCGGCCTCGCAGGGGGCGACATGGAATCCGTGGCTGATCTCCATCGATCCGCCACCCATCGATGCGGGGCTTGCCGCCGCCCCGCTCAATGCTGGCGGCTACTGGCAGATCATCACGATCTGCGCCCTGATCGCCTTCGGTTCATGGGCACTGCGCCAGGTGGAAATCTGCCGCAAGCTGGGCATGGGATACCACGTGCCCGTCGCGTTCAGCTTTGCGATCCTCGCCTATGCCACGCTCGTCGTCATCCGGCCGATCTGGCTGGGTGCCTGGGGCCATGCATTCCCCTACGGCATCTTCACCCACCTCGACTGGGTGTCGAACACCGGATATTCCTACGTCAATTTCCACTACAACCCGCTGCACATGATCGCGATCACGTTCTTCTTCACGACGTGCCTCGCGCTGGCGCTGCACGGGGCCCTGGTGCTGTCTGCGGTCAACGTGCCGCGCGGCACCGAGGTCAAGTCGCCCGAATACGAAGACACGTTCTTCCGCGATTTCATCGGCTACTCGATCGGCACCGTCGGCATCCACCGGCTGGGCCTGCTGCTGGCGCTCAATGCCGGGTTCTGGAGCGCAGCCTGCATGATCCTTGCCGGCCCGCTGTACCAGGGCAGCTTTCCCGAATGGTGGAGCTGGTGGCGCAGCATTCCGATCTGGTCTTGAGAAAGGGTACGACGTCATGCCACGCTACCAAAACATCTTCACGCAGGTGCAGCTGGAAGGCCCGGCAGAGATGGGCATCGACCTGCCCTTCGCCGACGAGCCGCGCATCCCGCTACACTGGAACGCGCACTTGTTCGGCAAGCTGGGCCAGGCGCAGTTCGGGCCGATCTATCTCGGCTGGCTGGGGCTCGCTTCGCTGTTGTTCGGGTTTATCGCGATCGAGATTATCGGGCTGAACCTGCTCGCTTCGGTCAACTGGGATCCGCAGGCGTTCGTGCGCGAGTTCTTCTGGCTGTCGCTCGATCCGCCGGGGCCGGAATATGGATTTCAGCCGTTCGTGCCGTTGGCCGAGGGCGGGTGGTGGATCATGGCCGGGTTCTTCCTGACCACCTCGATCCTGCTGTGGTGGCTACGCACCTATCGCCGCGCCAAGGCGCTGGGCATGGGGCTGCACGTGACCTGGGCCTTTGCGAGTGCGATCTGGCTTTTCCTGGTGCTCGGTTTCATCCGGCCCGGGCTGATGGGCAGCTGGTCGGAAGCCGTGCCCTTCGGCATCTTCCCGCACCTGGACTGGACCAACAACCTGTCGCTGGTCCATGGCAATCTGTTCTACAATCCGTTTCACTGCCTTTCGATCGTGTTCCTTTATGGCTCCGCGCTGCTGTTCGCGATGCACGGCGCCACGATCCTTGCAGTGGGGCGCTATGGCGGGGAGCGGGAGATCGAACAGATCACCGATCGCGGCACAGCGGCAGAGCGCGCCGGCCTGTTCTGGCGCTGGACCATGGGCTTCAACGCCTCGATGGAATCGATTCATCGGTGGGCTTGGTGGTTCGCCGTGCTGACCACGCTGACCGGCGGGATCGGCATCCTGTTGACCGGCACGGTGGTCGACAACTGGTACCTGTGGGCGCAGGAACACCACTACGCACCGGGTGGCTGACCGGACGGTTTCAGCAGGGGAAAGCGAGGAGCCCGGCCCGTTGCGGCCGGGTTTTCTCTGCCCGGATCACTCCGCGCGTCGCGCAGCGATCCGTTGCTTGAGGTCCAGCAGATGGAGCGGGAAGGCGAGCGCGACGGGCAGCGAAACCCAGTACCACTCGGCGCCGGTCAGCGCGGCGCGCAAGCCCACGACGATCAGCGCCGCCGGGCCGAGAAGGCCCGCAATCTCGGCCCAGTGCCAGCCCCTGCGGGCCAGCAACACCGCCTCCAGTGCAAGAACCGCCAGTACGATGTCGGCCGCATGGCCCGATGCGAACAAGGCCTGCACGTCAGAACGGGCCGTTGAGCTCGACGATGCTCCAGTTGAGCGCGCCAGCAATGGTGACCCACACGATATAGGGGACCAGCGCGAAGGCTGCGAAGCGCGAATGGCGACCGCAGAACACGATCAGCGCCGCGACCGAGAACCACAGGAGGAGCAGCTCGGCAAAGGCCCAGTCGGGCCGCTGCATGCGGAAGAAGAGCAGGCTCCACAGGATGTTCAGGAACCCGTTGAGCGCGAACAGGCCCACCACCGCATCGGCCGCGCGCGCGCTCGGCACGCTAACCCACGTGCGCACGGCCGCCACCGCAGCCAGCGCGAAGATCGCTGTCCAGGCGATGGGAAAGACGAAGTTCGGCGGTGTCCAGTCGGGCTTTTCGAGTGCCTGATACCACGGGCCGAGATCGGTAATCGTGCCGCCCAGCATCGCGATGCCCAGCGCCGCGACGGCGGCGACGATCATAGGCAATATCCAGCTGCGGCCCATCAGGCGGCTGCTTTCAGGCCCAGCAGATGCGCGCAATCCTTCACGAAAATCCGCATGTGCGCGACGGGCTTGGCGCGCACCAGCCGCTTGTTCATGTAGGCTTCCCAGGTCAGCTGCTGCACATCGCGATCGGCGCACATGGTGACGAAGCGTTCACGCCGCTTGTCGCTCGAATACCAGAAGTGCTGCATCATGCCGAGGATCCAGAACACCTTGCCATGTTCGCGCATGAAGGCCCTGCGCGCGCCGCGCAATGCGGCGGGCTGCCCGGTGGCGAGGAACCGTTCGGCGGCCTCGGCCACGCAGCGACCGCCCATCATCGCGTAATAGATCCCCTCGCCACTGGCAGGGGCGACCACGCCGGCGGCATCGCCCGCCACGATCACGTCGGTTCCGTTGTCCCACCGCTTGAGCGGCTTCAGGGGAATCGGTGCGCCTTCGCGGCGGATCGTTTCGCAGTCCTCAAGGTTCAGATCGCCGCGCATCCGGGCGACCGCACCGCGCAGGGAAAAGCCCTTGTTCGCGCTGCCGACGCCGATGCTTGCGGTCTCGCCGTGGGGGAAGACCCAGGCGTAGAAATCGGGCGAGAGGTGGCCCTGGTAGAAGACGTCGCAGCGCGATCCGTCGAACGCGTCCGAGCTGGCTTGCGGCGACTTGATGATCTCGTGATAGGCGAAAACGCATTTCATGCGCTCCGCCCCCGCGATATTCTGCGCAGCCACGGCAGAGCGCGCGCCGTCCGCGCCGATTACCAGCCGCGTGCGCACGCGAAGCACATCGCCGGCGCGTTCCTCGCGATAGCAGACCGTGGTGCCGCCTTCGTCGCGCTCGATCCGTTCGAATGTGCCGGTGCGCCGTTCCGCCCCTGCCGCAACGGCACGCTTGCGCAGCCATTCGTCGAACACGTCGCGGTCGACCATGCCGACGTAGCCGATTTCGCCCACGGGCATATCGACCTTGCGATCCGACGGGGCGATCATGCGGGCAGAGCGCGCGCGCGCCACCAGCAGGCTCTGCGGGATTTCGAAATCCTTCAGCAGGCGGGGAGGGACCGCGCCTCCGCACGGCTTGATGCGGCCTGCCCGGTCGAGCAGCAGCACCCGCCGGCCGCTGTCGGCCAGATCCTTCGCGATGGTCGCACCCGATGGGCCGCCACCGACCACCACGGCATCATAGATCGTTTCGGTCATGCGCTTGCAACTCCCATGCGGTTTGCCGATTCCCGGCGCGTTGCCTGCAGGGCGAGCCCTGCGGCGAGGATGAACAGACACGCCTCGATGGCGAAGATCAGCTGGAAGGCCGCACCGTCCTGCGCGGCAATGCGGCGGGCGATGTCCACGCCAATCGCGCCGCTCAGGCCGCCAAGGCCGAAGGCGATGGCTTGTGCCGCGCCCCACACCCCCATGCGTACGCCCTCGCGGGTTTTCTCGCCTGCGCCTGCCAGCCCCATCATTGCACCGATCGCGGAGACCGCGAACACGCCGTTGCAGAAGCCGAGGACGAATACATTCGCCGTCAGCGGCCAGCCCGGCCCGGCGAGCGCCGCCACCGCCAGCCCGGCGAGCGCGATGCCCGAACCGGCGCAGCCCGCGACGATCCAGACCCGCAGATCGACCGGCAGCCGCCCGGCAAAGGCGCTGCCACCCACCCCGGCGAGGATCATGCCCAGCAGCACCCCGCCATGCTGCGTGCCCGAAAGGCTGGTCGATTCGCCCGGGGTCATCCCGAACACCAGCCCGGCAAAGGGTTCGAGGATCAGATCCTGCATCGAATAGGCGAGCATCGAGACGAAGATCAGCACGGTGAACCGGCGCGCCGCGGTTTCTTGCATGATCTCGCGCAGCGCCGCGCCGAATCCGGGCACCTCGCCGCGCTCCTGCAGAGAGAAATCCTGCGCAATCGCCGGCTCCAGACGCCAGATCGCGAGGCAGGCGAGGGCAAAGGCCGAGAGCGCCACGCCATTGGCAACGCTGGTCAACCGCGCCTCGCTGAAGGGATCGAGCAGCGCGCCCGCCGTGCCCGCCGCGACCACGATGCCTGCGATCATCATCGTCCAGGTGACGGCAGCTGCGGCGGCCCGCCGCTGCGGCGCGACGCCCGAGGCGAGCAGCGCCAGCATGGAGGTGCCCGCCGCGCCGACGCCCGCACCAATGGCGGTAAAGGCGAGGATGGCGAGCGCGCCGCCCAGCCAGCCGCTATCGGGCAACAGCGTGGTCGCGCGCACGGCGAGCAGCGCGCCACCCGCGAGCAGCGCCATCCCGCCCACGATCCACGGCGTGCGGCGATGGCCCCGGTCCGATCCATGACCCCATAAGGGGCGCGACAGCTGCACGGCGTAATGCCACGCGACCAATCCGGCAGGGATCGCCGCTGCAAGCGTGTATTCGACCACCATCACCCGGTTGAGGAGCGACGTGGCCAGCATCACGATCGCCCCGATGGCGGCCTGGACGAGGCCGAGCCGGATGATCGCCACCCAGCCAAGGCCGGCAGGATTGTCCGCCGGCATCAGAAATAGCCCCCGAGGCCGAGTGCCGCCGCCAGCATTCCCAGTACGTAGAGCGTGACGCCGGTGGCCCCGTACCAAGGCGCATTCCTTGCGGGATCGCGAACAAGGCGCGGCATCAGGATCAACTGACCGACCAGCAGCGCGGCGACGATTCCCGCCGACAGAACCATCCCCCAACCTATCAGCAGCGCGATGACGATGGCCTGTGTGGCCGCCATCGTCGAACAGGCGAGCAGGCTCGCATTGCGCACGCCCAGCGTCACCGGAAGCGAACGCAGCCCGGTTGCGCGGTCACCTTCCACGGCCTTGAAATCGTTGAGCGTCATGATGCCGTGCGCGCCCAGCGAATAGAGCAGCAGAATGGCGAGCACCTGCCAAGAAGGCATCGCGCCCAGCATCACCGTGGCACCGGTAAACCAGCTCAACCCCTCGTAGGTCAGGCCGACGACCGCCGGGCCCCACCAGCCGCTGGACTTCAGGCGAAAGGGCGGGGCGCTGTAAGCCCATGCCAGCGCCAGTCCGATGGTCGCCGCGCCCAGCACCAGCGGCCCCAGCGCCAACGCCAGCAGCAGCGAAAGCAGCGTTCCGGCAAGTGCGATGAACAGGCCCCAGCGGCCTGCCACCCGGCCAGAGGGGATCGGGCGATCGGGTTCGTTGATGGAGTCTACGTGGCGGTCGAACCAGTCGTTGACCGCTTGGCTGGTGCCGCACACCAGCGGACCGGCGAGCAGCACGCCGCACGCAACGAGCAGCCAGCGTCCGTCAATTGCCGCGCCCGACGAAACGACGCCGACCGCAAACGCCCACATGGGCGGGAACCAGGTGATCGGCTTGAGCAGCGCGAGGATGTCGCGGGCCGCGGGCGGCGGCGACGTTCGAGGAAAGAGCGTCGAACGATCCATGGCCGAGACGGTATGCCTGACGGCGGCACCCGTCAAACCATTTTGACAGTGATTGTGTCAGGCAGGCGTTATCTGCTGTCTTCGCCCTGCTTGCCCAGGCCATAGCGGTTGAGCTTGGAATACAGGCTCTGGCGGCTGAGGCCGAGAATTTCTGCGGCCGAGGCGCGGTTGTCCGAAGTGTAGAGCAGCGCGGACTCGATGCAGAGGCGTTCGATCAGATCGGTGCTTTCGCGCACGATATCCTTCAGCGGCATGCGCCCGACCAGATCGGTCAACTCCTCGACCGAGCGCGGCAGCTCTTCCCCACCGCTGGCGACTTCGCGCAGGCGACGCCCGATCGGGCGGATGACGAAACCGAAATAGCGATCGTCATCGCCCGTCGCGACGGCGGATATCTCGACCGGTTCTTCCGATGTGCCGCTGACATTGCGAAGGACGCTGGCGACATTGCGGGCGACGCCGTCCTTTTCCATCTGTCCGGCGATCAGGTCCAGATCGATTCCCGGTCGGCCCAGCAGCCTGGCGAGGGACCGGCCAGCCAGCTGTTCTGCGCTCGCGGCGTCGACCAGTTCGACGAAGGCCGTGTTCGCGCGGAGGATCCGCATCTGCGCATCGGCGATCACGAAGGCGTCGGGCATGGTATCGACGATGTCCGAGAGCGGGCGGTCGGGCCGGTGCCCATCCTCGTCGGCCGGCGTCACCATCAGCAACAAATATTGGCGACGGCTCTGGCTAAAACCGGTGGCGGTGACCACTGCGTCGCGATTGCCCTTCGCCAGCCTTACGGAGATCGGCGCCGCCGCATCCGAACCGAGCGCGGCAGCCAGCTGCGTCGTCAGGCGATCGCGCGATGCGTTGTCGAACAGCCCGCCCAGCTTCTTGCCCGGCAGGCTGTCGGCACGGACCCCGGCAAGGCGATAGGCCGCCGCATTCGCTTCGCGGATACGGTGCGTGTCCGCCTCCACGATCAGCACCGCTTCGTGCGATCGTTCGAACAGCATCCGGTACCGCGCCTCGAGCTGGCGCATGCGCATGTAATCGCGCTCCAGCGCCTGTTGCACCTGTAGCAGCCGCTGCTGGGTGCGCGCGACATCGCGCAGGTCGCGGCCAAGCGCGATGTGCCTGCCCTCGCCGAGGCTGACGATGGAGTAGCGCACGGGAATGTCGCCATCGCCCGCCGGGTGATTGACCTGACGCCAGCGATGCGCCTCTCCCTTGCGGGCGGCGGCGAGCATTTCCATGATCTTGGGTCGGCTTTCGACGGTCACCGTTTCGAGCCAGTTGGTCCCCACCCAGTCGCCGAAATCGGGGAAGTCGCGCCCGTTGATTGCCAGGTCGAGGATGTCGCCGGTATCGTCTAGAACCAGCGCCACATCGCCCGCCGCCATCGCCAGGCGCTGCGCCGCATCGGCGTCAAGCGAGCCGAACAGTTCGGCGGATTGGCCGAAGGCTCGCTTCTCGTCGGTGCCGTGCTTCCGGGTAAGCATCAGGTGTCAAACCTTCAGGTCGCAATTTTCAGGTGAAGCCCCGTCTCGGCGACCATGCGTTCCGCACATTCGAGCGCGGCAAACGCATCTGTCGCAGTCCCGTCGGCACCGACCTCTTCTGCCATGCCGGGATTTGCATTGATCAGCCGACCGCCGATCATGATGCGCAGGGCCGGATTGGCGGAAACGGTACGAATGGCCCGGATCAGGGATTGGATCGCGCTGGTAGGTGAATCGTTGGTTATGGTCAATCCCAGCAGATCGAACGATTTCTGCGAGGTTACCGCCAGCAATTCGCGCTGCTGCGGATCGATCAGCACTTCGCTTTCCCATCCGGCGCGTGCGAAAACCTCGTCGATCATCAGCGCACCGAAACCGTGCTGATCGCCCGGCATGGGGGAAAACAGTGCGCGGGCCGGAGCACGCAGAGACCGGATGACGGGCGGGACACGCGCCGCGATTTCACGCATGACCTCCTGCAACCGCCAAAGGCCCATCGTCACATCGATGAATTCGCATTCGTCCTCTTCCCACATCGTGCCGAGCTTGCGCGCGGCGGGGGCGAGGAGCTCCAGAAAAAGGGACTGGATGTCGTGCCCGCGCGACAGCAGGTCTTCCACTTCGGCCAGCGCCCGATCGGCATCCCATTGCAGCAGATGCACCGCAAAGCTTTCGGCCAAATCCTCGCCGATCGATGGTGGGTCCCCGTCCTCGGCCACGTTCGGTTCGCGTGCATGGGCCAGCATCAGCCGCGGGATCATCTGGTGTTCGATGATGTCGCTTAAGTGACCTGCTCTCGTGCCGGGTGATCGCCGCCTGCCCCCAAGCGGATGCGCGATGATGTTGCGAAGGGTGGAAGACCCGACCCCGAAAACCGATGCCATTTGCAGACTCTCCCAGTCTGGTAGCGGCGCAAATTGCGTCGGCCCGGGAATGCCATTGTGGTGGTGCGACTCCGCCCGAGCTGAGCGAAGCCTACGCCTATAATCACATCATGGCAAACGACATCGTGTCCACTTTACTTGTCGTCACGAAAGATTGACACTCTGGTCCCGGCAGGCCTAGGCTCGCCTGCAAGAGAGGAGGTCGTCGGAAGTTCTATGTCGCACGACGAGTCGCCAGCGCGGACAGGAAGTCCACACGAACCGACAGGGCCAGGCATGGCTGCGCTGTACACGCCGGCCGAGCGGGCGCGTCGCGACTCGAGCATCTGGACGATCGTGCAGGGCGTACTCGCGCCGGTGCAGTTCCTGATCTTCGCGGTCAGTCTGGTGCTGGTGGTGCGCTATCTGGTTACGGGCGAGGGTGCGTTCGCGGCGGACATGTCGATCCTGGCGAAAACCTTCGCGCTCTACGCCATCATGGTGACCGGCTCGATCTGGGAAAAGCAGGTGTTCGGCAAATGGCTGTTCGCCCCTGCGTTCTTCTGGGAAGATGTGTTCAGCATGGTCGTGATCGCGCTGCACACGGCGTATCTGGTCATGCTGTTCGGCGGTGTCGGCACGGTAGAAGCACGCATGCTGGTCGCGCTCGCTGGCTACGCCGCCTACGTGATTAACGCGGGCCAGTTCCTGCTGAAACTGCGCGCCGCGCGGTTGGCGACCGAATCGACGCACGCTTCCAGTGCGGTTCCGGCATGAAACGCGATACCTTCAGCCTCCCGGCGGACACCGGGTGCGGCGCCCCGCCAGCAGGGAAGCATACGGATGTCCTGCGCGAACGCGGCCAGCGCGAGGTGTTCTGCGGCCTCACCGGAATAGTCTGGCTGCATCGCAAGATGCAGGACGCCTTCTTCCTCGTGGTCGGGTCGCGCACCTGCGCGCACCTGCTGCAATCGGCGGCAGGCGTGATGATCTTCGCCGAGCCGCGCTTCGCCACCGCGATCATCGAAGAACGCGATCTGGCAGGAATGGCCGATTGCCACGAAGAGCTGGACCGGGTGGTCGATCGGCTGCTCGCCCGGCGCCCCGAGATCAAGCAGCTGTTCCTGGTCGGCTCGTGCCCGTCCGAAGTCATCAAGCTGGACCTTGGCAAAGCGGCCGAGCGACTCGGCGCAAAGCACGCCGGACAGGTTCGCATTCTCAACTATTCGGGCAGCGGGATCGAAACGACCTTTACCGAGGGCGAGGACGCCTGCCTCGCCTCGCTGGTCCCCGCCATGCCCAAAAGCGCGCCCGACGCCGCGCCCGAACTGCTGATGGTCGGCTCGCTGCCGGACATCGTCGAGGACCAGTTCCTCCGCCTGTTCGCGCAGCTGGGTATCGAGCATGTCGGCGTGCTGCCCGCACGCACGGCGGATGGTCTTCCTGCAGTCGGCCCCAACACGCGGGTGCTGCTGGCACAACCCTTCCTCGGCGAAACCGCGACGGCGCTGGAAGGGCGCGGGGCTCAACGCATTGACGCGCCGTTCCCGTTCGGTGCGGAAGGTACCACCGCCTGGCTTAAGGCCGCCGCCGCTGCCTTCGGGATCGACGAGATGCACGCCAATGCCGTGATCGCGCCGGGCCGCGAGCGGGCCAAGCGTGCACTGGAACATCATCGCGAAAATCTGGCGGGTAAGCGGATCACCTTCCTGCCCGACTCGCAGCTGGAGGTGCCGCTCGCACGGTTCCTCGCCACCGAGCTGGGGATGGAGCCGGTCGAGGTTGGCACGCCCTATCTCAACCGCAAGCTGGTCGCGCGCGATCTCGATCAGCTGCCCGAGTCCACCCGGATCAGCGAGGGGCAGGACGTCGACAAGCAGCTAGACCGCGTGCGTGCCGACCGGCCCGACCTGACCGTGTGCGGCCTCGGCCTCGCCAACCCGCTGGAGGCCGAAGGGCTTTCGACCAAATGGGCGATCGAACTGGTCTTCTCGCCCATCCACGGGTTCGAACAGGCGGGCGACCTCGCCGAACTCTTTGCGCGCCCGCTGCGCCGCCGCGATGTGTTGCAGGTGTAGCGGTGCAGCTGTCGGTCTGGACCTACGAGGGACCTCCTCATGTTGGCGCGATGCGGGTCGCGACAGCTATGCGCGGCGTCCATTACCTGCTCCATGCACCGCAGGGCGACACCTATGCCGACCTGCTGTTCACGATGATCGAGCGGCGTGGGTGCCGCCCTCCGGTGACCTACACCACCTTCCAGGCGCGCGATCTGGGCAAGGATACCGCCGACCTGTTCCAGCGCGCCGCGCGCGATGCCTATACGCGGTTCGATCCGCAGGTGATGCTGGTGGGCTCGTCCTGCACCGCCGAGCTGATCCAGGACGATCCCGCCGGGATGGCCGAGGCGATGCGCCTGCCGTGCCCGGTCGTCCCGCTGGAGCTGCCCAGCTATTCGCGCAAGGAAAACTGGGGCGCGGGCGAGACCTTCTACCAGATCGTGCGCCATTTGGCGGATCGCGATGTGCGCCCTGCGCCGCGTGCCGAAGAAGGTGGTGGCCGCGTGCCGCTGGTCAATATTCTCGGTCCCGCAGCATTGGGCTTCCGCCATCGTGACGATGTGCGCGAAGTGCGCGGCATTCTCGACTCGCTGGGTATCGACGTGAACTGCGTCGCGCCGCTTGGTGCCTCGCCTGCCGAGATCGCGCGGATCGGTGCGGCGGACTTCAATATCGTGCTCTATCCCGAAATCGGCGACAGCGCCGCCCGCTGGCTGGAGCGCGAATTCAAGCAGCCGCGCACCACAACCGTGCCCATCGGCGTCGGCGCAACCCGCGACTTCATTGCCGAGGTCGCCGCGCTGGCAGGCGTCGATCCCGAGCCTGCGCTGGCCGACGGCGAGTCGCGCGTGCCGTGGTGGAGCCGCTCGGTCGACTCGACGTATCTGACGGGCAAGCGCGTGTTCGTGTTCGGCGATGCGACGCACGCGGTCGCTGCCGCGCGGGTCGCGCACGAAGAACTGGGCTTCGAGGTGGTCGGCCTCGGCTGCTACAACCGCGAATTCGCCCGCGAAGTGCGCGACGCTGCCAAGCTCTATGGCGTCGAACCGCTGATTACCGACGATCATCTCGAGGTGGAGGACGCGATCGCCGCCGCCTCGCCCGAGCTGGTGCTGGGCACGCAGATGGAGCGCCACATTGCCAAGCGGCAGGGCGTCCCCTGCGCGGTGATCTCCGCCCCGGTGCACGTGCAGGATTTCCCCGCCCGCCACAGCCCGCAAATGGGGTTCGAGGGCGCGAACGTGCTGTTCGATACCTGGGTCCACCCGCTGGTCATGGGGCTCGAAGAGCACCTGCTGACCATGTTCCGCGAGGATTTCGAGTTTTCGGACGATGCGGGGGCAAGCCACCTCGCCGCCCATTCGCCTTCTCGTCGTGCCGATCACGGTTCACTTCTGGTGACCGACGTCCCGGCATCCGGTCTTCAAGCTGCAGCCACCACTCGGGAGGAGGACCGGGCCTCGGAATACATCCGGGGCGACGCAGAAATTTCGGCATGGACCGCGGAGGCCGAGGCCGAGCTGAAGAAGATCCCCTTCTTCGTGCGCGGCAAGGCGAAGCGGAACACCGAGAGCTTCGCCGCCGAACAGGGCCGCGCGGCGATCGACCTTGAAACGCTGTACGACGCGAAGGCGCATTATGCCCGCTAGTGCGCTCCCCCAGACCCGCGTCGTGATCGTGACGCTCGACAACCACCTCAAGGGTGCGGTCGAGCGCGCGGGTGAGCGGCTGGCGGTCGAGGATATCGATATCGTGCTGCACGCGGCGTCGGACTGGGACCGGGTGCCCGGTTCGCTGGAGCAGGCAGAAAAGGACGTCGCGCGGGCCGACATCGTGATCGCGACGATGCTGTTCCTCGACGATCATGTCCGGGCGATCATGCCCGCGCTGGAGGCTCGTCGCGAGCAGTGCGACGCTATGCTGGGCCTGATGTCGGCGGGCGAAGTGGTGCGGCTGACCCGCATGGGCGGCTATCGCATGGATGCGCCCGCCAAGGGCCCGCTCGCGCTGCTCAAGAAGCTGCGCGGGTCGGGCAAACCGGGGGCGAGTTCGGGCGCGGGGCAGATGAAGATGCTGCGCCGCCTGCCCAAGATCCTCAAGTTCATTCCGGGCACCGCGCAGGATGTGCGCGCCTATTTCCTCACGCTGCAATACTGGCTCGCCGGGTCTGACGACAATGTGGTCGCGATGGCGCGCGCGCTGATCGACCGGTATGCGGCTGGCGAGCGCGAGGCAAGGCGCGGCGCGACCCGTGCCGAGGCGCCGCAGGAATATCCCGAGGTCGGCGTCTATCACCCGCGCACCGACCAGCTGATTTCGGAAAGCGCGCGCCTGTTGCCTCGCCTGAAGGGCGCGCACGGCCGCGTGGGCCTGCTGATGCTGCGCTCCTACCTGCTGGGCCGCGACACCGCGCACTACGATGGCGTGATCGCGGCGATGGAGGCCGCCGGGCTGGAGGTCGTACCGGCTTTTGCAGCCGGGCTAGACGCGCGGCCCGCGATCGAGAAGTTCTTCGTCGAAGACGCCAAGCCGACGGTCGATGCGATCGTCAATCTGACCGGTTTCTCGCTGGTCGGCGGACCTGCCTATAACGACACCGAGGCGGCGGTGAAAACGCTCTCGGGCCTAGACCTGCCCTACATCGCCGCGCACCCGATCGAGTTCCAGTCGCTCGAATCCTGGGCCGAGGGACGGATGGGGCTGCTGCCGCTGGAAACCACGATGATGGTCGCCATCCCCGAGCTGGACGGAGCCATCGCGCCGAGCCTGTTCGGCGGGCGCAGCGACGATGCCGAGGGGCCGGTGCGCGCGATGCGTGGTCATCCCGAGCGCGCTGCCGCGCTCGCCGCCAAGACCACGAAGCTGGTTGCCCTGCGCAAGGCGGAGCGGGCGCAGCGCAAGCTTGCCATCGTCATCTTCAACTTCCCGCCCAATTCGGGCGCGACCGGCACCGCGGCGCATCTCGCGGTGTTCGAATCGCTTCACGCGACGCTGATCCGACTGTCTGCCGAGGGTTACGGTGTCGATGTGCCCGAGAGTGTGGAGGCGCTGCGCGAGGCGGTGCTGCACGGCAATGCCGAGCGGTTCTGCGCCGACGCCAATGTCGCTGCGCGCATCCCGGCCGACGAGCATGTCCGCGCCGAACCGCATCTGAAGGAAATCGAGGCGCAGTGGGGCCACGCGCCGGGCAAGCAGCAGGCCGATGGCTCCGCGATCCACATCTACGGTGTCGAGCTGGGCAATGTCTTCGTCGGCGTGCAGCCCGCCTTCGGGTACGAGGGCGATCCGATGCGGCTGCTGTTCGAAGGCGGTTTTGCACCCACGCACGCTTTCTCCGCCTTCTACCGCTGGATCCGGCGCGACTTCGGCGCGGATGCGGTGCTGCATTTCGGCACGCACGGCGCGCTCGAATTCATGCCGGGCAAGCAGGCGGGGCTCTCTGGCGATTGCTGGCCCGAGCGGCTGCTGGGCGATCTGCCCAACTTCAACCTCTACGCGGCCAACAACCCTTCCGAAGGCATCCTTGCCAAGCGGCGCGCGTCGGCCACGCTGATCAGCTACCTCACACCGCCGCTGGCCGAGGCCGGGCTGTACAAGGGGTTCGCCGACCTCAAGGCGCTGACCGAGCGGTGGCGCGCGTCGACCGATGCGGAAGAACGCGCCTCGGTCGAAGCAATGATCGCGGATGCCTGCGATACGCTCGAAATTTTCATGGGCGATATCGAGGATCTCTCGGGCCGCCTCTACGAGCTGGAGCGCACGCTTATCCCGCATGGGCTACACGTGTTCGGCGCGAATCCGGAAGGCGAGGAGCGCGACAGCCTGCTCGACGCAATCGAGCAGGCCGACCCCGATGCCGATCGTGAGGCGCTGGAAGACAAGCTCGACAGCAATGACGAAATGTCCGCGCTGATCCACGCGCTCGACGGTGGCTATGTGTTACCCTCACCGGGTGGCGACGTGCTGCGCAACCCGGACGTGCTGCCCACTGGCCGCAATATCCACGGCTTCGACCCCTTCCGCATCCCGAGCACCTTCGCGGTCGCAGAGGGCGCGCGGCAGGCCGAGCAATTGCTCGAACGCCACCGCGCGTCGGAAGACAAGACGCCCGAAAGCATCGCGATGGTGCTGTGGGGCACCGACAACCTCAAGAGCGAGGGTACGCAGCTCGCCCAGGCGATGGCGCTGATCGGCGCGCGGCCGCGGCTCGATTCCTATGGCCGGTTGAGCGGTGCCGAGCTGATTCCGCTGGCAGAACTCGGTCGTGCGCGGATCGACATCGTCGCCACGCTCTCGGGCATTTTCCGCGACCTGCTGCCGCTGCAGACCCGGATGCTGGCCGAAGCCGCGTGGCTGGCGAGCATTGCGGAAGAGCCGGTCGAGCAGAACTATGTGCGCAAGCACAGCCTTGCTTTTGCTGAGGCGCATGGCTGCGACATGGAAACCGCTTCGCTGCGGGTCTTCTCCAATGCGGAAGGGGCCTATGGCGCGAACGTCAACCAGCTGATCGACGGCGGCGTTTGGACCGACCCGGACGAGCTGGCCAATGCGTTCGAGACGCACAAGGGCTATGCCTACGGCCCCAAGGGCGCGCCCGTGCAGCGGCGCGAGTTGTTCGCTGCCGCGCTCGCCAGCGTCGATTTTACCTACCAGAACCTCGAAAGCGTGGAGGTCGGCATCACCGATCTCGACCAGTATGTCGATGGGCTGGGCGGGATGAACCGCGCGATCTCGCGTGCCAAGGGCGCGGATGCGCCCGTCTACATCCTCGATGCGACGCAGGGTAAGGCCAAGGTGCGCACGCTGGGCGAGCAGATCGACCTCGAAACGCGCACCCGCACGCTTAACCCCAAGTGGTACGAAGGCATGCTCAAGCACGGCTTCGAAGGCGTGCGGCATGTCGAAATGCACGTGACCAACACGCTCGGCTGGTCGGCGACGACCGGCGATGTGAAGCCGTGGGTCTACCAGCAGATCAGCGAGACCTTCGTGCTCGACGATGCGATGCGGGCACGGCTCGCGGCGCTCAACCCGAAATCATCCGCACGAGTGGCGAATCGCCTGCTCGAAGCCTGTGAGCGCAAGCTCTGGGAACCCGACGAAGACACACTGGCGGCCCTGCGCGCGGCGAGCGACGATCTGGAAGATCGGCTCGAAGGCGTGGTCGCGGCCGAATGAGGAAGGCTCGATAATGAACTTGATGGACCCCAAAGCGAAGTTCTCGCCCCCCGACGGCGATGGATCGGTCCAGGTCCAGCTGGACCCGAGCGACAAGATCAAGGGCGCGAAGGTGTTTGCCGTCTACGGCAAGGGCGGGATCGGCAAGTCGACCACCTCGTCCAACCTCTCCGCCGCGTTCAGCAAACTGGGCCACCGCGTGCTGCAGATCGGTTGCGATCCCAAGCACGACAGCACCTTCACGCTGACCAAGAAGCTGATGCCGACGGTGATCGATGCGCTGGAGCAGGTCGAGTTCCACTCAGAGGAGCTGCGGACCGAGGACTTCATGTTCGAAGGCTATAACGGCGTGATGTGCGTCGAGGCGGGCGGGCCGCCTGCTGGCACCGGCTGCGGCGGCTATGTCGTTGGGCAGACGGTGAAATTGCTCAAGCAGCACCACCTGCTGGAAGACACCGACGTGGTGATCTTCGACGTGCTGGGCGATGTGGTGTGCGGCGGGTTCGCCGCGCCGCTGCAACATGCCGAGCGCGCACTGGTGGTCGCCGCAAACGATTTCGACAGCATTTTCGCGATGAACCGGATCGTCGCCGCGATCGGTGCGAAGGCGAAGAACTACGATGTGCGCCTCGCCGGTGTGGTCGCCAATCGCAGCCGCGAGACCGACGAGATCGACCGCTTCTGCGACGAGATCGGCATGCAGCGGCTCGCCCATTTCCAGGATCTCGATGCGATCCGTCGCAGCCGCCTGAAAAAGTGCACTCTGTTCGAGATGGAAGAGTGCCCCGAAGTGCTCGCCGCGCAGCTCGAATATATCCGCCTCGCGCAATTGCTTTGGGATGGGGTCGATCCGTCCGAAGCGACCGCGATGAAGGATCGCGACATCTTCGATTTTCTGGGGTTCGAATAATGGCCAGCAGCGCAATCCACCACAGTGGGGCGACGCCCTACGACCTCAACCGCGACCGGCTGGCGACCTATTTCGACAGCACCGCGCAGAAGGCGTGGATCGACCTGACGTCCGACGCGCCGGTCAGCGGCGTGCGCGCCACGGTGCGCGCCGGGCGCGAGGCGATGCGCAACACGCTGCTGAGCTGGCTGCCGGACGATCTGCGCCGCACCCGCGTGCTCGATGCCGGATGCGGCACGGGCGCGTTCAGCGTCGAGGCCGCCTGCCGCGGCGCCGAAGTGACCGGGGTCGACGTGGCTGGCGGGCTGGTCGATGTCGCGCGCAGGCGGGAACCCTCGTTCATCGGTCACGGCAAGATCCGCTGGCACGCGGGCGACATGCTCGACCCTGCATTCGGCAGTTTTTCGCATGTGGTCGCGATGGATTCGCTGATCCATTATCGCGAGGCAGACCTGATCGCGGCGTTGGCGAAGCTGGGCGAGCGGACCTCGCATTCCATGCTGTTCACCTTCGTGCCGCGCACGCCGCTGCTTTTCGCGATGTACCAGACGGGCAAGCTGTTCCCGCGTTCGGATCGCTCGCCAAGCCTGGTACCGATTGCCGAAGCCCGCCTGATATCGCGCATCGCGGGCGATCTGCCCGGCTGGTGCATCGCGCGCAGCAAGCGGATTTCGAGCGGGTTCTACACCTCGCACGCGCTTGAACTGGTGCGCTGCGGGTGAACCCACGCCCGCCTCTTTCCCACCGGTGGATGCAGGTGGCCACGGCGTGGCTGCCCTTTGCCGATGCGGCGAGTGCGGACCTGCCGCTGTCGCGCCTGCTGCGGCTGGCGCTGTTCCAGGTCAGCGTAGGCATGGCCACGGTGCTGCTGACCGGCACGCTGAACCGGGTGATGATCGTTGAGCTTTCGATCCCCGCCGGGCTGGTCGCGACGATCATCGCCATCCCGTTGCTGGTGGCACCCCTGCGCGCGCTGATCGGCCACAAGTCGGATCAGCATCGCTCGCTGCTCGGCTGGCGGCGGGTGCCCTATATCTGGCTGGGCACGATGCTGCAGTTCGGCGGCCTGTCGATCATGCCCTTTGCCCTGCTGCTGCTGTCCGATCCCGCGCACACGAGCATGGGCGTCGCGGCCAGCGCGCTCGCCTTTCTGCTAACGGGGGCGGGGTTGCACACGACCCAGACGGCGGGGCTCGCGCTGGCGACCGATCTTGCGCCGGAAGACAAACGCCCGCGTGCGGTGGCGCTGTTATACGTCATGCTGCTGGCGGGCACGATGCTGTCTGCGCTGATCATCGGAACTTTGCTGGCCGAGTTCACGCCCACGCGGCTGGTCCAGGTAATCCAGGGTGCCGCCGCGGTGACGCTGGTGCTCAATATTGCCGCCTTGTGGAAACAGGAGCCGCGCGGATCGTCCCTCGCGCCGTCCGATCCGCCCGGGCCGAGCTTTGCCGTCCTGTGGCGCGGTTTCATCGCCGAAGAGCGCACAGCGCGCCTGCTCACCGCGATCGGGATCGGCGCGGCGGCCTTCGCCATGCAGGATGCGCTGCTGGAACCCTATGGTGGCGAGATCCTGAACCTTTCGGTCGGCACCACCACCACCTTGACCGGCGCATGGGCTGCCGGGGCGCTTACGGGCTTCTGCCTTGCGGGCCGCAGCCTGTCTCACGGTGGCGATCCGCTGCGGCTGGCAGGGACCGGGCTTGTCGCCGGGATCACCGCCTTCCTGCTTGTGCTGTTCGCCGCGCCTTTCCAGTCGACGCTGCTGCTGTTCGCAGGCGCACTGGCCATCGGGCTGGGCCTGGGCCTGTTTTCGGTCGGTACGCTGACCGAAACGATGAGCCGCGCCCGAGGCGCCGAGAACGGAAGCTCTGCGGGGCTGGCGCTGGGGGCGTGGGGCGCGGTGCAGGCAAGTTGTGCCGGCTTCGCGATTGCGCTTGGCGGCACGCTGCGCGACCTTATTTCCCACACGGCCTCTGCCGGCGGCCTGTCGGGCGCGCTCAACACGCCGACCGCCGGCTATGCCAGCGTCTACGTTATCGAAATCATCCTCTTGCTGGCCGCGCTCGTGGCGCTCGGCCCGCTTGTCGCACGCCGCCGGATCGGCGGTACACAGCCCTCCGGACGCCCGTTCGGACTGCGCGAGTTCCCGACATGATTGCCACCAGAGGAGAGCGACGATGACCGATCCCTATATCGTGGGTACGATCGACATTACGGAGCTGGTGTTCCTGGCCTTCGTGCTGTTTTTCATCGGCCTGGTTTTCTACCTGCGGCGCGAAGACCGGCGCGAAGGCTACCCGCTGGAAGACGAAGCGACCGGCCGGGTCGAAAGCCGTGGCGGGGCACTGAGCCGGGCAAGCCCCAAGACCTTCAATCTGCCTCACGGCCACGGCATTGCTACGCCGGAGGCGGGCGCGCGCGACAGGTTCGATATCCCGGCGAAACGCGCTTTCGGATCGAATGGTGCCGCCTACGTGCCGACGGGCGATCCGCTGCTCGACGGGATCGGACCGGCCTCTTGGGCCAACCGCAAGAATGTGCCCGACGTCACCGCCCACGGCCTGCCGCGGATCGTTCCGCTCAGCCTCGAAGCCGATATCGCGATCGCCGCGCGCGATCCCAACCCTGTCGGGATGAACGTGCTTGGCGCAGATGGCGAGATCGCAGGTACGGTGAGCGAAGTCTGGATCGACCGGGCCGAACACGTCATCCGCTATCTGGCGATCACGACCCCGGGCGGGGTGAAGGTGCTCGCCCCGATGGCGATGGCGGTGGTGAAGAGGAAATCGGGCGTGATCGTGATCGACGCCCTGCTCGCCGCGCAATTCGCAGGCGCGCCGTCGCCCGCCGCGCCCGATACGATCACGCTGTACGAGGAAGAGCGGATCGTCGCCTATTTCGGCGGGGGTTACCTCTACGCGACGCCCGAGCGGCAGGAGCCGATCCTGTGACCGAGGCGCGCAGATCCACAGGCTTGAGCCCGGCACAGATCGACACCCTGTGGCGGCCGCAGGGGGACGAGACCGTCCTTTGGCGGGGCAGACCCGATGCGCTGGTGCTGGCGCGCACCGCGTTTCATGCGCGTATCGTGGCGGTCTATTTCCTGGTTCTCGCCGCTTCCGCGCCGCTGATCGGGGGCGGGTTCACGGGCGCGCTGGCGACGATCGCGGGCGGGGTGCTGGCGCTGGCAACGCTGCATGGACTGGCTTACGCAGCGGCGCGCAGCACGACCTACATCCTTACCGATCGGCGCTTGATCCTGCGCATCGGCATGGCGATCGAAAAAACGGTCAACCTGCCGCTGCGCCAGATCGGCGCGGCCCATCTCAGCCATAGTGGCGGCAGTTACGGCGAGATCGCGCTGGAGCTGCAGGGCCGGCACTCGGTCGGCTATCTGTTGCTTTGGCCTCACGCACGCCCCTGGCACCTGACGCGTCCGCAGCCGATGCTGCGTGCGTTACCCGATGCGGCAAACGTGGCCGAGCAGCTGGCGCTGGCGGTCGTAGCGCACAAGGCGATTGCGCGGGGCGACAGGCCGCACGGCGCACCGATCGCGCGACCGGCGATGGCGGGCGCGCCGGCATGAGCCATCACGACCACGCCGAGCCCATTCCCAGGGTGCCGCTGCTGATGATCGGCGGGGTCGTGCTGCTGGCGCTGGCACTGGCTGCTTCGACCAGCCTCGGCCTCGTCGCGCGGGATGCCGTGCCCGAGGCTTCGCGCGCCGCGGCGGGGACGCAGGCCAGCGATACGCGCAGCCTGTTCTTCCGCGACGGCGCGGATGGTGCGGTGCTGATCGACGATGCGGAGACGGGCGAACGGGTGGCGCGCGTCGAACCGGGAACCGGAGGCTTCATCCGCTCGACCGTGCGCGGCCTGGTGCAGGTGCGCCGCCGCGAGGGAATCGGCGCAGCGACGCCGTTCACGCTGACCGCCTATGACAACGGGGCGCTCGCAATCGGCGACCCGACCACCGGAGAAACCCGCGAATTGACGGGCTTCGGGCAAGATAACCGCGCGGCCTTTGCCGTGCTTCTGAACCGAAAGGGCGACTGATGGCGCGCCAGACCTTCGATATCCCCTGCCGCATTCTGGTCGAGCAGAGCTCCGAGCACTTCCACGCGCATGTCGAACTGCCCGATACGGTCGCGATGGAAGCTGGCGACAGGGTGCGCGTGCAGGGCGATCCGATCTCTATCCCCTTCGGCAGCCGCGAAGTGTTCGAACGCACCGCCACGGTCACGCGCGCAGGCCCGCTGATGCGCGGCCTCACCCGTATCGCCGCCTATTTCGACCTGGCCGAACTCTATGAGGTCAGCTTCAACGCCGGGAGGATCAAATGAACGCCTACAAGCCGATGACCAGCGAAGAGGCGATGGCGCTCGCCACCGAAGACACCATCCTGACCCCGCGGTTCTACACCACCGATTTCGACGCGCTGGATGCGATCGACGTCACGCCGGTTCGCGCGGAATGGGATGCGCTGATCGAAGAGATGATCGGCGATCCCAACAAGACGCACTTCAAGCACAACGAGAGCTTCACCGGCGTCATCGAGAACCTGCCGCCTGCGCTGCGCAAGGAGTTCACCGATTTCCTCGTCAGCTCGATGACCTCGGAATTTTCCGGCTGCGTCCTCTATGCCGAGATCGCGAAGCGGACCAAGAACCCGGATGTGAAGCAGCTGTTCAAGCTGCTCGCGCGCGATGAAAGCCGCCACGCAGGCTTTATTAACGAAAGCCTGAAAGATGCCGGCATCGGCGTGGATCTGGGTTTCCTGACGCGGACGAAGAAATACACCTTCTTCAAACCGAAGTTCATTTTCTACGCGGTCTACCTGTCGGAAAAGATCGGCTACGCGCGCTACATCACGATCTACCGCCATCTGGCCGCAAACCCGCAGCACAAGTTCCACCCGATCTTCGACTGGTTCGAGGAATGGTGCAACGACGAGTTCCGCCATGGCGAGGCCTTTGCCATGCTGCTGCGGTCCGACCCAAAGCTGCTGCGCGGCAAGAACAAGCTGTGGATCCGGTTCTTCCTGCTGTCGGTCTACGCCACCATGTTCGTGCGCGATCACAACCGACCGGTGTTCCACGAGGCGCTTGGAGTCGACCCGACCGAATATGATTACGAAGTGTTCTCGGTCTGCAACCAGATCGCCCGTCAGGTCTTCCCGGTGGAGCTGGCGACCGACGATCCCGCATTTCGTGCCAAGATGGCGCGGCTGCGGCATGCGGCCGACCGGATCGATGCGGGCAAGGCGCAAGGCGGGCTCGGCGGACTGCTGAAGCGCGTCGGCGGGATGGCGGGGGCAGGGCTCGCCTTCGCGGGCATGTATTTCCACCGCGCACGCACCAACGAGCTGCCGCAGACCGTGCGGCTGCAACCCGCATGGTGAGCTGGTCGAGCCATATCCTGCCGGTGCTGGCGGTGATCGGGGTGTGGTTCTTCGCCACCGGCCTGGTCGCGTGGGCGGCCAATGGGCGGCGTGAGAGCTTTGCGGTCAGGCTTTTCTTTGCCGGGCTGGCAGGGATCGGCGGACTGCTTGCGGTGCTGGCGTCGGTGCGCCTGACGGGTGCAGGCGGCGTCTACCTCGGCTTCGCGGGCGCGCTGGCGATCTGGGCGTGGCACGAGCTTGCTTTCCTGACCGGCGGGATCACCGGCCCGAGGCGGCACGCCTGCGGCCCGGAGGCACGGGGCGGGGCGCGCTTCTTGATGGCCAGCGCCACAGTCATCCATCACGAGATCGCGCTTGCGGCGACCGCGGCGATCCTGATCGCCGTTTCGTGGGGCCAGCCCAACCCGATCGGCGCGCAGGTGTTCGCGCTGCTGTTCGCCCTGCGGCTTCTTTCCAAGTTCAACCTGTTTGCGGGCGTACCCAATGCCAGCACGGATATTCTCCCGCCGCACCTTTCCTATCTGACCAGCTATTTCGGGCCCAATCGCTTCACCCCGCTGCTCGCAGCGAGCCTGATCGCGACAGTCGTCCTTGCCGGATGGCTGGGCGTGATCGCGGCGCAGGCACCCGCCACGGGCGGGGCGGCAACGGCGGGCAGCCTGCTGTTCGCGCTCGCCGCGCTGGGTGCGCTGGAACACTTCTTCTTCGCTTTGCCGCTGCGCGATGGCGCGCTGTGGGGCTGGGCGATCACCGCGCGCGACAGGCGGGCACACACGAATGCGATGAGGGGGCTATAATGCACGAAACGGAGATTTCCCCGATGGACTACGATGCCTTTTTTGCAGGCCAGCTCGCCGTGGTTCGCGAAGAGGGGCGCTATCGCGTCTTCACCGATATCAAGCGCCATCGTGGCAATTTCCCGCAGGCGACCCGCTTCGTGGGCGAGGAAACGCAGCCCGTCACTGTGTGGTGTTCCAACGATTACCTCGGCATGGGGCAGCATCCGGTGGTGGTGGATGCCATGCACGCTGCGCTGGACGAATGCGGCGCGGGCGCTGGCGGCACGCGCAATATCTCCGGCACCAACCATCACCACGTCCTGCTCGAACAGGAACTGGCCGATCTGCATGGCAAGGAAGCGGCGCTGCTGTTCACCAGCGGCTATGTTTCAAACTGGGCGGGGCTGGGCACGCTGGCGGCAAAGATTCCGGGCTGCGTCGTGTTCTCCGACGCACTCAACCACGCCAGCATGATCGAGGGCATTCGTCACAGCCGGGCGCCGTACAAGATCTGGAAGCACAACGACCCTGAGGATCTGGACCGCAAGCTTTCGGACTTCGGGCCAGACGTGCCCAAGCTGGTCGCGTTCGAAAGCGTGTATTCGATGGATGGCGACATCGCGCCGATCGCAGAGATCCTCGATGTATGCGAACGCCACGGCGCGATGAGCTATATCGACGAAGTCCACGGCGTCGGGCTCTACGGTCCGCGCGGCGGCGGGGTGGCAGAACGCGAAGGGCTGATGGACCGGATCACCGTGATCGAGGGGACGCTGGGCAAGGCGTTCGGCGTGATGGGCGGCTATATCGCGGCGTCGGCGGACCTGATCGATTTCGTGCGCACCTTCGCCAGCGGCTTCATCTTTTCGACCGCTCTCCCGCCTGCGGTGGCGGCCGGTGCCGCGGCGAGCATCCGCCATCTCAAGTCCAGCAGTGCGGAACGCGAATTGCAGAAAGAGCGGGTGGCGCATGTGCGCGCCCGGCTCGACGCGATCGGCATCCCGCACCTGCACAACCCCAGCCACATCATCCCCGTGATGGTGGGCGATGCGCACAAGTGCAAACGGATCAGCGACTGGCTGATGGATAATCACGGGATCTACGTGCAGCCGATCAATTATCCGACCGTGCCCGTGGGGACGGAGCGGCTGCGGATCACCCCCTCGCCGGTGCACGACGACGGCGACATCGGCCGGCTTATCGACGCGCTGAGCGAGATCTGGTCACAATGCGAACTCGCCCGGCTCGATGCGGTCGCCTGATCGACGCGCTGGAGTAAAAGGGAACGAAAGTCAGAGTATCAGATTGGTAAAGTTGGGAAGGGAGAAAGAGAGGCATTCGTCATGCCATCAACATCCTTCCCCGTCATCGCCGTCGTTGCGCCGCTGAATGTGATCACCCTCGTGGTGGTACTTCTTCTCGCGACGCTGGCCTTCGGCTATTTCATGCGCAAGCGCCAGAACCGCCATCCGATGGATACGCCCGCCGGTAAAAAGGCGGAGGAGATGCGCCGCCAGCAGGCGGAGGCGAAGCGGCGCGAGGATGGCCGCCCCAAGGTCGACTAGGCGCTGCCACCGGATCTTGCAGCCAAACACGACCCGCGGCCAGGAACCAAAAACGGTCTGCAAACAAAAAAGGCGCCGTCGCAACCGCGACGACGCCCTTTTTCTTCGCAGAACCCGTCTATCAGGACTGGGTCTGGAGATAGGCGATCAGGTCCGCACGCTGCTGCGGGTCCTTGATGCCGGGGAAGATCATCTTGGTGCCCGGGATCTTCGCCTGCGGATCGGCGAGATAGACGAACAGTTCATCCGGCGTCCAGGTGATGCCGCTGTTCTTGTTCGCGTCCGAATAGTTGAAATCGGCAATCTCGCCCGAGTGGCGGCCAACAACGCCGTGGAGCGTCGGGCCGACCTTGTTCACGCCGGCTTCGACGCTGTGGCAGCTCACGCAATTGGCGAAAACCTTCTCGCCCGCCGCAGGATCGCCGGTGAGGCTGGCAAATTCGACATCGGCTGCAGGAGCGGCTGCATCGCCCGTGGTCGCAGCAGCGTCGCTAGTCGCGGCGGTTTCGGTGGTCGCAGGAGCGGCTGCCTCTTCATCGGCCCGGCTGTTACAGCCCGCCGTCACAAGCAGACAGGCAATCGCCATTCCGCCGACCAAACCATGAGATTTGTTCATTTGTTCTCTCCTCACCCTCACCTGTTTCAGGACCGCGCATCTATAGACCCTTTTTTGTATCATTCCTAGCGCGGGTTTTGGTTGAACGACTGGCGGCGTCTTCGGTTTCCCGCACGTAGCGATGGCGGATTCTTGAGACGAGCAGGAAGATAGTGATGATGACGAGCGGAGTCGCCAGCCCGATGGCCATATCCGCCACCTCGCCCTTGCCGACCGCTTTCACGCCCTTGATCATGTAGGCGATCAGCGCGACGGCGTAATAGCTGGCGGCGATCACGGAAAGCAGTTCGACCAGGTTCTGCAGCCGCAATTGAAGGTTGAAACTGCTTTCCATCGAACGCAGCAGTTCGAGATTCTGCGCCTTTATCCGCGTGTCGATCCGCGTGTTGAGCAGGGCGATGGCATCTCCGCTGCGTTCCGAAAGTCGGCGCAGGCGGTTTACGAACGTCTCTATCGTCCGCGTCGCGGGCACCAGTCTGCGTTCGGTGAAGTCGGTCAGGCTCTGGAAACCGCTAATCGGCTGCACATCGAGCGAAACCAGCCGATCCGCCGCGATCTGCGCGTAGGCCTGGCTGGC
This sequence comes from Erythrobacter sp., assembly GCA_009993635.1. Taxonomy (GTDB): domain Bacteria; phylum Pseudomonadota; class Alphaproteobacteria; order Sphingomonadales; family Sphingomonadaceae; genus Alteriqipengyuania. The sequence continues at coordinate 178,340 of JAACTC010000007.1, read as the reverse complement.
GCTCATCCGATAGCTGTTCTCCGCCCTCAGCCGGGCAAGTTCCGCCGAGACGGTCGACAGATCGACCAGCAGGCCCTCGTCGTCGGTCTCGCCCCGATCGGCCAGCGTCTGGGCATAGGCCGCAAGGCGGGCTTCCAGCGCGTTCAGGTCCGGCATCAGCCGCTGGACGCGCGGCAGGCCGACGAGCGCGAGATTGCGGTAATTTCCCAGTTCCTGCAGCCGCTGGACGATCCGCCCCAGATCGTCGGCCTCGCGGTCCGGGGCGGCCATCAGCAAGCGCCCGTGACCATCGTCCCGGATGCGGAAGTCGGACCACACGCGCACACCCGAGCAGACGCGGCAGGAAACGAGGTCGCCCTGCTCGAAGCCCATCTGGGGCAGCAGGTCTTCGGCTGCCGCCTCGCTCGGCTCGACATAAACCTTGGTGGCGCGCAGCACCGATCCCGGCCAGCTGGCCAGCCAGTCGATCAGCGGAGCCAGTCTGGTCTCGTCGCGGCCCGCCGCAATCAGCGTGATCGTTGTCGCCTCGGTATGGCGTTCCCACAGGAAGGTGACCCCGTCGGCGAAGCGCATCAGCGCATGGCGATTTTCGCGCTCGCGCGACTCGGGTTCCAGCGGGGGCCGGGCGAGATGGCGTTCTTCGCCCTCGCGTTCGTCTTCACCGATCAGGCATACCATCTGCGTGATCCGGGCGGGCGCGGGGACCGGCGCGAAGCGCCGCAGGTGCATTTCATGCACAAGTTCACGCCGCAATGGATGCTCGGTGAATGCCATGACGCGCAATACACCAAAAACTGCAAATCGGAAAGCGCGAGGACCCGATCTATGGTGTGCCACTATTTGCCGGTGGGAAGTACCACCATGTCGTGGCATGATGAGGTCAGGGGAGATATCGATGAAACACGGTTCGTTACTGCTCGCCACGCTGTTGCTCGCAGCATGCGACCCGATTGGCCCGTTCGCGGAGGGGCGGGGCGATGATCGCAATTTCGGCGAAGTGGACCCGATGCAGGCTGCCCCTGCCGCGCGGGTGATCGACACCGCGCCGGTCGCGGGTACCGACTGGCTGCTGGCCCGGGTCGGCTGGCCGCGCGAGCGCGACGGCGTGTTGGGTTCGAGCATCAGCTACGATCGGGTGCCGGTCGCCAACATCGTCCTCATCGACAAGGCTACGGGGGGCAGCGTCGCCCTGCTGCCGAACGAGCGCAATCTGGTGAAGGACCACTGGATGGTCTGGCCGATCGCCGGCGTGGTCGACGGCAATCCGTCGGCCGGGGAGGGCGCGGATGCTGCTGAACTCCCCGCCCCGACGCACTTCATGCTCGACGCGGAGCTGCGCGACGCGCGCGGAAAGGATCGGCCGGGCTCGCGTCGGTTGCTGATCGGATCGCTAGACGATTTTGCATCCTCGCTGGTCGCGCGCGGCTACAGCGCGATCCACCATGCGGAAATGCTCGACGCAACGCGGTTGTCGATCCTGCTGGGCTATCCCGACCATGACGAGCTGCTGGTGATCGACCTGCCGGCGAACAGGATCGTGCAGCGCAAGTGGATCGAACCTGCCCGCGTGGCGCGCTGAGCCGATGCGGGTGTGAGGGCGTCCATCAGACGCCGCTCACTCCCGCTGTAGTAAATCCCGGTCTGCGGGCGATTAGCCTTCGTGGATGGTCTTGGGCACCATGCAGTGCATCACGCCCTCTTCGCCATCCTCGCGCCCGAAGCCCGACCATTTTACGCCGCCGAAGGGTGCATCCGGCGCGCTGACATTGGCACCGTTGATCGCCAGCATGCCGGCTTCCACATCGGCGGCCAGGCGGCTGCGCAGCTTGGGGTCATTGGTCCAGGCGTAGGCGGCGAGGCCGTATGGCAGACGGTTGGCTTCCTCGATCATGGCGTCGGCCCCGGCCATCGGGTTGATCAGCGCCACCGGGCCGAACGGTTCTTCATTCATGATCTCGGCATTGGTAGGCACTTCGCTGAGCACGGTCGGTTCGAAGAAGAAACCCTGATTGCCGATCCGCTCGCCCCCGGTTTCGACCTTCGCGCCCTTTTCCTTCGCGTCGGCGATTTTCTTGGCGAGCCCGGCCGGACCGCGTTCGTTGGCCATCGGCCCCATCTTCGTGTCGTCGTCGAAGCCGTTGCCCACGGTGATCGCCTTCGCCCGCTCCACGAAACCGTCGCGGAATGCGGGGAAGATGTCTTCCTCGATCAGGAAGCGCGTGGGGCTGACGCAGACCTGACCCGCATTGCGGAACTTGGCCGCGACCATCGTATCGAGCACCTGGTCCACATCGCTATCCTTGAAGACCATCACCGGCCCGTGACCGCCCAGTTCCATCGTGGTCACCTTGAGGTCGTCCGCCGCAAGCTTGACCAGATGCTTGCCCACCGCGCTCGACCCGGTGAAGGTGACCTTGCGGATGATGGGGGAGCCAAGCAGGTGGCGGCTGACATCGTCGGGCACGCCGAATACGACCTGGCACACATCGCCCGGCACACCGCCGTCCAGCAGACACTGGACCAGCGCCAGACCGGCGGCAGGCGTTTCCTCCGACGGCTTGACGATGACCGAGCAGCCCGCCGCAATCGCGCCGCCGACCTTGCGGGCGACGTTGATCGCGGGGAAGTTCCACGCGGCAAAGCCTGCCACCGGGCCGACAGGAACATAAACCACCCGGGCAGACTGGCCTTCGGGGCGCACCAGCGTGCGGCCGTAGGTGCGCTTGCATTCGGCGGCATAGAATTCGAACAGCATCGCGCAGTAGATCACTTCACCCACCGCTTCGCGCACGGGCTTGCCCTGTTCCTTCGTCAGCAGCGTGCCGATGTCTTTCGCACGTTCGCGGATCAGCGATGCCGCCTTGTTGAGCGCGGCCGCGCGCTTGTCCGCGCTTTCCCTGCGCCAGGCGTGAAAGCCTTTGTCCGCATTGGCGAGTGCGGCGTCCAGATCGTCGCTGGTCGCGTGGGGCAGGGTGCCCAGTACGTCCGCCGTCGCCGGATCGATGACGTCCTGCGTCTGGCGACCGCCGCCGGAAAGTTTTTCGCCGCCGATGAGGAGGTGGAGGGAGGAATGATCGGTCACGTGGCAGGCTCCTTTGGCAATCGGTTCGTCGTGTTTTCGTACCACCACCCAGAAAGGGGCAGCACCGGGCGTGCGCTTCAGGTATAGCCCCGCCCCATGATCGCCAACCTCTTGCCGCTAGTTTTTCTCGCCGCCCAGGCGGTGCAGGTCGCGCCGGCCACCGACGGGCTTGGCCCGCTGCCTGCCGATCAGCAGGGCGCGATCCGCTGTTCGGCCGCTTTCGCGCTGATTGCCGAACGCCAGAAGCAGGGGGATGCCGACGCGCTGGAGTATCCGCCGCTGGCCGAGCGCGGGCGCGAGTTCTTCGTGCAGTCTGGTGCGCGCCTGATGGACGATGCCGGGCTGACCCGCACCACGATCGAGGCGCGGATGCGCGCCGAAGCCAGGGCAATCCTGCAGGAAGGAACGCTCGACCAGCTGATGCCACCGTGTCTCATGCTGCTCGAAGCCTCGGGCCTCTAGCCCGCGCCTGAAACGCCAGAGCGAATAAGCGCGTCCAGGCATCTGGATTTGCGCACGGGTATGCACCATCTGTGTGGCCTATGTGGACCATCCACCAATTCCCCCTCTGCCCGTTCAGCCGCAAGGTACGCATCCTGCTACGCGAAAAGGGCGTGCCCTTCGCCCTGCAGCGGATCGACCCGTGGAAGGCGGATGACAGCTTTTTCGACATGAACCATGCGGGCCGCGTGCCCGTGGTCGAAGAGACCGAGAAGGGTATCGTGCTGAGCGATTCGGCCGCGATCTGCGAATATTTCGAAGAGACGGTCGACAAGGCACCGATGATCAACGGATCGGCACTGGCTCGCGCGGAAATCCGCCGGCTGGTCGCGCTGTTCGACGAAAACCTGTTCGGCGACGTCACCATGCCGCTGCTGCACGAGCGGATGAAAAAACGCATCGTGCTGCGCGAACCGCCCGACTCGCGCATCATCCGCGAGGCGATGAAGCTGGCGCACGCCCATCTCGACTATCTCGACTGGCTGCTCGATCACCGCGCATGGCTTGCTGGGCCGCAGCTCAGCCTGGCGGACATTACCGCAGCGGCGCAGCTGTCCGTGGCCGATTATCTCGGCGGGATCGACTGGAAGGACCACGAGCCGACGCGCGACTGGTTCGCCGCCTTCAAGAGCAGGCCCAGTTTCGGCCCCTTGCTGACCGAGCGGATGGATATGATCCAGCCGCCCGCGCATTACGGCCAGCTTGACGATTGATGCGGGAACGCAACCCGTTCCCGGCCCATAGAAGCGGCGAAAGGAGTTTACCCAATGCCTGACAAACTCGACCTGACCGAAGACCAGTGGCGCGAACGCCTGACGCGCGAGCAGTTTCACGTACTGCGCGAGGCCGGCACCGAACGCGCCTTCACCGGCGCCTACGACAAGCTGAAGGACGAAGGCGAATACCACTGCGCCGGTTGCGGCAACCTGGTGTTCCGCAGCGCCGAGAAATACGACAGCGGTTCCGGCTGGCCCAGCTTCTTCGCGCCGGCGGACGACGACGCAGTGGACACCCGGCAGGATACCTCGCACGGGATGACCCGCACCGAAGTGCTGTGCGCGAACTGCGAAAGCCATCTTGGCCATCTGTTCCCCGATGGCCCCAAGCCCACGGGCCTGCGCTACTGCATCAATTCAGTCGCGCTGGAATTTGAATCGGCGGGCGATCCCCCGGTCGGAAGCTGATCGGCGAAATGCGGCAAAAAAATGTCGTTCATTCGACATTGAGCTTTGCCTATGCATAGCGTCTGCATTCGAAGGTGCGCACCTGCGCATCGCAGTTTGGGACGAAACGGTTAGATGGCGAGGTACACGACCACCCGCGGCCAGGGTCAGCGACGCTTTCCCGGTGCGGACATCTGGGAAAAGTCGCCGCGCTGGCTTCGACTCACGATCATGTGGCTCGGCGGGCTTGCCGCGCTCGGCGTCATCTTCCTGCTGCTGGCCGTGGCTTTCGCGGTGCGCTCGCTTCCCTCGTACGACGAACTGAAGGCGGCGCAGACCGCGCAGACCATCGTGGTTCGTGCTGCCGATGGCACCGAAATCCTGGAACTGGGGCCGAGCTATGGCGAATGGCTCGACAGCCAGGAGATCCCCGATGTGATGAAGCAGGCGATGATCGCGGTGGAGGATCGCCGCTTCTATTCGCACTTCGGCATCGATGTCGTGCGCACCGGCGGCGCGTTCCTCGAACCCATCCTCGGGTCGCGCGCGCGTGTGGCGGGCACGTCCACGCTCACCCAGCAGCTTGCGCGCAACGTTTTCCTCAATTCCAACCGCACGATCGACCGCAAGCTGCGCGAGGGCGTGCTGGCGCTGGCGCTGGAGGCGAAGTTCGACAAGGAACAGATTCTCGAACTGTACCTCAACAAGGTGTATTTCGGCGGCGGCGCCTATGGTGTGGACAGCGCCAGCCGCAAATTCTTCAGCCATCCCGCGACCGAGCTTTCGACTGCCGAGGCAGCGATTATCGCCGGGCTCGTGAAAGCGCCCAGCCGCTATTCCCCCACCGCCGATGTCGATGCCGCGGTCAGCCGCGCGCAGGTCGTGCTGCGGCTGATGCGCGAACAGGGCCGGATCACCGCCGAACAGGCATCGGTCGATCCCTCCGCCGTGAAGCTGAAGCAGGAGGCCGGGCAGAACTCGGTCCGCTATTTCACCGACTGGGCGCTGCCCCAGCTCGACATCCTGCTGCCCAACACGCTTGAACCGATCGAGGTATGGACCACGATCGACACCGGGATGCAGCGCGCTGCGACCGCCGCGATCAAGAGCAATGCGCCCAAGGGCGCACAGGGCGCGTTGGTCGCGCTCGACCGTGACGGCGCGGTGCGCGCGCTGGTTGGCGGGACGGACTACGTCACCAGCAATTTCAACCGCGCCACGGTCGCGCAGCGCCAGCCTGGGTCTGCATGGAAGCTGTTCGTCTATCTCGCCGCACTCGAATCGGGGTACCGGGCAGACGATTCGGTGGTCGATGCACCGATCACTATCGATGGGTGGAGTCCGAAGAACTATAACGGGCGGTTCGCAGGCGAGATGAGCGTGCGGCAGGCGTTTGCCTATTCGATCAACACGGTCGCCGCACAGCTGGGCAACGAGGTCGGCTTCGGCTCGGTCGCATCAATGGCGCGGCGGTTCGGCATTTCTTCCGACATCTCGACCTATCCCTCGATGGTGCTGGGCAGTTCGGAGGTGCGCCTGCTCGACATGACGCGCGCCTTCGCGTCGGTCGCGGCAGGCGGCATGGCGGTGGAACCCTATGGCATCGTGAAAGTGACCACCACGTCGGGCGAAACGCTGTATCAGCATGAAAATGCGCGCGAAGTGCGGCTGGTGCCCGATTACGTCGCCACCCAGATGACCGACCTGCTGCAGGCCGCGGTGCAGACCGGCACCGGGCGCGCGGCGCAGATCGGCCGCCCGGTCGCGGGCAAGACGGGGACCACCAGCTCGAACAAGGATGGCTATTTCGTCGGCTTTTCCTCCGGAATCACCACCGGGGTATGGATGGGGCGCGACGACAACAAGGCGGTGAGCGGCCTGTCGGGTGGCCGTGCGCCTGCGCAGGCCTTCGCCGCCTTCATGCGCTTTGCGGTGAAGGATCGCCCGGTCGAACCCTTCGATACCAGCACCGAGTTGCCCGACTGGCAGGTCGAGCCGGACGAGGAGTTCTATTACGGCGATCCGGACGATTACTATTTCATCGACGAGCAGGGCAACCTGATCGAACCCGGCCGCGGTGCGGGCGAGCCCGGCCCGGCGAGCGAGGGTGCGACCGAACGCCCGCGTCCGCAGCCCGGCCAAGGCGCCGATGGCGAGCCGCAGGCGGTGGACGACGATTTCCTCGACCGGGCGATCGGCGGCGGACAGAGCGGTGGCGGCAATCAGGGGGCGCAGGGCGCAAGGCCGCAGCCGCCGCAGCAGCAGCCATCCCCGCAGCCCAGGCAACAGCCCGAGGCGGCCCAGCCGCCTCGCAACGAAGGCCCGCCGCAGCAGCGGCAGCAAATATACTAGCCGACAGCCACGACCCAACGAAAAAGCCCCGCCGGAGCATTATCCGGCGGGGCTTTTCTTTCTGCCCGCAAGGGCGGTTCGGGCCTATTCCTGAATGCGGACCGCGAAGTACCCTGCCTGGCCGCGCGCACGCTGAATGCGCAGGACCACTGCCGAGCGGCCTTCCGCCACCGCCTCGCGGACAATGCCTTCCAGCTGCTGCGTGCTGGAAACGGGCCGGTAATTGGCCGAAAGGATGATGTCGCGGCGCTGCAGGCCCTTGCGTGCCGCATCCGAGTTGCGATCCACGCCCGCGATTGCCAGCCCCGTGGTGTCCGGGGCTACGCCCAGCTGGCGGGCGATCTGCGGACTGATCGGCACGACGCCGATGCCGAGTTTCTCGGCCAGGAATTCGCCGCCGTCGAGCTCTGCGCTCATGGCGTCTTCATCCTCGTCGTCACCGCCGAACATCTGCGCCTGCGCGAGCTCCTCCGCGCTCGGGCGCGTGCCCACGGTCACGTTCACGGTGCGGCGCGATCCATCGCGGATCAGGGTGACCGGGATGGTCTCGCCCGGCTTCACATTGGCCACCAGGAACGACAGCGTCTGGTCGCTGGTCACTTCGCGGCCATTGACCGCAATCACGACATCGCCAGCTTCGATCCCCGCGCGGGCCGCAGCCTCGCCATCGACCACCGACTGCACCACTTCGCCGCGATTGCGCGGCAGGCCCAGTGCGGCGGCGAAATCGTCCGTCACCGGCTGGATGCTGACACCCAGGTAGCCGCGTTCGATGCTCTCGCCCCTGCGCAGCCGCTCCACGATCGGGGCGGCGGTGTCTGCCGGGATGGCGAAACCGACGCCCACGCTGCCGCCCGAGGGCGAGATGATGGCGTTGTTGATGCCGATCACGTTGCCCTGCATGTCGAACAGCGGGCCGCCCGAGTTGCCCCGGTTGATCGCCGCGTCGGTCTGGATGTAGCGGTCGTACGCGCCGCCACCGGCAGTGCGCAGGACCGAAGAGATGATCCCGCTGGTCACGGTGCCGCCCAGGCCGAAGGGGTTGCCGATGGCGACCACCCAGTCGCCCGCGCGCGCCGCCGCTGAATCGCCGAACTTGACGAAGGGGAAGGGCTCCGACCGGTCGATCTTGAGCACGGCGAGATCGGACTCGGTGTCCTTGCCGACCAGCTCCGCCTCGTATTCCTGCCCGTCGGGCATGGTCACGGTGATCTCTTCGACCGTGCCTCTGCCCTGCGGCGTGACGACGTGATTATTGGTCACCACGTAGCCGTCGGAAGAAACGAGGAAGCCCGAACCCAGCGACTGGCCTTCGCGCGTGGTCGGCTCGCCGCCGCCGCCGCCGCGATCGCCGAACATGCCTTCGAACGGGGTGCCTGCGAAGGGATTGGAGCTCTGAACCTCGACCCGCTGCCGGGTGGAGATGTTCACCACCGCCGGGGCCAGCTGTTCGGTCAGGTCGGCAAAGCTGGCGGGCGCCCCTGCACGGGGCACGACGTTGCTGATCTGTGCATCGTCGTTCTGGGCCACCTGCGCGCCTGCGGGCTGTCCGGTGATGAGGGAGATGGTCGCGCCGCCAAGCAGCAGCGCCGAAGTCAGGCCATAAGCATATCGCACGGGTCTCACGTCCTTCTGGTTCCTTTTCCTACTCTCGACCTCGGCTGCGCGCTGAACGCGTCTGGCCTCGGTCTTGTCCCTCGCGGACCGTTGAAGTCCGGGGGGGCTTAATCGGGTTTGAACGGACCGGCGCCTGTCTACCAAGCGCCGATGACGTTCGACGAAGGGTCAACGCTGGCCGCGGAACTGCCGCAGATATTCGTTGTCCGGCGAAAGGATGATGTTGCTTTCGCCCTTTGCCTCTTCGCCCTGCCGCGCGGGGCGGAAGGTTTCGTCGTAGCTCTGCATCGCGCGGTAGAAATCGTAGAAATCCGCGTCCTGGCCAAAGCTTTCGGCGTAAATGCGCGCGGCGGAGGCATCGGCTTCGGCGCGAATGATGCGCGCGTCGCGATCGCCGCCCGCGCGAATGGTGCGCGCTTCACGTTCACGATCCGATTCCATCCGGCGGAAAGCCGACTGCAGCGGCGCTTCGGGCAGGTCGGTACGCATGATCTTCACATCGACCACTTCGGCACCATACTGCCGGGCCTGTCGATCCAGATTGGCGCGGACATTGGCGAGCGCGTTGCCGCGTTCGGCGGTCAGCATCGCCTGGAACGTCCGGCGGCCAAGCTCCTGGCGCAGGACCGAGTTCAGAATCGGCTCCAGCGCGTTGCGCACGCCATCGGTCGAACCGGCACGTTCGACCATGCGAACGGGGTCCACGATCCGGAAGCGCGCATAGGCGTTGACCAGCAGCCTCTGCTGGTCGGCCGACAGCACTTCCTCGTCGTTCATTTCCAGGTCGAGCAGCCGCTTTTCGACCCGGCGCACCGAATCGATGAACGGGATCCGCAGGTACAGGCCCGCCTTTGCGTCGCCACCGACTGTGTTTACCGTGGCCACCGGTTCCCCGGTACGCACGACCACCGCCTGTTCTTCCTCGGGCACGATGTAGATACTCAGCATCAGTGCGACGAGCGCGATGCCGAGGACGATGACGATCGTGCGATATTCTTCCCACAACCTTTGCATGATCACTGGCTCCCTTCGGGGGCGGTGGTGGCGGGCGGCGTCGTCACGGTGCTGTTCCGGCGCCGGTTGACTTCGGGCAGCGGGAGATAGGGCGTGACGTTGTCGGTCTCGACGATGGTCTTGTCGGTCTTGCCGAGCACGCGCTCCATGGTTTCGTAATACAGCCTGCGCCGGGTCACTTCGGGGGCGAGGCGATATTCCTCGTACACCTTGTCGAAGGCCTCCGCCTCGCCTTCTGCATTGGCGAGAACCTGCTGCGCATAGCCCTGCGCCTGGTTGCGCGCGGCGTCGGCGTTCTGTTCGGCCACCTGCACGTCGCGGAAGGCATCGACCACCTCTGCGGGCGGATCGGCCTTTTCGATCTCGACACCCAGCACGCGCACGCCGGCGCCATAGCGATCCAGCGTCGCCTGCATCCGTTCGCGCACGTCCAGCTCGATCGCGGCGCGGCCCTGGCCGGAGAACGTCTCGTCCAGCTCGGTCTCGGCGACGGAGGCACGCATGGCAGCCTCTGCCGCTTCGTTCACCGTTTCGATCGGGTCGACGACGTTGAACTTGAAGCCTTCCAGATCCTTGATGTTCCAGCGCACGATATAGCTGAGATCGACCAGGTTCTGGTCGCCCGTCAGGATCAGTTTGGCCCGGTTGTCATTGCCCGGAATGCGGACCGAGCGCACGCCTTCGACATCTTCCACATCGACCGTTTCGATGGGGAAGGGCGCGGTGAACTGGAGGCCGGAATCGAGCGTGCGGGTATAATTGCCCAGCGTCTTGACCACGGCCCTTTGCTGCGGGCCGATCAGATGCGTGCTGGTGATGCCGATCCAGATGACCAGCACGGCGATGATGATCAGCGGCACCCAGCTCTTGCCGCCGGGGCGCGGGGGCAGGCGGAAATTGGGCCCGCCGGGGCCGCCCGGCCCACGGCGCGGGCCTTCGGGGCCGCGGTTCTTGAAGATGTCCTCGATCGAGGCGGAGCGCCGCTCGCCATCGCCGCTGCCCGGCGGAAGCCATGGATTGCGCGGCCCTTTGGGCTTGTCGCCGCCAGGCTTGTCGCCCTTGCCGTTGCCGCTGCCACCATTCCCCTTCGGCGGATCGGAACGATCGCCGTCGGAAGAACTGCCCCAGGGATTTTTTCCGGCCATTGCCAGCGCGATTCTAGAGGTGAACCCGTCCAAGATTGTCATGCAACTGGTTATAGGGACCACTTCTCTCGAAAAACAGGGGTTGCCCGCGCATTTTTGCTGTTATTGACGGGCGCGTGAAGAATGAACTGGATGGTGTGAAGTCGGCCCTGGGTGCCGAACTGGCAGAACGTGTGGCGGCTGCGCGGTCTCGCGACGGCGGGCTGTCGCTGGTGGTCGATGGCACGGGCCTGTCGGAAAAGGACCGCGCCGGCTTGGAGGCTGAGCTGGCGCAGGCGCTGGCCGGGCAGCTCGACGGCGGGCAGCTGTTGGTCGCCTTCATGGGCGAACGCGTGCGGCGGAAGATCGTGGCGATCGGATCGGGCAAGGGGGGCGTCGGCAAGTCGACCGTGACCGCCAATCTCGCGGTCGCGCTGAAACGCGCTGGCGTGCGCGTGGGCGTGATCGATGCCGACATATACGGCCCATCGCAGCCGATCCTGCTGCACAGCGAGGATGCGAAGCCGGAGGCCGAAGGGGAAACCCTGCAGCCGGTGATCGGCGTGGCGGAGATTCCCATGCTGTCTATGGGACACCTTGTCGCCAAGGGCCGCGCGCTTGCATGGCGCGGGCCGATGGCCGGGCGTGCACTGGCGCAGCTGTTCGAAGCGAACTGGGGCGATGCCGAACTGCTGCTGGTCGATCTGCCGCCGGGCACGGGCGATGTGCAGATCACCATGCTGCAGAAATTCCGCCCCGACGGCGCGGTGATCGTCTCCACTCCGCAGGATCTGGCGCTGGCCGATGCGGCGCGTGCGGGATCGCTGTTCGATCAGGCCGAGGTGCCGATCCTGGGGTTGATCGAGAACATGGCAGGCTATGTCTGCCCGCACTGCGGCGAGGCGAGCGATCCTTTCGGCAGCGGCGGGGTAGAGCGCGCGGCAGAGCGCCTGGAGCTGCCTTTCCTCGGGCGAATACCACTCAGCCACGCCGTGCGTGAGGCAAGTGACCGGGGCACGCCGCCCGCGATGGGCGAGACGCCGGAAGGCAATGCGTTTCGCGCGATTGCAGACAGGCTCGCCGCCGGTCTGGGGGTCTCCGCCGAATGAAGGTGTCGCGCCGGGGCGTATTGGCCGGGGCATTGGCGGGTGGCGGCCTCGCGGTTGCCTTCGTCCTGATGCCGCAGCGGTTCGGCGCGCCGATAGAGCCGACGGAGGGGGAGGTCGGCTTCAACGCCTGGCTCAAGATCGCAACCGACGGGGTCATCACCGTCGCCGTCCCGCAATGCGAGATGGGGCAGGGGATCACCACGCTGATCCCGCAGATCGTCGCGATGGAACTGGGCGCGGACTGGCGACAGATCGCGGTCGAACCGGCGCCGCCCAGCGGGGCCTATCCCAACGTCGTGCTGGCGAGCCATTGGGCCCGGTTGTGGCTGGCGGGCGGCGCGGACATTGCGACCGATGAGAATTCGCTGCTGGCCCGCCGCTTTGCCGAGCGCACGCGGTTCAACGCGACCGCCGCCGGCACCTCCCTCGCCGCATACGAAGAGCCTGCGCGTGCGGCCGCGGCGACTGCCCGGGCCATGCTGTTTGCGGAGGCGGCTGCGCGCTGGAACGTCGCGCCGGAGGAATGCCGCGCGCAGGACGGCTTCGTGGTCGCAGGCCAGCGGCAGTTGCGCTTCGCCGAGCTGGCGGAAGGCGCAGCGCGGCGCGATCCACCCGAGGTGCCGCCCCTGCGCAGCGAACCGCCTGCCGAGCCGCCGACGGGTGCAGGCTCCACCGCCGAAACCGAATACCCCCGGCTCGACCTGCCGGCCAAGGTCGATGGCAGCTTCCTGTTCGCGGGCGATATCCGCCTGCCGGGCATGGCCTTCGTCGCGATCCGCCACGGGCCGATCGATCGATCGCGGCTCAAAAGCTACGACAAGGAAGCAGGGGCGAAGGTGCGCGGGTTGCTGGGCATCGTGGAGGGCAACCGCTGGCTTGCCGCCGCGGGCCAGACCTGGTGGGCCGCCGAGCAGGCGCTGGCCGCGATGAAGCCGGTATTCGGGACCGGCCATCCGGTCGACAGCAATGGAATTGCCAGGGCGCTGGAAAACGGCGTCAACAAGGGCGCGGGCAAACGCATCGTCCAGATCGGATCGGCCGAGGTGATCGATGGCAAGCCGACAATCACGCGGCGCTACGACATTGCGCCGGCGGTTCATGCGCCCATCGAAACCGCGTCGGCCACCGCATGGCTCAGGGATGGCAAGCTGACCCTGTGGATCGCCAGCCAGGTGCCCGAGCGCGCCAGGGTGGCGGCGGCGCGCGCGATCGGCATCGGGGTGCAGGACGTGGTGCTGGTGCCGATGGCGGCGGGGGGCAGCTTCGATGCCCGGCTCGACCATACGCATGCCATCGAAGCGGCGGTGATCGCGCGCGAGCTGGATCGGCCGGTGCAGCTGGTCTGGTCGCGCTGGCAGGAGATGATCGAGAGCCCGCCGCGCGCACCCGCCGCGGCGCAGATCGGCGCCCGGCTGGGGCGCGATGGCAGCATCGTTTCGCTGAGCGCGAAAATCGCCGTGCCGCCGTTCATGCGCGAACAGGGCGAACGCATGTTCGACAACCGCACGAGCTGGGCGGCGATAGAGAATTCGGCAGACCGCGCCGATCCGCTGGCCGTATCGGGCGCGGTGCCCGCCTATGCCATCCCCAATCTCGCGGTGGACCATGTGCCGGTCGAAATTGGCCTGCCGGTTGCGCGGATGCGCGGCGGCGGCGACGCGCTGACGGCCTTTTTCACCGAATGCTTCATAGACGAGCTGGCGCAGGAACTGGGGCGCGAAAGACTGTCTTACCGCGTCGCCATGCTGGGGCAGGATCTGAAAATGGTCGAGGTGTTGCAGCGTGCCGCCCGGCTGGCCGAGTGGAGCGGCGGCGCGGTGGCGAGCGGCGAGGGGCTGGCGTGCCACCGGATGCAGCTGGGCAATCGCACCGGGCGGATCGCCTGCGTTGCGCAGGCACGGCCGGGCGAAGGCGGCGTGCGGGTGTCCCGCCTAAGCGCGGCAGTGGATATCGGGCGGATCGTCAACCGCGATCTGGCCCGCCAGCAGATCGAGGGCGGGCTGATCTATGGCCTGTCGCTGGCTCTGGGGTCGGCCATCGGGTTCGAGGGCGGTTTGCCGACCACTGGCCGACTGGCAGCCCTGAACCTGCCATCGCTGGGCGACGCGCCGGAGATCGCGATCGACTTCGTTACCAGCGACGATCCCCCCTTCGATCCAGGTGAACTGGGCACGGTGATCGCGCCACCGGCCATCGCCAACGCGCTGGCTTCTGCCACCGGCCAACGCTCCCGCTCGCTGCCTCTGGACCTTGCCTCGGCACAGCCGTCCTAGCATTGCCATCTTGACGAACGCACCCGCTTGCCCTTGGCGGGTGGAATGACGTGGCCAGACCAGCAGCTTCCGCCAGACCATCCCTCCGTGCGTGCGGGCCGGATCGGCGTGCTGGTCGTCAATCTGGGCACGCCAGCAGCGCCCGAGGTGGCCGACGTGCGGCGCTATCTGGCCGAATTCCTGTCCGACCGGCGGGTGATCGAGATCCCGCCGATCGCGTGGCAGCCGATCCTGCGCGGCATCATCCTCAATACCCGGCCCGCAAAATCGGCAGAGGCCTATCGCAAGGTGTGGAGCGAAGACGGCTCGCCGCTCGCCGCGATCACAAAGGCACAGGCCGAGGCGATGCAGCGCGTGTTCGGCGATGCGGTGATCGTCGACTGGGCGATGCGCTATGGCGCGCCCTCGATCCCGGACAAGCTGGCCGCGCTGAAAGATGCGGGGTGCGAACGGATCCTGCTGGCGCCGATGTATCCGCAATATTGCGCGGCGACGACCGCGACGGTGGTCGACAAGGCGGGCGAGTGGCTGGCGGAGCAACGCTGGCAACCGACCTTGCGCACCCTGCCGCCCTATCACGACGATCCGATCTATATCGATGCACTGGCAGCCGACATCGACCGCCAGTTGGATGCGCTCGATTTCGTGCCCGAGGTCCTGCTGCTCAGCTTCCATGGAATGCCCGCGCGCACGCTGGAACTGGGCGATCCCTATCACTGCCACTGCCAGAAGACCGCACGGTTGCTGGAGGCCCGCATGGCGCGGCCCGGCCTGCGCATGCGGACCAGCTTCCAGTCGCGCTTCGGGCGGGCCAAATGGCTCGAACCGGCGACCGACACGGTGCTGATGGAAGAAGGCCGCGCGGGCACGAAGCGCCTTGCGGTGGTCGCGCCGGGATTTTCCGCCGATTGTCTGGAAACGCTCGAAGAGCTCGCGATCCAGGGGCACGAGCAGTTCGAGGAAGCGGGCGGCGAGCAGTTCGCCGCGCTCTCGTGCCTCAACACGTCGGACGCGGGCCTCGCCATGCTTCAAGGACTGCTTCGGCGTGAACTTGCCGGGTGGATTTGATCGCCAAGCTAATTTACATTGGGGTCAATAAGGAGAGGACACCCGATGGCTACGCTTGCCGCCCACCAACCCACCAGCGCCCGCCCCACGCACTGGAAGGAAGATAACCCGACCAAAGGCGACCTTTCGCATATTCCGGGCGAACAGGGCCTTCCCGTTATCGGCAACACGTTCAAGATGCTGGCCGATCCGCCGGCCTTCACCCGCGCGATGGTGGAGAAATACGGCCGCGTGTACCGCAACAATGCGTTCGGCGGCACGGTGGTGGCGCTGGTCGGTGCGGATGCGAACGAGCTGGTGCTGTTCGACCGCAAGAAGATCTTCTCAAGCGAACAGGGCTGGGGCCCGATCCTCGACCAGCTGTTCCCGCGCGGCCTGATGCTGATGGATTTCGACCATCATCGGGCTGATCGCAAGGCGCTGTCCATCGCCTTCAAGCCCGAACCGATGCGGCATTACGTTGGCAGCCTTAATCACGGCATAGCGCAGCGGATGGGCGAATGGGGTGCGGGCCCCATACAGTTCTATCCGGCGATCAAGCAGCTGACGCTCGACCTTGCGGCGGACAGCTTCATCGGCATCCCCTTCGGTGAGGAATCGCAGAAGGTAAACCAGGCCTTCGTCGACATGGTCCAGGCCTCGGTCGCGCCGATCCGCAAGCCGCTGCCCTTCACCAAGATGAAGCGCGGCACCGACGGGCGCGCCTATTTGGTGGAGTATTTCACCAAGGAGACCGAGCGTCGCCGCGCCGAAGGCGGCGGGCAGGACATGTTCAGCCAGTTCGCCACCGCGACGCGCGACGATGGCAGTCTGCTGCCGGTGGACGAAGTGGTCGACCACATGAACTTCCTGATGATGGCGGCGCACGACACCATCACCTCGTCTGCCACCACGCTGGTCTACTACCTCGCTAAAAACCCCGAATGGCAGGAAAAGCTGCGCGAAGAACTGCGCGCGATCACCGGCGGTGAAGGGCGCGCGCTCAATTACGAAGAGCTGGGCCAGGCCGAACTGACCGAGATGGCGTTCAAGGAAGCCTTGCGGATGATGCCGCCCGTACCCTCCATCCCGCGCCGCGCGCTGGAGGCGTTCGAATTCGGCGGGTATCGCATTCCTGCGGGCACGCCGGTGGGCGTCAACCCGCACTTCGTGCACCACGATCCGGAAATCTGGGACGAGCCGGAAAAATTCGATCCGCTGCGCTTCACGCGCGAGGCGGAGAAGGCGCGCCACAAATATGCGTGGGTGCCGTTCGGCGGCGGGGCGCACATGTGCCTGGGGCTCCACTTCGCCTACATGCAGATCAAGATCCTGATGGCGCACATGCTGACCACCTACCGGATCGAGGTGGCGGACGGCTACGCGCCCGAATGGCAGGCCTGGCCGATCCCGCAGCCCAAGGACGGGTTGCAGATCGCCTTGCGCAAGATTTGAGAATTCGTGAGCCCCTGCGAAAGCAGGAGCTCAGGTGCCGCCTCAGAAATCGATCGCGATCCCGTCTTTCACCCAGTCGCCGTAGCGCGTCGGGCTGAGACCCTTGGGGTCGTCCACGCTGGCGTCGATCGGCTGCGGCCGGGGCGGCGGATCGTCGTTCCAGTACGCAGGCTTCTTGAATCCTTCGGGGCGTTCGGTAGCGCGTTTCATATGAGAGAAATGATCCTGTCCGCGTCCGGTTTCAAGCAGCATGGCTAAATCCGGGGAAGGCGACGTGCCCGGCCTGCCCGCGAGGCGCGCCGCATTGCGGATGCTCGACGGCGTTTTGCGCCGGGGCGAAACGCTGGAGCAGAACGAGGCTGCGGCGCTGCGCGGTCTGCCTGCGTCGGATGCAGGGCTGGCGCGCGCGATTGCTGCCGAAACATTGCGCTGGCTGGTCGACTTCGATGCGCTGATCGACAGCGCGACGCGCGAAAACCTGCCCGACGATGCCAAGCCGCGCATGGTCCTGCGGCTGATGCTGGCGCAATGGCTGCGGCTCGACACCCCGCCGCACGCGGTGGTTGCGACCGCGCTGCCGCTGCTCTCGGGCGGGCCCAAGCGGCTGGCGCATGGCGTTTTCGGCGCGCTGACCAAGCGGGGGGCAGAGCTGCCTGCCGCCCCCACGCTGCCCGAGGCCGTTGCTGATAGGTGGGGCGAACGCGCTGGAGCCATCGCCGCAGGCCTCGCCGAACCGCCCCCGCTCGACCTGACGCTGAAGTATCGCGACCGGGAGACTCGTGACGATACCGAACGGCTGGAGGTCGCGATGGCGGCAGACAGCCTGATGCCCGGCCACCTGCGCCTGTCGCGCGGACAGGCGGTACACGAACTGCTGGGTTACGAGGCTGGCGGATGGTGGGTGCAGGATCTCGCCGCCTCGCTGCCTGCGCGACTGCTGGGGCAGGGGAATGGCCGCCGCGCACTCGACCTGTGCGCCGCGCCGGGCGGCAAGACGCTGCAACTGGCGGCGCAGGGCTGGCAGGTTACCGCGCTCGACATTTCGGCCAAGCGATTGAAGCTGCTCGAGGAGAACCTCAAGCGCACCGGGCTGGTAGCCGAGGTGATCGCCGCCGATGCCTTCAAGTGGGAGCCTGAGGCGCCGTTCGACGCGATCCTGATCGACGCGCCGTGCACCGCGACCGGCACTGCGCGCCGCCACCCCGATGTGCTCCACCGCATCGGCCCGCGCCAGATCGAACAGATGGCAGAGGTACAGGCCCGCCTGATCGAGCGCGCGAGCGGCTGGCTCATGCCCGGCGGCATGCTGGTTTACGCGGTGTGCTCGCTGGAGAGCGAGGAGGGGGAGGCGCAGGCCAAGAAGGTTTCGCTGCCGCCCAATCCGATCCGCGCGGAGGAATTGCCCGCAGGCCTCTCGCCGACGCCCGAAGGCCACCTGCGCACCGACCCCGGAATGCTGCCCGAACACGGAGGCCTCGACGGATTCTTCGTCGCGCGCTGGCGGAAGAGTTAGCCTAGCAACTCCCCTCCCTTGGGGGAGGGGTTGGGGGGGAGTACTGCGCCTATGGCAAGGCGCGCCCAAGCCACTCTCGCCGTACACCCCCACCCAACCTCCCCCTTGAGGGGGAGGAATATCATCGCGAAGCTAGCCGCCCATATCGACGACGCCCTCGTTCTCGCCGTAAAGTTCGGCTTCGATGGCGGTCACCTTGATGATCCGCACCCCGTCATCCTCGTCAGGCCCGTGGCCGAACCATTTCTCGATATCGGGTGTCCAGTGCTCCTTGATGAGCTCGGGATCGTCGTGGACGCTCGCGGTGCCGCGGATCGTCAGCCACACGCCCTCGTTCTGGAAATCGAGCGCCACGTGGCTGTCGCGCTCGATATCGCGCAGCTTGCGGGTGTCGGGTGCGGTGAAGAAGTAGCTGTCGCCGTCGTAATCGACCTGCGCATTGTTGCTCATCGGGCGGCTGATGAGCGAACCACCCTCGCCATGCGTCGTCATCATGCACAGATCCATGCTGCGCATGGTCTTGGCGATCATCGATTTGTCAGGCTTGGGCATCCGGCAGATTCCTTATGTAACTGACGGACTTAACTTGCGGCGAGGACGCTACGTTCCTCGCATTCCTCATCGAGGCGTCGCAGCTAAATGCCTCCCCTCCCTTGGGGGAGGGGGCGGGGGTGGGGGCTCTACGCCAACGGCCTCGGCACACCCCCACCCAGCCTCCCCCTTAAGGGGGAGGAGAAAGGCGTGGCGCTCTCAGCGCGCTGGCGGGCGGACGTGACGTAACTGCTACTGAGTAGGTTACCGACGTTGGTAGAAGGTGGCGTAGTAGCGAGACTATGGCAGCCATAAGGGAATTGGCTTGCCTGACCTTCGTGTCTCGATCCTGGTCTCGATACCCTCGTCCTCGGCTCGCAACACCACGCACTGAATGGAGTTCAGATTTTCGGTCACCAATGGAAGTTCAGCGGTCGGTGCATGATCATTATACAAGAACGTAGTCTCGAAATACGCCGCCCCGCAATCGCGAAGTAACTCGCCTGTCTGATAGGCGATAGATGCCCGATCAAAATCCTCCTCCGCTGTCGCTTTAGAGAACGGTTCCTTGAGAACAAGGTAATCGGTCGTCGAGTGATCAATATTGGGGCCTGGCTGAAGCAGTCGTGTCGCTGCAACGGAAAACGCTGAAGCTGTGAACGCTCCTATCGCAAACCAGATCAGCTTCTGGCGCCGTGTCACAGAGGCCCTTCCATAGCTATTACGCTACAGCCGTTCATTGATGTCCGCAATGAGGTCGGAAGCTGCGGCTACAAGTATCCTTGCCTGAGTGTCGCGCGTATGCCCCATCTCTATTTCCCAAGCGATCCCCAAAGAGAAACGGCCTCCGGGCATTCCCCCGAGGCCGCTTTTCGTGTTCGACATTCCGCCCGGATTGGACGGAGTTCTTTAGTCCTCAGGCCGCATCGGAGCGCGGCCCGTCGCAAGGCTCGCGTGGCTTACGCGGCTTCCTTGATCTCGACCAGCGTCACGCCGAAGGTCAGGTCTTCGCCTGCCAGCGGGTGGTTGCCGTCGGCCTTGACCGAGTTTTCCTGCACTTCGGTGATGACGAGCTGGATCGGCTGGCCGTCCTGGCCCTGTGCCGAAAGCTGCATGCCCGGCTGCGGGGCGGGCTCTGCGGGCAGATTTTCGCGCGGCACGTCGATCACGAGTTCCTCGCGGCGCGGGCCGAAGGCGTTTTCGCTCTCGATCTTGACCTGCTGGACCGAGCCGACTTCCATGCCGTCGAGTGCGGCTTCGATCGCCGGGAAGATTTCCTGCTTGCCGAGGGTGACGACCTGCGGGCCGCTTTCTTCGGTGTTGCCGACGACCTGACCGGCATCGGTCTTCACGACGAAATCGATGGCGACGGTGTCGCCGTTCTTGGCTGTAGGCATTGGGTAGTTTCCTCTCTGACTGAGGGTGAGGGCCGCACGCATGCGCGGCCACGGAGAAATTCGGTGCCCCCAACGTGGGGCCATCCGCGCGAGGCGCAACCCCGAAGGTGGAATCGGCCGGTATTCGCGCTGTCCTACAGCCACGCGGGCGTGCCATGCCTGCACTATGCGCCCCGATACGAAAACGCCGGTCCGGACCGTCTTTTCAGACGTCCGAACCGGCGGTGGTTTTTTGGCCCCTGGACACTGTGTCAGGTGTGTCAGGGGTGGGCGAGGGATGGAGGCGTCAGGCGTCGTCTTTCACGTATTTCTGGAAGCTCTTGCGCAGCTTCATCAGCTTGGGCGGGATCGTCGCCTGGCAATAGGGATTGCGCTGGCCTTCACCGTCCCAGTAATCCTGGTGATAGCCTTCCGCCGAATACCACGTGGCCGTCTGGCTCTCGCCGTCGAAGCCTTCGATCGTGGTCACAGCCATCGCGCCGTTGGCGGCGTTCCAGCGACCGATCGCGGCCTCGGCCTCGTCGGCCTGCGCCTTGTCCATCGGGAAGATCGCGCTGCGGTACTGCGTGCCCACATCGTTGCCCTGCCGGTTGAGCTGGGTCGGGTCGTGCGTGCCGAGGAACATGTCGAGCAGTTCGGCATAGCTGATCGTGTCGGCGTCGTAGGTCACCTTTACCGCTTCGGCATGGCCGGTCTTGCCGGTGCATACCTGCTTGTAGGTCGGGTTCTCTACCTCGCCGCCGATATAGCCGCTTTCGACGCTCTCTACGCCGATCACGTCCTTCATCACCGCCTCGGTGCACCAGAAGCATCCGCCTCCGAAAATTGCGGTCTCGCTCATATCGTCATTCTCCTTTGGGTCCGGAGGTAGGAAGCATGAGGGGTAAGTCCATGGCTCTTGTCATCGGGGCCCCCGCAGCTAGGGTGCGCGCACGACGAAAACCGGGAGATTTGACGATGCGCCTTGCCCTTCTTGCCGCCGCCGCCACCCTCGCACTGGCGACGCCCGCACTGGCCGACGACCATCGGGGCGTGACCGCCGAGAGGCACGATCACCACGGCGCGCTGAAAGCCGCTGTCGCATCCGATGCGCGTGGCGAGGATTCGGCACGCGATGCGTGGCGTCACCCGTTCGAAACGCTCGACTTCTTCCAGGTGAAGCCGGGGATGACCGTGGTCGACTACATGCCCGCCGGCGGCTGGTACACGCGCATCCTCGTGCCTTACCTTGGCAGCGAAGGGCGCTATATCGGCCTCACACCCGATCCGGCCGCCGCCGATGGGGAGCGGTTCGCGACCTATTTCGGCGGGCTGCCCGGCAAGTTCGAAGAGGCAAGCCCCGGCTGGAACCTGACGGGCGCACCGACGAGCATCTACGGTTCGCAGGACGTGCCCGAAGCGATGCAGGGCAGCGTCGACCGCGCGCTGATCTTCCGCGAAATGCACAACCTGCTGCGTTCGGGCGTGCTCTATACCGAGCTCACCCGCATCCGTTCTATGCTGAAGGACGACGGGATGCTGGGTATCGTGCAGCACCGCGCGAAGGACGACGCGCCGGGCGACTACACGCTGGGCACCAACGGCTATCTGCGCGAGGAAGATGTGATCGCGCTGGTCGAGGCGCATGGCTTCGAACTGGTGGGGATGAGCGATATCAACGCCAACCCCGCCGATCCGGCCAGCTGGGAAGGCGGCGTCTGGACGCTGCCGCCCAGCAACAGCGGCGATGTACCCGAAGCGGCGGCGACCGGCGAGAGCGACCGGATGACGCTGCTGTTCAGGAAACGCTGAGGGCTGTCACAAGCGGTTCAGGTGGCGGGCGGCAGGTGCCGAGACATAGTCTCATCGAGGATGTGCCATGGATGTGAAATACCTGCCCCTGATCGCCGCGCCGCTGGCGCTGGCCGCATGCAACGAGGCCTATGATCCGCGCGGGGTCGACCATGACGAAACGCTGCTGTCGGTCAGCGCGACGGGCGAATCCGAAGTCCGGCCCGACGAGGCCTTCTTCCAGGTCGGGGTCGAGAATTTCGGGCAAACCGGCAAGGCGGCGAGCGATGCCAATGCGCAGGACATCGCCGAAGTGGTCGCCGCGCTGAAGGCGGCGGGCGTTCCTGCGAAAGATATCCAGACGCGGACCGTCGGCATCCAGCGCATCCAGTACGGCGATCGCAAGGGCCAGTACCAGGCGAACAACATCGTCGCGGTGACCGTGCGCGATATCGAGCGCGCGGGCGATGCTGTGACCGCTGCGACCGAGGCGGGCGCGAACGTGTTCTCTGGCCCGGACCTGCGCATCTCCGATAGCGAGAAGGCCGCGAACACTGCCTATGGCGAGGCGTTCAAGGCCGCCAAGGCCCGCGCGCAGGCCTATGCCGATGCCGCCGACATGAAGATATCGCGCGTGCTGACCATCCGCGATGGCGGCGGCTCTCAGGGCAATCGCTACGTTCCCGGCGCACCGCCTCCGCCTCCGCCGGTCGTGATGCAGACGTCACGCGATGCGGCGATGGTGGAAGAGGCAGGTGGCGGGGTGATCCAGCCCGGCCAGACGACCAGCCGGGTCTCCGTGCAGGTGGACTTCGCGCTGGTGCCAAAGTAACCGCCGCCCATGCGTGAGATTACCGTAGCCGCGCTCCAGCTCGAGCTGGGAGCCAAGGACGAGGCAGAGAATATCGAGGCTGTATCCTCGCTGGTAGAGGAGGCGGCCTCACGCGGCGCGCAGGTGATCCTGCCGCCCGAGCTGTTCGACGGGCCGTATTTCTGCAAGCACGAGGACGAGGCGCTGTTCGCCCGCGCCGCGCCCACCGCCGAGCATCCCAACGTGCGCGCGATGGCCAAGCTGGCGAAGAAGCTGGGCGTGGCGATCCCGACGAGTTTCTTCGAGAAGGACGGGCCGCACCACTACAATTCGCTCGCGATGATCGATGCAGATGGGGAGATCATGGGCGTCTATCGCAAGAGCCACATTCCCGACGGGCCGGGCTACGAAGAGAAGTACTATTTCCGTCCCGGCAATACCGGGTTCAAGGTGTGGGACGTTTTCGGCACGCGGATCGGCGTGGGCGTGTGCTGGGACCAGTGGTATCCCGAAACCGCGCGGGCGATGGCGCTGATGGGGGCGGAACTGCTGTTCTACCCCACCGCGATCGGCTCCGAGCCCTATGACGCCAGCTTCGATACCAGCCGCATGTGGCAGCGCGCGATGCAGGGGCATTCGGTGTCGAACTGCATGCCGGTGATCGCTTCGAACCGGATCGGGACGGAGGACGGCCAGACCTTCTACGGCCACAGCTTCATTACCAACGAGTGGGGCGACAAGCTGGTCGAATTCGGGCGCGAGGAAGACGGCGTGCTGGTCGCGACGTTGGACCTCGATACCGCGGCCAGGCACCGCGCCGGGATGGGCTTCTTCCGCGACCGTCGGCCAGAGCTGTACGCCAGGCTCGCTGAGGACGTCTGATCTGAGCGAGACCTATCTCATCGCGCTGGGCTCCAACCGGCGTCATCGCGAACATGGCGGCCCGCGCGAGGTGGTCCATGCAGCGATGGAAGAGCTGAGCGCGCTGGGCACTGTCGCGAGCCGCAGCCCGGTGATCGAAAGCGCCCCTATCGGCCCCGCGCACCGCCGGTTCGCAAACGCGGTGGCCGAGCTGGAGAGCGACCTCCCGCCGCCAGCCCTCCTGCGTGACCTGAAGGCGGTCGAGCGCGGGTTCGGTCGGCGGGGCGGGCAGGCGTGGGGCGATCGCGTGCTCGATTGCGATATCGTGCTGTGGAGCGGGGGCGAATGGGGCGATGAATCGCTCACCATACCGCACCCGCATTTTCGCCAGCGCGCCTTCGTGCTGGCCCCGGCAACCGCCATTGCCCCCGGCTGGCGCGACCCGGTGACGGGCCTTTGCGTGCGACATTTGCAGGCACGCTTGACCCGCCCGCGCGGCATACGTAGGGACGCGCTCTGGTCGGGCCGTTAGCTCAGTCGGTAGAGCAACTGACTTTTAATCAGTAGGTCGCTGGTTCGAACCCAGCACGGCTCACCATTCCCATTTCCGATGTAGCCGGACAAAAGCTTCTGGAGTCTATGACAAGATCACCTAGAGCACTTTGCTCCCTTTGCGAGATCAATTTAACCGCCTGTGAGTAGCCGTTTAACCGGTCTTGAGATGCCGCTCAGAAGGGCTGGCGTCCCGCTTCATCTTCTCCGCGTCGGCGCCTGTGTCGATGAAGAATTCGTCGGCCCGATGGATCCTCAACTACCCCTCAAACTTCTTCGCGAACGCCGCGCTCGGTCGCGAAAGGACCTTCTGATGGCCCTCCCGCTGATCATTTCGTGCGTCGCACACGATCAGGGCGAGCAGTGTCGGGTGTCAGGTCACGAGACGCGCTGCCTTAGCGCGCCGCTGGCCGAGTAGATCCCGCCCACCGGAATGCCTCCCGCCGCCGCAGCGGCATCATCGGCGTAGCTGGGAAATTCGGCCTGCATCTGGCTGACCTTGTTGGTGAGGCGGTTGACAGTAATGATCGACGTCGTTTCGCGCGCTCCGCTGTTGACGCCGAACAGCCGCAGGTTGCCGGCCGCGCCGTTTGTGGTCCAATCGAACCCGGCTGTCCCGTAGGCGCCATTTTCCCACCACCGGACAAGGGGGGTATCCCCCTCGACATAAACGGTCTGCGCGATCTCCGGCACATCGTTCTGGAAGAACAGCATTCCATCGGGCCGGTAGTTTCGCCTGAACCTTGTGTCGCTCAACACGCCGCCATCGTTGGTCGATACGGTGTTGGCGTAAGCATCGATGATCGTGTTATCTTCGACGAAATTGGTGCCGGGCTCCTCGGCCGAGATGCCTGCGAATATCCAGGCCGTCGCATCGATGATGTTGGATCGGATGGCCACGCCCTTCGACCGCTGAACCACAATCTTGCCGTCGAACATCTGACAGTTTGTGATCAATACGCCCAGGTCGACGTCGCGCACGGCGACCAGCGCATTGTCCGCATGGTTGACCAGCACACCGGTGACGGTGCTGTGACCATTGTTCGGCACGTCGGTTCCGGTGATCAGAAGGCAGTCGTAATTGTCGTTGACCGAGCCTCCGGTCCAAGTGATGTTGCCTGAGGCAATATCCACCCCTTCGCGGCAGCCGCGAGCTCGGCAGTTGTCCCAG
The DNA here is from genome assembly GCA_009993635.1 of Erythrobacter sp. Lineage (GTDB taxonomy): Bacteria > Pseudomonadota > Alphaproteobacteria > Sphingomonadales > Sphingomonadaceae > Alteriqipengyuania. The sequence continues at coordinate 152,997 of JAACTC010000007.1, read as the reverse complement.
GTCGTGTATTCGGCCGCCTGGACCCCGAGATCGTAGCCTTTCCAACAGTTGAAGACGATCACATCGCTCGCGCTCAAGGTGGTGAGGCGGCTCGGCGTCTCGTTTCTCGGCAGGATCGCGCGGTTCGCGAAATTCATGATCATCGTACCGCGGAGCGTGCTCGCCTTGTCCATGTCGAGCAGCAAGGCGCTACGATCCGCAGTGGGCGAAGCGACGTCGTTCTTCGCCCCGGTATCGTTAGCCGTGAAGCCGACCGCGCCGATGTGTACGGTCTTGTCGTTACTGTCGAAGAGCACACCCGTCTCGCCGCTGTTCATCCCGATGATGCCAGGGCCGTCGATGATTTGCCCTTCGATCTGGGCCTTGAGCACGTCGGCTGCGCAGCCAAAAGCGCCTGCTGGGATGATCACCCGCAGCGCAGCCGCCATGGCTGCGTTGATCGCCGCCGAGTTGTCGAGCGCGCCGGGGGCTGCGCCGAACAGGCGAATATCCATTTCCTGAAACACGCGCTTCTGCAAGACAGCGCTGCCCGTCACATTGCGGTAGATTTCGACCAGCACGTCATCTTCGCCGAACACATTGAAATAGTCGCCCGGAGAGGTCGCTGCCAAACCAGTAGCTGTGTCCGGGAAGGGGTTGAATGCGGCGCGGGCGCCCGCCTCGGCATCGAGCGCGGTCGTGGCAAAAACTCCGGCGCTGGCTTCACTCACAGCGGCCGCATCGGCGTAGGGACCGGCGCGCACGTCGATGGCCGATCCGAACGCCCCGGTGTTGGTCCAGCTGCCAGCCCCGCTCGAGCCGACCTTCACGTACAGGTCGTTGTTCGCAGCGGTGCTGTCGTCATAGACCAGGGCAACCGTGTCGGCATCGTGCGCCAGATCGCCGTCGAGCTCAGACTTGGTCGCGTAGATCACCTCGACCAGCGCGCCGAGGCCCGCATTGGCGATCGCGCTCTCGATGATCGGACCGATCGCTCGGATCTCCGGCTTGGTCGGCGAGTAGGGGCCGCTCGATGCCACCCCCTCGGTGTTGTGGGACCGGTAGACCTCGTTGAACTTGTCGGCGATCGCGCCCATCGTCTTGCTCCTAAGTGATCGTTGCGGAGACCGGCCCGGCGATCGACGCCGCCCCGTTCCCCTCGTTGTCGAAGGCTCTTGCCCAGTAAAATCGCGTCCCGGCCGAGAGCCCGCTCTCCTCGCGGGTCACGGTCGCGCCTGGTGCCGCCTCGATGTCCGAACCGACCTGCGTCGCGGTGCCGAAGTCGTCGCTGTCATTGCCGAACAGCTTGACGTGATCGACCGCCGAGCTGCTCGGCATCGAGAAGGAAATATCGGCCGAGCCCGCACCCCCGAGTGCCGAGAGCGAGGTCGGGGCGTCCAGCGTCGCTTCTGCGACTGGCGTGATCGTCTCGATCTCGCTCCACGCACCCGGTCGGCCCGCAATCGAAACTGCACGAACCCTCACTTCGTACTCAATTCCGCTGGTGACGGGGCCGCTTTGTGCATACGCGAAGCCACCCGCGCGATCGGTCGTCATCGGGAGCCAGGTCTCGCTCCCTGTTGCCCGGTACTCAGCATCGAACAGCAGACCGACGCGCACCGTCGCATCCCACGCTGCGGTGATGGCCACGCCGGTCGTTTCACCTAGGCCGATCGACACGGCTGTAAGCACCAAATTCTCGATATCCTCGATCGACGGGGTTCTGCCCGCGCCGCCATCGGCGATCGGAGGCGTACCTTCCTCGGTCTCCGCATCGAAATCCCAGTCACCCGGTTCGACCTGCGTCATCCCGACCTCGACCAGCAGGTTGACGAGGTCCAGTCGCGGCGCGCCCAGCTTGACCCAGAAGGCGAGGCCCAGCTTTTTGCTCTCGAAACGTGCGAACCGGCGGCCCAGCGTGTCGAGGCCAAGCAGGTTGAGCACTGCCTTAACCCGCCACCGATCCGGGTCGAGTTCCGCCAGCACGAGCTTGCCGATCCGCGTCGCCTGGTTGTGGTGTGGGGCGTAGAAGGCTTCGACCTGTTGCGGCTCGCCATCGTCATCCGCCTCGAGCGAGCCGATCGTCGAGCTCTCCTGCTCGCGGTATCCGGCTGCGGCTTCGGTGTAGAGCACCTTGACCGCGCGCGTCGCCTGAAAGGCCTCGGGCCCCTGGGCTGCGGACAGGGAGATGATGTGGTCGTCGGTGATGACGAGGTCGGGCTCGATCCAGCGGCCGCACATCAGGTTGAACTTGCCCTCGGCATCCTGCCACGCAAAGCCGTCGCCGCATTTGAGCATCGCGGCGAGGATGTCCGCCCGCTTCTCCCGTGCCAGGCTGTAGCGAACCCAAAGGCGCCAGCGCGCGATCGTCTCGGCCGAGGCGGTGGTGAGCGTCTGGTCGCACACGTCGGCTTCTTGCGCGATGTTGGCCCAGTTCACCTGGTCGAAGCCGCCACCAAAGCCGTCCGGGTGGGCGAAGTAGTCGGCGGTCACCAGCGCCCAGTTGTCGCTCCACGGCCACGTCGACGGATTGTCGAGACGCACTGCGCCCGCGCCATAAACCGGATCGCCCGCTTCATCGGTTCCGATCAGGGCCGTGTCGTCCTTGCGCGGATCGTAGACGCCGACCGCCTTGCGAACCTGCGTGTAGGCTGGCTCGCGGCCGTTATAGACCTCGCTGAAGTCCTCTGCATCGACGGGGCGGGAAATGATCGCGACGTGCGCGCAGCCGCGTTGCCGGTGGTCCGCGGTCCACTCCGGAAACACCGTGGTGAGCTCGCCGATCGCCAGTTGGTCGTCCGAACCCGATCGGGTGTGGACGCTCACCGCGCCGTGGAAGCTGGTCTGGGTAACGAAGCCGCCAGCGTCCAGCGTCACCGGCTTGTCGTCGATCCGGTGCTGGATCACGTCGTGCTCTTGCCCGGTGCCCAGCGTCAGCACCTGCGCAAGGATGCCATCTCGGCTCTCCTTGAACGTCTCCTGCCCGCTGGTGTGGATGATGCCGTAGTGGCGAAAGCGCGAACCGACGCTCTCCTTCGTCACGATCTGGCCATCGCTGGGCGCGGGATGCGAGGGGCCGAACACGGCATTAATCAGCGCGTTGGTCCCCAGCGAAAAACCGACAGTGATCGCAGCCGCCAACACATAGGCCCCCACCACGCCGGCGGTGGCGCTCGCGCCGACGGCGGCGAGGATTGATGTTGCAAGGGTCAGTGCCGGCGGCATGGCGACCTCCAGGCGAGTGCGGCCTTCGCAGGGTGTTGCACGAACCCGCGCGGCGCGCGCGCCACCCAGGTGGGCAGCGAGTCGCCGACCTGAGATGCCACGCAGATGCAGGCTGTCAGCCCATCGGGCAGCTCGACCAGGCCGACATCGCCGCGCGCCTCGTCGTCGACGATCGACCAGGCAAGGCCGCGCATCACGTCGCGGCAGGCCGCTTCGAGCGTTCCCTTCGCCCGCACGACGGCCGCAGGATTGAATTGGGCGCGAGGATCGGGTTCGGCACGGCATCCGCCCACCGCCTCGACGTAATCCAGCACCGAGAACGCGCAGTTTGCATGCCGCAGCCGAAAAGGCTCGCCCGCCCACCGCTGAAGCGTGGCTGAGAGCGTCCGCTCGACCGGGATCGGCTCGATCAGTAGTCCGGCCATGTCAGCACCTTGTTTCGCAAGCTGGGCACGAACTGGAAGCCCTTGTCCCCCGGGAAGCGGGCCTGCTGGTCGCTATCGGTGTAGAGCGCGAAATTGGGCCGGCTGCGCGCGACGAACAGGCTCTCCAGCGTCACGCTTACAGTCGCCTCGTCCGGAGCCTCGTCTTCGCCGCGATCGAAGGTGAAGCCGGGTCGCAGCATGCGCCCCGCCCAGATCGGGTAAGGGTTGTCGAGGCACCGCTGGTTGTCAGGGTCCGCTTCATCGTCGACGCCGAAGAACTGGATCCACACCCTGACCAGGCGCCCGCGGGCCTCGGTCGCAAAATCGTCGCGGGCGAGCTTGATGACCTCCGGCGAAACGCCCGACAGCGTCATCGTGGCCTCGGGTGCACTGCCGTTGGTTGCCTGCTCGATGCCCGAGATCGATCCGAATTCGCCAAGCGCCTTCCACTTCGCCTCGTCCAGCGTCTCCAGCTCATCGAACCCGCCCCACAACCGCCACGTCTCGCTGGCGAAGTGCATCGAGACCAGTGTGGCCGCTTCGACCTTGCCGCCAGCAAGGTAGTGCCGGATCGTCTCAGGAAAGAGGCTCATCGAACCTCTCCACCAGCTCGAGGCTCGGCCCGCCGTAGCGCCCCGTTTTCAGCGTCAGCTCGCCTGCATTGTCATCGACCAGGCCCACGCGCATCGACGGGCGCAGCTTCAGCGGCTGGTCGACATAGGTCTTGCGCATCGTGGGCGTGGTGCGGATCGTCGCGACCGATCCTTCCCACCAGACCCCGGTGGCGAGGTAAGTGTGATCGCCGAGACCCAGATAAAGCCCCGCCTGGAAGATCTCGCCATAGTCGCCGAAGTCGGCAGTGATATTGCGCTGGCCCTGCACGGCCGACACCGTCACCCCGTCGAGATCGTCGAGCAGGTAGAGCGAACCGTCCGAAAAGGCCGACCCATCCGAGTGGGTGACCGCTCCCGCTCCAATCGTCGGATCATTTGCGCGGAACCACAGGTCGAACAGCGGGATGCGCGCAATGTTGGTCCGCCCTTCGAACAGGCCCATCGCCGAACGCCACGCAAGCACCTCGGCGCCGAAGAGATTGCCGAACTCCATCCTGATACGGAACGGCGGCCGGATCGCCGGGACGCTCTGCGTGAAGCCCGACAGGCTCGTGGAAAGCCCGGAGGTCTTGCTTGGTGGCAGGATCGCGAGCTCCTGAGGCACGAGGTTGGCAGGCCATTGGAAGATCATCGGTAGCGCGCCACCTGCGATTCGATCCGTTCTGGCAGCGCCTGGTCGTATCGCGCCACCGCCGCACCGGCAGTGTTCTGTGCGATCGCGTTGACCTGCTTCAGCAGATCCTCTGTTATGACCGCGCCGCGCATGTCGAAGAACATCGGGGACGCGCTGGCGCTGCCTGCGGATCGTGCTGGATTGTCATTCGAAGGGGCCTCGATGCGGCCGGGGCCGACGGGGAAGAAGAACCCCGGCGCGGTGCTCCGCTCGTTGACCGCGTAGAACTGGCCCGGCGAGACCGGCCCACCGCTCGCGCGGCCGCCGCCGAAGATCGATTTGACCAATCCCCCGATAAGCCCGCCTGCGCCACCACCGCCGAACAATCCTGCCAGCGGCCCTTCGCCCAGCAGGCTGGCCTGGAGCACCGAATCCGCGATCGACAGCGCGAGGCGCTTCATTACATCCGAAGCATCTTCGCCATAAAGCGTGATCTCGGCCAGCGCGCCGGCGGCCGATCGTTCGAGATGGCGATAGCTTTCCGGCTGTCCGCTCTGCGGCTTCGCTCTGTGCGCGGTGAACCTCGCTTGCATCGCCCATCTGCACTTCGAGGGAGTTCCGCGTCTGCAGCGCGTCGATCTGCGCGCGGATCGCTGCGACCTCCTCTTGCGTACCGCTGGCCTTTGCCCGCGCCAGATCGGCCAGCAGCGCATCCATCTGTGCCTGGTTGGCCAGCACCATCAGCAGCCGCTCGCGTTCCCAGCCCACCAGGCCGATTGCCTGGGCTTCCCGTTCCAGCGCGGCGATCGAACCGTTGATATCCTCGGTCTCGTCGCGCAGCGTGTTCGCGCGCTGGCGGCTCTCCTCCAGATCGATCGCCCTTTCGCGCTTCTGGTTGAGCTCATCGATTGTGGCGACCTGCTCGCTGGTGACCGCACTTTCCTTGGCGCGCTGGATCTCCAGCTGGCGCAGCGCCTTCTCGTCGAGCCCGATCGCCTCAATCTCCTCGCGCAGTCCGGCGATGTACTCGAGCGTGTTGTCGTTCGCTGCTTTACGAGCGCGCGCTTCTTCCGACAGGCGAGGAGCAGATGAACGGACGCCGCCCGAACGTCCTCCAGATGTACCTGATGATGGAGCGCGGGAAGACGAAGTTCGATTGGTATCAGTTCCAGCTTCGGCGGCTTCCATGCGGCGTACCGCATTTCGTCCGATATTTATGCGACCCTGCAGTTCGACAATGTCCCACTGGAGCTGCCGCTCTTCTTCAGTGCGTTGCCGCACAATGGCAGCACGACGTGCTCGCGAGCGTTCGTCGCCGAACCCGCCGCCCTCCGGCAATTCGGGGCGACCTTGCAGCTCGCTGAGCTTGTCCCGCCGTTTCGTGAGCTCATACTCGGCAAGCACGATGTCGGATTGGAGCGAGGTCTGGCGCTGGCTGTCGAGCCGCTGGAGAGCTGCCACCGCGCGATCGGCGTCGGTCTCCATCCCGCGCAAGCTTTCGCCCACCGCATCGATCGCATCTTCGCTTTCGAACAGCTTTGAAATGAAAGGGGTGAGCGCGGTGACCGCCGCCATGATCCCGATGCCCCACGGCCCGCCGAGGAAGCCGATCAGGCCACCTGCACCGCCTCGCATGAGACCGATTGCCTGGACGACCTGGCCGCCCTGGCTGGCGAAGATCTGCATAGGGCGCGCGCCCATTGAGAACATTGTCGCCACATCACCCAGTTGGAATGCCAACTGCTGCATCCCAGCCCTTTGAGCGCCGAGTGAGACGACGTTCTCTCGCCCCCGAGCGCGCTGGCGAACCAACGCCTCACTCGTCTGGTCTATGCTGGCGCGCCAGTCGCGCCCTTGCATGGCCGCCTGCTGCTGTGCCTGGCTAAGCGAGATGCCTTCTCGCGCAGCCTGCTCTTGTGCACGCTCGAGCCGTTCGAGACCGACCGACGCCTTGGTCCATTCGCGCCCCGTTTCCTCGGCTTGCGCTTCGGCCTTCGCCATCGAGGCATTGAGCTCTCCGACAGCCCGCTGTGCGCTTTCGGTGTCTCCGCTGACGATTAGGGCGGTGCGCAGGGTCATCGGGTCAGCTCCCTCGCGACTCGTTGAGCGCGGCGATCGCGGCGGCTTCCATCACCTGCACGCCCTGCCACTGCGCAGGACCGAGCGAGAGGCCAGCCATCGACAAGCCCACCTGCACACCCGCGTAGTCGAGCCCGACGTAGAGCACGCGGCCGCGCCCCAGCGCCTCGGTCCGCCATTGGCTGGAGATGGCGCAGAAGGCCATCACGATGTCCCAGTTCTCTGGCCATATTCCCAGCGTCCCGTCTTCCTGCCTCAACTCGGCCGCGCCTTCGATCTCGGCGACCAGCTCGTCCGGCAAGCCCAGCGCGCGGGCGTCCTCCGCTGCCTCGTCGTACCCCGGAGAAGCACCGACGATCGCGCGCGCTGCGGCCTCTAGTTTCCCGCCTTCGCGCCCCGGACTTCCTCGAAATAGGTGCGCGCCAGCGGCCCGCGCGCCCACGGCAGGCGGAACACCTGGTCGCGAACCCCTTCGGTGTATTCGACCGGCTTGCCTTCCGCGTCGCCGATATCGTCCAGTCGCACGATCACCCGCTTAAGGAACTCGGTCGCGCCTTCGGTGCTCAGCAGGTTGAAATCGTCGGCCTCGTCGGGCGGGATCACTCGGAAGGTCGCCGTGAATTTCTCTTCCACCTGCCCTTCGCCTTGGGGGCGATAAGCGGTGATCGGGCGGGTAAAGGTGACGTCTTCGATAATCTTGAACATGGGGGAGGGGCCTTTCTGAGGGGTGCCTCGGGAGCCCCTCAGCTGCCCCCGAGACTTCGGTTATCAGGTGAAGATGAGCGACCACTGGTCGTCGCCCTCGTCGGGCAGCGGCGTGATCGGCAGCGGCCATTCGAGGATGTTCTGCGACTGCTGGTAGCTGGGCAGGCGGCCGAGCACGCAGGTCGGCGCATTCAGCGTGACCGTGTTGCCGGCCTGCGTGCCGTGGACCAGCACCAGCGCCTGCCGCGTACGCGCCTGCGAGATCGCGAATGGGTTGTAGGTCGCCAGCGGCACCGCCTCGACCCGCGCCTCGATGCTCTCCGCCTTGTCGACGATCAGCATCTCCTCGCGGCCGACCAGCAGCCGCTGCTGCACGTCGTTGCCCAGGTTGAAGCTGAACTGGCTGAGCACCAGCGCCTGCCCGCCCAAAGTGAAGGTGGGCGTGTTGGCCTTGGTGGCGATCTTCGGGATCTGAAAAGCGGAATAGTCCGGCGTCGGCCGCGTGCCGTCGGCAGGCGTCGTGAACAGGCCCATCAGGGTGTAGCGCAGCACCGGGATGCCTTGCGCGTTGAGTGTCTGGGTTGCCGTGCCCCGGCAGCCGAGCAGCTTGTGCAGCGTAGGCCCGATCTGGAAGTAAAGCGCCACGCTTTCGTGATCGTCGCTCACCGGGTTGTAGGTGACGCTGGTGTCGGCGACGATGGTCTCGGCCGCGCCGCAGGCGCGCAGCAGCGGGCCGTAGGCCGGGGCAACGCCCGCCGTGCCCGATCCCTGCAGCTCGATAGAGCCGGTCAGCGTGCAATAGAGGCCCGCGGGGATCGATTCCTGCGCGCCCAGCCACGGATGCTCGAGGTTGCGCGAAACGTCCTGGCCTTCCATCGGCCGCAGCTCGACATCGGTCATCAGCATCGCATTGGCCTCGCCGGTCGGCGTGGGATCGGTGCCGTAAGTGCTCTCGATCTTCGCGAGGACGATCTTGGACTTCCACTTGATAGGGTCGGCCATCTAGCCCTCCTGGTCCTGGTCGGTGGTGGCGCCATCGCCAGCGGTCTGGGTCTCCGCCTGAACGGGGCTCTCCTCCTCGCCGGCAGGCCTGGTGTGCGCGACGCGCTTGGGCGTGCCGCCCTCCTTGCCGATCACGTAGCTGCCGCCCTTGCGTGGGCGCTCGACCGGGGCGGACTGGCTCGCCGTCGGTGCGGGAGGGGGCGGGGGCGCGGCGTCGCTCTTCTTGGGCTTGCTCATGTGGGGAAAATCCTCAGCTGGTCGTTGAGACGGAAATCGAGCTGGAAGACGAGCGTGCTGTCGACCGCCCCGACCAGCTCGCCCTGGGCGAACTCGAACACGCCGATCGGCTCGGCTTCGCCCTCGGCCACCGGTGGCTCCCAGCCCGCGATCGCCTTGATCGCGTGCTCCGCGAAGGTCTTCATTTCGTCGATGGCCTTGCTGCCGGTCGGATCGCCCGACACGCGCTTGCACAGCACCACGCTTACCATGGATTCGAGCTCCTGGATGAAGGCTCCGGTCATCGCACGCGCCACTCCGCCCCGCAGGAAACCCGGCAGGACGAAGCCAGCCAGGTCCGCTTGCGGCAGCTGCCCGCTCTCGATCACCTTGGCCCACTCGGCGGCGAACTTCATGCGGCCGGCGAGATCTGGAATAGCCTCTTCGATCCGGGTTCTGACGGCTTCGGTGTGGATCATATGAAGCCCTTCAGGTTGTCATTGGTGAATGGCCGCTCCCGGTCGTTGGTCTGGACGCCGCTCGATCCGCTCGAGGCCGGTTCGACCCCTTCGACATCGAGCCGCACGGTGCCGCTTGCGATCTTGGCCAGAAGCCCCATCGCGGCCTTGTAATCGTCCTTGATCTTGTCGTTCGGGGTGAAGCGGTGGAGCTTGTAGATCGCGATCTGCAGCGCGAGATCGACGACCAGCTGCGGCGTCTCTGCCAGTGGCAGCTTGTAACGACCTGCCAGGTGGCCATCGATCACCGCCTTGGTATCGGCGATCGCGCGCGCGACGACGTCCGCATCGATCTCGCCCGTCGCCGGGGTTGCACGATCGGTCAGGTCGACCAGCAGGGCCTCCCCGTACCGATCGGTCAGCTGGTCGAGATCGACGTAGGACATGGATCAGGCGGTCCGCTCGCCCGCCATCGCCACGCTCAGGCTGGCAACGGCTTGCCTGATCTCTTCCTCGGAGTTTGCAGTGCTCAGCGCTGCTTCGACCGCCTCAACCGCTGCCGGATCGATCTCGATCAGCGACCCGTCGGGGTGGCGCAGCGTCACGTCGAGCCGTGGCTCGCGGTAGATCGCGAGGAAGCGGCGAGCAGCTTCGATCTCTTCGCCGGGGTCGGCCGGACCGAAGTCGGCGGGCGTCAGCTCGCGCGGCGTGGCATCGAAGCTGAAGCCAGCACGGCGGAAGCCGCCCTTGGGCCCGGTCACGACCAAAACCGGGCCGTCGTAGGGATCCTCGCTGTTCGGCGCGGAGCCCGCCGGGTGCGGCTGGCCTGCGCCTTCCTTCTGCTCCTCGGGCGTTGCCTCGGCGCTGGCGATCACCGACGCCGCTTCCGGCGTAAGTGGTGCGGCCTCCTGCGGAAGGTCCGGCGCAGGCGTGTCTTCGCTAGTCGCGGACGGCCCGGTCGCCGCCTCGGCCTCGGATGGAAGCAGCGTCTTCGCGGCGGCCGCCCAGTCCCACCACGCGGGAGTGCCGTTGAAGCCTTTCAGCTCGGGCGGGTTGGCGGTGTCCACAGCCGCGAGCGCGGCGATATCGGCAATGCCTGCGGCCTTCAGTGCCTTGGCGGTCTTCGCGCCGATCCCGTCGACGTCGGTCAGTGTCTTCTCGGTCATGCTGGGGCTCCTTTCGGGTCTTTCGGAAAGGCCAGCGGACCGGCCCTTGCGAAAGCCCGCCGCCACTTGGACGGCGGGCTTTCGTTTCATCGCGAGATGCTGTGCCTCAGGCGAGACCGGCCCGGCGCGTCTCGAAGATCGAGCGCGGGTGGCGGTTGTTCAGGATGAAGGGTTCGGGAGCGAACAGCGCGAACGCCGCACCGATGGCAACAGCCGCACCGACCAGGAAAGGAGCCGACGCCAGTTCGGAAACGAGGGGTGCCGCAGCGATCGCAGCGACGGTTACGAGGGCGATTGCACCCAGACCCACCAAAATGCTTTTCATTGTCTTCGTCCTTCTCTTGCTTGAAATCGGATGGGGCGCGTTACGCGAGCCAGGGAACGACCAGCAGCTCGGCCGTGTCCTTCCACTCGTTGGTCTCGCCACCGCTGGCGTATTCGCTGTTGAGCAGCTTGCGACCGGCGCTTTCGAGCGCAGGCGGCACGATCAGCAGCGGCTTCTGCGCACCGGCAAGCAGGCCGAGCGGGCGACCATAATCGCCCTTCATGCCCATCAGCCCCGCGCGGGCGGTGCTGTAATGCGCAGCGTCCAGCGTCTGCTTCGATCCCCAGGCGAACTGCCAGAAGCCGAAGCCCACGTTCGCGCGTGCATCGGCGCCGTACTTGAACTCGTTGTTGTCGAAGACATTGTCGTCGGTCGGGTTGTCCTTGGCGACGAACTGGAAGTCCTTGCGCTTCTGCAGGATCAGCGGCTTCAACGCGCGACTTGCGTCGACCAGGAACCACGGAGTCCCCGAACCGCCATCGGTGTTGGCTACCGAGGTGGGCTGGCCATCCTCGTCGAGCACAGGGTGGTCGGTGTCGAAGTAGTACTGGCCGTCGTAGCATTCGGTGGCGAAGCCAGCGGCCAGAAGGCTCCAGACCAGTTCGTCCCACTTCGCGCCGGTCGACATGCCCATCTCTTCGAAAAGCGGAGCATAGACGCCGATATTGTCGGTCTCGATGTCGTCGCGGTCGACACCGATCGTCAGCTCCCACTTCTTCTCGGAGATCTCGTAGCTGTGCTCGGAGAGGTTCTGGACGGCGCGCGGGCCGATCCACTCGCGGACGTTGGGGATCTTGCCCAGCCAGCCGTACTTTTGATCCTTGGTCGTCGATGGGACGATCGTTGCGATCTTCGTGTAGAGCGAGCTGGTCTGGCCGAGGCCCTTCTTGAAGGCCGTGCTGAAGCCGGTGCGAACCGAGGCGAGGTTTGCGCTGTTGATGATCATGTGCGTGGGTTTCCTTGGTCAGGCGGGATCAGGCCGCGGGCTCGGCGATGCCTTCGACGTAGACGCGGGTCAGCGCCTCATCGAAGCGCACCCAGACGCCCTGGTCGTCGATGTCGGCGACGAAGCCGGCGGGGGAGCGGGCACCGCTTCCATCGGTCTTGGCGACCGTCTCGTCGTCGACGATGAAGCAGACGTCTCCGATCTCGGCGATCGTGATCGCGTCGGAGGAAGCGGAGTTCTTGAAGCGGAAGACGCCAGGGCGGACGTTGACCGAAAGGTCGCCGGCCGAACCGCCCGAGTTGTCGACCCGCTCTTGGGCGACGCCAACCCCGACGCTGCCGGTCGCGGCCGCGCCCTTGGTGATGTAGCCGGCGGCGTTACGCATCACGAGCGCGCCGGCGTAGATCAGGCTGGCGGCTGCGGGGCTGCGGAGAATGGCGCCTTCGGCGCGCGGGGTGTTGCGATCTGCAGAAAGGGCCATGTCAGCTAGCCTCCTTTGCGCCGAGCTCTGCGGCGCGGGTTTCCTTGAACTTGTCGGCGTCGATGCCCATCAGCGCGATCACGCTGGTGTCGCCTTCGCTCAGCTCGTCGGCCGAGCGTTGCGGCTGCTCGCGATGCTGCAGCGCCAGCGAAGCGACTGCTGGCAAGGCGGAAATGATCGCTTCGGTGCGCGTCGGGTTCTCCTGGTGCATCGCCAGGTACTCTTCGCGCTTGGCCTTCACGCCCACGCGGCCCTCGCGGATTGCCTGGTCGATCACTGCAGCCGACTTTTCGCCCGCACGTTCGGACTGCAGCGCGGTGAGTTGCGTGCTGACACTGGTCAGCTCGGACTGCAGCGCGGCAACCACGTCGTCATCGCCCGACTTCAGCTGGCCGATCGCGGTAACGATCGCCTCGCTCGAAGCGTTGGACTTCAGGCCGAGCGCGGCAGCGATCGGCTTGGCCTGCGCCTGAAGCGCAGACTGAAGTGCCTCTTCGGTCGGCTTCGCCTCCTCGCCCATGCCGAGCTTCTTCTCGACAGCGGCCTTGATGGCCTCGTCGTCAGCATCTGCCTCGAGGCCGAGGGCCTCGATCAGCATCTTTTTCCAGTCCATTGACACTTCCTCTTGGTGCAGGGCGGTCAGCCCCTTCAGGTTCGGTAGGTTGATCAGGCTGGCGCGCGCGATCCCGAGGACGCGCTTCGCCTTGTCGTGAAGGATGGCGGGCGAAATGCCGCGATAGGCCTTGTCCTGCCGCAGCTGGCGGCCGGCGGAGTTCCATTCGACCTTGCCCCAGATGCCGTCTTCGCGCGCTTCAAGCGCCACGATCCATCCGCGCGCCGGAGCTGCGCCGCCATTCGGTGCGGCAAGATCGGTCGCGTGGCATTCGTCGACTACCAGCGGCTGGTGGCCCGCCGCCTGGAAGGCGGTTACGATCGCGTCGTAGCTGGGCACCGTGTAGGGCCCGCGCCCGTCCTGCGTCTCCACCCTGCCGCCACCGGGTAGCAGGTGCAGCCATTCGGTGCCGTCATCAGCCGGTTCGGCGGGAAGGGCCTGGGCCGCGCAAAGGGCAAGGGGGGAGGTTGCTGTCGTCACCCGATGATGATTGGCAGCGCAGGTGCGCCGAAGGCATGCCCAAGAACTTGGGAAGGCTGTCGATCATCGGGGAAAACGCCGGGGATGCGGTGGCACGCGATTCGCGCTCGCCACGCCTGCTGACTGCCACAGACGCGCGCCAAAGCGCAATGCGAAGCTGAAGAGGCCGCGCATCGCGCCGGTTCGTCCCTGTCTGGCTATTCGTCGATCGCGTCGCCCAGGTGCTCGTCGACGATCTCGACGATCGCGGCCTCGTTCTGCTGGGAAAGGCCCAGCCAACGGCGGGCGGGGATGGTTCCCCAAGGGATCGGATTGCCCCTGCTGTCGCTACCGAAGGCGCCCTTGGCTGCGCCTTCCTGCATCACGCGCGAATAGATCAGCGCGGATCCGATCACGACGCCGTTGGCGCTGACGAAGCTGGCGATCTGGCGGGACAGCGCCCTGCCAGGGCCGATCAGCGGGCGGCGCAGGTTGCCGTAACCGAGGCGGCGATAGCGATCGAGCGTAGACTGCTTCTTGGGCGCCCAGGGCTTGCCGTCGGGATCGCGGCCCTCGATGAAGCGCTGGCGGTGCGCATCGACCAGGTAATCGGCAATATCCTGGTAGACCGGCGTCATGTTCTCCAGCTCGCGCATCGCACGCGCCAGTGCATTACGTGATGCCTCTGCGTTGAACTCGACATCGAACATGGTTAAGTTCCTTCCCGATCGCATGAGCCTGCCGGCCAATAACCGGTTCGTCCCGGACGTAAGGCGAAGGCGATCAGCTTCTCTTTCCCGTCCGCACGAAGAAGCTCTGCAGCGTCAAGGTGCGACGCCTGCGGCGGTAGACCCAGCGCGTCACCCACTCCTCGCCATCGATCCTGGCAATGATCTCGTAGACCGGGCTCTTGTGTCGATCGGACATCCCGACGAAGCGAGGCGCACTGCCCTGGTCGATCAGCTGCGGCAGGAGGGCGAAGTCTGCGGGGCCGACCGCCCGCTGGCCACGCCGCGTTTCGGCCAGGTCGCCATGGCTCGATCGCACGTGGCGGACTTCGTTGTGAGTGAGCGAGAAATCGAAGTGCTCCGCGTCGAGCGGGTTTTCACCGGTGCGGATCGCGGCGACCTGCCCCCGCGTCAGCATCCCGAGCGTACGGGAGGGTTCGCCATCGTCGCGCCCGTCCCAGACCCGCTGGGCAATCCGCCGCGCATCGTCGCGCGTGCTGGGCAGCCGGCGGTAGGCGCGGGAAAGCGCCTCCGCGCGCTCCAGCGACAACGCGTCCATGAATGCCTTGGCGACCCGGTGATCCCAGTTGCCGATTTTGTCGGCCATTGCATTGACATCCTCGGCCGCGCTCGCGCCGGGGGCATAATCCCAGTTTTTGCCGATGCCGATCGGCGCGCCGGTCTTCGGATCGAGCTCGCGCCAGTTCTCCGGCAGCGTCTTGTTCGAATCCCCGCCCACCCGGCGAATGCCCGCCTTTGTTCGCGCGCCGACGGCATAGCAGCTGCAGCCCCAGTCGCTGGGCGGGTAGTGCGTCGTCCAGAAGGGATGATCCGGTGGCAAGGCAAGCCCGTCCCAGTCGAGGTGGACCGGCCGGGGCTCCAGGCTACCGCCGTGGCGATAGACCCAGTACTTGAAATCGCCCGCCTGCAGCTGGGCGAAGCGACCGGCGGCATAGCTGGTGTAGGAATTGGTGCGATAGATCACGCCCGCGCGCCACGCCTCGCCCTTGACGCTGCCTTCGCCCGCCCACCCGGTCCACCCGTTGCGCTTCACGATATCGCGAAAGTCTCGCCGGAACTCCTCGAGCCCGCGCCCTTCGGCGATCGCCTTGTCGACCGCTGCGGCGAGATCGGTCAGCAGGTCGGCCTTGACCGCACCCGCGACCATGAAGGCGTCGTCGTGCTCGGCGCGCACCAGGTCGTCCCACCGTTCGGTCGGCACGAGATTGCGCAGCTTGCGCCGGAAGAAGGCGACCTGCTCGGTAAAGGGGCGACGGAAGACGCCCGAGGTCGAGGAGGGGTGCTCGTCGCTCATCTTTCGGGGCGTACGAGGTAGCCGAGCGACAGCTCAACGCAGTGCCCGTGGCGGTTAGAGTGATTGTGAGCCCAAGCAAGAGCGTTCCTGCTCGCGCAGCTTGCGCCGCAATCATGGCACCCCGCCGTGTAGTGAATGAGTGCCTGCCGGGCCATCACGCACTCTCGTCTTCGGCATCGCTCCGGCCGGCGGCGTGGGCGGCGACGAAGCCCTGCTCGAGCACGTCTCTCAGATCGCTCTCATCCACGTCCGGGAAGCCGCTGAGGATCATCTCGCGCAGCTCCTCGAGGCTGCCGGCACGTTCCATCATCGCCTCGATCGTTTCGGCCATCGCCCGGATCGCGGGATCTGCCTTCTCGGCCATCTGCCGTGCGATCAGCGAGGCGGGGTGTTCAGCAGGCTTGCTCTCCTGCGCCTGGAGCGCCTGCCGGGTCTCTGGCGAAACGGCGATCGGCGCGGCTTGCGGGCCGGAGGGTCGCAGAACATCGTCCCGATCGCCCGCCTTCTCGAGGCCGAACTTGTCGAGGACCGTGCTCTGGCTAACGCGCAGCCCGCGATCGATGAAGGGTGCGATCGCTTCGGAGAACATCTTCAGGTCTTCCTGCGGCGGCCGCGCGATGACCAGGCGCGGATAGGTCTTCGCCGGACCGAACTCGAGATCGCACCACGGCCGCACCAGGTCGCGGTTGAGCGCCGCGGCCAGCGCCTTGCAATCGGCGGTTTCGATATCCTCGCGCACGTCGTTGTGGACATTGGCCTGACCGGAGCCGAGCCCGCCCGCCTGCGCGTCGGTCGTGTTGGTCTGGCCGAGCACCGCCTTGGAGACTTGCCGGTCGAGCCAGTCGGCCCGCTTCTCATACAGCGCGGCTCCTGCGCCCAGGTTGTCCGCCTCGACGAAGTCGATCTCCATCCCTGCGGGAATGATCGCGGCACAGTCGCCCGCGACGTTGGCGACCGCGCGGTAAAGCGTGGCGCGATCTTCGTCGGTCGCGCTCGGGTGATACTTGCCGACCCGGATCGGCTGGCCATAGGTCTGCGTGAAGATCGCCCAGTCGCGCTGGGTGTAGGCTTTGAACATCCAGCTCCACATGGCGAGGCGGGCGAGGCCCGATCGCACCGGCAGGCCCGACTTCGCCTGCATGTGCAGCTCGATGAACTTGAACGCGGGCAGCGGCTCGTCGGGATCCTTGCCGGTCACGCCGCCGCGCAGCATCGATGTGCGGCCGTCGCGGTCGAAGCGGAAGAAGCGCGGGTCCTGCGTGACCAGCTGCTGCGGGCGGTATTGCCCTTCGCTGGTATCCCAGACGATCTCGGTCCAGGAGTTCCCCTTGCCGATCGCGTCGAGCATGTCGAAGGTCTCCTTCGTCAGCTCGTCGCGGCTCAGCCATTCGCGGACCATGTCGGCCTTGCGCTGGTCGAGGCCGTCCTCGCCCCCGGCTTCCACCGTCACGTCCACCTGGCTGACCGCACGCTTGCGGGTGCCCAGCACGCCGACATAGTGCAGATCGCGTTCCTCGATCGTCTCCGCCAGCTCGTAATAGGCCAGCGGCTCGCCCTGGTCGGCCTCGCGCAGGATCTGCGCCAGCTTTACCGGCGTCAGCCCGTCTCCGGGATAGCCTGCGATGGGTTGCCGCACGCCCGCCAGTGTCGGTCCGCCCACTTCCTTCTTCAGTACGGCCTTGCGCAAGGGCTGGCCGCGATGATCGACGAGTTCGGCCATCAGGCTGTCTCCGGTGAGGGGGAATGATGCCCTGAGGGCGATTTGAGAGGGTCTGAGACGTGGGTTGCCGGAAAATCCGGTGTCAGGAGACGCTGGACGCGCCAGAAGCATTCTAGGGGCCTCATATCAGTCCCCCGCTTCCGATCCGCACCCCGACCGGCGGCCGCCACCAGCCGCGATCGTCCGGATCGTCGTTATCGGGCCCGTCCATCGCCCCGCGTGCAACACCGCGCACCGGCTCGTAGGCGTAGACCGGCAGTGTCTCGTTGAAGCTGGCCGCATGAAAGTTCCACAGCGCCACCGCCGCGTCGCCGTGGCGTTTGCCGCCGTCGGTGCCCTCGGTCCGGATGCTCTTGGGCATCTTGGCGACGCCGCCGATCATCTGCAGCTGGCGCAGGTCGTCGCGAATGTCCTTGTCGGCCGGGATCAGGATCGTGCCATCCTCGAAGGCTGCGCGGAAGCGTGGGCCGGTCTCGCGCCGCCACTGGTCAGACGGCATCAGCTCGACGATCCGCTCGGGGCCGTAGCGCTGGGCCGCTTCCTGGGCGAGCGCCATGCCATTGCCGTTCGCATCGAGGATGCCGCTGCCGAACCGCCCCAGCTCCGCGACCAGGTCGACCAGCCAGAAAAGTGCCTGTCTCTGCTGGTCGTATGGGCACTCGCGCAGCTCGACGATCAGCGGGACGTGACGCTTCAGCTGCTGGTCGACGAAGCCCATCGGCAGGCAGGTGCGGTCCTGCCGCATCGCGAAGTCTTCGCCCAGGAACCAGGTGCGGCTCTTCTCGGCGTGATCCTCCAGCAGCGGGGCAACTTCGCGCCGCAGGAACGCCGCCATTTCGGCTTCGCGCGCTTCCTTGGGCCAGTGGACGAAATCGCGGCCGCCGAACTTCTCCTTGGGCGGCTGCCAGCGCACGACGCGGTATTTTGGCGTGCTGCAGGCCTCGATCCAGGCGAGCGGCAGCAGCACGCCTTCGCCTTCGCGCGGAATCGCGTCCAGCTCCTCGCGCATCGCCTCGACCCGGCTGCCGTAGGCGCGGCGGATCGTGCGGTACCAGTCGGCCTTGCCCTCGGGCGTGGGCTCGGTGCCCTTCATCAGGCACACCCGTTCGTAGAGCCCGTTCTCGACCGCGTCGTCGAAGGTGATGGTGTGGATCGAATAGTCGTACTGGCCGGCCTCGGTTTCCTTGATCAGCTCGTTAAACGGATTGAGGTTGCCGTTGTGGGTCGAGATGATCCGGATCGTGCCGCCCCAGATCAGAAGCGCGTTGCAGGCATCGATCACCGCCGCGACATTGCGGTGGAATGCCGCCTCGTCGATCACTACGCGCCCTTGCAGGCCGCGAATGTTTGCCGGGTTGCTCGATAGCGCGACGATCTGGTGGCCGGAGCCGAAGCGGATGCGGTAGGCGGTGATCTGCTTGCTCGATCCGTCTTCCTGCACGTCCTCGAACAGGAACTCGTCGACGCTGAGCAGCTCTTTCGCGACCACCTTGGCGAAATTGGCACAGACCGAGACGAACTCGAGGCCCTTTTCCTTGGTGTCGCCGATGTAATAGGTCGTATCGCCGCCCGCGCTCTTCGCCGCAGCCGCGATCAGCGTCGAATCCAGCGCCTCGGCGAAGGTGACGCCGGTTCGGCGACCCTTCTCCGCCAGCTTCAGTGGCGACTGGTCGGCGATCCACGCCTTCTGGTGATCCATCAGGATGCCATCGGCCAGCGGATCGAAATCGGGCGGCGGCATCGCGCCCGGGATCAGATCGTCGACAGGGGATCGCGGCGGTGCCTGGTCTGCGGTGGGGAGATCGGCGAGGTCAGCCATAGAGCAGCTGCCTCAGCGCGGCGAGCTGGTCAGGATAGAGCCGGACCTTCCCATCCGAGCTGCCCGGGCCGAGCAGAAGGGTGTCGCCGTCGACTTTCGCGAAGACAGCGGTTCTGTTCCTTCCCGATCCGAGGTTGTAGGTTCCGTCCTTCACGACTTCACCCCCAGGAAGTCGCGGCGCAGCTGGGCGATGCGGTCTGCCGGCAGGCCTGCTTCGCGCATCTTGACCTCGGCCCGATCGGCCGCTTCCTCGAGCTGCTGCGCGACCCGCTTCTCGAGCTGCTTGCGATACTCCTCGGAACCGCGCTGCGCGCTGACAGTCGATTGTAGCGCGCGGCTGAGTTCCATGATCGCTTTCGGGTCGAGTTCCTTGTCCTCGAGGATCTTGAACATCGAGACCTTGATCATCTCCGCGACCAGCACGGTGACATCGTCGGGCGCGTCGGTGCCCAGCGTCTCGACCAGTTCGCTCGAGATCCGGCGCACCTCGTCCATCTTGCGGAACTGGATCGCCTTGCGCACCGCGTAGCGGTTGAAGGCGCTCTTGCTGATCGGCTCGATATCCTTGGCGATCAGCCGCGCGTTGAACTCCTCGCGGATGATGCTCTGCGGCAGCTTGCGATCGCGCAACTGCTCGAGCGCCCAGACGACATCTTCCTCTGCCTCTTCGGGCAGCGTGTCGATCGAGGAAAGGCGGCCGCGCCCCTGGCGGCGATCGAGCGCGCTCATTGGGCGAGCCCTTTCAGCGCAAGCTGCGCCTCCGCAGCGGCCAGCAGGGCTTCGTCGATCGAGGATGCGATGGCAGACAGGATCGTGTTCCCCTTGGCATTGAGGCCGAGCCGCGCCTCGATCTCGCGCAGGTCCTGGCCGATGCTCCGCTGGAGCAGCGGAATATCTTCGTCGGTCGCGATCACGCCGGTCCCATCGGACCTTTCGATATGATCGTAGGTCAGCGCGCAGACGACCCGCTGGAGAGCATCGAGGGCGGTGGCGGCCATCTCACTCGGCCTCGGCAGGGCGGGCCACGCCCGAGAGGACTGCGCGCTCTTCCACGTGGTCGCGGCCTGTCCTGGTGATCTTCGCGATCAGCGTCGATCCCGCTTCGGTAAGATCGACCGCGTCGAGCCCTTGCAGCTTGCGCAGCTGCGTCTTGATCCAGTCGCTATCGCGGCTGATGCCCCGGACATCGAGCACAGTACGGATCGAGAGCGACGAGAGCCGCCCGTCGGTCTGCTCCGCCAGCTCGCGCAGGATGATCAGCCGCGCTTCGGCCGCGATTGCCTCGGCAAGGTTCTGCTTGAAGCTCATCGCTGCATCCCCTTCGGCACGAGGACATCGTAGATGCGGTCGATCTGCTTGACCGCTCCGCCGACATCGGATCGCGTCGAAGCGATATCCTCCGCCATCTTGTCCTGCCGTTCGTCGATGTGGCGCACGCGTACTGCGGTTGCGGTGCCGGTCTCGGCGATCCCGCTTACCTGCCGTTCGATCGAATCGATGCGCGCCTGCTGCTTCTTCAAAGCCTCGCTCAGCTCCTCGACGTCCTTTGCCGAGGCAGTCGCCTCTTCCAGCTTCTTCAATCTCCGCCCGTGCGCCACGTGCTCCTGCCGCATGCTGCTGACATCGTGCTGCAGTGTGCCGGTGCCGACCGGGTTGGCCGCACCGCCGCGCCAGATCACCACGCCAATTCCGACCAGGATGATCCCGATGATGACGAGTTCGAGATAGGGTCCGATCATGTGTCCGTTCCGTCTTTGTCGAGGCCGATCGCGCCGCGCGCCTTGCCGGCAAGGTCTTTGAGAAAATCGCGCATCTGGTCGCCCAGCAGCTCGATCAGCGAATAGCCCGAGAAGCCGAGGCCGATCGCGACCACGAAAGCGAACAGCCAGCGCGGGCGGCTTTCGACGATCCACAGCTCGACCAGGATCAGCATGATCGCGGTAACCAGCAGGAAGAGCGGCCAGCTGAGCGCGCTTTCGCTTTTGCGCGCCAGCGGGCGGGCCATCACGACTCCCAGAAAGCCGAGCAGGCATGTGACGAGCGGGATCGGCACCCCGGCGATCACGACCAGCATCGTATCGGCCAGAGGGGGCGCGACGGCGGGCGCCACGGTGCTGGCGGCAAGCGCCGGGACCCAGCCCAGGAGGAAGTGCGAAAACGACATCGGCTCGCTCATTCGCCCGCGCCTTCCGGCTCGCCCTGGAAGTCGATCAGCGTCGATCCGGCGACGTAGTGCTGGAGGCCGAGGAGCTTGTCGGTATTGGCCTGGGCTTCGGCGAGGATGCCCGGAAGGCTTCGAAGAAGTCCGTCACAATCGGCGGCTCCAAAAGCCGCGCATCGGGCGGTGTAATCTTCGGCACCGTCCGCGCCACCGCCGACACTTCCACCTTTGGAGGCGGGGCGGGTCTCGGCTCGGGCGAGGTCGTTGCGCAGGCGCACAGCAGCAGCGCGGCTGCGAGCGAGGCGGGCTTCGTAGTCATCGACGGTCCTTTCGTTGAGTGCGGCGAATTCCGCATCGACCCGCGCGGCATTGGCGCGATCGGCCTCGGCGGCGGCGGCTTGCTTGGCGACGATGTCCTCGACGAAGGCGTTTAACTCCGCCTCCCAGGCACCTGCCGATGCCATCCAGTCGTCGGCATTCCTGGCTTCGCGATCCGCCCGCGCAGTCGCTGTCGCCAGATCGGCGCGCAGGGTGGGGACGGTCACCAGCATCGCCCAGCCGAGCGTGCTCACCAGCGTGCTGATCGCGACGTGCCGAAAGTCGGCGCGCAGCCAGTCGAAGAAGCCGCCGACTAGCTTCCAGAGGGCGCTGAGCAGCCACTCACCTGCGGTAAAGAGACCGCCCAGGATGCGCAGCGACGTCACCAGCCGAGCCTGTTTGCGCGGTTCAGCCAGCCGCGCAGAAACCGTGCCTGGCTGGGGTTCGCCCGAACGATCGCGTGATAGCGATCCTTCACTGCCTCGCGATATGCGTCGATGATCCTGTCCACGCCGAACCGGGCAACGTAGCTGTCCAGGCGCTGCCGGGTCTTTTCTCCGATCACGCCGTCGACCTTGAGCGGAGTCGAGCGGAAGCGGGCCTCGCGCGCAATCTCGTTGAGCGCGCGCTGCAGCAGTTTGGCCGCTGCCCGCAGCCCCCCATTCACGGCCTGGTCGAACAGCATTTCGCCGATCGGCTCTTCGAAGCTGCCGCAGTCGAGCCGGTCCCAGAAGCAGGTGCGGTAGAGTATTTTCGCATCGAGGATGGTCAGCTTGCGAATGTCCGCGCCATCGATGTCGCCATCCATGTCGAGATCGAAGTCGGCGAAACCGTCGCCGTCGTCGTCGACCTTGCCTTCGGCGACCAGGAAGCGCAGCGAGATCCCGTATTTGGTCGCCCCGCCACGATCCACGGGATCATTTACGTAGCCACCTTCGATCCCGATCAAATGCGCGAAAGCGCGCATGAAGCGGTCGGTGAACGCCTTCACGACGATTGGTGTGTTCCCAGAGAGTTCTTCGTCGGCCATGCCGACTGCTCTATGGATTGCCCGCGATCGAGGTCATGCCCAAGAGCTTGGGCGGGCGTCAGAACTCCAGGGAAAGTTGGGCGCTGTCGCCCCCTGCACCTTTTGCAGGTGGATTGTCGAGTGTCGAGAAAATGTAGTCGACCCCCGGCTCGGTGATGCCGAGTTTCTTGGCAATGCGGGCATTTGATAGTCCGTCCGCGCGGTAACGCTGGGCCCGGATTTTCCGCACCATCGGCACGCGGATGGAGAAGCGCGAATAGCGATCGCTGATCTTCGCCGCGAGATCCTTGCCTAGTGCTTTGGCTATGACGTGATCGTCGGGAATCGCCTGCGGAACGTAAAGACGCTGCCCGCCGAATGCCTCGGCAAGCGCGATCAGCCCGTCGATGCCGAGCAGCGCGATCAGGTCGCGGGTCAGATGCTCGCGGCCATCCCTCACGTCTTCTTCGCCACTCGCCTGAGGTTGAAGAAAGTCGACCGCGCATCTTCATCCTCAAGCACGGTCACGACGACGTCGTCCCGGACGAGGAAGAGCCCATCGGCTGCGTGAATGAGGTAATCGCTTGCACCGATTTCGGCCGCCGCCGAATGCGCGCGGTCGAGCGATGCCTCCAGGCTGGCGCGCAGCTGCTCGACCGGCAGCGCGGCCGAGCGCTCCATGAAGCGAAGCAACGCATGATCGGAGACGCGGATCGTTCCCATCAGAAGTTCTTCAGCCGGGTCCAGAACGACGGGCGGGCAGGCCGCTCGACCCGCTCCCCGTCGGTCGCGATGGCAAGCGGCAAATCGCAGCGCATGCATTCGGCCGTCACGCGGTGGACGTTCCACGTCCAGCACCCGCAGCTCGGACAGCGATTGACCTCTCCCGGAAGGTAGGTGGCGGCATAGCCGCGCGCACCGCGCTGCTGGCGATCGGCCAGCCGGGGCGCGCGATCATTCTCCACGACAACCAGTGCTTGCTTCATGGCTTCCTTCCTTTCCGATAAAGGCCGTCGACCCGGTCACCGCGAGCCTTGGTCTCCCAATTCTTGAGCGCGGTGCGCAGGCCGAGCCGCGAGGTCGTCCGGATATTTTCGAAAGCAACCCGAACGGTGCCTTCCTTGGAAATTGCGATTTCGACGCCTTCTGCGCGAAGATTATCGATGACCTCGACCTCAGCCTGCCGGACCCGCTTCCGCCATTGACCCGCATGGAAATTGAGCGGGTCCCGCGGTTGGCTGGCATAGGCCCGTGCGAGTGGTGCGAGCCCCTTCACGGCTATTATTCGCATGGCCTCGGCGCTTGGCAGTCGGCGGCTCACGATGCGCCACCCTGTTCGCGCAGCACCCGCCCAAGCTGGGCGGCCAGATTCACCCAGACCTCGGGCGAAGTCACCAACAGCAGGTCCAGTTCCTCGCCCAGCAGGCGGAATGCGGTCTGCTCCAGCGTCCAGCCCGACCCGGCAAGGCCTTTGTCCTGCAACTTCGTCAGGATCGCTTCGCACAGGCCCTTCTGCAACTGGCGAACCGAGAGCTTTTCACCTCTTGGCCCCCGCTGGTGCCAGCCCTCGCGCTCGGCCATCTGCTTGAGCGCCTCGATCAGCCGATACCCGTCGGACTGCTTTGCCCAGTTCAGCCTTTCGCACCCGAGCTGGCGTTTGGCGAAGGCCTCCAGTGCCTCCTCAGACGGGTTTCTGACAGCGCCGAGCTGGTAGAGCGAGATCCACAGAGCCCGTGCCTTACGGGCGACCTTGTGCCGCGCGGCTTTGTTGCCACCCCGGGCCGGGAACGGCGTGAATCCACGCGACTTCAGCCGTTCGATCACTGCCTCGAGCTCGGGCTCGGTGCAGTCGGCCGCGCTGTCCTTGCCGGCGACGTCGAACAGCATCTGCCGATAATCATCCTCTTCCAGGTTGATCTGCTTCCTGGCGACGTGGATCTTCGCGATCATCGATCGACGGTGCGAACTCGTTTTCGCCAAAGCGGCTGTCTGCGCCATCAGTTGCCTCCCACGATGAGGGCGATGCCCAGCAGAACGACGACGAAGAACACACCGCTCGTCCAGACAGCTAGTGCCTCGCGCAACGCGGCACCGCGGCCGAACTGCCGGTCGAAGGCAGCGCAGGTCTCGCGTGCAGCTTCGATATGCCGGCCCATCACGACTGGCTCCGCTTGGCGAGTTGCGCCCAGGCGTTCTGGACGTGTGCAAGTGCCAGGGGCTTCTTCTCGGCAGATGCGAGCGTGATGGCCAGCTCGAGCACGAAGGTGGCTGTGCGCAGCGCGCCGGGCAGGGCCGCGATGCGTCCCAGCTCCTTCCGCGCGGCAGTATCTGAGACCGCCCAGGCGTCGAGAAAAGCCTCGATATCGCCGGCCAGCGGCTTTGACCGGACAAGCCGCATTCCCACCCGGCTGAAGATCTGCGCGAAGGTCGCCGCCCGCGCTCCCCCGTCGAGCGTCTGCTGGACATGCTCGTTGCCTAGCAAGGCGACGCCCACGCCGGACTCATCGTGCCAGCTGCGAATCTCCTCGATCGCGCGCGTGGTCAGGTGCTGCGCCTCGTCGATGATCAGCAGCCCGTTCGGCGTCACTTCGAAGAAGTCCTTGATCCGCCGCGAGAGCGTCTGCGAACTGCCGTGGACGACCTTCTCGCCCAGCTTGAACAGCACTTCGCGCTGCATGCTGGCGAGACCGGCTGTCGAAGGCGCTATTGTGACGAGGAAGACATTGGGGATCAGATCGCGGAAGTGTTTTGCGGTCTTGGTCTTGCCACACCCGGCGCCCATCGCGGCGTAGACGATGCGCCCTCGCTGGGCGTGCCGCAGAATCACCATCAGCTGCCTGCTCGTCTCGGTCTCGTAGAAGGTCGGAGCGACGGGTGCCGCGATCTGCATCTCCGCCTGGCTGACGATCATCAGGCGGTAACGCCGGATCGCCTCGACGAAGCGGTCTTCGGGGCCTGCGTAGTTTCCGTTGGCGAAGAGGCCCAGCGACTTGGCATTGATCTCCGGCCCGAGATGCTTGGCCAGCGCCGACCAGGGCAGGTCCGTGTCTGCCTTGTGCTCGACCAGCCACTTGCGCTGCTTCTCGACTTCGGCGTCGAAGTCCGCCCTGGCATCTACGCCGGCCTTCCATTCCTCGTTGCCCGCTTCGGTCTGTTCAATCTGTGTCGCCATGGTAATCGTCTCCTGTTATATCGTGGACATGGCGCGCGGCGGGACTCTCACCTCGCCGCCGCGCGCCGCTTAATCCTCGCGTCCGCCATCGATCAGGCTGAGCGCGCGAAAGACGCTCGCCTCACGCTCAATGTCGTCGCTTTGGGGTTCGGTCTGTTCTGCCGGCCGCGCCTTCGCGGCGATCGCGGTCTGCCCACGGTGGGGCATCGGGCGGATGACGCCGGGTTCGGGCGTTTGCGGCTCGACCAGGCGCACTTGCCGCCGCGCGAGTTCCTGCGCATCGAGCAGCCCCTCGGCCTTGGCTGCTTCGCGCGTGGTGCGCCTGATCGCGGCGCGCTTTTTCTCAACACGGCGGGCGGCTTCGGCAGTGTCGTAGCCTGTGTCGTGGATCAGCTCGGCCGCGCCGAGATATCGACCGTCCTGCGCGTAGAGGTGCACGTCGCCGTGCAGCTCGTCCGGATCGAAGCGTACTGTGATCCGCTCGCCCGAAGCGTTCGATGAGGCTTCCGACCAGTATCTGTTGCCGAAAAGCTCGACGATGCCGGTCTTGCGATTGACCAGCTTCTGGTCGGCCGCGAGCAAGGCCATACGCAGGTGCTCGGGCGTCGCCTTGCCGATCGGCGCGACGCGGTAGCTCTCTTCGAACACCTCGTCGAAGCTGCGGCCTCTCGCGGTCTCTGTCCTGCGGCCGGTCTTCGCATTGTGACGGGCGATTCCGTCCGCGACCAACGCTTCGAAATCAGCCCAGTCGACCGCCTTGCTGCCGTAGTTTTCCGGCTTCGCCAGCGGGTTCTTGCCTACATAGGCGCCCTCGGTGGCGGGATGCTTGGAGATCGTGTCTGCCAGATCGCGGAAGGCTCGCTCGATCGGCTTCGACTGCCCGCGATAGGGAAGCGTCCAGTGGATGGCGATGCCGAGGCCGGTCAGCAGGCCTGTCGGCTCTTCCTCGCGGATCTTGAAGCGAAAGCGCGACTTCGCGCCCCCGGTGATCCATTTGCTCGCGAAACCGCGCCCGTTGTCGAGCGTGCAGGCCTTGGGGATGCCGAACTTCTGAAACAGGTCCGCGAAGGCGAGCCGCACCAGAGCCGAACTCTCGGTCTCGCCCAGCCGCCACGCCACGATCTTGCGGCTGTAGAGGTCCTGGATCGCGACCATCATCGGTCGCACGATCGTGCCCTCGGCCGTGCGCACGAACACGTCGAACTTGTGCCCGTCGATATTGACATGCTCCAGCGCGTGAAGATGCGCCACCGTACGGCGCTGGGCAGGCAGCGACTGGCGAAGCGCTTCCTCGCCCTCCCGCTTCAGGATCACGATCTTAGCATCGACCTCGCTCTCCAGCTTGCGCCGGAAAGTTCGCTCCGACGGGATCGGGATGTCTCGTTCCCGCGCGATCGCAGCCGTCCGTTCGTAGGCGTTTGTCAGCGGCGGCGCGCTCGGCCGCAGATAATCGCTGAGAAACAGCTTCCAGATCTCTGGATCGATCTCCTGCGCCTTGCCACCGCCACACCGACGCGGTGCGAGGGCGGGCAGACGGTTCTCGACGGCGACACCCCGGATTAGATTGAGCCAGCTCCAGATGGTCGAAGCGCCCTTCCCGTGGCGCGATGCGGACTCGGCAACGGCGGCTGAGCGGGTCATTCCTCCCTGCTCGAGCGTCTCGATCTCCTGAACCAGGGCGAGCCTCGCCTCGGCTTCTTCCTTCACCTTGTCCGCTTGCCGCTCGAACCATGCCCAGCCGGTTCCGTCGCTGGCCGGTCGGCTCGTCTTGCCCGGCAGGAGTCCGCGCGCGCCCAGCGCAACCTGAGTTTCGCCCGGCAGCAGGCGATGGTGGAACTCGACTCCGCCGCCCCGGCCCTTGCGCGGCCGCGCCAGCGGCTTGCGTTCCAGGTCGACGCGCGAAGCCCAGCCTTCGTCGGCGGCGAGGCGATTGATCCCGCGCTTGTCGGTCGGCAGACCGGGCAACGCGAGCTGCGCAAGCTCGGCGGCGGTAAACCACTCGCTGGGCGCGCGATCGGCCTGGACATTTTCTGTGGCAGCTGCGGCACTAGACATCGGCAGCTCCCCCTCGGATGAGAGGTGCTGTCTGTGCGAGCTTGCGCTTCTCCTCGCGAGCGTTCGAGATAATGCGATCGAGCTGGCCGAGCCGGGCAGTCTTTATCTCGTCGCCGACCAGGAGGCCGGCTCCGATCTTGCGTACCAGGGGGTCGAACAGATCGTGGCGCTTGGTGGCCAGTACCAGCGCGAAAAACCGCGACATTGGTACCTTGTGATCGATCCGGGCAGGGCTCGAATAGGCGTCGAGCATCGCGCGGCTGATCGGCTCGCCCAGCAAGTCGCTCATGCGTGCGGCGATTTCTTCGCGCGACATCGGCGTGCTGGCCAGTATCGTGCCGACGACTCCGGCGATCTCCTTCTCGAGACCGGAAAGCACGGCGGGGCGCTCGTCGAGCACCGGCGGATCGAAACCGAACGCGATCTGGTCGGGGTGGGGCTTGGCCTTAGGCATCGTGAAATCCCCCCTCGCGGATCGTTTTGCGAAGCAGCGCAACCGCCAGTTCCCGGATCTCGATCGATTGTTTGGTGGCGATGGGGCGCAGGGCCTCCGAAACGTCGGAGGGCAGGGCCAGAAGATCGCGTTCTTTGGGGCGCCTGGTATTGCGCGCGGAGATCAGGCCGCTCACGGCATTCACGCTCACGTCGAGCAGCTCGGCAATTTCTTGCGGCGATTTGCCCTCTCCGGTCAGCGCCACTGCAGCAGCGGTGCGGCTCGGATATCCCAGCGTTGGCTTCACCGGATCACCTCGAATCCGTGCGCGCACGCGATCTCGACGACGCCTTCCTTCAACTGAAGCTCGGCTCGCCCGGTCACGCGGTAACGCCGCACCAGCGCGTCCCGATCGACCACATCGACCAGGATGCCGTGCCTTTTCAGATGGGCCGTCGCCCCTTCGATATTGCGCTGCCGAAGGTGAAAGGGGATTTCCTGGGACCTGCGCGGCAGCGGAGCTTGCGGAGACCGCTGAGCGGGCGCGTGGCGCACAGGCGGGCGTGGCGGAGTGGCTCTTCTTTCAGTCGGCGCGTCGTCGATATCGGCGATAATGTCCCGCAGGGACATGCCGACCGAAGGTCTGGGCAAAGGCTGAGAAACCTCTGAGACTGAGGGAAGCGGCTTCTCGGCGATCGCAGGTTCTACTGCCCGCGGCTCGACGGCTCGGGCGGTTTGTTCTGGCTCGCTATGGTCTAGCGGCCGCAGCGTCACGATAGCGACCGTAGGGCTCGATGCCCGGCCGCGCATCTGACGCAACACGCCGTCTGCACCCAGTCGATATCGCCCGAATTTGTCGGGGAAACGGGCCTTAGCCATGATCACCACCCACCTCGGAAATCGGGCAGGCCGAATAGCCGCACGGCTTCGTGCGCCGCTGGCCGCATTCACCGCAGTCGGCGAAGGATGCGATCGGAATATGGGCGATGCCCTTGCCGTAGGCCGGTCGGTCGCCAACCATTTTGGCGACGAGGCCTTCGGTCAGGCCCGGAGGGGCGGGTTTTACGTTGCTGGTCATGGTCAGTCCTGCATCATCCAGGGTTTGCCGCGCGGGTCGTCGGGATCCCGCTGGTGGCGCAGGCGATTGCGCGTCGCATCGAGCTTGCTTTGCAGCTCAGCGATCCGTTTGCGGCTCGCGCGCCGGTTCAGTTCGTGCCGCGCCTCGATCGGCGTGCAACCCAGCTTGAGCGCCAGCTGCATCTCCGCATTGTGCGCACGGTACTTCTCGGCGGGTGTCTGGCGGGCCATCATGCGTCCTCCTGCTCCAGTTCGCGGGCGAGGCGCGTGACCTCGCGTTGAAACGATTCGTGAGCAGCCATGCGACGCACGGCGCGCGTCTGCTCGAGCCTGTCGATCTGCGCGAAGAAGCCGGTAAGATCGGTCTTCGGCGGCAGCCTGCGGGCGATCAGGTCGAGCTTTATGTTGGTGGCGCGGCGCTCGAAGCGGCCAAGCCCGCGGCTCCAGCGCATCGAACGGCAGCGATCGTCTCCTGGCGACAGAACCCGCGCGGCGCTGAAGCCGTCGAGGTCGCGGAAGAGGATCAGGTCGCCCTGCTCGAAGTCGGCCATCACGCGATCCCCTCGATAGGGAGGAGCTTTTCGGGCTCCGCCAGCGTGGGCAGCCAGATGGTGCGGGTATGCTGCGGCAGGGTCGGCTCGCGGACGTTCCAGATGTACCAGCCATAATCGACCGTCGCCCCCTTGAAGGCGCGGCCCGCGGCTTCCAGCGCCGGGATACGATCACCCGGGGGCATGCTGGGGCGTTGCGTCAGGACGAGGATCGCCTGCGGGGGGAAGTCTTCGGCGAACAGCGCATACCGCTCCTGCGAAGCCTGCCATTTGAGCGGCAGCACCATGCACACCCGCCGCGAAGACAGCTGCAGCGCCTTGCGAACGAAAGCCTCGGCAATCCTCGGGATATAGCTGTAGGGCGGATTGCACACGATCGAGCAGGCCTGCGGTGCGGCTTCGCACTCGCGGAAATCAGCCCTGAAGAACTCGGGCACCAGGTCGTCGAACTGCGCTGGATCGATCCGGTTGACGATGTCCGATCCGAAGACGCGGAAGCCCGCGTCGACGAAGGTCACCATCGTGCGGCCGCTGCCGATCGACGGGTCCCAGATCGCCTCGCCCGCCTCGCGCTCCTGGCGAAATTCGCCCAGCGAGCGAAACAGCTGCCACGCGACCCACGATTCATCGACACACCAATCGTAGGGGTGGCTGTTGGCGCGCTTGCCTGTGGAGATTTCACCGCGCATCGGTACTCTCCTGCGCGACGAACATCGCTAGCGAGCCGACCGACCAGGAGCCGACATATCCGATCATCCGGACGTTCGAGATTTGGACGCGGCTCTGGCCACCGCCCTCGCGCACGCAAGCCTGGCAGAATGTCATGGTCGGCCAGCGCATCAGACGTCCTTCCAGCGGATCACAACGCCCGCGAAGGTCTCGCTGCCGTGGTTTTTCAGCCAGAATTGCCCCATTCGGCGCACCGCTTCGGGGTCATTGGGACCGAAACCGTCTCGGAGGGCGAACTCGTGCGTTTCCGAGAAGCCCAAGGCCCGTCCGTCGACCTCAATGGCTGCGATGATGTTGATCGAAGTGGGATCGAAAGAGATCAACACATGCCGTAGATCGACACAGATTGGGTCGGGCGTGAGGATCTTGCGACATTTTCGGGTTCGCATACCGACATAGAGCTGGATGGGCTCTCCGGGGTACGCATGCCGCTTCCGAAAGCCGCGAACGGTCTGGCGCTTCTCGCGGGCCACGATCGGCTCTTCGAATTGCGATTTGAACGAGTAAGCGACCATCACAACCACCCTTCGAAATCGCGAAGCGCGGAGCGCAGATCGTGTGGCGCGAACAGCCAACGGACCAATAGACGGATCATCACCCTTTCTCCTCTTCCAGTAGCTTGCGCAGGTCTGCCTTCATCCCCGGCGTCAGCAGGCCGACGAAGCGCGGCAGGAACCGCCGCTGCTCGGGCACGCTCAACCGGCTCCAGCCTGATGTGATCGCGTTGGTGTGCTTCTGTGTCGGGGTCGGCGCGACGCCCCGCTCGGAGTCCACGCCCGCGCTGATCCGCGCATCGTCAGCGCCGATTTCGGCATCGGCCAGCAGTGCCTCGATAACCGCGCGACGATCGGCCTCGTCGCGCACCTGGGCGATCTTGCGCAGCTGGCTCGCGTTTTCGCCGACGACGGGGTGTCTGGACAGCGCCTCGGCCAGTTCGGGGAACGGCTCGATGACGAGGCGGTAAAGCTCCAGATCGCGCTGGATCGTGCGAGGGGTTAGCCCCAGCGCATCGGCAACCGATTCCTGCCAGCCATATGCTTGCGACATCGTGTCGTAAGCATCGCTGGTCTCTTCGGTCAGCGCCTCTTCGGCGCCGATTTCCTGCCGCGCGACCCGCTCCCAGCGCGCGCGCGCGCCAAGCTTGTGCTGAGATAGCGTGCCATGCTCGCGCGCGATCCGTTCCTGTGCCGCCTTCACCAGCGCGGCGGTAAACTTGGCTCGCTCGATCGGACCGAGCGGCCTGCGGTGCAGGTTCTCGCTCGCCTCTAGATCGGCAAGGTCTTCGGCCTTGCCGCTCACCTCGATCGCGAAGACCGGAATGCTCTCGTAGCTCGCGCCCATCAGCCGGTGCATCCCGGTGACCAGCTTCCACGGCTGCTTTCCTTCGGCAACCAGGTCGGCGATTGCCTTGGAAGGCAGGTTACGCACCACCTTGATCGGGTCGCGCTGCCCGTCGACCGCCATCAGCCGACCGAGCGCAGCAGCCTTGTCCTCGTGAAAGAAACCGACCCGCTCAGGGATCAGCACATCGCTGGCCGATAGCTCGATCAGCTGCGCACCCGCCAGCACCGGCCCGCGTGTCTTCGCAGCGGCGCTCATTTCGAGCCCTCACTTAGACGATGACCTGTTTTGTCGGCGGAGTTACCTTCGTCTTCAGAAACACAAGGTAGTGGGGAACCTAATGTCCAGCGAAGCGGATTCCGACATCGCAGCAACCGCGCTAGCGCTCTCGTTCCAGACGACAAGAGCACTGCTGCGGCATAACCTGCTTTCACCGGATGAGTGCGAGGCCTGCGCGTCCGCGCTTGAGCAGCTTGCTGAGAACCAGCTCCATATGCTGGGCCCGAGCGAGAAGTTGGCTTCGTTGCATCGTCCGATCCACCAGCTGATCGATGACCTGCGACAGTCTCGAGCGACCGAAAAATGAGCGATTCGCGCTCCGCCAGTTGGGCTAGGCTTTTGTCCTCAATCAGCTCCATCCAGCACCACCGCTCGCCTTTGGTCGAGCGGAGCAGGGCGCGGCTGTGCGGCGCTTCTTCGATGCAGATTTCGGCGAGGCGACCGGCATGCTGGACTGCGTCTTGCGACCAGTATCGGAGACCGAAGACCTGGACGCAGCCAGTGGAGTCGACGCTCACAGGGCGGACGATGACGGGATCGTGCGGATGGCTCATGCCGCCACCCCGCCATTCTTGGCGACGCGCTCGGCATCTTCGGCATCAATCTTCCGCAGTTCGGCATAGAGCCGCTCAACCGAATGCAGGTTCGCGCCGACCGGGTCAGGATTCTGCGGCGTCTTGCGCCAGTTCCGGAAGGTGTCCGGGTGGATGCCCGCCCTGCGACAAAGCGCAGAGATCGAGATTCGGCGCTCCCGCGCGCACTGCTCGATATCTCGAATGATCGACTGCTGGTTCATAATCTGCATCGATAAGGGAAATAATTCCCCATGACAACGGATATTTTTCCCCTCCGACTTCCCCTTCGGGGCTGTTAGCGCCTCGGCATGACGGGGTTTCAGCACGATACCGCGCTTATCCGAGCGTTGATCGAGTACGCCGGGGTCTCGGCTGCTCAGGTCGCCAAGAAGGCGAAAGTTGACGCTAAGACCGTGCAGCGGCCTGCTGCGGGCAGGGCGGAAGCCCGCCTCAGCCAGAGCACCTTGGAAAAGCTGAAGGCTGCCTATCCGAAATTTCCCGGCTGGACGCAGACGGTCGAAAGCCCACGCTCTAAGCTCGACCACCAGCTCGCCGACGACGTACGCGCGTCTGACCTAGTTGAGATCGACGAGATCGACATGCGCTATGGCATGGGGGCCAGCGACGTCAGCGGGCATGTCGAGCCTGCCAAGCGCGTCTTTTCCCGCGAATGGCTGCAGAACTTCACCGATGCCCGTCCGGGACAGCTCTATTGGGCGATCGGGCAGGGCGATTCTATGGAGCCGACCATCGCGAGCGGCGACCTCATCTTGATCGACCGCAGCCAGGACACGATGTTCGACCGCGACCTCATCTGGGCCTGCACCGTGGGGGACTTCGGCATGATCAAGCGCTTGCGCCCGACGAGCGAAGGCGTCACGATCATCTCCGACAATAAGAATGTTTCCGATGACTTCGCATCCGATGGTGAGCTCAACATCATCGGCCGCGTCATCGCGAAGGTGGGCAAGCTGTGAGTGAGAAGTCCTCCAAGACGATCCGATGGCCGCTCTACACGGCGATTGCCCTCCTGATCGTCGCGGGCATCGCCATATTTGCTTGGAATGGAGGTCGCCCGAAAGCTCTCTGTTCCGAAGAGGTCGCGGCCAACCTGATCGCACCTGACACGCTCGAAATTCTCTCCTTCGACCCTGCTTCGATCGGCGATAGCGAGGAGTACAGAGTCGAGTATCGTGCTCTGAATGGCTACGGCGTCCCTCTTCGTGGGCGCGGGCGCTGTGTCCTGTCCGATGATCGTGGCGTCGTTGTCTGGTATCCGGAGCCAGAATTCTGAGCTTTTTTCTCTGCCTTGCTGCCATGGCCGTCGATGGTGACACGCTACGCTGCCAGAACCTTCTTGAAGAGGCCAATGGCCGGGTCAGGCTTGCTCGGATCGATTCGCCAGAGCGTGGCGATCCGGGTCACCATGAAGCAACCGCCTACCTATCCAGTCTGATCACTGGAAAAGAGGTGCGATGCCAACTCGTAGATGCCGATCCGCGCGTCCCCGGCTTCGAGCGACGCGATCGATATGGGCGGCCTGTCGCCCGCTGCTTTGCTGACGGGCAGGATCTTCAGCAGGCCCTGCTGGAGCGAGGCTTTGCTAAGCCATGGCCCTGAACCGTGGTTATCTTGTCGTCATAGATGCCGAAGGCGGAGAGGTGCCCGGATCGCGCCGACCGTCCACCGGCAGCTACCAGCGCGACCTACGCCAGCGCGAGGCGCTGGAAGCCGGCATGGGCGAGGGCTGCAGCGTGATCTTCCGTGATGGTTCGAAATAGGCGGGCGTCCATCTCGACGCACCCCGTTCCCGAGGGCTGGACTTCGCACGATGGTTCCGGCTGTCCGCTGCGTCCAGATACCCTCGTCGCCATCCAGCTGCGCAGCGGTACGCGCGTCAGCGCCTCCCGCACGGCGGGCTCCTATTCTCGATTTGCATCGGATCCGTGGACATGGTCGGCCGACCGGCCCGACCGATGGGACATCGTCGCGTTCTCGCCCCGCGACCCATCCGCTGGGGCACCCGAACCCGATCTCGGCCACAGCTAACCTGCCCCGAAAAATCCGCCCACTTCTCACAGGTGAATGTGCGCCCAGCCTCGTTGCGCCCCATCGATTTCACCAATGATATCAATGAGTGCCCAGTTGGAAGCCCGTAAATGCCGAACTGGGCAGATTTGCCCCACTTCTCTCGCGCGCAATCAGACCTCAGCAACCGCTGGAGGTGGTCTGAGCAGCGTCTCAGCCTAGGATGAGAGCCATTCAGCGACGATCGGCGACACGAGGTCTCAGGCGGCGCCACTCCAGCCGAACTCGGCAGACCATCGTCTAAATGGCCCATGACTCTTGACAGTCTTCACGATCGCCAATTTCGGGGCCTACCTATTAGGAGCGCCGATTTTCAGCCAGTTTTGACCCGCAAAGTCCCACCTGATCCCGGATATTCCCGCCAACGCAGCACTCCAAACCCTCCTGTCACCTAACATCCGATCAGATGCAGCGACCGGGCGGGCGCGATTTCCCCGTTTGTCGCGCTGGGTACGAGGGAACTTATCCCGCCGCGTTCCCGAAACATCGCGCACGCAAACCTTACTATTTGTTTAAATCTTGCATCCGATTGCAGGCCCCCCGGGTATCACCACCGGCGAGTTCGAGATGAACGCGCGTTCAGAATTCAATGGGGGAGATACGAATGAACAAGTTGACCTTGGGGGTCGCGGGCCTGGTGCTTGCGGCCAGTGCCACGGGGGTGATCCTCATGTTACCGGGCGACGGCGCCAATTCCGCCGACCACCTGGACCCTCCTGGCCGAACCTCTGCGATGGCGGACGACACCCCCGATCGCGCTGCAGACATTGCCGATATCCTTGCTTGGGCCGACAGCGGCGACCTGAACGTCGCGGTGACCTTCGCAGGCCCTGCCCCGGCCAATAACAGGGCGACTTACGATCGCGACGTGCTCTATCGCGTGTTCATCTCTACCGATGGCGATGCGACCACCAGCGAAGAGACTGTCGAAGTCCGCTTCGGGCAGGACGGCGCGAACCAGTACGGCGTCCAGGCGATCGGTATTCCGGGTGCCGGGACGATCTCCGGCCCGGTCGAGACGACGCTGACCGGCAACGGCGTAACGCTGCGCGCCGGCCTGTTCGACGATCCGTTCTTCTTCGATCTTCAGGGCTTTCAGGAGACGGTCGATACCGGAACGCTCAGCTTCGATAACCAGCGCGATTTCTTCGCCGGTCAGAACGTGACCGCGTTCGTGTTCCAGGTGCCGGTTGCCAATCTGAACGCCACGGGGCCGATCTCGGTCTGGGTTGAAACGCGTCGCTTCGGGGGGAACCTCTAATGACCAGCAAGACATTTTCTCAGCCCCGCACGATGCTGCAAATTGCGGCTGTCGCCCTCCTGAGCCTGGGTGTCACCGGCTGTTTCGACGACGATAACAACGATGTCGTAGTGATCCCG
This sequence comes from Erythrobacter sp., assembly GCA_009993635.1. Classification (GTDB taxonomy): domain Bacteria; phylum Pseudomonadota; class Alphaproteobacteria; order Sphingomonadales; family Sphingomonadaceae; genus Alteriqipengyuania. The sequence continues at coordinate 116,941 of JAACTC010000007.1, read as the reverse complement.
GTTCCGACGCCTACACCCACGCCAACGCCGGTCACGCTCGATGCAGGTCAGTGCCTCAACCAGGAAGTCGCCCCGGGTGTTACCGTGGCCAGCCTGGTGGTGCCGGATGTGCTCACGATCGATCCGGGCTCGCCAGCGGGCTTCCCCAATGGTCGCCTGCCGTCCGATCCGGTGATCGACGTAACTCTCGCGGTGATTTTCCTCCAGCTTGGTGCTGACGGTCAGAATGCGCTGACCCTTGCGAACCTGCCGCTGAACCCGCCGGAGAACGATCGTCCGTTCAATGCCAACTTCCCGTTCCTGGCCGGACCGCAGGGCAATCCGACCCTTTCGCTGACGAGCGGTACAAACTTCGGTTTCCGGACCGATGCGGCCTCTGCTTATACCCGGGTCGACCGCATGGGCATGCCCGCCGTGTCCACGGCGCTGATCCCGTCGGAACGCAAGATTGCGTATAACGACGCAAGCCCGGCTGACGATGCAGCAGGCGACTTCGTGCCCGACCTCAGCAGCACGTTGCAGTCCTTGACCGAGGCCTTGGCCGACGATCTCGTCGCGGCAGGCTTAAACCCCTGCGCGGACTGATCCCGGTCGACATATCCCGGAGGGCATCGGGTGGCCGTAATCCAACCGATGCCCTTCGGCCCCTGCATGCATCACTTTCATAGCGAGGGCACCAATCCATGCGCTACCTCATCATGCTCGTCGTCGCAGCCCTGGCGGTTGTGGGAATTGGCATCGGATTGACGATGTTCGGAGGCAACGATGCTCCGGACAGGCCGATAGCGGATTTCGCAATCGCGAAGGGGCCCACCACGATGGCCGCGGCCGTGGCGGAAGTCGACGCCAAGGTGGAGCACCGCCGCGCGCGGCTGAACCAGGCACCGGACGAATGGCTGCGTCAGGAAATGCTCGCCATCTCGCTTGCGGAGCGGTTCCGGCTGACCGGTGACTACGCCGATATCGCCGAAGCCGAACGGCTGCTCGATCGTGCTTTCGAAGTCGCGCCCCAGCCTTCCGGCCCCAGCCTGACCGCGGCGTCGCTGGCGCTGACCAGTCACGGGCTGGATACGGCCGACAGCATGATCGCGCGCTACAACAGCACGGCAGCGCAATTGCCTGACCAGCGCCGCCAGGCCGAAGCCTTGCGGGGCGACATCCTGTTTCAGCGCGGCGATATTCAGGGCGCTGCCAGAGCCTATGCGCTCGCTTCGCCGGACGGCCTCGACATCGCAGGTGCCATGCGGCGGGCAAATGCCCTTCTGTGGGGCGGCCAGCCGATGGAGGCGCGCGAGACCGCCGAGGTTGGGCTCAAAGGAGCCAAGCTTGCACCATCCGGTTTCGCTCGCAGTGCGCTGTTCATGGCCAATCTCTCTTACGCAACGGGCGATATCGCGCGTGCAGGCGAATGGGTAAGCGCGGCGAATGCGGCCTTCGACGGCTTCTGGTTGGCCGATGCCTACGCAGGCCAGCAAATGGCCGCCGAGGGTGACACGGAGGCATCGATCGCCACGCTTGAGAAACTGGCGCGCAAGAATGCTGAGCCCGACCTCATCGACACGCTGGTCGGGATCCTGCTGTACGAGGGCGAAGAGGCGCGCGCTGCGGCATGGACTAAGCGCGCGAGCGCCCTTTGGGACGAGAAGCTGGCGACGTCGCGTGACGCGTACCGGCTGCACGCCGCCGAGCACCACCTTGATTTCGGCGATCCGGCCATAGCCCTCGAACTGGCGCGTGAAGAGGTTGCCGCGCGACCCTTTGGCGAGGCGATAGAAGTGCTGGCGTCCGCATTGAATGCCAATGATCGCCCGGCAGAGGCTTTGCGCTGGCTGGAGCGCGCCGAAGCCGAAGGCTGGCGCGCGGTCTCGCTCGATCTAGCACGGTCGGAGTCGCTGGCCATGCTCGGCAGGGATCGCGAGGCGAAGACGTTTCTCGACCGCGCAAAGAAGATCAACCCGCTTGCCGGGACGGAAGAACGCAAACTGGTTCGCTTCGGACATTTCTAGGAGGCTTGGTTCGCGGCCGCTACGCGCTGGGCCGTGCAGACGATGGGTGCATGTGCGCAGCGAAAGCCTAGCGACGGGGGATCAATCTTGACCAGACGACATATCATCGTTCCGCTGAGTGCGGGCCTTCTTCTGACGCATGGAGTGGCGCATGCGCAAAACGTCGCAGGGGACGAAGACACTTCCCAGTCCGCGACCGAGGCAGGCGAGGATGAAAGCGGATCCGTGCTGGTCGTTTATGGTCGCGCGCTGGACCTTGTCGGTTTCGCGCAGACGGGCTCCCAGGGAACGGTGGGGTATGCCGACTTCGAGGATACCCCGATTTCGCGCACCGGCGAGCTGGTCGAAAACGTGCCGGGCGTGATCGCTACCCAGCATTCGGGAAGTGGCAAGGCCAATCAGTATTTCCTGCGAGGCTTCAATCTGGACCACGGGACGGATTTTGCCGGTTTCGTAGATGGCGTTCCGATCAACATGCCGACGCATGGGCACGGGCAGGGCTATCTCGATTTCAATTTCCTGATACCCGAAACGCTGGAGCGGATCGATTTTCGAAAAGGTCCATATTTCGCGGATGTGGGCGATTTCACCGCCGCGGGTACCGTGGCGTTCAAGACGCTCGATCAGCTGCGTCCCTTCGCCCAGGTCGAGCTTGGCGCGTTCAATTATCGCCGCGGTGTGGCAGGAGGCAGCGTCGCTGTCGGCTCCGGCAACCTGCTGATCGCGGCCGAAGCACATGCCTACGACGGGCCGTGGGTGCTGGATGAAGACCTCGAGCGGGTGGCGGGCCTCGTCAAATATTCGGGTGGGGGCGAGGGTTCGTCCTACTCGGTCCAGCTCAATGGTTACGACGCGCGCTGGACCTCGACCGATCAGGTGCCCGAACGCGCGGTCGCAAGTGGAGCCATCGACCGCTTCGGTTTCATCGACGACGATCTTGGCGGCAATACCACGCGCATCGGGGCGGTCGCGAACGCGCAGTTCGGCGCGACATCGTTCAATGCCTTCGCGACCTATTACGATTTCCGGCTCGTCTCCAACTTCACGTATTTTCTGGAAGACCCCATCGACGGTGACGAATTCGTCCAGCTCGACGAGCGATGGATCTTCGGCGGATCGCTGCAGCATCGGTTCGATCTGAACGCGTTTGCGCTGACCTTCGGTGCCGATTTGCGCCATGACGACATCGGCAAAGTCGGGCTTTTCGAAAGCGTCGACGGGATCGCGACAAATCCGATCCGGCTGGACTCGGTCGACGAAACTCGGGTCGGTGCCTTCGCGAATGGCGAAGTGGCATTGGGCGGGGGCCTGAGAGCCTTTGCGGGGCTGCGATACGACCACATCTTCTACGACGTCCAATCCAACCTGGCGGCCAATTCCGGCGATGGCGATGCGGGCCTGCTCGCGCCGAAGGGCGGACTTGCGTGGGAGGTTAGCGATGGCGTCGAACTCTACGCGAGCTACGGGCAATCCTTTCACTCCAACGATGTGCGCGGGGCGACGATCACACTCGACCCCACAACGCTGGCGCCAGCAGACCCCGTGCCGGTTTTCGCCCGGGCCGAGGGCGCTGAGCTGGGCGCTCGGGTCGAGAGAGGGCGCTTCAGCGCCTCGGTGGTCGGGTTCTGGCTCGAACTCGATTCGGAGCTCGTCTTCGTGGGCGATGGCGGCGCCACCGAACCGAACGATGGCTCGCGCCGCTACGGTGTGGAAGCCAACCTGTTCTGGCAGCCGACCGACTGGATCGTGCTCGACGCGGCCTATGCCTATACCGATGCGGAGATTGTCGGCCTGCCGATCGGCAACCGGGAAATTCCAGGAGCGGTGCCGGACGTTTTCTCAGGCGGGATAAAGATCATGCCGCTCGATGCGCTTACGCTGACGGCTCGCCTGCGCCATTTTGGAAGCGCCCCATTGATCGAGGACGGTTCGGTGACCTCCGATCCGACAACGTTGGTCAATCTGGGCGGATACTGGGATTTTGGTGCGCTGACCCTTGGTGCGGAGGTTTTCAACCTGTTCGACGCAAAGGATGCCGACATCACGTACTTCTATGAATCGCAATTGGCGGGCGAACCAGCTGGGGTCGAAGATCGGCATTTTCATCCCGTCGAACCGCGTCAGCTGCGTGCGAGCATCCAATATCGTTTCTGACGGTCATTGACCCTGCCATGAAACCCTTCAAGATGGCGCGATGATACGGGGGGATGCAGCTGATCGTCGTGAGGCGCTGAACGATGCGCTCGCGCGCGTCACGTCTGGCAGCAGCGAAGCCCTGCACGAAGTGTACGAAGCAACGTCGTCGCAAATCTTCGGGGTGATCATTCGAATAATGCGCGACCGTGCGCGCTCGGAAGACCTGTTGCAGGATGTCTATCTTACCGTATGGCAGCGCGCGGGCAGGTTCGACCCGGAAAAAGGCAGCGCCATCACCTGGCTGTGTACCATCGCGCGCAATACTGCGCTGAATGATCTGCGCAGGTCGGACCGGGATCGCAATCTGACCGATGATCCCTTTCCCCATGTCGGCTTGAAAGACATCGTTCCCGCCGATGAATGGTTGTGCGAGACCGAAGATCGCGAGGCGCTGCTGCGGTGCCTCGACGAGCTGGATTCGAACCAGCAGTCTTCCATCACGCTCGCCTTTTTCGATGGACTGACTCATTCCGAACTGGCCACCAAGCTGGGTGCACCGCTTGGCACGGTGAAAAGCTGGATTCGGCGTGGCCTTGCGGATTTGCGGGGGTGCCTCGGTGGCTGACGCGACAGATGCCCTGCCGGATGAACTCTTCCTGCTTGCCGGGGAGCATGCGCTTGGCGTGCTTGAGGGCGAGCAGCTTTCCGAAGCACATCGCCTGCAATTGAGCGATCCGCGCTTCGCTGACGCCGTGATTTGGTGGCAGTGGCGCTTTGGTGTCCTTTCCGAAGGCGCCGACGCGATCGAGCCTTCGCCCGGAATATGGCGGGCGATCGAGATGCGCATTCGTGCGCAGAACGATAATCGGCCGAGCTCCGTCGACGGTACTAAGGGTAAGGTTTCTCCACTCAGCATTGCCGCGCTTGCCGGGGGCGCCATGCTGGCTGCGGCATCGCTGGCCCTCTTCCTCGCCACCCCGAAGGTCGATTCCGATGGGCCGCCGATTGCCGAAACGCCCGAGCCCGCGCGGTCGCCGCAGCTCGTCGCGCAGATCGCCGACGACGATGCAGGCCGAAGTCTGGCAACGATTATCGACGAGGGCAGCGGGCGGATCTCGCTCTCGATCGACGGGCTTGAGGCAGGCGAAGGGCAGACGCCAGAACTGTGGGTTATCCCCTCAGGGGGTTCGCCCGTATCGCTGGGCGCCATTCCGGAGAGCGGCGCTTACGCCCGCGAGCTGTCTGCAAACGAGCGCCGCCTGTTGGTCGATGGCGCGTCGCTTGCCGTCACCTTCGAAGAAGACACCGGAACGCGCCACGCAGAGCCCACGCCGCCGATCCTGCTGGTCGGTCCGCTGGACCAAGTGTGATAGCGCGAATGGCGTGCGCCCGAAGATACGGTCGGGTCGGTCTGTTTGAGGGTTCTCGCGTGGCACGGCTGGCCACCGTTCAATGGCGGCGTTCCCGTTCCAAAACCATGCGATCTGGCATGGCGAAACCGAAGGGGAATTTCATTCCCGGACCCCGCGCTGCCATTCCGGCGTCGCTGCGCTGACCTTGGTCCGGGCGAGCTCGGTTGCCAGCGTGCTAAACTGCGCTGCAACCGCAGGATATCCCGACCGCCGCACGACGCCGCTTGGGCACCGAAGTTGTTCGCACCCGCAACATTTGGCATTGATATTTCGCGCCCGGTCGCCAATGCTATTGGAGTCGTGCGCCAAGGGTGGTGCGGACTTTCCGAAACGCTAACCGGACCGATCTCATCGAACGCAATTCTACCAATAAGTTTGTCGATCGCGAGCAAGCCTATCCCGAGAAGCGCGCGGCGGACACCCGTCGGGCGGACTTCCTTGAAATCGGCGCGCCCTATGCAGACGATGCCGCGCGCGCGCAGGCGGGCCGCTGCTCGCAATGCGGTGTGCCCTATTGCCAGACGCACTGCCCGCTGCACAATCACATCCCCGATTGGCTGCGGCTGACCGCCGAAGGCCGTCTGCGCGAAGCGTATGACCTTTCCGCCCGCACTTCGACCATGCCCGAGATCTGCGGGCGCATCTGCCCGCAGGATCGCTTGTGCGAGGGCAATTGCGTGATCGAATTTTCCGGCCACGGGGCGGTGACCATTGGCAGCATCGAGAAATACCTGGGCGACAATGCGTGGAAGAATGGCTGGGTGCGCGGGATCGAACCCGGCGCTTCCACCGGCCAGTCGGTCGCCGTGATCGGTGCCGGGCCTGCCGGGCTAACCGCTGCGGAATACCTGCGCATCGCCGGGCACGAGGTCGACATCTACGACCGGCACGACCGCGCAGGCGGCCTGCTGATCTACGGCATCCCCAATTTCAAGCTCGACAAGAGCGTGGTCGATCGCCGCGTTGAACGGATTGAGCAAGGTGGCATCACCATCCACCGCGGGGTCGAGGTGGGCAAGGACGTGTCGCTCTCCCAACTGCGCGAGCGCCACGATGCGGTGTTCATCGCAACCGGCGTGTACCAGTCGCGCGAGCTGACCGTGGATGGTGCGGACAAGGATGGCGTCGTGCGCGCGATCGATTTCCTCACCGCGTCCAACCGCAGCGGCCTTGGTGACGAAGTGGCCGAACATTCCGATGGCAGCCTGTATGCGCAAGGCCGCGATGTGGTCGTGATCGGCGGCGGTGATACCGCGATGGACTGCGTCCGCACCGCTATCCGGCAGGGCGCGAAGAGCGTAAAATGCCTCTACCGCCGCGACCGCGACAACATGCCGGGCAGCCGCACCGAGGTGGCCCATGCGGAGGAAGAGGGCGTCGAGTTCCTGTGGCTTTCCGGCCCGGCTTCCATCGAAGGCGGCGCACGCGCCGAACGGGTGCAGGCCAACCGGATGGAGCTGGGTGAGCCCGATGCGGATGGGCGCAGGCGTCCGGTGGTCGACCCCTCCAGCAGCTTCTCGCTCGATGCCGATCTGGTAGTCCTGGCGCTTGGCTTCGAGCCTGAGCCGCTGCCCGCGATCTTCGGCGAAGACGGCCTCAAGGTGAGCGACTGGGGCACTCTGGAATGCGATGACACCATGATGACCTCGCTTCCCGGCGTATTCGCAGGCGGCGACATCTCGCGCGGTGCCAGCCTGGTGGTATGGGCCGTACGCGATGGTCGCGACGTGGCCGACCATATCAACACCTATCTTGCGCAGCAGCGCAAACCGAGTGCGGCAGCAGCATGATCAATCAACAGGAAGAAGCACTCCGCCTTGCGCGGGACGGGATGTATCATGCCGATAGCGAGCATGATGCTTGCGGCGTTGGCCTGATTGGCGAAACCTCGGGCAAGTCCACCCGCCGGGTGGTCGACGCCGCGATCGAGGCGCTTTCATCGATCTGGCACCGCGGTGCGGTGGATGCGGACGGCAAGACTGGCGACGGCGCGGGCCTGCTGCTCGACCTGCCGGTGGATTTCTTCGCCAGCGCAATCGATGCGAGCGGCCATGCCGTGCGCCCCGGCCATCTTGCGGTTGGGGTGGTGTTCCTCCCGCGCACCGATCTGGGATCGCAGGAAGCCTGCCGCACCATCGTGGAGGCCGAGCTGATCCGGGCCGGGCTGTTCGTCTATGGCTGGCGTCAGGTGCCGGTCGACATTTCGGTGATCGGCCGCAAGGCGCGCGAAACGCGGCCCGCGATCGAGCAGGTAATGATCGCCGGGCCTGAACCCGAGGTTCAGTCGCTCGTCGAATTCGAAAAACAGCTCTACATCGTGCGGCGGCGGATCGAGCGGCGCATCGTGGAGGCGCAGCTGCGCGATTTCTACATCGCTTCGCTGTCGGCGCAGTCCATCGTCTACAAGGGCCTGTTCCTCGCAGAAAGCCTTTCCACATTCTATCCCGATGTGCGCGACCCGCTGTTCACCAGCCGGGTGGCGATCCTCCATCAGCGGTATTCGACCAACACCTTCCCCCAATGGTGGCTGGCGCAGCCGTTCCGCACGCTGGCGCATAATGGCGAGATCAACACGATCCGCGGCAACAAGAACTGGATGCGCACGCACGAGATCAAGATGGCGAGCCTCGCCTTCGCGGATGCGCCCGACGACATAAAGCCGGTGATCCCCGTGGGCGCATCGGACACGGCATCGCTCGACGCGGCGATCGAACTGCTGGTGCGCTCGGGCAAGGCGATGCCGACGGCCAAGTCGATGCTGATCCCCGAGGCCTGGCAGGCCTCGCCCGACATGGCGGACGAAACCCGGGCGATGTACCAGTATATGGCATCCGTGATGGAGCCGTGGGACGGGCCGGCCGCGCTCGCCATGACCGATGGCCGCTGGGCGGTTGCCGGGCTGGACCGCAACGCGCTTCGCCCGCTCACCTTCTCGCGCACGGATGATGGCCTGCTGGTGGTCGGTTCGGAGGCCGGAATGGTCTCGCTGGACGAGGACCGCGTGGTGGAGAAAGGCCGGCTGGGGCCGGGCCAGATGATCGCCATCGATCTCAACGCGGGCGAGCTGCTGCGTGACGAGGAGCTGAAGGCCCGCATCGCGCGCGAGGCACCTTATGGCGCGCTGGTCGCGGGTTTCCAGGGCATCGACGATCTGCCCGATCCCGAAGGCCAAGGCGCGATCGGTTTCGATAACACCGAGTTGACGCGCCGCCTTTCGGCCGCCGGAATGACCACCGAGGATATGGATCTGATCCTCGATGCGATGGTGCTCGAAGGCAAGGAGGCGATCGGATCGATGGGTGACGACACGCCGCTTGCCGTGATCAGCACCAAGCCGCGCAACGTCAGCCAGTTCTTCCGGCAGAACTTCGCGCAGGTCACCAATCCGCCGATCGACAGCCTGCGCGAACGCCACGTGATGAGCCTGCGCACGCGCTTCGCCAATCTTGCCAACATCCTCGAGGAAGACGACCAGAACGACCAGGTGCTGGTGCTCGAAAGCCCGATCCTGTCTTCGCGCGACTGGGCGCGGCTGCGGGCAGGATTTGGCGAGAAGGTCGGCACGATCGACTGCACCTTCCGTGCTGGCGGCGATCCCGCCGATCTGCGGCTGGCGATCCAGCGCATCCGGGCCGAGGCGGAAGCCATGGCGCGCGGCAAGCAGGCCGAGATTTTCCTGACCGACGAGAAGACGGGGCCCGATCGGGTCGGCGTGCCGATGATCCTTGCCGCCGCCGCGGTGCATACGCACCTGACGCGCAAGGGCCTGCGTTCTTTCACCTCGATCAACGTGCGGTCCGCCGAATGCCTCGATACGCATACGCTTGCAGTGCTGATCGGGGTGGGTGCGACCACGGTTAATCCATACCTGGCCGAAGCGGCGCTGTTCGATCGCCACGAACGTGGCCTTTATGGCGACATTAGCCGGGAGCAGGCGCTGCGGAATTTTCGCACCTCGCTGGAAGATGGCCTGCTCAAGATCATGGCCAAGATGGGCGTGTCGGTCGTGTCGAGCTATCGCGGCGGCTACAATTTCGAGGCGGTTGGCCTCAGCCGGGCTATCACGCATGACCTGTTTCCCGGGATGCCGAACAAGATCTCGGGCGAGGGCTACGAATCGCTGCATCTCAGCGCCCAGGACCGGCACCGGCTCGCCTTCGGGACGCGCAATCCCGACCTGCCGATCGGCGGTTTCTACCGGCAACGCTCCGGGGAAGAGACCCATGCATGGGGCGCGGACGGGATGCACGCGCTGCAGACCGCGTGCGCGACCGGCAGCGAAAAGCAGTGGCGGCGCTTCGTCGATGTGGTCGAAAACCAGCCGCCGATCTACCTGCGCGACCTGCTCGGCATCGACGAGGCGGCAGAGCCGCTCTCGCTCGATCAGGTCGAACCGGGCGAGGCGATCCGCACGCGTTTTCTGACCCCGGGCATGAGCCTTGGCGCATTGTCGCCCGAGGCGCACGAAACGCTTGCGGTGGCCATGAACCGCATCGGCGCGAAGGCCGTGTCGGGCGAGGGCGGCGAGTCCGCCGAACGCTTCACGCCGCGCGCCAATGGCGATCTCGCCAATAGCGGTGTGAAGCAGGTAGCCAGCGGGCGCTTCGGCGTGACCGCACACTACCTCAACAACTGCGAAGAGATCGAAATCAAGGTCGCGCAGGGTGCCAAGCCCGGCGAGGGCGGGCAGCTGCCCGGCTTCAAGGTGGACGAAGTGATCGCCAAGCTGCGGCACTCGACGCCGGGCGTCACGCTGATCTCGCCACCGCCGCACCACGACATCTACTCGATCGAAGACCTGGCGCAGCTGATCTACGACCTGAAGCAGATCAATCCGCGTGCGCGCGTGTGCGTGAAACTGGTCAGCGCGGCGGGTATCGGCACGATCGCGGCGGGCGTGGCGAAGGCGCACGCCGACGCGATCCTGATTTCGGGCCACACCGGCGGGACCGGCGCGAGTCCGCAGACCAGCATCAAATTCGCAGGCACGCCTTGGGAAATGGGCTTGGCCGAGGTCAATCAGGTGCTCGCGCTCAACGGCCTCAGGCACAAGGTGAAGCTGCGCGTCGACGGCGGTTTGAAGACCGGTCGTGAGATCGTGATTGGCGCGATCCTGGGGGCCGAGGAATTCGGTATCGGCACGATGAGCCTGGTTGCGATGGGCTGCATCATGGTGCGTCAGTGCCATTCGAACACCTGCCCGGTCGGCGTGTGCACGCAGGATCCGCGCCTGCGCGCGATGTTCGGCGGCAGCCCTGAAAAGGTCATCCAGCTGATGGACTTCGTTGCCGAGGACGTCCGCCGGATTCTGGCCAAGCTGGGCGTCGCGACGCTGGAAGAGGTGATCGGCCGTACCGAGCTGCTTCGACAGGTCAGCCGCGGGGCCGAACATCTGGACGATCTCGATCTCAATCCGATCCTGCAAAAGGTGCAGACCGACGAGCCGCGCGTGTTCAAGCTGGAAGAGGGGCAGCACCGCAACCCGGTGCCCGACAGCCTCGACGCCGACGTGCTCGATGAGGTGCAGGGCGCGCTGGAGCGCGGCGAACAGGTTACGCTGAGCCGGGAAGTGCGCAATATCCATCGCGCGGTGGGCACGCGGCTGTCGTCCGAAATCGTCACCCGGCACGGCCCAGACGGCTTGCCCGAGGGCACGATCGACCTGCGGTTAACGGGCAGTGCGGGCCAGTCTTTCGGTGCCTTCCTGGCGAAGGGCATCAGGCTCACGGTGGCAGGCGATGCCAACGACTATGTCGGCAAGGGCCTGTCCGGCGGCGAGATCGTGATCCATCCGCCAGCCGACGTTCCCCGCAAGAGCGAGCAGAACGGCATCATCGGCAATACCGCACTCTATGGCGCGACCTCGGGTGCGCTGTTCGCAGCGGGCAAGGCGGGAGAGCGGTTCGCGGTGCGCAATTCGGGCGCGACCAGCGTGATCGAAGGCTGCGGCGCGAATGGCTGCGAATACATGACCGGTGGGCTGGCGGTGATCCTCGGCCCGGTCGGCAGCAACTTCGGCGCGGGGATGACCGGCGGCATGGCCTTCGTGTTAGATCCGGGAGGCAAGTTCCCGGGGCGGGCGAACCCCGGCTCGATCATGTGGCAGCGGTTGGCAAGCGACCACTGGCGCGAGCACTTGCGCGCGGCGGTAGAGCGCCATGTCGATCTGACTGGCAGTGATTACGCCAGGGCTCTGCTAGACAAGTGGGACGACACGCTGGAGAGCGTCTGGCAGGTCTGCCCCAAGGACATGATCGACAAGCTGGACCACCCCCTGTCCGACGTCAGCGAGGAAACGATCGCGGCTTAAACGTAGGCTCACGAGGCGTTTCAAAACCGGGCAGTGGCAAACTGCCCGGTAGACGTGCAACGCGTAGCGAAGCAGTCTTCATCGCATCCAACAGGAGCGATTTATGAAAATGCTTATCGGACTGGCCGGTCTCGCGACGATGGCTATCGCCACCCCCGCAGCGGCCTACACGACTCCGCCCGAGGGCGAACCGACCGGTACGCGTGGCGGCGGCTCGCCCACCGAGGTGCCGGCCCCGCCCATTGCGCTGATTTTCGGCCTGGCCGCCGGTGCCCTGCTGGTCCGCAAGAAGCTGGCCTGAACCGCCCACGGCGCGTCGGGGCTAGCCGCCCATCGGTTCGCCGCCGGGTTTTTCCGCCGCCTGACCCTTGCCGCGCCAGCGGTCTATCCGCGCGACGGCGCGCATCTGGATGATCGCGAGCGCGGGGATCAGCAGGATCAGCAGCGCGGTGCCGAACAGCACGCCAAAGCCAAGGCTCGCCGACATCGGGATCAGGAACTGCGCTTGAAGGCTGGTCTCGAAGGTGATCGGCGCGACGCCCAGGAACGTGGTGATCGCGGTCAGCATGATCGGGCGGAACCGCGATTTCGCGGCATCGATCACTGCCTCGTCCGGCTCCATGCCATTGGCGAGATTTTCGTTGAGGAAGTCGATCAGCACCAGCGCGCCGTTGATGATGACGCCCGATAGCGCGATGATCCCGAACATCGAGAGAATGCCAAGCGGAATGCCCAGGATCAGGTGCCCGATCAGCGCGCCGATCATCCCGAAAGGGATCGCCGCCATGATGATCAGCGGCTGGACGTAGGATTTGAACGGGACCGCCAACAGGGCGTAGATAGCGACCAGCGCGAGTAGGAAGGCGCTGCCCAGATCGCCGAAGCTTTCCTGCTGCTCTTCCTGTTCCCCACCGAAAGTATACTGCAACGCCGGATAGTCTGCCTGCAGATCGGGCATGATCTGCTCGTCCAGCAGGTTGGCCACCTCCTGCCCGCTGATCGTATCGCTATCCACATCGGCGGTGATGGTCGCGATGCGGTGACCCTCTTCGCGCCGGATCACCGACGGCGCTTCTCCGAACGAAACCTCCGCCAGGCTGGACAGGGCGACCTCGCCGCCGGGTACGCGGACCCGATAGTTCTCGATATCCGCAATTGAATCGCGCTCGTCCTCGGGAAGGCGAATATAGACCCGCACATCCTCGCGCCCACGCTGCACACGCACAGCCTCGATGCCGAAAAACGCCGCGCGCACCTGCGATGCGACATCCTGCAGGGTAACGCCGAGCGTGCGCGCCGATGGCTTCAGCCGCAGTTCGATTTCCTGCTGGCCAGCGTCCTGATCGCTTTCGATCTCGAACACTCCCGCCACCCGGGCGAGTGCGTTCATCAGCCGGTCGGATGCCTGCTGCAGCACGGCATCGTCGGGATGGTTGAGCTGCACGTTGACCGGCTCCCCCACCGCCAGCAGCGAGGAGGATATGGTCAAGGAGCGCGCTTCCGGCACCTCGCCCAGTTCTTCGCGCCAGGCCTGTTCGATCTCCACCGCCGACACATCGCGTTCGGCCGACGGGACGAGGCTTAGCTGCACATTTGCGAGGTTGGGCCGCAGCGTGCGCTCCGGGCCTCCAGGGCCATTGTTCGACTGGCTCTGGCCGACGGTGCTGTATACCGCTTGGAGGAAATAGGGTCGATCGTCCGCAAGCGTGCGTTCCCCGTCGCGATCGCCGGGAGGCTCGCTGGCGAAGCGGGCCATCGCGCGGTCGGCGGCGGCCTCGATCCTGTCGGTGATCGCCGCGGTGCGTTCCACCGTGGTGCCCGATGGCATTTCGAGCGAGGCGGTCACGATGTCGCCCTCGATCTCGGGGAAGAAGGCGAACTTGATTATGCCGGCGGGCAGCATCGCGACGAACAGGATCAACAGCGCGACCCCGGCAGCCAGGATGAAGTATGGCATCGCGACCACGAAATTAAGCGCCCGGTCGAGCGGTCCGTCGACGAATATCTTGAACCGCTGGTCCACCCATTCCTGGATCCGCGCGAAAAACCGGGTGACGCGGTTGCCCGCCCTCTTATCGGGATCGGGCAGGGTGCTCAGGTGGTGGGGCAGCACGTAAAGCGCCTCGACCAGCGACAGCCCGAGCACTGCGATCACCACCAGCGGAATATCGGCGAGGATCTTGCCGATAACCCCGCCCACCGCGAGCAGCGGCAGGAATGCAGTAATCGTGGTGGCGACGGCGAAGAATACCGGCACCTTGACCCGCTGCGCGCCCGCGATGGCGGCGCCTATTCCGGTTCGTCCGCGTTCGCGTTCGGCATACACGTTTTCGCCCACCACCACCGCGTCGTCGACCACCAGGCCTAGTGCAAGGATGAACCCGAACAGCGAGAACATGTTGATGCTCGATCCGGCCCAGTCGAGGATGAAGATCGCGCCGACGAAGGTCGCCCCGATGCCGACCGCGGTCCACATCGCGAGCCGCAGGTCGAGGAACAGGGTCAGCGCGGCCAGCACCAGGATCAGGCCGAAGGCCGCGTTGCGCAGCAGCAGGTCCAGCCGATCCTGCAGCAGTTCCGAATTGTCTTCCCAGATCGCGTAGGAAATGCCCGGCGGCAGGTCGAAATCCTCGGTGATCAGCGTTTTGGCGGCCTCCGCCACATCGAGCACGCGTTCGTCGCTGGTGCGATAGATGTCGACGAAGGCGACCGGCTGGTCGTTGAAGCGGGTGATGAGGTCGGAGTCTTCGAAACTGTCGTCCACAGTTGCGATGTCGCCCAGCCGCAGCGTCGCGCCGTCCTGCGTGGTCAGAACGATGATGTTCTCGAAATCCTGCTGGTCGTAATTCTGCCCCACGGTGCGCACGCGCACCTCTTCGCGGCCGGTTTCGATGGCACCGGCGGGCGTGTCCAGGCTCGATTGGCCAACGATCTGCGCGACCTGCGGCAGAGACAGGCCGAGCGCCCGCAGCCGGGATTGCGGAACGTCGGCGTAAATCTCGTAATTGCGGATCGCGGATGTCTCGACGTAGCTGATCTGCGGCAGCGCGGCGGTGGCATCCTCCAGCCGGTAGGCGGTTTCCTTGAGCGTGCGCTCGTTCACGTCGCCGAACAGCGCAACCCGGAGCACCACCTGCCGCGTGGTCAATTCGCGGATGTCGGGCTCCTCCGCCTCTTCCGGGAAGGTCTGGATCTGGTCGACTTCCGATTTCACTTCGTCCAGCGCGCCGGAGATGTCGGCGCCCAGTTCCAGTTCCACATTGACCGTGCCGGCCCCTTCGGACGCGGTGGAGGTGATCTTCTTCACCCCGTCGATGGCTTCGACGGCCTCTTCCACCTTCAGCAGGATCGATTCCTCGATCTCTTCGGGCGTGGCGCCGGGGTAGACGACGGATACCGAAATCGTGTCGAGGCTGCTTTCGGGGAAAACCTCCTGAACGATGCTGGTGTAGGAGAAATAGCCCGCAACGAGCATCGCCAGCAGCAGGAGGTTTGCGGCCACACCGTTGCGCGCCATGAAGGCGATCGGGCCGCTGCGATCGCGTGCCCGATCGGTCGCCTCGTTGCCGTAGCGATCGACCGCGCCGGTGGGCTCGGCCGGGTCACTCATCGCGCGGCTGGCCTGCCGTTTGGGCCTGCGCTGCGCGATCGGGAGACGCGGCGGCGACCCTCACCCGCATCCCGTCGGTCGGCGCGCGCACGTTGCTGGTGACGATCCGGCCACCCGCCGCCAGGCTGGGGGTGGTTACGTAAGCGACAGTATCGGCCCGCTGGATGATCCGGACGGGCAAAATCCGGAGGCGGCCGTCGCGCACCACCCATATCTCGTTCCCGGGACGCAGCGCCTCGATCGGGATCTGTGCGAAGGGGACGCGGGCATCGCCGGTGATCCGCGCATCGACGAAGCTGCCGAGCAGCAGCGGCGGGCCGGAGGGGGCATCGCCCGCGCCGTCCTGCATGCCATCGACCGGGCGGCCACCGCGCAGCGGCGCGGGCACTTGCAGGAACACGTCGATAGTCCGCGTCTGTGGGTCCAGAATCGGGTCTGCGCGGTCCACGAAGGCATCCCACTGGTAGGTAATGCCGCCGAAGTCGAACGTGACGCTGGCCGGAATTCGCGGGCTGTTTGCGCTCAGCAGGCCCGGAATGAGCGCCGCTTCGCTTTCGGTAAGTGCCACGCGCACTTCGAAAGCGTCGGTCGCGACCAGCGTGCCGAGTACCTGCCCGGGCTGGACCAGCGTGCCCACGGCCGCGCTTTCTTCCTGCACAAGGCTGCCGAAGGGCGCGGAGATACGCGTGCGGGAGAGCGAAAGCTGTGCTGCTTCCAGATTGGCGGCGGCCCGTTCGCGTGCCGCCTGTGCAGAGCGCAGCTGGGGCTCGCGCGTGGCAAGACGGCTGGGAGAGGAGCGGTCGGGGGAAGATGCCGAACCACCAGCGCCCAAGGCACCGCCGAATGCCTGCTGGGCCAGCATGGTAGGCGGCAGAATGCGCGCGGCGTAATCGTCGGGATCGATACCTGCCTGCAGGACGTCGCGTGTCGATTGCCGCTGCGCGAAGCGTTCCAGCTCATCGCGCGCGATGGTCACTTCCTCGCGCGCCTGAAGCACCGCGACATCCTGCGCGGCAACATCGGCGCGGGCGGTGCGCACCTGGTTCTGGTAGTCCACCGGATTGACCCGAAACAGCGTGGCCCCGCGCGGTACGATGCGGCCTTCCTGGAACACCGGATTGACATAGACGAGGCGGCCCGAGACTTCTGCGCCAACGGTCACGGTTTCGCGCGGTTGCACCGTGCCGCTGCCGCGCACTTCCAGGGGCCCGCTGGATTGCTCGAACGCGACGGTTTCCACCAGCGGCGCCTGCTCGACGCGCTCCTGCTCTTCGGGCGAGGGGCGTAGGGTAACCATCAGCACCGCGATAAGGATCGCCCCGCCGAGCACGGCAAGCGCAAGGATGACCTGACGGCTCATGGTTCGCTTCCTTCCTGTGGGGCCGGGACCAGCCCGACGGGATTGCTTTCGACCCCGGCGCTCCAATCGCCGCCCAGCGCGCGGTGCACCCCGAGCCGTGACAGCGCAACCGCGCGCGCCGCAGAGGAGAGCGCGGACTCTACCTGATACAGCGCCCGCAGCGCATCGAGGTAGCTGACATATTCGCCCACGCCAGCTTCGAACCGGCGCGCTTGCAGATCGGCGGAAAAGCGCGCCTCGTCACGCTGGGCGAGGATCAGCTGGTACCGCTGCCGGTTCTCTTCGTAGTCTTCGATCGCGCTGTTGGCCTCGCGAAACGCGGTCAGCACGGTGCGGGCATAGTTTGCCGCTGCCTGGTCGTAGGCGGCTCGCGCGGCCTCGATATTGGCGGCAATGCGCCCGCCGTCGAAGATCGGCGCGGTCAGTCCGGCGGCCAGATTGACTGCCCAGTTGTTGGCCACGTCGAAGGCGCCTGCGATGTCGCCGCCCTGGGTGCCCGGCGCGGCGGTGAGCGAGAGCGAAGGAAAACGTTCCGCCTTGCGTGCGCCCACCCGCGCGCGTGCCGCTTCCAGCCTGGCCCATGCAGCGGCGATGTCCGGCCGTTGCGCAAGCAGGTCGACCGGCAGGCCGGCGGGCACTTCGTCGAACACGAGACGGGGCGTCAGCGGGCGCGCGAGGCGTGTCTCCATCGCCTGCGGATAGGCGCGAACGAGGACGGCCAGCCTGCCCTGCGCATCGTCGAGCGCGGCTTCGCGCTGGGGCAGCGAGGCCTGCGTGTTCCGCTGGTCCTGCTGCACCTGATACAATTCGAAGCTGGGCGTCAGGCCGCGGCGAAATCGCTCTTCGGTCTGCGTCGTGCGCTCTGCCAGCAGGTCGATCGTCTCCAGCGTCAATTCGATCTGCCGGCGACCGTCCACGATCTCGAAATAGGTGGCGATCGTTTCGGCTGCGGCGGCGAGCTGCACGGTGCGATAATCATATTCTGCGGCGAGGGCATCGGCGCGGGCGGCGGCAAAATCGTTGCGGGCGCGACCGAACAGGTCGAGTTCGTAGGAGGCACCGAGGCCGAGCGAGTAGGAATCGTTCTCTATCCGGTCGATCGTCGCACCGCCGCCACCGCCGGCAAAGCCACCGAAGGCGCTGCCGCTCAGGGGGGAATTGGAATAGCTCGCATCGCCGCTCGCATTGATTGAGGGGAGCAGGCCGGAACGTGCAATCCGCGCCTGCGCCGCCGCTTGCGCGACGCGTGCGGCGGCCTCCGCAATGTCGAGATTGTCGGCCAGCGCGTCCTGCACCAGCGCGTCGAGCACCGGATCGCCGAACGCGACCCACCAGGCCTGCGGGCGGTAGCCGCCCGCAGCCTCGCTGTTGGGAAAGCTTTCCGGCAAGCGAGCCGTCACTTCGGGCTGCGCACGCTCCGGCGACAGGTTCACGCAGCCGGCAAGAGCGAGAACGGCCAGTCCGAGGGGAATCGTGCTGCGCATCGCACTGGCGATACGCCGCCCCTGTTTCATTGGCGAGGCGAACATGCCGATTAGGTTGCGATTTACGACTGATTTCGTCCCGGGCGTGGCATCACGGCATCAGCCACCAACGGATGACGAAGGCAACAACGCCGAGCACGCCGACGCTCATGCCCCACAGTGCCACCATCCAGCCCAGCCGCTTCCACAGCGGAGTATCGACATCGCCTTCCGCCATCAGTGGTAGCCTTCGTCGCCCACCTTGCCACGGAACACCCAATAGGCCCACGCGGTATAGGCGATGATGAGCGGCATGGTGATCGCAACGCCGACCAGCATGAAAATCTGGCTGCGCTCTGGCGCGGCGGCGTCCCAGATCGTGAGGCCGGGCGGCACGACATAGGGCCAGATGGTTACGCCCACACCCGCCAAGCCGAAGAAGAACAGCGCGAGCGACAGCCAGAACGGCTTGGAATGCCGATCGCACGAGAGCGCGTGCCAAAGGAATCCGGCCACCACCAGTGTGGCGATGGGGATCGGAGCGACCCAGTATATGGCAGGCGCGCTCAGCCAGTGATCGGCATATTCGGGACGCAGGACGAGATTATAGAGGCTGACTGCACCCATCAGCACCAACGTCGCAACAGCGGCGATCTTGCCCAGCTTGCGCGCGTGCGCCTGCCCGTCGCCATCCAGCTTCCAGACCAGCCAGGTCGCGCCGAGCAGCGCGTATCCTGCCACCGTGCCGACACCGGTCAGCACGGTGTAGGGGGTCAACCAGTCCCACCAGCTGCCCGAATAGGCGCGGTCGGTCACCTCGATGCCTTGCAGCAGCGCGCCAAGGATCATCCCCTGCGCGGCTGCCGCGATGATCGACCCGCCGCTGAAAGCCGCATCCCAGAAGCGCCGGTGCGAGGGATCGCGCCAGCGATATTCGAAGGCGACACCTCGGAAGACGAGGCCCAGCAGCATCGCGATCGCCAGCGGATAGGTCGCCGGCAGGATCACCGCATAGGCGAGCGGGAAGGCAGCAAACAGGCCGCCGCCGCCCAGCACCAGCCAGGTCTCGTTGCCATCCCACACCGGCGCGATGGAATTCATCGCGCGGTCGCGTTCGCGGCCCACTTCGAAAGTCGGGAACAGCACGCCGATACCCAGGTCGAACCCGTCCATCACCACATAGGCGAAGATCGCGAAGGCAATGATGAAGGCCCAGATGGTGGTGAGGTCGATCATTGGTCGTCCTCCTTGCTCTTCGGTTCGACATATTTGATCGCACTGAGCGAATCCGGGCTGAGATTGCCCGGGTCCTGGGTCGGCCCGGGGGTGATGCCGGCGGTCCGGATCGGGCCGGTGTCGCCGCGCTTGACCCCGGTCTCACGGGCGTGGGGCGGCTGGCTCATCAGGCGCAGGATGTACCAGGTGCCGGTGCCGAAAACCGCGAAGTATACGAGCACGAAAGCGATCAGCGAAGCTCCCACCGCCGGTGCGTCGAGCGGGCTGGCGGCGTCTGCGGTACGCAGCAGGTTGTAGATCACGTAGGGCTGGCGGCCGACCTCGGTCGTGATCCAGCCCGCAATGACTGCGACAAAGCCCGATGGCCCCATCACCAGCGCGGCGCGGTGCAGCCAGGACCAGTCGTAAAGCCTGCCGCGCCAGCGCGCGACCAGGCTCCACAGGCCAACGCCGAGCATGGCGAAGCCCAGGCCCACCATGATGCGGAAGCTCCAGAAAACGATGCCCACCGGCGGCTGTTCATCCAGCGGGATCGTGTCCAGCCCGTCGAGCGGCGCGTTGAGATCGTGCTTGAGGATCAGACTGGAGGCCTTTGGAATCTCGAGCGCGTATTTGACCTCGCGCTCCTTGCTGTCGGGTATGCCGGACAGGATCAGCGGCGCGCCGTCGGGGTGGCTTTCGTAATGCCCCTCCATCGCCATGACCTTTTGCGGCTGGTGCTCCAGCGTGTTGAGACCGTGCGCGTCGCCCGCGAAAATCTGCACCGGCACCACCAGCGCGGCCATCCACATCGCCATGGAGAACATCTTGCGTGCGTGGCCGTTGCTCCGGTCTTTCAGAAGGTGCCACGCGCCCACGCCGCCGACCACAAAGGCGGTCGTCAGATAGGCCGCCAGTACCGTATGGACGAGGCGGTAGGGAAAGCTGGGATTGAAGACGATCGCCCACCAGCTCTCGCCGGGCAGGAACTGGCCGTTAGCGCCGATTTCGTATCCGGTCGGCGTCTGCATCCAGCTGTTTACCGAGAGGATCCAGAACGCGCTGATGAAGGTGCCGACCGCCACCATCAGCGTGGCGGCAAAGTGCAGCTTCTTGCCCACGCGGTTCATGCCGAACAGCATCACGCCGAGGAAACCGGCTTCCAGGAAGAACGCGGTGAGCACCTCATAAGCCATCAGCGGGCCGATCACCGGGCCGGCGACGTCGGAGAACACCGACCAGTTGGTACCGAACTGGTAGGACATCACGATGCCGGAGACGACACCCATCGCGAAGGCGATGGCGAAGATCTTCAGCCAGTATTTGAACAGGTCCATGTAAACCGGCTTGCCGGTTTTCAGCCACAAGCCTTCGAGCACCGCAAGATAGCTCGCCAGGCCAATGGAGAAGGCCGGGAATATGAAGTGAAAGCTCACCGTGAAGGCGAACTGTATTCGGGCGAGCAGAATTGCGTCTAAACCATCGAACATGCGCGCGCTGTAGCTTTCGCAAACTCGTCAGGCCAGCGCGAATCCGGCACCCTTCGTTGCGTCGTGTGCAACAAAAAAGGGCGGCCCGGAGGCCGCCCTTAGATTGAGTGTCAGGTTGGGGAACGCCGATCAGTCGACGATGTCCATTTCCTCGATCAGGTTGGTCGCGCCGTCGACCTTGTCCATCACCCACAGCATGTAGCGGGTGTCGACATGGATCGAACGCGTGGTGCGCGGATCGAAATCCCAGTCCGAGTTCACGCTTTCGAACGTGCCGTCGAACAGCAGGCCGACCAGCTGGCCCTGCGCGTTGAGCGTGGCCGAGCCGCTGTTGCCGCCGGTCACGTCGAGATCCGACAGGTAGTTCACCGGCACGGAGTCGATCTCGTCGAGCTCGTACTTGCCGTAGTCCTGAGCCGCGATCAGCTCCAGCTCACGCTCGGGAGCGTTGAACGGGGCGATCCCGGTGTCCTTCTGGGCGATGCCCTGCAGCGTGGTGAAGGGAAGGTAGTACATCCCGTCGAAGGGCGAGCCGCCCATCACATTGCCGAAGGTGATGCGCAGCGTGGAGTTGGCATCGGGGTAGGGCAGCTTGCCCTGTTCGCTCTGCCACTGCGTGATCGCCTCCATATAGGCGGGGCGCAGAGCCAGCGCGCGCCCGGCGCGTTCCTCGCCCTCTTCCTTCAGGCCTTCCTCGTAATCGTACAGCGCGATGGCGAGCTTGATGAAGGGATCGTTGCTCGCTTCCAGTTCGGCAACGCTCGCGTCCATCAGGGCCAGGCGGGTCTCGCTTTCGTCCAGCGAGGTGCCTTCGTAGTAATCGTCGAGGATCGCATCGAGCTGCTTTTCATCGTCGACACCGTTCAGGCCCAGGGCGTTGTCGAACACGGCGACGCGCTCGGCTTGGGGCTGGTCGATATAGCCGTCGAGGAACAGCTTCCATTCGGCCTTGTCGACCGATGCGTCGTACCGGCGATCCAGCGCCTGCAGGCCCTGGCGGAAGAACGCCATGTCGCGTTCCTGATAGCCGGAGTCGCGCTGCGCGTCGGGCTTCTGACGCTCCTTGGCGAGGCGATAGAGACGCTGCGCCACGCCCAGCAGCTGTGCGCGCGTGGCGTTGCCATACCAGAAGCTGGTGCGCGAGGCGGCGGCGCTTTCCTGCGCCAGTTCGGAAAGGTCCGTGATCGCGGGGCCGTAAGCGGCGCGCGAGGGATCGGCGGCGATCCATGCGGCCAGAGCCTCTTCCCGTTCACGACGACGCTCGATCAGGCCGACGCGGCGTGCGCCTTCGATCTGGCCGCGCAGGTTCTTTTCGTAGTTGTTCAACCCGGCGAGACGCGATTCGTACTTCACGCGCGCGTCGGAGCCTTCCGGCGCTGCGGTTTCGATGGTGTCGATCCATTCGGTCAGCAGGGTCTGGAACGTGGGGTAGTTCCAGCCGAAGGTGTTCTCGACTTCCGCCAGCATCGCATAGCGCGAGGTCGAGCCGGGATAGCCCGCGACCATCACGAAGTCGCCATCTTCCAGGCCGCCTGCGCTCACCTTAAGGTGATGCTCGGGCTGGTAGGGCACGTTGTTCTCGGAATATTCGGCAGCCGAACCGTCGGGTGCGACATAGGCGCGATAGAACGAGAAATCGCCGGTGTGGCGCGGCCACATCCAGTTGTCGACGTCGCCGCCGTACTTCCCGATCGAGTCGGCCGGGGCATAGACCAGCCGCACGTCCTTCACTTCAAGCTGCTTGATCAGCTTGTACTGCGCGCCGCCGTAATAGCTCGCGACGCGGCAGCGGTAGCCGGCATCCTGCTCGCACTCGGCGGTGATATCCTTCATCCGCTGTTCGACCGTGTTGTAACGCTCGTTCGGCGAAAGGTCGTCGGTCGCGGCGCGCACGCGCTGCGTCACGTCGCTGAATTCGGTCGTCACGTAGATGCGCGAACCCGGTGCGGCGGGCAGTTCCTCGCCCATCGTCTTCGCGAGAAAGCCGTTTTCGAGATAGTTGTTCTCGGCGGTCGAGTTGTACTGCACCGATCCGCGGGCGCAGTGGTGGTTGGTCACCACGAGGCCCTGCGGCGAAACGAAGCTGGCAGAGCAGCCACCCAGCGAAACGACCGCACCCATCGGGAAGCCCGTCAGGTCCGACAGAACGTTGGGATCCAGTTCCAGACCTGCTTCGCGCAGATCGTCGGCGATCTCGGGCAGCTGTTCAGGCGTGAACATGCCTTCTTTTGCAGAAAGCGGTTGGCTCGCAACGCCTGCAAGCAACGCTGCGATCATGATGGCCTTTGTACGCATAGGTCTCCCCTCGGATTCTGCCCGGCGCACGTTTGCCGGGACTCCAGAAGATCGGTGCTATGGCGCAAAACTGGCAGGCGCAAGGGTAACGCCATGTCGTTGATCGAACAGGGTTGTGCGTCCGTCCGCGCCCGGCAAATTGGCGAAGGTAATGAAAAACGACGCGAACGCTTGGCGGTCGCCAAACCGCGTCCGATCGGTTAGCCCCTGCTGGCAAAGATATGGGAGAGCCAGCGCGATGAGCGAATTCGTCCAGCCACCGCAGACCGCGACCACCAACTGCACCGCCGAGCAGTATCGGGCCGATTACGCCCGTTCGCTGAGCGATCCCGACGGGTTCTGGCTGGAGCAGGCGCGGCGGCTGGACTGGATCAAAACGCCGACGAAGGGCGGCGACTGGTCTTACGACCCGGTCGAAATCGCCTGGTTTGCGGACGGCACGCTCAACCTGTGTCACAACGCGGTGGACCGGCATGTGAACGCGGGCCGGGGGGAGAAGGCCGCGCTGATCTTCGAGCCGGACGATCCCGATGCCGCGGGGCGTACGATCAGTTACGACCAGCTGCTGGCCGAGGTCGGGACAATGGCCAACGCGCTCAAGGCGATGGGCGTCGCCAAGGGCGACCGCGTCACGCTGTACATGCCGATGGTGCCCGAGGGTGTGTTCGCGATGCTTGCCTGCGCGCGGATCGGCGCTGTTCACTCGGTGGTGTTCGGTGGTTTCTCGCCCGAGGCGCTGGCCGGCAGGCTGGCCGACTGCAAGAGCGACTGGGTGATCACTGCGGACGAGGGGCTTCGCGGGGGCAAGCCCATTGCGCTCAAGGCCAATGTCGATGCCGCGGTCGAGAAGACGCCGGTAAAGGGTGTGCTGGTGGTTCGCCACACCGGCGGCGAGGTCGCGATGCAGGGCGGGCGCGATCACTGGTATCACGAGCTTTCCGAAGGGCTGGGGTACGAATGCCCGTGCGAACCGATGGCGGCGGAAGACCCGCTGTTCATCCTCTATACCTCGGGCTCCACCGGCAAGCCGAAGGGCGTGCTTCACACCACCGGCGGCTACGGCGTGTGGACCGCGACGACCTTCCACTACGTATTCGATCACCAGCAGGACGACGTCTTCTGGTGTTCGGCGGATATCGGCTGGATCACCGGGCACAGCTACGTCGCCTACGGCCCGCTGCTGAATGGGGCGACACAGGTGATTTTCGAAGGCGTGCCGAACTATCCAGACCACGGGCGGTTCTGGCAGGTGATCGCCAAGCACAAGGTTTCGATTTTCTACACCGCGCCCACCGCGATCCGCGCATTGATGCGCGAGGGCGACGGCTTCGTGACCGCGCACGACCGGTCCAGCCTGCGCCTGCTGGGCACAGTGGGCGAACCGATCAATCCCGAGGCCTGGCGCTGGTATCGCGATGTGCCGGGTGAAGGCCGGGTGCCGGTGGTCGACACCTGGTGGCAGACCGAAACGGGCGGCATCATGCTGACCACGCTTCCCGGCGCCCACGCGATGAAGCCGGGCAGCGCCGGGTTGCCGTTTTTCGGCGTGCAGCCGCAACTGGTCGATGCCGAAGGGGCGGTGCTGGATGGCGCGGCAGAGGGCAACCTGTGCATCACTGCCAGCTGGCCGGGCCAGGCGCGCACCGTCTACGGCGATCACGATCGCTTCGTGCAGACCTATTTCAGCGCCTACAGGGGCAAGTACTTCACCGGGGATGGCTGCCAGCGCGACAGCGACGGCTATTACCGCATCACCGGCCGGGTCGATGATGTGATCAACGTTTCCGGCCATCGCATGGGCACGGCCGAGGTGGAAAGCGCGCTGGTGCTCCATCCCAAGGTGGCCGAGGCGGCGGTCGTCGGCTTCCCGCACGACATCAAGGGGCAGGGCATCTACTGCTACGTAACGCTCAACGCCGGGGAAGACCCGTCGGACGAACTTGCCGCCGAATTGCGCCAGCAGGTGCGCAGCGAGATCGGACCGGTCGCCACGCCCGACAGAATTCACTTCACCGATGGCCTGCCCAAGACGCGCAGCGGCAAGATCATGCGTCGTATCCTGCGCAAGATTGCGGAGAACGACTACGGTTCGCTGGGCGATACATCCACGCTGGCGGACCCTTCGCTGGTCGATCGGCTGATCGAAGGCCGGGTCGAGGGGTGACGTGAAGAATTCGCGCTTCGGAACGATTGACCTGCCAGCTTGGTTGGGTGACTATTGACGGCACACGGCCGATGAAAGAGCCAGAACAGCCGAACAGGAAGGCCGGGGACCGAATTGAACTTCGATGAAATGCTTGGACAGGATGGCGGCAGGTCGGACGAGATCCGGCCCGCCTATCAGGCATTTCGCAAATGGCTCGACGCGCAGCCTGAAAACCGGGTCATGCGAAAATCCGAACAGGCGGAGAATTTCTTCCGCAAGATCGGCATCACGTTCAACGTCTATGGCGAAGAGGCGGCGGACGAACGGCTGATCCCCTTCGACGTGGTGCCCCGCGTGCTTTCCGGCAATGAATGGCGCAAGCTCTCCAAGGGGATCGAGCAGCGCGTGCGCGCGATCAACGCGTTTCTGTACGATATCTATCACCGGCAGGAGATCCTGCGCGCCGGGCGCGTGCCGCAGAGCCTGATCGCCAACAATCCGGCTTTCCTGTCCAAGATGATGGGGTTCGATCCCCCCGGTGGCATCTACACACATATCATCGGCACCGACATCGTGCGAACCGGACCGGACCAGTTCTACGTGCTGGAAGACAATGCGCGGACCCCCTCGGGCGTCTCCTACATGCTCGAAAACCGCGAGATCATGTTGCAGATGTTCCCCGAACTCTTCGCGGACATCCCGATTTGCGAGGTCAGTGACTATCCCACCTGGCTGCGCCGTTCGCTTTCGGCGTGTGCCCCGGCGGCCTGTCTCGACCGGCCGACCGTGGCGGTGCTGACCCCCGGCACCTTCAATTCCGCCTATTTCGAACACAGCTTCCTCGCCGACCAGATGGGCGCGGAGCTGATCGAGGGATCGGACCTTCGGGTGGTCGATGGCCGCGTCGCGATGCGGACCACGCAGGGCTACAAGCCGGTCGATGTGATCTATCGCCGGATCGACGACGAATATCTCGATCCGCTCAATTTCAACCCGGATTCGATGTTGGGCGTGCCAGGCATTTTCGATGTCTACCGTGCAGGCGGTGTCACCATCGCCAACGCGCCGGGCACCGGCATTGCCGACGACAAGGCGCTGTACAGCTACATGCCCGAGATCGTCGAATTCTATACCGGCGAGCGGCCGCTGCTGGAAAACGTGCCGACCTGGCGCTGCTCGGAACCCGATCAGCTGGCCGAGGTGCTGGACAAGCTGGACGAGCTGGTGGTGAAGGAAGTCCACGGGTCGGGCGGCTACGGGATGCTCATCGGGCCAACCGCGAGCAAGGCCGAGATCGAGGAATTCCGCGCCAAGCTGAAAGACAACCCGGACGGCTATATCGCCCAGCCGACGCTGGCGCTGTCGACCGTCCCGATCTTCACCGAACAGGGACTGGCGCCGCGCCATGTCGATTTTCGGCCCTTCGTGCTTATGGCACCCAATTCGATCGACATCGTGCCCGGCGGCTTGACGCGAGTGGCGATGAACGAAGGATCGCTGGTGGTTAATTCCAGTCAGGGTGGCGGGACTAAGGATACATGGGTGCTCGATGACTGATCGCCCCACCACGACCTCGGAGGCGCGCCATGCTGGGTAAGACCGCATCGGGCCTGTTCTGGATGTTCCGCTACCTCGAACGGGCGGAGGCGACCGCGCGCCTGCTCGACGCAGGCTTTCGCATCGCGTTGACGCGTGCAGGATCCTCGCGCTCGGAATGGGAATCGGTGCTGACCACCGTTGGCCAGCTCAAGGCGTTTAAGGAACGCCACGGCGACGCAACCTCATCCAAGGTGATGGAATTCCTGCTGACCGACCGGCAGAACCCGTCCAGCATCATCTGCATGGTCAAGGCGGCGCGCGACAATGCGCGGGCGGTGCGCATCGCTCTCACCCGCGAAGTGTGGGAAGCGACCAACGAAAGCTGGATGACACTCGACAAGCTGCTTTCTGGCAAGATCGCCGAAGCGGACCTGCCCGATGTGCTCACCACCATTCGGCAGCAGAATGCGCTGGTGCGCGGGGCGACCAACGGCACCATGCTTCGCAATGACGGCTACAATTTCCTGCGGCTGGGCACGTTCGTCGAACGGGCCGACAACACCGCGCGTATCCTTGATGTGAAATACTATCTGCTGCTGCCCTCGGTCAGCCAGGTCGGGTCCGCGCTCGACATCAAGCAGTGGGAAACGATTCTGCGATCCGTTTCGGCGTTGCGGTCGTACACGTGGCTGAACGGTGCGACGGTCAATCCGCGCGACATCGCGCAGTTCCTGATCCTGCACGAACAGATGCCGCGCAGCCTCGCCTTCTGCTACAACAAGATAGCCGACAATCTGGGCTATCTGGCAAAGAACTACGACAACAGGACGGAGGCCTGCGAGATGGCCGACCGCATCCAGCTCGATTACCTGGGGCGTTCGATGGATACGATTTTCGACGACGGGCTGCACGAATTCATCGAGGGCTTCCTGAGCGCAAACGACCGGTTGGCGCGGCAGATCACCAAGGACTATTCCTTCGAGGTGACCGCATGAGGCTGAGAGTCGATCACGAAACGCGCTATACCTACGACACGCCTGTCGCCTACGGGTTGCAGCAGGCCCGCCTGCGGCCCAAGGATACGCGCGGCCAGAAGGTGCTCGACTGGACGGTCACCATCGAAGGCGGTGCCACCGAACTTTCCTATGAAGACCACAATGGCAATTGCGTCGACCTGATCGGGATCGAACCGGGCCAGACCGAAACTTCCATCCGCTGTGTCGGCCTGGTCGACAATACGGAAGGTGACGGCGTCCTCGGCGAACATCGCGGATTCCTGCCGCTGTGGCATTT
Source organism: Erythrobacter sp. (assembly GCA_009993635.1). Lineage (GTDB taxonomy): Bacteria > Pseudomonadota > Alphaproteobacteria > Sphingomonadales > Sphingomonadaceae > Alteriqipengyuania. Next base: position 88,666 of record JAACTC010000007.1, on the reverse strand, counting down.
CCGGCGCTCATCCCCGCTGACGAAGGCGGGCGAGGGCGTGCGCAAGCTTGTCGATGGGCTGGAGGATACCGATCCCGGCGACGTCGGCACGGGCCATCGCCTGTCTGCCGCGATCCTCGACAGGGTCGGTTACGAAGGCGGCAACACCCATACCGGGACCACCGCAGAGGAAGCGATAAACGGCGGCACCGGCGTGTGCCAGGATCACGCGCATATCTTCTGTTCGGCCGCCCGCCTGATCGGGCTGCCCGCGCGCTACGTATCGGGCTATCTGATGATGAACGACCGGGTCGAGCAGGATGCCAGCCATGCCTGGGCAGAGGCCTATTTTCAGGGCATCGGCTGGGTCGGGTTCGACATATCCAATGGCTATTCCCCCGACGAACGCTATATCCGCGTCGCCACCGGGATCGACTTTCGCGAAGCAGCGCCGCTGAGCGGAATGCGGATGGGGGGAAGTCACGAGAGCGTGCTTGTCAGCCTCAGGGTGGAACAATAATCCAGACGCGCCACCAAGTCCGCGAGACCAATTTCAAATGACCTATTGCGTGGGTATGCGGCTCGACCGCGGCCTGATCTTCATGTCCGATACGCGGACCAACGCGGGCGTCGACGACGTTTCGCAGGTCCGCAAGATGCGCCACTGGGAAATCCCGGGGGAACGGATCATCACGCTGCTTTCGGCGGGCAATCTGGCGACCACACAGGCGGTCGTCAGCCTGCTGGACGAGCGGACCAAGGCCCCGTCTGAGCGCGATCCCTCGATCCTTTCTGCACCCTCGATGTTCCAGATCGCCACCATCGTGGGCGATACCCTGCGCGAGGTGATTGCCAGCCTGCGCGACGACGGCCAGCAGGCCAGCGGCGGGTTTCGCGCCAGCCTGATCCTCGGCGGGCAGATCGCGGGCAGCGAGCCGCGGCTTTTCCTGGTCTATCCCGAAGGCAATTTCATCGAGGCGGGAGACGACTCTCCCTTCTTCCAGATCGGCGAGACCAAGTACGGGCGCCCGATCATCGTGCGCACCTACGACCCTGCGATGCCGTTCGAGGACGCCGTTCGCCTGCTGATGGTGTCTTTCGATTCGACCATCCGGTCCAACCTCGCGGTCGATCTGCCACTCGATCTGGCGATCCATGAACGCGACGCCTGCCGCCTTGGTGCGAACCAGCGGATCGCTGAGAACGACCCCTATTTCAGGCGCATTTCCGAACAGTGGAGCCTTTCGCTGCGCGAAGCGGTGAACCGGCTTCCACCCTTCCAGTTCGCGGACGACGAAAGCGCGTAGGCCGCCCGGCTAGCAGTCGCCGGGGCTTTTCCCGGCGGGCAGCGCCCGCACGCTGGCGCGTTCGATCAGTTTCACCGGAACCCGCCCGGTACCGCGCTTGTCGTCGTCCAGAGCCGCGGCCAGCAAGGCCTTCGCCGCTTTCTCCAGATCGGGCGCGACCGTGGTCAGCGGCGGATTGCAGACCGTCCCTGCAGACATGCCATCGAAGCCCACGATTCCGCATTTATCGGGCACGTCGCCCCCGCTTTCGCGCACCCGCTCCAGCACACCGAAGGCAAGCCGATCGCTGGCCGCAAAGAACGCATCAATGTCCGGGTTCCGATCCAACAATTCGAGCGCGGCGTGATAGCCCTGCGCGATGCGGTCGCCATCGGGATAGTGCGATGCCTGCAACGGCTCCAGCCCGTGCTCGGCCAGCGCGTCGCAATAGCCTTCAAAACGCTCCGCAAATTGCCCCGGCCCCGTTTCGAGCGGACCGACGAAGGCGATGCGGCGATAGCCGCGATCGATGAGATGGCGCGTTGCGAGCGCCCCGCCGGCGACATTGTCGGATCGTATCCAGCGGGCTTCATCGAACGGCGAACCCCAGAAAACCAGACTGCTCTCGCTGCGCTGCAGCTGCTGGAAAAACCCCCAAGCGGTCGAGTTGCGCGCGGAGCCGATCACGATCGTGCCGTCCGCCTGCCCGCGCTTCACGTAATCTCCCGTCAGGCGTCCATTCTCCGACTGGAGCGAAACGAGCGTTTCGAGCCCGCGCTCTGAGGCGGCTTCGCAGATGCTGCCCAGCAGCTCGAAATAGAACGGGTTGCCGGTGGGTGTCTTGTCTTCGGGGCGCTGCAGGATGACGACGGCAATTGTGTCCGTTCGGCCCTTGCGCAAACCCGATGCGCGGTGGTCGACGGTGTAGCCAAGCTCTTTCGCCACCGCGACAACGCGCTCGCGCGTGGCGGGGGTGACCTGCGGCGAACCGGCCAGCGCGCGCGATACGGTCGACTGGTTAACGCCGGCACGCTCGGCAACGTCGAACGAGGTGACACGCACTGGCTTGCCAGGCAGGGAGGGATCGGTGCTCATTCTTTCGCCAGATTAGCAGGGATTGGCGTAAGGTCACCCGTCAAAGGATGGTCGATCGATTGAAGGCGTGGCGATCGGCAGCAAGGCAGTCATCGTTTTTGTCGCCCCGGCGTCTCGCCGCGGCTACCCGGCCAGCGCCATCAGCGCCTCGCGGTTTTGGATCACGACCTCCCTGCGGCTGGGCACAGAAACCAGCCCGGCCTTCCTGAGCTTGGTGAACTCGCGGCTGACGGTTTCGATTGTCAGGCCGAGGACATCGGCAATCTGACCGCGACCGAGCTGCAGATCGAAGGCGGCATTTGCGTCGTTCTTCGCCGAGGACAGGCTCTCCGACAGATCGAGCAGGAAGGTCGCGACCCGTTGTTCTGCGGTCATCCGCCCGAGAATCAGCATCCACTTACGCGTGCGATCGAGCTCGGAAAGCGTGCGTTCGAGCAGCTTGTGCTCCAGCCGGGGATGCTCCACTGCAAACCGATCAAAATCGACCTGCCGGAAAACGCAGACCCGAACATCGGTCATCGCTTCGACGGTAAAAGGTGCGGCCTTGCCGAAAGGCCGGCCGACGAAGTCCGCCGGAAAGGCGATCCCCAGAATCTGCTCTTTCCCATCGGCCGTGCTGGTCGACAGCTTCATCATGCCTTCGATGACATTGGCAACCACGACCGCGTCGTCGCCTTCCCACAGCAAGCTCTCGCCCGCAGCCAAATCCCTGCGCTGGCCGATCGCGTTCAGAGCGGCGATCTCGTCGCTATCAAGATCGCCGCAAATCGCGCGGTTGCGTACCGTGCACGTGTCGCAGAAATTCCGTGTTCGATTGAGGAAAGGTTCGTTCATTGGTGCTGTGACTGTAACGCAGTCGGCGCGTGCGGTGAAGGTGTGCCCGCAATTCGAACCTCATAGCGGCGAACATGCCGGGCGATCCGTGCAGGGGCGCGGAAGGTTCTGGACGCCGATTTGAATATGCGAAGTACGCTGGAGCGAATGATGGCCGAAACTGTCATTGCGGACGACGCCCCGATCCTGCTGGATATCCTAAAATATCGCCTGGATGAGGTGGGTCCGCATTACGGGATTGATTAAAGCCGAGAGCTAGATCCTCACCCATCCTCGATCCGATATCAGCTCGGCGACGCGGGCGGCGTTTCGCGATAGGTCGAGGGCGGACAGCCGACATGGCGGGTGAAGAAGCGCGAGAAATACGCAGGGTCGGCAAAGCCCAGCGCGTAGCCGATCTGCGCAACCGACAAGTGCGAATAGACCAGCAGCCGACGCGCTTCCAGCAAGGCCCGGTCGTCGAGGATCTGGCTTGGCGAACGCCCTGCGATTTTGGCGCAGGCCGCGCGCAGGGCACTTTCGCTTACGCCCAGAGCAGCAGCCTGCTGCGCAATGGGCTCGCGGTCGCGGAAGCGGGTTTCGACCTGCGCCCTGTATCGCGCGACCAGCGCGGCCGCCGCCGATCTGGCGATCTTCACCTGCGTATCGGTTCCCGCATCGACCAGCCGTACCAACAGGACCGATAGCTGCAGCACGAGCGCACGGGCCATCGCGCCGTGTCCGATGGCTGACCAGCCGAGTTCGTGCTGCAGATCGCGGACCAGCCGCAGCGCCGTGGCCAGCCGGTCGGGATGTAGCGGCAGCAGATGCCCGCGTGCGAACAGCGGCTGCAACTCGCCGTGCCGCGCAGCCAGCGTATCGTGAAAAGCCCGGGCAATCGTCAGCACCCAGCCGGTTGTCTCCTCCAGCCACTCGAAGCCGTGGATTGCGGTAGCCGGGATCAGGATGACTGCCGGGGCCGCGACACGATGGGCGTCGCCTTCGATGGTGACCACGCCGCCCCCGCTTTCAAGCAGGAACACCTGATGCAGATCGGCGTGCGAGTGCGGTCGGATCGTCCATTCGCTGGGGCGGGATCGGTCGTCCAGCTGCTCCACATGGACGAACGTGTTCTCTACCGCGCGAGGCGGTTCTCCGTAGAGATAGAAAGATGGGACGGCCTTGGCTGGCATCCTTTGGCTGCTAGCCCGATTTGGCGATTTGTCCAAGAAATCACGCAAGCCGCACATGGTCCGGAGCGTAGGGCGATGGCACCCGGTAAATTCCGCAAGCAACGTGAACCGGGCGGTATCAAGCCCGGGCGCAAAGAGGATTGGCGGCTTCATGCGTACCAAGATCGCAATCATCGGTGCTGGTCCGGCCGGCATGTTCCTGGCGCACCTGCTGGCACGCGAGGGGATCGACGCTGTCGTGCTGGAACGGCGCGACCGTGAATACGTGGAGGGCCGCGTTCGCGCCGGGGTGCTGGAGCAGGTGGCGGTCGATCTGATGGACCGGTTGGGTCTGGGCGCGCGTTTGCAGCGCGAAGGCCTGGTGCATGGCGGCACCAATCTGAGCCTCGACGGTGAGCTTTTTCACATCGACATGGCCGCGCTGACCGGCGGGCGTACCGTCACCGTGTACGGCCAGCAGGAAGTGATGCACGACCTGTTCGATGCGGCCGATGAACGCGGCGTGCAGATCATCTGGAATGCCGACGAGGTCGCGATTGAGGGCGCCTCGACGGACACGCCGGTCGTCACATGGCGCTCGGATGGCGAACAGCATGAACTGCGCTGCGATTTCGTGGTCGGCTGCGATGGCCAGCACGGTGTCAGCCGCAAGACCATCCCCGCCAATGTCCAGCGCGAGTTCGAACGGGTCTATCCATTCGGGTGGCTGGGCATCCTGGCAGAGGTTCCGCCGGTCGAGGACGAACTTATCTACGCCAATCACGAACGCGGCTTTGCGCTGGCATCCATGCGTTCCGAAACGCGCAGCCGCTATTACATCCAGTGCGATATCGACGAGAAGGTCGAGAACTGGAGCGACGAACGGTTCTGGGACGAATTGTGCCTGCGCCTGGGCGAAGAAGTGGGCGCGCGCGTGACCCGCGGCCCCAGCTTCGAGAAGTCGATCGCACCCTTGCGTTCCTACGTTGCCGAACCGATGCGCTGGAACCGCCTGTTCTTGGCGGGCGATGCCGCGCATATCGTGCCGCCCACCGGGGCGAAGGGTATGAACCTGGCGGTCAGCGATGTCGCCATCCTGGCCGAGGCATTCAGCGAGTATTACGGCGAGGGATCGTCCGCCGGGATCGACCACTACTCGGCGCGCGCGCTAGCCCGCGTGTGGAAGGCAGTGCGCTTTTCCTGGTGGTTCACCTCGATCACCCACCGCTATCCCGATATGGACGGCTTCGATCGCCGCATCCAGATGGCGGAAATCGATTATATTCGCGGCTCGATTCCGGCCCAGCGCACGCTGGCGGAAAACTATGTCGGGCTGCCGCTGGAGTAGGTATGGCAAGCAAGATCTTCGATAGCCCTGCGGCGGCGCTGGACGGCCTGCTGTTCGATGGCATGACCATCATGTCCGGCGGGTTCGGCCTGTCGGGCAATCCCGAAAGCCTGATCCCCGAAATACGCGCCGCCGGGGTCACCGGACTGACCGTGATTTCGAACAATGCGGGTGCGGACGGGTTCGGCCTGTGGATGCTGCTGGAAAGCCGGCAGATCGCCAAGATGATCTCCAGCTACGTCGGCGAGAACAAGCTGTTCGAGCAGCAATATCTCTCGGGCGAGCTCGAGCTGGAACTGAACCCGCAGGGCACGCTGGCCGAACGGATCAGGGCGGGCGGCGCGGGCATTCCTGCGTTCTACACCAAGACCGGCTTCGGCACTGTGGTTGCCGAGGGCAAGCCGGTGGAGGAGTTCGACGGCGAAATGTACGTGCGCGAAACCTGGCTTCGTGCCGATGTTTCGATCGTGAAGGCCTGGCGCGCGGACCCGGCGGGCAACCTGATGTTCCGCCGCACGGCACGCAATTTCAATCCCAACATGGCGACTGCGGGCAAGACGACCGTGGTCGAGGTGGAGGAAATCGTGCCGGAGGGCACGTTCGATCCCGACTGCATCCATACGCCGGGCATCTATGTCGACCGTATCGTGCAATCGACGATCAACGAGAAACGGATCGAGAAGCTTACCACCCGACCGAGGGAGGCCAACTGATGACAGAGCAGGGAGCCCACGGCTGGAGCCGCGAACAGATGGCTGCGCGCGCCGCGCAGGAGCTGGAGGATGGCTTCTACGTCAACCTGGGTATCGGCATCCCGACGCTGGTCGCCAACTACATCCCCCAAGGGATCGAGGTGACGCTGCAATCGGAGAACGGGATGCTGGGCATGGGGCCATTCCCGTATGAAGGGGAGGCTGATCCCGACCTGATCAACGCGGGCAAGCAGACCATCACCGCCTTGTCTACATCGAGCTTCTTTTCCTCTGCCGACAGTTTCGCGATGATCCGAGGCGGGCATATCGACCTGACCATCCTTGGCGCGATGGAGGTTTCGGCGGCGGGCGACATCGCCAACTGGACCATCCCGGGCAAGATGGTGAAGGGCATGGGCGGCGCGATGGACCTGGTTGCCGGGGTGCGCCGTGTGGTCGTGGTGATGGATCATGTCAGCAAGCACGGCGATCCCAAGCTGCTGGAGCAATGCGCCCTTCCGCTGACCGGCAAGGGCTGCGTCGATCTGATCGTGACCGATCTGGCGGTGATCGCGTGCGACAAGCCGGGCCTGCGATTGATCGAAACCGCACCCGGGGTGCGGGTGGAAGAGGTTGTCGCGAAAACCGCCGCGCCGCTGGATGTATCGGGCGTAAAAGGGGTGCAGGCATGACCGATCCTGTGCCGTATCGCCCGCTCGACGCGGGGGCGCCCCCCCTGCTGTTTCCCGAATATGGCTCGACCCGGCTGCGCGCACCGCACCAGCCGCCGATTGCGATCCCGCATACCCTGACCGAAACGACCGGGCCGACGGGCTGCTGGGATCGCCTGATGGGGCCTGCAGCCGCCGACCTGACCGCGCAGCACAAGGGCGAGCCGATCGGTCAGCGGATCACCGTGTCGGGCCGCGTGCTGGACGAAGATAACCGCCCGGTAAGCGACACCGTGATCGAGATATGGCAGGCCAATGCTGCGGGCCGTTACATCCACGCGAAGGATGGCTGGGGCGCGCCGCTCGATCCCAATTTCACCGGTGCGGGCCGTGTGGTGACCGATGCGCAGGGCCGCTATTCCTTCACCACGATCCGTCCCGGCGCCTACCCGTGGGGGAACCACAAGAACGCGTGGCGGCCTTCGCACATCCACCTGTCCCTGCTTGGCCCGGCCTTCGCCACCCGGCTGGTGACGCAGATGTATTTCCCGGATGACCCCCTGATCGAGATCGATCCTATCGCCAACGCGGTGCCGATGCCCTATCGCCAGCGCATGGTAAGCCGGTTCGATATCGCGACCACCCAGCCGAACCACGCGCTCGGCTATCTGTTCGACGTCGTCCTGAAAGGGCGCGATCAGACCCCGTTCGAGGAAGGGGGCGACCATGGCTGACATTGCTCTGGAAGATCGCAACCCAGCCGCGCGGCAGGACAACCAGGACCCGGCGATCTTCGGGCAGACGCCGTCGCAGACGGTCGGGCCTTTCTTCCACTACGGTTTGCCGTGGAAAGGCGGGGCGGACCTGATCGGCAAGTCGGACATGGGCGCACGGCCCGAACTGTTTGGCGAAGACCACTACGTCCTCAATCTGTCAGCCCCGACCGGAACACCGACCGGCGAGGCAATCGAACTGGCAGGTATCGTGTGCGATCACGATGGCGAGCCGGTGGTCGATGCGATGGTCGAAATCTGGCAGGCCAACGCAGCTGGCCGGTATCGCAGCGCAGACGACCCGCGAGACGACATCGCGATCGATCCGCATTTCGTCGGTTTCGGGCGATCTTCCACCTCCGAAGCGGGCGAATTCCGCTTCCGCACCGTGATGCCGGGCCGCGTGCCGGGGCCGGGCGGCAGCCTTCAGGCACCGCATATCGCGGTGTCGCTGTTTGCGCGCGGCGTCCTGCGGCGGCTCGCGACCCGCATATATTTCGCAGGGTCCGATGGCCTGGCGGATGACCCCGTGCTCGCTCTCGTGCCCGCCGAGCGCCGCGATACGCTGATCGCGCGCCGGGATGGCGAGGGCGTCTGGCGCCTCGATCTGCGGCTCGGTGGCGAGGGTGAGACGGTGTTCTTCGACCTGTGAGCGACCTGCTGCGCCAGCGCCCCAATACGACCGGCCCCATGCTTGCGGTGTGGGACGATGCGCAGGTTCTGGCGCACGCTCTGCGGTTCGAAGCGGCGCTGGCGCGCGCGCAAGCCGATGTGGGTGTAATTCCGGCCGAAGCGGCCGACCATATTGCGCGTGCCTGCTCCGATATTCGGCCCGACCCCGCCGAACTCGCAGAGGAAGCTGCGCTGGCCGGAACTCTTGCGATCCCGCTGGTGAAGCGGTTGCGCGCTGCAGTGCCGGAAAGCGCGCGCGACTACGTGCATCATGCGTCCACCAGCCAGGATATGGCGGATACCATCACCATGATGCAGGCGAGGGCAGGGGCCAAGCTGCTGGATACCGACACACGGCGCATTCTGGCCGCGCTTGCTCCGCTCGCGCGCAAACACGCGCACACGCCGGCAATGGGCCGGACGCTGGGCCAGGACGCCTTGCCGATCGCGCTAGGCCTGCGGCTGGCGCAGTGGCATGCCGGGGTAGCCGATGCTTCCGCGGAATTCAGTCGTGTGATGGGGAAATATGCTGTCCTGCAATTCGGCGGGGCCGTGGGCACGCGTACGGGAAATCAGGGCGAGGGTGCGGCCGTTGCGGAAAGGCTCGGCCAGATGCTGGGCCTGCCGGCAGCACCGCCGTGGCATGCGCGGCGCAGCGGCGTGGCGCTGATCGGCAGCACGCTTGCCGCCCTGACAGGCGCGTCGGGCAAGCTGGCCCGCGACATCGCGTTCTCTTCGCAAAATGCGCTGGGTGAGATGCGTGAACCGCAGGTCGCGGGGCGGGGCGGTTCGTCTGCAATGGCGCACAAACGCAATCCGACGGGCTGCCAGATCGCGCTTTCAGCAGCGGCGCGCGCGCCCGGCCTTGCCTCGACGCTGCTCGCCGGCCTGCCAGCAGAGCAGGAGCGCGGCCTTGGCGGCTGGCAGGCGGAAGCACCGGTGCTGGCCGATCTGTTCTGCATCGCATCCGGATCGCTGGCCGCTCTGGCCGAGGTTGTCGAAGGGCTGGAGATTGACACTGGTGCCTTGGCCGACCGCGTGCCCGATGGGGATGCGGACCTCGGCGAAAGCGCCGTGCTGATCGATACGCTGCTACGGATCGGGGAGGAGTGAGCCATGCCTTTCGTCGATAACGAAGGTGCCCGGATTTACTGGAGGCAGCATGGCGCCGCCGGGCAACCTGTGCTGCTATTGCTCAACTCCATCGGGACGGACATGACTGTCTGGGATCGCTGCGTGCCCCACCTGTCAGCCCATTTCCGCCTGATCCGCATGGATACGCGCGGCCACGGTGCATCCGATGCGCCCCGCGGCGACTACGACATGGCGCTGCTGGCGCGCGACGTCGCCTCGGTGATGAATGCGGCGGGCGTGGAAAGCGCGCGGGTCGCAGGCGTGTCGCTTGGCGCGATGATCGCCATGCAGCTGGCGCTCGATCATCCGCAGCGGGTGGACGCGCTGGGGCTTGTCTGCACCTCGGTCACCATGGATCCGAAGGCCTGGCAGGCGAGGATCGAGGCGGTGCGCGATGGCGGGATGGGGGCCATCGCCGGGCTGGCGATGGAACGCTTCTTCGCCCCCGGCTTCGCGGACAGGCACCCCGAAATCGTGGACGGTGTCGCTGCGGAACTTCTGGCGATGGATCCTGCGGGATATGCCGGAGCCTCCGCCGCCATCCGCGACATGGATCTGCTCGCCCGGCTGAATCGCATCGGATGCCCGGCACTGGTGATAACCGGATCGCAAGACGTCTCGACACCCGCCGATCCGCACGGCGATGTGCTGCTGAACGGCATTTCGGGTGCGCAATCCGCGCAGCTCGCCTGCGGGCATATTGCCCCGCTCGAAGTGCCGCTGGAACTGGCTGCCGCCTTGCGCCGGTTCTTCCTGGACGATGCCGATACCAAGCATGCGGCCACGGCGCTGTTCGAGGCCGGGCTGGTCAACCGCCGTCGCGTGCTGGGCGATGCGTGGGTCGACCGCAGCCTGGAAAACCGCACGCCCTTCAATGCCGATTTTCAGGCAATGATCACCCGCATCGCATGGCACGAGGTGTGGGGCCGCCCGGGGCTGGACGACCGCACGCGGCGCCTGATGGTGCTTGCCATTACCGCCAGTCTTTCGCGCTGGGAGGAATTCGCCCTGCACGTGAGGTCGGGTCTGGAGCAGGGCGGGTTCACGCGCGACGAACTGAAGGAAGTCCTGATGCAGACCGCAATCTACGCGGGCGTTCCCGCTGCCAATACCGGCTTTGCTGAAGCGATGAAGATCATGGCCGAACTGGACGGGCAGGAGCCCGGGAGCTGAAGGCGGTTAGGCCGAATGCTTGAGATAGGCGTACGCCATCTCGGCCAATTCGGGACGCAGCGTCTGCCAGCCCACCTGATCGCCCGCCTCCGGTGAAACGCCAAGGCCAAGCTGCCGGGCCACTGCGGCATAGATCACCTGCAGCGTCGCGTCGGCCTTCATTACCGCCCGGTCCGACAGGATTTCGTCGCGGAACGACATCATGGCCTCGATGGTCTGCGCCTGCGCCATGTAGGCCGCTTCCTTGCCCGGCGCAGACACCAGCGGATCGATTGCGGCGCGCTGCATAATCACGCGCAGCATCTGCGAATGGCCGCGCATGAATTCGGTATATTCGTCGATATAGGTGGTCAGGAATTCCTTCAGGTTGCGGCACTTCGCGGCCACCGCGCGCACCATCGCCGCCTCATTCTCCACCACCGATTGCAGCTCTTGCGCGATCACGGCGTAGAGCAAGCGGTCCTTGCTCTCGAATCGCAGATAGATCGAGCCGATGGAAACGTTTCCGCGGTCGCTCACGTCCTGAAGCGTGAAATCCTCGCTCCCGCGATCCAGCATCAAATCCCGCGTGGCCGACAGCATACGCTCGAACGACGCGAGGCTTCGGCCCTGGCGGGGTTTGCGGCTTACCGCTTCGCGGGACAGCTTTTCGATGTGGGATGTCGGCGCATCGGGCTGGGTTGACATTGGGTTCAAAAGCCTCAACAGAATAAGAACGTCAATTCTAATTTGAATCGACCAAAAAATTTAAAGTGGTACAGGGAAGGGATTTTTGATGCGGTTTTCTGTGTTTCTGAATGCACGCGCTATGCGTCCGGAAGACGATCGCAAACTGATCAAGGACTTGGAAACGCACGCCCGGAAGGCCCGCGATTGCGGCTTCGAGGCGATCTTCATGCCGGATCACCATTTCAACGGCTACATGCCGATCGCGAGCGACAGCTTCATCTTCGCCGCCTACCTGGCCGGCCAGATGCCGGACATGCACTTCGGCTTTTCGGTCGTCTCGGTACCGCTTCACCATCCAGTGCGCTTCGTGGAGCGGATCAACATCCTCGATCAGCTGACCGACGGGAAGATTCTGGTCGGTGTGGGCAGTGGGACGACCCCCGAAGAGATGATCGGCTTCGGTGTCACCTATGACCAGGCGAAGGAAATCTCCAACCGCAATCTCGACCTGGCGGAGCAGCTGTGGGCGAAGACCATGGACGATCCGGCTATCGAGATCGCAAACGGTCCGCACCAGGGCCGCGTGCTGCAGCGTATCGCGCCGGTCGCCTATTCGAAGGGTCATGCTCCGCTGATGCCGGTTGCCATGGCCGAAGCCAGCACCCGCCGCGCGGGCGAAAATGGTTGGCCCGCTTTCATTCCGGCGTTCACTCCGCCGCAGATCGGCGGGACCGAGCCGTTCAAGCACGTCCAGAAATATTTCACGGCCTACAAGGATGTGCTCACATCGTCCGGCCATGATCAGGCCACGATCGACTTTGCGCTGGGCTGGTCCACCCACACGTATCAGTGCGTCCACGTCGCCGAAACCGACGATCAGGCGCGCGAGGAGCTGGAAGTGATTCTGCGCGCCTATCAGGATGCGATCGAGCGCGAGGCGGAATTCAACGCCCGCGCCGAGAGCGACAGCGCAAACAAGAAAACGGACAACACGCCCAACGCGCTGAGCGAAGACTGGATCGGCACGTGGTGCCTCTACGGCTCGCCCGAAACCGTGGTGGAGCATCTGAAGCCCTACAAGGATCTGGGCATCGGCAACATCCTGTGCGGCACCACCACAGGCCCGCTGACCGACGAGAAGCTTCGGCTTGGCAACCAGACGCTGGAACTGATTTCCAGCCGCGTGATGCCGGAGCTGAAGTAATGGCTCGCCAGCCCCGTATCGTTGGTATCGGTGGTACGCAGCGCCCCAATTCCAGCACCGAACTGCTGGTGCGTGCCGTGCTCGACATTTGCGAGAAACACGGTGCGCACGTGCAGCTGTTCGGCGGCGAAGAATTGAGCGCGCTGCCGCATTTCGATCCCTATTCCAAAGAGCGGACCGAGGCCGAAAACGAGTTCGTCGAAGCGGTACGCCAAGCCGACGGGATCGTGATCGGCTCGCCGAGCTATCATGGCGGCGTTTCCGGCCTGACCAAGAATGCGCTCGACCTGCTGGAAGATCTGCGCAGCGATGAACGGCCCTATTTCGACGGGCGGCCCGTGGGCCTGCTGGTCACGGCGGCCGGGTGGCAGGCGGGCGGCGTCACGCTGGCTGCGCTGCGCGGGATCGTCCACGCGATGCGTGGCTGGCCGACGCCCATCGGGGTGGCGATCAATACTATCGAACAAAAGCCGTTCGGGCCCGATGGCGCGCTGATCGACGAGCAATTGCACGCCCAGATTGATGCAATGGCGCAACAGTTGGCGATTGGCTGCATCGGCCTCAGCCAGCGGCATTGACATGAACGGCAAATTATAATCAAAACACTCATTCTATTTAGCTTACCGTCGAGACAGAATGGCGGATGCTTTGGGAGAGACCTGATGAAAACCTTTAACTACAAGACGATTCTGTTCGCCTCCTGCGCGTTTGGTGCGGTGGCGGCCCCGGCCTACGGGCAGGCCACCCCCGGCACGCCGCAAGACGATGTGCTTGATAACCAGAACGTTATCATCGTGACGGCGCAGAATCGCTCGCAGGACGTGCAGGACGTTCCGATCGCGATCGACGTGATCGGCGACGAGGCGATCGAAGATGCCGGCGTTACCGATTTCCAAGATCTGACCCGCATCGCGCCAGTCCTCAACATCACGCAGGATTCGAACTACACCCGCGTTGCCGTGCGCGGGGTTGGCACCAATTCCAACGACGAAGGCCAGGATCAGTCGATCGCGGTCAACATCGACGGGGAATACATCAACCGTCCCAACGTGTTGAACCTGGCGCTGTTCGATATCGAGCGGATCGAGGTGCTTCGCGGTCCGCAGGGCACGCTGTACGGACGCAACGCCACCGGCGGTGCCATCAACTTCATTACCCGCAAGCCGGGCAACGAATTCGGCGTCGATATCAACGCGACCTACGGCAGCTTCGATCACGTGAAGCTCGAAGCCGGGGTCGATATCCCGCTCGGCGTGATCGGCGGCATCCGGCTTGCCGGCCTTTACAACAAGCGCGACGGCTATTTCTTCCACCCAAACCGCGAAGCTGCTGGCAACGACGTCGTGCGCAGCGGTACGGCGGACAATCAGGGCGTGCGGGCGACGATCAGCCTGGCGCCGACCGATCGCCTGTCGGTCGATGTGTCGGGCGAGTACGTGCACAACGAAAGCATCGTCGCAGCCTTTGCTGCGTATAGTTTCAACGTCGCCGGTCGCGGCCCCGGCCCCAATTGCTCGCAGAACGGTTTCGAAGATGCCGCGCCGCTGATCCCCGGCGGACAGTGCATTCCGACCACCAGCAACGCGCTGGATTTCATTCAGGACCGCTCGAGCTACGATGGCCCGCTGCCGGTCATCCCGCTCGCACCGAACCTGCAGGATAGCTACGCGGTGCGGGGCAAGCTGGAATATGATCTGGGCGGCGCGACCCTGACCTATCTCGGCGGCTACCGCCGCACCGATCAGGATACCGATCTGGCGCTGCCGAACTACATCTTCTTCGAATTCGGCAACGAAGTGGAAACCCAGAGCCACGAGCTGCGCATCGGTGGTACCGCCGGCGCGCTGACCTACCAGGGCGGTGTGTTCTACTATCAGGAAAAGCTCGATAACCTTCGCGGCCTTTACAGCCCGTTCATCGGGCCGAACGGCAGCTTCATCAACACCTTCTCGCGCGATACGGATTCCAAGAGCTATGCCGGCTTCGGTCAGCTGGAATACGCCATCACCGACGAACTGACGCTGGTCGGCGGGCTTCGCTACACGATCGACCGGCGCGAAGGCGTCTTCGGTAACTATGGCTTCCGCTTCAATGCCGGGCCGGTTGCGCCCACGACGCCGCCGGGCTCCATCCTGAACCTGGAGCAGGATAACGAGCAGCTGACGTGGCTTGCGGGGATCAACTACAAGCCCAATCTCGATACGCTGCTCTATGCCAAGGTTTCGACCGGTTATAAATCCGGCGGTTTCGATAGCGTCGGCCCGTACGATCCCGAAACCAACACCGCGTACGAAGCGGGTGCAAAGGTCAGCTTCGGCCCGCGCAGCGAGCACATCGTGAACTTCGCCAGCTTCTACTACGATTACAAGGATTTGCAGACCGCCGTTCTGCTGAATCCGGCGATCGGCCAGCAGGTGTTCAATGCTGGTGCGGCCACCATCTACGGTGCCGAGGTCGAAGGTACGTTCGAACTCAGCCCGTTCGACGTGTTCACTTTCTCCGTAAACTATCTGCACGCCGAGTATGACGATCTGCTGGCGTCCTACGCCATCTTCGACACCGTCACTCCCGACAATAACGGGTTGGCCGATCTCGATCCGGGTCCGGCCCTCGTGCAGCCCAACCTGGCTGGGAACAATCTGCCGCAATCGCCGGAGTTCACGATTACCGCAGGCTATGACCATGTCTTTGATCTGGGCAATTCCGGTACGCTGACCGCCAGCGCATATACCCGGTTCAAGAGCGAATACTTCCTCGACATCTTCAACTACCGGTCGAGCAGGCAGCAGGCGTTCTCGCAGACCGACCTCAGCCTGAAGTACGAGCCGGTGAACGAACGCTGGAGCATCCAGGCCTTCGTCCGCAACCTGGAAAACGAGCAGCCGCTGGCCTATGCAGGCTTCGTGTCTGCCGGGCCGGACGATACGTTCAACTTCACCTTCCAGCCTCCGCGCACCTACGGCGTGCGGGTCGGCGTCGAATTCTGATGCGGGAAGGCCGCCCGTCGCTGCGGCGGGCGGCCGACCCTTTGTGATGTCCAGTCGGCGCGACGTTCTGCTAGCGGGAGTAGCTGGCACCCTATCGGCCGGGCTTGCGATGACCGGTGCGCCCGCAGCCGCGCGGCGCGATGCCCGCCCGAACATCGTGTTCATCATGGCCGACGATCTCGGCTATGCGGATCTTTCCTGCTTCGGGCGGCGCGATTACGAGACGCCGCATTGCGATGCCCTTGCGGCCCGCGGCACCCGTTTCACCCATTCCTACGCCAATTCGCCGGTCTGTTCCGCTACCCGGCTCGGCCTCATCACCGGGCGCTACCAGTATCGCCTCGATGCCGGTCTCGAGGAACCGATCGGTCCGCGCCATACCGGCCTGCCGCCGTCCGAACCGACCCTCCCCGGTATTCTGAAAGGCGCCGGTTATACCACCGCCCTGATCGGCAAGTGGCACCTGGGCGGCTTGCCCGACTACGGGCCGCTCAAGAGCGGTTACGACCATTTCTGGGGCTATCGCGGCGGCGGGATCGACTATCTCGCCCACCGCGATGCGACCGGCGACGGACTGTGGGAAAACGGCCACCGGATCGAACAGGACGGCTATCTTACACGGCTGCTGGGCGATCAGGCGGAGGCCTTCGTCGAGCGGCAAAGCGGTGCAGCCAGCCCATTCTTCCTCAGCCTGCATTTCTCGGCCCCGCACTGGCCGTGGGAAACGCCGGACGACGCGGCAGAGGCGCAGCGCATTCTCGACCAACCCAGCTACCGTGCACTGGCGCATTTCGATGGCGGCAGCATGGCGACCTATGCCGAGATGGTCCGCCGCATGGATGCAGAGGTCGGTCGGTTGATCGCCGCGCTCGATGCGATGCCGGGCGGGCGCGAGACCATCATCGTGTTCACCAGCGATAATGGGGGCGAACGGTTTTCCGATGTGTGGCCTTTCACCGGGCGCAAGACTGAACTGCTGGAAGGTGGCATCCGGGTGCCCACGATCATCCGCTGGCCCGGCGTGTTCGACGGCGGCACGGTGCTGGATGTCCCGCACATGACAATGGACCTCGCCGCGACCCTCGCCAGCGCAGGCGGCGCGCGGTTTCCCGAGGCCCGGCCACCCGATGGCTGGGATTTGAGATCCGGCGGGTTCTCCAGCCGCCCGATGTTCTGGCGGTACAAGCATCTGGACCAGAAGGCGGCCAGGCTCGGGCGGTACAAGTACCTATCCATCGCGGGCAACGACTTCCTCTTCGACATCGTCGCCGACCCGATGGAGCGCGCCAACCTAAAGGATCGCGAGCCGCAGCGGTTTGCCGATCTGCGCGACCGCTGGGCCCGCTGGAATGCGGACATGCTCCCGTATCGCGACGACACTTTTACCCACGGCTTTCACGGCGACGAGCTCGCCGATCATTTCGGAGTTCAATGATAATGACCACCCTGTCCGCCTGCATCGAATGGCAGTTCAAGGAAGCCGGAGACGGCCTGCCCGAACGGATCCGGGCCGCGAAGGCCGCCGGGTTCGATCATGTCGAGTTCCACCTGTGGCGCGACAAGGACATGGAAGGCGTGGCCGCCACGCTGGAAGATACCGGCGTCTCGCTGACCGGCTTCTGCGTCGATCCGCGCCGCTCGATCGTAGACCCTGCCGAGCACGAGGAGATGCTGGCCGCGGTGCGCGACACGCTGGCGGCGGCGCGCAAGGTCGGTTCGCCGCCGCTGATCGTGGCGTCCGGTTTCCGGGTCGAGGGCATGTCGGAGGAAGAGCATTTCACCAATGCCGTAAGCGTCCTTCGGCGTGCAGCGAAGATGGCAGAAGATGCCGGTGTGACACTGGTTCTCGAACCGCTCAACACCGAACTCTTCGCCACCATGTACCTGGTCGACACCACGCTGGCGCTGGACATCATCGAGGAAGTCGGCAGCCCCAACCTGAAGCTGATCTACGACGTGCATCACAGCCGAGTAATGGGCGAGGATATGAAGACCGTGCTCGCGGGCCGGATGCACCTGGTCGAGCATGTGCAGGTCGCCGGAACGCCCGGTCGCAACGAGCCGGGCACCGGAACCATCGATTGGCGCCAGACCATGCAGGACCTGCGAGAGCTGGGCTACGAAGGCGCCATCGGGCTGGAATACATGCCATCGATGCCGATGGACCAGTCGATCGCCGCAACGCGCGATGCGCTCGGTGTCTGAGGGCGCTGCACAGGGCCGCAGGCTGAGTTTCCTCGAACGCTTCAGCTATGGCAGCGGCGACCTGGGGTATAGCCTTGCCTACAACGTGGCGGGCGCGTTCCTGCTGTTCTACTATACCGATGTCGTCCGGCTGCCGGCCGAAGCGGTGGGCACCATATTCCTGGTGGCCCGGCTGCTGGATGCGGTGATCGACCCGCTGGTCGGCATCGCGGTCGACAAGACGCGTACACGGTGGGGCAGGACGCGGCCCTACTTCCTGTTCACTGCGGTTCCCTACGCGCTCATCTTCATCGCGGTGTTCCACGTGCCGGACGCTGCGCAGGGCGTGCAGCTGGCCTATGCCTTCATCACGTTCAAGCTGCTGGGCATCCTGATGAGCGTGGGGTCCATCCCCTATACTGCGCTGATGCCGATGATGACGCTCGACACCAAGGAACGGCTGAAACTGGGCGGTGCGCGGTCGGTGGGTACATCGGTATCCGTCATCCTGGGAACGGCGGCGACGATGCCGCTGGTCGCGTGGCTGGGGGCGGGGGATACCCAGCGCGGGTTCACCTATACCACGCTGGCCTTTGCCGCGATTTCGATGATCGCGGTGTTCCTGCTGTTCAGGAATTGCCGCGAACGGTTCGAAGACGACGCATCCCCTTCGTTCAGGGTGCTGCCTGCCGTCGGCCAGATGGTCCGCAACCGTGCCTGGCTGGTGTGTTTCGGTTTCTGCCTGCTGTATTTCGTGCGCTTCGGCGCGATGCTGGGGCTGACAATCTTCTTTGCGAAGGACGTGATTGGAAAGCCCTGGCTGATCCCGGTAATGCTGCCGATGGTCTCCGGCGGTCTGCTGATCGCGGCGTTCATCGCGCCGCCGATCCTGTCGCGCACCGGTCTGCGGGCCGGCTGCGTGGGCAGCATCGCGATTTCGCTGGCGCTGTTCGCAGGGATGGCGATGATCGACGGCGCGCCGGACTGGCAGATCGCAGGGATCGGCGTGCCGCCCCTGCTGCTGCCCTATTTCCTGTTTTCGGTCGCGACATCCGTGACCATCACCGCGATTTTCACGATGGCGGCGGAATCGGTGGACTATCACCAGTCGAAGCACGGGGTGCGGTACGAGGGCCTGCTCTCGTCCGGGATCAGCGTGTCGACCAAGGTCGGCATGGCCATCGGCAGCGCGGCGGCGGCCTACGTCCTCGCCTTCGCTGCCTATGATCCGGCCAACGTCACGGACGCCTCACGCGCCGATATCCGGATGGCCTATTACGCCGTGCCTGCCGCGCTGCTCGTGCTGCAGGCGGTGGTGATCCTGTTCTGGCCGATGGACCGGAACCGACTGCAAAGCCCGGCTGCCAGAACGGCATGGAACGACCCGGGCGAGGGGGAGATGCAATGAAACGGACCCGTACGATCGCTTTTGGCCTGTCCGCAGTTTTGCTGGCGAGCCAGGCAGCAGCGCAGACCGCGCCGATTGCCGATATTCCCACCACCGTCGATGCGGTGCCCTATGCGCCGCCCGAGACCGTCCAGCGCGTGGTGACGCCCGTGGTCCCGCGCGAAGAGCTGCTTAAGGTGCTGATAATCTCGGGCGAGAACAGCTACGAACATGACTGGACCGGCGTGAACAACCGGTTGCGTACGCATCTAAAGGACACGGGCCTTTTCGATGTGCGCGTGACGGAGGATTTCGAGTTCGGCACGCTGGAGATGCTGAAGAAATACGACGTCGTCCTGCTGAACTATGCCAGCCGCTGGAACTACGGCGATCCGGAGCAGAAATTGTGGTCGGACGAGGCATTCCAGGCGCTGTACGATTACGTGGAGCAGGGCGGCGGGCTGGTCGCCTTCCATTCCAGTTTCACATGGGGGTACGACATTCCCGCGTACCGGCGCCTGCTGGGCGCGACTATGGTGCCGGGGCAGAGCCGCCGGTCCCCGCCCGATGCTTTCCGGGTCAAGGTTCTGGATGCAGGCCACCCGGTTACCGACGGACTGCGTCCCTATGTGTGGACCTTCATGGAAGACATGTACACCAACATGAGCTTCGCCCCCGGCGCGGACGTGACGGTGCTGGCGACCGGGTACGACGACGCCGCGAACTACGCACCCGAACTGACCGGCCCCAAGTATGATCCGGCGGCCTACACGGCCGAAAAGCTCGAGCAGATGGGCGGGATCAACGAAGATCATCCGCTGGTGTGGGTGCAGGATTACGGTGCCGGCCGCGTGTTCTCGTTCACGCTGGGCCACGGCCCCGACACCCTGATGTTCGACGGTGTCCGTACGCTGATCACCCGCGGCACCGAATGGGCCGCCACGGGGAAGGTAACGATTCCGCCTTACGACAAGGCAGCGGGTTACGACATTCCCGAACAGTACCGCACGCAGGACTGAATTTTCCGGCGGACGGCAAAAAGGGGGGCGCCAGTCAGCGCCCCCCTTCGTGTGTCCGGCTCTCTCGCTTCAGTACGAGAACGTTTCCGAGAACGTGTTGTACGGCTCTGGAATGCGCGCTTCCAGGTGCTGCGCGGTATCGGTGCGGTAGGTGTTATTCAGCACCGTCGCGGGTTCATCGGTTTCCGGCATGAACACAGGGGCGCCATCGTCGCCGACATACATCAGGTCGAAATTGAAGCTGTCGTCCTGCGCGGCGGCGGCGAAGGGAATCCAGCCCATCGAATAGGGCGCACGCGCCACTTCGAAGCAGTGGAAGTGCCAGATCTTCCATTCGCCGTCCTGCTTGATGAAATCGATGCCGTATTTGAGATACACATTGTGCATCCACACCTTCTTGCCATCGACCTCCACATTGGGTTCGAACATCCAGTCGGGCATGTTGGCGGCGTGTTCAGGCGCGGTCAGACCGCTTTCGAGCCCGTTGACGATCCACAGGCCCTTGGCGGTCTTGCCGTCACCCGCGACCTCGATCACCGGCGTGGTGATGTAGTGGAACAGCAGCTTGCCGATGGGCGAGGGGCGGCCGCGATGGTACTCCATGATCTTTTCGTACTGGGTGTATTTGCCGAGGTTCGAATATTGGGCGCTCATCCCCTCGGTGCCTTCTGCGGCCCACAGCGGAATGATCTGCTCGTCCTCGAACGCGTTGTGCAGGTACATGTAGCGCGAGAATAGGTTTTCCACCTGCTGGCGGTCGCGCGCGGCGTCCGACTGTTTCTGAAGCTGCGCGACCTGCTGGGCCAACTGCGATACCGTTTCATCCGTCTGCGCATGCGCCGGCGCGACCAGCGCACCGCTGGTCAGCAGGCCGGCCGCAAGGCCCCAGGCGATTTTCGATCCTCTCATTAAATATCTCCCTTTTGTTTTAGGCCGCGCGCCCGAGAGGCGAACAGCAGGACCATGATCACGCAAAGCGTGATCACGACGGCGCTTTGCGGAAGGGTGTGCCATTCCGCGAAAATGATATGGACGATGGCGGCGACCACGTTGTTGAGCGTGATCCAGATGGCCGCATACATGCCGATGCGGGCCAGCCGCGGCACGGCAAGCGCGGCAAACAGCGCCGTGGCGGCGATCAGTTCGAGAATGCCGATGGCGCGCCCGACGATCACCGGCAGGTGGATGGTCCACGCCGAATGTTCGGCCAGGATTTCCAAGGGGGCGAAGGCCTTGTTCCAGCCGACGAACAGCGAAAACGCGCCGATAGGCACTACCAGAATGCACAGAAGCACAACAATCAGGATGGACCGTGCGCGCGAATTTCCAGTGGTGCCGTTCATGTAAATCTCCCCTGTTGCGAGACAGCCCCCGAAGGGCTTGACCCCGCCTTTTTTATATATAGAATCACAGTTCTAATTTGAGTCCGGGGTATGCGCAAGCCGCCAAACCCCGAAACAACAAGAAAATGGCCGGCGTCTTGGCAGCCGCGCTTGGAGGATGATCGATGGCTATCAAGCGGGGCGTGAGCCTCTATTCCTATCAGAACGAGACTTTTCAGGAGAAAATGAGCCTGGAAGACTGCATCCGCGTATCCGCCGAACTGGGCGCGAACGGGATTGAGGTCATCGGGGAGCAGACCTTCTGGGGCTGGCCCGAATATGCGGTGGACGAAGCCGCCATCGAAAACTGGCACAAGCTGATCGACAAGTACGACTGCACGCCGGTCAGCCATGACTTCATGCTGGATTACAAGCGGTACAAGGGCCGCATGATGCCGCATGACGAACAGGTCGCCAGCGTGAAGCGCGATATCGATTTCGGCGCGCGCCTGGGCATGAAATTCATCCGCGCGCTCGTTTCGATCGAACCGCAGGTGCTGGTCGATGCGGCGCCCTATGCAGAAGAGAAGGGCATCAAGATCCTGATCGAAGTGCACGCTCCGCTGCATTTCGATCACCCGTGGATCGTGCGCCATGCGGAAGCGTTCGAGAAATCCGGCTCCGACGCGCTCGGCTTCCTGCCCGACATGGGCATGTTCCTCCATGCCTTCCCGCCGGTGTGGAAGGAAAAGTTCCTGCGCATCGGCGTGCCGCAGAACATCGCGGATTATATCGAGAAGGCTTACGAGGACCGGGTCCTGTCCGAATACGTCATCCTGAACGTGCGCGAGATGGGCGGCGAAGGCCCGGCCATCGCGATGGCCGAAACGCTGCGCCACAATGCGGCGTTCGAGCCCAAGCGGATGCTGGATTACATGCCGCGCATCCACAACATCCACGGCAAGTTCTACCAGATGAACGAAGACTGCGTGGAGCCTTCGATCCCTTACGACGAGATCGTGAAGGTGCTGCAGCAGGGTGGCTATGACGGCTACATCTGCTCGGAATACGAAGGCAATCGCTGGATCGAGGACGCCGAGGAGCCCGACAGTGTCGAGCAGGTGCGTCGCCAGCAGGTCATGCTGGCCCGTCTTCTCGGCGAAAGCGAGACTCCCGCACTCAAGGCAGCCGCCTGAAAGGAACCCCGACCATGATGGACAACAAGATGATCGTCGAGGGCAGCCTCGAAGCGTACGAAGAAAACGGCGAGACCAAGGGCGTTAAGTTCCTGGGTCGCCTGCCTTATTATCGCGGCCTCGGCCTTTCGATGGTGGAGGATATCCTCGTCTCCATCGACGGTAACAAGGTCCCGCGCGAAGACGTACGCTTCCATGTGCACGGCAACACCTACACGCTCGACGAGATGGAAACGGTCTATGACGACCGCTGGAACTTCGGCGAGAAGGCCACCATCATCGCACTGAAGGATGGCGGCTTCGGCCCGGGCGAGCACAAAGTGGAATTCGGCGTGCGGATGCGCGTGTCGTATCTGCCGTTCGTGCCGACGACTTCGGACACCAAGAGCCTGGCGCTGGCCGCCTGACCCGCCCATGTCTGACTTGAAGCTGGAAGATGCCGCCGCGCTCACTGCGGGCGCGGCGATGTGGGCAAGCGTGGCGGTCCCCGAAGCGGGGATCGCCGCCTTCACGATGAGCGATGGCCCGATGGGCATCGCCAGCGGCAAGGTGGACGAACGCGATATCGCCCGGCTGAGCCCCTGCGCCACGGCGCTGGGGGCCAGCTGGGATCGCGACCTGGTGCAGCGCATCGGCGCGCTGGTGGGGCAGGAGGCGGTCGAACGCGGCGTCGACGCGGTGCTGGCCCCCAATGTCAATCTCGCCCGCAGCCCGCTGGCGGGCAGGGCCTTCGAATATTTTTCCGAAGACCCGCTGCTGACGGGTATCCTCGGCGGTTGCTGGATCACCGGGCTGCAATCCACCGGCACTGCTTCTGTGGTGAAGCACCTGGTCTGCAACGACAGCGAAACCGCGCGCGACACGGTGGATGTGCAGGTTGACGAGCGCACCTTGCGCGAAGTGTATCTGCTGCCGTTCGAACATGCTGTCGATGCAGGCTGCGCCGGAATTCTCGCCGCCTATAACCGGGTGAACGGCAACTATTGCGCTGAGCAGCACCATGTGCTGACCGAGATCGTGAAGGACGAATGGGGCTTCACTGGAGCCATCATGTCCGACTGGTTCGGCACGCACTCAACCGCGCCTACGCTGAACGCCGGGCTGGATCTGGAAATGCCGGGTCCGTTCCGCTTCCTCGGGCCGAAATCCGCAGAAGCGGTCTCGGCCGGAGAAGTCGATTTGTCGCGCGTGCGCGATGCGGCCAGCCGCGTTGGAAAACTGGCGCAGGATGCGACCGGCGCGAAGAGCAAACCATACACCGACGAGGAGGCCCGCGCCCTGCTGGCGGAGGCGGCTGCGGCGGGCTTCGTGCTGCTCAAGAACGAGGGCGATATTCTACCGCTCGCGCCGGAGAAAGCCGGTACCGTCGCGATCATCGGCCCCAACGCGGCCGCGCCCTGTTTCCAGGGCGGCACTTTTGCCAAGATTTCCGTCCGGCCCGATCTGCCGACGCCTGAGCAAAGCGTGCGCCAGCGGTACGAGGGCTGCGCCAAGGTGCTGTTCGCCCCCGGCGTCGATCCGGCACCGCGCCTGCCGTTCATGGCAGTCGCGCCCGCGAAGGACATCGGCGATGGGGCAAGCTCCGGCATGACGCTTGAATATTTCGCCTCCACCGATTGCTCGGGCGAGCCGATGACGCGCGAGACGCGCGATACCAATTCGCTGGTCTGGTTCACCGGAATGCACGACCAGGCCGATTTCGCTAATGGCGGCTCGATCCGCGCGTCGGGCCGCTATCGTGCCGCGAATGCGGGTGAGTATCGCTTCCACCTCGGGGCGACGGGCAAGGCGCGGATGCTGGTGGATGGCGAGGAGATCGTCACCACCCACAGCACGCCGCCGGGCGACACGATGGGCGTGCTGAAATCGGGCGACAGCGAAAGCGCCGCGATCACGCTCGATGCAGGCCAAAGCATCGAAGTGGTCGTGGAATTCCCGTTCGAGGCCGCGCGCGTACACGGGCTGTGGTACGGTATCCGCGAGCCGGGCAGCGCCGAAGACCTGCTGCGCGAAGCGGAACGGGTCGCGGCAGAGGCGGATACCGTGCTGCTGTTCGTGGGTGAGACTTCTGACAGTTCAGTGGAAAGCAAGGACCGGCCGGACACGCTGCTGCCAGAATTGCAGCTCGAACTGATCGAGCGCGTGTGTGCCGCCAATCCGCGCACCGTGGTGATCGCCAATGTCGGCCATGCCTATGATGTCGCGTGGGAAGACCATGCCGCCGCGCACCTTGCGGCATGGTATCCCGGCGAAGGTTTTGCCGATGCCATCGCTGCCGTGCTGGCCGGAGACATCGAGCCGGGCGGCCGCCTGCCGGTCTCGATCGCGCGGGAAGAGGCGGATTATCCCGCCTTCCACCTGCAACCCGATGCCGACGGCAAGCTGGCCTATTCGGAAGGCGTGCTCATCGGCTATCGCGGCATCCGCGCCGCGGGCAAGACCGCCCGCCATGCGCTGGGTGCGGGGCAGGGCTACACGAGCTTCCGGTGGGAAGAACCCCGGCAGGAGGCTGGCGGCGTGTCCGTCATGGTCACAAATACGGGTCAGCGCGCAGGAAACGATGTGGTGCAGGCCTACCGCGACGAGCCCGAGCATGCGCTGGTCGGCTTTGCCAAGGTTTTGTTGGAGCCGGGCGAAAGTCGGCGGGTCACCATTGCGCTCAAGCCGCGCAGCTTCGCCCGATGGTCGGGCGGAGCCGATGGCGGCTGGGACTATCCCGATGGAACGCGCACCATCCGCATCGCCCGCAATGCGGACGAGAGCGGGCTGGCGCTGGATATCGAGATGTCCGCACTCGTCTGATCGGACCGGAATGATGGCGGGAGCGGAGGGCAACTCCGCTCCCGCACCTAACCTTCAAACGCGGTTGACGATATTCTCGCACCATTCCTGGCGGCCGGATTTGCGCTGGGGAGCCAGGTCGGCCTTTACCGCGTGGTCGGCGATGTCGGCGAGGCTGGTATCGGGCGCGTGGATCATCTGGCCCAGATCGTCCTGCCAGCCGGCATAACGCTCCTCACGAAACGCCTCCAGCTTACCATCGGACAGCAGCTTTTCCGCATTCAGCAGGCCGCGCGCGATCGTATCGACTCCGCCGATATGGCCCAGCATCAGATCTTGCGGATCGATCGACTGGCGGCGGACCTTGGCATCGAAATTGAACCCGCCGGTCGTGAAGCCGCCCGCGCGCAGCCATTCCAGCATCGCCAGCGTCCATTCCTCGACCGAATTGGGGAATTGATCGGTATCCCACCCGTTCTGCGGGTCGCCCCGGTTGGCATCGACCGAACCAAGAATGCCCAACGTGCGCGCCATCGCCAGTTCGTGTTCGAAGGCGTGGCCCGCCAGCGTGGCATGGTTGGCCTCAATGTTGACCTTGACCTCGTCCTCCAGGCCGTACCGCTTCAGGAAGGCGTAAACGCTCTGCGTATCGAAGTCGTATTGGTGCTTGGTCGGCTCGTGCGGCTTGGGTTCGATCAGGATCGCACCATCGAAACCGATGCGGTGCTTGTGGTCGACCACAAGGTTCAGGAAGCGGCCGAAATTGTCCATCTCCGTGCCGATCTCGGTGTTCAGGATCGTCTCGTAGCCTTCGCGCCCGCCCCACAGAACGTAGTTCTGGCCGCCCAACCGATGGGTCGCTTCAAGGCAGTCGCGCACTTGGCTGGCGGCCCAGGCATAGACTTCGGGGTCGGGGTTGGTGGCGCCGCCTGCCATGTAACGCGGGTGGCTGAACAGGTTCGCCGTACCCCACAACAGCCTGCGGCCATGCTGGCCCTGCAATTCTTCCAGATGGTCGACCGCCTCGGCGAAGCTGGCGCGAAAATCGCCGATGGTTTCGGCATCGGCCATCACGTCGACATCGTGGAAACAGTAGAACGGCAGGTCGAGTTTTTCGACGAAGGCGAGTGCGGCCTCGCGCTTGGTGCGCGCCGCTGCGGCATCGTTGGCACCTGCGTGCCACGGCCGGTCGAAGGTGCCCGCGCCGAACACATCGCTGCCCGGCCAGCAGAAGGTGTGCCACATGCACACGGCGAAGCGCAGATGGTCTTCCATGCGCTTGCCCATCACCAGACGATCCTTGTCGTACCAGCGATAGGCGAGGTCGTTCTCGCTATCCGTGCCTTCGAAGCGAATGCTCGGCAGGTCGTCGAAAAAAGTGGTGCTCATTGCTCGGTGTCCTCGATGGATGAGAGCGCGCCGTAGGCACGCCGGTAGTAGGAAAGATTGGGGGCGAGCCGGTTTGCCAGCGCCTCGTCCGGCTCCGCGACGAAAACGGTATCGGGCTTCGGACAAATGCTCTCGACCGACGCGCGCGAAACTCCGGCGAGTGCGAGCCGCGCCGCGCCCACCGCCGGACCGGCTTCGGCTTCGTTGCCGTAGAGCAGGCGCGTTCTGGTGCTGCTGGCGAGGATGGTGCCCCAGTGGCGCGAGCGCGCGCCGCCGCCGATCATCATTGCCTCCTCCACCGGCGAGCCGGCATTGCGCAATGCCTCGATCCCGTCGGCGAAAGCGAAGGCGACGCCTTCCAGCACTGCCGACGCAAGCCGCGCTGGCTGTGTCGATGAATCGCAGCGTAACCAGCCAGCACGAATGTCGGGATCATTGTGCGGCGTGCGCTCGCCGCTGAGGAAGGGCAGGAATATCTCCGGCCCGCCAAAGGGCTCCACGCTCTGTGCCAGCGCATGGAATGCCGCCGCATCGGGCGCGCCGAGCTGGCGCATCGCCCAGTCGATGCACGACGCGGCGGATAGATGCACCGCCATCTGGTGCCAGCGTCCGGGCAGGGCATGGCAGAAGGTGTGCACCGCACCCTCCGAATTGGGCCGGTAGCTTTCCGTCGCCACGAAAGTGACGCCCGACGTGCCGAGCGAGAGGAAGGCATCACCCGGGTTCACGACGCCCGCGCCGACCGCCCCGGCGGCATTGTCGCCGCCACCGGCGACCACCGGCACGCGCTCCATGCCCCACGCGCTTGCGACTTCGGGACGCAGCGTCGCCGTGATCTCCGGCCCTTCGTGCAGGCGCGGCATCTGGCGGCGATCCATCCCGCAGGCGGCGAGCATCGCGTCGGACCAGTCGCGCTTCGCCATGTCGAGCCACAGCGTTCCCGCGCTGTCCGACATGTCGGAGACCTTGGCGCCCGTCATCCGCAGCCGCAGATAGTCCTTGGGAAGCAGGACGGTGGCTATCCGGGCGAAGATTTCGGGCTCGTTGTCCCTTACCCAGAGCAGCTTGGGCGCGGTGAAACCGGGCATCACGAGGTTGCCCGTGATCTCTTCCACCGCCGGTTCGGCCTGCTTCAGCGCCCGGCACTGGGCGGCACTGCGCCCGTCGTTCCACAGGATGCAGGGGCGCAGAACCCGATCCGCATCGTCGAGCAGTGTGGCGCCGTGCATCTGCCCGCTCAAGCCGATACCCCGCACCGCGCTGCGCAATGCCGGATCGATCGCCAGAACGGCGGCGTCGGTGCCCGCCCACCAGTGCTCGGGATCCTGTTCGGACCAGCCCGATCGCGGGTGCGAAGCGGATAGTGGGGCGCTGGCGGTGGCCATGGTGCGGCCATCCCCGGCCAGCACGGCAGCTTTCACCCCGGAGGTGCCGAGGTCGATCCCCAGATACATCCCACTCACCCTTATGGCTCTTGAAATTCCCGCGCTATCAAATTAGAATTACTATTACAAATATATGTTGGGAGAGATTGGTTGAGGCGTCTTCGTATGGGGATGGTGGGCGGTGGGCCCGGTTCGTTCATTGGGCCGGTTCACCGTATCGCAGCAGAGCTTGACCGCGAGATAGAGCTGGTTGCCGGTGCGTTTTCCACCGATGCCGGGCGCAGCCGCGAGGCCGCGCGATCCTACCGGATCGAGGAAGATCGCGGCTATGCGGACCTTGCGCAGATGCTGGCGGCGGAGAAGCAGCGCGACGACGGGATCGATTTCGTTGCGGTGGTCACTCCCAATCACAATCACCTGCCATCCGCCCGCGCGGCGCTGCAGGCTGGCCTGCCGGTCATCTGCGACAAGCCGATGACGGCCACGATGGCGCAGGCGCGCGAATTGGCCTACGTCGCGCGAGAGGCGCAGATGCCTTTCGCTCTCACCTTTACCTACACCGGCTACCCGCTGGTGCGCGAAATGCGCGATCGCATTGCCGCCGGTGCGCTGGGCCAGTTGCGCAAGGTGGTGGTCGAATACCCGCAAGGCTGGCTGGCGGGCGAGGCCGAGGGCAAGCAGGCCGAATGGCGTGTCGATCCCGAACTGGCGGGCGCGGGCGGCTGCATCGGCGACATCGGGGTGCACGCCTTCAATCTTGCCGAATTCGTCACGGGCACCCGGGTGAACCAGGTGATGCCCGATCTGGCAGCCGTGGTGCCGGGCCGCCGGCTGGATGACGACTGCACCGTCCTGCTGCGGTTCGATGGCGGAATGCGCGGCGTCTTGCTGGCCAGCCAGATCGAGCTGGGCGAACTGAACGGCCTGCGCATTCGCGTCTATGGCGCGGATGGCGGCATGGCGTGGCGGCAGGAAGAGCCCAATTCCTTTATCTGGCACAAGGCCGACGGCACGACCGAAATCGTGCGCGCCGCCGATGCCTCGCTGGGTGCGGCCGCCACCGCGATGACGCGGATCCCCGGCGGGCACCCGGAAGGCTATCTGGAGGCATTCGCCAACCTCTATCGCGATTTCGCCGGCGTATTGCGCGGCAAGGCAGCGAACATGCTGCCGGGGCTGGACGAGGGCCTGCGATCGATGGCCTTCATCGATACCTGCGTGCGCGCCAATGCCGAGGATGCAGGCTGGACCGAGCTCAAAATATAAAATTCGGGAGAACGAGCATGAGGACGATCAAGGGGCCAGCCATTTTTCTGGCCCAGTTCGCGGGCGACGATGCGCCTTTCAATTCGCTGGACGCGATCTGCCAATGGGTGGCCGGCCACGGCTACAAGGGCATTCAGATCCCCAGCTGGGATGGCCGCCTGTTCGATGTGGACAAGGCTGCGGAGAGCCAGGATTACTGCGACGAGGTTGCGGGCGTGGCACAGGGCCACGGGCTGACCATCACCGAACTGTCCACCCACCTTCAGGGCCAGCTTGTCGCAGTGCATCCGGCCTATGATGCGATGTTCGACGGGTTCGCGGCAGAGCATGTCCGCGGCAATCCTGCAGCGCGGCAGGAATGGGCGGTCGACCAGGTGAAGAAGGCGGCAACGGCCAGCCGCCGTCTGGGGCTGGACCGGCATGCCACCTTCTCCGGCGCGCTCGCATGGCCTTACGTCTATCCTTGGCCGCAGCGTCCCGCCGGGTTGGTGGAAGACGCCTTCGACGAGCTCGCCCGCCGCTGGAAGCCGATCCTAGATCATTTCGACGAACAAGGCGTCGACGCCGCGTATGAGATCCACCCCGGCGAAGATCTGCACGACGGTGTCACCTTCGAAATGTTCCTCGAACGGGTCGGAAACCACCCGCGCGCGAACATCCTGTACGATCCCAGCCACTTCGTGCTGCAGCAGCTCGATTACCTCGACTTCATCGACATCTACCGCGATCGCATCCGTTGCTTCCATGTGAAGGATGCCGAGTTCAACCCGACCGGGCGGCAGGGCGTCTATGGCGGCTACCAGAGCTGGGTCGATCGCGCGGGGCGGTTCCGCTCGCTGGGCGATGGACAGGTCGATTTCGGCGGCATCTTCTCCAAGATGGCGGCCAATGATTTCGATGGCTGGGCGGTGCTCGAATGGGAATGCGCGCTGAAGCATCCCGAGCAGGGCGCAGCCGAAGGCGCCCCGTTCATCCGGGATCACATCATCCGTGTTACCGAGCATGCGTTCGACGATTTCGCCGCGGGCGGTGCGGATCGCGAACTCAACAAGCGGATCATGGGAATTGGCTGACGTGTCGCAAACCGAAGGCTCCTGGCAGCGGCGCGACTTCCTGCGCGGCGCGGCGCTGCTGGCACTCGCCATCGGCGTACCCGTGGCGGGTGTTTCCTTGTCCGACCTCGACGCAAGCGAGGCGCCCACCGACCGCCAGCGCGAAATGATGCGGCGCGTCAGCCAGGCCGTGCTGCCTGCGACCGACACGCCCGGCGCGGGCGATGTGGGTGTGGGCGACTTCGTGATCCTGGCACTGGCCCACGGGCTCGACGGCACACGCGAACCCGCCGGATCGGCCGAGATACCCTGGGCGGTGCCGCAATATCAGCGGCGCGATGGCAGCGTGCGCTATGTCGACTGGCTGGAGGGGACGCTGAGCCGGATGGGCAATGGCGACTTCCTGCGCCGCGATGACGCGGGTCTGCACGATCTGGTCGCCCGGATCGACGCCGAGGCCTTCGCGGAGGGCGCGGATGCGCATCCCTGGCGGGCGATCAAGGGGCTGATCCTTCTGGGATATTACACGTCCGAAGTCGGCGGATCGCAGGAACTGCGGTTCGAGCTGACGCCGGGCCGCTTCGATCCCGCCCTGCCGATGGGGCCAAATACGCGGGCCTGGTCGAGCGACTGGACCGCGGTGGAGTTCGGCTGATGGTAGATACTGCGCAATTCGACGCCATCGTCGTCGGCTCCGGCATTACCGGCGGCTGGGCGGCGAAGGAACTGACCGAGGCGGGCCTGAAGGTGCTGATGCTGGAGCGGGGGCGCGATATCCCCCACCAGACCGGCTACGACACCGAGATGAAAAAGCCGTGGGACATGCCGTTTCGCGGCAGCGGCGATGCCGAGGAGTGGAAGCGCGAGCATCCCGTGCAGATGCTCAATCGCCACTTCACGGAGTACACGCAGGGTCATTTCGTCAACGACCGGCTCAACCCCTATCAGACGGCGCCGGGCACGGATTTCAACTGGTTCCGCAGCTATAACCTGGGTGGTCGGTCGCTGACCTGGGGCCGCCAGAGCTATCGCTGGTCGGACTACGACTTCGCAGCCAACAAGCGCGATGGCCACGGCACCGACTGGCCGATCCGGTACGAGGACGTGGCGCCCTGGTACGACAAGGTGGAGGAATTCATCGGCGTGGCCGGAGCGGCGGAAGGCCTGCCGCAACTGCCCGATGGCCAGTTCCAGCCCCCCTGGGCGCTCAACGCGGTAGAACGCGCCACCCGCGAGCGGATTCGGCAACGCTGGCCCGAACGGGTGCTGACCGTTGGCCGCACGGCGAACCTCACCCAGCCGCTGGGTGAGCGGGGGCAGTGCCAGGCGCGCTCTATCTGCGCGCGCGGTTGTTCCTACGGTGCCTATTTCTCCACCCAGTCGAGCACGCTGCCCGCCGCGAAAGCGACCGGCAACCTCACGCTCGTGACCGATGCGATCGTGGAGAAGGTCGATTACGATCCTGCCACCAACCGGGTCACCGGCGTGCGGTGGGTCGACAGCAAGGACGGTACACGCAGCCGCGCCGGTGCGCGGATGGTGTTCCTCAACGCGGGCAGCTTCAATTCCGTCCAGCTGATGATGAATTCCGCCAGCGAGGCGATGCCCGGCGGGCTTGCGAATTCGAGCGGCGTTTTGGGCACGCATATCATGGATCACCCGTCCACGCTTTCGGCGATGGCGATCATGCCGGGGTTCGAGGATGTGACGACCTACGGAAACCGCCCGACGGGCGTGGTCATCGCACGCTATCGCAATATGGACGAAATGGACGGCGAAGGGCACACGCGTGGCTTCTCGTTCCAGGGCGGGGCGCTGCAATCGGGCTGGACGCGCGGCAAGCGCGAACCCGGTGTGGGCGTCGATTTCAAGGACTCGCTGCGTCCCCCGGGGCCATGGCGCGTCGTGCTGGTGGCCTTCGCCGACTGCGTGCCGCGCGCCCGCAACCGGCTGACGCTGGACCGCACGAAAACGGACGCGCATGGCATTCCGCAGCTCAACATCGCGTTCGCCTTCGGCAAGGAAGAGCAGGCTGCACTGGCGCAGGCCAAGGCGGATTCGGCTGCCATGCTGACCGAGGCGGGCGGGCATGTGATTATGGGCTTCGACCAGCCGGGAGCAGGCGGCGGCGCGATCCACGAAATGGGCGGTGCGCGCATGGGTTGGGACCCTGCCACCAGCGTGCTGAACCGGTGGAGCCAGGCGCACGATGTGCCCAACCTGTTCGTCACCGACGGTGCGCAGATGAGCTCGTCTGCATGCCAGAACCCCTCGCTCACCTACATGGCGCTGACGGCAAGAGCGGCGGACCGGGCGGTGGGTCTGCTGAAGGAAAACCTGATCTAGCTGCAGCACCGATCCTGCGGGAGCGGTAGAACGAAAAAGGCCGGCGAGCAGGGGAACCCGCAACGCCGGCCTTTCTCATGTGGAGTCCCTCGTGCGCTCGGTGCGCCCGGCGCTTCGTGGCTCAGGGCACCTTCGCGTTCTCAGTTGCGGTTTCGACCACGGTTTCCTCCGTCGGCGTGTTGTTGCGGCCGAGGATCAGGAGCACGATGACTGCCCCGACGACCGATGTCAGCCCCATCGCCAGGAAGGCAGCCTGCATCGACCCCATCTCGGTACGCAGCAGGCTGACCAGCAGGGGGGAGGAGAACTGGCCGAAGAAGAAGGTCGCCGTCCACACGCCCATGCCGCGCCCGCGATGTTGGAACGGCAGCCGGCTCTGCGCCCAGGCGATCAGGGTAATGACGGTCATACCCGCGCCCGTTTGTTGCAGTGCCATTCCGGCGATCATTCCCTGCCAGTTCGATGTCAGACCCATGAGTGCCAATCCGGCACCCAGAAGGGCGAGGAACGTCGCCACCTGCACGCGGAAGCTGAAGCCCTTGCGGCCCAGCAGCCAGAAGATTCCCGCACCGGCCAGAATGAACAGGCTGGGCAAGGCGGTAATCTGACCGATGCTTTCCGGATCGGCAATGCCCAGCTCTTCCCAAACCACCGAGCCGTTGACGATGAACACGTAGTAGATTGCGGAGCTGAACAGGGTGAGCACCGCGATTCCCAGAACGCTGGCCCAGGGGAAAGACGCTATCCCGCTGTGCGCTTCGTCCATGCCCAGATTGCGGCGCACGGTCGCATCGCTTTCCGGTTCGTACATGTAGCGCCACATCGCGATGGCGATGGGAATCGCGACGAGATAGAGCAGGAAAATTCCGTTCCATTTCCAGGCCGCGAGTGTGCCGGCGAAGAAGATCATGATCGAAGAGAGCGCAGGGCCGACCATGCCTTGCAACGTCAGCCAGCGGCGGCGGCCCTCTTCGGCCCAGTAATCGGCGATGAGCGTGTTGACCGTTGTCAGGATGGCGGCCTCGCTGAAGCCCAACAGCAGGCGAGAGGCGTAGATCCAGTCCAGATCTTCGAGGAAAAAGGGGATCACCCCGATAATTCCGTAGGAAAACGTCGACACCAGCAGCAGTTTGCGCCGCCCGAACTTATCGACCAGCATCCCCATGAAAAGCGCCGTCACCGCGATTGCCAGGCCTGGGGCCGTCACCATGGACGGCACCTTGGTCGGCGCAGTGGGATCGGTCGGCGCGAAATGCCCGATCATCGCGCCCACGGCCGGGAACATCGAAACGATCGCAAGGATCGGCAGGAACCCGGCAAGAATCACGGTCAGCCCTTGCGGGATTCCCGGCGTGCGCGTGGCTGGGTTGGCGGTTTCCAAAGCTGTCTCTCCCATACGATTTTCGGTCGCCCGACCGCCTGCTTTTGCGCAGTTTCGACCGGACGAAGATTGACCCTTAGCAAAAAGAAGCGGTAATAGAAGCATCATTTTAATTTTAGGGTCGCGGTGTTCGTTGCCTTAGGTCTGGAGGGACGGAACGGTGAGCAATTCGGACACGGCGCAGCTGGCGCAACCTGCGTCGGCGGAGCCATCGGAACGGCGCAAGACCGCTGCCTTTCTGACGGTTCTGACGGCCGTGGTGCTGGAGGTGGCCGATTCAACCATCGTCAACACGGCGTTGCCGGCGATCCGTGACGGATTGCTCGCATCGCCCAGCGCAATGCAGTGGATCGTGGCGGGATACCTGCTCACGCTGGGATCGTTGCTGCTGCTGGGCGGGCGGCTTGGCGATGCGTTCGGCTATTCGCGGGTTTTCCTGATCGGGACGGGCTGCTTCGTCGCGGCTTCGGTCTGCTGCGGTCTGGCGCAGACGCCGCAACAGCTGGTCGCGGCGCGGATGGTGCAGGGTGCGGCGGGCGCGATCATGGCGCCCCAGACGATGGCCATCGTGCAGGTGCTCTACACCCCGCTGGAGCGGGTATCGAAGCTCGCCTATTTCGGCGTGATCGTGGGGCTGGCCGCGATCCTGGGGCCGATCGTGGGCGGGCTGCTGATCGAACTGAACCTTTTCGACCTGGGGTGGCGGCTGGTCTTCCTGATCAACCTGCCGATCGGACTCGCCGCGATCGCCGTCGGCTGGTTCGTCCTGCCGCCGCGGCAGGCCATCCGCGACCTGCGGATCGACCCCGTCGGTGCGGCGATCTTCGCTGCCGGTTTCGGCAGCCTGCTGTATGCATTGATTACCGGGGCGGAAACCGGCTGGAGCACGCTGCTGATGGCGCTGGTAGTGGCTGCCTGCGGGCTGATCGTCTTCGGCTGGGTGCGTGCCGGAGGGCGGCGTGCAGCCGGTTACCCCGCGATTATCGAGCCTGCGCTGTTCGACATCGGCACATTCCGCTGGGGCGTGTTGTCGGCATTCTGCTTCTCCAGCGCGTCGATCGGCTTCCTGCTCGTCCTGTCGGTATCGCTCCAACAGGGCCTGGGGCTGACGCCGCTGGAGACCGCGCTGGTCCACATCCCGTTCAGTGCGGGCGTCATGATCGGCATCGGGCTGCTGGTCCCGCGCCTGTTGCCGCGGATTGGAAAAGTGCTGCCGGTGACCGGGGGCATTGCGATGATCGCCGGTACCACGCTCACGCTGCAGGCCATCATGGGCGGCAATAGCGGGGATGCATTCCTGTACGCCTTCCTCGCGCTGGCGGGCGTCGGCATGGGCACGCTCTCCGGCCCGCTCGGCCCCATCGTCGTGGCGGAGGTGGAGCGCAGCAGCGCGGGCACGGCCAGCGCCACGCTGCGCACCGCACAGCAGATCGGCGGCGCACTGGGCATCGCAATCGTCGGCGCGTTCTATTTTTCGGCGGAGGGCCGGGAAGCCGTCGCCCGGCTGGCGGGTCTGGGCCCGGCCAACGTGGTGGTCGTCATCGCGCTCGGCCTCGCGGTCGTCGCCGTCCTGCGCCTGCCGTCCGATCTTTTCGGACAGGGGAACCGGGCCAAGCATTGACCATCGGCCCATGCTTAATTAGAAGGTTCATTCTAAAAAAAGGATGGTCGGAGAGGACCGAGTGGAAAGCCCTGAAATCTTAGTGGTCGGTGCGGGCATCGGCGGCCTGGCCGCTGCAATCGCCCTGTGCGACACGGATGCAAGGGTCACCGTGATCGAACGCGATCCCGAATGGTCGGTCTACGGCGTCGGGATTATCCAGCAGGCCAACGTGGTTCGGGCGATGGATCGTTTGGGTGTGCTCGATTCTTTTCTGGACGCCGCCAGCGGGTTCGACGCAGTGGAGATTTTCGCGCCCGATGGGACGAAGCTTGCCCGCGTGCCTGCGCGCGGGCTGGTCGAAGGCAAGCCCGCGAATGTCGGTATCGGTCGCCGCGAATTGCAGCGCGTACTCGCGGATGCCGCAAGAGAGCGTGGGGCGCAGATCCGCCTGGGTGTGACGGCGCAATCGCTTGTCGACGATGGTGAAGGCGTAGATGTCGCATTCTCTGATGGGACGCACGGCCGCTACGATCTGGTGATCGGCGCCGATGGCATCGCTTCGCAGATGCGCGCCACGCTGTTTCCCGATGCGCCGCAGCCCGCATTCACCGGCCAGGCGGTGTGGCGCTACAATCTGCGGCGTCCGCAGGGGATGGACGCGTTGCAGGTATATAATGGCCGGATCGGTGTCGGCCTCGTGCCGATGGGGCCGGGCACGATGTACATGTTCGTCACCACCCCGGCGGATGAGAACGCGCGTGAGGAGCGGGCAGGGATGGCGGGCAGGATGCGCGCGCACCTGCAGGATGCCTCCCCCGCCATCCGCGCCTTGGCCGACGACATTACCGACGACGCGGAAGTGGTCTATCGCCCGCTCGAGACCCTGCTGCTGGATGGGGACTGGCATCGGGGGCGGATCGTGCTGCTGGGCGATGCCGTCCACGCGACCACGCCGCACCTTGGGCAGGGGGCCGGAATGGCGATCGAGGACGCGATCGTTCTGGCCGAGGAACTGGCTAAGGCCGACACGCCCGAACAGGCCTTTGCCGCCTACCGCGACCGCCGCTTAGAACGCTGCCGCTACATCGTCGAAAGCAGCCTCGCCATCTGCCACGGCCAGACCGGCCGCGGCCCGCAAATCGACAATCATCAAGCCACGGAGGAAATGTTCGCCGTGGTTTCCCAACCAATTTGAGGACGCTGCCCATGAATGCCCGAGTGACGGAAATCCGCTATGTCGGATACGGGGTCGAGGATCTCGACACCGAACGCAATTTCTACACCGACGACTGGGGCCTGGTCGAAGTCGACGCCGATGATGACACGGTATGGTTCAAGACCCACGGCCATGACGAACATCACGTCGTGCGCCTGCACAAGCGCGACAGCAATTGCGTGGAGGTCATCGCGCTGGCGGCGGACAACCGCGAGGATGTGGACGCGCTGCATCGCCGTGTGAGCGATGCGGGCTGCAAGATCGTGCACGAGCCGCGCGATCTTGACGGCCCCGGCGGCGGGTACGGGTTCCGCTTCTTCTCGCCCGATGGCCTGCCGTTCGAGATCAGCGCCGATGTCGCAAAGCTGGACAAGCGCGCGATGGAACGCTGGGAAGGCATGCCCGTGAAGATCAGCCACATCGTGCTGCATTCGCCCGACCATCAGGCAATGGCGAAGTTCTTCACCGATGTGCTCGGCTTCAAGGTATCCGACTGGCTCGGCGACTTCATGTGCTTCCTGCGCTGCAACGAGGCGCATCACCGCATTGCGCTGCTGCCGGGGCCGCCGTGCCTGAACCATGTGGCTTACGACATGCTGAGCGTGGACGACATGATGCGTGGTGCCAGCAGGCTGAAGAAAAGCGGCACGGAGCTGCGCTGGGGCCCGGGCCGGCACACGGCGGGCAACAATACCTTCAGCTATTTCACCACGCCCGGCGGCTTTGCTGTCGAATACACGTCCGAACTGGAAGATGTGGACTTCGAAGCGCACGAGGCGAAGGTGCACGAGCCCGGACCGCAGGTCATGGACCAGTGGGGCACCGGGGTCGGCGGCCCGCAGACCATGCCCAAGCCCGCGCCCGATCCCTGCCTGTTCACCCCGGCGGAGATTTGATTCGTGGCGCTCTATTCTCCTTTTCCGAACTATATCTGGAATCTCAGCGTCGCCATCGCGATGGAAAGCGGCGGGCAGATCGGCGAGATCGTCGATATGTGCCAGCCGATCCAGGACGCGGCGAACGAAGGCGCGGACGCGGGTACGCCCGCCTTCATGCGCGAATGGGCCAGGATGGGCGAGAAACTGCTCGAACTGGCCGCCGAGGACGAGGCGAAAGGCCGGGCATTTTCTGCCTCCAACAAGCTTGAGCGTGCGTCGCTCTACCTGTTCACCGCAGAACGCATGCAGGGCCACGGCCATCCGGGCCGCACCGAAACCTTTGCCAAGGCGCGCGAGGCCTTCGACCGTTCCACGCGCCTCGGCCGCATCAATCGCGAACGTGTAGAAATCTCCCTTCCCGACGGCACCATGCCGGCGCTCTACACGCGTGCAACTGGCGACGGGTCGGCAGCGGAAACGCGCCGACCCGTCGTCGTTTTTTGCAATGGCCTCGATAGCTGCAAGGAACTGCTTTACTGGACCCGCCTGCCTGAAGAGCTTGCCCGCAGGGGCATCTCGACGCTGTGCGTCGACCAGCCGGGCAGCGGCGAGGCGCTGCGGCTGCAGAACCTGCCGGTCGATCCGCACAGCGAAAGCTGGGCTTCCAAGGCGGTCGACTGGCTGGAGGCGCAGGACGATGTCGATCCCGACCGCATCGGCATGACGGGCATTTCGCTGGGCGGCCACTTCGCGCCGCGTGCCGTCGCTTACGAACCGCGCTTTGCCAGCGGAGCCGTGTGGGGCGCGAACCACAACTGGCGCGAGGTGCAGGACAAGCGGATGCAGCGCGAAGGGGAAAACCCCGTGCCGCATTACTGGGCGCACGTGCACTGGGCGTTCGGCGCGGAC
The DNA here is from genome assembly GCA_009993635.1 of Erythrobacter sp. Lineage (GTDB taxonomy): Bacteria > Pseudomonadota > Alphaproteobacteria > Sphingomonadales > Sphingomonadaceae > Alteriqipengyuania. The sequence goes on along the minus strand of JAACTC010000007.1, from coordinate 49,684 downwards.
GGGCAGGAGGATTTCCTGGAAAAGTCCGCCGATATGAACCTCAACGGCCACATGGACCGGATCAAGGTGCCGTTCCTGGTGACGCATGGCGCGAACGACCGGCAGATCAGCCCTTCCTATGCGGACGATCTGTACGACCAGCTGGTCAATTCGCCCCGTCGCGAGAAGGTGATCTTCACCGAGCGCGAGGGCGGAGTGGAGCATGTGGGCGCCGACAACATGGCCTATGGCCGCGACCTGCTGGCCGACTGGTTCGCGGAAACGCTTGGCGGGCAGACCGCGTGATCGCAGCGACCGTCTCCCGCATAGAGGCTGCCGGCGTAAGCCACCGACACGGTTCGATAAGCGTGCGGGAGCGCCATATCGACCGCCACGCATTTCGCGGGAGACCTTCGCTTGTCGGTGCGGCGCTGGCGAAGATTGCGCCGGTCCTGCTCCTCCTGCTTGCCTCGGTGTACCCCGTCGGTGCTCAGGCCCAGGCGAAGCAGCTCGCCTACTCGAAAGCGCAAGCCCCGCGATTTGAACAGGTCATCGCGCTTGGCGGGGACGGTTCCGACCAGTCCCCGCGCGAAGAATGGTTTCGGATGAACGGCGAACTGCAGGTTCGCAACGTGAACGATGCGGACATGGTGCCCTTCCTTCCGCCCAGCCATCTCGCAACGGGCGATGCTGTCATCGTAGCCCCGGGCGGCGGGTTTCTCGGCCTTGCTTTCCAGGCGGAGGGGATCGATGTCGCCAGGGCGCTGAACGAGCGAGGGATCGCGGCGTTCGTTCTCAAATACCGGCTGGTCGATACGCCGGCGGACTTCGACCGGTTCAAGAGCGAACTGTCCTCTGTCATGTCGGGAGGGGAGGCGAGTTTTCGTCCGCCTCCCGATACGCCCGATTATGCGCTAGCGGACGCGCGCCTCGCATTGCGATATCTGCGCGCCCATGCCGGTGAATGGGGTATCGACCCCGACCGTATCGGGATGATGGGATTTTCCGCCGGAGCGTTCCTGACACTGTCGGCAGCGATCGATCTTCCCGCAGAGGATCGCCCGGCTTTCATCGCGCCGATCTATCCGCGCATGGATGCCCGATCGCTGGACGCCCGGACCCCGCCGGCCTTCATCGCGATTGCGCGCGACGACTTTCTCATCGCCGATGGCTCGCTGGGGCTGGTGCATTCGTGGCTGGACGCCTGCCGACCGGTCGAATTCCATCTCTTCAACGATGGCGGACACGGCTTCGGCCTGGGCCGCCGCAAGAGCGCACCATCCGGCTGGATCGACAGCTTCGCGCAATGGCTGTCATTGCAGTCCGAGCCGGACAGGCAGGATATCATAAGCTTCAACTGCCGTTAGGCCCGAACAACGCCTGCCCGCGCGAACGGCAGGCCCCAATATCGAACAGGACACAGGACATGGAAACCAAGATCGTTCGCCGCGTCGTAACCGGCCACGATGGCGAAGGCCGCGCCATCATCCAGGAAGACGGCGCGGTGCCGCGCGTGCAGCAGGTTGGCGGCGCGATCGGGCCGATGTTCCACGAGGTATGGAACACCCGCGCCACGCCCGCGCCCATCGACGCGGCCAGCGGTGAACCGGCGGAAGAAGGTATCGTGCTGGCTCCGCCCAAGAACGGCACCCGCATCCGCGTGCTCGACATTCCGCCCGAAGGCGACGGCATCCGCGACATGACTCCGGAAGAGGCCGCCGCGCACTTTGCGGAAATCGGCGCGGGCCATTCGTCCAATGCGGGCAAGCAAGGCGCGAAGCACGCGCTGATGCACCGTACCGAAACCATCGATTACGGCATCGTGCTTGAAGGCGAACTGGTGCTGATCATGGACGAAGGCGAAACCACCGTGCGGGCAGGCGACATCGTGATCCAGCGCGGTACCAACCACGGCTGGGCCAACCGCAGCGACAAGACCTGCCGCATCTGCTTCGTGCTGATCGACGGCGAATTCGACGAAAGCCTCGCCGAATGAGGCTGGCGACGCTGGACGACGGCACGCCCGATGGTGCGCTGGCGGTGGTCGATGCCACTGGCGAGCGGGCTGTGAAGGTGGGCGAGGGCGCGCCCAGTCTGCTGACGCTGATGCAGGACTGGCAAGGCGGGCAGGCTGCGCTGGAGGCTGCGGCGGCGCAGCTCACAGCGGGCGAGGGGGAGCAGATAAACGACGTCCGCGCGCCCATGCCGCGCAGCTGGCAATGGCTGGACGGCTCCGCCTTCGGTCAGCACGGCGAGCTGATGCAGATCGCCTTCGGCCTCGATCCGATCGAGACCGACCGCCCGCTGATGTATCAGGGCATGTCCGACCGCTTCTACGGCCCGACCGACGCGGTCCCCTTGCCCGACGAGGCTGACGGGATCGACTTCGAAGGCGAATTCGGGGTGATTTTGGATGCCGTACCGATGGGCACCACCGCAGCCGACGCAATGAAGCACATCAGGCTGGTGGTGCAGATCAACGACTGGTCGCTGCGCGCCATCGCCCCGATCGAGATGAAGACGGGGTTCGGCTGGGTGCAGGCCAAGCCCGCCTGTTCGATGGCTCCCTTCGCCGTCACACCCGACGAACTGGGCGATGCCTGGCAGGACGGGCGCGTGTGCATGGCACTGGAGATCGACTGGAACGAACAGCGGTTCGGGGCAGCCAACGGGCGCGAGATGGCTTTCGGCTTCCACGAACTGGTCGCGCACGCAGCGCGCACGCGCGATCTGGTGGCGGGCACGATCATCGGCTCTGGCACGGTATCCAATGCCGATTACGCGACGGTGGGTTCCAGTTGCATATCGGAGCGGCGGGCCATCGACATGATCGAGAAAGGCGCGATCGAAACGCAGTTCATGCGCTTCGGCGACCGGGTCCGTATGGTGGGCCGTGCTGCGGACGGATCGACGCCATTCGGCGTGGTGGACCAGCAAGTGGTGGCCGGCTGAGGCTTCCGCCGCGCGGGGTCAGTCGGTTTTCACCGGCACCGCAGGCAGGCCGCTGACGCCCGGATCGAACGCGAACAGGCTGCCTGCATCGGGCTGTTCTTCCAGTTCGGCTTCCGACAGCCCGTTGCGCGCCGTCGTCACGTAGGCGGTGGTCAGGTCCGCTCCGCCAAAGGCCAGCTTGGTCACCCGTGCGCAGGGCAGGGCGATGTGCTGCATCATCCTGCCGGACGAATCGTGGCGCCTCAGGCCCCAGCCCTGCCACAGGCAGACCCACAGGCAGCCCTCGCTGTCGAGCACGACGCCATCGGGGTAGCCGTCCTCTTCCGCGATGCGGATGTGCACCTGTCCATCTACCAGCGTGCCGTCTGCCGAAATGCGGTAGCGCCAGATCGTGCGCCGGGGGGAATCGACATGGTAGAGCAGCATGCCATCGGCGGATATGGCCGGGCCATTGGGTACCACGACATCGCCCAGCACCTGGCCGATGCGCCCGGCGTCGAACAGGTAGAGCCCGCCCAGCGGATCGGTCTCCGCATCGTGCGACATTCCCAGCCACAGGCGCCCGGCCGGGTCCACCGCGGCATCGTTCGTGCGCGTTCCCTCCGGCGCGGGAATGTCGCGTAGCAGAGTGTCGGTGCCATCGGCGGCGATCCGCCGCAGCGAACGGTTCGATCCGTAGACCAGTTCGCCCGGCTTTTCCGAAGGATAGATAAAGCTCGGCTGGCCGGTGCAGGGAAGGTCCTCTCCCGTGCCGCCCACCGGGTCGAACAGGCAGATGCGCCCGCCCTTGATATCGACGAATGCCAGCCGCTGCCGCTCTTCCAGCCACACCGGACCTTCGCCCAGCAAGGTGCCCGCGCGCCACGCGATTTCGACCTTGGTCATATCTCTTCCTTCGCCCCTGACCTCGCTTGAAATCCTATTTGTATGAGTATATCCGGAGCGTCAACTGGACAACTACAGGGACTAACGCAATGGCATCGCACGACCCCAACGAGCGCAAGCTGCGTTCGGCGGCCTGGTTCGACAATCCCGACAACATCGACATGACTGCGCTCTATCTGGAGCGGTATCTTAATTTCGGCCTGACGGCGGAGGAGCTGAGGTCTGGCCGCCCGATTATCGGCATCGCGCAGACCGGTAGCGACCTGTCGCCGTGCAACCGGCATCATCTGGTGCTGGCAGAGCGCGTGCGCGAGGGCATTCGAGAAGCTGGCGGGATCGCCATCGAGTTCCCCGTCCATCCCATCCAGGAAACGGGCAAGCGGCCCACGGCGGGGCTGGATCGCAACCTCTCTTATCTCGGGCTGGTCGAGGTTCTGCACGGCTATCCGCTGGATGGCGTGGTGCTGACCATCGGGTGCGACAAGACGACGCCCGCCGCGCTGATGGCGGCGGCCACAGTCAACATTCCCGCCATCGCCCTTTCGGTAGGTCCGATGCTGAACGGCTGGCACAAGGGGGAGCGGACGGGCTCCGGCACCATCGTGTGGAAAGCGCGCGAGATGCTCAGCCGGGGGGAAATCGATCAGGACGGCTTCGTGAAGCTGGTCGCCTCGAGCGCGCCGTCCACCGGCTATTGCAACACGATGGGCACCGCCACGACGATGAATTCGCTGACCGAGGCGCTGGGCATGAGCCTGCCCGGTTCCGCCGCAATCCCCGCTCCCTATCGCGACCGGCAGGAGAACGCCTATCGTACGGGCAAGCGCATCGTCGATATGGTGCGCGAAGACCTCACCCCCGCGGACATCATGACGCGCGAGGCGTTCCTGAACGCTATCGTGGTGAACACCGCCATCGGCGGATCAACCAACGCGCCGATCCACCTCGCCGCCATCGCCCGCCACATGGGGGTCGAGCTGACGATGCAGGATTGGCAGGAATTCGGGCACGACGTGCCGCTGCTGGTGAACCTGCAACCCGCAGGCGAATATCTGGGCGAGGACTACTACCGCGCCGGCGGGGTGCCTGCGGTTATCGCCCAGTTGCTGAAAGCAGGGCTGATCCGCGAAGGTGCGCAGACAGTCAACGGCCGCTCCATCGGGGAGAATTGCCGCGAGGTGTCGATTGAGGACGAGCGTGTCATCCGGTCGCTCGACGATCCGCTGCGCGACAATGCGGGCTTCTTGGTGCTGACCGGCAACCTGTTCGACAGCGCGATTATGAAGCGCAGCGTGATCTCCGACGATTTCCGGAAGCGTTACCTGTCCGATGCCGAAGATCCCGACGCCTTCGAAGGCCCGGTGATGGTGTTCGACGGGCCGGAAGACTATCACGCCCGCATCGACGATCCCGACAGCGGCATCGATGCGAGCACCGTGCTGGTGATGCGCGGTGCGGGGCCAATCGGCTATCCCGGCTCTGCCGAAGTCGTGAACATGCGCGCGCCCGCGCACCTGCTTCGCGAAGGCGTGGAAAACCTGCCCTGCATGGGCGACGGACGCCAATCGGGCACCAGCGGCAGCCCGTCGATCCTTAACGCTTCGCCCGAAGCAGCAGCTGGAGGCGGACTGGCGCTTCTCAAATCCGGCGATCGGATCCGCATCGACCTGCGCCGGGGCAGGGTCGACGTGCTTCTTTCCGATGAAGAGCTCGCCGCCCGCCGCACGGCTCTGGCAGACGAGGGCGGTTACCAGTTCCCCGCTTCGCAGACACCTTGGCAGGAAATCCAACGCGGCCTGACCGGCCAGATGGGCGACGGCGCGATCCTCGAAGGCGCGGAGAAATTCCAGCGCATCGCGCAGACGCGCGGTCTGCCGCGCGACAGCCACTGATACTCACACGAATTTGCGGAGCTTAATCCCATGACCCATCCCAACGGCGCCATTCTGATCGGCGCGCGCGAAGAGAGCGGCAGCAGCACTTTCACCGCACACAATCCCACCACGGGCGAGGCGCTGGACGGTGCCTTTGCCGAAGCCGATGAATCCCACGTCGATGCCGTCTGCAAGCTGGCAGCGCAAGCGGCGCAGGGCTTTGCCGATCTGGAGCCGGAAGCGCGCGGCGCGTTTCTGGAAGCCGCCGCCGATGCGATCATGGATATCGGCGACGATCTGATCGTCACCGCAATGGCGGAAAGCGGCCTGCCGCGCGCCCGGCTGGAAGGGGAGCGGGGGCGCACCTGCAACCAGCTGCGCCTGTTCGCCGAGGAGGTTCGGCAGGGACTGTGGCTCGATGCCACGATCGACCCGGCGATGCCCGATCGCCAGCCACCGCGTGCCGATCTGCGCCGTGCGAACCAGGCGGTCGGCCCGGTCGCGGTGTTCGGTGCATCCAATTTTCCGCTCGCCTTTTCGGTCGCGGGGGGCGACACCGCATCGGCGCTGGCGGCGGGCTGTCCCGTGGTGGTGAAGGGCCATCCAGCCCATCCCGGCACGGGCGAACTGGTCGCGCGGGCCGTGCGCAGCGCGGTAGCCAAAAGCGGGCTTCACGAAGGCGTGTTCTCCTACCTGCCCGGCACTGCCAATGCCCTGGGCGAGGCGCTGGTGCGCGATCCGCGCATCGCAGCGGTCGGCTTGACCGGTTCGCGCGGCGGCGGCCTTGCTCTCGCAAAGATCGCGGCGAGCCGCGAAGTACCGATCCCCGTCTACGCGGAAATGAGCAGCATCAATCCGGTGTGCCTGATGCCCGAGGCGCTCGCCAAGCGGGCGACCGCGCTGGGGGAAGGGTTTGCCGGATCGCTCACCATGGGCGCGGGCCAGTTCTGCACCAATCCCGGCATCGTGCTGACTTTGGGCGGAGAGGGTTACGAGGAATTCGTGCGCGCCGCATCCGAGGCGCTTTCCGCAGGCCAGCCCGCCGTGATGCTGACGCAGGACATTCACCGCAATTACGAAGCCGCCGTGTCGCGGCTTGACGATCACCGCGCCACAAACCGCGTTGCCACGGGTGGCAAGGGCGATGGCCCGAACCAGTGCACCGCAGCCGTCTTCGCCGTTTCGGGGGAGGATTTCCTCGCCGATTCCGCGCTGTCGGATGAGGTGTTCGGCGCGGCGTCGATTATCGTCCAATGCAGCGATCTGGCGCAGATGCGCGCGGTTCTGGCAGCGATGGAAGGCCAGCTGACCATCACCTTCCAGAGCGAACCGGAAGACGAGCCTTCGGTGGCCGAACTGCTGCCCGTCGCCCGCGACCGCTGCGGCCGAGTGCTGTTCAACGGCTGGCCCACCGGGGTCGAAGTGTGCCGCGCAATGATCCATGGCGGGCCCTTCCCGGCAACCACCGACACGCGCACCACGTCTGTCGGTACGCTGGCGATGATGCGCTTCGTCCGCCCCGTCTGCTATCAGGACACGCCCGAGGGCCTGCTGCCGCCCGCGCTGCGGCAGGCCAATCCGCTAAACATCCCACGGCGGGTGGATGGCCGGATGGAGTTGGCACAGTGACGCCCAGCCTGATCCAATTCGAACAGGACGGGCAGCGCGGGGTGGCGCTGCTCGATGACGAGGGGGTTGCCCACCTCCTGAACGAGACGGCCTCGGTCTATGATCTGGCTCGCCAGTGTCTGGCCGAAGGCACGGCGCTGGCCGATCTGGCAGAGGCGCGGCGCGGGGAGCGAGTGGACCTGCAATCGGTCCGCCTGCTGTCGCCCATCGACCATCCCGACGACGCGCATCTGCTGGTCAGCGGTACCGGGCTGACCCATCTGGGCTCTGCCGAGGGGCGCGACTCCATGCACAAGGCGGCGGCTGCGGGCACCGCGACCGATAGCATGCGCATGTTCCTTATGGGGCTGGAGGGTGGCAAGTCCGAAAGCGGCGAGGGCGCGCAGCCCGAATGGTTTTACAAGGGCGATGGATCGATTCTGGTCGCCCCGGGTGAAGCTCTGGTTCGCCCCGCCTTCGCGGGCGACGGTGGAGAGGAGCCGGAGATTGCCGGCATCTACATCATCGACGACGAAGGCCAGCCGCGCCGCTTGGGTTTCGCTCTGGGCAACGAATTTTCCGACCACGTGACCGAACAGGTCAATTACCTGTGGCTCGCCCATTCCAAGCTGCGCCCTGCGGCCTTGGGGCCGGAGCTGCTGCTGGGCGATTTGCCAGACCACGTGGAAGGCACCAGCCGCATTCTGCGCGGCGACGAGGTGGTGTGGGAGAAGCCTTTCGTCTCGGGCGAGGCGAACATGTCGCACACGATCGCCAACTTAGAGCACCACCATTTCAAGAACGCCCCGTTCCGCCGTCCGGGGGATATCCACGTCCATTTCTTCGGCACCGCAACCCTGTCCTACGCCGATGGCGTGACCGCGCAGGATGGCGACCGGTTCGAGATAACGGCTGAACCTTTCCGGATGCCGGTCTCCAATGCTCTCGAAACGGGCACACCTGCCCCGCTTGCACAGGCGAAGGCTTTGTGATCGCAAATGCAGCCTCCGGAACCGTGAAGCTCGGCCTTGTCGGGCTCGGCAAGATCGCGCGCGACCAGCACCTGCCTGCCATCGCGCATACCGATGGGATCGAACTGGTCGCAGTCGCCAGTCGCGGGGCGGAGCATCCCGGCGTGGCGAACTATCACGATATCGGGGAGATGCTGGCGAAGCAGGCCGATCTGCAGGCAGTCGTCCTGTGCCAGCCGCCGCAGGTCCGCTATGCGGCAGCCCGGCAGGCGCTGCTGGCGGGTAAGCATGTCTTCATGGAAAAGCCGCCGGGCACGACGCTGTCGGAGGTGGAAGCGTTGAACGCGGTCGCCCGCAGTGCTGGCGTAACCCTGTTCGCCTCATGGCATTCGCGAGGCGGCACCGCCGTAGAGCGTGCACGCAGCTGGCTGGCCGACCGGACCATCGAGAGCATTCGGATCGACTGGAAAGAGGATGTGCGCGTCTGGCATCCGGGGCAGGACTGGATCTGGCAACCCGGCGGGTTCGGGGTGTTCGACCCGGGCATCAACGCGCTGTCGATCCTCACCCACATCGTGCCCGAAGCCATTCGCGTCACCGCGGCGCAACTCGCATTTCCGGAGAACCGGCAGGCACCCATCGAAGCGGTGCTCGACATGGCGACCGCATCGGGTACGCCGGTGTGCGCGGAGTTCGACTTCCTGCAGACCGGCCCGCAAACCTGGGATATTTCCGTCCAGACCAAAGACGGATCGCTACTGCTGGGCGAGGGTGGCAATGCTTTGTCCATCGATGGGCAGGCCGTGGACCTGGAGGACTCGAACGAATATCGCGCGCTGTACCGGCATTTCGTCGATCTGGTCGCCAGCGGCCGCAGCGACGTAGACCTTGCGCCGCTGCGCCTTGTCGCCGATGCGTTTCTGTGCGGCGAACGCCGGAACGTAGAGCCTTTTTACGACGAGAGCTGACCCGATGGCAGATGGCCGACCACGCAGCGAACGGATCAACCAGATCATCGCGCGCGAGCTCGGCACGCAGATCCTGCAGGGCAGGCATCCGCCGGGCAGCGGCCTCAAGGGCGAGATCGAGGCGGCGGAGGCGCGCGGCGTTTCTCGCACCGTCTATCGCGAAGCCATGCGCAGCCTGGTGGCCAAGGGGCTGGTCGAAAGCCGCCCCAAGGCCGGAACCCATGTGCGCGATCCGCGCCACTGGAACCTGCTCGACCCCGATATTCTCGGCTGGATGTTGTCGGACGATCCCGACCCGGGCTTCGTGCGCGACCTGTTCGAATTGCGCGAAATGATCGAGCCGCACGCGGCCGCGCTGGCGGCGTTGCACCATGACGCGCAGTCTCTGGCCGCGATCGAACGGGCGCTGGACGCGATGGAGGCTCATGGCCTGTCGCAGGAGGGTGGACGCGAGGCAGACCGGGCCTTTCACGCCGCGATTTTCGATGCCGGGGGCAATCGCTTCCTTATCGCGCTTTCGGTGTCCATCGAATCCGCCGTTGGCCTCACCACGCGGTTCAAGCAGAAGAACCAGGCCAATCCGCGCGATTCCATTGGCGATCACAAAGCGGTGTACCGGGCCATCGCCAGTCGCGACGCGGACGAGGCGGCACGCGCGACCCGCAAGCTGATCCAGCTGGCATGGGCCGACATGGGCTTGGCCGAAGGCAGGCCGTAAGGGCACTCAGGGCTTTTCTCATGCCTGTATTGCCCGGCGTGGGCCTTGCCGCCTATTTGAAGCTGAGAGACCGAAGACCGGCATCGCGCTGACAGTTTCATGGTGACGCGCCCGTTCCGGCGAAGTAGGGCACGCGCCTGATGTCCCCGCTACAGCACTTTCGGCGATCGCCGCCCTGGAGGATGATTGCGATCCTGCTGCTGGCTTTCGGCGTGAACGTGCTCGCCCCAGCTGGATACATGATCGCGCCGGGACACGGCGGCCTGCCGACCATCGCGGTCTGTCCCGAGACCCATCCGCTGGCCCGCGCGCTCGCAGCGTCCTCCCCGCAGCCGCAGCAAGGCGCGGCGATGGACCATGCGGCAATGGGGCACATGGCGATGGACCACGCCACAATGGATCATGCCACGATGGACCATTCCGCAATGGGCCATGACAGCGACGATTCCGCGCCGGTGACCGCGAACGATGGCCATTGCGCCCTCGCGAGCGCCGCGAAGCTCGCATTGCATTGGGTCGGTGAGGCCGTGCTGGCAGAGGAGGTGGCCTATGCCGTCCTGCTCGGCCTCAAGCCCATTCGGCCGCTGGTTCTCCCCTCGCAGCCTTTTTTGCGCCCGCCGCTGCGCGGGCCGCCTCCGGCGATCTGACCCCACCAGACCATTCAGATCACGCGCGCCGCGGCTCGGGCTGGAATGTCCGGGCGTGCCGCGCATCGGAGACTTAACGTGAAAATTTCCCATATTGCGCTGGGCGCAGCCATGCTGGCTGCCGCCTCGCCTGCGCTTGCAGACACTTCCGAAACCTTCGCAGAGGCTACCCCCGAAACCGAGTCCGAACAGGATCCCGAGCGGACGATCATCGTCACCGGCGAACGCGCGGCAAACGAAGCCGAAGAGCGTGCGTCGCAAACGCCGGGCGGCACCGATGTCGTCACCTATGACGAATATGCCGACAAGTCGCTCGTCTCCCTGCGCGATGCGCTGGCGTTCTCGCCCGGGGTCTATCTCCAGCCGCGCTACGGGCAGGAGGTGCGCATTTCGATCCGCGGTTCGGGCCTGTCGCGCGGCTTCCACATGCGCGGACTCACGCTGTTGCAGGACGGCGTGCCGATCAATCTGGCCGACGACAATGGCGATTTTCAGGAGCTTGAGCCGATCTTCTTCGAATATCTCGAAGTCTATCGCGGGGCCAATGCGCTGCGGTTCGGTTCGGGCACGCTGGGCGGTGCGGTGAATGGCGTAACGCCGACGGGCCAGAGCGCCAGCGGGCTCTATCTGCGCGGCGACGCCGGCAGCTTCGATATGTATCGTGGGCTCGTATCCTATGGCGTCGAAAGCGGGCCCGGCGACGCATGGGCCGCGATCAGCTACGACACGTCGGAAGGCGACCGCGACCATGCGAAGCGCAGTTCGCTGCGCTTCCACGGCAATGTCGGGCTGCAGGTCGCGGACAATATCGAGAACCGCTTTTACGCAAGCGTCAATTCGATCGATCAGGAGATTCCCGGTGCGCTGAACCTTGCCACGGTGCTGACTGCGCCAGAGACCGGCAATTTTGCGAACGATCAGGCGCGCGACATCGACTCGATCCGGCTGCAGAACAGGACGCGTTTTTCGTTCGGTGACGGTCGGCTCGACATTGGCGGGTTCATCAACGCCAAGTCGCTCTACCACCCGATCTTCCAGGTGCTCGACTACAAATCGACCGATCGCGGCATCTATGCGCGGTTCGACTACGCGACGGGTCCATTCGAGCTGACGCTGGGCGGCGAGACCCGCTTTGGCGAAACCGACGCGAAGCGTTTCGTGAACATCAACGGGCAGCGCGGCGCACCGACCTTCGATGCGGATCAGCGCGCTGCGACCTCCAACATCTATGGCGAAGTCCGCTTCCGGCCGGTCGCACCGCTGCAGCTGATCGCAGGCGCGATCTATGCCGATGGTTTTCGCGAACAGCGCCTGCTGTTCAACAGCTTTGCGGGCGGGGCGGTCGACATCACCGGGCGCGCCGATTTCGACGGGTTCTCGCCCAAGTTCGGCGTGCTGTTCGAGGCGAACGAGGCCATCCAGCTTTTCGCCAACTACAGCCGCTCGGTCGAATTTCCGGGCTTTGCCGAGGTCGCGCAGATCGCCAGCTTCGTGAACCTCGACCCGCAGCGTGCGTGGACCGCAGAGATCGGCACGCGCGGGCGTGCGGGCATACTGGAGTGGGATCTGGCCGCCTATCGCGCGGACATTGACGGGGAGCTGCTGCAGTTCAACGTGGGCCCGGACATTCCCGCATCGACCTTCAACGCCGGTGAAACCTATCACCAGGGCATCGAAGCGGCGCTGTCGATCGATCTCACGCCATGGGCACGCCTGCGTCAGATATACACCTACAGCGACTTCCGGTTCGAAGACGATCCGCAATATGGCGACAACCGCCTGCCGGTGGTGCCCGAGCATGTCTATCGCGCAGAACTGCGTCTCGGCACCGATGGCCTGCACATTGCGCCCAATGTCGAGTGGGTGCCCGATGGGCCTTTCGCCGATTACGACAACAGCCTGCAGGTCGATGGCTATGCGCTGGTGGGCTTCACCGCCGGTGCCACGTTGACCGACGGGATCGACCTGTTCGTGGATGCGCGCAACCTCTTCGACCGCAAGGCGGTGGGCGACATCAGCGCCGCGATCACCGCAACGCCTGCTTCGGCGATCTTCTACCCGGTTGAGCGTCGCGCCGTGTTCGGCGGCGTGCGCGCGCGGTTCTAGGAGGCGCATGATGGCCGATACCGCAACCTATCGCACGATCTGGCGCTGGCATTTCTACGCCGGACTTTTCGTGCTCCCCTTCGTCATGCTGCTGTCGGTCAGCGGGGCGATCTATCTGTTCAAGCCGCAGATCGACCGGTGGGAGGAACGCGATTATCGCGGTCTTTCGCTGGAGGGCGCGGTATCGGCCGACCGGCAGCTGCATGCGGCAAAAGCGGGGTTTCCAGATGCTTCGTTCAACCATTACCGGCTGCCCGAAGAACCGGGCGATGCAGCCATGGTGCAGATGGGTCTGCCGGACGGATCGCTGGCCGAAGTTTTCGTTTCGCCGCAGGGGCAGGTGCTCGGTACGCTCGACCCGGCGGAGCGGATTTCGAACGTGGTCTCGCGCTTCCACGGTTCGCTGATGATGGGCGACTGGGGGGACCGACTGGTCGAACTGGCCGCCAGCTGGACCATCGTGATGATCCTGACGGGCCTCTACCTCTGGTGGCCAAGGCCGATGCGCGCCGCCGGAACGCTATGGCCGCGGCTTTCGCTGAAGGGCCGACCGCTGATGAAGGATCTGCATCGGGTGATCGGCTTCTGGCTTGCGGGATTCGTGCTCCTGATGCTTGCCAGCGGGCTCCCCTGGGCGGGCACCTGGGGCAGCGCGTTCAAATGGGCGCGCGGCGAGCTCGGCCTCGTCGAAGGCCCGCAGGAGTGGAAGATCGGCGCGCAGAAGGCTGCCGTCGCTGTGCCGGTTGGCCACGATCACGGCGGCGGGGGCCATGCCATGACCCCGGCGCCCCCGGTGCCTTCGCAATCGCTGCCGCTCGCTATCTTTGTGGCGCGTGCCGAGGGCGAGGCGATGGCCTTCCCGGCGCTGGTCCTGCCGCCCCATGCGCCGCAGCGGTTCGGGCCGCCCACCGGCAACGTCTGGACCGTGAAATCGGAGGCGCAGAACCGCCCGCTGGTCCGCGCGGTCACCTACGATCCGCAGACCGGTGCCGAACTGTCGCGTAGCGGCTTTGCGGACAAGCACCCGATCGACCGGGCCATCAATGTCGGCATCGCGTGGCACGAAGGCGCGCTGTTCGGCCTCGCCAACCAGATCATGGGGCTGGCCATTGCGCTCGCACTGATCGCGTTGTCCGTGCTGGGCGTGATGCTTTGGCTGAAGCGCAGGCCGAGTGGGGAGCTGGGCGCGCCGCCGAAGGGTGGGGCGCTGCCGAAAAAGCTGATCGCCGCCATCGTGGTGCTGGGCGTGCTTCTGCCGCTGTTCGGCATCTCGCTTGTGGCGATCTATCTGGTCGAGAGGCTCGCGACGCTCGCCCTTCGGAGGAAGACCTGATCGTAATTGGTTGCTAGGGAGGGATGGCGATTGCCTGGCGTGATACCTCAGCCCATCCCGCAGGCGGCTTGGAGCAAGTGCAACTTGTCGGCTGGCTGCCCGCCAAACCGCGGTTTGGTAAGCCGCTGACAAGCCCCTCCGCGTCAGAATGGCAGTCGGCATGAGCACCGGCGTGCACAACACGCCCAGAGCTTCGGGCGGATCGCGTTTTGGACCCCGCGACCCCCCGGGCAATTCCTGCACGCTGATCATCTCGCGCGGCTAATGCTATGGGCCCTCTACCCGGACCGGTTGGCGCGTAGGGCGAAGACGCGATATCGGAGCGGTAGACCCGCATATTCAGGATAACTCATGGCGACGAAAACCAAGCCTCGGATCGAACCGGACCGTATTGCCCTGCTCGAGACGCTCGACCGGCGGCTGCGCTGGCTGTCCTCCTGGACGATCCACAACGCCAACAACGTGCGCGAGAGCCGCGACCAGCTGAAGGTCGGCGGCCATCAGGCCAGCTGCGCGTCGATCAGCAGCATCATGGCTGCGCTCTATTTCCATGCGCTGGGCCCCAACGACAAGGTCGCGGTCAAGCCGCATGCCGGGCCGGTGCTGCACGCCATACACTACCTGCTGGGCAGCCAGTCGCGCGAACAGCTGGAGGCGTTTCGCGGGTTCGGCGGCGCGCAGAGCTATCCCAGCCGGACCAAGGACCGCATTCCGGTCGATTTCTCCACCGGCTCGGTCGGGCTGGGCGTGGCGGTCACCGCCTTTGCCAGCCTGGTACAGGATTATCTGGTCGCCCACGGCGCTCTGGAGCCTGAGAAGGCCGGGCGGATGGTCGCGCTGATGGGCGATGCGGAACTCGACGAAGGCAATATCTACGAATGCCTGATCGAGGGGTACAAGCACGACGTGCGAAATTGCTGGTGGATCGTCGACTACAACCGCCAGTCGCTCGACCACACAACCGCCGATCGCATGTTCCGCCGCTTCGACGACATCTTCCGCACCTGCGGCTGGCGGGTCGTCACCCTCAAATACGGCAAGCTGATGGAAGAGGCCTTCGAGGAGCCGGGCGGCGAGGCGCTGCGCGAGTGGATCGATACCACCTCCAACGCCGAATATGCCGCACTGACCTACCAGGGAGGCGAGCAATGGCGCGCGCGCCTGATGAAGGACATCGGCGAGCAGCCCGGCGTTGCCAAGCTGCTGGAGCGGCGCGACGACGAGGCGCTGGCACGGCTGATGACCAACCTCGGCGGCCATTGCATGGAAAGCCTGACCGAAGCCTTCGACGCGGCCGACGACGACACGCCGACGCTGTTCATCGCCTACACGATCAAGGGCTACGGCCTGCCGTTTGCGGGCCACAAGGACAATCACGCGGGCCTGATGAACACCGGCCAGATCGAGGCACTGCGCGATCAGCAGGGCATCGCCGAAGGGGACGAGTGGGAGCCTTACGCCGGGATCGGCGACAATGTGGAATCCGCGCTGCGCGATCTGGTCGAAGGCACACAGATCGCCCGCGAGAAGGTGGACGCGCACGCCCCGACTTTGGATGTGCCCCCGATCGCCGCGCCGCAGGGGAGCGAGCAGGCCACCCAGACCGCCTTCGGGAAGATCCTGCTCGATCTGGCGAAAGGCGACACGCCGCTGGCCGACCGGATCATCACGACCTCGCCCGATGTGACCGTCTCCACCAATCTGGGCGCATGGGTCAACCAGCGCGGACTGTTCCGCCGCCAGCAGATGGAAGACGTGTTCCGCAAGGCGCGCATCCCCTCGGCCCAGAAGTGGGAAGGGGATACGGCTGGGCAACATCTCGAGCTCGGTATTGCGGAGAACAACCTGTTCCTCGCGCTCGCCGCGATGGGGCTGTCGGGCGCGCTTTTCGGCGAGCGTCTGCTGCCCATCGGGACGGTCTACGATCCGTTCATCGCGCGCGGCCTCGATGCGCTCAATTACGGCTGTTACCAAGATGCGCGCTTCATGCTGGTCGCGACCCCTGCAGGGGTGACGCTGGGGCCGGAGGGCGGGGCGCACCAGTCGATCAATCCCCCGCTGATCGCGATGGGGCAGCCTGGATTGCGACACTACGAACCCGCCTTCGTCGACGAACTTGCCGTGCTCATGGAGGAGGCCTTCGGCCTGCTTCAGGCACCCGACGGGGAATCGGTCTATTTCCGCCTCACAACCCGCTCCATCCCGCAGATCGAGCGGACCGATGACGCTTGGAAGGAGGGTGCTATCAAGGGCGCCTACTGGCTGCGCGAACCGGGCGAGGGGGCCGAGGCCGCGATCGTCACCATGGGCGCAGTCACGCCCGAGGCCATCGCCGCCTGCGATGCGATGGCGGACGACCTGCCCGGCCTCGGCCTGCTGCTCGTCACATCGCCCGACCTGCTGCACCGCGAATGGAGCGCGCGGATGGCGCGGGGTCGCGCAGGTGTTTCCCATATCGAGAGCCTGCTGTCGCAGCTTCCCCCCGGCGCGCAGCTCGTCACGCTGCTCGACGGATCGCCGGGTGCGCTGTCTTGGCTGGGCGGCGTCGATGGGCGGCGCGTGTCGCCACTCGGCGTCGACCGCTTCGGCCAGACCGGGGATCTGGTGGACCTCTATCGCGAATATCGCCTCGATCCCGACGCCATAATCGGTGCGATGGCGAAGCTGTTCGGTGGCTGAAACAATGTCGCTCGAGATAACCATGCCCGCGCTGTCGCCGACGACGATCGCATTGCTCCGGGCGATGTGATCGCGGGATTGAAACCGACAAGGCGACGATGGAGCTTTTCGGTTGGAGGGTGGCGTTCTTCCTCGCCGGTGTGCCGGGTCTGCTCGTCGCCATCCTTGCCCTGCTGACCCTTCGCGAACCGCGCGCGAACTTCAAGGCTGCTGCCACCGCACCGCCGCCCCTGGGCGAGGCGCTGCGCGAAATCGCGAGCAAACGCAGCTTCTGGTTGCTGGGGTTCGGGGCTGCGATGATGGCATTCGTCAGTTACGGCAAGGTGGCCTTTTACGGCTCGTTCTTCCTGCGCAACCATGCCGCGCAGCTTGAAGGCGCGGCAGAGGGCTTCGGCGTCGCCACCGGGCTGACGCTGCCTCCACTCAGCTTCCTCGGGATCATGCTCGGCGTATTGTTGGGCCTTTCCGGCGGGATCGGCGTCATCCTGGGCGGCAAGATCGCGGACCGCGCCGCGCTTCGCGGCGTGACTTCCTACATGACGGCACCCGCGCTGGCGGGGGTTGCCCAGATCCCGTTCTTCGTCGCGGCTCTATTCGTGTCGGACCTATGGCTGTCGCTCGCCCTGTTCTGCATTCCCGGGGTGTTGACCGCGTTCTGGTTCGGCCCTGTGTTCGCCGTTATCGTGGGGCTCGTCAGGCCGCGAGTGCGCGCCAGCTGCGGCGCGTGCCTTCAGCTGGTGATCAACATTATCGGATTGGGCCTTGGCCCCTTGTGCGTAGGCCTGCTGAGCACTGCCTTGTCCGGCACAGGCGATGGCGATGGCGCATCGCTGCGCCTGTCGATGGCAATATGCAGTCTCGCCGGATTGCTGGCGGCTGCAAGCTTCCAGTACTCGAAGCGATACCTGCAAGAGGAATCGTCGGCTGAAGCCGGCAGGAAAGGATACGATGAGCCGCGCAGATTTTCCCGCCGACGGCACCGGCAGTGACCGGCTACGCGAGATACTCGAGTCGCGGCCACCCCTGAACCTGTACCGGATGCTGCCCCGGGCAGGGATACTGGCGGAGCATTTCCTCGAGATGGGCGGTGCCATCCGCAACGACCTGTCGCTCGATCCGAAAATTCGCGAACTGGCGATCGTGCGTACCGGCATTCTGACCGATGCGGCTTACGAGGTTCATCATCACAGGCAGATCGCCCTGTCCGTCGGCGTGGACGAAAAAGATCTGGCCGCTGTCGAAAATGGTGCGCTGCATTCCCTCGACGTCAGAACCAGAGTGGCCATGCACTTTGTCGATGCTCTTTGCCTGCAGGTCCGGGCGCCGGACGATGTCTTCGAAGAAGCCCGGAAGGCTCTCGGGACCGACGCCGTTGCGCAGCTCACGATGGTGGTGGGCTTCTATCTGATGGCGGCGCGCTTCCTGCGCAACTTCGACATCGAGATCGAGGAGGATCTCGATCACCTCGAGTGGCTCTGACCGCAAGATGCTGTTCGGATCGGTGCGTATTCGGCCTGCTCTAAACCTGAGTGCCCCGACAGCGGGCTGACTCTGCCCCTATCGCGAAACGGTGGATGCGGTGGCTGGATTTGAACAGTTGCCTGCCGGGCCAGGTCGCCGCAGGATGTGGGTCCGGAAAGACTATCGATGCAAATGCAGCACGGTTCGTGGCTTGAGGCCAGGGCGAGATCGCCTGGCTACGCGCCCGGCGATGGATCGAAAGTTTCGCCACGCGCGAGACTGGGGGGCCAAGCGATTGGCCGCGAGATCGAAAGAATGGCGGAGACGGAGGGATTCGAACCCTCGATACCCCGATAGAGGTATGGCTCCTTAGCAGGGAGCTGGTTTCAGCCACTCACCCACGTCTCCGCACACGCGCCGCTGGCTAACTGCGGCCCGAGAGCGGCGCGCTATAACCATCGCATTCGCCGGGCACAAGGGCATGTGTGGCATCGGCGCGGTTCCCGGCAAAAGACTCGCTTCAGCCCGTTTTCGATTCGGTTCGCCGCCAACACTCTTGATGCGTGAGGTTCAGGAGATTCAGTCTACCACCGGGTTCGGCCCCATCATTTTTCGCGAAGGAGCGTGGTTCATGCCCCGCACACCCAGCATCCGGCGGTTCACCGCACTTCTCGCCGCCATCTTTTCGATCGCAGCGGCACCGCTGGCCGCGCAGTCGCTCGAAACGGTCGACCCGACCTTGGTCATCGACGGCGATGTGAACGAAAACCCCGGCGAACCGTCGATCTACGGCACCCCTCAGGATGGGTCGGTACAGGCCCCGGCAGCGGATGCGCCCTCGCAGCCGCAGAGCCAGTCCGGCGTTGCCAGCTGGACCGATCTTGGGCCCGAACAGGATACCGCAGCCGCTGCGCCGGACGCGCAGGCACCGGCCTATCCCGCCACCGGGCAGTATGCCTATCCCGCGCAGCCCGCGGTTCCGCCTGCCGACGCCGAAACCTGGCGCGACGACGATCTGATCGGCGCGGCGCAGGATTTCTTCGGCGAGAATGCGGAAGGGATCGCCCGGATGATCGAGCGTATCCTGGCCGATCAGGGCACGCCCAACGGCTATATCGTCGGGCGCGAGGCGAGCGGTGCGTTCATCGTCGGCGCGCGCTACGGCTCGGGCACGTTGTACCACAAGATCGAAGGCCAGCGTCCCGTCTACTGGACCGGCCCGTCGATCGGCTTCGATGTCGGGGCCAATGGCGGGAAGACCTTCGTGCTGGTGTACAACCTTTTCGACACCGAAGAGCTTTACGCCCGTTTCCCGGCGGGCGAGGGGCAGGCCTATCTGGTGGGCGGCCTGACCGCGAGCTACCTGCGCAAGGGTGACAAGGTGCTGATCCCGATCCGGATGGGTGCGGGCCTGCGCCTCGGGGTCAATGCAGGCTACATGAAATTCTCCAAGAAACACCGCTGGCTGCCCTTCTAGCCTGCGGCGTGCGGTGGAAATAGTGGTTGCGGTTGCGCCCCGGCGATAGCATGGGGCAGCCATGCTCGATCGCCTGCAAGACACTCCGCCCGACGCGCTCCTCGCGCTGATCTCGCAATTCGCCGCCGACCAGCGGGAGGACAAGATCGACCTCGGCGTGGGTGTCTACCGCACCGACGATGGTGCGACGCCCGTATTCGGGGCGGTCAAGGCGGGCGAGCAACGCCTGTGGGAAGAGCAGGATTCCAAAAGCTACCTCGGGCCGGAAGGCGATCGCGGCTTCGTCCACGCGCTGATGCCGATCATCTTCGGCAGCGACGCGACCATGGGCGGACGGATCGACGGCCTGCAGACGCCCGGCGGCACCGGTGCGGTGCGCCTCGCGATCGCGCTGGCGGAGCGTGCGGGCATCACCCGCGTGCATGTCGGCACGCCAAGCTGGCCCAATCATATTCCGATCATCGAGGATGTCGGGCTGGAAGCGCCGACATTCCGCCACGCGAAGGAAGACGGCACGGCCGATGTCGATGCCGTGCTCTCCATCATCCGCGATGGGCGCGAAGGCGATGCGGTGCTGATCCACGCCTGCTGTCATAACCCCACGGGAATCGACTATTCCGCCGATCAGTGGGATGCGCTGGCCGAAGCGTTCGCGGACAGCCCCGTGCTGCCGATCATCGACAGCGCCTATCAGGGGCTGGGCGAAGGGCTGGAGGAAGACGCCGTCGGCCTGCGCAAGGTACTGGCCAGCGTGCCGTATGCGCTGATCGCCTATAGCTGCGACAAGAATTTCGGCCTCTACCGAGACCGTGTCGGCGCCTTGTACGCCAAGGTGGCCGAGCCGGGCATGCTGAGCGCGTCGATGTCGAACGCCGCTGCGCTGGCCCGAGCGAACTGGTCCATGCCGCCCGATCACGGGGGTGCGGCGGTGCGGATCGTACTGCGCGACGACGCAATGCGCGAACAGTGGCTGGAAGAGCTGGACGGCATGCGCCAGCGCCTGCGCTGGGTCCGTGCCACACTGGCAGCGGCAGGCGACAAGGTGGACGGCATCCCGCTCGCCCACCTGGAAGAGCAGAACGGCCTGTTCGCGATGCTGCCGCTGGACAAGGATCAGATCGCGAAACTGCGCGACGATCACGCGGTTTACATGGCGGGTTCGGGCAGGATCAATATTGCCGGTCTGACCAAGGGCAATATCGACAAGTTCATCGCCGCGCTGGCGGATGTCGCCGCCTGAGCTGGACCGGCAGCCGGTCCTCGAAGGGGATCGGTACCTGCTAAGGCCGCTGACGCCGGACGACTGGAGCGCGCTCTATGCGGTCGCGTCCGATCCCGCAGTTTGGGAACAGCACCCGATGCAGGATCGCTGGCGGGCGGACGTATTCCGGGAATTCTTCGACGATGCGCTGGCCAGGGGCGGCGCGCTGGCGATCATCGACACATGCGATGACAGCATCATCGGCTCATCGCGTTTTCAGGCGCTGAAATGCGCCGATGATGACGAGGAAGAACAGACCTCGGTCGAGATCGGCTGGACGTTTCTCTCCCCACGCTACTGGGGCAAGGGCGCCAACCGCGAGGTCAAGCGGCTGACGGTCGTCCACGCGCTCGAAAGCGTCGAGCGGGTCGATTTCCGCGTCGGCGAGGCAAACTGGCGCAGTCGCATCGCGCTGGAGAAGATCGGCGCGCAGCAGACGCGGCGGACCGAGCTTTCCAGACATCAAGGCAAGCGCGTGCTGCATTTGGTCTATGCGATCACCCGCGAGGATTTCGCGACCGGGCCGTTGGTGCAGGGCGGCTGAGCTCTCTCGATCATCGGCTTTTGGCGGATCTAGGCAGACGGCGCGTCATGCGCAGCCCGTCGCGCATGTTGAGCGCCAGCAGCGTAAAGTTCGCAGCGCCCGCAACCAGCTCCACCGCCTGCACCGCATAGAACGCCGTGTCGAACGCGCCCGCGCCCGCCTTCCACGCGAGGAACAGCGCCGAGGGAATTAGCACCAGCACGCCATTTGCGGCGATGATCGGCATGCGCCGCAGCTTGCGCTCGACAATCCCGCCGCGGTGTCCGCGCGCGCGGATCAGCCCCGTGCCGCCGGTGGCGGCGAGGGCGGGGACCAGCAGCAGGAAGCCCCACGGGATCGCCAGTTTGACTACCGCGATCTGCGCGTGGGTGCCGAAGGCTTCGACGATTACGGTCGACAGCCAGAAGCTTGCGACCAGCAATGTCGCGAGCGTTCCGGCGATGGGATGGATGAATTTCGACATGACGATGCTCCGTAGTCTGTGCCGCGCCGTGCGGCCTGCGGAGTACATAGCTAGCTATTAAATATGTAAATAGCAAGCTATGTATCAGTTTGCATAGCGTGCTATGTCGATCTATCGGCAGGGCATGACCTTCTCGAAAGACAGCTCTGCCGGTTATCTGGTGAACGACCTCGCGCGCCGCTTTGCCGCCGCCTTGCAGGCGCGGATCAAGCCACTCGGGCTTTCGACCGGGGTGTTCCCGGTGATGGTCCAGCTGTGGGAGGATGACGGCCTGACGCAGAGCGAGCTGGTCCGGCGGATCGGGGTCGAGCAGGCGACGATGGCGAACACGCTCGCACGGATGCAGCGCGACGGGTTGATCGCAAGGCAGCGCAGCAAGGCCGATGGCCGGGTGCAGGAGATTTGGCTGACCGAACGGGGCCAGAGCCTGCGAGAGCCTGCGATTGCTGCGGCCGAGACGGTGAACAGCGTCGCCCTGTCAGACCTGTCGTCGGAGGAGCGCGACCGTTTCCTGCACCTCGTGGGCAAGGTCATCCGGACGTTCGACCAAGTGGATCGCCCGGACGCCGGATGAGGCGCGGCAGGCGCTGTCCTACAGCGCACGGCTTGGCTAGGCTGCGCGCCGCTCTTTCACAGCGTGATTATCCCGGAAGCTCTATGCGGTTCGGGCGGAGGATTTTCCCCCCTGGACACTGTGTCAGGTGTGTCAGGCCAGCCGCCCGGTCAGCCGGCCAGCGCCTGCATCCGCTTGAGGTACCGTGCGAGGACGTCGATCTCCAGATTGACCATGTCGCCGGTTTCCAGCGCGCCCAGCGTGGTGATCTCGCCCGTGTGCGGGATGATGTTGAGCGCAAAGGTGCAGCTGCCATCGGACAGGTCGTCGACCGCATTGACGGTCAGCGACACGCCGTCGACGGTGATCGATCCCTTGGCGGCGATGAAGGGCGAGAAATCCGCCGGTGCGCGGATGGTGAGACGGATCGAATCGCCATCGTCGCGCTTGGCGACGACTTCGCCCACGCAATCGACATGGCCGGTGACGATGTGCCCACCCAGTTCGTCGCCCAGTTTCAGAGCGCGTTCGAGATTGAGGCGGCGCCCCTCGCTCCACTGGTCGGATGCGGACTTCGATACGGTTTCGCCCGATACATCGACCGCGAACCAGGAATCGCCCGGCTTCCCGCCGCGTTCCACTACCGTCAGGCACACGCCGGAGCACGCGATCGAGGCGCCGATGGCGATGCCGTCAGGATCGTAGGGGCAGGCGATCCGCACGCGCAGGTCGCCGCGTTGCTCGACCTCGGTGATGGTGCCGATGGCAGTGACGATTCCGGTGAACATTCAGCTTTCTCCGCGGGTTCGCACAAAAGCCTCGAAGGTGTCGGGGCCGAGCGTGCGCCGTTCGACCGGCTGCCAGCGATCGTGCGCCTGTGCAAGCTCGGCCAGGCCGATTTCGGCCACGGCAGGCCTGCCGCCGCCGATCAGGATCGGCGCGCGGTAGATCTCCAGCCGGTCGACAAGGTCCGCCGCAAGGATGCTGGCGGCGGTCCGCGCGCCGCCTTCGATATAGAGGTATTGCGCGGGAATGAGGGCGATGTCGGCAGGCGACGCGATGGTCTGCACCCCATCGATGGCGTGCGATGTCAGCACCCAGCGCCGTGGACTGCGCGCGTCGAGGCCGGGCAGTCGGACATCGAGGCGCGGAGCGTCGGCGTGCCAGGTGCCGCCACCCACAAGGATCGCGTCCGCCAGCGCCCTGCGCGAGTGGACATGCGCGCGCGCCGCTGCGCCGGTGATCCACTGGCTGGTGCCATCGGCCATCGCGATACACCCGTCGAGCGACAGCGCGAGCTTGAGAGTGACGTATGGCCGGTGGAGCTTGGCCTGCGAGAGATACCCGGCGAGGCTGGCGGCACTCTCCGGGCATTCGACCGCCTGTGCCGCGATCCCCGCGCCGTTCAGCCGCTCAATTCCCTTGCCCGCCGTGCGGGGGTCGGGATCGCGCTGGCCAGCGATGACCCGCGCAGGCCGTGCCGCCGCCAGCAGGTCGGCACAGGCCGGTCCGCGGTCGGATTGGTGGGCGCATGGTTCGAGCGTGACGAACACATCCGCTCCCGTCGCCGCATCGCCTGCCGTGGCAAGCGCCATGGCCTCTGCATGGGGACGCCCGCCGCTCTGCGTCCAGCCGCGTCCGACGACGCAGCCATCCTTCACGATGATGCAGCCGACCGCCGGATTGGGATGACTTGCCGGGCGACCGCGCAGCGCAAGGCGTGCGGCGGCGGCCAGCCAGCGCGCATCATTGGGCGTCGGTAGCAACCGTTCCGCCTGTCGCCTGCTCGATCCGTCGCTTCGTCTCGGCCTCTTCGCGCGCGCGTTCCGCTTCGATCTCGGCGTCGATCTTGTCGGTATCGATGCCCGTCGCCTTGCCCAGCGTGCGATACATATCGCGCCGCTTTTCGACCCGGTATTCCTCCAGCCGCTCGCGCGCCTCCTTGCGCTCCTGGTTTTCGAGGTTGGAGGCGACGATCTGCTCCTCCGTCCGGTCGGGCGCGAAGGTGGTGATATAGGTCACTTCGGGGCGGGGCGGGGGAACGATCACCCGTTCCTGCGCGAAGGCATACAGGATCGTACCGGTCAGGGCGCAGGACACGAACAGGATGGGCCAGCGATAGGGCTGGGGCCGCTTGATCTCGTTCCACAGGTCGCCGAACCCGCCGGCGACATCGTATTTCGGGCTGATACGCATGGCCCCAACATAAGGCGTGCGAGGCCGCCCCGCCAGTGCCGATATTCCCAGGGTATCAGCCGAAGGTGCTGAAAAGCCGTGGCCCGTTGGCCTTGAGCCAGCTTTCGGCGCGCGCCAGGTCGCCTTCGTACAGGTCGCCAAGCAGCGCGTGGAAGCGCGGCGAATGGTCGAAATGGATACGGTGCGCGGTTTCGTGCGCAACGACCGAGCGGCGGACGTGATCGGGCGCCTGCACCAGCCGCCAGTTGAGCCGCACGGTTCCGCCCGACGAGCAGCTGCCCCAGCGTCGCCGCGCGCTGCTGAGCGCGAAGTCGGGCGTCTCCAGCCCGGCGCGCCGGGCATAGAAGGCGAGGTCACCCTCGAACAAAGCGCGCGCTTCGCCCTGCATCCAGCGTTTGAGCCGGGCAGCAAGGTTATCCTGCGGCCCGCCGAGCGTGATCGCATCGTGGGATAAAGTGACCCGGCGCGGGTGCTGCGCAGACCAGTCGATCCGCAGCGTGTCGCCGCGAAAGCTCAGCGTGCCGCCGGGGGCGGGATCGATCCGTGCGGGCCGCCTGGCGCGCTGCGCAGCCAGCCAGTCGGCGCGCGACTGGGCAAACCGCACCGCCTCGCGTGTGGTGCCCCATCGCGGCAGCGTGACGCGCGCGCTCTCGCCATCATCGACGAGGCGCAGGGTCATGCGCGTGGCACGCGGATGCCGGCGGATCGTCAGCGGCAGGTCGGTATCGCCCAGCGCGACCACCGGATCGGGCGAGTCGCGCAGCCAGTCGATCATCCGCCCCACTCGACGATATGATGCTCGATCGGACCCGCATGGGTTTCCGAGATCACGCGCCCGGCAACTCCCGCCCCTGCACGGTGAACGTCTTCACGCGAGCCCGTGAGGAGGTAATGCCACCGGGGCAGGCGGCGGCCCTCCGCGCGGCGGCGATAAGCGCAGGTGTCGGGCAGCCAGGGCAGCTTGTCGACCAGCGAGCGGGTCAGGCGCAGGCAGTCGGGCACGAAGGTCTTGCGGTTGGCATAGTCGCGGCAGCGCGCGGTCTTGCAATCGAGCAGGCGGCACGCGACGTTGGTTTCGGCCAGCTCGCCGGTATCCTCGTCTTCCAGCTTGTGCAGGCAGCAGCGCCCGCAGCCGTCGCATAGCGCCTCCCACTCGGGCTGCGTCAGCTCGTCCAGCGGGCGCTCCCAGAAACGGTCCCTCAGCGCACCCATTTGTCGAGCTCCGCAGCGACCGCTTCAGAGCCTGCATCGGTTGGGAGGATCGCAATCGGCTCTCCATCGGGGCCGAAAAGGTAGGTGATGCTGGTGTGGTTGACGAGGTAGCCGCCTTCCTCGTTCTTCTCGCCCAGAGAATACTGCGCGGCGTAGTCCTTGGTTACCTTGTCCAGCTGTTCCTTGGTGCCGGTCATCCCGATCAGGCGCGGATGGAACTGGTCGGTAAATTCGCGCAGGACCGCGGGCGTATCGCGTTCGGAATCGACGCTGATAAACAGCGGCTGGACCTTGGCAGCGCGATCCGGAGCTTCTTTCTCGAAAGCCTTGAGCCCGGCCATCGCGCGCCCGGTATCGACCGGGCAGACGTCGGGGCAGAAGGTGTAGCCGAAATAGAGCGTGCGGTACTGCCCGTCGAAATCGCTCCACGAAACGGGTTCGCCATCCTCGCCCGTCAGCGTGAAATCGCCGCCGATGGCGGCGCCTTCCAGCGGCGGCGGACCAGCCGGTTGCGCGGGCTGCGAACACGCGGCAAGGCCAAGCGCGCAGGGCATCAGGATCGAAAGAAGCTTGAATGTGGTGCTCATGGCAATCGGGTTCAGCGTCTGCTAACTGCGGATGTGAAATGGCTCGCAGAGCAAACTAGGGGCTATCGCAAAGGTGTTTAAGGTGTCGCCGTCTCTTATCCGCAATTGGGCCCGTTTGGCCATCCTTTCGCTGGCCGCGCTATCCGGGGCCGCTTTCGCGCAGGCCACGCTGTTTTCGGACGGGTACAAATTCCTCAAGGCCGTGCGCGAAACGGATGTAGACGTCGTGACCGCGATGGTCGAGGAGCCGGGCTTCGGCTCGCTGATCAACACGCGCGACCAGACAAATGGCCAGACCGCGATGCACATCGTGACCGAGCGGGGCGACGTCACCTGGATCCGCTATCTCGTGGCGAACGGCGCCAATCCCAACATCGCCGACAAGGAGGGGGTGACCCCGCTGGTCATCGCGACCCGGCAGGGCGATCTTCCCAGCGTGACCGCTCTGCTTGAATCGGGTGCGCGGGTCGATCCGCTCACCTCGACCGGTGAAACGCCGCTGATCTTCGCAGTCCACAAGCGCGATATTCCGCTGGTGCGCGTGCTGCTTGGCTATGGTGCGGATCCCGATCGCGCCGACAACTCCGGCCGCACCGCCCGCGATTATGTGGAATTGATCGGCGAACGGCGTCTGAGCGACGCATTTGCCACGGCCGACCAAGCGCGCGAGGACGTTTCCTCGCAGCAATACGGCCCGAGCCTCTAGGCTCGATGCGACCGGGCACGAAGCGAGGAACACGATGATAGACGCCGCCGACCTGACGCTGGACGAACTGCGCATCGCGCTGGCTCCCGCAATCGCCGATTCGGCGATTTTCGACGGCTGGACGCAGGCTGCCCTGCTCTCCGCCGCCGAGATGGAAGGCGTCAATCCGGCGCTGGCGCGCCTCGCTTACAAATCGAGCGGGCGGCAGACCGGCACGATGGCGATGGTCGCCGCGTGGATCGAATCGATCGACATGGCCATGCAGCGCGACCTGTCGGCAGAGGCGCTGGCGGGGCGCAAGATCCGCGACAAGATCCGCGATCTGGTGCTCTATCGGCTGGATGCGGTCGCGGGCCAGGAGGAAGCCATGCGCCGCGCGCTGGCGATCGGTTCGATGCCGCAAAACCTGCGCGCCTCGATGCGCGGGGCGTGGAACAGCGCGGACATCATGTGGCGGCTGGCGGGCGATACGGCGACCGATTACAACCACTATACCAAACGCGCTATCCTCGCCTCGCTCTACAGCGCGACCCTGTTGGTGTGGATCGACGACGAGAGCGAGGACAAGGCGGAAACCCGCGCCTTCCTCGATCGGCGGATCGACAATGTGATGCAGTTCGAAAAGACCAAGGCGCAGTTTCTCGGCGGCTCGGACCGTGAGAGCTTCAGCCCCGTGCGGATGCTGGGCCGGCTGCGCTATCCGGCGGCCTGAACCGTTCGACAAGTATTGATAATCAGTTGCATCTAGCGCCCGGCTTTGTCAGAAGCTGCGGCCATGACGCTCGAAAGCCTGAAACCCGGCCTCACAGCCCGCATTTCCTCGATTGACTGGAATGCATTGCCGCCTGCCGATGCGAAGCGGATGCGTGCGCTGGGCTTCGAACCGGGGGTCGAGGTGCGTATGGCGCATCACGGTGTGTTCGGCGGGCGCGATCCGGTGGCGGTCTCTATCGGCCGGATGACCATTGCGCTGCGCAAGGTCCAGGCAGCCGCCATCTCGCTTGAAACGGCCTGAGGCGCGCCATGAGTGACAGCTTCAGGATCGCGCTGCTCGGCAATCCCAATGCGGGCAAAAGCGCGCTGTTCAACAAACTGACCGGTGCGCGGCAGAAAATCGCCAATTATCCCGGCGTAACCGTGGAGCGCGTGGCCGGTGTGTTGCCGCTGCCCGACGGGACGCAGGCCGAGGTGATCGACCTTCCCGGCGCCTATGCCTTCGATGCATCTAGCCCGGACGAGGAAGTGACCCGCCAGGTCGTGCACGGCGATTTTCCCGGCGAGGCCGAGCCCGATGTGCTGGTACTGGTGCTCGACGCGGGCAATCTGGAGCAACACCTGGTCTTCGCGCAGGAGGTGCTGGCGCTGGGCAAGCCGACCATCGTGGCGCTCAACATGGTCGACATGGCCGAACGCGACGGGCTGAAGCTGGACGTCGAAGTGCTGTCCAAGGCGCTGGGCGTGCCGGTGGTGGAGACCGTGGCCGTGCGCCGGCGCGGGCTCGACGAGCTCAAAGGCGCCATCGCCGCGGCGCGGGCAGGGATCGGCACACTCGCCGACCGCCCCCGGATGGACCAGACCGAGCGCCGGATGGAAGCGCGCACCATCGCCAAGGCGGTCGTCTACCAGACCTCCAAGGCGCGCCGGATAGGCGACAGGCTCGACGGCGTACTGCTCAACCCCTGGTTCGGCCCGCTGTTTCTGCTGGTCCTCCTGTTCGTCATCTTCCAGGCGGTGTTCGCCTGGGCCGCACCGCTGACCGATGCCCTCGATGCAGGGGCAGGCGCGCTGGGGGCGTGGGTCGAGGGCGCGATGCCCGAGAGTTTCCTGCGTGACCTGCTGACCGAAGGGATCATCGCTGGCGTCGGGTCGGTGGTGGTCTTCCTGCCGCAGATCGTCATCCTGTTCCTGTTCATCCTGATCATGGAGGCGACCGGTTACATGGCGCGCGCCGCCTTCCTGATGGACCGGCTGATGGCGGGTGTGGGCCTGTCGGGCCGCAGCTTCATCCCGCTGCTTTCCAGCTTCGCCTGCGCGATCCCCGGCATCATGGCGACCCGCAGCATCGCCGACCCGAAGGACCGGCTGACCACCATCCTGATCGCCCCGCTGATGACCTGTTCGGCGCGCCTTCCGGTATATGCCATCATCATTGCCGCCTTCATCCCGCAGAGCACCGTGTGGGGAGGGATCGGGCTTCAGGGTCTTGTCCTTTTCGCACTCTACCTCGCGGGAATCGTCGGCGCGCTGATCGTCGCGCTGATCCTGCGCGGCACGCTGACCAGGGGCGGCGCGACCGGTTTCATCATGGAACTGCCCCGCTACCAGCTGCCATCCGTGGGCGACATCGCCATAGGTCTGTGGCAGCGCGCATGGGTGTTCCTGCGCCGCGCGGGCACCATCATCTTCTCGGCCACGGTGATCCTCTGGCTGCTGCTGAGCTTCCCGCAGGCCGAGCCGGGGGAGAGCCAGGTCGACGCCTCATTCGCGGGCCAGATCGCAGGCGGGCTCAACGTCGTGCTGGAGCCGATCGGCTTCAACCGCGAGATCAGCCTGGCGCTGATCCCGGCAATGGCCGCGCGCGAAGTGGCGGTCGCCTCGCTCGCCACGACCTATGCGATCGACGCGAACGACGAAGAGGAGGAGGCCGAAGGGCTGGCGACCACGCTGTCGAGCCGCTGGAGCCTGCCCACCGCGCTCGCCTTCCTCGCGTGGTTCGTCTTCGCGCCGCAGTGCCTTTCGACCATCGCGGTGACCCGGCGGGAAACCAACGGCTGGAAATGGCCGATCTTCATGCTGGTCTACCTGTTCGCGCTGGCTTACGTCTTCGCGGGGATCACCTACTGGAGCGCGGTGGCGCTGGGGCTTTAGCGCGGCTTTTCACAGCTGGGGGCTGCTACGCACTGGCACCCGTCCGCGCCATTCGATAGGCCCCTTCCAACAGACACGAAGGGATACGAATCATGGCGGGCAGCCTCAACAAGGTCATGCTGATCGGCAATCTGGGCGCGGACCCCGAAATCCGCAGCTTCCAGAACGGCGGCAAGGTCGCCAACCTGCGCATCGCGACCAGCGAGACATGGAAGGACCGCAACACCGGCGAACGGCAGGAGCGGACCGAGTGGCACACCGTCGCGATCTTCTCCGAAGGCCTCGTCAATGTGGTCGAGCGGTTCCTGAAGAAGGGCAGCAAAGTCTACATCGAAGGCAAGCTGCAGACCCGCAAGTGGCAGGATCAGCAGGGTAACGACCGCTACAGCACCGAAGTGGTGCTGCGCGGGTTCGACGGCACGCTGACCATGCTCGACGGCGCCCAAGGCGGCGGCGGCGGCGGTGGCGGTGGCCAGCGCGGCGGCGGTTCGGGCGGCGGCTACGGCGGCGGATCGGGCGGCAGCGACCAGGGCGGCGGCTGGAACCAGGGCGGTGGCGGCTCGGGCGGTGGCTCGGGCGGCGGTGCCAATTACGACGATCTGGAAGACGATATCCCGTTCTAGGTGGCCGTATGACGCAGGGCACCGGGCGGTGCCCTGACACACCTGACACAGTGTCTAGGGCGAGAAACCCCGTGGGTCGCGAGGAGGCGATCCCCACGGGCAATCGACAGTGTCAAAGAGCGGCGGGCACCTTGCCGCGCCGCGTCCGTGTAGGACAGCGCAATTCCATGCTTCATGCCGGGGCTGAACCGCGCGGAGGCGGGAACTCGCGCAAGCCTTGTCGGTCTGGCAGGTAGCAATCATGGCCCGCACAGACACATCGTCGTCTCCCGTTACCATTGCCCAGCTGCTTGCAGGGATGGCACTGTTCGGGACGGCCACTCCGCTCAGCAAGATCGTGGGCGAGAACTTCTCGGTCTTCACCGCATCCTGCCTGCGCATGCTCATCGCGGCGGTCGTGCTCGCACCCTTTGTCTGGTTTGCAACCGATCGCTTTGCGAAGATGCAGCGGTCCGACTGGTGGGTGATCGCTGCGATTTCCGCGTTCGGCATGGTCGGCTTCACCGCGACCATGCTGTATGGGATGCGCCTGACAACCGGGGTGATCGGATCAACCATAATGAGTGCGACGCCTGCGGCCACCGCGATCGGCGCGGTCGTGTTCTTCGGTGCGGCGATGAACTGGCGCAAGGCGGGTGCGCTGGCGCTGGGGGTTGCTGGAATCGCGGTGATCAACCTGTTTCGCGGCGGCGGCGGCGGCGGCGATGGGCAGGGCGGAAACGCGATGCTGCTGGGTGCTGCGCTGGTCGGCGCGGCCATCTGCATGGAAGCGGCCTATACGCTGCTGTCGCGCAAGTTGTCGGACGGAATCAGCTCGCTCGAGACCACTCTCGCCGCCTCGCTGATGGCGGCGGTGCTGTTCGTTGTGCTGGCCTTCGCGTTCGATAGCCGGCCGTTCGACTTTTCGGGGTCCGATGCGTCCGGGCTCTATGCGCTCGCCTTCTGGGGTGCGGCGACGGGCGGTCTCGCCCCGGTGCTGTGGTACCGGGGAGTGCGCAAGGCGCCCGGCGCGCTGACGGCGGGTGCGATGGCGGTCATGCCGCTGAGCGCGCTGGCCCTGTCATACCTGCTGCTGGGCGAGACGTTCCGCTGGATACACCTTGCCGGGTTCGGCCTGGTCTTCGTCGGGCTGGTGCTGATGATCGTTGAACACGCACGCGGGCACCGGCAGGGGTGAGGTGAGTCTGCTGGCACGGCGCATCGCGGGGGCTCGATCGGGCTTTATTCCGGCGCGCAATGGGCGCAGACGCGCCTCGTGAGTGCCCTGCGCGATCCGATTCGATTGATTCCGCTGCTGTTTGCCGGCGCGATCATCGTCGGGACCATCCTTCTCAGCCTGCCTTTCGCGACGAACGAGGGCGTTGGCGCGCCGCTGCTCACCGCGCTGTTCACATCGACGTCGGCGGTGGCGGTTACCGGGCTGATCGTGGTGGATACGCCCACCTACTGGTCGGGCTTCGGGCAGGGCGTGATCCTGCTGCTGTTCCAGATCGGCGGGTTCGGGATCATGACCGCGGCGACGCTGTTCGGGCTGATGGCGGGCCGGGGCGTCAGCCTGCGCGAACGCATGGCGACGCAGGTTGAACGCAACCGGCTGGAAACGGGCGACGCGCTGTCGGCGCTGAAGCTGATCTTCGCGATCACCGTGACGGTGGAAGCGGTGGTGGCCATCATCCTGACGGCGCGGCTGATTGCGTTCTACGATGCGCCGCCGCTCAACGCGTTGTGGAATGGTGTGTTCCATTCGGTCAGCGCGTTCAACAATGCCGGATTTTCGACCTATTCGGACAGCGTGATGGGCTTCCAGTCCGATCCGCTGTTTCTGGGCCCGATCATGTTCGCGGTTGTTCTGACCGCGCTCGGTTTTCCGGTGATGCAGGATCTGCGGGCGAACCATTTCTCGTGGCGCCGCTGGTCGCTGCATACCAAGATCACCGTGTTGGGAACGGGCGCGCTGCTGGCGTTCGGGTTCATCGCGATCCTTGCGATGGAGTGGGACAACCCCGCCACGCTGGGGCCGATGGGCTGGGGTTCGAAGATCCTCAACGCCGCGTTTCATTCGGTGATGCCGCGCACCGCAGGTTTCAACAGCCTGGATGTGGGGGCGTTCCACGACGAAACGATCATGGCCAATTTCTTCCTCATGTTCATCGGCGGCGGCAGTGCCGGGACCGCGGGGGGGATCAAGGTGACGACCTTCTTCGTCCTGTTCGCCATCGTCCTGTCGGAAGTGATGGGGCGCAAGGATGCAGGCCTTTTCCAGCGCCGCTTCGGGCATGACATCGAACGGCAGGCGCTTTCGGTGACCGTGATGTCCGCCGCGCTGATCTTTGCATCGACCACCTACATCGCCTCGATCACGCCCATTCCGCTGGACGATATCCTGTTCGAAACGATCTCCGCCTTTTCCACCGTCGGGCTGTCGACCGGGATCACCGGCGACCTTCCGCCCAGCGCGCAGCTGGTGATCGTTATGCTGATGTTCGTCGGGCGGGTGGGAACCATCACCGTGGCCACCGCGCTTGCCCTTGGCGGGCGGGATCGCCCCTATCGCTATCCGCAGGAGAACCCCATTGTTGGCTGACAAGCGCAAGCCCGTGCTGGTGATCGGCCTCGGCCGGTTTGGCGGCGCGGTGGCCCGGACGCTCGAAAGAATGGGCCACGAGGTTCTGGCAATCGATACCGATCCCCGGCTGGTGCAGGAATTCGCGCCCGATGTGACCAAGGTGGTCGAAGCGGACAGCACCGATGCCAATGCGCTCAAGCGGCTGGGGGCGACCGATTTTCAGTCCGCCGTGGTCGCCATCGGGACCGATATCGAAGCCAGCGTGCTGACGGTGCTGGCGCTCGCCGATCTCGGGCTGGGCAATATCTGGGCCAAGGCGACCAACGAACGGCACGCCCGGATCCTGGAGCGTACCGGGGCAACCCATGTGGTGTTCCCCGAACAGAATATGGGAAAGCGAGTGGCCCACCTGCTCAACGAACGGCTGCTCGACTTCATCGCATTCGGGGACGAGTTCGCGATCGCCCGGCTGGCCGCGCCAGAGCCGATCGTTGGCCTGCCGCTGATGACCAGCAATTGCCGCAAGAAATACGATGTGACGGTGGTTGGCGTGAAGCGCGAGGGGGAGGATTTCATCCATGCCGTGCCCGACACGCTCATCTTCCCCGGCGACGAGCTGGTCGTTTCGGGGCGCATCCGCAACATCGAAGCCTTCGCCGGGATGTAACCGCGCGCGTCCGGCTCAGCTTTTCTTCAGTGCAGCGCCAAGTGCCTCTGCCAGGGGGCCGCTGGGCGCATCGTCGGTCTTGATGCCAACCCTCGCGCGTACCGCATCCGCATTCGGGCCTTCGGCATAGGGATCGATCGCCAGCGCCAGCGATTGCGCCACGGCTTCGCCCAGATCGAAGCTTTCGCCCGCATACTCGATCTCGTCCAGATCGCCTTCGTCGAGCTCGATCTCGATATCGTCGCCCTCCTGCAACGAAGGGTGAATCGATCCTTCGGGCACGAAACGGATGGCGACTTTTTCCTCGACCTCGGTCGGGAAATCCTCGCCCGAGACCGCGCAGGGCTGCACGATGCTGGCCTTCAGGGTGCCTTCGGCGCTGATCCGTTCGCCATTGCGATCAAGCGATATGCGCGCCACCAGCGCGTCGACCGCGCTGATCCCGAACCTGCGCGCAAGCGCGGCGCGTTCGTCCGCGCTGGCTTCCAGTTCCAGCGGGTGCTCCAGGATCTGGCGCACCGAAACCATGCGAGAGAATTCGGGCGGGGGGACGGGATGGGTCATTCGGCGATCTCTCCGCGAGCAAGCGCGGCAAAATCGGTGCGGGCGAGGCGCGCATGGAAATCGCGTAGACCCGCGGCGATCAGGGCCGGGCCGCGATCCTCGTCGGCAAGGTGCATGTTGCGTTCGACGACCTGGGCCAGCTCGCCGTCGTCCTGCTGCGCCAGTGCGGCGCGCAGGGTTCCGGCGCGCCCGCCCAGCGTCGCCATCATCCGGCCGATCATCTTGCCCACGGTGGGATCGCCGATGCCCGCCTCGCGCATCTGCCCGTCCATGTCTTCGACGAACAGTTCTGTCAGCCGCGCGGCTGCGGGCACGCCTTCCTCGGGCTCTGTCTCCAGCCGCAGGATCGCAAGTGCGGTCAGCATGGATACCATGTCGAACCGGCCATCCAGCGTGTCGGCGGCGCCGCGTTCGCGGAACCAGTGTTCCTCGCGCGCGGCGACCACCAGCCGGTGCCACAGCGGCCGCCACGCCTCGCGCGGATCGGGCTTCGTGCCAAGCAGGCGGGAGAGGATCGACATGTCGGATTTCCCTTCATTCAGCGGCAATTCAAGCATTGCGCGCACAAGATTGTGCGTGCCTTGTTGCAGGTGGCATTGCCGGTGCCATTTCGCGGGGCCATTGCACCTGCCGGGGCGAGGCCGTAAGGCTCGCGCCAAGATATAGCGCGCGCGACCCGTCACGAAAGGGCGCGCACCGAATTTGCGAAGAGGGTTTGGAATTTATGCGGATCGTCAAGGCTATCGCGCCGGTCGTGTTGCTGGGGCTGGCAGTGTCGGCGGGGGGGTGCTCCTCGATCCGCGAATCGCGCGGCTACATCACCGATGCGCGCCTCGCCGGGCTGGTCCAGCCGGGGATCGACAACCGCCAGTCCGTCGAAGCGACGCTGGGGCGGCCCACCTTCGCCAGCCAGTTCGGGCCGGAAACCTGGTATTACGTATCCAGCGTTACCGCCCGCAAGCCGTTCGTCCGTCCGCGGATCGAAGGCCACAGCGTGCTGGAAGTGAGCTTCGACGGTAACGGCAATGTCGTGTCGACCGACCGCAAGGGGATGGAAGATGTCGTCTACCTGCGGCCCGATGGCGACCAGACCCCGACGCTGGGCCGCGAGCGCGGCTTCCTGGAAGACCTGTTCGGCAATATCGGCACTGTCGGCGCTGGCGGCCCCGGCGCGCCGGGCGGCGGCTAGGCGGTTCTTCGCGGGCTGCGCTTGATAGCGCGGCCTTGCCCCCCATATCGCGCTTCATGACAGACAGCGCGGCGGCCCACGGCCTTCAACAGTGGCACGGCACCACCATCATCGGCGTCAAGCGCGGGGACAGAACCGTGCTCGCCGGCGATGGTCAGGTTTCCATGGGCAACACGGTGATGAAGCCCAACGCCAAGAAAGTGCGCCGGATCGGCGAGGGCAAGGTCGTCGCCGGGTTCGCGGGTGCGACCGCCGATGCCTTTACCCTGTTCGAACGGCTGGAGCGCAAGCTTGACCAGTATTCCGGCCAGCTGATGCGCGCCGCGGTTGAGCTCGCCAAGGACTGGCGGACCGACAAGTACCTGCGCAATCTCGAAGCCCTGATGATCGTGGCCGACAAGGACACGATGCTGGTGCTGACCGGCAATGGCGACGTGCTGGAGCCGGAAGGCGGCATCGCCGCGATCGGATCGGGCGGCAATTACGCGCTCGCCGCGGCGCGCGCGCTTTCCGATTACGAACAGGACCCGGAAAAGATCGCCCGGCGCGCCATGCAGGTCGCGGCCGAAGTCTGCGTCTTCACCAATGACCAGGTGACGCTGGAAAGCGTCTGAACCCCGTAATTCAGAGAGATATCTTGACCGATTCCCTTACCCCCAAGGCGATCGTCGCCGCCCTCGACGAACATATTGTCGGCCAGAAGGACGCCAAGCGCGCGGTCGCCGTGGCGTTGCGCAATCGCTGGCGCCGCCAGCGGCTCGGCCCCGACCTGCGCGACGAGGTGACGCCCAAGAACATCCTGATGATCGGCCCGACTGGCTGCGGCAAGACCGAGATCTCGCGGCGGCTGGCGCGGCTGGCCGAAGCGCCCTTTGTAAAGGTGGAGGCGACCAAGTTCACCGAAGTCGGCTATGTCGGCCGCGACGTGGAGCAGATTGCACGCGATCTGGTGGAAGAGGCGATCCGCCTCGAGAAAGACCGGCGGCGCGAAGCCGTGCGCGAATCCGCCAGCGAAGCGGCGATGGAGCGGCTGCTCGATGCGCTGGTCGGCGACAATGCCTCGGAAGCGACCCGCCAGAGCTTCCGTGAACGCATCACGCAGAACGCGATGAACGACGTCGAGGTCGAGATCGAGCTGCAGGACCAGCCCACGACCGCGATGGATATTCCCGGCATGGGCGGCAATGTCGGGATGATCGACCTTTCCGACATGTTCGGCAAGGCGATGGGCAAGAAGCCCACCAGCCGCCGCAAGCTGCGCGTGCCCGACGCGTGGGATCGTCTGGTCGATGAAGAAGCCGAAAAGCGCATGGACCAGGACGATGTCGCCCGCATCGCGCTGCAGAACGCGGAAACCAACGGCATCGTCTTCCTCGACGAGATCGACAAGATCGCGGTGTCCGACCAGCGCGGCGGCACGGTGAGCCGCGAAGGCGTGCAGCGCGACCTGCTGCCGCTGATCGAAGGCACCACGGTGGCGACCAAGCACGGTCCGATGAAGACCGACCACGTGCTGTTCATCGCCAGCGGCGCGTTCCATGTCTCCAAGCCCAGCGACATGCTGCCCGAACTGCAAGGCCGCCTGCCGATCCGGGTCGAACTGCGCGCGCTGACCGAGGAAGATTTCGTGCGCATCCTGTCCGAAACGCGCGCCAACCTGGTGCAGCAGTACACGGCCCTGATCGGCACCGAGAAGGTCACGCTCGACATTACCGACGAAGCCGTGCGCGAGGTCGCCAAGATCGCCGCGCAGGTGAACGAGGCGATCGAGAATATCGGCGCGCGCCGCCTGCAGACCATCATGGAGCGGCTGCTGGAGGAAATCAGCTTCGAGGCCGAGGACCATGCGGGCGAGACGATCACCATCGACGCGGCCTATGTGCGCGAACGGCTGGACGATCTCGCGAAGGATACCGACCTGAGCAAGTATATTCTCTAAGGCAGGCGCTGGCCTCGGGCTACATCGCAAGAAATACTTACCGGTGTGCTATGGCGAGAGAGCCAGAGCGTGCGACGCACGGGTGAATCGAAAGTATTATACGTATTATTGCTTAGATTATCGCGACGATGTAAGTCGATGAGAATGATAAGCATCCTTTTCTTTTAGCATGAATTTGCCAATCGCTGTGTCATAGTGTAAGTATTCTTATGCTATGAGAGGAGTTGGAGCTATGGGCAAGAAGCACGTCAATGATGGCAAGACAGGCAATCGATCTGCAGGTTCTGAAGCCAAGTCTGAAGCCCGGAGGCCTTCGGGCGGGCGGGAGAGAAATATCGGCCACAAGAATGACGCGGAGCATAATCGGGTCGCGAAGGGTAATCCCGGCCCTCACAAACGCTGACTCGGCAGCGGCAGCGGCCGCGTTACTCCCGATCGCTTGACCGTCGCAGCAGCGAGGGTGACGGCCAGAACCTGATACTTGCGCTCAATTATGGGCGATGCAGCCGGGCTTTGCCGCGTACTTCTATCCTTTGCCCGATCCGGGGCGCCGTGCGGGCGTTTTTCGCAGCACCACTTTTTCTTAAGCATGATGTCGCATGATCGGCGGATGGAAACGATCCGTCCGACATATACCGTTGCAGCCGCCGATCGCCTCGGACTCGGACGCAT
The DNA here is from genome assembly GCA_009993635.1 of Erythrobacter sp. GTDB lineage: Bacteria > Pseudomonadota > Alphaproteobacteria > Sphingomonadales > Sphingomonadaceae > Alteriqipengyuania. The sequence goes on along the minus strand of JAACTC010000007.1, from coordinate 11,416 downwards.
GTTTCGTAGCGGACCTACGCTCGATGCCGAGATCCAAAGCCGTCTGTATGCCCAATTGCTCGGTTCTCCCGCAGCGGCCCTGATGGGATCGCTATGTGCCCTGTGCATTCTGGCCGTGGCCGTCTATCGATCGTCCGCGCCGATTTTCGTCGTCTTCGCCATTGTCGAGGTGGGGGTCGCCATTGCTCGTACGGCCTTGTGGCAATGGACGAAGAGGCGTGAAGCCGCGGCCTTGCCGATCGACGTCAGCTGGTCGGCCCTGCTCTCGCTGCTGTGGTGCGCGCTGCAAGGCGGCGTTGCGTTCGTCATCATGAGCGGCGGCGATCACATGCTGCAGGTGTTGTCCGCCACGCTGGTCATGGCTGCGCTGGGGCAGATCAGCGCACGCAATTATGCCGCACCCCCGTTCGCCACCGTGCTTTTGCTGCTGATGGATATTCCCTTCGTGGTGGGGGCCGTACTTGCCGATCAGCCCCTTCTGTCGGTCATCGTCATCCTCACGCCGCCGTTCATTTTCGGTGCGCGCCAGATCATCACCACCTTCCACGACACGCTCGTGAAGAGCCTGAAGGCAGAGCAGCAGAACCTTCATCTGGCCTTCCACGACAGTCTTACGGGCATTCTCAATCGACAGGGGATGGACCACCACCTGGCCGGGCTGACGAGCAAGCCGGATCAGACGCTGGCGATCGTTTCCATTGACCTTGACGGGTTCAAGGCCATCAACGACGAATATGGCCACGGCGCAGGCGACACGGTTCTGGTCGAAGTCGCGAGGCGGATCGAAAGAGTGGCCGCCAGACGTGGCGTCGTGGCCCGCATGGGGGGCGACGAATTCATGGTGGTGGTTTGCGCGTGCGGGATCGAGCAGATCGGCGCTCTTGGCGAGGAACTGGTCCGGGCGGTGGCCGAAGAGGAGATCGAGGTCGCCTCGGGCGTCCCGGTGCGTGTTGGCGCAAGCGCCGGCTTTGCGTGCATTCCGCAAGATGCGCTGACGACCCATGAACTGAGGATCCGCGCCGATCTGGCACTCTACGATGCGAAGAACGCCGGCAAGCAGACTTGCCGGCGGTTTCGCAATCTGGATCAGCCGATCGATGAACTCAACGACGCGCTCAGGCGCGCATTCACCTGATCGGGCCGGGCTGTTTGCACAGCCCGCTTGACCGCGCTGCATCCGCACCCGATGGCGGGCGCGCATGACCGAACCGACCCGCCTCACGACCGCGCAGGAATACTGGCTTGCCGTCGCGGCCGCCGTCGTCACCGCGAACGCCTATTACATCCACCCCATCATCGGCGACGTCGCGCGGCATTTCGGGGTCAGCGCAGCGCAGATCGGCCTCGTCCCGGCGCTCAACCAGCTGGCGCTGGCGCTGGGCATCCTGCTGCTGCTGCCGCTGGGGGACCGGTTTTCCAACCGCACGCTGACGATCCTGTTCACCATCGGCCAGTGCGGCGGGTTGATAGTGATGACGCTGGCGCAGGGGCTGACGCTGTTCACGGTCGGCTCGACCTTGCTCGGCTTCTTCACCATCGCGCCCTACCTTCTGCCCGCCTACGCATCGAAGCGCGTCGCGCCCGAGCGGCTGGGCCAGGTGACCGCGCTGCTGACCGCAGGCGTGATCTTCGGCATCCTCGTCGCGCGGGTCGGGGCGGGGGTGGTCGCGGAATATTACGGCTGGCGGGCGGTCTACTGGATCGCGACCGGCCTGATGATCGCGATCACGCTCGCGCTGCCCACCATCATGGAAAAGGGCGTGCGCGACCGGGACGCGAGCCGCCTGCCTTACGCAAAACTAATCGCCTCGCTGCTGGCGCTGGCGCGCGACCGGCGCGAGATCCTGCTGTCGGGTGCGATTCAGGGGATCGGCTTTGGCCAGTTCATCGCGCTGTGGCTGGGGCTGGCGCTGCATCTGACCGGGCCGGAGATGGGCTACGGCACCGATGTGGTCGGCTATCTGGCCGGGTTCGCGGCAGTCAGCGTGTTCTCGACGCCCTACTGGGGCCGGCTGGCGGACCGGATCGGGCCGCGCAAGGCGCGTGTCGGCTATGCCATCGTCCAGGCGCTGGGCATCGCGCTGCTGCTGCCCTTCGGCGACAATCTGTGGCTGCTGATGATCCCGATCCTGATCGGCAATATCGTCGGCCCGGCAATCGACGTCACCAGCCGGATGACCTTCCTTTCGCAGGAGCCGGAGCTGCGCACGCGCCTCACCACGATCTACATCGTTATGATGTTCCTCGGCGGCGCGGTGGGCAGCATTGCGGGCACCGCGCTGTTCGAGGCGTATGGCTGGACGGGGACGGCGCTCGCCATCCTCGCCAGCTGCGTCTGCCTTACCGTGCTGTCTTACGTGGGTTACCGGCTATACGGCGACCGGGATCAGCCGACCGGCTGAGCCCGTCAGGGGTGCGGGGCGAGGCCGATTTCCACGCCCGTGCGGTCGGTCGCGCCGTGGCGGTCGACCAGATCGGCGCTGGCTTCGTTCAGCCCCACCACCTGCACGCTGCGCCCGTGCATCCGCATCCGCTCGACCACCTTGTCGAGCGCGCCGATGGCGGAAATGTCCCAGAAGTGCGCGCGGGTGACGTCGATGATGACGTGGTCGGCAGGATCGGGCTGCAGGCTTTCCGGGCCCAGTGCCGCCTCGAACCGGGCGACGCTGCCGAAGAAGATTTCGCCATGCGCGGTGTAGGTGGCGGTGTCGCCGTCCTTGGTCCGCTCCACCTCGAACATGTGCATCACCTTCTGGACGAAGAAGATGCCCGACAGCAGCACGCCCACCAGCACGCCGATGGCGAGGTTATGGGTGAACACCACCACCGCGACGGTGACGAACATCACCATCGAGCTTTGCCACGGGTGCACGCGCAGGTTGGGGATCGAGTTCCAGCTGAATGTGCCGATGGAGACCATGATCATGATCGCGACCAGCGCGGGCATCGGCACCTGGCCCACGATCCCGCCCAGCAGGACGAGCATGATCAGCAGCGCCAGGCCCGCAACGAAGGTGGAAAGCCGTCCGCGCCCGCCGCTGGTCACGTTGATGACCGACTGGCCGATCATCGCGCAGCCGCCCATGCCGCCGAACAGCGCGGCGACGATATTGGCGATGCCCTGTCCGCCGCTCTCGCGCTGCTTGTCGCTGCCGGTGTGCGTCATGTCGTCGACGATCTGCGCGGTGAGCAGGCTTTCGAGCAGGCCGACCGCCGCCATGGTGAGCGAGTACGGTGCGATGATCGCCAGCGTCTCCCAGGTCAGCGGCACGTCGGGCAGCATGAAGAAGGGCAGGCCCTGCGGGAGCTCGCCCATGTCGCTGACGGTGTTGACCGGCGAACCGAGCCATAGCGAGAGGCAGGTAAGCACGATGATCGCTATCAGCGGGCTGGGGATCGCGGTGGTCAGGCGGGGCACGAGGTAGATCATCGCAAGGCCACCCGCGACCATCGCATAGGTGATCCAGTTGACGCCCTCGTTCGTGGGATCGAGCTGCGGCAGCTGCGCCATGAAGATCAGGATCGCGAGCGCGTTGACGAAACCCGTGATGACCGAACGGCTGACGAACTGCATCAGCAGGTTGAGTTTCAGCAGCGCAGCGATGAGCTGAAAGATGCCCATCAGGATCGTCGCGGCGAACAGATATTCGACGCCATGATCGCGCACCAGCGGCACCACCACCACGGCCACGGCAGCAGTCGCGGCGGAGATCATGCCGGGGCGCCCGCCGGTAAACGCGATAACCATCGCGATCGCGACCGAGGCATAGAGGCCAACGCGCGGGTCCACCCCTGCGATGATCGAGAAGCCGATCGCCTCGGGGATCAGCGCCAGCGCGACGACGATGCCCGCGAGCACATCGGCCCGGATGTTGCCGAACCATTCGCTCTTCCATCGGACTGTCTTGCTGGCGTGCGCGCTCGCGCCGGTGCTGGGCGTCATGGGAAATCCACTCGTTTGATCGGAAGGCTGCCCAGTGCCCCATGCTGCGATGCAACACAACCCTCCGGCGTTTCCGGCGCGATCGAATGACGGGCATTGAAAGCGTCGCATTCGCCCGGCTACAGGCCGAGGCCGAGCCCTCGCCACCAAGGGCCGAACGCATGGAGAATGACCGATGAAAGTGGTGGGTTACATCTTGCTCGGCCTCGCCGCCGCAATACTGATCGCGTTGCTCGTGTCGCTTTCCAACACCGATGCCTGGTTCGTGCGCACTCTCGATCTGGTCCGCGAGCCGGTGTCCTACCTCGCTGCGGTCCTGCTGCTGGCCGCGCTATTCGTGAAGTTTCGCTGGCGTTGGCTGACGGTGGCGCTTCTTGGCCTGGTCATCGCGATCAACATCTGGCGCATCTGGCCCTACACCTTCCTTGCCGGGACGCAGGTGTCCTACGCCGAGGGGCCTCAGGCGCCCGGTGCACGCTGTTTTTCGATCATGTCGGTGAACGTGAAGGTCAAGAACGACGGGTACGCGCAGGTTGCCGAGCAGATCCGGCAGATCGATCCCGATGTCCTTTTCCTCATGGAAACGGATCAGGCTTGGATCGATCAGCTCGAACCCCTGCTGGCCGACTATCCTCATGTGGATCGGCATCCCCAACCCCACGCCTTCGGGCTGGTTTTTGCCACCCGGCTTCCGGTGCGCAAAACGAATATCGTCGAGAATACGCATCGCGACACGCCCACGCTATATGCCACGGTGCAGCCGGGCACGCAGCCGGTGGAGATCATCGGCCTTCATCCCAAGCCCCCATTGCCGACGTGGAATACGCAGATGCGCGATGAGAATATCGTCAATGCGGGCACGCAGACGCCTGACCGGCTGCCGAACGCGGTCGTTGTCGGCGATTTCAACGATGTGCCGTGGTCGCGCACGACAACCAAGTTTCGCGGGACGGGGCAATGGCGCGATCCACGGATCGGGCGGGGCACCTATCCCACCTTTCCAGCAGTTTTCGTGGCGGCCGGCTGGCCGCTGGACCAGTTGATGCTGAAAGGCGATCTGGAATTGCAGGAATTCGAGGTTCTGCCGAATAACGGGTCCGACCACCGGGCGCTCTACGCGCGTATCTGCGCACCCTGACCTATTCGGCGTCGGCCTGCTGGCGCGCCCACATTTCGGCGTAGAGGCCGTCACGGCGGAGCAGGTCCGCGTGGCGGCCCTGTTCTGCCAGCCGCCCGTCCTCCAGCACCAGAATGCGGTCCGCATCGGCGATGGTCGAAAGGCGGTGCGCGATGGCCAGCGTGGTGCGCCCGCGCGCCACGCGGTTGAGTGTGGCGAGGATTTCCTGCTCGGTGCGGGAATCGAGCGCGCTGGTCGCCTCGTCCAGGATCACGATCGGCGGGTCTTTCAGCAGCGTGCGCGCGATGGCGACCCGCTGCTTCTCGCCGCCCGATAGCTTGAGGCCGCGCTCGCCCACCTGCGTATCGAAGCCATCGGGCAGGCTTTCGATGAATGGCAGGATGGCGGCACCGCGTGCCGCCTCGCGGATCGTGGCTTCATGCGCGTCCGCGCGCCCATAACCGATATTGTAGCCGATGGTGTCGTTGAACAGCACGCTGTCCTGGGGCACGATGCCGATGCTGGCGCGCAGGCTTTCCTGCGTTACCTGCGCGATGTCCTGCCCGTCGATCAGGATGCGGCCCGAGCGCGGATCGTAGAAGCGGAACATCAGCCGGGCGATGGTGCTCTTGCCCGCGCCCGATGGGCCGACCAGCGCCACGGTTTCGCCCGCCGCGATCTCGAAATCGAGCCCGTCGAGGATGGTCCGGTCGTCCTCGTACCCGAAATGCACGTTTTCGAACCGGATCGCGGGCCGTTCGATGTGCAGCGCGGGCGCGCCGGGCGCGTCTTCCACCTCGACGTCGGCATCGATCAGGCGGAACATCGCCGCCATGTCGATCAGGCCCTGCCGGATCGTGCGGTAGACGAAGCCGAGCATGTCGAGCGGGCGGAAAAGCTGGGTCAGGTAGGTGTTCACGAACACCAGATCGCCGGTGGTCAGGTTGCCCCGGCTCCATCCCCAAACGGTATAGGCCATCGCACCCGCCATCAGCAGGTTCATGATCAGCGCCTGCGCGATGTTGAGCAGGCCGAGCGAGGAATCGGATTTGATTGCCGCTTCGGAATATTGCCGCGCGGCCGTGGCGTAGCGTTCGTGCTCGCGCGCTTCCGCGCCGAAATACTTCACAGTCTCGTAGTTCAGCAGCGAATCGACCGCCCGGGCGAGCGCGTGCCCGTCCAGATCGTTCATCTCCCGCCGCAGCTTGGTGCGCCATTCGGTGATGATCTGGGTCACCGCGATATAGGCGATCACCGTCACCGCAGTCGCCGCGACCAGGCCAAGGCCGAAGTTGAGGTAGAAGATCACCGCCACCGCGATCAGCTCGATCACCGTGGGCGCGATGTTGAACAGCAGGAAATAGAGCATCGTGTCGATGCTTTTCGTGCCACGCTCGACCGTCTTGGTGACCTCGCCCGTGCGGCGCGACAGGTGGAAGCGCAGCGACAGCTGGTGCAGACGGCGGAACACGTCTTCGGCGAACTGCCGGGTCGCGTCCTGGCCGACGCGCTCGAAGATCATGTTGCGCACATTGTCGAACATGACGCTGGCGAAGCGACCGGCGGAATAGGCGACGACGAAAGAGATCGCGACCATTGCCGCGGTGTTGGCGGGCGTCGTCATCGCGTCGACTGCGGCGCGATAGGCATAGGGCAGGGCCAGTGTGACGCCCTTGGCCACCAGCACCAGCAGCAGTGCGATCACGATCCGGACGCGCAGATCGGTGCGATCCTTCGGCCAGAGATAAGGCAGGAAACGCTTGAGCGTCGGCCAGCCCTCTGGCGTTGGCCGGTCGTCCCGGCCGGTGTTCTGGCTATCTGCTGGTCCCATCGAGGATCAGCATTTGGTCACCCGGCACGTCCAGCACAAGGCGCAAGGCTATGGTGCGGTGGCATACGTGCGCCGCCGATCGAGGCTGGCCGGCAGCGCCCGGCGCATGACATCGTCGGGAATGTCGAACAGCACCGACCGGCGCACGAAGTCGATCGCGACCCGATCGAGCTGTCGCATGCTGCCCACGCCGAGCAGCAGAGCCGGAGTGTCGGAATAGCCCAGCTGCGCGAAGGCGGGGCTTTCGACGAAGGCGATCGGAAGGTTGCCCATTTGCAGGCGGCCAAGATCGACCCTGCGCGCGAAGGATACGCGACCCGAATAGTCGGTCCCCAGAACGTCGATCCCGGCGACTTCGCCCAGGTCGCGGCTCCGCATCCTGTCACGCAAGGCGAAATTGCCGACCGAAATCTGCGCCCCGGTGTCGATGATCACCGCCGTGCGGATGCCGTCGATCCGCGCATCGGCAATGATCATGTGCCCCTTTATCGCCCGCGCGCGCACGATAATGTCGAACCGCCCGTCTGGCTTTTTATCGCGCGCATCGACCACATCCATGTGGCCATCGCGAAAGTCGATCAGCACCCGCAGATCCTGCAAGGCGTCGAGCCCGAGGATCCCGTCTACCCCCAGATGATGGAATTGCAGCATCGGCGCATCCAGGGGTGGGATGGTGCGGTTGGCAAAGGCGAGGTCGGGCAGCCTAATGGTCGGAACCTGCCGGGTGCTGGCGGTGCTGACGATCACCGCGCTGCCGGATGAGGGTATCGCCAGCTTCGCCGCCAGCCTCTCGCTGACGATGGTCGCCTGCGCGCCGGTATCGATAAGGAAGGGGTAGGGGCCGTTCGTGCCGATACGCACCGGTACGGTGAAACGGTCGCTGCCGTCTTCATCCAGCATCACGCGGTCGATCTGCGCTGGCGAAGGGCTGGCTAGGTCGGTGGCGGCAGGCGGCGGCGTGGGCTGATCCGGATCAGTCGCGGGCGGCGACTGGCCCGTACCCAGCATGACCGACGCGGCACAAAGTGCCAGTTTCGCGAAGCCACCCCGTGTCATCTCACCGCGGTCCTCTCTCCTTTATGCAGAGAGTTGATACCACCTGTCGGGACGTTCGCCAAAAACGGGCGCGGGGCGCGCCGTGTTCGGGCAGCAGGGTTCAGGCCGCTGGCGAGGTCGCCTCCCGGCGGCGGACCACCAGCTCCACGATCTCGGCCAGCATCTCGCGGCGCAGGGCGAAAAGGATCGCGAAATAGGTCACCGCACCGGCGCTCACGAGCATGGCCAGTTCGAGCGGGGCGACCAGTTCGGGCAGAACCCTTGCCACCCCGTGCACAACCAGCGCCATGCCGCATGCAGCGCCAAGGCCCGGCGTCACCGCACCCAGCAGCCCCCGTCCGTCTATCCTCAGCGCGCGCGCGCCCATGAGGAGCGCGGTGAGCGGCAAGAGCGGACTGGCGAAGACCCACGCCCGCGCGAGGCCCGCCGCGCCATAGGGCAGCCCCAGCAGGAAGGCGCCGATCAGGATCGCGGCAACCACCGCGCTGGTCTTTGCCGAAAGGTCTGGCCGGTCGATGGCGTTAAAGGCGGGCGCGAACAGGATGTAGACCGTGAAGGCGGGCATCGCGAGCGCCAGAGTGGCGACGATCGGGACCATCTCCCCCCACTTGTCGCCGAACGCGGTCAGCACCAGCGGCCCGGCCGCGGCGTGCATCCCGAGGAAGATCGGGCTGACCACCAGCATGATCAGGCGCACCGCCTTCAGGAAGGCGCGGGCGAGCGCCGCGCGGTCGGACTGCAGGCGGGCGAAGCTGGGGAAGGCCACATCGTTGAGCGGCGGGATGAACCGCGCGGTGACGATGGTGACGAGGAAGATCGCCTCTGCATACAGGCCCACCTGGTGGGCATCGAGCCTGCTGCCCGCGAGGAAGATGTCCGCCTGCGTCGCGATGGTCCAGCAAAAGTGGCTCGCCAGCATCCACGATCCATAGGTGAAAAGGTACCGGCTGCCGCGGAAGTCGAAACTCGGCCAGTCGAGGCAGCGCGCGGCGAGGGTCAGCCCGATGGCGCGGGTCCAGAACAGGGCGATGGGTGCCCAGACCAGCGCCCACACGCCAAGCCCGGCAAGCGCGCAGCTCAATGCCACCGCGGCCGAGATCAGCGCGGCGATCACATTGACCACGGCAGGTTTCTTGAAGTCGAGTTCGCGCATCAGCAGCACTTCGGGCATCGCGACGAAGGGCACCGAAAGGAACAGCAGCACCTGCACGCGCAGCAAATGCTCGACCATCGGTTGCCCGTAATAATCCGCCGCCACCGGCGCGAGCGCGTATTGCGTCGCTGCCAGCACGCCGTTGACCAGCAGCAGCATCCCGAAGGTCTGCCGGATCATCTGCCGGTCGATCGTCTCGCGCTGGATCAGCGCGCTGGCAAAGCCATAGCCGTTGAGGAAGGACAGGAAGGTAATGACCACCTGGCCCATCGCGAACAGGCCATAGTCGCCCGGATCGAGGATTCGCACCACCGCCAGCGTCACGCTCCAGGTGATGATCTGGGCGACGATCTGGCTGCCCGAACGCCAGGCCACCGCGGAACGGACAGAGTCGAGCAGGCTCATTTGAGCCGCCAGGCGAGGGTACGCCAGGTCCAGCCCAGCAGGTCGCGCCAGCGGGCAATGACGACCGATGGGCGCGCGCGCAGCGCCTTCAGAAGGAATCGAGGCGTGGGCCGGTAGGGATTGCCGGTGAACAGCGTCAGCCAGCCGCGTGCGCGACGGCCGGAATCGGCGGTGTGTTCGATCTCGCGCTCGACGACGTGCTCCACGCCTGCGCGGATATCGTGCCAGCGCCGGTCGGTCAGGCTGCTCTCGTGCCGCCGGTAGTCGTAGAGCTGTGCGTCGACCGGCTGCAGGCGGAAGCCCGCGCGGGCGGCGCGCAGCCAGAAGTCGTAGTCCTCCACCCCGAACAGGGATTCGTCGTAGCCCCCCAGCTCTTCATGCACTGCCCGCCGGTACACGAAGCAGCAGCCGACCACATTGCGTTCCAGCAAGTGGTCATCGGGTTCGGCGCGGACTTCCCCGATCCCACGCCCCTGTGCATCGATCACGCGGTAGCCTGCATAGAGTATGTCGGCCCCGGACTGTCGGTTTCGCTTGCCGAGCAAGGTCGTCAGCATGGCCGGGTGCAGGATGTTGTCGTCCGAGGTCCAGCTCAGCCATTGCCCACGCGCCTGTGCGAAGCCTGCGTTGAGTGCGCCCGGCAGCCTGACGTTGCTATCGAGGGTAACGATGTGCATCCGCAAATCCCGCGCGGCGTAACGCGCGAGGATTGCCGGCGACGAATCGTCCGAACAATCGTCGACCGCGATCAGCTCGAAATCGGTGAAGCTCTGCGCGAGAATCGATTCGATCGCTTGGGCCAGGAAGGCCTCACCATTGTGCACGGGCAGGACGATGGAGAGCTCCGGCGTGTCCCCATATATAGATCCCGCGCGCGTAGGAGCATGCTCGCGTGCGCTTTTGCGCGCGCGCTCAGACCCTGCGTGAGGGTGGGGAGGGGTGGGATCGACCATTTCGACCACCCGCATAGGCGCTTCAGGGTAAAGATACGTTTGCCAAACGGGGCGATTCACCCCCCAATTCACCGTGGAATCAGGCTTTGGAGCCAGATTCGCCGCCCGGTGGTTGCTCGACCAAGGTTTGGCCATGGCTCAAACAGGCAGAAATATCGCTTTAGAATCAGATGTTTGAGCAATTCATTTCAGATATTTGAAAAAAGTTCTTGCCCGAATCCCGACCCCCGCCTAGATGGAGCTCACCGACGCGGCGCTGGCGGCTTCCACCGCCCACCGCATCGGTCGCCAACATTGTCGGACAGGCCGTCCCCCGGTCATCAGGTCGGGGATCACTGACTGTCCGCCTCTTGCTTTTGGCGGCTCTTTGAAATTGTTGGTTATTGATGAAGGGACATGTGGGCGACGGCGCCCGGTCTGCGAAGTTTAAGGTCGCAGTAACCGGTATAACTAAGCCGACGCCACATCCATGGGAAACTCCACGTTTCCCACAGATGATGCATGTTCATTCGTATCCATTACGTTTGACAGTGCAGGTATCGGCTCCTTGAACTCTTGCTTGTCGGGTTTGCGATCTTCGGATCGTGCCTGGTAGGTGAGTGACACAAACTTGAGAGTTTGATCCTGGCTCAGAACGAACGCTGGCGGCATGCCTCATACATGCAAGTCGAACGAAGCCTTCGGGCTTAGTGGCGAACGGGTGCGTAACGCGTGGGAACCTGCCTTTAGGTCCGGAATAACAGTTAGAAATGACTGCTAATGCCGGATAATGTCTTCGGACCAAAGATTTATCGCCTTTAGATGGGCCCGCGTAGGATTAGGTAGTTGGTGTGGTAACGGCGCACCAAGCCGACGATCCTTAGCTGGTCTGAGAGGATGATCAGCCACACTGGGACTGAGACACGGCCCAGACTCCTACGGGAGGCAGCAGTAGGGAATATTGGACAATGGGCGAAAG
>JAACTC010000004.1 GCA_009993635.1 Erythrobacter sp. | reverse complement strand
CCAAGAGCGCGCGTTTCTTGCCCAAGCTCGCCGAACAGTCGGCCGAATGGCGCCACGTCCAGGCCGAACTCCAGGCCGGCAAGAAGCTCGTCAAGCTATTCTACGGGCTCACCAGCATCTCGCCGCTCGGCCAGGGCGACGCGCACGAACGCATCATCAAGGCGATCTACAAGGCAGCCGGATGGGATCTGGCCGACGAGCGCTTCCTCCAGCTGCAGGGCCTCGTCGCTGCCTTTCCCTTGAGCCTTGCCGATGGCCTCGCCGACGACATGGCGCGGCTAAAGCGCCTCAAGACCATGCTCTCGACGACGGCGGCGCATATCGCGCCGATGCAGGGGGAATATCTCGGCGGCGTGATCCCGCACCTCCTGCTCGTCGGTCGGCGCGGCCAGCCCTTCTGGTGGTCGCCCTTCGAAAACTCTGCCGGCAATCACAATATCGCGATCTGCGGCAAGTCGGGCTCGGGCAAGTCGGTGCTGCTGCAGGAGCTCTGCGCCGCCTTGCGCGGCGCGGGCGCCAAGGTCGTGGTAATCGACGACGGGCGCAGCTTCGAGCATTCGGTCAAACTGCAGGGCGGACGCTTCGTCGAGTTCACGCTCGCCTCGGGCTTTTCGCTCAACCCCTTCTCGATGGTCGACGATGCCCGCGCGCACGAAGACGAAGACTACCGCCTCGACTGCTTTGCCATGATCAAGGCGATTGTCGGCCAGATGGCGCGCCCCGGCACTGCGCCGAGCGATACCGAGCGTGGGCTCATCGACCGGGCCGTGACCGCGACCTGGGAGGCACTCGGCAGCGGCGCATCGGTCGACGATGTCGCACTTGCGCTCCATGGATCGGAAAGCGAGGCCGGCCGCGATCTCGCCACCGCGATCGCGCCTTTCTGTCGCGGCGGCAGCTACGGCGGGTTCTTTGCAGGCAAGGCGAGCTTCGCGCTCGACGATGATTTCACCGTCTTCGAGATGAGCGATCTCGCGTCCCGTGAGGAACTGCGCAGCGTCGTCCTTTCGGCGATCATGTTCATGACCAGCCAGGCGATGACGCGCTCATCGCGAGCGACCAAGAAGCTGCTGCTGATCGACGAGGCCTGGTCCATGCTCAAGGGCGGCTCGATGGGCGAGTTCGTCGAGACCTATGCCCGCACTGCGCGCAAGTACGGCGGCGCGCTCGCCACCGCGACCCAGTCCCTCAATGACTATTACAAGTCCGATGGCGCGCGCGCTGCGCTCGAGAACAGCGACTGGATGCTGGTGCTTCAGCAGAAGGCCGAGACGATCGCCGATTTCAGGGCGAACGCGCGGCTCGACATGGACGATCGCACCGAGACGCTGATCCGCAGCCTCAAGCGTTCGGGGACCGAGTACAGCGAGGTCTTCATCAAGGGTCCCGAGACCGAGGCGGTCGGCCGGCTCGTGCTCGATCCCTTCTCGGCGACAATCTACTCCTCCGATCCCGACACCTATGCCGCGATCCAGGAATGCGAGCGGCGCGGGCACAGCCTCGCCGATGCCATCCGCATCGTGGCGGGAGGCGGACAATGATGGTCTCGCATCTCGCCGACCGGACCCCTCCGGCCAATCTCCGCAGCCTGATGCCATTCCTGCAAGGGAGCTGCTTCGTCCTCATTGAGACAGTGCGCTTTGCCGCGACCTCGCTGCTGATCGTGCTGGGAATGCCGCTCGCGCTGTTCCTGTTCGTTGCGGGCTGGGACCTTGGCGGCCTCTTCACCCAGCTCGCCAATCTGTCGGACCGCTACCTCGAAGCCGATGGCCTGCGCCGCAGCCTGTTCAGCCAGGACCTCAAGGGCTGCTTCCTGGTGCTGACCGGTGCGGTGACGCTGTTTCGCATGCCGCGTTTCCTCAAGCGGCTCGCGGCCGATCTCGACAACCATCCGGCCCGGGAGGCGAACCGTGACTGACACACGCAGATTACAATCTTTTAATCGCCCGCTGGTGCTCGGAATTTTCGGCGTGCTCGCACTCGTGGCCGCACTGCTCTGGGCGGCCTGGGTCAGCCGCGAATTGTCCGAGCCGCGTCAGCATATCGTCACCGTCCGGCTTGCCGAGACCATCGCGGGTTTCGTCGATGCCGAAGCGCGCGCCCAGCAGGATCCCGAAGCCAGCCAGGCGCGCGTGCTCGCCTTCCTCCAGGCTTCCGAACGCGCCGTTGCCGAAATGGGAACCGATGGCCGCGTGGTGCTGGTCGGCGAAGCGGTGCTCGCGGGCGATGCCCCCGATGCTACCGATGAACTGCGCGCACGGATCGCCCGCCAGCTTGGGCAGGGAGGCGATCAGTGACGCACTTCGCCTCTCGTCTTGTCCGCACGATCAAACGCCCGCTCGTCCTGACCGGACTGGTGTTGCTGCCGCTCGGATGGGGCGCGGTCGACGCCTTCGCGAAAGACCATGCCTTCCTCATCAACGCCAGCCCGAGCCTGCCCAACTGGGCCTTCTGGCTCGACAAGCACGCGCGGATCGAGCGCGGCAGCCTGATCTTCTTCGAGCCGCCAGCAAACAGGCTCGTCGAAGTGCATTTCGGGAACGGCTCGCAGCTCTTCGGCAAGCGGGTGCTGGGCGTGCCGGGCGACGTCGTGAGTCACCGCGGTCACGAGGTCTTCATCAACGACCGCAAGATCGCCGCGCGGCTCGATGAGACCCGTCTCGGTATTGCGCTTCACAAAGGCCCTGAAGGACCGATCCCCGACGGCTGCTTCTACACCGGGACCAGCCATCCCCGCGGCCTCGACAGCCGCTACGCCGAGATCGGCTTCGTCTGTCGCGGCCAGATCCTCGGCAGCGGGAGGGCGATCCTGTGAGCAAGCTCATCCTCCCTTCGGCCCTGCTTGCCGTCCTGCTCTGCCCTGCCGAGGTGCTGGCGCGCGACTATGGCCAGCGCGGCACAGTGTTTCCCGTGATCGAGCGCGACCTCCTCGAACAGATCCATTCGCGCCTGACGCAGATGGAACGTTCGGGCGAGACCGCGCGGCTCAACGAAGACCTGAAGCGCCGCACGATCGCGCGGGTGGGCCGCCCCGACCCCGTCGCGGGGATCGTCCGGGCCAGCGAAGCGCGACGCTGGCAATTCGATCCGACGATCACGCTCGCTGCCGATATCCGCGGCGCAAAAGGCGAGCTGATCCATGCGGCGGGCACGAGGGTCAATCCGCTCGACAGCGTCGGGCTTCGCGCCGATCTCCTGTTCCTCGACGGCGACGATCCAGACCAGCTCGCCTGGGCGCTCAAGCAGGACGCCAATGCCAAGCTGATCCTGGTGAAGGGCGCGCCGCTCGAGCTGATGAAGGCTCGCCAGCGCCGCTTCTATTTCGACCAGGGCGGCAAGCTCACGGAAAGGTTCGGGATCAGGTCGGTGCCCGCGCGCGTGCGCCAGCAGGGCCGCCTGCTCGAGATCAGCGAAATCGCGCTGCCACCGAAAAGGAGGACAGCCCAATGACACGCCTACGAAAGCTGGCGCTCGTTCTGGCCGCTATTCTTGGTCTCGCCACCGCAACACCCGCCATGGCCGATGCCGGTCCGGGACGCTGCACCGGAAGCTTCGTCAACCCGGTCACCGACATCTGCTGGTCGTGTCTGTTCCCGATCTCGATCGGCGGGCTGGACATCTGGCCGTCGAGCCGGCCCGATCCCGACAATCCCGACCTGCCCGTGTGCCTGTGCGGTCTTCGCCCCGGCATTGCCATGGGGTTCTGGGAGCCGGTGCGGCTTGCCGATGTCAGCATGAAGCCGTGGTGCTTCGTCAACCTCGGCGGCATGAAACTCGATCCGGGTTTCGATATCGGCTTTCGCTCGATTTCGGGTCCATCGGCAGTGGGCGGCGCGAGCCAGTATTATTCGAGCTGGCACGTCCACTGGTATGCCTATCCGCTAATCTACTGGATGGAGATCGTCGCCGATTTCCTGTGCCTGGAATCGGGCTCGATCGACATTCTCTATATCTCCGAGATCGATCCGCTGTGGCAGGATTCCGAGCTTACGGCGATCATCAACCCCGAGGCCGTGCTCTTCGCCAACCCGCTGGCGCTCGCCGCCTGTGCGGCCGACTGCGTCGCCTCGACCGCGAAGCTGCCGATCGACGAGATGTTCTGGTGCGCGGGC
>JAACTC010000006.1 GCA_009993635.1 Erythrobacter sp. | reverse complement strand
GGTGGCAGGGATCGAACCTGCGAATGGCGATACCAAAAACCGCTGCCTTACCACTTGGCTACACCCCAATGCGCAGGCGGACCGCCCCTATAGCGTCGCAGACGAGGTTGTGAAGGGGTGGCATGGCAACTCTGCCGCGCTAGACCCTTGCGCATGACCGATCTCGCCACCGCTCGCCACATCCTCGACACGCTGATCGGGTTCGATACAACCTCGCGCAACAGCAATCTCGTGCTGATCGCGTGGGTGGAGGAGTATCTCGCGCAGCACGGGGTCGCAGCGCAGCGGGTACCGAATGAAGACGGGCGCAAGGCCAACCTTTTCGCCACCTGCGGACCTTTCGTCGAAGGGGGCGTCATCCTGTCGGGCCATACCGATGTGGTGCCGATCGATGGGCAGGACTGGTCGAGCGATCCGTGGGTGGTCCGCGAAGAGGGCGGCAGGCTGTTCGGGCGCGGGGTCGCGGACATGAAGGGCTTCATCGCGCTGGCGCTGGCCTTCGTCCCGCGCTTCGTGGCGGGCAAGCTGCCGGTGCATCTGGCGCTCAGCTACGACGAGGAGGTCGGCTGCCAGGGCGCGCCCTCGATGATTGCGCGGATGGCCGAGACGATTCCCCAGCCGCGCCTCGCCATCGTCGGCGAGCCGAGCTTGATGGGCATCATCACCGGGCACAAGGGGATCGCGGTGCACGAGGTGACGGTGCGCGGCCACGCGGCGCATTCCTCTTTGGTCGATCACGGGATTTCGGCCAATGCGGTGGCGGTCGAACTGATGCACGACCTGCTGGCGCTGGCCGAGGAACTGCGCGCCCGCGCCGATCCGGCCAACGGGTTCGATCCGCCGCAGGCGACGCTCACCGTCGGCGTGATGGAGGGCGGCACTGCGTCGAATATCCTCGCGGGTCATGCGCACTTCCAGTTCGACCTGCGCTGCCCGCCGGGGGAAGACGCCGACGCGATCCTCGCCCCGTTCAAGCAGAAATGCGCTGCGCTGGATGCCGAACTCAAGGGCATGTTCGCGGATGCCGGGGTGCGGATCGAACAGCATGCGAGCACGCCGCCCATGACCCCGCAGGGCAGCGATGACGCGGTGGCCTTCGTGCGCGCGCTAACCGGGGAAAACACGCCGCCCGGCCAGGTCGCCTTTGCGGCAGAGGGCGGCCAGTTTCAGGCGGCAGGCTTCCCCACGGTCATCTGCGGCCCCGGCAGCATCGAACAGGCGCACCAGCCCGACGAGTGGATTGCGCTCGACCAGCTGGAAAAGGGTACGGCCTTCATGGCCCGACTCGCGGAGCGGCTGGGCTAATCCTCCCCCGCTGGGGGAGGATTTGGGCAGGTGGTGCCTATTCCGGCTTGCTCGGCTCCAGCACCTTGCCTTCGAAATCCGCCGCCGAGTGCCGTTCGGCCAGCTGCGCATTCTCATCGCCCCACGTCTTGTTGACGATCCGCCCGCGCTTCACCGCCGGGCGCGCCGCGATCTCATCCACCCAGCGCGCGACATTTGTGTACTCGTCGATCGACAGGAAGGTCTTCGCGTCGTTGTAGATGATCCCTTCGACGAAGGGCGCGAGCCACGGGAAGGCAGCGATATCCGCGATGGTATAGTCGTCGCCCGCGAGGAAGCGCGCTTCGCCCAGCCGCTGGTCGGCCACGCTGAACAGCCGCTTGGTCTCCATCGCGTAGCGGTTGATCGGGTATTCGAACTTTTCCGGCGCGTAGGCGTAGAAATGGCCGAAGCCGCCGCCGATGAAGGGCGCGCTGCCGATCTGCCAGAACAGCCAGCTTAGCATTTCCGCACGGCCCGGCCCGGCAAGCTGGAACGCGTCGAACTTCTCCGCCAGATGCAGCAGGATCGCGCCGCTTTCGAACACGCGGATCGGGGCTTCGCCTGTTCGGTCCACCAGCGCGGGGATCTTCGAATTGGGATTGATCGCAACGAAGCCGCTGGTGAACTGCTCACCCTCGCCGATATTGATCGTGTAGGCGTCGTATTCCGCAGGGTGCCCCGCCTCGAGCAGTTCCTCGAGCATGATCGTCGCCTTCACCCCGTTGGGCGTGGCGAGCGAGTGGAGCTGGAAGGGATGCTCGCCCGCACGCAGCACCTTGTCTTCGCGGGCCCCTGCGGTGGGCCGGTTGATATTGGCGAACCGGCCGCCGTTCTCCGCGTCGTGGGTCCAGACCTTGGGGGGCGTGTAGTCGCTCATGGTGGTGCTCCTGCGTGGGAATGATCGGTGCTGCATTTGGGCGCTGCTTCGGGAACCGCAAGCACGCGGCAGAGCTTTCCATGCCGAGATGAACGCGCCAACGCCCAAGCTGATCTTCGTCGATGACGGCCTGCCAGGCATCACCCGCAAGGGTGCCGGGCGTGGCTGGGCGTATTACGATCCCGAAGGGAAGCTGATCCGCGATTCCGCAGAGCGAGAGCGGCTCAATGCCATCGCCCTGCCGCCGGCCTATACCGATTGCTGGTTCTGCCCCGCACCCAACGGGCACATCCTGGCGACCGGATACGACGCCAAGGGCCGCAAGCAGTATCGATATCATCCCGCATTCCGCGCCACCCGCGAAGGCGAGAAGTTCGACCGCTGCCTGACCTTCGGCACGCTGTTGCCGCTGGTGCGCAAACGCGTGGCGGACGATCTGGAGACGGGCGGTATGGGCCTGCCCCGCGCGCTGGCAGGGGTGGTCCGGCTGCTCGATCTGGGCGCGATCCGGATCGGGAACGACAGCTATTCACGCGACAATGGCAGTTACGGCGCGACCACCATCAAGAGCCATCACGTAACGGTACGCGGCCAGACGCTGCGTTTTCGCTTCAAGGCGAAGTCGGGCAAGGACCGCGATCTGCAGCTGACCGATACGCACCTGGCGAAGATCGTCCGGCAGATGCAGGATCTGGACGGGCAGGACCTGTTTTCATTCCTCGACGAGGACGATCAGGTGCGCGACGTCACCTCCAGCCACGTCAACGCCTACCTGTGCGAAACGATGGGCAAGGCGTTCACCGCCAAGAATTTCCGCACCTGGCACGCCAGCGTGATGGCATTCGGCCTGCTGGCGGGCGCGCGCGAGGATCTGACGATCAAGGCGCTGACGGAAAATGTCGCACAGAAACTGGGCAATACGCCTGCGATCACCCGCAAGAGCTATATCCACCCCGCCATCTTCGATGTGATGGACCGGCAGGAGGAATGGCGCGCGCAGCAGGCATTGCCGCGGTCGACCAAGTGGCTTTCGCGTGAAGAGCGCGGCCTGATCGGATTCCTCGAACAGGCACCGCCGGTGGCCGATCTGCTCGCCGCGTAAGCTCTTTCGCGAACTTAACCTGCATCAGTCGCGGGGCGAAATAATGCGTGCTAGGATCGGGCGTCCGGTGGCCACCCTCCGGTTAGGGGTCGCGCTCGGGCGGGGAAGAGAACGCATTTGCCAAACCGCCATCTGACCGCTGTCGACGCGGTAAAATTCGGTCCGTCGAAGTTGCCGAGCTGGATTGCCCAGACGGTGTTCGGCCTTGCCATGGCGCTTCTGATGATCGGCCTGCGTGCACTGATCGACCAGGTCGCGCCGACTTCGGGACCGTTTGCGCTGGTTTATCCGACGGTCCTGATCGCGACCCTGTTCGGCAGGCTATGGGCGGGGATCGTCTGCCTGATAGTCTCCTTCGCGTGGGCCTGGTACGTCGTTCTTGAAGAAGCGTGGTCTTTCGCGTTCGCGCAGGACAGCGATATGGCCCGTGTGCTGATCAATTTCCTGTCGTGCTGCGTGGTCGTCGCGCTGGCGGAGGTGTTCCGCATGGCGGTACGCCTGCGCGAGGCCGAGCTGGAGGAGTCGATCGATCGGCGGCGCTGGCTGATGGCCGAGCTGCAGCATCGCACGAAAAACAACTTCGCGCTGGTCGCCAGCATGATCGAATTGCAGAAACGCCGGCAGGAAAATCCCGCCGCCGCAGAGGCGCTGGAAGATGCCGCCAACCGCGTCTTTTCCTTCAGCCGGGCCTATGCGCAGCTGGCCGTGGACGATGCGGGGCGGCAGGAAGGCCTGATCAGCATGCCCGACTATCTGGAAGACGTGATCGATCACCTCGCCAAGGCGTCGTTCGACGAGAATGTGCAGGTGACGCGCACCATCGCGCCGATTGCGCTGCCGCGCGAACAGGCGGTCGCGGTCGGCCTGTTCGTAAATGAGGCGCTGACCAATGCCGCCAAGTACGCGTTCGGCGATGGACGCGAGGGTGCGCTGGGCGTGGTGCTCGATGGCACGGCAGCCGACTGGCGCCTCGAAGTACGCGACAACGGGGCGGGCACCGCCGCGCCAACGGATGAGAACGGCGGCCTGGGCAAGAGCCTGATGGCGACATTTGCCAACCAGGCGCAGGCGCAGCACGCCATCGACCTGACCGATGCGGGATGCGTCGTGACCCTGTCTCACTCCACCGCCGGGAAGGGCGCGCGGGGCGGGTAGCCCCTTGTGCGGGGCGGCCGAGCCGGGCACAGCCGCAGCCACCAATGGGTGATCGCGACCATCCCTTCTTCGACCTGCACAGGCACGGTTTCGTGCGCGTTGCCACCTGCACGCCCTGCGTGCGCCCCGCCGATGTGACCGGCAACACCGATTCGATCCTGGAGGAGGCGCGCAATGCGCATTTCGCCGGCGTCGACCTGGCGGTGTATCCCGAGCTGTGCGTGACGGGTTACGCGATCGACGACCTGCACCTGCAATCCGCGGTAATCGACGCGGCGGAGATGGCGGTGGGGCGGATTATCGAGGAAAGCGCGGGGCTGGCCCCGGTGCTGGTGATCGGCGCGCCCGTGCGCCGCGGGCACCGGCTGTATAACTGCGCGCTCGCTATCGCCAACGGGCGCTTGCTCGGCGTGGTGCCCAAAAGCTTCCTGCCCAATTACCGCGAATTCTACGAGAAACGCCAGTTCACCCACGGGCGCAACTGCCACGGTCTCGATCTGGAAGTGGCGGGCCACGAGGCCCCCTTCGGTACCGACCTCGTCTTCGCGGCGGAGAATCTGCCGGGTTTCGTGTTCGGGATGGAGATCTGCGAGGATTTCTGGGCGCCGCAGCCCCCCGGCATGATGGCCGCGATGGCTGGCGCGACGATCCTCGCCAACCTTTCCGCATCGCCCGTCACCATCGGGCGGGCGAGCGACCGGCACCTGCACTGCGCCTCCAGCTCCAGCCGCGGGATGTGCGCCTATGCCTATTCCGCCAGCGGGCATGGGGAGAGCACCACCGACCTCGCGTGGGACGGGCAGGGCGTGATCTACGAGCTGGGCGAGCTGATGGAGGAAAGCGTCCGCTTCGATCGCGGGGCGGAGCTGTGCATCGCCGATATCGATACGCAGCGCATCGTCAACAACCGCACGCAGAACGGCACCTTCCATGATGCGAGCGAGGCGGCCGGACGGCCCGAGGACTGGTACCGGCGGATCGGCTTCACGCACAACCACACGCCGGGCGACAATGGACTGGTGCGAGCGGTGCGCCGCTATCCCTTCGTGCCGGACGATCCCGATACGCTGAACGAGGATTGCTACGAAGCGGTCAACATCCAGGTCGATGCACTGATGCGGCGGATCGAGGCGACGCGCGCAAAGTCGCTGGTGCTGGGCATTTCGGGCGGACTCGATTCGACCCATGCGCTGCTGGTCGCCTGCATCGCCTGCGACCGGCTGGGCCTGCCGCGCGCGATGATCCGGGGCTATACCATGCCCGGCTTCGGCACGTCCGACCGCACGAAGAACAACGCGCTCAAATTGATGCAGGCGGCGGGCATCACCGCGCAGACGATCGACATCACCCCCGCGGCCGAGCGGATGCTGGCGGATATCGGCCATCCCTTCGCGGATGGCGAGGCAGTGTACGACACCACGTTCGAGAACGTGCAGGCGGGCCTTCGCACCGATTACCTGTTCCGCCTTGCGGGGCACCATGGCGGCTTCGTGATCGGCACCGGCGACCTGTCGGAACTGGCGCTGGGCTGGTGCACCTACGGCGTGGGCGACCAGATGAGCCATTACGGCGTCAATTCGGGCGTCCCCAAGACGCTGATCCAGTATCTGATGCGCTGGGTGATCGAGACCGAACAGTTCACCCCGCAGCTGGTCGAGGTGCTGGAAGACGTGCTCGATACCGAAATCAGCCCCGAGCTTGTCCCCGCAGGCGAAGACGGCGCGATCCAGAGCACCGAGGACAAGATCGGCCCCTACGCGCTGCACGATTTCTTCCTCCACCACATCGCCCGTTACGGGCAGTCGCCCAGCCATGTCGCGTTTCTCGCCTACCACGCCTGGCGCGACGCGCGCAGAGGCGAATGGCCGGTGGGTTTCCCCGAGGATGCAAAGCGCGCCTACACGCTGGCGGAAATCCGCAGCTGGCTCCAGGTGTTCTGCCGCCGGTTCTTCGGCTTCAGCCAGTTCAAGCGCAGCGCGATGCCCAATGGCCCCAAGGTTTCGATGGGCGGCGCGCTGAGCCCGCGCGGCGACTGGCGCGCGCCGAGCGATGCGGTAGCGGATATCTGGCTCGACGAGCTGGAGGCGAACGTACCGGCAGGCGACGCCTGACCCCGTGCCCAACTGGTCGATCCTCGTCCTCGTCGTGTGCAATGTCGCATGGGCGCTCAATGTCATCGTCGGCAAGGTTGCGGTGGACGAACTCGCCGCGCCGCCGATCTTCTTTGCCGGCCTGCGATCCCTGCTCGTGGTGCTCGCGCTGACGCCGCTGCTGCTGCGCGGTATCCCCCGGCACCTGCCGCAGGTACTCGCGATAGGGCTGGCGATCTCCGGCGGCTCCTTCGCGCTGCTGTTCGTCGGATTGCAGACGGCCGATCCCGCCACGGCTGGCGCGATCGGGCTGGTCGGCGCGCCGATGACCGTCCTCTTCGCGATCATATTCCTGGGCGAAACCGTGCGCTGGCGGCGCGCGCTGGGCATGGCGCTGGCGTTTGGCGGGGTCTTGCTGGCGATCCTTTCCAAGGGATCGATGGCGGCGGGCGAAGGATCGCTGCTGGTGTTCGCCTCTGCACTGGTCGGCGCGCTGGGCGCGGTGTTCGTCAAGCGGCTGGAGATGGACGGGATGACGCTGCAGGCGTGGGCCGCAGTCGCCTCCGCGATCGTCCTGCTGCCGCTCTCGCTGGCGATAGAGCAGGGACAGGTCGCGGCCTTTGCGGCATCGCCGTGGCAACTTGCCGGGTGCCTGCTGTTCGGGTCGCTGGTCGTCTCGATCGCGGCGACGGGCACCTATTTCGTTCTGTTCAAGCGATACGAGGCGAACGAGGTCGTGCCGCTGACGCTGCTGCACCCGCTGATGACCATCGCGCTGGGCGCGTGGCTGACCAATGACGTGATCGGCTGGCGGCTGCTGGTCGGCGCGCTGATCGCACTGGCCGGGGTGGCTATCATCGTGATCCGCCCCAGCGAAACCTTCACCAAACGCTTCCTCACCAGGCCAAGGCTGTAACCCCCGCCAGTCGCACGATAATTCATGCAAAGGATTATCGTACGCGCACATCAAATTAAGGATTGTGGAATAGGCTCGGGCGGTATGAAGCCGGAAGCCCCCTTTCCGCACGATCTTGAAGGCATGGTGCAGCGCGCCGCCGACAAGGCGGTGCCGTTTCGCAAATGGCCAGCAGCCTTGCGTACGCTGTGGTGTGCCGAACACGAGCCCCGTCGCCGGCGCGAGCTGGCATTCATGAACGCGATCGGGCTGATCACCTGTCTGCTGTGCTTTCCGCTGGACTATTCGATCGGCCCCGAGATGTTCGCGATGGGCCTGACCCTGCGGCTCGGGCTGGTCATTCCGGCCTATATTCTTGCCATCATCGTCGCCCTGAGGGGCAACTGGGTGATGCAGAACATCACCAGCGTCCTGCCCGCAGTCTGCTTTGCCAGCGTGGCGGGATACCTAGGCATGTATATGGAAGGCCCACGGCAGGGCGAATACGTGATGGGCGCGGCCCTGCTGATCACCATCGCAGCGGTCGTGGTCCCTCTGAGACCCGGCCCCGTCGCTGTCATGGTGCTGCTTTCTCTGCTGTCCCTGTGGGTTATCTGGGCCAGCATGCCGGCAGTGCGCGTGCAGGATGCGGCTGCGCTGCTTGCCTATCTTTCAGCCATCAGCATCATCGTCCTGTTCATTCCGTTTCGCACCTCGGCGCTGCGCGACCGCAATTTCCTCTACGCCCTGCACGGTAGGATCGCGTCCGAACGGCTGGCCGAGGCGAACGAGCAGCTGCGCGAACTGTCCCATCGGGACGACCTGACCGGCCTGCCCAACAGGCGCTATTTCGAACGGATCTTCGATACCGCGTTCCGCGCGTCGGTCCATGGCGGAAGCGACCTGGCGGTGATGATGATCGACGTCGACCGGTTCAAGCAGTTCAACGACACCTATGGTCATGTCGCCGGAGACACCGCGCTCAGGCAGGTTGCAAGAGAGCTCGACAAGCAGTTCGCCGGCTCCGGCGGGACGGTCGCCCGTTACGGCGGGGAGGAATTCGTCGTGGTGGTCGAACATTGTACGCAGGATACTGCGCTGGACCTTGCCGACCGGGCACGGCTAGCGGTGGAGAAGCGCCCGGTGGCGCTGGGTGTCGCAGAGCGCGTTCCGGTCACCATCAGTATCGGGGTGGCCATGCGCAAAAGCGCGGGCTTGTCTGCCGAAGACCTGATCGAACATGCCGATGGCGCGCTTTATGCGGCGAAGACCGCCGGACGCAACATCGTGCAGTTGGCTCGCGAGGGCGAGGGTCGCCTGCCGACCAGGGCCGTCAAAACCACCGTCTGAAATTCTCGCCGTGCCTTCCGGCTGGCCACGATCAGTCCAGCTTCATCACCCAGTTATGCGGATCGGGCGCGGTGCCCATTTGCACGCCGACCAGCCGGTCGCGCATCTTCTGCGTCAGCTGGCCGGTCCCGCCGCTGCCGATGGCAAAGGTGCCGTCCGGCCCGTTTACGCTCCCCACCGGGGTGACGACCGCCGCGGTGCCGCAGGCGAAGGTTTCGATCAGGTCGCCCTTGGCCGCATCGGCGTGCCACTGGTCGATCGAATAGGGCTCCTCGCGCACCTGCAGCCCTTCGTCGCGCAGCATCTGGATCAGGCTGTCGCGCGTGATGCCGGGCAGGATCGTGCCGGTCAGCGGCGGGGTGATCACCGACCCGTCGCCGAATACGAAGAACAGGTTCATGCCGCCCAGCTCCTCGATCCACTTCTTCTCCACGGCATCTAGGAAGACGGTCTGCTGGCAGCCCTGCTTCGTGCCCTCGGCCAGCGGGACGAGGCTGGCGGCGTAGTTGCCGCCGGTCTTCGCCGCGCCGGTGCCGCCGGGCGCTGCGCGCGTGTGATCGCGGCTCACCCACACGTCGACCGGCTTCACGCCCGACTTGAAATAGCTGCCCACCGGGCTGGCGATCAGGCAGTAGAGGTACTGCCGCGCCGGCCGCACGCCCAGGAACGCCTCGGTCGCGAACATGAAGGGCCGCAGGTACAGCGATCCGCCTTCTACCGTGGGCATCCAGTCGCGGTCCCTCGCGACCAGCTGGCGGATCGATTCGAGGAACAGTTCCTCGGGCAGTTCGGGCATCGCCATGCGTCGCGCGCTGGCATTCAAGCGGCGCGCGTTCTGTTCGGGCCGGAACAGCGCGACAGATCCATCGTCCCACCGATAGGCCTTCATCCCTTCGAAGATTTCCTGCGCGTAGTGAAGCACCGCCGCCGCCGGATCGAGCGCGATGGGTTCGCGCGGGCACAGCTTCGCATCGTACCAGCCGTCCTCGCCGCGCTCCACGCGGTCCGCATCGAAGGCAATCGTCACCATGTGATCGGTGAACAGCGATCCGAAGCCGGGGTCCGCCAGCGCCTCGTCACGCGTTTCGGACGGCACCGGGGCGGGGTGGGGCAGGTGGGCGAAATCGATCATCGGCGTGTCGGCCATAGGGCACTTGTCTCCTTGGCCGAGGCGGTTATGCGCGCGCGCCGCGCGGGGCAAGGGGGTCTGAAAAATATTTCAGGAGGGGGTGTAAAATCTTTTCGAATATTGCGCGTTTCCATCGATTGCCGTTCCTGCACCAATGCCGGAAAGCCATCGGGCTTGTTGCTCCCGCGCGAAGCCAATAGCACTGTGCAGACCTTCTGGAGAAAGTTCGATGCGTCCTTTGCGCCCCCTGCTGCTTGCTGTTGTCGCGCCATTTGCCTTGCAGGCCTGCGCGGCGCCGATGGTTGCCGGAACCGCCAGTGCTGAAACAGCGGCGGCAACGATGCCGGCGGCCCGGCATGTTGCGCTGCCCGTGGCCGGGCGGACCCTCGACCTCTCGGTGTTCGATGCGGTGGGCGAGCCTGCGGGGGCGATCTTCCTCTCCCACGGCGCGGGCTCCTCGCCCGAAAAGCTCCTGCCGCTGGTCGGCGCGTTGCAGAAGGCGGGCTTCGTCGTGCTCGCCCCGCTGCACCGCGATTCGCTCGCGATTCCGGAGGCCGAGCGGGAGGATATTCGCGCTGCGTTTATGAGCCGCACAGCCGACCTGCAGGCGGTTTCGGCCTACGCCGCCGCGCAGTATCCCGAACTGCCGCTCGCGGGTGTCGGCCACAGCTACGGCTCGCTGATCGCGCTGATGGGCGGCGGTGCGCTTGATTCGATGCTGCATGCCCGCGTCCCCGCGATGAAGGCGGTGGTGAGGTTTTCCTCCCCCGGCCCAATCCCCGGGCTGACAGGTAACCCCGGCGCCTATGATACCGTCGCGGTCCCGACGCTCACGATCAGCGGCCCCCGCGATGTCGCGCAGCCCTTTGCGGGCGATCCGGCGGTCCAGATCGCGCAGTTCGACGCGCTGCCCGCAGGCGAGCATACGCTGCTGCTGGTCGACGGGTCGGACCACTCCTTCGTCTATGGCGGGGAAGACGGCTACGACGAAGCGATCGCTCTGGTCACGCGCTTCCTGCGTGCCAAACTGGCGGGTGATGCGCAGGCGGCGGAAGAATTCGCGCGCGCCCGTTCGGGCGAGAGGATCGAAATCCGGCGGCGTTGACCGCGCGCTCGCCAACCGCGCGCGACGGCAATCAGCAGCCTTCGATCCGCAGGGTGGTGATCTGCGTGCCAGTCCGGTCGACCCAGCGATAGAAGTAGGCTCCGCCGAGCTCCATCGTCTGGGTCATCGAGGGGTCGGTGCACGCGTTCTGACGCGCTGCGGCCTCCAGCGAGTCGATGTTTTCCTGTCGGAAGTCGGCGGTCGCCACGTCGATCACGTAGGTGTAGTTGAAGGTCGCCCCGTTCGACGAGACCGACACCAGCGTGGTAATCGGGTCGATCTTCTTCGGCAGCTGGGCGTCCATTTGCGCCGCGGTGTTTGCGAACACGCAGGTGATGATCTGTTTCCATTCGGCATCGCCGACAGACTGGCTTTCGATCGCGTCCCGATGGGGTTCGATGCAACCGGTCGTGGCGGCCTCTACGTCCGTCTCGAACTCCGCTTTCGCGCCATGCGCCTGAAGCAGCAGCGCCAATACCGCAGTGCCTGCCCCGACAAGAATCGTCATTCCCGTGTCCCCCTTCGTCTTGCGGCGGACATAATATCGAGAGGCCCAATAAATGTGAAGGGCAGCACTGCCCGTCGGAGTGCTGCCCTTCGCATGGTCAGCGGCCAGGAAGTGCCGCTCACGAAGCCTCTAAGGGTATGCGACTTTACCGATAGTGCCTCGCGCGGAAACTTGCCGACCTCTCTGCTGAACCATGAGACATCGGATCACCTCCTTTCGCGCTTTTAGCCAAGACCCGCACCGTATCACCGGGGGCCGAGAAGCGTCGTGCACCGCCGCTCTCAAGGTCCTTTGTGAGTCACCTGATTCGCCAGCGCAAGCCTTGTAAATATCTTTTTCCCCGTCATACTCGCTCGCTCGCCAAGTGGCGGCCGGCAGGCGGGGAAGTGCGTCGCGGGCCGCGCACCCTGGCGGCAAGGCTACCCGCTAGCGGCAATCCTCGATCACGCGCGTCACTTCGGCCCAGGCGGGCACGTAGAGGCCGGGTTCGCCCTCCACCTCCACCGCAAAGCGCCCGCGCGTGATGGCCATCGCGTCGAGCAGCGGATCGCGCGCGTCCAGCTGCACCATTACCCGCGCGGGCGCACCCGATGCGGCGGTTGCGACCAGCGGGCGCGATGTGGTTTCGGTGCTGATCCGCATCGCGACTTCGCCCTGCTTCGGCGTGGAGGTCGCGCGCACGATCCCGACCCTGCGGCTGCCACGGTCGCACGCGAGCACCAGCTTGGTCGCGCCCGGCGTACCGAACACCGCCAGCGTTTCGTCCGGCTCCACGACGTAACGCCAATCGCCCGGAGTCTGCGGACGGTCGATCCACGCGCTTTCCACCGGCACGGGCTGCGGGGCGGGCGGCGGTGCCTTGGTTGCCACCGGGGCAGGCGCGGGCGCCGGTGCGGGCCGGGGCGCGGGCTGCGGCGTCTGGCAGCAGGTCACGATCAGCAGCGAGGAGGCGAGCGCGATGCGGGAGGGAACGCGAAGTGTGGACATACCGCTACTAATGCGCGCGGACGCCGCACGGGTCCATCAAATTTCTCCGCCGGACCGGCCCAGCCGCCCCCAGCGGAGCCGGGCGCGCGGTCCATCCCTTCACGCGCGCGAACTTGCGGCTATAGGAACCCGATGGCGAAGAAGATGCGGGTGGATCAGGTGCTGGTGGCACGCGGGCTGGCGGAAAGCCGCGCGCGGGCGCAGGCGCTGGTGATGGCAGGCGTGGTGTTCGCGGGCGAGACCAAGATCGCCAAGCCGGGCCAGCCGATCGCGGAAGACGCGGCGCTGGAAGTGCGCGGGCGCGACCATCCCTGGGTCAGCCGGGGCGGGCTGAAGCTGGCCCATGCGCTCGATGCGTTCGATCTGGACCCCACAGGTGCCATCGCGATGGATATCGGCAGTTCGACCGGCGGGTTCACCGACGTGCTGCTGCAACGCGGGGCGGCGCATGTGTTCGCCGTCGACAGCGGGACCAACCAGCTCGCCTGGAGCCTGCGGCAGGACGCCCGCGTGACCGTGCTGGAACAGACCAGCGCGCGCATCCTCACCCGCGATCACATTACTGCCGACTGCAACTGGGTGGTGTGCGATGCGAGCTTCATTGGCATGGCCAAGGTGCTGGAGCGCCCGCTGGAGCTCGCCGCGCGCGAGTGCCGGCTGGTGTCGCTGATCAAGCCGCAGTTCGAGGTCGGGCGAGAGGAAGTGGGCAAGGGCGGCGTGGTGCGCGATCCTGCGCTGCACGCCCGGGTGTGCGACGAAGTGCGCGACTGGATCGAAAACCTGGGCTGGCAGGTTCAGGGCATCGTCGAAAGCCCGATCACCGGGCCGAAGGGCAATGTCGAATTCCTGATCTGTGCGCAAAGGGCCTAGCGACCGGTGCGGTGCGCGTGCCAATTCGGTATTAGGTCTGCCAGCTTGCTTGTTGTTAAGTTATACGGTTGCCAAGGCGAATCGCATCTTATCTCCCCGCTGGAGGAATCATGACAACTTTGGCGTCGCGCGCCCAGTTACGTGCAAGTTTCATCCGGTGGGCACTGTTCATCGTGCCCGCCGTCGTATTGCTCGGCTTCCTGTCGGGCCAGCTCGCCGGAGCGGGCGAGGGCGATCCGTGGTTCGATGCGCTCGGCAAGCCCGATTTCTACCCCGATGCCAGCCTGTTCCCGATCGTATGGGGCATCCTGTATGTGATGATGGGCCTCGCCTTTGCGATGGTCTGCTCTGCGTGGGGCGCGCGCGGGCGCGGGCTCGCCATTGGTGCGTTCATCGTGCAGCTTGCGCTCAACCTGGCATGGGCTCCGCTGTTCTTCGGCCAGCACGAGATCACCTGGGCGCTGTATCTGATCGTCGCGCTGGATGTGATGATCCTGATCACCATCATCCTGTTCTTCCGCGTGCGCAAGATCGCGGCGCTGCTGCTGGTGCCCTATCTCGCATGGTCGATCTTCGCGACCTTCCTCAACTACGAGATCTTGCAGATGAACCCGGCGGCGGATGGAGCCGACACCACCGGCGCGGTGCAGCGGCTGGATCTGTAAGGGGCGGAGCGTGGGCTCTGGACAAACCGGGGCCTAAGCGCCATCTCTCGCCCCATGCAGAGCCAGAACCCGATGATCGCCGATTTCGTGAAGCTGATGAACGGTGCCGCGGGCACCTTCGCCGGGATGACGCGCGAGGCGCAGCAAAGCGCGCGCGAACGGATCAAGGAAACCGTCGGCGGGCTGGACTTCGTCAGCCGCGAGGAATTCGACGCGGTAAAGGCCATGGCGGCCAAGGCGCGCGAAGAAAACGAGGTTCTGGCCGCCCGGCTCGACGCGCTGGAAGCCAAAGCGAAATAAGGCGACCCTCGGGCAGACTGCTATCCTCACCGCAAACTGCCGGTTTGCGGGCGATAATTATGAAATGATGGCTCGGGCGCCCGGAACGGGTTCGCGCGTTTGGCCCTTGCAAACAGCAAGGGCCAAACGCGCCATGTTCACACAACTCGATCCAGCCATTCCGCTTCACGTCCTGGGCAAGGGCGATGGCTTCGCAATCGGCGTCATCGACTACGGGCAGGAACACAACCTGCTGTGGGTCACCGCGATCGACGCCACGGGCGAGATCTGGTGCGCGCCCAATCCCGAAGTGCGGATGCAGGCCAACTGGTCGGCGGGCCGCGCGCGCTCGATGGCGGTAAAGGCATCGAAGGAAGCACTGGCGGGATAGCTTGCACCCGGTTTCACCGCCTGCTTAGCACCCCGTCATGCAGCTGAAGGCCCCCGCCATCGTCCTTGCGAGCCGCGCCCATGGCGAGAATGCCGTGATCCTGCGCGCGCTGACCGCCGAGGCTGGGCTGGTTGCGGCCTATGTCGCGGGCGGGCAGGGGCGGCGGCTGCGCCCGGTGGTGATCCCGGGCAACATGATCGAGGCGGATATTCGCGCCCGTTCCGCCAGTCAGCTGCCTTTCGGCAAGGTCGAACTGGTCACCAGCCGCGCGCCATGGCTGGGCGAGCCGCTGCCTGCCGCGGCGATACTCTGGGTCACCGCGCTCACCGCGTCCACGCTGCCCGAACGCAATCCCTACCCCAGCCTGTTCGAGGCGCTGGACGGCCTGCTGGAGGCGATCTGCCACGCACCCTCGGCACGCGGCTGGGCGCCCGCTCTGCTGTCTTACGAGGCGCTGCTGCTGCGCGAGCTTGGCTATGGCGGCCTGAAGCCCGAGGCAGGCGATCTGAATCACACGATTGCCGCCATGCGCCAGCTCGCCCCCTCGCTGGAACGCTACCTGCTTGCCGACCGGTATGGCGATGCTATGGCCGCGCGCACCCGGCTGCTGGAGCGGCTGGCGCGAATTGCCTGATCTTTCCGCCTGAAGGGAGCGCAGCCGAGCACGTGCCCGAGATTGCAGTGATCCTGCCCACGCTCAACGAGCGCGAGAACCTTGCGCCGATGGTCCAGCGGCTGGAGGCG
Organism: Erythrobacter sp.; assembly: GCA_009993635.1. GTDB lineage: Bacteria > Pseudomonadota > Alphaproteobacteria > Sphingomonadales > Sphingomonadaceae > Alteriqipengyuania. The sequence continues at coordinate 561,491 of JAACTC010000006.1, read as the reverse complement.
GCGCTCGCCGACGTCGCGTGGGAAGCGATCTTCGTCGACGACGACAGCACCGATGGCACAGGCGATGCGCTGCGCGAAATCGCGCAAGCCGATCCGAGGGTGCGCGTCATCCAGCGGATCGGGCGGCGCGGATTGGCCTCCGCGGTGATCGAGGGCGCGTGCGCCACCGCCGCGCCGCTGATCGCGGTGATGGATGCCGACCACCAGCACGATCCGGCGCTGATTCCGCAGATGATACTACCGCTGCAAACCGGCGGGGCCGATCTGGTGGTCGCGTCCCGCTTTGCCGAAGGCGGCGATGCCGATGGCCTGTCCAGCGCCGCGAGGGAGCGCGGATCGCGCATTGCCAACCGGCTGGCGCGGATGCTGACCGGGGTGGAGCTGAGCGACCCGATGAGCGGTTTCTTCGCGATCCACACCGCGCGAGTGCGCAGCCTCGCCCCGCGCTTGTCGGGCATCGGCTTCAAGGTGTTGCTCGATATCCTCTCCGTCTCGCCCCAGCGGCTGCGGGTGGCCGAGGTGCCGATGCATTTCGGGGAACGCCGCAGCGGGGAAAGCAAGCTCGACCGCGCGGTGGCGTTCGAATTCCTCGTCGGCCTCTACGAACGCTATTTCGGGAAGATCATCCCCACCCGGTTCGCGCTGTTCGGCACGGTCGGCGGGGCGGGCGTGCTGGTGCATCTGGCCGTGCTGTCGCTGTTCTATCCGGGCATGACCGCCACCTTCTGGAAGGCGCAGGCCATTGCCACCTTTGCCGCGATGAGCTTCAATTTCTGGCTCAACAACTGGCTGACCTATCGCGACAAGCGGCTGCGGACCGTGCCGGCATTCCTGCGCGGCTGGGCCCTGTTCTGCGTTGCGTGCTCGGTCGGCGCGCTGGCCAATGTTGCGCTCGCCAGCATGATAGAGGCGCGTTCGGGCCACTGGCTGCTGGCCGCGCTGGCGGGGATCGTGGTCGGCTCGGTATGGAATTACGCGCTGTCGAACCGGTTTGTGTGGGGGCGGGTCTAGTCGCGTCGATGTGCGTTGCGCCGCGTTCGCGGCGCTCGGGGCCGCGCTACCGCCAGCCGTCCAGCCACATCCACTGGTTGAACGCCTGCTCCCCCCACAGCTCGGCGGCGCTCAGGATCGGATAGAAGAAAGCGAACACACCCGCGCTCCCTGCCAGCACCAGCCAGTACGCCCAGGCATGGCCGCGCGCCTTCAGCCATTCGATCGCCAGCGCCAGCCCTGCCAGAAGGAAACAGCTGGGCAGGAAATAGTGGTAGTAGAACTGGATCGGTTTCGCCGCGACGATCCAGAAACCGATGCTCAGCGCATACAGCACGAACACCGCGGCCGCATCGCCGCGCCTGCGTGCCATCGCCGCCCAGCCGCACCATGCGACGCCCACCAGCCCAAGCCACATGGTCAGTGGATTGCCGATCAGCAGCACGCCGCGCTGGGCGCCGTCCGCCACCTCGTAGAGGTACCAGATCGCGCGGGTGTTCAGCACCCACTGCAGCCAGGTGGACTGGTAGGGATGGTGTTCCTTCACGCTCTGCTGCAACTCCAGCATATAGGCGTGCGCGCCGATCAGCCCCTTGCCCGCGAACGGCCCGCCTTCGGGGAACGCGGGCCAGAAGGTCGCCGCATAGACCGCCAGCGGCAGCAGGCCGAGCCACAGCGCCGCCTCGACCAGCGAGACGCCGCGTACCGGAGCCGCATCGCTCTTTTTCAAAAGCCGCGCGGGGCCGACCGCTTTCCAGCGTACCGCCAGGAAGGCGAGGCCAAGGAAAGGCGCGAGCGGGGCGGCGTTCCACTTCGATCCGATGGCGCAGCCCAGCGCGACGCCCGCCAGCGCCAGGTCGATCCGCGCCCGCCCGGTGCTGGCCGCGCGGCAGGCACCCGCGAACAACCACAGCGCGGCGAGGAAGAAGGCGACCATGAACACGTCGAGCATGGCGATCTGCGCGTGGACGAACAGCAGGAAACCGGTCGCCAGCAGCACGCCATAGGCGAGCGCGGCATCGCGGCGGTGGCTCACCAGCCACAGCGCGCGCATCCCGGCGAACAGCGCCAGCGCCCCGGCAAGCGCGGGCAGCAGCCGCCAGCCCCATGGATTGTCCCCCAGCATCGACATGCCCAGCGCGAGTATCTGCTTGCCCAGCGGCGGATGCTCGGCATTGATGTAGTCGCCGCCCGCCAGCAGATTGCGCGCCGCGGGGAGGTAGTGGATCTCGTCGAAAAAGGGCGCGCTGGGCAGCCATAGCCGCCACAGGCACAGCGCGAAAAAGGCCACGGTCAGGCCCACGCAGGCCAGCATCGGGTCGCCTGGCTGTCGGCGATCGTCGCGCAGAATGCTCATCGAACGCGCAGGTTACGGGCGGGCGGCGTGGCCATCAAGCGGTGAGGTGCTTATGCATCGCGGGCGTTGCCGATCCGCCACGCGCGGCCTCCATCGCGGGGCTCCGTTTCGTTTGGGCAGGCAGCGGCTGGGCGGTGTGCCGCAGCCTTCCGCTTGCGAGCGGGCGGCCGCCACCGTAAGCGCCGTTGCCATGAAGAAGACCACCGGAATGGATCGCTCCGTCACTTCGAAGTGGCGGCCCGCAACGCAGGCCGTGCGCGGGGGCACCTGGCGATCCGAACATGGCGAGACGAGCGAGGCGCTGTTCCTCACCTCGGGCTATACCTACGACAATGCGGCGGAAGTCGCCGCGCGCTTCGCGGGCGAGGCCGAGGGGATGACCTATTCGCGCCTCCAGAACCCCACGGTCGCGATGCTGGAAGAACGCATCGCGCTGATGGAGGGGGCGGAAGCCTGCCGCGTGCAGGCCAGCGGGATGGCCGCGATGACCGCCGCGCTGCTCGCCGGCCTTTCCGCCGGAGACCACTGCGTCGCCGCGCGCGCCGCGTTCGGTTCGTGCCGCTGGCTGGTCGATCACCTGCTGCCGCGCTTCGGGATCGAGACCAGCGTGGTCGACAGCGCGGATAACGCCGCGTGGGAAGCCGCGATCCGCCCCAACACCAAGGTCTTCTTCTTCGAAACGCCCGCCAACCCCACACTCGACATCGTCGATCTGGAGCATGTCTGCAGCCTCGCAAAGGCGCACGGGATCACCACCGTGGTCGACAATGCCTTCGCGTCGCCTGCGTTGCAGCGCCCGATGGAGTTTGGCGCGGACGTGGTGGCCTACAGCGCGACCAAGCTGATGGACGGGCAGGGCCGCGTGCTCGCCGGTGCGGTGTGCGGGACGAAGGAATGGATCGACGAGGTGCTGCTGCCCTTCCAGCGCAATACCGGGCCCAACCTGTCGCCGTTCAATGCTTGGGTGGTGCACAAGGGGCTGGAGACGCTGGACCTGCGCGCCCACCGGCAGAGCCAGAACGCGGTCTCGCTGGGCCGGATGATGGAACCGCGCGTGCCGCGCATCCTGCACCCGGGGCTGGAGAGCCACCCGCGCCACGCGCTCGCGCTCAAGCAGATGCGCGCCACCGGCCCGATCTTCGCCTTCGATCTGGGCAGCCGCGAGAAGGCGCACGCGCTGCTCGACGCGCTGAAGCTGATCGACCTGTCGAACAATATCGGCGATTCGCGCAGCCTCGCCTGCCATCCCGCGAGCACCACGCACGCCAGTATGAGCGAGGACGCCCGCGCCGAGATGGGCGTGACCGAAGGGCTGGTGCGGATCAATGTCGGGCTGGAAGATATCGAGGATATCAAGGACGACATGGACCAGGCGCTGGAGGCGGCTGGCTTCTGACCGGTCGGTTTGCTCGGTTTGCTCAAGGCTTTCAGCGCCGCGTCCCAGAAAGCGCCGGGCCCGGGTCAGGTCCGGGCCGACGAAGATCTGAAACCCATCATCTTCCTGACCATCAAGGAACGCCCACACGCCCACACGTTCTCTCCTATGAACACAGAGAAACTGGAGACGACGGATATGGGCGAGCAGCTGGCAGCGGCGCAGGAACGGATGACGCGGGCGGCGAAGGTCGTCGGGCTGGAAGACGAGGTCGTATCGCACCTGTGCAATCCGATCGAAACGCTCGCCGCGTCGGTCAATATCCGCCGCGACGATGGCTCTGCGCTGGCGCTCAAGGCGTGGCGCTGCCGGTATAATTCCGCGCTCGGGCCGACCAAGGGCGGCATCCGCTTTCACCCCAGCGTGCATCTGGACGAGGTCGAAACGCTCGCCTTCCTGATGACCATGAAATGCGCGCTGATGGGCCTGCCCTTCGGCGGCGGCAAGGGCGGGGTGGAGGTCGACGCGCACGACCTTTCGACCATGGAGAAAGAGCGCGTGGCGCGCGGCTACGTGCGCGCAATGGGCAAGATCCTGGGGCCGGACCGTGACGTGCCCGCGCCCGATGTCGCCACCGGAGAGCGCGAGATGGCGTGGATGGTGAGCGAATATTCGGAAATCGCTGGTGCCATCCTGCCCCATGCCTTTACCGGCAAGCCGGTCGCGCTGGGCGGCATGGCGGGGCGCACCCCCGCGACGGGGCGCGGCGGGCACATTGCGCTAGAGGCGATGCGCGATCTTGCCGGGCTGGACGAGGACGGAGGGCTGACGATCGCCATGCAGGGCTTCGGCAATGCCGGGCGCTGGTTCGCGGATGCCGCCGCGAAGGCCGGGCACAGGATCGTCGCGGTCGCCGATTCCTCGGGCACGGTGTCGGACCCGGACGGGCTGGACATCGATGCGCTGGCGAAGGCGAAGGACGAGCAGGGCAAGGTCGGCGCCTATGATGGCGGCAATGCGAAAGCGTCCGACGATCCCGAACAGGTGCTTTCCACGAAATGCGATGTGCTGGTCTTCGCCGCGCTGGGCGGAGTGATCGCGGATGCGCAGGATGTGGAACAGCTCGACTGCAAGGCGATCCTCGAACTCGCCAACCGGCCGATCCTGCCTGCCGCGGACGATGCGCTGGAAGATGCCGGGATCGAGGTCGTGCCCGATATTCTCGCCAATGGCGGCGGGGTGACGATCAGCCACGCCGAGTGGGTGCAGGGCCGGCAGGGCATCGACTGGGCGGAAGAGGACGTGGCGGACTATCTGGAAGAAACCGTTGGCGACGCCGCCCAAAAAGTGCGCGAAGTGATGCAGGATCGCGACACCGGCATGCGCGCGGCCGCCTATATCGTTGCTTTGCAGCGGTTGTGCGCGGCCATCTCCGCCCACGGAACCCGCGCCGATTTCGGCAAGAGCTGAGCCGCATTTGTCGGCGCCTGTGGGCAATCGGGCCAACGCCGCCTTGCCCTTGGCGACAAACCCATTACGCTCTCGAGTCGTTATGAAGAACCTGTTCGAACATGCCGCCACCACCGACGGTCTTACCGTTCGGGTCTCGGTCAATTTCCTGCCCGAACAGAGCGACCCGGCCAACAACAAGTGGTTCTGGATCTATCACATCCGGATCGAGAACCACTCTCACGAGCGGGTGCAGCTGCTGACCCGCCACTGGCGGATCACCGATGCGCAGGGCCTCGTCCGCCATGTCGATGGCGAAGGCGTGGTGGGCGAACAGCCCGTGCTCACCCCCGGCCGCAGCCACGATTACGTATCGGGCTGCCCGCTGGCGACGCCGTTCGGCACGATGGAGGGTTTCTACACCTTCCACCGCGAAGACGGATCGCCGATCGAAGTGCGCATCCCGTTCTTCCCGCTGGCGGCCCCTGCGACGGCGCATTAGACGCTCCGCCGATCGCCGATGCGACCGGTCAGAGCCCGTCGATCAGCATGTGCGGCGTTGCGAGCCCGAATGCGATCGCGACCGCAAGAGGAAGGGCGACGGTGCCCGACCACACCAGCACGCCGAGCGCCGCGATCCCGCTAAGCGCGAGCAGCCCGGTCGGCAGAGTCGCCCGCAAGACGTCCGCAGGGCCATATCGGGCGACCTGAGCCCGCTGCACCGGAAGGGCATGTGCGACAAAGAAGATCAGCGCCACCGCCAGCACGGGTGCGGCCAGCATGACAGCCATCACCGCGAGGATCGCGTGCCCGCCGCCCCGCCGCTCGCGCACAGCCGCGTAACCGGCAGCGACCACCCCGGCGACACCCACCACGCAAAGTGCGCTCATCAGCACAGCGGGGATCGCGTCACCCGTGATTGAAGCAAAGACCTGCGCTGTCTGCGACGCGTGAAACAGCGCACTGCCGCCTATCGCACAAGCGGCGATAGCGCCCTGCGCCACCGGATCGAAACCGCAGTGGCTTGTGGCGAAATGCCAGACGGAAATGGCGAGAAATGCGACGAGACCTGTAGTGGGCGACGCGAGGTAAAGCGCCGCGACCGCCGCAGCGACGGCGAGATACAGGGCCGCATGGATGATCGAGAACGGGCGGATGCTCCCCTCGTTTTCTTCGCCCGCGCCGTGCAGCACGCCCGCGCCGAACAGTACCAGCGCAACCAGCAGGGACGCCGCCGGTCCTATCAGCGGGCCAAGGATCGCCGCACCGACCGCCCCCACGGCAACAAGGGCCCCGGCGTCCAGCCGGAGCCCCATTGCAATAAGGTGCGCGGTGCGCAGCACGTGGATCAGTCCCCCCGTTGCGAGGCGACGGTCGCGCCCAGCGGTGAGGTTTCGAGCGCCTCGGCCGCCGGGACATAGCCTTCCAGCGCGCTGCGACGCAGGACGTAGCGGCTCAGGATGATCCCGTAGATCAGCTTGGAACTGATGTCCGCGATCGAGAACAGCAATTGGCGCACGACCACGACATCGCCCGTGAAGCCAAGCTGGGGTAGGGCGTAGGCGATGGGGTAGAGGCCCCAGGTCGCGAGGAAGTACCTCCAGATATTCTTCGGCCAGACCTTGAGCTCTGGCGGACTGGTCGCGATCCCGCGAGAGATCACGCCGCGCACCTCGACGATCAGCCAGACGAAGAAACCGGTCGAGATGACGCCCCAGATATTGAGCCGCATGAAGTCGCCGGTTTCGCCGAACTGCCCGTACAGGCCGGTCCAGATCATCAGCACCGCAGGCACGATTATCCGCACCGCGCGCCTGTGCAATTCGGGTCGCGGCAGGCCGAATGCGATCGCCAGCTGCGTCAGCAGGATCGGCACGGTGATCGTCCAGTTGCCGTAGCGGAAGGCATTGGTGAAACTCGTATTCTCGGCCAGCGGCCGGTAGACCCCGCCGATAAGTTCGTAGTTCTGCTCCCAGACCATGAATTCGCGCAGCAGACTGAGACCGGCCGAGGCCATGACGACCGCCGACATGATCGGGACGATGCGATAGCGCGGGGCGAGCTGCCAGGCCATCGCGAGGAAGAACAGGATAAAGGCGAAGTGCGCACCGTAGCTCACCATAAGGATGAGCTAACCGGAGGTGTATTGATCGACGCTCAGCGCGACGACATTTTCAATGCTGCCGAGCTGGCTCGCAATTTGTGGAGTGACCATGACTCAAACCTTTTCGAAAGGATGACAATCACGGACCGCGTGCCTTTCCCACCAAGCCGCCCCGGCACAGGGTACGCCGCAACCAAATTGGCAGTGCGGGGTTAAGTTCCTGACTTCACATATGGACTTTGGGGCAGGGCAGTGCGTCTAAACCATCCTACGACCGGCCTCTGGAGCTGGATCGCGCACCGCCTGGTGGCGAATTACTGGTTTCTGGCAGCCTGCGCGGTCATCGCCGCTCCGCTTGCCTTCGCCGTATCGCTCGCCCTCGACAGGCGGGGGCTGACCGCATGGCTGCTCGATCGCGGACTAGCGCCCGTCGCTTCTGCCGACACGGCCAAGGAAGCGGCGAGCGTGATCGCCGGAATCGATGCCGCGTTCATTACGCTCTACTTCTCGATCTCGCTGATCGTGCTGACGATCGCCGCGGGCAACCTCGGCGTGCGTCTGATCGACCGGTGGCTGGGGCGGCAACTCGTGCGCGTCTCAATCGCGGGCCTTTCGTTCAGCCTCATCTTCGCGGTGCTGACACTCGTCGCAATCGACGGCGAGGCTCCGCTCGATGAAACGCCGCTGGCCACCTTTTCCATCGCGCTGCTGTTGCTGGCGGTAAATGTGGTGATGCTGGCGGTGGCGCTGCACGATCTGGGGCGAACGATGTTCATCGACAAGGCGATCGATGCGCTCGCCGGCGACGCAGGGGACGGTGTTCGTCCGATCGAGGGACGGGCGCCGTTCTCCGGGGCCTTCGATCAAACAATTCGCGCGCCGCTCGATGGTTATGTCGAGGGCATTGATCTCGATCTGCTGGCGGGTCGGCTTGCCACCCACGAGGGGGCGATGCGCATCTGCGTGGCGCCGGGTCAGCATGTCCTGAAGGGGGAGCCGATTGCGCGATTCGAGCGCGCGTTCGCTTCACCCGAGATCGTGAAGAAGGCGGTTCCCATCGGCCCTTTCAGGAGCGACAGCCAGGGGGCGGTGTTTCAGATCCGCCTGATCGTGGAGATTGCTGCGCGCGCGCTATCGCCTGCGGTCAACGATTTCTACACCGCGCTGGCGGCGGCGGACGCCATGGCGGAAATCCTGCTGCGCCATTCGGCAAACTGGGTCGATCCGGACAGGGTCCCCGTCTCTGCCAACCATCCGCGGTTCGAACTTCCCGGGCAGGATTTTCGCGGCCTTTTCGATGATCCGCTCGATGCGTTTCGGCAGGCGGCGGCAGATTATCCCTCCGTCGCCATCCGGATGATCGGGAATTACGGCCGGGTCATGCGCGGTGTGAGCGATGGCGCAGGAAAGAGCGAGGGCGGGGGCTTGCATGGCTGCTCGAAATTTCTCGAAGCAAAGGCACGGGCCTTGCGCGATCACGCCGTGCAGCGGGCGCAGCTGGACCATGACGCGTCGGACATACGCGCCGCATTCGAACGGACATGGCCGACCGGATAGAAAACGACGCCCCCCGCGAAAGGCAGCGGGCGCGTCGCTCTGGCCCAACGCATCTTGCCGCACGCGCCGTCGCTGGCTAGCGCACGGCGGATTATGAAACGCACGCTCCTGCCCCTCAACGCCCTGCGGGTGTACGATGCCGCCGCGCGGCATCTCTCCTTCACCAAGGCGGCGGACGAGCTGGCGGTGACTCCCGCCGCCGTCGGCCAGCAGATCCGCGCGCTGGAAGATCACCTGGGCACCGTATTGTTCCGCCGCACCGCCAAGGGGCTGGAGCTGACGGAGGAGGGCGAGGCCGGGCTCGACGCACTGCGCGACGGGTTCCTGCGGTTCGAGGAGAGCGTGGCCGCGATGCAGGCGGGCCAGTCGGTCGATCGCTATGCCATCGGTGCGCCGCGCGGCATACTGGAAGACTGGCTCGCCCCGCGCCTCGCCGCGTTCCAGGCAGAGCGGCCGGGCGTGCGCTTCCAGCTGCGCGAGCGGGAGCGGGCGGATTTCTCCGAAGCCAATCTCGACCTCGCCATCTGGCTGGCCGAGGGACCGGACGATCTGCAGGGAGAGCAGGTTTCCGATCCGAAGTGGGTGCGCATCGTGCCGCAGGATTCGCCCGGTGCGAAGGGCCGCCGGATCGGCTGGCCGGGCGATGGCAGCGATGGCTCCGCCGCCGATGACGAGCCGTGCATCGCGGTGGGCAGCGCAGGGCAGGCTCTGGCCTGCGTGATCGCAGGGATGGGCAGCGCGCGCGTTCCGCTGGCGCTCGCCGCCACCGCGATCGACGCGGGCACGGTGCGGGTCGAGGGCGCGGTGGAGGACGGGCGCAGGGCCTACTGGCTGGTCGCCCCGCCGCCGCAATGGCGCCAGAAGAAGGTCCGCGCGCTGGTGGAATATCTGCTGACCACGCGGTAGGCGCCGCCGCCTCCCCAAGCCCCTCCGGCATGCTGCGGAGGGTACATTCCCTCCTCGTCCGGTTACCGGCTCGTTAACACTCCTGTCATAGACATGACGGAACTGCGGACCGGTGCGCGCCAGCACCGGATTTGCCAAGGGAAACAACGGTCCGGACCATGTCGACGCACACCATGATCGCAGACGAGCAAAGCGCGGCGAACGCGCAGCATCCGGGCGAGGCGGACTACGCATCCGACCGCCGCAAGAACGAGCGCCAGATCGCCACCTTCCGCACCTGCTGCGTGGTGATCGGCGACGAGGCGCACCCCGCCATCCTGCGCAACATGAGCGATGGCGGCGCAATGTTCGAGGCGCTGGTTTCGCCCCGGCGCGACGACATCATCACCTACTGGTGGGACGGGATCGATGCGGTCGAGGCGCGCGTCGCGTGGGTGCAGGGCACCCGCATCGGCGTCGCCAACCTGTCCGGCCCCGCCAGCGCGATCGACGTCCCGCGCCCGCGCGCCACCCGCGTGCCCGCGCAGTTGCCGGTGCGCGTATGGGCCGGCGGCTGGGCCTACAAGGCGGAGCTGGAGAACATCTCGCTCTCTGGCATCTGCGTATGCGGGCTGGGCGGCGTGGCTCCGGGTACGCCGTGCACGGTCGAGATCGGCGGCCAGACGCTGCCCAATGCCAGCGTGGTGCGCACCGATGGCGATATGACCGGCATTCGCTTCGAAAAGCCGCTGCCGCCCGCGCGGCTGATGAAACTGCTCGATAGCGACGGCACCTCGGCGCAGGTGGTGACGCGCAGGCTGCCCACGCCCGATGTCCCGCAACCCCTGCAGACCGCCCCGCCGGAAGTGCTGACGAAGACGGCGGCAGACCAACCGCCCGCCGCGCCGCCTCCGCTGCGCCGCGCGGTCTAGCGCCCCCGTTACCCGCCGCGGCTACCCGCCAGAGGGCGCCGCACAGTCCCGGTCCCCGTCCCGACCATCGTCCCGTCCCTCATCCGCGTCCCCGTCCCCGTCCCCGTCCCGAGGAGGTGTCAGCCGCGCCCGGATCGTCGCCAGCTTCGCCTCCAGCCGTTCGAACACCTCCGCCTCGCCCGCCGCATTCTCGCGCCGCTCGGCCGTCAGCACCTGCGCCCTGATGCTCTCGTAGACCGGGTGGCCGGGCACCAGCTGCGCGGCATAGCGCGCGGGCAGGCGATGCTGGAGGAGGAAGCGCAGCAGCGCATTGTCCGGCTTGTTCCATGTGCCGAGCAGCTTGCCGCCCGAGACGATCGGCGTGGGCGTGCCGTGGAGCGCGCGTTCGAGCGCGCAATCCTCCAGCCGCTGCACCCCGCGCTCCAGCGCCGCATCCCACGCGGCGGCAAACCCCTCCGCCCCCGGCTTGCTGCGCAGCTTGTAGAGCGCCTCCATGCTCTTCCCGATAGAGCGCGCCGCCTGCGTGACGATGCCAGTCGCGGCGAGCGTCGCAATAAACCGCCGCTGCCGCTCGGGCGTGATCGAGTTGGAGCGCGGATGTGTGTGCAGGTAGGGCGCGAAGGAGAGGAGCGGATCGTCGTCCTCGGGCGGCTCGCCGGTATAGGCCACGGCGGAGGTTGCCTGGCTACCCGTCCGCCGGTGGCAGACCGCAGGCCCCGAAGCGGAGCCTGTATCGCGTGGAGCAGGGGAAGGCGTGTTCGAGCGACGGTCCTCGGGGCCAGTTGGGGCGTCAACGTTCCTCTCTCATTCGAGCGCCGACGGAGAGTTGGTCGTCGGCGCTATACGCGTGCTGGAGAGTCATGGGGCGGCGGTTTATGTCGATAAAAAAGATGGGTCACTTCCTCCATATACCGATAAAAGTACTGCGAAAATTCTGAAGAATAGGATTTCCGAGTCACAGAAGTTTGTTTTGCTTGCATCCGAGCAGAGTAAAGACAGCCGGTGGGTTCCCTGGGAGTTGGGGTTAGCGGACGGGTATAAGGGTTTAGGCAATGTGGCGATATTCCCCGCCGTGGAGTCGAAGGGCCGGGATGCGTGGACCAATTGGGAGTACCTAGGTCTATATGATCGGATCATCTGGGGCGATCACGATAGCTACTCCGGTAAGATATGGATGGTAATTCATGGCGACTCTTACACTGCGACCGAGCTTGGTAAGTGGTTAACGTCCGTCCGCTGAGATCATCGAAATTTCATAGTTGATGTTTATGCCTCTCCCTTGACCCCGCCCCCAAATCCAACCACCCCCACCGCCAACCGGAGGCGATGGCTAGCTCCCGCCGGTGCCTATACAGCGGGCCATAGAAAGTAATCTCTCAAGTCCGTCGAGAAAAGTGATCACCCGTTTTCTTCGCCTCTAGCCCCTACTAGCACCTTGTAACTGCGCGAATTGGCACCATTTATTAGTCAGCTACCAGTCGCGATCGACGGTCCCGAGGGCCAGTTGCCCTTCCTTCTTTCCATTTCGCCTCTTAGCCCGCGCACAAGCGGTCGCTGATGAACGCCTGCGCGAAATCGAAAGATAAAATCATGACCCATTATGGCAAGATTCACAGCTACGACACCGGCAAGGGCAGTGGCATGATCACTCCCGAAAAGGGCGGCGATGCGCTCGCTTTCTCCAAGGCCGACCTCAAGGGTGACGCTGCCGAGCCCAAGCAGGGCCAGCGCTTCGGTTACGAAACGAAGCAGGTCAGCGGCGCCAAGCCCCAGGCCACCAACCTGGAGCCCCAGAAGGCCTGATCCGATGGCGGCCCCGGGTGCGGCGCATGCGCTGCGCCCGGGGCCGCTGCCTTACCGGTTTGAGCGGCACCTAGGGGGTTTTCCATGGAACTGAACGAATTGCTTCACGCGCACCAGGCCGCAGTCATGCGGGCCAGTGCTTCCGGCGATACCGTCGCGCGCGACGACCATTTCGCCAAGGTCGCCGAATATGCCGAGCGCATCCGCGCGTTGCGCGACGTGCGAGCGAGCGCAGGTGCCGACAGCGATCCACACCCGCCACAGGGGCACGCGACCATCATCTATGGCTCCTACTCCGAACCCTCGGAGGCTGCTGAGGTAGTGGAGCCGATGAAAGCGTGGGAGGATGAGGGCGGCGCGCTCGATCCGCCCGATGTGCCCGAGGCGGCCCTGCCTTTCGGAGTGACCGCGAGATCCGTACGCGAATATCGCGTCGGGCCGTATCGTTACCAGGATCTGGGGCTGGCGCTTGACGAACACTTGCGCCAATTGAGCGCCGCACCGCCAACCGACGGCCTTGACCCCGCCCCCAAATCCAACTAAGCGCACCACCAACCGAGGCGAGGGCTAGCTCCCGCCAAGGCTTATAGAGCTGAACATTGCCGGTTTTGTCCCGGGGCTGTCGCGACTCGCGATGGCCTTTTCGTTTTTCGGAGCCCCACCAGGGCCGGGCAGCCGTCAGAGTAATCCGGGTGGTCCCTTGCGGGCGCGTTCGGGTGGAGCGTTTCAGGCTCGTGCGAGATTTCGCCAGGCGGTGCCGCTCATGCGCACGCGCCATGCTGGCATGCACGACCCCGACACACTCCATTCAAGCGCAAGCGCAAAGCCATCCAGCAAGATGGACGGTCCCGCTCAAGTCCGTTCGTCCTGAGCCCGTCGAAGGGCGAACGCGAGGGTCGCGCTGAGGCCCGTCCGCACTTCGACAAGCTCAGTACGAACGGACCTGGCGAGGCCGGTTAGTTTAAACGAAGGACTAATATGCCGACGATCAACCAGCTGGTCCGCAAGGGCCGCACGCCGCAGAAGGCCAAGTCGAAGGTCCCTGCGATGGAGCAGAACCCGCAGAAGCGCGGCGTCTGCACCCGCGTGTATACGACGACCCCGAAGAAGCCGAACTCGGCTCTGCGCAAGGTGGCCAAGGTTCGCCTGACCAACCAGCGCGAAGTCATCAGCTACATCCCGGGCGAAGGCCACAACCTTCAGGAGCACAGCGTCGTGCTGATCCGCGGCGGCCGTGTGCGCGACCTTCCCGGCGTGCGCTACCACGTGCTGCGCGGCGTGCTCGACACGCAGGGCGTCAAGGACCGCAAGCAGTCGCGCTCCAAGTATGGTGCGAAGCGGCCGAAGTAAGGTTTGCCGGTCGCCTGCAGGGTGCGGGCGGCCAGGTTTGAGTTTTTGTGGGGTGCGGTCAGCACATCCGTGCTGACCTTGCGGTACCAGCCCTCTCAAGTTTTAGTCTCTTGGCCCAAACCACCCGATGACCAAGCCTCGGGTGGTTGGCCAAAAAGAAGAAAACGCGGAGAGGGCCGGCACCGCCGCCTCGAACTCCGAAGGAGTACGTTAAAAATGTCACGTCGTCGTCGCCCAGAGAAGCGCGAAATCCTGCCCGATCCCAAGTTCAAGGATCAGGTGCTGTCGAAGTTCATGAACAACCTGATGTATGATGGCCGCAAGGCCGTGGCCGAGAAGATCGTCTACGGCGCGCTCGACACGGTCGAGGCGAAGGCCAAGGCCAACCCGGTCGAGGTGTTCCACGCCGCGCTCGACAACATCAAGCCGCAGGTCGAAGTGCGCAGCCGCCGCGTCGGCGGTGCGACCTACCAGGTCCCGGTCGAGGTTCGCCCGGAACGTGCGCAGGCGCTGGCGATCCGCTGGCTGATCACCGCGGCGCGCGGTCGTCCGGAAACCACCATGGCGGCGCGTCTTTCGGGCGAGCTGATGGACGCGGCGAACAATCGCGGCAACGCGGTGAAGAAGCGCGAAGATACGCACCGCATGGCGGATGCGAACCGCGCGTTCAGCCACTACCGCTGGTAGGATACGGGGCAGGGCGCGCCGCCCGAGCGGTGGCGCGTCTTCAACCGGTCACACAAATCCCCATATGGGGGTGGCTTTCCCGAAGGCTTTCCCCCTCACTCCGATTTTTTTCCGAGGAATTGACAATGGCCCGCGACTATCCGCTGGATCGCTATCGCAATATCGGCATCATGGCGCACATCGATGCCGGCAAGACCACCACGACCGAGCGTATCCTCTATTACACCGGCAAGTCCTACAAGATCGGCGAAGTGCACGATGGTGCCGCGACGATGGACTGGATGGAGCAGGAGCAGGAGCGCGGGATCACGATCACGTCGGCTGCCACCACCACGTTCTGGACCGCGGAGGATCCCACGATGGATCCGATGTCGTCGCCCGAGGCGCTGCGGGCCGACATGCCCAAGCACCGGATCAACATCATCGACACCCCCGGCCACGTCGACTTCACCATCGAAGTCGAACGCTCGCTGCGCGTGCTCGATGGTGCGGTCGCGGTGTTCGATGGCGTTGCCGGCGTCGAACCGCAGTCCGAAACCGTTTGGCGCCAGGCCGACAAGTACGGCGTTCCGCGCATGTGCTTCATCAACAAACTGGACCGCACCGGCGCCGATTTCTACTATTGCGTCGACAGCATTATTGACCGCCTCGGCGCGACGCCGCTGGTGCTCTATCTGCCGATCGGCGCGGAGAGCGATCTTCGCGGTGTGGTCGACCTGGTCAACAACCGTGGGATCGTCTGGGAAAACGACGGTCTGGGCGCGGAATACAAGTTCGTCGAAATTCCCGACGACCTGAAGGACAAGGCCGCCGAATATCGCGAAAAGCTGATCGAGACTGCCGTCGAGCAGGACGACGACGTGATGGAGGCCTATCTTGAAGGTAATGAGCCCGATGCGGCGACGCTCAAGAAGCTGATCCGCAAGGGCACCATGGCGCGCGCCTTCGTGCCCGTGCTGTGCGGCTCCGCGTTCAAGAACAAGGGCGTCCAGCCCCTGCTCGATGCGGTGGTCGACTACATGCCGAGCCCGCTCGACGTGCCCGCCATCAAGGGCGTGCTGCCCGATAGCGACGTCGAAGAAACGCGCCCGTCGTCGGACGACGCGCCGTTCTCCGCGCTCGCCTTCAAGATCATGAACGACCCGTTCGTGGGCTCGCTCACCTTCACCCGCATCTATTCGGGCAAGCTGGCCAAGGGCCAGGTCCTGAACTCGGTGAAGGACAAGAAGGAAAAGATCGGCCGCATGCTGCTGATGCACTCGAACAACCGCGAGGACATCGAAGAAGGCTTCGCGGGCGACATCGTGGCGCTGGCGGGCATGAAGGACACCACCACCGGCGACACTCTGTGCGATCCGGCCAACCCGATCATTCTCGAGCGGATGGAATTCCCCGAGCCGGTGATCGAACTGAGCGTGGAGCCCAAGACCAAGGCCGACCAGGAAAAGATGGGCGTCGCGCTCAACCGCCTGGCCGCCGAGGACCCGAGCTTCCGCGTCAGCACCGATCACGAATCGGGCCAGACGATCATCAAGGGCATGGGCGAACTGCACCTCGACATTCTGGTCGACCGAATGAAGCGCGAGTTCAAGGTCGAAGCCAATGTCGGTGCGCCGCAGGTGGCCTACCGCGAATATCTGGGCCGCGAAGTCGAAGTGACCTACACCCACAAGAAACAGTCGGGTGGTTCGGGCCAGTTCGGCGAGGTCAAGGTCGTCGTCACCCCGGGTGAACGCGGCGCAGGCATCGATTTCGTCGACGAGATCAAGGGCGGTAACATCCCGCGCGAATACATCCCGGCGATCGAAAAGGGCTTCCGCGAGCAGGCCGAAAGCGGCCACCTGGTGGGCTTCCCGATCATCGACTTCTCGATCCGTCTGATCGACGGTAAGTACCATGACGTCGACTCGAGCGCGATTGCGTTCGAAATCGCCGGTCGCGGTGCGATGCGCGAAGTTGCCCAGAAGGCAGGCATCAAACTGCTCGAGCCGGTGATGAAGGTGGAAGTCGTGACCCCGGAAGACTATCTTGGCGATGTCATCGGCGATCTCAACAGCCGCCGTGGCCAGATCCAGGGTACCGATAGCCGCGGCAACGCGCAGGCGGTCGAAGCGTTCGTGCCACTGGCCAACATGTTCGGCTATGTGAACGAATTGCGTTCGTTCACCCAGGGTCGCGCGCAGTACTCGATGCAGTTCTCGCACTATGACGAAGTGCCGGCGAACGTGGCAGCCGAAGTGAAGGAGAAGCTTGCTTAAGGCGAGCGATAGGTCTAGGGGCGGCGCCTGATTTTGCGCGGGCGCCGCCTTTTCCCCGCAGAAATCCATATTTTAAGACAGAGGTATTGAGAGACAATGGCTAAGGAAAAGTTCGAGCGGAACAAGCCGCACTGCAACATCGGCACCATCGGTCACGTTGACCATGGCAAGACCACGCTGACCGCGGCGATCACCAAGGTCATGGCGGAAACCTACGGCGGTGCAGCGGTCGATTTCGCTAACATCGACAAGGCTCCGGAAGAGCGTGAGCGCGGGATCACCATCTCGACCGCGCACGTCGAGTACGAAACCGAAGCGCGCCACTATGCGCACGTCGACTGCCCCGGCCACGCCGACTATGTGAAGAACATGATCACCGGCGCGGCGCAGATGGACGGCGCGATCCTGGTGGTGAACGCTGCCGACGGCCCCATGCCGCAGACCCGTGAGCACATCCTGCTTTCGCGTCAGGTCGGCGTGCCTGCTCTGGTCGTCTACCTGAACAAGGTCGACCAGGTCGACGACGAGGAAATCCTCGAGCTGGTCGAACTGGAAGTTCGCGAGCTGCTGAGCGCGTACGACTTCGACGGCGACAACATTCCGATCGTCAAGGGTTCGGCTCTGGCCGCTCTCGAAGGTCGCGACGACAACATCGGCAAGGATTCGATCATCGAGCTGATGAAGGCCGTTGACGAGCACATCCCGCAGCCGGAACGTCCGGTCGACCAGGCATTCCTGATGCCGATCGAAGACGTGTTCTCGATCTCGGGTCGCGGTACGGTTGTGACCGGCCGTGTCGAAACCGGCGTTGTGAACGTTGGCGACGAAGTCGAAATCGTCGGCATCAAGGACACTTCGAAGACGACCGTCACCGGCGTCGAAATGTTCCGCAAGCTGCTCGATCGCGGTGAAGCCGGCGACAACATCGGTGCCCTGATCCGCGGCGTTGCACGTGAAGACGTGGAACGTGGCCAGGTGCTCGCGAAGCCGGGTTCGGTTACGCCGCACACCGAATTCAGCGCCGAAGTCTACGTGCTGTCGAAGGACGAAGGTGGCCGTCACACGCCGTTCTTCGCCAACTACCGCCCGCAGTTCTACTTCCGCACCACCGACGTGACCGGCGAAGTGATCCTTCCCGAGGGCACCGAAATGGTGATGCCGGGCGACAACGTGACCATCTCGGTCAAGCTGATCGCACCGATCGCGATGGACGAAGGTCTGCGCTTCGCAATCCGCGAAGGTGGCCGCACCGTCGGTTCGGGGGTTGTCAGCAAGATCACCGTCTAATATAGGCGCCTGCACCGGCGGGGGATTCGATTCCCCGCCGGTCAGATTTCACGAGGGCCGCCCCTCACCGAAAACTTCGGTTTGGTGGGGCGGTTCTTTATTTTTCGGGGAGGCACCGGCCTCTCCTTGGCTCTTTCGCATCGGTAGACTAGGACATGGACGCACAGAATATCCGCATTCGCCTCAAGGCCTTCGATCACCGCGTGCTCGACCAGGCAACGGGTGAGATCGCGGAAACCGCACGTCGTACCGGCGCGCTTATTCGTGGACCCATTCCTCTGCCGACGCGCATTGAGAAGTTCACCGTGAACCGCGGCCCGCACATCGACAAGAAGTCGCGCGAGCAGTTCGAGGTGCGCACCTACAAGCGGCTGCTGGACATCGTGCAGCCCAACGCCCAGACGGTCGATGCGCTGATGAAGCTCGATCTCGCCGCGGGCGTGAACGTCGAAATCAAGCTGGCCTGAGCCACACGGTTTCCGTCCTCCCGCCGGACGTTAAGTGGGCGGGGCAGTTTGGGGCGCTTTATGGCCCCGCCGGGTCGCAAGACCGGGCAAGACATAGAGATACCGCCGGAGCATCGCTCCGGGCTGCGTCTCCCGTCTCGCGCTCCTCTTCGAAGGCGCGCAATCAGCCCGGACGGGGCGATGCATCACAACTCGGGCTGGGGTCGGTTGAAACCGGCCCGTCACGCACCTCGGATGGGCCGGGGTGCCTCTGTTTAGGAGTTTTACGATGCGCACTGGCGTAATCGCCAAGAAGGTCGGAATGACCCGCCTGTTCCAGGAAGACGGACGGCACGTACCCGTGACCGTTCTCGCCCTGGAAGGCTGCCAGGTCACCGGCACCCGCACCGCAGACCGCGACGGCTACTGGTCCGTTCAGGTCGGCTCGGGTGAGGCAAAGCAGAAGAACGTGAACAAGCCGCAGCGCGAAGCATTCGCGAAGGCGGAAGTTGGCCTGAAGATGAAGGTCGCGGAATTCCGTGTCGAGAACGAGGAAGGTCTCCTTCCCGTCGGCGCGACGATTATCGCCGAACATTTCGTCGCCGGCCAGAAGGTCGATGTGACCGGCTACACGCAGGGCAAGGGTTTTGCCGGTGCGATGAAGCGTTGGAACTTCGGCGGTCTGCGCGCAACGCACGGCGTTTCGCTGTCGCACCGTTCGCATGGTTCGACCGGTAACCGCCAGGATCCGGGTCGCGTCTTCAAGAACAAGAAGATGGCCGGCCACATGGGTGACCGCCAGCGCACGCAGCAGAACCTCGAAATCGTCCGTACGGACTCCGAGCGTGGCCTGATCTTCGTCAAGGGCTCCGTGCCCGGGGCGAAGAACAGCTGGATGCTGGTGGCCGACGCGGTGAAGTTCCCGATGCCCGAAGATGCGCCGTTCCCCGGTGCGCTGCGTCGCAACGCCGACAAGATCGACCATGATGAGGCCGATGCCGGCCTGGTCGAAAGCGCGGCGGAGCACGAGGTGCACACCGAGGTGACGCCCGAGCAGCAGGAAAAGCTGATGCAGCAGCAGGATGCCGGCGCAGAGACCGACGGCACCGAAGGCAAGGAGTCCTGATCGTGAAGATCGCGGTACAGAAAATCGACGGCGGCAAGGCCGGCGACATGGAGCTGAGCGATGCCGTGTTCGGTGTCGAGCCCCGCGCCGACATCCTCCATCGCGTCGTCACGTGGCAGCTGGAAAAGCGCCGTGCGACCGCCCGCCCGACGCGTGAGCGTTCGGACGTGGCCCGCACCGGCAAGAAGTTCGGTCGCCAGAAGGGTTCGGGCGGTGCACGTCACGGCGATCGTGGCGCCCCGATCTTCATCGGTGGTGGTAAGGCGCACGGTGCGCGCAAGCGCGACTTCAATCCTTCGCTGAACAAGAAGATCCGTTCGCTCGGCCTGCGCATGGCGCTGTCGAGCAAGGCCAAGAGCGGCCTGGTGATCGTTGACAGCCTGGAGCTGAAGGACGCCAAGACCAAGGCGCTCAAGGGCCAGTTCGACAAGGCCGGTTACAACGGCAAGGTGCTGTTCATCGACGGTGACGCCGTGAACGACAGCTTCCGTCTGGCAGCGGGCAACCTGCCCGGCATCAACGTGATGCCGGCGATGGGCGCCAACGTCTACGACATCCTGAAGCACGACACGCTGGTCCTCACCAAGGACGCGGTCGAAAAGCTGGAGGCGCGCTTCAATGGCTAAGAAGCAGGAAATCGACGCGCGGCACTACGACGTGATCCTCGCACCGCACATCACCGAGAAGAGCACTCTCGCCTCGGAAAACAATGCGGTCGTGTTCAAGGTCGCGAATGACTCGACGAAGCCGCAGATCCGCGAAGCGGTCGAAGCGTTGTTCGACGTGAAGGTCACCGCGGTGAACACCATTGTCACCAAGGGCAAGACCAAGCGTTGGCGGGGCAAGCCCTACAAGCGCACCGACGTGAAGAAGGCGATCGTGACCCTCAAGGACGGCGATTCCATCGACGTCACGAGCGGCATCTGAGGAGCTAGGACAGAACCATGGCACTCAAGAATTACAAACCGACCAGTCCGGCCCGTCGCGGCCTGATCCTGGTCGACAAGTCCGGGCTCTACAAGGGCAAGCCGGTGAAGGCGCTTACCGAAGGCAAGCGCAAGACCGGTGGGCGTAACAACAAGGGTCACGTTACCAGCCGCGGTATCGCGGGCGGCCACAAGCAGAAGTATCGCTATATCGACTTCAAGCGCCGCAAGTGGGACGTGGAAGGCACCGTGGAGCGGATCGAGTACGATCCCAACCGCACTGCCTTCATTGCGCTGATCAAGTATGCCGACGAAGAGCTGGCCTACATCATCGCGCCGCAGCGCCTCGCCGTTGGCGACAAGGTGATCGCGGGCGAGCGTGTCGATACCAAGCCGGGCAATGCGATGCCGCTGGGCAACATGCCGGTCGGCACCATCATCCACAATGTGGAGATGAAGCCGGGCAAGGGTGGGCAGATCGCCCGTTCGGCAGGTGCCTACGTGCAGCTGGTCGGTCGCGACCGCGGCATGGTGATCGTTCGCCTGAACTCTGGTGAGCAGCGTTACCTGCGCGCCGATTGCATGGGTACGGTCGGTGCGGTTTCGAACCCGGACAACCAGAACCAGAACTTCGGTAAGGCGGGACGCACCCGCTGGAAGGGCCGTCGTCCGCTGACGCGCGGTGTCGCGAAGAACCCGGTCGATCACCCCCATGGCGGTGGTGAAGGCAAGACCAGCGGTGGCCGCCATCCGGTGACCCCGTGGGGCAAGCCGACCAAGGGTGCCCGTACCCGCAAGAACAAGCAGACGGACAAGATGATCATCCGTTCGCGCCACGCGAAGAAGAAGAGGTAATCGCAGCAATGGCACGTTCCGTTTGGAAAGGTCCGTTTGTGGAACTCAGCCTTCTCAAGAAGGCCGAGGACGCACAGGAAAAGACCAGCACCGCGCCGATCAAGACCTGGTCGCGCCGCTCCACCATCCTGCCGCAGTTCGTTGGGCTGACGTTCAACGTCTACAACGGCCACAAGTTTATCCCCGTATCCGTCTCCGAAGAGATGGTCGGCCACAAGCTCGGCGAGTTCGCGCCCACGCGCACCTTCCCGGGTCACGCCGCCGACAAGAAAGGCAAGCGCTGATGAGCAAGCAGAAAGCTCCCCGCCGCGTCGCCGATAACGAGGCGCTGGCTGTTGGCACCACGATCCGTGGGTCGGCCCAGAAGCTGAACCTCGTTGCCGCGCTGATCCGCGGCAAGAAGGCGGAAGAGGCGATGAACATCCTCGCCTTTTCGAAGAAGGCGATGGCCAAGGACGCCAGCAAGGTGCTCGCCTCCGCGATCGCCAATGCCGAGAACAACCACGATCTCGACGTCGACGCGCTGATCGTCGCCGAAGCGAGCGTGGGCAAGTCGATCACCATGAAGCGGTTTCACACGCGCGGTCGCGGTAAGTCGACCCGCATCCTGAAGCCCTTCAGCCGCCTGCGCATCGTCGTACGCGAAGCCGAGGACGCATAAGATGGGTCAGAAGAGCAATCCGATCGGTCTGCGCCTGCAGATCAACCGCACCTGGGACAGCCGCTGGTACGCCGAAGGGCGCGACTATGCCAAGCTGCTCAAGGAAGACATCGAGATCCGCAAGTACATCGTCGAATCGCTGCCGCAGGCCGCGATCTCGAAGGTGGTGATCGAACGTCCGGCCAAGCTGTGCCGCATCTCGATCTATGCTGCGCGTCCCGGTGTGATCATCGGCAAGAAGGGCGCAGACATCGAAAAGCTGCGCACCAAGCTTGCCCGCATGACCGCGAGCGAAGTGAAGCTGAACATCGTCGAGATCCGCAAGCCGGAAATCGATGCCAAGCTCGTCGCGCAGGGCATTGCCGACCAGCTGGTGCGCCGTGTGGCCTTCCGCCGTGCGATGAAGCGCGCCGTGCAGTCCGCTCTGCGTCTGGGTGCCGAAGGCATCAAGATCGTGTGCGGCGGCCGCCTGGGCGGTGCCGAAATCGCCCGCGTGGAATGGTATCGCGAAGGCCGCGTTCCGCTCCACACGCTGCGCGCCAATGTCGACTATGCCGAAGCCGAGGCGCTGACCGCCTACGGGATCATCGGCATCAAGTGCTGGATCTTCAAAGGTGAGATCCTGGCACACGATCCGACCGCGCAGGACCGCCTGATGATGGAGGCTCAGACCTCCGGTGTGCGCCCGGCGCGCTGATTGCAGGATTAGGAAAGAACCATGCTGCAACCCAAACGAACCAAGTATCGCAAGGCTTTCAAGGGCCGGATCCATGGCAATGCCAAGGGCGGTACCGAACTGAACTTCGGGTCCTACGGCCTGAAGGCCCTGGAGCCTGAGCGTATCACCGCCCGCCAGATCGAGGCCGCGCGCCGTGCGATCACGCGTCACATGAAGCGCCAGGGGCGCCTCTGGATCCGCGTGTTCCCCGATGTGCCGGTGTCGAAGAAGCCCGCCGAAGTCCGGCAGGGTAAGGGCAAGGGCTCGGTCGAATACTGGGCCGCTCGCGTTAAGCCGGGCCGCATCCTGTTCGAGCTTGACGGCGTGTCCGGTCCGCTGGCCGCCGAAGCGTTCGAACGCGCCGCCATGAAGCTGCCAATCAAGACCAAGGTTGTCGCACGGCTCGGCGACCAGTCGCATCTGAAAGGCGAATAAGTGACCAACACCGAAGACCTTCGCCAGAAGAGCGACGACCAGCTGACCGCCGAGCTCACCGAGCTCAAGCGCGAAGCCTTCAACCTGCGCTTTCAGGCCGCGACCAACCAGCTCGAGCGTCCCGCTCGCGTGCAGGAAGTCCGCCGTACAATCGCGCGTATCAAGACGCTGCAGAACGAGCGCACCCGCGCCGCTGCCGCAAAAAGCAAGGCCTGAGGAGTAGACCATGCCCAAGCGTATCCTTATCGGAACGGTCACCTCCACAAAGACCGACAAGACCGTGACCGTGCTGGTCGAACGCAAGGTGAAGCACCCGCTGTACGGGAAGATCATCCGTCGTTCGAAGAAGTACCACGCCCATGACGAAAAGAACGAGTACGAGCTCGGTGACGTCGTGCGGATCGAGGAAACCAGGCCGATCTCGAAGACCAAGACCTGGGCCGTGAAGGACCGGGTCGTCGCGGGCGGTGTGCAGGCGGTGGAAGCCGACCTGGATGTCGAAGCGGCCGACGCCAGCACGAGCTGACGCAGACGTATTTTCGGAACTGCCAGACTGGTTTTGGCAAGCCAACCAGGTCGTTTTGCAGGACTGAGTGGGGATGAGACTTCCCCGCCTGTGAAACGGCCAGACTAGAGTGAAGGAACCGGATCGATGATCCAGATGCAGTCCAATCTCGACGTCGCGGACAACAGCGGCGCCAAGCGCGTCCAGTGCATCAAGGTGCTGGGCGGCTCGAAGCGTCGGTTCGCGAGCGTCGGCGACGTGATCGTGGTTTCCGTGAAGGAAGCCCAGCCGCGCGCGAAAGTGAAGAAGGGCGACGTGCACCGTGCGGTGATCGTGCGCACCAAGAAGGATGTCCGCCGCCCCGATGGCAGCGTGATCCGCTTCGATTCGAACGCCGCGGTTCTCGTGAACAAGAGCGAGGAGCCGATCGGCACCCGTATCTTCGGCCCGGTGGTGCGCGAACTGCGCGGCCGCGGCTTTATGAAGATCATCTCGCTCGCACCGGAGGTGCTGTGATGGGAATGGCAAAGATCAAGAAGGGCGACAGCGTCGTCGTGCTTTCGGGCAAGGACAAGGGCAAGACCGGTACGGTCGCCAAGGTCCTGCCGAAGGACGGCAAGGTCGTGGTGGAAGGCGTCAACATGATCGCCCGTCACCGCAAGCCGTCGCAGAGCAATCCGCAAGGCGGCATCGATCGCATGGAAGCACCGATGCACATCGCCAAGGTGGCGGTTGCCGATCCCAAGGACGGCAAGCCCACCCGCGTGCGCATTGAAGAGCGCGACGGCAAGAAAGTGCGCGTCGCCGTCAAATCGGGGGAGACCATCGATGGCTGATTACACGCCCCGCATGAAGGCCAAGTACGACAACGAAATCGTCAAGGCCATGACCGAAAAGTTCGGCTACACGAACCGCCTTCAGGTCCCCAAGCTCGAGAAGATCACGCTCAACATGGGTGTGGGCGAGGCGAGCCAGGACAAGAAGAAGGTCCAGACCGCAGCCGAGGAAATGGCGCTGATCGCGGGCCAGAAGCCCGTCATCACCAAGGCCAAGAAGTCGATTGCACAGTTCAAGCTGCGCGACGGCATGCCGATCGGCTGCAAGGTCAATCTGCGCCGCGACCGGATGTACGAATTCCTCGATCGTCTTGTGACGATCGCGATGCCGCGCATCCGCGACTTCCGTGGCCTGAACCCGAAGAGCTTCGACGGCCGTGGCAACTACGCCATGGGCCTGAAAGAGCAGATCATCTTCCCCGAAATCTCGTACGACCAGATCGAGAAGGTCCGGGGCATGGATATCATCGTGACCACCACCGCGAAGACCGACGAAGAAGCGCGCGAACTGCTGCGCCTGTTCGGTTTCCCGTTCCCGGCCGAAGCAAAGGCCGACGAAGAGAAGGAAGCGGCGTAAGCCGCTGAGGAGAGCTTAAGTCCAATGGCGAAACTGAGTTCCATCAACAAGAACGAGCGTCGCAAGAAGCTCGTCAAGCAATACGCGGATAAGTACGCGAAGCTGAAGGCGATTGCCGACGACAAGTCGCTCGACGAAGGCGAACGGCTTATGGCGCGTCTGAAGATGGCAGAACTTCCGCGCAATGCGAACCCGACCCGGGTGCGCAACCGCTGTTCCACCACCGGCCGCCCGCGCGGCTACTACCGCAAGTTCGGCATCAACCGCATCGAGCTGCGGGATCTGGGCAACAAGGGCCTGATCCCCGGCCTGACCAAGTCGAGCTGGTGAGGATTAGACAATGGCGATGACCGATCCCCTGGGTGATATGCTCACCCGCATCCGCAACGGCCAGCAGGCGAAGAAGGATTCCGTCCTTTCGCCCGCATCCAAGCTGCGTGCAAACGTTCTCGAAGTGCTTCAGCGCGAAGGCTACATCCGTGGCTACAGCGAAGACGAGAGCGGCAAGCACAAGGCGCTGCGGATCGAACTGAAATATTTCGAGGGCGAACCTGCGATCAAGCATGTTGCCCGCGTGTCCAAGCCGGGACGCCGCATCTATTCGGCCAGCCGCGAGCTGCCGACTGTGCGCAACGGCCTTGGCATTACCATCGTCTCGACGCCGCGCGGCGTGCTTTCCGATGCGGAAGCTCGCAGCCAGAACGTCGGTGGCGAAGTGCTGGCGGAGGTGTTCTGATGAGCCGCATCGGCAAGAAACCTGTCGCGATCCCCAGCGGGGTCGAGGCGAAGATCGACAACGGCGTTCTGTCGGTGAAGGGCCCCAAGGGCACGCTCACCATGGGGCTGTCGGATCTCGTCTCCTACAAGCTGGAAGACGGCGAAATCGCCATCGACCCGGTCAATGATACCAAGCCCGCCCGCAGCCACTGGGGTATGCAGCGCACGATGGTGTCGAACCTCGTCGAAGGCGTCACCGATGGCTTCACCAAGACGCTGCAGATCAGCGGTGTCGGCTACCGTGCGTCGGCGCAGGGCAAGAAGCTCAAGCTTCAGCTCGGCTATTCGCACGATGTCGACCTGGATGTGCCCGAAGGCCTGAAGGTGGAAACGCCCGATCAGACCACGGTGATCATCAGCGGGATCGACAAGCAGTCCGTCGGCCAGTTCGCCGCCGAAATCCGCCGCTGGCGCAAGCCCGAACCTTACAAGGGCAAGGGCATCAAGTACCAGGGCGAGTATATCTTCCGCAAGGAAGGGAAGAAGAAGTAAGATGGCAAAGCTTTCTCTCTTTGAACGGCGCCGCCAACGCGTGCGCAGCGCGCTGCGCAAGCACGCCGGTGGCAAGCCCCGCCTGTCGGTCCACCGCACGGGCAAGCACATCTACGCGCAGATCATCGACGATGCGGCGGGCAAGACGCTCGCCAGCGCATCGACGCTGGGCGTGAAAGGCTCGACCGCGAACATCGATGCCGCCAAGACGGTCGGCTCGAGCATCGCCGACGCCGCCAAGAAGGCGGGCGTCACCACGGTCGTGTTCGATCGCGGCGGGTTCCTGTTTCATGGTCGCGTCAAGGCGCTGGCCGATGCCGCCCGCGAAGGCGGGCTGGAGTTCTGATGATGGCTGACGAGAAGAACGAAAACACCGAAAACGCGCCCGAGCAGGCGGCCGGCGTTCCCGAGACCCCTGAGGTCGCGAAAGCGCAGGCCGACTCCGGTGTCGCCAAGGCCGAAAGCGGTCCCGAGGTGAAGAAGGAAGAACCGGCGATCGCCGACACGCCTTCCGAAGCCGCGGACAACCAGAGCCCCGCACAGGGTGCCGAGGGCAAGCCGCAGGAACGCCAGGGCCGTGGTGGCCGCGACAATAACCGTGGCGGCGGTGGCCGTGGTCGCGGTGGTCGTGATCGCGACAACCGCCGCGGTGGCCGTCGCGAGGAAGAAGACGACGGAATCATCGAAAAGCTGGTCCACATCAACCGCGTCTCCAAGACGGTGAAGGGGGGTAAGCGTTTCGGTTTCGCCGCTCTCGTGGTGGTCGGCGATGGCCAGGGCCGCGTCGGCTTCGGCCACGGCAAGGCGCGCGAAGTGCCCGAAGCGATCAGCAAGGCCTCGGCCGCTGCGCGCAAGCACATGATCCGCGTTGCGCTGAAGGAAGGCCGCACGCTGCACCATGACGGCAAGGGCCGTTTCGGTGCCGGCAAGGTGACCGTCCGCTCCGCGCCTCCGGGTACCGGCATCATCGCCGGTGGTCCGATGCGCGCCGTGTTCGAAAGCCTGGGCGTGGCCGACGTCGTGACCAAGTCGGTCGGTACGTCCAATCCCTACAACATGATCCGTGCCACGTTCGACGCGTTGCAGGATCAAAGCTCGCCCAAGTCGGTGGCGCAGCGGCGCGGCAAGAAGGTTGCCGACCTGCTGTCGCGTGGCGGTGCGAGCGATGCGGAAGCCGAGGCCGATGCCGCGGCCGTCGTGGAGTAACTGACATGGCAAAGATCAAGCTCAAGCAGATCGGTTCGCCCATCCGGCGCCCCGAAAGCCAGAAGAAGATCCTGATCGGCCTTGGCCTGGGCAAGATGCACCGGGTGGTCGAACTGGAAGACACCCCCGAAGTGCGCGGCGCGATTGCCAAGCTGCCGCACATGGTCGAGGTGGTCGAAGGCTAAACGCCTTCATCACGGCAATTGACGGCGGCGGCCCGCTCATAGTAGCGGGCCGTTTCCATTTTCATCAGCGCGAAGAAAAGCGAAAGCGAGTGCATCATGGCTTTTAAACTCAACGAAATCAAAGATAACGAAGGCGCCCGCAAGTCGCGGATGCGCGTCGGCCGGGGTATCGGCTCGGGCAAGGGCAAGACTGCCGCCCGTGGTCAGAAGGGCCAGAAGAGCCGCGAAGGCGTGGCCATCAAGGGCTTCGAAGGCGGCCAGATGCCGTTGCACATGCGGATCCCGAAGCGCGGCTTCAACAATCCGTTCGGCAAGGACTTTGCCGAAGTGAACCTGGGCATGGTCCAGAAGTTCATCGACGCCAAGAAGATCGACGCCAAGAAAGACATCGATCACGACGCGCTCAAGGCTGCCGGGCTTGCCCGTGGCGGCAAGGACGGCGTGCGCCTGCTCGGCAAGGGTGAACTGACCTCCAAGGTGACCTTCAAGGTCGCAGGCGCCAGCAAGGGCGCCATCGAAGCGGTCGAAAAGGCCGGCGGCAAGGTCGAAGTGATCGCCGCCGCACAGCCCGAGCACGAGAAGAAAGCTGCTCGTACGAAGGCGAACAAGGAAAAGGCTGCGAAGGCCTGATCCCGGTTAATGGGCGCGGGGGGTTCGACAACCGCGCCCATGACACCTATCTGTCACTGCGGCAGCCGGGGGTGACCTGGCCGAATTTGCAGGATCTAAGAATTTCCCATGGCATCACGCGCCGATAATCTCGCCTCCAATCTCAGCCTGGCGAACTTCAGCAAGGCGACCGAACTGCGCCAGCGCATCTGGTTCACGGTGGTCGCGCTGATCGTTTTCCGCTTCCTGAGCTTCGTGCCGCTTCCCGGCGTCAATCCGCAGATCCTGGGCGATCTGTACGATCAGACGCGCGGCGGTGTGCTGGACCTGTTCAACACGTTCTCGGGCGGTAGCCTTGAACGCATGAGCCTGATCGCGCTCGGCGTGATGCCCTACATCACCGCCTCGATCGTGGTGCAGATGGCCTCGGCCCTGCATCCCACGCTGATGGCGCTGAAGAAAGAAGGCGCCACCGGACGGCAGAAGCTCAACCAGTACACCCGCTACGGCACGGTTTTCCTGTGCGTGATCCAGGGCTATTTCCTCGCCACCGGGCTTGAGAGCTACGGCGCGCAGAGCGGCCTGCAGGCCGTGGTCGACCCCGGCATCATGTTCCGCATTGGCGCGGTGATCAGCCTTGTTGGCGGCACCATGCTGCTGCTGTGGATCGGTGAGCAGATCACCGCACGCGGCATCGGCAACGGCGTGTCGCTGATCATCATGGCGGGCATCGTCGCCCAGTTCCCGAGCTTTGCGAGCAACATGTTCGAAGGTGGCCGTACCGGCGCAATCAGCGCGGGTGTGATCATCGGCTTCATCGTGATGATCGTGGGCCTGATCCTGTTCATCAGCTTCATGGAGCGGGCACAGCGCCGCCTGCTGATCCAGTATCCCAAGCGCGCGACGCAGCGCGGCATGATGCAGGCGGATCGCAGCCACCTGCCGCTCAAGATCAACACCGCGGGCGTGATCCCGCCGATCTTCGCGAGCTCGCTGCTGCTACTGCCGCTTACGATCAGCCAGTTCGCTGGCAATTCGGTCGATCCGAACGGCACGACCGGGCAGGTGATCAACACGCTCAACTTCTACCTGCGCCACGGCCAGCCGTTGTACATGGCGCTGTATGCGGTGCTGATCGTGTTCTTCTGCTTCTTCTACACCGCGGTCGTGTTCAATCCGGAAGAGACGGCGGACAACCTGAAGAAGAACGGCGGGTTCATTCCCGGCATCCGCCCGGGCAAGCGGACCGCAGAGTATCTCGATTACGTGCTGACGCGCATCACCGTGGTCGGTGCCGCCTACCTGACGCTGGTCTGCGTGCTGCCCGAATACATGATCGCGCAGACGGGCATTCCGCTGTTCCTGGGCGGTACCAGCCTGCTGATCGTGGTGAACGTCACCGTCGATACGATCAGTCAGATCCAGTCGCACCTGCTGGCACACCAGTATGGCGATCTCATCAAGAAGGCCAAACTCAAGGGCCGGTTGCGCTAGGCGGCCGCTGCCGCAAGGGGATGGGCATGAACATCATTCTTCTTGGACCCCCGGGTGCGGGCAAGGGGACCCAGGCACATCGCCTGGTCGACCACTACGGCATACGCCAGCTTTCCACCGGCGACATGCTGCGTGCGGCGGTGAAGGCGGGTACGCCCGTGGGCCAGCAGGCCAAGGCGATCATGGATCGCGGCGAGCTGGTGTCCGACGACATCGTCTCTGCGCTGATCGATGCTGAACTGGCTGCCATGCCCAAGGATACGGGCGCGATCTTCGATGGCTATCCGCGCACCCGCGCGCAGGCCGAAGAGCTCGACAGCCTGCTCGCCAAGCACGGACGCAAGCTCGACCGGGT
Source organism: Erythrobacter sp. (assembly GCA_009993635.1). Taxonomy (GTDB): domain Bacteria; phylum Pseudomonadota; class Alphaproteobacteria; order Sphingomonadales; family Sphingomonadaceae; genus Alteriqipengyuania. The sequence goes on along the minus strand of JAACTC010000006.1, from coordinate 531,254 downwards.
GATCGAGCTGCAGGTCGATGAGGAAGCTCTGGTCGACCGGATCACCGGACGCTTCACCTGCGCCGAATGCGGCGAAGGTTATCACGATCGCCACAAGCCGACCTCGGTCGATGGCGTGTGCGACAAGTGCGGTTCGACCGAATTCAAGCGCCGGCCCGACGATAACGAGGAAACCGTGCGCCACCGGATGCAGGTCTATCGTTCGGAAACCGCACCGATCCTGCCCTATTACGAAGAGCAGGGCCTGGTATCGCGGGTCGATGGCATGGCGTCGATCGGCGATGTTGCCGATAGTATCGACGCCCTGCTCGACGCCTGACGAATCGCGCTTCGCGGTTCCCTTCGGCGCGTTCTCGTGGAATAGCGAGGACATGACGAGCAGCCTCCCAATGACCCGCCGGCTTCGCCGCCTTGCGATCGCGCCCCTCGCTACCGTGTTGTGTGTGGCCGTCCTGCCCGCAGCACCCGCGCAGGCCGAGGTGACCGAAGAGTCCGACACACATTTCGTCACGCGCCACGCGCTCGATGTGAAGGCCGCGCCCAAGGACGTATGGCTGGCGCTGATTTCGCCCGGTGACTGGTGGAACGACGCGCACACCTGGTCTGCCGATGCGTCGAACATGACTCTCACCCCGCAGGCGGGTGGGTGCTTTTGCGAAACGATTCCGGCCGAGGACGGGGCCAGCACCTTCGGCCTCGAAGGGAGCGTCCAGCACATGACGGTGGTGCAGTCCCTGCCGCGCAAGGTGCTGCGGATGCGCGGTGCGCTGGGGCCATTGCAAAGCGAGCCGGTGGATGGCGTGCTGACCATCACCCTGCAGGAAATCGAGGATGACGACGGCGAGGCCGCGGGCACGCGGATCGTTTGGGAATATGTCGTCGGCGGCACCATGCGGTTCGAAGTCCCGCAGATTGCCAAGGCGGTAGACGGTGTCATCGGCCAGCAGGCGCTTGGCCTTGCCGAGGCGATGGGCGGCGTCATTCCCCCAGAGGACGAATCGAAAAGCGCGTTCGACGGCGCATTCGGCGAAGGGTTGGGCGCCGAATCGGAAGACGGCGCAAAACGGGGCGAAACCCCTGCAACCGGGCTGGGCAAGGGGCGCTGATCCGGGGTCTGGCGATTCGCGCGTGCATGATCCGGCAGGTGCATTCGGCCTTCGGTAATGACCCGCACGCACGGCAGATGGGGGCAAACTCGCGACTGCCGCTTTGACACGGGCGCTTGCACGCGGTAGTTTTGCATAGGTTGGAAGCGAGCGCGCGGCCCTTTGCAGGGTTCGCGTTAATATTAGCGTGCAGCTGTTGACGCTGCGCCCCTGTGCGCTTATGTGCGCCGTTCGTCCGATCCAATGCACATTTGCAATTTCGACGCATTACCGGCCCGGTTTCATCGCCCGCCGGTTTTTGTCCGTCAAGAGCGGCGTCTGCGCAGTGGTTCGATGAAACAGCGATGAGATAGGGGCGCCTCCCCCATGTGGGGCGGCACGTTCCTGTGGAGCATGGAGAAGTAAGTGGCTCGTATTGCCGGGGTAAATATCCCCACCAACAAGCGCGTGATCATCGCGCTCACCTATATTCACGGAATCGGTCGCACCACTGCGGTCGAGATCGCCGACAAGCTCGGCATCGATCACAAGGTCCGCGTGCAGGATCTCACCGACGAGGAAATCCTGCGCATCCGTGAAACGATCGACGAAGAGCATACGGTGGAAGGCGACCTGCGTCGTCAGACTGCAATGAACATCAAGCGTCTGATGGACCTGCGTTCGTATCGCGGCCTCCGCCACCGTGCCGGTCTGCCCGTTCGCGGCCAGCGCACGCACACCAATGCGCGTACCCGCAAGGGTAAGGCGAAGCCCATCGCAGGCAAGAAGAAGTAAGCGCGCATCAAGCGTTTTCTTCGTCTCTTCAGTCTTTATTCCTTAAGGGGAACACATAATGGCACGCGAACCAGGCCGCATCCGGCGCCGTGAGCGGAAAAACATCTCCAGCGGCGTCGCGCACGTGAACGCCAGCTTCAACAACACCATGATCACCATCACCGATGCGCAGGGCAATGCGATCAGCTGGTCCAGCGCCGGGATGATGGGCTTCAAGGGCAGCCGCAAGTCGACTCCCTATGCTGCGCAGGTCGCCGCAGACGACGCCGGCAAGAAAGCCGCCGAACACGGCGTGCGTACGCTGGAAGTCGAAGTGAAGGGCCCGGGTTCGGGCCGCGAAAGCGCACTGCGCGCGCTGCAGGCGGTGGGTTTCACCATCACCAGCATCCGCGACGTGACTCCGATCCCGCACAACGGGGTTCGCCCGTCCAAGCGGCGCCGCGTCTGATCCTGCCCGGCGGAGGGAATACGCCCGCCGCCGAACAATTCCGGGCCGGACGCGCTTTTCGACAAGTGCACCGGCCCCAGCCGATCTCGAATTCCTAGGGGACATCCATGGCCGTCAACACCAAGAACTGGCAGGAACTTAAGAAGCCCACCTCGCTCGAACTGAAAGACACCGGCAGCGACAAGAAGCGCAAGGCCACTTTCGTGGCCGAGCCGCTCGAACGTGGTTTTGGCCTGACGCTGGGCAACGCTCTGCGCCGTGTGCTGCTCTCTTCGCTCCAGGGTGCCGCGATCACCTCGATCAAGATCGAGAACGTGCTCCACGAATTCTCCAGCCTTGCTGGCGTGCGCGAAGACGTGACCGACATCGTGCTGAACGTGAAGCAGATCGCGATCAAGATGGAAGGCGAAGGCCCCAAGCGCCTGCAGCTGTCCGCCACCGGCCCCGGCGCGGTGAAAGCGGGCGACATTGCCGTTTCGGGCGACATCGAAATCCTCAACAAGGATCTCGTGATCTGCCAGCTGGACGAAGGCGCGACGCTCAACATGGAGCTGACTGCCGACGTCGGCAAAGGCTATGTTCCCGCCGTCCAGAACCGCCCCGCCGATGCGCCGATCGGTCTGATCCCGGTCGACTCGCTCTACTCGCCGATCAAGCAGGTGAGCTACAAGGTCGAGAACGCCCGCGTTGGCCAGGAACTGGACTACGACAAGCTCAACCTGACCATCGAAACCGATGGTACGGTTACGCCGGAAGATGCCGTGGCCTATGCCGCGCGCATCCTTCAGGACCAGCTGACGCTGTTCGTCCACTTCGAGGACGGCATCCCGCAGCCTTCCAGCCCGATGATCGGCATGGCTGCCGAACCGCAGGAATCGGACGCCAACCAGCTCAACCGCTACCTTCTCAAGAAGGTCGACGAACTGGAACTGTCGGTGCGTTCGGCGAACTGCCTCAAGAACGACAACATCATCTATATCGGCGATCTGGTCCAGAAGACCGAAGCCGAGATGCTGCGCACGCCGAATTTCGGCCGCAAGTCGCTCAACGAGATCAAGGAAGTGCTTTCCAGCATGGGCCTGCGCCTCGGGATGGACATCCCTGGCTGGCCGCCGGAAAACATCGAGGAAATGGCCAAGAAGCTCGAACAGGAGCTGCTGGGCTAATCGGGTTACGGCGGCGCACCCTGAAGCGCCGCCAGTACCGGGGTACCTCGTACGGCCCCCTTACGAACGAAGGATTGAAATATGCGTCACGGAATTTCGCAGCGTAAGCTGAGCCGCAAGTCGGGCCACCGCACCGCCATGTTCCGCAACATGTCGGCCGCGCTGATCAAGCACGAGCAGATCCTCACCACGCTGCCCAAGGCGAAGGAACTTCGTCCTTACGTCGAAAAGCTGATCACGCTGTCGAAGCGTGGCGGGCTTTCCAACCGCCGCCTCGCGATGAGCCGCCTGCAGGACGAGACCCAGCTGAAGAAGCTGTTCGATGTTCTGGGTGAGCGTTATGCGGATCGCGATGGCGGCTACACCCGCATCATCAAGGCAGGCTACCGCGCCAGCGACAGCGCGCAGCTCGCGATCATCGAATTCGTCGACCGCGACGAAGACGCCAAGGGCCAGGATTCCGGCCCGGTGATGAGCGACGAGGAAGAATTCGACGACGCGTAAGCGGTACGCCGAAACGGAACGACCTTAGGGGCCGGGGGAGCAATCCTCCGGCCCTTCGTCGTTTTGAGCCCGGCGGATTACGCGGCGGCGACGGACCGCGCCGGTCTGGAATGCGCGGGCTGGGTGCTCCTCCTGTTCAGGCGAAGCACGCGGGAAACGTGGCAATTCGCGCGGGCGGCCGATTTCCTGCCATGTTCGGACCCGGTAAAGGTGGACGCGCGCAAGCCTTGTCGGCACGGCCATGGGTATGAAATCGATCCGCCGCCCCGTATCCCTCGGCCATGATCGATCGTTTGACATGAGGACGACTATGAAAATCACGATTGCGCCCGCGCTTGCCACGCTTTGCCTGTTGCTCGCCGGGTGCGGGGGTGCAGACTCGCGCAACGATGCCGAGCGGGTCAGCACGACCGAGGGCGATAACAGCCTTGCGGTGACGATCGGTGAGATACCCGAGCTTTCCACGGCGAATGGGATCATCAGCAATGCCGGGCTGGAAGACCCGTTCAACGGAGCGGGCTCCTACACGATTTTCCTGCCGGATAACGCCGCCTTCGCAAGGCTGCCGAAGGAGGAACTGGACCGCCTCGAATCGGCGGATGGTCGATCCGGCGTGATCGCAATTCTGCGCACGCATATCGCCACAGGGGTGATCGCCCCGGAAGACCTGGACGGCGAGCTTGAGGTCAACGGCGGGACCTTCGAGCTGACGAGTGTTGCCGACGAGCCGATGATCGTGCGCGAGGTCGATGGGCGGATCGTCGTCGGCGAGGGGGACGATGCGCCGCACCTTACCGGCGTATCGCGATCGGCGGCCAATGGGGTGGTTTACGTCCTCGACGGGTTTATTCCGGGTGAGGGACGCAGCGCCGTCGGAGCGGACTGACCGGCGCGCCCGCGTGGTGGATGACCGCGCGTCTGCTTCGTGCTGCGCGCGCCGCGCGGTGAGTTGCACCGCGACCGCCAGCCCCTAGATACTACCCGACAGATTTAAATGGACGAGAGGACCCCCAATGCTTCGCAACAGCCTTCTTACCGGCGCCGCAACCGTACTCGTGGCGAGCGTGTTGCCCGCAGCCGCGCAGGCGCAGGACCTGACCGCGCCCGACTACCCGGAAACCCGCGCAGGCGATGTGGTGGAAAGCCAGTTCGGCGAACAGGTTGCCGATCCCTATCGCTGGCTGGAAAACGATGTGCGCGTGGATGAAGAGGTCGCGGAGTGGGTGACTGCACAGAACGAAGTCACCGACGCGTTCCTCGCCCAGCTGCCGGGGCGCGAGGCGCTGAAGCAGCGGATCACCCAGCTGACCGATTACGAACGCTTCGGTCTGCCGACGGAAAAGGGCGGCCACTATTTCTACACCCGCAACAACGGCCTGCAGAACCAGAGCGTGCTCTACGTGCGCGATGGCCTGGATGGCGAGGCGCGGGTGCTGATCGACCCCAATGAATGGGCGGACGACGGTGCGACTGCGCTGGCCGACTACGCAATCACTGGCGACGGTTCGAAGCTGCTCTACGCGATTCAGGATGGCGGCAGCGACTGGCGCACGGTGAAGGTGATGGATGTCGCCACCGGCGAAGTGCTGCCCGATACGGTCGAGTGGGTGAAGTTCTCCAACCTCGACTGGGCGAAGGACGGGAGCGGTTTCTACTACAGCCGTTTCCCCGCGACCGGCGAGGGCGAGACCTTCCAGGCGCTGAACACCGATCAGCAGGTCTATTACCACAAGCTGGGTACCGAGCAGTCGGCGGACACCCTGATCTATGCAACGCCCGACCAGCCCGAGCTCAACCACACCGCGCAGGTGAGCGATGACGGCCGCTGGCTGATCGTGACCAGCTCCAGCGGTACGGATGATCGCTACGAAGTGACGCTGATCGACCGCGCGAATCCGGGTGCCGAGCCGATGACACTGGTCCCCGGTTTCGAGAACAATTATTCCTACGTCGGCAATCTTGGCAGCGAGTTCTTCTTCGTTACCAACGATGATGCGCCGCTGATGCAAGTGGTCACAACGGATATCTCGGCCAGCGAACCGGTGTGGCAGACCGTGATCCCCGAAAGCGAGCAGACCCTTGGCGGGGTGTCGCTGGTCGGCGGCAAGCTGATCGCGAGCTACCTGGTCGATGCGAAGAGCAAGATCGGGGTATTCGGGCTGGACGGGACGCCGCAGGGCGAGGTCGCACTGCCGGGCATCGGCAGCGCGGGTGGCTTTGGCGGCGATCCGGATGAAACCGAAACCTTCTACACCTTCTCCAGCTACAACCGCCCCACGACCGTCTATCGCTATGATGTTGCAAGCGGGAAGAGCACTGTCTGGGCGCAGCCCGAGGTTGCCTTCAACCCCGACGACTTCGTGGTTGAGCAGAAGTTCTACACCTCGAAGGATGGAACCCGCGTGCCGATGTTCCTGGTCCGCAGCAAGGCTGTGGCCGAAAGCGGCGAAGCGGTGCCGACGCTGCTCTACGGCTATGGCGGGTTCAACATCAGCCTGACGCCGGGCTTCAGCCCCTCGCGCCTCGCGTGGATCGAGGCTGGCGGGGCCTATGCGGTGGCCAACATCCGCGGCGGCGGCGAATATGGCAAGGCGTGGCACGATGGCGGGCGGCTGAACAACAAGCAGAACGTGTTCGATGATTTCATCGCGGCGGGTGAGTACCTGATCGATCAGGGCATCACGCCCGACAACGGTCTCGCCATTCAGGGTGGCTCCAATGGCGGCCTGCTGGTCGGCGCGGTCACCAACCAGCGGCCTGACCTGTTTGCGGCGGGCAATGCCGCCGTGGGTGTGATGGACATGCTGCGTTTCGACCAGTTCACCGCAGGGCGCTACTGGGTCGACGACTATGGCTACCCCGGCAAGGAAGCCGACTGGCGCGTGCTGCGGTCCTATTCGCCCTATCACAACGTCAGGGACGGTGTGGATTACCCCGCGCTGCTGGTGACCACCGCCGATACGGACGACCGCGTGGTGCCGGGCCATAGCTTCAAATATACCGCCGCGCTGCAGGCGGCAGACCTGGGTGAACGGCCGCAGCTGATCCGGATCGAGACGCGCGCCGGCCACGGATCGGGCAAGCCGACCGACAAGGCAATCGAGGAAGCGGCGGACATCCTCGCATTCCTCGCCGCGTTCACCGGGCTCGACCTCAGCGAATGAGCATGATTGGCGGCGGGGCTTTCCAGCCTCGCCGCCGCGCGAATCGCCTCGGGGCGGGATGAACCGAGGCTGCAGATTTGTCTGTACATCGGATTACAAAATGCCGGGTCACAGACTGTACGGGCGGCCGCTGAAGCTGCCAAACGCGCGGAAAACCGGGCTCTCGGCCTCGTTCAGGTTTGTGGCTATTTGTATTAACAATGGCTTTCGCGGCAATTCAGTCACACCTCACCGGGTGGTCTCTAGAACGGTTGGTGTTCGGGCGATGGCGCTCGGGCACCACAGTGAGGAGACCCACCATGCTAAACTTCACCAAGGCCGCCCTGTGCACCGCTGCCGCGGGCGCCATGGCCTTCACTTCTGCCGCCCCCGCGGAAGCGCAACGCTATCGGGACCGCGACAATGACGGGATCAGCGCAGGCGAGATTATCGCCGGGGCCCTGATCATCGGCGGTATCGCCGCCGTCGCATCCGCGTCGAACAATGACCGCCGGAACTACCGTTATCGCGACAATTATTACCGCTCGAACGGCAACCCGCGCCTCGCGGTCGATCGCTGCGTCCGTGCCGCACAGAACGATGCGCGCCGCTCCGGCTATCGCCGTGCGCAGGTGGTCGATATCAACCGCGTTCGCGACACGCGCCGTGGCTGGAACATTTCCGGCCGGATCGCGGTCGATGGCCAACGTGGCTATCGCGACAACCGTCGCGGCTACGATCGCCGGGGTTACAACAATCGTCGCGGCGATCAGGGCCGCTTCAGCTGCAACATCCGTAACGGCCGGGTGGTCGACATGGATTATCGCGGCATCCGCGGAATGCGCCGCTTCTGAACGCAATCATTCGTCACGCTCTGACGGGAAACCGGAAGAGTGACAGGGGTAGGCGGTTCAGCCCTTCGACAGGGCGGGCCGCCTATTTTCCTGTTCGGTCGCGTGGGGGCCATGCGCTCTCCTTTAGTTTGGGAAAGACTGTGTAGTATGCGCCATATCTCCAGATTCTCGCTCGCCTGCGCGGCCGCCGCGCTGGTGACTGCGCCGGCCCAGGCCGCAGAGCTGCCGCAAGTCACGCAGCCTGCGATGCAGACCGGTTTTGTCGTGAAGACCGTGGTGAACGATGGCGCGGACGAGGCGAACCAGTATCGCCGCTACCGCTATCGCCGGCACCATAATGATCGGATCGATGCGGGCGATGTCGTTGCCGGTGCGCTGATCATTGGCGGCATCTTCGCCGTGCTGTCCGCCACCAGCAACAAGGATCGCGATCGCGGCTACGAGATGGACGATGTGGCGAGCTCCGAATTCGATCGCGCTGTCGACGCCTGTGTCCAGCAGGTGGAGCGTGACCAGCGGATCGGATCGGTCGACAATGTCGGGCGCACGACGCGTGGCTATTCGGTCAGCGGTACGCTTTACAGCGGCGATGCCTTCGCCTGCCAGGTCTCCGGCGCGGGCCGCGTGCTCGACATCGATTACGGCCGGGGCGGCGTCAGCTACCAGGCGGGCAACGAGGTCTATGGCGATCCGCAATATACGGACGATCTCTATGCACGCGCGCGGGCAGAAACCTATTCCGCACCAGCTTATGCCGCGCCGCAGGGGACGGCTCAGCCTGCCTATCCCGGCGGCCCGGTACCCGGTGAGGATTACAGCGAGTTGGAAGCGGACGGTGGCTATGCCAGCGACGAGGGCTACGCCGCGCCGTATTGATCGCCGCCTGGCCCGACCGGAATAATCGAAGGCTCTCGGACCTCAGGTCTGTGAGCCTTCTTCGTTGGCGGTCGCTTCGTCTTCGAAAAAGAGCCCGTCGCTTTCCGGCGCCGTCGCCTCGGCCACTGCTTCCGCCCCGATTTCCGTTTCCCGGTCGCTGGCCATTTCGCGCTCGTGGAACGCCGGCAGGCCCAGGTTGAAGCGGATCGCCGCGCTGCGCAGGACCAACCCGGCCAGCGCGGCGACGGCCCAGACGAGCCAGTCGGTCAGGCCGGTCGGCTCGAACAGCCACATGCCAAAGCTGCACAGCCCTGCCGAAAGCGCCGCTGCGGTTACATAGAGTTCGGGCCGCATCAGGATCGACGGGCGGCCTGCGATCACATCGCGGATCGTGCCGCCTACCGTCCCGGTGATGATCCCCATGATCATGGCGGAGACCGGTGGCAGGCCGTAACTCATCGCCTTTGCCGCGCCGAGGACGGAATATGCCGCCAGCCCGATGCCATCGGCGTAGTCGAACAGCTTGCCCTGCCACCAGCGGGTAGGGGTGTTCCAGACGATCAGCGCCATGACCATGCAGACGGCAGCGTACCAGGGGTGCTTTACCCAGAAGACGGGTGCATCGATCAGCAGGTCGCGCACCGTCCCGCCGCCAACGCCGGTGACCAGCGCGAAAAAGCTCATCGTCACGAATGTCTGCCGCTCGCGCGCGGCGATCAGCGCACCGGACAGCGCAAACACGGCGACCCCGATCAGGTCGAGCCAGTCGAGCACGGGGGTCAGGATGATGGCGGCTTCGGCTACGGGCATTGCCCGCAGCTAGCGACGATCGATCAGCCGTTCAATCGCGCGCGGCCCTCAATTGCGGGCAAAGAGGTTTTCCGGATCGGCCATCGCCTTGATCTCGATCGCATTGCCGCTGGGATCGCGGAAGAACATCGTCGCCTGTTCGCCGGGCCGGTCGCGAAAGCGGATCGTGGGTTCGATGATGAACTGCAGACCCGCCGCGCTCAGCCGGTCGGCCAGCGCCTGCCAGGTCTCCATCGATAGGACGACGCCGAAATGGGGCACAGGCACCGCGTCGCCATCCACCGCGTTGCGATCCTCGCCCGCCGCGCGCGCCGCGACGCTGGCCGGGGCGACATGGGCGACGATCTGGTGACCGAAGAAATCGAAATCGATCCAGTCCCTGTCGGATCGTCCCTCCCGGCAGCCGAGCAGCGCGCCATAGAAATTGCGCGCCGAATCGAGATCGTGGACCGGAAAGGCGAGATGGAAGGGGGGAATGCTCATGCCGGCGATTGTGGCGCATCGGGCAGCGCAAAGGCAAGGGCGTGGGCCAGCGCAAAGCCGATAATGGCGGCCGCACCATAGCCTGCGAGCGGGGTAGGGTAGGTCGAGATCATCGATGCGAGCAGGAAGCCGAACAGCGTCATTCCGATCGGATAGCGCGCGATGCGCGGCAGGCCGGTGCCGAACAGCATCGCCAGCGTGGCCCCCGCCAGCGAGAGGGCGAGCAGCAGACCCATCGCGATGCTCTGGCCGAAGGCATCCAGCAGGATGCGCTCCACAAAGGCTTCGGGCGGCAATTCCCCGCGCAGCGCGGCGGAGATGGCGATGAAGAAACCCGCGATCACGACCAGGCCCGCGCTCCAGTGCCCGCGCACCTGATAGATGCCCACGGCCCCGCCGGTAAGCGCAAGCGCGCTGGCGAAGTCGGGCTGCACCAGCGCGATCAGCAGGGCCGCGAGCAGCGCGGGCGGGCCTGCGTGATCGTCATGCGCGGCAAGCACCACCAGCGGAGGGATGGCCAGCATCCCGGCGTTGAGCATGAAGGGGCCGAGCGGCAGCCAGCGGTTGACGCCATCGGTAAACGGCCCGGCGATCGTGGGGCCGGTCACCAGCGGGGCCACGAACAGCGCGAGCAGTATGGCGCCCGCCACCAAGCGGGCGCGGCTGCCAGGCTGGGGCAGGCCGATGAACAGGATCGCCGCTGCCAAAGCCAGCGCCGCGGCATTGATCGCCAAATAATGCGTCGGCGCGCCGAACAGCGCCAAGTAGGCGAGGCCGGCCAGTGTCGGCCCCCCCAGAGCTGCCATGGCCGCCGCGCGCGTCATCCTATTCCTTCATGCCGGGGATCTCCTGCCCGCCCTGATAGAGCGTCAGCGAGGTCACGTCGCCTGAATCGTCGCGGTTGAAGCGCACCTGCGCATCGACGACCTTGAGGAAGAAGAAATCTTCCTCTCCCTCCTGCGCGTAAAGCTGCGCGGCGGATTGCCCGGTGGCCTGCGCCATCAGCTTGCCATTTTCCACGAACATGCGGATCGCGAAGCTTGGGGCGATGACATAGTTCCCCTCGTACTGGGCGAGGGTTGCGGGATCGGTCTCTGCCACCTGACGGTCGACTGCCACCGGCAATTCGCCGCCCTGCGCCACATCCATCAAGGCGCTGCCGATTTCGGAAGGCGTGCGCCCGTTGAGGTTGCCGAGCACGACGACCGAGATCTCGCGGTCCGGATCGTAGGCCAGCCAGCTGTTGAACCCTTCGATCCCGCCGCTGTGGAAATAGACCGTCCCGGTATCATTTTTGCGCACCATGACGCCCAGCGCGTAGCCATCCAGCGCGGGCGTGACCAAGGTCTGCAGCGATGCGGGTGAAAGCAGCTTCCCGCCATACAGCCCGCGCTGCCATTTCAGCATGTCGCGGGGCGTGGAATAGATCGCGCCCGCGCCCTGCGGAATGTCGAGATTGGAGTATTCGGCGCGGCCGATGCCATCCTCGCCAGGCGTGTAGCCCGATGCCTGGCGCGCGATGATCGCGGTGTTGTCCGCCACCCCGCTACCGCTCATGCCCAGCGGATCAAAGATGTTGGCCTGCACGAAATCGGCATAGGTCTGGCCGCTGACGTTCTCGATAATCGCAGACAGCAGGATGTAGCCCGAGTTCGAATAGGAATATTCGCTCCCCGGCGTGAAATCGAGCGGCGCATCGCGGAACGTCTCGATGATGCCGTCTCGCGTGGTCGGCAGCATCTTGAAGCGAAGAAAATCCTCCTCCGCCGTGAAATTCGGGATGCCGGATGTGTGGTTGAGCAGGTTCTGGACGGTGATCGTCTGCCAGCTGGCAGGTGCATCCTCCAGATAGGTCGCAATCGGCGCGTCGAGCGTCAGCTTGCCCTGGTCTTCCAGCAGCATGATCGCCGCAGCGGTGAACTGCTTGGTGACTGAACCGATGCGATATTTGACGTCACCCCCATTGGGGATGCCCCATTCGAGGCTGGCCATGCCATAGCCCTTGTCGAGCAGGATATCGTCACCTTCGGCCACCAGCACGGCGCCCATGAAGGTGCCGTCGTCGGTTTTGGAGGCGACGTAAGTATCCATCGCCTCTGCATCCTGCCCGATGGCGGGCGCGGCAAAGGCGATGGCAAAAGCTGCCAGGCTATAACGGAACATCGATCTCTCCCTGTGGTGCATTAGTCATGTAATACACCACAGGGCCATGCCCGCAAGGGTCAGACGTGGATCGGCTTGCCCTGAACCGCCATCGCCGCTTCCTTCATCGCTTCGGAATGCGTCGGGTGGGCGTGGCAGGTATATGCGATGTCTTCGGAGGTCGCGCCGAATTCCATGCCCAGCGCCGCTTCGGCGATCATCGTGCCGGCGGGCACGGCAATCGCCCACACGCCCAGCACCTTGTCGCTTTCGGCCTCGGCGATCACCTTCACGAAGCCGTCGGGCTCGTGATTGGTCTTCGCGCGGCTGTTGCCCAGCATGGGGAACTTGCCGACCTTCACCGCCTTCTTGTCGCCGCCCATCTTCTCGATGGCTTCCTCGGTCGTCAGGCCAACGCCCGCGATTTCGGGCCAGGTGTAGACGACGCTGGGGATGATTGCGTGGTTCACGATGCCGGTCTGCCCGGCGATGTTCTCCGCCACCGCAATGCCTTCATCCTCGGCCTTGTGGGCGAGCATGGGGCCGGGCACGCAATCGCCGATGGCCCACACGCCATCCACCTTGGTGCGGAAGTCGTGATCGGTCTCGATCTGGCCGCGCTTGTTGGTTTCCAGCCCGATGGCATCGAGGCCGAGCCCGTCGGTGTTCGGCTTGCGACCGATGGAGACGAGCACGCAATCGGCTTCCATTGTCTCTGCGTCGCCACCCGCAGCGGGTTCGAGCGTCAGCGTGGCGGTCTTGCCCTTGACGGTGACGCCAGTGACCTTGGTGCCGAGCTTGAACTCGATGCCCTGCTTCTTGAATATCTTGCGCGCTTCCTTGCGGATGTCGCCGTCCATGCCGGGCAGGATCTCGTCGAGGAATTCGACGCAGGTGACTTCGGCACCCAGCCGCCGCCAGACCGAGCCAAGCTCCAGCCCGATCACGCCGCCGCCGATGACGACCATCTTCTTGGGCACCTTGGGCAGTTCGAGCGCGCCGGTGCTGTCGACCACGATGTGCTTGTCGTTATCGATCTCGACACCCGGCAGCGGAGTGACCGAGGATCCGGTCGCGATCACGATGTCCTTGGCCGTGACCATCTCATCGCCGACCTTGACCGTGTGCGCATCCTGGAAGGTGGCGTAGCCTTTCTTCCAGTCGACCTTGTTCTTCTTGAACAGGAATTCGATTCCGCCGGTCAGGCCCTTCACCGCGTCGCGGCGCTGCGCGTGCATCTGGTCGAGGTTGAGCTTGGGCTCCACATCGATGCCCAGTTCCTTCATCGCGCCGTTCTTGGCCGCGTCGAAATACTCGGATGCGTGCAGCATCGCCTTGGAGGGGATGCAGCCGACATTGAGGCAGGTGCCGCCCAGCGTCTCGCGCCCTTCGGCACACGCGGTTTTCAGACCCAGCTGCGCCGCACGGATCGCGGCGACATAGCCGCCGGGGCCTGCGCCGATGACAAGGACGTCGTAATCGTATTCGTGGTCAGCCATATCTCTACCTTCGTACTCCGGCGCTCCTGCGAAAGCAGGAGCCTAGGGCGTCATTGGTGAATCTGATCGGTAAGGTCTTTCCATCGGGGGTTGTCCTTCTCAATCAGTTCAAGCTTCCAAGCCCGTTTCCACTTCTTTATCCGCCATTCGCGCAGTCGCGCATCCTGAATATCGTCGTGTCGCTCAAACCAGACGAGCGCACGGCAATCATGGTTCTTCGCAAAACCGGCGACCGCCCCGGAAAGGTGCTGGTGCATCCTGTGCGCAAGATCGTTGGTAACACCTGTGTAGGTGGTTCCGTTGCGCGCGCTTGCCAAGATGTAGACCCATCCCGGTTTCGTCGTTCGTCTCCACCCTGGGCTCCTGCTTTCGCAGGAGCGCAATTCTCATATTACAAATCGATCAGCATCCGGGTCGGATCTTCGATCGCTTCCTTCATGATCTTGAGTGCGGTCACCGCCTCGCGCCCGTCGATCAGGCGGTGGTCGTAGCTCAGCGCGATATACATCATCGGCTTGATCACGACTTCGCCGTTCACCGCCACGGGGCGATCCTCGATCCGGTGGAGGCCCAGCACCGCGCTCTGCGGCGGGTTGATGATCGGGGTGCTCATCAGCGAACCGAACACGCCACCGTTGGAGATGGTGAAGGTGCCGCCCTTCATGTCGTCCATCGTCAGCGTGCCGTCCTTGGCGCGTGCGCCGAAGTCCGCGATGTCCTTCTCGATCTGCGCGAAGCCCTTCTTGTCGGCGTCGCGGATGACCGGGACGACGAGGCCGTTGGGCGCAGACACCGCGACCGAGATATCGACGTAGTCGTGGTACACGATCTCGTCGCCTTCGATGTAGGCGTTGGCGGCGGGCACGTCCTTCAGTGCAAGGCAAGCGGCCTTGGCGAAAAAGCCCATGAAGCCGAGCTTGATGTCGTGCTTCTTGGCGAACAGATCCTTGTACTTTTCGCGCGTTTCGATGACCGCGCTCATATCGCAATCGTTGAAGGTGGTCAGCAGCGCGGCTTCTTCCTGCGCGCCCTTCAACCGCTTGGCGATGGTCTGGCGCATGCGCGTCATCTTCACGCGTTCCTCACGGCGCTCGCCGGAGGACACGTTGGCGGGCGCGGATGCTGCGGGAGCGGGCGAGGGCGCGGAGCCGCCTTCGTCCTTGTTCTTCGCCGCCGCGATCACGTCTTCCTTGGTCAGGCGGCCGTCCTTGCCGGTGCCCTTGATGCTGCTCGGGTCGACGCCGTATTCCAGCACCGCACGGCGCACGGCGGGTGAAAGCGTCTGGCTGCCCTCGCTTCCGCCTTCGTCGTGATTGCCGTATGCGGCCTGTCCGGTGTCGGCGTCCTTGGCCTTGGCGGCATCCGATGCGGGCTTGCTGCCCCCGGACTTGCCGGGCCCCTGATCGCGGTTCGCCTCGTCACCCTTGGCGGCACCGGTCGCGCCTTCCGCCACGGTTGCGATCACCGCGCCGACTTCGACATTGTCGCCCACCTCGGCGCGCAGTTCCTCGATCACCCCGGCAACGGGGGAGGGCACGTCGACCGCGACCTTGTCCGTTTCCAGGCTTGCAATGGGCTCGTCCACAGCCACGGCATCGCCGGGTTGCTTGAGCCATTCGGCGATCGTGCCTTCGGTGACCGATTCACCGAGTTGGGGGACCGTAATTTCGGTAGCCATGATGCGTCAGACCTTCTTTTCGGCGATTTCTTTTTTCTTGAGCGCGCGCTTCGCCTCGCCACCATCGGCGAGACCAAGGGCGATCGTGACAAGAGCTTCCTGCTGCGCCTGATGGCGCTTGGCGAGCCCGGTGGCGGGGGAGGCAGCCTCTTCGCGGCCGGCATAGGTCGGGCGTATCCCGTCCTTGCCCGCAGCCGCCAGGGCAGCTTCGATCTTCTCGCCCACGAAGAACCACGCGCCGTTGTTGCGCGGTTCTTCCTGGCACCAGACGACCTCTTCGAGATTGATCATGCGTTCGAGCCGCACGGCCAGCGGTTCGCCCGGGAAGGGGTAAAGCTGCTCGATCCGCACGATGGAGACATCGTCCAGCTCTTCCTCGTCGCGCTTCTCTATCAGGTCGTAGGCGACCTTGCCCGAACACAGCACCAGCCGCTTCACCTTCTTGTCGTCGATCTGCTTGAGATCGGACTTGATGCGCATGAAGTGATGATCGCCCATGAACTCGCTTGCCTCGCTTCGGGCCAGCGGATGGCGCAGCAGGCTCTTGGGTGTCATGATGATCAGCGGCTTGCGGAAGGAACGCAGCATCTGGCGGCGAAGCACGTGGAAATAGTTCGCCGGGCTGGTGATGTTGCACACCTGGATATTGTCGTTCGCGCACAGCTGCAGGAACCGTTCGAGCCGGGCGGAGCTGTGTTCCGGCCCCTGGCCCTCGTAGCCATGGGGCAGCAGCATCACGAGGCCGTTGGCGCGCAGCCACTTGACCTCGCCGCTGGCAATGAACTGGTCGATGATGATTTGCGCGCCATTGGCGAAGTCGCCGAACTGCGCTTCCCACAATACCAGCGTCTTGGGATCGGCGAGGGCAAAGCCGTATTCGAAGCCCAGCACGCCATATTCGGAAAGCGGGCTGTCGTAGACCTCGAACTTACCGTGCGGCAGCGTGGTGAGGGGGATGTACTTTTCCCCTTCCACCTTCTGATCGTGCCACACTGCGTGCCGCTGGCTGAACGTGCCGCGGCCCGAATCCTGGCCCGACAGGCGCACGCCGTACCCTTCGGTCACCAGGCTGCCGAAGGCGAGCGCCTCTGCGGTGGCCCAGTCGAAGCCTTCGCCCTGTTCAAACATTGCCCGTTTGGCATCGAGAACGCGGCCCAGCGTGCGGTGGATGGAAACCTCGTCCGGCACGGTGGTGAGCGTTCGGCCGAGGCTTTCGAACAGCTTCTTCGGGATCGCGGTTTCGACGTTGCGGCGTGCGTGTTCCGGATCGACCGGTTTGTTCATGCCTGCCCAGCGCCCGCCGAACCAGTCGGCCTCGTTCGCCTTGTAGTTCTTCCCGGCGTCGAATTCCTCCTGCAGGTGCTCGGTGAATTCGTTGCGCTGCGATTCCACGAAGCCGTCTTCGATCACACCGTCTTTCAGCAGCCGGTCGGAATAGATGACGCTGATCTTCGGATGCTTCTTGATCGCATCGTACATCTGCGGCTGGGTGAAGCTGGGCTCGTCGCCCTCGTTATGGCCGAAGCGGCGATAGCACCACATGTCGATCACAATGTCGCGGCCGAAGGTCTGGCGGTATTCGATCGCCAGCTTGCAGGCGAAAGTCACCGCTTCGGGATCGTCGCCGTTCACGTGCAGGATCGGCGCCTGCACGCCCTTCGCCACATCGCTCGGATAGGGCGAGGAGCGGGCGAATTTCGGGCTGGTGGTGAAGCCGATCTGGTTGTTGATGATGAAGTGGATCACACCGCCGGTATTGTACCCGGGGATGCCGGAGAAGCTGAGCGTTTCCCACACGATGCCCTGGCCCGCAAAGGCCGCATCGCCGTGGATCAGCACGGGCAGCACCTGCTCGTGCTTCTTCAGATCGTCGCGGAAGGCCTGCTGCGCGCGCGCCTTGCCCAGCACCACCGGGTCCACCGCTTCGAGGTGGCTGGGGTTGGGCACAAGGCTCATGTGAACCTTGATGCCGTCGAATTCGCGGTCGGTGCTGGTGCCGAGGTGGTATTTCACATCGCCCGAGCCGCCGACATCTTCCGGGTTGGCGCTGCCGCCGGAAAATTCGTGGAAGATCACCCGATACGGCTTGGCCATCACGTTGGCGAGCACGTTCAGCCGGCCGCGGTGCGCCATGCCGTAAATGATTTCGCGCACGCCCATGGCGCCGCCATACTTGATGACGGCTTCCAGCGCGGGGATCATCCCCTCGCCGCCGTCGAGGCCGAAACGCTTGGTGCCGACGTATTTCTTGCCGAGGAAATTCTCGAACTCCTCGCCCCGGATCACGGCGGAAAGGATGGCGCGTTTGCCCTCCTGCGTGAACTGGATGACCTCTTCGGGTCCTTCGATCCGGTCCTGCAGGAAACGGCGTTCCTCCACATCGGAGATGTGCATGTATTCAAGGCCGACCTTGCCGCAGTAATTGGCCTTGAGCACGTCGTAGAGCTCGCGCGGAGTGGTCCAGTCCAGCCCCAGATTGCCGTCGACGTAGATCTCTTCGTCCATCGCCTCGGGCGGGAAGTGCCATTCCAGCTTCAGGTCTTCGGGCAGCTCGCGCTTCGAAAGGCCCAGCGGGTCGAGATCGGAGGCCAGGTGTCCGCGCACGCGGAACGTGCGGATCAGCAGCATCGCGCGGATGGCGTTTTCCGCCGCATGCGCGATGCTGGCCTGATCGGTGGGTTTGCCAGCCTTCTGTGCCGCTTCCTTCACCGCAACCTTCATCGCGGTGGGATCGAGCGCCTGCGTCAGGTCGCTTTCGCTGCCCGCATCGGTCAGCGGCCAGCGCGGATTCGCCCAGCTGGGGCCGGGCTGCGCGCCGTCCTGATCGCCGAGCTCCGGCAGGAAAGACTGGTTTTCGTTACCCATCGAAGTTTACTCATGCATTCCGGGGGGAAAGGACGCTTCCATCATAGAAGCATTTACCCGGCAGATAGGTCCGCCTGCTCAGGTTGGTGGCCCCGGCCTCTGCCGGGGCCACCATCGGGACTCAGGCGTTTTCTTTCAGCAGTGCGGCGAGCGTGGTGCCCAGTTCGCTGGGCGAAGCGGCTACCTTGATCCCGGCCGCTTCCATCGCCGCGATCTTGTCGTCCGCGCCGCCCTGACCGCCCGAGACGATCGCGCCCGCGTGGCCCATGCGGCGGCCCGGAGGGGCCGTGCGGCCAGCGATGAAGCCGACGGTCGGCTTCCACCGGCCCTTGGCCTTCTGGTCGGCAAGGAACTGAGCGGCTTCTTCTTCGGCACTGCCGCCGATTTCGCCGATCATGATCATGCTCTCGGTTTCCGGATCGTCGAGGAACAGGTCGAGCACGTCGATGAAGTTGGTGCCGTTGACCGGATCGCCGCCGATGCCGACTGCGGTCGTCTGGCCGAGGCCCGCATTGGTCGTCTGGTGGACGGCTTCATAGGTCAGCGTGCCCGAGCGCGAGACCACGCCCACGCTGCCCTTCTGGAAGATGGAGCCGGGCATGATGCCGATCTTGCATTCGCCCGGCGTCAGCACGCCGGGGCAGTTCGGGCCGATCAACCGGCTGTTGCTGCCTTCGAGTGCGGCCTTGGCGCGCACCATGTCGAGCACGGGGATGCCTTCGGTGATCGTCACGATCAGCTCAACGCCTGCGTCGATCGCTTCGCAGATCGCGTCGGCGGCGAAGGGCGGCGGTACGTAGATGACCGAGGCAGTCGCGCCGGTTTCCGCCACCGCTTCCTTCACGGTGTTGAAGTTGGGCAGGCCGAGATGCGTGGTGCCGCCTTTGCCGGGCGTGACGCCGCCAACCATCTGCGTCCCGTAATCGAGCGCCTGCTGCGTGTGGAAAGTACCGGTTTCGCCGGTCATCCCCTGAGTGATGACCTTGGTATTCTTGTCGACGAGAATAGACATCAATTGCTCTCCATGCGGGTTCCCACGGCGAGGCGCAGGCTAGGTTCTTTTCTCGAGCCGGTGGTTGCCATCTGCACCGCGCGGCCTTCGGCGAAAAAGCTGATTTCGCCATCCTTATTCGGCTTGGGCAGCTTTCCGCCCCAAGCTGATTTGAACTGATCAATTGCCTTCAGATCTTTGATCCGGGCAATGACGATGCACGCACCTTCACCTTCGAGCGCGCTAAGCATAATGATCGGCGCACGTTCGAGATGGCCGAAAATGATAGGTCCGTCTTCGATCTCGCCGCCACCGTCATTGGACACGGCGGCGCGCTGCCAACCGGCCGCTGCGAGCGCAGCGGGATCGATCGATCCTGTCTCTGTGACGGCAAAGCAATCGTTGTAGCTCTCGTACACGTCGCCGAGCTCGGCCACGCGCATTTGCGCATTGGCCGGAGCGACGGCGAGTATAGCAACGAATGCAGGAGCGGCGATGCGTTTAAGCAAGGCTGCTATCCAGGCCCTTGCAGGCTTCGAGCAGCTCTTCGACCGCATCGGTGCTGACCTTGAGGTTCTTCTTCTCCTCGTCAGACAGTTCGATCTCGATCACGTCTTCGGTGCCGCCCGCGCCGATTACGGTGGGGACGCCCACGTAAAGGCCGTCGAGGCCGTACTTGCCGTCGACATAGCTGGCGCAGGGCAGGATCCGCTTCTGGTCGCCCAGGTATGCTTCGGCCATCGAAATCGCGCTGGTGGCGGGGGCGTAGTAGGCCGAGCCATTACCGAGCAGCTGCACGATCTCACCACCGCCCTTGCGGGTGCGGTCGACGATTTCGTCGATGCGGCTCTGGTCGACACCCTTGATCTTGGCGAAGTCGTTGACCGGGATGCCGTTGATCGTGGTGTAGCTGGTGACGGGGACCATCGTGTCGCCGTGGCCGCCGAGCACGAAGGCGTTCACGTCCTTCACCGACACGTCGAATTCCCACGCAAGGAAGGTTGCGAAGCGCGCCGAGTCGAGCACGCCTGCCATGCCGACCACCTTGTTGTGCGGCAGGCCGGAGAATTCGCGCAGCGCCCAGACCATCGCGTCGAGCGGGTTGGTGATGCAGATCACGAATGCGTCGGGCGCGTTGTTCTTGATGCCTTCGCCGACCGCCTTCATCACCTTGAGGTTGATGCCGAGCAGGTCGTCGCGGCTCATGCCCGGCTTGCGGGGCACGCCGGCGGTGACGATGATGACGTCAGCCCCGGCAATGTCGGCATAGTCGTTCGAACCGGTGATCTTCGCGTCGAAGCCTTCGACCGGGCCGCACTGGGACAGATCGAGCGCCTTGCCCTGCGGCATGCCTTCGGCGATGTCGAACAGGACGATGTCGCCCATTTCCTTCTTCGCCGCGAGATGGGCGAGGGTGCCTCCGATCATGCCGGAGCCGATAAGCGCGATCTTCTTGCGTCCTGCGGAATTGGCCATGGGAGCTAGTCAGTCCTTCGATCTGCCGGGGACGCCACGATGTTCCATACGGTGTCGCAAGGCCTCTGCGCCCGGTCGGCGTCCCCGATGGATTGCGCGCCAAAGCCTGCGGTCTGGCGAGAGGGACTAGGCCTGGTTGTAGGGGATTGCAACCGCCAAAAGGGCGGCAAAGCGCCACTTCTTGCTAATGATTTGCAGCAGCGATTTTCGTTTTACGCCGCGCGCAGTCCGTCGCCTTCGCTGTCCTGTGCCAGCAGCATGGCGGCCAGGTAATCGGGCACCGCCCGGCTGAAGAAATAGCCCTGGCCCAGCGTGCATCCTGCATCACGAACCGTTTCGACCTGATGCTGTTCCTCAAGCCCTTCAGCGACGATTTCCATATCCAGCCCGCGACCCATTGCGGCCACTGCGCGAATGATGGCGTGGGCGCGCGGCCCCGTGTCGGTGCCAGAGACGAAGCACCGGTCGACCTTGATCTTGGAAAACGGGAACTTGTGGATGTACGACAGCGAGGAATAGCCGGTGCCGAAATCGTCCAGCGCAAAGCGCACGCCCTTGGCGGAAAGCTCTTCGATGAAGGCGGCGGTCTGCTCGCTGTCTTCGATGAACAGGCTTTCGGTGACTTCCAGCTCCAGCCGCCGCGGGTCCAGCTTGGCCTCGCGCAGGGCCTGCTCGATCGCCAGCACCGATCCCGGCGCCTTGATCTGAAGCGGTGAGAGGTTGACCGCCACGCTGATATGCTCGGGCCATTGCGCGCAGGCGAGTGCGGCCTGGCGGGTGATCCAGTTGCCCAGCGTCACGATCACGCCGGTTTCCTCGGCCACGGGAATGAACTCGGCCGGGCGCAATTCACCCTTGGTGGGATGGAACCAGCGCAGCAGAGCTTCAAAGCAGCGGATATGGCCGGTCTGCAGATCGACGATCGGCTGGTAGAACAGCGACAGTTCGTCGCGCTGGATTGCCAGCCGCAGCTCGGCCTCGATCTCGCGGCGGTTCGCCAGTTCGCGGGTCATCGATTCATCGAAGAACCGGTGTCCGCCGCGCGTCCCCAGCTTGGCGTGGTACAGCGCAAGATCGGCGGCCTGCATCAGGTGATCGGCGTCCGACCCATGTTCGGGCATCAGCGCGATACCCATCGAACCGGTGATTTCCAGCCGGTCGCCGTCGAACCGCATCGCGCGCTTGATCTGGTTTTCGATCCGCTTCGCCAGCTTGTCGCATTCGTCGCGGCCGCTGACGGGGCAGAAGAACACGAACTCGTCGCCGCCGAAGCGCGCGATACCGGCGTCCACAGGCAGGCTGTCGCGCAGGCGGCGGGCAACTTCGGACAGCACCCGGTCACCGATCTGGTGGCCCAGCAGGTCGTTGACCTCCTTGAACCGGTCGAGATCGAGCCAGAACAGCGCCAGCGAATCGTTCTGGGTTGACTGCATCAGCTGGGTCACCAGCATGTCGTTGAGCCCGGCGCGGTTCTGCAGGCCGGTCACGACGTCGGTATGCGCCAGCACCTCCATCTTGCGCGCCAGCCGCTCGCTGGTTTCGGCGGCGGCAATCGACTTGCGCAGCGTTTCGTGCACGTTGAGCGTGACGGCCGCCATCGCCGGGATCACCAGCAGGGTGGTGATCGCCAGCGTGATCATCGGGAGCGAGCCCTGATAAAGGCACGCAGCGACCACCGGCAGGAAGGAAAGCATCATCTGGCCAAGCGCGATGATCGGACGGCCGCCGTTGCGCGCCGTGATCGCCATGCCGTAACACAAGGCCGTGGCGACCATCATAACCTCGACCGGCTGCGGGCTTTTGATGAGAATTGCCAGCGCACCCAGCAGGCCGAACAGGAAGGCGTAGCTGAAGGCGCCGGCCTCGTAGACCAGTTCGAGGAAGCGCGTGCTCGCGTTCTTGCTGCCGGCCAGCGCGATCGCCGAGACGACCCGCGCCACCGCGACGAGCGTGAAGGCGACCACGGAAACGATGACGATCGGATGCGGCACGTAGATGGCGAAAACCAAGCCTGAAAGAATGCCGATCAGCGCGCCGATCGCGAGGCTTACCGGCTGGGTGTAAAGCGTGGAGACGAGCGTGCGGCGCACCCTCTCGCTCATCTCGTCGCCCGAAAGGAGGCGTCGCCAACGCCGCAGGGCGTACTTGGTTCTGGCAGATCTCATTGCGATAACCGGACTACGCAATAACCGTCACAAATTGCTTAACGTGAGCGTTACCATCCCGGAACGCCGAGAGGCAGGAACTCGCAAGGGGGTAAAGGCGTGCGGGGTCGCTCAGGCCGGTCGCCCCCATGCCTCTGACAGCGTGCCCGCGAGGCGGCGGTCCAGCGCACGGCAGATATTCTCCCAGAACACGAAATTTGCCTCGTCGCCAGCGGCCAGCGCGGCTGTGGCGCGGGCGTGCGCATCGTGTGCGGCGTTGAGATGATGGCGCGCAAAATGGCCCAGCGCCGCGCGAATCTCCGCCTCGCTCTGTGCAGGGCGACCGGGCGCCTCGTTATCATTGGCGGCCTCGGGAATACGGATCGGGGCGGTCCCGGCGCGCGATAGCCGGTAGGAGGGGCGGGTGGGGGCAAGACCGCGGCTCATTCTGGGGGAATTCCTTGGCGGGGGTTGGGGTGACCTTCTCACAAATACGCACCCCACCTGAATCTTTCGCGGATAAGAACGGTTTAGAAAACTTAACCAAGCCTCCGCCCCGCAGCGGCGCGGGCGGCCCTGAATGGCTAGTTGGGCTGGGCGATCCACTGCCCGCTATTGGCGTATTCGGGCCGTACGCTGCCCGAACCTTCCTTCGCCTCCGAAGGCCGCTCCTGCGAAAATGCGGGCGCGCGAGCGGGTGCCTGACCGGCGCGTGGCTGCATCGGCTCTTTCTCCGCCTCGCCGGTGGGCGCTTTGGGCGTATCGTATCGCTGGGCGATGGCAACCGGATCGGGGGCGGGCTCGGCCGAGCGCGCCGCCGGAACGGGAGCGGGCAGCGGCTCGCCGCCCGCGTAGTAATCGGTGAAGGATTGCGGTTTGCCCGCATTGCCCGGCCAGCGATAGAAGCGGTGCGCGCCGATCGTGCCGATATTCGCCAGGCTGGGTGCCCAGTAGGGATTGACCCAGACCGTATGATAATGCGTTGCCAGCCCAACCGGGGCATAAACCTGACCGGACAGCGCCGAGCGTGCGACCGACAGCGCGCGCGCCCACGAGGTTGCCGATGGCTTGCGCCGCAGCGACCCGTCGCAGGTGAAGGTGAACTGGCACCCGGTCCGGCGCTGCGATCCCTGATACACCACGCCGCAGACCGTTTTCGGGTAGGCCGGGTGCGTCACACGGTTGAGCACCACCTGCGCAACCGCGCGCTGTCCGCCCTCGCTCTCGCTCGCGGCTTCGTAATAGACCGCCTTGGCCAGGCAATCGAGCGCGCGCGCCTTGTCCAGCCCGGTTCCCCGGCTGACGAAGGCGTGGGCGGCCGGGCCAGCGGCCTCGATCGCCACCGCCGCATCCGGATCGCCGTCCCACGCCGCGATCGGGTTCACACCCTCGGCAGACGAGATTTCCACATTCGCGGTGGTTGCCGCCGCTGGCGGGTCGGCAAGGAAATAGAGCGCCGAGCCGGGAAAGCTTGCCCCGGGCCGTTCATAGGCCATCGGCTCGACCAGGTTCTGCGCCACGATCTCGCTCGCGTCGGGGGCCAGCGCGGGCAGCCCCCACTCGGCCTGCGCCGCCATCGCCGGAATGGTCACCGCGGCGCACAGCACCACCGCCCCGCGCCAGGCCTTGCGGGCTTTTGGAGGGCGTTGACGTAGCGGGTGCGGAGGGGGCGATTGGGGCAAACTGGTCCTTGCGCAGAACATATTTCGGGCGGGCGATCAGCCTAGGCGTTAAAAACCGAGCATGCGCTACGGCTCAAAGCCTGCGTATTCTAACGGGACAGCGCGAAGGAATGCGTGAAGAAACAGGGTTAATGGAGTGTTGCGCGCATGCGACATGCGGTTGCGTGCCCGCGCCGAAGCCACTAGACGGGCGGCAGCATTGCAGGTGTGGATGCGCCGCTTGGCACATCCACCTAAGAGGGAAGAGAGTTCGATGCTCTCGCTGCCCCCGCAACTGTAACCGGGGAGTGGCCCGTCCCAGATGCCACTGTTCTTCGCGCGACGAAGGATGGGAAGGTGGGCGGAGCCGCAACGATCCGGGAGCCAGGAGACCTGCCCGCAATGCGTCGTTCGAGCCACGGGCGGGGTGCACCGGGGCAACGGAGGAAAGGCGCGGCAATCGGTGTCGCGCTTTCCGTCACGGGCGACAGCAATGCTTGTGATGGAGTTTTCATGCGTACATTTCTGTTTTTCGGCGTCTCGTTTCTCGGGCTGGCGCCGCCTGCGTTTGCGCAGGACACTGCCGAAGCAACGGCCACCGCGGAAATCGCCGACTTTCGCGTTCCCGAAGAGAGACTGACGATCACCGTCACGGGCAACCCGAGCGAGGTCGAGGATACCGGCCAGCCGGTCACCGTGATCGGAACGGACGAGATCGCCGCCATCCAGGGGCCGGACGTCACCCGCGTGCTGCAGCGCGTGCCCGGCGTCACGATCAACCGCAACGGCGGACTGGGCGCGACCACCGGCGTTTCGGTGCGCGGCGCGTCGAACGACCAGCTGCTGGTGCTGATCGACGGGGTGCGGGTGGCGGATACGGCGGCCCCCGCCACCGGTTTCGATTTCGGCACGCTCCTCAGCACCAACCTCTCCAAGGTCGAACTGCTGCGGGGATCGAACAGCGTGATCTGGGGCGCGGATGCGGTGGGCGGCGTGCTGGTCGCCTCTACTTTCGAGCGCAGCGGGTTTGCCGGATCGGTCGAGGCAGGATCGCGCGACACGGTTTCGACCGGTGTAGAAGGCGGGATCGGCGGCGATATCGGTTTTATCGGCGGATCGGCCAGCTATGTGACCACCGACGGGTTCTCCGCCGCGGCGAGCGGGACCGAGCCGGACGGGTTTCGCCAGTTCGCGGGTAACCTGCGCGCGCGCGCCTATCTCAGCCGCACGCTGGAGCTGATCGGCAGCTTGCGTTACGCCGATGGCGAGCTGGACATCGACGGCACGCCCGCGCCTACCTTTACCCTGGCCGACACGCCGCAGGTGCAGGACACGCAACAGCTTTCGGGCAGCGTGGGCGCGCTGTACGACAGCGGGCCGCTGTACCTGCGCGGTGCCTACAGTTTCTCCGACACGCAGCGCGACAATCTCCCCGCGCGCGGGCTGGCGCCCGACTTCGAAAGCGACGGCTCGTCCGACCGGATCGACCTGCGCGGCGAATGGCGCCCGATCGGGCCGCTGATCGTCAATTTCGGCGCGGAGAACCTGTGGTCGGATTATGCGAGCACATCGTTCGGCACCACCAGCAGCGCCAAGACCGGAATTTTCGGTGCCTATGTTCAGGCGGGGATCGAGTATCGCGGTCTGTCCGGCCACATCGGCGTGCGGCAGGACGAGCACGAGGATTTCGGCGGGGCAACCAGCTTCGGCGGCGATCTGACCTATGAAATCGTGCCCAACCTGCGGCTGCGCGCAAGCGTGGGCGAAGGCTTCAAGGCACCATCTCTGTTCCAGCTGTTTTCCGATTACGGCAATGTCGCGCTGCAACCGGAAGAGAGCACCAGCTACGATCTGGGCATCGCCTACGGCACGCGGGCGGATCGCACTTACGCGACCGTCACGCTGTTCCAGCGCGATTCTGAAAACCTGATCGATTTCATCGGCTGCCCGGTGCAGGCCGGGATCTGCGTGGGCCGCCCCTTCGGCACCTACGACAACGTGGCGCAGGCGCGCGCACGGGGCGTGGAGGTGGAGGCGGGCGCTTCGCCCACCGAGGGGCTGATGCTGCGGCTGGCCTACGCCTATACCGAGGCGGAAAACCGCAGCGCGGGCGCCCCGAATTTCGGCAACCGGCTCGCTCGCCGACCGCAGCACGCAGGCACTCTCTCGGTCGACTGGGCGTTCCAGCCCGGCGCGGTCGGTGTGCCGGTGATCGGCGGCGATGTGCGGATCGTGGGGGATTCCTTCGACGATCCGGCCAACAGCATCCGGCTGGACGGTTACACCGTGGTCGACCTGCGCGTTTCGGTGCCGCTGGGCCTGATTGCGGGCGAGCGCCCGGTGGAAGCCTTCGGGCGGGTCGAAAACCTGTTCGACGAAACCTACCAGACAGCTGCAGACTATAATCAGACGCCGCGCGGTGTCTTCGCCGGGTTCCGCGTGCGGCTGTGACGGTGCGCCGCATTGCGCTGGCGGTGGCGCTGGCGGCTGGGGGACTGCTGGCGGGGTGTTCGACCTCGCCCGCCACGCCTCCGGCGGCCGGGCCGCACCGGATCGTTAGCCTGAACCCGTGCAGCGACGCAATCCTCGCCGAGATCGCACCGGGCAGGCTCGTCGCCGTATCGCACTACAGCCACGATCCCTCCGCCGGGTCCATGCCGGTGGAACAGGCGCGCCGCTGGCCTGCCACGGGCGGTTCGGTGGAGGAGATCCTCGGCGCGCGCGCCGATCTGGTCGTCGCCTCCAGCTTCCTGCCGGCTGCGACCCGCCGCGCGCTCGACGATCTGGGCATTCCGGTGGTGACGCTGGGCATGGCCGACACGGTCGACGGCAATCTGGAACAGGTGCGCGAACTGGCGGCTGCCGTGGGCGAGCCGCAGGCGGGCACCGCGCTGGTCCGGCGGATCGAAAGTGCTCTAGCGGACGCCGCCCCGCGCAAGGGCAGCACCGCACCCAGCACCATCCTGTGGCAGCCGGGCGGCATCGTGCCGGGCGAGGGCGCGCTGGTGGTCGATCTGATGCGCCGCGTGGGGCTGCGGCCCGCCGACGCCACAAGGGGGCTGGGGCAGGGCGATCGGCTGCCGCTGGAGGCGGTGCTGATCGATCCGCCGCAGTTATTGCTGCACGCCGGGCCGCGCGGCGACGAACAATCGCGCACGCTGCACCATCCCGCGCTGCGCAAGCTCGCCACACGCCGCGCGGAATTCGCCCCGCAGCTCTATTTCTGCGGGGGGCCAAGCCTGATCACCGCCGCCCGGCGGCTGGCGCAGCTCAGGGATGGCAGCGCATGAACCGCGCTATCCCCCTG
The DNA here is from genome assembly GCA_009993635.1 of Erythrobacter sp. Taxonomy (GTDB): domain Bacteria; phylum Pseudomonadota; class Alphaproteobacteria; order Sphingomonadales; family Sphingomonadaceae; genus Alteriqipengyuania. The sequence goes on along the minus strand of JAACTC010000006.1, from coordinate 503,327 downwards.
CTGCTGCTGGCGCTGCTGGCCGCCATTCCGCTTTCATTGCTGGCGGGGCGCGCGTGGCTGTTCGCGCTCGACCGGCCGGATGCGCTGCTGATCGTGGCCGAGCTGCGCCTGCCGCGCGCGCTGCTGGCAGTCACCGTAGGCGCGGGGCTGGGGGCGGCGGGCGCGGCGATGCAGGGCTATTTGCGCAATCCGCTGGCCGATCCAGGCCTGTTCGGCATCGCGCCGGGCGCCGCGCTGGGCGCGGTGCTGAGTTTCTCCTTCGGTTTTGCCGCCAGCGGCTACCTGCTGCCGCTTCTCGCACTGGCGGGTGCGGGCGGCGCGATGGCGCTGCTTGCGCTGCTGGCGGGAAGAGGCGGCGGCATCGCGCTGTTCACGCTGGCCGGGCTGATGATCGCCAGCCTTGCGGGCGCGCTCACCAGCCTCGTTATCAGCCTTGCGCCCAACCCCTGGGCGCTCAGCGAAATCGTGACCTGGCTGATGGGTGCGCTGACCGATCGCAGCTGGGCCGATGTCGCGCTTGCCGCACCGATGACGCTGGTCGGCATCGTGGTCCTCGCCCGCGCCGCGCCTGCGCTCGACGCACTGACACTGGGAGAGGACGCGGCGCGATCGATGGGCGTGGAGATGGACAAGCTGCTTGCCCTGCTGGTGATCGGTGTGGGCCTGACCATCGGCAGCGGCGTGGCGGTAGCCGGGATCATCGGCTTCGTCGGTCTGATGGTCCCGCATCTGGTGCGCCCGCTGACCGACCGCTGCCCATCCTCGCTGATCGTGCCCAGCGCGCTTGCGGGCGGGTTGCTGGTGCTGGTGGCGGACAGCGTGCTGCGCGTGATCCCGATGGTCAGCGAATTGCGGCTGGGCATCGCCCTGTCGCTGATCGGTGCGCCGTTCTTCCTGTGGCTGCTGCTGCGCCTACGCCGTGGCGGCGGACTGGGCCTGACATGATGCAAACCCCCTCCGCCATCGAACTGCGCGACCTTGGGCTGGGTGACCGGCTGCGCGGCGTATCCGCACGGATAGAGCAGGGTCAGGTGACCGCGATCTGCGGCCCCAACGGGGCGGGCAAGTCGACGCTGCTGAGGCTCGTCGCGGGCGCGCTGAAACCTTCCACCGGCGTGGCGCTGCTCGATAATAGTCGGCTGCACGACATGCATCCGCGACACCGTGCGCAGCAGATCGGCTACCTGCCGCAGGAGCCGCAGATCGCGTGGGATCTCTCGGTCCGCAATCTCGTCTCGCTCGGCCGGTTGGCGCATGGCGATGCGCGGCGCGAGCCGGTCGATGCGGCGCTGGGCGCGATGGGGCTGGATGATTTTGCGGAGCGCCCGGTCTCGACCCTGTCGGGCGGTGAACGCGCGCGGGTTTTGCTGGCGCGGGTGCTGGCAGGCGAACCGCGGTTCATTCTCGCGGACGAGCCGTTCGCCTCGCTCGATCTCGCGTATCAGGCTTCGCTGGCGCGGCACCTTCGCGCACAGGCGGCAGGCGGCAAGGGCGTGGTGGTGGTGGTGCACGATCTGGCGCTTGCGCATAATCTGGCCGACCGGGTGCTGCTGCTGCACCGGGGTGTGCTTTACGCGGACGGCCCGCCTGCCGATGCCCTGTCGCCCGATAATCTGCGAGCGGTCTTCGGCGTGGAGGCGCGCTGGCTGGGCGAGCCCGGCGCGCGCGTGCTTGCGGTGACCGATTGAGGCTGCCCGCGTGACAGCTCCGTCGTCCCCGCCGGTCCGCAGGACGTTCTTCAGCGCCTAACAACACTTGTAACTGGCAATCGCGGCCGCGCCGACGCAGCTTTCCTGCGGATTTCATTCTCGCAATCCGGAGGGATTTTTCGATGCGTACCGCGACACTCGCCGCCCTTGTTGCCCTAGCTCTTCCCACCGCGGCCACGGCCGCTTCGATAAGCGCGGATCAGGCGGTGAAGGCCTACGAGGCGGGCAAGGCGACCGGTGGGCAGCAGGACGGCTACTTTGCCGCCACCTGTGCCGGGTACTGGAGCGAGTGGACCAAGCACGCGCTGGAAAACTGGAAGGATCCCTTCGTCACCGCGCTGCCCGACAGCATGAAATCCTCCGATGCGCTGAAGAACCAGCTGCACTGGCAGGAACAGGCCGTCGCCTCCGTCAGGGCGGGCAAGATTCAGGGTGCGCAGGCGCAGGCGATGCTGACCACGGGGCGCAGCATGGTCTCGACCAGCCTGGCAGAAGATACCCCCACCGCATTGACGCGCCTATTCACGCAGCTCGGCCGCTGCCACGTGGAACGGTAATCGGCCAGCCGCCGACGGCGCACAAGAAAAAGGCCGGGTGCGAAGACCCGGCCTTTCCCGTTACCTGTCGACCGCGCGTTAGCGTGACGGCCTAGTTCGTGATCGGTGCGTCACCATCCACGGTCTTGGCAGGAAGCTTGCCGTCCGAGGTTTCGCTAGCGATCAGCGGGCCATCGCTCACGGGCTCTTCGGCGAGCCCAAGCGCAATCAGCATGTACTGCACATCGGGATCGCGACCGGCGAAGTTCCGGTACATTTCGCCGTAGTCCATCGTCCCGCCCTTGCTAATCACGGTTTCGCGATAGTGATCGCCATTTGCGCGCGTCAGGCCGCCATTCTCCATGAACCAGGCGCGGCTGTCGCGGTCCAGCATCTGCGTCCACAGATAGCTGTAGTAGCCAGCCGAATAGCCCGCCGGGCCGGAGAAGATGTGGTTGAAGTACGTCGTGCGATAGCGCGGCGGCACCAGATCGATCTCAAGCCCGAGTTCGCGCAGCGACTTGTCTTCGTACTGCGAAACCTCGTCCGCAGTATCGATCGCTGCGGCCTCGTCCTTCGACAGCGCGTGCCACTTCATGTCGAGCAGCGCCGCTTCGAGCACTTCGCCGAAGTCGTAGCCCTGGTTGAACTTGGACGATGCTTCGATCTTGTCGACCAGTTCGGTCGGGATGGTCTCGCCCGTCTTGTAGTGCTTGGCATAGTTCTGCAGCACCTCGGGGTAGGTCGCCCACATCTCGTTGACCTGGCTGGGATATTCCACGAAGTCGCGCGCGGTCGCCGTGCCCGAGAGGCTCGGGTAGGTCTGGTCGGCGAAGAAGCCGTGCAGCGCGTGGCCGAATTCGTGGAACGCGGTGTTCACCCAGTCGAAGCTGACCAGCTGCGGTTCGCCCGCCGGTGCCTTGGGGATGTTGAGCACGTTATAGATGACGGGCTTCTCGTTCCACAGATAGCTCTGGTCGACGAAGTTGCTCATCCACGCGCCGCCGCGCTTGGAGGCACGCTGGAACGGGTCGAAATAGAACAGGCCCAGCTCCGAACCGTCGCGGTCCTTCACGGTGTAGACCCAGACGTCGTCATTATAGACCGGCAGGTCGTCACGCTTCTCGAAAGAGATGCCGTAAAGTTTGTTGGCGGCGTAGAACACGCCGTCTTCCAGCACCTTGTCGAGCTGGAAATACTGCATCACTTCGTCGTCATCGACTTCGTATCGTTCCGACTTGATCTGGTTGGCGTAGCGATACCAGTCCCACGGCTGGACTTCGAAATCGCCACCTTCTTCGGCGATCTTCTCGGTCAGCAGTGCGCCTTCGCGCCGCTGCGTTTCGGCCAGCGCGGGGACCATCTGGCCCATGAAGTCGAGCGCGGCCTGCGGGCTTTCGACCATCCGGTCGTACATGGTGTAGCTGGCCCAGTCGGGCTCACCGAACAGCGCGGCCTTTTCGGCGCGCAGCTCTGCAATCTTGGCGACCAGCGGGCGCGTGTCGATATCGGTCGTGCCGTCGGCCCGGTGGAAGCTCGCCATGAACAGCTTCTCGCGCGCGGCGCGATTTTCCATGCTCGGCAGCAGCGGCTGCTGCGTGGTGTTCTGCAAGGCAATCGCATACTTGCCCGGCTGGCCCTCTTCCTCGGCCAGCTTGGCGGCAGAGGTGATGTCGCTTTCCGACAGGCCGGCAAGTTCTTCGCGGCTGTCGAAGAACACGGGCTGGGCGGACATGGCATCGCGCGCTTCCTGCGCGAATTCGGTGGTGACGGTCGAAAGCTCGGTGTTGATTTCCTTCACCCGCTCCCGCTCGGCGTCGGTCAGCATCGCACCGGCATGGACCATGCTCTTGTAGGTCTCTTCCAGCAGCTTGGCGTCTTCGCGCGTCATGCTCATCGCAGCGCGGTTGTCGTACACCGCCTTTACCCGGGCGAAGAGCTCGGGGTTCAGCGTGATGCTGTCGCCATGCGCGGAAAGCTTGGGGCTGATTTCGGTGTTGATCTCGTCCAGCCGATCGGTCGTGTTGGCGCCCGTCAGATGGAAGAACACCGCGCCAACACGGCCCAGCATCCGGCCCGATTTCTCGAGCGCGACGATGGTGTTTTCAAAGGTCGGCGGTTCGGGATTGTCGATGATCCGCTGGATCTCGCCCTTCTGGATTGCCATCGCCTTTTCAAAGGCGGGCAGGTAATCGTCTTCCGAAATCGCGTCGAAATCCGGTGCCTTGAAAGGGAGCGGGCTTTCCAGCTCGAAATAATTGGCGCCCTCAAGCCGATCCGAAGTGGTCACCGAAGAATCGCTCGATGTCGAAGTGCTCTGGGCCATAGCCGCTCCGTGAAAGCCGCCGACCAGTGCGAAGGTTGCGGCGGTGGTAAGAAGAATGCGCATCAAGTGCTCTCCAACTGTCTGTCTGTCTAATTGTCTATCGGTTCGATAATGCGTTGGCCTATGCGGTAGCAGAGGCCACTTGAACAGCGGCTTGCCAGGCGGTCAGCTCTCATTCGGATGGTTTGGCGGGGGCTTCGGTCCCGCCGCCCGCTTCCGCCTGCGCCCGGACTGCATCGGCGGCTTCGCCCAGCGCCTGCTTGTTGACGGTGACGATGCGCGGGCGACCGCCATTGCGATCGACCACCAGCCAGACCGAGCCCAGCTCCACGAACGCGCCCTGATCGGGCACCACGGTGAGCGCATCCAGATCGACATCGCCCAGCAGCGCCAGCACGTCTTCGTCGAACACTTCGGCAAAGGTCGTGTCGACATCGTCGGCAGCGGTCAGTTCGCGCCGCTTTCCCCCGGCGTCGATATACAGCAATGGCAGGCCAACCTCGTCGAGGATCGCTGCCTTGTCCCGCGCGCGTGCGGCCGTGCGGATCGCGCCGAGCGCATTTTCGAACTGGCTGGCGCTGGTGCCGGTGGAGCACGAGATCGCACCGCCATCGGCGCGATCATGCGCCAGGTCGAACTGCTCGTCGCGGCTTTCCTGATCCTGCCAAACCAGCAGCAGGCAGTTATCGGGTTGGGGCATGGGCGCGGGCGCGTCGTCCTGCGCGGCCCGATCGTTTTCGGGATCGGCGGCTTCGGTCGTCGCGCCTTCGCTGTAGGGGGAGCAGGCCGTCAGCGCACCCAGCGCCAGGGCGAGGGCCGCGCTAACCGGGGCGGACATCCGCATAATTCGCCTCAAGGAAAATCTGCGCCCGCCGGTTCGACCGATGGATGAGGCCGCCGGCCACTTGGCCTCCGGCGAAGCGATAATCGAGTTCGTCTGCAATGGCCTGATAGTCCGCCCGTTCGATGGCCCGGTTCAGTGCCGGACTTTTGGTCGGAGATAGGGTGCCTTCGCCAACATTATAGGCCAGATCGACCAGCGCATCGAATTCATGTTGATAGAGCTTCAGGTCGCCGACCACATTGGCCACTGATTGCTCCGCGATTTCGAGATCGGCCTTCAGAAAACGCATCGCCTGTTCGCGGGTGATCCGGTCGCCCACGCGCAGGTTGTCTTCCGGCCGCACAAGGTGCCCGATGCCTACCGTGGGATAGCCCGCGACGTCCCGGTAAACGGTCAGCCGCATGCCTTCTTCCTGTGCCAGCGCCCGGCGCATCCGTTCGCTGGTGGTCAGCAGGCGGGCGTTCATCCGGGTAAAATTGGGATTGGTTTTGAGGTTGGTCTCGTACGACCATCCTTCGACATCGCGCGAGGTTTGCGAGGGGTGGTGTGCGCCCAGCGTTCCCGCCGCGACCGTCATCGCCGCAAAGGCAATCGGCGCGCGTCGCAGCAGCCGGGTTCGCCGCTTGCGCCGTTCACCGCCCTGCGCGGCCTTCGCTGCCCGCAGCCGCGCACGCTGACCGCGCCGGTTGCGGGCGATGCTGGGGCCGCCATGGTCGCGACCGGCCCTGCGGGAGGCGGACCGGTCGATCACGACCGCTCGCCCTTCCGCGCCGAAATGGCGGAAATTCGCCGATGTGGTTGTGTTTCCTGCTTCCCCATTACCCGAACAACGGATGGAACGCGCAGATGGATCCACACTTCGTCCGATCTGACCTGCGGACCGTCCCGCGCAAAGGGGCGGGATCGGCCCGCGCGCTCAGGTGGTCAGGGCAAAGGAAACGACGGGCTCGTAATGCGCGCCGCCCAGATCGAGCCGGCTCTCGTAAAGCCAGAAGCGATCGACGGGCCAGACGGGCAGCGCGATGCGGCCATGCGCGGCCAGCCAGCCGCCGATGGGCCCGGTCGACGCATTCGTGCGCGCCAGAGTGATATGCGGTACGAACTTGCGGGTGACAGGCTCCAGCCCCGCACGCTGGCAGGCCCGCTCCACCCGCCGCTGGAGAATGTTCAGGGGTTCGCTCGGCTCGATACCCGCCCACAGCGCCGTTGTGCGACCCTTCTTCGCGAACGTGCCGACGCCCCGGATCGCCAGATCGAAAGCGGGCGCGCGCACCTGCGACAGCGCGTCGGCCAGATCCTCACCCTGCGCTCCATCGACCTCGCCGACGAAGCGCAGGGTGAGGTGCAACTGCTCGTCCATCTGCCAGCGCGCACCCTCGACCCCCTCCATCGTGTCGATCAGGGGGTCGCGGATATCATCGGGCGGGCGCAGGGCGACGAACAGGCGATGCATCGGGCGCTGGTACCAGGCCCGGCGGTCAGATGCCGACCGATTCCATCGGCACGATGCGGTTCTTCATCGAATCCTCGTCCACCGCGCGGGTCAGCACCGCCGCCAGATCGCCGCGCGCCGTGGTGCCATCGCCTTCGACATCGTCGCCAAGGCGCACATCGCGCTTGCCATCGTCCTTGGTCAGCGCGCCGGGGCGAATGATGGTGTAGTCCACGCCCGAGGATTTCAGATATTCGTCCGCCTCGCGCTTCGCCTTGGCGTAGTGGTACAGGCCGGAATCGGGATCGGGATTGTCCACGCCGCGCGCGCTGAGCATCACGAAGCGTTTGACGCCCGCGGCCTTTGCCCGGTCGGCCAGTGCCTTGGCACCATCGCGGTCGACCTTGTCGGTCATTTCCTCGCTCGTGTCGCCGCCTGAGCCCGCGGCGAAAATCACCGCGTCCATGCCTTCGCATGCATCGGCGGGCAGGTCGGTCAGGTCGCCCTTGCGCGTGGCGCACCCTTCGGGGAGCGAGGATGTGTCGGAGCCGTCGCGCACCAGAGCCGTGGGCGTGTGCCCCGCTTCGATGAGCTGGGGGACGAGGCGCTGGCCGGTAAGGCCGGTCGCGCCGGCAACGAGTACGTTCATGGGGGTATGTCCTTCGAATTGGGGGTTCGAAGGGATTAGCGGATGGAGGCGGGGGATGTTCCGGGAGGGGGCGCATACGCGCGGCTGCGTGCTTGACCGGCATGGGTACGCGGGGGATTATGGCGGTGAGGAGGGGTGATGGCGCTCAAGTGGAATTGTCTGGAGCCGCTGACGGCAATCGGGATCGGCATGGGTGCCTGCGCGATGGCACCGCTCGACGCAGGACTGACTGCCGGAGCCGTGATCGGCGGCGCAAGCCTGTTTTCGCGATTGAGGCAAAACAGCCGGAAAGCCGGGCTCGATGACGAGAAGCTGGTTGCGCGGGTGCAGAAGAAGCTGCTCGGCGAGTTGAAGCATTGGGACCAGGCCGAAGAGCGCGCTGCCGCCGAACACGCCGACGCAGCGATGCAGACGCTCCTGCCGCAGGTCATGCTGCGTCGGGACCGGCTTGCCGCTACTGTCACGCAGGCGCGGGAGCGGAATGAGCGTTACCCGGTCCTCGCCGCGCGGCTGGTGGTCGACGAACTGGCGCGACACGACGCGATGTTCGAGCAGCCGCGCGCCGGGGCTCCCGAGCGATACGAGCGTGCTTTCGCGCTTGAAGCGGTCGAAGCTGCGCTTCGCAGCGGGATGGATGACCCGGACTATGCGACCCTGCTGACCCTCGACATCGCGATCGAACTGGGCGCGGCCATCCGCGAGACGATCGATGCGATCCAGTCGCTCCATGACAAGGTCGAGCGCGGTTTCGACGCGCTGCAAGAGGAACTTGCCCAGATCAAGGCGCAGGGGCGGGGCGACGATGCAAAGCTGGCGCGACTGTCCGAAAAGGCGATGCGCGGAGCAATAGCGCGCTTCGTCACTTTCAGCCCCCGTGCCGATACCGAGGATATTGTCCAGGCGGTCGAGGAATTTGCCGAGGATTATGAACGGCTCAGGGAGCGCGTCCGCAAACTCGACGCGCACGATAACCGGGTGCGTGGATTACAGCAGGCCGCCGAACAGGCGCTGGAGGCCGACGGCGATATCGAAGAAGCGCGCAGACTTTTGCGCGAAGCGACACAGCTCAGGCGGGAAGCGGCACTCGCGCCGGTGAAAGATGCAGCCGAAACACAGGCTGCGCTCGCCGAAGCTGATCTCGCGGCACTCGAATGGGAAAGCGCGGCTGTCAATTGGCAGGCTGCTGCGGCAATGCTCGCACCTTTCGACGCGGAGGCTGCTGGTGATCTGGGCAACACCGCCGGGATCGCGCTTTTCGAATTTGGCCGGAAACATCCGGGCGGCGCGCTTGATGCAGCGGTCGCGGCCTTTCGGCAGTCGCTGGGGGTGTATACGCGCGATGACCTGCCGGCCGATTGGGCGATGGCGCAGAACAATCTCGGCAATGCGCTCGCAACCCAGGGTGAGCGGCTTGGTGGGCAGACGGGGATAGACCTGCTGGGAGAGGCTGTCGCGGCCTACCGTCAGGCGCTGGAGGTGCGCACGCGCGATGACCGACCTGTTCGATGGGCGACGACGCAGAACAATCTCGGCAATGCGCTCCAGACCCAGGGCGAGCGGCTTGGCGGGCAGGCGGGAACCGACCTGCTGGGCGAAGCGGTAGCGGCCTACCGTCAGGCGCTGGAGGTGCGCACGCGCGATAACTTGCCGTTCGAATGGTCGGCGACGCAGAACAATCTCGGCATTGCGCTCAAAAATCAGGGCGAGCGGCTTGGCGGGCAGGAGGGGATCGACCTGCTGGGCGAAGCTGTCGCGGCTTTTCGGCAGGCGCTGGAGGTGTATGCGCGCGATGACCTGCCCGTCGATTGGGCGATGACGCAGAATAATCTCGGCACTGCGCTCAAGAATCAGGGAGTGCGGCTTGGCGGGCAGGAGGGGATCGATCTGCTGGGCGAAGCAGTGGCGGCCTATTGGAAGGCGCTAGAGGTTTACACGCGCGATGATCTTCCGGTCGCTTGGGCGCTGACAAAGGGAAATATGGGTGTCGCATTCGAAAGCATGGCCGATCTAACCGAGGATCGCCGCTGCCGATGGCTTGGCGATGCGCGTACAGAAATGCTTGCTTCGCTAGAAGTGCTTACCGCCGATGCCTTATCGCAATATTATTCGATGGCGACGGGAATTTTGTCTCGCATCGAAGCCAAGATAGCCGAGCACTGCTCCGACAAATGACGCGCGCGCCAAAACCACCCGCGTAATCCCCACACGCCTTCAAATTCCGCTCCGCCGCACCACATTCTCCCCAACAGGGCGGAACCGCCCATGCCGGTCGCTCGCTTTGTAGCGGATAGCCTGGTCGGCCTCCTTGATAGATAAGAACACAAGCGGAACACGCGCCCTATGGCACTTACCAAAATCTCCGTGCGCGGTGCGCGCGAGCATAACCTCAAGGGCGTCGATATCGACCTGCCGAGGGATTCGCTGATCGTCATCACCGGGCTCTCAGGCTCGGGCAAGTCCAGCCTCGCCTTCGATACGATCTATGCCGAAGGGCAGCGGCGCTACGTCGAATCGCTCAGCGCCTATGCGCGCCAGTTCCTCGAGATGATGCAGAAGCCCGATGTCGAGCATATCGACGGGCTGTCGCCGGCGATCTCGATCGAGCAGAAGACCACCAGCAAGAACCCGCGCTCCACCGTCGCGACGGTGACCGAGATTTACGACTATATGCGCCTGCTGTGGGCGCGCATCGGCGTGCCGTACTCGCCCGCCACCGGCCTGCCGATCGAAGCGCAGACCGTCTCCAACATGGTCGACCGGGTGATGGCGCTGCCCGAGGGCACGCGCGCCTATCTGCTCGCGCCCGTGGTGCGCGGGCGCAAGGGCGAATACCGCAGGGAAATGGCCGAGTGGCAGAAGGCGGGCTTTACCCGCGTGCGGATCGACGGAGAGATCTACCCCATCGAAGACGCGCCCGCGCTCGACAAGAAATTCAAGCACGACATCGAGGTCGTGGTCGATCGGATCGCGGTGCGCGAAGGCATGGAAACGCGGCTGGCGGACAGCTTCGAGACCGCGCTGCGGCTGGCCGAAGGGCTTGCCTATGTCGATCTGGCGGACGGCGTGGTGCCGGGGCGTGAGGGCGAGGCCAGCGCCGAGGGCAACCTCAAGGGCGCGGGCGTGCCCGCCAACCGCATCGTGTTCTCGGAGAAATTCGCGTGCCCGGTCAGCGGCTTCACCATCGAAGAGATCGAGCCCCGCCTTTTCTCGTTCAACGCGCCGCAGGGTGCGTGCCCGACATGCGACGGGATCGGGGAAAAACAGCTGTTCGACCCGCAGCTGGTCGTCCCGAACGAGGCGCTGACGCTGAAGCAGGGCGCGATCATGCCGTGGGCCAAGAGCAATCCGCCATCGCCCTATTACATGCAGGTTCTGGGGAGCCTCGCCAAGGAATTCGGCTTCGACCTGACCACGCCGTGGGAGGAACTGGGCGAGGATAACCAGGAGGTCATCCTGTTCGGCACGAAGGGCAAGCGCGTGCCGCTGACCTTCAAGGACGGGCGCAAGCAATACACCGTCAACAAGGCGTTCGAAGGCGTCATCGGCAACCTCAACCGTCGCATGATCCAGACCGAGAGCGCGTGGATGCGCGACGAGTTGGCCCGGTTCCAGACCGCGCAACCGTGCGAAACCTGCGGCGGCAAGCGGTTGAACGAGAAGGCGCTGGCGGTGAAGGTCGGCGGGCCGAAGAACCCGATCGACATCGCCACCCCCACCGCGATGAGCGTGTCCGACGCGAAGGACTGGTTCCTCGCGCTGCCCGACGCGCTGACCGACACGCAGCAGCAGATCGCCAGGGCCATACTCAAGGAAATCAACGAGCGGCTGGGCTTCCTCGACAATGTGGGCCTCGACTACCTCAACCTCGACCGTACATCGGGCACACTGAGCGGGGGCGAGAGCCAGCGCATCCGCCTCGCCAGCCAGATCGGCAGCGGGCTGTCGGGCGTGCTCTACGTGCTCGACGAGCCGAGCATCGGCCTGCACCAGCGCGACAATGATCGGCTGCTCGAAACGCTGAAACGCCTGCGCGACCTCGGCAACACGGTGATCGTGGTCGAGCATGACGAGGACGCGATCCGCACCGCCGACTATGTGGTCGACCTCGGCCCCGGCGCGGGCGTCCACGGGGGCGAGATCGTGGCGGAGGGCACGCTGAAACAGGTGCTCAAGTCCAAGAAATCGCTCACCGCGGCGTACCTCAACGGCACGCGCGAAATCGCGGTCCCGGCGAAGCGGCGCAAGGGCAACAAGCACAAGCTGACCGTCCACGGCGCACGGGCCAACAACCTGAACAACGTCACCGCGTCGATCCCGCTGGGCACCTTCACCTGCATCACCGGCGTTTCGGGCAGCGGCAAGTCGAGCTTCACCATCGACACGCTCTACGCCGCCGCCGCGCGGCAGCTGAACGGCGCGCGGGTGATCGCCGGGCCGCACGACAAGGTGACCGGCCTCGAATATTGCGACAAGGTGATCGAGATCGACCAGTCGCCCATCGGCCGCACCCCGCGCAGCAACCCGGCGACCTACACCGGCGCCTTCACCCAGATCCGCGACTGGTTTGCCGGCCTGCCCGAGGCGAAGGCGCGCGGGTACAAGCCCGGCCGCTTCAGCTTCAACGTCAAGGGCGGCCGGTGCGAGGCGTGCCAGGGCGACGGCCTGATCAAGATCGAGATGCACTTCCTGCCCGACGTCTACGTCACCTGCGAGGAATGCGGCGGCAAACGCTACAACCGCGAAACGCTGGAGGTGAAGTTCAAGGGCCACTCAATCGCCGATGTGCTCGACATGACGATCGAGGATGCGGAAAGCTTCTTCAAGGCGGTCCCCCCGATCCGCGACAAGATGGCGATGCTGAACGAGGTGGGGCTGGGCTATATCAAGGTCGGCCAGCAGGCGACCACGCTGTCAGGCGGCGAGGCGCAGCGGGTGAAGCTGGCCAAGGAGCTGTCGCGCCGCAGCACGGGGCAGACGCTCTATATCCTCGACGAGCCGACCACCGGCCTGCATTTCGAGGATGTGAGGAAGCTGCTGGAAGTGCTCCACCGGCTGGTCGACCAGGGGAACTCCGTGGTGGTGATCGAGCACAACCTTGATGTGATCAAGACCGCCGACTGGCTGGTGGACCTTGGGCCGGATGGCGGCGTACGCGGGGGCGAGATTGTGGCTGAGGGTACGCCGGAGCAGGTGGCCGAGGTGAGCGGGAGCTATACGGGGGCTTACCTCAAGCCGATGCTGGAGCGGGTTGGGGAACTGGCGGGGTGAATATACCCACCCGGATTTTTGCGAACAATGCTCCGGTGTGTTACGTCGTCATGGCATGCGAGGGGTGCGCTCAATGTACAGAATGGATTGGGGTTAGCTGGTGTCTCTTACTTTCTTCAATGTAGAAAAGGGGGAGGTCGCACCACCACCAAAGCCGAGTTCAGTACAGCTAACTTATAACGATTGGGACGATTGGTTTACTTACGAAACTAAATTCGGAGTCCAATATATCGATGAGGATGGTCGTGCGCACCACATCGGTTGGGTGAAGATCGGGCATGCTGGGCAGGACAAGGATGAGAGAAGAACAATTGTCCCTAAAACCTTTACGGAGCTTCCGGAAGGTTATTTTTCCGTCGGTCTTTCAGGAGATTATTATTCCGACATAGTAAATTTCGGAATCGCCGACGAGTATTTTTTAGCTATGCGCGACATGGCCTATGACCTGTCGGTCTATCAGGCTTACAAGAATGAGGATGTCGCGCAAACATCTCTGTTTAGATCGATAGACGAGCTGAGGCTCGAAACTCGTTATCATCGGCTCGCAAACGGTAACGTCGAGCTCACGCCTTATGAGTTCACTTATACATTCCCACCGCGAGATGAGCGACAAGTGGGGAAAACATGTGTCCTAAACTTTTCGGTGAAACCGGATTCTTTGCCGCCCACTAACGTTCATGTTCTTATAGGGCGAAATGGCGTAGGGAAGACTACTACCCTAAATAACATGATTGAGTCAATTTTATTGCCAGCTTCAAATACTGGTAAATTTGAGATAGACTCAGTCTCAGGTGGTCAAGAGTTCGCCAACCTCGTCGCGGTCACCTTCAGTGCTTTTGATTCTTTTGATCACGATGGTCTGGGATCGGACTTTCATCATATTGGCCTCAGAGCGTGGGCTGATGCGGAGGATGAAAAAATTCCCTATTTGAAGGATACTGATGAGCTTGTTTTAGATTTTGTATCAGCTGCATCGAATTGTTTGTCAGGGGTAAAGCAAGAACGATGGTCCAAGGCGCTGAGTACGCTTTCTTCCGATCCGCTCTTCGCAGAATCTGGTGTATCGGAACTGGCTGACACCACAATCCATTTCGACGACTGGGATTCTGAGGCTAAAGAGATATTTAGTGGATTGAGTTCCGGCCACGCCATTGTCTTGCTCACTATTACGAGACTCGTGGAGGTGGTTGAGGAGCAGACGTTTGTTCTCCTAGATGAACCAGAGGGCCACCTTCACCCCCCGCTGCTGTCTGCGTTCATCAGGGCTTTGTCGGAGTTGCTGATCAGCCAAAATGGCGTAGCTCTTGTTGCAACTCATTCGCCAGTGGTGCTCCAGGAAGTACCTGCTAGTTGTGTTTGGATAATTAATCGATCCGGCCGGACTATCGTTGCATCCCGTCCCCCACTCGAGACTTTCGGAGAAGATGTGGGGCGGCTAACGCATACGGTTTTTGGCTTAGAGGTGACTGATACCGGTTTTCATCAAATCATACGTCAAAAGATGATCGATGATGGTTGGACGTTAGAAACCTTGCTTGGTGAGTTCGAGGGACAAATTGGAACTGAGGGAATGGCAGTCGCCCGCAGCTTGCAGGCGCTAAAATAGTGCTGAATCTTCCCAAGCCAGCAATGTCGTTCGAAGAGATTTATGATGCTGCTTCGGAACGGTTCCTTGATCAAAATCTCCGTACTAGATTGCTCGCGGCTCGACCGATCTTTCTTGAGAGTTCTGAACAATATGACGCAAAGGCAACCGCCTACAGTCTGCATGAGATGTCGGAAGGTAATCCAGCCGCCGAGGTAATTGAAAGCGGCGAGCTTATCGTACTGTACGATCAAGGGTTACTTCGTCGTCGCTCAAGGGCCCGGCTCCTTTACGAAGAAATTCGAGTATCGACTCCATATAATATCTGTCCCTATTGCAACCATAGAAATGTCGGGCAACTGGATCATTATCTGGCCAAAAGTAAGTATCCAATATTTTCTTTATGCCCTTCGAATTTAATTCCATCATGCTCTGACTGCAATAAACTGAAGCGCGATAGATCCTACAAGTCGTTTGTCGATTCCCCTGTGCATCCTTACTTCGATTATTTCGAAGGAATAGATTGGTTGATATGCAATCTACAGATAATGGATGGCGAGTGGATTGGGCGATTTGAAATTGACAGTGGCGCGCTTATAGAAAGCAACGTGGAGAAGCTTCGCAATCATTTCACAGATTTCGGGCTTTGGGAACTATATACAATACAAGCATCAGCTGAGTTAGCTCGTCAGTCAGAGATGGTTAAGTCTTTTCGAAATACCGGCGGCGTAGGGGCTGTAAAAGATTTCTTGGAGCGCCAGTTTTCTAGTTTTAAAGCCTACAGTAACAATCATTGGCGTACTGCGTTGGCTAAAGGGTGCTTGGCCAACGATGCTTACCTAGAGGGTTGATATATATATATCAAATCGGTGATTAGAGCTTTGATGAGTGTTCGCTGGATGTAGATCGCACTGTCCTACACCCCTCTCCCCCACTAGCCTCTCCGGTTCCCACCCACGAACCCGAGAGGCTCCTCATGTCCAAACCCTCCCCACAGCACCCCGACCTTATGGGCGGGCCGCCGCTTTCGGCGCGCGTCGCGTATGAGGAGTGGCAGCGCCATGTCGATGCGGGCCGGATCGGCAAGGGGCCTTCGACCACGCCTGCGCAGCTGCTGCGCCATATGCGCAACGAGGAAGTGCTGCTCGGGCGTGCGGTCTCGGTGACAGTGCATGTGCGGGAGGAACTGCGGGGGCGGTAGGAGGGCCTTGCCCTCAAACCCGTTCGTGCTGAGCTTGTCGAAGTGCGGACGGGGCGCTCGCCCTTCGACAAGCTCAGGACAAGCGGAGTCTTTTTTGGCTCGCTGTCGCTCCTTCCGGTCGCTCGGCTGCGCCTCGGATCGGTGCCTGTCTGTGAGGTCGCAAAAGCTGTCCTACACGCCCTCTCACGTATAGATGGATCGGTCCCACGTTTTTGTTTTGACCCTCAAGCGCCGGGCGCGGGCCATCCGGCCCGCTTGGCTTTCGGCCTAAGGGCCGGCGGCCGGTCGGCCTTGCCAACTCTTCGAGTTGGAAACGCACACGGACCGCGCATGACCCACACATCCGAACCCCACGACACCACCGCCAACCTCCCGGCGCTCTCGCCCGACGCACTCCCGCGCGCTCCGCAACAATTCAGTCGGGAGGATCAGGCGTTCTTCCTCGATCGGCTGGCCCAGTGCGGCAACGTGCTCGCCAGTGCGCGGGCGACGGGGATCTCGCGCTCGACCGCGTACCGGATGCGGCGGGCGTGCGCACGCTTTGCGCAGTTGTGGGACGGGGCGCTGCTGCTCGCGCGGCCACAGGTCGAGGCGGTGCTGGCCGACCGGGCGCTGAACGGGGTGGAGGAGACGATCTTCTACCACGGGGAGGCGGTGGCGACGCGCAGGCGTTACGACGCGCGGCTGCTGCTCGCGCACCTCGCGCGGCTCGACCGGCTTGCGCGCGATTACGCGGCGAACGATGCGGCGGCCGATTTCGAGATCGCGCTGGACGAGCTGGCGTGCGAGCCGGAGATCGCCTTCGTCGTCGGCGCGCCCGCTCGGGTAGCAGCGCGTGGGCCGCAGCCTGCGCAGGATGCGTCGCAGGGGCAGGCGGAGAATTTGCCCCAGGACACTGTGTCAGGTGTGTCAGGGCCAGGCGAGTGAGCGGTGGGCCTGTCAGAGGCGGAGGGTTGATGCGCGCAAGGGCGCTGTCACGCGCTTCCCGCTCACCGGGCCTGGCAAGCCCGGTCAGTCGAGCAGCGCCAGCTCCACATTGCCGTGGCCGCGCTGGATCAGGCCCAGCTCGATCGCGGCGGCGCGCGACACGTCGATCTCGCGCCCGTGTGCATAGGGCCCGCGGTCGTTGATGCGGACCACCACGCTCTTGCCCGTACGCGGGTTCGTCACGCGGACCTTGGTGCCGAAGGGCAGCGTCTTGTGCGCCGCGGTGAGCGCGTTCATGTCGAACCGTTCGCCGCTTGCGGTGCGGCGGCCGTTAAAGCGCGCGCCGTAGTATGAGGCGACGCCGCTGCGCCAGACCGCGGGTTCGGCCTCGACCGGCGGATCGAAGCTGTCCAGGTCCACCGCACGGGGGCCGGGCGCGGGCAACGAAGGATCGTCGAAGGTTGCGAAGCTCGCTTCGAAATCGGCCTCGATCTCGCCCTGTGGCACGATCTCGTCGGTCAGCAACGCCTCTACCGCCGCGTTCGCGGGCACGAGGTCCGCCACCAGCGCACGCTGGCCGGGCGCATCCTGTGCGCCGGCACCCGCCAGAGGCAATGCAAAGAGGCCAAGCGCCAATACCGGCAACGCAGCCCTGCGAAGGTCAGAAATGATCCCGTCCATGGCGAGTGAACTTAGGCGCGAATTCCTGATAAGATATAGCCACGACTGCATTTCGCCGCGCTTCCGCCACAATTGGGCCGATAACTCCGGACCTTTCGCCTTACTTGCCGGTTATTGCGCGAATTCCTCAGCTTTTGCTGCGCTGGTCCCGTTTTGCGAGCAATTTCAAGCGCAAGGCGTTGAGCGAAATGAACCCCTGCGCATCGCGCTGGTCGTAGGCGCCCGCATCGTCTTCGAAGGTGACATGCGCTTCGGAGTAGAGACTGTGCGGGCTGCGGCGGCCAACGACGGAGGCATTGCCCTTGTAGAGCTTCAGCCGGACATCGCCCGAAACGCGTTCCTGGCTGTGGTCGATCGCCGCCTGCAGCATCTCGCGCTCGGGGCTGAACCAGAAGCCGTTGTAGATGAGCTCGGCGTATTTGGGCATCAGTTCGTCCTTCAGATGCGCCGCCCCGCGATCGAGCGTGATCTGCTCGATCCCGCGATGCGCGCGGGCGTAGATCTCGCCGCCCGGCGTCTCGTACATGCCGCGCGACTTCATGCCGACGAAGCGGTTCTCGACCAGATCGAGCCGCCCGATGCCGTGCGTGCGCCCCAGATCGTTCAGCGCGGCGAGCAGGGTGGCGGGGCTCATCGCTTCGCCGTTCAGCGCCACGCCGTCGCCTGCCTCGAACGCGATCGTGATATACTCAGGCGTGTCGGGCGCATCCTCGGGGTTCACCGTGCGCGAATAGACGTAGTCGGGCGTCTCCTCCCACGGGTCTTCGAGCACCTTGCCCTCGGACGAGGTGTGAAGCAGGTTCGCGTCGGTCGAAAACGGGCTTTCGCCGCGCTTGTCCCTCGGCACCTCGATTTGGTGCGATTCCGCCCAGGCGATCAGCGCGGTACGGCTGGCGAGATCCCATTCGCGCCACGGAGCGATCACGGTGATGTCGGGGTCGAGCGCATAGGCGCTCAGTTCGAAGCGCACCTGATCATTGCCCTTGCCGGTCGCGCCATGCGCAATCGCGCCCGCGCCGGTCTCGTGCGCGATCTCGACCAGCCGCTTGGAGATCAGCGGGCGGGCGATGCTGGTGCCAAGCAGGTAGTCGCCTTCGTAACGCGCATTGGCGCGCATCATCGGGAAGACGAAGTCGCGCACGAATTCCTCGCGCAGATCTTCGATGAAGATGTGCCTGTCAGGAATGCCCATCGCCTGCGCCTTTCGCCGTGCAGGCTCAAGCTCTTCGCCCTGGCCCAAGTCTGCGGTGAAGGTGACGACCTCCAGACCGCGCTCGACCTCCAGCCACTTGGCGATCACGGAGGTGTCGAGCCCGCCCGAATAGGCGAGGACGACCTTGTTGTTCTGGGGGCGGGCGCTGTCGGATGTGTTGTTCATTGCCCGCGAGTATCAATGCGGTTCGGGCAAGACAATGCGCTATCGCATGGCGCTTTACCGCAGCTGGCTGTCCTTGCTGCCGCGACGGTTGATACCGGCGGAGCGCGCCGCGCCGTCTCGCCTGGATTGGCATTCGACGCAGGTCTTCACGCCGGGCAGGGCGATGCGGCGCTTTTCGGGGATGTCTTCCCCGCATTCGATGCACCATTTCTCGCTCTCGCCGCTCGGCATTCCTGCCCGCGCGGCCTTTACCGCGTCGGACACCGTATCGTCGATCTGATCCTGTACGGCGCCGTCTCGCGCCCAACCGCCTGCCATGACGCCAATTCCTTCCACTGCTTGCAACAAGAGTGGGGGCGATGGCGGGCCAATGCAAATATGTGTTAGGAAAGCCGACATGGCCGAGAACAGGACAAAGCCGACCGACGCAAGCGTCGAGGAGTTCATCGAGGCGGTAGACCATCCGGGGCGGCGCGAGGATGCACGCGTTCTGCTGGAAATGTTCACCCGCATTACTGGTGAGCCGCCCGTCATGTGGGGCGACAGCATGATCGGTTTCGGCAGCTACGACTACACGTATGACAGCGGCCATTCGGGTACGTTCTTCCGCACGGGCTTCGCCCCGCGCAAGGCGAATATGAGCCTCTACGTGCTGGGCTGCACCGGCTCGCCGGAGAAGCGCGCGCGGCAGCAGGAACTGCTCGACCGGCTTGGCCCGCACAAGCGAGGGGTGTCGTGCCTCTATGTCTCGCGGCTCGGCAAGATCGATCTTGAAGTGCTGGAGCAGCTGATTGCGTTCGACATGGCCGCGATGGAGGAGCAGTATCCGGCCTGAGCCGGGTCAGTCGGGCTTGCGTCCCATCACGCGATCGAGCAGCGGGGCCTTGCCCTTCTTCGGTGGCAGCGTGCCCGACATTTCGTACAGCATATTGCCCAGCTGCACCGCCTGATCCCGGTTCATCACCAGCCGCGACACCAACACATCGTCCGCGCTTTCGGGCAGGTTGGTGACTGTTTCGAGGCGCAGGATCATGCTGGCGCCGTAATCCTGGGCGGTCCAGCCCACCAGCACGCGCACTTCCTCGTCACTCCAGCTGTTGGGCATCGCCGAATTATCCCTGTCAGATCAACGCGTGCGACGCTAACGCGCACCCCCGAGCCGGACAAGGCCATCAGACGCCGGCGTACCATTGATAGCCACCATAATCCTCCCAGTAGCCGCCTTTGCCCAAGCCTATGCCATCGAGGCTGGCGACCGCTTCGACCCCCGTCAGGTACTTGGCGTGCTTGTAGCCCAGTTGGCGTTCGACTCGCGCGCGCAGCGGGGCACCGTTCTTGATCGGCAGCGGCTCGCCATTGAGGCGGTGGGCGATGATCGTCTGCGGGTGGAAGGCATCATTCATATCGATGCTCTCGTAATAGCGGCCGCGGGTGTAATCGTCGGCGCAGCGGAAGACGATGTACTTCGCCGCCTCGCTGACCTGCGCCAGATCGAGGAACGTGGATAGCTGCGGTCCGGTCCACTGGCCGATCGCGCTCCACCCTTCCACGCAGTCGTGCCGCGTGATCTGGGTGCGCTGGGGAAGCAGCATGATCTGGTCCAGCGTGAACTCCAGCGGACGCGCGACCAGACCGCCGACGGTAAAGCGCCAGTTCGCGAAGTCGTTCGCCGCATGCTGCGGATAGCCGTCGTTCTGCGGATTGGTGGAGCCGTTGCCGCGAAACGAAGGCGAAATGTCCTCCGGCGCATATTCGCGCACCAGCGCATCGCGCGGGGTGAGGGCGCGCTGCAGGCCCATCTGCCAGTCGTCAACCCGGTCGAACACGCTGCGGCCGGCCTCGCTTTGCTGCATCTTGGTGCATGCGCCGAGCATCAGCGCGCCCGAGCCGAGCACGAAATTGCGACGTCTCATCAGAATGCTCATGCGGCGTCTCCCTTCGAATCGTCGGGCCTGGCGAAAGGCGGATTGGTCGGCTCGTGCGTCCCGCCCACGATCATCGCGCGCAGGTGGCCGATCGGCCCGGTCAGCAGCACCAGCGCCACGTGGATGACGAAGAAGCCCGCCAGCCCCCAAGCGAACAGGAAATGGATCGAGCGTGCGCTCTGACGACCGCCGAGGATATCGACCAGCCACCACAGCGTCGGCTCCATGCCGGGGCTGATCGCCAGCCCGGTCAGGATCATGCCCGGCAGCAGGATGCCCAGCACGCCACCATAGCTGAGCTTCTGCAGGAAATTGTATTTGCCGCCATGCTGGCTGAAATCGAACCGCGCGTGGGCCGCGATCTCATGGCGGATGGCAGGCCAGCTCCATTCGCATTTCGTCGTCGTGAGATCGCGCCTGAAATGGCCGTTCACCAGCATCGCGATCCACATGCCCAGCAGTCCGAAGGCCAGCGGGAAGGTCATCAGCAGGTGCCAGTCGCGCGCCTTGGCAAGGCTGTAATAGTCGGGGATCGTCATCCAGCCGGGAAAGCGCGGCACTGCCAGCCAAGCCTGATCGGGCGAAAAGCCCCATTCGCCCCAGTAAAGGTAGGGATGAGCATTCGAGATGTTCAGCCCCGACATGAACAGCACCACGATTGCGATCAGATTGACCCAGTGCCAGATGCGGGTGGAAATCTTGTGCCGTGCAGGCTCTTGCGCGCTCATCGTGCGCCCTCCCGTTCCAGGTAGATGACGTCGCGCGGCTGGCTGAGCAGATGCTGGCCGCTGTCGACGAACAGCGTCTCGCCGCTTGTCAGGTCGCCGCCTGCCAGCATCACGGCGGCCCGTGCCACATCGGCCGGGGTCGTCCGGCGGCGGCGCAGGTTGAGCAGGTGCGATCGCTCGGCCTCGTCCTCGCTCTGGTCGTGGCTCGCCAGAATGGCACCGGGGGCGAGGCCGTAGACCCGGTCCTCGCTCCGCGCCGCGCCCATTGCGAGCATGGGGATCGTGGCAGCCAGCGCGTGCTTACTCATGGTATAGCTGAAGAAATCGGGGTTGGGGTTGGCCAGCTTCTGGTCCGTCACCTGAATAACGCGCCGTCCCGAGTGTGCACGGGCGTGCGCGAGATAGCTCTGCGCGAGCATGGCGGGCGCCCGTGCGTTGACCTCCATTGCCTTTGCGAAGGTCTCCGGATCGAGCGCGGTCACCTCGTCAGGTGCGAAAACGGCGGCCGAATTCACGAGGCATCGCCAATCGGCAAGCTGCGTGGCGAGTTGCCGCACAAGCGCCTCGGCTGCGTCATCCTCGGCCAGATCCGCCTTCACGGTCTGGGCGGAGGGCAGCCTTGCCGCCAGTGCCTCTGCTTCCTCGCCCGACGAGCGGAAATGGATAACCACGTGCCAGCCGGCATCGGCAAAGGCCTGCGAGAACGCTGCGCCAAGGCGCAATGCGCCTCCGGTTACGAGAACGGCGGGTTTCTCCATCGACCCTTAAGACCACAGACTTGCTGCGGATTAAAGATCGTTCATGGCATCGGGTGCTTGCGGCGAATATCGTTGACCAGCCGATCGGAGACGCTGGGAAGGCGCGCGAGCTGCGCAAGTTCGCCGCGATCCGGCTTCCCGCCACCATAGACGAGGTGAAACGCGCGCCGCACTGTCCAGTCGGCTGCACCCCGTTCAACCGGGGAGAGCGTGTCTCCCGCCTCGGCCGTTCCGGGCTCGATTACGCGAAAGAAAATCCCGCAGCGCCCGGTTTCGACGATCGCCTTGACGATGCCCTTGCGGCCCAGATGGCGTTCGATGGTGGCGCATGGCTGGCGGGGCTGGGTCACTTCGATCACTGCGGTGCCGAGGCGAAATCGGTCGCCGATGCACACGGCGCTTTCGTCGACCCCGCGCACGAACAGGTTCTCGCCCATACTGCCGGGGCCGGAAAGGGCGGGAAGCTCACCGAAGTTCTCGCGCAGCCATGCGTAATGGTCCGCAGGGTAGAGATGGACGGCCATGGCCGGGAACCCGTGATGGCGGCGATCGACCTGCTCGTCGCCCGCGACGCCGCGCGGGCCGATCTCGACCGGACCATTGATCGGCGATTTGGCGATTGCGCTGCGTTTGTCGCCGAGGAGCAGGGCTGCGCGACCGGCGCAGATTGCTTCGACGATCAAGTTCACGCGGCTGCGCTTGCCTCGATAGCCGCGGCCGCTTCACGATCGCGCTGGGCGCGGCTCTTCTTCTCCGCCGCGGTCTTCAGCTGGCCGCAGGCCGCGCCGATATCGCGCCCGCGCGGGGTGCGGACGGGCGCGCTGATGCCGCCTTCGAACACGATGTCGGAGAAGGCGCGGATACGTTCCGGCGTAGACGTTTCGTAGTCGCTGCCCGGCCACGGGTTGAAAGGGATCAGGTTGACCTTCGCGGGCAGGTCATACTGCTTGAGCAACCGGACAAGCTCGTGCGCATCCTCGTCGCTGTCGTTCTTGTCCTTGAGCATGATGTACTCGAAGGTGATCCGTCGCGCGTTGCTGGCGCCGGGATAGTCGGCGCAGGCCTGCAGCAGTTCCTCGATCCCGTATTTCTTGTTCAGCGGCACGATCTCGTCGCGGATGTCCTTGCGCACGGCATGGAGCGACACCGCCAGATTGACGCCGATTTCCTCGCCGCAGCGGGCCATCATCGGCACCACCCCGCTGGTCGAGAGCGTGATGCGACGCTTCGACAACGCGAGCCCATCGCCATCCATGACAAGCTTCATCGCGTCGCGGACATTGTCGAAATTGTAGAGCGGCTCGCCCATGCCCATCAGCACGATATTGGTCAGCAGGCGACCGTCCGAGGTGTATTCGGAACTGTCCTCGACCTCATCCAGCCCGGCCATCGAACCTTTGGGCCATTCGCCAAGGCTGTCGCGCGCCAGCATGACCTGGCCGACAATCTCGCCCGGCGTCAGGTTGCGCACCAGCCGCATGGTCCCGGTGTGGCAAAAGCGGCAGTTCAATGTGCAGCCGACCTGGCTGGAGATGCACAGCGTGCCCCGATCGGCGTCGGGGATGAACACCATCTCGAAATCATTGCCATCGGCGGTGCGCAGCACCCACTTGCGGGTGCCATCGGTCGAATGATGCGCCTCGACGACTTCGGGCCGCCCGATCACGAAGCGTTCGGTAAGCCACGGGCGCATCGTCTTGGCGATGTCGGTCATCGCCTCGAACTCGGTCACGCCGCGATGATAGAGCCAGTGGAACACCTGCTTGGAGCGCAGCTTGGCGGCCTTGGCGTCGAGCCCTGCGGTCTCGAACAGTTCGCGGATACGCGCCTTGGGCAGGCCGATCAGATCCACGCGCCCGTCGGCGCGCGGCGTAATGTCGCGTGGAGTGGGCACCGGATCGATCGGTCCGGGCGTGGTCATGAGTTCGGTATCGGCCATGGGAGCAGCGCACATAATCGTTTCGGCGCGCAAATTCCAGCGGGGTGAGCGCAATGCGCGTCAGGTTCCCGATTTTGGCCGCACATAACACTCGCCTTGACGCAACAATGTTACGCAAAAGCAACAGTTTCATGTTGTGTGACGTTAATGAAACTTCGCTTCGACCCGCCCATTCCTACACTGCGTGCCGCATCGCAGACGGCACTGGAATGAAGAAGGAAGTACCTAATGACCAAGATGTTTGCATTGCTCGCCACGGGCTCGCTTGCCGCGCTCGCAGTTCCCGCAGCCGCGCAGGACGCGGATTCGCCGTTCACCGGCCTGCGTATTCAGGGCACCACCGGTTACGACAGCATCCGGGCAGGCAGCAGCGTCGACGACGACGGCAACGACAACAACGATCAGTCGGCGGACGGCGTGTTTTACGGCGCAGCGGTCGGCTATGATGTCGATCTCGGCAAGGTCGTGATCGGCCCCGAAGCGGAAATCGCAGGGTCCACCGCCGATACCGATTTCGACAACGGCGATTTCGAAGGCTTCGGTTTCGGCAACGTGTCGGCAGGCCGCGATCTCTACCTCGGCGCCCGCGTAGGGGTGAAGGCGAATGAGAACATGATGTTCTACGCCAAGGGTGGTTACACCAACGCCAAGCTCAACGTGCGCAGCAGCGACGGCACGACCGAGTTCGACACCGACTACGACCTCGACGGATATCGTGTGGGTGGCGGCCTCGAATATGCCTTCGGCCGCAACATGTTCACCAACATCGAGTATCGCTATTCGAACTATTCGGAAGCAGAGGTCGATTTCGACGGTACGCTGGCCGACTCTGACCGGTTCGATGTCGATACCGACCGTCACCAGGTGGTCGTTGGCGTCGGTATGCGCTTCTAAGCCGCTACCGGACGAAACCTGACGCGAAGGGCGTGGCCTTTAGGGGCCGCGCCCTTTTTTATTGGAGGGCTGCATGGAAGGAGAGGCTCAGTCGCGTGCGCAGGCGATGGTCGCCGCGTCGATGGCGGTTGCAACGCCCGCCAGGCTATAGCGATCGGTAAAGCGGTTGCCGCCCCGGTCGGTGGCCGACACGCTCATGCGAGATCCCGCGCGCATCGCGGCGACGATAGCGGCATCCATCCGCCTGTCCTGCGCCCATGCATCGGCCTCGCCCGCGGTCAGATCATAGGTGTCGCCGCCAAGGCGCAGCACGACTTTTCCGTCTGCAGCGAGCCTGCGCGAGAGGCGCAGATGCACCTGGTTACGCACCTGGCGTCTGGGCCAGGTCGCGATGGTCGCATAGGGCGTAAACTCGCGTGCGCCCTCG
This sequence comes from Erythrobacter sp., assembly GCA_009993635.1. Taxonomy (GTDB): domain Bacteria; phylum Pseudomonadota; class Alphaproteobacteria; order Sphingomonadales; family Sphingomonadaceae; genus Alteriqipengyuania. The sequence continues at coordinate 478,120 of JAACTC010000006.1, read as the reverse complement.
CTGCGCTCGCCCTTGGCTATGGCGTAGCAGCGCGGCTGGCGCGGATCGCGGAACGCGCCCCAATCGTCGAACACACCGAGTGATGAGCGCGCCAGCGCCGGACTGGCAAGCGTCGCCATCGCAGCCAGAGCCAGCGCCAGGCGCTTCATGCCGCGCGGCTCTTGCTGTCGGGATAGGTGATCGCGAGCACCTCCCATTCGCGCACGCCGGTTGGCCCTTTCACCATGCGCACATCGCCGACTTCCGCGCCGCGCAGTGCGCGTGCCATCGGAGAGCCCCAGCCGATCCGCCCTTCGCTGGCTTCGGCCTCGTCGTTGCCGACCAGGGTGAGCACCTTTTCGCGGTCGTCTTCGTCCACCAGGTTCACCGTGGCGCCGAAGAACACGCGCGAACGATCGGGTTGTTCGGCGGGGTCTATCACCCGCGCGGCCTTCATCCGGCGGGCAAGATGCGCCAGCTCGCGGTCGATCTCGCGCATCTTCTTGCGCCCGTACAGGTAGTCGCCGTTTTCCGAACGATCGCCATTGCCTGCCGCCCAGCTGACGATCTCCACGATTTCCGGCCGCGCGGTGCCAAGCAGGTGATCGTAGCGCGCCTTCATCGCGGAATATCCGGCGGGCGTGATGGGATTGTCTCCAGCCATGCGCGGCAGACTAGCGCGCCTTAGCGCAGGAAGTCACCCGCCATTCTGGGCCTGCCAAACTGCGCGCGGTCGGGGTTGAGCTGTTCGTACACCGCCGCATTCTCGATCACGCGCTGAACGTAGTTCTTGGTCTCGTAAATCGGAATCCGCTCGATCCAGGTGACATAGTCGATCCCGCCCTGACGCGGGTCGCCGTTGGCGCGCAGCCATTTGTTCACATTACCCGGCCCCGCATTGTAGGCCGCGATGGCGAGCGGATAGGCACCGCCGTAATAGTCCAGCATGCGCGCGAAATAGGCATCGCCAAGCTGCATGTTGTAGACCGGGTCGGAGATCAGGTTGTCGCGGTTATAGCCAAGCCCCAGCTTGCCCGCTTGTTCGCGCGCCGTGCCCGGCATTAGCTGCATCAGGCCGCGTGCGCCCGCATGGCTGATTGCATTGGCCGCGAACTGGCTTTCCTGCCGGGCGATCGCGTGGACCATCGTCCAGTTCGCTCCGCCGGGAGGTGTTACGGTGGGGAAGCCCTGCTGCACGAAGCCCGAATGCCCGTCAGCGCCCGCCGCCTCGGCGACGTTCACCGCCAGATCGCGGCGTCCGGTTTCGCGCGCCAGCTCGGCCACCAGAGCATGCTCTTCGGGCGTTTGCGCGCGGTCGGAAATCTCCTGATAGAACTGGATACCCGTCCGCCACGGGGCACCGCGGGCGACTTCGCGTACCGCCTTGGTCAGCGTGGCGTTGTCGAATTCGGTGCGCTGCTGCGCGGTGGGCAACGCGACGCTGTTGCCGCCCAATGCCGGAACCTCGCGGCCCAGCTTGGCGAGCGCCAGCTGGCCGTAGAAGCGTTCGGGATAGCTTGCCGCCATCTCGTAATAGCGGTTGGCTTCGGCCCGGTCGCCCGCGCGCTCCGACGCCAGGCCCGCCCAGTAGAAACCCTTGGATCGGGTCTGCGGCGTCTGCGCGGCCGCGCCGTAGCGATAGAACAGCGGTGCCGCCCGGCCCGGCTGGCCGAGATTCCAGTAGGCGTTCGTCCCGCCCAGCCACATCAGCGAGGTATAGTCGTCGCGCAGGCGATAGGCTTCCTTGCTGATGTCGGTGCCCGGAGCGAACAGATCGTCGACCTTGCCCGCGATCTGCGCCGACGGGTCGGAGCCTGCACCGCGCGCCACACGCAGCGCCTCGCCCACGAAATCTTCGGGGTCGAAGGCAGGTCGATCGAACGAAGGACGGTTCGCAAGCAGCGAAATCGCCTGCGGCAGCTGGCCGTTCTCGCGATAATATTTCGCCAGATTGTAGACGTAGCCCGCATCCTGATTGGCATCGGCCGGGATGGGGACGCCCACGCTCGACTGGTCATAGCCCTGAACCAGTGCCAGCCGGATGGTGAACAGGTCGCGCCTGTCGGGCGATACGCGGCTGATCTGGCGCTGCGCAGCTTCGGTGGCGCTCTGCCACAGCAGCGCATTCATCCGGGCGTCTTCGTCCGCCGGGGTGAACTGGTTGCCGAACAGCGAGAGCAGGTAGGGTTCGCTCGTCGCGCTCATCTGCCCGCCGCGCCATGCCTCGCGTGCGATGGCGGCGGCCTCGGGCCGCGATACGGAAGAAAGCGCCAGCGCATAGCGCGCCTTGCCCGCATTGGTGACGGGCGGCAGCGCATCGAAATAGGCGACCAGGCTTTCCGGTGTGGCGGTGCTCTGGTCGAGCGCGTTCTCCGCCCGCGTCCGCAGCCGCTCGCCCTGGGGGAAATCGGGGTAGGCCAGCAGAAAACTGGCATATTCGGTGAATGGCAGATCGCGTTGCTCGATCAGATATTCCCACCGGTTGACGACCTGCGCCATCTGGGTGGGCGCGCTGGCGATCAGGTCTGCCCGGGCGCGGTCCCAGAGGGCAGGGTCCTGCGCCAGGGCAGGGGGGGTGATCGAGGTGGTGGAAACTAGCGCGATGGCCAGAAAGGGAAGTCGGGTCATGCTGGACATAATGGCCGCTGGCTCCTTATCAGGCACTGAACGAAAATGGTCTGGACGGGTGGCGATGCACGCCCCGTTTGTTGGCCCTGTATAGTACCTACGAAAGAGCGGCTCAAATGTTCTCAGGCTCCATTCCCGCGCTGGTCACCCCATTTCGGGACAGCAAGCTGGACGAGGCGGCGTTTCGCACGCTGGTCGACTGGCAGATCGAGCAGGGCAGCGCCGCTCTGGTCCCGTGTGGCACTACGGGCGAGGCCTCCACGCTCTCCAACGCCGAACACCACCGCGTGATCGAGATGTGTGTGGAGCAGGCGGCGGGCCGCGTGCCGATCATCGCCGGGTGCGGCAGCAACGACACCAACAACGCGCTGTTGCATTTGAAGTTCGCGAAGAAGGCGGGCGTCACCGCCGGCCTGTGCGTCGCGCCCTATTACAACAAGCCGAGCCAGGCGGGCCTAATCGCGCATTTCAGCCATCTGGCGCAGCATGGCGAGCTGCCGATCGTGCTCTACAATGTGCCCGGCCGGACGGTGACCGATCTGCAGCCCGAAACGGTCTGCGAACTGGCGGAGAAATTCCCCGAGGTGATTGTCGCGATCAAGGACGCGAGCGAGGATCTGTCGCGCGTCGCGGACCACCGCATGGGCATCAGCCGCGATTTCTGCCAGCTATCGGGCAATGACGAGCTGGCGCTGCCGTTCAACGCCGCCGGGGGTTCGGGCTGCATCTCGGTCACCGCCAACGTCGCGCCCGCGCTGTGCGCCGAATTCCAGCAGGCCTGCGCCGACAATGATCTGGTCCGCGCACGCGAGCTGAACGACCGGCTCTATCCGCTGCACTACGCCATGTTCGAGGATTCGAGCCCCGCGCCTGTGAAATACGCGCTGAGCCGCACGCAAAGCTGGATGACCGACGAGGTGCGGTTGCCGCTGACTGAGTGCTCCGAAGCCGCGCGCTACGCGGTCGACAAGGCGCTGGAGCATGCGGGGCTGGTGTGAGGGTTGTCGATCTCGTCGTCCCGCTGCTTTCAGCGGCACTGATCTCGATTTTCGTGACGACTTGGTCGACGTTTGCGCTCAACAATCTGATCGAAGCATTCGGCTACGGCGATTTTTGGAGCCTGCTGCATCTGATCAACCCGTTGAGCTGGATTGGAATTTTGGCATTTGGCGCTCTCTTCGCGATCCTGCCGGCGACGGTTCTTCTGGGTCTCGCGTTTCTGATCGCTCGCAGCTGGGGTTCCGACTACCGTATAGCAGGATTGATCGTCGGGCTTGCACATGCCTGCGCTGGCAATACCATCAAGTTTGCCGAGCTGTTCCCTTACGAATCCGGCCTGGAAATATGGGCGGTGATCCTTTCCGGCTTTGGATTGATCGAGTTGATGCGAGCGGACCTCGCTCTCTTGGTTATTCCGGCATCCGCGCTTGGCGGCTGGCTCGGCGGGGCATTTTTCGGACGGATGGTCAACCCGCCACGCTCTGCTAGGCTGATCGCGACCGGGGCTTGACCTTTTTACAAGCGAATTCGACCTAAAGCACCTCGTCCTCGTCCAGCAGCGTGGTCGGCGGGTGGGGCGGTTCGCTCACCGCCATCGCATCGACGATGCTGCGCGCGTGCTTGCCGACATGGTCCAGCGTTTCGACCTCGGCGATATGGAACAGCGCGTCGCCCTGGTTGACCACCGGCAGCGTCGCGTGGCCGATCACCACCCCATCGACCGGGCTGACCAGTTCCTGCGCATCTTCGCCGAACAATCCGCCGACCACCGCCAGCAGGCCGCCCTGTTTCACGATGTCGCCCGATTTGCGCACGCGGCGCGATACGCCGCCCCTCGGTGCGCGTACCCAGCTCGATCGGTTGGCGCGCATCGGCACGTCGACATCCTCGAGCACCGGACCGATCTCGATCATCCCGACATGGTCGAGCACGCGCAGCACGCCGCGGACACCAACCTCGATGGAATAGCGGTCGAAGCGCAGCGCCTCGCCCGCTTCCAGCAGCAGCATCGGCGTCTCGCGATCATGCGCCAGCGCGCGCATCGATCCGGGGCGCAAGGGGCTCTCGATGATGATCGGCGCCCCGAAGGCCATGGCGAGCTGGGTGAGGTAGGGGCTGCCCGATGCGATCCTGATCTGCGGCAGGTTGTACCGGTGGACCGCGGCGGTGTGCAGGTCGATCCCGAGCGAACAGCGGTCAATGACCTGTTCGAGGAAGGCATGCGCCAGCTGCGCCGCGAGGCTGCCATTCTCGTACCCCGGAAAGCTGCGGTTGAGATCGCGCCGGTCTGGCAGGTAGCGGCTGTGCGAGGCGAAGCCGTAGATGTTTACCGCTGGGGCCAGGATCAGCGTGCCCGCCATGTCGCCCGGCATCAAATGGTCGAGCAGGCGCTGGATGATCGCGGTGCCCACGATCTCGTCGCCATGGATCGCCGCGCTCACGAACACACAGGGGCCGGGCTTCGCCCCGTGCAGCACCTTGAGCGCGAGCGATGCGTCCAGTCCGGTGACCTGCTGGCTGACCGGGATGGTGAGGATCTGCGCGGTTCCGGGCGCGATGCGCTGGTCGTGGATCTCGAAGGGTGCGGGGTGGTCCATCGGCAGGAGGTGTCACCGGCGGGCGGAGAAGTGCAAGAACGTCACCGATTTCATCCACGGCCATCCGCAGCCCCTTTCGCTTTGCCGCCGCTGCGCCTACATCGCGGCCCCTTATGGCTCGCCCCAAACCCACCACTTTCGACAAGCAAAAGGTCGTCGCCGAAAACCGGCGCGCGCGCTTCGACTATCAGGTCGAGGAAAAGTACGAAGCCGGCATCGCGCTGCAGGGGACAGAGGTAAAGTCGCTGCGCGCGGGTGAGGCCACGATCGCGGAATCCTACGCCGAAGTGCGCGACGGGCAGGCATGGCTGATCAACGCCAATATCCCCGAATACACCCACGGCAACCGCCTGAATCACGAACCCAAACGCCCGCGCAAGCTGCTGCTGCACGAACGCGAGATCGAAAAGCTGCTCGGCGCGGTGGAGCGCAAGGGAATGACACTCGTACCGCTGTCCGTGTATTTCAACGGGCAGGGTCGGGCGAAGGTCGAACTCGCTCTCGCCAAAGGGCGGCAGACCAAGGATAAGCGCGATTATATCAAGGACCGCGACTGGCAGCGCGACAAGGCCCGGATCATGCGCGACCGGGGGTGACCGACGCGGCGATTTTTTTGCCGACAGACGCTGCGATTAAGGAAGCAGCCACCGCTTGGGCGCTATTGGCGGGTCAGCCCAGCGAAGTGGCGAAAAGAACACCGGGCGGCTTGCCCTGCAGGCCGCGCCATACCATCATCGAACGAGCATTATGAGCCAGCGATCAGACAGCCCCGGTAAGCCGACCGCCCGCTCGGCCGCATGGGGTTATGTGCGCAGTTACACCGATCGCGAATCGCTGGCCAAGAACCGCTTTCTCAAGCCGATCGCGCACCGCTTCCTGAGCCCCGAACTGTGGCGATTCACCCGCCGCAACGTGCCGCGCGGTGTCGCGCTGGGACTGTTTGCGGGGTTCGTGATTCCGTTCGGCCAGATCTTTCTTGCGCTGGTGCTCGCCTTTACCGTGCGCGCCAACGTGCCCATTGCCAGCGCGGTGACGCTGATCACCAACCCGCTGACCTTCCCGTTCTGGATCTGGGCGTCCAACCGCGTAGGGCACAAGGTGCTGACCATCGCGCCGGAAACGGGGGAGGCGCTGTTGCAGAACGACAGCCTTACGACGCTTGGCGGACTATTCGAAGCCGCAGGGGCCACCGTGCTGGGCTTCGTCATCTTCGCCCTGGTATTTCCCCCTATCGGCTATTTCGTGTCCAAATGGGTGTGGCGCCTCGCGATGGGCCGCCGCCGCCAGCGGCGGTTGAAGCGCGGGGCGCTTGCCCGGCGGCAGGCTGCGGTCGATCCGGTGCAGGAAGGCGCGGGCGCGTGAACATGCCCGGCGATCCGGCCGAGAAGGCAGCGCCGCTCGGCTGGGTCATCCTGGCGCTCGCAATGGTGGCCAGCATCGCCGCCATCTGGCTGCTGAGCGAGCAGCCGATCCTCACGATTGCCTATGCGGGCGGGCTTGCGAGCCTGATGGCGCTGCTGGTCGTGCTGCGGGGCAAGGCGCGGGGTACCAGTGCCGATACGCTGGCACCGCCCGACTGGAGCGTTACCCTGACCGCCATAGATCAGCCGGGCGTTCTGGTGGCGATCACCGATCGGGCCAATCGGCTGGTATGCGCGAGCAGCGCGTATTCCGCGCGCTTCGGGATCGAAAAGGCACCGCCCAACCTCGCGCTGAGCGAAGAGAAATCCTCCGAGATTCTGCTCAGGACCGCGCGCGAGGCGTGGCGCGAAGGCCGCTCTCACGCCGCGCAGCTCTCGCTCGGTCAGAACGACGTGCGGTGGGAGGTGGAGGCGCAGCGCGCCGGGCGGGGCGAGGACCATCTGGTGTGGCGCTTCCGGCCCGAATCGAGCGAAGACCTTGCGACCGACATCGGCCAGCTGGTCGCCGGGCCGCTCGGGCGGATGCTGGGCCGGGCCGGAGTCGTGGCCGCGCTTGTTTCCCCCTCGGGTGTGGTCCGCGCTGCGTCGCCCACATTCGCCGAACGCGCGGCGGGCGATCCCACGGCCACGTTGGCGGGCCGCGAGTTTGCGGATTTCCTGCGGCTCGACGAACGGGAGCGGATCTTCTTTGCCCGCGCCGGGCGCGAAGGCGAGCCGTTCCAGCTGATCCACGTGTCGCTCAACGATGCCGATGACGAATGGGTCGCAGGCCCGCAGGATGCGCCTTCGCTGATGCTGCTGATCGAAGCGCACGCGACGCTGGCAGACAATGCGGGGAGCGATGCGACGCCCAAGCTCGAAGCCCTGATCGAGGCTCTGCCGCTGGGCCTTGCGATGACCGATCGCGACGGGCGCTTTCTGTTCGCCAATCCGCCCTTCCTGCGCGCGATCGGTCGGCCCGATACCGGGTTGCCGACATTCCCCTCCGACCTGGTGGTGCGCGAAGACAAGAGCGCGATTTCGGACGCGGTGCGCCGTTTCGGCAAGGGCGGCATGGCCAGCGGCGACGTTGCGGTGCGGCTTGCAAGTGCCCCCGATGAGCCCGTTTCGCTGGGGCTCGCCAGCATGCGCGGGCTGGGCGAACCCGCCGTGCTGCTGACGCTCGCCGATTCCAAGGAAGAAACCGACCTCAAGCGACAGATCGCGCAGGCCACCAAGATGCAGGCGATCGGCCAGCTGGCAGGCGGCGTGGCGCATGATTTCAACAATGTGCTGACCGCGATCATCGGGTATTGCGATCTGATGCTGCTGCGGCACATGCCGGGCGACAGCGATTACGACGACATCCAGCAGATCCGCGCAAATTCGAACCGCGCCGCCAGCCTGACGCGCCAGCTGCTCGCATTCAGTCGCCAGCAGACGCTGCGGCCCGAGGTGGTGCAGTTGCCCGATGTCGTCTCCGAAGTCAGCCAGCTGCTCAAGCGGTTGATGGGCGAAAAGATCGAGCTGCGGGTGAAACACGATCGCGATCTTGGCCCGGTGCGGGCCGATCCGGGGCAGCTCGAACAGGTGATCGTCAATCTTGCGGTCAATGCGCGCGATGCGATCGCCGCGCAGGGCGACGGTACGGGCACACTGGTCATGTCCACCCGGCGTATTTCGGTAAAGGCATCTTCGCGCGGCCAGGGCGAGGACATGCCCCCGGGCGATTACACCGCGCTGATCGTGCGCGACACCGGCGGCGGTATTCCACCAGCGGTGATGGGCAAGATCTTCGATCCGTTCTTCACCACGAAGGAACTGGGCAAAGGCACCGGGCTGGGCCTGTCGACCGTCTACGGCATCATCCGCCAGTCGGGCGGGTATCTTTATGCCGAAAACATGGACGGTGGCGACGGGCTGGCGCCGGGCGCGCGCTTCTCCATCTACCTGCCCGTCCATCACGGAGCGGTCGCGCCAGAAGAGAAGCGGGGCGAGGGTGACGGCGCCCCCGCCAGTGCGTGGTCCAGCGGCGGGCGCATTCTGCTGGTGGAGGACGAAGACATGGTGCGTGCGGTTGCCGAGCGCGCGCTGGTGCGCGCCGGCTTTACCGTCAACGCACAGCCCGATGGCGAGGATGGCCTGGCCGAGATCGCCAATGGCGGCGAATTCGATATGATCGTGTCCGATGTGGTCATGCCGGGGATGGACGGACCCGCGATGGCGCGCGCTATCCGCAAGATCCGCCCACAGATCCCGATCCTGTTCATGTCGGGCTACGCGGAAGAGACTCTGCGCAACGAAATCAGCATCGACAACATGCATTTCATCGCCAAGCCGTTCAGCGTGGAACAGATTTCGCGCAAGGTCGGCGAAGTGCTCAGCACGATAACCGCCTGAATTGCGCCGCATTTCGGAGCGTCTCGCAAAAATATCGTTCCCCCCTTGTTCTTATGGAACATAAGCGGTACATACTGCTTATGTCGAAAAGGCGAGAGCCTCTCTAGGAACCTGAAGGAGGGCGTGCGATGGCTGCTACGAAACTGAAGCTGGTAGACGACAAGGAAACCAACGTGGACCGTCAAAAAGCGCTCGACGCGGCGCTCGCACAGATCGATCGCGCATTCGGCAAGGGTTCGGCGATGAAGCTGGGCTCGAAGGAAACGATGAATGTCGAATCGATTTCGACCGGGTCGCTCGGCCTCGATATTGCCCTCGGCATTGGTGGCCTGCCCAAGGGGCGCGTGATCGAAGTCTATGGCCCGGAAAGCTCGGGCAAGACCACGCTCGCGCTGCATGTGATCGCAGAGGCGCAGAAGGCTGGCGGCACGGCCGCATTCGTCGATGCCGAACACGCGCTCGACCCGGTCTATGCCAAGAAGCTGGGCGTCGATATCGACGAACTGATCGTCTCGCAGCCCGATACGGGCGAGCAGGCGCTGGAAATTACGGACACGCTGGTCCGCTCGAACGCGATCGACGTGCTGGTGGTCGACTCGGTGGCCGCGCTGGTCCCGCGTGCCGAAATCGAAGGTGAGATGGGCGATAGCCATGTCGGCCTGCAGGCACGCCTTATGTCCCAATCCCTGCGCAAGCTCACCGGGTCGATCAACCGTTCGAAGTGCATGGTGATCTTCATCAACCAGCTGCGGATGAAGATCGGCGTGATGTACGGCAATCCTGAGACGACCACGGGTGGCAACGCGCTCAAATTCTATGCCAGCGTGCGGCTCGACATTCGTCGCACCGGGCAGATCAAGGATCGTGACGAGATCATCGGCAACTCGACCCGGGTCAAGGTGGTCAAGAACAAGGTCGCCCCGCCGTTCAAGCAGGTCGAATTCGACATCATGTACGGCCAGGGCATCTCCAAGATCGGCGAAATTCTCGACCTTGGCGTGAAGGCGGGTGTGGTCGAAAAATCCGGCTCCTGGTTCTCTTACGACAGCACCCGGATCGGGCAGGGGCGCGAGAACGCGAAAACCTTCCTCAAGGAAAATCCCGAAATTTGCGACAAGTTGGAGGCTGCGATCCGCGGCAAGACCGACGATGTCGCCGAGGAGATGATGGTCGGCCCTGACGCGGAGGACTGATCGCACCTTCTCTAGCGGGTGCGCGTTGCGCGCCCGGGAACCCGGAAAGCCGGCTGCGCCCTTCTCCCCGAAGGTATCGCGGCCGGCTTTTCGGCTTTCGTTCCCGTCTCCGCATTTCTGACACGCAACATGCGCTGCGAAAGCTTGTCGGCCAGCCCCATCTTGCCTAACTCGGCAGCAATATGACGAGCACCAACGATATCCGCCGGACCTTCCTCGAATTCTTCGAAGGAAAAGGCCACACCCGCGTCGCTTCGGCCCCGCTGGTTCCGCACAACGACCCCAGCCTGATGTTCGTCAACGCGGGCATGGTTCCGTTCAAAAACGTGTTTACCGGTCTCGAAACGCCGCCAAGCCCGCGGGCGGTCAGCGCGCAGAAATGCGTGCGTGCCGGAGGCAAGCACAACGACCTCGACAATGTCGGCTATACAGCGCGCCACCACACCTTCTTCGAGATGCTCGGCAACTTCTCATTCGGTGACTATTTCAAGGAACAGGCGATCGAGCATGCCTGGACCCTGCTGACCAAGGAATTCGGCCTCGATCCCGACCGCCTGCTGGCCACCGTCTACCACACCGATGACGAAGCTTTCGCCCTGTGGAAGAAAATCGCCGGGCTGCCGGAAGATCGCATCATCCGCATCGCCACCAAGGACAATTTCTGGGCGATGGGCGATGACGGTCCCTGCGGCCCCTGCTCCGAGATATTCTGGGATCACGGTGACCACATCGCCGGTGGCCCTCCGGGATCGCCCGATGAGGACGGCGATCGCTTCGTCGAAATCTGGAACCTCGTGTTCATGCAGAACGAGCAGCGCGACGGCGAGATCATCGGCGAGCTGCCCAACCAGAACATCGATACCGGAATGGGGCTGGAACGCATTGCCGCCGTCCTTCAGGGCGTGCACAACAATTACGACACTGACACGTTCAGGACGCTGATCGAAGCCGCGGAATCGCAGCTGCACGAGGAAGCGACCGACGCGACCATCGCCAGCCACCGCGTGATCGCGGACCATCTGCGCGCAACCGGCTTCCTGATCGCCGACGGGGTGCTGCCTTCGAACGAGGGGCGCGGCTACGTGCTGCGCCGGATCATGCGCCGCGCGATGCGCCATGCGCACCTGCTGGGTGCCAAGAGCCCTCTGATGCACCGGCTCGTGCCGACGCTGGTGGGGGAGATGGGGCAGGCCTATCCCGAGCTTACCCGCGGTCAGGCACTCATCGAGGAAACGCTGGAGCGTGAGGAAACCCGGTTCCGCGAAACGCTCGACAAGGGGCTGCGCCTCCTCGACGAAGCCACCTGCGATTTATCCGAAGGTGACGAACTGGACGGCGATGTCGCGTTCAAGCTCTACGATACCTATGGCTTCCCCTACGACCTGACCGAAGACGCCTTGCGCGCGCAGGGCATTACGGTGGATCGCGAAGGGTTCGATGCCGCCATGGCGCGCCAGCGCGAGGCCGCACGTGCCGCCTGGAAAGGCAGCGGCGAGGCAGCGGACAGCGCGGTATGGTTCGCAATCGCGGAGCGTGAAGGCGCCAGCGAATTCATCGGCTACAGCGCCACCCATGGCGAGGGGCGGGTGGTCGCCATCGTCAAGGATGGTGAGGAAACGCAGTCTGCCAAGGCCGGGGAAGAGGTCACCATCCTCACCAACCAGACACCGTTCTACGGCGAAAGCGGTGGTCAGGCGGGTGACAACGGCAGCATCACCACGCACAGCGGGCTGCGCGTCGCGGTGAGCGACACCAGCAAGCCGCTGGGCCGGTTGCACGCACACCACGGAAAGGTCGAAGCGGGCGAAGTGCGCGTGGGCGATGAAGTGCGGATGACCATCGACGCGGAACGCCGCAACCGGATCCGGGCAAATCATTCCGCCACGCATCTGGTTCACGCCGCGCTGCGCAATCGGCTGGGAGACCATGTCACCCAGAAGGGATCGCTGGTGGCCGAAGACCGCCTGCGCTTCGACTTCTCGCAACCCACACCGCTGTCGGACGAAGACATTGCCGCTATCGAAGCCGAGGTGAACGCCGAAATCAGGGCAAATCAACCCGTCTCCACCCGGCTGATGGCACCCGACGATGCGGTCGCGGCCGGGGCGCTCGCCCTGTTCGGAGAGAAGTACGGCGATGAAGTCCGCGTGCTTTCGATGGGCAGCGCGCGGGACGAGGGCCGCACCTATTCGGTCGAGCTTTGCGGTGGCACCCATGTGGAGGCGACCGGAGATATCCAGCTCTTCCGCATCGTCTCGGAAAGCGCGGTCAGCTCGGGCCTCAGGCGGATCGAGGCCCTGACCGGCGAGGCTGCGCGTCAGTGGCTGGTCACCCGGGAAGACAGTCTGAAGGGTGCGGCCGCCGCGCTGCGGACCAATCCGGAAGAGGTGCCCGCACGCGTTCAGGCGCTACTGGACGAACGCAAGCAGCTCGAAAAGGAGCTTGCGGCCGCCAAAAAGCAGCTCGCACTGGGCGGCGGCGGCGCACAGGCGGCGACCGCGGATGAAACCGTGGGCGACGTGGCGTTTTCAGGCCAGGTTATCGACGGGCTCGACCCCAAGGAACTGCGGCCTCTGCTGGACGAGGCGAAGAACCGTCTCGGCACCGGCGTGGCAGCCATCTGCGCGACCAATGACGGCAAGGCGGCCTTTGCGGTGGCGGTGACCGACGATCTGACCGAGCGTTTCAGCGCGGTCGATCTGGTGCGTGCCGGGGTAGCGGCTCTTGGCGGGAAGGGCGGCGGCGGCCGCCCCGACATGGCACAGGGCGGCGGCCCCGACGCGTCGAACGCCGAGGCCGCTCTCGATGCGGTTCGCAATGCATTGCGCGAGACGATCGGCGCTTGAAGCCCGACCGCGCGCGAGCGGTTAGCGCGCGCCCTTTGCCGCGCGGCGGGTGTCGCCACTGGAACCCTTGCCCAGATCCTCGCCACCAGTATCGGCGGGCCGGGATGCATCGCGGCGGGCGGAAGGCTTGGCCTTGCCGCTGCCCTGGACATTCTGCGGCTTGAACTTTTCGTCGTTCGGGATCGGCTTGGTGGGGTCGATGTCGGACATGAAATTTTCTCCTTTCCCTACCAATGGTTGGGCGCGGAAGAAGGTCCGATCTAATCCGCCGGGGCGGTGCCTGGCGCAGGCGTTGCGGCGACGCTGGTGCGCAGCTTGGGCTTGTGCTCCAGCGCGCCTTCGGTCTGGATCTGAGAGCGCATTTCGTCACGCTTTTCATGGATCGACGCGATCACCGGCCCCATCGCGACGCCGATATCGACCAGTACGGCTTCAGACAATTGAAGCGAGCTTTCCAGTGTCTCGGGCACCGCATGGCTCGCCCCTGCCTGATAAAGCGCGGCCGCATGGCCCGCATCGCGCGCACGGGCGACGATCAGCAATTCGGGATAGGCTTTGCGCAGCCGCGCGACGAGCTGCTGGGCGAGCACCGGCGCATCCATCGTCAGCACGATGGCAGAGGCATCCTCCACCCGCAGCGCGCGCAGCGTTTCCAGCCGCGCCGCGTTGCCGAAGATCGCATGATAGCCTTCGCGCTTGTCCAGCTGCACCAGATCGGCGTCGGATTCGATCATGATATAGGGCTTGTCGTGCACGCGCAGCATATCGGCCACCAGCCGCCCGACGCGGCCGCCGCCGACGACGATCACCCGCCCGACGGGAGCGGACACATCGCGGGCGGGATCGGGCACCGGGTCGACCCGGCGCGCAACCGCGCGCCCGACCAGCGCCAGCAGTGGCGTGATGGTCAGGCCGATCGCGGTAACGATCTGCCAGAACTGAACGGTGCCCGGCTGAATGAGCATCGCCGAGCTGGCGGCGGAGAGCACGATCAGCGTCGTTTCCGAAGGGCTGGACATCAGGATGCCTGTCTCGGTCGCAGTGTTCCGACGCGCGCCCATCATCCGCAGCAGCAGGCCGGTGACGAGTGCCTTGAATGAATGCACCAGCACGACCGCGGTCAGGATGATGCCGAGGTTTTCGCCCAGCACTTGCAGATCGATGCTCATCCCGATGGTGATCAGGAAGATCCCCAGCGCCAGCCCCTTGAACGGTTCGATAATGGCTTCGACTTCGCCGTGGTAATCGGTCTCCGCAATCAGCAGGCCTGCGATCAGCGCACCGACGATGGGCGACAGGCCGGTGACGCCGGTGGCGAGACTGGCCCCGATCACGACCACCAGCGTGGCGGCAAGGAATACCTCGGGGCTCTTGGTCCGCGCCGCCTGAGCGAACAGCGTGGGCAGCACGTAGCGCCCGGCGAGCAGCAGCACCCCGATCACCACTGCGCCCTGCCACAGCGTGGTCCATACTCCTGTCAGCCCGTCCGCCTGCGCATAAGGGGCGAGCGCGCCGAGCATGAAGATGATCGGCACGATGGCAATATCTTCGAACAGCAGCATCGACAGCGCAGCCTTGCCCACGGGCGACGCCGTGCCCGAAATCGGCAGCACGATGGCGGTGGAGGAGAGTGCGAGCGCCAGCCCCAGCGCCATCGCTCCGGTCCAGTACTGGCCCATCATCGCGAGCAGCAGGGCGATCGAGCTGCCGATGATCAGCAGCTCCAGCGCGCCAAGCCCGAACACGAGTTTGCGCATCTGCCAAAGGCGGTTGAACGACAGCTCCAGCCCGATGGTGAACAGCAGCAGGATGATCCCGAACTCGGCGAAGATATCGAGCGAATCCGGCTCCGAAATGGTCACGGCGGTAAGCCATCGGAATTCGCCGGTGAGCGCGCCAAGGCCGTAAGGGCCGACTAGAATGCCGATCAGCAGGAAACCGATGACGGGCGTGATGCGGAACCGGGCGAAGAGCGGAATCACGATTCCCGCTGCGCCAAGGATTACCAGCGCGTCTGACAACGCAGTCGTCGGTTCGAGTTCACCCGCCATGGACCCGATCTATGCTGCGGCGCGGGAAAAGTCACCCGGCCAGATCGATCAGCCTTCTTGGCTTAGCGAAGCCCAGGTGGCTAGCCGCCGCCGGGCGATTTCGGGCCGACCGGCTTGCTATCCTGCCCCGCGGCCTCGCTCTCGACCTCGCCGATACGCTGCGAGACCTGGCCGACGCGTTTGTCCCACTCGATCTGGTACAGATCGAAGCGGCGATCCGCGAGATTGCGCACCGTGCCCTCGGCCCGTGCCCAGCTGAGGTCCGCCAGATTTACGTCGCTGATGGTGAGCGTCTCGACATTCTCGCTCGCTTCGGCAGCGATGCCGTCGCGCGCGAAGGGGAAGTCGCACGGCGTCAGGATGCAGCTTTGCGCGTACTGGATATCCATATTGGCGACATTGGGCAGGTTGCCGACATTTCCGCTGAGCACGGTGAAGCACTGGTTCTCGATCGCGCGGGCCTGTGCGCAATAGCGCACCCGCATATAGCCCTGGCGGCTATCGGTGCAGAACGGCACGAAGATAATCCGCGCGCCTTCGTCCACGAGCCGGCGGGCAAGTTCGGGGAATTCGCTGTCGTAGCAGATCAGCACGCCGATCGGGCCGCAGTCGGTGGGGATCGCGTCGATGCTGTCCCCGCCCTTGATGTTCCACCAGTAGGCTTCGTTCGGCGTGGGGTGGATCTTCTCCTGCGCGTGGATCGACCCATCGCGCAGGCACACATAGGCGACGTTGTGGATGTCGCCGTCGTCCATCCGCGTCGGGTGCGATCCGCCGATGATGTTGATGTTGTAGTTGAGCGCCAGTTCGGAGAGTTTCTGGCGAATCTGCGGGGTATATTCGCTCAGCGCCTCGATCGCCTCCATCGGGCTCAGCTCCTTTTCCTCCGCGCTCAGCAGCATCAGCGTGAAGAGTTCGGGGAAGAGGATGAAGTCACTTTCGTAATCCGCGGCGACATCGACGAAATATTCGACGTGACGCATGAATTCGTCGAACCCCGAAACCGCGCGCGCCTGCAGCTGGCAGGTGGCGATCCGTACGCTTTCGACGTCGCGCGGGATGCGGTGCTTTCGCGGTGCATCGGCATCCACATAGGGATTGCGCCAGACCATCTTGACCGCGAAGGCCTTCGATTTCTTGTCTTCGGGCAGGTAGTTTTCGAGGATGCCCTGCGGCTCGAACCCGTTGGCCAGCTGGAAGCGCAGCACGGGATCGTGAATCTTGTTGTCGATCACTTTCTCGAGGTAATCCTGCGGCCCTTCGGCATTGTTGCGCTTTCGCCGCATGGCATTGGCAAGGCCGGGCATTCGCCCGCCGAACACGATCCCCGTCAGGTCGAGACGTTCGGCCAGAGAGCGCCGTTCCTCATATAGCCGCCGCCCGATCCGCGTACCGCGCACCTTGGGGTCGACGCACATTTCATAGCCATAAAGCCACTCGCCGGTCGGGTCGTGGCGGCTACCGAAGCCGTTGCCGGTGATCTCGTCCCAGGTATGGTCCGACAGCGCGACCCTCGCGTTCAGCCGCATCGACGCGCAATAGCCCACGATCACTCCGTCCAGCTTGGCGACAAAGCAGCCTTCGCGGTAATTGTTCAGCTGCCCGCGGATTTCGCCCAGCGTATAGGGCGGCAGGTCCACATAGGCACGGCGGACCAGTTCCGCGATGGCGGGCACATCCTTGAGCTTCGCCTGACGGACTTCGAGGCGCGCCTTGGTCTTGTCGGTAGTCGAGATCGGATCGTCTCCTGCGTGATTACGTTTCAGGGGCTGTAGTGCCTCAACATCGAAAGGGCTCCAAGGTGCCGCACGATCCCGAATTACCTGTTGTCGTGGTTGGGGGAGGCCCTGCGGGAATCTTTGCGGGCATGTTGCTCGCCCGGGCAGGCGTCAAGGTTACCGTACTGGAGAAGCACAAGGACTTCTTCAGGGATTTTCGCGGCGACACGGTGCATCCCTCTACCCTGGACCTGTTCCACCAGCTCGGCTGGCTCGATGATTTTCTGGCTATTGAGCACAGCAAGGTGGAACGCATCGGGCTGCGGGTTGCGGGCCAGCAGCGCGATATTGCCGATTTCCGTTACCTGCCGGTCGCCGCACCCTTCATCGCGATGATGCCGCAGTGGGATCTGCTCGATTTTCTGGCCGGCAAGGCGAAGCAGTATCCCGGCTTCGATCTGCGTATGGGGACCGAGGCGGTGGCGGCCCGAACCGATAGCGATGGGCGGATCAACTCGGTCCTAACCCGCGACGGCGAGGTGCTTCCTTCTCGGCTTGTTATCGCGGCGGACGGGCGGCGTTCCATTATGCGAGACGAGGCCGAGCTGCCGCTCAAGAATATCGGCGCGCCTATGGATGTGCTGTGGTTCAGGCTGGAGCGGCCACCCGAGCTTGGGCCGGAAAGCTTCGGATCGCTTTCGGCCGGGCGCTTTCTGATACTGATCAACCGGCGAACCTACCTGCAATGCGCGTTCATCATCCCCAAGGGTACCGGCGACGAAATTCGCACGCAGGGGATCGAGGCGTTTCGCAATCGTCTGCGCGGCCTGGTGCCCGAACTGGATGGTGCCATCGATCAACTTTCCGATGTGGACGACCTGAAGCTGCTCAGCGTTTCGCTTGACCGCCTGACGCGGTGGAACTGCGATGGTCTGCTCGCCATCGGCGATGCAGCCCACGCGATGAGCCCGATCGGCGGGGTGGGCATCAATGTGGCCGTGCAGGACGCGGTGGTTGCGGCAAACGTCCTTGCCGCGCCGCTCGCACGCGGAGAAAGCCCCGATCCGTTGCTGGCGCGTGTGCAGCAGCTACGTGCCCGGTCCGTTCACTACACGCAGATGATACAGAAATTCGCGCAGGACCGGTTCATCCAGCCGCTGCTGGAACGCGACGCGCCAATCGAACAGGCGCCGCTGCCGGTCCGGCTGCTCGACAGGTTCGGCCCGTTGCAACGCCTGCCCGCCCGCATCATCGGGCTGGGGATCGACCGGCCGCATATAGAAAGCCCCGACGCCTACGGGTGAGGCGCCGGGGCGAAACAACAAATCGCTGTTCGAGATTATGCCGGGGCGAGGCCCTGCTTCTTCATCTCGGTTTCGAGGTTGGAGACGATCGCTTCGAAGAACTGCTCGGTCGTCAGCCAGCTCTGGCCGGGGCCGATCAGCAGCGCGAGGTCCTTGGTCATCTGGCCGTTCTCGACCGTCTGGATGCAGACCTTTTCGAGCGTTTCGGCGAACTTCACCACTTCGGGCGTATCGTCGAATTTGCCGCGATACATCAGGCCGCGGGTCCATGCGAAGATGCTGGCGATCGGGTTGGTCGAGGTCGCCTTGCCTTCCTGGTGCTGGCGATAGTGACGCGTGACGGTGCCGTGTGCGGCTTCGGCTTCTACCGTCTTGCCGTCGGGCGTCATCAGCACAGAGGTCATCAGGCCGAGCGAGCCGAAGCCCTGCGCCACGATGTCGGACTGCACGTCGCCGTCGTAGTTCTTGCAGGCCCACACGAATTTGCCGCTCCACTTGAGCGCGGCGGCAACCATGTCGTCGATCAGGCGGTGTTCGTAGGTGATGCCGGCCTTCTTGAAGTCGGCTGCGAATTCGGCGTCGAACACTTCCTGGAACAGGTCCTTGAAGCGGCCATCGTATTTCTTGAGGATGGTGTTCTTGGTGCTGAGGTACACCGGCCACTTGCGGTCGAGGCCGTACTGGAAGCTGGCCCGCGCGAAGTCGCGAATCGAATCGTCCAGATTGTACATCGCCATCGCGACGCCGGGGCTGGGGAATTCGAACACGTCGATATCGATGTTCTCGCCATCTTCGCCTTCGAACACGAGGCGCAGCTTGCCCTTGCCGGGGATCAGCGTGTCCTTGGCGCGGTACTGGTCGCCGAAGGCATGACGGCCGACCACGATCGGGTCGGTCCAGCCGGGCACGAGGCGCGGGACATTGTCGATCACGATCGGTTCGCGGAAGACCACGCCGCCGAGGATGTTGCGGATCGTGCCGTTGGGCGAAACCCACATTTTCTTGAGGTCGAATTCCTCGACCCGCTGTTCGTCAGGGGTGATGGTGGCGCACTTCACGCCAACGCCATACTGCTTGATCGCGTTGGCGGCATCGACCGTAATCTGGTCGTCCGTCTCGTCGCGCTTCTCGATCGAGAGATCGTAGTACTTAAGATCGATGTCGAGATAGGGCAGGATCAGCCTTTCGCGGATCCATTGCCAGATGATCTTCGTCATTTCGTCGCCGTCGAGTTCGACGACCGGGTTCTTGACCTGAATTTTTGCCATTATCCGTCCCTGCTGGTCCGTGCGTTGCAATTTGGGGGTGAATCTGGCGCGGCTTTAGCAGAGGGCGTGCACCGCGCAAGGCGGGCGGACGACGCAAGGCTACAGAGCGATCCGCAAATCCGGCTGCGCCAAGGGTATCCGGCGGGCGGAAGGCCCCGTTTCGCTCATGCTACTGGCTGGAAAGTGGCGATGGTGGGCGTAGCAAGGATTGAACTTGCGACCCCTACGATGTCAACATAGTGCTCTACCACTGAGCTATACGCCCACACCATCGCGTGTGCCGCCTCGGACGGCGGACGCGCCAGATAGCCGCGCTTCGGCTGCGAGACAAGGCCTAGATTTCAGGCGCGGTCATCAGCCCTATAGCTGGGCTTCGCGGGCCTCGGCAAAAACCCGGTCCACTTCCAGCACCAGATCGCGCAGGTGGAACGGCTTGGACAGCACCTTTGCCTGCGGCTGATCGGCGCTCGCCTTGAGCGAAACGGCGGCAAACCCGGTGATGAACATGACCTTCGTTTCCGGGCTGATCTCGTTGCAGCGTTGGGCGAGCTCGATCCCGTCCATTTCGGGCATCACGATATCCGACAGCAGCAGGTCGTAGTCACCGTCTTCCAGCAGCGGCAGGGCCGCCGTGCCGCAGTCGACCGAATCGACGGCATAGCCAGCTTTTTCCAGGGCGCGGGCAAGGTAGCTGCGCATTGCTTCTTCATCCTCCGCCAGGAGGATTCGCCGAAATGGTATGGGTTCGCTCATGCGGACTGTTCATAGCGCGCATCGCTTAAGGAATCTTTGGCGCAGCGGGGCCTTGCCCTGCTTTGACACATAGCGGGCGACCGTTCAGCGTCGGGGGCGATGAGCATGGTGGCAAACAGCGATTCGCGCGATGAAATCGTAGGCGGAATGATCCCCGGCTCCGGTGCCCCCGCGTTTCGCCTTTCGGATGTGCGAAGCGCGCAGGTGCCGATCCTGATCGCGGCGCCGCATGGGGGGCGTGCCTACCCATCGGATGTCGAAGAAAACATGCGCAATCCGGCGCTCGCCAAACTGCGGCTGGAGGATCGGCTGGTCGATGCGCTGGCGCTCGACGTTGCCCGCCTGTCGGGCGCGGCGGTGCTGGTGGCGAATGCGCCGCGTGCGATGCTCGATCTCAATCGCGCAGCGGACGATCTCGACTGGTCGATGATCGGCGATGCCCGGCCTGCGGGGCATGCAAATTCCAGTGCCAACCGGCGCGCACGAAGCGGGCTGGGCCTGATTCCGCGCCGTGTTTCGGGCGTGGGCGAAATCTGGCGCGAGTCGCTGCGCGCGCAGGATGTCGCATCGCGGGTCACCGGCATTCACGAACCCTATCACCGCGCCCTGGCGCGGGCGCTTGGCGATGTGCGCAGCATGTGGGGCGCTGCGCTGCTGATCGACCTCCATTCCATGCCGCCGCTGCGGGTGCGGCATTCCGGCGAGCAGCGGATCGAGTTTGTGGTGGGCGACCGGTTCGGCGTGTCCTGCGCGGACGGTCTGTCAGGCCGGGCGCTGCAATTCTTGGGCGGCCAGCACCGTGGAGTGGCGCATAATCGGCCCTATGCGGGAGGCTATGTGCTCGATCGCCACGGACGGCCGTCGCTCGGCATCCATGCCTTGCAGCTGGAGGTGTGCCGCTCGCTCTATCTCGATGCGCGATTCGAAGGGCTCAGCGCGCGCATGCCCGCACTCGCGCGGCTGCTGGCCGATATGGTTCGCGCGTTGGCAGACGAGCTTGCGCCGCATCTGCGCGAAAACGGCCTGCCGCTTGCCGCCGAATAGGGGCGAATAGGGCCGGACAGGCGCGCCACTGCATAAAAAAACCACCTCGCGCACGAATGCACGAGGTGGCCAAGGTTCAGGGAGGAAGTGCGCCCGAAAGCGCACTTATCCGGGGCGGCTATGAGGGGGGAGGGCCGCCCGGACACCATGAATCTGGGGTGCGGTGCAGCATTGTCAAGCACTGCCGCCCGCCCCGCGATGATTGGTGGCAATCAGCCGTTCTGCTGCTGGTCCGGCGCAGGCATCGTGCCCTGCTGTTCCTGCCGCGCGAAGATGACGCGCATCAGGTCGAGCGAGGAGAGGTGCGCGTAGAGCAGGGGCAGCATGCCGTCCTTGTTCCACTTGGTCAGCGTTTCGGAATCGAGTTCGCGCAGCTTTTCCTGATCGACCATGCGGAAACCGCGATAGACGTAGGGCTTGCCGGGATCTTCCGAACGTTCGATCGCGACTTCGCCTTCCATCAGGAGGCCGTGCTTGTTCAGCTCGTCGGTCATGGCGCGGGTGCGGCGCCCGGCCTGTTCGAACTTCTCGCAGAAATCGAGGATCGACTTGGTCTGATCGGTCGTCGAACCGTCTTCGTTGAACAGCTTTTCGCCTTCGTCGAATTCGCCGATCGCCTCGGCGGTCGGGTCGAAGCACAGCGACAGTTCTTCGCTCTCGTTCGAGAGGCGGGCGAGGATGAAGGGATAGCGGCGAATATAAGCCGGAACATAGACCGTCTCGAGCAGCTTGCCCTCATCGTCGAAATAGGTGTTCACCCCTTCGTTGAGGCCCATCAGCGCCAGCGGCAGGGGATTTTCGCCCGAAGAAAAGATGATCGGGAAGTGGCGACCGGCCTGCACGAATTCGTCGGCGGTCAGCGGCACCATGTGCTGGTTGGAAAGCCAGGGAGCCGTCTCGGTCATGCGATTGCGGAAGTTCTTGTGATCCCGCGTGTTGAGCGGCATCAGGTCCTTGTAGAACATGGGAAGCTGGGGCTGTTGCGGCTCGCTGGCCATCGGTCTCTCCGTACTCGGGCTGAATGGATAGAGGCGCGCGCATCCAGTCACGCCCCGGGATTGAGAAATCGCGCCTTTATAAGCCGGGCGCGCGGCTGGCAAGCGGCACCAGCTTGCCCGGGTTCATCAGGCCCAGGGGGTCGAGCGCCTGCTTGACGCCCTGCAGGATGGTGAGTGCTGCCGGATCGGCCAGACGGGCCAGCTCGTCGCGCTTCATCTGGCCGATGCCGTGTTCGGCGCTGATCGATCCGCCCCATGTGGTCACCAGATCGTGCACCCTGGCGCTGATCGCCTTGCCGTCCGCATCCTCCCATTTCCCGCCGACAGCGCCCACGGGTGCGCGAAGGTGGAAATGGACGTTTCCGTCGCCCAGATGGCCGAACGCGACTGCGTGGATGCCGGGAAAGTCCCGCTCAAGCTCGGCACTGGCGTGATCGATGAAGTCCGGCATTTTCGCGGGCGGCACGGAGATGTCGTGCTGCACGGCAGGCCCATGCGCACGCTCGGCAGAGGAAATCCCGTCGCGCAGCGCCCAGAGCGCCTCGGCCTGGGTCTCGTTCGCGGCGATCGTCGCGTCCGCGACCAGCCCCCGATCCAGCGCATCGGCAAGCACCGCAGTGACCCGCGATTCGAGCGTCGAGATCTGTGAATCGTCGGCGACGAATTCCATCAGCACATACCATTGATGGCGTGCATCGAGCGGGTCACGGCTGTTCGGTTCGTAAGCGAGCACAGCGTCCAGCGCATCGCGCGGCATGATCTCGAACCCCTCCAGCGCGGCCACTTCGCGCGTTGAGGCCATCAGCAACAGCTTGCGGGCGTCCTGCACCGAGGAAGCGCCTGCAAAGACAACCTTGCGCCCCGCGATTCGGGGCAGCAACGAAAGTGTGGCAGCGGTTACGATGCCCAGCGTGCCCTCCGACCCGATGAACACCTGTTTCAGATCGAACCCGCGATTGTCTTTCTTGAGTGCCGCCAGCGTGTCGAGCACCGATCCATCGGCCAGCACCGCCTCCAGCCCCAGCACCTGCGCGCGCATGGTGCCATGGCGCAGAACCTGCGTGCCGCCGGCATTGGTAGAAATAAGCCCGCCGATCGTGGCCGATCCCCTGCCACCCAGGGTCAGCGGAAAGCGCAGCGACCGATCGGCAGCCGCATCGTGCAGGGTTTGCAGCACGACGCCCGCCTCGCAAACGACCTGCCGCGCGTCCGCATCCCAGTGGCGGAAGGCATCCATCCGGCGCAGCGAAAGCAGCAGGGCATCTCCGCTGCCGTCCGGTGTTGCCCCGCCCGACATGCCGCTATTGCCGCCCTGCGGCACGATCGGCACCCGATGCTGCGCGCACAGCTTCACCAGTGCGGCGACTTCTGCCGTGCTGGCGGGCGAGGCAAGCGCGCGTGCGCGGCCCGTATAGCGCCCGCGCCAGTCGGTCAGCCACGGATCGAGGATGTCAGGGTCGCGCGAAAGCCCGCGCTGGCCCAGCAGCTGGCTTGCGGCATCAAGGAAGGGATCGCTCATGTTGTCATCATGTCACACCTTTTGGCCGCATTGCCAGTGAGTTCGCCCACCCGGTTGCCGCAATTAAGCCGCCATTCAAAAGGAGGGGCTATGCAATTGCGCGGGCAGATCGAACGCACAGGGTAGACCGCAAGGGTCTACCGCGGAGGAAAACGGCAATACGATGCTTTTCAGGGCCGCATTCATGGCACCGGCACTCGCGCTCCTGCCGGTAGGGCAGGGCGACGCGCCCGCCGGGTCGTTGCCCGAGGCTGCAACCGTCGGCGCGACGGAGGCACCGGTCGAACCGCCGAAGGTTTCCACGCACAACTGGCTGGTCGGGCAGGCGTGGCGCAACGACGACACGGCACATCAGGTGCGCATACGCCAGGAAATCATAATCCGCGTTTCTCCGCGCAGGCCCAACACGCAGGAAATGGTGGCCGACTGGCGGCAGGTGATTCCCCAGCGGTTCGAGCAGCGCAAGATCGGCAAATGCCTGCCCGCGCGCAGTATCGTGGCAGTGCAGACGGTCAGCCCGCGCGATCTGGTGCTGTACCTGTCGGACAATAGGATGATCCGTGCGCAGCTGCTCAAAACATGCAATGCGCGCGATTTCTACCTCGGCTTCTATGTGGAGCCGCACAAGGATGGCGAACTGTGTGCGGGCCGCGATACGCTGCGTGCGCGCAATGGTGCGACCTGCAAGATCGGCGCTATTCGCCAGCTCGTCCCTGCCGGATAGGCGGATTTCCTTGACATTGCGCTGCGTTTGGGCGAAGCCGCGCGCGCTCCTGCGGGACATTCCGCACTGCCCCTCCACATCCGGAAAACTGAATGAAATTCGCCGATCTCGGCCTCTCCGACAAATTGCTGCAGGCGGTTGAATCCGCCGGATACAGCGAGCCTACGCCGATTCAGGCGCAGGCAATCCCGCCCGTGCTGATGATGAAGGACATCATCGGCATCGCGCAGACCGGCACCGGCAAGACTGCCAGTTTCGTGCTGCCGATGATCGACATTCTCGCCAGCGGCCGCCGCCGTGCGCTGATGCCGCGCAGCCTGATCCTGGCACCGACTCGCGAACTCGCCGCCCAGGT
The DNA here is from genome assembly GCA_009993635.1 of Erythrobacter sp. GTDB lineage: Bacteria > Pseudomonadota > Alphaproteobacteria > Sphingomonadales > Sphingomonadaceae > Alteriqipengyuania. Next base: position 453,343 of record JAACTC010000006.1, on the reverse strand, counting down.
GGCCGAGAATTTCGAGAAGTACGGCAAGCAGCACGATCTGGCACTCGCGCTGCTGATCGGCGGGGTGCAGATGGGCGATCAGGTCAAGGCGCTGAACGAAGGCGTCGATGTGCTGATTGCGACGCCGGGCCGGTTGATGGACCTGTTCGAGCGGGGCAAGATTCTGCTCAACGGCTGCGAGATGCTGGTCATCGACGAGGCGGACCGGATGCTCGACATGGGGTTCATCCCAGATATCGAGACGATCTGCTCCAAACTGCCCGAACGCCGGCAGACCCTGCTGTTCAGCGCGACCATGCCGCCGCCGATCGAGAAGCTGGCGCAGAAATTCCTCACCGATCCCAAGCGGATCGAGGTGAGCCGCGCGGCCTCGACCAACGAGAACATCACCGCATTCAAGATCCCGGTGAAGCCGCGTGAAAAGCGCGAAACCCTGCGCTGGCTGCTGGCGAACGATCACGTCGAAACCGCGATCATCTTCGCCAACCGCAAGACGACCGTGCGCGAGATCAACAAGAGCCTGCAGAGCTATGGCTTTTCCAGCGGCGAGATTCATGGCGACATGGATCAGTCGAGCCGGATCGCCGAGCTCAACCGCTTCAAGGCGGGCGAGATCAACATTCTGGTGGCGTCCGACGTCGCGGCGCGCGGGCTGGACGTCAAGGATGTCAGCCACGTCTTCAACTTCGACACGCCATGGCATCCCGACGATTACGTCCACCGGATCGGCCGCACCGGCCGTGCCGGAGCGAAGGGCCGTGCCTTTACCTTTGTGACGGATGACGACGCGGAAGCCATCGCCAATGTCGAGAAGCTGACCAAAGCGAAGATCAAGCCGTTCGGCAAGGAGGACGTCCGGGTCGAGCTGGTCGATACCAAGAGCCGGAAGCAGGGCCGGAGCGACGAGCAGGACGACAGCGAGACCGAGACCGAGACCGAGACCGAGACCGAGGGCAAGGCCAGGGGCAAGGCGAAACGCGCGCCCCGGCAGGATCGCTCTGCGTCCGAAGACGATTCGCCGCGGCGTGACAGCAAGCCCTCGCGCGCACGGTCACCGCGCAAGGGTGACGATGCTCCGGGCAAGTCGCGTGGCGGACGCCGCCGCAACGATGACGACGAAGCGGTCCCTGCGGGCGAATGGAATGGGCCGAAACCCGATTTCCTTTCGGTAAGCGCGCTCTAGGGCCGTTTAGGCCGCCCGATTGTGCGGTTTTTAGAGCGAAGTTAACCAACCACGGTCAATCCCCATCGCTTGAAGGGGAATGCCGATGTCCAATAATTTTGCCACTCAGGAAAGCCTCCGCCAGCGGACGCTGGCGGCGCTCGAAATTCTCGATACCGCGCCCGAAGTCGAATTCAATTCGGTGGTAAGAGCCGCGCGTCGCCTGTTCGGTGCGCGCACCGCTTACATTTCGCTGATCGATACCGATCGCCAGTGGTTCAAGGCGCGAGAAGGCTTCGAACCCGATTCAGTTCCCCGGGAATGCTCGATCTGTGCCATTGCCGTGGCCGAGAACCGCGAGATCGTGGTCAAGAACCTGCAAACGGACCCTGTCTTCGGCAAGATGCCCGAGATTGCGGCGATGCCTGAACTGCAGTTCTTCGCAACAATCCCGCTGATGGGCCCCGAACTCGACGGCGAGCGGGCGACGATCGGCACGCTGTGCGTAATCGACGACATACCGCATGACATCGTAAGGGAGGAGCTCGACGAGTTGCGCGACCTTGCCCATGTGATCGAGGCGCTGTTCTGCACCAGGCTGGAATCGCGGCTGGCACGGGAGGCACTGGCGGAGCGAAAGGATCTGGTCGACGATCTTCATCGCACGCAGCGGCAATTCGAACTTGCCGAGCAGATGGCGCAGATCGGCCATTGGCGGATGGATCTGGCCACTCAGGAATTGTTCTGGTCGCCGGAGATTATCGCCATCCACGCGATCGACAATCCGACGAAAGCGCACCTGCAGAACGGGCTGGATTACTTCCCGCCGTACGACAAGCCTCGCATTGCCGCCGCAGTCGAGGAATGCGTCTTGAACGGCACGCCTTACGATCTCGAACTCGATTTCCGGGACGCCAAGGGCGTTCTCAAACGGGTGCGCGCGATGGGCGAGCAGGAAATCGTGGATGGCAAGCCGGTGGCGATCATCGGGGTGTTTCAGGATATTACCGAGCGCCACCATCTCGAGACGCGGCTGCGCGCGGCAGCCCATGTCGATGAGCTGACCGGCCTGCCCAATCGCGCGCGTCTCAATCACTATCTCAACGACAGCATCGAGGAGTTTCAGCGCAGCGGTGGCGAGATGGCGCTGGCGCTGATCGACCTCGATCATTTCAAGCAGGTCAATGACGATCTGGGCCACGAGGCGGGCGACCGAGTGCTGAAGGGCATTGCCGCCCAGCTGGTGAGCGAGCCCTTCGCCGGTCAGCTATCCGCGCGACTTGGCGGCGACGAATTCGTCATGGTGATCCAGAATCAGGAATTGCTCGCCGACCTGGAAGGGACGCTGCAACTTCTGCTGGAGCGCCTGCGCTTCGAAGTGGGGTACGAGGGAGAGACCATACAGGTCAGCGCGACGATTGGCGCAGCCTGGCTAACCGAAGAAAACGACGACCGCAGTGCGCTGCTTCGCTGTGCCGACCATGCCTTGTATCAGGCGAAGCGAACCGAACGGGGTACAGCCGCAATCTGTCCGGACGCGATCGCGGGGGAACGCGTGCGCTCCGCACCGCAACTGCGTGTGGTGGGTTAATCGACGAGCCCCAAACCAGATGCCACAATCCACACCATGAGCGCGATGATGGCGAGACAAAGAATGGCCAGTGGCAGCCACAGCAGCCACCAGCCCCAGTGCTTGCCGATCGGTGGTTTGAGTCTGCGGACCAGGAAGTCGACCAGGTCCAGCAGGTCGATCATCTGTCGGCCAGCTTCACGAAGCTGTCGATGACGCGTTTGGTACCGCTGGCTTCGAATTCGATTTCCAGCTTGTTGCCTTCCTGATCGGTGACCGTGCCGTAGCCGAACTTGTCGTGGAACACGCGCGCACCCAGCGCGATGTCGGTGCGCGGCTTGGCGGCGAAGCTGGCGGCGGACCGCTGGCTTTCCTTCACCCGCGCGGGCGTCGTTTCGTACCCGGTCGCCAGGGCGCGCTGCCAGCCGGGGCCGCGCTTGTTCGACCGATCGGGCCGGTCGCGGGTGACGTGCGCGAAGGGATCTTCGTTCTCGCTCCAGTTCGCGCGCCATAGCGATGCGCCGCCCGTCATCGTCGTCTCGCTGTCGACGTGGTCTTCGGGCAGTTCCTCGATGAAGCGGCTGGGGATCGAGCTGGTCCACTGGCCGTAGATGCGCCGGTTCGCCGCGTGCAGGATGGTGCAGGCCTTTTTCGCGCGCGTAATCGCGACGTAGGCAAGCCTGCGTTCCTCTTCGAGGCTGGCGAGCCCGCCTTCGTCAAGCGCGCGCTGCGAGGGGAAGACGCCTTCTTCCCAGCCGACCAGGAACAGGTGATCGAATTCCAGGCCCTTGGCCGCATGGATGGTCATGATGGTGACCTTCGCGTCCTCGGCATTCGCCTCGTTGTCCATCACCAGCGCGACATGCTCAAGAAAGTCGCCCAGCGTTTCGTAGTCTTCCATCGCACGGGCAAGTTCGGAGAGGTTTTCCAGCCGCCCCTTGGCCTCGGGCGAACGCTCGTTCTCGAGCATGGCCTGATAGCCGCTTTCCTCCAGCACCTGCCGCAGGAGTTCGGCGGGGGCGAGGCTGCCCGCCTGCTCGCGCCACTGCAGGAACTGCCGCATCAGCGTGCCTATCGTGCCGCGTGCCCGCGCAGGCAACTCGTCGCTATCCGCCAGATCGAGCGATGCTGCGGCGAGCGGCATGCCGGTGCGCCGGGCGTGCTGGTACATCTTCTCCAGCGTCTTCGCGCCGAGCCCGCGCTTGGGCTGGTTGTAGATCCGCTCGAATGCCAGATCGTCCGCCGGTTGTGCGATCACGCGCAGGTAGGCGAGCGCATCGCGGATTTCGGCGCGCTCGTAAAAGCGGAAGCCGCCGATGATGCGATAGGCCATGCCGATCTGGATGAAGCGGTCTTCGAACTCGCGGGTCTGGTACTGCGCGCGCACGAGGATCGCGATCTCGTCTAGCCCGACGCCGCTGCGTTCGAGGCTCTCGATCTCTTCGCCCACGCGGCGTGCTTCCTCCGGCCCGTCCCAGATGCCGATCACGCGGACCTTCGCCCCGCCATCCGCCTCGGTCCACAGCTCCTTGCCCAGCCGCTGGCTGTTGGCCCCGATCAGCCCCGATGCTGCGCCGAGGATGTGCGGTGTGGAGCGATAGTTCTGCTCCAGCTTGATCACCTTGGCACCGGGAAAGTCCTTCTCGAACTTCAGGATGTTCGCGACCTCCGCGCCGCGCCAGGAATAGATCGACTGGTCGTCGTCCCCCACCACGCAGATATTCTTGCGGGTCTGTGCGAGCAGGCGCAGCCAAAGGTACTGGACCTGATTGGTGTCCTGATATTCGTCGACGAGGATGTACTTGAAGCGGTTCTGATACTGTTCCAGCACATCCGAGTGCTGCCGGAAGATGTTGAGCATGTGCAGCAGCAGGTCGCCGAAGTCGCAGGCGTTCAGCGATGCCAGACGCTTCTGGTAAGTGCCGTATAGCTGCGCGCCGCGCCCGTTGGCATAGGCTTCGTTCTCGACCGCATCGAGATCGCCGGGGTTGAGCCCGCGGTTCTTCCACCGGTCGATCAGCCCGGCAAGCTGGCGCGCGGGCCAGCGTTTTTCGTCCAGATCTGCCTCGGCGATCAGCGTCTTGAGCAGCCGCAGTTGATCGTCCGGGTCGATGATCGTGAAGTTCGACTGCAGGCCTACCAGCTCGGCATGGCGGCGCAGCATTTTTGCGCCGATGGCGTGGAACGTGCCGAGCCACGGCATGCCCTCCACCGAATCGCCGATATGGCGGCCCACCCGCTCGCGCATCTCGCGCGCGGCCTTGTTGGTGAAGGTGACGCACAGGATCTCGCTCGGCCAGGCGAGCCGCATCGCGACCAGGTGGGCCAGCCTCGCGGTGAGTGCGGAGGTCTTTCCGGTCCCTGCGCCTGCCAGCATCAGCACCGGCCCTTCGGTGGTGAGCACGGCCTCGCGCTGAGGGGTGTTCAACCGCGCGGCATAGGGCGGGATGTCCGCGTCTCCGGCGGCTTCGGCAAGGGGATAGGCATCACTCATGGCTGTGCCCGAACAGGTAGGGAACGCGATGAAGCGGGGCAAGGGAGCGGATGTGTCGCATCCCCTGTTCGGAACTCTTGAGGGGGTGCTCCCGTTGGTGGGGCAAGGACGAGGAAACTAGGAAACTAGGAGACTACGACATGAGAAATCTGATTATCGCTTCGACCGCCGCGTGCGGTCTCGCACTCGCCGCCGCTCCGGCCATCGCTCAGCAGCAGCAGTATACGCAGCTGACCGCTTCGCAGCAGGCGACGTATGACGCCTGGACGGCCGAGAACCGCGCAACTTACGATGCCTGGCCGATGGAAGCCCAGACGTACTACTGGACGCTCAACGACAGTCAGGCCGACATCTGGTGGAACACGCTGAACAACGATCAGCGCGTCAAGATCGTGCAGATGATGCCGCAGCAGCGTACCGCCGCATGGCAGTCGATCAACAGCCAGCTGAACGGCACCGCGACCGGCACCACCACCAGCACCCGCAGTGCCGGGATGACGAAGATCAACTACATGAGCAACGCGGTGGTCCAGCCGACCCCGGGTGATGCAGGCCCGCCGCCTGCCAACCTCCCGATCTGCGAGCCGATGCAGCAGGATAACTGCATCAATCGCGGCGCCCGCTAAGGCAATCCGCCGATAAGTCAGACAATGGCAGCGTTCGGGAAACCGGACGCTGCCATTTTCGTTGTGCGGCTATCCCAATCGGAGGATTGCCCAATGCATAAAGTGACTTTTGCCAGCATTGCCGCCCTGGTGGCGGTGGTTTCCGTTCCTGCCATGGCGCAGACCGCGCCTGCGCCCAAAATCGATTATGTGAGCAGGGAAATGGCCCAGCAGGTCCCACAAGGCGATGCACCGATGACCGGCGACCTCCCGATCTGCAAGCCCGACCAGCAGACCAATTGCATCAATAGCTGGGATGTGAACCGCACCGGCAATCGCCCGATCAACTATTGGCCGGGCCGGCCGGCTAGCGAGATCGAGGGGCCGTTGCCGGTCGACAAACCCAACCGCTGAACCGGTTTGCGGCGGATTGACGAAAGGCGTCCGCGCGAGATGCGGGCGCCTTTTTTGGTGTCACTGCGCGAGGCGCAGCAGCAGCAGTTTGGCCTTGCCGACCTTGCGTTCGCTTTCGACCTCCAGATTGCGGAGCGTCGGCGTTTCCTTCGCCCCTACTTCCAGAGATATCCAGGTGGCCGGGCCGACCCAGCCCAGCCGGACCAGCTTGTCGATCGCGACCGCGCCTGCGCCGGTGCCATAGGGCGGATCGAGCAGGATGAGATCGTGCGGTACCTTGGCCGGGCCGAGCCGGAGCACCGATGCCTGGTTGACCGAACTGCGCGTGCCTGCGCCAAGCTTTGCGATATTGGCGCGGATCGCGTCGACCGCGCGCGCATCCTCTTCCACGAACAGGCACGATGCGCAGCCGCGCGACAAAGCTTCCAGCCCCAGCGCACCCGACCCTGCGAACAGGTCCGCCGCGCTCAGCCCTTCGAAACTGCCAAGGCGGCTGGCGAGCATGTTGAACAGGGTTTCGCGCGTGCGATCCGCGGTCGGCCGCGTGGTCTCGCCCTTCGGTGCGATCAGGCTGCGCCCGCGCCATTCGCCTGCCACGATCCGCATCAGTCGTTGTGCTTCTTCACTGAAGAGCGGAACCGCCCGATGTCGTGCCGGGGAATCTCCACCGCCTGCCCGCGCGGCAGATCGCCCAGCGCGACGGGGCCGAAAGCAGTGCGGACCAGCCTGTTCACAGTCAGCCCCAGATGTTCGAGCACACGGCGGACTTCGCGGTTCTTGCCTTCGGTAATGGTCAATTCGATCCACTGGTTGGCCCCGGTCCGCCGTTCCAGATTGGCGTCGATCCGGCCGTAACGGACACCATCGATGGTGATGCCCTCGATCAGTGCCTCGAGCTGCGCCTGCGAAACCTCGCCGTGCGCGCGGGCGCGATAGGTCCGCTCGACCGCGTTGGCTGGCAGTTCGAGCAGGCGCTTGAACTCGCCATCATTGGTCAGCAGCAGCAGGCCTTCCGTGTTGTAGTCCAGTCGCCCGATCGGCATCACCCGCGGGGCGGACTTGGGCAGCGCGTTGCGTAGCGCATCGTAAATGGTCGATCGGCCCTTCGGATCGCGCTCGGTCGTGATGAGGCCGGGCGGCTTGTGGAAGGCGAACAGCCGCGTCGGTTCTGCCTTGGCCACCGGCTTTCCGTCTACCGTGACCCCGCGCAGGCTTTCCAGCAGCGTCGCCGGGGTTTCGACGACCTTGCCGTCGATGGCGATCCGGCGATCTGCGATCATCCGTTCGATTTCGCGGCGGCTGGCCACGCCCGCGCGTGCCAGCAACTTGGCGATGCGGTCGCCTTTTCTTTCGGTTTCGCTCATGTGCGCCCGCTTAGCGGTGCACCCGCATTCCTCCAAATGCTTTGGCGATCAGGCATTCGCGCGATCGTATCGCGGGTGCGGCTTGCGGCGAAGATCGGTGTCGGAATCGGTATCGAACGCACGCCATTCCCGACTCTGCTTGATCAGCGGTTGCATGCACCGTTCGCAGCTTGTCCGGTGGTCCAGACCGTCGTGCCACACCCGGTTGCGATCGACCTTGTGGCCGCGCAGCTTGCATAGAAGCTCGCCTATCATCGAATGCTCCCCCAATGCTGGCACAGTGCCTGCCGTGCGAGCTGGAGCGACCCGGAAATCCGCATAGCACACGGCGACCGGTTTGGGGCGAATTATCAGTCAGCCGATACGGTGCGGGGCGCAAGTGGTGGAGGGGGCTAGGCATATCCCGCGCGCTCCGGCAAGGATGCGCAGCGCACGAAGACGGCCCCGGATCGAGGCCGACAGGCAAGGAGGATAGCCGATGGCCGAAGCGACGTCCGATAGCCCGAAGCCGGGTTGGCGAACCGTCCTGCGTTCGCTGCGCAATCCGAAAAGCGGCTTCATGGCGCTGTTCGGTTTCGCCCAGGGTCTTCCGCCCGCGCTGTTTCTGGGCACGCTTTACGCCTGGTTGAGCGAGGCCGAGGTCGATCTGGAGACGATGGGCGTCTTCTCGCTGGTCGGCCTGGCCTATGCGTTCCAGTTCCTGTGGTCGCCGCTGCTCGACAAGGTCGATATTCCGGGGCTGAGCAAGCTGGGCAAGCGCAAGCAATGGATCGCGCCGATGCAGCTCACCGTCGGGATTGCGCTGCTGGTGATGAGTTTCCTCGATCCGGGGAGCTCGCTGGGCTGGTTCAGTCTGCTGGCCGCGATCGGCGCCTTCGCCAGCGCGACGCAGGACATTGCGATCAACGCGTGGCGCATCGACGTGGCGGACGAAGAGGCGACGCTCGATATCCTGTCCACCATCACGCAGATGGGCTTCCGGCTCGCCGCGCTGGTCGGTGGCGCATTCGGCCTGATCATCGCGGAACGGATCGGCTGGCCGCAGACCTATCTCATCATGGGCGGCATCATGCTCGCCATCGGGATTGCCGGGCTGTTCGCGCCCGACGCCACCGTCTCTGACGACACCGCCGCAACCGCCGCCGCCAACCACGACGAAGTGGCCGAGCTCTACAACGCGGGCGAAGTGACCGAGAAGGTGCGCAACCGCGCGCTGGCCGCGGTGGGCATCCTGTGGGCCTGGGCGATCGGCATCGTCGTCATCTTCATGGTGCGATCGATGACGGGCGCGATGCAGCAGGTATCGACCTGGAACTTCACGCTGTTCGGGAGCGAGCGATATTTCAGCCCCGCATGGCTGATCGGCATGATGGAGGCGGGCGAAAGCGGCCGCCCCGACCCCACCGATTTCACCACGATTTTCGGCCCGCTGATCGTGCTGGCGACGGTCGTTTTGCCCGCGCTGATCGCCGCATGGGTCGCGCAGCAGAAGCGCGAGGGGCGCAACGTGATCGTCTCCGCCCCCGGCGTTGGGGCAGGGCACGAGGTCAAGTTCACCGACCATCTCTATCGCGCGCTGGTGCTGCCGCTGGTGGAATTCGTGGGGCGCATCGGCTGGTCTCTGGTGCTGATCCTTGCGCTGGTGCTGACCTACCGGATCTGCGATTCGATCTGGGGCGTGTTCGCCTATCCGTTCTATCTGGGCGAGCTGGGATACACCGGGGACGAGGTCGCCTTCGCGTCCAAGTTCTTCGGCGTTTTCGCGATCATCCTGGGACTCGCGCTGGGCGGCTGGATCATCACCGTGTTCGGGCGGATGTTCACGCTCACGCTGGGCGCCGCGCTCGCGGCGGCAACCAACCTGCTCTACGCCGATCTGGCCGCGGGCGGCGCAACGATGCAGGCGGCCAGCAATGCGATCGGGTTCACTGCCCTGATCGGCTGGATGGCGCCGTTCGGGAGCGAGGGGCTGGCGCGCCTGACCTTCACCATCTTCTGGGAGAACCTCGCGATCGGGATTGCCGGTGCGGCCTACATCGCCTGGCTTTCCAGCATCGTCGCCAAGAAGTACGCCGCCGTGCAGTACGCGCTGCTCGCCTCGCTGACGCTGCTGGTCGGCACGCTGGGGCGCGGTGCGCTGGGCGAGATGATCGAGGATCGCGGGTACTACTTCGTGTTCATCTTCACCGCCGTGATCGGCGTCGTGGCGGTGGTGCTGTGCGTGCTCGAATGGATGCGCGAAGCTCGCGCGGGCGCGAAGAGCGGCGTCGTCCAGCCCGATCCGCAGATCGCCTCCGCTCAGTAGACCGCTCGGGCCGGTTCGCGCAGGCGGGCCGATCAATCGGGCAGGGCATCGCTCAGGCGCAGCACCTCGCCCGCGAGATAGAGCGAGCCTGCGATCAGCACCGGCAGCCCATCCTCGGGCAGGGCAGAGAGCGCGTCCGCCACGCTGTCCGCCGCGCGCACGCCGTCTCCGAAAGCCGGGGCGGGATGGTGCTCGTGTCCGGGGACCGGCACCGCGGTGATGCTGGCGATACTCGGCCCGAGCGGATCGAGCAGGGAGCGGCGATCCTTGTTGGCGAGCATTCCCAGGATCAGATGCAGCCGCTGGCCTGCAAAGTGCCGCGCCAGCGCCTCGCCCGCGCTGGGGTTGTGACCGCCATCGACCCACACCGTCCGCGCTCCGGTGAGCGGGGAGGCGGGCAACCGCTGGAGGCGCGCGGGCCAGGTGGCGCCGCGCAGGCCCTGGGCGATCGCATCGCGAGCAACGCCGACACGATCCTGCTGGCACAGCATGGCGATGGCGAGCGCGGCGTTCTCCGCCTGATGCACACCGGGTAGCGCGGGGAGGGGGAGCGCGAGCTCGCCGTGTTCGTCCGCAAAGTGCAGCCCGGTTTCGGTGGTACTGGCGTGCCAGGCGCGGCCCCGCATCGCCAGCAGCGCCTCGCGAGCGATTGCGGCACGCTCTATCTCCAGCGCGACCCCTTCGGGGTACGACAGCGTGACCAGCGGCACTCCCGGCTTGGCGATGCCTGCCTTCTCGAACGCAATGCGGGCCATCGGATCGCTCGGGACGCCGTCTTCCGGTGCGAGCAGGAAGCGTTCGTGATCCAGCCCCAGCGCCGCGATCCCGCACGCGGCGAGGACGTCCGGGCCCAGCACATTGGTCGCATCGAAGCGCCCGCCGAGGCCGACTTCGATCACGCACGCGTCGGCTGGCGCGCGCGCGAAAGCCAGGAACGTCGCGGCGATGGTGACCTCGAAGAAGCTCGGGTACAGATCCTCGCCCGCGTCGAGCACTTCGGCCAGCAGCGCGGCGAGCTGCGCATCCTCGATCAGCCTGCCAGCGACCCGGATCCGCTCGTTATAGCGCACCAGATGCGGGCTGGTGGCGACATGCACGCGCTTGCCATCGGCCTCCAGCATTGCGCGCAAGAAGGCGCAGGTCGATCCCTTGCCGTTGGTCCCCGCGACGTGAAACGTGGGCGGCAGGCGGTCCTGCGGATCGCCCAGGCGGGCGCACAGGGCACGGATCGTCTCCAGCCCCAGCCGCCCCTCGGGCACGGAAAGCGCGGCCAGCCGGTCGAGCTGGGCCTGCACGGCGGGATCGTCGGAGCGGGCGAAGTCCTTCATCTCTCAAGCCCCTTCCTCTTCAGGGGAGGGGGTTGGGGGAGGAGCTACGCGCCCTCTTCCCCACCCCTCGATCCTCTCCCTTCAAGGGGAGGGAAGGATGTCGATCACGCCGCAGCCTTGCCGCCCATATAGCGCAGCATCATTGCGAGTTCGGCCTTCAGGTCGTGGCGCCGCACCACGCGGTCGACCATGCCGTGTTCGTGCAGGTACTCGGCGCGCTGGAAGCCTTCGGGCAGCTGTTCGCGGATCGTTTCCTGGATTACGCGCTGGCCGGCAAAGCCGATCAGCGCGCCCGGCTCCGCAATCTGGACATCGCCCAGCATCGCGTAGCTGGCGGTGACGCCGCCGGTGGTCGGATCGGTCAGCAGCACGATGTAGGGCAGGCCCGCCTGCCGCAGCTTGCGCACCATGACGGTCGCCTTGGGCATCTGCATCAGGCTGAGAATGCCCTCCTGCATCCGCGCGCCGCCCGCCGCGGTCACCACCACATAACCGCAGCGCCGCTTCAATGCTTCGGCCGCGCCGTTGCAGAAGGCCTGGCCCACCGCCATGCCCATCGAGCCGCCCATGAAGTGGAAATCCTGCACCCCGACCACAGCAGGCTGCCCGTCGATTTCCCCGCTGGCGACCGTGAAGGCATCGCGGTGCGGGTTGTTAGCGCGCGCCTGCTTCAGCCGATCGGTATAGCGTTTGGAATCGCGGAACTTGAGCGGGTCTTCCTTGACCTCGGGCTGCGGCAGCAGATCGAAGCCTTCATCCATCAGCATCGCGATGCGGATGTCCGCACCGATCCGCCCATGATGGTCGCAGCGGGGGCAGACGTAGAGATTGTCCGCGTAATCGCTGGCGAAGATCATCTCGCCACAGCCCTTGCACTTGATCCACAGGGTTTCGTCTGTGGTGCGCTTGGCGACGAAGGGCAGCGAATTGCGGACGCGATTGAACCAGCTCATGCCGCAGTCCTTTCCGCAGAATGGACCGCCTTGGCAAGGCTTGCGGTGAGATCGCGCAACGCTTCGGGCGCATTTTCGCCATGCTCGCCGACCAGTTCGACCAATGCCGAGCCGACCACCACGCCATCGGCCACGCGCGCGATCAGGCCCGCCTGTTCGGGCGTGCGCACGCCGAAGCCGACCGCCACGGGCAGGTCGGTCGCGGCCTTGAGGCGCTTCACCGCCGCATCGATGCTGTCCTGCGCGGCGCTCTGCTTGCCGGTGATCCCCGCGACCGAGACGTAGTAGAGGAAGCCTTCGGACCCCTCGATCACGGTCGGCAGGCGGAAATCGTCGGTGGTCGGCGTGGCGAGCCGGATCGGGGCGATGCCGCTATTGCGCAATGCCGGGCCCAGCGCGGCGTCCTCTTCGGGCGGAATGTCGACGCAGATCACCCCGTCGACGCCTGCGGTCGCGGCTTCGCCAGCGAACCACTCCGCCCCGCGCCGGACCATCGGGTTGGCATAGCCCATCAGCACCAGCGGCACATCGGGGTGACGCGCGCGGAAGGCGCGCGCGTGTTCGAGCACATCGGCGGTGGTCGTGCCCGCCTTCAACGCGCGAATATTCGCCGCCTGGATCGCCGGGCCGTCCGCCATCGGATCGGTAAACGGCATCCCCAGCTCGATCACATCCGCCCCGCCTTCCACCAGCGCATCGAGATTGGCGGCAGTATCGCCATCGCCTGCGGTGACGAAGCACACCAGCGCGGGGTGGGGCTTGGAAAAAGCCGATGCGAGGCGATTCGGGGGGGCAGTATTCATCTTGGGTCTTCCGGGGCTGAACGCTGACACACCTGACACAGTGTCTTAGGCTCAAAAAGCGGTTGGCCCATGCGCATGGCAAAGAACGCTTGGGTGGGGAAGGGTGCGCGTGGGCTCATGCGGCGATTATCGCAGCGAAGCCGGGTGTAGGACACCCCCTCTCCCAACCCTCTCCCCGAGCGGGGAGAGGGCTAATAGCCCGACTGCTTCAGAGCCCCCTCACCTTCAGGGGAGAGGGCTTTAGTGAGCACATCACTCCGCAGGCTTCCACACACCCGCACCGACGCCCACGATTGCCGCAATGCCTGCCGCCCATGGGACCAGCGCCGGCGCCGCGATCTCCTGCCCGGTCGCCACGAAGCCCAGCGCGGCCAGGATGAACCCGATCGGCAGGCCGATCATAAAGAACACGAGTGCGCGGACGGGCGAAAAGGTCACGTTGGTTCTCCGGTTATCGGGTGCGATGATCGCCCCGCACCACGCTGGAGAAGGCGGGACCCCGGATCAAGTCCGGGGCGACGTCAATTCATTCGTCATTGCGAGCCGAACCGGATCTTTTCCGGGGCGGCGCGGCAATCCAGAATTAGCCGGGTCCACCCTGGATTGCTTCGCTACGCTCGCAATGACGAGCGGAGAGGGCGGCGGGTCAGTTCGGCGTCGCGCAAGGCCCCTCTCCCATGACCGTTTCAGGAGTGGGTACAAAGGGGATGGAAACTGCGGGTCAATTGACCCTCTTTAGCCGCGATGTAATTGCGAGAACAAGTTTCCAGGCAGCCAAGGCCAGCAAGGCCAACACGAACGGTAGAACCAGAAACTCGATGCCGAACCCGAGTGTTGGGTCACAAAGGATGTAGAATTCGTTGTTCGGCCGGGAGTTGATTTCGCTCGCTTCCCAGCATTGCATTCTCTGGGTGAGGCCGGAAGCGATAATGCTGTAGCCGATTACTCCAATCAACAACGTATACAAGACTGGGGGATAGGAGCCGGTGAAGCGAAGTAATCTCGATCTCGGCTCGGCAGACGTCAAGAAATCAGCCAAATGCCATAACGCGATTGGAACGGCGAAGAGGGCGATGGCAGAAACGTTGCCAAGGGAGTTCCAGTAATAGTACCTGAAGCCCTCCTCTGCGCTAAGTATATAGGGGTCCCAATAGAAGAGATCGTGGGGAAAATAAACAGGAACTCCGCGAAGGCCAACATGGCAAAGCTGAGAATGGCCATCGTCGCTTTGGATTGGCTTTCTTCCTTCACGGTTTCAAATCTCAACCCCCAGCTTTTCGGCCACGGTGAAGATGTCCTTGTCCCCGCGACCGCACAAATTCGCGAGGATGATCGAGTCCTTGTCCATCTCCTTCGCGCGCTTCGCGACCGCCGCAATGGCGTGCGAAGGCTCCAGCGCGGGAATGATCCCCTCGGTCCGGCACAGCAGCTGGAAGGCTTCGAGCGCCTCGTCGTCGGTGACGGCGGTGTATTCGACGCGGCCGATGTCTTTCAGCCACGCATGCTCGGGGCCGATGCCAGGGTAGTCGAGCCCTGCCGAGATCGAGTGGCCTTCGGTGATCTGGCCGTCCTCGTCCTGCAGCAGGAAGGTCTTGTTGCCGTGGAGGATGCCGGGCGCGCCGCCGGTGAGGCTGGCGGCGTGCTGGTCTCCATCGAGGCCTAGCCCCGCCGCTTCGACGCCGAGCATCTTCACGTCCGCGTCATCCAGGAACGGGTGGAACAGGCCGAGCGCGTTGGACCCGCCGCCGATGCACGCGACCAGCAGGTCGGGCAGGCGACCAACGCGCTTTTGAATCTGCGCGCGCGCTTCGGTGCCGATCACGCTCTGGAAATCGCGGACCATCGCAGGGTAGGGGTGCGGGCCGGCGGCGGTGCCGATGATGTAGAACGTGTCCTCCACATTCGCGACCCAGTCGCGCAGCGCCTCGTTCATCGCATCTTTTAGCGTAGCGCGGCCAGACGTCACCGGGACGATCTCCGCGCCGAGCAGCTTCATGCGGAACACGTTTGGCGATTGCCGCCGCACGTCCTCGGCACCCATGTACACCACGCAAGGCAGGCCGAAGCGCGCGCACACCGTGGCCGTGGCAACGCCGTGCTGGCCCGCGCCGGTTTCCGCGATGATGCGCGTCTTGCCCATGCGGAGCGCGAGCAGGATCTGCCCGATGCAATTGTTGATCTTGTGCGCGCCGGTGTGATTGAGCTCGTCGCGCTTGAACCAGACCTGCGCTCCGCCCAGCGCCTCGGTCAGACGCTCCGCGAAATAGAGCGGGCTGGGGCGGCCGACGTAATGCTCCAGCAGATCCTCGAACTGGTCGGTGAAGGCCGGGTCCTTCTTCGCTTCGTCATAGGCCTGCTGCAGCGCGAGGATGTTGGGCATCAGCGTTTCGGCGACGTAGCGCCCGCCGAAATCGCCGAAATGACCCTGATCGTCGGGCTGGGTGCGGTAGGAATTGGGAGTGCTCATGCCCCCGCCATGCCGCGCCGCCCCGGCTAAGTCGAGGGGGGATCGGCACCGCGCAGCCAGCAATGCGGCATGGGCGCCGAAAGCCAGAAAAACCTGCCCGCTTCGCAATGCGCCCCACGGTTCCCCTCTATGATGCCGGTCATGGACAACGGGTTCGGGCCGGCACTGCGCCGATCGCGAGGAGCCCTCTTGGTAGGATGAAGCAATGCACAAACGGGTTCTGGTTTCCGCACTCCTGATCGCTCTTCCGGGGGCTCCTGCGCTGGCCGAGGAAGCGACCGGCGGCCCGCGCGCGGAACTGCGCGGCGGGGCGGTATGGGCGGATGGTCACACCGATCCCGTCCTCGGCATCGCGGCGGGCTATGATTTCGACCTTGGCGACAGGACGTTCCTGGGCGGCGAGATTGCGGGCGAGAAGATCCTGACGGACGGCGCCTATGTGGAGCTGGCGCTAACCGGCCGCCTCGGCACGGCGGTAAGCGAGAAGGGCAGCCTGTTCCTCGCCAGCGGATACACCTTCACCCACCACGGCGACGGGCCGCATCTGGGCTTCGGCTACGAATACCACCTCGGCCATGGCGGCACCTATCTCGCCGCCGAATACCGGCACCTTTTCGTGGATCATCACGAGGCCAATGCCGTGACCATCGGCATCGGCACGTTCTTCTGAGCGGCCTAGCCCTGACCTTCCGGGCTGGCGTTGCGCACCGCGTCGCAGAAGGCGCGGATCAGGCCTGCGTCCTTCACGCCGGGGGCGGTTTCCAGCCCGCTTGAGGCATCGACCAGCGGCGCGCCGGTGCGGCGGATCGCCTCGGCCACGTTGTCGGGCGTCAGGCCGCCCGCCAGCGCCCACGGCATCGGGTGTTCGTACCCGTCGAGGATATCCCACTGGAAGGTCACGCCATTGCCGCCGGGCAGCGCCTTGGCAGGGGCATCGAACAGCACCCGATCGACCTGGCCGATGAATCTCTGCGCCCGGTCGAGCGAGGCCTTTTCGCGCAGGCCCGTCGCGCGCCAGGTCTCCACCTTCAGGATCTGGCGGACCATAGCCATCCATTCCACGGTCTCGCTGCCGTGAAACTGGATCACATCGGGCATCACCGCACGAAAAGCGGTTTCCAGCTCTGCCGGCTGCATCTTCACCGTCAGCAGCACCACCATCGTGCCCTCGGGAACACGCGCGCGCAGCTTCGCCGCGTCTTTCAGCGAGACATGGCGCGGGCTCGGTTCGTAATGCACGAGGCCGACATGGGTTGCGCCCGCATCGACGGCCGCGTCGAGCGTTTCGGGCGTCGAAAGGCCGCAAATCTTGATCTGGGTGGTCATAGCCGCGCGCTCCTACAGCGTTTGTGGTTTCTTGCCAAAGGATGGTCCGGGACTGGGATGGGGTACGGGGTTACCGATAGCTCCGCCAAATGTTAGCCTGCACGGCATGAGCGAAAAGCCCGAAGACCGCCCGGAGCCCCCTCCACCGCCGGAGGACGCAGACCCCGTGGCCCGCTTCCTTGCCCGCCGCACCAGCGGGGAGGTCGTCTTGCTGGCGCTGTTCGCGGGGGTGATGCTGTTTGCGGCTGGCGTATATGTCGGCGGGGCAATCGGCTCGCTTTAGCGGCGAGGGCGCTCAGAGAGTTTCTTCGATCGCCTTGGCAGCGGCGAGCGGATCGTCCGCCTTCGAGATCGGCCGCCCGATCACCAGCACGCTTGCGCCATCGTCGCGTGCCTGGCGGGGCGTGACGACGCGCTTCTGGTCGCCGACCGCGCTGCCTGCGGGGCGCAGGCCGGGGACGACGAAGAAGCCTTGCTTCCAGCGTTTGTGCACCTCGCCCACCTCGTGGCCCGAGCATACGATCCCGTCGAGCCCGGCATCCTGCGCCAGATCGGCGAGCCGCAGTACCTGATCATGCGCGCTGCCCGATACGCCGGTGCGGGCAAGGTCACGCTCGTCGAGGCTGGTGAGCATGGTCACCGCGACCACCTTCGTATGTTCGCCCGCCGCGGCCTTGGCGTCTTCCATCATCGCGCGCCCGCCACTGGCGTGGACGGTGACGATGGCGGGTTCGAGCACGTGGATCGCCTGCATCGCGCCTGCGACCGTGTTCGGGATGTCGTGGAATTTCAGGTCGAGGAAGATCGGCAGGCCGACGGTCGCGATCTCGTGCACGCCGTGGTGGCCGTGCGCGCAGAAGAATTCGAGGCCCAGCTTGATCCCGCCGACATGCCCCTTGACCTTCTCGGCCAGCGCGCGCGCCGCGTCCAGGCGCGGCAGATCGAGGGCGAGATAGACGGGGTTGGTCACGTTGCCGCCGGTTTGCCTTGCGCCGGTTCGTCGTCGTCGTGCGAAGCGGTGTCTTCCGCGTCCGACTCGTCCGAGGCCGTCTCGTCCGCGGCGGAATCCTGCGACGCGGTTTCGACCGCAGGCTGCTCGTCCTGTGCGGGATTGGGGGCGGTCTCCGGCTCGGCGGGAGCATCGGCCGGCGCATCGTCGGCGGTCAGCCGCGTGTCCTGCGCCACCGGATCGGCCACCGCTTCGGCGCTTGTGTCGGCTTCCACGGGCACGACGGCAGGCTCTTCGGTCACCGGCTCCGCAGCGTCCTGCCGCGCCTCTTCCTCACGCTCCGCTTCGCGCGCGGCGGCGGAGACCGAGCTGGCCTTGGCCGCGATTTCGAGGCTGCGGATCTTGCGGTTGAGGCTCCACGTGACGCCGCGCGCATAGAGCCAGATCGGCAGGAAGCCGAGCAGGAACGATATGATGACCAGCGCGGGCACCTTCGTTTCGACCACCAGGTTATCCCAGATCGTCACTTCGACCGGGTTCCAGTTGAAGATCGAGAACACCAGCACGCCGACAAGGATCAGCAGCCAGAAAATCGTTCGCACTATCTGCATCGCAAATCCCCCATGATCGCGCATGATGCTTTTTCCACCCGGAGACTAGGGCGGGCGGGAACAGGCGTCTAGCCGAATACCCGCGCGAAGATCGTATCGATGTGTTTCAGATGGTAGTCGAGGTCGAACAGGGCACTGAGCTCATTTTCGGACAATGCTGCGCTCACATCCTCATCCTGCTTCAGCAGGTCGAGCAGTTGCAGCCGCCCGTCCGATTCCCACACCCGCATCGCGTTGCGCTGCACGATGGCGTAGGCGTCTTCCCGGCTGACGCCGTTCTGGGTGAGGGCGAGCAGCACGCGCTGCGAATGGATCAGCCCGCCCATCCGGTTCATGTTCGCCTCCATCCGCTCGGGATACACCAGCAGCTTGTCGACGACCCCCGTCAAACGGGCCAGCGCGAAGTCGAGCGTGATGGTGGCGTCCGGCCCGATGAAGCGTTCGACGCTGGAATGGCTGATATCGCGCTCGTGCCATAGCGCCACGTTCTCCAGCGCGGGCAGGGCGTAAGCGCGGATCATGCGCGCTTGGCCGGTCAGGTTCTCGGTCAGCACTGGATTGCGCTTGTGCGGCATGGCCGAGGAGCCCTTCTGCCCCTTGGAGAAGAACTCTTCCGCCTCCAGCACCTCGGTGCGCTGGAGATGGCGGATTTCCACCGCCAGCCGTTCGATGCTGCCTGCGACTACCGCCAGCGTCGCGAAATACATCGCGTGGCGATCGCGCGGGATCACCTGTGTGCTGACCGGCTCTGGCACGAGGCCCAGCTTGTCCGCCACATAGGCTTCGACGTCGGGCGAGATGTTGGCGAAGGTACCGACTGCACCAGAAATCGCGCAGGTCGCGATTTCGGTGCGCGCATCCCACAGCCGCGCGCGGCAGCGGTCGAATTCGGCATAGGCCTGGGCCAGCTTGAGGCCGAAGGTCACGGGCTCGGCATGAATGCCGTGGCTGCGCCCGATGGTGGGGGTGAACTTGTGCTCTTCCGCCCGGCGTTTGAGCGCCTCCAGCAGCTCGTCCATGTCGGCCAGCAGGATATCCGTCGCGCGGACCAGCTGGACCGAAAGCGTGGTATCGAGCACGTCCGAGCTGGTCATGCCTTGGTGCATGAAGCGGGCTTCCTCGCCCACATGCTCGGCCACCCAGGTGAGGAAGGCGATGACGTCATGCTTGGTCACGGCCTCGATCGCGTCGATCGCGTCGACGTCGATCTCGGGGTTGGTATCCCACCAGTCCCACAGTGCCTTCGCGGCGCTCTCGGGCACCACGCCCAGCTCGGCGAGCTTCTGCGTCGCGTGCGCCTCTATCTCGAACCAGATGCGATATTTCGCCTCAGGCTCCCACAGGGCGGTCATTTCGGGGCGGGCATAACGGGGGACCATGGGGCGGTTCCTGGCTTGGTGAAAGGGATGGCCAGCGCGCTAGGGGCTGGCACCCCGCGACGCAAGACGGAGGAAAGGGCGAGGGCACTGCCCGGCTCGCGTCGGGATCTGACAAAGCGATCTTCAACGGGGTTGATCGCGCGCCGCGCAACTGTAAGCGTTCGGGCACAAGGGCTTGGATATCTCGGGGAAACAATGCGATATTTCTATCTGGCGTCGGCCATGGCCGGTCTCGTGGTGGCGACCGGCGGGACGCCCGCGATGGCAGGGGAAACCATCCTGTACGACAAGGCGGCAGAATGGGTCGATGTGGCCGCTCTGCCCCCATCGAGCGAGAGCCAGGGCCTGCCGCTGCGGCTGCTCGAAACGCAGGTGCGGATGGAGGACGGGCAGGTTGCCACCTATGGCGACATCGCCCTTGCGCTGGATAGCACGGAGGCGCTCGACGGGCTGGGTGTGGTCACGCTGGAATGGCTGCCCGACAAGGGCGACCTGACCGTTCACCGGGTGGAACTGATCCGCGGCGACACCGTGATCGATCTGCTGGCAGGCGGTGCCCGGTTCGAGGTTCTGCGGCGCGAGGAACGGCTGGAACAGCGGATTCTCGATGGCGCGCTCACCGCGACGCTTTCGGTGCCGGGGGCGGAGATCGGCGACGTGCTGCGCTATTCCTTCACCACCACCAAGGACGAGCAGATTCTCGACGACGAGATGGAGTTCGCCAACGTCGTCGCCGCCAAGCCGACGCCGATTGCGCGCGGACGCGTGATCCTGTCGTGGCCCGAAGACGAGGCTGTGCGCTGGGCGACCAACCGGGTGGAAGGATCGGTCGAGGAAGCCGCGCGCGGCGGCTATCGCTTTGTCACGATCGCCTTGCCGGTGGCCGAGCCGACCGAGATTCCTGGCGACGCGCCGACCCGGTTCCGCCTGCCGCCCTCGGTGCGGGCGACCACCTTCGACAGCTACGCCGAGATTTCGCAGGCGCTCGCCCCGTTCTTCGCCACCGAAGGCGCGATCGAACCGGGCGGCGCGCTGGCAGGCAAGATCGCCGAAATCGCAGGGCAGACCGCCGACCCGCTGGAGCGCGCGGCGCTGGCGACGCAGTTCGTGCAGGACGAGATCGGATACCTGCTCAACGGCCTCAACGGGGGCAACTACATCCCGCAAAGCCCGGCGCAGACCTGGGCGGAGCGCACGGGCGACTGCAAGGCCAAGTCGATGCTGCTGCTCGCCATGCTGCGCGAGCTGGGCATTTCCGCCGAGGTCGTGCTGGTCAACAGCCGGACCGGCGATGCGGTGCCCGAACTTCTGCCCGCGCTGGGCAATTTCGACCACATGATCGTGCGCGCGGATATCGGCGGCGTATCCTACTGGCTGGACGGGACCAGCAGCGGCTTGCGGATCGACAACATCGTGGAGGTGCCGCGCTTCCGCTATGCCCTGCCGCTGGTCCCCGCAGGCACAGGCCTGCAGGAAATGGCGATGCGCCCGCAGGCGATCCCGGACGAGGATATCGCGATCCGGATCGATCAGACCGCCGGGATCGATCTGCCCGCCATCTACGACATCACGCTGACGATCAGCGGGGTCAACGCCCGGGCTTATCAGGCGCTGGCGCTGATCGACGATGCCGATCAGAAGGAAGATGCGCTGTACCAGACCGTCTCGAACGTGCTGGGCGATCATCAGCCGGTGGATATGGAGGTTGCGTTCGACCGGCCGACCGGGATTGCCACGATCACCGCACGCGGGCTGATCAATTCGCCGTGGCAGGAAAAGAAGGCGCGGATGGAACTGGATGTGCCGTTCCAGTCGATCGACGGATTCTCTTTCGATGTCGACCGGTCCCGCCCGGAGATCGCGGATCTTCCGGTGACGGTGCGCGGGCCGGTGTTCTACCGGCGCGACATCGAGTGGCTGCTGCCGCGCGGCGAGGGCGAATTCCGCCTGCTCGGCCGCTCGGATCAGAACGAGGTCGTCGGCGGTACCAGGCTGACCACCGCCAGCGTGCTAGCCCCGGCGCAGCTGTCGATCGCGGAAGAGGTGCAGAGCCTGGCGTGGGAAATCCCGGCGAGCGAGCTGCCCGACGTTCGCCGCAGTACGCTGCGCATGAAACGCGGCCTGCCGCGACTGCGGGCACCCGAAGGGGCGCTGCGCAGCTGGGAATATCGCGGTGACGAACGCGCGCGTCTGGAACCGCTGGAGGATATGTTCGCCCAGCTGATCGCCGACGCGGACGATGACGATGCGGATATCTATTATGGCCGCTTCGCCCTGCGGTATCTCACGGGCAATTTCGCAGGCGCGCGCGAGGATCTGGACATGGCGATTTCGCGTGATGCCTCGGCAGACAATTACCTCTGGCGCGCCACCACGCGGTGGCACCTGAACGATCTGGAAGGGGCGCTGGAAGACTTCGCGGCCGCTGCGGCGATCAACCCCGACTACACGCTGGATTCGACGCGGTTTGAGGCGCTGGCACTGCTCGGCCGGGCGGAAGATGCGGTCGCGCTGGTCGACGAGCACGCCTATCTCTACGACGATCCCAAGAACGAGGCAATCGACCGCGCCTATGTGCTCGGTTTCGCGGGGAGGGCGGACGAAGGGATCGCCCTGCTGCGCGACGAACTGGCGATCGAACCGGATGATTCGGAACTGCTCAATTCGCTGTGCTGGGACAGCGGTATTTTCGACCGGGTGGAAGAAGACACACTGGAAGTCTGCACCAATGCGGTGGAGCAGGCGCGCAACAGCGCGTCGGCGATCGATAGCCGGGCGCTCGTCTATTATCGGCTGGGCCGGTACGAGGACGCGCTGCGCGATCTCGACGTGGCGCTTGCCGCCGAACCGGGGCAGCACATTTCGCGCTATCTGCGCGGCATCGTGCTGCGCGCGCTGGGGCGCGAATCGGAAGCGCGCGAGGATATCACAAAGGCGTTGCATGCATCGCCCGGCACCGCGCGGCTCTATTCCGCCTGGGGCCTGCCGCCGCGCTGACCCGGAAGGCGCGGGGGCGCCCGCCGTCAGATCAGGCCCTTGGCCTTCAGGCTGACGTGGCTGCCCTGGCCGATGATCACGTGGTCGTGCACTGCGATGCCGAGCAACCGCCCGGCCTCCGCGATCCGCTGTGTGATCGCGATGTCCGCCCGGCTGGGCTCCGGGCTGCCGCTGGGGTGGTTGTGAACCAGGATCAGCGCCGCCGCGCCCAGGTCCAGCCCGCGGCGGATCACCTCGCGCGGGTGGATCGCTGCCTCGTCGATCGATCCGTCGCCGACATGGTGATCCTGCACCAGCCGGTTCCTGGTATCGAGATAGAGCACCCGCACCCGCTCCACCGTCAGGTGCGCCATGTCGGCGGAAAGGTAATCGATCAGCGCGTGCCAGTTGGCGATCACCGGGCGGTTCTCCACCTCGCTGCGCGCCATGCGCCGCGCGGCGAGTGCGACGGCTTTCAGCGCGGCGGCGCTGGCTTCGCCCATGCCGGGCACCTTGGCCAGTGCGGCAGGCTCTGCCTCCAGCACGCGGGCGAGGGTGCCGAACCGCGCCAGCAGCGCCTTGGCCAGCGGTTTGGTATCGCCCCGGCGGATCGCGGCGAACAGCAGGTATTCGAGCACTTCGTAATCGGCCAGCGCCTCCGCCCCGCCGGTCAGCAGGCGTTTGCGCAGGCGTTCGCGGTGGCCCTGCGCGCCCTGTTCGCCGCCGCGCGCCGCGGCATCGCCGCCGTCGCCGCCGTCGCCATCGAACAGATCGTCGCTGTCTTGCGCCACCCGCGCCATTCCCCGGTGCTGCGGGCCTTGTGCGGCCCCCTGTGTCGAGCGCCAGCCTTGCCTTTGCCTGCCGCCGGGTGCAAGCACGCAGGCCAGGCGGTGAGGACAGCGGTGCACGCTTGGTTGACTTGCCAAAAACCCTTTTCTAAGGCGGCGGCGCCCTCGGCGGGCAGGTCGTGCCCGTGCCGCTTGATTCTCACCTTTACGAGAGAGCCTTTGGCATGAGCGACGACAAGCCTGCACGAGAGCCCATACCTGAGGATGCGCGGATCGACGCGCTCGAGCAGCGGCTGAAGGCCGCACGCGAGCGAGAGAAGAAGCGCAGCCGAACGGAAAGCGAGCGCAAGTCCGATGCGGATTACCGATCGGGCAGCCGTGTGCTGGCAGACCTGCTGGGTGGGCTTATCGGTGGGTCCGTGCTCGGCTTCGGCGTCGATACGCTTGCCGGAACCTGGCCCTGGGGTCTGTTGGTCGGCCTGTTCCTCGGGATAGGTGTGGCTTTCAGGAATATTTTCCGCGCGGCCGGAACGCAAAGCCCGCCTTCGGACGAAGGCTGAATGAATGCGGGCCCTACGCGATGGCCCCAAGATACGAACGGGAATTCAAGGTGGCCGCCGAAGAAGGCAAAGTCGATCCGATGCACCAGTTCACCATCGAACCGCTTGGTTCGTGGGCAAACTGGGATATGAACGGCGTCAACATCGCGTTTACGAACAGCGCGTTGTGGATGATGATCACCGCCATCCTGGTGATCGTGTTCGTGCAGATGGGGACCAAGCAGCAGCTTATTCCCGGCCGCTGGCAGGTCGCGGTCGAAAGCCTGACCGGCTTCATCGACAACCTTGTCCAGTCGAGCATCGGGAAAGAGGGGCGCAAGTACATCCCCTATATCTTCACGCTGTTCACCTTCATCCTGTTCGGCAACCTGCTGGGCCTGCTGCCGCTGGGCCTCGTAGGCGTGCACCCGTTCACCTTCACCAGCCATTTCTCGGTCACCGGCGTGCTCGCGATCATGAGCTTCTCGATCGTGCTGGCGGTGGGTTTCTGGAAGCACGGCCTCAAGTTCTTCACGCTGTTCGTGCCGCACGGTACGCCCATCTTCATGCTGCCGATCATCGCGCCGATCGAGTTCATCTCGTTCATGGTGCGCCCCTTCAGCCTGGCGCTGCGGCTGTTCGTGGCGATGATGGCGGGGCACATCCTGCTGAAAGTGTTCGCCGGCTTCGTCATCAGCGGCGGGCTGGGCGGTATCGGTACGGGCTTGATCGTGTCGCTGCCCAGCATCATCATGATGGTCGCGATCTCGGCGCTCGAAATTCTGGTCGCAGGTATTCAGGCCTATGTGTTTGCATTGCTGACGGCGCTGTACATCAACGACGCCGAACACCTGCACTGATCTTTCGCCCTTACGTTTTCCAACTGACGACAAACTGATTTTACCAAGGAGTATTTTGAAATGGACGCTGAAGCCGCAAAGCTGCTCGGAGCCGGTCTCGCTGCAATCGGGTGCGGTCTCGCCGCGCTCGGCGTGGGCAACGTCTTCGCCTCGTTCCTCGAAGGCGCACTGCGCAACCCCGGTGCCGCCGACGGCCAGCAGGGCCGCCTGTTCATCGGCTTCGCCGGTTCGGAACTTCTCGGCCTGCTGGCCTTCGTCATCGCGATCCTCCTGATCGTCGGCTGACATTCACGATCCGCGCGCGCTGCCTTCCGCGCTGGGAGGCAGGGCGCGCGGTTCGCCACTGATTGCCACGCGGATAATCGCCGGAAACCATGCCCCAGATCGATCAACTTGCCGACACCTACACCAGCCAGATTTTCTGGCTGCTGGTGTTTTTCGCCATCACCTTCTTCGTCGTCGGACGGGGCATGGTGCCGCGCGTGCTCGACACGATGGACAAGCGCAGCAAGCAGATTGCCGACGACATCTCGGCAGCCCAGGCTGCGCGCGACCAGGCGGACAAGGAAGAAGAGGCATGGCGTACGCGTGAAAACGAAAATCGCGCTCGCGCGCAGGCCCTGATCTCGGAAGCCAAGGCGGAAGCCGCGGCAAAGTCCGAAAAGAAGATGGCGGCAGCGCAGAAGCGGCTCGACAAGAAGTTGGACGAGGCGGACGCCCGCATTGCCGAAGCACGTGAAAGCGCGCTGGGCGAGATCGAGGCGGTCGCCACCGAAGCCGCACAGGACATCGTCGTGCAGCTTGCCGGGATTAAGGTGAGCCGGCCTGTCGCGAACGCCGCCGTCAAGGAAAGCCTGGCCCATGGCTGATCTCGCAAGCAATGCAACCGCCGCCGCCGGCACCCACTCCGAAGGCGTGATCGAGGTCGACGGCAGCCACGGCTCCTACGAGGAACCGACGCTGCTGTGGCTTGAATCCTACCAGTGGGTATCGGTCGCGATGCTCATCCTGGTGCTGATCGCGATCTTCGCGGGCAAGGTCCACAAGACCATCGGTGGCGGACTGGACGAACGGATCGCCGCGATCCGTGAAGAACTGGATGAAGCCAAGCGGCTGCGGTCCGAAGCGGAGACCCTGCGGGACGAATATTCCGCCAAGATCGCCAATGCCGAATCCGATGCCGCCGCCATGCTGGAAAATGCGAAGGCAGAAGCGGAATCGATCCTCGACCGGGCCGAAGCCGACAGCAAGGCACTGGTCGAACGGCGCAAGCGCATGGCGCAGGACAAGATTTCCGCTGCCGAGCGCGAGGCCGTGGCCGAAGTGCGCGCCCGGGCGGCGACCGCAAGTGCGGAGGCCAGCCGCAAGCTGATCCGCGAAAAGCTGGACGCAGACGCGGACCGCAAGCTGGCCGACGATCTGATCGCGGGCATCTGATCGCTTGGCCGCGGATCGGGTGATCGTTCGTCGCGATGACCTGACCGGGGCGGACACACTGGCATTGCTGGAATTGCACCTGCGGGCGATGCACGCGCATTCGCCCGCAGGTTCCGTTTTTGCGCTCGATCCCAGAGGGCTGCGCCAGCCCGATATCGAGGTGTGGAGCGCGTGGGCGGGGGATCGGATCGCCGGCATCGGCGCGCTGCGCAAGCTGTCGCCCGGTCAGGGCGAGATCAAGTCCATGCGTACTCATCCCGATTTTCTGCGCCGCGGGGTTGCCGATGCGATCCTGGATGCGATCGTGCAGCGGGCAAGAGAGCTCGGCCTGCAACGGCTTTCGCTGGAAACCGGCAGCGGGCCTGCGTTCGATCCCGCAATCGCCTTCTATCGCGCGCGTGGCTTCGTGCCGGGCGACGCCTTTGGCGACTATACCGGAAGCGACTTCAACCAGTTCTTCCACTGCTCGCTTTGAACGCGCCGCCATCAGCGGGTTGGCTGGGAAGCAATAGCTTGGATCCGATCAGCCGCCGCTGAACCGGATCGCGGAGTGCGTGCCTGCCAGCTCCGCAAGATTGGCCGGGTGCGCGCGCTCAGACCCCTTGGTCAGCCCGTCAGAATTCGTCCTTGGCAGCGCGCAGCTTCGCGAACGTATCCGCAGGGCTTTCTCCGCCCCAGCGCGCCTGCATCTCGGGGGCATCGGCGCGCAGGAAAGGGTTGGTTTCCAGCTCGCGTGAAAGAACCGTCGGCACGGTCGGCTCGTCCTTTGCGCGCGCCGCCGCGATCTCGTCCGCGTAGGCTTGCAATGCGTCGTTATCGGGATCGGCATGAAGCGCGAATTTCGCATTCGCCTGCGTGTATTCGTGCGCGCAGTAGAGTGTGGTTTCGGGCGGCAGCGCCTTGATCCGCGCGAGGCTGTCCCAGAACTGCTGCGGTTCGCCTTCGAACATCCGCCCGCAGCCGAGCGCGAATACGCTGTCCCCCACGAAGGCGATGCCGTCTTCCGGCAGGTGGTAGGCGATATGGCCGTTGGTATGGCCCGATACGTCGATCACCGCCGCGGTATGCGCGCCCAGCGTCACCGTTTCGCCATGCGCCACAACACGATCGATGGGGGAGAGTTTGTCGACCTCCTGCGGAGCGATCACCGCCGCGCCCGTGGCCTGCACGATGGCCTTGTTCCCGCCTGCGTGGTCGGGGTGCCAGTGCGTGTTCCAGATCTGCGTGATCCGCCAGCCCTTCGCCTCCGCCTGCTTCAGGTATTCGGCACCGTCCGGCGTATCGATCGCAGCGGTCTCGCCGCTGTCGGGATCGTGCAGCAGGAAGCCGTAATTGTCCGACAGGCACGGGAACTGGTGAATCTGGAGCAGGGAGTTTCTCCGCGAAATCAGTAGACCGAGACGTCGAGCCGCGTCGGCTCTTCGTCGCGGGTATAGACATCGACCGCGACCAGCACGTTGCCGTCCACGATCTTCCTTGCCGCCTGTTCGGTCATGTTGCCGTTGGCGACCATCTGTTCGATCATGTCGCGGTTGGCGGCGGTGCCGAACACGGGGTCGCCCTGATCGGCATCCTGCCGCACGTTGCGGTCGTGATAGTTGATGCGGTCCTCGCGCAGCACCTGCCACGCCTGATCCAGCCTGGTGCCGGAGGCATCGGTGTGATCGGGGCCGAACAGGAATGCCTTGTACTGGCCAGCCAGCTTCAGCGGAGCGCGTGTGGGTTCGGCAGCGGCCTCGGCGGGTGCGGGCTGCGGATCGGCCTCTTCGCCATTGCAGGCGGCCGTAGCGATCAGCAGGGCGAGCGGGGGGAGTGCGTGGATGAACTTCATGCGCGCAGAACTATGGGAGGCTGGCACCGGAAACAAGCCTGATGACGCCCATATCCTGCGTCCACCGGCAGCAGCACCGTGTGCAGGGCACACATGAAAAGGCCCGCCGCTCCGGTTGGGGAGGGCGGGCCGTTTCTTTGCGCGAGGCGCGTGGTGCTTAGTCGTCCTGCTTCTTCAGGGCTTCGCCAAGGATGTCGCCCAGCGAGGCACCCGAGTCGGCCGAACCGTACTGTTCCACGGCCTGCTTCTCTTCGGCGATCTGGTACGCCTTGATCGAGAAGGTCGGCTTCTTGGAACGGTCGAACCCGGTGACGAGAGCGTCGATCTTCTGGCCGGTCTGGAAGCGATCCGGACGCTGTTCGTCGCGGTCGCGGCCAAGGTCGGAACGCTTGATGAAGCCGGTCGCGCCGTCTTCGCCAACCTGCACTTCGAGGCCGCCATCGCGGACTTCGAGGACGGTGACGGTGACGGTTTCGCCGCGACGCAGCGAGCTGCCCGCTGCCGCTTCGGTCGGTGCGCCCTTTTCGAGCTGCTTCATGCCGAGGCTGATGCGTTCCTTGTCGATATCGACGTCGAGAACGATCGCCTTGACCTCTTCACCCTTGCGGTGAAGCGCCAGCGCGTCTTCGCCCGAGATGCCCCACGCGATGTCCGACATGTGGACCATGCCGTCCACATCGCCGTCGAGGCCGATGAACAGGCCGAATTCGGTGGCGTTCTTGACTTCGCCTTCGACTTCGCTGCCCACCGGATACTTCTCGGCGAACTCTTCCCACGGGTTGCGCTGGGCCTGCTTGAGGCCGAGCGAGATGCGGCGCTTTTCGGAATCGACTTCCAGCACCATAACTTCGACTTCCTGCGAGGTCGAAACGATCTTGCCGGGGTGGACGTTCTTCTTGGTCCAGCTCATTTCGGACACGTGGACCAGGCCTTCGATGCCCGGCTCGACTTCGACAAAGGCACCGTATTCGGTGATGTTGGTGACCTGGCCGGTCAGCTTCATGCCCACCGGGTACTTGGCGGCGACGCCATCCCACGGATCGCTTTCGAGCTGCTTCATGCCCAGCGAAATGCGCTGCGTTTCGGCATTGATGCGGATGATCTGCACGGTCACGGTCTGGCCGATTTCGATCACTTCGCTGGGGTGGTTGACCCGCTTGTAGCTCATGTCGGTGACGTGGAGCAGGCCGTCGATGCCGCCCAGATCCACGAAAGCACCGTAATCGGTGATGTTCTTGACCACACCGTCGACCACCTGGCCCTCGGCCAGATCGCTGATGAGCTCGCTGCGCTGTTCGGCGCGTGTTTCTTCCAGAACCGCACGGCGGCTGACGACGATGTTGCCGCGGCGGCGATCCATCTTGAGGATCTGAAAGGGCTGCGGCTGATCCATCAGCGGAGTGACGTCGCGCACGGGGCGAATGTCGACCTGCGAACCGGGCAGGAAGGCCACGGCGCCGTCGAGGTCGACGGTGAAGCCGCCCTTGACGCGGCCGAAGATGCGGCCTTCGACGCGCTTGCCTTCGCCGAATTCGTTTTCGAGGCGATCCCACGCGGCTTCGCGGCGGGCGCGGTCGCGGCTGAGCATCGCTTCGCCATCGGCGTTTTCGACGCGGTCGACGAAGACTTCGACTTCGCTACCGACTTCGAGGCCATGCTCGTCGTCGTTGCGCATGAATTCGCGCAGGTCCACGCGGCCTTCGCTCTTCAGGCCGACATCGATCAGGGCCATGCCGTTTTCGATGGCGGTGACGGTGCCCTTGACGACGCGGCCTTCGAAACCGCCATCATCGGCATCGCCGAGCTGTTCGTTGAGGAGCGCTTCGAAATCGTCGCGCGTCGGGTTGGCTGCAGTTGCCATAGGGTATCAGGTTCCTAGTTCACATTTGCTACCGGCCACCGGTTTTTCCGGGGTCTTTCCCGCCGACACCGCACCATTGCGGGCCATCCGGGGCAAGAGGGCCGTTTGCCACGCGAGGCCGGATGCCATCACGCGGGTCCCCATCAATTCAATGGGCGAATCCAAAGATTGCGAGAACGGCTGCGCGGCTAGGCGAAAGGCGCGAAAAAAGCAAGGCATTTGCTGGCTTCGCGCGGATGCGAAAAGGGCCGCCCTCCCAAGGGAGAGCGGCCCGGTAATCGGTATTCGAATGATCAGGCGCTGATCACATGTTCGAATCGTCTTCGGCCATGCCGTCTTCGTTCATCGCGTCGGTGCCTTCGCCCGAGATTTCGTCCGTGCGCCACACCTTCATCGCGCCAACGCTCACGTCGGCCATCAAGCCTTCGGAATTGAAGACATAAAGGGTCGGGCCGCCGGTTTCGCCCTGCGCGGTTGCGCCGGCTTCGGCGATGGTGATGTCGCCTTCGGCACCGATGCTCCACTCGCCATCGGTCTTGTACTTGTCGAGCGCGGCCTGATCGGTGAACTTGAAGACGTAGCTTGCGGCGTCGATACCGGCCTGCAGGCCGATCGTCGCTTCACCCATGCGCCAGTTGCTGACGATCTGGCCGTTTTCGACCAGCGCGCCGTTGCCACCCTGGCCACCGACGCCCAGCGCGACCGAGGTCACGTCGGGGAATACGAGGTAGCCGACGGCGCCTTCGCCGCAGTTCGCTTCGACCGTCTTGCAGGTTTCGAGGGCTGCCATGACCTTCTCGGAATTGTCCGTCTGTGCGGTCATCTCCTCAGAGTTCGCCGTGCTGTCCGGGCCGGACGTATCGGCGGGTTCCTGGCCGCACGCGGCGAGGGCGGCAGCGAGGGCGAGCACGGTGAAATATTTCATGGACAGTCTCTCTTCGAAGTCAAACGTGGTCGGCACCATCTGCCGATGGCTGTCCAACTTCCGCTACAAAGCTTGGTTCCGAATTTCCCCTACTGGTGCCGCAAGCCTCTGAACTCTATCCTCTATTCAGAACTTCTTAGTAGTATTTAAGCGAAGGCTGCAGAATGAGTGAACAAGGGATCATGCAAAGAGCCGGCTGCAACGGGTGCCGCGCACCCCAGCACGCGTTCGACATTGCGATGGCGTTCCAGCCCATCGTCGACTGCGATAGCGGTGAGCCGTTTGCGTACGAGGCGCTGGTGCGCGGCGCGAACGGGGAAAGTGCAGGCGAAGTGCTGGCACAGGTGACGCCGGAGAATCGCTACACATTCGACCAGCAGTGCCGCGTTGCCGCGATCGAAGGCGCGGTGGCGGCCGGCATTCTCGAAACCGGTGCGCGCCTGTCGATCAATTTCCTGCCCAACGCGGTCTATTCCCCGCTCGCCTGCATCCAGCTGACGCTGAAGACCGCGCGCGAAGTGGGCTTTCCGACAGAGCGGCTGATCTTCGAATTCACCGAGAACGAGGAGATGGTCGATACCGCGCACGTTCAGCACATCATCGAAACCTACAAGAAGATGGGCTTCGGGACTGCGCTGGACGATTTCGGCGCGGGCTATGCGGGGCTCGGCCTGCTGGCCCGGATCCAGACCGATTGCATCAAGCTCGACATGGAACTGATCCGCGGGATCGACGGCTCCCCGGCCAAGCGGGTCATCGTGGAAGGGGTTGTGCGCATTGCCCGTCGCCTCGGGATAAGCGTGATTGCGGAGGGTATCGAGACGGCGGAAGAGTTCAACACGCTCCGCCTGCTCGGCATTCGCTACATCCAGGGGTACCTGCTTGCCCGGCCGGCGTTCCGCGCGCTTCCCGCGCTGGAGTTCGTCACGATGGGCCGGCAGCAACCTGCCGCCGCCTGAGGCGCCGCCTTCAGCCCTTCCGCTTCGTTTCCACCACTTCGATCGCCGCGGCGATGGAGGCATCCTTGTCGAGCGCGGTGGTCTCCAGAATATAGGCGTCGGGTGCGGGCTTTAGCGGCGCGTCCTTGCGACCCATGTCGCGTTCGTCGCGCCGCGCAATCTGATCGCGCACCTCCTCGCGCGTCACATCGCGGCCATGGCCCTTCAGCTCCGCAAAACGCCGGTCGGTCCGCGCGTCGAGCGATGCGGTGACGAACAGCTTCACATCGGCATCGGGGCAGATCACCGTGCCGATATCGCGCCCGTCGAGCACCGCGCCGCCTGCCTGCTGCGCGAAGCTGCGTTGCCGGTCGAACAGAGCCTGGCGCACCTTGGGGTGGACGGAAACGCGGCTTGCATAGCTGCCGATGACTTCGCTGCGCAGTTCGGGGTCGGCCAGCAGTGTGTCGGGAAAATCGGCACCCGCCAGCGCGTCTTCCGCGTTTTCGGGATCGCCCCCGACAAGCTCCACTTGGCGCCCGACCGCGCGGTAAAGCAGCCCCGTGTCGAGGCAGGGCAGGCCGAAATGGCGCGCAATCGCGGTGGCAATCGTGCCCTTGCCCGATGCGGTGGGGCCGTCGACGGCGATGATCATTCCTGGTCCATCCTTCTCAGCCAGCCGCGCAGGATCGCCTCCGTCTCGATGGGGCGATCCCTCAGGAAACCATGCGCCCCGCCGGGAACCACCGCCAGTTCGGCACCCGAGGCGAGCGCGACGAATTCCTGCACCGTGTCGATCCGCGCAGAGTCATATTGTCCGATGAGGAACAGCGTCCGCGATCCGTCGATTTCCAGCAGCTTGGGCGTGGCGTCGTAATTCTTCAGCAGCCCGGTAGAGGCAAATTCGCTCGGCCCCCACATGCTGTTGTAGATCAGCGGGTTGAAGCCCTGTCCGCCATACTGTTTGGCATATTCCGCCGCCGCCGGGTCGCGTGGCGGGGGGACGTAGTATTGCGAGTAGACCCTGGTGAAGACCTCGCCGCAGGTCCGGCCCGGCGGTGGGTCGTCACCCTCGCACTGCTTGACCAGCTGGCGGCTTTCCTCCGGCAGGTCGAGCAGCAGCAGGTTTGCGTCGGTGATCCAGTGAATAGTCGAGATGAAAGTGCCGCCAAGCACGGTGGAGGCGACGTGCTCGGGGTATTTCGCCGCATATTCGAGCGCCAGCGCAGAGCCCCAGCTATGCCCGATCAGGTGCAGTTTTTCGGCTCCGACGGCTACCCTGACCGCTTCGAGCTCTTCCACGAACCGCTCGA
Organism: Erythrobacter sp.; assembly: GCA_009993635.1. Lineage (GTDB taxonomy): Bacteria > Pseudomonadota > Alphaproteobacteria > Sphingomonadales > Sphingomonadaceae > Alteriqipengyuania. The sequence continues at coordinate 420,145 of JAACTC010000006.1, read as the reverse complement.
CCCGCCAGTTCGCCGGATCGTTCGGCCGGTCCGACTTGCCGCTGCCCAGCTGGTCGTAAAGGATGATCGGCCTCTCGTCCGCAAGGCCGAGCAGTCCGGCGAAACCCAGATGCGTGCCGCCCGGCCCGCCATGGATGAAGATCGCAGGCGTCTTGTCGCTCGCCGCGATGTCGCCGTTGACGCGGACATAGACCTCGCCGCCTTCGACAGGGACCATCAGTTCCTTGTCGGGTGAAGCCCATGCGGCGGCGTGGGTGGCGGGCGCAGCGTCCTGCGCGGCCAGTGGCACCGACAGGCAGCACGCGGCGGCAAGCGCGAGCAGGGTTCTGAAAATCATGGTATTTTCTCCATCGCGTCCGGTCTGGGGCGTGAGCGTATGGCTTTGACGAGCCCGTAGATTGCTATCGCAGCCCAGAACCCTTCGAGCACGAGGCTGGGCCAGTTGGTGTGGACCAGCAGGCTGACGGTAAGGAGCGCCGCGCCCAGCAAATTGGTGCCGTGCAGGATGAACGGGTTCGGTGCCTTGCTCAAGGTGAGGTAGGCATAGGCGCCGATGATACAGGCCATGCCGACGAAGCCGACGAGCGAATAGATATCCATTGCCACGATTATCCCACTTTCCGTGGGGGGAAAGAATACGCAGGCTTGGCGGCAAAGCCGGTTAGCCGGAGTTGGAAAAGGCACGCCATCGCAATCACCGCGTCGCCCCGTCGAGAAGCGCCATGAAATTGGGGAAGCTGGTCGCGATAGGCGCGGTGTCGTCCACCTCCACCCCGTCGCGGCTGACCAGGCCTGCGACCGCCATGCTCATCGCGATGCGGTGGTCGAGATGCGTGGCGACGGGGCCGCCACCGGCCAGCGGCTCTCCGCCGGTGCCGTGGACGGTGAGGCCGTCCTCGCGTTCCTCCACTCGCGCGCCGATCGCTTCCAGCGCGGCGGCCATGGTGGCGAGGCGGTCGCTCTCCTTGACCCGCAGCTCTTCCAGACCGCGCGTCACCGTGGTGCCTTCTGCCAATGCAGCGGCGACGAACAGCACGGGGAACTCGTCGATCATGCTCGGGGCGAGCGCCGGGTCGACCTCGATCCCCTTAAGTGGCGCGTGGCGTACGCGCAAATCGGCGACCGGCTCTCCGCCGACTTCGCGCGCGTCGATCTCCTCGATATCCGCGCCCATCGTGCGCAGCACGCCGACCAGCCCCGCGCGGGTTGGATTCATGCCGACATTGCGGATCGTCAGGTCGCTTCCCTCGACCAGAGTCGCGGCGACCATGAAGAACGCGGCGGAGGACGGATCGCCCGGCACAACGATGTTCTGCGGTTGCAGATCTGTCTGCCCGGTCAGGCGGATGACTCGCACGCCATCCTCCTCGCCGACATCCAGCTTGGCCCCGAAGCCGCGCAGCATCCGCTCCGAATGGTCGCGCGTGGGCACGGGCTCGATCATGGTGGTGATACCGGGCGTGTTCAGGCCTGCGAGCAGCACCGCGCTTTTCACCTGTGCGCTTGCCACGGGCAGGCGGTAGGCGATCGGCACGGCAGGATGTGCGCCTTCCAGCATCAGCGGCATCGTGCCGCCGGGGCTGGAGGTGAAGCTGGCACCCATCTGGCTCAGCGGCTCAATCACTCGGCCCATCGGGCGCTTGGAGAGGCTTGCATCGCCGGTGAAGCTTGCGGTGATGCCGTGGCTGGCGACCAGACCCATCAGGAGGCGGGCCGAGGTGCCACTGTTACCGCAGTCGATGGCGGCCTCGGGCTGCAGCAGCCCGCCGATGCCCAAACCATGCACGCGCCACTCGCCGTCGCCTAGGCGTTCGACATCCGCGCCCATGGCGCGCAGGGCGGCGGCGGTCGCCAGAACATCCTCCCCTTCGAGCAGTCCGGCAATCCGCGTTTCGCCCACGGCGCACGCGCCCAGGATCAACGAACGATGGCTGATCGACTTGTCGCCCGGCACCGCAATGCTTCCGCGCAAGGAGCCGGCGGGCGTGAACCGGAGGGATGAGGTGGGTGCTTCCATACAGCGCGCGGCTTTGACACCGGCATTGGTGCATGGCAAGGCGCGCGCCATTCTTGATTCGGGGCGGCGCGGCCCCCAGATCAATCCTAGCGAAATTCACATGAGGCGCGCAGCGACGAAGCAGCGCCCGTAACAAGGAACTATCCGATCATGGTCAAACCCGAATGGGGCACCAAGCGTACCTGCCCCAAATGCGGCACGCGATTCTACGATCTCGGCAACGAAGACCCGGTGACCTGCATCGAATGCGAGAACACCTGGACGCCCGAGCCGGTGCTCAAGTCCAAGCAGCCGATTCCGTTCGAGGAAGAAAAGAAGAAGAAGGACGAGGAAGCCGACAGCGACCTTGCCGATGACGATCTGGAAGATATCGACGTCGATGACGACGACGATTCGCCGGATAACGAAGTCGATCTGGGCGGCGACGACGACCTGGGCGTTGCCAAGTCCAAGGGTGACGACGACGATAAGGACGACACCTGAGCGGGACAGCTGATATTCCGCTTGCAATGGGGCGCGGCGCTTTCTAAACGCCGCCTCCCAATGGTCAGCTCCTGTGAAGGGGCGGGCCAAAACCGGCCGGGGCCTTAGCTCAGCTGGGAGAGCGCTACAATGGCATTGTAGAGGTCAGCGGTTCGATCCCGCTAGGCTCCACCACCGGTTTAAAGGATAGTGGTACTATCCGGATTGAGTTTCAGAAGGGGCACCGCCCCGACGCTGGCCGACGAGGTTTCGTCCGCCGGCGTTTTTCGCGTTTACCCCGGTAAGCGCACTTTGGAGTGACCTGATGTTCGACGCACTGTCGGATCGCCTTGGCAATACCTTCGACCGCCTGCGCGGGCGTGGTGCCCTGCGCGAACAGGACGTGCGCGATGCGATGCGCGAAGTGCGGATCGCTCTGCTCGAAGCCGATGTCGCGCTGCCCGTTGCGCGCGATTTCATCGACAAGGTCACCGAAAAGGCAATCGGCGAAAGCGTCCTCAAGTCGGTCACGCCCGGCCAGCAGGTCGTCAAGATCGTCAATGACGAGCTGGTCGCGATGCTCGGTGGGTCCGACAGTGAGGACGGCCACGTCCCGCTAACGCTTGAAGCCAAGCCGCCGGTCGTCATCATGATGGTCGGCCTGCAGGGTTCGGGCAAGACGACCAGCACCGCCAAGCTCGGCAAGCTGATCCGCGAGAAGCATGGCAAGAAGGCCATGATGGCCTCGCTCGACGTCAATCGCCCCGCCGCGCAGGAACAGCTGGCGGTGCTCGGTGAGCAGGCGCAGGTCGATACGCTGCCGATCGTCGAGGGCCAGCAGCCGGTCGAGATCGCGCGCCGCGCGCTCGAATCGGCGAAGCTGCGCAATGTCGATGTGGTGCTGCTCGATACCGCGGGTCGCCTGCATGTCGACGAAGCCCTGATGGCCGAGATGAAGGCGGTCGCTTCGGTGGCGACGCCGACCGAAGTGCTGCTGGTGGTCGACAGCCTTACGGGGCAGGACGCGGTCAACGTCGCGCAGAGCTTCTCCGACGAAGTGCCGCTGACCGGCGTGATCCTGACGCGGATGGACGGCGATGCGCGCGGCGGTGCGGCGCTTTCCATGCGCGCGGTCACCGGCAAGCCGATCAAGTTTGCAGGCGTGGGCGAAAAGCTCGACGCGCTCGAAGCCTTCCACCCGCGCCGGGTTGCCGAACGCATCCTGGGCATGGGCGATGTCGTCAGCCTCGTCGAAAAGGCCGCCGAGACCATCAAGGTCGAAGAGGCCGAAGAACTCGCCAAGCGGATGGCCAAGGGCCAGTTCGACCTCAACGACCTGCGCATGCAGCTGAACCAGATGCAGAAGATGGGCGGGCTCGGCATGCTCGCGGGCATGATGCCCGGCATGAAGAAAGCCAAGCAGGCGATGCAGGCCAGCGGCATGGACGACAAGGTGCTGGTCCACATGGATGCGATCATGGGTTCCATGACCGCGAAGGAGCGCGCCAATCCCGCGCTGCTCAACGCCAAGCGCAAGAAGCGTGTGGCGGCGGGCAGCGGCACCAAGGTGCAGGACGTCAACAAGGTGCTGAAGATGCACCAGGAAATGTCCCGCGCGATGAAGCAGATCAAGAAGATGGGCGGCATGAAGGGCCTTGCCGCCATGCTTGGCGGGGGCGGCGGAATGGGCGGCCTTCCGGGCATGGGCGGAAAAGGCGGCGCAGGCCAGATCCCCGGCATGGACGGGCAGGGCATGGGCGATGTCGACATGAGCAAGCTGCCGCCCGACCTGCAGAAATTACTTCCCAAGAAATAACCGAAACAGACAGACGAAAACCTAAGGACGAACCGAAATGGCTATTGCACTCCGACTTTCCCGTGGCGGCGCCAAGAAGCGCCCCTATTACCGCATCGTCGCCGCTGACTCGCGCTATCCGCGTGACGGCCGCTATCTCGAGCAGATCGGCACCTACAACCCGCTGCTCGCCAAGGACGACGAGAAGCGTGTGACGCTGAACGAAGACCGCGCCAAGTACTGGCTGGGCGTCGGCGCGCAGCCGAGCGACCGTGTTGCCCGCTTCCTCGATGCCGCCGGCATCCGCGAGCGTGCCGCGCGTAACAACCCCAACAAGGCCGAGCCGGGCGAAAAAGCCAAGGAACGCGCCGAGGAAAAGGCCGCCAAGGAAGCCGAAGCCGCCGAAGCTCTGAAGGCCGCGCAGGAAGCCCCGGCCGAGGAAGAAACCAAGGCCGAAGACGCACCGGCTGAAGACGCAGCCGCAGAAGCTCCGGCCGAAGAAGCCAAGGCCGAAGACGCCGGCGAAGAAAAGGCCGAGGGCTGATGAACCCTCCCTCTCCCCAGCGGGGGAGAGGGTCGGGCAGCGGGGGCGCTGCCAAGAACGCGGCGCCCTCTGCTTCCCCCCTCCCAACCCTTCCCCCTGAAGGTGGGAGGGCTATTGTTTTAGCAGCCGTTATCGGCGCGCACGGGGTGGCGGGCGAAGTCCGCCTCAAACTGCTGGGCGACGGGTTCGATGCGCTCAAGGTGCACAAGACCTTCAACGACGGCACGCTGACCGTTTCCAAGCTGCGCAGCGACAACAAGGGCGGTGCCATCGCCCGCTTCGCCGAGGTACCCGATCGCACCGCCGCAGAGGCGCTGCGTGGCACCGTGCTGAGCGTACCGCGCGACGCGCTCGCTCCGCTGGAGGAGGGCGAATTCTATCATGCGGACCTGATCGGGCTGCCCGCCATCACCACCGACGGTACTGCCATCGGCCACGTAGCCGATGTAGCCAATTATGGCGCGACCGACATCGTGGAGATTGCGCTCGATCCGCCCCCGGAAAAAGGCGTCAAAACCCTCATGGTCCCGCTCATCCCCGCAGCCGTACCGGAGTGGGATGAGGCCCGACTTGTGATCGCGCGCGAATTCGTAGACTAAGCGATCATGTTCGGGATTGTCGGGTTGCTCGTTTTGCTGGTCGTCGTTGCATTGCTGGCGATGGGCTTTGCGTTCATCCTCGATGTGACGATGCCCCGGACCGGGTGGAAGAGCCGTGCGATCGCGGCGGCGCTGCTTGCGGCATTCCTGCCCATGTCCCTCCCGGCATTCATCATCGTGTTCACCCAAGGCTACGAGCCTGAAGTGGCGATAATCCTCGCTGTTCTGTCTGTCGGCACACTCGTGCTGGCGGCGCTCGTCGGATTTCCGGTGGCATATTTCTTTTCCAGGAAACGTGCGGCGCGCCGCGCTCAGCCGGATGCCGCGAAGGATTTTGATTGATGGGTGATGGTGGCAGCCCGCTGTCGCCCTCAGCCTTCCAAACCGACCTGTGGCAGCGGCTGGCCGGTTACGAGATCGGCCCGCCCGACGCTGCGTTCACCTTCGCCCAGCGGCTTGCGCGTGAAAACCGCTGGAGCGCGGATTACGCCTCGCGCGTGCTGACCGAATACAAGCGGTTCTGCTGGCTGGCGTGCGCGGCGGGGCATCAGGTCACCCCGTCGGACGCGGTCGATCAGGCGTGGCATCTGCATCTGACGTACAGCCGCGACTACTGGGATCGGTTCTGCCCGCAGGTGCTGCATCAATCGCTACACCACGGGCCGACGGCGGGGGGGTCGCAAGAGCGGACCCGCTATTACGATCAATACGCGCAGACCCTCGCCAGCTACGAAGCGCATTTCGGCGCGCCTGCTCCGTTCGATGTCTGGCCCGATGCCAGGCGTCGCTTCGTGATCGATCCGCGCAGCGTGCGGGTGAACCCGGCAGACGTCGTGATCCTGGCTCGCGGCCAAGCCTATGGCGTCGCCGCCGCGATCGGGTTAGCCATGATCGCGCTGCTGCTGACGGCGATTGGATGAAGAGGTTCGCATGATCGATCTTGGCTTGTCGGAATACGACGCGGGGCAGTTCCTCGTCGTCTATTCGGCGCTCATCGTGTTCGGCTTCGCGATGGCGGTGCTGGTCCCGATGCTCCTGCGCCCGACCGGCGAGCCCGGGGTGCCGCAGACCGCCGGGCAGTATGCCGCGCTGGCGAGCGGGAAGGTGCGCTATGCCGAGGCGGTGATGGCGGGGCTGCTGGCGTCGGGCAAACTGGAGCTCGAAGGCAAGACCTTCCACGTGCGCGACCGGAACACCAGCGGTGGCGGAGCGGAAACACGGCTGATGTCGCTGGGCGACAGCTTCGGCTGGAACAGCTTCGTGCGGGCGATCGACGGCGGCTATCGGGAGGATCGCGATGTGATGCGCGCTGCGGGCCTGCTGAACGGGCCGGACAAGGCGCTGCCGGCGCGGCTGTTTGCGATCGTCCCGATGGCGATCATCGTTGCGCTGGGGGTTTATCGCTTTCGGGCGGGCGCGGCTCTGGATGAGCCGGTGGCGATCCTGGGCGTGCTGATCGCGCTTGGCCTGGTGGTGATCGCCTGGCGGCTGCTCGCCGGCATCCGGCGCACGCGCGAAGGCGACCGGGCGTTGAAGGATGCGCGGCAGAGCCATGTGGGCCTGAAACGCGCACCGACCCGCGACCAGATGGCGCTGGGCGTCGCGATCTTCGGAACCGCCGTGCTGGCGGGCACGCCGTTCGACCCGCTCCACGCGATGCGGCACGGCAGCGGGGGCGATGCAGGCTACTCGGGAGACGGCGGCGACGGCGGCTCGGGCTGCGGCGGCGGTGGTTGCGGCGGGTGCGGGGGGTGAGCCTGCGAGTAAGCTATCAATGATCAGTGAAACTATCGGGGCGTTTGCCATTTTGTTGGTTGCGCTTGTGCTATCGACGCTGGGAGCGGTCCTTCTCGTTCGTTTTTCCCTTTCAGGTATTTCCCGCTGTAATCGTGTATGGATTGCCGCCTTTCTCGCGCCACTGGCACTTGGCCTTCCGATGCTGGTGATCACAGGCCTTCCTTCGGGTCGAGAATTCTGGATTCAACTGTGGGCATATGGAGCGATCATTGGCTGCGCTGCCCTCATCATAGGGTGGCCGGTCTCTCACTTTGCGACCCGTCGGCTAGATAGGCTGACGCAATTCGATGCGAGCACTTTCGAATGACCTTCGCCGCCACCGTACTCACCCTCTATCCCGAGATGTTTCCCGGTCCGCTGGGCGTCAGCCTCGCCGGGCGTGCGCTGCGCGAGGGGGCGTGGTCGCTCGATACCGTTCAGATCCGCGATTTCGCGACCGACAAGCACCGCACGGTGGACGATACACCTGCCGGGGGCGGGGCGGGCATGGTGCTCAAGTGCGATGTGCTGGCGGCCGCGCTGGATAGTGTCACGCAAAAGCCCTCCCTCCTTCAGGGGGGAGGGTTGGGAGGGGGGCTTCTCTCCGACCAGCACCAGCCGAGCAATTCCATGCCCCACCCCCCGACCCCCTCCCCTGAAGAGGAGGGGGAGAATAGGCGCATCCCCGTCCTCGCGATGACGCCGCGTGGAAAACCGATCACGCAGGCGCGCATTCGCGAGATCGCGGAAGGACCGGGCGTGACCATCCTTTGCGGCCGGTTCGAGGGGTTCGACGAGCGCCTTTTCGAGGCGCGCCCGTTCATCGAGGAAGTGAGCCTGGCGGACATGGTCCTGTCCGGCGGAGAACCTGCCGCGCTGGCGATACTGGACGCTTGCATTCGCCTGCTTCCGGGAGTAATGGGCGCGGCTTCAAGCGGGGCGGAAGAGTCGTTCGAGGACGGCCTTCTCGAGTACCCGCACTACACCCGACCTCAGGAATGGGAAGGGCGCACGATCCCCGAAGTGCTGCGATCGGGGGATCATGCGAAGATCGCGGCGTGGCGCAAGCAACGCTCCGAAGAGATGACACGGTTACGCAGGCCGGATTTGTGGGAGCGTCACACCGATGCTCCGGTCCAGTCTGCCTCTGGCGCGCAGCGAGAAACGAAGGACCAGGACCAATGAACCTGATTCAGCAGCTCGAAGCCGAAGCGATTGAAAATCTCGGCAAGGATATTCCGGACTTCCGCCCCGGCGACACCGTGCGCGTCGGCGTGAAGGTTGTCGAAGGTACGCGCGAGCGTATTCAGAACTTCGAAGGCGTGGTGATCGCGCGTTCGAACCGCGGCATGGGTTCCAACTTCACCGTTCGCAAGATGAGCTTCGGTGAAGGCGTTGAGCGTGTTTTCCCGCTCTACTCGCCGATCGTCGACAGCCTGACCGTGGTCCGCCGCGGCGTCGTGCGTCGTGCGAAGCTTTACTATCTGCGTGGCCGTACCGGTAAGAGCGCGCGTATCGCCGAACGCCGCGACAACCGCCCGGCAAAGGACGCGGCAAAGGCCGATTGATCCTTTTCGCCTCGCGATGGGTTTGACGAAAGGGCGCTCCGGTCTAAACCGGGGCGCCTTTTCTTTTTCGATCCTTTCACTGCGAGGTTTCCATGGTTCTGCGCCACCTGCTCTGCGCCACCGCTTTTGCCACGACGCTGGCTCTCTCCGTTCCCGCCGCCGCGCAGGATGCCGACATGACGATGCAGCAACAGCAAGCGCCCGAACTCACGTTTGAGCGTGTCTTCGCCAGCCCCAGCCTTGCCGGGGCGAGCCCGCGCGGGGCGCAGCTTTCGCCCGATGGCCGCTACCTTACGCTGCTGCGCAATCGCGAGGATGATCGCGAACGCTACGACCTGTGGGGCTTCGACCGGCAGACCGGCGAATGGACCATGCTGGTCGACAGCGAAAAGCTCGGCTCGGGCCGCGAACTGTCCGAAGACGAAAAAATGCAGCGCGAACGTGCGCGCGTCGGCAACCTGAAGGGGATCATCACCTATCAGTGGAATTCGGACGGCAGCGGCGTACTCGTGCCGCTGGATGGCGATCTCTATCTTGCAAAGCTCGATGGCACCGTCACCCGGCTGACCGATACCGAGGAAAGCGAACTCAACCCCCAGCTCAGCCCCGAAGGTGAATATGTTTCCTTCGTGCGTGACCGGCAGCTGTGGGTCGGCCCGGTCGGCGGCGACGCGCGGCCGATCACGCCAAAGGAAGGCGAGTTGATCCGCTGGGGCGAGGCGGAATTCGTCGCGCAGGAAGAAATGGCGCGCCTCACCGGTTACTGGTGGGATCCGGACGATAGCCGCATCGCGGTGCAGCGGACCGATGAAAGCCCCGTGGGCGTCGTCACCCGCGCAGCCATCGGCGCGACCGGCACCAAGGTGTACGATCAACGCTATCCCGCGGCGGGCACCGAAAATGCCATTGTCGAACTCTACGTGATGGACCCCGATGGCCAGAACCGGGTGAAGGTGGACCTCGGCGACGAGACCGACATCTATCTCGCCCGCGTGGACTGGGCGCCCAATGGCAGCGCGCTCTACGTCCAGCGCGAAAACCGCGAGCAGACGCAGCTCGACATGCTCAAGGTCGATCCGGCCACCGGCGAAAGCAGCGTATGGTTCACCGAAGAGGCCGCGCGCGACGATTACTGGATCAACCTGTCGGACAATTACCACTTCATGCGCGACGGATCGCTGATCTGGTGGAGCGAGCGTGACGGGATCGGCAATCTCTATCGCTTCGCGGACGGCGCATGGACCAAGCTGACCGACCGGAAGGAACCGGTCACCGCGCTGATCGGCGTCGATGAAGACAAGGGCGTGCTATATTTCCGCGCGACCGACGATGTGCTGGAACAGCAGGTCTACAAGCTCGGCATTGACAGCGACGCGGCACCTGTTCTGCTGACGGAGAAGGGCTTCACCAACAGCGCCTCGATGGACGGCAAGGCGCAGACCCTGCTGATCGGCCGTTCGTCCGACACGCAGCCGCCGCAAAGCTATCTGGCGAACACCGATGGCAAACGGCTGGCATGGGTGGAGGAAAATGCGCTCGACGCCGATCACCCCTATGCGCCGTACCTGGATAGTCACGTGACGCCCGAATTCGGCACCGTGCAGGCGGATGACGGGACCGAGCTGCACTGGATGATGCTCAAGCCCGAAATGGAGCCGGGCAAGCGGTATCCGGTGTTCTTCTCGCACTATGGCGGCCCCGGCCCGCAGACGGTCAGCCACGGGTGGACCGGCGCGCTGGCACAGGCGATCGTCGACAAGGGCTATATCTGGTTCCAGCTCGACAATCGCGGCTCGGCCAATCGCGGGGTCGATTTCGAACAGCCGATCTATCGCGCGATGGGGGGGGTCGAGGTGAGCGACCAGAAGAAGGGCGCGGAGTACCTCAAGTCACTCGATTTCGTCGATCCGGACAAGATCGCGATCTACGGCTGGTCCTATGGCGGGTACATGACGCTCAAGCAGTTGCAGGCCGATCCGGGCCTGTATGCCGCGGGCATCTCCGGCGCGCCGGTGACCCGCTGGGAGCTGTACGACACCCACTACACCGAACGCTACATGGGCGATCCCAACGAGGTGCCCGAAGCCTATGACGCGGCCAGCGCAATTCCCGAGGCGACGAATATCTCGGACCCGCTGCTGCTGATCCACGGGATGGCGGACGACAACGTGGTGTTCGAAAACTCGTCGGAGCTGATTTCGAAACTGCAGGAAGGCAATGTGCCGTTCGAAATGATGCTCTACCCCGGATATACGCACCGCGTCTCGGGCGAGAACATCAGCCCTCATCTGTGGAACACGATCTTCCGTTTCCTCGACAGTCACGGTGTAACGCCGCCCGAATAATTGCGTTTTGTGCCATGAGCGGGACCTGCACCTTCGTTGTTGTAACGGTGCGAATGCAACGACGAAGGTTGGCGCGCTCGTGGTGCTGATCCTGCACTTGCTCGGCACAATTTGAGCAAGAAATGCCGCCACCTCTAGAGCTTACCCAGGGGCCTATCGTTATTTGTCACTTCTCCTTCGATACAAAGCGAGTAATCCTCGCGCGGTAGAGGGAGAGGCTGACATGAAATTCCTTGGAATGGTCGCGATGGTAGCAGCAGCCTCCAGCGCGCAAGTCGCCGGAGGGCTGATCGACTACAGCTGGGGAATGACGCCCGCACAAGTGCTGGAGCATTCCGAAGGAACCTTGAAAGAAGGAAGAAGCGGGAGCGGCTTCATAGACTTTCGCGACTACGATAACGGCATTGACTACAAGGTCGGCAACGTAGGCACTATCACGATCTTCGACCGCACCATGGATACAGGTTTTTATTACAGCGACGGAAAGCTGGGCCAGATCAGAACCTACCGGAAAGAAGCCTGCCCGGATTTCCGCTTCAAGCTGAAGGCGCGCTATGGCGAGCCGACCAAGGAATCTGATTACCCCAGCGGCTATTACGCAACCTGGATTGACGCGGCGTCGAAGACCGAAATCAGGCTCATGGCCAGTACCGATTGCAGGGTATTCCTCGTCAGGAAAGATTGACGCGCACTGCACCCAATCAATTCTATCTGCTCCGTGAGCGGAAATGACCGACAATCGCTTGCGGCGCACCGTGCTTGGCCCCATGTGGCGGTGCAGCACGCATAGGAGTGATTGATGGGCTACAAGGTCGCCGTAGTCGGCGCGACGGGAAACGTCGGGCGCGAAATGATGCAGGTATTGGCGGAGCGCGAGTTCCCGATCGACGAGATCGTGGCGCTGGCCAGCTCACGCAGCCACGGCACCGAGATCGAATTCGGCGACACCGGCAAGATGCTCAAGTGCAAGAACCTCGAGCACTTCGATTTCACGGGCTGGGATATCGCCCTGTTTTCCGCCGGTGGCGCGATTGCCAAGGAATACGCGCCCAAGGCGGCGGCTGCGGGCTGCGTGGTGATCGACAATTCCTCGCACTTTCGGATGGATCCGGACGTGCCGCTGATCGTGCCCGAGGTAAACCCGGACGCGATCGAGGGCTACACCGCGAAGAACATCATCGCCAATCCCAACTGCTCGACCGCGCAGCTGGTCGTTGCGCTCAAACCCCTGCACGACGCCGCCGGAATCAAGCGCGTGGTCGTATCGACCTACCAGTCGGTTTCGGGCGCGGGCAAGGAAGGCATGGACGAGCTGTTCCAGCAGAGCCGCGCGATCTTCGTCGGCGATCCGGTGGAGCCCGCCAAGTTCACAAAGCAGATCGCCTTCAACGTGATCCCGCATATCGACGTCTTCCTTGATGATGGATCGACCAAGGAGGAATGGAAGATGGTGGTCGAGACCAAGAAGATCCTCGACCCCAAGATCAAGCTGACCGCCACTTGTGTGCGCGTGCCGGTGTTCGTCGGCCACTCCGAAGCGGTGACCATCGAGTTCGAGCGCGAGATCACCGCCGAGCAGGCGCAGGACATCCTGCGCGAGGCACCCGGCTGCATGTTGATCGATAAGCGCGAGGACGAAGGCTACATCACGCCCGTAGAATGCGTGGGCGACGGCGCGACCTATATCAGCCGCGTGCGCGAGGACCCGACGGTGGAAAACGGCCTCAACCTGTGGTGCGTATCCGACAACCTGCGCAAGGGCGCGGCGCTCAACGCGGTGCAGATCGCCGAATTGCTGGGCCGTCGCCACCTCAAGAAGGGCTGAGCCCATGCTCGGCCCCGATCCCGACCAGCAGCGCCGCATGGCGGGCGAGATGGATCGCTCCATCGAGCAGATAGAGCGCGAGGCATCGTCGTTCATCAACCGGCTGGTGCTGCGCTGGGCGGTGCGCTGGGCGATCGTGTTCGCGGTTATCTTCGCGGCGACCAGGCTGGTCGACTGGCTCGACTGGCTGTGGTGGATCGCGCTGCCGATCGCAGTGCTGTCGCTGGGCCTGCCGTTGCTCTTGCGGCGCTTCCTGATGAAGCGGCTGACCAAGGTTCGCGGATCCTTCGGCGGCTTCGCGTTTGGCGAGACCATCGATGGTTCGTGGCGCGACGGCAGCGGCGGCGCGTACGACGACCGGCCCGCACGCGGCGAGGGCGGCGAACCGCGCGGCGTCATCATCGACCAGCGGCCGCAGGATAAAGACGACCGCTTGTGAAGCACGCGGGCCTCTGACACTGTTCGCGTCACGAATGGCATGGAGAGTGTGACATGAAGGCGCGTTTCGCAGTGATGAGCTTCGGTGTAATGGCTCTTGCCCTGGCAGGGTGCGGCGATGGTGCAGAGCAACCGCAGCCCAGCGAACCGGTGACCGAAGAACAGATCGCCGCGCAGACCCCGAATGCGCCGACGGAGCGTCCGATAGACCTGTTGGCCGAAGGCGTGGTCATCCAGCCGCCCGAAGCGGGCGGACGCGCCTATGTGCTCGATTTCGGCGATCCGGAAGACGACGTGGTCGAAGCCCTGACGATGGTGTTCGGCGGCCCGCAATTCGGCAGCAACGCGGAATGCGGCGCCGGACCGATGGAATTCGCCACCTTCGACCAGTTCGTCGCCAATTTTCAGGACGACCGCTTCGTCGGCTGGTCGGTCAACGGGCCGACCGACCGCGCCAGCTTTTCCGGGCCGGAAGGCGTCACGCTGGGCATGGCCGCCGCCGACCTGCGCAAGCTGCCGACCTATGCTGCGCTTGACGACAGCACGCTGGGCGAGGAATTCATGCTCGGGAGTGGGGAAATGATGGTCTCCGGCCTGATAGAAGACAATCAGGTGGCCGTGATGTGGGGCGGCGCGAACTGCAATTTCCGGTAGGCGCGTGGCCATGCCGACATTGCAAGCCGACCTATTTTACAGCTTCCGCTCCCCCTACAGCCATCTGGCTATTGGGCGATACCGTGCGCTGACGCAAAGCCACGCGGTCGAGATCGCGCTGCGGCCCGTCTACCCGCTCGCGGTCCGTGAGCCGGATTTCTACGGCTGGTCCAACCCGAACTGGCTCCCCTACCTGATGCGCGACGTGGCGAGGCTGGCGGAGTTTCACGGCATTCCCTTCGGTCCACCCCGGCCCGATCCGATCGTCCAGGATCTTGCCACCCGCAGAATCGCGGCGGAGCAGCCTTACATCGGCTGGATTACCCGCATGGGGCAGGCCGCGGCGCGCCGGGGGAAGGGGCTGGCCTTCGCGCATGAAGCGGGTCAGCTGATCTGGGGCGGGGCGGAGAACTGGCACGAAGGCGATCATCTGGCTGGCGCGGCGGAACGCGCCGGTCTCGACTTCGCCCAGCTGGATGCCGAGGCGCGAGACAATGCCGACGCGCTCGATGCGGAGATCGCTGCCAACCAGCAGGCACTGGAGGCGGCGGGTCACTGGGGCGTGCCCACGCTGGTGTTCCAAGACGAACCCTTCTTCGGGCAGGACCGTATCGAAGTGGTCAAATGGCGGATGGAGCAGGCAGGGCTGGCAAGGCGATGAAGGGCGAACTAATCGGCGGATGCCTGTGCGGCGCGGTGCGCTACACCTTGCGCGACGGATTTCGCTTCCATCCCTATGCCTGCCATTGCGGCAATTGCCAGAGCCGCACGGGGTCCGCCTTCAGCGAGCACATGCTGTTCGCGCTGGCCGATCTGGAGCTGACCGGGGAACTGGATCAGGGCGAGTACGACATGCCGAGCGGCGCCCAATCCACGATCCACGGCTGCGCGCGGTGCAAGGCACGGATCTACGCGGTGAACTCGACCAATGCCGGGATGGCGAGCCTGCGCTGCGGGACGCTGGATGAAAGCCCCCGGCTGCACATTCGCCATCATGTCTGGGTGTCGAGCAAGCAGCCCTGGATCGTGCTGCCCGCCGATGCCAAGACGATGGAAGAACAGCCTCGCTCCGCGCAGGAGTGGATGGCCTTTGCTGGGGAGGCCGCCCGATGACCACCGAACACTTCGCATCTTTCGACGGGACGAAACTGGCGCTGCACCGGGTGGGTGCCAAGGAAGCGGGCGGCAGGCCGGTTTTGCTGCTCCACGGCCTTTTCTCCAGCGCGGACATGAACTGGATCAAGTTCGGCCATGCGCGGCGCATCGCCGATCAGGGCTACGAAGTGCTGATGCCCGATTTCCGCGTGCACGGGCAGAGCGAGGCGCCGCAGCAGCCCGAGGCCTATCCCAAGGGCGTGCTGGTGCGCGATGTGGAGGCGCTGGTCGATCATCTGGGTTTGACCGAGTACGATCTGGGCGGTTTTTCGCTCGGCGCGCGCACCGCGATCCATGGCGTTGCCAGCGGCAGGCTGAGCCCCAGCCGACTGATCCTTGGCGGGATGGGCGTCGACGGGCTCAACGAATGGCAGAAACGCGCGGCGTTCTTTATCCGCGTGATCGACGAATTCGATGCGATCCCGAAGGGCGATCCAGCCTATTTCTCCATGCAGTTCCTCAAGTCGCAGAAGATCGACCGGGTAGCCGCGCGCCTGCTGCTTGGCAGCATGGAAGACCTCGACCTGGCAGAGCTGGCGAACATCGCCTGCCCCACGCTGGTGGTCTGCGGGGACGAGGATCGGGATAATGGCTCCGCGCAGGAGCTGGCCGATCGGCTGCCCGATGCGACCTATGCCGAGGTGCCCGGTACGCACATGAGCAGCGTGACCAAACCCGATCTGGGCCGCGCGATGGCCGACTGGCTCGGCCCCGTCGCCTGAAGCCCGCGGGCCATCCCAGCCGCTTGTTATTTCAGCCCGCGCGGGTAGTTTCGCGCGCAACGACACAAGACTCCACAGGATGCCTCACATGAAACTGCTTTCCGTCTCGCTCGCCGCGATCGCCGTCGCCACGCTCGCCACGCCTGCGCTGGCGCAATCCGACGTTGTGGACGATCTCGCCAACGAAGCGGCTGCTGCGGCCGACTTTCCCATGACTCCGCAGGGCGCGGCGGACTGGGTGGCGATGGTCGAACAGACGATGGCCGACTACTCGCTCGCCGCGAACCAGACCTACTGGATCAACGCGACCTACATCACGCACGATACCGATGCGCTCGCGGCGAAGGTCGGCGCGCAGGGCACCGAGATGAGCGTGGATTACGCGCTCAAGGCCGCCGAGTTTGCCACGGTCGCCGGGCTCGATCCCGAGGTCGCGCGCAAGCTGGATATCCTGCGCAACGGCATCGTGCTGCCCGCACCGACCACCGACGGCGCGGCGACCGAGCTGAACGAGATCGCGACCAGCCTCAACAGCCAGTACGGCAAGGGCAAGGGTACGCTGAACGGCAAAGAGATTAGCGGTTCCGATATCGAAGCGGAGATGGGCAATCTGGACCGCACGCCCGAAGAATACGCGGAAATGTGGGCCAGCTGGCACACCAATGTCGGCGCGCCCATGAAGGACGATTACGCCCGCATGGTCGAGATCGCCAACCAAGGCGCGGTAGAGCTGGGCTTCGACAATGTCGGCACGATGTGGCGGTCGGGCTACGACATGCCGCCGCAGGAATTCTCCGCCGAGCTTGAACGGATGTGGCAGGAGGTCGCGCCGCTCTACCAGTCGCTGCACACCTATGTGCGCACCAAGCTGAACGAGAAGTATGGCGATGCGATCCAGCCTGCCAGCGGCCCGATCCGCGCCGATCTGCTGGGCAATATGTGGGCGCAGGAATGGGGCAATATCTACCCGCTGGTCGCGCCCCCAGGGGCGGGCGATATCGGGTACGACCTGACCGATCTGATCGAAAAGGAAGGCCTGTCCGAAATCGACATGGTCAAGGTGGGCGAACAGTTCTTCAGCTCGCTGGGCTTCGAACCGCTGCCCGAAACCTTCTGGGAACGCAGCCTGTTCACCAAGCCTGCCGACCGCGAAGTGGTGTGCCATGCCTCCGCGTGGGACATCGACAATCAGGACGATATCCGCATCAAGATGTGCATCAAGCGCAACGCGGACGATTTCATCACCATCCACCACGAACTGGGCCACAATTACTACCAGCGCGCCTACAAGGCGCAGGACTTCATCCATCTGAACGGCGCGAACGACGGTTTCCACGAGGCGATCGGCGATATGATCGCGCTGTCGATCACGCCTGAATATCTCGTGCAGATCGGCATGCTCGACCGCGCGGACGTTCCGGGGGCAGACAAGGATATCGGCCTGCTGCTGCGCCAGGCGATGGACAAGGTGGCGTTCCTGCCCTTCGGCCTGCTGGTCGACAAGTGGCGCTGGGGCGTATTCGACGGCTCGATCACGCCGGCGACCTACAACAGCGCGTGGCACGATCTGAAGCGCGAGTACCAGGGCATCACCCCGCCGGTGGAGCGGCCCGCCGACGCCTTCGATCCGGGCGCAAAGTATCACATTCCGGGCAACACGCCCTACACGCGATACTTCCTCGCGCGGATCCTCCAGTTCCAGTTCTACAAGGCGGCGTGTGATGCGGCAGGCTGGGAAGGGCCGCTGCATCGCTGCTCTTTCTACGGCAACAAGGAAGTCGGCGAGAAGCTGAACGCCATGCTGGAAATGGGCGCAAGCAAGCCCTGGCCCGACGCGCTCGAGGCCTTCACCGGCACCCGCGAGATGAGCGGCGAGGCGTTGATGGAATATTTCGCGCCGTTGAAGGCGTGGCTGGACGAACAGAACGAAGGCAAGCCCACCGGATGGTGAGGCTGGCTGCCCGGGGCGCCCTGCTGTGATAACCGTCGGCTGGCGCGAACTGGTCGCACTGCCCGACCTTGGGCTCAAGGGCCTGCCTGCCAAAATCGACAGCGGCGCGCGCACATCCTCGCTGCACGGCACGGTGCTGGAAGAATTCCGGCGCGAGGGCGAAAAGTTCGTCCGGTTCGAGGTCGAATTCCCGCAGCACCACGTCAAGCAGGTGTGCGAGGCAGTGCATGTCGACGTGCGCGGGATCACCAGCTCGAACGGCGAGACCCAGCTGCGCTATGTGATCAAGACTCCGCTGACGATCGGCGAGGAAACATTTCGTGCCGAGATCAGTCTTGCAGATCGTAGCGACATGAAGTTCCCGATGCTGATAGGGCGAAGTGCCCTGCGCAGACGCTTCCTCGTCGATTCGGGCAATTCCTGGCTCCAGTCTCCCGGCCGGGAACCTGTCAGAGGACATAAGCCTTGAGAATCAGGCCCATAAGGATACCCCTGTGAAAATCGCCCTGCTCGCCCGCAACCCCAACCTCTATTCGCACAAGCGCCTCATCGAGGCCGCCGAGGCGCGCGGGCACCAGATCGACTGGCTCAACACGCTGCGCTGCACCGTGCACATCGCCAGCCACAAGCCAGAGGTCTATTACGATAGCGAACCCTGCATCGGATATGATGCGGTGATCCCGCGCATCGGGGCCTCGATCACCAATTACGGCCTCGCAATCCTGCGCCAGTTCGAAATGCGCGGCTGCTGGCCGCTGAACGAAAGCGTCGCCATCGGGCGCAGCCGCGATAAGCTGCGGTCCTTGCAGATCCTCGCCAAGCACGGGCTGGGCCTGCCGCTGACCGCCTATGCCAACGACCCCAAGAAGGCGGAGGAGATCATCCGCGCGGTCAACGGCCCGCCGGTGGTCATCAAGCTGCTGGAGGGCACGCAGGGCATTGGCGTGGTGCTGGCGGACTCGATGTCGTCGGCCAAGTCCGTGATCGAGGCGTTCCGCGGTGCCAACGTGAACATCCTTGTGCAGGAGTTCATCAAGGAAGCGGGCGGCACGGATATCCGCGCGCTGGTGATCGGCGGCAAGGTGGTCGCCGCGATGAAGCGCACCGGCGCGGCGGACGATTTCCGCAGCAACCTGCACCGCGGCGGCAGCGCGCAGCTGATCAAGATCACGCCCGAGGAACGCAGCACCGCGGTGCGTGCAGCCAAGCGCATGGGGCTGAACGTGTGCGGCGTGGACATGCTCCGCAGCAACCACGGCCCGGTGATCATGGAGGTCAACTCCTCCCCCGGGCTCGAAGGGATCGAACACGCGACGGGCAAGGACATTGCCGGCCAGATCATCGAATTCATCGAAAAGAGCGCCAGGATCGGCGCGACCAAGACCAAGGGTGCAGGCTAGCCGGGCTGCGGCAGCGGCAAATCCGCACGCAAGCATCGGCCCGAGACGGCTCGCCATCGTCCTCTGGCGATAAGCTGCTGCGCGCATTGGCAGATTAGCCGATAGGCTGACGATATTTGTCATCTCCCTAACGCGCTTTGACAGCCATCGTGTGGCGCAAAGCCGCTAGCATCGCGGCAGTAATTCCTGCGGAGGCGCGACGGCGATGGTAGTTGGCAAGATGATGGGGCTGGTCAGGGCGCTGGCGATTGCAGGCGCGGCAGGCGGCGCGCTGCTTGCACCACCTTTGGCGGTTGCCCAGAACGGCCCTTCCGGACTCGGCGCGACAACCTATGCCAGCGGCGAGGTTACGCAGGCGCAGTGCAAGCAGGCTTATGATGCAGTCTTTGCTGCAATAAAGGAATCGCGAGAATCGGAGGTGTCCGACTTCGTGATCGGCTGGGCGCTGGATTACGAGAAGAAGGTAAACGAGGGCGGCGGCTGCACGCGGATCCCCACTGGCCTCGTCAAAGCAGCTGCCGCCCCCGTCTCGGCACCAAAGCTGACCTTTCAGGATATGATGGACCGCGCCGAAGGGCAGCGTCAGGCGGGGAATATGGATCAGGCCATAGAAAGCTGGAAACTGCTGTGTTCGTCGGGTGAGCCAGCGGGCTGCCATAATGCGGCCTACGCACTGGATCAGCGCGCGCCGACAACATCCGCGCAATTGGGCGAGATCACCGACCTTTACAAAAGAGCCTGCAACAACGCCTCTGGGCCTTACAAAAACAGCTGTCTCAATCTGGCAGTCCATTACAACAAGAAGGGCGCCGCCGATTACAACCCGCAGACGGCCGCGGAGTATTTCGAACGTACGTGCCATCTCGGCGGTCCGCCCTTGGCATGCTTCAACGCAGGCGTTTACTGGCGGCAGCAGGCATCGATTGCGAAGACGACTTCCGAACGCGGAACGCACGGCCAACGTGGTATCGACCTGTATCGCAAGGCATGCGATCGGGATGAGGCCGCCGGTTGTGCCGCACTTGGCAAGAATCTGATTAGCGGATCTGTGGTGCAGGCTGACTATCTCGCAGGATTGGAAGCGTATCGGAAAGGCTGCCGCTTGGCACCCGACGGTGATATCTGCGCAGAGACCGGCTTCTGGTTGGGTGTCGTCAAGAAGGCCTGCGACAAGGGCGAACGCAGCGCGTGCCAAGCCGCGCAGACCTTCGGCGCACGCGCAGGAGAGTCCTAATCCTCGAAGCGGTGTCGCGGCGTTCACCTCCGCCCGATCCCGATCAGCTGCCGTCGTGTGGCGGACGTCTGGCACGACTAAGGCATTGTCAGACAATGGGTGGCTGGATTACCCCTAAGGCCACGATTGAAGGGGGACTAACAGAATGAAATCCTACGCAGCACTTGCCGCCATGCTCGTTTCGAGCGCGGCGGTCCCGGCATTTGCGCAGACGCCGCAGACGATGGTCAGCGCCAACGATCCGGCCTCGGTCGTCTCCGCGCTGGAGATGGGCGGTTACGAAGCGACGCTGGACGAGGACGGTTCGGGCGATCCGATGATCACCACCGAACTGGGCGGCATGGTCTCCTACATCTATTTCTACGGTTGCGTCGAAAATGCGGAATGTTCTTCGCTGATGTTCGTCACCGGATTCGACCGGGCCGAACCGTGGACCGCCGACGAGGCGCTCAAGATCAGCCAGAACATCCGCTTCGCCTCCACCTGGCTGGACGAGGAGGGCGATCCCTTCATTTCGTGGGATGTCGTGGCCGACCAGGCCGGCATTCCGATCGGCAATTTCTCGCTGGCTGTGCGCTCATACGCCAACACGGTGGACCAGGTTGCCGACATCGTGTTCGCGGAAGAGAACGCCGAGTAGGCGTCACCTAAGCCGGGCGGCTTCGCATCTGGTGCGCAGCGGCACGGCAGGTAGCGGATAGACGCCACGCAAAGAAAAGGCCCGCGCTCCATGAGGAGGCGGGCCTTTTGCTTAGCCTGTCGTAAAGCCGGGGCTTATTCGCTCTTCGGCTCGACCTCGTCCGAGCTCGTTTCCGGCTCGGTCGCTTCGATCAGCGACTCGCGCGTGCTCTGGTCTTCCGGCGTGCTCACGCCGTCTTCCATCAGCTCGCTGGGAATTTCGCCCGGCTCGAGGTTGGGGTCGATCTGGTTGGCCTGCGCCGCTTCCTCGATTTCCTTCTGTTCGTCTTCGAACATCTGGGCGAGGACGTCGACGCCCTGGCTCTGCAGCTCGGCTTCGTCGTCCGAACGGGCGACGTTGGCCTTCACGGTCACGTGCACCTCGGGGTGCAGCGCAACGGTGACGTCGTGCATGCCGATCGTCTTGATGGGGCTGCCCATCACGACCTGCTTCTTGTCGACTTCATGGCCCTGGGCTTCGAGGCCCGCCACGATGTCGCGCACGTTGACCGAACCGTACAGCTGGCCGGCGTTG
The DNA here is from genome assembly GCA_009993635.1 of Erythrobacter sp. GTDB lineage: Bacteria > Pseudomonadota > Alphaproteobacteria > Sphingomonadales > Sphingomonadaceae > Alteriqipengyuania. Next base: position 398,447 of record JAACTC010000006.1, on the reverse strand, counting down.
GACGAGGCGCGGATCAGGACGATCTCTGCACCGGCGATCTTCTCGCCAGCCTTTTCGGCGTCGCCGCGACGTTCCGCGTTTTCCTTTTCCAGGCGTTCGCGGTTCGCTTCGAAGACCTTCTTGTTCGCGGCATTGGCGCGCAGCGCCTTCTTCTGCGGCAGCAGGAAGTTGCGGGCGTAACCGTCTTTCACGGTCACGACATCGCCGATGCTGCCCAGATTGCCGATGCGTTCGAGGAGGATGATATCCATGGTGTTTGCTCCTCTTACTTCACGACGTAGGGAAGAAGGCCGATCTGGCGCGCGCGCTTGATCGCCTTGGCGAGTTCACGCTGCTTCTTCGCGCTGACGGCGGTGATGCGGCTGGGTACGATCTTGCCACGTTCGGACATGAAGCCCTGCAGCAGGCGCACGTCCTTGTAGTCGATGACCGGTGCATTCTTGCCCGAGAACGGGCAGGTCTTGCGGCGGCGGAAAAACGGGCGGGCCATTAGTCGTCTCCCCGATCGGAGCGTTCGCGACGCTTCTTGGAATCACGTTCGTTCTTGCGCATCATCGCCGAGGGGCCTTCCTCGTGTTCGTCCACGCGGATGGTCATGTAGCGGATGATGTCTTCGTTGATGCGGATCTGGCGCTCCAGCTCGGCAACCATGCTGCCGGGGCCTTCCACGTTCAGTAGCACGAAGTGCGCCTTGCGGTTGCGGTCGATCTTGTAGGCAAGGTTCTTGAGGCCCCAGGTTTCCGTCTTGGTGACCTTGCCTTCATTCGACTCGATAATCTCGGTGGCTTGCGCGGCCAGAGCGTCGACTTGCGACTGGCTCAAATCCTGGCGCGCAAGGAACACATGCTCGTACAGAGCCATGCCGTTTCCTTTCACATTGCTGCCGATCGCTGGCTAATCCCGCGCGGATCGCGGGGCCCCTCCGGCTTTCTTGGTTTCCCCACTGCCAGCCGTCGCCGACAGCAGGGAAGCGGGGCACATAGCGGGACTGCGGGATAATGCAAGGCTTCGCTTGTCGCCCAAGCGGTGCCAAAGCCGATGCTCGCGCGTTGGCGACACAATACTTCCAAACGAGGGGAATACCATGCCCGGTGGCCTGGCAGCATTACTGGATGACGTTTCGATCATCGCCCGCGCGGCGGCCTCGTCGGTCGACGACGTAGCGGCGGCGGCGGGGCGCGCGGGCTCGAAAACGGCGGGCGTGGTGATCGACGATGCGGCGGTGACGCCCAGCTACGTCACCGGCTTTTCGCCTGCGCGCGAGCTGCCGATCATCGCCAAGATCGCGAAGGGCAGCATCAAGAACAAGCTGCTGATCCTGCTGCCCGGTGCCCTGTTATTGAGCGAGTTCCTGCCGCAGGCGATCGTGTTCATCCTGATGCTGGGCGGCTGCTACCTCTCCTACGAGGGTGCGGAAAAGATCATCGAGAAGCTGAGCGGGGCGAAGCACGGCAAGACCATCGAACAGCCGATCGAGGATGAGGTGGCGTTCGAGAAGAAGCGCGTCGACGGGGCGATCCGGACCGACCTGATCCTGTCGGCGGAAATCATGGCTATCGCGCTGAACGAGGTCGCGGCGGAAACCTTTGTCACCCGCGCGGTGGTGCTGGCGCTCGTCGGGCTGGCGGTAACGGTCGGCATCTATGGTGCCGTGGCACTGATCGTGAAGCTGGACGATATCGGGCTGCACCTGATGAAGAAGCCGGGCGACACCGCGAAAAAGATCGGCAAGCTGATGCTCAATGCCATGCCGCATATCCTCACGGTGCTGTCGGTGGTGGGCACCGCCGCGATGCTGTGGGTCGGCGGCGGGATCATCCTGCACGGCACCCACGAGCTGGGCTTCCATACGCTCTACGATGCGTCGCACGGTCTGGAGCACGCGGTGGAGACCACCACTGGCGCGCTGGGCGGGATTCTCGGCTGGGTAACCTATGCCGCGGCCTCGGCGCTGCTGGGGCTGGTGCTGGGCGCGGTAATCTTCCTCGTCCTGCACAAGGTGTTCGGCATGGGGCATGACGAGGAAGGAGGAGAGGGCGCGCACTAGCGGCCTGCCGCGCTATTTGCCCTTCCAGGGCTCCTTCGTCAGGTCCGTCTTGCAGCGGCCACAAATCTTGTTGGGCCAGGGCAGCATCAGCACGCCGCGATAGAAGAACAGGTTCTTGCGGCAGTTGGGGCAATTGAAGCCCAAGATGCCGATATTCGCCATGAACAACGCGAAGATCACGATGGCGAAGGCGATGCTGGAGTGGCCGATCCAAAGATCGACCGCGATGATGAACACCACGCCTATAGCTACTCCGAGAAGCATCTTGAGCGCATGGCGGCGGGCTCTTTCGTAGACGCTCATCCCAAACGCTCCAGCACATCCCTCGCAAACACGCTCAGCGTATCGTCGCGCGCGCCCATCACGGCGATGCGGTCGCCGGGCTGGGCGTTCGCCACCAGCCAGTCGCCGCAGCCTTCGCGGGTGTTGATGCACAGGGCCTTGCCGCCGTGCTTCGCGATCAGGTCGACGATCCGCTCGCTGCCTTCGCTGCGGTCGACCGTGCCGCCGAAATAGACCGGGTCGCACAGCAGTGTAATGTCCTCGGGGCCGAGTTCGCGGGCAAAGGTCTCGGCCAGTTCGGCGCCCATCTGCTTGAGCGGTCCGTAGCCGTGCGGCTGGAAGAACGCGAGCACGCGGCCCGGATGCGATTTCAGCGTGCGCAAGGTGGCCGCCGCCTTCTCAGGGTTGTGGCCGAAATCGTCGATCACCGTGACGCCCGATGGGGAGGTGCCGACGATATCGAACCGGCGTGCGAGTCCCTTGAACTCGGCCAGCGCGGCGACGGCATCGGCCACCGACACGCCCGCCGCATTTGCGCCTGCAATCGCTGCGAGCGCATTCGACAGGTTGTGCCGCCCCGGCAGGTTGAGCGTCAGCGGGTGCTGCGTATCGGCGCGCTTGTCATGGACCATCGCCGCCTGCCGCGTCGGCCCCTCGGCGATGCTGCCTTCGACGATGCCGAGCGCCGCGCAGCCATTGGTCACACCGAAGGTCAGCGGCGCATTGGCGTGCGCGACCAGCCGAAAGGCTTCCTCGTCATCGGCATTCACCACGCCGCGCTCCGACGCTTCCAGAAAATCGCCAAACAGCTGGCGCAACTCTTCCATGCTCTTGTGGTCGAGCGACACGTTGAGGAGGATGCCCACGGCAGGCTTGTATTGCGCGATCGAGCCGTCGCTCTCGTCGACCTCCGACACATACAGGTCCGCATCACCCACCACCGCGCTGGCGAAGGGGCGGTCGTCGGAAACGAAGTTCTTCATCACCGCGCCGTTCATGATCGTCGGGTTCTTGCCCGCATGGTGCAGGATCCAGCCGAGCATTCCGGTGACCGTCGACTTGCCGCTGGTGCCCGCGACAGCCACGCCGGTTTCAGCGGCATTGAACAGCGCCGCGTTCAGGTCCGCGCGGGTCAGGCGGGGGAGGCCCAGCTCCTTGGCGCGGACGACCTCGGGCACGGTGTCTTCTACCGCTGCACTGGCCACCAGCACCTGTTCGGCCCGGTCGATCCCGCTGCCGTCCTGCGGGAAGAGCCGGAAGCCCTGCCGTTCCAGCGCCGCGAACTTCTCGGGCGTGCGACCCTGGTCGAAGCTGCGATCCGATCCGGCGACCTCTGCCCCGCGCCCCTTCAGGATCGCGGCGAGCGGCTGCATCCCCGATCCGCCGATCCCGCAGAAGAACCATGGGCGGGCGGTCAGGTCGGCGGTGGGGTCGGGAAGATCACTCATAGGATAGCCGGGTTACGCAGGCGGTGGCGCTTTGTGAAGCACACTAGTAACCTTGGCCCATGACACGCATCGCCATCTGCGCGCCCGCCACCGCGATCACGCCCGATCATGCCGCCGCGATCGAGCGTCTGGTTGCCGAGGAATTTCCCCAGCACAGCGTCTATGTGCACCCGCAGTGTTTCGAAAGCTGGGGGCATTTCGCGGGGACGGACCTGCAGCGTCTCGACGCGCTGCTCGAATGCGCCAACGATCCGCAGTTCGACGCGGTGTGGTTTGCCAAGGGCGGCTACGGATCGAACCGGATCGCGCAGGCGGCCGTCGCACGGATGAACGATGCCGCGCGCGAGAAGACCTATGTCGGCTTTTCGGACATGGGCTACATGCTCGCCGCGCTGTACCGCGCGGGCATCGGCCAGCCGGTGCATGGCCCCATGCCGGTGAGCGCGCGCAGCGAGCGCGGGCGCGAAGGCGTGCGCCGCGTGCTGCGCTGGTTTTCCGGCGACGGCAGCGGGCTGGAGCCGCATCTCGACGGAAAGACGCCCACGGTCGCGTTCAACCTCATCACGCTGGCCATGCTGGTCGATACGCCGCTGCTGCCCGATCTTTCGGGCCATGTCGTGATGGTCGAGGAGGTGAGCGAGCATCTCTACGCGGTCGACCGGTTGTTCTTCAGCCTTTCCAACACCTTGCCGCGCGTTGCAGGGCTGCGGCTGGGAGCGGTCAGCAATGTGCCGGAAAACGACCGGGAATTCGGCCAGACGGCAGAGGAAATCGCGCAGTTCTGGTGCGCGCGGGCGGGCATTCCCTATCTCGGCCGCGCCGAAATCGGCCACACGGCCAGCAACCGCATCGTGCCCTTCGGCCTTGCCAGCCCGGCGCGCGGTTCCTAGGCCGCAGGCCATAAGGAGATATTGATGAAAGCTTTCATTTTCCCCGGCCAGGGAAGCCAGAAGGTCGGCATGGGTGCCGATCTCGCCAAAGCCAGCGCAGCCGCGCGCGCCGTGTTCGAAGAAGTCGACGACGCGCTGAACCAGAAGCTGTCCGTGCTAATGGCTGAAGGACCGGATGCCGAACTGACGCTGACCTCGAACGCCCAGCCCGCGATCATGGCCAATGCCATCGCCACGCTGCGGGTGCTGGAAAAGGATTTCGGCGTGAAGCTGAAGGACGCAGGCAGCTGCGTCGCGGGCCACTCGCTGGGCGAGTATACGGCCCTGTGCGCGGTGAACGCCTTTTCGCTGACCGAAACGGCCAAGCTGCTGCGCCTGCGCGGCATTTCGATGCAGGATGCGGTGCCGATCGGCGTCGGCTCGATGGCGGCGCTGCTGGGTTCGGATATCGAGACCGCGCAGAAGCTGGCGGAAGAAGCCGCGAACGGCCAGGTGTGCGAGATCGCGAACGACAATGATCCGTCGCAGGTGGTCCTTTCGGGCCATGCAGAAGCGATCGAGCGCGTGCTGGGAATGGCCAAGGATCACGGCGTGAAGCGCGCGGTGAAGATCCAGGTTTCGGCGCCGTTCCACTGTTCGCTGATGCAGCCCGCGGCGCAGCGCATGAAGATCGCGCTCGACAACACCAGCCCGTCCGCAATGGACCTGCCACTCTACGCCAACGTCACCGCCGCCAAGGTGGCGGATTCGGCGGAAGAGCAGAAGCTGCTGGTCGAGCAGATCACCGGGCGCGTGCGCTGGCGCGAGAGCGTGCTGGCAATGCGCGCGGACGGGGTTGAGCATTTCGTCGAACTGGGCGGCAAGGTGCTCGGCCCGATGGTCAGCCGCACCGACAAGGATGCCAGCGTGACCAGCGCGATCACGATGGAAGACCTCGAAGCCCTGGCGAAGGAACTGAACTGATGTTCTCTCTCGAAGGTAAAACCGCGCTGGTAACGGGCGCGAGCGGCGGGATCGGTTCGGCCATCGCGCGTGCGCTGGCGGCGCAGGGCGCGCGGCTGGCACTGTCCGGTTCGAACGGGGACAAGCTGCGCGCATTCCGCGAACAGTTGCAGGACGAGGTCGGCGGCGATCATGTGGAGATTACCTGCGATCTTTCGAACCCGGAAAGCGTGGAGGAGCTAGTGCCCGCCACGATCGACACGCTGGGCAAGCTCGACATTCTGGTGAACAATGCCGGCATCACGCGCGACAACCTGGCGATGCGGATGAAGGACGATGAGTGGGATCAGGTGATCCGCATCAATCTGGAAGCCGCGTTCCGCCTGATGCGCGCCGCCGCCCGCCCGATGATGAAGGCGCGCCATGGGCGCATCGTTTCGATCACCAGCGTGGTCGGTGCCACCGGTAATCCCGGCCAGATGAACTACACCGCCGCCAAGGCGGGTCTGACGGGCATGTCGAAGAGCCTGGCACAGGAACTCGCCAGCCGGGGGATCACGGTCAACTGCGTGGCGCCGGGTTTCATCCGCACCGCGATGACCGATGCGCTGGACGACAAGCAGAAGGCGGCCATCGAAGGGCGCATTCCGGCAGGCCGGATGGGCGAGGGCGACGAGATCGGATCGGCCGTGGCCTACCTCGCGAGCGACGAGGCCGCCTACGTCACCGGGCAGACGCTGCACGTCAATGGCGGCATGGCAATGTTGAGCTGATGCGCGCCTGGGGTGGCGTCTGTCACACTTAGGCCTTATCCCCAGCCTTTCCGGCAGAGTCGCGCTTGTCGCTTGCCCCTAAGTGCAGGCGCGATAAGGAAACCGGACAAGATTTCTCGCGCCCAGGCAGACTCGAGGGGGAGTCGCGCCGCATTTCAAGCGCCTATGAGACGAGAGGAGGACCGATGAAGGCCACCATCGAACGCGCAACGCTGCTCCGCTGCCTGTCCCACGTGCAGTCGGTCGTGGAGCGGCGCAACACCATCCCGATCCTCAGCAACGTCCTGATCGACGCTGACGAGGGCGGCGGGGTGAAGGTCATGGCGACCGACCTCGACCTGCAGGTGGTCGAAACGATGACCGCGGCGAGCGTAGAGAGCGGCGGCGCGATTACCGTGTCCGCGCACCTGCTGTTCGATATCGCCCGCAAGCTGCCCGATGGCAGCCAGGTCAGCCTGGAAACCGCGGACAACCGCATGACGGTGAAGGCCGGGCGCAGCCGCTTCCAGCTGCCCACGCTGCCGCGCGACGACTTTCCCGTGATCGTGGAAGGCGAGCTGCCGACCAGTTTCGAACTGCCCGCGCGCGAGCTGGCCGAGCTGATCGACCGCACGCGGTTCGCGATCAGCACCGAGGAAACGCGGTATTACCTCAACGGCATTTTCCTGCACGTATCGGATGAGTCGCGCCCGGTCCTGAAGGCCGCGGCGACCGATGGGCACCGGCTGGCGCGCTACACGATCGACCGGCCAGAAGGTGCCGCGGGCATGCCCGACGTCATCGTGCCGCGCAAAGCCGTCGCCGAACTGCGCAAACTGCTGGAAGAGGCGCTCGATTCGAACGTCCAGATCGATCTTTCGGCCAGCAAGATCCGCTTTGCGCTGGGCGGCGAGGGCGGCGTTGTGCTGACCAGCAAGCTGATCGACGGCACCTTCCCCGATTACAGCCGCGTGATCCCCACCGGTAACGACAAGCTGCTGAAGCTCGACCCCAAGAGCTTCTACGAAGGCGTCGACCGCGTGGCGACCATCGCCACCGAGAAGACGCGAGCGGTGAAGATGGGGCTGGATGCGGACAAGGTGACGCTGTCGGTCACCAGCCCGGACAACGGCACTGCGGCGGAAGAGATCGCGGCGGACTACAAGTCGGACGGGTTCGAAATCGGCTTCAACGCCAATTACCTGAAAGACATCCTGAGCCAGATCGATTCCGACATCGTCGAACTGCATCTGGCCGATGCGGGGGCCCCCACGCTGATCCGGCGCGACGAAAACAGCCCGGCGCTGTACGTCCTCATGCCGATGCGGGTATAAAAGCACCCTTTTTTGCAGGCACTGATCGGAGCGTAGGGTTCATGGTGAAGTATCTGCGGATTGGCGCCGCTGTTTCCGTATCGCTGGGTCTGGCCACTCCTCTGGTGGCACAGCAGCACGATCCGCTTGCGCTGCAACAGGATGCGGAATGTCTGCTCGTCTTTACAGCACTCCTCGGCGAGCTGGAGGGAAGCGAAAACCCGGACTATGAAACCGTGACGGGGGCATACTCCATCGTCGGTTATTTTGTCGGCAAGATGACGGCGCGTGACGGACAGGCGCGACTGGAATCGGCCCTGACCGAAGATCTGGCAGAGCGGGTCGACACCGACTACGAGCGGATAGAAGCGCGATGCACCGCCGAAGCCGCAGCGATGGGCAATTCCATCACTGTGATGTTCGGTGCGCTGGAAGCGGACTGACATCTGCCGCGCCTGACGCCCGGCAATTCCACCTCAGCCCAGAAATTCCCGCAGCAGCCGCAGCGATTTTTCGGGATGCGTCATCAGGAAGAGGTGGCCCGCGTCTGCAAACACTTCGAGCCGCGCGCCGGGAATTGCCCCCGCCAGCAACTGCCCGTTCGATAGCGGCACGATGGGGTCGTTCTCGCCCATCATCACCAGCACCGGCTTGTCGAGGAAGGGCAGGGCGGGAAGGCTGGTCCACCCGGCCAGCGCCAGCAGCTGGTAGAAATAGCCGGTGGCGCTGGGCGGGGAGATATTGCCCACCGAATTGCGCGCCAGCCTGCTTTCGTCGGCATTCTCCATCGCGCTCATATACTCGCGCATCAGCATCTCGTTGATCGCCGAATAGGGATCGGCCATCTGCGCCAGCATCTTGGGATCGCCCGGGATCATCATCATTCCCGGCGTTGTCGCGGCCAGCACGACCCGGCGCACCCTGCTGCCATGTTGCAGGGCGAATTGCTGCGCGATGGTGCCGCCCCAGCTCATCCCCATGACATCGACCTCATCCAGGCCGAACCGCTCCAGAATGCCGCGTGCTGTCCAGCTCATGGTCGAAGGGGTGTAGGGGAACACGGGATCGGGGGATTCGCCCGTTCCTGGCATGTCGAACATGATGAAACCGCGCTCTTCCAACGCTTCTGCCAGCGGAGCGACCGCTTCGATATTCGCTCCGATCCCGTTGAAGAACAGCACCGGCGGATGCTCGGACGGCTTGTCGAGGCGCCAGCGTGCCACGCGCAGGTCCAGACCGCCGATTGATTCGAAAGACACATCCGCGCTCAGGGGACCGCCGGGTTCGCCGCTGAGCGTCGGCCGTCGACCGCGATCTTTCATTGCGCTTCCCAGTACGCCCCAACCCGGCAGGCGAAGGTCCAGATCGCCGAACCGCATCATGGCTTGATAACCTGCGGTTGAGTGGTCCGAATCGGCTCAAGCGCCGACCACGCAGGGCGCTGTGCGATCAAATCTGTCCCGTCCATGGGCTGCTGATGGCCTGCGCGGTGCGGCGACACAAGGCAGGACAAGCAAGTCTTAATGGTCAATCGTACGCCAGCACTCGATTTTACGTCCCGGTAACCACGGCGCTTAATCAATCAGCCTTTCGCTTCTGCGATACGAAGGAACATGGAAGAAAGCCGCCTGATTTCAGAATCTGATGCTGAAATGCGCGCCGCGGGCGACCCGAAGACCCGCGGGCGCAATCGGCGGCGTGTCGTTCAGGCCGAAGAGCGCGCGGAATCGACCCTTTCAGTCCCCGACGACAATCATTCGGATCAGGTGGACGAGGCATTGCCCGCCGTGCCCCGGCAGTGGCCGGTGCTTGCGATCGTCACGCTGGCCTCCATGGCGGTGAGTGGCGTCATCGGCAGCTCGCTGCCGCCCGTCCCGGCGCTAGTGGCTTTCGGGCTTGCCGCGGTCCTGTTCGCAGTCTCTCGCATAGTAAGCGATGAGGGGCCTATCCGCCGACTGGCGGTTTTCGGCGGCTTCGCAGTTCTGCCGCATTTGCTGGTCGGGTTCGCGTTTTCCGAATGGCTGTTCCACGCGGCTCTTCCACTGTCGATGGGCGTGGTATCGGTCATCGCGATCGGCGGTGTCGCCGGTGTGTACCTGTCGGTCCGCCCGTTCCCGGCGCTGCTGGTGAAGGTCGCCCTGTGGCTGCCGGTGGTGGCCCACCCTGTGCTGGCGGGCGATTTGAAGGTGCTGTTCGCCTTCATCGCGGCGGTTCTCGCGGGTGGGTTCACCGCGCTCTATCAAAAGCATAACGACAAAGACAACGAGCGGGATCGCCAGGCCGAGGAGCCGGTGCGCAACCGCGCGATGGAAATCATGCGCGATTACGAGGCGACGGGGCAGGGCTGGTTCTGGGAAACCGACCGCGATGGGCGCATCGTCTAAATCTCGCAGCAGTTTGCCGATCGATACGGCCTCGATCACGATGCGCTGATCGACGAGGTCTTTACCGAGGTGTTCGAAGTCGAATCCGACGACCGCGATGCGGAGCGGACGATCAAATTCCATTTCACCGCCCAGTCCGCGTTCCACGATCTGCCCGTGAAAGGCACCGACAGCGATGATGAGGGCAGCGTCTGGTGGTCCGTCACCGGCCGCCCGGTGTTCGACGGGTTCGACAATTTCTGCGGCTTTCGCGGTTCGGGCACCGATCTGACCGAGCGCCGTCGCAATGCGGAGCGTGCCTCGCGCCTCGCGATGTTCGATTCGCTGACCGGCCTCGCCAATCGGCACTCTCTGTCGCAGAAACTATCGCAGTTGCTGACGCACCGCGATCCCAGACAGCGCGAATGTGCGATCCTGATGCTCGACCTCGATCGGTTCAAGCATGTCAACGATACTTTCGGCCATCCTACCGGCGATGCCCTGCTGGTGCAGGTTGCGCGGCGGCTGGAAAAGGTTGTCGGCCATCTTGGCGTGGTCGGGCGTCTGGGTGGTGACGAATTCAAGGTCATCATCCCTCGCGCGTGCCCCACCGACCGGCTTCAGCAGCTGGCCGGCGACATCATCCATGCGATTTCGCAGCCCTATTCGGTCGATGGCAAGCGGCTGGTGATTGGCGTGTCCGTCGGCATCGCGCAGGCGCTCGAACATGGCACCTGTTCCGAACGCCTGATCCGCAGCGCCGACCTTGCGTTGTATGCTGCGAAAGATGCCGGTCGCGGGCGTTTCCGCGTGTTCAGCCACGATCTCCATGCCGCCGCGCAGGAGCGCAACCAGCTGGAAGAGGAGCTGCGCCACGCCGTCGAACACGGTAGCCTGCAACTGCATTATCAGCCGGTGGTCGATACGGTCAGCGAACAGATCAGCGGGTTCGAGGCGCTGCTTCGCTGGAAGCATCCGACGCAGGGGTGGATCAGCCCGGAAAAATTCATCCCCGTGGCAGAGGATGCGGGCCTGATCGTCGCGATCGGCGAATGGGCGATCCGCCGGGCCTGCACCGATCTGGCGCGCTGGCCGGAATCGGTACGCTGCGCGGTGAACGTGTCGCCACTGCAATTCTCCGATCCAAGCCTGCCGGATATGATCGCGCGCTCGGTCGCCAAAGCCGGGATCAAGCCGTCGCGGCTGGAGCTGGAGATCACCGAAAGCGTGTTTATCGACAATGGCGAGGATACGGACGCGACCTTCGCCGCGCTCAAGAAAGTCGGCGTGCGGCTTGCGCTGGACGATTTCGGGACAGGCTATTCGTCGCTCGGCTATCTGAAGAATGCGCCGTTCGACAAGATCAAGATCGATCAGGGCTTCGTGCGCGGCGCGACCCTGCCTGGCAGCCGCAACGGCGCAATCATCGCCGCGATCAGCAGCCTCGCCGATGCGCTGGGCATGGATACCACGGCCGAAGGCGTGGAAACGCTGGACGAGCTGGACCTGATCCGCCGCCACGGGTGCAGCCACATCCAGGGCTACATCTATTCCAAACCCCTCTCGCCAGAAGATGCCGACGCGCGGCTGGAGCAGGGGCTTGCGATCGAGCCGACCGGCCCGCGCATGTCGCGCGAACCGCGCCGGTCGATGCTGCGCAAGGTCGTGATGCAGCATGCGGACGACTTCTACACCGCCACCGTGCGCAACATGTCGTCGCAGGGCGCATTGGTCGAAGGCCTGTGGAACGTGCCCGAAGGCACGCGCTTCCGCATCGCACTGAGCGAGCGTCTTGCGGTCGATGCGGAGGTTCGCTGGTGCGAAGAGAATCGCGTGGGGGTGCGGTTCGACGAAAGGCTGCAGCGCGACCATCGTGGGCAGTTCGAACTGGCCTTCCCCGCGAACGATCCCGTATCGCGCGACGAGACCCAGCACACGCGCCGCACCGCCTGATCGACCGGCGCATTCCTCTACCTGCCGTGTACAGGACTAAGGAAAGACCCCGTCAAACATGCTGACAGGCGTTCGCGCCGCGTCTATTGCGGCGCGGTAATGACTGACCTTTCCAGAATCCGCAATTTTTCGATCATCGCCCACATCGACCACGGGAAGAGCACGCTCGCCGACCGGCTGATCCAGCTCACCGGTGGCCTGACCGAGCGCGAGATGAGCGAGCAGCTGCTCGACAACATGGATATCGAGCGCGAGCGCGGCATCACCATCAAGGCGCAGACCGTGCGCCTCAACTACACCGCCTCCGATGGCGAGACCTACCAGCTCAACCTCATGGACACGCCCGGCCACGTCGACTTCGCTTACGAAGTCAGCCGCAGCCTCGCCGCTTGCGAGGGCGCGCTGCTGGTGGTCGACGCGGCGCAGGGGGTCGAGGCGCAGACGCTCGCCAATGTCTACCAGTCGATCGAGCACGACCACGAAATCCTGCCCGTTATCAACAAGATAGACCTGCCCGCTGCCGAGCCCGAACGCGTCGCGGAGGAGATCGAGGAGATCGTCGGCATCCAGGCCACCGGCACTTGGCAGAACGGCGGCGCGGTTCTCACCAGCGCCAAATCGGGCATCGGCGTGGAGGACGTGCTCGAAGCCATCGTCCAGCGCATCCCGCCGCCCACGGGCGACCGCGACGCGCCGCTGACCGCCAGCCTGGTCGACAGCTGGTACGACCCGTATCTCGGCGTCGTCATCCTCGTGCGCGTGATCGACGGCGTCCTGAAAAAGGGCCTCAACGTCAAGTTCATGCAGGGCGGCACGCAGCACCTGATCGACCGCGTCGGCGCCTTCACCCCCAAGCGCATCGACCTGGCCGAGATCGGCCCGGGCGAGATCGGCTTCATTACCGCTCAGATCAAGGAGGTGGAGCAGGCCCGCGTCGGCGACACCATCACCACGGTCAAGAACGGCGCGACCAAGGCGCTGCCCGGCTATCGCGAACCGCAGCCGGTGGTGTTCTGCGGGCTGTTCCCCGTCGACGCCGCCGATTTCGACAAGCTGCGCGAGAGCATCGCGCGCCTGCGCCTCAACGATGCAAGCTTCACCTTCGAAACCGAAAGCTCCGCCGCGCTGGGCTTCGGCTTCCGCTGCGGGTTCCTCGGCCTGCTGCACCTCGAGATCATCCAGGAACGGCTCAGCCGCGAATACGACCTCGACCTGATCACCACCGCGCCATCGGTCGTCTACCGCATCCACCTCGGCCATTCGAAGACCGAGGATGCCAAGGTGATCGAGCTGCACAATCCCGCCGACTATCCCGACCCCAACCGGATCGAGGTGATCGAGGAACCGTGGATCAAGGCGGTGATCTACACCCCCGACGAATATCTGGGCAGCATCCTCAAGCTGTGCCAGGACCGGCGCGGCATCCAGACCGACCTGACCTACGTGGGCGGCCGCGCACAGGTGACCTACGAGCTGCCGCTGAACGAGGTGGTGTTCGACTTCTACGACCGGCTGAAGAGCATCAGCCGCGGCTATGCCAGCTTCGATTACGAGCAGATCGGCCTGCGCGAAGGCGACCTCGTGAAGATGAACATCCTCGTCAACAACGAGCCGGTCGACGCGCTGTCGCTGATCGTCCACCGCGGCGTCGCCGAAGAGCGTGGTCGCGGCATGTGCGAACGCCTGAAAGACCTGATCCCGCGCCATCTGTTCAAGATCCCGATTCAGGCCGCGATCGGCGGTAAAGTGATCGCCCGCGAAACCATCGCCGCGCTGCGCAAGGACGTGACCGCAAAGTGCTACGGCGGCGACATCAGCCGGAAGAAGAAGCTGCTCGACAAGCAGAAGAAGGGTAAGGCCAGAATGAGAGAATACGGGAACGTCTCGATCCCTCAGGAAGCCTTCATCGCAGCACTCCGTATGGGAGAAGAGTGACTCTCATTCTGAGGACGCGGGAGCGCCCGCAGGGCGGCCTGTCCCCGCGAAGGCGGGGAGGAATGTGAGCATTCCGCAGGAGGCGTTTATTGCCGCGCTGCGGATGGGGGAGGAGTAGGACTCAGGCTAGCATTCGCTCCAGTTCGTCAATCAGCGCGTCGGGCCTGCCATCAAAACTCTCAATCATGGCATGCAGGAATGCTTCCTTCTCGACCGCCTCTGAACGAAACGGATGCCCAGCTCGCAGCCCGAGTCGACGAATGAAGGTGAGCTGGGTGCGACCATTGCCTTCGCGAAACGGATGGATCGCGTTCAGTTCGGCGAGAAAGTCGGCGGCCTTGGCGATGAATGCGTCCACATCTACTCCAGGTTGGAATTCCGGCCCTTTCAGCATCGCAAACACTGTGTCCATCTGGCCACTGATGTATTCGGGATAGCAGAACCAATTGCCACCCTTGGCCGTTCTGATGGTCCGATATTCGCCAGCCCAGGTGTAGACGTCCTGAAAAAGATGACGATGGAAGGCTCGATAGTGCTTTGGATCGAATCTGCCATCTGGAGGCGGTTCTAGCCCGCGCGCGCCGACCGCCTCGATTTCAAAGGCCTCAAGTTCGTCGTCGGATCGCAGGTCCGGAATGTTTCGTAGAACATTACTGCCGGGATAGCAGGCAGGATCATCTTCGGTCTCGTATGGATCGCCAACCACGCGTTTTAGGCGTCGATGTGAGCGCCGGGGCGCTTCGTCAGTCGTGCCCGCGCCTCGTCGCTCAATTCAAGCCCTTCGACTGCGCTGATGGCTTCGTAGGATTTGACGCTCAACGCTGGCGAAGTGATGGCAAGCGAGTCTTCGACGGCGGCGATCTCGGTCGGCGTGAGATCGAATATGTGGTAGACTCGGGCGTTAATTTCATCCTCAAGTCGGCGGATGGCCCCTTTCAGCGTGGCGGCTTCGGACCGCTTCTCGCTAAACCATGCCTCCCATTCATCACGGTCGGCAACTGGGATGCTCACTTTGTGGCGGTCACGTAGGGTCTCTTGCAGCTCGCTGAATGACAGTGCCATCCAGTCTTCGATCATGGCCGACTTTTTGGAAATGTCTGAAAGGCGATGCTGTACGGTCGCCGAGAGATCGGCAAGTTTTTGAGATCGCAGGTAGGCATCTTCGCCGCTCTGTCGCAAAGTATTCAGTTCAGATTCCGACAAGGCTGGAAGCTGACTGACGAACTTTGTCCTTAGTCGCAGGTACCCGCCGCGGGCAATATTCGTGAGGCCAGCAAAAAAGAACCACGCGAGACGGCTGTTAAGATACGCTGCTATGCCGTCGTCGGCCGCCGGCAGGAAGTAGGCGGTGTTAGCAAGATAACGTCCCTCGCGATCTACCGAGAAGGTGCCTTGATTGGCGATGTCGGAGTAGACGAGCTTTTCGCCCGAGAAATAGAGCTCGTAGTTAGCCTGCGCTTGCTGCAATTCCCACCATTCTTGAGGCCCAGCACGTCGCTCCAGTCTTTCGCGGTAAGGAGCGAGATGGTCGCGCAAAGCTGGACATTCTTCGATATCGATGACGTTACGGGGAGTGTAGATCAGCCATAGATCATTGCTTTCGATATGCCAGCGCTTGAGGTTCTCACCGACGAGGAATGGCTTGAGCCGTCCCGTGGACTTGTCGCCCGGCGTCCGATCTGCCTTCTCCAGGATTGCATCTCGCTGCTCGCGGGTAAGGATGAACGCTTTGTTGAGCCCAGTCTTGATGCCATAGAGTGGCATGCCGTATGCCTCATTAAGCGCCTCCCTATTTTCCTTCATCTTCTCGCGGATTGAATCGAGCATGTCATTTTCGAAGCGCCATGTTCCGCTGGAAAGTCGTGCGCGCGGCATCTGGCGCGCTTCTTCGTCGAAGGTCTTGCCCAGATCGTCTGGCACGGCGCGAACGTTGAGGTAGCGCAGCGTGCGTGTGTTGGCGTCCTCGCCTTTGCGCAAGGTAACGATCGCAGGATAGGTCGTTACCCCTTCGAATACTTGCAAGTCTCCAAAATCGATCACGTTCTCCACCACGCTGCGCTCGGCCAGATAAGCGCGCAGCGGCTTGCCTGATCCGGTGCGGAAGAAGGTCGACGAGGAAATGTAGCCGAGCCGTCCGCCGGGCCTGAGCAACCGGACTCCGAGCTCGAAGAAATAAGCATAGAGATCGGCCCGGTCGGTCGCGACGGCGAAGTTTTCTTCTAAATGCGGCTTGATTGGCTTGACCAGCTCCATCCGCACATAGGGCGGATTGCCTAGCACGATATCGAACCCCTCGCTCTCTTTGAGGATGGCGGCGAACTCCCTTGTCCATTTGAACGGACGCGGATGGAAATCGGCGCTGTCGACAAGGCTGTTGCCATGCTTGATGTTGTTGTCGAGGCTTTCGAGAGCGCGCTCGCGCTTCGCAGTCTGCAACCACAGCGCCAACTTGGTGATTTCGACCGATTCTGCGTTCACATCGACACCAAACAAATTGTTGGTGATGATCTCCACATCGGCATTTGGAGCTAGGTGGGTGAGGATGCCCGGCTGCAATTCGCTCAACCGATCACGCACGCGCTTCTGTTCGGCATTGAGAAAATTGAACGCCGCGATCAGAAACGCTCCCGAGCCGCAAGCTGGATCGAGAATACGCAAGGCGGCGATTCGGTCGAGATAAGTATTCCAGAAGTCGGCCTCCGCTGAAGTCTTGTTGCGCCAGCTGACAGCGCCGTCCTGTTCGCGCTTGCCAAATTTGGGCAGGAGCTCTGCCTCGATCTCCGCAAGGTGTTTTCCGATCGTTTGTTCGACTATGAAGTGCGTGATAAAATCGGGAGTGTAGACGACCCCCTCGCGTTTCTTCTTCGTGGCAGGAGGAGGGGCTTCAATGCCAGCCTCGGCCTTGTCATTCTCGATGTCGGTGATCGACTGTTCGAAGATGTGGCCGAGGATCGTCACCGAGACCTCGCTAGCGAAGTCGTAGTTGGCGATCTTGATGAACTGTTCCACGAGATGGTCGGGCAACGCGAGTTGGTTGAGAATGTAATCGGGCTTGAACAGACCGCCATTGTATTTTGGAATGTTATGTGGCGGCGCCCCTTGATCGACCCACTCGAACAGCTTCGTCAATTTCTCCCACTTCGGTCGAGGGAAGAACTTGTCCTGTTTGTCGATCGCCTCGGCGAGAATGTTACGCGGGAGCAGGTTCTTGTCTTCGGCAAACGCGATGAAGAGCACACGGTCTAGTAGTGTCTGAACGACCCGGATGCGGTCTTCCATGGTAACTGACGAACGCTGCGCAGCCATGAAGCTCATCAGGTCGCTGCGGAGCTTCTTGTAATCGGTGTAGAGCTCGTCCGTAACCTTCTTGTCCGCGCTCACGCTGCGTTCGAGCAGGGTTCCCGTAGAGCCGGAAAGTAGGTTCTCCGCGCTCAACAGCAGCCGTAGCCTCGCAAGTTCTTCAGCCTGATCGAGCTTTCTTAGATCGAAACTTTCGTAATCCTGTCTGCCGTGGCCGAACGCGTAGAGTCGTAGCTCCTTCATGTTGCTAACTAGCACCCAGCGTGCACCGGGCACGTCCATCGCATAGCCCCAAGCTTGCTGAACCGGCGTTCTCGCGCGACCCGGCATGATACGATCCAGCGCGACCTTGGGACCTTTGAGTTCGAGTGGAGCGGCTATGCTGGCTTCCTCGTCAGAGAATTGGCCAAGGGCTACGTCTACTATCGTACCGCCCGGTACGCTTTGTTTGACCTGCATCGTGCCGACACTGCCGGGCGCGCGCGCAGTGTAGCCAAGGACATCCCGCAACAAGACGCGGTTGAACTCCTGTTCGAGCTGACTTTCGTTCTGAAGCTCGAAATTGTCCGCACTTGCTCGCGACGCCCACTCGATTGCCGCGTTGAATTGTTCTGCCGACGGGGGACTCGATTGAAAGTCATGTAGCGCCGCACATAGGATTTTGTCGTTGAACAAAGGCATGTCCGCACTCTGCAGCGAGTGAGCCGGCTAGTCCACCATGCGAAGTATCCTCTACCCGCAATCTTCCTCGCACCCCTCCTCGTACATCGGATGCTCCGGGTCGTCCCACCAGCGGTAGCCGGCGGCCTCGTCCTCGGCCTCGATCGCCCGGAACGCGTCGTAGGCCGCGCGGGCGCGGGGGCTCAGGGCGGTTAGCCACTTGTCGCGCGCCGCGTTCAGCTTTGCGTCGAGCGCGTCGTACACGCGCTGCTCGCCGCCCTGCGCCTGCTCGCGCTCGTATTCCTCGCGCCATTGTTTCTTGAGCCGCTTCAGCTCCATCTGGCCGACAGCGTTGAGGCCTTTTGCGCGACCCTCCGTAAACCGCTCGGGAGCGCGGTTGCGGAGCATGAACATCAGCAGGCGGTCGTTATAGGCGGTCCGCGTGCCGACCAGCTTGCCGTAGGAGTACACGGGCACGTCGACGCCGTTGAGCGCGCGGTCCATCGCGACATCCTCGATCCGCTGCACGCCGAGGTCGATCGCCGCCTGCCATGCTTTGCGGAAGCTCTCCGCGCCCCGCTGGCGGCGCAGGTGGTAGGCGCCGACCGTGCTCATGTTGACCGCCTTGCATGCCGCCGCGACGCTGCCCGTATCGGCGAGCGCTTCGATGAAGCGGCGCTGGCGATCCTCGGTCCAGCCATCGTGGCGGTTGGTCTGGCGGGGGACGGGGACGAAGTCGGGCAGCTCGCCGCCCTGTTCGATCACCTGCTGGACGGGCAGGCGCTCCTCACGATTGTCGGCGCGGCGGGTGATGGGCTCTCCTCCTGTGCGAAAAGGGCCGAAACATATGCCCCCGCCCCTATGCTGTAGGACAGCTCTTGTTTGGCGCGGTGCGTCAGGCGACCCGGCGCTCGGGCACGACCCGGGGCGAGGCCGCGCCCTCCGCGGCTTCGAGGTCCGCTGCGTGCACCGCCCGGTCGCGGCCCATGCGCTTGGCGGCGTAGAGCGCCTTGTCCGCGCGGTGGTACAGCTCGCGCCAGGCGGCGTCGTCTTCCAGCGTCCCTTCGGCCACGCCGATGCTGACGGTGACGCGCCCCGCATGCGGCATCGCGGCCTCGCGGATCGCGGCGAGCAGCGGGAGCGCCTTGCCCGGCGGCAGGGCCGCGGTGCTGCCGAGCAGGGCGAACTCCTCGCCCCCGAGCCGCGCGGCGCGCACGCCATCGCCCGCTGCTCCCTCGATCAGGCGTGCGACATCCTGCAGCACCGCATCGCCGACATCGTGGCCATGCGTGTCGTTGATGGCCTTGAAACGGTCGATATCGATGATCAGCAGGCGCGATTGCCCGCCTTGCGCACCCAGCTCCCCCGCAAAGTCGAGCAGCGCGCGGCGGTTGAGCACGCCGGTCAGCGGGTCGGTCATCGCCAGCGCCTGGCTCTTGCGCTTGAGCAGCAGCAGCTCGACCACCTGACGGTGATGTTCGTTGATCATCCGCCACTGGAACAGCCCGGCGACGCCTAGGCTGACCGCGGTCGCAATGTCGAGGGTCGATCCGGTGAGCATCAGCAGCAGCGCGATCGCCCCGATGTCGACCACCAGGTGGGTTGCCGCCGCCGCGCGGATGCTGGCCATGCAATAGGCGGTGGCGAGCGATCCCATGACCAGGATGACCGGGTAATACAGCCGCACGCCGTCATCGGCGCCCAGCCACGCTGCGATCGCCCAGCTGGTGGAAATGAGCGCGCCGACCAGCGACGACTGCCAGCTCGACATGATGAAACGTTCGGCGCGCCAGGGCTTCTGCTGGAATTGGAAGTTCGTGAAGAGGGTCTTCAGCCCCAGCGCGCAATACAGTGCCATCAGCCCCGGCAGGCCCCACTGGACGAACCAGCCGGCGCCGTCGGGTGTGGCCAGCGCGGCGAAGGGGCAGGTCAGCAGCAGCCCTGCGAACAGCCAGCGGCCCTGCTTCTGCACGGTGGTCGCGCTCGCGACCACGAAGTCGTTGCGAACCTCCGGCGGCAGGTCTGGGATCGCGGCGTTTCGCAGAAAGGTTCTGAGCCTGTCCATTGCTTCAGATAGGCGTGAAACGGCTAAACAAACCTTAAGCAGGGCAAGCGGTCCTGCGCGTCGTCAGGCTGAAATTAACCATCGCGAGCTGCTGTTTTGAGGGGCACAGGCGGAAATGCGCCCCGGCCCGCCGATCCGCAGGTGGCTGGCGTAAATCGAGAGCACGCATGAAAAAGCCGCCGACGCCTGTTCGGGCATCGGCGGCTCTTGTCGTCAGGGCGAAATTACGGGCGCGTCTGGCCGTTGCCGTGGACGAGGTACTTGAAGCTTGTCAGCTGTTCGAGGCCGACCGGGCCGCGCGCGTGCATCTTGCCGGTTGCGATACCGATCTCCGCGCCCATCCCGAACTCGCCGCCATCGGCGAACTGGGTGGAGGCGTTGTGCATCAGGATCGCGCTGTCGATGCTGGTCATGAACTTGCGCGCCGCGTCGTCATCCTCGGTGATGATCGCATCGGTGTGGTGGCTGGAATACTTGTCCACCCAGGCGATCGCCTCGTCGAGGCCGTCGACCACCTTCACGCTCGCGATGGGGTCGAGATATTCGGTGCCCCAGTCTTCGTCGGTGGCGGGCTTGATGCTCGGCGCCAGCGAGACGGCAGTTTCGTCGCCGCGCAGTTCGCAATCGTCGCCGAAAATTTCTGCGATCTTGGGGATCGCCTGTTCGGCGACAGCTTTGTCGACCACGATGCTCTCGGTCGCGCCGCACACGCCGGTGCGACGCAGCTTGGCGTTGCGGATCACTTCGGCCGCCTTGTCGAGATCGGCCTTGGAATGCACGTAGGTGTGGCAGTTGCCATCGAGGTGGAGCAGCGTGGGCACGCTCGCCTGATCGCGCACCAGCTCCACGAGGCCACGCCCGCCGCGCGGGATCACGAGGTCGATGAATTCATCCGCCTTCAGAAGCTCGGCCACTGCGGCACGGTCGGTCGTGCCGACGGTCTGGACGGCGTGCTCGGGCAGGCCGGCGGCCTTCAGCCCTTCCTGCATGCAGCGCACGATGACGCGGGTGGAGTTGCGGCTTTCGCTGCCGCCGCGCAGGATCACCGCGTTGCCCGATTTGAGGCACAGCGCCGATGCGTCCGCGCCGACATTGGGGCGCGATTCGTAGATCATGCCGATCACGCCGATGGGCACGGCGACGCGTTCAATCTTCAATCCGTTGGGCCGGTCGAATTCGGCGAGCTGGCGGCCGACGGGGTCGGGCAGTTCGGCAATCTGTTCGAGCGCGGATGCCATGCCTTCGACCCGGTCGGGCGTCAGCTTCAGGCGGTCGACGAAACTGTCGGGCTTCTTGCCGGCGACGCTTTCGACATCCTTGGCATTGGCTTCGAGCAGTTCGTCCCGATTGTCGCGCAGCGCCTTTGCGGCGGCGGTCAGGGCGGTGTTCTTCGCCTCCGTGCTCGCGGTCAGCAGGCCCTTGGCGGCCGTGCGCGCATTCGAGCCGAGCTCATGGATGTGAATTGCGGGGTCTAGGGTCTGGTCGTTCATGGTGGTCCTCTTCGGATCTAATGTTCTTTAAAAGCTGCACTTGATAGACGGGCAAGGCGGGGCCGAGGTTCCGGTGGAGGTGTATCGGGCGCGCCCTGCCAATCGCTCAGCGCAGTTCGACGGCGCGTTTGTAGGCCGCCTCCAGCGTCTGTTCGAACTTGCGCGAAACCGCGCCATCGCCATTCAGCGCATCGAGCCCGGCAGCCGTGGTGCCGCCCTTGCTGGTTACCGAATTGCGCAGGTCTTCCAGCGACTTGTCATCTTCGGCAAGCGCCATCGCGATCGTGCCTTCCAGCGTGCCGAGTACCAGCGCGCGGGCCTGATCGTGCGAAAAGCCGAGTTCCTGCGCCGCCGCGACATAGGCGCGGGCGAGTTCGAAGACGTAGCCGGGGCCGGAACCCGCAACAGCGGTGACCCGGTCGAGCTGATCCTCGTCATCGACTTCGACGACGGTGCCGGTGCGCTCCATCATCGCGCGCGCGTGCTTGCGTTGGTCGTCGGTCACGCCCGGGCCTGCGACCAGGCCATTGGTGGCCTTGCCGACGAAGGCGGGCAGGTTGGGCATGATCCGGATCACCGGCGCATCGCCCAGCACGCTGGATAACCGCGCGATCGAAGCGCCCGCCGCCATCGATATCGCGTAGCCGCCATCGGCCAGCATCGGCGCATAATCGGGCAGGATCTCGTCGATCATCTGGGGTTTGATGGCAACGATGATGACATCGAATTGCTGCTGGTCCAGATCGCTTCTGTCCTTGACCAGGGCTACGCCATCGGGCGCTTCTTCCAGAAAAGGATCGACGATCGTGAATTTCTCGTCGCCCTTCTTCCAGTATTCGAGCAGCGCACCGCCCATCTTTCCACAGCCGATCAAAAGAATATTATCAGGAATAGTCTTTCTCCGTAATTACATTGACTTGATTGCCGGTCGGCTGGCTTGCCAGAACCAGCGCGGTCCGCGAGATTCGATTTATTCTTTTATAACACGCTTGAGCAATTTTTTCCAGTGGGTTGTGCGATGCAGCACTGCGCCCTATGTCCCCGCCACTCTTTTGGCCGCCCTGATGGATAGAAAATGTCGCAATCGCACACCGTCGTCGTCAAAATTGGCTCTACCCTCGTCGCGAATACCGAACGCCTGACGCCGCGTTTCGGGTTCATCCAGCGCCTGCTGGAGGATGTCGCGCGGCTGCGGGAACGGGGGGTCAACGTGATCCTGTGCAGTTCCGGCGCGGTTGCGCTGGGGCTCAAGACCGTGGGCGAGCGGCCCGAAACCGCCGGGGTGAGCGACAAGCAGGCGGCAGCTGCCTGCGGGATGCCGATCCTCACCAATGCGTACAAGCAGATCGGCCACGAATTCGATTTCGAGATCGCGCAGGTTCTGCTGACGCTGGGCGATTTCGAGGACCACCGCCGCTTCCTCAACACGCGCAACACCGTGTTCCGCCTGTTGGAGGCGGGGGTGATGCCGATCGTGAACGAGAACGATTCGATCACGACCGAGGAAATCCGCGTGGGCGATAACGACCGGCTGGCCGCCAAGGTCGCGCAGATGGTCGATGCGAAGGACTTCATCATCCTAACCGAGGTCGACGGCCTGTTCGATCGCCACCCGGACGAGGAAGGCGCGGAGTTCATTCCCGAGGTGACCGACGTCGCGCCGTTCATGGACGCGACCAAGGGCAAGAGCACGCTGGGCACCGGCGGCATGACGACCAAGTTGATGGCCGCCAATATCGCGCAGGAAGCGGGGGTCACCACCTACATCGCCCATGGCGAGCACGATGCGCCGCTTAGCTCCGTCCTCGACGGAGAGCGCCGCGCGACCAAGTTCATTGCGCACGACACGCCCACTTCCGGGTGGGAGCGGTGGATCGCCAACCGCCTGCAGATGGCGGGCAGCATCGGCGTTTCGGATGCGCTTGCAGAAGAGCTGACTAACAGCGACCGTTCGATCCGGCGCGAGGATATCCGCTCGATCGACGGCGATTTCACCCGCGGCGATGTGCTGCATATCTATGACGAGAACGGGCGGGAGCGCGCGCGCGGCCTGTCCGATTTCACCTCGGAAGAGCTGCGGGTGCTGGCGGTCAACCCGCATCTCGATGCCGAACAGCTGCTGGGTTACAAGACCAAGGGCGAGGTGATCCGCGCCAAGAACCTGGTCAGCCTGGAAGGCCGCCACCTGTTATGGGAAGCGCCCGAGGGCAGCGACATCGCGGGCCACGGCGAACGACCGAGCGCCTGACGCACGCCTGACGCGGCAAAGCGATTGCGGCCCCCGATTGCATGCGGTTGCACGCAATCGCACGAATGGCCCGTGCGTTTCACTTGGCGTTCATGGCACTCGGCGTTATACCGCCGCCCCATGAGCATAACTCGCAAGAATCTTGTCGCCGCAGCCGCCCTCGGTACCCTCGCCACGCTGACCACGGCCTGCGCCGGCGGCAGCGCCGGACCGACCGACACGGCCTATGTCGCGCGCGATGTCGAAACGCTTTACGCCAGCGCGAAGGAACGGCTCGATCGCGGCAATGCGAAGCTCGCCGCAAGCCTGTTCGACGAGGTGGAGCGCCAGCACCCCTATTCGCCGTGGGCGCGCCGCGCGCAGCTGATGAGTGCGTTCAGCTATTACGTCTCGCGCGATTACGCGAAATCGATCCAGAGCGCGCAGCGCTTCCTGTCGATCCATCCGGGTAACAAGGATGCGCCTTACGCCTATTACCTGATCGCGCTCAGCTATTACGAGCAGATCAGCGATGTGACCCGCGACCAGAAGACCACTGAGCAGGCGCTTGCCGCTCTGCAGGAAGTTGAACGGCGCTTCCCGCAGTCGGAATACGCGGCGGATGCGCGGCTCAAGATCGACCTCGTGCGGGACCATCTGGCGGGCAAGGAAATGGAAATTGGCCGGTTCTACGAACGCTCCGGCAAGTGGACCGCCGCGCAGATCCGCTTCCAGAACGTGATCGAAAACTACCAGACCACCAACCACGCCGCCGAAGCACTCTATCGCCTGACCGAGACCAGCCTTGCGCTGGGCCTGCCGCAGGAAGCCAAGAAGTACGCCGCCGTTTTGGGCGCGAACTACCCGGGCAACGAGTGGTACGAAAAGGCGTTCGCACTGGTGGAAGACCACGCGGCCGGCACGCAGGTCGCGCTGGCGAACTAGGCTGCGCGGGGTCGCGCGCGGCGGGGCGAAGGCAGCGCGAAAGCGCGTGCCGGATCGCCGATGCCGCCCGCTTCGCCAGCTTTATGCACATCCACGAGGGGCAGCGCACGGCTGCGCCGGTGACGCGGGCCGGAGGGCGCGCTAGAACGATGCCGCAATGCTGACCCAACTCGCCGTCCGCAATGTCGTGCTGATCGAGGCGCTCGATCTCGATTTCGGGCTCGGCCTTGGCGTGCTCACCGGGGAAACGGGGGCGGGCAAGTCGATCCTGCTCGATGCGCTGGGGCTGGTGCTGGGCGACCGGGCGGATAGCGGCCTCGTGCGCAGCGGCGCCAAACAGGCCAGCGTGTCCGCCAGCTTCGAATTCGCCACTCTGCCGCCCGCCATTGCTGAGGCGCTGGACGATGCGGGCCTGGCGATAGAGCCCGGCGAGCCGTTGATCGTCCGGCGGCAGGTGAAGGCGGACGGCGGATCGAAGGCCTTCGTCAACGACCAGTCGGCCAGCGTGGGGCTGCTCCGCACTCTGGCGCCAATGCTGGTCGAATTGCACGGCCAGCACGATGATCGCGGGCTGGTAAACCCACGCGGGCACCGGCAGTTGCTCGACCGGTTCGCGGAGGCCGATCCTGCCAAGGTGGCGCGCAACTGGCGCGAATGGCAGCGCGCGGCAGAGGCGCTGGAAGAGGCGCGCGATGCGATCGACGCGGCCAGCGCGGAACAGGATCTGCTGCTCGCGCATCTTGCCGAACTGACCGACATTGCGCCGCAGGCGGGCGAGGAGGCACGCCTCGCCGAAGCGCGTGCCTCGATGCAGAAGGGCGAGCGACTGTCGGGCGATCTCGAGGAATTGCGCCACATCTGGGAAGGCTCGGATTCGCCGCTGAGCGAGCTGCGCACCGCCGCGCGGCGGCTCGACCGGATAGCGGGCGAGCACAAGCTGCTGGCCGAGGCGCTGGGCGCGCTCGACCGTGCGATCCTGGAGGCGACCGAGGCTGAGGAGAAGCTGGAAGAAGCCGCCGAGGCACTGGTCCACGACCCCGCCGCGCTCGACGCTGCCGAAACGCGCCTGTTCGATCTGCGCGCGCTGGCCCGCAAGCATCGCTGCGAAGTCGACGAACTGCCTAACAAGATGCGCGAACTGCGCGCCAAGCTCGATGCGATAGAGGGCGGCGAGGCACAGCTCGATGCCCTGCGGCTGGCAGAGCGCGAGGCGTTCGACGCCTATGAAGGCGCGGCCTTGCGGCTGCGCAAGGCGCGCAAGACAGCCGCCAAGGCGCTGGACAAGGCGGTGGAGCAGGAACTGGCCCCGCTCAAACTCGATTCCGCGCGCTTCCGCACCGACGTCCAGCCGCTGCCGCAGGAAAAGTGGGGCGCGAGCGGGATGGACGCGGTCGAATTCCTCATCGCGACCAATCCGGGCGCGGACTTCGCGCCCCTGAACAAGATCGCCAGCGGCGGCGAGTTGTCGCGCTTCATCCTCGCGCTGAAGGTCGCGCTGGCCGAGCAGGGCGGCGCGGCCACGATGATCTTCGACGAGATCGACCGCGGCGTGGGCGGCGCGGTCGCCTCTGCCATCGGAGAGCGACTGGCGCGCCTCGCCAGCGACGGGCAGGTGCTGGTGGTGACGCACTCCCCGCAGGTCGCCGCCCGCGGCCGCGTCCACTACCAGATCGCCAAGGCGAGCAGCGGTACGGTCACCAAGACCTCGGTCGTGCTGCTCGATGCGGAGGGCCGGAAAGAGGAGATCGCCCGCATGCTGTCGGGCGCGGAAGTCACGCCCGAGGCGCGCGCGCAGGCGGATCGGCTGCTGGAGGGGGTTTGATTCGCACGGCCGCATCGGTGTCATGCGCCGTTGCCATGTCTCTCGCGGCGTGCGGCGATAGCACGGCGCCCCCCGTCCCGCGGATGACCGAGCCTGCGCAGGCCTACGATCCCGCCGATCCTCCCGTCCTGCTCACCGGCAGCGGCCTTGGCGCCATGGAATCGCTCGTTTCCGGCACCCTCGTGCGGCAGGGGCCGTGCCTCACTCTCGATCCCGGATCCGAGCCTGCCGTCATCCTGTGGGGCGAGGATATCCAGGTCGAAACCAAGGACAACGGCAAATGGTCGGTACTGGATCGCAGCACCGGTACGAGGATCGCGCCGGGCGACCGGGTGCGGGGCGGTGGGGGCAGGCTGCCACCTGAGCGGCCGATCTCGGACTTCGTCGTCCAGCCCGTGCCGGAAGAATGTGCGACGGGCCCCGCGATGCAGCTTTATGGCCTGGAACTGCTGGAGCGCGCCGACCGGAAGGATGCGGCGCGCTTGCCATCTCCACCGTCGCCCCCACCGCCGCCGCCGCCTTCCATCATCGATCACGTGAAGAACGAGGATCGCGCCATCGGCGGTTCGGTTGCGATGATCCGAAGTATCGACGATCCTCGCGAGGCGCTGTTCGGGCATGTGATCGAACAGGCACGCGCCGAAGAAGGCAATCGCACCCGTCCGGCATGCCTGCGTCAGACAGACCCAGAAATGCTGGCCCGGCTGAGCCGGCGGTTCGACGGATTATACGCAGCAAAACAATGCCGCTGGAACGATGGCGGCGTGGTGCTGCGCGCCACGGACGAACCGGCGTTCTTCGTCGATGCCAGGATCGAATGCGACGGGCAGGAATGCGCCGCGGAAGGGGCCGTCGTTTACGGCAACCAGGGCGGCGAGGGGTATGGATATTCGATGGAGCCCACTTCCGGCGGCTGGATCATTCGCAGCAGCGGGATATCCTGGATATCCTGACCGCGACCGGATCGTGACCCGTGGTCGATCGCCGTCCGTGTTCAGTCTTCGCCGCCGATCGCGTCCCGCAGGAACACCACGATCTCGCGGTAGCTTTCGCGCAGGGCATCGGCGGTGCCTTCGTTCGATCCGCCAAGGCGGGAAAGCTTTTCGAAGGCCGGATCGTCTTCCTCCACCGGCCCGCCGAAGGCGTAGTGCCCTGCATCGGGGTAGGCGAGCAGCCGCACGGTATCCTTGCCCGCCTGTGCCGCGGTATCGGCCATTTCGCGGCCGATCTGGCACGAGGGCCACAGGATGTCCGATTCGCCGCAGACGATCAGCACCGGTACGCCCACCTCCGCGATGGGGATGACCGCTTCGGGATGTTGCTTCGCCTTTGCCGCGATCTGCGTTGCGGCCTCGT
Source organism: Erythrobacter sp. (assembly GCA_009993635.1). GTDB lineage: Bacteria > Pseudomonadota > Alphaproteobacteria > Sphingomonadales > Sphingomonadaceae > Alteriqipengyuania. Next base: position 370,657 of record JAACTC010000006.1, on the reverse strand, counting down.
CCATATCGCCGCCCATCGTCTGGATGCCGCTGGTATCGAGATATGGCACAGGGGTGCCGCGCCAGCTCCACGGGCTGCCGAGCTGCTTCCACGGCTCGTCCCAGCTGAAACCAGGGGTAACCACATTGCTCGGCTGGCCCAGCACGATCGCCTTGATCGCGGGATCGCGGATAGCGAGCAGTTGAGTGGCCTCGGTGCCGCGCGACCAGCCGATCATCGCCAGGCGCGATGCATCGACCTGCGGCTGCGCGCGCAGCCAGGCGAGCCCGCGCTGGAAAGCCTCCAGCCTGATGCCCTCCAGCCGCTGCGGCTGGTCGGGCGCGCGCCAGTAGCTCATGTGGAGGACGGAGAAACCGTCATCCTGTAACGCGCGCGCCAGCCGGTCCATCTCGCTGCCCAGCCCGCCTTCGCTCCCGCCGATCAGCAGCACGCCGGGTCCGTCGATGGCGCCGCCTGCGGGATAGAAATTGCCCAGCACATCGCCGGCATCGACCCGTTGGCCAAGCCTGGTGTCGGGCTCCACCATTTCCAGCGGCGCGAGCTGGGTCCACGGTTTCCACACCCAGATCGCGACCGCCGCCACGACCACCACCATCAGGATTGTGCCGCAGCCGCAGCCGATCTTTCTCGCCAGTCCCATGCCGAGTCCCCCCATTCCCTGTTCGCCACACAACATATGTGTGTTTCGGGCAGGAGAAAATGACTTCCGTAAACTTGCGCCTGTGCCCTATCGAGACGCGCGATGGACTCGACCGCAACGCCCCCCGAAGACCTTTCCGAAGCCGAAGCCGCCAACGAGCTGATGCGGCTGGCGCGCACCATTCGCAGGCACAACCGGCTCTACCACGCCGAAGACGCGCCCGAGATTACCGATCAGGAATACGACGCGCTGGTCCGCCGGAACGAGGCGCTGGAGGCGGCTTTCCCATCGCTCGTGCGTGAGGACTCGCCGTCGAAGGGCGTGGGGCACGAGGTTGCGGCCTCACCGCTATCCAAGGTGACGCACGCGGTGCGGATGATGAGCCTCGACAATGCGTTCGACGCAGAAGAGGTCGGCGAATGGGTCGCGCGGGTGCGGCGTTTCCTCGATCTGGATGCCGATGCGCCGATTGCGTTCACCGCAGAGGACAAGATCGATGGCCTCTCCTGCTCGCTGCGTTACGAAAATGGCGAGCTGGTTCGCGCGGCAACGCGGGGCGACGGCCAGGTGGGCGAGGATGTGACCGCCAATGTGGCGCATATTGCGGACATCCCGCAAAAGCTCAAAGGCGATGCGCCCGAAGTGTTCGAGGTGCGCGGCGAGGTCTACATGGAGCGCGCGGCCTTTGCCGATCTCAACGCCCGGCTGATGGACGAGGCGCGCGCGGCGGCGGAGGCGAAGGGCGAGGAGTTCGACCCCGCAAAGGTCCGCCAGTTCGCCAATCCGCGCAATGCGGCAGCGGGATCGCTGCGGCAGAAGGATGCCAGCGTCACCGCGAAACGGCCCTTGCGCTTCTGGGCGCATGGCTGGGGCGAGGTGAAGGGCGATTTGCCGGGCGACACGCAGTTCGATGTGATCCGCGCAATCGAAGGTTTCGGCCTGCCGGTTTCACAGCAGTTCAGGCGGGTAGAGGGGCTCGACGCGCTGCTCGGCCATTACGGGAGCATTGCCGCGCAGCGCCCCGATCTGCCGTATGAAATCGATGGCGTGGTGTACAAGGTCGACCGGCTGGACTGGCAGGAACGGCTGGGCTTCGTCGCCAAGGCACCGCGCTGGGCGCTGGCGCACAAGTTCCCCGCCGAGCGTGCGGAGACCACGCTTGAAGCGATCGACATTCAGGTCGGCCGCACGGGGAAGCTGACGCCGGTGGGGCGGCTGGCCCCCGTACTCGTCGGCGGTGTCACCGTCACCAATGTCACGCTGCACAACCGCGACGAGATTGCGCGGCTGGGCCTTCGTGTCGGCGACCGGGTGCTGATCCAGCGGGCGGGCGATGTGATCCCGCAGGTGGTCGAGAACCTGACGCCGGAAGCGCAGCGCGAACCCTTCGCCTTTCCCGATGCCTGCCCCGAATGCGGCAGCGAGGCGGTGGCGGAGGAGGGCGAGGTCGACGTGCGCTGCACCGGCGGGCTGATTTGCCCCGCTCAGCGGCTGGAACGGCTGAAGCACTTCGTCAGCCGAGGCGCGCTCGACATCGAAGGGCTGGGCGAGAAAACAATCGCGCAGTTCATCGAACACGGCTGGCTTTCCGGCCCGGTCGATATTTTCCGCCTTCGCAAGCGGCGCGAGGACATTCTTGCGCTCGACGGCTGGCAGGACAAGTCGGTGGATAATCTGTTGGCTGCAGTGGAAGAAAAGCGCACGCCCGACGCTGCGCGGCTGCTGTTCGGGCTGGGCATCCGCCATGTCGGCGCGGTGACCGCGCGCGACCTGCTCAAAGGCCTGGGCGATATTCGCAAGCTGCCGGGCAAGGCGGCCGAGTTCCACGCCTATCGGACCAAGAATCCGCAAGGTCCGGACGAAAAGGTCAGCCCGTTCAATGCGCGGATGTTGGATGCGGTGCGGCGTATCTACGAAGTGCGGGCCGATGGGATCGGCACGGCGGTGGGCCACGCGCTCGCCGATTTCTTCCACGAAGACCACAACCGGCAGGTGTGGTGCCAACTGATCGGGTCCGATCCCGGGACGGGCGAGGTCGATCCGCCGGTCTACGAGGTCGAAACGGTGGAAAGCCCCGTGGCGGGCAAGACCGTGGTGTTCACCGGCAAGCTCGAAACCATGAGCCGCGACGAAGCGAAGGCGCAGGCCGAACGGCTGGGCGCAAAGGCGGCAGGCAGTGTATCTGCCAAGACCGACCTGCTGGTGGCCGGGCCGGGCGCGGGCAGCAAGCTGAAGAAGGCCGAGGAGCTGGGGATCGAGGTGATCGACGAGGCCGCATGGGCCAGGATCGTCGCGGACGCGGGCTGACGCGCCGCAGCGCATGAAATATCGCCGCATCGTCGCTATATGCGGCACGATGCGCAATCTGCCGGTCCTGATCGTCTGCGCGCTCGCTCTGGCGGCGCTCTCCACCTGTCACCTCACCGGGGAGACCGGCGGGACATCGGGCGCGCCCAGTTTCGAAGAGCGGATCGCGCAGGCAGCGGAGGACATCGCGGTCGAGCGATCGCCCGAGGAGGAATGGCTCGACGACCGGCTGTTCGCGCTCGGCACCGATCTGGAAGGCAAGGTGGGCATTGCGGCCAGCGATCCGGCACGCGGGCGGATGATGCATTTCAACGGCACGGATCTGTATCCCCAGCAGAGCGTCAGCAAGCTGTGGGTCGCGCTGGCCGCGCTCGAAATGGCGGATCGCGGCGAACTGGATCTGGGCGAACGGGGCACGGTTCGGGTGGACGATCTGGCGGTGTTCCACAGCCCGATCCGCAAGACCGTGGTCGCCAATGGCAGCTTCACCACGACCTATGCCGATTTCATCGAGCGCGCGCTGACCCAGAGCGACAATACCGCGAACGACATGGTGCTGCGCCGCGTGGGCGGGCCGGATGCGGTGCGGCGCGTGCTGGCGCGGAAGGGCTTTGCCGATATCCGCTTCGGCCCGGGCGAAAGGCCGATGCAGTCGGCGATCGCCGGGCTTGAATGGCAACAGAGCTACGCGCTGGGCAAGACCTTCTTCGAAGTCCGCAAGACCGTGCCGCATTCGGTGCGGCGCGACGCGTTCGACCGCTATGTGCAGGACCCGGTCGACGGGGCGAGCCCGGTGGCGATTGCCGCCGCGCTGGCGCAGTTGCAGTCGGGCGAACTGCTGTCGGATGGGGGGACCAGCCGGTTTCTCGCCTGGCTCGGCGATGTGAAGAGCGGCCCCAACCGGCTGAAGGGCGGCCTGCCGGAAGGATGGCGGATCGCGCACAAGACGGGCACGGGCCAGGTGCTCGACATCGTGCCGCCGGGCCAACCGGGATACCAGGCGGGCTATAACGACGTCGGCATCCTGACCGCGCCCGACGGCACCATCTATACGGTTGCCGTGCTGATCGGGAAAACCATCGCCCCCGTGCCGGAGCGGATGGAGATGATGCACGGCGTGGTGCGTGCGGTCGCGGGCTATCACGAGATGATGGCGGGTGCCGGCGCAAACCGGGCGGACGAGCCCGTACCGGTTGGAACGCCCGAAGCGGCGACATCCTGATCCGTCAGGCGGGTGCCGATTCCCGCTGCGGTTCTGCTTCCGCCTTGCGCGTACGCGCGGTGACCTTGCGGAATTCCTCGCGATAGCGCGGATGCTCGGTCCCCATCCAGCGGTCCCACCACGTGAAATAGAGCCCGAAATTCGTGTTGCCCGAACTGTGGTGCAGATCGTGGTGTGTGGTCGTGTTCCACCAGCGGGTCCAGCGGTTGTCGACCCAGCCCGCCGGGTACAGCTCCACGCCGAGGTGCCCGATCACGTTGCGCACAATCATGTGCCACAGGAACAGGAACACCGCGAGCCCGGTCATCGCAAGACCAAGCGTGCTCGTCGCCAGCATGAACAGCGGGATGAACAGCGCCTCGGTCACCGCTTCCCAGCTGGAAAAACTATACGCGGTCCACGGGGTGGGGGTGCGCGATTTGTGGTGATGCAGGTGCGTCGCGCGGAACAGGCGCCTGTGGTGCAGGGCGCGATGCATCCAGTAGAAATAGGCATCGTGCGCCAGGATCATCAGCGCGGTCTGCCACACGACGGTGAACAGCGCGAAGGTTTCCAGCTTCAGTTTGACGAGGCCCAGTTCGCGCAGGCCCAGCGTCAGGAACGTGGTCAGCGCGAAAATCACCGAGGTGCGCAGCGAAGACGCGATCTCGCGCGTGTAATCCTTGCGTGTCGCACGGCGGCCCTGAATACGCTTGCGCCGCGCCCAGCTGCGGAACACCAGCAGCGCAACGGTGAAGAAACCCGCCGCAACCAGATAGCGTTGCATGTCGAAATAGATCACCCGCATCATGCGGTCTGCGAACATATCGAAAGCGGGTGGCAGGTCGATCATGGTTTACTGACACTAATGTAGGCAGGCGCGCGCGTCATCACGAATCTTGTCCGTCAGGACTTGGCCGTCAGGGCCGCGGCCCGCTCTCGGGTATCCACTTCATCACTCCGCCCGCCAGCGGCGTCCACAGGCCCATCTCGATCCCTGCCGCCGCCAGCGTATCGCCGACCCACTGGTTGCAGGTGTTGCCGAGCGTGTAGTGCCCCGTGCTGTCGTAGACCCTGGCCAGCGGGTCGAAGCTTTCGTGGCTCACCCGGTTTCTCGGATCCTCTATCGAGGGCAGCGCCTTTTCGACCTCAGCGACCAGGCGGGCGTATTCTTCCTCGCGCAGGACGATCCAGCGGTGGTTGGGGCCGCCTGCGGGGCGATGGTAATGCGCCACCCGCATAACCGCGGGCCCGCCCCGGGTGGCGATCCGCAGCGCGGTGCTCGCTTTCAGATCGCCCCAGGTCGGCACGGTCAGGAACACCTCGCGATCGCCCCAGCCGACCGAGACGTGCGTCGGCAGCCGTCCGTCCGCCATCGGCTGCGCGGCGGAGGGGAAGGTCGCGCGCCAGTCCTTCGTCGGTGTCGCCACCGGCATCACGATCCCGGTGTGATAGCCATTGGTTTCCACCATGATCGGGATGCCGGTTTCGGCCTGGACCCAATCGGAATTGCGCGGAATGCTCGATCCGATCCAGGCGGAAAAGAAGAAGCCGCCGACCAGCAGGACCAGCGCGCCAAGCAGCCCGCCGATGCCCCAGCCGAGCAGCCTCGCCAGCCTCACCAGCCGGGCATCCGCAGGCACAGGATCGACCAGTCGCCGTCGACGATCCTGCGCTCCAGCCGCAGCCCCTGCCGCTGGTAGGCGCGCAGCACGCGCGGCTCCTGCGTGGTCAGCAATCCGGCAAGGATCACCCGCGCGCCCGGCATCAGCGTTCGCGCGAAATCGGGAGCGAGTTCGACCAGCGGCCCGGCAAGGATATTCGCGATCAGCAGGTCGTAGGGCGCACGCGCCTTCAGCGCCGGATGGTCCATCCCCGGTGCGGTGACGTAATGCAGTGCGCCGGGCCTCTGGCCCAGCGCAACCGCGTTGCCATGCGCGTTCTCATCCACGATTTCCCGGCACACCGGGTCGATGTCGCTCGCGATGATATTGGCGGTGGGAAACAGTTTGAGCGCCCCGATGGCGAGCAGGCCGGTGCCCGTGCCGATATCGGCGATCCAGCGCGGTCGCAGGCCCCTGTCGCGCAGGTAACCCAGCATCGCGAGGCACCCGGCGGTGGTCTGATGCTGGCCGGTGCCGAAAGCGCGGCTGGCCGGGATCACGAGGTCGATGGCATCGCTGGCCGCCGGGTACTCGGGCGTGCGGATATGAAACGGGCCGGCGCGCACCGGTTCGACCGCTTGCTGGCTGAGTGTGACCCAGTCTTCCGGTTCGACCTTTTCGAGCTCGAATTCCGGCGGACGGCCGTTGAACATTTTTTTCAGCGTGGCGCGCAGAGCCTTGTCGGGCTTGCGCGGATACCACGCCTCGATCCGCCACAGGCCTGCGTTCATCGGGTCGTAGCGGTCCGCCTCCACTTCGTGCGCGCTCATCACCAGATCGCTGTCCCAGCTATCCTCCACACTCGCGGCGAGGGCCGCTTCGGCGGCGGAGCGGTCGACCAGAGCGGTCAGCTTCCAGCTGATACCGGCGTCTTCGGCAGTGATGTCAGCCGACATGGGGGATCTCTTCCTTAGGTGCGCGCGCGGGAGCCGCAATCGGCTCCAGCGTTTTGGGATCCAACAGCGCGCTCCGGCGGCCGCAGACCGATCCGACGGTATTTGGGATCGCGCCCGTCATGCGCCCTCGTCTTTCAGTCGCGCGTCGAGCCGCTGCCCGATGCTGCGCGCGTAATCGGCGCAGGTCGTGCCGCCAAGTAGCGTGCCCGCCCGCATCCGATCGAGCATCTGGCTTGCCGAGGGATGCGGGGTGGCCAGGATATCGCATGGCAGCTTTGCCACCTTGGCGATGCTGGTGCGGAATGCAGCGACCAGCGCCGGGTGATCGGAGAAACGGTAATCGTCGCCGGAAACGGGCGACAGGCTATCGACATAGGCGACCCTGCGGCACACCGGCGGTTGCCAGGGGAGGCTGCAGGCGGGCCAGGTCCAGCTCATGGCGCCGGGCGTGTGGCCGGGGGTCAGGTGCGCGGTGATTTCCTTGTCGTCGATCCGCAGTACCTCGCCATCGGCCACGATCCGGTCGACCTTGACCGGCCGCATCGCGGGATGGATTGCGGCCTGCGGATCGTCGGGCGAAACCGTCCCGCTGGCCAGTACTTTTGCAGCTTCGGCAGACGCGATGACCCGTGCGCCCGTCGCCTGCACCATCGCGGCATGCCCGCCGACATGGTCGAAATGTTCGTGGCTGATCAGCAGGGTGCCGATATCGCGCGGGTCGATTCCGAGCGCGCGAATATTCTGGAGGATCAGCGGAACGGCGGCTTTTACGCCGCTGTCGATCAGGATGTGTTCTTTGTCACCGATGATCAGGATCGCGGAAATTCCGCAGGTGCCGACGTACCAGGTGTCGCCAAGCAGTTCGAAGGGCGGGGCGGGTTTGTCCCATTCGTCCCAGTCCTCGCACTGGTCCACGAAGGCCTGCTGAGGGAAGCTCGTCCCGAGGTCGATCGATGTGACGACGCTGGCACTTGGCACAACGGGTGGTGCGACAGGCGTGTCGGAGGCAGGGGTGCAGCCTGTGGCGACCATGGCAAGCGCCACGAGGACGGCGAATTTACCGGACATAGCTGGCTCCATTGGCGTCGATGGTCGCGCCGGTCATCGATGGCGGCGCGTCGAGCGCGCACCAGGTGGCGATATCGGCGATCTCCTCGGGTTCGGCCACGCGGCCCAGCGGAATATTGGCGAGCAGGCCGGGCCCGCCGCGGCTTTCCAGATAGTCGCCCGCCATCGCGGTATCGGTAAAGCCTGGCGTGATCGCGAAGCTGTAGATCCCCTCGCCGGCATAGGCGCGCGCGATGGTCTTGTGCAGCGCCAGCATTCCGCCCTTTGCGGCGGCGTAGTGCCAGTGGGCGGGCGAATCGCCGCGATGTCCCGCGCGGCTGGCGACGTGGACGATGCGGCCACCCTTGAAGCCGGACCTCTCGCCGCGTTCCTGCCAGTGGCGCACCGCGAAGCGACTGAGCTGTGCGGCGGCGGTCAGGTTGATGCGCAGGGTTTCCTCCCACGCGTCGAGCCATTCGATGTCCGACGTGTCGAGCGGAATGCCTTCGAAGAGCCCAGCATTGTTCACCAGCACGTCGATCTCTCCATCGGCCTGCCGCAGCGCCTCCTCCCACAGCATGGCGGGCGCCGAAGGTTCGGTGAAATCGGCGGCAATCTCGCCTTCTTCCAGCCCGCGTGTCGAGTGGCCGAACACGCGCACGCAGCGCGCTTCCAGCTGTTCGCGAACGGCCGCGCCGATGCCGCGGCTCGATCCCGTGACGAGAATACCTGCCATGCGGCCATCTGTTAGGCCCATTGGTACGCGCTACCAAGCCCCGCGCTTGCGTTAGGCCCATCGCCTGTGCTTTTGCACCATTGCCTTGGACTCGCTTGAACCTCCCCGTGCTTTCGCTAAGTGGAGGCGCAGCACACACCGCATTCGGCCAGATTGGACCCGCTAGACCTCATGTCGAACAGACCGCTCTCCCCCCATCTTCAGATCTGGAAATGGGGTCCGCACATGTTGACCTCGATCCTGCACCGCGTCACCGGCGACGGTTTGGCGCTGGTCGGCCTAGGGGTGCTGCTATGGTGGCTGGGCGCGATGGCAAGCGGGCCGGAGGCTTACGCGACCTTCTCTGCCGTGATGACTTCGATCCCCGGCTATGTTGTGCTGGTTGGCCTGACCTGGGCCTTCTTCAGCCACCTGATGAGCGGGCTGCGTCACTTCGTGCTGGATATCGGCGCGGGCTACGAACTGACCATCAACCGGCTCTGGGCGACGCTTGCGCCGATCCTCGGTATCGTTCTGACCATCGCCTTCTGGGCGATCATCCTCCTCAAGTAAGGCCTTTTACCATGGGTAACGGAACCTCCATCGGCCGCGTGCGCGGCCTCGGCTCGGCCCACGAGGGCGCGCATCACTGGTTGCTCCAGCGGTTCACCGCGATCGGCAACCTGGTGCTGGTGCTGTGGCTGCTGGTCAGCTTCCTGATGCTGCCCGCCTATGATTACGGCACGGTCACCAAGTGGCTCGCCAATCCGATCAGCGCGGCGGCGATGATCCTGCTGATCGTCAGCACGTTCTGGCACGCACGCCTCGGCCTGCAGGTCCTGATCGAGGATTACATCCATCAGGGCGGCAGCCGCTTCGCGCTGATCGCCCTTCTCAATCTCGCGGTGATCGCAGGCGGCGTGTTCGCCGTGTTCTGCATCGCCAGCATCGCATTTGCAGGAGCCGCCTGATGGCGACCGAGACTTTCGAAATCAACGGACGCGCCTATCCGATCATCGACCACACCTTCGACGTGGTCGTCGTAGGCGCAGGCGGTTCGGGTCTGCGCGCGACGATGGGCGCGGCAGAGGCCGGCTTCAAGACTGCGAACATCTCCAAGGTTTTCCCCACGCGCAGCCACACCGTGGCCGCGCAGGGCGGGATCGCCGCGTCGCTGGGCAACAACACGCCTGACCACTGGACCTGGCACATGTACGACACCGTGAAGGGGTCGGACTGGCTGGGCGACCAGGACGCGATCGAATATCTTGCGCGTGAAGCCCCGCAGGCGGTGTACGAGCTGGAGCACGCGGGCGTGCCGTTCAGCCGCAACCAGGACGGCACGATCTACCAGCGCCCCTTCGGCGGCCACATGCAGAACATGGGCGAAGGCCCGCCGGTGCAGCGCACCTGCGCCGCGGCCGACCGTACGGGGCACGCGATGCTCCACGCGCTCTACCAGCAGAGCCTGAAGTACGACGCAGACTTTTTCATCGAATATTTCGCGATCGACCTGATCATGGCGGGCGAGGGTGCCAACCGCCGCTGCGTCGGCGTGATCGCCATGTGCCTGGATGACGGCACGATTCACCGCTTCAAGGCGCACGCCGTGGTGCTCGCCACCGGCGGCTATGGCCGCTGCTACTACACCGCGACCAGCGCCCATACCTGCACCGGCGACGGTGGTGGCATGGTGCTGCGCGCAGGCCTGCCGCTGCAGGACATGGAATTCGTTCAGTTCCACCCGACCGGCATTTACGGCGCGGGCGTGCTCATCACGGAGGGCGCGCGCGGTGAGGGTGGCTACCTGACCAATTCCGAGGGCGAGCGGTTCATGGAACGCTACGCCCCCTCGGCAAAGGACCTGGCCAGCCGCGACGTCGTTTCGCGCTCCATGGCGCTCGAAATGCGGGAAGGCCGCGGCGTGGGCAAGGATGGCGACCACATCTACCTGCACCTCGACCATATCGATCCCAAGGTGCTGGCAGAGCGCCTGCCGGGCATCACCGAAAGCGGCAAGATCTTCGCCGGCGTCGACCTGACGCGCGAACCGCTGCCCGTGACGCCGACCGTCCACTACAATATGGGCGGTATCCCCACCAACTATCACGGCGAAGTCGTGACCATCGGGCCGGACGGCAATCCCGATCACGTGGTGCCGGGGCTCTATGCCGCAGGCGAAGCGGGCTGCGTCTCGGTCCACGGTGCGAACCGTCTCGGCTCGAACTCGCTGATCGACCTCGTGGTGTTCGGCCGCGCGATCGGCCATCGGCTGGCCGAAACGATGAAGCCGGGCGCCAATCACGATGCGCTCCCCGCCGACAGCGCGGACCTGGCGCTGACCCGGCTCGATCATTTCCGCCATGCCAAGGGCAGCCTGCCGACCGCGCAGATTCGCGCGGACATGCAGAAGACCATGCAGAAGCACGCCGCCGTGTTCCGCGACACCGAAACGCTGGCAGCGGGCAAGAAGCACCTGGCGGAAGTCAATGCGAGCATGGCCGACATTCACGTGTCCGACCGCTCGCTGATCTGGAACAGCGATCTTGTCGAGACGCTGGAGCTCGACAACCTGATGGCGCAGGCCAGCGTCACCATGGCGAGCGCGGACAACCGCAAGGAAAGCCGCGGCGCCCACGCGCACGAAGATTTCCCCGACCGCAACGACGCCGAGTGGATGAAGCACACGGTGACGTGGTTCGACGGCTGGGGCGGCGGCGGCGGTGGTTCGGGCAAGGGCGAGATGAAGATCGACTATCGCCCGGTCCACGAATACACGCTGACCGACGATATCGAGTACATCAAGCCGAAGAAGCGGGTTTACTAGTATCGTGCGGAGCGCGGTGTTTCCTTCCAGAAACACGGTGCTCGCATGTGTGGCCGCCTTCGGCGGTCTCGTTTTCGCATCGGGATTGGTCTTTCCGGTCTACACCAATGCCGAGCTGGCATTGCGTTTAAGGCGTGATGCCTGCGATGCGAACGGCGTGGTCGAAGGCTGGTACGATCGGATGGCGGGGCTGGAGACGCTTCGTCATCCGTTGATGCAGTCGGGCCTCAGCATCATGCTCTTCGCAGCAACCGTCTGGGGGCTCTATCTTGCTTTCGGGACCACACAGTCGTGGCGCCTGCTAAGCCCGGCCAAAAGGTGGATTTTTTTCATCTTGGGTCTCTGCGTTATCGGCCTTAGTTTTTTCTCCCAACTGTATAGCCTCTCGCTCGACCTGCGGCGCGGCGCCTTCCCCTATTGCGCAGACACCATTGCCATACCTGCCTTCGGATTGACGTATTTTTACGGGGCTCTCACCCTGACCTGCCTTGTGTTCGGAGCTCTGCTCACGGCCTTTTTCCGCCCCCTTCCGGTCGCGCTGTTCACTCTCGGCGATGGAAAGGGAAGCGTTCGTCGCTGGTTGCCGACGATCATCCTGGGCCTTCTTGCGCTCCCGGTTGTGGTATTCGGTATTCTCGGCGCGGCTGGCTCGAGCTTTATAGGTACGCCAGCAGCTGTCGTGGCGCTGTATCTTGTGGAGAGCGCCAGATCCGCGATGATGCCATCTGGTGGGTAGGGTGAGCTCACTATTGAAATGCAAGGCGATTTTGGCCGGCTCCGCTGCGCTCGCCGCATGCGCCAGCGGCCCTGCGGTGCCGCCACCCGCGCTGGGCATTCCCGCCTTCTACACGCAGTACCGCGATGCGGACGGCATTCCTGTGGTCGCCTCCGGTCGCACCTCTCAAGACGCTCTGGTTGCTGCCGAGGCGATGATCGAGGATATGCTGGCGTACCGCCCCGACCTTGCCGCGTGGCTGCAGCGCAATGGCTACCGTGTCGCCATCATCGCGGAGACCGAGGCGCTGCTCGACCTGCCCGAGAATGCGCACTGGACCAAGCCCGCGCCCGATGATCCGCGCCTGACGCGGTGCGAGAAGAAACATTACGAGGAACGGATCGGGCGGCTCACCGACCGGGCATACTGGGATGCGCGGGCGCGCGGGATCGGCGGGCCACGCACGGTCGGCTCCGAAGAGGATGTGCTGGGCCTGCCCAGCAGCCGCTACTACGGCGAGACCATTCTGGTCCACGAATTCGCGCACAATATCCTGTTCGCGATAGAGGCGGTCGACCCGGCGCTCTATGCCGAGGTCGAAGCCGCATACGCGCATGCGCTGGCGAACGACCTGTGGCTGAATGAATATGCCGCCACCACGATCCACGAATACTGGGCGGAAGGAACGCAGTTCTGGTTCGAATCGAACCGGCTGACCGTGGTCGACGGCAGGCGCATCCTCGACCGTAGCGATCTCGCCGCCTACGACCCGGCGCTCTACGCGGTGCTGGCGCAGGCCTATGGCGACCGGACGCGCCTCGCCGCCGATCCATTCTTCCGCCATCCCGCGCGTGTGCCGCCGGGCCCTATCCCTCAGAATACCGCCGAAGTCTGCTGAGCTTTCCGCCGGGACCGTCCGGCCACGCAGACCCAGGCGGGTCGTTCATCGGACAATCATGTTTACATTCGTAGTCGATACGGCTACGGATGTAATCGAAACGTAGGGGAGGGACTCGATGGCCAAATCCGCAAGCGACAAGGGCGAGCGCATCAGCGACGCCGAACATGCGGTGATGGAGGTTCTGTGGGATCGCCATCCGCTCAGCGCGACCGACGTCTGCGATGAAATCTGCGAAGCGCGCGGCTGGTCGATGCCGACGGTCAAGACGCTGCTTGCCCGCCTCGTGAGCAAGGGTGCGCTGGCGACCGAGCCCGATGGGCGCAAATTCCTCTATTCCCCGCTGATCGAGCGCGCTGACTATGTCGGCGGCGAATCGCAGCGATTGGTGGACCGGCTGTTCGGTGGCCGGGCAGCGTCGCTGTTCGCGCATCTCGCGGAAAGCGAATCGCTGACCGAAGAGGATCTCGGCGAGATCGAACGCCTGCTGAAGGAGCTGCGCAAATGAGCGTCGACCTGCATAGCTTCGCCGTCGAAACGCTTTTCTGGACCGGCGTGCTGATTGTCGCCGTGCTCGCCCTGCGTCGCCCGGTGTCTCGCCAGTTCGGCGCGCGGGCAGCCTATGCGCTGTGGTTGCTGCCTTTCCTGCGGCTGGTGCTGCCGCCCATCGTGCTGCCCGCCTGGCTTGCGCCCGAGGCGGTGCAGGTGCCCGGTGCAGCGAGTGCGGCCGCAGCGACTTCTGCAGCTGCGGCGCCCGCTGCCTCCACCACGCCTCTGCCCCTGCCGATCGGCGATTTCTCGCTGGCGGACACCTCCGGGGGCGGGATGATGCTGCAGCCGATCGTCGCCAGTGAGCCCGCGATCGACTGGGTGTCGCTTGCCCTCGCTGTGTGGCTGGTAGGGGCGCTCGTCTTCCTTGCGCGCCGCTATTCGCTCTATTTCGCGATGCGCCGCGAATTGCTCTTGGACAGCATCGAGGTCGGCACCCGTGGCCGCGTGCGGCTGATCGAGTCCCCGGCAACCGCCTCGCCCGTGGCCTTTGGGGTATTCGACAAGGTGGTCGCCTTGCCCGAAGGCTTCATGGCGCACACCCAGCCTGCTCGCCGCGATCTCGCGCTGGAGCACGAACTGGCGCATCACCGGGCGCACGATCTGCTGGCCAATGCGCTGGTCCAGCCGCTGTTCGCACTGCACTGGTTCAATCCGCTGTGCTGGGTCGGCTGGCGCGCGATGCGGCGCGATCAGGAGGCCGCCTGCGATGCGCGGGTCGTGGCCCGCTGCGATGCCCGCCTTCGCGAAACCTATGCCGCGACCATCGCCTCCTTTGCCACCCGCAGCGACAGGCGTGCCAGCCTGGCGCTCGCCGCCCCGATGGCGTGCCCGGTGCTGGGAGACAAATCGATCATCCATCGTCTGAGGAGCCTGACCATGTCCGACATTTCCCCCCGCCGCCGCATGGCCGCGCGTGCGCTGATGCTGGGTGCGCTCGTGGCGCTGCCGCTGACCGCTTCGATCACCTACGCAGAGACGCTGATCGCGGCCGATGCGCCGACCGCGCCAGCCGCACCCCAGGCGCCCGCTGCGCCCTCTGCGCCCGACGCCCCCGAAGCGCCGTCCGCACCGCTTGCACCCGAGGCGCCGGACTCGCCGCAGATCTCCGTCATCAGCACTGGCAAGGATGGTGAAGATCGCGTGATCCGGATCGAACGCGAGGTCGTGAAGGATGACTCCGGCAAGGCCACCGAGCGGACGAGCTATACCGTGAACGGTCGCGAGGCGACGGCGGAAGAGCGCGCGGAAATCGAACGGCAGATCGAGAGATTGACCGAAACTTCAACCGAGGCGGACCGTATGCGTGGCGCGCTGCCCGAAGTTCGAGCGCGCGTGGCAAAGGCCGAAAAGCAGCGCGAGAAATTGATGAACGAGGCCGAGCAGCAGCGTGTGGAGGCCGAGGACATGCGCCGCGTTCTGGCCGAACGTGGCAAGATCGAGGAGGAAATGCGGGTCGCAATCCTGCGGGCGAACGAGGATGTGCGCAGGCTGCGCGTCGATTGCGACGGGTCTGGCGACCTGGTGAAGGAATGGCTCGGCTCCGACGGCGAGGCGGCGCCGGTGTTCTGCACCGAGGCCGGACTGGCGAGCGCGCGGCACGCGATTGAAGAGGCACGCCGCGAGATTGCGCGCGACCGCGACCTGCCAAGGCGCGCGCGTGCCGAGGCCCTGCGCTCTCTCGATGCGGTTCTGCGGGGGCTGGAAACCGCAGACTGAACCGGCGGGCAACCGCAACCGGGCAGCGCACGTTTCCCTTTGGCGTGCGCTGCCTTTTCTACAGGATGCGGGGGAAGACGCTCAGGCCGGGGCGGGCTCGCTCGCAAAGGCCTGGGCCGCCAGGGTCAGGCTGCGTTTGCGCGCTTTGTGGTCGTAGATCGATCCGGCGATGATCAGTTCGTCCGCCTGCGTCCGTTCGACGAAGGCATTCATCTGATCGCGCACCTGTGCGGGCGTTCCAATAGCGGTCGCCTGCAATACTCCGTCGAGCATGGCGGAGGCCTGCGGCGGCAGGCTTTCGCGGTACCCTTCGACCGGAGGCGGCAATTTGCCCGGCTGGCCGGTGCGCAACCGCACGAAGCTCTGCTGCATCGAACTGGCGAGCAGGTGCGCTTCCTCTTCCATCTCGGCGGCGAACACGTTGTACCCGCAGATCGCATAGGGCTCGCTGAGCACCGCCGAGGGCTGGAACCGGTCGCGATAGATCTTCAGCGCGTCGTCCAGCGCCTGCGGGGCGAAGTGACTGGCAAAGGCATAGGGCAGACCGAGCATCGCGGCGACCTGCGCGCCGAAAAGGCTCGACCCGAGGATGTAAAGCTGCACATCCGCGCCAGCCCCGGGGGTCGCGGCGATACCGGTGCGTCCATCATCGGCGAAGTAGCTTTGCAGCTCTGCCACATCGCGCGGAAAGGCATTGGGATCGGTATTGAGGTTGCGGCGCAGTGCGGCGGCCACCCGCTGGTCGCTGCCCGGCGCGCGGCCCAGCCCAAGGTCGATCCGGCCGGGGAACAGCGCGTCGAGCGTGCCGAACTGCTCCGCGATCACCAGCGGCGCATGGTTGGGCAGCATGATCCCGCCTGCACCGACTCGAATGGTCTGCGTCGCGGCGGCGACATGGCCGATGACCACGCTGGTCGCCGCGCTGGCGATGCCCTGCATCCCGTGATGCTCCGCACACCAGTAACGTTCGAAGCCCAGCGCCTCGGCATGACGGGCGATATCGGCGGCGTTGGACAGCGCATCGCGCACGTCGCGGCCTTCGGCGACATGGGCGAGATCGAGCAGGGAGAGCTTTGTCATGCCCCAGACATGGGGCCGGGGCGCGCTGTTTCCAATGGTGACGCCGCCCGCCGCGTCAGCCGAAGGTGCCGCTGATCTGAAAGGTGAACAGCGTGCCGAACTTGCGGAAGCGTTCCTCGCTGAAGGCGATCGGGCCGCCGCGCCGGTCGACGAACACCGTGCGGCGGTAATTCTCGCCCAGGTCGAACAGATTGCCCGCAGTGGCGCGTATCTTCAGCCCGGCCACATCCTTGTTCTCCACGAACAGCCAGGCATCCACGCCGTTCGTATAGTCGAGGCTCAGCTGGTTGAGCCGGACGCCGGGATCCCGTTCCCGTGCCGATACGCCGGCACCCCATGCCCAGTCGGTTGCGGGGACATCGTGGCGCAAGGTCGCATCGGTTTGCCACCGCGTGCGATTGGAGAACGGGCGGCCTACTCCGGTGAGTGGGTCTGGCAAGTTGGTATCGTTGTAGAAGGCGGTGAATTCCAGCTGCGCACCGCGCCAGCCCAGCGGGTCGAACCGGATGGTGCCGACGCCTTTCAGCAGCAGGCTGGATGCGCCGTCGATATTGCCCGGTGCCTCCGAGTTCGCGCCGATCGGCACCTGCTCCACTCGATCCTCGATGGCGCGGTAAATCCCGGTAAGCGTCAGCGATCCCCACGGGCCAAGCGTCCTGCTGCCCTCCAGCAGAAAATCCCAGCTCTGTTCGGGCACCAGATTGGGGTTGCCCGCCTGGGCATTGCCGAGATTGAGATCGGTCGATGCGACGAAATCGAAGAAATTGAGCTGTCCGACGCTGCGTTCTACCCGAAACCGCAGATCGAGGTCGCTGGCGGCTTTCCACGCGGCGGACACGTAGCCCTTGGGGCGCACGAAGCTGCGCGTCCGGCCGCGCGCGCCGCTTTGCGACAGTTCCGAATATTCGCCGCCGAGCGATGCCTGGATCGTCAGGCCGGGGGCGAGCGGCCGCCCCCAGGTCACGCTGGTTTCCGCGCGGCGTTCCTCCACCGTCGTCTCGGGGCTCGACCCCGTGGCGCGATACCCCCCCGTCGCCGTGTCGAGAGCGAAGAGTTCGCTGGAGGTGACCAGCGAATTGAGCGCTCCCTCGGCAGCGATCTGCCAATCGCTCGCGCCGCCCTTCCACGCGTATTCGCCGCGCAGGATCGTCTCGCCTTCGTCGATGGCGATGTCCTGCCGCGATCCTCTGTCGGGGCTGCCATCGAGGAACCGGGTGGCAAGCACGCTGGTGAAATCGCTCGTCTCGAACCGGCGCAGCCCGATCAGTTTAAACCTTCCGCCAGCCAGATCGAGTGCATAGTCGCCGCCCAGTTCGTAGCTGTGATCGTCCTCGTCGTCATCGAACACGCGCCGCGCAGGGGCGGTATCGCGTTCCTCGCTCACCCGGGAGCGGTAGAATTCGAGCGCACCGTTCAGGTTGGCGATGTCGCCATTTGCCCGCACGAGCTTGAGCGAGCCCCCCAGCTTGGGCCGGTCGCGGTTGTAGAACTGGCGCTCGTAGCGTTCCTCCACCAGCAGACCGGTGCCGTCATAGAGGAACTCCGGCCCTTCGTTGCCCTGCCGGAAGGATTCGTTGGCGAGGCTGAGCGTGTAATCGACGCGGCCCGCGCGGCCGGACCAGCTGACTTCGCCATTCAGCAGCGTGGCGGGGGCGCCATAGGTGCGAAACGCGGGCGACCAGCGAAACTGGCCGGACCCGCCGCCGGACCGATAGACCAGATTGACCACCTGGCCAGAAAGGCCGGGAATGTCGAGCGTCGCGCCATCGACCAGCTCGATCCGGATGACATCCTCCGCCGGAATACGCTGCAAGGCGTCGGCGATGCTGGTCGACTTGCCCGAAAAGCGCGTGCCGTTGAGCAGCACGTTGGCGCCCCCCTGGCCAAGCCCGCGCGCGCCGCTCTGGCCCGAAATCGCGAAGCCGGGCACCTGGCTGACCATGTCGAGAGCGGTCTGCGGTGCGAAACGCGTAAAGAAGGCGGGCACGAAAACCTGCTTGCCGCTGTCGCCGTCGACCGCCGGTTCGGGTTCGGCAGGGCCGTCGACAGGCGCGGATGCGGCTTCGGGTGCGGGTTCGATCTGGGCAAGGGCGGGGGAGGCAAGGATGCTTGTGGCAAGGCACATCGCAATCGGGTTGCGCGAAAATCGCATTCGGAAGTCTCCCACAGCCGGGCGCGCTCCTTCGGGGGTAAGGGCGCGTTCTCGCGCGGCCTGGCGGCGTACCTAGCCGCTGCGCGTCATGCGTCCACCCACCGCAGGCGCATTTCGCGCCATTCGGCGCACGCTTTGGCGAGCCGCGCTGCGCGGCTCACACGACTTCGGCGATCAGCCCCATGGCCTTGGCCTCGCTGGCGGTGATGTACCAGTCGTTCGGCGCCTTCTCGCGCAGTTCCTGGATGCTCACGTTCGAGCCTTCGGAGATCGCGCGGTAATCTTCGTCTTCCTGTTCGATCTCGCGCTGGATCTCGCGCTGCGCGTGTTCCAGCTGGCTGGCGACGCTGCGCAGCGATCCGCCTGCCAGTTCAAGCGGCTGGGCGCGTTTGTTCTCGGTCACCATGAGCTTGGTCGCGCGCGTCAGGTAACGCTGGTTGACCGGGAATGCGGCCATGAACAGCACCCCTGCGCCATAGACCGCAGTCTTGCCGAGGAAGATGACCTCGCGCCGGGCACGGTCGCGCAGCAGGCGAATGTCGTCGGCCATGCTGCGGGCGATTTCCGGGTCGCCCTCCATCGTGGTGAGCGCGACGACGATGGGGCCGCCCGCGGGCTGCTCTGCCAGCATCTCGGTGAATTCGGCATACATGCCAGCGTTCATCGTGCCGTACAGGCGGATGCCCGGGTTTGCGAGCGTCTGCGAGGCGGGCTGCGTCGCAGGATTGCGCGGGTCGGCGGGGATGACCTCGACCTCGTGGGCCTGCCGGGCCTGCGAAGCCGGTGCGGACTGTGCAGGCGGCGATGCGTCGTTACCGCCGGTGGGCAGCAAGGTGGCAGCGGCGGGCGCGGCCATCGCCGCCGTATCGATCCAGGTGGTATCTCCGGAGCTGTCGACCGTGCCCGCTTCGTCGCCTTCGCCCAGCGGAATGGCGCGCTTCCCTTCGCTGGAGGAGATATCGCGCCCATCCTTGTCCCGGTCGTCTTCGTCGTGGTCGAAGAACCGGTCCTTGATCGCCATCGCGCCGGCAGCGGCCCCTGCTGCCGCCGCGCCGACGCCGGCGACCTTCAGTGCCGTATCCTGCCAGTCGTCGAGATCGAACCAGTCGCCATCCTTCTTATCGTCCCCGCGGCCGTCCTGCGGCCCCTCGGCAGCAATGGTCGCGTCGGCGGGAGGCGTCGTGGCCGCCGCCGTCGCCGGGACGGGATCGGCGCGATCGTCGGCCCGATCGTCTACGGTGCTTTCGGCTGAAAGGTCGTCGTCCCAGTTGATGGCGGGAGCATTGGCGTTGCCCGATGATGCGGTAGCAGGTGCGGGTTGCGATACCGGCTCCGGCTCCGGCTCCGGCTGCGGTTCCGGCTCTGGCTGCGGTTTGGGATCGGCGGAGGCCGGTTCGAACTTGGGATCGTCGGCCGTATCGTCCGGCCCCGCAGTTGCGGTTTCGTAATCGTATTCCTCGCGCGTCAGCGGAGCTGCGCGGGCGGGTTCGGGCAGGCTCTCGTCCGGTTCGTCCGCATTGCGTGCCGGTGCGCGCGCGGTCTCGAATTCCGGCTGGCTGTTTGCACCTTCGGGGCTGCGATAGACCGCGGGTTCGGGCAGGTCGGTATCGCGCGAGGCGCGGTTGCGGGCGGTCGCGCGCGAGGCGGCCGATGGCGTGCCGTGCTCGGCCTGCGCGCGCTTGCCCTGATACACCGCCGGGCCATCGCCTTCGCCGTCGCTATCGTCCTTCATGCCCACCGTTTCGCGAAACAGCGCCATCGCCATTCCCGGCAGATCGTTACGCCGCTGGCCGTCGCGGATGATTTCCTGCAGCCGCTGGAACAGCGTGAAGAGATTGCGGATGAAGTCCATGGCGTTCCCGGCGCAGCCTCCTAGACGAAAGCGCCCCTAGAAGGTTTCGGGCGCGAAATAGCGGTCGCATGTCGTATCATCGCCGCTGTTCATGCCCAGCCGCAATGCCTCCATGCGTTGTTGACTGCTACCGTGGGTAAAGCTTTCGGGCGATACCCTACCTCCCATGCGTTCCGAAATGGCATCATCGCCGATTGCGGCGGCGGCGCGCATTCCTTCCTCGAAATCTCCGGGTTCGATCCGGTCGCGGTTCTTGCCCGCCCAGACGCCGGCATAGCAATCAGCCTGCAGCTCCATGCGCACCTGCAACTGGTTGGCGCGGCGCGGGTTCTGCTGCTGCGCGCTGGCGACCTGCCCGGCCAGCCCGGTCAGGTTCTGGATGTGGTGCCCGTATTCGTGCGCCACAACATAGAGGCGGGCAAAATCGCCGCGCGCGCCCAGTTCGCGGTCCATCACGTCGTAAAAGCCGGTGTCGATATAGATCCCGCCGTCGCGCGGGCAGTAGAACGGGCCGACCGCCGAGGTCGCGCTGCCGCAGCCCTGCGTGTTCACGCCGCCGCTGAACAGGTGCAGGAACGGCTGCTGGAATTCGATTCCGGCGCGTTCGAATTCGGGCTGCCATGTTGCGTTGAGCGATTGCAGCGCGTTGCAGGCTTCGGTCGCGTACTGGCTGCTGCTGCAAAGCTCCTGCTCGCTCACCTGGCCCTGCGCCGGGGCTGTCTGCTGGCTGCCGGTCGCCTGGTCGACGGTTTCGAACACCGCGATGGTCTGGCCCAGATCGGTGCCGAACAGCAGCGAGACGATCCCTGCGATCACCAGCGTGCCACAGCCCAGCTGGCCTGCGCCGCCGCCGGGAAAGCGGCTGCCGCCGCCGCGCACATCGATATTGTCGGTATCGAACGGATTGAGCCGCATCGCGCTAGTCCCCTTGTTTTCTCCCCGCCGCACAGCGAAGAAGGCGCCGTGCGTACCATTCCGACGGGCGAAACCACCACGCCTCGTCGGCGTTCGGCTTCACACGGACTGGTTAATCCCCGAAAGGCTAGCGATGTTCCTCGAAGGTAAGAAGGCTTTAATTACCGGATCAACTTCCGGTATCGGTTTGGCGGTCGCGCGCGCGCTGCACGGCGAAGGCGCCTCGGTCGTGCTCAACGGCTTCGGGGACGAGGCCGAAATCAGGAAATTGCAGGATGAACTGGGCGGCGCGGCCTATTTCGACAGCGACCTGACCGATGTCGCCGCGATCGAGGCGATGATGGCGGACGCTGGCGGGATAGACATTCTGGTGAACAATGCCGGGATGCAGCATGTCAGCCCGGTGGAGGATTTTCCGCCCGAAAAGTGGGACAAGATCATCGCGCTCAACCTGTCGGCGGCATTCCACACGACCCGGCTGGCGGTGCCGCACATGAAGTCGCGCGGCTGGGGGCGGATCATCAACACCGCATCCGCGCATTCGCTGGTCGCTTCGCCCTACAAGTCGGCCTACGTCGCGGCCAAGCACGGCATTGCCGGGCTTACCAAAACGGTCGCGCTGGAAGTCGCCGAGTGCGGGATCACCGTGAACTGCATCAGCCCCGGCTATGTCTGGACGCCGTTGGTCGAAAACCAGATCCCGGACACCATGAAAGCGCGCAATATGAGCCGCGAAGAGGTGATCGACCAGGTGTTGCTCGCAAAGCAGCCGACCAAGAAATTCGTGCAGCCGGAAGACATTGGCGAGATGGCCGTCTTCCTGTGCCGCGATTCGATGGCCAATGTGAACGGCGCGAACTGGAGCGTGGATGGCGGCTGGACCGCAGATTAAAGGAACGGTTTTGGTGGCGGGTTCGATCAAGAGCATATTTGCAGGCGGTGCGCTGCTGCTGCTGGCCGCGTGCGCGGGCGTTCCGGCCACCACTCCGCTGCCTCCCCCATCGCTCGACGCGGTCGAGGCGGATCTGGCACGCGATATCGCCGCGCTGGCCGACGACAGCTTCGGCGGTCGTTTCCCCGGCACCGAGGGGGAGAGGAAAACGCGCGCGTGGCTGATCGAAAAATACGCCGCCATCGGGCTTGAACCTGCCGTCCCGTCAGGGCCGGATGGCGCGCGCGAATGGACGCAGAGCTTCACCGTCGTGCGCCGCAGGCCGAGCGAGCAGCCGGGTGCCAGCAGCGCCCGGGCGACGCGCGGCGGGCGCAGCGTCGACCTGAGCATGGGCCTGATCGGCGTGGACGGCGCGCAGGACGCGCCCGGCTTTGCCGACCTGCCGCTGGTCGGCCTCGATCCCGATGTGGAGGACTTGAGGCCGCGTTCGCTCGCCAATCGCGGGCTGGTACTGCCGGCTAGCGATCTCATGCGGCTTGGCGGGCAGATGACCGCGGCCGAGCCGAGGGCGATGATCATCACCTCTGCGGATCAGGCGACCTTTGATGGCGTCGCCAGCTTCCTGAAGCGCGGTCGGTGGCAGCTCGACAGCGATGAGGGCTCGCCCGCCATCCTGCTGCTGTCGCCCGAGGCGTCGAAAAAGCTGACCGGGCTCATCGGCGACACCGCGAAGCGCAAACCCGATAGCGCGGGCGTGATTGCCTACGACACGATCCTGCAGGGTTCCATTGCGCAGGAGGTGGAGCGGATCGAGACGGCCAATGTCGTGGGACGCCTGCCGGGCAAGGTCGAAGGATCGGGCGCGGTCCTGATGCTCGCCCATTGGGATCATCTGGGGGATGAATGCCGTCCGCCCGAAGCCGCCGACCGGATCTGCAACGGCGCGGTCGATAATGCCAGCGGGTTGGCCGTGATGACCGAAGCGGTTCGGCTGGCAGCGCGCCAGGGCCAGCTCGACCGCGATCTGATCGTGCTCGCGACCAGTTCGGAAGAACTCGGCCTGCTGGGTGCGCAGGCCTTCGTCGCCGACCCGCCGGTGCCCTTGCCGACCATCGCTGCGGCCTTCAATCTCGACACGATGGCCATCGCGCCGCGCGGCGCACCCATTTCTGTCATCGGATGGGGGCGCACCCCTCTCGATCCGGGCATCGGCATCGTGGCGGACCAGCTGGGTCGCACGCTGGCGAACGCCGACTGGCAGAACGCCTTCCTGCGGCGACAGGACGGCTGGGCCTTCCTCAGCCGTGATGTGCCCACCGTTCTGGTCAGCAGCGCCTTGGCAGACAAGGACGCTTTCGACCGTTTCATGCAGGGTGAGTACCACGGCCCCGCCGACGAATTCTCTACCGGGATAGAGCTGGGCGGGGCGGCGGAAGACACCGTCTTGCACGCGGCCCTGCTGCGCTATTTCGGCAGTCTGTCGAAGTATCCCGGCGCACGGATGAAGTGACTGCTGCGCGCCGATGTGCAACCTGTACAAGATCCGTAGCTCGCAGACCGAAATCGCGGATTTCTTCGATGCGATCGCGCAGGATTTCGGCGCGAACGCGGCGGAAGAGGTCTATCCCGGCTATCCCGCGCCGGTCGTGGCACAGGGGCAGGGCGGCAAGGCGGTGCGCCCGATGGCCTGGGGCTTCCCGCTGCAGCGGACCGGTGCGAAGGGCCAGCCCCTCAAGCCCAAGCCGGTCAACAACACGCGGACAGACAAGCTCAAGAGCTTCTTCTGGCGCAATTCGTTCGAGGAACGCCGCTGCCTGATCCCGGTGAGTCGTTTCGCCGAGGCTGAAGGCGAAAGGGGCGCGATGACCCGCACGTGGTTTGCGATGCCGGGCGAAAGCCTGTTCGCCGCCGCCGGTATCTGGCGCCAGACCGACGAATGGGGCGAGGCGTTCAGCATGATCATGACCGAGGCGAATGCCGCGGTCGCGCCGGTCCACAACCGGATGCCGGTCATCCTGCCGCGCGAGAGCTGGGATCGCTGGCTTGCCGCCACTCCGCAGGATGCTTTCAGTCTGTGCGTGCCCTACGCGGGCAACCTGGCGGTCGACCGCACCGACGATCCGTGGTTCAGGCCGCGGGGCAAATAATCTTGGGTCGAAGCGCCAAGCTGCGTTGCATTTGCACGCATATGCGCCTATTTGCCCTTTATCCCGACATTGCTGGCACCATGTTGGGCCGGGCCGAAAGGCACCGGCGCGAAGCTGCTTGAGTATGGGCCGCATGGCCATGCCAACGGGATCGAGAGACGGAGATTTATGGCGGATATTGCGCGACTGACCGAGATTATCGAGCCCGAGGCAAAGGCCTTGGGTTTCGAGCTCGTGCGCGTGAAGATGATGCCGTCCGAAGCCGGCGACGGCACGCAGGCGCTGCAGATCATGGCGGAAGACCCGGCGACCGGGCAGCTGGTGATCGAACAATGCGCCGCGCTGAGCCGCGCCGTCTCCGCCAAGATCGACGCGCTGGAAGAGCAGGGCGATGTGCTGATCGAAGGGGCTTACCACCTCGAAGTCAGCTCCCCCGGGATCGACCGCCCGCTGACCCGCACGAAGGATTTTTCCGACTGGGCGGGGCACGAGGCGAAGATCAGCATGGCCAAGGGCTATGATGGGCAGCGCAATTATCGCGGGGCCCTGAAGGGAATAGATGGCAACACTGTCACCATCACCGACCGCAAGGCGGGCGATGTCGAACTGCCGCGCGACCAGATCCATTCGGCGCAGCTTGTCCTGACGGACGAACTGATTGCCGCAACCCGACCGCTCGACACCACGGGTGCCGACGAAGTACAAGAAGACCAACAAGAAAAGGCTGACGACTGATGGCCACTGCCGTTTCCGCAAACCGTGCGGAGCTCCTCGCGATTGCAAAGTCGGTCGCTTCGGAAAAGATGATCGACGAATCGATCGTGATCGAAGCGATGGAAGAAGCGATCCAGAAATCCGCCCGTAACCGGTACGGTGCGGAGAACGACATTCGCGCCAAGCTCGATCCGCAGTCGGGCGATCTGCGCCTGTGGCGCGTGGTCGAGGTGGTCGAAGAGGTCGAGGATTACTTCAAGCAGGTTAACCTGGAGCAGGCAGAGAAGCTGCAGCCGGGCGCGGCGCTGGGCGACTTCATCGTCGATCCGCTGCCCCCGGTCGACCTGGGCCGCATCGATGCGCAGTCCGCGAAGCAGGTGATCTTTCAGAAGGTCCGCGATGCCGAGCGTGAGCGTCAGTTCGAGGAATTCAAGGATCGCGCGGGCGAAATCATCACCGGTGTCATCAAGTCGGTCGAATTCGGCCACGTAATCGTGAACTTGGGCCGCGCCGAGGGCGTGATCCGCCGCGACCAGCAGATCCCGCGCGAAGCCGCGCGTGTGGGCGAGCGTGTTCGCGCGCTCATCAGCAAGGTGGAGCGCAACAATCGCGGTCCGCAGATCTTCCTGACCCGCGCGCACCCCGATTTCATGCGCAAGCTGTTCGCGCAGGAAGTCCCCGAAATCTACGATGGCATCATCGAGATCAAGGCCGCCGCCCGCGATCCGGGCAGCCGCGCGAAGATCGGCGTGATCTCGCATGATTCCTCGATCGATCCGGTCGGCGCCTGCGTCGGCATGAAGGGCAGCCGCGTGCAGGCCGTCGTGCAGGAACTGCAGGGCGAGAAGATCGACATCATCCCGTGGAGCGAGGATCAGGCGACCTTTATCGTCAACGCGCTCCAGCCCGCCACCGTCAGCCGCGTTGTGCTGGACGAGGACGAGGCACGGATCGAAGTCGTCGTGCCCGACGACCAGCTTTCGCTGGCGATCGGCCGCCGCGGCCAGAACGTGCGCCTCGCCAGCCAACTGACCGGCAACCAGATCGACATCATGACCGAGGAAGAAGCCTCGGAAAAGCAGAGCAAGGAATTCGCTGCTCGCTCCAAGATGTTCGAGGAAGAGCTGGACGTCGACGAAACGCTCTCGCAGCTGCTCGTCGCCGAAGGCTTCGCCGAACTGGAAGAGGTCGCCTACGTGCAGCTGGACGAGCTTGCGATGATCGAAGGTTTCGACGAGGAGCTGGCCGAGGAACTGCAGAGCCGCGCGAACGAAGCACTCGAACGGCAGGAAGCCGCGCATCGCGAGACGCGCCGCGAACTGGGCGTGGAAGACGAGCTGGCCGAACTGCCGATCCTGACCGAAGCCATGCTGGTGACGCTGGGCAATGCGGGCATCAAGACGCGCGACGATCTGGCCGATCTGGCGACCGACGAACTGATCGCCAAGAAGCGCGAGGCCCCGCGTCGTCGCAACAACAACAATGCCGATGGCCCGCCGATGCGGCGCGATCGCCCCATGCGCGAGCAGGACAAGGGCGGTGTGCTGGGCGAATACGGCCTGACCGAAGAGCAGGGCAACGAGATCATCATGGCTGCCCGCGCGCACTGGTTCGAGGATGAGGAGCCCGCTGCTGCGGCCCCCGCCGAAGACTCAACCGTACAGGAGGCCGCCGATGCGGACTCCGAACAATGAGTCGCTGACGCCGACAACCGAACGCGAACGCACCGGCGGGAAATCGCCGGAGCGTAAGTGCATCCTGACCGGACGCCACGGCGAGCGGGACGAACTCGTTCGTCTGGCCGTGTCGCCCGATGGGCTGGTGCTGCCCGATCCGCGCGCGCGTGCGCCGGGTCGCGGCGCATGGCTGGGCGTGACCCGCGCCGATCTTGAAACCGCGATGGAGAAGGGCAAGCTCAAGGGCGCCCTGGCCCGCGCGTTCAAAACGGGCGCGCTGACCGTGCCCGAAGACCTGCCCGCGCAGATCGAAACCGCCCTGCTGCGCACGCTAACCGACCGGCTGGGTCTCGAAATGCGCAGCGGAAAGCTTATCTTGGGTTCGGAACGGATCGCGGAACACGCGCGCGGCGGGGTGCTCGCCGCGCTTTACCACGCGGCTGACGCGAGCGAGGGCGGTGCCGCCAAGCTCGATCAGGCGTGGCGCGTGGGGATGGATCGCGAGGGGAGCGGAGAAGGTGGCACACGCTTGCCACTGGACCGCGCGGCGCTGTCTGTGGCATTGGGCCGCGACAACGTCGTCCACATGGCGCTGGCTGACCACGCGGCGGCCGAGCGGGTAGATCAGCCCCTGGCGCGCCTGCTGCATTATCGGAATGCGTCCGCGGACGTGAGCGAAACGGGGGCCGTCCAGGCGGCGGCCGACCAGTTCGCGACGAAGTGATTGATAGGAAGAAACGAGTTTTATGAGCGACGACGAAAACAAGACCCGGACCCGCAAACCGCTTGGCCTCAAGCGCAGCGTGGAATCGGGCGAGGTCAAGCAGACCTTCAGCCACGGCCGCACCAACAAGGTGGCGGTCGAGGTGAAGCGTCGTCGCAAGATCCTGAAGCCCGGCGAAGCCGCGCCGCCGCCGCCTCCTCCTGCCGAGGAAGCCAAGGAGCCCGCACCGGCTCCGGCCCCTGCACCTGCGCCCGCGCCGGCACCCGCGCCGAAGAAGGCCGCACCGAAGAAGGCTGCGCCTGCTGGCGAAACGCCGCAGGAACGCGTCGCGCGCCTCCAGCGCGAGGCCGAGGAAGACCGGCTGCGGATGGCTGAGGAAGCGCGCAAGCGCGAAGACGAGAAGGCCAAGCAGGCCGCCGTGGACGAGAAGAAGCGGGCTGAGGATAACGCCAAGGCCAAGGAAGAAGCCGCCAAGCGCGCCGAGGAAGAGGCCAAGGCTGCCGCCGAAGCTCCGGCTGCCGAGCCCGAGGAAACCCAGGCTCCTGCCGAGGACGAAGGCAGCAAGCCGGCTGCGCGCCCTGCGGCACGCAAGTTCACGCCGGTCGCGCGGCCCGAGCCCAAGAAGCCCGAAAAGAAGGCCAAGAAGGAAGAAAAGCCTTCGCGCACTGCTACTGAACGCCCCGACAAGCGGCGTTCGGGCAAGCTCACCGTTACCAAGGCGCTGAACGAGGACGAAGGCCGCCGCGCGCGCAGCCTCGCCGCGCTCAAGCGCGCGCGTGAGAAGGAACGTCGCCTGCAGGGTGGCGGTTCGTCCAAGCCGCGCGAGAAGCAGGTTCGCGATGTCGTCGTGCCCGAAGCGATCACCGTGCAGGAGCTCGCCAACCGCATGGCGGAAAAGGGCGCCGACCTGGTGAAGGAGCTGTTCAGCCTCGGCATGGCGGTTACCGTCAACCAGACGATCGACCAGGATACCGCGGAACTGCTGGTCGAACAGTTCGGCCACAACATCCAGAAGGTTTCCGATGCCGATATCGACATCAAGGTCGAAGAGGACGTCGATCCCGAAGAGTCGCTGAAGCCGCGCCCGCCGGTGGTCACCATCATGGGCCATGTCGATCACGGCAAGACCAGCCTGCTCGATGCGCTGCGCGGTACCAATGTCACGCGCGGCGAAGCGGGTGGCATCACGCAGCATATCGGCAGCTACCAGGTGACGACGAAGAGTGGCGACAAGATCACCTTCCTCGATACGCCGGGCCACGCCGCGTTTACCGAAATGCGTGCGCGCGGTGCCAACGTCACCGATATCGTGGTGCTGGTGGTCGCCGCGGACGACGGAATCATGCCGCAGACGGTGGAGGCGATCAATCACGCCAAATCCGCCGGCGTTCCGATGATCGTCGCCATCAACAAGATGGATAAGGAAGAGGCCAACCCACAGAAGGTGCGTGAACGCCTGCTGGAGCAGGAAGTGATCGTGGAGGCGATGTCGGGCGACGTGCAGGATGTGGAGATTTCCGCGCTCAAGGGCACCGGGCTCGACGAACTGCTCGAAAAGATCGCGCTGCAGGCCGAACTGATGGAACTGAAGGCCAACCCCGATCGCCCGGCGGAAGCCACCGTTATCGAGGCGCAGCTGGACAAGGGCCGTGGCCCGGTTGCTTCGGTGCTGGTCACGCGCGGCACGCTGAAAAAGGGCGATGCGCTGGTTGCCGGTACGATGAGCGGGCGTGTGCGCGCCATCGTCAACGATCAGGGCAAGCAGATCAAGGAAGCCGGGCCTTCGATGCCGGTCGAGGTTCTGGGCCTTGGCGGCGTGCCGAATGCGGGCGACCAGCTGGCCGTGGTCGAGAACGAACAGCGTGCGCGCGAAGTCGCCGAGTATCGTCAGGACAAGGCCAACGAGGCGCGCACCGCGCTCGCCCCGACCAACTTCGATGCGATGTTCTCCAGCCTTGCCAACAAGGCGATCGAGTTCCCGCTGCTGGTCCGTGCCGACGTTCAGGGTTCGGTCGAGGCGATCAAGACCGCGCTTACCAACCTTTCGAACGACGACATCAAGGTGCGCATCCTGCATTCGGGCGTGGGCGCGATTACCGAGAACGACGTGACGCTCGCGGCTGCCGGCGGTGCGCCGATCATCGGTTTCAACGTTCGCCCCAACGCCAAGGCGCGTCAGCAGATCGAGCGCGAGAAGGTGCGCCTGATGTACTACGACGTCATCTATCACCTGACCGAGGAGATCGCGAAGGAGATGGCGGGCGAGCTTGGACCGGAACGGATCGAGCACGTTGTCGGCCGCGCCGCGGTCAAGGAAGTCTTCAAGTCCGGCAAGAAGGACAAGGCGGCCGGTCTGCTGGTGGAGGAAGGCACGATCCGCAAGGGTCTGTACGCCCGCCTCACCCGCGACGACGTTATCGTTTCGTCGACCACCATCGCTTCGCTGCGGCGCTTCAAGGACGATGTGGACGAAGTCCGCGCAGGCCTCGAATGCGGCGTGGTGCTGGAAGACACGAACGACATCCAGGCGGGCGACCAGCTGGAAGTCTTCGAAGTCGAGGAACGCGAACGGACGCTTTGATTTCTCCCCCTCTCCCCTTCAGGGGAGGGGGTCGGGGGGTGGGGCGTGGCACGCGCAATGGGCCCACCCCGCTGCGACCAGGCCGCATTCGCGACCAGGTCTCGCTGCCTCTCCCGCTGGCGGGAAGGGATCTGGGAAGGGCCGATGACCGAACTCTTCAAGACCCAACGCTCGCCCTCGGCGGAGCTGATGGGGTCGCGGTTCCAGTCGTGGGACGCCGACAAGGGCGAGGTCACCTACACCTTCGATCCGCCGCCCAGCTTCGCATCGCCCAGAGGGGCGGTGCAGGGCGGGTTGATCGCAGGCTTCCTCGACGAGGTGATGGGCGCCGCGCTGCTCGCGCACAGCGATAACGCCGCGCTGCCGCTCAATCTCGATATGAATCTCAGCTTCGTGCGAATGGTCCCCCTCGCTACGATCACCGCAAAGGGCCGCGTGGTGAAGGCGGGCCGCAAGGTCGCCTTTCTCGAAGGCGAGCTGTTCGATTCCGAAGGCCGCCTGCTCGCCCGCGCGACGTCCACCGCAATCCCGACCCCGCCGCCGACAGGCGACGAACGCCCGGGGGATTGAGCGGGCTGCCCTGCGTGCCTATGTCAGCGGCATAATGGCCAAACAGCAATTTTCCGCCGAACAGCATTCCGTCCGCGTCCTCAAGGTGGGCGAACGGGTGCGACACATCCTGTCCGAACTGCTGACCCGCGGCGAGGTTCACGACGAAACGCTCAGCGCACATTCGGTCAGCGTCACCGAGGTGCGGATGACGCCCGATCTCAAGCACGCGAGCGTTTACGTGAAGCCGCTGCTGGGCGCGGAAGAGGAGGCGGTGGTCAAGGCGCTGCGCACCAACACCGCGTTCTTCCAGCGCGAGGTCGCCAAACGGCTGGGCCTGAAATTCGCGCCCAAGCTGCAGTTCCGCCCCGACGAAAGCTTTGACGAGGCGGATCGGATCGAAAAGCTCCTGAACGACCCCAAGGTCGCGAGAGACCTTGGGGACGACGAGGAAGAATAATACTTACCAAGGCCTCTCGCTCAGCACGAGCGGGTGAGGCCTTGTCTACCGCGGGTTCGCCACCGCCTCGCTGGATGGCACCGCGGATGGCGCTTCCATCCCTGCCGGAGCGACCATTTCCGGCATTGCGTAAGTGACCGGTGCATCCGGGCCGAGCGGGATGCCGAGATAGAACCAGCCCACGATCAGCGCGGTGCCGAAGATCAGCAGCCAGATCGAATAGGGCAGCATCATCGCGGTGAGGCTGCCGAGCCCGAAGTCCGGCTGCCAACGCTGCGCGAACACCAGGATCAGCGGGAAATACACCATCAGCGGGGTGATGATGTTGGTCGCGCTGTCGCCCACGCGGTACGCCGCGGTCGCGCCTTCGGGGCTGATGCCCAGCAGCATCAGCATCGGCACCAGGATCGGCGCGAGCAGCGCCCACTTGGCACTCGCCGATCCGACGAACAGATTGAGCAGGCCGGTGAACAGCACCATCATCCCGATCACGATCGGGAGCGGCAGGCCGGTGGACTCGATCGCCCCGGCACCATGCACGGCAGAGATCAGGCCGAGGTTGGACCAGTTGAACATCGCCACGAAATGCGCCGCCGCAAAGGCGAGGACGAGGTAATAGCCCATGTCCTTCATCGCTTCGGCCATCATGTTCACCAGATCGCGGTGGTTCCTGATCGTGCCGACCGCGCGCCCATAGGCCCAGCCCGTCAGCAGGAACAGGACGAAGAACGCCGCGACCAGCGAGGAATAGAGCGGCGCCAGCTCGGTATGGATCGAGCAATCTGCAATTCGGGTGCCGTCCTCGGCCACGCACGCGGCCTCGTTGATCAGCGGAGTACCCGGCCCGAACACCATCGCCACCCACAGCGCGATCACGAACAGCGCCGCGACGCCCGCTGCGCGCAGGCCCTTCGACGCACGCGCGCCGTCATGTTCGCTCGGATCGGGGCTCGTGTCATCATCGGCCGCACCGGGGGCGGTGGCGCCGCCGGTCCACGGGCCAAGCCGCGGTTCGATGATCTTGTCGGTGACAAACCAGATGATCGGCAGAAAGACGAAGGTCATCGCGCTGATGAAGAACCAGTTGCCTGCGATATTCGCGGTCCAGTTCGGGTCCAGCATGCTGGCGCCCACCGCCTCTTCGGTGATGCCGAACAGCAACGCATCGAGCTGCCCGGGAGAAATATTTGCGGAAAATCCGCCGGAGACCCCGGCGAATGCCGCCGCAATGCCCGCCAGCGGATGACGGCCGGCGGCGGCGAACAGGATGCCTGCGAGCGGGATCAGCACCACATAGCCGGCGTCTGCCGCGTGGTTGCCCAGCATGGCGACCAGCGCCACCACCGGCGTCAGCAGCGCCTTGGGCGCGGCCTTCACCGCCTTGGACATGCCGGCCGCGAAGAAGCCCGACCGCTCCGCCACGCCCGCGCCCAGCATCACCACCAGTACGTAGCCGAGCGGATGGAAGTGGGTGAAGGTTTCGGGCATTTCGACCCACAGGCGCTGGAGGTTTTCCGCGCTCAGCAGGCTGACCGCACTGATGACGGCAGGCTGGCCGGTCGCCTCGTCCACCGCAGTCGGGTGAATGGCGGAGACGCCCGAAAGCGCGCAGACGACCGAGATGGCGACCAGCGCGATGATCAGGTAGAAGAAGATGAAAACCGGGTCAGGCAGGCGGTTGCCCGTTCTCTCGACCCAGCCAAGAAATCCTGTCTGCCGTGATGTGTCCGCGGCGCTCGCCATTCGTCGCTCTCCCCCGATGATCCGTACTTGCGTAGCCCGCCGATATCGCGGGCCTTACCTGTCGTGTGGCTTAACCTTTGCATAAAGCGCGCCGAGTGCGCCATAGGGCTGGGCCGATGGCCAAGCTCTATTTCTACTATGCCAGCATGAATGCGGGGAAAAGCGCGCTGCTGTTGCAAACGGCGTTCAATTATCGCGAGCGTGGCATGGATGTGTCCTTGTGGACCGCCGCGCTCGACAACCGGCCCGCGACGGGCGCGATCAACAGCCGCATCGGGCTGACCAGCGATGCGTACCGTTTCGATCCAGAGACCGATATCGCCGCGCGGGTGATGGATCAGGTGCGCGGGCGCGGTCCGGACGATCCGCAGCTGGGCTGCGTGCTGGTGGACGAGGCGCAGTTCCTCACCGCCGAGCAGGTGTGGCAACTCGCCCGGTTGAGCGATCGGCACGATATCCCGGTCATCTGCTATGGCCTGCGGACCGATTTTCGCGGAGATCTGTTTCCCGGATCGGCGGTGCTGCTGGGCATCGCGGACAAGCTCGTCGAGATGAAGGCGGTGTGCCACTGCGGGCGCAAGGCGACGATGAACCAGCGGGTCGACGAAGACGGCAGGCCCGTGGTCGCGGGCGCGCAGACCGAGATCGGCGGCAACGAACGTTACGTTGCGGTGTGTCGTCAGCACTTCGTCGTGGCGGACCAGCGATGACGGGTGCGAATGTGCCGCCTTCGGGCTGGATTATCCTCGACAAGCCGCGCGGAATGGGTTCGACCCAGGGCGTCGCGGCAGTGAAGCGAAATTTGCGCGAAGGCGGCTACGCAAAAACCAAGGTCGGGCATGGCGGTACGCTCGACCCGCTGGCCGAGGGCGTGCTGCCGATTGCGTTGGGCGAGGCGACCAAGCTGGCCGGGCGCATGCTCGACGCGACCAAGACCTACGTCTTCACGATCCAGTTCGGGGAGGAAACCGACACGCTCGATACCGAGGGTGAGGTGGTGGCGCGCAGCGACCGCTTCCCGCCGCTGGCCGCGGTGGCGGGCGTGCTGGACCACTTCACGGGTGAGATCGAACAGGTGCCGCCTGCATATTCCGCGCTCAAGGTAGACGGAAAGCGCGCCTACGACCGGGCGAGGGCTGGCGAGGATGTGGAGCTGAAGTCGCGGCGGGTGACGATCCACTCCATCCATCTCTTTTCCGCTCGCCCTGAGCCTGTCGAAGGGCTGCACTTCTCTTCTGAAGAAAAGGACAGTGCTTCGACAAGCTCAGCACAAGCGGACGGAGAGTTGGAGTCATCCTTCCAGACCACCACCGGCCGCCCCGATCCCTACGACCCCTCCGCGCCGCTCGAACTGGCGGAAAGCGTCACGCTGGAGGCGACGGTGAGCAAGGGCACCTATATCCGCAGCCTTGCACGGGACATCGCGCACGCCCTTGGAACATACGGCCATGTCACCTATCTCAGGCGTACCAGGGCCGGGCCGTTTGCCGAAGAGCAGGCAATTTCGCTGGACAAACTCAACGAAATCGCTACTGGCGCGCCACTTGAACACCTTCTCCTGCCGCTAGAGGCCGGACTGGACGACATCCCGGTCCTCATCCTCGAACCCGACAGCGCGCAGGCGGTCCGCCAGGGCCGGGTATTGTCGGATCTGCCCCAGGCTGACGGGCTTTACTTCGCGAAATCGGGCGCTGTTCCGGTTGCGCTGGTGAAGATCGAAAGCGGCACGATGAAAATCGTGCGGGGTTTCAACCTTTCCGATGTCGCGGAGTAGAATGAATGACGGTTTCCGCCGAGCGCAAGCAAGAGATCATCAAGGACAACGCCCAGGGCAACAACGACACGGGCAGTCCCGAAGTGCAGGTCGCGATCCTGACCGAGCGTATTCGCAACCTGACCGAACACTTCAAGGATCATCACAAGGATAACCACTCGCGTCGTGGCCTGCTGATGATGGTCAACAAGCGCCGCAACCTGCTCGCCTATCTCAAGAAGATCGATGTCGAGCGGTACAACGCGCTGATCCAGAAGCTGGGTCTTCGCAAGTAAGAGTTTTCTCGGAGGGGCGGCTCGGCAAGGGTCGCCCCTTCGTCTATCCACACCACAAGCAATTCGGCTGGGTGTGGCACCAAGGGGCACAAAGACGCCCCGCACCGGACCGGGACGGTATCCCCGGCACAAGAGGCCCCGCGCGCGCAATATGGCGGCGTGGGTCAGAAGGATAATCAATGTTCGATACGAAA
This sequence comes from Erythrobacter sp., assembly GCA_009993635.1. GTDB lineage: Bacteria > Pseudomonadota > Alphaproteobacteria > Sphingomonadales > Sphingomonadaceae > Alteriqipengyuania. The sequence continues at coordinate 335,751 of JAACTC010000006.1, read as the reverse complement.
ACTGTAAGTCTGGAGTGGGGCGGAAAGACCCTCACTCTGGAAACCGGCCGCATCGCCCGTCAGGCCGACGGTGCCGTGCTGGCTACCTATGGCGAAACCGTGGTGCTGTGCGCCGTGACCGCCGCCAAGAGCGTGAAGGAAGGGCAGGACTTCTTCCCCCTTACCGTTCACTACCAGGAAAAATTCTCCGCTGCGGGCCGTATCCCGGGTGGCTTCTTCAAGCGCGAAGGCCGCGCGACGGAGAAGGAAACGCTGACCTCGCGCCTGATCGACCGCCCCGTGCGGCCGCTCTTCCCCGAAGGTTTCTACAACGAAATCAACGTGATTTGCCAGGTCCTGTCGTATGATGGCGAGACCGAGCCCGATATCGTCGCGATGATTGCGGCCTCGGCTGCGCTGACCATCAGCGGCGTGCCCTTCATGGGCCCGATCGGCGCGGCACGCGTCGGCTTCCGCAATGGCGAATACGAGCTCAACCCGTCGCTCTCGAGCGCGCTCGACGAAGAAGGTCGCCTCGACCTCGTCGTCGCCGCGACGCAGGACGCGGTGATGATGGTCGAGTCCGAAGCCAAGGAACTGACCGAAGAGGAAATGCTCGGCGCCGTCATGTTCGCGCACGAGGAAAGCCGCAAGGTCATCGGCGCGATCATCGACCTGGCCGAACAGGCCGCCAAGGAGCCGTGGGAACTCGCGTCGAGCGACGACAACGAGTCGATGAAGGACGCCATCCGCGCGATGATCGGGGACGATATCGCCAAGGCTTACAAGCTGACCGACAAGTCCGCCCGTTCGGACGCGCTCAACGAAGCGCGCGAGAAGGTGAAGGCGCACTATTCTTCGGAAGAGTTCGACGGTCAGCAGAAGATGACCGCCGGCAAGCTGATGAAGAAGCTGGAAGCGGAAATCGTTCGCGGTGCCATCCTCAAGGACGGCCAGCGCATCGACGGCCGCAAGCTCGATCAGGTTCGCCCGATCGAAGCAATGGTCGGCTTGCTGCCCCGCACGCATGGTTCGGCGCTGTTCACGCGCGGTGAGACGCAGGCGATCTGCACCACCACGCTGGGCACCAAGGATGCCGAGCAGATGATCGACGGGCTGGAAGGCCTCTCGTACTCCAACTTCATGCTGCACTATAACTTCCCGCCCTATTCGGTCGGCGAAGTGGGCCGCTTCGGCTTCACCAGCCGTCGCGAAACCGGCCACGGCAAGCTGGCATGGCGCGCGCTGCACCCTGTGCTGCCGAGCCATGAGGACTTCCCCTACACCATCCGCATCCTGTCGGACATCACCGAGTCCAACGGCTCGTCCTCGATGGCGACCGTGTGCGGCGGCTGCCTGTCGATGATGGACGCCGGCGTCCCGATCGAACGCCCGGTGTCGGGCATCGCGATGGGCCTGATCCTCGAAGGCGACGACTTTGCGGTTCTGTCGGACATTCTGGGTGACGAAGATCACCTGGGCGACATGGACTTCAAGGTCGCGGGTTCGGAAGCAGGCATCACCTCGCTGCAGATGGACATCAAGGTTGCCGGCATCACGCAGGAAATCATGACCAAGGCGCTCGAGCAGGCGAAGGCCGGCCGCGCGCACATCCTGGGTGAAATGACCAAGGCGCTGGGCTCCGCGCGTTCGGGTGTGTCCAAGCACGCGCCGCGCATCGAGACGATGCAGATCGACAAGTCGAAGATCCGCGACGTCATCGGCACGGGCGGCAAGGTGATCCGCGAGATCGTTGCCGAAACCGGCGCCAAGGTCGACATCGACGACGAAGGCGTGATCAAGATTTCGTCTTCCAACTCGGACGAGATCGAAGCCGCAAAGCGGTGGATCGAAGGCATCGTCGAAGAGGCGGAAGTCGGCAAGATTTACACCGGCAAGGTCGTCAACATCGTCGATTTCGGTGCGTTCGTGAACTTCATGGGTGGCAAGGACGGCCTCGTCCACGTCTCCGAAATGAAGAACGAGCGGGTCGAGAAGCCGACCGATGTCGTTTCCGAAGGCCAGGAAGTGAAGGTCAAGGTCCTCGAGATCGACCAGCGCGGCAAGGTTCGCCTGTCGATGCGCGTCGTCGACCAGGAAACCGGCGAAGAGCTGGAAGACACGCGCCCGCCGCGCGAACCGCGTGGTGACAAGCCGCGTGGTGACCGTGGTGGCGATCGCCGTGGCGGTCGTGGCCCGCGTGGTGGCGGCGGTGGCCGTGGCCCGCGTGGCGATCGCGATGGCGGCGGCAACAGCGACGGGGGCAACGACGGCCCCGCGCACATGCCCGACTTCCTTAAGGACTAAGCCGTCACAATCCTCGCTTCACGCGAGGAGTGATCGAATTGGAGAGGGCCGCTCGACAGGGCGGCCCTTTTCGTTTTTAGGATCGAACGATGCTGCCACGCGAAACCATTGCCACTGCCGAAATCCCCGATGGGAAGGAGCTGACGCTGGTCAGCCACGGGCGCGATTTCATCATCATGCTCGGCCGGGACGAGCTGATGGGCACGCGGATGCAGTTTTCCGAAGAACAGCTCGCCGTGCTGACTCTGGCGGAGCTGGAGGCGCCCAAACCGCGCGTGCTGATCGGCGGGTTCGGGATGGGCTTCACCTATCGTGCCGCGCTCGCGCACCTGCCCGCAGGCGGCAGCGTCACGGTGGCCGAGCTGGTTCCCGAAATTCTCGAATGGGCGAAGGGGCCGCTCGCGCACCTGAGCGCCGAGAGCCTCGACGATCCGCGCGGGGAGGTGATCCTGTGCAATGTCGAGGCGCTGATCGACGATGCCAATGACGGCACTACGCCTAAATACGACGCGATCCTGCTCGACGTCGACAACGGCCCCGACGGGATCGTGGTCGACAGCAATTTCCGCCTCTACACGCGCACCGGCATCGCCAAGGCGAAAGATGCGCTCAACCCCGGCGGGATCATGGCGGTGTGGTCCGCCGCGCCCGACCACAAGTTCACCACCCGGCTGAAGGATGGCGGGTTCGACGTGGAGGTGCGCGAAGTGCGCGCACGGCCCAACAACAAGGGGCCGCGCCACACGATCTGGTTTGCCAGAAAACGCTAGGCAGGCTGCGGGTCAGCCCGCGCTCTGCTTGATCCGCATCGCACCGAGGTAATCGCGCTTGCCGATCTCCACGCCCTTCATCCGCAGGATGTCGTATGCGGTGGCGGAGTGGAAATAGATATTCGGATTGGAAAAGCTGAGAAGGAAGTCCTGCACCGTGAAATCCAGCCGGAACCTGTCGCCGATCGAAAATACCATGTCGTTTCCGGCGATGCTTTCCAGCTCGTCCTCGCTCGCGCTCTCGCAAGTCTTGCGCGCAGTCGCGATCATATCGCGCAGGCTTGCGAAGTCCTCGGGATAGGGGGTCATGTCGGGTGAAAAACGACCCTCCCGCGCGCCGAGGAGGGCAAGGTGCGAGTGCGTCCAGCAGCTTTTGAACTGGTAGGCCAGCGGCAGCATGTCGTCTGCCAGGCGCGTTTCCAGCAGCTCTTTCTCGGTTGCCTTGCCGTCCGCGACGAAGCTCTCGGCCTTGTCGAGCAGGCCGTCGACTGCGCCCAGCACCTGAAGCCAGTTGGGAATGATCGCCTGATGCAATGAAAGGGCCATGTCTCTCTCCTTCTGAAAGCGAAACAGCCCGGCGATCCGAGAAGGGAAGGCCGGGCTGCAAGCAAAATAAGTTGTCGTCTGCCTCTGCGAAAACGCGTCAGCGCACCCGCGGTCCGCCATAGGGCAGCGGGGGCGGGGGACGGCGCGAACCGCGCGGCAGCTGTGCCTGATAGGCGCGACCGCAATGCTCGACGCAATAGGGGAAGCCGGGGTTCACCGCTTCGCCGCAGAAGTGGAAATCGGGCTCGCCCGGATGGCCCATCGGCCAGCGGCAGACCTTGTCGCTCAGGTCGAGCAGGCTGGTCTTGTCCGCGATCGACGGATCGGGCTTGGCCGGGACCAGACGGCGCGGCGGTGCGGGCGGGATGGGCGGCTGCTGGTCGCCCGGTCCCTGACGCAGGAAGCCACCGGGCCCAACCGAGACGATGCGGGGCGAGCTGGACGCTGGCGCATTGGCCTGCGGCTCTGCCTGCCCGGCAGGTGCGGCCGGGCCAGCGGGCTTCGCCGGAGCCGCAGCGGGCTTCGGCGCAGGCCTGGCCGCAACCGGAGCGGCGGCTGGTGCGGGCGCGGGAGCCGGCGCCGGGTTCGGGGTGGGCGTAGCCTTTTTCTTGGGTGCGGCCTTCGCCTTGGGCGCGGCTTTCTTCTTCTCACCCGTCTTGACGGGCGAGGGACGCGATTTCAGCCCAAGCCTGTGCGCCTTGCCGATCACGGCATTGCGCGAAACATCGCCCAGCTCCTTGGCGATTTCTGTTGCGGTGGAGCCGCCTTCCCACAAACGTTTGAGGGTTGCCGTGCGCTCTTCGGTCCAACTCATCGAAATTCCATCTATCTTGCCTTGCCGCCCATCTAGGGATTGGCGGGCAGGGTTGCCACCCCCGGTCCACCCGCTTAGGCGGCGGTGCATGAGCGATCAAGCGCCTCCGACCGAACAGAGCCTCGCCGCGGCAAAGGCTGCCCCTTCGTCCCTGCCCGAATGGGGCAGCCCGCGCATCCACGGGGTCAACCGCATCGGGTTGTGGAGCCTTTATCGCAAGGAAGTCCGCCGCTTCTTCAAGGTGCAGACGCAGACCGTGTGGGCGCCCGCCTTCACCACGCTGCTGTTCCTGGTGATCTTCTCGGTTGCACTGGGGCGGGGCGGGCGCGAGATTCTGGGCGTGCCCTTCGAAAGCTTTCTTGCCCCCGGCCTGATCGTGATGGCGATGATGCAGAACAGCTTCGCCAATTCCAGCTTCAGCTTCCTTTCGGGCAAGATCCAGGGGACGATCATCGACCTGCTGATGCCGCCGCTGAGCCACGGCGAGCTGCTGGCGGGCATCGTGGGCGCAGCGGTAACCCGCGCGGTGCTGGTCGGCTGTGCGGTGGCCTTTGCAATCTTCCTTTACCCAGGCGCGAAGCTGATGATCGCGCACCCGTGGGCGATCGTCTGGTTCGGGCTGATGGGTGCGCTGATGCTCGGCTTTTTCGGGCTGATGGCATCGATCTGGGCGGAAAAGTTCGATCACAACGCTGCCGTGACCAATTTCGTCGTCGCCCCGCTCAGCCTGCTGTCGGGCACGTTCTACACGCTCGATCGGCTGCACGAACCCTTCTACACGATCAGTCACTTCAACCCGTTCTTCTACGTGATCTCGGGCTTCCGCTACGGGTTCATCGGGCGCAGCGATATCGGCAATGGCGGCAGCGACGTGCTGCTGGCGGGCGGCGGGTTGCTGGCGCTGAACATCGTGCTCGCGCTGTCGGCCTTCGGCCTGCTCAAGTCCGGGTGGAAAATCCGCTCCTGATACGTGCCGCTGCCCGCCAGGGGCGGCTGCTCAGTGCGTCATGCCGGGGTGCATCAGGTAGCGTCCGTCGACGAAATCGTCGAACATCTCTGCGATGTTGGGATGGTCGACCGGCCCGGCAGAGCCGTCTGCGATCAGGTTCTGCTGGCTGACATAGGCGACGTAGTACGAATCGTCGCTTTCGGCGAACAGATGATAGTACGGCTGATCGCGGCCCGGCCGGATATTCTCCGGGATCGCCTCGTACCATTCCTCGCTATTGGCGAAGGTCGGATCGATATCGAACACCACGCCGCGAAAATCGAACATCTTGTGGCGCACGACCTCGCCGACCCCGAAGCGCGACTGACGCATCAGGGGCACCACGATCTGCCTTCCGGCCTGGTGGGAGAAGAATTGCGAGACCTGCATTGGACACAAGATAGATCGCTCCGCCCCAGCATACAATGGGCGCGATGGAATGGGTGGCGGGCGCGCTGGCTGCACACGCTTATGTCGGGCCTGCGAATTACCTCCATCGCGCCGATGGGGCGACGGTATCGGGGATGCGGGATTGGGGCTTGGCAGCGCGCGCCCATTAGGCTAGCTGCGCCGCTTCCGGCCTCCGGCGCGTCGATCCGACACGCTTGCGAACGCGCCCCTTTTTTTGCGGAGAGGTGGCAGAGAGGTCGAATGCGCCGCACTCGAAATGCGGTGTACGGGCAACCGTACCGTGGGTTCGAATCCCACCCTCTCCGCCATTCCTTCGATCTCGCGGCAATTCGCTTCGCTCATGCTTCCGATGTGGCGGCCTGACAGCCGGTCGCGCAGTCGCGCTCCTGCGGGAGAGTTGGAACTTCGTCCCGAACTCTCGGCCAGCCACCGTTCGAACTCGGTATTGTATCGTCCCAAACCACGCACGCCCGGAAGTTGCTCCGCGCATCGAACGGACATTTAGGTCGGTTCGGAAGTTTCATCGGCCGCTCCGGCGACCGAACGCTCATTGGAGGCAATGCCATAGGTGGCGGTCCCGTCGACGCTGTAGCCGTTCTCGGGATTGGCGCGCGCAGTACGCTTGTCGATGAAGTTAACCACGCCGCCGATTGCGGAAGAGCCTAACAGCAGCGCGGAGGGGACGCGCACAACTTCGATCCGCTCGGCCAGCAGAGGGTCGATAAGGACCGGGTGATCGACCGAGGTGTTCGACACGTCGATCGAGCCGATCCCGTCAGTAAGCACACGTATGCGCTCGCCCTGCAAACCACGCAGGATCGGGCGCGAGGGACCGGGAGCGAACGAGGTGGCGGCGACACGGGGTTTCCGCGCGACGGTTTCGCCAATGGTCAGGCGAAGCTCGCGCTGCGGATCCTCTCCGGTTACGACCTAGGCGCCCTGCAAGAGGTCGGCCTCATCATCCGTTTGCAGGGCGGGCGGAAGATCAGCACCGGCGACAGGCGTGCTTCATACCCCAGTGACGGCCCAGGGCGCGGTCATGGCGTCCAGTACTCGCGGAAGGATGCGCGCGGATCTTTCTCAGCCCGCAGGTCTGCATCGAAGATCATCGTTGTGCGTTCGGGCGGTGAGTAGGGCTTCCACTCGGGCACGCGTTCGTTGTTCGGGTCGCCATTCGCCGCGAAGGCTGCCCAGCTCGATGCGATGGCTGCGGCGAGGTCGTTCGCTTCCTTGCTCGACCCGTTTAGCGCGCCGCGCGTGTTGTAGAGGCTGGGCGCAACGTCGATCCCGTGGACAGCGCCGAAGCGGCCGTCGGCTGCCGGGCTCGGCTGAGTCCAGAGATAGGTCCACACCTTCGCGCCCGGCTGCTTCGCCTTCAGCTCGGCCTGCGCAAAGGCACCCTTGCGGAAGGTAAGGTCGGACTCGAGCCGCGCGGCGAGGATGAACGCCTTCGCGTCGGGGTCTTCGGCGCGGTAGGCGGCGCCCGCCTCTTCCGCCCTGTCGCCCAGTCGTTCGCGCGCGAAGGCTACCAGCCCTTCCTCGTCCATGTCGAAGTCGCCCATGCGGTAGGCGCGCTCGTCGAGTACCGAGGATACGATCATCGGCACGTCCGAAGATACATCAGGCGCATCGGGTGCCCAGGGATGGCGGGGCAGGGCGATCCCGTCGACCACCGGCGCAAAGGATCGCGGAGCCTCGCCACGTGCGCGGTCGGCGGCTTCGAGCTTGGCCTGAGTTTCGAGCAGTACGGTCCATGGCACCTCCTGCAGCTTTCGAACGTCGCCCGGCGCGATCTCCAGCGCGTCCATCAGCCGCTTTGCCGTGGCGCTCGCCATCTCGGGCGGCATCATCCGCAGCGCGGAGCCGCTCATCACGCCTGCGCGGTGGAACAGGCCCTTGGCGCCGGGCATCGCCATCAGCACGCTGGTTTTCGCCCCGCCGCCCGACTGGCCGTACACTAGCACGCGGCTCGGATCGCCACCGAAAGCCGCCACGTTCTCACGCACCCAGCCAAGCGCGGCGGTGATATCCTGCATGCCCACCGTGCCAGATGTGGCGAAGTCTTCGCCCCCGAATTCCGCCAGGTGGAGGAAGCCGAACGCGCCGAGGCGATGGTTGATCGCGATCACCACGCAGTCGGAGAAGCGCGCCATCGCCTCCCCGTCCATGCCCACCGAATTGCCCGATCCGGAGTAGAATCCGCCGCCATGCAGCACGACGATTACGGGCTTCTTGGCATTGGGATCGAGGCCGGGCGACCACAGGTTGAGCGACAGGTTGTCCTCCCCCATGCCCGAGGGATTGCGATCGACCATGATGAGGTCGGCATACACATGGCGACGGTCGCCAGGGATCTGCGGGGCGACGTCGGTCCAGTGCAGCGCATCGCGCACGCCCGCCCATGGCTCGACCGGCTGCGGCGGCATGAAGCGGTTCGCGCCCGACGTGTCGGCCGCGTAGCTGACGCCGCGGAAGATCGAGACGCCGCCGGATTCCAGTCCGCGAAGCTTGCCCTGCGCCGTTTCCACGATGGGGAACATGCCCGCCGCGAGAGCGGGCCGTGCGACAGCTACCGCGCCGAGCGCAAGAGCCGAACCGAGTGTTTGTCGCCGCGTCATCATCCCTGAGTCTCCCTATCTGTTTGCGCTGACACTAGAACCAATTGCGCTTGCATGTTAAGCCCTTTTCGTAAATGCGGTATGCCAGCAAGCTCCGGTGAGAGTGGGCGAGAGGTTTTTGTTCAAATACCGGGTTCCTTGCAGGATGACCGGCAGGACCGAGGGGAGAGGCAGGATTTGGAGCGATTGCGCATCTCGCGCCGAAACGCGCTGTCGGGGGCGCTGGCAGGAGCCGGGACAGGGGCGGCTGCGCTGATGGCGCCTTCGATAGCGCGCGCGCAAGCTCTATGTGCCGACCGGATCTCTCCGCGAGTCGATTCACACCAGCGGGCGTGGGCGAACGCGAACCTGCGCGGGCTGATGAACCTGTTCCTGCCCACTTTCCGCGAGGACGGCCAAACGCTCGACGAGGACGCGATCCGCCACGATGTGCGCCACGCGATTGCGCAGGGCTTTTCCGGAACGCTGCCGATGATCAACTGGACGCTCCCCGGCGATCCACGCTGGGCAGAGTTCCATCGCATCCTGATCGACGAGGCGGGCGACGATCTGGCCGTCCACGGGATTCTCGCCAGCGGGAAGGTAGAGTCGGACCTCCGCCTGCTCGGCGCGCTGGAAGATATGGGCGTGAAGCTGGTGCTGCTTGCCTCGACCTACCCGGCAGAGAGCAGCGCCGAACAGCTCTACGACCTGATGGCGCGGCGGATCACCGCCACTCCGCTTCCGGTGATGCTCTACGCTGCCACCGGACGGCGCGCGTTTCCTTCGCTCGGCCCCGCAGGCCAGCCACTCGACGTATACGACCGGATTGCCGATCTCGAAGACGTGGTCGGGGTTAAGATCTCGCAGCCCGTCTCGCTCACATCGACGATGCAGCTTTGCCAGCGGCTGGGCAACCGGCTGTCGATGGGGCCGGTCAATCTCGATTTCCTGCCGCTGCTGGCGCGCCATTTCGACATTGCATGGAGCGGGCAGTGGAATGCCGAGGCGGTGCAGACGCCCGCGCAGCCAATCGGCAACCGGTTGCTCGCCGCCTCGGCTGGGGGAGACATGCCTGAGGTCGATACGCTCGCCCGGCAGATCGAGCCCGCGCTGTCGCACTTCTTTGCATTGCAGGCGCCGGTCATCCGCGCCGGGGGGCATCCGTGGCAGCATAATCGCTATTACCAGTGGCTCTCGGGCGGGAACGGCGGGTTGCTGCCGCGCGACAGCCACGCGCCCGAGGGAGCGATCCCGGTGCTCGATGCCAAGGCGCGCACCGCGATGCGCGCGGCCTACCGTGCGTCCGGCCTCGAGCCGACCGACGCGCCCGAGGAGCAATTCGTGGTCGGCCGGGCGGCGTGGGCGCGCGGCGTGCGCGCCGCCGACCTCACCGAGCTGCCGTATTATTCGCAAGACTGAAACGAGAGGGACGAGGATAATGACGATCCGCAAAATGTGGGCAGGCCTTGCCGCCGCCGCCGCGTTCGGGCTGGCGGGCTGTGCGACCACCGACGCTGGCAGGGCTGTCGCGCAAGCTGACTCCGTACCCGTTCTCAGGACGGAGTATGGCCCGGTAGTTGGCTCACGCGAGGGCGACAGCGGCACGGTCAACGTCTTCCGCGGCGTGCGCTACGCCGCCTCCACCGAAGGGCGGCGCTTCCAGCGCGCCGCCGACCCGCAGCCGTGGTCGCAGCCGGTCTCCGCAACCGAGTTCGGCAGCGAATGCCCGCAGCGGCCCTCGGGCGATGTGCCCGTCTTCGCCTCGTGGGAGAACTCGGTCGGCACCAGCGAGGATTGCCTGTTCCTCAATGTCTGGACGCGCGGGCTGGGCGACGGGAAGAAGCGCCCGATCATGGTCTGGCTGCACGGCGGCGGCTACGTCACCGGATCGGGTTCGAGCAACGGCTATGACGGATCGCGGCTGGCCGAGCGGGGCGATGTCGTGGTCGTCACGCTCAACCACCGGCTCAACGCACTCGGCTATTCCTACCTCGGCGACCTTACCGACGATCCGAAATATGCCGACAGCGGCAACCTCGGCAGCCTCGATATCGTCAAGGCGCTCGAATGGGTGCGCGACCATGCGGACGCTATCGGCGGCGATGCCGACAACGTGACCATTTTCGGCGAGTCCGGTGGGGCGGCCAAGGTCTCCACCCTGATGGCGATGACGGATGCGAGGGGTCTGTTCGACCGCGCCATCGCGCAGTCGGGTTCGATGTCGCTCGCAGGCTTCACGCCGCGTGTGGCGACGCCGCTGGCGAAGAACCTGCTCGATACCGCCGGGGTCTCCAGCGTGGAGGAACTGGCCGCGATGCCGATCGACGATTTCATCGAGGCGATGATGAAGTCGCGCAGCTTCGGCGCTTTTTATCGCCCCGTGGTCGACGGTCGCTCGCTGACGCGCCAGCCCTACGCGCCCGATGCAAACCCCGTTTCCGCCGACATCCCGCTGCTGGTGGGCACCAACAACAACGAGATGCGCCTGCAGGGTGGGCTGGGCAGTCCTGAGAACTTCGCGCTGTCATGGGAGCAGCTTCCGGCCAAGCTCAAGGCCTTCACCGACGATGCGGATGTAAAGGCGGTGATCGCCGGCATGCGCGCCGCACACCCCGATTACGACGCCAGCGACGTGTTCTTCCAGGTCGCGACCTTCCGCAATTATCGCGGCACCGCCTTGTTGCAGGCAGAGCGCAAGAGCGAGCAGCAGGCACCGGTCTACATGTACCGGCTCGACTGGAAGACCCCGGTCGAAGGTGGGCGGCTGGAGACTCCGCATGCGCTCGATATCGCCTTCGTGTTCGACAATGTCGCCCGCTCGACCAGCTATACCGGGCCCGAGACTGCCGAGACCCAGCGAATGGCCGATCTGATGGCCGATGCGTGGATCGCGTTTGCGCGCACCGGCAATCCGAACACCACGGCGCTGCCGCAATGGCCGACCTATGATCCGCAGAGCCGGGCGACGATGATTTTCAATCTCGAGCCGCAGGTGGTGAACGATCCCGATGGCGAGGAGCGCGAGCTGCTTCAGCGGCTCCTGCCCGAAGGGCGTGGAATGTAAGAGATCAGGCTGCGGCTTTCGCTGCGCCCATCTGCATGATCTCGATCTCGTGGCCTTCGGGTGTGTGGACGAATGCGATCCGCGCTGGCCCGAAGGTCACGGTCTCGCCCTTCTGCGTCGCGCCCGCGGCGATCGCCCGCGCGAGATCGGCGTCGAGATCGCGTGAGATCATCCCCACCGGGCCGTAGCCGTTGCCGGTTTCGATCGCGCGGCCGTCCTTCCAGTGGAACAGCACGATCGTCATAGAGCCTTTCGCGCCCGTCATCATGTGTTCGCGGAAGGTCGGGGTGTCGACTGTGTCGGCATGTTTCAAGCCGAACCCGTCTTCGAAAAAACGGGTCGCGCCTTCGATATCCGCGACGGTCAGTTTGACGAAGGTGAAGAGGGCCGGCTCGCTCGTGCTCATTTTACGTCCTTTCGGTCATGCGTTCTGGGCCGCATCAGGCTTTCCTGCGAAACGCTGGCGATCATGCGACCCTCGAGGTCGTAGAAGTGCCCGCGATTGAGGCCCCGCGCATGGCCCGCCCACGGGCTTTCGGTCGCGAACAGGTGCCATTGGTCGAAGTCGGGCGTCTCGTGAAACCACACCGCATGGTCGAGCGAGGCGGCCTGGATCGTATCACTGCCGGGCCGGATGCCATGCGGCAGCAGCGCGTTGCGCAGGAACATCATGTCCGACGCATAGCCGAGCAGAGCGCGCTGCATCATCGGATCGGCACCGGAGGGATCGCGCATCCGCATCCACACAGCGGTCTTTGCCTCGCGCCCTTGCGAGCCAAACAGCACACCCGGATCGATCGGAACGATCTCGATCGGGCGCTTCTGCAACCGCTCGACGATCGGGATGCTGGCCGATTGGTCGTCGCTCGCGCGCCATTTCTCCAGCCCGGCCAACGCGGTGTCGATGTCGAGCGGGAAGGGGGCCGGGCTCGTGTGTTCGTACCCCGTTTCCGCGATGTGGAACGACACGGTCATGGTGAAGATCAGCCTGTCGTCCTGAAATCCGTCCACTCGCCGCACCGCGAAGCTGCGGCCCGAGGACAGGGACGTGACGCTGTAGCGGACCGGGTGCGCGCTCGACCCGGCCTTCAGGAAGTGCGCGTGCAGCGAATTGGGCAGGCGCGCGCCGTCTTCGGTCGCCGAGGCAGCGAGCAAAGCCTGCGCGATCGCATGACCACCGAACAGCCGAGGCCCCATCGCCGGGCCTGACCTGCCTTCGAATGTCGTCCCGTCGACGGTTTCAAGCGCGAGAATTTTAGCGAGATCGGTAATGCGATGCCTCCTGGGCCGTGCGTACCCGATATTCAGCCAATATGCCAAGGGCAAGCCATTACGTGAGACGCGGGCAAACTTCGATTTGCAGACGGGTGGCTGAAGTTTCGTTGACACCGTAACAACTAGTGTGACATTAAGGCTGTGGACCGCATGGAGGGACCGATGACTTACACCAAGGGCCGGGTCGTGAACGACGCCGATTCACACACCATGGAAACGCAGGACTGGCTCGCGCCGTATCTGGAGGGCGAGTACAAGGAGGCCTATTCCCAGGTTTATTCGAAGCGCGAAGGCGGCGAAAAGATCGTCCAGATGATCGACGCCGCCAAGGCGCGGAAGAAAGACCCGGAGGCACGGGCCAAGGCGTTGGAAAACCCGATCCAGGGGGCCAAAGGCTGGCTTGGCTATGGCGGGTTCGACAAGGAAGAACGGGTCGAGGCGCTCGACTGGCTGGGCTTCCAGCAGCAGCTCGTCTTCCCGACCTTCGGCCTCGCGGCGATCACGCGCGCCGAAGACGAAGACCAGCGCTATGCCGCGGCGAGTGCGCTCAACAAGGCGCAGCAGGATTTCTGCGATGCCGACCCGCGGCTCGATTGCGTCGCCTTCACCCCGCTCGACGATCCCGAGCGCGGCCTCGCCGAGGCGAAGCGCGCAGTCGAGGCGGGTGCCAAGGCGGTGATGTTCAGCGCCGGGCCTGCGGGCGACAAGAGCCCCGGCCACCCCGATCTCGATCCGTTCTGGCAATACCTGCAGGACAACCAGATCCCCTTCATGCTGCACATCGGCCCGGGCACGAAAACCCAGCCGAGCAAGTTCCGCAACAACGGGCGCGAGCGCGCGGCCGACCTGCATGGCGGGGGCGAGAACCTGCGGTTCCCGGACTTCATGTGTCTGTGGTACGCGCCGCAGGAATTCCTCACCGCGATGGTCTATGATGGCGTGTTCCAGCGGTTTCCCGATCTGCGCGGTGGCGTGATCGAGAGCGGGGCGGGCTGGGTGCCCGAATTCCTGCGCATGCTCGACCACGGCTGGCATTCGTTCAACAAGACCGACCAGTATCTGAAGGACATGGACCTGATGCCTTCGGAATACATCAAGCGCGCGGTCCGCTTCACCCCGTTCCCGAACGAGGATGTCGGTCACATGATCCGCGATTCCGCGCCAGAGCTCTACCTGTTCTCCAGCGATTATCCGCACCCTGAAGGGACGAAGGATCCGTTCGGCAAGTTCGAAGCCTCGCTCGAAGGGTTCGACGAAGAGGTGAAGGACATGTTCTACCGGACCAATTACGATCACATGATGTTCCGCAAGAGCGAGGCTCTGGCCGAAGCGGCCGAGTAACGCTCCTCTCAAGCGACTGGTGGGGCAGCATCCGTGCGGTGCTTCCCCACCATTTTTTTGTGCTCTCTCAGGTGCGTTCGAAACGCATCAGTTCGATGATCGGCTCGACGCTGTCGGCACCGTCCAGCCCGTCACACAATGCGACCAGCCGGTCGGCCTTGGCTGTGCCCAGTACCGGCTCGACCAGCTCATGCGCCTTCAGCTCCACCTCCGCTTTCGAGAGCGGGTGGGTGGGAAAGCCCGGCACGTAGGCAACATAGCGTTCCTCGCGCGTCCCGTCCTTGCGGGTCAGCGTCACACGCGCGCTTTCGGTGCGGTCCTCGCCTTCGCCCATTTCCTGCGCCTCGTCGCGCACCACCGTCACCTTCTTAGCGAAGGCCTTCGCTGCCGCGTCGTTCGCCTGCCGGTCCAGCGACTGGGCGGAGACGAAATCGAGTTTCCCGTCGAGCATGATGATCGCGGCGAGATAGGGAATGTTGAGTGCGGGCATGTTCGCGCGCTCGAACGTCGCGGCCTCGCCCGGCATGGCCACCATTATGCTCTCCACCTGGCCTGGTGTGACGCTTTTGCGCAGGTCGAGCAGCGCGCGCACCGCCGGCTGGGTCGGGCCGCCGACCGGGTATCGCTTCATCGCGGCGAGCGACAATTCGTAATCTTCGTGCAGGCCATCGACCAACGAGGCGTGGTTTGCGCCTTCGCCCTGGAAGGCGCGCCAGCGGAACCAGGCATTCTCGTTGTCGAAGCTGGCGGGCACGCCGGTGAAGCCCAGCTTCGCCATCTGTGCCGCCTGCATCCCGTTGCGCGCGCCCATGCCACCGAAGACGAAGGCCTTTTCCACGTGCCGCACGTCCAGCAGCCACTGCCAAGATCCCGACGCCTGCTGCGCGCAGTAGGCGAGCATGTGATCGACCTGTTCCGCCGACAGCCCCATCAGCGGGGCCGCCGCTGCTGCCGCGCCGAAGGTGGGCGCGACGCCGTGGTTGGCCAGGCCTGCGAGATATAGATTGCGCGTGCCGATGGCTTTGGGGAGCCTGCCCGCGATTTCGTATCCCGCAGTCACCGCGCCGACCAGATCTGCGCCCGTCCGTTTGTTGAGACGCGCCGCTTCAAGCGCGGTCGGGACGATGGCGGGGCCCGGCTGGACATAGGCCGAGGGGATGAAATCGTTGATCTCCGCCGCATGCGCCGTCATCGCCGAGGCGAAAACCGCGTCGACGGGCGATGCGGTCTGGCGCGAAGCGAGGATCGGGCTCCCCCCGCCGGGCGACATCGCCGCGGCATAGCTGCGACCGAGCTTCGCAGCTTCGAGCGGCTGGCAGGCGACGATCGAGGCCAGCGTATCGAGGATGTGGAGCCGCGCACGCTCACGGATCGCGCCGGGAACGGTGTGGGTGGCTGCGCCGGCGATATAGGCGGTGAGCGCGGGCGTGATCTCGCGCCATTGTTCGCCTCCGGAAGTCGCCTGCGCCTCCCGCGACGCCTGGCGTGCTGCGAGAGCGGGGGAGGTGGCAGCCAGCGCCGCTGCTGCCGTTCCGCCCACCATCAGCCGGCGGCGTGTCATGCCCTTGCCCTCGCTCATTCCAGTTCTCCCTCTCTCCGGCACACAGGGTGGCAAGCTGCTGCCTGACAGTCAAACCAATAGCGATAAATCATGGGATTGCGGGCGTGCGAACTTGCGAACTGCGTTGGTTCGCGGCACAGCGAGCGTATGGACACCATGTCGGCAGAGGGTGATCGGGAGCAGCAGCTGCTCCCCGCAGCGGAGAGGCTGATCTGCGAAAGCCGGACGCTCAATCTGTCGCTGGGCGAAGTGGCCGAACATGTGGGTGTCAGCCGCAGCCTGCTATACGTCTATTTCGAAGGCGTACCGGCAATCATCGACGCACTCTTCGCGAAGCATCTGGGCCGATTGGGCGCGCAGATACTGCCCAACCTTGATGCCGCCGAGCAACCTTTTTGCGAGCGTGCGGCTGCGGCTTATGCGGGCTATCTCGAATACCTGATCGAGAGCGGGCCGATCTTGCAACTGATTCTGCGCGAACGGCATCAGGACAGTCCGCTGGGTTTCGAAAGCAAGCGGCATTTTCTGCACCTCGTGCGCCGTGTTGCCAAGCAAACCTGCGAGGCGCTCAGCCTTACACCGCGGGAGGCTTTCGTTTTGATAGAGATTACCAGCGGGATCCCCGAAGCTCTGGCCCGGCTGGTGCGCGATGATGAAATCGATCGGGCTACGGCCCACGCGACCTGCCAGCGCCTGATCGCCGCCTCGGTCGGCGGGTTCGCGCCTGCCGTACCCAACTAGGGCCGTTTTCTAGTCCGCGCCTGCGGCGAGGCTTTCGTCGCTGGCGGCCCCCGCCATCACGACGGTGAGGCAGATTTCTTCCACCATGGCGAAAGGCGCGCGCCTGCTCGCCACGATGCCGCCCGCCTTCAGGCTGACTGCGGTGAGTGCGGCGGTCGATGCGCGTGCGCTCTGGAGGTCCATCTTGCCCTGGCCGACAAGCTGCTGAAGGATCGGCGCGCGGGCCGCATCGCTCTGCACAGCCCGTTCGGGCTTCAGCGCATCGCGTACCTCGCTTGTACGCAGCAGCATTTGCAGCAAGGGGCCACGCCGGGCGGCCTCGTGCAAGTACCCGATGGTCGAGAGCATTACGCGCGTCTGATGGTTCGTGCCGCGTGCAATGCGCCTCCGGCGCTGAGATTCCTGTGTCGCGATCTCGCGCCGGGCGAGAGCCGCAAGCAGTTCGGTACGCCCGCCAAAGCAGTTGTGCACCTGTGTCTCGCTGATCCCAGCCAACCGCGCCACTTCGCGAATGGTAACCGCCGAAAGACCTTCCTTCAGGGCGAGTTGGCTCGCGGTATCCATCAGGTGCTGCCGCCGTTCCTCGGCGGACATGCGCGTCCGGGTGCCGGGCGACTGGCGGGTCTGCCGCTGGCCAAGGGCAAAGGTCTCGCTCAGGCCGATCGGGGCGGGGGGGAGTTTCGGGCGCGGATCGCGCGTGGACGCGCTGCGGGTCCAGTGCGATCGCGGCGGGCGCGGGATGTCGAGCCGGTCGCAGATCTTCGCCAGGCCATTGCCGGTAAGGCCATACCGCGCGGCGACCGCGCCCATTGGCGCGGACCATATCAGATCGAACAGTTCGGTGCGGGTCATCTGCATCGGGGATATGCTATTCCGATCTCCCCGTTCGTGTCCACCGCAATGCGCCCTGCAGCACGCGGACCGATCAGTCTCTATATCGTACCCGATATTCGAATATGCTTGTTGTTAGATCGTAAATGGTACGCTATGACGACAGGTAATAAAGAGGGAGAGGGGGAAATGTCCCGGTTTTTGGCGGCCTTTGCTGTACTGAGTGCTGGCCTGGTGCCGCAGGTCGCTAGCGCGCAAATGCCAGACCCGATCGACGGGGTTGCGGTCGATGTCGAAGCAGGCACCCTCATGGGATCGCGCGAGGACGGCGTGATTGTTTTTCGCGGCGTGCCTTACGCGGCGCCGCCTACGGGCGAAAATCGCTGGCGTCCTCCGCAGCCGGTTGAGCCGTGGCAGGGTGTGCGCGCGGCGACGGCGCATGAGCCACCATGCACCCAGCCGGTGGATACCGATACCACTATTGCAAACTTTGGCGGCGTGAACGGGGCCCAGTCCGAAGACTGCCTCTATCTGACAATTACCGCACCCGAAAATGCCGAAGGCGCGCCCGTGCTCGTCTGGTTTCACGGCGGCGCGTTCTTCCTCGGTGCGGGTAGCCTGGGCTCATATGACGGGACGGCCAATGCGCGGCAGGGCGTCATCACGGTAAGCGTGAATTACCGGCTGGGAGCATTGGCCAATTTCGTTCACCCCGCGCTCGAAGCGGAGCATTCCGACGAGCCGCAGGGCAATTACGCGTTGCAGGATGCCGTGGCCGTGCTCGAATGGGTAAAGGCCAATATTGGTGCATTCGGCGGCGATCCGGAGCGGGTGACCGTGGCAGGTCAGTCCGCAGGCGGAGGCATCGTCGTCAACCTGCTCTCGCTGCCGTCGGCCAAGGGTCTGTTCGACAAGGCTATCGTCCAGTCGGGCAGCCTGTTGTTGCCCGACCGACCTAATGCAGACGCGCAGAAAATGGCGATCGAGGCGCTCGACACCATCGGCATCGGGCCGAACGTAACGGCGGATGAGATGCGCAGCATTTCCGCGCAGACCTTCGCTGCGTCCGAGCCGTTGCGGGCTGGCTTCTTCTTTACGCCCGATCCGGAGTTCAAGCCCACCTCCACGATTGCCGCGCTGCGGGCGGGGGCGGAAACCGATGTTCCCGTGCTGGTCGGTTCGAACAAGGGCGAGCAAGGTTTTGCCGCCGCCCGCACGCTCGCCGCGCTGGCAGGCGATACGGGTGCGCCCGCGTTTCTCTACCGCTTCGACCACACACCTGCCTTCCGCACCGGAGAGTGGGCTGCCGGACCGATCCATTCGGCGGAACTGATGTTCACCTTCGATTCCATCGACCGCTCGAGCTGGGGCGGGGAGCGCGCCGACGCCGCCGACCGGGCTCTGGCCCGTACCGTCAACGGCTGCTGGGTCGCCTTTGTAAAAATGGCACCAGATGCCCGCGCGTTCGAGTGCGCCGACGGATTTGTGTGGCAGGCCTATCGCCCGGGTGGCGAGGCTGCGCTGATCGAGACGACAGGCCCGGTGTTGGCCCCGGCGGATGCTCTGCCGGACGGCCCCGAGGAGGATGCTGCCACACAGGACGAATAGTCCGACCGAATAGAAAAGCCGGCAAACGGCTATGTTGGGGAGAGAGAAATGATTGGTAAATGGCACTTCATGGTGGGCACCGCCTGCGCCTTCGCGCTTGCACCTGCCGCAATGGCGCAAGCCAGCCCGGACGAAGATTCCGACAACCAACCCGACCTTGCCGAGCAGATGGAGGCGCTACCGGATAACGTCATCGTGGTCACTGGCTCCTATATCCGCGGCCAGCGCGAAGACGGCGCGCAGCCGGTCGATGTGTTCGGCCAGGAAGAGCTGGAGGCGCGAGGGATCGACAGCCCGCTCGAGTTCATCAAGAGCCTGCCTTCGGTCGGGCCGGTGCTGGGTGATTCCAACCAGTATGGCGCGGGCGGCAGCCAAGGCGTCGGTTCCATCAACCTGCGCAGCCTTGGCCGCGAGCGCACGCTGGTGCTGTTCAATGGTCGCCGGTTTGCAACCGAGCCGGGCGATGGCGCGGCGGACACCAACCTGATCCCGCTTTTCGCGCTCGACAGGATCGAGGTGCTCAAGGATGGCGCGGCATCCACCTATGGGTCCGATGCGATCGCGGGCGTCGCCAACTTCGTCACCCGTCGCGATTTCACCGGGATCGAGGTCGCCGGCGACTACGAATTCGTCGACGGGTCGGATAACAATTATCGCATCAGCGGGCTTGCCGGTTTCGATTTGGGCACCGCCAACCTTATGATCGGGGCAGGGTGGCAGCATCGCTCCGAACTGCCCACGACGGCGCGCGATTTCACGCAAGTGCCCTATGCCGATAACCCGACCGGTTTCTCGTTCCTGTCCAACCCTGGACTCTACGCACCGCTCGGCATCATACCGGGCCGTGGCGTCACGACCGTGGGGCTTGGGGTGGATGGCAACCAAGTCGACGCGTGCGAATCGCTGGGCGGGATCGAAGGGGCCTTTCCGCGCCCCGGCGCGACGCCGCTGCCGGTCTGCCGCTACAGCTACATCCCCTTCGTCAACCTGATCGAGGAAGAGGACCGCTATCAGGTCTACGGCCAGCTTACCGCCGATCTTTCGGACAAGGTGAGGTTCACGGCCGAGGCTCTGTATTCGCATACCGAGCTGAAGGAACTGGGCTATTCCCCCAGCTATCCGATCACCCAGGGGCCAAACGGCCCTGGCAGTGCGAGCGCCTTCACCGTGCCCGCCAGCAATCCCGGCTATGCCGCCTATCTGGCGCAGACGTTTGCGCCGGGCACGCCGCCGCGCCTGTTCACGCCGGTACTGTCGTCCATCGTACTGTTCCGGCCCTTTGCGCTGGGCGGCAGCCCGCTTGACCCGCGCGGGGCCGGGCAGGGGCAGGCGATCAACGACGCATGGCGCGTGTCGGCGAGCTTCGACATCGAGCTGTCGGACGCGCTCACGCTGCAAACCTCGGGCACGTATATCAACAGCTCTCGCCTGGCGTTTTCCAACGACATCGTCAGCGATCGCCTGCAACGCGCGCTTAACGGATTCGGCGGTGCGAACTGCACGGGCACGACCCCGGGTACGAACGGCTGCCTGTACTTCAACCCGTTCATCAACTCGGCGCCCGGCAACCCGGCGCTTGGTCTGACCAACCCCGCCTATGTTCCCGGCAACGAGAACTCGCTGGAGGTCATCGATTACATCACCGAACGCAGTGGGACAAATGCCACCGAAGAGCAGTTCATCGCCGACGCGGTGTTCAGCGGAGAGGCCAACCTGTTCGGGCGTACGCTCGGCTACGCTTTCGGCGGCCAATACCGCAAGACCGACTTCGCAACCGATCCGCTGAACCGTTTCAGCGATCCGCAGGCCTATCCATGCGCGCGTGACGGCGACCGGTCGTGCCTCGACGATCCGAACGACACCAACTTCCCGGTGGGGGCCTTCACCTTCCTCGGCCAGTACCCGCGCGCGCGCCTGTCGCAGGATGTCTACGCCGTCTTCGCCGAGGCGCAGATGGAGGTGTTCAACGGGTTCGAACTGACCGGAGCGATCCGGTACGAGGATTACGGCGGGCTTGTGGGCTCAACGATCAATCCGAAGCTGTCAGCGCGCTGGCAGGTCACCGATTTCCTCGCCCTGCGCGGATCGATCGGCGATACCTTCCGGGGCCCGCTGCCGTCCGACCTTGGCACCGCCGGGGTTAGCGCGGTGGCCGGAATCAATGTGCTGGGCGGTGCCTACAAGGCGACGGATACGGTCGGCAACCCGGCGCTGGCCCCCGAAACCGCACTTACCTACAACGTGGGTGCAATCGTCGAATTCGGCGGGTTCAATTTCAGCGTCGATTACTGGACCTACGAATTCGAGGGACGCTTCACGACGCTCCCCGTGCAGGCGATTGCCGCCAACGTCGCGCCGGGCGGACTCGACGGGACGCAGCTGGCGGACTGCGCCAGCCCGTTCGCCGATTTCGTGGTCTTCTCGGGCGGAACCTGTACGCAGGGCGTTACCATCGGCAACGACATCAGCCGCATTCAGACGCAGACTGTCAACGGCCCTGATGTGAAGACGAGCGGGCTCGACTTCAGCCTGAACTACCGGACCGAGTTCGGGCCGGTGCGCGTCAACGCGGGCGCGAATGCAACCTACACGCTCGAATACGAATTCAGCGATTTCGAGTTCAACGGTCTGCTCTTCAGCACCGGCTACGATGCGGCTGGCTTTTCTAACTACGACCGTGCGCCCGGCACAGTGTCGAAATGGCGGGCAAGCGGTTACGTCAACTTCCAGATCGATCCGGTGAGCTTCACCTGGTCTAGCAACTTCATCAGCGGAGTGGACGACAACCGCTGCATCGGGCTGCAATTCTGCACGGAAACGCCGGAATTCGGCGGAACCAACTTCGGTCGCCGGGTAGACGACTTCTTCGTTCACGATGTCTTCGCCTCGATCGATCTGCGTCTTGCCGGGGTCGAGGCGGAGCTGCAGGCCGGGGTCGAGAATCTCTTCGACACCGATCCCCCGCAGGCGCGGCTGGAATACAGCTACGATCCGTTCATCGGCACCGCCAAGGGTCGGACGTTCAAGATCGGCACCAAGGTGCGGTTCTGATCACGGTTCGCTGAGCCGACCACGCGAGGGGCGGAAGTCTTCCCAAGGCTTCCGCCCCTTCGTGTGCCACGACATATCAAGGACGAAATACCATGATTCGACACGCCATGCTGCTGCCTTCGATCGCCGCGCTCGCGCTGACCATGCCAGCTGCAGCGCAGGACGCCGGTCCGCCCGCAGCAACCCCGGTTGTGCAGACCGACGCAGGCTCGGTGCAGGGCCTCGAACAGGATGGCGTAGATGCCTTCCTCGGCGTGCGCTACGCCGCGCCGCCGCTGGGCGACCTGCGTTTCATGCCGCCCGCGAAGCCAGAAGCGTGGGAAGGAGTGGCCGATGCCACTGGCTACGGCGC
Organism: Erythrobacter sp.; assembly: GCA_009993635.1. Taxonomy (GTDB): domain Bacteria; phylum Pseudomonadota; class Alphaproteobacteria; order Sphingomonadales; family Sphingomonadaceae; genus Alteriqipengyuania. The sequence continues at coordinate 313,512 of JAACTC010000006.1, read as the reverse complement.
GCCGTGCATGCAGCTCTATTCGGCAAGCGGCCCGACCGAATCCGAGATGACCCGCCGCATTCAGGCGATCTTCCCCACCTCCACCGAAGCGAAGATGGACAACGAGGATTGCCTGTTCCTCAACGTGTGGACCCCGGCGGCGGGCGGCGGGGGCAAGCGCCCGGTGATGGTCTGGTTCCACGGCGGCGGCTACGCCTACGGGTCGGGCAACTGGCCCGCCTATAACGGGCGCAATCTGGCGGAGAAGGGCGATGTCGTGGTCGTCACGGTCAACCATCGCCTAAACGCCTTCGGCTACCTCAACCTCGCGGAACAATTCGGTGAGGATTTCGCTGCTTCGGGCAATGTCGGCAATCTCGACCTCGTCCGCTCGCTCAAATGGGTGCGCGACAATATCGCGGCCTTCGGAGGCGATCCCGACAATGTGACGATCATGGGCGAGTCCGGCGGCGGATCGAAGGTCAGCCACCTGATGGCGATGCCCGCCGCCGACGGTCTGTTCGACAAGGCGGTGATCCAGTCCGGCCCCGGCGTCTTCAGCGGCAAGCCCGCCGAAGCGGCGGATTATGCCGCCAGGATCCTCGACGCGGCAGGTGTCGAAACGCTCGAAGACCTGAAGAATGTACGCAGCGATGAGATCGTCGAGGCGGTGCGCAAGGCTACACCCTCCGGCGCGATGGGCAGTGGGCCGCAGTTCGGGCCGATTGCGGATGGCACGATCATCCCGCGCGACCCGTTCCTGCCCACAGCGCCCGAGCAGTCGCGCGATATCCCGGTGCTGATCGGCTACAACAAGGACGAGATGACGCTGTTCGTCGCCGCGCAACCCTGGTTCGGGCGGCTGACCGAAGGAACCCTGTCCGCCATGACCGCTGGAATGGGCGAACAGGCCGTGGCGGCGGTGGAGGCCTACCGCGCGCGTTATCCCGACTATTCGCCCACGCATCTGGCGGCCATCGCGATGGGCACCCGCTTCGTGCGCGGCACCTACCTGCTGGCCGACCAGCAGAGCCGCACGGCAAGCGCTCCCGTCTATGTCTATCGCCTGACGTGGGAGACGCCGATCGGCGGTGGAATGCTGCGCACGCCGCACACGCTCGACATACCGCTGATGTTCGACAACGCGAAGGAAAGCGCGGCGCTGGTCGGCACGGGCGAGGATGTGCAGACCATGGCCGACATGATGAGCGATGCTTGGATCGCCTTTGCGAAGACGGGCACTCCGTCCAGCGAACTGCTGCCAGAATGGAAGGCCTACACGCCGACCAGCCGCAACGTGATGGAGCTGAATGTCGAGCCGCAGCTGGTGGACGACCCCGAAAAGGACATTCGCGAACTGCCCAGCGAACTCTGATCGCCGTTACAACAAAGGCCGGCGTCCCGTATGGGGCGCCGGCCTTTTCGTGTCCGGGCGAGGGTGAAGCCTAGTTGAAGCTCTCGCCCGCGTCGGCCTTCTTGCGCAGGTAATCGCTCACCGGCAGGCCGTGCTTTTCCAGCCCGGCGACCACGGTATCGAGCCCGATCGTGTCTGCCCAGAACATCGGACCGCCGGTGTAGAGCGGCCAGCCGTAGCCATTAATCCACACCACATCGATGTCGCTGGCGCGCTGCGCCATGCCTTCGTCGAGGATCTTCGCACCTTCGTTGACCATCGGGTAGAGCAGCCGTTCGCGGATCTCGTCCTTCGAGATGTCGCGCTGTTCGTTGCCTTCCTTGGCGGCAAAGTCGGCGATGATCTGCTTCACTTCGTCGGACGGAGTGCGCTGGCGCGCTTCGTCGTAGTCGTAGAAGCCCTTGCCTGCCTTCTGGCCGAAGCGGCCCACCGCGCACAGCGCCTCGCGCACGGTCGTGACCTTGCTCGGGTCGCGGTGCCAGCCGATGTCGATGCCTGCCAGATCGCCCATCTGGAACGGACCCATGGGGAAGCCGAACTCGAGCAGGACGTCGTCGACGTCCCAGTAGTTCGCGCCTTCCATGATGAGCTTGTTCGCCTGCGCCTGCCGCTGCGAGAGGATGCGGTTGCCGATGAAGCCGGGGCACACGCCGGAGACTGCCGCGACCTTGCCGATCTTCTTCGACAGCTTCATCGCGGTGGCGAGCACATCGTCGCGCGTCTTCTCGCCGCGCACGACTTCGAGCAGCTTCATCACGTTAGCCGGGCTGAAGAAGTGCAGGCCGAGGACATAGCCGGGACGCTTCGTAATGGAGGCGATCTCGTTGATGTCGAGATAGCTGGTGTTGGAGGCGAGGATGCCGCCTTCCTTCACCACCTCGTCCAGCTTGCCGAAGACGTCCTTCTTCACATCCATGCTCTCGTACACCGCCTCGATCACGAGATCGCAATCGGCGAGGTCGCTATAGTCGAGCGTGGGCGTGAGCAGCCCCATTGCCTGTTCGACCTGCTCGGCAGTCATGCGTCCGCGCTTTGCCGTGTTCTCGTAGTTCTTGCGCATGACGCCCGTGCCCCGGTCGAGCGCTTCCTGCTTCATCTCGAGGATGGTGACCGGAATACCGGCGGACAGGAAGTTCATCGCGATCCCGCCGCCCATCGTGCCCGCACCGATGATGCCGACCTTCTTGATGTCGATCAGCGGGGTGTCGGCGGGAATATCGTCGACCTTGTTGGCCGCGCGTTCGGCGAAGAAATAGTGCCGCATCGCCTTGGACTGCGTGCCGGTCATCAGCTTGCCGAACAGCTCGCGTTCCTTCTTCACGCCGTCGGCATAAGACAGCTCGCCCGCCGCCTTCACCGCTGAGATTGCGGCGTTGGGCGCATCGAAGCCGCGCATCTTGCGACCGTTCTTGGCGCGGAATTCGTCGAAGATATCGGGGTTCTTCACGCCGTCCTGATTGGCCGTACCCTCGCTGGTGCGGGGGACGGGCTGGCCGATCTTCGACTTCGCGAAGGCGATGGCATCGGTGGCAAGGCTGTCTTCGCCCACGATCTCGTCCAGCAGGCCGATCTCCTTGGCTTTCTTGGCCGAAATCGGGTTGCCGATCGCGACGAGGGGGAGGGCAGCTTCCGCGCCCACCAGACGCGGCAGACGCTGCGTTCCGGCGGCACCGGGGATCAGGCCCAGCTTCACTTCGGGCAGGCCCAACTTCGCGCTCGGCACCGCCACGCGGTAATGGCACGCCAGCGCGACTTCGCAGCCGCCGCCCAGCGCGGTGCCGTGGATCGCGGCGACGACCGGCTTCTCGCTCGCCTCCAGCTTGTCGAGCGCCTCGGGCAGGCTCGGGCCCTGCGGGGCCTTGCCGAACTCGGTGATGTCGGCCCCTGCGAAGAAGGTGCGCCCGTCGCAGCGGATGACCACGGCTTCGACGCTATCGTCGGACAGGGCCTCGGCGATGCCATCGGTCAGCCCGGCGCGCACCGCCTGGCCCAGCGCATTGACGGGCGGATTATCGGAAATGATCACGAGCACATTGTCGTGCTTTTCGGTGCGGATGGGTGAGGTCATCGGTCTGATACTCCTGCATTGCTGTGGGTGAGGGCCGAATAGATCAGCGTCTTGAGCTGGCGGCGGATGGGATAGGCGGAGGAAGGATAGAGCTGGGTCATGAAGACACATGTTATCCGCTCAACCGGATCGACGAAGAAGGCGGTCGAATAGGCGCCGCCCCAGTAGAATTCGCCCTTGCTTGCCGGGATCAGCGTGCGCGCAGGCTCGGTCACCACCGCGAAGCCCAGCCCGAAGCCGGTGCCCGCATTGTTCGCCTCGCTGAACATGCTCTGGCTCATCTGGGTCAGGTCCGCGCCGCCCGGCAGGTGGTTCGCGGTCATCAAATCGAGCGTTTTGGGAGAGACGATCTGCCCGCCCTCATAGGCACCGCGGCTGACCAGCATGGTGCAGAATTTGTCGTAATCCGCGAGGGTCGAGATCAGCCCACCGCCGCCCGAATGGAACGTCGCCTTTTCCATCAGGCGCGATTCCGCACCCTTGTCGATCAGACGCGGGGCCTGCCCGGGGCGGTAGGCATAGGCATCGGCGAGCCGATCCTGCTGCGCTGGATCGATATCGAAGCCGGTGTCGTCCATCCCCAGCGGAGCGAAGATGTGTTCGCGGAAGTAATCGCCCAGCCTCATGCCGCTGAGCCGCTCCACGCAAACGCCCAGCACATCGGTGGAGACCGAGTAGTTCCACTGGCTACCCGGCTCGAATTCGAGCGGGATGCGCGCCAGCGTCGCGATATATTCGTCCGAGGTGATCGCGCCGCGCGACAGGTCGATCTTGGCGGTGCGATAGGCTGCATCCACGCTGGTGCGGTTCTGGAAGCCGTAGGTGAGGCCGGACATGTGCGTCATCAGATCGACGAAGCGCATCGGCTTGCCCTGTTTCGTCGGCGCGAAGGGAAGGTCGCCTCCGCCGCCCGCATAGGCGCCGAGACCCTTGAATTCGGGCAGGACGCGCGCGACCGGGTCTTCCAGCGCCACCTTGCACTGCTCGACCAGCTGCATGAACGCGATCGAGGTCACCGGCTTGGTCATGCTGGCGATGCGGAACAGGGCATCCTCGCGCATTGGCGTGCCATCGTCGCGCAGCGTACCGCCTTGGTAATAGTGCACCGGCTGCCCGTCGCGTGAAACAAGCAGCTGCATGGTGTTAAGTCGTCCGGACTCGAGGTAGGTCTCGTTCAGAAAGCGGTCGATCCGCCGCAGCCTCTCTCCGTTGAAACCCCGATCTTCCGGGTTGCCAAGCTCCACTGGCTCTCTCCTCGTTTGGGCGGCGTCCGAATGCCGTACCTCATCTTTATCCGCGCAGGGGTAACGGATTTTCTGGCGATGTGAAGGCTCATACCCTTCTTTCAGAAAATTTCCCGCAGTGCTTGCCTGATCGGCTTCGCGCGGGCAAGATCGCTGCCAAGCCGCAACGAGTCGGCACGAGGGAAAGGAATATCTGTGAAAATGCGCGACGCAGTCATCGTGTCCACCGCCCGTACCCCGCTTGCGAAATCCATTCGCGGGGCGTTCAACGCAACCCACCCGGTGCAACTTGGCGCATGGTCGGTCGAGGCTGCGGTCGAACGCGCCGGGCTCGACGGTAAAGAGATCGAGGATGTCGTCTTCGGTGCCGCCAGCCAGGGCGGGGCGCAGGGGTTCAACATCGGTCGCCAGATCGCGCTGCGAGCCGGGCTGCCGGTCGATGTCGCAGGCATGACCATCGACCGCCAGTGTTCCAGCGGGCTGATGGCGATCGCGACCGCCGCCAAGCAGATCATCGTCGACCGGATGGACATCTGCGTCGCAGGCGGGGTCGAATCGATCACCGCCATTCGCAACAATGCAGGCAAGCCGCAGCGCGACGAAGAGCTGCTCAAGATGCATCCCGATATCTTCATGCCGATGATCGGCACGGCGGAGGTCGTCGCCAAACGCTACGGCATCAGTCGTGAGGATCAGGACGCCTACTCGCTTCAGTCGCAGCAGCGCACCGCCGCAGCGCAGGAAAGCGGCAAGCTGGCGGACGAGATCATCGAAGTCTCCACCGTGATGGATGTGAAGGACCGCGAGAGCGGCGAGGTCTCAAAGAAAGACGTCACCATCTCCATGGACGACTGCAACCGGCCGAACACCACGCTGGAAGGGCTCGCCAAGCTCGATCCGGTGATGGGCGAGGGCCACACGATCACCGCAGGCAACGCCAGCCAGCTGGCCGATGGCTCTGCGGCGAGCGTGCTGATGGAAGCTGAGGTCGCCAGGGCGCGCGGGCTCACGCCGATGGGCCGCTATGTCGGCATGGCGGTCGCGGGCACCAAGCCGGACGAGATGGGCATCGGGCCTGTGTTTGCGATCCCCAAGCTGCTCGAACGTTTCGACCTGTCGATCGACGATATCGGGTTGTGGGAGCTGAACGAGGCCTTCGCGGTGCAGGTGCTTTACTGCCGCGACAAGCTGGGCATTCCGGACGACAAGCTCAACGTCAACGGCGGTTCCATCTCCATCGGCCACCCCTTCGGCATGACCGGCGCGCGCTGCGTCGGCCACGCGCTGATCGAGGGCAAGCGGCGCGGCGTCAAATATGTGGTCGTCACCATGTGCGTGGGCGGCGGCATGGGCGCAGCCGGCCTGTTCGAGGTCCTGTGATGGCGAGCACCGCGAAACCCAAAGACCTCGCCTCGGCCATCGGCTGGACACCGCCGGAAAACTGGCCTGCGCGCAGCCGCGCCGAATGCAAGGCGATCCTGACCGCGCCCGGAATGCGGTTCGAGATGGACGAAGTCGACATTCGCGGCGTTCAGACCCGCGTGTGGAAGAACGCCCCGCCGAACCTGCGCGCCATCGCCATGCTCGGTGCGTCGCATGGGGATCGCACTTTCGTGATCTATCAGGACGAGCGGGTGACCTACGATGCTTGGGGCCGCGCGGTCGCTGCGCTGGCGCACGAATTCCAGGCGATGGGCATCGGCAAGGGCGACCGGGTCGCGCTGGCGATGCGCAACCTGCCCGAATGGCCGGTAGTGTTCTTCGCCGCCGTCACCATCGGCGCGATCTGTGTGCCGCTCAATGCGTGGTGGACCGGCGGGGAGCTGGCCTACGGGCTGGCGGATTCGGGCACCAGGCTGCTCGTCTGCGACGAGGAGCGGTGGGAACGGATCGCGGAGCTTCGCGACCAGTGCCCGGAACTCGAAACTGTTCTGGTAACCCGCCACGAGGGCGAGCTGAACGGTGCATCGCGGCTGGAGGACATCCTCGGCACGCCGAACGACTACAAGGACCTGCCAGCCCGCGCGCTGCCCGAGGTCGAGATCCTGCCCGAAGACGACGCGACGATCTTTTACACGAGCGGCACGACCGGCAAGCCGAAGGGCGCGCTGGGCACGCATCGCAATCTTTGCACAAACATCATGTCGAGCGGCTTCGGCGCCGCCTGTGCGGTGCTGCGCCGGGGTGAGGAAATCCCCGCGCCGCAACCACGCACCTCGCTGACCGTGATCCCGCTGTTCCACGTCACTGCCTGTTCCGCCGGGCTGATGGGGGCGATCGCGGCGGGCAACACGATGATCTTCATGTACCGGTGGGACCCGGTCGAAGCCTTTCAGATCATCGAGCGAGAAAAGGTGAATTCCACCGGCGGCGTGCCGACGATTGCCTGGCAGCTGCTCGAGCATCCCGAGCGCAAGAACTACGACCTCTCCAGCATCGAGGCGATTGCCTACGGCGGCGCACCCGCCGCGCCCGAACTGGTCCGCCGCATCCGCGAGGAATTCGGCGCGCTGCCGGGCAATGGCTGGGGCATGACCGAGACGATGGCGACCGTCACCAGCCATTCATCAGAAGACTACCTCAACCGCCCAGACAGTTGCGGCCCGCCGGTGGCGGTTGCCGACATCAAGATCATGAGCGAGGACGGCACGCGCGAGCTGCCCACCGGTGAGATCGGTGAGCTGTGGGCACGCGGCCCGATGGTGGTGAAGGGCTACTGGAACAATCCCGAAGCCACCGCCGAGACCTTCATCGACGGCTGGGTGCGCACCGGCGACCTTGCGCGGGTGGACGAAGAGGGCTGGTGCTACATCGCCGACCGCGCGAAGGACATGATCATTCGTGGCGGCGAGAACATCTATTCCTCCGAGGTCGAGAATGTCCTTTACGATCATCCAGCGGTGACTGATGCGGCACTTGTCGGCATCCCGCACCAGCAGCTGGGTGAAGAACCCGCAGCGGTCGTCCACCTTGCACCGGGAATGAGCGCGAGCGAGAGTGAATTGCAGGATTGGGTCGCGGGCAGGCTTGCCAAGTTCAAGGTGCCGGTGAAGATTGCCTTTTCAAACGAGACCTTGCCGCGCAATGCCAATGGCAAGATCCTGAAGAAGGAGCTTTCGAGCTTTTTCTGAAAGCCTGCTACCGCTCGCCCCGGATGCGGGCGCACACGGGGCGTAGATTGATGCTTGGGGGGAGCGGATGGCGAAGAAGCCTGACGTCACGCGGAAGTTCGGCGAAAAGCGCACCGCCATCGTGCACGCAGCATCGGTGCTGATCAACGAGACCGGCGTTCAGGCGACCACGCTTACCAAGGTGGCGCGTGCGATTGGCCTGAACGCGACCAGCGTCACCTACTATTTCCCGCGCAAGGACCAGCTGATCGTGTCGGTTTACGCCGAAACCATCGCGCTGCTGAAGGAAATGGCCCGGGAAGCACTGGCGGAAGATACGCCCGAAAAACGGATCGCCAGGTACGTTCACCTGCATGTCGCCCTGCGGGACCGCATCCGGCGCGGGGAGCAGGGACTGATGACGGCGCTGTCCGAAATCCGCTCGCTGGATCAGGAACAGCAGGACGAACTCCTGTTCGCCTATCGCGAAATGGTGAACGATGTGCGCGCCTTTTTCGGCGATCCGGCCGACGAGCGGCAGCGGGCGCTTTATTCGGCGCGAGCGCATATCCTGATCGAGGCGATGCTGTGGTGGCCGGTCTGGTCGCGCCGCTATTCGGTGCTCGATTTCCCGCGGGTCGAGACCAAGATCGTCGAGATCCTGTGCTTCGGCATTCCGGCACAAGCCGGGGAATGGCAGCCGGCGATGCTCGAAGACGGCGGCTGGCGCACCTACGACGACCGCCCCCCGCAGCAGAATGACGAATTCATGCGCGCAGCGACGGTGATGATCAACGAACGCGGCTATCGCGGGGCGTCGGTCAACCGGATCGCCGAGGCGCTGAACGTGACCAAGGGCAGCTTCTACCACCACCACGACGCAAAGGACGATCTGGTGCTGGATTGCTTCCAGCGCAGCTACGACCGCCTTTCGAAGGTGCAGATGGCGGGATACGACGTCGAAGGATCGTACTGGACGCGCCTGTCGAGCATCCTCAACGAATTGCTGCAATTGCAGTTCTTCGATTCCATGCCGCTGCTGCGCACAACCGCGTTGCAGGCGCTCGACAGCGAAACCAAGATCGACGTCGTGATGCGCTCCAACCGCCTCGCCCGGCGTTTCGCGGGATTCCTGATCGACGGGTTCGGCGATGGATCGGTACGCGCGATCGACCCGCTGGTCGCCAGCCAGATCATCATGTCGACATTAAATGGAGCCTACGAGGCCCGGCGCTGGGCAGCCCGGTTCGATGATCGCGAACGGGCGGTCGAAACCTATCTGTCCGTGCTCATCGAAGGGATGCTGGCAGAGCGCGCCTGATCGTTAAAACAGCGGCGCACGGTGACGCGGCTCGCGCACCTTGATGATCAGGAGCAGCAGCGCCGCGACCTGCGCGGCGAGCACGATGAAGAACAGAGGCTGAAAACCGCTCGCCGCCACCAGCAACCCGGCCGCCACCGGGCCGCTCGCCGCGATGGCACCTTCCAGCGTGGTGACGAAGGCGAGCCGCATCGGCGTATCCTGGGTCTCACCGAATTCGAGCACCATGGTGGTCGAGGCGAGCATCCAGCCAGAGCCGCCAACGCCGAGCAGCACGAAGGCGGCATAGATCGGCACCGCCGTGCTACCGAATATCAGCAGCGCCACACCGCACACGGAACTGCACAGTGCCAGCACGTAGATGATCTTGAAGCCGAAGCGATCGCCCAGTGGGCCCCACAGCACGTTCGACAGCGTGTCCGATCCCAGGAAAACGAAGCTGAGCCCGCCGATCAGCGCGCCGTCGAGGCCCAGCTGCGTACCTGCATAGATCGTCCAGAACGGCGCGCCCACGCGGGCCATGGTGGAGAAGCACTGCACAGCGAGAAACCAGGCAAAGTCGCGGTCCTCAAGCAGCTCGGGAAACTGACGGATGCGCTGCATCATCGGCATTTGCGGGCGGCTGACGGGTGCGGCGGGCTCGCGGATCATCGTCTTGAGCACGACCAGCCCCGCGCTGGTGAGCAAGAAGGCGAACAGGAAGGTGGTGGCGTAGCCGTTGCCCAGCCACTCGTCCGCGATCAGGTAATTGCCCGCCGCCCAGGCGAGAATGGCCGCGATCAGGCCGCCGGCGAAATTGCGATAGCCCTGCAACCGCCCGCGCTTGCGGATCGGGATTAGCTTGCTCATCAGCATCTGGAACGCGACCCGCTGCGCGCCGGTAAAGAAGCCCAGCAGCACGAAACACGCGAAGGTCCCGAACAGCAGCAGGTTGCCGGTCAGGAAATAGCCGGTTAGCGCAAGACCGAGGATCATCAGCCGCATCATCGAGCCGACGCGGATCGCGTAGGGCAAAATATGGCTGCGATGTTCGATCCGCGATCCGCTGGCTATCGGGCTGATCGTTGCGCCCAGCTGCAGCAGTGCGGCGCCGAGCCCGACGGCGGCGGTGCTGCCGGTCAGCAGCAGCAGATAGGCGGGGATGATCGTGGGCGCGTAGATCAGCCGGAAGCCGGTCATCCCCAGCACGCCATGGATGAAGTTTGCGGTGTAGTTACGCTTCAGGTTCGCGTCGACAAAGCGCGCGTGGTCGGCCAGCGCGCGTCGCTGCGCGCCGGCCTTGTCGTCCAGTCCTTCGGGATCCTCCAGCGGATCCAAGGTCTCAATAGCCGCCCAGAGTTGCGAAGCGGTTCTTGAGGTAGCCGGTGGCACCCCACGCCGGCTCCAGAACGCGTGCGCGCTTCAGATAGAGGCCGATGTCGTATTCGTCGGTCATCCCGATGCCGCCGTGCAGCTGGATGCCTTCGTTGCTCATGGTGTGCAGCACCCGGTTGGCTTCCGCCTTGGCGACGATCGCCGCGCGCGATGCGCCGACACCGCTGTCCACGGCCTGCAAGCCCGCTTCGACTGCGGAGCGCATCTGCGCGAGATCGGCAAAAAGGTCCGCCATGCGGTGCTGCAATGCCTGGAACGAGCTCAGCACCTGATTGAACTGCACGCGCTGCTTCAGGTAATCGAGCGTGGTGTCGAACACGATCTGCGCCATGCCGAGCATTTCGGCTGCGGTCAGCACGCGCGCCCTGTCGAGCACATCGTCCAGCAGTGTGTCGCCGCCGTTCTCAAGCTTCTCGGCCGCTGCGCCGTCGAAAGCGATATCGGCATGGCTGCGCTGGTCGGTCAGGCGGCGGGTGGTCAGGGTAACGCCGTCGCCCTTCTCGACCAGATAGAGCCCGTCCTTCGCGGCGACCACGAACAGATCTGCGCCGTGTGCTTCGGCGACGAAGCCCTTGGTGCCGGTCAGCTTGCCGCCAGAGACGCTGGTTGCGATCTCGGCCGGATCGTGATGCGGGCCTTCGTCCACCGCGAGCGTGGCGATCGCCTCACCGCTGGCGAGCTTGGGCAGCCACTTGGCCTTCTGTTCGTCGCTGCCGCCCAGCATGATCGCGCTGGCGGCGAGGGTGGTCGCGATTAGCGGGCTGGCGGTGAGCGTCTTGCCCAGTTCCTCGACCACCAGACCGGCGGAGAGGAACCCGAAATCTGATCCGCCGTGCTCTTCGGGGATGATGATCCCGGCCCAGCCCATTTCCGCCATCGTGCCATAGGCATCGCGGTCGAACGCTTCGGGCGCGCCGCTCGCGCGGACCTTGCGAAATTCGGTCACCGGGCTTTCGTTGGTCGCCCATTCGCGCGCCATGTCGCGCAGCATTTCCTGCTCTTCGTTGAGAACTGCCATGTCGATAATTCCTGAATCTTACTGGTGGTCGAGCATGCCGAGCACACGCTTGGCGATGACGTTGTTCTGGATTTCGGTCGATCCGCCGTAGATCGTGGTGGCCTTGCCGTAGAGCCAGCCGCGCACGCCCTGGAGTTCGACCGGGCTGAAATTGTCACCCTCCCAGCCGAGGCCTTGGAGGCCCATGATCTCGATGGTCATCTCGGCGCGTTCCTGGCCGAGTTTTGTGCCGAGCTTCTTGAGCGCGGAGCTGATTTCGGAGACGCCGCCCTGCGCCTTGCTTTCCTCGACCGCGCGACGCGCGGTGTGGAGGAAGCTGGTCCAGCGGATCTCGAAATCGGCAATCCGGTCGCGCAGCACGGGGTCGGCCAGAGTGCCGTCCGCGTTCACCTTGCCGTACTTCTTGGCGATGTCCGCAAGGCTGCCGCCGCCGCGCCCGCCCGGTGCCGCGCCGGAGAGGTTGGTGCGCTCGTGCTGAAGCAGACGCTTGCCGATGGTCCAGCCCTGGCCTTCCTCGCCGACGAGGTTTTCCTTGGGCACCTTCACATCGGTGAAGAAGGTTTCGCAAAACGGGCTGGTGCCGCTGATCATGGTGATCGGGCGCACTTCGACGCCGGGCGAATCCATGTCGATCAGCAGGAAGGAAATGCCCTTGTGCTTGTCGCTGCGGTCGGTGCGGACGATGGCGAAGCACTTGTCCGCCCACTGGCCGCCGCTGGTCCAGGTCTTCTGCCCGTTGACGAGGTAGTGGTCGCCCTTGTCCTCTGCCATCGTCTGGAGGTTCGCGAGGTCCGAGCCCGCGTTCGGCTCGGAATAGCCCTGACACCAGCGGATTTCGCCGCGGCAGATCGGCGGGATATGCTCCTGCTTCTGCGCTTCGCTGCCATATTCGAGCAGCGTGGGGCCGAACATCATCACACCCATTCCGCCAATCGGGTTGTAGGCACCCGCGCGCGCCAGCTCTTCGTCGAGGATCGCCGCTTGCTTACGCGAGAGTCCGCCGCCGCCGTATTCCTTCGGCCAGGTGGGCGTGCCCCAGCCGCGCTCGCCCATCGCTTCGCGCCAGGATTTTTGCGCCGGGGTTTCCTTTTCCCGGCCTTCGGCCCCGGCCATGGAGAGGCCTTTGCCCTTGAGCTCTTGGGGGAATTTGTCGGCGATGAATTGTCGCGCTTCCTCGCGGAAGACATCGGCGCTCTCGCGCGCTTCGGGTTCAAGCTGGGTAGCCATATGCTGCTCCTTGATCGGTCGTTCTTGTCTGAAAGGCGGGGAGGGCGCGCTAGGGCGCCGGTTCGGGAATCTCGTCGGCGTTGACGGCGCTGGCGCGATCGCGCCGGGCGAGCTCTTCGACATTGGCCTCGTGGCTCGCGCGGTCGATGCGGTAGGCGAACAGGAAGCCCGCCCCGCCGATGTAGAGCACGATCAGCGTCGGCACGTAGACCAGCGCAAGCAAGCGCGGGATCTCGGGGTCGAGGGTGCGCGGGTCCGAACCCGGGACGATCCCGACGAAGGCTACCAGCATGCCCGCGGCAAACACCCCGAGGCCCGAGGTCGATTTCTGCATCAGCGTGTTGGCCGCGTAAAACAGGCCTTCGGACCGGCGGCCCGTGCGCAGCTGGCTCTCTTCCACGATGTCGCCGATCATCGCGTGGGTGAGCACCGCCGAGGAGACGCCGCATAGCTGGAACAGCATCGAGAATGCGAAGACGGCCGCGACGAGGCCCGGATCGCCGTTTTCGGGCATCAGTCCCGCAAAGCGCAGCAGGTAGGGCGCGCTGGCGAACATGACCGCGAAGATCGCGAGATAAAAGGCGGCGTTGCGCTTGCCCAGCCGCTTCGAAACGATCGGCGCAAGGAACAGCGCGAGGAATGCACCCGCCAGCGAATCCACCGTCAGGATCGCCAGCTGCGCCGAACTGAAGCCCCAGAAATAGGTGCCGAAATAGATGTTCAACGCCGAGGTCATCCCGACCGAGGTATATTTGAGCACCCCGAAGGCGAGGATCGCGAGGAAGCCCTTGTTGGAGAAGGTCTTGCCCATCTGACCGAGCGTCTTGACCGGGCCGATCTTCTCGCGCGCCGGCGGCATCTTGAAATATTTGACCCGGTGTAGCGTGCCGAAGCTCGACAGCAGGATCGCACCCAGCATCAGCAGTGCGCCGACTATGGCGAACATCCGGTAGCCCGCAGGATTGAGCTGGCCGACGGGATATTCCGCCGTCGGGGCGAGGAATACCAGCAGCGTCAGGAAGGCCATGCCCACACCGCCAAGATAGCCGAAGAAATAGCGGTAGCTGGCGATCGAGGTCCGCTGGTCGTAATCGCTGGTGAGTTCGGGCGCGAGGGCCGAACTCGGGATCTCATAGAAGGTGATGAAGGTGCGCACGCAGCAGCCAATCACCAGAATGTAGAAGAAGGTCTGCGTGTCGCTCATCCCCGAAGGCGGGAAGAACAGCAGCAGCAGGCTGGCAGAGGCGGGCAGGGCGGAGGCGATCATCAGCGGATGTCGCCTGCCCCAGCGGGTCCGGATCGTATCCGACCACTGGCCGACCACCGGATCGGAGATCGCATCCACCACCAGCGCCACCAGGATCGCAAAGGAGACGAGCTCCGCGCGAACGCCGACGACCTGGTTGTAATAGAGCAGCAGGAAGGACCGGAAGGCGACGTCCTTGATGCCGTAGCCGATCGAGCCGGCGCCGTAGAGGAGCTTGGTGGCGAAGCCGAGCTTCGGTGCATCTGGGTCGGTGACCATAGCGTAATCCTGCCTATCTTGCCGGGGAGCCGAAGGCACCGTCGCGGATCGTCTGTTCGCGCGCCTGAGCCTCGCGCGCCTTCAGCCGTTCCACGTTCTCGCGGTGTGATTCTTCGGTGATGGGGTAGAACAGCAGGAACAGCGCGCCGATGATCCACAGGCCGAGCGAGAACGGGATGTAGTGGATGATCAGGCTGTCCTCCATCGCGGGGGTGATCTGCGAAACTTCGGCCCTGGTCGGGAAGTCGGACAATTCCAGCACGATGCCCGCGATCAGGATGCCAAGCCCGGTCGAACATTGCTGCATGAAGCTGGAAGCCGCGAAGAACACGCCTGCGGTGTGCTGACCGGTGCGCACCGCGTGGTCTTCCACCACATCTGCCAGCATGGAGGACGTGTTGATCAGCGAGATCGCGATCATCGCGCCGTAGACCGCGCCGATGACGAACAGCGTCGGCAACAGCATCGGGTCGCCGGGCTGGAAGAATGCGTCGATCAGGGTGAGGAACAGCGGCGAAATGCCTAAGGTGATGCCGATGATCGCCATGAACATCGACGTGTTGCGCTTGCCCAGCCAGCGCGAGAACCTGGGCGCGAGCGGCGCGGCGAGGGTGGCGGCGATCAGGCTGTCGAACGTGAGCAGCGCCAGCTCGCCCGCGCCCAGTTTGAAGACATAGGTGCTGAAATAGACGGTGGTCGCGGCGTACAGCCCTATCGCGGTATATTTGAACACGCCGAAGCCGAAGATCGCCAGAAAGCCGCGATTGCGGAAGGCCGTAAACATCTCCTTGAGATGCGATGCGGGCGTCGCGCCCTCTCCGGGTTCGTCGCGCTGGCGCAGGTAAGGCACGCGATTCAGCGTACCTACGCCGCAGACGATGATCGCGGCGAAGATCAGGGCGCCGCCGAGCCAGGCGAACTTCACGTAGCCTTCGGGATTGAGCTGGCCGCGCGAAATCTCGGGCGTGGCGACGAAGAACACCGCGAGCGAGAAGGCGGTGAAACCGAACGTGCCGAGATAGCCGAAGAAATAGCGCAAGCCGAACAGCTTGGTCCGCTCCGCATAATCGTCGGTCATTTCCGGGTTCATCGCACTCGTGGTGATTTCGAACGCGCTGATCGACATGCGGGTGAGCGCGGCGAGCGCAAAGATCCATATCCCCATCTGCATGTCGGTAAGCCCGGCAGGCGGAAACCACGCTAGGACGAAGAATGCAGCGGTGGGCAGGGCCGAGCCGAAAATGAACGGGTGGCGCCGCCCGATTCGCGAACGGGTCATATCGGACCAGCGCCCGATAAACGGATCGGCGAAGGCATCGACCAGCAGCGTCAGCGCGATGGCGCCCGAAACGATGGCCGCAGGCACGCCAAGCACCTGATTGTAGAACAGCAGCAGGTAGGTGGAAAAGGCGGCGTTCTTGATCCCGTTCGCGATCGCTCCGGAACCATAGGCGAGGCGATTGAGCCGCGTCATCGGGGGCATGGACGCGGGGTCGGAGGGCGCAGCGGGGGTGGGGGCGATAGTGGCCATGGGCTTACTCCGCTGCCTCCACGATCTCTTCCACTGGATCGTACATCTCCTGCGCCCGCGCGCGGCGGGCGATCAGCGAATAGTCGGGGAAGATCGGGTCTTCGACATCGCGGTAATTGCGGAGGTGCTGCTTCGCGACAGTGACCTTGTGGACCTCCGTAGGCCCGTCGGCGATGCCCATCACCATCGAACCGATCAGGTTGCCCACGAAGGGCATCTCGTTCGACACGCCGAGCGATCCGTGGATATGGATACAGCGTTGCGCGATGTCGTGGTAGACCTTCGGCATCAGCGCCTTGATCGCCGCGATGTCCTTGCGCACCTTGCGGTAGTCCTGGTGCTTGTCGATCATCCACGCGGTCTTCAGGACGAACAGCTTGAACTGCTCCAGCTCGATATAGCTGTCCGCGATCTGCATCTGCACGCTCTGGTAATCGGCGATGGTACCCGTGCGCGTCTTGCGGCTGACCGCGCGGCGGCTCATCGCGTCGAGCAGGCGCTTGCAGCTGCCGACCGTGCGCATCGCGTGGTGGACGCGCCCGCCGCCCAGCCGGGTCTGCGAGATCGCGAAGGCCCCCCCGCGCTCACCCAGCAGGTGATCGCCCGGGACGCGCACGTCGGTGTAGCGGATATAGCTCTCCGAACCGCTCTCCTGCCCGTAGACGCCGACATTGCGCACGATTTCGACGCCGGGCGTATCGACCGGCACGATAAACATGCTCATCCGCTGGTGACGCTGCGCATCGGGATCGGTGACCGCCATCACAATCAGGAAATCGGCCCACTTGCCGTTGGTCGAGAACCATTTCTCGCCATTGATCACCCACTCATCGCCATCCGGCTTGGCGGTGGTGACGAAACTGGTCGGGTCCGATCCGCCCTGTGGCTCGGTCATAGAAAAGGCCGAAACGATCTTGTTTTCGAGCAGCGGCTCCAGATACCGCGTTTTCTGTTCGGGCGTGCCGTAATGGGCGATGATCTCCGCATTGCCTGTATCGGGTGCCTGGCAACCAAACACGATTGGCGCGAAGCTCGCGCCACCCAAAATCTCGTTCATCAGGCCCAGCTTGACCTGGCCATAACCCTGTCCGCCCAATTCCGGCCCGAGGTGGCAGGCCCACAGGCCCTGCCGCTTCACTTCGTCCTGTAGCGGACGGACAAGCGCGTTTCTCCGGGAATTTTTTACGTCATAGGGATGAATGCCGAGTAGGCCGAGCGGCTCGACCCGGTCGCGCACGAAGCCTTCCATCCAATCCAGCTTCTCCTGAAAGCCGGGCTCGGTCTCGAAATCCCATGCCATCTGCATCTCTCCCATGCGACGCACTTCTGTGCGTTCGTGATTTGGAGCATACCTTGTTTTCAAATCGGGGCAAGGGATCGCATCGGGCAATCCTTGCCGGACCAGGTGGCCCGGTAATCGAGAATTCGCGCTCGAGTTCGGCCAAGCCGCGCGCCGGGTAACCTCGAGCCGCTTAAAAGATCCCCGCGGTTTCGGCATGGCGACATTGCTTGGCCGAACAATCGACGGCGGCGGAACGCATGGCGAAGGGCCTGCAATCGGCATCGCGGGGTATTCCTGCCCGCCGTGGCGGGGCTTGTACCTCTTTGTCGCACAGAGGGCTTGCAGCCCGGCTGGCTTGGTGTCATGTCCAAAAAGTGGAACACAAACATGTGTCCAGGGTAATATACAGATTTGCAGGTACGCACTATGTCGATGCTCAGTTTCGAGAGGAAATACCGGGTAGCCGGTGGCGGGTTGATCGGCGGCGAACTCTTCGATTTCTGGGTCGGGCCGTTCTATGTCGGGTTCTTCGGGGTCACGACCGCGGTATTCGCCACGCTGGGAACGGCCCTGATCATCTACGGCGCGGCGATCGGGCCGACGTGGAACATCTGGCAGATCGACATCGCGCCGCCGTCCATCGAATACGGCCTTGGCGTTGCGCCGCTGCGCGAGGGCGGGCTGTGGCAGATCATCACCATCTGCGCGATCGGGGCGTTCGTTTCCTGGGCGTTGAGGCAGGTCGAGATTGCGCGCAAGCTGGGCATGGGCTTTCACATCCCGATCGCGTTCGCTTTCGCGATCTTCGCCTATCTCAGCCTTGAGGTGTTCCGCCCGATCATGCTCGGCGCGTGGGGCCATGCCTTCCCCTATGGCATCTTCACCCATCTCGATTGGGTATCCAATGTCGGCTACCAGGGGCTGCACTTCCACTATAACCCGGCGCACATGCTGGCGGTGACGTGCTTTTTCGGCACCACGCTGATGCTGGCGATGCACGGCGGCGTGATCCTGTCCGCGGTCAACCCGCCCAAGGGCGAGGTGGTCAAGCACGGGCAGCATGAAAACCAGTATTTCCGCGATACCATCGCCTATTCGATCGGACCGCTAGGCATCCATCGCCTCGGCTGGTTCGCGGCGATCAATGCCGGCTTCTGGAGCGCGATCTGCATTCTCATCAGCGGGCCGTTCTGGGTCAGCGGGTGGCCCTATTTCTACGACTGGTACCTGCAACTGCCGTTCTGGAACAACATGGGTCTGGGAGGGCTGGGCTGATGGCATCCTTTCACAGCCTCTATTCGCAGATCCAGATCCACGGGCCTCACGACGAAGGCCTTCCGGTCAAGGGGCATGAGTCCCCCCGGCTGATCACGCCCGTCCTCAACCGCTGGCTCGGCAAGATCGGCGATCCGCAGATCGGGCCGACCTATCTTGGCTTTTGCGGCATCGCATCGCTGATCTGCGGCTTCATCGCGATCGAGATCATCGGCCTCAATTTCTGGGCATCGGTCCACTGGAACCCGGTCGCCTTCATCGAAGGGATGGCCTGGCACCGGCTCGATCCGCCCGAGGCGAAGTGGGGCTTTTCCCCCTTCGTCCCGCTGGCCGAGGGCGGCTGGTGGATCTGGGCGGGATTTTTCCTGACCGCATCGATCCTGCTGTGGTGGTGCAGGATGTATCTGCGCGCCAAGGCACTGGGCATGAGCACGCATGTCGCCTGGGCCTTTGCCAGCGCGATCTTCCTCTATCTCAGCATCGGGTTCATTCGCCCGATGCTGCTCGGTTCCTGGCACGAGGCGCCGCCTTTCGGCATCATCCCGCACCTCAACTGGACCGCTTCCCTCTCCGTCCTGTACGGCAATTTCTATTACAACCCGTTCCACTGTTTCTCGATCGTATTCCTCTACGGCTCGGTTCTCCTTTTCGCGATGCACGGGGGCACGATCCTCGCGGTGTCGCGCTTCGGTGGTGAGCGCGAGACGGAAGAGATCGTCGATCGCGGCACCGCGGCCGAGCGTGGCGCACTGTTCTGGCGCTGGACCATCGGTTTCAACGCCACGTTCGAATCGGTCCATCGCTGGGCGTACTGGTTTGCCATCCTGACGACCTTCGCTGGCGCAATCGGCATCCTGCTGACGGGTACCGTGGTCGACAACTGGTATCTGTGGGGCGTGAAATGGGGGCTCGCTCCCGAATACCCCGCGACCTATCCGGATATGACGCTGCCGCCCGAAATCGCCGAGCAGGTCCGCTCGATCGCCGACGCGTCGAGCCACTCGGCGGTGGGTAACCCGCCGCCCGAAATGGTGCCCCCTGCGCCGGAGGCAGCACAATGAAGCCCGTGTCGCAAAGGCCCCGGTCCAGCCTGCTGGGCATTTTCCTTCTTGCCGCGGCGTTCGCCACGCTGCTGTTCGTCCTGCTGGTGCCCAAATGGGACCACCCCTGGGATCCGATCGAATCGCGCGACTGGGGCTGGCGCGGCATCGCGATGAACACGTTCACCTCTGCGCGCACGCGCAACGATCCGATCAATCTCGTGCCCGCCGCAACGGCGCCATTTCCCGACAGCGGGATTGCCGCAGGCGAGGTGTATGAGAATATCGAGGTGCTGAGCGATCTCGATTCCGCCCAGTTCGACTACCTGATGCAGGCGATGACCGAATGGGTCGCGCCGGAGGAGGGCTGCAGCTATTGCCACAAGAGCGGCGAAAGCTTTGCGTCCGACGATCTGTATACCAAGCAGGTTGCGCGGCGGATGCTCGAGATGGTGCGCGACGTGAATACGAACGCGCGCCACGTGGGCAATGTCGGCATCACCTGCTTTACCTGCCACCGCGGCAACAACGTGCCGCCAAAGCACTGGTACAAGGGTGCCCCGCCCGAACCGCCCATGGGCGGGATCGTGGGCAAGCCGCCGCCATGGAACCGTACCGCGACGACGATGCGCGATTTCTTCCCGCGCGCGCCTTTCGAAAACTACCTGCTGGACGACCAGACGATTTCCGGAGCGCAGGCGCGGTCGGTGTCGGGCGAGGTCGCGGAGATCGCGGATCTAGAAAACATCTACATCCTGATGATGCAGATGTCGGACGGGATGGGCGTCAACTGCACCTTCTGCCACAACACGCGTGCATTCGCCGACTGGTCGCAGAGCACGCCCAATCGAGTGAACGCCTGGTATGGCATCCGCATGTCCCGCCGGATCAATCGCGATTACCTGACCGAGATGCAGGGCCTTTTCCCGCCCAACCGGCTGGGCCCGCTGGGCGATGTCGCCAAGGTCGATTGCGCGACCTGCCATAACGGGATGTCACGCCCGCTCGGCGGTGAGCGGATGGCCGAGCGATACAGGGGCCTGTTCGGTCCCGGAAGTGCCGTGGCCCCCACCCGCGCGACCGCGTTCGAGACCCGCAAGGCGCATCAGGCGGTCCTCACGCAGCCCGGTGTCGATGAAAGGGCCGTGACCCTGGACAAGGAGTGACGCGGGGTTCGTCCCGCAGCCGCATCGGTGGCTGCGGGACTTGCTGAACCAGCGAGCTCTCGCGGTGCGCTCCCTGAGGCGCCGCCTTGCCTTGCTGCTTCGCCATCCGGAAGATCCCGCCGTCCCCTCCATCTGCCAACGCTGCACCAGCGTAAGAGGATCGCCGCTGCGCGAAAGATCGCGCAGACTATTGCGGGAAACGGTCTGCAGACGCGCAGTGCAAAGGCTACCGCCGTTAAGGATCAGTTGGGGGCGTATTGCTTGTCAAAGCCGTCGAGATAACGGGCGAAGGCACTGGCGCTTGCCTGTCCGAACCCTTCCAGCTTGATCGTCCGGCCGGTTGCCGGATCGGCCAGCTCCAGATGGCCGTCGCCATCGCGCTGGAGCAGCAGGCGAAACTCGGTCGCCTCGTTGCGATCGTCGCGCTGCATTGCGAGTGCGCGCACCGCCGTCATCATAAAGGTGTCGCCTTCGATCACGAGGTGGGCGAGGGGCGCGCGCCGATCGCTCAGCACCATCATCTCGCCACCCGGGAGCGGTTTGAAGATCAATGTCCGGCGGTCCTGCGATGTCGCAGTCTGTACCGTCAGGCGGCCGACATCGTAGTGCCGCGCGGTGGTGATCGCCGTCATGGTAAAGCCGATCATGATCGCCGCACCGATCAGCACGCCGCGCGGAACGGTAATCTCAGACATGCTGCGCTGCCGGGGCCCGTGCCCCATCGATGGCGACAGGCGCTTTTCCGGCGCGAGCGGGCGAATGCCGCAAACCGGGGGCCGCGTGCATGATGGCATCGACCAGGATCGCCCCAGCGGGGCTGTCGACCGGCAAACCGCGCAGCATCGGTACGGGCTGCGCAAAACGCAAAGTGCGCGCGTGGGGCCACAGCGCCAGCCAGGCAATCTTGTCGGTTCCGCGCAGGGTGAGCGCAAGGTCCATCCCGCGCGCCCGTTCGCGCGCCGAAACATCCGCAATCAGATCGAGTGGAATGTTGACGGTGCGGGTGAATGCGACGCCCACCTGCAGGATGACCCGCCGGTCGGTGACGACGTAAACCGTCGTGCGCGCCAATGCCCACGCGCTGACGGCCACCAGGCCCGCGATCGGCAGGGCAATGGGCAGCAACAGCAGCGGGCTGAAGATCACCTGCGCCGCGCTTGCGCCAGCCTGTGCGGTGGCAAGCATCGGCAGCAATGCGAAGACCGCGAAATAGGCCGCCAGCAGCCGCCAGCGGAACAGGTAGCGCAGCAATGCGGCGCGTTCGGGCTTGCCGTGCCACAGCACACGTTCACCTGCGGGCAGCGGGCCGGGCAGGCCCAGAACGATGTCGATGGGTTCGTCGCGGATCATGCCGGATCGTGGATCTGGCCGGAGTGGCCGGAAAAGCGCAGTCCGCCGGCGTAGAAGCCGTTCAGGCGATCCTCTTCGCGCATGGTGATGCAGGTGCCGTCGGCACGCACCGGGGTGCGCCGCATATCGTCGGCAACCAGCGTGGTCGCCCGCACCACCCGATCGCACGGCAGCGCCTCGGCAAAGAAGGCGGGTACCAGCCGCCGGCCTTCGGCCCCATTGATCGAGACTTCATAGTAGCGCAGGAAAAACTCGGCCCGGTTGAACCACAGGTCGTGAACCTGGCCGACCTGTTTCTCGTCGGCGGACAGCAACACCCAGCCGCGCGGGTCGGGATCGCCATCGGGAATGTAATATTCGGGATTGTCGTTGAGGGAGATGAGCTTGGGTTCACCCTCCACATCCAGATCGGGCAGCTCCTCCCGGTTACGGGTGTAGGCCGCTGCACCAATGCCTTCTTCGAGCGGATCGGGGCCGGGATCGAGCGGGATGGCCATTGGAGGCAGGCGCTGGCCGGGGCGGACGGGCTCGGGCTCTTCGAGCCGCGGCGCCTGGATCACACCGCGATCATGCGGGCGATAGAACAGCTTGGGGCGGGGCATGGCGGGGAAACCCTCCGCTCGCTGAACCCTGCCGAACATTCCGGCCACCTCGACCGGGTACCCCTCTCGCTTGTCTTCGCGCCGGAGGTAGACGACCAGCCCAAGGAAGAAGGAGACAAACGCGATCACGCACAGGATCGCGACATCGAGGTTTCCAACGACATTCTGAGTCATCCGGCGAAGCTACGCGCAAACCTTCGAACTGTCCAATGCAAATGACGCCCAAAGCTGTCCATTCGGACTGTCGGCTTTCGCCGGTCCGCATGTGTGTGAGCACGAGCCCGGTTCCGCTGCCTTCACTGGCCGACGCCAACCGGGACGGCGTAATACACTTTCCGAATTGAGTATCCTATTCGATTGGCCGGTTGCGAATTTTAGTGTGATCTCTGTTGTAAATAGAACAAGAAGAGACGCAATTATGCATGCGAGGTCTTGTATTTGAGTTATCCCGTGGCCGCTGGCTGCGCGGCGCACGTGCGATGCTCATTTGCGGCAGGCTGCTGTTGCCGCACTGCAACACAAATGTCTTGTGAGTCCGGATTCCCGTCTCTGAGGTGGTTCAGCGCAGACTGGTGCGTTAGCGAGCGCCTCTACCGCTGCGAATCCTTTTTCGCTCGCGCACAAGCCAGCCGCCCGGATACGCGGGCCGTCTTGAGCGCCTTGCGGGGTTAAATTTTTTTAACGGGGCTAACACATGAACCGACTTCTTACCGGCATTTCGTCGGGCGCGCTTTCCATCGCGCTCACCACCGGCGCCTTTGCAAGCGATGTCGCGCCTGCTGCCGAGGGCGCAGCCGCCGCGCAGACGGCGCAGAACCAGAATACGCAGCAGGGAGAGCCTGCGACCGGCCGCCAGACTCCGCGTGGCGGGGTGAACACGATCGTGGTGACCGCGCAGCGCCGCAGCGAAGATCTGCAGGACGTTCCCATCGCGGTTAACGCGATCGGTGCCGACGAGCTCGAAGAGCTCAACATCAATACTTTCGACGATTATCTGGAGCAGCTGCCTTCGGTGACCGCCGGCGGGCAGGGCCCGGGCCAGAGCACGATCTACATTCGCGGTCTCGCGTCGACCACGCCCAACCTGACCACCGCGGGCGTCGCGGGCCTTGCCCCCAACGTGTCGCTCTATCTCGATGAGCAGCCGCTGGCGCAGCCGGGCCGCAACCTCGATGTCTACGCCGCCGATCTTGAACGGATCGAAGTGCTGAAGGGCCCGCAGGGTACGCTGTTCGGCGCAAGCTCGCAGGCAGGCGTCGTCCGCCTCATCACGAACAAGCCCAGCCTCGCCGGGTTCGATGCCAGCTTCACGGCCGGCACCTCGTTCACCAAGGATGGCGAGCAGAGCTACAAGGCCGAGGCCATGCTCAACGTGCCGGTGACGAACAATCTCGCGGTGCGCGGCGTCGTCTATCTCGACGATCAGGGCGGCTATATCGACAACGTGCAGGGCACGCGCTCGCTGCGCGACAGCGCCCGCTTCCGGCCGGAAGGCACGGTGCGCGACAATGGTGTGCCGGTCTCCAGCAGTCGCGCCGGCTTCCAGTCCGATGCCGCCTCGCTGGCCTATATCGACAACAACGTCACCTTCATCGACGCCGACAATTCGACGCTGGTGGAAGACAATTTCAACGACACGCAGTATTCCGGCTTCCGCGTCAGCGCGCTGTATGAACTGACGCCCGACTGGAAGGTTACCGTCGCGCACACGCGCCAGGGCCTCGATTCCGAAGGCGTGTTCTTCGCCGACCCGGATCTCGACCTCGACGACCTGGAAATCCAGCGTTTCTCGGAAGACAGGCTGCAGGACGATTTTTCGAACACCAGCTGGTCGGTCGAAGGCCGCCTCGGCATGCTCGATGTGATCTACAATGGTGCCTATACGGACCGCGAGACGCAGCAGACCATCGGCTATTCCGACTATCTGTTCGTCGGTCAGTACATTCCGTATTATTCCTGCGACACCGCGGTCACCTATCCCGGCAGCGTCGCTTCGGCACCTGCCGATCCGACCTGTTATGCGCCCGATTTCTCGGTCGGATCGAACACCGATACGACCGTGTTCACACAGGAACTGCGCCTCAGCACGCCGAGCGAAAACCGCGTGCGCGCCACCGTGGGCGGCTTCTATTCCAACCTCATCCTGAAAGAGCGCAACGACTATTTCTACGGTCGTGAGCAGGTGCGCGGTTCGGATGGCGTCACGCGCGGTTTTGCGCCGATCTATCCCTTCACCAACACCGAAGTGACGGGCACCACCGGCAACGCATTCCCGGGCTATTTCAGCGATCCCGGCCCGCTTCCCACCAATGCGGCATTCCGCAACGACGTGAAGCGTACCGACCGCCAGATCGGCATCTTCGGCGAGGCGGCATTCGAGATCGTGCCCGACACGCTGACCATCACCGGCGGTGCCCGCTATTACGATGTGGAAGTGGATCTGGAAGGTGCGGCAACCTCCGCCTTCTGCAAGCTCAACTCCCCGATCTTCGGCGCCAATGCGGGCGTGGCCCCGGCCGACCAGACCAATATTCCAGGCTGCGGCGGCACCAACCTTTCGCTGATCTACGGCGAGGACAATACGTTCGGCAATCCGGACAAGGCCAAGGCCGAAGGCGTGATCTTCAAGGGCACGCTGACCTGGACGCCGACGCGCGACCTGCTGTTCTACGCGACCTATTCCGAAGGCTTCCGCCCCGGCCTGCTCAACCGCCCCGGCGGCGCGGCCGGCCCCGGCGGCTTCACGGTCCCGTTCGAGCTCGATACCGATGACGTGAAGAACTACGAAATCGGCTGGAAGACCGAAATCCTCGATCGCCAGCTGCGGCTGAACGGCAGCGCGTTCTTCGTCGACATCAGCGATCTGCAGACCACGATCTTCGATCCCAGCATCACCAACCTGTTCTTCTCGGACAATGCGGCGAATGCGGAGATCAAGGGGCTCGAAGCGGAGTTCACCTTTGCGCCGTACACCGTACCGGGCCTGACGGTCGCGGGCGCGGTGTCATTCCTCGATACCGAGATCACGGAAAAGCTGACCCCGACCGACGATATCGTGGTGGGGTCCGAACTGGCCTACGCGCCGTCCTTCCAGGGCAATGTCCGCGTGCGCTACGAATGGGATCTGTCCGACACGCTGGGCGCCTTCATCCAGCCGCAGATCAGCCATTCGGCATCGAAGTTCACGGACATCATCCAGATCAACCGCTTGGAGCTGGATAGCTACACGCTGGTCGACCTTGCGATGGGTATCTCGACGGACAAGTACCGGCTGGAACTGTACGGTGAAAACCTGTTCGACGAGCGCGCGCAGATTGCCGGCAGCTTCAACTTCGACCGGGCGCGGATCACGGTGAACCGTCCGCTGACGGTGGGCGTGCGCGCGACCTACACCTACTGATCCGGATCATCCGATCGGACCGGACGGCGGGAATGGGCCCTTGTGGGGTTCATTTCCGCCGTTCCGCTATCTAGGGACGATGCGATGAGCGATCGGGACGGTATCATTCTTGCGGCACAGAAGGCGCTGCAGGCGGGCGATTTCGCCGGTGGGCTGGCGCTGGTCGAGCCCTTTCTGGAAGGCGAGGCTGCGGACGAGCAGGCGCTGTACATCGCGGCGGTCGCTGCGCGCTATCTCAAGCGGTTTACCGACGCGGAAAGCTACCTTCAGCATCTGCGGGCAGTCTCTCCCGAATATGGCCGCGCGTGGCAGGAAGCCGGGCACCTAGCGCAGGCGCGCAATCGCCCCGAAGATGCGGTGCTCGCCTTTACGCAGGCGGTGCGGTTCAACCCCGCGCTGGAGGCCAGCTGGCGCGAACTGGCGCGGTTGCAGGCCGCAGCGGGCCGCGATGCCGAGGCGCGCGCCGCGCGCGCGCAGGCGCAGCGCATTGGCGCACTGCCCCGCGAACTGCTGGCGGTGACGAACCACCTGCACGAAGGGCGGTTGCTGCGCGCCGAAGAGATCTGCCGCCACTACCTGCGCGCTCACCCCAGGGATACCGAGGGGATGCGCCTGCTGGCGCAGATCGGGATGCGGCTGGGCGTGCTGGACGATGCCGAATTCCTGCTGGAAAGCGCGATCGCCTTCGCGCCCGACGATATCCAGCTGCGGCTTGACTATATCGACGCGCTGCACCGCCGCCAGAAGTTCGAGGCTTCGCGCGAGGAAGCCGAAGCACTGCTCGCCCGCGATCCCGAAAACCCCGTGTTCCAGTCGCACCTCGCGATCGAGAGCATGCAGACCGGCGATTACGACCGCGCCTTCGAACTGTTCGACAAGGTGCTGGAAAAACTGCCGCGCGATCCGGCAACGCTGACCAGCCGCGGCCATGCGCTCAAGACGATGGGCCAGCAGGCCGATGCGGTCGAAAGCTACCGCGCCGCCTTTGCCGCCAGGCCCGATCAGGGCGATGCCTACTATGCGCTCGCCAACCTCAAGACCTACAGCTTCACCGACGCCGAGATGACCGCGATGCGCGAGCAGGCGGCGCGCCCGGACCTTGCCTTCATGGACCGCGTGCATATCGCCTTCGCGCTGGGCAAGGCGCACGAGGATCGCGGCGAGTACGCCGAAAGCTTCGCGCGCTACCGCGAGGGCAACGATCTGAAGCGCACGCAGACGCGCTACGACGCCGATGCCATGAGCGCCGAGCTGGCCCGCCAGCGCGAGGTCTGCACCGCAGACCTTTTCAGGAAGCACGAGGGGGAGGGGCACCCTGCGCGCGATCCGATCTTCATCCTCGGCCTGCCGCGTGCAGGCTCGACCCTGCTCGAACAGATTCTCGCCAGCCACAGCCAGATCGACGGCACGCTGGAACTGCCCAATATCCTCTCGCTGGCGCATCGCCTGCGCGGCCGCAGGGCGAGCGCATCGCGCTATCCCGAAATCCTGCACGACCTGTCGGCCGAGCAGCTGGCCGGGTTTGGAGAGCAGTTTATCGAGGACACGCGCATCCACCGGCAGGGCGCGCCGTTCTTCATCGACAAGATGCCGAACAATTTCCGGCACATCGGGCTGATCCATCTGATCCTGCCCAATGCGACCATCATCGACGCGCGCCGCGATCCGCTGGACTGCTGCTTCTCCGGCTTCAAGCAGCTGTTCGCCGAAGGGCAGGAGTTCACCTACGGCCTGGAAGAAATCGGGCGCTACTACGCCGATTACGTCACGCTGATGGAGCACTGGGACGCGGTGCTGCCGGGGCGCGTTCTGCGGGTTCGGCACGAGGATGTGCTGGACGATCTGGAAGGCCAGACGCGCCGCATGCTCGACCATATCGGCCTGCCCTTCGAAGAAGAGTGCCTTGCCTTCCACAAGACCCGCCGCGCGGTGCGAACGGCCAGCAGCGAACAGGTGCGCCAGCCGATCACGCGGGCAGGGCAGGGCGCGTGGAAGCCGTACGAGGAATGGCTGGAACCGCTGGAACAGGCCCTCGCGCGATAGGCGCGCACGAAGCAGCGAAATTCCGCGCCAAGTTGCCAGAAAAATAGAAGTGAACCGCGGCCCTTCGGCCGGTACCCGTCACCGGCGGATGCCACGCCGTTTAAGCGACAGGCCCTGCGGTCGGCGTAAGTCATTGAAAAAATGGTGGGCGCGGCAAGGATTGAACTTGCGACCCCACCCGTGTGAAGGGCGGGAAACCGGACTATTGCGACCATTGATGGACGAATTAAATAGCGGAATTAAGCCGTTCTTGTCCTTTTGCGTCCACTGTCGTATTTCATGGATGTTTCATGGATTTCATGGAAGGGCGGCAATGACGGACTTGAGCAAGATCACAGAGCGGGACAAGCTGAAGACTCGTAAAGGCGACGAACCCCATTGGCAGCGGCTACGCTTCGGCTGTTATCTCGGCTATCGACCGTCCAAACGGGGCGGGAAGGGGACGTGGTTCGCTCGCGCCTATGATGCAGACACGGGCAAGTATCCCCGCAAGGCGCTCGGCGATTACGGCGCTTTGGCTGGTCACGATGTTTTTAGGCAGGCAAAAAGCGATGCGGAGAATTGGGCCGACACCGTAGAGAGTGGCGGCGTATTGCCGGTGAAGCTGGATACGGTCGCCGATGCTTGCGAAGCTTATCTTGAGCACAAGCCCGGATCGATCGCCGAGGGAGTGTTTCGGCGCCACGTGTATTCCGACCCGATAGCCAAGGTGAAGCTCGATAAGCTTCGGCGTCACCATCTGCGGGAATGGCGCAAGCGCTTGGAGGAATCTCCTGCGCTGCTCAGCCGCAATAAGGGCGGAGAGATGCGCACCAAGGAGCGGTCAAAATCGACGATCAACCGCGACATGGTTCCTCTGCGGGCGGCGTTGGCGCAAGTACTCGTTCCCGGCTCGCCAAACACCGATGCGGCGTGGCAGGAGGCGTTGAAGCCCTATAAGGGCGCTCACAAGCGTCGCGACCTCTATCTTGACCATGCGGAGCGCAAGCGCCTTGTGGAGGCCACAGACGCCGAAGCGGCGCCATTCGTCCGCGCTCTGTGCCTATTGCCGCTTCGACCAGGCGCAGTGGCAAATCTTCTCGTAGCGGATTTTGACAAGCGGACCCGCACCCTCACCATCGGAAAAGACAAGCATGGCAGGCCGCGCCAGATTACCGTGCCGGAAACCGCCGCGGAATTCTTGGGCAGTCAGGCAAAGGACAAGCTACCAGCCGCCCCTTTGTTTTCGCGCCGAGATGGGAGGGCTTGGAATAAGGATGCATGGAAACATCCGATCAAAGATGCAGTGAGTGCCGCCAAGCTCGCGAGCGGGGTGTCAGCTTACACGTTAAGGCATAGCGTGATTACGGACCTTATTCGCGACAGTTTGCCCGCGCTCACGGTTGCGCAGCTATCAGGCACCAGTGTTGTGATGATCGAGCGGCATTATGGGCATCTGGTCCGTGATGATGCGGAGCAGGCATTGGCAAGGCTAACGCTGTGAGACGGCTCCACTAAGTTGGTGGTGGCGCCAAGGCACTCAATAATCGTTCCAGGGGCCTTCCGAATCGCCTGAGCTGCAATCGGCTAAGCCGGCCTCCAACTCCCTCTTCGACATTTGCTGGTAGGTGGCAACTCCGCACTGCCTTGCATATTCTCGCAGCAACGCTTCGTCGGACAACGCTGAATAGTCGGGTGGAAAGTCCGCCACGGGGTTATCCAACCAAGGCTGATCAGTCTGCGCAGCGACGATTGCGAGTGGATCCGCGCCAACTTCGTTAGAATATGCGGATTCCTCTGATTGCCGCTCCTGTTTGAGGGTCGGGATTATAACGAAGAGCGCAACGGCTGCCAGAGCCGGACCCCATAAAAGTGTGAAGGCCAGTTCTACGAGGACGGCTAGGATGAGCGAGGGAAGCCAGCCGAGGCCGAAGCCCAAAAGAAAGCCGTAGGTTGTGGCGCAATACCACCAGCCGCCCACAAACGTTATGAGCGCGGGGATGATCCCTAGCCAACCGCCAATACGTAAATATGAGCCGTGATCCGCCACACCCCTAAGCTAATTAGAAAAAGTTGCCCGTTAATTACTGATGTAGGTGAAAATCGAATCCACGTCCCTCATGGCGCTTTTCACTCCCGGCTACGCGTCGCTTGGGAGGCGTCATCGTGGATTTGCGCGCGAGATTTGGAATGTTGGTCAAGGCGCATCGCGTGCGTTTGAGCCTGACTCAAGAGGCCTTGGCCGAGCGCGCCAATATCAGCACCGACATGGTTTCGAAGATTGAAGGCGGAAACAGCGGCGCTCGGTTTGGAGTTATTACTCGGCTGGCAGAGGCGCTTGGCGTTGATCCGGCTGAGCTCTTCACACCTGATTTGCCAAGCGGGCAGCTGCAAAGGCCCGCCTTTACCGAGATCACTAGCAAGATCGCGGGACTGAGCGATGACGACCTTCAATGGCTTCAGGACTTGCTGGAAGTCGCCCTTTCGCGAAGATAAACACCCAAGTGCATGCCACTTTAGAGGGTGAGGATGTGGCTCAGAGTTCACAAAATTCGAAAGGCGGCTTCCCCCACCTCGAATTGGCGGGCCCAACGATCGAGGACGATGTTAGGCGTCTCGCACGGAGGTATGGCGTGGAGGCCCTCCAGCGCGCTGTGAGGGAGCAGACCAAACCTAAGCGGGGCGCCCCATCGAAGGACGGGGATTGGCGCAAAATTGATGAAATTCTGAGGCAGGATGCATTGCGGTGGCTGGATGGTGGAGATCCGTTCGCTGAGCGCTCGAACCATTCGATCGCCAAGACATTTTATGAGCCAGGCGCGCAGCAAGAATTTGAATCCCTGCACCGTCGCATCATGCGGAAGCTCAAAGATCGGCGGCGCTACTACACTTTCGTTCACGCCGAGATGCTGAGCAAGGACCGGTACCCATATGGCGATTATCTCAATGTCTTAGCCGAGCTGGTGGCGAGCGGGCGATTAACCGACTCTTGGCAAAGCCTTCATCATCTCGCGCAAGCGTCAATTGCGGACTACACTGCCAAGTATGGTCCGCCCGACGCCGCATTGACGATGCGGGAAATCGAATCCGAGGCGGCGAAACCATTGCCCGTGGAACCGGCGACAAAAATCAAGAACGTTCTGCAACTCTTGGCGGATTTAGAATCGAAATAGGCACCTTCTCAGGCAGTGACAGAATGATCTCCTATTTTAGTCATCTTCCGCCCTCCAAATTTCTGCATAGTTTCCTGTCCTGCAACGTCCGGGCAATCACGTCCGGGGCCTTGTAGGAACAAGACAATGCATACGGACAACACACCGAAGCTGGCCTTCACGGTCGCTGAAGCCTGCCGATCCATCGGCATCGGACGCTCAAAGCTCTATGAGCTGATTGCTGAGGGGCGCATTGAGACGCGAAAGATAGGCAAGCGGACACTCATCCCCGCGCAAAGTCTCTACGCGCTCATTGAGGCTCAGGATTGACCCTGGGGCCTAACTCTGAACGCAGGTCTGTCCACTATCCGTGTCGCGGGTGGAGTCTCAGAAGCCAAGCGCCAAGGGGATTTGACCTAGGGTCAGATTATATTTGGCTGTGTAAGCTTCCAAATTCTTTTCGATCCAAAGCGCCCGAAATGAACAGGTGAGCGCGGCGGAGCGCGTCAGCGCGTAGCAAGCGAGCCGAGGCTTGCTCACTATTCGCGCCCGCGCGTAAGACCCGCCGGTTTCACTCTGAAGACGGCCTAAATTCGCAGGTTTCACAGCAGACCCCGGAATAGCGCGGTTTTTGCAATCGCGAGCCGCCATTCCCGACAAATCGCGATTGTATATCGACACTGAAACCCGACGTGGAATGTGCCGGTTTCAGGTCGGATTTCAGTAAAAGGGTGATTTGATATGGCTACTCTTCACGAATGGCATAACCGATGGGGAATCGGCTTCAAAAAACTGCGACGCATGGAGCGCCAGGGTTGGATCAAATTTGATGCTGGCGATCCACTAACCGACGCGATCCTAGAGACGTTTCGTAACGGCGATCCGCTTACGGTAAGTCAGCGCGTGGCCTTGCTCGAGCGTCCCGCAGTGATCAATACGCTGGGCGACAAAGCCGAGCGCGCGAGGGCGCAGCTCGCTGAACTTGGCGACGTAAAACCAGCGCCGCCCGAGATTACGGCGGAGATGGTATGCGTGGCTGCTGGCGATGAGCGCAGCGTGCAAGTGCTAGTCGAATGGTGCAAAGCCACCATTCCGACCGGTCGCGACGTGGGGCACCATTACCTAGGTGTGAGACTCCTCAAAGGTGTGCCTGTGAAGATCCGCCACTTTGAGGAAAAGCGCCTGCCGCGCGTGCTCTTGAACGTGCGCAGGAGCGAGGATTTCGCAGGCTGGTGGCATACGGTTGCGAATGGGCGGCACAACGTGACGGTTTATCATCGACCGCGCCCTCTGTTTGACCTGTAGGCTTCGCTCGGTGAGGCTTCGATGTCTTAGCTTCGAGCATACTCATAGCTTTTGAGTTGAGAAGTGCGAGCGCCGACCTTGAGTTAGATATGCCGCGCCTCCTTCCGAGATTGGCCAAGGACCCCAAATCTCTTGACATCTGTAGGGGGCGCTGCGAGCGATAGGCCGTATTGACCTCCTACACTGCAGCAGGACAAATTTTGTACGGAATTGACCTATTCTCGGGGGCGGGAGGTATGTCGCTCGGCGCCAGCTGGGCCGGGATCAGTGTGCCACTTGCCATCGACTATGATCAGCATGCCTATAGCTCTTACGCACGGAATCATCCTGATACCATTACGTTAAGGGCTGACATTACGCGGGTTTTAGAGCTGTCGGTTCCCTATCCTGCTGAAGAACTTGTGCTGTTTGGCGGACCCCCTTGCCAAGGGTTCTCGACGTCAAACCAAAGGAACCGGGGGGCCGATAACGATAAGAATTGGCTTTATCGAGCATTCATTGGGCTAGCATGCAGCCTTCGACCACGCTGGATCGTCTTCGAAAACGTTAAGGGGATTCTTGAAACAGATGGCGGACGTTTCGCTGAACGTGTCCAAGGCGATTTGCGCGATGCTGGCTATGGGGTGACCGCAGGGATATTAAATGCATCGAATTATGGAGTCCCCCAGCGTCGGAACCGCTACTTCATTATCGCCCGGTACGAAGGTGATCCACCAGAGCTGCCGGGTGGGGGCGAGGGAAGGACCATTACCGTTGAAGATGCAATCGGAGACCTGCCCGATCTCGAGATGGGTGCCTCGATCGATACCCTTCCGTATCGACTCCCGCCGAGCAATGCATATCAAAAAATGTTACGTGGTGACCTCCAAGAAGTTTCCGGCAATCTTGTCACTAATAGTTCGCAAATGATTGCAGAGCGGTACGCATCAGTACCTCAAGGCGGAAATTGGCAGGACATTCCTTTGGAGCTTATGTCAAATTACGCTGACCGGTCTCGCTGCCATACGGGGATTTACAGACGACTACGTGGTGATCAACCATCAGTCGTGCTGGGGAATTTTCGAAAGAATATGCTTATACATCCGACAAAAAATCGTGGCCTTTCAGTCCGAGAAGCGGCCCGCATTCAATCTTTTCCAGATTGGTACCAATTTAGTGGGTCGATCGGTCTTCAGCAGCAGCAGGTCGGCAACGCAGTTCCACCGCTCCTTGCCAAAGCAGTTTTCGCGACAATCATGAATGCGGAGGGAAAGGTTGGATAACTAGGCTCGCAAGTTTTTTAAGCTCAAGTCCATGTCGGCCCGATCACCTAAGCCGGTGGTTGCCGACCGATTGTGGCGACCAGATACGACGTAGCTGAGGCCCACTTCTGGTTGTTCACGTGAGAGACGAAATAGCAAAAGCGCCCCCAATTTCGGGCCCAACGCAGCGGCAACGACATTGTTACCTGCGTCAAGCAAATCTAAGGTCATCTTATCAATAGTGTGATAGTTCGCGTCACTAAGATCCTTGTTGTCGAACTCTTTCTCGCGGGCAATAGAGTAATACTCGTGAGGTAGATGCCTAATCTCTCCATAGTTTGCAGCCCGAGGGTCTCTCAGGATGTGGACGGACTTTGGCTCAAACTGAAGACACATCTTATGTGCGCGAGAAATTTCTGGTCCGCAAAGAAGTATGAGAGCCGTGGGCTGATCCGGATACATGATGCCGGATCGACGAAGGACCAGTCGCGGCTCTCCCTCTTCGTCAGTTTGCCATGAGCCATAATTGCCACCAGCATAATATCGTATGCCAACCGAGGTGCGCATCGACTCTAAAGCGTCAAGGGCTGACCACAGGACCGGTCTAGGCGT
Source organism: Erythrobacter sp. (assembly GCA_009993635.1). Lineage (GTDB taxonomy): Bacteria > Pseudomonadota > Alphaproteobacteria > Sphingomonadales > Sphingomonadaceae > Alteriqipengyuania. The sequence goes on along the minus strand of JAACTC010000006.1, from coordinate 279,254 downwards.
TGTGGATATATCGAATATAAGGTTAGGGGCATCCCCGATTGAGGATAGCGAGACGGTCTCCGAGACGGCTCGCATCGTCGCTACCTGGTTTTCAAAATCGAAGCCCTTGGTGACAAATTGCGTGCCGCGCGAACGACAAAATACCTCCAGTTCCCTCGTTATGGGGCCGGTCTCATTCGCATAGCGTAGACTGTAAAGAACGACGACCTTATCGACTTTCTCAGACTCAACCGATGCCCGGACCCCCAAAGAGTATCGATCCTCCCAACTCGCCGTCACCAGCAAAGTTTTACCGTTCGCCATCGAATAACGTCCCTTGGTTTTCGCTTGGCTCAGGATCATTCTCCCCAGATGGAAATGGGATTGCTATGTCCTTTTGAGCTGCCGCCAGAAGGTCCTCTGCCCTCAACGAAGCCCGCCCGTGTTGACCATGGGCGTCCAAACCGTAGCGGGGCCATAGCATACGATTCGGCACGTAATAATCCTCGCGACCGCCACCCTTTTTTGAAGTTCCAGCTCTTACATAGAGAAGCTGTGCTCGTTCAGAGAGGTCGAGCAGGCGCTTAAGCTCTTTAAATGCTGGGTGCCCGCGCTCCGAAATTATGAACGTCACCACGCGTGGCTCCGACGCGTGCTCAAGAAGACGTCGTCGAAAATACTCAGCTACTCGCGTGAAGAGATTATGTATTGCTTGTCCATCTTCGGCACTGCAATTTGGAAGAATCCGGTGAAGACTTCCACTCATCATATCCCAGCGGCGATCGCTAAGCTCTTTAATAACGGTGTCCTGCACATCCGGTTTTATATTTGCCGGTGTCTTGCCTTTAAGTGAGCTGGCCTGACGTTCAAACATGACGTAGCAAGGCTCTAACAGGTTTCGAATCACGCCAGTTGAAAGATGAGCCATTGTATTGAAGCCAGAATAGATCGGTTTATTCGCCTTACCTGTTCGACTTCGAAAATATACTGCTCGTCTATGCTTGTAAACGTAATCATTGAAGGCCTTTGACCCGCGTTCTAGTCCCCGCTCTATGGCGTTATTTTCTGTTACACGCCGGGCTTGCTCTAATCTCTTGACTGTTGAAGGGTCTACTGGGAAAAATTCATCAGGGCTTAAGCTGATCCCAGCATTGCGCAGGCGCTTTTCCACCACGTTGCGCGCAAACCGTCCAAACTCTGAGTCTTTATTCTGAATGGGACGCTGGAGATCGACTGTTGTGTAGTCATGCCCATCGAGGATAATGCCACCGGAAGACGTGGCGAAGTCATATCCGCGTACACCGGCGATAGCAATTTTGAACGAAAAGAGAGAGTTATCTCTATAGCCAAGCCATGAATTTAATAGTTTACGCTGATGTGAATTAAGATTCTGAGCATCGTCTATTAATAGCGAAAAATGAACTCCAGAAAGAGACTTCGTCGCGGCAATCGCCTCAAGAACAGGGATTACCATGATTGAAAACGTGTCGGCTGACGCTGAGGGATTCCAAGTGGAATCAAGCATTTGTTGTTGATTTAATTTCAACTTCCGCCGAACTTCACGACGTAGATGAACAAACGGTCCAACGTCGTCTGGAAATGGATCGCAATCGAGTGTAATCTCGAACTCTTCACGCAAAAATGTGAGATCTTCGGCATCGAATTGGATGTTTGATGCCTCGAATTCGCGGGCCAAGTTGGCTAGTATCATGAGGGTGAGGTCGGCCTCAGAAATCCGTCTTTGGGCGATTTCGTCGAGAAGGAGATGCTCGTCTTTGCTATTGAGCGGTGTGTTACACGGGACATAGATCCCTAACGTTTGTCGTGTCTGGTCCGCTGCGGCAGCGCCCGATCGCTCCTTCACCGTGTCGTAGGACATCGAATGATAGATCAGCGTCATGCTCTTGCCTGAGCCACGCTCCCCATTGATGACGACGTTGCGATGAGCTTTCATGAAACGAGCGTAATTGTCGTCTTCGATATACCATTCAACCAAACGCTCGGGGGGGAGGTTTGGTGCGGCGTCGTATTCAAAGGGGTTTGTCGTCATTTCAACTCCCTAGATGAGCCTCGACCTTTGAGATGACCTCTTCTAAGTCGTAATTCTTGTTGATGCTGCGGAGTTCAAAGCCACCCTTCGCGCGTGTGTTGAAATCGTTGAGCACAATCTGCGGTAGCTCGATGATCGTGTCGCCATCACTCACAATTTCTAGCACGACCGATACCTCTTTAAAGGGTAACCAGTCCCCCGCATAGGCGCGGGTTAGGACACGCTCATCGTCCAATTTAGCTATTCGCTTGAAGATGAGGCTTAGAAGCTCTCGAAATTCTGACAATGAGTCTTCACTACCTTGGAAGTCATCGAGTTCGATGCGAAAATCAAGCGCCACTCGATCACCGGCGGCGTCAATCGTTAAATTTGTGCAGTGCGCGTACCGATGGAAGACCTCGTTATTTTCACGATCATACATCCGCTGGAAGAGAAGAAAACGAGAGGTACGTTGCTCACCTTCTGCAAGTTCATCCGAGAAGCGAAGTATAGCTGCCAAACGTCCAATGGGGACTTGGCTACCTAAAAAGTAGTATGCCGAGGCACTAAGGGGTTTCAGCGTATCCTTGCTGCCGTCAGAAGCCTTGCCAGTATGGGCTTGGCAGAGGGCCATTATAGTCTTGCGATCCGGATTCTGCCAAAGGTTATAGGAACTTTTCCCAGATTTGCGCCAAGTCTGCTCGGTTACTTGGTTGTGACGTTCCCGGCCTAATATATTACCAATGTCATGTAGCAGAGCGCCGAGAAGCAGCAGTAGTAGCTCGGATGCACCGATCTTCTCCAGGCGGCTCCCAGGGTCCACCGCACCGCTTGGGTTCATCCCTAACACTCGCCCGACATTATCCATTACATTGGCAATGTGAGCAATCCCGTGGTCACTGAGGCCAGGTTCTTGCGTCGCGATATAAGGGAGAATACTCGATCCGACGTCTTGGCGAGTCATTTCGTACTGCGACCAGATAGTTTGACCGCTTGGCAATGCGAGAACTTTCTCACGTGCGATATTCTCGATGGGGCCGTAAGCCCAAGAAGCTGTAGAACTCATATCCAATTCAATAACGGCTTCGCGAACTTGCGCAACGGGTTCACGCCTTTTCAGGCTGTTGGTCTTCTGCGGGTGTTATGAACCTGCCGTAGCGGTAGCTGTCACAGAAATTGTGAGCAATCGCGCCCGGCGCTCCGGACTGGCTTGGCGAAATACGTTCGAAGGTATCCCCCCGTCCTATCGGGAATGTTATGCGGGTCCCTTTTTTGCATTTTTGCATGGGGTCTTGATGCGCGGATCATGCGAGCGCCCCTGCAAGGATCAAACTCGGGCGCTGACAAATCGACGATATCCGAGATGAACCGACTCACCATTTCCATGCCTATTTCATGGAAAGGGCCGCCATCTCTTCTAAGTCATTGAAAAGATGGTGGGCGCGGCAAGGATTGAACTTGCGACCCCACCCGTGTGAAGGGTGTGCTCTACCACTGAGCTACGCGCCCGGCGTGCCATTCGAAATGGGCCGAGGGGCGCCTTTGCCAATCCCCGGGCCGGAGCGCAAGGGGGTTATTGCCGGACCGGGCGATGCGCGCTTCGCCGATGCACGCACGCGCCTATCGGGAAAGCGCGCGGAGCACCTGCGTCAACGCGTCCATCTGGCTGCCGGGCAGTGCCATGCCGCTGGAGGGGCGACCCGCGGGGCAGCTTAGGCAATAGGCCTGCGCGCCCTGCCGGCCCATCAGCCCCTGCATATCCGCCGCGATCTGCGCGGGCAGCGCGGCCTGGTGCTGCGCGGTCACCGCGAACAGATCGTTGGCGATGCGCGCCTGGCGATCATTGCCGACGAACAGCTGGCGCAGCAGCGTCTGGTACTCGCCCGTCTCGCTGCCGAGGAACCGAGCGTGATAGTCATCGTCTTCGATCCCCGCGCGCTTGGCGACCCAGGCGAGCGCATCGTCGAGATCGCCGAACTGGTCGACCAGGCCGATCTGGCGTGCGGTGCCGCCGTCCCACACCCGGCCCTGGCCGATCTCGTCGACCCGCGCCGGGGCAAGCTTGCGGGACTTGGCCACCAGCGCCACGAACTCGCCGTATGTGTTGCTGACGGAAGATTGCAGGATGCGTTCGATCTGCGGGCTGAAGCCGTCCACGAAATCGGGCTGCCCGGTCAGCGGAGTGGTGCTCACGCCGTCGGCGCTCACCCCCCAGTCGGAGGCGAGTTTCTGGAAGCTGGGCACCACACCGAACACGCCGATCGATCCGGTGATCGTTTCGGGTTCGGCGAAGATGCGGTCGGCGGGGGTGGACACCCAGTAACCGCCGCTCGCCGCGACATTGGCCATGCTGACCGCCACGGGGATGTCGCGCGCCTTCTGGCGCAGGATCGCGGCACGGATCTTCTCGCCCGCGGTCACCACGCCACCGGGCGAATCGACCCGTACGACCAGCCCTGCGATATCGTCGTCCAGCGCAGCATCGAGTGCTTCGGCAATCCGGTCTCCACCGGCGGTGCCGGGGCCTGCATCGCCTTCCACGATTTCACCCGCAATGGTCACCACGGCGATTGCCTTGCCCGCAGTCGGCATGGGGTTGTCCGCAACCCACGGCGCAAGGTCGGTATGGGCGAACGCACCGGGTGTCTTGTCACCGCTGTCTTCGCCCGCGACCTCTTTCACCCGCTCGCCGAACTGCGCCCAGCTGCCGATCCGGTCGACCAGTCCGGCTGCCTTGGCCGCATCGGCGAAGTCGCCGCCCGATGCCTCTACCCAGTCGGCCGGTTTGGTGGTGGCCTGTGCGATATCGGCCTTGGGCCGCGCTTTCTTGACGTCGTCCTGCCACTGTTCCCACAGCGAGCCATACAGCGCGGTCGCGTTTTCGCGCGCCGGTTCGGACATCGAATTGCGGATATAGGGTTCGACGGCGGACTTGTACGTGCCCACCTTGAACACGTTGGCTTCGACGCCGAGTTTTTCGAGCAGTTCGCCATAATAGAGCCGCTTGCCGCCGGCCCCCTGGATCAGCGCGCCGCCAAACGGATCAACCCAGACCTCGCTCGCATGGGCGGCGAGGCGCAGGCTGTCGTCCGTATAGGCCATGCCATAGGCGAACACCGGCTTTTTCGCCGCGCGCACCTTGTCCAGCGCCTCACCAACTTCACGCAGGTGGACGCTGCCGCCACCCAGGAAGGTACGCAGGTCGAGCACTACTGAATTGATCCGGTCGTCGTCTGCCGCGGCCTCGATCGCGTGGACCAGTTCCTGCACATCGTATTCGCCGACCGGCGCTTCACCCGCCAGCAGCGCCTGGAACGGGTCGATCTGCGAGCGTTCCTCGACGATCACGCCATCGAGTTCGAGCAGCAGCGCGCCGTCCCTGACGCTGGCCGGGCTGGGCCGCGCGGTCAGGATCGCGAACAGCAGGGCGAAAAACAGCAGCAGGAACAGCAGGGAAAGGCCATCCTTGATGGCGACAAGCAGTTTCCAGACGTTTTTCGCAAATTCCATCGGCCGATCCCCAGAGCTTTTAGCCTGCCATACCTAGTTGCGGTTTCGCGCGCCCGCCACCCGAATGTGCTTGAGCGGTCAACATGGCTCGACTAGGGACATGGCTTCAATGGCTTCAGCAGGTACACCCCCCGGCCCGGGCACGGGCTCCGGTCGCTTTCCAGCGGGCGGGCATGCCTTTCCGCATCCCAGCCTGACGGGCATCGCACAGCTCGAACGGCACGAAATCCTGTATCTGCTGGCAGAGGCGGAGCAGTGGGTCGAGTTCAACCGCCAGCCCGAAAAGCACTGCGATCTGCTGGCGGGGATGACGATCATCAACGCCTTCTTCGAAAATTCCACCCGCACGCTGCTGAGCTTCGAGATCGCGGGCAAGCGGCTGGGCGCGGATGTGGTGAACATGCACGCCGCCCAGTCGAGCGTGAAGAAGGGCGAGACGCTGCTCGACACCGCGATCACGCTCAATGCCATGCGCGCCGATGCGATCGTAATCCGCCACGGGTCGAGCGGCGCGGTCGACCTGATCGACGGCAAGGTCGACTGCCCCGTCCTGAACGCAGGCGATGGCAGCCACGAGCATCCCACGCAGGCGCTGCTCGATGCGCTGGCGCTGCGCCATGCGCTGGACGAGCGGGGCGAAGGAGCGGACGATTTTACCGGCCTCACCGTCACCATCTGCGGCGATATCGCGCATAGCCGGGTCGCGCGGTCCAACATTCTGTGCCTGCAGGCGCTGGGCGCCAGCGTGCGGGTGTGCGCGCCGCCCGCGCTGATGCCTGAAGGGATCGAGATGATGGGCGCACGCCCCTTCGTCGATTTCGACGCCGCGCTCGAAGGGGCGGATGTCGTGATGATGCTGCGGCTTCAGGCGGAGCGGATGAGCGGGCAGTTCATCCCCTCGACCCGCGAATACCACCACCTTTACGGGCTGACGAAGGAACGGCTCGATCGCGCCGCGCCCGATGCGCTGGTGATGCATCCAGGCCCGATGAACCGGGGCGTGGAGATCGACAGCGACGTCGCCGACATGCTCGACCGGTCGATCATCACCCGGCAGGTGGAAATGGGCGTGGCGGTGCGCATGGCGTGCCTCGACGTGCTCACCCGCCGTGCCCGCAAGCTGCCCGGCTGGGAAGGGCCGCTGGGCGAGGGGCAGTGGCGATGAAGCAGGCCCGCGCTCTTTCGATCGTCAACGGGCGGCTCGTCACGCCCGACGGTGTGCGCAAGGGGACGCTGCGGATCGTCGACGGCATGATCGCTGCCGTGGGCACCGAAGGTCCGCAGCCCGACGACGCGGTGATCGACGCCAGCTCGCGCGATGGCGAGGGTGCGCTGGTGGTACCCGGCCTGGTCGATCTGGGGGTCTTCGCGGTCGACAAGCCTGCATTCCATTTCGGCGGCATCACACGTGCCGCTTTGATGCCCGACCAGAACCCGCCGCTCGATCTGCCGAGCCGGGTCAATTACATCGCCAAGAGCGGCAAGCCCGATTTCTGGGTCCACCCGCTGGCCGCCGCGACGCGCGGGCTGGCGGGGGATGAGCTGGCCGAGGCTGCCCTGATGCGGGAGGCAGGCGCACGCGGTATCGCCACCGGGCGCGGATGGATTTCCGACAGTGGCGTGATGCTGCGCGTGCTGCGCTATGCCGCAATGCTCGATCTGGTGGTCGTCGCCCATGCCGAAGACCACGGGCTGGCGGGCGATGCGGTCGCCACGGCGGGCGAGATGGCGACCCGGCTGGGCCTGGCCAGCGCACCAGCGCAGGCAGAGGCGTTGGCGGTGGCGCGCGATCTTGCGCTGGCCGAGATGGCGGGCGCACGCATCCATTTCAGGCAGGTGACCACCGCCGCCGCGCTCGATCTGGTGCGCGCTGCGAAGGCACGCGGCGTGGCGGTGACGGCGGGGGTAACCCCTGCGCACTTCATGCTGTCCGACCTCGCGATCGGGGATTTCCGCACCTTCGGCAAGCTTTCGCCGCCACTGCGCAGCGAGGATGATCGCCACGCGGTCGTGGCGGCAATCGGCGACGGGACGATCGATGTCGTCTCCAGCGGGCACGATCCGCGCGGGCCGGAAGACAAGCGGCTGCCATTTTCCGACGCCGAACCGGGCATGGCGGGCGCGGAAACGCTGCTGTCCACCACGCTCACGCTGGTGCGCGACGGGGTGATCGACCTGCCGCGCGCGTTCGACCTGCTGTCCGGCGCGCCTGCCCGGCTGCTGGGCGTGGAAGCGGGTGCGATCCGGCAGGGTTACGAGGGCGATGTTGCACTGGTCGACCCGGAAAAGCCGTGGGTGGTCGACCGCACGAAGATGGCCGCGACCGCCGACAACACGCCGTTCGACGGGCAGCCGATGCAGGGCCGGGTTCTGGGCCTGTGGAAGGGCGGGGTGCGCGTCGACTGACGCGCGATCCGTTTAGCGGGTAGCCACGCGGCGACCGGAATCGAGCGTGCCGGGCAATGGCTTGCTCTCTTCCCACGCAATACACCCGCTGCCCGCTGCCTTCACCGTCTGGCACAGCGATTTTGCGCTGGATGCCGCCAGGTTGCCTGCCGACAGGCGATAATAGATCCGTCCGTTGACCTTGGCGCGGGTAATGACCTGATCGCGTCCCGAGATCTGCGGGTACCGCTTGGCGAAAATACTCCACCCGCGCTTGGCATCGGCCTCGCTGGCGTAGCTGCCCAGCTGGACCAGGTGGCTACCGCTGGCGAGATCGCTGCTGGCGGACGTGCCGGGGCGCGAAGCCGGGGTGCGGCTGGCACTGGCGACAGCCGCGGGCGCGGCGGGCGACGGGGTCGCAACCGCCGGAGTTCTCGCAGCCGGAGTGGCCTGGGCGACCGGATCCTTGACCACGCGCGAGGCGACGGTGCGCTCGCCGCCGGTGAAGGCGGAGGCAAAGCTGCTGGCCGGAGCGGGCGCAGCGGGACGCGCGCCGATCGGTTCGTCCAGCGGCTTGAGTTCGCGGGTCGTCGCGCTCGCGGCAAGCAGGTCGACCGGCGGCAGCTCGCCCGAACGCGGTGCGGCTGCAACCTGCGTATCGGCTGCGCCAAAGGCTTCCGGCATTTCGGCGGTGGCACCCAGCGCCAGCTGCGCGGGCATCCCTTCATCAACCTGCGGCGAAACGCCGAGCAGCGCGGCGACGCGCGCGGCGTAATCTTCCGGCCGCGCGACGCTGGCCCATTGCGAGATGCGCTGATCGAGTTCGCCCGGGGCCACGTCTTCGGCGGCGATGATCCGCGCGGTTGCCCATTCGCCGCCCAGCGCGTGCGCATAGGCGAGGTTCTGGCGCATGACCGGGGTATTCTCGCCCGCGCGCAAGGCGTTGGAGAGCACCTGTGCGCCCAGTTCGGGATTGCCCGCAAGCGCATAGGCGAGGCCAAGATCGGATGCCGAGATCGCATCGCGCCATTCGTCCAGCGTGCCCAGCGCAGCGCGGTTGTCGCCCACTGCGATCGAGGCAAGCACGAAACCGAGCGCGGTATCGGGGCTGGGATCGCCCAGCACCAGCGCATCCTCGAACGCCTGCTGTGCAGACCGGAAGCGACCGGCGGCGAGGTAGGACGCACCCAGCTCTGCCCGCGCGGAGATATCCTGCGGCGCGGCGCGCACGGCCTGTTCTGCAAGCGTCACGGCCTTGATGCTGTTGCCCGCGGCGCGCGCCTCGGTGGCCTCGGAGGCCGACGCGGTGCGCGATCCGTCCCCCGATCCGGCGCAACCGGCAAGCGTGAGCGAGGCCAGCGCGGTGGCGACCATCAGCGACCTGGCGAAGCCTTTGGAATTGTTCTGGCGGATCATCGGATCATCCTTCCTTTTGGGGTCGCGATTGCACGCGCGCGACCAGCGCATCGAGTTCGGGAATATCGGCGAACATCGCGTCCACCGCTTCGGTCACCAGCGATTGGGCGCTGCGTCCTGCGAGGGTGGAGGCCATGCGCAGCTTGAGATGGCGCTGCGCATCGAGGCGCAGGGTGAAGGCGGTCCGTTTGCCGCTGCTGGCACGCTTGTCGCCATTGGTCGGGTTGGAAACCGCCAGCCTGGGCCGGGGGAGGCGCGGTGCGCCCGTGCGGATCGGCGTGACCGTTGCGGTCTCTTCGCGCGGGTCTGCACCTTTGCCTGCATGATTTGCCAGCGGGGCGAATTCGCCTTCGTCGGCGGAGTCTTCGCTTTCGCGCTCCTCGCCATCGGCGCTGGCGCCGTCGTTATCGTGGTTGCGCGTGGCAGGCGCGGATGCGGCTGTGTGCGTGGCAGGCGACGATTCGGCGTCTTCGCCAAGATCGTTCCAGCCAAGATCTTCCATCGCGTCGGCCGGGTAGGCGGGCTGGTGAGCCTGCGCCCCGGTCACCGCGATCGACTGGCGACGCATCGCGGGTTTCGCGCCGCCCTTGCGGGCGAGCAGCGTCGGCGAGAGCGAGGCGAAGGAGGTCTCGTTCATCTCGGCGGCACCCTATTGTGCGATCCGGCGGCCGAAGCCGCCCTGGCGCGGGGCGTACTGCGGATGAACCGAAGCGCCCGGTGCGGCGAAGACGGTGCGGCGAAAATTCTTTTCCAGCCGGTCCGCGATGTAATTCCACAGCGCGGCAACCTCGGCAGAGGAACGGCAATCGGGATCGACCTCCATCACGGTGCGTCCGTCGATCATCGACGCGGCGAAATCGGTGCGGTGGTGCAGCGTGACCGGGGCGACGGTGCCGTGCTGACTCAGCGCGACGGCTGCTTCCGACGTGATGCGCGCCTTGGGCGTTGCGCCGTTGACGACGAACACCAGCGGCTTGCCCGCGCGTTCGCACAGGTCGACCGTGGCCCCGACGGCGCGCAGGTCGTGCGGAGATGGACGGGTCGGCACCACGATCAGTTCGGCGACCGAGATCACCGACTGGATCGCCATGGTGATGGCGGGCGGGGTATCGATCACCGCGAGCTTGAAGCCCTGGCTGCGAAGCGTGTTGAGATCATGCGCGAGCCGCGCGACCGTGGTCTGCGCAAAGGCCGGATAATCCGCCTCGCGCTCGTTCCACCAGTCGGCCAGCGAGCCCTGCGGGTCGATGTCGATCAGCACGACGGGGCCGGCGCCCGCGTTCTGGGCCTGCACCGAGAGGTGGCCCGAAAGCGTGGTCTTGCCCGATCCGCCTTTTTGAGATGCCAGTGCCAGTACCCTCACGGGCCGAAGTCCCCCAGATTGCGTGTCGCCGTCGCGCATTCGGCCCGGAATGGGTCGGATGCAGCGCAAGGCTTCGCAGGATACCCTTTATTTTGAGTTAAGCGGGTGGGCCGAAATGGCCGTGCGCTGGGCGTGCGGGTGGCCTTGGGGCGTCGCGAAACGGGGCGGTCGGCGCGCAATGCTTGGCGTTCCGGGCACCCTGGTGGTAATTGCGCGTTAACCAAGTCGCGTTAGCGCGATCATGTATGATTGCGGGTGAGCCAAGGATGGGAAACAGCATGACCAAGCGAAACGGGCGCCATCTGGGCGTGAAACTCGCTGTTGCCGGTGCGCTGATGGCAATGCCGGGCGTGGCCCTTGCCGATGTGAATGCGGGCGTAGCCGCCTGGCAGAACGGCGATTACGCCGCGGCGGTGGCCGAATGGCGCGAGCCGGCCGGGCAGGGCGATGCGGATGCGCAGTTCAATCTTGGGCAGGCCTATCGCCTGGGCCGCGGGGTCGAACAGAATACCCGTCAGGCGGAAGTCTACTATGCCAAGGCCGCCGCGCAGGGTCACCTCAAGGCGGCGGACAATCTCGGCCTGCTGCTGTTCCAGAACGGCCGGCGCGAAGACGCCATGCCGTACGTGCTCGATGCCGCAAGCCGGGGCGATCCGCGCGCGCAGTATCTTCTGGGCATCGCGCATTTCAACGGCGACCTCGTCGCGCGCGACTGGGTGCGCGCCTATGCCTTGCTGACGCTGGCCAATTCCGCCGGGTTGCCGCAGGCGGCCAGCGCGGTGCAGCAGATGGACCAGCACATTCCGCTCGACCAGCGCCAGCAGGCGCAGGCGCTGGTTCCGCAGCTCAAGCGCGATGCCGATGCCCGGCGCGCGACGCGGCTCGCCGCTGTCGATCTGGGCACGACCCCTGCCGCGCGGCCTCAGCCGATGAGCGATGCAGGCACGATGCCTGCGCCCGCCGGGGCGATGGCGAGCAGCCGTTCCGCGCGCATCCCGCGCGAAGTGGCCGAAACCCGCGTCGCACCCTCGGTCGCGGCGGCGCAATCGGCGATTGCCGAGGCCAGCCGGGTGACGGGCACGGAAAGCCCCGCCGACGCCGGAGTAACCTTTGCCAGTCGCTCGACCCCTGCCGCCGGGCCGGGCCGCGTGGAGGCGCAGCCGACAACGGCCACCGTGGCGCGCGCCGAACCCGCACCGCGTCCGCAGACCCAGCCATCCCCCCGGCCAGAGCCGCGCCCGGCCGCTGCAAGCACGCCGCGCGCCACCGGCGGACCGTGGAAGGTCCAGCTTGGCGCCTTCGCAGTCGATGGCAACGCAGAGCGCCTGTGGGCGCGCCTGTCCGGCAGGGCGGAGCTTGTCGGGGCGACCCGCGTCCTTGAACCAACTGGCCGCGTCACCAAGCTGCTGGCGGGCGGGTTCTCCAGCCGGGCCGATGCGCAGAATGCCTGCAATGCGCTGAAGCGCAGCGGGCAGGATTGCCTCGTCACCCGCTGATCCGGCATCAGCCGCCGATCGGCGCTCGCGCTTTGTCGAAGGCGATGGGTTGCCTGTCGATGGCAATTCCCCTGCCTGCGGGAGGGTGATAGGTTCTTGCCCAGGGGGGGAAAGAACCAGATGACCAGCGAATCCAGTGCCGCCGTAACGCCCGACCAGCGCGTCGCAGGCGAAGTGCCCGGCGAAGCCGCCAAGCCGATCTCCGCCACCGATGCGCCGCGTCTGGTAAGCCTCGATTTCATTCGCGGCATCGCCGTGCTGGGCATCCTGTTCGCCAATATTACGGCGTTCGGCCAGCCCTATATCGCCTATCTGTGGCCGCCCGCGATGGCAGGCGGGATGACCGAAGGCGACCAGGCGGTCTGGCTGTTCCAGTTCGTTGCCGTCGACGGCAAGTTCCGTGGCCTGTTCACGCTGCTGTTCGGTGCCGGGCTCTACCTGTTCATGGAACGCGCGTGGGCGCGCGGCGCAGGCCGGGGGCTGCAGGCGCGCCGACTGCTCTTTCTGATGCTGTTCGGCCTGGCGCACTATTTCCTGATCTGGCGCGGCGACATCCTGACGCTGTACGCGGTGTGGGGGCTGGTCGCGCTGCTGATGATCCGCTGGAAGGCGAAAACCCAGCTGACCGTCGGCCTGATCTTCACGACGCTGGGCGGGATGCTGATGGCTGCATTGATGGCGTTCCAGTTCGCCGCCGCCGAGATTCCCGAGGTGCGCGACAGCATGCCGGCCGAGGCGCGCGAGCAGATCGACAATGTCGAACCCGACATGCTGGCGGACTCCAAGGATGAAATCGCGCTGTATCAGGACGGCTCCTACCCCGAAATCGTGACCGAAACCGTGACCGGCGAATGGGGCCAGCTGGTGAGCGAGCTGTTGATCGTGGGGCCAGTGGAGACGATCGGCCTGATCCTGATCGGCATGGGCCTGTATCGGATGGGGCTGTTCACCGGCGGGATTTCGCGGCGCACGCTGCTGATCTGGGGCTGGCTGGGTGTGATCGTGGGCATGGTGACGTCCTATCTGGCGGGCCAGATCGCATATTCCGCCGGCTTCCCGTTCTTCACTACGCTGTTCGTCTTCAACGGGCTGGGCCAGCTGCCGCATGTCGTCACCGCCATCGGCCTGCTGCTGCTGCTCGCCCATTGGGGGCCGGGTCTGGCGAAAGGATGGCTTGGCCAGCGGTTCGTCGCCGCAGGGCGCATGGCGTTCAGCAATTACCTGGGTACGTCGATCGTGATGATGCTGGTGTTCCACGGCTGGGCCCTGGGGCTGTTCGGCCAGTTCGACCGGCTGGAGCTGATGGGCGTGGTCGCGGCGATGTGGGTGCTGATGCTGCTGTGGTCGAAGCCGTGGCTTTCGGTCTTCCGTTTCGGCCCGCTCGAATGGCTGTGGCGCTGCCTCACCTATGGCAAGCTGCTGCCGATCCGTCGCCAGCCCGACGCCGGATGATCAGGGCCGCGCTCGCGATCGGCTCGGTGGCGCTGCTTGCCGCCTGTTCGGAGCCGGTCGCGCCGCGCGATGTCGCAGGGGTCTATACCGGCACGCTGGGCGATGGCGGCGCGTATCGCCTCGAAATGGGTGAAGACGCGCTTTACCGCTTCTGCCGGGTGGACGACCCCGAATGCACGCCGCCGGAAGATCGCGGGCGCTATGACGTGGTGCGTCTGGGCTCGACCTCGAAGGTCCGGTTCACGCTGCTGTGCATCACTGCCGAGCGCGACTGCGGGAATTACGAAGCGGATGTGAGGCGGGTTCGCCCCGGTACGGTCGAGATCACCCTTGTCGACAGCGACGGCGCGAGCCACGTTTTCGCCAAGGATTGAAGGGGCAGCCGCTACCGTCCTCATAAAAGATGCGGTTGGCTCTTGCTTGTGAGAACAAGTCGCATTAACAATCTTCTTGCGAGCCGTTAGCAGGAGGATCGTTTCTTCATGTACGTGTGCATCTGCAATGCCATCCGCGAGACCGACCTGCGCCGCGCTGCGCGGCACTGCGCGGGCGATGCGGAGGCCTGCTACGCGATGCTCGGCAAGCGTCCGCAATGCGGTTCGTGCCTGTGCGATGCGGATGCGATCGTGTTCGAGGAACGCGAGCTGGGTTGTCGGCAGGTCGCTGCCTAGGCGCATTCGCAACAACTCGTGCGCCAATGCGAGGCGCTCTCAAAAGCCCGGAAATCTGCGATTTTTCTGCCTTCGCGCTTGCGCGGGCGCAGTTCCGACGCCTAAGCGTGGGGCAATTCACTTTCACAGGAGAATGCGGCCATGAAGGGCGACGACAAGGTCATCGACTATCTCAACAAGGCTCTCACCAACGAGCTGACCGCGATCAACCAGTACTGGCTTCATTACCGCGTGCTCGCCGACTGGGGCGTGACCAAGCTGGCCGAGTACGAGCGGCACGAATCGATCGACGAGATGAAGCACGCCGACTTGCTGGCCGAACGCATCCTGTTCCTTGGCGGCCTTCCCAATTTCCAGGCGATCCACAAGCTCAAGGTCGGTGAAACGGTTGAGGAAATCCTCAAGGCCGATCTCGCGATCGAGCACGAGGCGATTCCCCTGCTGCAGGAGGCCGCCGAATATTGTCAGACGGTGCGCGACTTCACCTCCGGCCAGCTGTTCGAGAATATCCTCGCCAGCGAAGAGGACCACGTCGACTTCCTCGAAACCCAGTTCGACATGATCGAGCGGATGGGCCTGCAAAACTACGTGCAGCTGCAAAGCCACCCGGCGGGCGAAGGAGAGACCGGCGCGGGCGCGCCGTAAGGCGCCCCCCGGCGCCTATTGCTTGCGCGCGTCGGATACCCGGGTCGCCGGGCCTTTCGCCGCGATCCACGTTTCGCGAAAGAAGAACGCCAGCCCGGTGATCAGCAGCGCCATCGTGGCCACCCACAGCACCGCGACGAAGGTGCCGATCCTGAAGTGGATATAGGCGGAGACGAACAGCGCGGCTATCAGCACGCTGATCAGGCCCGCAGCGGCGGTGGAGAACATCACCGCGCGCTGCGCGATCCCGCGGCGGCGGGTGAGCCAGGCGATCTCGTCCGCGCAGGGTTCTTCCGGGCGGTCCTCGAACCGCTGCTCCAACCGCTCGATGCGGTTCGCGACCCAGGTCAGCCGGGCCATCATCACGTTCATGGTCGAACCGATGCCGACCAGCAGGAAGGCAGGGGCGAGGCTGAACTGCAGCATCTGCAACACGCGCGGCGTGCTCGCGGTCCTTTCGAGGAAATCGACCGCAACCTGGGGTGCGACGGACAGCAGATCGATCATTGCTCGCTCGCGTAGGGATTCTTGGAAGTCTTGAGCACCACGCGCACCGGCACCGCGTCGAACCCGAGTTCGCGCCGGATGCCATTCACCAGATACCGCTCGTAAGAGGTCGGCAGCATGTCCAGCCGGGTGCCGAACACCACGAAACGGGGCGGGCGGGTGCCAGCCTGCGTGATGTAGCGCAGCTTGATCCGCTTGCCGCCGGGCGCGGGCGGCGGGTTGGCTTCCAGCGCATGGTCGAACCAGCGGTTGAGCGCGGAGGTGGAAACGCGCTTGCTCCAGGTTTCGCGCAGCTCGAACGCGGCGGCGATCATCTGGTCCAGGCCCTTGCCGGTCTTTGCGCTGACCGCGATCAGGGGCAGGCCGCGCACCTGCGCCAGCCCTTCGTCGAGCGCGAAGCGGATGCCGTTGAACAGCTTGCTCGCGTCCTGCGCGACGTCCCACTTGTTGATCGCGATCATCAGCGCGCGGCCTTCCTCGATCGCAAGGCTGGCGATCTTCAGGTCCTGATGCTCGAGGCCCTTCGTTGCATCGAGCAGCAGCACCACGACTTCGGCGAAGTCGACCGCGCGGCGTGCATCCGCAACCGATAGCTTTTCCAGCTTTTCGACCACATTGCGCTTCTTGCGCATCCCGGCGGTGTCGATCAGCCGGATCTCGCGCGGCTCGTCGCTTGCGGGATCGGTCCATTCCCAGTCGATTGCAATCGAATCGCGGGTGATACCGGCTTCCGGCCCAGTCAGCAGGCGGTCTTCACCCAGCAGGCGGTTGATGAGCGTCGATTTGCCTGCGTTAGGCCGCCCGACGATAGCGAGCTTGAGCGGCCCGGTGGGCACGCCGTCCTCGTCTTCTTCCTCTTCGTCCATCGCTGCCAGCGCGTCGCCTGCTTCGGATTTCTCGCCGATGATCGGCCACAGGGCTTCGAACAGGTCGGCGGTGCCTTCGCCATGTTCGGCGGATATCGCCACCGGGTCGCCAAGGCCCAGCGAGTAGGATTCGAAGATACCCGAATCGCCGCTGCGGCCCTCTGCCTTGTTGGCGACCACGATCACCGGCACCTCGGCGCTGCGCAGCCAGTTGCCGATTTCGTTGTCGAGCGGGGTCAGGCCTGCGCGGGCATCGATCACGAACAGCACTGCGTCCGCATCGGCAATGCTGACCTCGGTCTGTGCGCGCATCCGGCCGGGCAGGGTGCTCGGGTCTTCGTCTTCCCAACCGGCCGTGTCGACCACGGTAAAGCGCATTCCGGCCAGCGTTACATCGCCAAAGCGGCGGTCGCGGGTGACGCCGGGCTGGTCGTCCACCAGCGCCAGGCGCTTGCCCACCAGCCGGTTGAACAGCGTGGACTTGCCCACATTGGGGCGGCCGATGATGATGACGCGGGGTAGCATAGCGGTTCGCAAGTGGCGCTTCGCACGGTGCTTGGCAAGCGCAGGTGCACAATCGCCGCAACGCGAAACTGCGGGAAAAGCGTAGTAAGGCCCGCATTAACCAGACTTAAGAGGGCCATTGAAAGGGGCGGGCGGCAAAAACTTGCCGCATGACCCTCTCCCCCCCCATCCCCCTCACCGCGATGGCGCTTGCTGCGGCAAGCCTTTCAATTCCAACGGCTCTTTGCGCGCAAACGGCAGCTGTGCCGCTGGCGAACGCGAGCGCGAACGGCCAGGAATTGCCGCCTTACCTGCAATGTGTGCCGTATGCCCGCGAGGTTTCCGGCATCGAAATCTACGGCGACGCGCACACCTGGTGGGATCAGGCCGAAGGGCGGTTCGAGCGTGGCAACACGCCCCGCGTCGGCGCGGTGATGGCGTTCGTTCCCAATGGCAAGATGCGCCTTGGCCATGTGGCCGCGGTGGCGCGGGTGATCGATTCGCGCACCGTGCTGCTCGACCATGCGAACTGGTCACCGATCAACGGGCGGCGCGGGCAGATCGAGCGCAATGTGAAGGCGGTCGACGTGTCGCCGAACAATGACTGGAGCGAAGTGCGCGTGTGGTACGATCCGCTGGGCGACCTTGGCACCACCGCATGGCCGGTGCGCGGCTTCATCTATCCCGATGGCACGCGGTCCGCGCAGCCGCGCCGACAATGGGCGCTGGCCAGGCCCACGCGCCCGCAACCCACCCGCGAAGAACCGTCGAGGGCATTCCTCGCCGCCTTCTCTGCGGCCCCCGAACCGCGCGCGCCGCGTGCGACGTCCCCCCGGCCTCAGCAGCGCCTCGCGCCGCAGCAGGTTGCCTATGCTTCCGCACGGCCGCTCCCCCCGGCGCGTGTGGACGCTTCCAGGCGAAACAACGACGTCGCGGCGCGCGCGGTCGCTTTGTACGAATAGCGGCCGGCGAACCGGCCATGACGCGGCAGGGCAGGGCGGTCGGCGCTTACCCGTCGGAGCGGGCGACCGGTGCGTCCTCGCCCAGATCTTCGAACCAGGCTTCGACCGGACCGTTCAGCTTCAGCGTAAGCGGCTGGCCCTTACGGTTCATCGTGCGGCCCGCCTGGACCCGCACCCAGCCTTCGGGAATCGAATATTCCTCGATATCGGTGCGCTGGCGCCCCTTGAACCGAATGCCCACACCGCGCTGCAGCGCGGCCTGATCGAAATGCTTGCTGCCCGGATTGACCGAAAGCTGCATCGGCGGGACATCCGCACCGGTAGCGGCGGCGGTTTCGGGCGTTTCGTCGGGGGTGTTTTCGGGGGTCTCGTCGGTCATGTTCTGGCCGATAGACAGGGTGCGCGGCGCTGACAATATTCGATCGCGCGATTTGATCGCCGTCTGTGCGGTCTGGCGCCCGAAATCGCCCCATCATCGCCGCTTTGCGTGCGCGGTGCTTGCCCTTTGTGTCGAGAGGCTCTAGACGCGCCCGTCTGTCGTGGATGGCACCCGTCATTCGCGCGACCCCGTACGGATTGCGGGCGTGGCGGAACTGGTAGACGCGCTTGGTTTAGGTCCAAGTATCGCAAGATGTGGGGGTTCGAGTCCCTTCGCCCGCACCATACTTCCGCTGCATTTCGCAATCGCCACCACTATCGGAAAGCACGTAAAGATCACCAGCATGAAGATCACCGAGACCACCAACGAGGGCCTCAAGCGCGCCTATCGCATCACCATCCCGGCGAGCGAGATCGACGACCGGATCAAGGCCGAGGTCAAGCGTATCGCGCCGCAGGTGCAGATGCCGGGCTTC
Source organism: Erythrobacter sp. (assembly GCA_009993635.1). Classification (GTDB taxonomy): domain Bacteria; phylum Pseudomonadota; class Alphaproteobacteria; order Sphingomonadales; family Sphingomonadaceae; genus Alteriqipengyuania. The sequence goes on along the minus strand of JAACTC010000006.1, from coordinate 260,615 downwards.
CGCCCGGGCAAGGTGCCCGCCAATCTCGTGCGCAAGATGCATGGCGAACAGCTGCACGCGCAGGTGGTCAACGACACGATCCAGTCTTCGGTCGACGATCTGATGAAGGAAAAGGGCCTTCGTCCCGCGATGCAGCCCGCGATCCAGCTGAACGACGATTACGAAGAAGGCAAGGATGCCGAAGTCGATGTGACGCTCGAAATCCTGCCGGAAATCGACGCGCCCGACACCGACGGCATCAAGCTGGAACGCATGGTGGTTCCGGTTGAAGACAGCGCGATCGAGGAAACGCTCCAGCGCATTGCCGACCAGAACAAGACGTTCAAGGATGCGGCCAAGAGCCACAAGGCCGCCGACGGCGATCAGGTCATCATCGACTTCGTGGGTTCGATCGACGGCACCGAATTTGCGGGCGGCAAGGCGGAAGACGCCCCGCTGGTGATCGGTTCGGGCACCTTCATCCCCGGCTTCGAAGACCAGCTGAAGGGCGTGAAGGCGGGCGACGAGAAGACCGTGAAGGTCACCTTCCCCGACGATTACCAGGCCGAAGACCTCAAGGGCCAGGACGCCGAGTTCGCGGTGACCGTGAAGGCGGTGAAGACGCCGGAAGACAGCAAGATCGACGACGATTTCGCCAAGTCGCTGGGCCTCGAAAGCGCGGACAAGCTGCGCGAGCTGGTCAAGGCGCAGATGGAGCAGGAAACTGCCGGTCTTACCCGCACCCAGATGAAGCGCCAGCTGCTCGATACGCTGGCATCGGGCCACGATTTCGCCGTGCCCGAACAGATGGTCGACGCCGAATTCGAACAGATCTGGGACCAGCTGCGCCAGGAAGCCGCGCGCGATGAGAACCCGGAAGATGCGCTGAAGGAAATCGAGGCGGAACGCGACGATTACCGCCGCATCGCCGAACGCCGCGTGCGTCTGGGCCTGCTGCTGTCCGAGATCGGGCAGGCGAACAACGTGCAGATCAGCAACCAGGAAATGTCCATGCTGGTCCAGCAGGCGGCGCAGCAATACCGCGCCGAAGACCGCGAACGCTTCATGCAGTTCATCCAGAACGATCCGATGGCCGCCGCGCAGCTGCGTGCTCCGCTGTATGAAGACAAGGTGGTCGACTTCCTGTTCGACAAGGCCGAAATCGAAGAACGCGAAGTGACCCGCGAAGAGCTGGAAGCGGCGATCGAAGCCGACGAAAGCACCGAAGCCGAAGCCGCGAAGGCCAAGAAGCCGGCTGCGAAGAAGGCTCCGGCCAAGAAGAAGCCCGCCGCCAAGAAGGCGAGCGAGAGCAAGGACGACGCCAAGGCGGACGACAAGCCCGCAGCCAAGAAGGCTCCGGCCAAGAAGGCTCCGGCGAAGAAGGCCGCCGCCAAGAAGGCGGATGACGCAGACAGCAAGCCTGCGGCCAAGAAGGCCCCGGCCAAGAAAGCGCCCGCGAAGAAGGCCGCTGCCAAGAAGCCTGCTGCCAAGAAGGACTAGGCAGCCAGGCTCTCAGGGCCACACGAAGACACGCAACGGGGCGGTCGGCTATTGCCGGTCGCCCCGTTTGCTTATCGGTCGCTGGGGTTGCCCGCGTCGGGCATCCAGCGTTTGAAATCGGGGGTCGGGATTTCGGCGCTGCGCGCGCGTTCGTAGGCGGCGCCCGCCTTCAGCACCTCCCAGTCCTGCCATTTCCCGCCGATGATCGAGATGCCGACCGGCAGATCCTCTATTGCACCCATCGGCACGGTCAGGTGCGGATAGCCCGCAATGGCCGCCGGGCTGCCGAATCCGATGCTGCCATTGTAGTTGTCGCCATTAACAAGGTCTGTGGTCCACGCAGGCCCGCGCGTCGGCGCGATCAGGAATGCGACGTCGTTTTCCGCCAGCAGCATATCGATCCCGCGCTCGCCTGCGAGGTGTATCGCGTTCGCGCGCGCTGCTTCGTAGGCCGGGCGATCCGTGGTGCCCTCGGCCATTTCGAAGATATCCTGCCCGAACCAGCGCATTTCGGTGTCGGCATGCGCCTCGTTGAAGGCGATCAGGTCCGCCAGGCTGCGCGGTGTGGCTTCCTCGCCCTGCGCCACTGGCGGGATGGAGCGCAGATATTTGCCCATCTCGTCGCGCAGTTCGAAAAGCAGCACGGTGAAGCTGTCGCGCGACATTTCCTCGTTCGGTTCGTAGTCGATATCGACCAGCACCGCGCCTGCCGCCGCCAGATCGGCCAGCGCGGCATCGAACACCGCGCTCACATCGGCCCGGTCGCCCACCTGTTTGCGCATAACGCCGATCCGCACGCCTTCCAGCGAGGCATCGGCGAGGCCCTGCGTGAAATCGCGCTTGTAGCGGTCCGCATCCGCAGTGGCGGGGTCTGCCGGGTCGCTCCCGGCCATCGCGCCCAGCAGCATGGCCGCATCGGCCACGCTGCGGGCCATCGGGCCTGCAGTATCCTGCGTGCTCGAAATCGGCACCACATGCGTGCGGCTGACCAGCCCCACGGTGGGCTTGAAGCCGACGACGCCGTTGATGCTGGCGGGGCAGGTGATCGATCCATTGGTTTCAGTGCCGATCGCTGCCCAGGCGAAGCCCGCCGCGACGGCCGCGCCGCTGCCCGAGGAGGATCCGCAGGTGTTGCGGTCGATGGCGTGGGGATTGCGCGTCAGGCCGCCCACCGCGCTCCACCCGCTGGTAGAGTTGAAATCGCGGATATTGGCCCATTCGGAAAGGTTGGTCTTGCCCAGCACCACGCCGCCGGCGGCACGCAGGTTGGCGATCATCGGCGCGTCGCGGCGGGTCATGTTGCCTGCGAGAGCGAGGCTGCCCGCGGTGGTCGGCAGTTCGCGCGTCTCGATATTGTCCTTCACCAGCACCGTGCGCCCGCCCAGCGGCAGGGTCTGCGTGGCGCGGACCTGTGCGGTGATATCGGGAGCCAGCGCGATGACCGCGTTGAGGCCGCCGGGCCTGTCATCCAGCCGCAGGATTCGCATCGTCTGATCGACAGCGACCTCTTCCGCTTCCGAGCGGGGAGTTTCCAGACCGTCGGGAAATTCGATGATCTCGGTCGTGATCTCACGTTCACCTGCAGCACTGTCCTGCGAAAATGCCGGAGCGGGAACAAAGGTGAGGGCGAGCGCCAGCGTGGCGAGAGAGGTGACTGGTTTCATGGGGCGCGAACCTGCGTCAGGTCCGCGCCCCCGTCAATTGCCCCTGAAGGGAAGGGCCATTGAGCTTCAGAAGTTGCCGCTGACGGAAAGGCTGACGATCTGCGAGACGTTCAGCTTGGCATATTCGCGCAGCAGCAGCGGCGATCGGTCGCGCAGTCCGGTGTAGACGAAGCGTTCGTTGTACGCGTTGCCGCCATTGGTCGGGTTGAAGACGCTGAGGGTCACGTTCAGCCCGAACACGTCTTTGTTCTCCACAGCGACGTAGTGGTAGACCGGGCCTTCCCAGTTCCGACCCGTCTCGAACAGGCGCACGTATGGGTCCACATCGATGATGTTCACACCCGTGGCGAGCGCCCAGTCGCTGTCGGGAATGTCCCACCGCAGCTCGGTGTCGTTCTGGAACCGGGCGTGTCCACTAAACGCGCGGTCCACACCCGTTAGCGGGTCGGCTAGCGAGGTGTTCTCGTAAGTGCTGCTGGTGGTGATCTTCGCACCCTTCCAGCCCAGCGGATCGAGGTTGATCGTCGCGTTGAGGCCAATGCCGTACAGCCGCGCCTGCCCGTCGATATTCCCGGGGGATTCGCCGCCGGGTACGGGCACGATATCGATGTAGTCGTCGATCAGGTTGGCATAGCCACGCAAGGTGGCCGAACCCCACGGGCCGAGGTTCTTCTTGAGTTCGAGCGTGCCCTCCCATGCCTGCTGCGGCACCAGCCTGATGTTGCCCGCGTTGTTGTTGTTGTCGTCCAGATCAACGGTCGCAAGGAACTGCCCGAAGGACAGCTGGCCCACGGTGCGTGCCACCTTGAGCGAAAGGTCGAACCCCGGCTCGATCGACCAGGCCAGGTTGGCCGAACCCTTGGGGCGCCAGAATTCGCGCGTCGTGCCGCCCGTGCCCGTCTGGGAAAGGCGGGAAAATTCGTAGCCGCCGCCAAGCTGCAGGGTCAGCCCTTCGCCCAGCGGGCGGCTATGCGTCAGGATCGCTTCGTAGCGGTCTTCGGTGACGCCGCCGGTGCCACCGGGGAAGGGGACGCGGGCAAAATCGCGCTCGTCAGGCGGGATGTCGTTCGCGTTGCCCGACGGGGGCACCAGCACGCCCACTTCGGCCACCCGGTCCAGCCGGTTGAACGCCGCTTCTGCATCCAGCTGCCAGTTGCCGCCCAGCATATCCCACCGGTATTCGGCGCGGGCTATGCGTTCACCCGCCTTGCTGTCGGTGTAGAACAGGCTGCCTTCGTCGGGTCGGCCATCTTCGTAGATGGAAACCGAGGTAGCCGGCCCGTCGCTTTGCGAGAAACGTTCGATGCCGATCAGCTTCAGGCGACCCGGGCCTACGGGGAAATCGACATCGGCGTTGATGTTGTAGTCATATCCTTCGTCGCGATTGAGGAAATCGCGGAAATAGGGGACCCCGCCGACCGGACGACGCCATTCGTCGACACTCTGCCTGCTGAAGGCCAGCCCGTAGTCGGCATCGATGTTGGCCACCACGCCGCCGGGGCTATTCCATTTTACACCAGCGCGAAGGCGCGGGTATTCGCCCTTGTTGCTGATCAGCGCCTCGCGCGTTTCCAGCAGGTTGTCGTTGGCGTCGTAGACCTTGATTCCTTCGCCGCCGCCCGCGCCGCCGCGCCCGGTGCCAAGCTGCAGCGCCGCGTTCCAGTCAAAATTGCCCGAGGTTCCGCTCAGCGACACTTCGCCGCTTGCCCATGCCGGCGGGGCGTAATCCGGGCGGTACTGCGCGCGGTAACGGAACCGACCGCTCATGGAGCCCGATGCGACGATGACATTGGCGACCTGGCCCGACAGGCCCGGGATGCCGAAATTGGCACCGTCGACGATCTCGATCCGCTCCACGCGGGACGCGGAGGTGCGCGAAAGCTGGCCCACCGCACTGTCGGATTTGCTGGCAACGCGCTTGCCGTTGATCAGCACGTTCTCGCTCGCCTGGCCAAGGCCGCGGCCCTGGTCCTGCTGACTGATCTGGAAACCGGGCACCTGTTCGAGCATGTCGAGCGCGGTGTTGGGCCGGAACCGTTCGAAATCGGCAGGCGTGTAGACCGCCCGGTCGCTGCCGTCGGGCTCTACCACTTCGGTCGCCACGGGCGGCGGCTCGTCGCCGCTCTCGTCCTGCGCGTAGGCGACGGTGGACGTGGTGCTGGCCAGCAGAACCGCCAGACTGGCGGATGCGAATTTCAGACCCTGAGTTCTTATGATCTTTCTCCCTCAACGCCCCCGTTGAGAGGGTGGGTGAGGGAAAAGGCGGTGCGATTACACTAGTAGTCGACAAAAGTGCCTGCCGACCCGACAAACCGACATTTGGGTTGCGGGAAGCAACCTGCAGCGCGCGGGGACGCGACAATGCGGCGCGCCGGATTAACGGCGCGCCTGCAATCACTTAGCCGAAGGTAACGTCCTTCGCGCTGTCGATCACCGTGCCCAGGATGCCGTAATCCTTGGCTTCCGTGGTGTTCATCCAGAAATCGCGGTCGATATCCTTCAGCACCTTCTCGTGCGGTTGGCCGGTCGCATCGGCGATCTTCTTCGCGATGCGTTCGCGCATCTTGACGATTTCCTGCGCCTGGATCGCGATGTCGCTGGCCGGGCCACGCGCACCGCCCGAGGGCTGGTGGATCAGGAAGCGCGTGTTGGGCAGGCAGAAGCGCCGCTCTGCCGGAACGCTCAGGAAGATATGCGTCGCGATGCTGGCGACCCAGCCGGTCCCGATCATGGCGACGGGCGAGGCGATGAAGCTGATCAGGTCGTGGATCGTATCGCCCGATTCGACATGGCCGCCGGGCGAATTGACGATCACGCGGATCGGTTCGTTGCTGACATGGTCGAGATAGAGCAGCTGCATCGAAATGCGCTCGGCCATCTTCTGGTCGACCCCGCCGAAGATCAGCACGGTGCGCGCGTCGAGGAACTTGTTCATCATCGCCGCACCGGCGTTGGAGATGTCCTTGTCCTTTTCTTCCTCATCGTCGGCGCGGAAGGGGATCGGGCTGTTGGACATCGTCATAATCGTCAGGCTCCTTGCGTGCGCCGCCGGGGTGAATTCGTCGCGGCACAGTGTCTGAGGCACAACTGGCGCGGGGAAGCTTTGCATTCAAGTCTTGATGATCGTGCAGCGACACCAGATATAGACGCCGACGAGAGACAAGGACACTTCATGCAATTCGACGAATCCGGCTACTTCCGCGATCCCGCAACCGGCGCCCTGGTGCCCGTGGTGGTCGAACAGACCAGTCGCGGCGAACGCAGCTTCGACATCTTCAGCCGCCTGCTGCGCGAACGGATCGTGTTCCTGACCGGTCCGGTGGAAGACGGGATGGCCAGCCTCGCGGTGGCGCAGCTGCTGTTCCTCGAGAGCGAGAACCCGTCCAAGCCGATCAGCATGTATATCAACTCGCCCGGCGGGGTGGTGACGGCCGGCATGGCGATCCACGATACGATGCAGTACATCCAGCCGCGCATTTCCACGGTTTGCGTAGGCCAGGCCGCCTCGATGGGCAGCTTCCTGCTCGCGGCGGGCGAGCCCGGCATGCGGATCGCGCTGCCCAATGCGCGGATCATGGTCCACCAGCCTTCGGGCGGGGCGCAGGGCATGGCGTCCGACATCGAGATCCAGGCGCGCGAGATCCTGCGCATTCGCAAGAACATGAACGAGCTTTATGCCAAGTACACCGGCAAGGAGCTGTCCGAGATCGAGGAAGCGATGGATCGCGACACCTTCCTAGATGCGAAGGAAGCGATGAAGTTCGGGCTGGTCGACAAGGTGTTCGAATCCCGCCCCCAAAGCGACGGATCGGGCGATTCGACCGGCGAGGCGGAAGGATCGGGCGGGGCACCCGCCTGATTCGCCCCGCAACGGCGGCGCGCGTGGCCCGGTGGCCACAGGCGTTTGAAAACTTGGCCTGAAAAGCGATAGGATTCGTTTTTCGCGGGGGCGATCTTCAGCCCTTCGCAAGAACCACCGTGCATAATAGCCATCTGTTGCATTGGCGTGCGCGAAAGTTACATTCGAAAGTATCCCCGCCCCTGCGGGGATTCGAGGATACCAGGATATGAGCAAATTGAGCGGAACGGATAGCAAGAGCACGCTGTATTGCAGCTTCTGCGGCAAATCGCAGCACGAGGTGCGCAAGCTGATTGCCGGGCCGACCGTCTTTATCTGCGACGAATGCGTCGAGCTGTGCAACGACATCATTCGCGAGGAAACCAAGGCGGGGCTGACCGGGCGCAAGGAAGGCGAAGTGCCTTCCCCGTCGGAAATCTGCGCCACGCTCAACGATTACGTGATCGGGCAGGAGCGCGCGAAGCGTGTGCTCTCCGTCGCGGTGCACAACCATTACAAGCGCCTGAAGCACGCAGGCAAGCAGGGCGACGTCGAACTGGCGAAGTCCAACATCCTGCTCGTCGGCCCGACCGGTTCGGGCAAGACGCTGCTGGCGCAGACGCTGGCGCGCACCTTCGACGTGCCGTTCACCATGGCCGATGCGACCACGCTGACCGAAGCGGGCTACGTGGGCGAGGATGTGGAGAATATCATCCTCAAGCTGCTCCAGTCGTCCGACTACAATGTCGAGAAGGCGCAGCACGGGATCGTCTATATCGACGAAATCGACAAGATCACCCGCAAGGCGGAAAACCCCTCCATTACCCGCGACGTGAGCGGCGAAGGCGTGCAGCAGGCGCTGCTCAAGCTGATGGAAGGCACCACCGCCAGCGTGCCGCCGCAGGGCGGGCGCAAGCATCCGCAGCAGGAATTCCTGCAGGTCGACACCACGAACATCCTGTTCATCTGCGGCGGCGCCTTCGCCGGGCTGGACAAGATCATCGGCGACCGCCTGCAGAAGCGTTCGATCGGTTTCGGCGCGCATGTCGCCGATCCGGACCAGCGCCGCATCGGCGAGCTGCTGGAAAAGAGCGAGCCGGAAGATCTGCTGAAGTTCGGCCTGATCCCCGAATTCGTCGGCCGCCTGCCGGTCATCGCGTCGCTGCACGATCTCGACGAGGACGCGCTGGTCACGATCCTGCAGGAACCTAAGAACGCCATCGTCAAGCAATACGCCAAGCTGTTCGAGCTGGAAGGCGTGGAGCTGACCTTTACCGACGACGCGCTGCGCGCGATTGCCGAGCGTGCGATCAAGCGCAAGACGGGCGCACGCGGCCTTCGTTCGATCGTGGAGGGCCTGCTGCTCGACACGATGTACGACCTGCCCGACCTTGAAGGCTGCAACGAAGTCGTGATCGACAAGGACGTGGTCGAGGGCCGCAAGGACCCGATCCGCGTGTTCGACGGCGAAGGCGGCAAGCGCGCCGGGGCCGACGCGGCATAGAGATTGCAGGCTTAGATGGGCGCACTGATAGCTTCGGTCGTCTTCGCGCTCATCTGCTGTCTCGCAATCTTCGTTCTGGCGCGCCGGGCTGATCGACGTCTGGCGCGCTTCAGGCGCATTCCCTGGCAGTTCGGGATGGGTGGCGAACCGACCTATTTCGGACCGCGCAGGCTGTTTTTCTATTTCACACCCTGTCTGGGAGCCGTGCTCATCATCCTGATGGGCCTCTCGCTAACTGTCCTTCCTGCGAACGGAAACCCGGCGGTGGCCTTCCTTTCGGTCGGCGCGTCCATTCTGGCGGCGCAGCTGCTGCTGATTTGGCTTGTCGAACCCTGGGCGCGCACCCAGCGGTGACCACGCGCAATTATTTGTTCGTGTGCAGCCAGAACAAGCTGCGCAGTCCGACGGCCGAGCACGTATTCGCCGATCATCCGGGTCTCAGCACATTGTCGGCCGGCACCAATCGAGACGCCGAAACCCCGCTGTCCGACGATTTGGTCGAGTGGGCGGATGTTATCTTCGCGATGGAAAACACCCATCGCAACAAGCTGCGCAAGAAGCATAAGGCCGCGCTCAAAGACACGCGCGTGATCGTGCTCGGCATCCCCGACGAGTTCGAATTCATGGACGAGGAATTGGTGAACCTGCTGAAGGCGCGCATGTGGAAATGGCTGCCCGCGCACCGATGAGACGCAAAAACCCCGCCCGGTGAGGGTTACTCACCGAACGGGGCCGAGGGTGCGACGCCGGTGCTGGGTAGCGGGGTGGCGAGGACCGGCGCCGCAAGGGGAACTTCGATCAGCTGGGCATCGAAACCGTGTCGGTGACGTGGATCACGCCGTTGGACTGGAACACGTCGGCCTGCGTTACCGTGGCCATGCCGCCCTTTTCATCGACCAGCACTACGTTGCCGTTCATCATCTTGGCGGTCAGTGTGCCGCCTTCCACCGTGGTCAGCTTGGCCATGCCGCCGCCCTGCCTGATCTTCATCATCAGGTCTTCGGCGGATACCCGGCCGGGGACCACGTGATAGGTCAGGATCTTGGTCAGCATCGGCTTGTTGGCGGGCTTCAGCAGCGTGTCGACCGTGCCGGCGGGCAGTTTGTCGAAGGCGGCATTGGTCGGCGCGAACACGGTGAAGGGGCCGGGGCCGGACAGCGTATCGACCAGGCCAGCGGCCTTCACGGCAGCGACCAGCGTGGTATGATCTGCGGAATTGACTGCGTTTTCGACGATGTTGCGCGTCGGATACATCGGCGCACCGCCGACCATCACGGTGGTATCGGCGCTGGCCATCGCGCCGTCGTCCATGCCGTAGGATGCGCAACCTCCGATCAGGGCGGCACTGGCGGCAAGGGTAAGGGCGGCGTAGGTTTTCTTGGCGAACATAGTCGATCTCCTCTTTCAAACAGGTCGTTTTCTTCCCGTCTGCGAGGAGTTACGAAACGCACCCCGCCCTGGATGCAGGGCGGGTTCATCTTTCTTTCAGGAAAATCAGACCGTGTTGAGCGTGCCCTGCGCCACCACCGGGCCGGGCGCCGACTTGTCGGGTGCACCGCCGATGGGTTCCTGGCTGAGCAGGATCTGCGCGCCCTGCTTCATGGCGCGCGCAAGGTCGTCATCCAGCGCCACGCGCTTCTGCGTACCCGGGGCGACCAGGCCGAGCGATCGCACCTGCGCGCCTTCGCCCGGCGGCAGCAGCCATAGCTCGTGATCGTGCACGCCATCGGCGGTCAGGCCGTCGGCGGCGACGAGCAGTTCGTCGCGGTCGGGCAGGAAGGTGAGGCCCACGCGCAGCGGAGTGTCGGTGATCGGGATTGAGGCGACCAGCGGGGGTGTGCCGGGGGCGGGGGCGGGCGCAACGGCACCGTCATTCCCGGCAGGCACGAACAGCAGCGCAAGCGCGGCCACCGCAGCCACCGCGCTGCCCGCGGCGATCCGCTGCCACAGTGCGATCCGGCGCTGCAGCACCACGACTTCACCGGGCCGGTCGGCGGCATCCGCCAGTTCGGCCGATATGCGGTCCCACACCTCGGGTGAGGGCGCTGCGCCGCCGATGTCGTCGAGCAGGGGCATCAGCTGCGCTTCCCAACGGCCGACCAGCGCGGCGAACGCGGGTTCCTGCGCCATCCGACCGCGGGTGGCGAGCATCTCCTCGCCTTCCAGCAGGCCCATCGCATATTCGGCGGCAAGGCGATCGTCCCCGGTCAACTCGGGTCCACCCTGTTCGGGGCCACCGGCGCCGGGGCCGTCGAGATTGTCGGCGCTCATTCGCCGCGCTCCATGCAGTCGCGCAGCTTTGCGAGGCCGCGCCTGATCCAGCTTTTCATCGTTCCCAGCGGCACGCCGTCACGCTCCGCCAGTTCGGCATAGGTCTGCCCTTCGAGGAAGGCGGTGCGGATCGGCCCGCCCTGCTTGGGATCGAGCGTTTCGAGGCACGAGTGCACCCTCGCGGTGCGTTCCGCGTCGATCATCATCGCGTCCGCCGGGGCGCTGCCATCGGCCAGCTGCGCCGCTTCATCCACCGGCACCGCTCCGCGCCGCACCTTGCCGGTACGCAGGCGGTCGACCGCGCGGTTGCGCGCGAAGGTTGCCAGCCACGCGATCGGGCTCGCGCGCGATGCGTCGTAGCGGGAGGCGTTGCGCCAGAGAGTGATGTAAACGTCCTGCAAGGCGTCTTCGGCTTCTTTCCTGTCACCCAAGATACGGCAGCAGATGCCGAAAAGCTTCACATTGGTCAGCCGATAGACGACTTCCAGCGCGCCGCGGTCGCCGGCGGCCAGCCGATCCATCGCCCTTTTCAGGCGGTCTCGGGCCTCGGGGCTCGATTCCTGCATTCGATCAGCATCCACCCTTGCAGTCGCGCGTGCGCTCTATCTGCAAGGTGGTGTGGCCGATTTGGTGATCGTGCGAAAGCCTTTGTGCCAGCTGCGCGATAAACGCGTCGCCGGGATGGCCTTCGGGCATCACCAGATGCGCAGTCAGCGCGGTTTCGGTGGTGGAGAGCGGCCAGATGTGCAGGTCGTGGATTTCGGTGACGCCGGGTTCGCTTTCCAGCGTGGCGCGCACCGCGGCTTCGTCGACCCCCTCGGGCACGCCCAGCAGGCCCAGCTTCAGGCTGTCGCGCGCGAGGCCCCAGGTTCCCCATCCGATCACCGCGAGGATCACGAGGCTGGTGACGGGGTCGATCCACACTGCACCGGTCAGCAGGATCGCCGCGCCCGCGACCACCACGCCGACCGAAACCAGCGCATCCGCCGCCATGTGCAGGAACGCGCCCCGGATATTGAGATCGTCCTTGCGGCCGCGCACGAACAGCAGCGCGGTGGCGGTGTTGACCACGATGCCGACGCCCGCGACCCAGATCATCGTCCAGCCTTCCGGCTCTACCGGATCGATCAGGCGGTCGATCGTTTCGAACAGGATCGCGCCGATGGCGATCATCAGCAGCGCGGCATTGGCCAGCGCGGCGAGGATGGTGGAGCTTTTGAGGCCATAGGTGAAACGGGGCGAGGGCGGGCGCTTGGCCGCCGCGCTCGCGCCCCAGGCGATCAGCAGGCCCAGCACGTCGGACAGGTTGTGCCCCGCATCGGCGACCAGCGCCATCGAGCCGGAGATATACCCGAAGGTGCCTTCGACAACGACGAACGCCGTGTTGAGCGCGATGCCGATGGCAAACGCGCGCCCGAAATCGGCGGGCGCATGCGAATGCCCGTGGCCGTGGCCATGGCTGTGATCGTGAGAGTGATCGTGACCCAAGTTGCCCCTCTCGTCGTGATCCTGGTCGGTTAGAAGCCGTCGCGGCAAATCGCCCGCAGCTCCTATCGCGATCTACGTGGTCGACAAAACTTTTTCTTCGTTTTCAATATGATATGCCATATCTCAATCGGATCGATAATTTGTCCCATTATTCGCCAACAGACTGACAAATATCGGGTATTGCCGCCAGATCGGGTGAGGCCAACTATGCGGAGCGGACCGGCGTCATCGCATTGCAGCCTGGGAAGTCCGCTCTGCTGGCGCCCGCCGGATCACCCGCCAGGTCTAGAGCGATACTTTTGCTGCGGCTGGATCGCCCGCCACCGGGGCGATTTGCATTGGTCCTGCAATCGTCGGGATCGTGAACGATCCGCTGCCCGCCGGCGTGCCGCGCAGCGTGCGGGCCTTCTTGTCGCGAATGAACAGATCGACTTCGGGCACGCCCTCATCCCACCCCTCGAAACGGTATTCGAGCGCGAGCGACACGGGCATCGCAACCTCGCGCCGTTCGAAGATCGGGGTGTGGACGTAGTTGAACGAGCCGCTCAAGGGCGAAAAACTTGTCCAATAATAGGGGCTCAGGCGGGTCGGGGCGATCGCGGCGATGCCGGTCTGGTTGCGCAGAAGGCATAGCGGATCAGGATCCCCGTTTTCCTTCGCTTCGCGGAAGAAGCACCACATGTCGCTGACTTCGGACGTCCGGCCATAGCCTCCCGTGCTGCCGAAATTGCCAACGTAGTATCCCGGTGCCCCGGCGGCGACCCGCGTCCCCGATACTGTTATGCTGTAGCCTTTCACATCCTGCGTGAGCACGGCGGTATGGCGGTAGCGAATGGGTATCGTTGCCAGCACTTCACCCTTGCGGACGGTCGAGGCGGAGACGCTGGGGGTTCCGTCCACTTCGGCCAGGGCAGAGAAAGGGTCGTCGGTGGCAGGTTCCAGCTCGCTCAAAGGTATCGTCGGCGGCATGTTGGCGGGCGGCGACGGCAGCCCTCCGCACGCGGCGAGCGAAACGGCGAGGGTGAGGGGCAGAGCAATTCTGTGCATGTGTTGGCTACTCCTGTAGAGTGTTCGCCCCTGTCGCGACGCTCCGGCTCTCAGTTGTAAACGCAGGCGTCCAGACCCTCGCGCGCCATCGTGCCAACAGAGCGGGCCATGCGGTCGCCGTGGCGGCGCAGCCAGCCTTGCGGGTTCTTCACTTCGCGCTTCTTGGGGCTGGGCAGGGCGACCGCCATGCGTGCCGCCTCGCTCGGCGTCAGGCGGTCCGCCGAATGCCCGAAGTAGCGTAGCGATCCGGCCTCCACCCCGTAGGTGCCGATCCCGGTTTCGGCGACGTTGAGGTACACCTCCATGATCCGCCGCTTGGTCCACAGGTTCTCGATCAGCACGGTGAACCAAGCCTCCAGCCCCTTGCGGAAGAAGCCGCCGCCCTGCCACAGGAACACGTTCTTCGCGGTCTGCTGGCTGATGGTGGAGCCGCCGCGCAGCTTCTTGCCCTTCAGGTTGTTTTCCATCGCCGCCTGCATCGCGGCGTAATCGAACCCGTCGTGCTCGCAGAAATTCTGGTCCTCCGCCGCGATCACGGCACGCACCATGTTGCGGTCGATATCGTCCAGCCCGCGCCATTCCCTGGCGTAGCCGTTCTCGTCCAGCGCCATCGTCATGGTGACGGGCACGGGCACGAAGCGCCACAGGATGGTGAGGAACAGGCTGAGCCCGATAAACGTCGCGACAATCGCTGTGAGGATCTGGAGGAAGCGAAACATCGCACGGGCCTATACATGCAAAGCAGCGCGTCAGGCCAACACCTGTCGCGCGGTGATGTTGATAGTTCGCTTCGTCGCCGACGCAAGGATCATGCGGGCGCCATGAGCCGCCGCAGGCGCCCGGCAATAAACGCAGAACAGCGCCACGCGGGGCTGCGGCACTTGCTGCCGGTTTACCGGGGGCTGGTCCATCGCCTGCAAGAGGCCGGGCAAAGAAAGGCCCCTGACCGCACGCGGCAGGGGCCTTCCTGGAACCAGATTAAACCGTCACGCCGCGATCGGCATCAGCTTTTCGCCGGCGATGCGCTGCATCGCCTTCTGCAGCTTCTCGAACGCGCGCACTTCGATCTGGCGGATGCGTTCGCGCGACACGTCGTAGACCTTGCTCAGCTCTTCGAGCGTCTGCGGGTCTTCGGTCAGGCGGCGCTCCGTCAGGATGTGCTTTTCGCGGTCGTTGAGCGATTCCATCGCTTCGAGCAACATGGCGTGGCGCACCTGCGCCTCCTGCGTTTCGGCGGTGGTTTCGTCCTGCAACGGGCGATCGTCGGTCAGCCAGTCCTGCCACTGGCTGGCGTTTTCCTCTTCACCGCGCATCGACACGTTGAGCGAGCTGTCGCCGCCCATCAGCATCCGGCGGTTCATGTTGATCACTTCCTGCTCGGGCACGCCGAGGTCGGTTGCGATCTTCTTCACATCGTCGGGATGCAGATCGGTGTCCTCGTACGCGTCGAGGTTCTTCTTCATCCGCCGCAGGTTGAAGAACAGCTTCTTCTGAGCGGCGGTGGTACCCATCTTCACGAGGCTCCACGAGCGCAGGATGTATTCCTGGATGCTCGCCTTGATCCACCACATCGCGTAGGTCGCGAGGCGGAAGCCGCGTTCGGGTTCGAACTTCTTGACGCCCTGCATCAGGCCGACGTTCCCTTCCGAAATCAGATCGGACACGGGCAGGCCATAGCCGCGATAGCCCATCGCGATCTTGGCCACGAGCCGCAGGTGGCTGGACACGAGCTGTGCCGCCGCCTCGGGGTCTTCGTGTTCTTCGTACCGTTTGGCGAGCATGTATTCCTGCTCGGCCGTCAGCACGGGGAATTTCTTGATTTCCGACAAATAGCGGTTGAGGCTCTGCTCTCCGCCAAGGGCCGGTATGGCTACTGCCTTGCTTTTACTCACTTCGTCCCTAACCTTTCCATGTCGACCCGCCCCCCCCGATTGGGCACGGACCCCTGATGGGCATCCGAATGGCTGGGCCACATCTTTCCTTATAGGTCGCCGCGCGAGAAATTTCGAGCGGTGTTCATCGATTTCAACGAGCGATTTCGTCGATCAGTTCCTGCATGTCCCGGGGCAGGTCAGCCTGAAATTCGAGCCGTTCGCCACTTGCGGGATGGATGAAGCCGAGGCTGGCCGCATGCAGCGCCTGCCGATGAAAACCCAGGGCATCGAGTATTGGCCTCAAGGCCTTGGGATCGCGTCCATATTGTGGGTCCCCTAATAGCGGATGACCGATTGACGCGCAGTGAACGCGCACCTGATGCGTGCGCCCGGTTTCCAGCCGGCATTCAAGTTTGCTTGCAACGCCCCAAGATTCGATTGTCTTGTAGTGCGTCACCGCGTGCTTCCCGCGCGATGCATCGGGTGGGAGAACGGCCATCTTCTTGCGGTCCCGGTCGGACCGGCCAAGGCGGGCGTCGATCGTACCATCGGCCGGTTTTGGCCTGCCCGCGCACAGCGCGATGTAGCGGCGGCCGATCGAATGGTCGGCAAACTGCCGGGCAAGCCCTTCGTGCGCAGAATCGGTCTTGGCAACGACCAGCAAACCACTGGTATCCTTGTCTATTCGGTGGACGATGCCCGGCCGTTCGACCCCGTTGATGCCGGACAACTGCCCCCGGCAATGGTGCAGCAGCGCGTTCACCAGCGTGCCGTCGCGATTGCCTGCCGCCGGGTGCACCACCATGCCCGCAGGCTTGTCGACCACGATCAGGTCCGTGTCCTCGTAAACCACCACCAGCGGAATATCCTGCGGCTCGGCCTCAAGCGGGGTGGGGGCGGGCAGGGCGATGGCGAATGGCGTGCCTTCTTCCACCTTGGCGGAAGGGGATGCGGCGAGTCTGCCACCCACCGTCACCGCGCCCTCCGCGATCAGCCCCTTGATCCGTTCGCGCGAAAGATCGGTGGCGTCGGCCAGCGCCTTGTCGAGGCGGGTGGGGGTGGGGATGGTGCCGGTGACGATTTCACTCATGGCTATCACATACTCTTCGTCTCGAGCTTGTCGAAGCCTGTCCTGAGCGGATGGCTTACCCGGCCAGCCGGAGGGGTGCGATTGGCGCGGCATTCGCGGTTCGACAGGCTCATCACGAACAGGCTAGGGTATTTCACCCGCCTCCCGTTCGTCCTGAGCTTGTCGAAGGGCGAACTGGCACTACACTCGCAGCATGGCTTTCTACGTCTACATCCTGCGATGTGCGGACGGGTCTTATTACACCGGCCATACCGACAATTTGGAAATCAGGATCGCCGAGCACGCGGCTGGTGCAGGCAGCGACTGGACGAAGTCTCGCTTGCCCGTCGAACATGTCTGGTCGCAGGATTTCGTGTCTCGCGAGGAAGCTCTTGCATCGGAACGCCGGGTAAAGGGCTGGTCGAGAGCGAAGAAGGAAGCGCTGATCGCCGAGCGGTGGGATGACGTTTCTCGGCTCGCGCGTTCCAACTCCCCCTCCGCCTTTCGACAAGCTCAAGACGAACGGGGAGGGGAGCACTTCCACCGATCCGCTCGTCCTGAGCTTGTCGAAGGGAAGGTTCGTGTGGTTGTTGATCCTCTAGCCATCCAAACCATCCACGCCGGCGCGCGCGAAGCCCACCCCCATGAATGCTGCGGGCTCTTGCTCGGCGAGAGCGGGCGGATCACCCGCGCGCAACCCGCCGCCAATGTCCACCCCGACCCGGCAACCCATTTCGAGATCGATCCCGCCGCGCTGATCGCTGCGCACAAGGATGCGCGCAGCGGCGGTCCGCAGGTGATCGGCTATTACCACTCCCACCCCACGGGCGATCCGACGCCCTCGGCCACCGACCGCGCGAGCGCCGCGCGCGATGGCAGGGTGTGGGCTATCATCGGCCAGCAGGAGGTCCGCTTCTTCAGGGATGGGGAGGAGGGATTCGAGGCGCTTTCCTACGCGGTCCAGCCGCGCTAGGCAGGCGGCGATGATCTATGCGAAATCCAGTTTGTCCGCCCGGTTCGCGCCGCATCTCGCGCGCGCCGACTTTTTGAGCCCTGGACACTGTGTCAGGTGTGTCACGGCGCAGAAAACCGGAGCCTTGCGATGAGCGAAACCGATCCCCTGCTGCTCGCCAGCCAGCTGTGTTCGCGGCTGTGCCACGACATGCTCTCGCCCGTGGGCGCCCTGTCCAACGGGCTGGAGCTGCTGGCGGACGAGCAGGACCCGCAGATGCGGCAACGCTGTTTCGAGCTGCTGGAACAAAGCGCGCAGACCAGCGCCGCCAAGCTCAAGTTCTTCCGCCTGGCCTATGGTGCTGCGGGCGGTTTCGGCGAACAGGTTTCCATCGACGAGCCCAAGGCGGTGATCGAAACTCTGGCCGCCGATGCCAAGCGGGTGACGCTCAACTGGCAGATCGAGGCACCGGCGTTTTCCAAGCCCGCGGTCAAGGTGCTGCTCAACCTCGCCCACATCGCGCTCGACGCGCTGGTGCGCGGCGGCACGCTCGACATCGGGGCGGAGGAACGCGACGATGTGACCGAGATCGTGGTTCGCGCGGCGGGCACCAAGATCGCCTTCGATCCGCAGATCGGCGAGGCGCTGGCGGGCAGGCTGGACCCGACGGAGCTGACCGGCCGCACCGCGCCGGCGCATCTGCTGTCGCTGATTGCCGGACGGCTGGGCGGCAACATCCAGACCCACGCCGATGCAGGCACGCTGGTGCTCGGCGCAAACCTGCCGCACGCGCAATGACGGATCGCGCGATGGACGACGATGCCATGCGCGAACTGGTCCATCGCGAACGGTTCTCTCCCAATTACGACGAGCGCAATGCGGCCATTTCGATGGTCGTGATCCACTATACCGAGATGGAGGGACCGGACGCCGCGATAGAGCGGATGACCGACCCCGAGGCGAAGGTTTCCGCGCATTACCTGATCAGCGAGGCGGGCGAGGTCACCCGTTTGGTACCAGAGGAAAAGCGCGCCTGGCACGCGGGCGTATCCTACTGGCGCGGCGAATCGGATGTGAATTCGGTCAGCATCGGGATCGAGCTCGACCATCCCGGCCACGCGCATGGCTATCGCGCCTTTGCCGATCCGCAGATCGCCGCACTGGTGCCGCTGCTGAATGCCATCGTGAAGCGGCACGATGTGCCGCGCGCCAACGTGGTGGGACATTCCGATGTCGCGCCGCAGCGCAAGATCGACCCGGGCGAGCTGTTTCCGTGGGCCCGGCTGGCGGACCTCGGCCTGTGCCTGCCGCGTCCGACCAGGCTGGAGCTGGGCGATCCGTTCGACAATGACGGATCGTTCTACCTCGCGATGGAACGCTTCGGGTATGACATCACCGATGGCCGCAAGGCGGTCGAGGCGTTCCAGCGGCGCTGGCGGCCCGAGCTGATCGACGGAGAGATCGACGGCGAGATCCGCGCGATCCTGTTCCAGCTGCTGCTCGACCGCGACCGGGGGCTGGCGCGCTAGTCTATCTATTCGGGATTTGCGCGCTATATCGGCGCTGCCAGGAGGCTGGGCAGCCGCGGGTGCGTAAGCACGCGAGGAAAGTCCGGGCTCCACGAAGTAAGGGTGGCGGGTAACGCCCGCCGTGGGCAACCACAGGGAAAGTGCCACAGAGAGTATACCGCCGATGGCCCCTAAAGGGCACAGGCACGGGTGAAAGGGTGCGGTAAGAGCGCACCGGGGCGTTGGTAACAGGGCCCGTCATGGCAAACCCCACCCGGAGCAAGGCCGAATAGGGATCCCGCGCCAGAAATGGCAGGAACGCTTCGTTCCGAGGAGGTCCGGGTTGGCTGCTGGAGCGGTCTGGCAACAGGCCGCCTAGATGAATGGTTGCCGCCCGTCGCAAGACGGGAACAGAACCCGGCTTACAGGCCTCCTGGCATCACCTCACTGCGTGGCGCGGCGCAAGCTGTCGAGATTGTTGAGGAACACCAGCGTCGAAACGCGCAGATTGCCCTGCGCCAGGCCGTAGTCGCCGATCAGGTAGAACGACAGCACCACCGTATCGCGGTTGAACAGCTGACCCAGCGCGACCGCATTGTCGTTGAACTGGTCGATCGCAGTGCGCAGCTCGCCCTCGCTCATCTCGGGCGAGGTCCGCCAGAAGGCGCGCAGGCTGAGCCCGCGGCATTGCCCGTCATCCCCACAGGCGCGCGGCGTGGCGACGATGATGCGGTTGTCGTCGAACGTCGCGCGCACATAAGCATTGCCGTTCTCGCTGACGTCGTCCTCGATCGCGATGGCACCTTCTGCCTCCAGCGCGGGCCGGATGTTCTGGGTCGAGAAATACGGCAGCACCGCTTCGTTCGAGAACGCCGATTGCGCGCACACCGGTGCCAGCGGTGTGGCTGCGAGAGCCACCGAAAGGATGAAACGCGCCAGTGAAATAATGGGTTTGCCCCCTCCCTGTTCGAACACGCAGAGGCGTGCGATCCGGCAGCCTAGGGCGGCCCGGATACAGGGGCAAGCGATCGGCGCGGTAGCCGTCTAGTCGCGCCCGACGCCGGTGTAGTGGAAACCTGCCTGACGCAGGTCTTCGGGATTGTAGATATTGCGCAGGTCGACCAGCACGGGCGCCTTGGCGAGCTGTTTGACCCGATTGAAATCGAGCGCACGAAACGCGTCCCACTCGGTCACGATCACGATCGCGTCGGCGCCTTCGATGGCGGCATAGGGATTATCCTTCATCGCCACATCGGGCATCAGCGGAGCGGCGATTTCCATGCCTTCGGGGTCGTAGGCGGCGATTTCGACGCCCGCATCGGACAGCGTCTGCGCCACGGCAATCGCCGGGCTGTCGCGCATATCGTCGGTGTTGGGCTTGAACGTCAGGCCGAGCATGGCGACCCGCTTGCCACGCGCGGCGTCGTGCCCGCCGAGCGCGTCCACGACCTTGCGGCCCATCGCCCGCTTGCGGCTGTCGTTGGCCTTCACCACCGCTTCCACGATCCGCACCGGGCTTTCGAAATCTTCCGCAGTCTTCAGCAGGGCCAGCGTGTCCTTGGGGAAGCAGGAGCCGCCGTAGCCGGGCCCTGCGTGCAGGAACTTCGCGCCGATCCGGTTGTCCATCCCGATCCCGCGCGCAACATCCTGCACGTTCGCGCCGACCTTCTCGCACAGGTCGGCGATTTCGTTAATGAAGGTGATCTTGGTCGCGAGGAACGCGTTGGCGGCGTACTTGATGAGCTCGCTGGTCCGCCGCCCGGTGAACAGGATGGGCGATTCGTTGAGGAACAGCGGGCGATAGACTTCGCGCATCACCTCGCGCCCGAATTCGTCCTCCGCGCCGATCACGATCCGGTCGGGGCGCTTGAAATCGCCGATCGCCGCGCCTTCGCGCAGGAATTCCGGGTTGGAGACGACCGAGGCTTTCAGCCCGCGCTGCATGATCGCCGGGCTTTCGGACAGAATGCGCTCTACCTCGTCGCCCGTGCCCACCGGGACGGTCGATTTGGTCACCACGACCGCATCATTGGCGAGCGATTCGCCGATTTCCTTCGCCACCGCGTAAACGAAGGAGAGGTCCGCATGGCCATCGCCCCGGCGGCTGGGGGTGCCGACCGCGATGAAGATCGCGCCGGCATCCTTGATGCCTTCGGCCAGGTCCGTGGTGAACGAAAGCCGCCCCGCGCGCGCGTTGTTTTCCACCAGCGAGGCAAGGCCGGGCTCGTAAATCGGCATAATGCCGTCGCGCAGCCGTTCGACCTTAGAGGAATCCTTGTCGATGCACACCACGTCGTGGCCGAAATCGGCAAAGCATGCGCCCGAGACGAGGCCGACATAGCCCGATCCGACCATTGCGATTTTCATGGCGTATCATCCCATTTTTCGATGGCGATCGCGCGGTCCTTGCCCGGTCGCTCAGAAGCCTGAATGTAGCGGCGCGTTTCGCCTTCCAGCACCAGAGCCGTCAACCGGCCATGGCGGTATGCGCCGGTATCGACGCCGATGCGGTTGGGCCGCGTATCGACATCCTCGAAAATCGTATGGCCATGCACGATGATTTTCTCGAACGGCGCGGAATGGCCCAGAAATCGTTCGCGAATCCAGAGCAGGTCCTTGCGCGCCTGATCGTCGAGCGCACGGGTCGGCTCGATCCCGGCATGCACGAAGGCATAGTCGCCCGCCTGGATCATTTCCTCGAACCCGGCCAGAAAATCGCGGTGCTTGCGCGGTACCAGCGCGTGCATCCGCTGCTGAAGCTCGTCGAGTTCGAGGCGGTTGTATTCGCGCTTCTCCATCCCGTAGCTCAGGATGGTCTCGCGGCCGCCGTGCTTCAGGAAGTGGCGCAGCACGTTCAGATCGTCGAAGCTTTCGAGGAACATTTCCTCGTGATTGCCGGCAAGATAGCGCACTGTGCGCTTCTTTCCCCACTTGCGCGCGCGGTCGATCACCTGCGCGCTGTCCGGCCCGCGATCCACCAGATCGCCCAGCAGCACGACCGTCGTCTGGGCGGAGGGAGCCTCCGCATCGTCCGCTTCGATCGCATCGATCAACGCCGCGAACAGCCCGTCGCAGCCGTGAATGTCGCCAATCGCATAGAACCGCGTTCCCGGCGGCGTCGCGGCGCGCGGGCCCGAGGGCTTCTTGCGGAGCATGGTACGGATGGAATTGAGCATCTGACTTACAGCGAATGACGGGCAGGGAGAGGCGCATCAGGGCGCGATGCCCACCGCGCGCGGTTGCCGCGCCAGATAGGCGCAGCGGACCACATTCGCAAGCAGCCCTCCACGCCCGTTCAGGGCTGCGCTTCGCGGGCTTCCTCGTAAATTGCCTTTTCCTCGGGATGCCGGGTGGTGATGCGCAGCGCGACATAGCCGACGATTGCCGAGAGGATCGAGCCGAGCAGGATGCCGATCTTCGCCTCTTCGGTGAACAGCCGGTTGCCCGCAAAGGCCAGTTCGCTGATGAACAGCGACATCGTGAACCCGATCCCGGTAAGGATCGAGACGCCCCAGATTTCCATCCAGTTCGCGTTGTCCGGCTTGCGTGCAATCCCCAGTTTCACCGCCGCGACGATGATGGTGAAGATGCCAAGCTGTTTGCCCAGGAACAGGCCCGCGGCGATTGCCAGCGGTAAGGGGGCGAAAATCTCCGCCAGGCTCATGTCCAGCACGTGGACCCCGGCATTGGCGAAGCCGAAGATCGGCACCACCAGATAGGCGCTCCACGGCGCGAGCGAATGCTCCGCCTTTTCCAGCATCGAATGCCCATCGTGCTTGCGCATGGGAATCGTCAGCGCGGCCAGCACGCCCGCGATGGTGGCGTGCACGCCCGAAAAGAGCACCGCGAACCACAGGGCGATGGCAACCAGCACGAAGGGCCAGAACTGTTTGACCCCGAAACGGTTCATCCCCACCAGAACGGCGAAGATTGCGGTGGCGATGGCCAGCCACATAACATCGAGATGCGCGGTATAGAACAGCGCGATCACCAGCACCGCGCCGATATCGTCGACGATCGCGACGGTCAGCAGGAACAGCCGCAGCGAAGCCGGAACGCGGGTGCCCAGCAGGCCCAGCACGCCCATGGCGAAGGCGATATCGGTCGCTGCCGGGATCGCCCAACCGCGGATAAGGTCGGGATTGCTGCTCGCGATGCTGACGTAAATCAGCGCGGGCACCGCCATGCCTGCCATCGCGGCCATGATCGGCAGGGTCCGCTTGTCCGCACTGGAAAGCTCGCCCGCGATCAGTTCGCGCTTCACTTCCAGCCCGACGACGAAGAAGAACAGGACCATCAGGCCATCGTTCACCCACAGGTGTACGGTGTTGAGATAAAAGGTTTCCTTGGGCCACAAGTACCCGTTGAACAGCGTTTCGTATGCTTCCGACAATGGTGAGTTCGCGACCACCATAGCCGCCGCGGCCACCAGGATCAGCAGGATGCCGGCGGAGGCATCGCTGACGAACAGCGCGCGTACGGGCGCGATAGCGCGGCGGATGGGTTTGCGGATCGGTTCAAGCATGGCGACCCTTTTTCTCAATCTTTCGCGCGTTGCAAGGCCTCGTGGCCTCGGATAGGTTGCCCGGGACAGGCGATGGGGACAACGCGGGGGATTGGTCGGGATGGAAGTGGCGGCGCTTTCGCCAGGGGACTGGCTGGGCTTGTTCCATCACGAACTGCTGCTGTTCGCCAGCCTTTTCTTTCTTCTGGGCACGCTGGACGAGATCCTGATCGACCTCGTGTACCTGGTCGGTCGCGTGCGCGGGCGGCTGTCCACAGTCGCGATCGACCGACGCGGGCTGGAAGGCCGCGCACTCTCCGGGCCGGTTGCGGTCATCGTACCCGCCTGGTGCGAAGAGCAGGTGATCGGTGCGACGATGCGGCACCTGCTGTCCGCGTGGCCGCAATCTGCCCTGCGTCTGTACGTAGGCTGCTATGCGAACGATCCGGCGACCATTGCCGCCGCAGCCCGCGCCGCGCGCGGCCATGACCGGGCGCGAATCGTCGTCAGCGCCGCGCATGGGCCGACCACCAAGGCGGATTGCATGAACCGCCTCTATCGCGCGATCGAGGAGGACGAGGCGCGCGAAGGCATCGCCTTTCGCATGGTCGTGATCCACGATGCCGAAGACATGGTCGACCCTGCAGCCCTGCCGCTGTTCGATGCCAATCTTGCCCGGGCGGATCTGTTGCAACTTCCCGTCTCCCCCGCGCCGCAGGCGGGCTCCCGCTGGGTGGCCGGGCATTATATGGATGAATTCGCCGAAGCCCACGCCAAGGCGATGGTGGTGCGCGACTGGCTGGGTGCGGGCATTCCCTCGGCTGGGGTGGGCTGCGCCGTCGCGCGTGGACGCCTGGCACTGCTCGATGCAGCGGCGAAGGGGCGGGGGCCGTTCGATGCCGATAGCCTGACGGAAGATTACGAGCTCGGCCTGAGAATCGCGGAAGGGGGCGGCCGCACTGCGTTTCTGCGCGCTCGGGGTGAAGACGGCAGGCTGGTCGCCACGCGGGCCTATTTCCCGCGCCACCTGACCACGGCGGTGCGCCAGAAGACCCGCTGGATCTGCGGGATCTCCCTGCAGGGGTGGGACCGGATGGGCTGGGGCGGAAACTTGTTGGATGGGTGGATGCGCCTGCGCGATCGGCGTGGGCCGATGGCGGCGCTGGTGCTGTTTGCAGCCTACATGCTGGTGATCGTTACCGGCGCGCTGGTGCTGCTGGGCCACTTCGGGCTGGCCCGGCCGGTAGAGCTGAGCCCGCTTGTTGAGGTACTTTTGTACGCCAACGGGGCAGGGCTCGTGTGGCGGGCAGTCAACCGCGCCGCCTTTACCGCGCGCGAATACGGCTGGCGGGAAGGGCTGCGCGCGGTGTTGCGCATACCCTTGAGCAATATCATCGCTATCATGGCCGGACGCAGAGCGGTCGCCCAATATGTCGCCACCCTGCGTGGCGGTATGCTGCAATGGGACAAGACGGAGCATCGCGGGCACCCATCGCTCGCGCGGCAGGCCACGGCATGAGCGTGCGTAGGGGTAACGCCGGCCGCCCGCTGGTGGCGACGATGGCCTTGCTCGCCGGTTGGATCACGGTGCGGGCGATCGTCTGGGAGCCGCCCTTTCCCTTGCGAGTGCCCGACGTGCTGCTGGCGCAGGCAGGGGCCGGTCATGGCGCTCCGGGCGAAGTGGCCGGAATTTCTTCTGCTCCGGCGCAGCAGGGCGGAGCGACCGGCATCTCTACGGCGTTAGCCAATGGCGCGCGCCGCCAGATCGGGCAGGCCAGCGCGCAAGCAGGCCGGGAGATATCGAAGCCAGCAGCACTGCCTGCATTCGCGAGTGTGCGCGTGCTCGGCGTTGGTCCGTTCAGCCGATCGCGCGCGTCGGCCAACCACCAGATGCTGTTCGCCGCCGCGCTGTCGTTTCTGCCTTCCTACGAATCGCTGGTGGCCGGGGGCGTAGCGACCGACAGGCCTATGGTGCCGGTGCGAGGCCGGGCAGCCTTGCTCCCCGAATGGCAGAGCCGTGGGATCGAACTGGCATCAGCTTTTGCGGAGGATGAACGAACGCGAACAGCCGCTGCGCGCCCCGATCGCTGGTCGGGCGATGCGTGGTTGCTGGTGCGTGAGGGCGGGCGCAGGCCGACGCTCGCCAGCGTCGCTCCGGCCAGCTACGGGGCGGACCAGGCGGGCGCGGTGGTGCGTTACCAATTGGCGCCCAATTCTGCGCTCCGGCCCACCGCCTATGCCCGCGCCAGCCGCGCGCTGGCCCGTGGCGGCGAGACGGAGATCGCCAGCGGCGTCGCGGTAAGCCTGGCGCGCGGTTTCCCGCTGCGCGCGCATGGCGAGCTACGGATCACCGATAGCGGCGCCCGCACCGATGTGCGCCCCGCCGCCTTTCTCGTCACCGGCGTCCCGCGGCGCGAGGTTACGCCGGGCCTCGAAGCCGATGCCTATCTTCAGGCAGGCTATGTCGGCGGCGAATTCGCGACCGGATTCGTCGACGGCAGGGCCACGCTGGAGGCACCGGTGCTGCGCGCTGACCATGGACGCATTGCGGCTGGCGGCGGTATATGGGGTGCTGCGCAACGCGGTGTCGCGCGGCTGGATGTGGGGCCATCGGCGAGCGCGCGTCTTTCTACCGGGGAGGCGACCTTGCGCGCATCGGTCGACTATCGGTTCCGCATCGCTGGAGAGGCCCGTCCGGACAATGGTCTGGCGGTGACGCTCTCCGCGTCGTTCTGAGGCGGATTACCCGCCAGAGCGCGCTTTATTAGCGCGAACGAAGGGACTAGGCGTAGCGGCGCACATGGACGTCTATCTCCCCATCGCGAACCTGTCGGTCAACGGGCTGGTGATCGTCGCGCTCGGCGCGCTTACCGGTATCCTTTCCGGGCTGTTCGGCGTGGGCGGCGGATTCATGACCACGCCGCTGCTGATCTTCTATGGCATCCCCCCCACCGTCGCCGCCGCATCTGCCGCCACGCAGGTGACCGGAGCGAGCGTTTCCGGCGTGCTGGCACACAACCGGCGGGGCGGGGTGGATTACCGCATGGGGGCTGTGCTGGTGGTGGGCGGCATTTTCGGCGCTCTGATCGGATCGGCGCTGTTCCGGCTGTTTCAGGCGCTCGGCCAGATCGATGTCGTGATCTCGATCCTTTACGTGTTCATGCTCGGGTCGATCGGCGCGCTGATGATGCGCGAGGCGCTGGCCGGCCTCAATATCCGCACTCCGAAGAGCCACAAGCGCGCCGCGAAACGCCGCCACCATCCGCTGGTCGCGGCCTTGCCCTATCGCTGGCGGTTCTATGGTTCGGGCCTCTACATCTCTCCGCTCGCACCGCTGATACTGGGGACGGGTGTGGGCATCCTGACCATGCTGATGGGCGTGGGCGGCGGCTTCATGCTGGTGCCGGCGATGCTGTATATTCTGGGGATGAGCGGCAAAGTCGTGGTCGGCACGTCGCTGTTCAACATCCTGTTCGTCACGATGGTCACCACCATGACGCACGCGCTCACCACCAAGGCGGTGGATCTGGTGCTGGCGGCCTTGCTGCTGCTGGGCTCGGTGCTGGGCGCGCAGTTCGGTACCCGGCTTGCCCTGTTGCTCAAGCCGGACCTGCTGCGGCTGGCGTTGGCGGTGACCGTGCTGGTGATGGCTTTCCTGATGTTCTATGGCCTCAGCATCCAGCCGACCGAAGTCTATTCGGTGGTCAATCTGTGACCCGGCTGTTTCCAGTTCGCCAGGTCGGCCTTGCGGTGGCGGCGATGGTGCTGGCGTGCTGCCCGCCTGCCGCCCATGCGCAGCGCGACCCGGTGCTGGTGCCCGAAGTGTCGCAGAAGGAAGTGCAGGTCCGGCAGGGCTTCACCGGCGCGGACCTGTTGTTGTTCGGGGCAGTGATCGACCCCTCCGGCCGCGAGACCGACTTCGACGTGATCGTGGTGCTCAAGGGGCCGGCAGAACCCATTCGCCTGCGCGAGAAACGGCAGATCGGCGGCCTCTGGATGAATGCGGACAGCACGGCTTTCCGCTCCGCCCCAAGCTACTTCGCGGTCGCATCGAGCCGCCCGATCGACCAGATCGTGGACGAACGCACCGCGGCGATCTTCGAATTCGGCACCGATTTCATCCAGCTGAGCCCCTCTGGCTCGATCGATCTTGAAGAACAGGCGCGGTTTCGCGCCGGACTGGTCGATCTGCGCGAACGCCAAGGCCTTTACCGCACGATCGAGGATGGCGTCACCGTACGCGAAGGCGTGCTGTATCAGGCGCGGATCGGTCTGCCGTCCAACGTGCAGACAGGGAGCTACACGGCCGAAACCTTCGCCGTACGCGATGGCCGCGTGGTCGCCTCGGCGGTGGCGGAGGTCGAGGTGCGCAAGGTGGGCTTCGAACGCTTCGTGGAGGTCTTCGCCAACCGGCAGCCGCTGCTGTACGGGATGGTGGCGATCCTGCTCTCGCTGCTGATGGGCTGGCTGGCAGGGCGCCTGTTCAACCGCAATTGATGTGTGTGCATCGCGGCTAAGTTGCGAGATTGACCCCATTTTAACCCAATTCGGTGTAACCCGCCGGGTGATTAGACCGGCACTGGCAAGGGGCACCATCTCAGCATGACCGACATCGCAGGACACGATTTTCGCGAAGCGATCCGGCCGTCCAGGGACCACAGCGAGCCGGAGGCGTCCCGCGGCTTCATGAATTCCGTCGAACCGATCGGCATCGTGCTCGATGTGTCGGGCGCGGGTGCCACGATCGCGCTCGACCCGCAGCGCCTGACCGAATGCGCTGCGGACGACGATTCGGCGATTGCCCTGACAGGGCAGGTCGGCACGCAGATGAAAATTCGTGCGGGTAGCGACTGGTTGCTGGCCAGTGTTCGCTCGCAGAAGAAAGATCGCCGGGGAAGTGGCGGAATTATCGTCGAAATCGACTTTCTGGGCGAGGGTTCGGAAGAAAAGCTGACCGGGCGCATCCGTGGCTTTCGCCGAGGCGTCACCCGCTATCCCATTCCCGGCGGCCTGGTATACGCCGCAAGCAGCAACGACCTGAAGCACGTTTATGCCAGCGACGGGCGGCCCTTCATCGAGATCGGCACGGTCTTTCCCACGCGCGATATTCGCGCCGGGCTGTATATCGACCAGCTGCTCGGCAAGCATTTCGCGCTGCTGGGTTCGACCGGCACCGGCAAATCGACCGCCACCGCGCTGATCCTGCACCGCATCTGCGAGTCCGCGCCGCACGGCCATGTCATCATGATCGATCCGCATGGCGAATATGCCGCCGCGTTCGGTGGCAATGGTGCGCTGTTCGACGTTGGCAATCTCAAGATGCCGTACTGGCTGATGAATTTCGAAGAGCACTGCGAAGTCCTGCTGACCAGCCGGGGCGATGATCGGCAGACGGACGCGGATATTCTGGCCAAGTGCCTGCTTGCCGCGCGCAGCAAGAGCCGCCTCGCCGAAAGCCTGGGCAAGATCACCGTGGATTCGCCGGTGCCCTACCTGCTGTCGGACCTGTCCGCCGTATTGGCGAAGGAAATGGGCGAGCTGGACAAGGCGACCGACAGCGCGCCCTACATGCGGATCAAGAGCAAGCTGGACGAGCTCAAGTCCGATCCGCGCTACCAGTTCATGTTCTCCGGCATGCTGGTAGGCGATACGATGGCCGAGTTTCTCGCGCGCATCCTGCGCCTGCCGACCGAGGACAAGCCGATCTCCATCATCGATGTGTCCGGCGTCCCCTCGGACATTACCAGCACCGTGGTCGCGGTGCTCAGCCGCCTGGTGTTCGACTATGCCTCATGGGCGCGCGAAGAGCGGACCCGGCCCGTCCTGCTGGTGTGCGAAGAGGCGCACCGGTATGTCCCCAATGAGAAGAACTTCGACAATTCCTCGGTCGGCAGGGTGCTCAGCCGGATCGCCAAGGAAGGCCGCAAATACGGCATTTCGCTGGGCCTGGTTACACAGCGCCCGTCGGACCTTGCGGAGGGCGTGCTGTCGCAATGCGGCACGATCATCTCCATGCGGCTCAACAACGACCGCGACCAGGCCTTCGTGAAGGCCGCCATGCCCGAAGGGGCGCGCGGCTTCCTCGATGCCATCCCGGCGCTGCGCAATCGCGAATGCATCATCTGCGGCGAAGGCGCGGCGGTGCCCATGCGGGTGACCTTCGACACGCTGGCAGAGACCAAGCGCCCTGCGTCGGAAGACCCCAGCTTCAGCAGCCTGTGGCGCGAAACGGGTGGCGAGGAAGACGCCATCCACCGGGTGGTCCAGCGTTGGCGCAGCCAGGCGTAGTTGCGCAGGTTCGATTTCGCGGACCTGGCCCTTTTCGCGGTGCGGGAGGTCTGACGCAGGATCACGTTCCCCGCGTATCTCCGAACAGGTGGATATGCAGCCGATCCGACAGGCGGAAGCCATGGTCGAGGCAAAGCGGCACCAGCCACTCCTGCCGCCTGCGCAGCGTTTCGGAATCGGTGCCCTCGGGCATCACGAACACGCGGCCGCGCGGTAGTGCGTTCGCCCGCACGATTTCGCGCACTTCATCAACATCCGCAGGCTCGGCGACCACGAACTTGAAGAACGCGCGCCCGTCGCTGGCGTAGCGGCGCAGCACGCCCGGCACGATCGCCAGCTCGCGCGCATTGCCCGAATGCGCCAGTTTCGGGCTGATGTTGAACTGGTCGACCCACACATCCAGCTTGGGCGGAGGAAACGCCGTGCCGTTGGTCTCTATCTCCACCGTCACATCGGGCAGCATCGCGAGCAGCTGGGCAAGCGCCGCCGCCTGCAACATCGGCTCCCCGCCAGTCACCACCAGTCGCCGCTGGCCCAGCGCCGTGATCCGCGCGGCGACGTCGGCCACTTCCAGCGTCACCTGATTGGCCTTGCGGTCGTAAGTCTCGCCCGAAAGGTGCGGGCGCTCGTCGCCGGTGAAATGCCACGTATAGGCAGTGTCGCACCACACGCAGGCGAGGTTGCAGCGCGACAGGCGAATGAACGCGGTGGGTTCGCCCGCACTGGGGCCTTCGCCCTGTACGGAGGCGAAAATCTCCGGACCGCCGGTGTCGTCGGTGGCGAGGACGAGGGTCATGCGCGGCGGCCCCTGACACACCTGACACAGTGTTCAGGGGCAGAAAAACCGCTCACCTCGCAGGCGGGCGAAACGTTGGCGGTCGTGGCGGTGTCGAGGGCGATCATGGGGTGGTCTTGGCAGAAATCGGGGGAGTAGGAAATTCGGGCCTCGGCGTCGGCCGAACCTGCGCGAACGCATGGGTCAGTGCCACTGCGCCGGGTCCAGCGCCAGCAGCGTTGCCAGTTGATCGTAGAGCGCAGGCATCTGCTCGCGCATTTCGCGCGGGCGTTCGAAGAAGGTGACGATGGCCTCTGCGAAAAACTCCTGATGGTTGGTCGCGCCATAGGGATCGATCAGCGTGCGTTCGCCATGCTCGATCCGCCGCACCTGATCTTCATACGCATCGAGCATCGCCCGTTCCCAGCCGGCGAAGGTCTGGCCCTTGCGCAGCAGCGGGATGCCATTGGTATGGCCCGACAGCCCATCGAGCTGGTGCGCGAATTCGTGGATCACGACATTGTGCCCGTCTTCGGCGTCCAGCCCGCCCTGCAACGCGTGGTCCCACGACAGGATGACCGGCCCGCGCGCCCAGCTTTCGCCCAGCGTCGCGTGCTGGTTTTCGTACACCACGCCATCGCCATGCGTATCGCGGTTGGTCAGGAAGGCCGACGGGTAGAGCAGCACATTCCTGAGCGTGTCGTACCAGACCGGGCTGTTGACGATCAGCAGGCAGGCCTGCGCCGCGATGGACAGCTTCATGTCTTCCGTGACTTCGACCCCGTTCTGGCCCCGGAAGGTGATCTGATCGAGGAAGAGGTTCATCTTCCCCTCCAGGCTCGCCCGCACGGGAGGTGGCAGCCGCCGCACGAGCGGCACCAGCTTCTCGACCACCGCGCGCTGTTCGGGCGTGAGCGATGACGCGAGCAGCGCCTTGCGCCTTCTATGCCTTGCGAACCGGCGGTAAAGCAGACCCGCCGCGACGAGCAGCACGATGCCGAGAATGATCCAGAGCGTCATCGCGCAGAAGTAGGATCGCGGTCAGGCTTTTGGTAGGAGGCGACCCGCAGGGGGCCGCGCCAGCCTACCCCAGCCGTGCCAGCGCATGACGCAGGCGGTCGATCTCGCTCGCATGGAAGGCCGCGTCGGCCTTCGCCTTTTCGACCGCCTCGGGCTTGGCCCTTTCGACGAATGACGGGTTGGAAAGCCGCTTGTCCAGCGAACCGAATTCCTTCTGGCTCACCTCCATCGCCTTGGTCAGGCGGGCCTTTTCGGCCTCGATATCGACATGGCCTTCCAGCGGGATGACGACGGCGTCGTCGCCCGCCGCCACCTGCATGACCGGGCCCGCGGGCGGTTCCTCGCCAAGATGCAGCGGGGTCAGCCGCGCGAGGCGTTCGATCGCCGCGGCGCTGCGCTCCGCGACGCGGCGGGCGAGCGGGGAGGGGGCGGGAAGCCACGCTTCCAGCTTGGCACCCGGCGCAATGCCCAGCTCGTTCTTCGCCGCGCGGGTCGCGGTGGTCAGCGCGATCACCCAGTCGATGGCGGCCACCGCATCGGTGTCGACCTCGGCCTGCGGATCGGGCCATTTCGCCACAACCAGTTCGTAGGGGCGCTTGCCACCCTGGAATTCCGCCTGCGCGTGCCACAGCTCTTCGGTGATGAAGGGCATGAACGGGTGCAGCATGACCAGGATCTGGTCGATCGCCCAGCCAGCGACGGCGCGGGTTTCAGATGCGGGGCTCCACTCCCCCTCCCCTTCAGGGGAGGGTGCTTGAGTAGAGAAGACCGGTTTGATCAGCTCAAGATACCAGTCGCAGAAGCGATCCCACACGAAGTGGTAGATCGTGTTCGCGGCGGCATCGAAGCGCAGGTCTGCGAGTGCTTTTTCCAGCGCATTCTTCGTCTCGATCACCTCGCCGATGATCCACGAATTGACCGCGAGCGTGGCCTTGGGGGCGGCAATGCTCTGCGAAGCGCCGATCCCGTTGGTCTGGCAGAAGCGCACCGCGTTCCACAGCTTGGTGGCGAAGTTGCGATACCCCTCGACCCTCCTGTCATCCATCTTGATGTCGCGGCCCTGGCTTTCCATCGCCGCCATGAAGAAGCGCAGCGCATCGGCCCCGTACTTGTCGATCAGTTCGAGCGGGTCGACCACATTGCCCTTGGTCTTGGACATTTTCTGCCCGTCGGGTGCGCGCACCAGCCCGTGCAGGTACAGCCGCGGCCAGGGCGCCTGCCCGGTGTTGAAATAGCCCGCCATGAGCATCCGCGCATCCCAGAAGAACAGGATGTCGAAGCCGCTGATGAGCAGATCGTTGGGGTAGTGCTTTTCGAGCAGGTCGGTCTTTTCCGGCCAGCCGAGCGTGGCGAATGGCCACAGCGCGGATGAGAACCATGTGTCGAGCACGTCGTCGTCCTGCACCAGCGTAACGCCCGGCCCGGCGAGGCTCTGCGCGGCCTCCGCATTTTCGGCCACGATCACGCGGCCTTCCGGGCCGTACCACGCAGGGATTCGGTGGCCCCACCACAATTGGCGGCTGACACACCACGGCTGGATATTTTCCATCCAGTTGAAGAAGGTCTTCTCCCACGTCTTGGGGACGATCTCGACCTCGCCAGAACGCACCGCCTCGATCGGCTTCACCGCGAGCTTTTCGGCATCGACATACCACTGGTCGGTCAGCCACGGCTCGATCACCACGCCGCCCCGGTCGCCAAAAGGCGTCGCGATCTGGCGGGGTTCGGCGTCGTGTTCGACCTCTTCGCCCTTCTTCGTCTTGGCGATGTGCGGGATCAGGAAGCCCTCTTCCTTCATCCGCTCGACTACGGCTTCGCGCGCGCCATTCAGCTCGTCGCGGCGGAAGCGGTGCAGGCCGATGAACTCCTCCGGCACCAGACCGTCGGCGGTCTGGCACACGTTCGCCTCGGCATCGAGCATGTTGAGCATCTCCGCAGGCGCGAAGCCTGCGCGCTTGCCGACCTCGAAGTCGTTGAAGTCGTGCCCCGGGGTGATCTTCACCGCGCCGCTGCCCAGTTCGGGGTCGGCATGCTCGTCCGCCACGATGGGGATGCGGCGGCCGGTGATCGGCAGGATCACGTGTTTGCCGACCACGCTCTTGTAGCGTTCGTCGGTCGGGTGAACCGCCACCGCCATATCGGCCAGCATCGTTTCGGGTCGCGTTGTGGCGACCTCAATGTAATCCGCACCGCTATCCAGCGTCACCCCGTCGGCGAGCGGATATTTGAAGTGCCAGAAGCTGCCGGCAATCGTCTGCTGCTCGACCTCCAGATCGGAAATCGCGGTCTTCAGCTTGGGGTCCCAGTTCACCAGCCGCTTGTCGCGGTAGATCAGCCCGTCGTTGTACAGGTCGACGAAGGTCTTGGTGACGGCCTTGCTGAAATGATCGTCCATCGTGAATTGTTCACGCGACCAGTCCATCGAACAGCCCAGGCGCCGCAGCTGGCCGGTAATCGCACCGCCGCTTTCGGCCTTCCATTCCCACACCTTGGCCACGAATTCCTCGCGGCTGTAGTTGGTGCGCTTGTCCTGCTTCGCTTCCAGCTGCCGCTCGACCACCATCTGCGTGGCGATTCCGGCGTGGTCCATGCCGACCACCCACAGCGCATCCTTGCCGCGCAGCCGTTCGTAGCGGACCACGATATCCTGCAGCGTATTGTCCAGCGCGTGGCCGATATGCAGGCTGCCGGTGACGTTGGGCGGCGGGTTGACGATGGTGAAGGCTTCCGCATCCGGGCGCTCGGGCCGGAAGCAGTTGTTCTCTTCCCAATGCGCGTACCAGCGCGCTTCGATGTCGGCGGGGTCGAATGTGGTCGCAAGCGTGTTCGTCATGCCGCAGCCATAAGCACCGCGCGCACCGCTTGTCACCACAGTGCTTGTGATACGGACGCTTTGCACGCATAGCGGCAGCGATGGCGACCGCAGCGCATTATACGCTTGAAGAGAACACCGAGGGGCGCACCGTCCTCAAGCTGGGCGGGCCGTTCCTGCTTTCCACCATCAGCACCATCGAAAGCGACCTGCGCAAGCTGAAGGCGGATTACGCCGCGGTGGACCTTTCCGACGTCACCGAGATCGACACCGTCGGCGCGTGGTATGCCTGCCAGCTGGCGCAGGAAAACTCGGTCGACGTCATCAACGCGAGCGATCGCGCCGAACGGCTGATGAAGGCCGTCGGCCAGAGCGACAGCGATGCGACGATCGAGGCGGACCGTCTGCCGCTGTTCGAGCGGGTCGCGGAAACGATGGGCTCGAAGGTGTTCAATGCCGGTTACGGCGTCACGAACATCGTCGGCTTCATGGGCCAGGTGCTGGTCGGCTTCGGAGCATTGATCCGCCACCCGCGCCGGTTCCGCTATCGCGCGCTGGTCTCGCAGCTCGAATCGGTCGGGGTGAACTCGCTGCCGATCATCGGGCTGATGAGCTTCCTGATCGGGATCGTGATTGCGCAGCAGGGGGCGGTGCAGCTGCAGGCCTTCGGAGCCGAGGCGCTGACCGTGAACCTCGTCGGGCGGATCACCATGCGCGAACTGGGCGTGCTGATGACCGCGATCATGGTGGCAGGCCGATCCGGCTCTGCCTTCGCCGCGCAGATCGGCACGATGAAACTGACCGAAGAAATCGACGCGATGCGCACGATCGGCATTTCGCCGGTCGAGGCACTGGTGATCCCGCGCATTCTCGCCTGCGTGTTCATGATGGTGCTGCTGGGATTCTATGCCTCGATCATGTCGATCATCGGCGGCGCCGTCATTTCGGACCTCATGCTGGGCATTCCGTTCTGGACCTTCCTGGCCCGCATTCAGGAAGTCGTGCCGACGTACGATCTGTGGGTCGGCCTGATCAAGGCGCCGGTGTTCGGCCTGATCATCGCGCTGTCGGGCTGCTATCAGGGGATGCAGGTGCACGGCAATTCCGAAGAGGTGGGCCAGCGCACGACCAAGGCGGTGGTGCAGGCGATCTTCACGGTCATCGTGCTCGATGCCTTTTTCGCGGTGTTCTTCACCAAGGTGGGTTGGGGATGAATCGCCTGGTGGACGAGATTTTCGGCGGAGAGAAGCCGGAGAAGCACGAACGCTTCCGCGGCGAATACCCCGTGCGCGTGCGCGGCTTGGTAAACAGCTTCGACGAACAGGTGATCCACGACGATCTCGATCTCGACGTGAAGCGGGGCGAGATCTTGGGCGTCGTTGGCGGATCGGGCACCGGCAAATCGGTGCTGATGCGCTCGATCATCGGGCTGCAGGTTCCGGATGCGGGCGATATCGAGGTGTTCGGCCAGTCGATGACCGATGCCGAACCGGACGAGGCGCTGGGCGTGCGCAACCGCTGGGGCGTGCTGTTCCAGGGCGGGGCGCTGTTTTCCACCCTGACGGTGGGCGAAAACGTGGAAGTCCCGCTCAAGCAGTTCTACCCCGAACTCGACGAAGACGTGATGCGCCAGATCGCGCGCTACAAGGTGGTGATGTCGGGTCTGCCCCCCGAGGCGACCAACAAGTATCCCTCGGAGCTTTCGGGCGGGATGCGCAAGCGCGCCGGGCTGGCGCGTGCGCTCGCGCTCGATCCCGAGCTGCTGTTCCTAGACGAACCGACCGCCGGGCTCGATCCGATCGGGGCCTCGGCATTCGACCAGCTGACCAGGGAACTGAAGCAGACGCTGGGGCTGACCGTGTTCCTGATTACGCACGATCTCGATACGCTGCACGAAATCTGCGACCGGGTTGCGGTGCTGGCGGACAAGAAGGTGATCGCGGTCGATACCGTGCCCAACCTGATGAAGCTCGACCATCCGTGGATTCAGGAGTATTTCAACGGTCCGCGCGGCCGCGCTGCGTTGACCGCGCAGGCGCTCGACGAATTGCGCAAGCACATGGACAAGCCGATCGCGGCGCAGGCAGTCAAAGCGTTGGACAAGTCCAACGAAGACAAGGCATAGGCTCACTCGCATGGAAACTCGCGCAAATCATGTCTGGGTCGGGGCCGTCACGCTTGCGATTCTCGTCGCGCTGGCGCTGTTCATCGTCTGGATCGCGCGTCTGGGCGATAACGACCGCAAGGAATACGACATCTTCTTCAAACAGTCCGTCGCCGGACTGGCCGAAGGCGGGCAGGTATCCTTTGCGGGCGTGCCGGTGGGGCAGGTGCGCCAGATCGCGCTGTGGGATACGGACCCCGAATTCGTGCGCGTGCGCATCGCGGTGAAGCCCGAAGTCCCCGTGCTGGTGGGCACCACCGCGACCGTCCAGAGCTCGTTCACCGGCGTTTCCACCATCATGCTCGACGGTGCGCGCAAGGGTCGCCCGCCGATCGATTGCGAGACCACTGCCTGCCCCGAAGGCGTGCCGGTGATCCCGCCCAAGGCTGGCGGGTTCGGGGAAATCTTGGCCAATGCGCCGCTGCTGCTCGAACGGCTGGCCACGCTGACGGAGCGGCTGACGATGCTGCTGTCCGACGACAACCAGCGCCAGCTGGCCGGCATCCTGCGCAACACGAACCAGATTTCCGCGGAAGTGGCCGATGCCTCGCCCCAGTTGCAGGGTGCGCTTGCCGAAATGCAGATCACGCTGCGCGAGGCGAGCGAAGCACTCGACGCGTTCGAGAAGACCACCGAATCGACCAACGAGCTGATCAACCGCGAAGGCGAATCGATTGCCGACGAGCTGCGCAAGACGCTGAGCAAGGCGAACCAGACCGCCGAAACGCTCAACCAGACGCTGGAACAGGCGCAACCGGCGGTGCGCACGCTGAACGACCAGACGCTGCCTTCGGCAAATGCCACGCTGGAGGATTTGCAGGCCACCAGCCGTTCGCTGCGTAGCCTGACAGAGCGGCTGGAAGACAAGGGTGCGAGCGATCTGATCTCCTCGCCCAAGCTGCCCGACTACGAACCTGAGGACTGAGAGCGATGAACCTTTCCCGCCTGGCGATCCTGCGCCTTCCGGTTCTTCTGGCCGCTCCGCTCGCGCTGGCAGGCTGCATCAGTTTCGGTGAAGACCCGCCGCCCGCGCTGCTGACGCTGACGCCTAATGCGCAGATCGAAAACGGCACCGGGCCCAGCGGAAATGCCAGCGCCGCGCTCACCGTAATGCAGCCGGAGGTTGCTGGCAGCCTCGCGGTGACCCGCGTGCCGGTGCAGGTCGATGCGTCGACCATCGCCTATCTGAAGGATGCGGTGTGGGTCGACCGGCCCGCCAAGCTGTTCCAGCAACTGCTGGTCACCACGCTGCGCCAGCGCACCGGGCGGCTGGTGCTCGACAGTATCGAAAGCCGCAGCAGCACCGAGGTATCGCTGCGCGGCACGCTGCGCGAATTCGGCTATGATGCCCGCACCAAGTCGGCCGTGGTCACGTATGACGCGATCCGCGAAAGCAACGGCGAATTGCAGACCCGCCGCTTCAGCGTGAGCGTGCCAGTAGCACAGGCGCAGGCCAGCCCGGTGGGCGTGGCGCTGAACGAGGCGGCCAATCAGGTCGCACTCGACGTGGCAAACTGGATCGGCGGCTAGGCCGCTTTCGTCGCCGCGCGGGCGAACGCCAGCGCGCGGGTAAACTCGGCCTGCTTTTCATCGCGGCGCGCGCGCGCCTCTGCATCCGCACCCCATTGTTCTGCCTGCCAGTCTTCCTCCAGATTGGCGGCGGCCCACAATTCCTGCAGATCGGAATCGGTCTTCAGGCCGGTCAGCGCGACGCACAGCGACGCCGCCAGCGATGCCGCCATGTCCAGCGCCGCCAGAACGAACGCGTTTTCCTGCGCCAGCCGCTCTCGGATCACCGCGAGGCTTTCCGGAGGCTGCGGGCGATGAAGGATGCCGTGCGTGCGGTTGAGCGCAATGCCGAAATCGGCCTCCACCTGTTTCACGACAGGCTCCCACACCTTGGCCTGGCGGCGGCCCACGGCCTCGTCCGGCTCGGCCCGGTAACACAGCGTGTCCCCATCGGCGAAGCGCAGCAGCCGGTCGATAACGGGGGAGGGATCGCCTGCAATCGTGTCGATCCCCCGGTCGGCGAGATCGCGCAGCGGGAACTGGTCGGGCTGGAATTCCTCGGGCGCAGCAGCCCATTCCGCGCGCAGCAGATCGCCCAGCGCCTGCGTGGGCACGACCTGCGGATGACCCTGCCGGGTTTTTACCGCACGCCCGTCGAGCATGACCTGCCAGCCATCCTCCACCTGCGCGAGGCTTGCCTGTTTCCAGAATCGCTTCACCGTCGAACCTCCTGCCTAGCGGCCGCTTTTCCATTTCCTGGCGAGCAGCACGGGCACGGCGAAGAACAGGAGCGGCCCGGCGACGAACAGCACCGGACCCAGCGCGCCGCCGTCGATCCGGTCGACGACCATCATCGCGCCGATGAAGGTGAGGAAGATGCCCGCCAGACGGACGAACTGCAGCGTCCAGTATCGCCGCGCGGCAACCGCTTCCTGCGCCTCGGCATGGGGATCATCGCTCAAGCAGGGTCTCCAGCAGCTGGGTTGTGGTCTCGGCCACGCTTTGCGCGCCCGCGCGCAGCAGTTCTTCGGGTTCGTGATAGCCCCAGGCGACGCCGATCGGCGTGACGCCTGCCGCCGTCGCCATTTCCATATCGAAGCTGGTGTCGCCGATCATCACCGCATCGGCGGGCGCGGCTCCGCAATCGACCAGTGCTTCTTCCAGCATGGCGGGATGCGGTTTGGAGGGGTGCCGATCGGCGGTCTGCAGGCTGTCGAACAGATCGGTAAATCCGTTCTGCGCCAGCGTTGCCCGCAGGCCCCGATCCGACTTGCCGGTGGCCACCGCAAGGCTCCACCCGGCGTCGCGCAACGCATGAAGCAGCTCGCCTATGCCGGGGTACAGGGCCTCGCTCAGCGCGCCGCTTTCCCGCGTGGCGCGGAAATGCGCCTTGTATGCCTCTACCACCAGCGCCCTTGCGTCCTTCTCCGTCTCGGGGGCGAGATGCATCACCGCCTGCGGCAGGCTGAGGCCTACGATCCGGCGTACGGCGTTTCGGTCTGGTTCGGGAAGGCCGGCTTGGGCAAAGGCGGCCGCCATCGAATCGCACACTGCGGCCTGCCCGTCGACCAGCGTTCCGTCGCAATCGAACACCGCGCAGCGCATCAGGCGAGGCCCCGCATCAGCGTGGCGATGGCGCTGTTGCCCTGCGCTTCCAGCCCTGCGGCAATCGTCTCGCGCTCGCTCGCGCTCTTCTTCTGCGACAGCTTGAGCGTGGGGCGCCGCGCCTGCACCTCCATCTCGAAGCCGACGATTCCACGGAACTGCTTGCTCCAGGTCGCCTCGCTCGATTCCCCGGCGCGCCATGGCTCGCCTTCCAGGCGGCTTTCGTGCTTGGCGATCACGGCGTGGAGGAAGGCCTCCAGCCCCTCGTCCGCCATCCGGCGCACGCGGCCTTCCATCTCCAGCGCGACGTAATCCCAGGTCGGCACCGTATCGCGGTTCTCGTACCAGCGCGGGGAGACATAGGCGTCGGGCCCATTGACCGTCACCAGCGCGGTCGCCCCATCCAGATGCCGTGTCAGCGCATTGCCGCGCGACAGGTGGAACTGCACCGCGCCGTCACCCGTCGACAGCAGAGGCGTATGCGCCACGCGCGGGCCATCGGGCGTGGTCAGGAACACCATTCCGAAGCCGATCTGGTCGATCAGCGTTTCGAACAGCTGGCGATCGTCGGATCGAAACAGCGGGTTGGGGTGCATCAGCGTTTGCCCCCACCTTTGCCTTTCGGCTTGCCCTTGGCGCGGGCCTTGCTCTTGGCCGCGGGCTTGGAGACCGTGCGCGAACGCCGTTCGCCCCGGCGCGCCTTGCGGTATTGCTTCGCGTGCTGTTTCGCGTCCTGCTTCTTCTCAGCCCTGGTCTTGGGCGGCGTCTCTTCGCGCAGCGGTTCGGCATCGCTCAGCGACAGGTCGAAGCCCATCTGCTCCATCGTCGCTGCGAAATGCTCGGGCAGCTCGGCGGTGACGTCCAGCTGGCCGCCTCCCGGCTGGCTGATGATCAGGCGCCGCGCATGCAGGTGCATCTTGCGGCTGACGCTGCCGGTCAGGAAGGCATCCTGCCCGCCATATTTTCCGTCGCCCACGATCGGGTGACCCATCGCCGCGCAATGCACGCGCAGCTGGTGCGTGCGCCCGGTCAGCGGCTCCAGCTCGAGCCAGGCGGCGCTGTTGCCCGCGCGCTCGACCACGCGATAGCGGGTCTTGGCGGGCTGCCCGTTTTCCATGTCGACATGCATCTTCTCGCCACCGGTGCCGGGCTGCTTGGCCAGCGGCGCATCGATCTCGCCGACCTGCTGTTCGGGTACGCCGACGACCAGCGCCCAGTACACCTTCTTGGCGCTGCGACCGGAGAATCGCTTGCTGAACGCCGCCGCGCTGCCCGGCGTACGCGCGATCAGCAGGACGCCGCTGGTATCCTTGTCCAGCCGATGGACGAGGCGGGGGCGGGGGCCGTCGCCTTCCACGAATGCATCCAGCAGCCCGTCGACATGGCTATAGGTCTTGCTGCCGCCCTGCGTGGCGAGGCCGGGCGGTTTGTTGAGCACGATGGCGGCAGGCGTTTCCGTGATCACCATCGATCGCGCCTGCGCCCTCTCGTCGTCCGAGAGTTCGCGCCGCCTGGCCGGGGCCTTGGTGCGCGCCGGGTTGCCCGGCGGGATGCGCAGCGTCTGGCCTTCGACCAGCCGGTCGTCGGGCTTGGTACGCGCGCCGTCGACCCGGATCTGCCCGGTGCGCGCCCAGCGCGCCACGGTGGCGAAGCCGACTTCGGGCAGGTTGCGCTTGAACCATCGGTCCAGCCGCACGCCATCATCGTCCTGCGCGACGATGTATTGCCGCACTTCTCCCTTTTCGGGGCGTTTATCGCCTTCCGGCATGGCTCAGAATACTCTTGTCAGGGTGAGGCCGCAGACCAGCGCGACAATCGACGCGACGACCGAAAGCAGCACGTATACCAGCGCAATTCCCATCCGTCCGTCCTCCATCAGCAGCCACGTTTCGAGGCTGAAGGAGGAAAAGGTGGTGAAGCCGCCCAGCAGGCCGACGCCCAGGACGAGCCGCAGATGTTCTTCGAAATGGCCGCCGAGCCCGCGGGCGAGGCAACCTACCAGCAAACCCATTGCAAGCCCGCCGATGGTATTGGCAGCCAGCGTGGGCCACGGAAAGCCCCCCATCGGCGGAATTCCGAGCCACGCGGTGATGCCGCGCCCCAGCTGGTAACGCATCAGCGCGCCTGCACCGCCGCCGATTGCGACGCCCAGAGATGCTGCGATGGGGGAAAGGCTGGTCATTTTCGCAAAGGACTCTATCTTGGCGAACGCGCCGCGCCAAGCGGCCATCCACGCCCATCATCGCAATATGGGCGGGTTTTTCTTGCGTGCCGGGTGCGGTTTGCCTATAAAGCGCGCTACGGAGCTGGCCGCTTCGGCGTTGCCGGCCTCTTCCACGTTATATTTCCGAGGATTTCGCGCTCAATTTTCCGCGAATCGGAATGCTATGAACTGAAAGGCGTTTGACCAGTATGCAAATCATCGTGCGCGATAATAATGTCGACCAGGCGTTGCGGGCTCTCAAGAAGAAGCTGCAGCGTGAAGGCGTCTATCGCGAGATGAAGCTGCGTCGCCACTACGAAAAGCCCAGCGAAAAGCGCGCCCGTGAAAAGGCTGCCGCCGTTCGCCGTGCGCGCAAGATGGAACGCAAGCGCGCCGAGCGCGACGGTCGCTAGAACGCGGGCCGGGGCTGGCTATTTCGCTACGCCCCGCTCAACCTCAGTCTTGAACTGACGAACGGCTTGCGCCAGATGGTCGCGAGCCGTTTGGCGTTTCAGCACGCCATGAAATTTCGCCACAGAGCCCCAGGCAGGACCATTCAATGACCGAAATCACGCGCGTTCCCCTCCGCCCGATTGCGAAGGGCTCGCTTACCAAGCTGTGGATCGGCGTGATCGTCGCCATCGGCCTCGCCGTGCTGCTGGCCTGGGCGCTCGCGCCGCAGGGCTATGGCCTGACCGTGCTCGAAGAAGGCGACGGGGCGAGCCCCAGCGCAGACGACGTGGCTTTCATGAATTACGTCGGCAAGCTGGACGATGGAACCGTGTTCGACCAGTCGCAGCCCCTGCCGCTGCCGCCCGAAGCACAGGGCATGTTCCCGCAAGGCAACCCGATGCCGCTGAGCAACATGATGCCCAGCTTCACCGAGGGTGTGACCAAGATGAAGCCCGGCGGAACCTACGAACTGCGCATTCCGGCGGATCAGGCCTACGGGGCCGAAGCGCAGACCAACCCGCAGACGGGTGAGGTCATCATCCCCGCCAACAGCGATCTGACGTTCGAGATCGAACTGATCGACTTTATGAGCCAGGCCGAATTCCAGCGGCGGGTACAGATGATCACCCAGCTGATGCAGCAGAACGGAACGCTCGCGCCGCCGCAGGGCGAAGCGCCGATGCCGCCGCCGCAATAGGCAATATGCCGTCGGGGAGGGCGCAATGGGCGAACAGCAGGCCGAAGCCGACTGGGTCGACGGTGCCGACACGGCACGGGGACGCGCAGAAACGGACTGGCCATTGCGACCCTGGCTGTTCGCCGCTTTGCTTGCCCTTGCCGGGCTGGCGATTTTCCTCCTGACCGACGATGCCCATGAAAGCGGCCCGCGCATTGCCGGGGCCGCTTTCATCGCATTTGCCGCGGGTGGCTTCGTCTTCACCGCAGAGCGCGGGCGGCTGCTTGCCGCGGCGATCTTCTCCCTCGTCACCGGGCTGGTCGTCGGCGGGCTTACCTGGCGCGCGGTTGGCGCTGGCAATGATATTGCGGACAGCGGCTATGCGGTCGCGGCAGGGGTGTTCGCCTGCCTGCTGGCGGTGCCGCTGTTCCAGGCCGATTTCCTGCAGCGCCGGATGCGGACGGATTACCGGGACATCCACTATTTCGTCTGGACCGACGCGATCACCGGCGCGGGAGCCTTTGCCTTTTTCCTCATCGCGTGGGCGCTGATCTGGCTGCTTGCCTCGCTGTTCGATCTGGTCGGCATACCCTTGCGCGATCTGGTGCAGGCCGACTGGTTCGGGTGGGTCTATGGCGGCCTTACGCTGGGCGCGGGGTTGGGGACGCTGCGTAACCAGCTGAAGATCATCGGCACGCTGCAATCGGTCGTGCTGCTGGTGCTTTCGATCCTCGCCCTGCCGCTCGCCATCGCGATTGCGGTATTCCTGGGCGCGGTCGTGGTTTCGGGGCCGAGCGTGCTGTGGAACGCGACCGATTCCGCGACCACGGTGCTGCTCTCCATCGCCATCGGTGCCTACATGCTCGCCAACGCGGTGCTGCGCGACCGAGACGCGGATATGATTGGCGGGGCGGTGCTCAAGTGGTCGGGTTACGCGCTGATGCTGGGCATCCTGCCGCTGACGGTGTTCGCTGCGATCAGCACCGGGGTGCGGATCGACCAGCATGGCCTCTCGCCCGAGCGGTTGTGGGCGCTGTGTTCGATCATCGTCGCGGTGGCCTTCGGGCTCGCCTATTTCGTCGATGCGCTGGTGGGCGTGCTTGGAAGCTGGCGCGACCGGCTGCGCGCATCGAACCTGCGGCTGGGGCTGGCGACCGCGCTGTTCGCGCTGTTCCTCGCGCTGCCGATCCTCAACGTCGGGGCGATATCGACCAGCGACCAGCTTGCGCGGCTGGAATCGGGCGCGATTTCGTTGGAGGAATTCGATTTCTCGGCACTGCGGTGGGACTTCGGCGAGCCGGGGCGCCAGGCGCTGGAGCGGTTGGCGAAAAGCGAGCGGACCCGTGTCGCAGAGCTTGCACAAAATACGTTGCAGCTGGAATCGAAGCCGTACGGTTCAACGAACCTACCGGAGCGCGAAGAAATCTCGCAGAAAGCCGATCTCTCCGGTCTCAATGATGAGACCGCTCGGGCCGTCCGCGCGTTCTTGCGCGATGAGATTATTCTGTGCCGCGAAGGATGCAGGGTAGAAACGCTTCGAGCTTCGCCCGAAGGTGTGTTGATCGCGCTGATGACCAAGGCCGAGTATGGCGACAACCCCCACCTGCTGTGGGTCGCAGCTGGAAGTGACAAGGCTGAAACCCGACGGGTGTACGATGGGAAGCTGATCCACGAGTACGAGGGGCTTGATGGTCCTGTCGAATATGACGGGGATATCGAACTTCGGCCTTTCGAGGGGCAGCAGATCTTCGTGGACGGCAAGCCCGCTAGCCAACCCTTCAAGTAATCTGCCCGCTTGATGGTGCGCTGCGGCGCGGCTAACGCATTCGCCATGTCAATCACCCGCGAAGAAGTGGCCAAGATCGCAAGCCTCGCGCGCATCCGTATGGATGAGGCGGAGCTTGATCGGATGGTCCCCGAACTCAACAATATCCTGGGCTGGGTCGAGCAGCTGGGCGAGGTCGATACCTCCTCAGTCGAGCCGATGACCGCCGTGATCCCGCAGGCCATGCGCCTGCGCGACGATGTGGTCGATGCCGATCCGCTGACCGCAG
This sequence comes from Erythrobacter sp., assembly GCA_009993635.1. GTDB lineage: Bacteria > Pseudomonadota > Alphaproteobacteria > Sphingomonadales > Sphingomonadaceae > Alteriqipengyuania. Next base: position 215,858 of record JAACTC010000006.1, on the reverse strand, counting down.
GCGGCCGGCGAGAAGACGTGCTCGCCAATGCGCCTGCAGCAGAGCACGGCTTTTTCGGTGTGCCCAAGGTGATCGAGTGACCTGCGACGCTCATTTCCCAATCCCGTTCGCCCTGAGCTTGTCGAAGGGCTGCACTTCACTTTTTGCGCTGTGTCAGAAGAAGAAGCAGTGCTTCGACAGGCTCAGCACGAACGGAGTTTGATTTGACCGATCTTACCAATCTTGGCGTCAAGGCGATCCGCGATGGTGTCGCCGCGGGCGATTTCACCGCGCGCGAAGTGGCCGAGGCCTTCAACGCCAATGTCGCCGCCGCGAAGGATCTGAACGCCTTCATCGTCGCCACGCCCGAAAAGGCGCTCGAAGCCGCCGACGCGGTGGATGCGAAGCGCGCCAAGGGCGAAGAGCTGGGCACAATGGGCGGCGTGCCGATCGGCATGAAGGACCTGTTCTGCACCGATGGCGTGCAGACCACGGCTGCCAGCCACATCCTCGAAGGTTTCGTGCCGCAGTATGAAAGCACCGTGTCCGCGAACCTGTGGCGCGCGGGCGCGGGGATGCTGGGCAAGCTCAACCTCGATCAGTTCGCGATGGGTTCGTCGAACGAGACGAGCTATTTCGGCAACGTCATTTCGCCGTGGCGCAAGCCGGGCAGCAATGCCGCGCTGATCCCCGGCGGGTCTTCGGGCGGTTCGTCTACGGCGGTTGCCGCACGGCTCGCTCCGGCAGCGACCGGCACCGACACCGGCGGCTCTATCCGCCAGCCTGCCGCCGTCACCGGCATCACAGGCATCAAGCCGACCTACGGGCGGTGCAGCCGCTGGGGCGTGGTCGCGTTTGCGTCCAGCCTTGACCAGGCGGGGCCGATGGCGCGCGACGTCACCGATTGCGCGATCATGCTGGAGGCGATGGCCGGGTTCGATCCGAAGGATTCGACGTCGCTCGACATGCCCGTGCCGCAGTGGGAAGCGGGGCTGAACGCGGACCTCAAGGGCAAGAAGGTCGGCATTCCGCACGAATATCGCATGGACGGGACTGACCAGGCGATCCTCGAGAGTTGGGAGCGGGGCAAGGAATGGCTGCGCGATGCGGGGGCGGAGATCGTCGATATCAGCCTGCCGCACACCAAATACGCGCTGCCCGCGTACTACATCATCGCCCCGGCAGAGGCGTCGTCCAACCTCGCGCGCTATGATGGCGTGCGCTACGGCCTGCGCGATCTGCCCGAGGGGGCTGGTTTGCAGGACATGTACGCCGCAACCCGCGCGGCGGGCTTCGGTGACGAAGTGAAGCGGCGCATCCTGATCGGCACCTATGTGCTCAGCGCGGGCTTCTACGACGCCTATTACACGCAGGCGCAGAAGATCCGCACGCTGGTGGCGCAGGACTTCGAAAAGGCGTGGAACGAGTGCGACCTGATCCTCGCGCCGACCACCCCCAACGCGGCCTTCCCGCTGGGAGGCTTCGACGGCGATCCGCTGGCGATGTACCTCAACGACGTGTTCGCCGTGCCTGCCTCGCTGGCCGGGCTGCCCGCGATGAGCGTGCCCGCCATGCTCAACGGCGACGGCCTGCCGCTGGGCCTCCAGATCGTCAGCAAACCGTTCGACGAGCAGGGCGTGCTCAACGCCGGGCTCGCGATCGAACAGCGCAGCGGGTTCGACGCGACGCCGGACAAGTGGTGGTGAGCGACGAAGCCATCTTCACGCTGGTCGCCGCGCTGGCAGTGACGGCGGTGATGGCGATCCCTGCGATCATCGCGCGCCGCGTGAAGCATGGCGAGGCGCGCTATCAGGACATGAAATACACCCCTTCGGACGATGAGTGACTGTCGCATTCAGGGCGCCACGGGCGAAAGACGGCCCCGTGGCCATGGCGTTTGATGTGCAGTGCTCGTCCGTCCCATCGCCATGACTCGAGACGCCGGGGAGCGAATGAATGGCGTCGCAGGGCGCACCAGCATCATCGCTGAATCCGCACAGGCAGCGGTTCGTCGCCCTCGATAGCTGGCGGGGGATAGCGGCGATCATGGTGATGATGCATCACATGCCGCGCGAAGGATTTGTCGCGACGAGCCCGTTGGTTCGGGAATCGTGGCTTTTCGTAGAGTTTTTCTTCGTGCTGAGCGGCTTCGTGATTGCCAGCGCCTATTTTCGCAAGCTGGCCGAGGGGTATCCGCTCGCACATTTCATGGCGCTCCGCTTGGGGAGGCTGTTTCCGGCGCATGCCGTTGTCTTGATCCTTTTCGTCCCGGTGTTCGTGCTCTTCGCTTTGGGCGGAGCGTCGCCCACGGGATCGACCGGAAAAAGCTGGCTCGATCTCGTCCGCACCTTGTTCTTCGTCCAGATATTCAACGATCCGCCGGTCTCGAACTGGAACGACCCCAGTTGGTCCATCGCGGCGGAATTCTGGATCTACGGCTTGGCGGCGCTGGGGATCGCCGCATTCAAGCGGTGGGTATTCCTGCTGGCCCTGCTCGCGGGAATCGTTTCGTTCGTGCCTTTGTGGATTTACGGCCCAATGCCGTTCGATTTTCTGCCGGGGATCGCTGTGGCGAGGGGGCTGTTCGGCTTTGCGGTGGGCATGATCGTCTGGCGGATAGGCGGCCGTCGGACCGCACCTTCGCCCGGGACACGGCGGGGCTTGTTCACGATTGCCGAGGTCCTTGCCCTGGTCGCGACGGGTGGTTTGATGGTGGCATTCGGGGACTCGCTGATGTCGACTACCCTGCCGGTATTTTTCGGTGCCGCGATCTGGCTTTTCTCGCTCGAGCGCGGCGCGGTGTCGGCACTGTTACGGCGTCGCGCATTCGTGATGATCGGCGAGCTCTCCTACGCCATCTATATCGGCCATATGCTGGTGATCCTTGGCTACTATCTTGTCATGAGCGCGGGGAACGCGTTTCTTCCGGGCGGCGCTCCCGACTTGCCCGGCGACATTGTCACCCTGTCGCTGGCCACGCTGGCGATTGCCTTCGCCTGGTCGCTGCATCGCTGGATCGAGAAGCCGGCGCGCGACTGGACCTATCGCGTGGTCGGCATACGCGACACTGCGCGCGCTGAAGCGATTGCGCCGACCTTCTGAGCGAGGCTAAGGGACCACGCCTGGGCGCATAGTGCTTCAGTGTGCCAAGGGCGAATGGTAGGCGTGATCGCGCGTCAGCCGGTGGCCCGCTGGTGGTCTGGAATTTCTGGAGCATTCAGGCTTAAGCTTGCAGGCGGGGGCGGCCCTTTTCGGGGCGGTCGGCATCAGGGGGATGGTACAATGAGAGGCTGTCTGAACTTTCTGACGTTTCTGGTGATCCTCGCGGTGGCGGTGTTCATCGTCCTCGCCATCATCGGCTGGATGAGAGACGGCGCGGGCAACGCCGGCGACGGGATCGATCAGGCCGTTCGGCTGAAGGGCGGTGCCGTGGCCGTGGAGTTGCTCGAACTATATTGATCGGTCCTTGTGCGATATCGTCCGTTGTTCGGGGGAACGAACGAATTTCATTGCAGGCCGCATCACCATCACCTGAAAATGCGCCCCGCCAGCGTTTCGCCGCGCTCGACAGTATGCGCGGCGTCGCGGCCTGCATCGTCGTGCTGCTCCATGTGTTCGGGGCCGGCTGGATCACCGGCTCTGTCTTCATTTCGCGCCGCTACCTGTTCGTCGATATCTTCTTCGTACTCAGCGCGTTCGTGATCGCGGCCAGCTACGGGGGCCGGATCGCGCAGGGCTTTTCCGTCCGCACCTTCATGTTCCTGCGTCTGGCCCGGCTCTACTCGCTGCATTTCGCGATGCTGATGGTGTTTCTTGGCCTTGTGGGCCTGCGCGCGGCCGGGGTGTTCCCGCAGGATGCGGCGGTATGGACGACGGGCGCGTTCGAACCGGCGCAGTTGCTGCGCGCCCTACTGCTGGTAGAGGTCTTTGCGCCGCAGCCAAGCGGATGGAACGGGCCAAGCTGAAGCATCGAGACCGAAATCTGGGCATACCTGATCGCGGCCATCGCCTTTGCCGTGCTGCGCAACCGCGCACCGCTGTTCTTTGCGGCCACCGTGGCAGCGGCGGGTGCACTTTCGCTGCTGTATTACCTTGGCATCAGGTTTGTGCCTTACGGCATCAACCTCTACGATCTCCTGCGCTGCCTGTTCGCTTTCGCGCAAGGGGTGCTGGCATGGGAGGTGCACCGGCGTTTCCCCGGAAAGCTCGCCCTGCCACGCGCTTTGGCCAGCGTGCTGGAAATCGTTATCATCGCCGCCGGGTTCATCGCGATCACTGTCGCACCCATAACTTTGGGGCAGCTGGCGATCCCCTTCCTTTTCGCCGCTTTGGTGCTGGTTCTTGCGCGTGAGCGGGGCTGGGTGTCGGACCTGTTGCGCCGCCGCTTTCCCGTGCTGATCGGCGAATTGTCCTATTCGATCTATATGACGCATGCCGCCGTGTTCTTCATGGTCGCGATGTTGGCGAGCAATCTTGGCCTGTTCGATCCCACGCAGGGCTTCGTCCCCGGAACGCGCGGTACCGTCCCCGACGGCCCGATCGCAGACATCGTCGCGTTTGGCCTTCTTACGCTGGTCATCGCCGTTTCGTGGTGCACGTTTCGCTGGATCGAGCGCCCGGCGCGCGAATGGTCGCGCCGCGTGGTCGATAGTCGTGCCACGCGCCGTGCAGAAGCGATTGCGCCGACCTTCTGAGCAAGGCTAAGGGAACACGCATGAGCACATATCGTATCCAGGGCGCCACCGGCGAATGGGAGGTCGTGATCGGCCTCGAAGTCCACGCGCAGGTCACCTCCAACGCCAAGCTGTTCAGCGGCGCTTCGACCGAGTTCGGGGCCGAGCCCAACACGCAGGTCTCGCTGATCGACGCCGCGATGCCGGGCATGCTGCCCGTGCCCAACCGCGAGTGCATCCGCCAGGCGGTGCGCACCGGCATGGCGATCGAGGCACAGATCAACGCGTGGAGCCGGTTCGACCGCAAGAACTACTTCTACGCCGATCTGCCGCAGGGCTACCAGATCAGCCAGCTCTACCACCCCATCGTGGGCGAGGGGCAGCTGCTGATCGAGGCGGACGAGAAGGCGGGCATCGCGCAGGACAAGATCATCGGGATCGAGCGCATTCATGTGGAGCAGGACGCGGGCAAGCTGATGCACGATCAGCACCCGACGATGTCCTACGTCGATCTCAACCGCACCGGCATCGCGCTGATGGAAATCGTCAGCAAGCCGGACATGACATCTCCTGCCGAAGCAGGCGCTTACGTGCGCAAGCTCAGGTCGATCCTGCGCTATGTCGGATCGTGCGACGGCAATATGGAAGAAGGCTCGATGCGCGCGGACGTCAACGTCTCGGTGCGCAAGGTGGGCGACAGCGAGCTGGGCACGCGGACCGAGACGAAGAACGTCAACTCGGTGCGCTTCGTCATGCAGGTCATCGAATACGAGGCGAACCGCCAGGTCGATGTGCTGGAAAGCGGCGGCACGGTCGACCAAGAAACGCGCCTGTTCGATGTCGCCACCGGCACCACGCGCACGATGCGCAGCAAGGAAGACGCGCACGATTACCGCTACTTCCCCGATCCCGATCTGCTGCCACTCGAACTCGACGATGCCTTCCTCAGCGAATGCCGGGAGAGCCTGCCCGAACTGCCCGACGCCAAGCGCGCGCGCTACGAAGGCGAGCTGGGCCTGACGCCCTACAATGCGCGCGAGCTGACCGCCGAGGTTGAGACTTTCGGGCGCTTCGAGACCCTGCTCTCCGCGACCGCAGCGAAGATCGGCAAGCCCGAGAAGGCCGTCGCCACGCAGGTCGCCAACTGGGCGCTTTCGGTCGCGCCGGGCGTGATGAAGTCGCTCGGCGAGGAAGCCGACCCGGCGAACGCCACGGCAGAGGCGCAGGCGAGCATCCTCGCGATGCAGGACACGGGCGAGATTTCGGGCGGACAGGCCAAGGAAATCTACGAAATCGTCCTCAAGACCGGCCGCAACCCCGAAGAAATCGCCGATGCCGAAGGCCTGAAGCAGGTCAGCGACACCGGCGCGATCGAGGAAGCAATCGACGCGATCATCGCCGCCAACGAAGACAAGGTTGAGCAGTACAAGGGCGGCAAGGACAAGCTGTTCGGCTTCTTCGTGGGCCAGACGATGAAGGCGATGCAGGGCAAGGCCAACCCGGCGGTGGTGAACCAGATCTTGAAGGACAAGCTGGGGTGATTGAACTTAGTTAGTATAAGATAGGCAGAAGCGTGGATTTGATGCGCTCATAAGTGCCCTTGGGGGGCAAAGGGGGGGACATGACGAGAGCACTTTTCTTTATGGCAGCCGCAATTGCTCTGGCAACGCCAGCGGCAGCACAAGACTTCAACAATCAATCGATTGTGGAACTCACCCGAGCCGGTTTGAGCGAAGACGTCATTCTATCCAAGATTGAAGGACTACCCTGCTCTTACGATGTATCGACCGATGCCATAATCGCGTTGAATGCGGCGGAGGTCAGTAATCGTGTGATTGCGGCGATGGTCGATCGCTGCGTAGGGGCAGCAAAAGCGCAGGGAGCCTCAGGCACTGCATCCGACCCAATGCAAAAGCGATCGCCCGGTGTGTACATTGAAATGGGCGACGAGGACTCGCATGATATCAATCAGATAAGGCCTACCGTCGCTTCCAGCGGAAAAGTAACCGGCAACGGTAGTATCCTGTTTCCGTTCAAGGCGAAGCTTGGACTATCCGGGCAGAATGCAAACACACAGGCGAACCAAAGTTCGCCCGTATTTTACTTTTACTTCGAGACGTCGGATGCACGGGTAAGCGACTTTGGAGTTTCCGATTCCATTGCTGCTCAATCGCCTAGTGAATTCAGTTTGGTGCGATTCAAGGACAAAAAGGGTCGGAGAGAGCTCACCGTCGGCAAATCGAATATGTTCAGTACCAATCTCGGGATCGATCCGGATGATACGATTCCGTTTACGATTGACGAGATAGGTGATGGTATTTTTCGAGTGGAGCCAAATTCTCCACTGAAGCCGGGGCAATATGGATTTGTCTTGCGGTTTGGCGGTGAGAAGTATCGAATTTTTGATTTCTCTGTCTGAGAGTGACGCTCCCCTGCTCTGCGAGCGGAGCAATGTCGGCACCGGCATCCCTGAGAACCAAATGGTTACGGACCTGTACCTCCCGCTGGCCTGACGGGCCGGGTGCGGATAGACGAGGGCGATGACAGACCCACGGCTCTCCATCGTCCTCGTCCACCCTGAAATCCCCGGCAATACCGGCGCGGTGGGGCGCACCTGTGTGGCGCTGGATATGGAGTTGGTGCTGATTCATCCGCTGGGCTTCACCATCACCGATACGCGCCTGAAGCGCGCCGGGCTGGATTACTGGCAGCACATCCGGCTGGCGGAGTTTGCGAGCTGGGAGGTGTTTCTGGAAGAGCGCGCCCCGCGTGACGATCAGCTGTTCCTGTTCGAGGAATATGCCGCGCGAAGTTTCTACGAACCCGACTATCCGGCGGATGCCTACCTCGTGTTCGGGCGCGAGACGAAGGGTCTATCACCAGACATCGTCGGCGCGCACGCGCACCAGCTCGTCAGCCTGCCGATGAAGAGCGACAAGGTCCGTTCGCTCAACCTTGCCAACACGGTGGCGGCGGCGGCCTATCAGGCGCTGCGGGGGAAGGTCTGAGCGTCTAGTTGGCGAGCGTATAGGTGGCGGTGCAGGTCCACGCTTCGTCGCCAGTGCCCGTCTCCCGGCAGTTGACCCGATTGCCATCGGGCCGCTGGGCCACCGGCTTGTCGAATTCGCTTTCCGCCCTTGCCACCATCCGTGTCACGGCCAGTGCCTGCGAAGGGCCGCTGGCGCTGACTTCGACCGTGCGGCTCCGACCGGCGTCGGTTTGATCGTCGACATAGGGCACGGCCGAATCCTGCGCGCCGCTGGCATCGACATATCGGCTCGACACCCAGCCGGTCAGGCACGCGCCTGCATAGGCCCGTGGCGAGCCGACCGGGTTTTCCAGCCCGCACTGGCCCGGTTCGCCCAGAGTCCCGTCGGGAAGATAGACGATCCCGTACCACTGGCCCTGCCGGTCGCACACGTAGAGGGGGGCATCGTCGCCCAGCGTGTCGATCTGCCTTGCGTCGGTGGTCGGGGCTTCGCGCACCGCCAGGACGTCGTCCTCCCCTCCCGGCAGGTTCGCCACCCTGCCGACCCGCTCGCAGGCGCTCTCGTTCGGGCCATCGCGTCCGATCCTGACTGGCAGCACCCCGGTCTGCTGGGCGGCGGCGGTGTCTTCCGCGCCGGACCCATCCGCGTCCACCACGTCTTCGGACGAGATGGTCGACATATCCACCGCTGCCTCGGGCGCATCGGATTGCGAGCTGCGCTGCCCCAGCAGGAAGGCGAGCGCCGCCACCAGCACCATGATGACGACAATCACACCAATAGTCGTACGGTTCACGCCAGCATTCCTTCAGCCATTCCGATTCCGGCGATGATGTTCTGCACGATTGCGAGCCTGCGCCAATTGGAAAAACGAAAAAGGCCGCCGGGTCGCCCCGACGGCCTTTCGATCTTCGGAATGCGAGGGATCAGCCCTGGCGTTCGCCGGTCAGCGGCATGTCGCCGAACGCGCCGGCGTTGACCTTGCCGGTCAGCTGGTCGCCCTCGACGGTCGCTTCGCAGTTGAGCTCCATCGGCATCGGGACGGTCATGTCCATCTTCCAGCGTAGCGTGTTGCCGTCGACGGTGCCGTCCTTGACGTCCATCGAGCCCATGCCGCCGGCCATCGAACCGGTGAAGGTGTTGCCGTCGTCACCGGGAACGACGGTGAAGGTGCCCTTCTGGTCGCCCATCGGGCTCTTCACGACGGTATCGTAGGTTCCTGCAACGGACATAATCTGTCTCCTCTCGTGTGTAATGGTAGGGCGAGCCTTCGCTCGCACCTACACTGGTGTCAATAAGCGTTACCGGGCAACGGTTACTCGGCCTCGATGGTTTCCACCGGCAGGCCGAGCTGGTCCAATTGCGGGCGGACCTGTTCGGCATCGCCCACGATGACCCATACGAAGCGGTCGGCGTTGATCGCATCGCGCGCCGCCTTGTCGAGACTTTGCACGGTCTGGCCACGGTACTTGTCGGCCAGGGTTTCGTAGTAATCCATTTCGCGCCCGTAGAGCACGTTGTTCTGCATCGCGCTGAGCACCGAGCCCGAGGTTTCGAACCGGCCCGGCAGAGAGCTGATTTCGTTGGTCACGATGCGGCCCAGCTCTTCCTCGGTCACGCCGCGGGTGGTGACGAAATCGTCCACTTCGCGGATCATCTCGGCCAGCGCATCGCCCGTGCGGTCTGCCTGCACCGGCGCCTGGACGAAATACGCGACCGCATTCTCGTCGATCGACGGCGCGCCGCGCACGCCGTAGCTCCAGCCCTTGGTCTCGCGCAGGTTCATGTTGAGCCGGGCGAGGAAGTTGCCGCCCAGCGCATTATTGGCGTTGATGAAATCGCTGATCGTATCGTCGCTGCCCGAAAGCGGCGTGATCTGGCCGCCGACGATGAAGCTCTGCGGCGAGTTGGGGCGATTCACCAGCACGATGCGCGAGGATTCAGGCACGGCGGCACGGGCGGAGAAATCCTTCTGGCCCTTGGGCGTGGCCGGGGCCTGCCAGTTGCCGAACGCTTCCTCCAGGCCCGGCAGAACCTCCGCCAGCGCCAGGTTGGACACCACGAAGATGTCCGCATTGTCGGGCCGCAGCCAGGTCTGCTGGAAGGCCACCAGATCGTCGCGCGTGATCGCGTTGACCGATTCCATCGTGCCCGAAGAGGGGCCGCCATAGGGGTTGTCTTCCCCGTAAACGAGCGGGTTGACGGTGAGGTAGGCGATCGATGCCGGGGTCCGCAGGCTCTGCTGAATACCGGTCAGCTGCTGCGTACGGATACGCTCAAGCTCGCTCGCATCGAACGCCGGGTTGCGCACCACGTCGGACAGCAGTTCGAGCGAGGGGTCGAGATTGGCGCTCAGTGCCGACAGCGTGAAGGTCGACCGGTCGGAACCGCCGCCCACGCTGATGTTGGCGCCCAGCCGTTCCTGTGCCTCGGCCAGTTCGCGCGAGGTCAGCGAGGTGGTGCCTTCGTCCATCAGGCCCAGGGTCAGCGTTTCGAGGCCACGCTTGTCGCGCGGATCGGCCGCCGTGCCTGCGTTGAAGCTGATGGCGACCCGCGTGGCGGGCACCGCATCGCGCTGCGCGTAATAGACGTTGATCCCGTTCGACAGCGTCGTTTCCGTGACGTCGGGGAATTCGAGCTCGCTCACTTCGGCGATTGCGGGCTTTGGGCGGACCTTGCTGACCACGATTTCGTTCGATGCGGGCTCGGCATCGGCCGCGTCGTCGGTCGCGGCAACGCTTGCCGCTTCTTCGTAGGTGCCTTCGCGCTCGCCCGGCTCCAGGATCATCGTCAGGGAGGGGCGGGTCATCCACTTCTTCATCGCCGCCTGCACTTCGGCAGGGGTCAGCGTGGCGAGGATTTCCAGCTGCCGTTCGAAGAAGCCGGGATCGCCGGCCAGAACCTCGCCCTGGGCGAGCGTGACGGCCTTGCCGCCGAACCCGCCAACCTGCTCCAGCCCGCGGATGGTCGAGGCGAGGTTGGAGGTTGCCGCACGGCGGACCTCATCCCCGGTCGGGCCTTCGGCGATGAACTGGTCGATGATTTCGTTCAGGCGGGTTTCGACCACTGCGGGATCGACGCCGGGCTTCACGGTGGCCCCGATGTTCAGGATGCCGACGCGCTGGAAGGCGTAATTGCCCGCGCTCACGCCCACTGCCAGCTGCTCGTCACGCACAAGGATGTTGTCGAGGCGGCTGGAGGCGAGGCCGCCGAGGATCTGCGCGCCCACATCGAGCGCGGTCAGATCGCGGTCGGTGATGCCGGGCACGGAGTAGTACCGGTCGACCACGGTCGCGGCGACCTGATCCTTCATCACCTTGCGGACGTCTTCCTTCAGCACGGGGACGTCGGCCTGCGCAGGCTCGTTCACCGGGCCGCGCGGGATGGGGCCGAAATATTTCTCGACCAGCGGGCGCGCCTCGGCGGCGGAGATATCGCCGGCGAGCACCAGGGTCGCGTTGTTGGGCCCGTAATTGTCGCGGAACCACCTCTGCACGGTATCCAGCGACGCCGCGTCGAGATCGGCCATCGATCCGATCACATTGTGATCGTAGGGGTGCCCATCGGGATAGAGGGTGTCGATGATTTCGTAGAACACCAGGCCGCCGGGCTGGTTGTCGCCCTGCCGCTTTTCATTCTGCACCACGCCGCGCTGGTTATCGAGCTTCTCCTGGGTGATCGCGCCCAGCAGGTAACCCATGCGGTCGCTTTCCAGCCACAACGCGCGTTCCAGCGCGCCGGTGGGGACGGTTTCGAAATAGTTGGTGCGGTCGAAATTGGTCGTACCGTTGTAATCGGTCGCGCCCATTTCCTGCAGGTACTGGAAGAAGTCGTCCGGCGCGTTTTCCGATCCGTTGAACATCAGGTGTTCGAACAGGTGGGCAAAGCCGGTTTCGCCCTCCGGCTCGTCCTTCGAGCCGACATTGTACCACACCGCCACGCCGACGATGGGTGCCTTGCGGTCTTCGTGCACGATCACGGTGAGGCCGTTGTCGAGCTCGAACTGCTGGTAGGGGATGGCAACCTGTTCGACCAGGCCTTCCAGCTGCGCGGGATCCTCCACCATCTCCTGCGCCTGTGCAGGCACGGCGAGGATGGCGGGAGTGGCCAGGGCCACCGCGAGCGCGGTGAGGCTGGTTCTGGAATTACGGAACATTCGGAGCTCTCCTATCGGGGCAAGAAATTGAAAATTCGGGATAATTAAGCACAGTCAGCGATTGCTGGATACCGTTTTGCGTGATTCGGCAGAGGCCAGAACATCATCGCGCCAGAAGTGCACCGGTTTAAAGCGGTGCTGGATGAACAGCGTTGATTGATCTGCGAAATGCGGGCTGTCGGGCCGGGTGGTCGCGGCGCCGTATGGTTCGATCGAGCGCGAGGAGACGGGCTGGCCGCTCAGCCATTCGATCCACATCACGAAGCTGTCGCCGTGGCGCACCGACAGGCGGCCGTCATCGTCCACATCCCACGAGGTGGAGGCACGCAGCGTGTCGGACCCACCGTCAAGCGGCAGGTCCACATCGCCCTGCCGCAGCCGCAGCAGATCGCCCATCGGCGGGGTCAGGCGGCCGAAATATTTCTCGAGGTGGTTCTTGGCGTCGGTCAGTTCCTCAACCGCGTCGGGCCATGGCGTCTTCTGATAGCTCGACGCCATGAAATCGCGCACCATCAGCAGCGCGATCGAGTCCGCACGGCCGATATTGTCTGCCGTGTAATCCCATTCCAGCATCAGCTTGCGCGCCTCTGCCAGCTCGGGATGCTCGTTTACGTCGATCGCACGGACATCGTCCATCATGCGGGCGATGTAGCCGACAGGCTCGTAGTCGGTATCGAACTTGATCGATTCCAGCGTTGCGCGGTCGAGCCGGTCGGCCTCGCTCATCAGCCGCCACGCGCGGCGGCCGCGATTGGTCATCTTCAGCTCGACGCCCATTTCCGGCGCGAAGTCTTCCTGCGACAGGTCGCTGCCCGGCCCGGCGGCGAGAAAGGGCGTGTTGTTGGCGTTCATCACCCAGCCGCTCGCCGGATTGAAATATTGCGGCAGGCTGTCGTAGGCGACCTTGCCGGTCCACAGGGTATCGCTGGTGTCGCCCGGCAGGATGCCGCGCCAGTCGTAGCCCTTGGGCCGGTCGGGGATCGCGGCGTTGTAGATATACGCAATATTGCCTTGCGCATCGCCGTAGATGAAATTGGTCGAAGGGATCTGGCCGCGCGCCATGATCTCGCGCCATTCGGACAGATCCTTCGCCTTGTTTAGCCGGTAATAGGCATCGAGCTGGTCGATGCTGCCGAGCGAGGCAAAGCGGATGGCGAAGGTGCCGTTGTCGTTCTTGATCACCGGACCGTGGATGGAACGGTAGACGGTGCGGCCGACGGGCAGGGTGAACGGGCCGAAGCGCACCGGCAGCGTGACGTCGGTTGCCTCAAGATCGCGCCATTCGCCATCGAACAGATAGCGCGTGCCGCTTTCGTCCATCGTCAGCCGATAGATATCGAACATGTCGGGCGTGTTGACCGTGTTGGTCCACCCCAGGGTTTCGTTATGGCCGAGGAAGGGGAAGGGGCTGCCGGGGAAATTGGCGCCCGCGAAGTGCCAGCCGTCGCCGCTTTCCACCACCATCTCGTACCACGCGACCGGGCCGCGCCACGGCTGGTGCGCGTTCGAGACCAGGATCGTCGGCCCGCCCGATTTTTCCGGCGCCACGGCAAACGCGTTGGAGCCGGCCTGCACGAAATCGTCGCGCAGCGAACCGGGCGTCGGCGTGCTGGCGCGCGCCTGCGGCTGGCCAGCGGCATCGTCCATGATGCGCGGACCATCGTCGATGGCGTTGCCATTGGCGGGCTTCAGGTCGCTGGCCGGAATGCGCGGGCCGTATTCGGGCGGCAGCGTCTCACCCGCGACCAGCGGGCCGATATAGCGGTCCAGCCCGAAGAAGAACGGCTGGCGCAGGGCAAAGCCGGTCGCCACGTCGATCCCGTTGACCGGGAACATGTTGCCCAGCTTCACCTCGCCGGGGTGGGCCCTGGCATAGTCGTTCATGCCGACCGCATAGGCATCGAGCAGCGCGCGCGTATCCTGCGGCAGGTTCTCCCATTCGCGTTCGGCGGTGCCGCGCGCGTCGAGCAGGTGGTACATGTAATCCACCGCCGCGCCGTCTTCCCCGGCAATCGCGCCGAAGCGACCGCGCGTCATCGCGATCACATCCTGCAGGGTGGAGAAATCGTCTTCGCTGTGCGCAATGGCGACGCCGTAGGCGACGTCGGCATCGGTATCGCCGTAGATATGCGGCACGCCGAATTCGTCGCGCACGATTTCCGCGGTGTAGGTGCGGTTGCCTTCAGGGGCGACGCCATCGCGGGCGAAGAACGGCTCCCACGTCATCAGCCCGACTGCCGCGACAAGCAAAACGGCAAGAACGACGAATCCGCCGATGCCCAGAATGCGCTTCATGTGATCCCAACCCTTCAGTTCTCTCAGTCCGCCGCTTTTTGCCCGGCGTTTCCATTCTCGTTAGCAAGCTTTTCCGCCCAATCCGACTCCGGTCTGTCGGCAATCTCCGGCGCGAAGCGTGGCGCGAGGATGCTCGTCACGATCAGCAGTGCGGTATTGCCAAGCTGGCGCAGCAGCGTGGTCGCCACCAGCAGCGCGCTGAGCGAATGCTCGTCCACCCCCATGCCGCGGGTGATCTCCATGGCGACCACCAGGAACAGCAGATCGCGGTTGGGGATCAGCGGCAGCTGCTGGATCAGCATCTGCACGGTAATGAACAGCAACCAGGTATCCATGGGGATCGACGGCAGGACCACAGCATATTGCAGGATCAGGAAGATGTTGGTCAGCACGAAGCGGAGAAGGTGGATGACGAACACCTTTATGCCCTGAACCAAACCGACCCTGAAGACGGACCGACGGAAGATGAACACGGCCGCCACCCCGATGACCGCCGCCAGCGCCATCGCGATCAGCGGGCCCTCGGTCCGCCCGATGATCCGCGCGATCATCGCGTCTTCCCCGGCCAGCGCGAAGCTGACCACCAGACTCAGGGTAAAGGCCGCGCCGGCCATTCCGCCGAGGATGGTGGAATCCTTGACCCCGTGGAACGCCTTGCGCGCGCGCAGCCTCAGCCTCTCGCGCGCCCACATTGCGAACCACACATCGCCCGAATAGCCCAGAACCACGAAGTTCAGCGCGCGCTTGCGCAGCAGCGAGTACCAGCCGACCGTGCGCGTGCCGGGCCAGATCACGCGGAAGACGAATTTTTCGCAAAGCGGGCCGCACAGGAAGCCCAGCACATAGAGCACGAAGAACATCGGTTCGTCGGGCAGCTCGCCAAGCACATCGCGCAGGCCGAGATTGTACAGCTGACGCGCGATCACCGCCACGATCAGCAGCGTCCACAGCCAACCGAGAATTTTTCTATGTTGTTTTAGGAAGGCGGGAACCTGCCTGACCCAATGCATAGCGTCGCACGGCTCCAATTCGCAGAGCGCGGAGGTGCGGACTTCGCGCGCGCTTGTCAATGCCGTCGGGGCTTCGCCGTCGTTCGTCGCGTCGCGATACGCAAAGATCGATAGGGCAGGCAAAAATTCATCCCCAGCCCTTACGTGGCAGCGTGGCAACACTATTTCTTAGGGCAGATGGAAACTGGGGACCGCAGATGAACCTCGAAAACTTCACCGACCGGGCAAAGGGCTTCCTCCAGTCCGCGCAGACCACCGCGATCCGGCTCAACCACCAGCGCATCACCCCGCTCCACCTGCTCAAGGTGCTGCTCGACGATGCAGAGGGCATGGCTGCGGGGCTGGTGAAGCGGGCGGGCGGCGATCCCGTGCGCGCGGAACAGCGCGTCGACGATGAACTGTCCCGCATTCCCGCCGTCAGCGGCAGCGGCGCACAGCAGAGCCCGGGGCTGGATAACGATACGGTGCGCGTGCTCGATTCGGCGCAGCAGATTGCCGAGAAGTCGGGCGACAGCTTTGTTACCGTGGAGCGGATGCTGGTGGCGTTGGCGCTGGCGTCGAACACCAAGGCAGGCGGCGTGCTGGCCGATGCGGGCGTCGATGCCAAGGCGCTCGAACGCGCGATCACGGAGCTGCGCGGTGGGCGCACGGCAGACAGTGCGAATGCCGAACAGGCTTATGACGCGATGCAGAAATACGCCCGCGACCTGACGCAGGCGGCGCGCGACGGCAAGCTGGACCCGGTCATCGGCCGTGACGAGGAAATCCGCCGCACCGTGCAGATCCTCGCCCGGCGGACCAAGAACAACCCCGCGCTGATCGGCGAACCCGGCACCGGTAAAACCGCGATCGCCGAAGGCCTGGCGCTGCGGATCGCCAATGGCGACGTGCCCGACAGCCTGAAGAACCGCACGCTGATGGCGCTCGACATGGGATCGCTGATCGCGGGCGCGAAATATCGCGGCGAGTTCGAGGAACGGCTGAAGGCCGTACTCGACGAAGTAAAGGGCTCCGACGGGCAGATCGTCCTGTTCATCGACGAGATGCACACGCTGATCGGGGCAGGGGCCTCCGAAGGCAGCATGGATGCGTCCAACCTGCTCAAGCCCGCGCTGTCGCGGGGCGAGCTGCACTGCATCGGCGCCACCACGCTCGACGAATACCAGAAATATGTCGAGAAGGACCCGGCGCTGCAGCGGCGTTTCCAACCGGTCTATATCGAGGAACCCAGCGTCGAGGATACGATCAGCATCCTGCGCGGGATCAAGGAAAAGTACGAGCTGCACCACGGCGTGCGAATCACCGACGCGGCTATCGTGGCGGCTGCGCAGCTTTCCAATCGCTACATCCAGAACCGATTCATGCCCGACAAGGCGATCGACCTGATGGACGAGGCGGCATCGCGCATCCGCATGGAGGTGGAGAGCAAGCCAGAGGAGATCGAAGGCCTCGACCGGCGGATCATCCAGCTCAAGATCGAGGAGCAGGCGCTCGCCAAGGAAAGCGACGATGCCAGCAAGGAACGGTTGGAAAACCTGCGGGAAGACCTCGCCAATCTGGAACAGCGATCGTCCGAACTGACCGCACGCTGGCAGGGCGAACGCGACAAGATCAACGCCGAATCGCGCCTGAAGGAAGAGCTCGACCAGGCGCGGCTGGAGCTGGAGCAGGCGCAGCGCGCGGGCGACCTCGCCAAGGCGGGCGAACTGCAATACGGGCGCATCCCCGAGCTTGAGAACAAGCTGAAGGAAGCCGAAGGCCACACCGCCAACGCCTTGCTGCGCGAGGAAGTGACCGAAGAGGATATCGCCGGCGTCGTTGCCCGCTGGACCGGGATTCCGGTCGACCGGATGCTGGAGGGCGAGCGCGACAAGCTGCTCAAGATGGAAGAGATGCTTGGCAAGCGGGTGATCGGCCAGACGCAGGCGGTGGAGGCCGTGTCCAAGGCGGTCCGCCGCGCGCGCGCGGGGCTGCAGGATGCCAACCGCCCGCTGGGCAGCTTCCTGTTCCTGGGGCCGACCGGCGTCGGCAAGACCGAGCTGACCAAGGCGCTGGCGCAATTCCTGTTCGACGACGACAGCGCGATGGTTCGCATCGACATGAGCGAATTCATGGAGAAGCACGCGGTCGCGCGGCTGATCGGCGCGCCTCCGGGCTATGTCGGTTACGAAGAGGGCGGCGTGCTAACCGAATCGGTTCGGCGTCGGCCCTATCAGGTGGTGTTGTTCGACGAGGTGGAAAAGGCGCACAGCGATGTCTTCAACGTGCTGCTGCAGGTTCTCGACGATGGCCGGCTGACCGACGGGCAGGGCAGGGTGGTGGACTTCTCCAACACGCTGATCATCCTGACCTCCAACCTGGGCAGCCAGTACCTTTCCAACATGACCGACGACCAGCAGGTCAGCGATGTCGAGCCGCAGGTGATGGATGTGGTCCGCGGTCACTTCCGCCCCGAATTCCTCAACCGGCTGGACGAGATCATCCTGTTCCACCGGCTTGGCCAGGCGGACATGGCGCCGATCGTCGAATTGCAGGTCGCGCGCGTGCAGAAGCTGCTGGCTGACCGCAAGATCGAGCTGGAACTGACCGATGCCGCGAAGCGGTGGCTCGGCCGGGTCGGCTACGATCCGGTCTACGGCGCGCGCCCGCTGAAACGCACGGTGCAACGCTACGTGCAGGATCCGCTGGCCGAGCGCCTGCTGCAGGGCGAGGTGCCCGACGGAAGCACGGTCAGGATCGACGAAGGCGACGGCCAGCTGTCGATAATGGTCGACTAGCGCGCGCTGGCCGCTGCGTAAGCGTCCGAAAACGGGCGCAGATAATCGCTGTAGGGGTGCGCGCTGCCCAGCGCGTCGGTACCGATGGGCTCGCGCACCTGCATCACGCTGGCGGTGGAGACCACGCGCTCGGTGCGGTGCGGTTCGAACACCGCAGGCTCGACCGGCAGGTTGCAGAATTGCAGGATGCGTTCGATCTGGCTGCGCGGATCGCGCACCAGATCGGCGTATTCCACCGGGAGGATGCGGTCGGGCAGCAGCTCGGACCAGAATGCGAACAGCGCGTCTTCGATGGCGAAATGCTGGGCGATGGCGGTTTGCTGCCAGCTCCAGTCCACGCCCGAGGCGAAGAAGGTGCGGAACGCCGACCATGCGCAGTCCAGCGGGTCGCGCCGCAGCCAGATGACGGGCGACTGCGGCATCAGACTGGCGATCAGCCCCATGTAACGCGGGTTGTTCAGCCCCTTGTCGACATAGCGGCCGCCATCGCCGAACCGCTCCCGCCCGAGATGCAGGTAGAGCTGCGTCAGGTCGTCTGCCGGACGATCTGCGAGGTAGGCCTGCAGGCCTGCCAGCGAATTGGCCGGAAGATCGCGCTGGACCACCGCCATGCGGCCCAGTTCCTCGCCCCCGACGACCGCCGAATGACTGGCCAGGATCTGTTCCACCAGCGTGGTGCCGCTGCGGGGCAGGCCGGTGACGAAGATCGCTTCGCTGGTGTCGGTCTGCACGGTCTCCGCGATCCGCGCGATGCTGTCCCGATCAAAGCCCGCGCGCCCGGCCTCCGCCTCGCGCGCATCGGCTGCCGGATCGTAAGGTGCCTGCGCCGCCATCAGGCTCGCCCCTTCGGCGAAACGGGCGAAGGCAGGGTCGATGCTGCGGCGGTCGAAATGAACCGACCCGGCGGCGAAATTGTACTGCGCGCGGTCCATCGGGTGCGCGTTCGCCAGCGCGGCGCTGCCTTGCAGTATGGTGTCGCCCAGCGGATCGTCCGCCCCGCGCTTGCGGCATTTGGCAAGCGCGAGATAGGGCTGGCCGAGCTGCGGATTGGCCTCGATCGCGGCCGTCAGATGCTCCTCCGCCTCGTCGATCCGGCCAAGATTCATGGCGATCGTTCCCTTGAGGAACGCGTTGCTGGCAGGGTTGGGCGCGCTGGACGGGATGTCCGCCAGCAGATCCCACGCATCGTGGGCCCGGCCGCATTGCGCCGCGAGCGTCGCGCGTTCGAATTGCGCCATGTCCCTGTTGGTCGACTGTTCGACGAACAGCGCGCAGGCGCGATCCGCGTCGCTCAGTTCGCCATTGGCCTGCAGCACGCGGAACACCGCACGCCACTTGTCGCGCAGCCGGGCCTTGGTCGCGATGGCTTCCTGCGCCAATGCATTCGCGCCCTCGCGGTCGTTGGCCTGCAAGGCGGCAACGAATTTGCGCATGATCTGAACGTCTTGGTCACTCACGGGTCGGGATTCTCACAAACTGGATACGGCGCGGGGGTCAGACCGCGATGGGATCGCCATAGGCGGCGTCGAAATCGTTCATATACTCGCGGTAGGGGCGGGAAACGCCGATGCCGCGGCGGTTGATCGGTTCGCGCACCTGCAGGAAACTGGCGGTGGAGACCGCGCGATCGCTCTTGTGGAAGTCCATCTGCCCGGCTTCGGGCTCCAGCCCGCAATGCCGCGTGATCCGCTCCACCCACTCGTCGGGATGTTCGACCAGATCGGTGTAGGAGACGACCAGCAACCGGTCGCCCAACTGTGCGCGCCAGTGATCGAGCAGGCCGTCCTCGATCCGCATGTGGTGGGCGATATGATCGAACGACCAGCCACTGACCACGTTGTTGGCCAGCCAGGAACGGTAGATCGACCACGCATTGTCGTGCGGGTCGCGGCGCATCCAGACGATCGGCGCATCGGGGAACAGCGCGGAGAGCGGGCCGATCGAGCGGCTCTGGTTGAGGCTCTTGTCGACGAAGCGGCCACTTCCGGCGATCCGTTCGCCCACCAGGCGCAGGTAGAGCGCGCGCAGATCATCCATCGATCCGCCCGCTGCCCGATAGCGGTCGAAATCCTGCGGCGCGAAGCCATCCACGGTCGCTTCGATCTGCAGTGCCAGGCCCAGCTCGCCGCCGCCATCGACACCTGAATGGGCGGACAGGATCTGTTCGACCAGCGTGGTGCCGCTGCGGGCCAGACCGGTGAGGAAGATCGGCTGGCGTTCCGGCGGCTGGGGATCGCCCGCGTGCCGCGCGATCGCCGCTGCCGTCCAGCTGGAGGCGATCTTCGC
Organism: Erythrobacter sp.; assembly: GCA_009993635.1. Taxonomy (GTDB): domain Bacteria; phylum Pseudomonadota; class Alphaproteobacteria; order Sphingomonadales; family Sphingomonadaceae; genus Alteriqipengyuania. The sequence continues at coordinate 195,695 of JAACTC010000006.1, read as the reverse complement.
CGATGCGAGGTTATCCTGCGGGTCGTAGCGTACGGTTTCTGCCCTGATCGCGGTCGAGCGGCGGTAATGTTCGAAAGCCGTTGCGTAATCGCGCGCGCGGTGCGCGAGCAGTGCCAGCACGTGTTCCAGTGCGGCGCGATCGGTCTGCTCCTGTGCGGACCTGTTCTGCACGAGCGCGCGGATGGCCTGTTCGTCCTGATCGGTCAGACGGTCCATCTGCGCAATGCCCAGCCACGAACGCCCCGATTCGGGTACCGCGCGCAACACGCGGCGGAACTGGGCTTCGGCGGTATCGGGATCGCCCAGCGTCAGCGCGGTCGAGCCGCGCAGATAGGCGTTCGCCTCGGGCGCGGGGATGTTTTCGGGAATGGAAAGGATGAGCGCCATGGCGCGCCGATTATGCGCGTTGCGGGCCAGCAGCATCGCCTGCTCGTACTCGGCGGCGTAGGGCGGGGCCTCCTGCGTTTTCCAGACATCGAGTGCGTTCAGCGCGAGGGTCAGTTCCCCCCACCGGGCGAGCTGTTCCGAAACGCCGGGCCATTGCGGGCCGAGCGGGGCCGAGTGTTCGATCAGCACGCGGGCCGCATCGACCAGCCTCGTGCGGTCGTGCTGCTGGAGCGCCTGTCTGAACCGGGCGGCGACGGCGCGGAGATTCTCAATATTCACGGGTGCAGTCCATAGACAAAAAAAGGGGCGGCATCGAGCCGCCCCTTCCTTTTTGGTTCGTCTTTCGACGGTTGCGAAGCTTAGTTCGAACCACCGAAGCGCAGGAACGCCGAGAGGCGGACCGAACGCGGCGACTGGTAGGAGGTCACCCGACCGTAGTTCGGGTTCGCACCTGCGAAGTTCACGTCGCCGAACTCGTTGAAGTCGATTTCCGACTTCCAGTTGAAGACGTTGAACACGTCGACGCGGAACTTCACGCCCGGCATCGAGACCGGAGCCGGGGTAAGCGTGACACCGAGGTCGATACGCTTGTTCCAGTCCGATTCGAACGCCGTACCGCGCGGGACCAGCACCGAACCGGTGCCCGTACCGTCGTTGCCGGCACCCGAGTCGAGGCCGTCACCACCGAACGCTGCCTGGCGGCAGTAGAACGAAGCGGCACCATACGAGTATTCGAAGGTTGCGCTGTCGTTCTGGTAGTTACCGATACAGCTGAACTTACGCGGCGATTCCACGATGGCGTTCACACCGACTTCAAACCAGTCGGTGGGCTTCACCCGGCCGTACAGCTTGAAGGCGTGTTCACGACCATTGGCGAGATCGCCGAACGCACCATCCAGGAAGCCCGGCTGGTCGAAGTCCTGCGTCAGGCCGGCGTCGGTCTGATTGTTGTCCGACTTCACTGCACCTTCGAAGTTACCGCGCAGGCGGGTGTAGGTGTAGTTGAAGTTGAAGCCCCAGAAGCCGTTGAAGGCCTTCTCCAGTTCGACTTCGAACGCGTCGTAGTTACGAACTGCTTCCGGATAGCCGAGGTCGGCAGCCGCAAGGGTCACGACATCACACTGACCGGCAATCGAGCAGTCGCCATCGAGGCGAACCGTCACGTCATCACCCGGGTTCAGGAGCACGTACTGGTGGAAGCCGGTGAACACCGAGTCACAACCGGCGACGCCGTTTGCGTTACAGTATGCCAGAACCGCAGCGTCGATCGCGGCGTCTTCCAGAGTCGCGCCCAGACGACGGTTGATGTAGTTCAGGCCAATCTTCCAGTCGCCGAAGCGGTGCTCGGCACCGATCAGCCACTCGTCGGTGTAGCTCGGCTTGAGCGTGGACGACACCAGGGTGTCGACTGCGCCAAGCGTGCCGTCGGCGTACACGGTGAAGCAGGTCTCACCGGCGTTGGGCGAACCTGCCGGGCAAACATTGCCACCGAAGTTCGAGTTGAAGCCGATGATGTCACCATTCGCATCGAGCGTATAGCGATCGGGGATACCGTTGCCATCGGCGTCGGTGCTGGTGCCATAGTTGTCGACCTGACGGTAGTACGTTTCCGCACCGGCCAGACGGATGTTGGTGTTGGTCGCGATCGGCAGATAGTACCGACCCCAGAACGCGTTGATCTTCGTGCGGCCATCACCGAACACGTCGAACGAACCACCGATACGCGGTGCCCACAGGTCGCCCGAGTCATAGAACTGGTCACCCAGCTGGGTGTAGTTCTTGAAGCGGTCGTTGCGGACGCCGAGCTGCAGGTTGATGCGGCCATCGAGGATCGACCACGCATCCTGCAGGTAGAACGCACGCTGATCCGTTTTGAACGAACCTTCGTTGAAGTAGTAGTAACGAATGGTCAGGTTCGAACGGACGTCGTAGTAATAACCGGTGCCGTTGTAGCTGGTCAGTTCCTGTGCCGAGAGCTTCTCGAGATCGAAGCCCGCACGGAAGTGGTGCTCACCCAGGAAGTCGACATAGAGGTCGGCATCGGCGCGGTAGATTTCACGCTTGTCCGAATCGGACGTGGTGCTGGCGGTGGTCCCGCCGACGACACGCGTCGTGCCGATACGGCTGAGGATGTAGGCCAGGTTCGGGTTCGCAACCTGCGAGCCCGTGTTGTTGTTCTGACCATACGAAGCCGAAACACTCAGGAAGTCGGTCAGCTGACCATTGTAGGTGACGATGAAGTTGTCGCCACCGAACTGCTGCACCAGACCGCCCTGAACGGCACCGAGGCTGTCGGTGGCCGGGTCGTATGCGATGTACTGGATGGTCTGTTCCTGCTTGTCGCGGAAATAGGTACCTTCCAGACGGTGACCGTCGGCGATCACGAAGTCCAGCTTGCCGCCGAAGAACGGGCTCTTGTTCCGAACGATCGTACGACGAGCGCCCGACGAACTGGTGCTACCCGACTTGTTGTCGCGCGGGTTGTACAGTGCGTAGAAGAACAGGCGATCCTTGATGATCGGACCCGACGCATAGAAGTTGGCCTGGAGGCCTTCGCTATAGTCGTCTTCGTTGAGCGAAGCGACCACGGTGTCGGTCGTTTCGGTACAACCCGTACCGGCATAAACCGCGCTGTTCGGGTCACACGGCGAACCGACGGGAATGCCACCGGCCGCAATGGTCGTTACGCGGTAGAAACCATCCGCATCCACGAACGTGTTCGGCTGGTTCGAGCGCAGCGCATCCGGGCTGTACAGGACAACCGCACCGGCTTCGAATTCGTTCGAACCCGACTTGGTAACGGCCGAGGTAACACCGCCGAGGGCGCGACCATATTCAGCCTGGTAGCCGCCGGTCTTGATGTCGATCGTACGGTAGAACTCGAACGGAATGATCGACGAACCCAGGAAGTTCCGGAAGTCCGTGATGTTCAGGCCGTTCACGTAATACGCGTTTTCAGCAACGGTGGCGCCGCCGATCGATGCCAGGTTGCCGAAGCCACCGTCACCGCCGGTCGTGCCGGGGGCGAGCAGGATGAGCGAGGTCTGGTCGCGACCGACAGGAACGGTTTCGGCCAGTTCCTGAACGTTCAGGGTCACACCCGTCTGGGTGGCCTGGAAGTCGTTGACCTGGACGCGGGTACCGGTGACGACCAGCACGTTGTCCGAACCTTCGGGAGCTTCACCGCCGGCGGCGGTGTAACGGAAGGTGTTGGCCTGACCGGCGAGCACCTGGGCTGCGCGGTCTTCAACCACCACGGTGCCGCCCGAGCGGATGACAACGGTGTACGTACCGGTCGGCAGGCCGGTGACCCGGAAGCCGCCCGACGCGTCGGTCGTGACGGTGTTGGTGAAGCCCTGCTCGTTCGAGGTTACGGTAACTTCGGCGCCGGACAGCGGAGTGCCGTCAACACCGAGAACCGTGCCTTGCAGCGTACCACGCGTGTAGTCCTGCGCAGCAGCAGGCGCAGCCACCATGGTGACGGCAGCGCCGCCACCCAGCAGCGCGACAGCCTGCAGAGCAGTACCCGACGCAAGCAGCCGCTTATAGAAGCTTTTGTTTGTCATCTTGAGCATTTCCCTTCGTTCGCTCGTCCGGGGGCGTGTTTGGTTCGTCCCCCAGACCATTTCTCCAGTCCCTGTCGAGCGGCGTGATGACACGCACGTGACCCCCAAAGATGGAATGGCTGCACGATTAACGACGGTTGGGCATTTTGCAAAAGCAATACGGCGGTTTTCCGCCGAACGAGAATTCGTGTGGCATCTCGGTGACAGTGCTGCGACAGAGTGAAACATTGCTGCAACGCTTTGAAATATGATTTCAACGGGCGTCTAGCCGCCACGCTTTGGCGAGCGCGCAAATCCGCTTTCTGGACAGTTTTGGTTCGGCGTCGCAGCGAATCTCCCAGTGCCTCGATCGCGCCGGACTCGGCTTGACACTCGCCATGACGGGTTCCACCCAGCCGCGTGAAAACAGCCTGAGTGGAGAAGATGGAAATGGCCGATGCATATATCGTCGATGCGGTGCGCACCGCGGGGGGCAAACGGGGCGGGGCGCTGGCGGGTGTCCACCCGGTCGACCTCGCGGCGCAAACGCTGGATGCGCTGGTCGAACGCACCGGGATCGATCCGAAAGCTATCGACGATGTGATCATGGGCTGCGTCAGCCAGGCAGGCCAGCAGGCGATGCAGGTGGGCCGCAACGCGGTGCTCGCAACGAAGCACCTGCCCGAGAGCACGCCGGCGGTTACGATCGACCGGCAGTGCGGGTCTTCCCAGCAGGCGATCCAGTTCGCCGCGCAGGCGGTGATGAGCGGTACGCAGGACGTGGTGATCGCCAGCGGCGTCGAAAGCATGACGCGGGTGCCGATGGGCAGCTCCGCCATGTTTCATATGAAGGAAGGGCTTGGCAATTATAAGTCGCCGGGCCTCGAAAAGAAGTACCCCGGCGTCCAGTGGAGCCAGTTCATGGGTGCCGAAATGATGGCCGAAAAGCACGGCTTCTCAAAGGACGACATGGACCGTTTCGCGCTCGCCAGCCACGAGAAGGCGGCCGCCGCGACGAAGGACAATCGTTTCGATGCGGAGATCGTCCCGATCCCCGTCGAAACGCCCGATGGCGAGTCGATGCACACGGTGGACGAAGGCATCCGCTTCGATGCCAGCCTCGAAGGGATCGCGAGCGTCAAGCTGCTGAGCCCCGAGGGCAGGATCACCGCCGCCTCCGCCAGCCAAATCTGCGACGGGGCCAGTGCCGCGCTGATCGTGTCCGAAGCCGTTCTGAAGGAACATGGCCTGACGCCGCTGGCGCGGATCGTCGACCTGACGGTGACCGCGGGCGACCCTGTGATCATGCTGGAAGAACCGCTGTTCGCGACCGACAAGGCGCTGAAAAAGGCGGGGCTCTCCATCGACGATATCGACCTGTACGAGGTCAACGAGGCGTTCGCGCCGGTGCCGATGGCGTGGATGAAGCACGTCGGCGCGGACCCGGACAGGCTCAACGTCAATGGCGGCGCGATCGCGCTCGGCCACCCGCTGGGTGCGAGTGGCACCAAGCTGATGGCAACGCTGCTCCACGCGCTGAAGGCGCGCGGCAAGAAATACGGGCTGCAGACGATGTGCGAAGGCGGCGGTGTCGCCAACGTGACCATCGTCGAGATGCTTTAAGAACACCAAGAACCGGAGAGAGTTTTCATGGAAATCAGCAGCAACACCCCCGCAGTCGTCACCGGCGGCGCATCGGGCCTTGGCCTCGCCACCGCGCGCGCCATCGCCGCGAAAGGCGCCAAGGTCGCGATCTTCGACATGAAGGACGATGAAGGCCAGAAGGTCGCCGAGGAACTGGGCGGCACCTTCTGCAAGGTCAACGTCACCAGCGAGGAAGAGGTCGCCGCCGCCTTTGCCAAGGCGCGCGAGGCGCATGGGCAGGAGCGTATCCTGGTCAACTGCGCCGGGATCGGCAACGCGATCAAGACGGCCAGCCGCTCCAAGGAAGATGGCAGCATCAAGCACTTCCCACTCGCCGCATTCGATTTCGTGATCCAGGTCAATCTGGTCGGCACCTTCCGCTGCATCGCGCATGCGGCGGCGGGCATGCTGACGCTCGACCCGCTGAACGATGATGGCGAGCGTGGGGCGATCGTCAACACCGCCAGCGTCGCCGCCGAAGACGGCCAGATCGGCCAGGCGGCCTACTCTGCCTCCAAGGGCGGCGTGGTGGGGATGACCCTGCCGATCGCGCGCGACCTGATGGGTGAGGGCATCCGGGTGAACACGATCCTGCCCGGCATCTTCCACACCCCGCTGCTGATGGGCCTGCCCGAAAAGGCGATCGAAGCGCTGAATGCCTCGGTCCCGTTCCCCAAGCGGCTCGGCAACCCGGAAGAATACGCCAAGCTGGCGATGGTGATGCTGGAAAACACCTACTTCAACGGCGAGGACGTACGCCTCGACGGGGCGATCCGCATGGCGCCGCGGTAAGCAACGGCATCACGCGTTAATCGAATGGGCTCCTGCTGCGAAGTGGGGGCCCGTTTCGTTTCAGGGGGAGGGAAGCGGATGCGCGGCATCGACTGGACGATCGGGGTGGAAATCGAATTGCTCGCCCCGAAAGGCGCGAGCCGCGAAACGCTGGCGCGCCACGTGGCGGAGCGCACGGGCGGCAGTGCCACCCGCATCTTTCACCCGGAGAGTGAGACCAGCGCGGTACCCGGCCAGCCCGTGTTCGAGAATCTGACGCTGGGCTACCGCGTGCAGGATGCGGAGGGAAACTGGCTCGCCAGCTTCGTCGACGATCTGACGCTGCAACGCGATCTGGACAAGCGCCACGCCGCGCAGCCGGGCTGGTTTCGGCTGGTCGCGGACGATCCGCGCCTGCTGCGCCTTGCCATGCGTCATTGCGATGCGAGCGCGCCGCTCGATGCGGTTCTCGATCCGCTTGCCGCGCTGTTCGGCACCGCGCCCCAGCAGCATCCCGGTGGCATGGTGCGGGTGGTCGATGCGCATGGTGCCTCGGTCGCGATTGGCGCGCCGCTACCGGGCGAACGAGAGCGTCCGTGCGAGATCGTGACCGCGCCGATGGCGGAAAACCACCTCGAAACCCTCGGCGCGCTGCTGGGCGATGCGCGCGCGCTGGGCTTCACCCTGCCGCATGAGGGCGCGACGCATATCCACTTCGATGCCGCGCCGATGCGCAGCGCGAAGGCGGTGTCCCGGCTGGTCGCATTCTACGAAACGCACCACGCTGCGTTGCGCGCATTTGCGCAGAGCAACCCCGCCTGCGTGCGGCTGGGCGGCTGGCCGCCGGAGCTTTCGCGGCTCACCGCCGATCCCGCTTTCCTCGCAATGGAATGGCCCGATGCGGCGCGCAGGCTGGCCGAGGTGGGGCTGAAGAAATGGTGCGACATCAACCTCGCCAATCTCGTCAACGCGCCCGCCGACAAGGACACGGTTGAATTCCGCATCTTCCCGTCCACGCTCGACGCGAACGACATCATGCGTTGGGCGCGCGGCTGCGAAGCGATCCTGCGGTTCTGCCTCGATCCGGCCGAGCCACCGATTCCGCAGACGGCGGCCGATCTGATAGAGGCGATTCCGCAACTCGCTGTTTCGGGCTGAGGAAACCGAAGAGCCAGGGGCGAGCCTGTGTGCTATGGCTTGCCGGTCGCTTCCGACGGGTCGCATAACCTCAAGGGGGGAAATCCATGACCACGAACGCCAGCCGCCGGCTTACTCACCGCAGAGGCATCCGCCTCGCGCTTGCGCTGATGCTCACCACCTCCGCTGCGGGAATCGTCGCGTACCAGCCGGTCGCCGCGCAATCCGAAAGCGAATACGTCCGCGCCTTCGGCTTTTCCGATTACACCTATTGCGATGCGAAACTGGTCGGCCAGCTATGGGACATGTCCCCTTACGAGGGCAAAATCCAGATCGGCATGAAGATCGTCGGCGGCTACGACGACAACCTTGTCAGCATCCTCCAGATGAGCCGGGATCGCGGCAATTCCTGCGAATGGGCCGATACCGGGCTCAGCTACGACGATGCGGAGGTGCTGGCCGGAGTGTGGGGAGGCGAGCCGTGGGAGGCCAAGGCACGTGCCGCGCGCATGTTCACGCTGGGCCGCAGCGGCGAGGTGACCGGCTACCTGATGGAAGAGGGCGGCGAAGAGGATGAAACCCCCTTCGGCGATGCGCTCGACCGGTTCTGGAACTCGGGCTATTCCTATTGCGACGCCAAGATGATCGGCGAACTTTACGGCACCGATGCCTATCAGGGCAAAATCGAGATCGGCAACAAGATCGCCAATGGTCTGGTCGCCAATATTCCGCTGGTGCTGAACGAAAGCCGCCAGCGCGGCGCGCGGTGCAACTGGACCGATCTGCCATATGGGTACGACGATGCGGTGCTGCTGGGGCAGGCCTGGGGAATGCGCTACGACGAAGCCAAGGTTGCGGCCGAGGAGCTGGCGACCTGGGGCCGGACCGATGTGATCGCGGCGGCACTGGGCCACGAAGGGCACTAGGCGGGCCGCCGATGCAAGCGCAGGGCCGGCGGTCGCTATTGTGGCGGCCGCCGGCCCATTCGATTTCGGCCTGTGCAATTCCCGCCGCTTGAGGATGCGCCGCGCTTTTCGGTCTTTCCTACCGCTGCGGGCGTGCCCTATCGCGGGTGCCATGAAAGCCGCGTACTCCCGATCGACACTCAGCCATCGGGGCATGGCTGCGCCAAGGGCGGTTTTCTGCACTATGACACTGTGTCAGGTGTGTCAGGCAGGAGGAAACGCCGGTGCCTGACTTCACCCAGATCAAGCTTTCCATCGATGGGCCGATCGCCACGATCACGCTGCATCGGCCCGAGAAGATGAACGCCTTCACGCGCCTGATGATGCGCGAGATCATCGATGCGGTCGACATCACCGATGCCGACGATGCGGTGCGCGCGGTGATCGTGACGGGGGAGGGGGATCGTGCGTTCTGCGCCGGTGCCGACCTGACCCCGCCGGAAAACCCGGACGGCACGAAGGCGCACGTCTTCTCCGACCCGGCCACGGTCGACGACCTTTCCGACCCCATCGTGCGCGATGGCGGCGGTCAGCTGGTCATGCGGCTGTTCAATTCGCAGAAGCCGCTGATTGGCGCGTGCAACGGCGTGGCGGTGGGCGTGGGGGCAACCATGCAGCTGCCGTTCGACATGCGGCTGGCGAGCGATACTGCGCGGTTCGGTTTCGTGTTCGCGCGGCGCGGGATTACGCCGGAGGCTGCGTCCAGTTGGTTCCTGCCCCGGCTGGTGGGCCTGCCCACCGCGCTGGAATGGTGCATGACCGGGCGCATCTTCGACGCTCGGGAGGCGCTCGACACCGGGCTGGTCCGCTCGCTCCACCCGCAGGCCGAGCTGATGGGCGCAGCACGGGCGCTGGCGCTGGAAATCGCGGAAAACACCGCGCCGCTGTCGGTCGCGATGACGCGCGCGATGCTGTGGCGGCTTTCTGCGGAAGATCACCCGATGAAGGCGCACCGGATCGACAGCCGCGCCATCTATCGCCTATCCCGCGGGGACGATGCAAAGGAAGGCATCGCCAGTTTCCTTGAGAAACGCCCGCCCGAATTCACCGGCAAGGTCAGCACCGACATGCCCGATTTCTATCCCTGGTGGCAGGAGCCCGAATACAGATGACCCCTCGTTCGACGAATGAAGCATGGCATATTGGCGTTCTGGGCGGGTCAGGCCTGTACCAGGGGATCGAGCTGGACAACCAGCAGGAGATCGAGGTTTCCTCCCCCTTTGGCGAGCCGTCCGGCCCGGTGACCACCGGCACGGTCGGCAATGTGCGCCTCACCTTCATGGCGCGCCACGGAATGGGCCATGCGAAGTCGCCCGATACGGTCAATTATCGCGCCAATATCGACGTTATGAAACGCTGCGGGGTGACCGATCTGATCGCGATCAGCGCGATCGGTTCGCTGCGCGAGGAAATGGCGCCGACGCATTTCGTGGCGGTCGACCAGTTCATCGATCGCACCAGCGGGCGTGCTCACAGCTTCTTCGGGGAAGGGCTGGTCGCGCATGTGTCGTTGGCCGATCCGGTCTGCCCGAGGCTTGCGGCGCTGGTTGCCGGTGCCGCCGAAGCGAGCGGATCGACCGTGCATCGCGGCGGCACCTACATCGCGATGGAAGGTCCGCAATTCTCGACCCGCGCGGAAAGCAGGATGTATCGCGGCTGGGGCGGCGATGTGATCGGGATGACCGGGATGCCCGAAGCGCGCCTCGCCCGCGAGGCCGAGCTACCCTACGCGCTGATCGGGATGGTTACCGACTACGACAGCTGGCGCGACGAGGAAGCCGGGGTTGAGGCGCTGGACATCCTCTCAGTGCTGCAGGGCAATGCGGACCGCGCACGCGCGATGCTGGACGAACTGGTTTCGACCCTGCCCGACACGCGCGGTGCCAGCCCGGTCGATACCGCGCTCGAACACGCGATCATCACTGCACCCGAAATGCGCGACAAGGCGCTGATGGCAAAGCTGGATGCGGTAGCCGGAAGGGTGCTGGGGTAGGTTGTGAGAGACGGCATCCGCTCGTCTCCCCGTCCGGCCGCCCTATCATGGGTGTACCCTTGGTGGCCGGGCGGGGAGGCGCGTGGATGACTGCCGCAGGTTCGCTTTGGCGAACCGGAGCCTAGTTCGAAAACGCGTCCGCGATCGAACAGCCTGCCGGGCCAAGGATGACGATGAACAGCGTGGGCAGGATGAACAGGATCAGCGGCACGGTCATGATCGCAGGCAGGCGCGCGGCCTTTTCCTCGGCCCGCATCATCCGCTCGTTACGGAATTCGGCCGAAAGCACGCGCAATGCCGAAGCGAGCGGGGTGCCGTAGCGTTCGGTCTGGATCAGCGTGGTGACGACGCCCTTCACGGCCTCCAGGTCGACCCGGTAGGCCAGGTTGTCGAACGCCATCTTGCGGTTGTTGAGGAACGACAGTTCGATCGAGGTAAGCAGGAATTCCTCGCCCAGTTCGGGGTAGGCCCGGCCCAGTTCCTTCGCCACGCGGTTGAACGCGGTGTCGACGGTCAGCCCGGCCTCGGCGCAGATCACCAGCAGGTCGAGCGCATCGGGCAGGCCCTTGCGGATCGCATCGGTGCGCTTCTTGGCCTTGTTGCTGATGTACAGGTCGGGGCCCTTGTAGCCCAGGAACACGGTGATCGAGAGCGCGCCGAGCTTCTTGAAGCTGCTCCAGTCGTCGAACGAGCCGGAGAGGTAGAACAGGTAGAAGGCAGTCAGCCCCAGAACGACCGGCAGTATCGCGCGCGCGCCGATGACGTAGACCGCGTATTCCTTGTTGCGGATGCCCGCGTGGGCCAGCTTCTGCTGCACCGCCGCCAGCTGGCTGGGCTGAAGAACCTTGAAGTTGTTCAGCGTGTCCTTGACCTTGTCGGTCTTGTCCGTGCGCCGCACCAGGCTCTTGCGCTTGCGCCCGTGCTCCTTGACGATCCCCGCCTTCAGCTCGTCGCGCCGGGCGTTGAGCGCCTTGATCCGCTTGGCCATCGGATTGTGCACGGTCAGCGCGGCATAGATCGCGATCAGGACGGCCAGCGTGGCGACTCCGGCCAGCACGGTCGCCACGAGGATCACGTCGACCCCCAGCAGCGTGGGGCCGGCCGGCGATGCGATGAGGAGGGCAGGGGCAAGGGGCATCAGATCTCGAAGCTCACCATCTTGGACATGATAAACACGCCGAGACCCATCCAGCAGAGCCCGCCGAGCCCGATCACCATCAGACGCTCGTCTTCGAAGAACGCACCAATATAGCTGGGATTGATCCAGAAGATCATCCCGAAGACGAGGAACGGCAGAGACCCGACGATGTAGGCGGAAGCTTTGGATTCAGAGCTCATCGCCTTGATCTTCAGCTTCATCTGCGACCGTTTGCGCAGCACATCGGAAAGGTTGGACAGCGTTTCGGCCAGGTTGCCACCGGTTTCACGCTGGATCGCCAGCGTGATGGTGAAAAAGTTGAATTCGGCGATGTTGAGCCGCTCTGCACTGACCAGCATCGCCTCTTCCATCGAACGGCCGATCTTGATGCGTTCGATGATCCCCTTGAACTCCACCCCGACAGGGTCGGGCACTTCCTGCGCCACGACGGCCAGCGTTTCGGTGACCGGCAGGCCCGATCTCAGACCGCGCACCAGAAGGTCGATGGCATCGGGAAACTTGGCGATGAACTGATTGGTGCGACGCTTGATGAAGAAATTGACCAGCAGATGGGGCAGCCCCGCGCCGACCATCAGCCCGCCGATCAGCGAGAGCAGCGGAACGCCCGTTTGCAGGAAGAGCAGCAAGCCGACCAGAACTGTCAGGCCGAGCGTGACGTAGAGATATTGCGAGATGGTCCAGCCACGGCCCGTGCGTTCGAGCCGGTAGGCGAGCGCGGCGGTGCGCGAGCTGCCTCCCTGTGACTTCTTCACCTTGGGTTTGCGCGCGGCAAACGCCTTTTTCATCTGGGATTCGACCTTGGCATCGGTGCTCTCCGAATGCCGGAAGCGAACCCCGCTGAGCCGCCGCTGTGCAAGCTTGCGGCTCGACGGACCGGTCAGGCCGATCACCGCCATGGCGATCAGGGCGGAAAGGGCCACGATCAGGAAGAGGAGCTGTACGAAGTCCATCTGCTATGCTTTCTGCGCCTTCACCGTGAAGGGCTGCGCTGTCCCGCGCGGGCGGGTGCTGCGCCGCCCGTCAGGCGTCGGCCTTCGCCGGCCCCTTGCTCTTGTTCTTGGTCTTGGCCGGACTAGCCGGCTTCGATGGTTTCGCCGCCTTCGAGGTCGACAGCAGCGATTTGAGATCCAGCGAACCCAGCAGCGACTTCTTGCCCGCGGGCTCTTCCGTTTCGACGTCTTCGTCGCTGGTCGACAGCACCTGATTGGCGATGGTGCGCAGCTGGCCTGCCATCTTCGCCGACTTGTTGGCCTCGACGAAGGCCTGACCCAGCTTGGCGGCCCTGGTGGCCGATTTGACGTCGAGCGGCAGCACGAAATCGACCTTGCGTTCGATCGATGCTTCGAAATCGGACCTGGCGATTTCGCCCATGCCGACCTGCACCTTGTTGGCGACGACGATCGTCCTCGCGTGCGGGGCGTAGGTCTTCAGCCAGCTGAGAATGCGGATGGTATCGCGCGCCGATGCCAGCGTGAATTCGCACACCAGCGTGATCACGTTCACATCGGCAAGCAGCTGCGGAAAGTTGATCAGCATGTTGCGCGGCATATCGATCACGGTGATCTCGAATGCCTGCCGGAATTCCTCCTCCAGCTGCACGAAGGCCGCGCCATCGGTCATCAGCGGCGCGCTGATCGGTGCCTCGGCGGAAAGCACCGCGAGGTTGGTGTTCGCGCGGATCATCGCGCGTTCGATGAACAATCCGTCGATCCGGCTGGGATTGTCGATCGCGTCGGTCAGCCCACGCCCCGGTTCGAGATCGAGCGTAAGTGCGCCGGTGCCGAAGTGGACATCCAGATCGAGCAGCGCGGTCGGCAGCTTTTCCTCGTCGCTGAACAGCCACGCGAGCGAGGTCGCAATGGTCGATGCGCCTGCGCCGCCGCGCGTGCCCACCACTGCGGTGGAAACGTGCCGCTTGGCGCCCTGCGCATCGTGCGCCTTGGGCGCGCTGAAGACCGCCTGCGCATCGTTCAGGGCATCGCGCACCTGGCTCGCAGCCAGCGGCTTGAGCAGGTAGTCGTGGATGCCGCTGGCCAGCAGATCGCGATAGAGCCGCACGTCGTTGACCTGACCCACCGCGATCACCACCGTGCCAGGCTCGCATACTTCGGCAAGGCCGTTGATCTCGGTCAGCGGATCGCTGCATTCGGACAGGTCGACCACCAGGATATTGGGGCTGGAGGTGACCGAAAGGCTCTGGATCGCGTTGCGCAGCCCGCCCTTGGCGCACTTTTCAGGTGCCCAGCCCAGTTCCGCGACGACCGGACGCAGCGTGTCGAGCGCGTTGTCGTCGCAAATGAAGGCGGCGAAGGGATCGCGTGCAGCCGACATGCCTGATTTCCACGGTGCGTTCATCGTGCTTCCTCGTTCAATCGCTTGGCTCAGTCCGGGCTGCCGCTGGCGGGCGAGGCCGCCGCGCCGCCGGAGGATCCGCCGCCACTGCGATAGGCCTGGATCGCCCGGTTCGAGCTGCTGACCGTGCCACCGCCCCGGCTGGTCTGCCCGCGAACGAGGTCTTCCGGATTGGCGACCATCGCCGCATAGTTGCTGTTGGTCGCGCAGCCGTAGTTGCGGCTGGTCGCGTTGGCGTAGTTGCTGTCGAGCTCGTCCGACCAGTCGGGGCAGCCGGGCACGGTCGCGACCGAACGGGTCACGATCACGCGGGTGCGACCGGGTTCGACGAAGCCCTCGGTCACCGGCGCCTGTTCGCTCAGCAGCAGGCCGTAGCGTTCGACGATCGTACCGACCGCCGAAACGGTTGCCGGGCTGGCAGTGTCCGCCTCGATCGAGACGCGGTCGCCATATTTGAGGTCGAGTGCTTCGAACCAGCCGGCAAGCCGGCGCTGTTCGGGGATCGGAACGCCGCCAGGGCCGGATGCAAGATCGAGCGTGTAATGCGTGCGCTCCACCACCGGCTGCGCGGTGCTGTAGAGGCTGTGGTTGACCTCGCCGCTGCACGCGCCAAGGCCCAGCGCCAGGCCGATGGCCAGCGCGGGGGCGGACAGTTTCGTGACGAGACGTGTGTGGGTGGTCATGGCCCTGTTCCCCTTACCGGTTGATGCTGAAGCCGGGCGCGGCGGAGGCGCTGCGCTGCTTGCGACGCGGCTGTTCGGCGCGACGTTCGGGGGCTGGCTGCCCCTGCGATATCGCAGGCCCGGTGGACTGGCGATCGCTGCTGCGCGGCATCGGCCGCACCGGCGGGCCGTTGCCCGGCTCACTTTCCCTGAAGCCCAGCTGGCTGAGGGTAGACGGAGTGTTGTAGGCGTCGGTCGGCAGGCGGATGTCGTTTCCGTCGACCGGATTGACCAGATAGGGGGTGATCACGATCACCAGCTCGGTCTCGCCCTTGCGGAAATTGGTGGAGCGGAACAGGTTGCCCAGAATCGGCACGTCGCCGAGGCCCGGGGCCTTGTCGATCGTGTTCTGCGCATTGTTGCTCATCAGGCCGGCGATCATGAAGCTCTGGCCCGAACCCAGCTCTACCGTGGTCGAGGCCTTGCGGGTGATCAGCGCCGGGATCTGAAAGCCGTTAAGCGTGACTGCCCCTTGCGAAGACAGTTCGGAAACCTCCGGTGCAACGCGGATCGAGATGCGGCCATTGGCCAGCACGGTGGGCGTGTAGGTCAGCTTCACGCCGTAATTGCGATATTCGACCGACGTCGCGCCCAGACCCTGGCTGATCGGGATCGGGAATTCGCCGCCCGCGAGGAAATCGGCGGTCTCGCCGGAAAGTGCGGTCAGGTTCGGCTGCGACAGCGTGCTGACGAGGCCGTTGGTTTCGGCGAGGTCGAGCGCGGCGCCGATATCGAGGCCCAGCAGGTTGCCAAGCCCGGCAATCGTCGTGCCGCCATTGGAACCCGTGATAACGGTCGTGCCCGCCGAACCGCCGGTCACACCCGTGCCGACGGGGCCGCCGGGATTATACTGCGGCGAAAAGTTCCGCCCGCGAGTCACCCCGAACTGGAATCCATTGGTCGAATCCGCGCTCAGCAGGTTTGCACCCAGCGCACGGACCAGTGATCGGCTGACTTCGGCGAAGCGAACCTGCAGGTTGACCTGCAGCGGCGTGGCGGTGTTGATGCGCGCGATGACGTTGGTCTCTTCGCCAAGGAAGGCCCCCACCAGCCGCTCTACCTCGGCGGCATCTTCGGGATTGGCGACAGTGCCGGTCAGCAGCACCGTGTTGCTGCCCATCGTCGCGACGGAGATTTTCGCCTGCGGCATCGCCATTGCCAGCATCTGGTCGATGCTGCCGATGTTCGATCCGACGCGCACATTGGCCGCCCAGATCACATCGCCCGCCGCGTTGCTGGCATAGACCGTGGTCTCGCCGCCCGACTTGCCGAACAGGTAGAGCTGGCGCTGCGATTTGACCTGTACGTCGGCGATTGCGTCATTGGCGATGAACACATCGCTCATCGAACCGGGCACGTTGATCAGTTCGCCCTTGCCGATGGACAGGACGATATCCTGCGTGGGCCGGATGACGGACTGCGCATCGGCCATCGTGGGCATCGCCGCGAGCGGGACTGCGAACAGCGCAGCACCCAGCAACGCAGGGCGTAGCTTGCGCCGACGCCGCTGGGGCGAGGCATTGCTGTGCTTGGCGATCATCTTGGTTGCCTTTTTCATGGTCATTCGCGCCCACCGATGGCGCTGGTCTGCGCCGTATCGGTTTTGACGGTGCCGGTTTTTCCGGCGGAAACGGTGGTGCTGCCCTGTCCGCGCATCACGCGCACGGTCGGGCCGGAAGCGGGGCCGGACGGGGAGGAGGGGCCGGAAATGCTGCCGGGGCCCTCGATCATCGGCTGGGGTGCGGGCGGGGGCCCGCCAGAGATCATGCCGCTGTTGGCCTGACTTGCCTGGCTGGCGGAGCGGATGGCGAAGCGCGAAACGTCGGCCCCGGTCACGTAGGAGGAGGCGGTGTCGCTGGGCATGGCCCGCGCACGGGCGAGCAGGCGCTCTTCTTCCTGCGGCGTGGCATTGTCGGGGATCTTGATTTCGCCCGAGGCGAGCGCCCGTTCGAGATCGGTCGCGTTGTCGGCGATGGAGCGCAGCGACAGGCTGAGCGTGCCGACCGTCTGCGCAACCGCGATCTTCTCCGCGATCTTGGGCGTCACTTCCAGCGTCACGGTGCTGAAGGCGCGTACTGCAGTGCGGCCGTCGACCGTGCTCTGGCTGGTCGACTGGTCGGTCGCGAGCACGCGCAGATTGCGCAGGATGGTTTCGGTCGCTTTCAGGCCGTTGGCGTCATGGGTCATCATCAGGTCGACCCGGTCACCTGGAAATACGAACCCGGCCACCGACGTACTGGAATTGACCGGCACGGTAACCGCACGCATCCCGGGGCCGAGCGCGGCAGCGAGGAAACCCCGGTCGCCCGGTGCGACCAGGCCGCCCTGCGTCACCGGTTCGCCTGCCGTGATGGGATAGCGAACGACGGTGCCGAGCAGCTGGCTCACATCCGCTTCACCGTCGATGAAATAGGCGTCCTGCACCAGTTCGCTGGGCCATGCCTGAAAACCGATCGCATCCTGCGTGATGATCGTACCGACCGGCAGGCTGCGGTTTGCCACAAGCACGCGGGGGCCTGTCGGCACGGCGGCGACCGGAGCGGCCGATGCCTGCGGCGCGCCGGAACCGGCGAACATGCTGCGGGCGACGAAGGCCGTCCCTGCTGCGATGACCAGCGCCGCCAGCAACAGAACCAGCTTTTTCCTATCCATGGCCTTTTAGTCCCCCAGGGTCACTCGGCAGCCGTTCTCCGGCTGCAACGTGCCACTGCATATTGGTTCAATGGTTAAAATGGAGTTCATCGGATGGCTGACCCGCGGGTTTCCGACGGCTTCAGTCCGCGCGTCATGCGGACAGCCCGATCGCCGCACCCGCATTGGGGAAATAGTGCGATGCCAGCACCCACAGCCCGGCGGCGGAGATCGCGACGCCATAGGGGATCGCCAGCCGATCCTTGCGGCGTTGCATGACGTGCCAGGCACCGAATGCCAGCGTCAGCGCCCCGCCGAGCAGCGCCATAAGCACGATCAGCTGGCCGAATTGCAGCGGAGCGATCCACAGCGCGAGCGCGGTCAGCAGCTTCACATCGCCGCCGCCCATTGCACGCATGGCGAACAGCACGGCCAGGATCGCGAAGGCGACGAATGCGATGCCGATCTGCACGGCGATATCGGGCCACAGCGCCATGCCGCTCGCCCACCAGAACAACGGCGCGCCGAGCGCGACCGCCCCGGTGAGCCAGTTGGCGATCCGGCGCGACCGAAGATCGGTGATCGCCGCCGTCACCAGCGCGATTGCCAGTCCAACCAGCAGTGCATATTGCAGGTAGTCGCTCATCATCGGCGGGCCGATCCCTTACATTCGTGGCCTGACTTTCGGGGAACGTGCTACGCGCCCGCGCTTACCAAAAAGTAACCACGACCGCCGGAACCCAAGCAGAGAGACCGATATGCCAGCCACCGCCGCCACTCCGATCGACCGCCGCGTGATCCCGGCAACTGCCAGCGAAAGCCACTGGCAGGCGGCCGACGGCGCCAGGATCCGCCGGATCGACTGGTCGGGCGGCCAGCGTGGTTCGATCCTGTTCATGCCGGGGCGGGGCGACCACTACGAGAAGTACCTCGAAACGCTGGACCAGTGGGCGCGCGACGGCTGGCACGTCACCGCCAGCGACTGGCGCGGGCAGGGCATGTCGGGCCGGCTGGGGCACGACGGACTGACCGGCCATATCGACGATTTCGGAATATGGACCGCCGACCTGGCGCTGTTCTGGGCGCAGTGGACCTCCGAAACGCCGGGGCCGCATGTCCTGATCGGCCATTCAATGGGCGGGCACCTGGTGCTGCGCGCGCTGGTGGAGCATCGCGCCACACCCGATGCAGCGGTGCTGTCTGCCCCGATGCTGGGCCTCACCGGCACGCCCGGGCCGCTATGGCTGCTCGGCCCGCTTTCGCGCGGGCTCGCGCGGATGGGCGATCCGCGTCGGCAGGCATGGAAGGCCAGCGAGAAGCCCGGCGCGCTCCCCGAAGACCGCGGCGCGCTGCTGACCCACGATGTCGACCGTTACGAAGACGAATTGTGGTGGCGCAACGCGCGCCCCGATGTGGCGATGGGTCCGGCGAGCTGGGGCTGGGTCGCAGCGGCGATCAAATCCATGCAACTGATCGAGGAAAAGGGCGCGTTGGAGACCATCGAGACGCCGGTCTTCCTGTTCGGAACCACCAACGACAAGCTGGTGGCGTGGAAGGCGATCGAGCGCGCGGCTGCGCGGCTGCCCTACAGCGAACTGCTGAAATTCGGCGACGAGGCGCACCACGAAATCTTCCGCGAGGTCGACGCGGTGCGCGAGCGCGCGATGGACGGAATCGCGGACTTCCTCGATCGAAAAGCCCCTTCGGCCGGTTGACGCTTCGGATGGCGGAC
The DNA here is from genome assembly GCA_009993635.1 of Erythrobacter sp. Lineage (GTDB taxonomy): Bacteria > Pseudomonadota > Alphaproteobacteria > Sphingomonadales > Sphingomonadaceae > Alteriqipengyuania. The sequence continues at coordinate 176,657 of JAACTC010000006.1, read as the reverse complement.
TACGATCTGGCGATCATCGGCGCAGGCATGGCGGGTGCGAGCCTTGCCGCCGAAATTGCCCCCTTTGCGCGCGTGCTGCTGCTGGAAGCAGAAGATATGCCCGGCTACCACACCACCGGGCGATCCGCCGCTTTCTGGGAAGAATGCTATGGCGGGCCGGATATCGTCCCGCTCAGCCGCGCGTCGGAAGTGTACCTGCGCGAAGGCGGCTTCCTCAGCCCGCGCGGCGCGCTGTATATCGGGCGCGAGGGCGATGCGCCCATGCTGGACGCGTTCGAGGCGCGCTTTGCCGATAGCGGCGCCCGGTTCGAACGCATGGCATCGGGCAGCGTGCTGGAGATGGTGCCGAACCTGCGCCCCGAATGGCGCGAGGCGATCTGGCAGCCGCATTGTGCCGATATCGACGTGGCCGCACTGCACCAGCACTACCTCAAATCCGCCAAAAACGCCGGGGCGCAGCTTGTCGTGCGTGCGCGCATCGAACGGATCGAACGCGCGGGAAATTGCTGGGTGCTGCGCGCCGCCGACGGCCGCGAATGGCGCAGCACAGCCATCGCGAATGCCGCGGGAGCCTGGGCGGACAGGATGGCCGCGCTTGCAGGCGCACGCCCGCTGGGCATCCAGCCGCTGCAGCGCACGATGTTGCAGATGCGGATCGAACCCGCATTGCCGCGCGGTGGCCCGCTGACGCTCGATATATCGGGTGGGTTCTACTTCAAGCCGGAAAGCAGCGGCTCGCTATGGTTCAGTCCGCATGACGAAACCCCGACGCACCCGACTGATGCCGTACCCGAAGAACTGGCCGTGGCGCAGGCGCTGGATCGCTTCGAGGGCGTTCTTCAAACCGATACGCACAGGATCGAGCGGACGTGGGCGGGCCTGCGCAGCTTCGCGCCCGACCGCAAGCCGGTGATCGGATGGGATGGGCAGGTGCGGGACTTTTTCTGGTTCGCCGGGCAGGGCGGGTTCGGCATTCAGACCGCGCCCGCCGCCGCGCGCCTTGCCAGCCAGATCTTCCGCGATGCGCCGCGCGACGCGATGACCGAGTCGTTGCAAGCGAAGGGGTTTTCGCCCGACCGGCTTGGGTAGAGAACCGGGCGCCGTTCCTGTAGGCCTGCCCCACGCGCAGAGAAAAACAGGAGACCGCCTTATGGCACACACCTTCGAAATCTACCGCGACAAGGCAGACGAATATCGCGTCCGCTTCAAATACAATTCCGAGATCATGTTCTCGACCGAAGGCTATGCCAGCAAGGCGAGTGCCCAGAATGCGATCGATTCGATCAAGAAGAACGGCCCGGGCGCGGAAACGATCGACAATAGCTAGCGGATAGCCTCCGCCGCGTCGCTGGCGAGCCGGTCGACCCGCTCGTTCTCGGCATGGCCGGAATGGCCCTTCACCCAGTGCCAGGTCACGCTGTGCCTGGCGGTGAGATCGGACAGCTGGCGCCACAGATCCTCGTTCTTCACCGGCTGCTTGCTGGCGGTCTTCCAGCCGCGTTTCTTCCAGCCCGGCAGCCACTTGGTGATCCCGTCGATCACGTATTTGCTGTCGGTATAGAGGTCGACCTTGCACGCACGATTGAGGGCGGACAGGCCCTCGATCGCGGCGGTCATCTCCATCCGGTTGTTGGTGGTGTTCGCCTCCGCACCCGACAGCTCTTTCTCGGTAGAACCCTTGCGTAGCAGGGCGCCCCAGCCGCCGGGGCCGGGGTTGCCCTTGCACGCCCCGTCGGTGAAAATCTGTACGTCGCTCATAGAATGAACGGCGCGTCGCCTGCCTGCGCGTAGAATGCAAGCCTGTCCGCAAATTGCATCGGATCCTTGCGCCTGACGAGGCCCTCCGCAGGCGTCGCGAACCAGTCTTCCACCCGGGTCGCCACGAACCGCAGGCACGCGCCCTGCGCCAGCACGGGCAGCGTGGCACGTTCCTGCGGCGAAAGTGCGCGCCGGCTCTCGTATCCCCGCAACAGCGCCGTGCCGATTGCGGGCCGGAAGGCATTGTCGGCCAGACCGAAGCTCCAGGCGGCGTGGAGCACGGCAAGATCGAAGGCCAGTTCGCCGGTACAGGCGAAATAGAAGTCGATCAGCCCGGTCACCATGTCGTTCACGAACAGCACGTTGTCGGGGAAAAGGTCGGCGTGAATCGTGCCTTTCGGCAAACCCGCAGGCCAGCGGTCGTGCAAGGCCTCGCCGCAATCGGGGATGATCTGCGCCAAGCGCGGGTCGATCGCATCGAAGCGGTCTGCATGGTCGCGTAACATTGCGATACAGCGACCGAGCGGGAGCGACGATGACCGGGCCTGTCCAAAGTCGGCCGCGGCATGATGCAACTGGGCGAGGGCGACGCCCACAGCGTGCGCCTGCTTCTCGTCGGGTTCGTCGATGGAGATGCCGGGCAGGAATTCGATCAACGCGGCAGGCTTGGCCCGTACCTTGCGCATCAGGGCGCCTTCGCGGGTGTGGATCGTGCGCGGCACCGGCTGGCCAGCGGCGGACAGGTGATCGAGCAGCGCGAGGAAGAACGGCAGGTCGGCGGCTTCGGTGCGCGTTTCGAAGACGGTCAGGATGAACCGGCGGGCCGCGCCGTCCTGCTCGGTTTCCACCAGCCAGTTGGAATTGGACACGCCCTCCGCAATCCCCTTGGCAGAGCGCAATGCGCCCACTCCATAGTCATCGAGAAAATCGCCGATCTCGTCTGCGGTGAGATGGGTATAGACTGCCACGGCCGCGTGCGCCGGCGCGCCTAGTCGACCAGCTGGCGGGGCAGCTTGAAGGTCATCTTTTCCTCTGTCACCAGCACCGGGCGCTCTTCGACATTGCGCCACTCCGCCAGCTTGTCGACCACTTCGCGCACCAGCGTTTCGGGGGCGGAAGCTCCTGCGGTCAGGCCGACCGTCTCGATCCCTTCGAGCCATTCCGGCTGGATCTCGTCCGCCCGCTGGATCAGCCTGGCGGGCGTCCCGCAACGCTCCGCAACCTCCACAAGACGCAACGAATTGGAGGAATTGGGCGCGCCGATCACCAGCACCAGATCGCTATCTGGCGCCAGCTCCTTCACCGCGGCCTGTCGGTTCGACGTGGCGTAGCAGATGTCTTCCGCCTTGGGGCCGACGATCTGGGGGAAGCGGGCCTGCAGCGCCGCGATCACATCATGCGTGTCGTCCACCGAAAGCGTGGTCTGCGTGAGGAAGGACAGCTCGTCGTCCTCCGCAAAGTCCAGCGTGGCGACGTCGTCCACAGTTTCCACCAGCGTCATGCGATCCTCGGGCACCTGGCCCATCGTGCCGATCACTTCGGGATGGCCCGCATGGCCGATGAAGATGATGTGCCGATCCTTTTCCAGCTGGCGCTCTGCCTGACGGTGCACCTTGCTCACCAGCGGGCAGGTGGCATCGACATACAGCAGCTTGCGCCGCTCCGCCTCAGCCGGGACCGACTTGGGCACGCCGTGTGCGCTGAACACCACCGGCGCATCGTCGGGCACTTCGTCCAGTTCTTCGATAAAGATCGCGCCTTTTGCGCGCAGCCCGTCCACCACGTAGCGGTTATGCACGATCTCGTGCCGGACGTAGACCGGCGCGCCATATCGTTCGAGCGCACGCTCGACGATCTCGATCGCGCGGTCCACCCCTGCGCAAAAGCCGCGCGGAGCGGCAATCAGGATGGTGAGGGCCGGCTGGTCGGATTTCGACCCCGGCTTAACATGCTCTGCGGGAAAGGCGGCGTTCATGCGCCCCTATCTAGCCATTCTGTTCGCGCACCGCTAGGTGGCCGGGAAGAGTTCGACGACAAGACCGATCAGGGACCAGACCGAAGATGCATCCTGCCGCTCGCTATTTCACCCCAGTCATCGCCGCCTTGGCCCTGTCGGCCTGCGCCAGCGAGGGCAGTATCGTGACCGAAGACGGGGTCGGCGTGCAGGCTGTTCGCACGGTGTGCCCGGCGGTCGGAATTCCCGATTATACCGGCGATATCACCACGTTCCGCAGCCCGAACAGCAGGCTGGCGAGCGATCTGGACGTCGCCGCCACGATCACCAACCTGCGCACCACTTGCGACGAGGCGGGCGACCGGATCTACGCCAATGCCACCTTCGATGTGTATGCCAGCCGCGCCGATACGCGCGGCACCCGCACGGTCGAACTGCCCTATTTCTCGGTCGTGCTGCGTGGCGGAAGCTCCGTGGTGACCAAGCGCGTGGGCACCGTCAGCGTGACCTTTGCCGATGGGCAGGATCGTGCGGTCGGCCAGGGGCAGGCCGGAGCCTTCATCAATCGCGCCGACGCGACGCTGCCCGATGATGTGCGCGACCGCATCACCCGCCGCCGCAAGGCGGGCGATCCCGACGCCGCGCTTGATCCGCTGGCCGATCCCGAAGTGCGCGCCGCCGTACAGGCCGCAAGTTTCGAGCTGCTGGTCGGCTTCCAGCTGACCGAGGCGCAGCTGGCGTACAACGCCACGCGGTGACGCGTCGCAGCGCGGGCATCCCGCGCTGCGCACAGCTCTCCCTTGCCCGGGGCGACAAACCGGCTAAGCGGACGCCTATGTCCGATACAAAGACCATTTACGCCGCCTATGCAGAGCGGATCGACGCCGTCCTTTCCGCGCTTGAGATGGAGGGCACGCTGCCAGCGGGCGTGGTGCGCAGCAACGTGGCGGTCGAGCCACCGCGCGATCCCTCGCACGGCGATATTGCCACCAACGCCGCCATGGTGCTGGCCAAGCAGGCGAAAACCAATCCGCGTGCCCTGGCTGAAAAGATCGTCGAACACCTGAATCGCGATCCCGACATCGACAGCGCGGAGATCGCCGGGCCGGGCTTCATCAACCTGCGCATTGCCGAGGGTGCGTGGATCGAGGAGCTGCGCGCAATCGCATCGCTGGGCGAATCCTACGGCCGGTCCCGCATGGGTGCGGGCACGCGGGTGAACGTGGAATACGTCTCCGCCAACCCGACCGGGCCGATGCACATGGGCCATTGCCGCGGCGCGGTGGTCGGCGATGCGCTGTCCAGCCTGCTGGCGGCGACCGGACATGGGGTGACCCGCGAATATTACGTCAACGACGCGGGTGGGCAGGTCGATGTGCTCGCCCGGTCGGCGCATATCCGCTATTGTCAGGCGCTGGGCCAGAGCAGCGGGGAAATTCCCGAAGGCCTCTACCCAGGCGAATATCTGGTTCCGGTTGGCGCGATGCTGGCCGAGGAATTCGGAGACAAGTACGTCTCCGCCCCGGAGAGCGAGTGGCTGCCATTGTTCCGCACCCGCGCGGTGGCGGCGATGATGGAACTGATCCGCGCCGACCTCGCCAAGCTGGGCATCGCGCACGATGTGTTCGCTTCGGAAGCCGAATTGCAGGCTGCGGGCAAACCTGCCGAGGCGGAAAAATGGCTGCGCGAACAGGGCCTCGTCTATGATGGCGAGCTGGAAAAGCCCAAAGGCAAGACGCCCGACGACTGGGAGCCGGTCGAACTGCCGCTGTTCCGCAGCACGAAATTCGGTGACGATCAGGATCGCCCGATCAGGAAGTCGGATGGCAGCTGGACCTATTTCGGTGCCGATCTCGCCTATCACATGCAGAAGGCGGAAAATGCCGACGCGCTGATCGATATCTGGGGCGCGGACCATGCGGGCACGGTGAAGCGGATCAAGGCGGCGGTCGCGGCTCTGGGCGAAGGGAAGGGCACGCCGGTGCCGTTCGACGTCAAGCTGGTGCAGATGGTGCAGCTGATGCGCGATGGCGAGCCGGTGAAAATGTCCAAGCGGTCGGGCAATTTCGTGACGCTGGCCGATGTCGTCGATGAAGTCGGCAAGGATGTCGTGCGCTTCACCATGCTGACGCGCAAACCCGAAGCGCAGATGGATTTCGACTTCGCCAAGGTGGTCGAGGCATCCAAGGACAACCCCGTCTTCTACGTCCAGTACGCGCATGCGCGCATCCGCTCCACCATGCGCAAGGCGGCGGAGGAAAGCCTCGCGCCGTCGGGCGACGCGTTGGACATGCTCAGCGCGGACGATCTGGCGCTGGTGAAGCTTGCCGCACAATATCCCCGGCTGGTGGAATCGGCGGCCCAGGCCCGCGAACCGCACCGGATCGCCTTCTATCTCTACGACTTGGCTGCCGCGTTCCACGCATTCTGGAATGCCGGCAACAATGATCCTGCAAAGAGGGTCATCCTGACACAGGACCGAAGCCTTAGCGGGGCAAGGCTTTATTTGGTCGCGCAAATAGGTCAGGTTATCCGTAATGGACTGGGTCTCCTCGGGGTGGAGGCCGTTGAGGAGATGTGACGATGATCGATGGGGACGATCGCGACGCCGAAGGGCGCGCAGGTCACGATGCTGATGTCGCCGACGAAGGCGACGTTTCGGCGAGTGAACATTCGCCCGAGAACAGCGCGGACGCAGCGACAGAAGATGCCGCGCGCCCGCAGGACGATGGTCATGCGTCGGAGGAACAGCCTGCGATGCAGCTGGATGACGATGGCGACGAAGGCGGAACCATCGAGGCAGACGACGACGCCGAATATGCCGGGGCGGATACCCCGGGCGACGCCGATGAGGCAGAAAACGCAGGATCGTTCGATGGAGCCGCGCTGCAGAATCTCGAGTACGAAGAGCATGCGGAAGACGAGGATCTGAGCCTGCTCAACGATGACGACGCGCTGCCGTGGCTCGAATCCTCCGACTACGACGATATCGAGAGCGTCGACGCATGGCGCATCACCGGCTTCGTGGTGATGGGCCTGGTGGTGCTTGCCCTGCTGGTGGGCGGCATCTGGTATTTCTACAACCGAAATGGCGATGGCGAACCCGTTGCCGACGGCAGCACGATCGCTGCGCCTGACGGGCCGTACAAGGAACGCCCGGAGGACCCGGGCGGCAAGACCTTCAAGGGCACCGGCGACATGGCCCCGGCCGTGGGTGAGGGCGAGAGCCGCGAAGGCCGCCTCGCCCAGGCGCCCGAGACGCCCGAACCGGTCGCTCCTGAGCCCGAAAAGCCTGCCGCCACGCCCGAGCCCGCACCCACGCAATCTGCGGACCAGGATGGGCGGATCGCAGTGCAAGTCGGTGCCTACCGCGACAAGGCGACCGCCGAAGCCGGCTGGCGCCAGCTCAGCCGCCAGACCGACGCGCTCTCCGGTGTGGAGTACCGCATCGTGAAGGGAGAGGCGGATATCGGCACGGTCTATCGCCTGCAGGCTCTGCCGGGGGACATGGCAGCCGCCCGGCGGCTGGCGAAGGCGCTGAAGGATGATGGCGTGGCGAGCCAGATCAAGCGGTAGCATTGCTTTCCGGGCGGGCGCGGGCTCGCCCGGATTTCCACCGCTGCGCGTCGTTTGCGCCTTGCGGCGGGCCCGCTTTGCCGTCACCTTGAACGCATTATGACGCCAGCAATCTTCGGCTGTTCCGGCCTTGAACTGACCGCCGACGAACGCGCGTTCTTCCGCGAGGCAGACCCTGCGGGCTACATCCTGTTCAAGCGCAATTGCGACACTCCGGAGCAGCTCCGCCGTCTGACCGATGCCCTGCGCGATATCCATGGGCGCGACCGTCTGCTGGTGTCGATCGATCAGGAAGGGGGGCGCGTTGCCCGCCTTTGCCCACCCAGCTGGCGCAAATGGCCCGCGCCCGCGCGTTTCGGCCAATTATACGAGATCGCACCGGCTTCGGGGATCGAGGCGATGCGCCTCAACAGCGAAGCCATGGCGACCGAACTTGCGCTGGCCGGGATCACGGTCGATTTCCACGCGCCATGCGATGTCGCCCGGCCGGAAACGGATGATGTGATCGGCGACCGCGCGCTGGGCCTCGAACCGATGCAGGTCGCCGCGCTGGGCCGCGCGATCCTCGACGGGATGGCGGCTGGCGGCGTCGCCGGTTGCCTCAAGCACATGCCCGGCCACGGCCGTGCAACCGCCGATAGCCATAAGCATTTGCCCGTGGTCGACGCGACCGATGCCGAACTTGCGATCGATATCGCCCCGTTCGAAACGCTCGCGCAGCGTGCGCAGATCGGGATGACCGCGCATATCGTGTTCACCGCATGGGACGCAGAGCGGCCCGCAACCCAGTCGGCCTGGGTGGTGGAGAACATCGTCCGTCAGCGCATCGGTTTCAATGGCCTGCTGCTGACCGACGATATCGATATGCAGGCGCTCGACGGCTCTATCCCCGAACGTTCGCGGCGCGCGCTGGATGCAGGCTGCGACCTAGTGCTCAATTGCTGGGCGAAGATGGACGACATGGTGGGGATCGTCGAGGCGTGCGGCGCGATCTCCGATCAGAGCGCAACGCGGCTCGACCGCGCGCTGGGCAGCGCCGATGTGCCCGCCGAGCCCGCAGTTATCGATGCGCTGCTCGCTATGCGCGATTCGCTGTTCACGGCAGCCGGGCTGTCATTGTGAGCGTTCCGCCAGAAGGGGGCACCGCCCTCGATTTCGGGGGCACCGACGCGCAGGACGACGACTGGCGAGGCATTGCCGCGACGGGCGAGCAGGATGATGACGCGCTGTATCTGGCCCTCGATGGATGGGAAGGTCCGCTCGATCTGCTGCTAGAACTCGCGCGCAAGCAGAAGGTCGATCTGCGCGAGATTTCGATCCTGTCGCTCGTCGACCAGTACCTCAGCTTTCTGGACGGCGCGGAACAGCTCAAGCTGGAAGTGGCCGCCGATTACCTGGTGATGGCGGCGTGGCTGGCCTATCTCAAATCGAGCCTGCTGCTCCCGCGGGATGAGCAGGAAGATCCCAGCCCGGAAGAACTCGCATTGCGCCTGCACCTGCGGCTGCAGCGGCTGGGTGCAATGCGCGAGGCGGCCGGGCGGCTGATGGGCCGTGACCGGGTGGGGCGCGACGTCTTCCTGCGTGGCAGCCCCGAAGGCCTGCGGACCGACCGCAAGATCACATGGCAGGTCGAATGGTACGATCTGGTGCGCGCCTATGGCCGCGTGAAAACCCGCAATCAGCCGGCCTTGCATACGGTGCGCGATCGGCAGGTGATGACTTTGGAAAGCGCGCTCGACCGCGTTTCCTCCATGCTCGGCCTGACGCTCGACTGGATGGAGCTGCGCGACTTCATGCCCGCCGGGGCCGATGCGAAGCTGCGCAAGTCGGCGATGGCGAGCAGTTTCGTCGCCGCGCTGGAACTGGCGCGCACCGGCCGGGCCGAGCTGGCACAGGACGATATTTTCGGCCCCCTCAGGCTGCGAAGGGTGCGGGGCGCGGTATCGGCATGAGCGATGCGCCCGAAAGCCTCGACCGCGCGCTGGAAGCCGCGCTGTTTGCTGCGGAAGATGCGCTGACCATCGAACAGCTCGCCAGCCACCTTGGCGATGCCGACAAGGCGGAGCTGCGCGAGGCGCTGGCGCGGCTGACGCAGTTCTACGCCCCGCGCGGCATCCACCTGGTCGAACGGGGCAGGCGGTGGCATTTCCAGACCGCGCCCGATTGCGCCCACCTGCTGCGCAAGGAACGCGAATCGCTGCGCACGCTCAGCCGGGCGGCGACCGAAGTGCTTGCGATCATCGCCTATCACGAACCGGTCAGCCGGGCGGAAATCGAATCGATCCGCGGGGTGCAGACATCCGGCGGCACGCTGGATGTGCTGATGGAAGCAGGCTGGGTAAAGCCCGCGGGGCGGCGCGAAGTGCCGGGTCGCCCGGTAATCTATGCGACCACGCCCGAATTCCTGCGCCACTTCGGGCTTGCATCGCGGCGCGACCTGCCCGGTATCGATGAACTGCGCGCCACCGGCATGCTCGATCCCGTGCAGGAGGCCTTCGAGGCGGAAATGGCGGAATCCCACGATGACGGGGATGCAGAGGCAGACGCGACGCCCGATCAGCGGTAATTCGCGCGGCTCTCGCGCTTGGCGGCTGGAAGTCTGCCCGCGCAATCCCTATAGGAAGGGCCAAGGTCACGCAGAGGCACTTATGTTCGGACAAGTCGGTATCTGGCAGATTCTCATTCTCGCTGTCGTCGTGCTCGTATTTTTCGGGCGCGGTCGCGTATCGGAGATGATGGGCGATTTCGGCAAGGGGATCAAAAGCTTCAAGCAAGGCATGAGCGAGGAAGACGGCAAGAATGCCGAAAAGCCCGCGCCGCGCATCGAAGGCCCGGCACATGATGCCAAGCCTGCCGGTGAAACCGTGAGCGAGAGCAAACCGGTCGAACCCACCGACCGCACCTCCTGACGCGCGAAGGCGCCCACACCCATGTTCGATATCGGCGCCGCCGAACTTCTGGTCATTGCGATTGCTGCGATCCTGGTCGTCGGGCCCAAGGATCTGCCGATGGCGCTGCGCACCGCGGGGCGCTGGATGGGGCAGGTGCGCCGCATGTCCAACCATTTCCGCGCCGGTCTGGATGCGATGATTCGCGAGGCGGAGATGGAGGACATGGAGCGCAAGTGGAAAGAGCGTAACGCCGAAATCATGCGTGCGCATCCGGACGAAATGACACCGCTGCCTGCGCCCGCCGACGAGCAGTCCAACCCGGGCGACGATGCTCCCGATCCCGCGGCAGACGATCCCGCGCCGGAGGCAACGTCCGCTGCCGCATCTGCCGAAGCACGCGCCTCCGAACCGCGCCTTCCGCTTGAAAAGAGCGACGACGAACAGGCCGGTTCATCGCCGTCGGGCAGGGGCTAAGGCATGGGCGTGATCCGCGACATCGACGATTCACAGGCTCCCCTGATGGATCACCTGATCGAATTGCGCGGGCGGCTGCTGCGCTCGGTACTCGTTCTGGCGGTCGCCTTCGGCATCTGTTTCTATTTCGCCGATCAGATTCTCGCGGTGCTGGCGCGCCCGTTGGCGGATGCCTTTCCCGAAGGGCAGGGCAGGCTGGTCTACACGAAGCTGTACGAGGTATTTTTCGTCGAAATGAAGGTCGCGCTGTTCGCCGCCTTCTGCGTCAGCTTTCCGTTCGTTGCGAACCAGTTATGGGCCTTCGTCGCACCGGGTCTTTATGCGCGAGAGAAGAAGGCATTCCTGCCGTTTCTGATCGCCACGCCGGTCCTGTTCATCGCGGGCGCGAGCCTCGCCTATTTCGTGGTCATGCCCACGGCTTTCCGGTTCTTTTTGGGTTTTCAGGGCAGTGCGGGCGGGCTGCCGATCGAGGCATTGCCCAGCGCGGGCGAATATCTGAGCCTGGTGATGCAGTTCATCCTCGCCTTCGGGGTCAGCTTTCTGCTCCCGGTCCTGCTGCTGCTGCTTGAGCGCGCCGGAATCGTATCACGCGGAATGCTGGCGAAGGCGCGGTCCTACGTCGTGGTTGGAGTGCTGGCGATTGCAGCAATTGCAACCCCGCCCGATCCGGGATCGCAGCTGATCCTGGCGGTGCCGTTGTACCTTCTGTTCGAGGGATCGCTGCTGCTGATGCTGATCCTGAACAGGCGGGAAAACAAGAAGAAGGATGAAGAGGATCGGGCGTCCGAGACTGCCTGATCGCTGGGCCGGATCGCGGTGGCGTCCAGCCAACGCCATCAGCCTGACCTTAGGGATCGACAATCCTGCCCGCGGGTCCTTTTGGTTTTGTGAAAGGCTCCCTGCCAAGACCTACAGGAAATACCTGCCAAATCTGCCGGTGCCACTGGCGCCCCGCCATTCCGGCCGGGCGATCGGGATTGGCCGGATGTCCGACCCTCTACTTGCCGGGGCTGCGAACCTCAACCAGACAAAAGAAAAGGGCCCCCGAAACGAGGGCCCTTTCCGTTAACTGAAAGTCGCGAAGGACTTAGGCGCTGACGCCGTCTTCGTCGTTGTCGTCGGCGACGATCACAACGGCCGCGATCACGGCTGCGATCGCGAGCGCGCCGATGATGGCGCCACCAGCGATTTCGCTTTCGCCTTCGACGGGAGCCGAGGCGCGATCGAAGCTGACTTCGGCAACCGCGGGAGCTGCGGCGAGCGTCAGAGCGGCAGCTGCTGCGGCCATGGTACGAATCTTCATAACAAGAATCTCCTTAAGGGTGTAATCTGGTGGTCTCAAACTGCTTCAGCGTCCTAATGCCGACTCGAGGCGGCGATTGCAACGGGTAATCTTCGAAAAACTCCCCGGATCCGGTAATTTGTTGCCTTTGAGCAACGGCGGTTGCCTCAAGCGGATACTGAATACTTACCCTGAATTAAATACTGACGGCTTCGGTCACAAAGGTAACAGTTTGCCTCCTGTCACGAAGCCGCGGGCTGGCGATTAGGCAGCGCACATGAAAAATTGGTTACCATGCGCTTACCCGTGTCGAAAAAACGCATGCGACAACGATACGTTCCGGTTGCAAGGGGACGCGCGTCATTCGCCCCGGCGGTACATCCGTTTCCCGCCGACCCATGTCTCGATCACCTGCGTATCGCGGATGGCTTCGGGGCTGACGCGCGATATATCGCGATCGACGACCAGGAAATCGGCCTTTTCTCCCTTAACCAGCCTGCCGAAACGTCCATCCGCAAAACCTGCAAAGGCGGCATCGCTGGTGAACCCGCGCCACGCCTCGGTGCGCGTCAGCCGCTCTTGCGCCATCCAGCCGCCCGGCGGCAGGCCATCGCCGTCGATCCGGGTCATGGCGACGGCCATCCCGACGAAGGGGTTTGCCGATTCGACGGGCGCGTCCGATCCCAGCGCCAGCCTCGCTCCGCTTTCCAGCAGGCTGTCCCAGGCATAGGCACCCGTCAGCCGGTCAGGCCCTAGCCGGGCTTCCGCCATCAGGCGGTCGGATGTCTGGTGGACCGGCTGAACCGAAGCGATGATGCCGAACTCGCCGAATCGCGGAAGATCCTCCGGGTCGATGATTTGCGCGTGCTCGATCCGCCAGCGGCGATCGCCCCTGTAGCTTTCCGACAGCTCCTCGATCGCGGAGACGACCTCGGCATTCGCGGCATCGCCGATAGCGTGCACCGCCACCTGGTAATCTTCCATAGTCGCGCGGCTCATCAGATTGCGCAGCTGCGTATCGGTGAGAATGGGCAGGCCGGTGTTACCCGGATCGTCCGCATAGGAAGCCTTCAGCCAGGCCCCGCGCGATCCCAGCGCGCCGTCGAGATACAGCTTGATGCCGTTGAGTCGCAGCCGGTCGTCGTAAAGCCAGGGGGTCGGCCCGGTGCCGCCGATCATCGTCATCGCGTCGATTCCAGCAGCGTAGGACATGATCCGGATACGCAGCTGGCCGGTATCGCCCGCGCGGCGATAGGTCATCCAGTCGGCCAGCGTGGTGCCCATATCCGCGGCCGCGGTGATCCCCTGCGACAGGAGGATCTTCTGCGCCTCTTGCAGGGCGACATCACGATCGACCGCGCGCGGTTCGGGCACGACCTTCTGCACCAGGTCCGCCGCCGCATCCACAAAGACGCCCGACGGTGCGCCATCGGCCAGTCGCTCTATCCTGCCACCGGCCGGGTCCTTCGTTTCGGCGGTCACGCCTGCGGTCTCGATCGCCAGGCTGTTGACCCATGTCGCATGGCCATCCACGCGTTCGAGCGCCACCGGACGGTCCGCCACGACGCGGTCCAATTCCTCGGCAGTCGGGAAACGGCCCAGGCCCCATTTTTCCTGATTCCACCCGCGCCCGAGGATCCACGGGCGACCGGGGTTCTCGCGTGCGAATGCGTCGATCAGCGCCAGAGCCTCTTCGAGCGAGCCAGTCTGCGACAGGTCGAGCGTGAGCGCGCCAAAACCTATGCCCATCACGTGAAGGTGCGCGTCGATCATGCCGGGCACGACGATCTGGCCCTTCATGTCCGACAGGTAGGTCGGACGTTCGGGCCGCTTGTCCCGCTTGTCGAGCACTTCGATGATCGTGCCGTCGTCGTCCACCCACAGGCCGGTGAAGCGGTCGATGTCGCCATTCTCGTCCAGCCGCACGCCGTAGACATTGTCGATCAGCACATCGGCCTGCGCCGGGCTCGCAAAAGGGGCGAGCGCGATGAGCGCGGCGGCGGCGAGCAGGGATAGCTTCATGGGTCGGGTATCGGCCTTCATCTGTTGCGTACCGGGATTGCCGGTTCGGGTGCACGCCTACTCACTTCACCGCAGGCTGCCAATGGGCCACCCTCCCATAGTGAATCGTGCGGGGATGGGCGTTTGTGCGGAGCGCGTTATTGCCCGGGCGGGCAAGCGGCGATAGGCACCCGCGCATGACAAGCCAGGCAACCGACCCGCTCGACCAGCTGACCATCGACGATGTGCGTGCCGCGCATGCCCGCATCGAGGACGCGGTGGTGCGCACGCCCATGCTGCTGTCGCGCACATTGTCCGATATTGCGGGCGCCGAGATCTGGCTGAAGTTCGAAAATCTGCAGTTCACGGCCGCCTACAAGGAACGCGGCGCGCTCAACGCCTTGCTGCTGATGCCGGGAGAGGCGCGCGCACGCGGGGTGATCGCGGCTTCGGCGGGCAATCACAGCCAGGGGCTTTCCTATCACGGCACCCGCCTCGGCGTGCCGGTGACAATCGTGATGCCCAGAACCACGCCGGCGGTGAAGGTGATGCAGACCGAAAGCGTGGGCGGCAACGTCGTTCTTGAAGGGGATACTTTCGACGAGGCTTATGCCTACGCCCGCAAGCTCGAAAAAGAGCGCGGGCTGACCTTCGTCCATCCGTTCGACGATCCGGACGTTGCAGCCGGTGCGGGCACGGTCGCGCTCGAAATGCTGGAGGACCAGCCCGATCTCGATTGCATGGTCGTGCCAATCGGCGGCGGCGGGCTGATGAGCGGGATGGCCACGGTGGCGCGGGCGCTCAACCCCGCGATGCAGATCGTCGGGGTCGAGGCGGCGCTGTTTCCCTCGATGCATCATGCGCTTTCGGGCGAGGAGATGCCGGCGGGTGGGGATACGCTGGCCGAAGGGATCGCGGTGAAGGAGCCCGGTACCTTCACCCGAGCGATCATCAAGGAACGGGTCGACGAGATCCTGCTGGTGGAAGAGCCCAATCTGGAGGCCGCGGTCGCTTTGCTGCTGCAGATCGAAAAGACCGTGGTTGAAGGGGCGGGGGCCGCCGGACTGGCCGCAGTGCTCGCCAACAAGGAGAAATTCGCGGGTAAGCGGATTGGCCTGCCTCTGTGCGGCGGCAATATCGACTCGCGCCTGCTGGCTACGGTGCTGCTGCGCAATCTGGCGCGCGACGGGCGACTGGCGCGACTGCGGATTGCGCTGAAGGATCAGCCGGGCGCATTGCACAAGGTCGTCAGCCTTTTCGAACGGCACAACATCAACATCATCGAAGTGTATCACCAGCGCGTGTTCACCAAGCTGCCGGCCAAGGGCCTCATCACCGAGATCGAGTGCGAGGCGCGCAACAAGAACCAGGTAGAGGCGCTGATCAAGGACATGCGCGAAAACGGATACGATGTTCACACCGTGGAACTGGCCTGATCCGTTTTGCCACAGATGTGCAAAATAAGCTCTGGTTAACCCTGCTTTCTGGTTAAAGCCCTTTTTACAGCCCGGCGGCTGGGGCATACCACCTTCAGCCGCAGACCAGACGATTCACCCGCTTTCGACAGGAGCGCCAGGCCTAGCCGTGACAGCCCCCGTTCGCTTTCCACGCTTCTTCGTGACGAGTCCCGCACCGTGCCCCTACCTCTCGGGGAAGACGGAGCGAAAGGTCTTCACCGAACTGAAGGGTCCGCATGCGGACCAGCTGAACGAGGCGCTGGGTCGGATCGGTTTCCGGCGCAGCCAGACAGTGGCCTACCGGCCCAGCTGCGTCGATTGCCAGGCCTGCGTTTCTGTGCGCGTGGTGACGGACGAATTCGCGCCATCGAAGGCGCAGAAGCGCATCTTGCGCCGCCACGACGACCTGGTCGTGTCCGAATGCCGACCCTGGGCAACGTCCGAACAATTCGAGCTCTTGCGCGATTATCTCGCCACGAGACATCCCGAAGGGGGGATGACCCGCATGGAAGAGGTCGACTATGCCGACATGGTAGAGCATACGCCTGTTACCAGTTATGTCCTTGAATACAGGGAACCAACCACCGACGGATCGGTTGGGCGACTGGTGGGGGCGTGTCTGACCGACCGCCAGGGCGATGGGCTGTCGATGATCTACAGCTTCTACGACCCGGATGATGAGGTACGATCGGGTCTTGGGAACTACATCATTCTCGATCATATCCGCCGTGCAGCGGCGGAAGGCTTGCCGTATGTATATCTTGGCTACTGGGTCGAAGGATCACCCAGGATGCAGTACAAAATCCGCTATCGCCCGCTCGAACGACTTGGCCCGCGCGGATGGCGACGGCTTGGAGCGGAAGAGCAGGACCGTCTCATCCGCAATGCCGTGCGCGGTGCGTCCGCTGACGCAGGAAACGGGACTTCCGACAAGGCGCTTGCCGTCAGTCGCTAGGCGCGCCCGCGGCGCCTGCCTTTCCGCCATCGCGCTGGTTCTCGCCAGCCATTCCACGCTGGCGCTTGCGCAGGATCGCGATGCGAACGCCGAACTCGAAAATCTGATTCCCGATTCCGCAATCGATGACCCGGAAACCTGGGCAGCCGATGGCGTGCCGCCCGAGGAACCTTCGCCGATCGATGGGCCGGATCCCTTCGCCGGAGAAACCATCGCGCTCGACCCTGATAGCCCGCTGGCGGACCTGCCGGGGCTGACCATCGAGTGGCCCGATCCGATCGAGCTTCCCGAGGTTGAACAGGTCCCGGACGACGGCAGCGCCACCTTCGCGCAGGACAATCCGCTCGAATCCGGGCCGCTGCTGATCGATCCGGTCGTCGTGAAGATGACCGACCAGCTGGAACTGGCATTCCCATCGGAGGAGGGCGCATTCCCGCAGCGGGTCGAATTCGTCGACCAATTCGCAATGCTGTCGTCCATCGAGGCGTATGACGACACCGAAACCAACGTCGGCCAGCTCGGCGCGCGTGCGCGTGAGGATCAGGAGATCCTCACCCGCCTGCTGCGTGCCTATGGCTATTACGACGGCGAGATCATCCGCGAGATCGGGCCGAACCTGATCGAGGGATCGGACGATCGTCCGCAGGTGCGGTTCAATATCCTGCCCGGCGAACGTTTCCGGTTTGGCGAGATCGATCTGGGAGAGCTCAGCCAGGCCCCCACGGCGCAGGAATTGCGCCAGGCATTTGCGCTGTTCCCCGGCGATCCGGTGGATAGCTACGCAATCGTGCGCGAGCGTGCCGATCTCGATACCGCGCTGGGCAATACGGGCTACCCGTTCGCCGAAATGGACGGGCCCGAGCTGCTGATCGACCACGCCCGGACAGAGGGCGATCTGACCATGAACGTGCAGCCCAATGGGCGCTACGAATTCGGCAGGGTCATTTCGGACAAGCCGGGTTTCCTTTCCAGCAAGCACCTCGAAACCATTGCTCGCTTCGATCCCGGCGACCTCTATCAGCGCGATCTCGAACTGGACCTGCGGCGCGCGATCATCGCGACCGGGCTGGTCTCGTCGGTCACCATCACGCCGGTAGAAGCAGAGCCGCCCACCGATGGCGAGCCTGGCGTCGTCAACATGGAGGTCGGCCTGACCGAGGCCGAATTGCGGACGATCAAGGGCGCGATCGGCTATGGCACCGAAGAAGGCTTCCGCCTGGCGGCAAGCTGGGAGCATCGCAACCTCTTCCCGCCCGAAGGCTCCTTGCGGGTGCGCGGCGTGGCGGGCACGCAGGAGCAATTGCTCGGCGTAACCTTCCGCAAGAGCAATTTCGGCGCACGCGACCGCATCCTGACGCTCGATGCGTTTGCAAGCTCGCTCGACAATGCAGCCTTTGCGGCCAACACCGCGGGCTTCATCGGCACCTACGAGCAGCTTTCCACCCTGCTGTTCCAAAAGCCGTTCAGCTGGTCGGTCGGGCTCGAACTGCTCGCTTCGGACGAGCGGCTGGCCTTCGATATCGACAACAGCGAAGTGAACAATCCGGACCCGCCGCCGCGGCAGGCCTATTTTGTCGCCGCGCTGCCGACCTATGCCCAGATCGACACCAGCGACAGCCTGCTGAACCCGACCGACGGCTTCCGCGTCGGGCTGCGCGTGTCGCCAGAGGTTTCGCACACCAAGGGGATGCAGAGCTTCTACGTGCGCAACAAGGCCGACCTCACCTATTACCAGCAGATCAACGATGACGGCCCCATTCTTGCCGGTCGACTGACCCTGGGATCGATAGCGGGCGCTCCGCTGGGCAACATTGCCCCGTCGCGGCGGTTCTTCGCTGGCGGCGGCGGCTCGGTGCGCGGCTACGGTTATCGGGCGATTGGCCCGCGCAATGCCGATGGCGATCCGATCGGTGGCCGTTCGCTGGTCGAAGTCTCCGGCGAAGTGCGCATACCCACTAAATTCTTCAGCGGCGCCTTGCAGATCGTGCCGTTCGTCGATGCGGGTTCGGTAGGCGTCTCGGAATACCCCGACTTCAAAGATATCCGCGTGGGCGCGGGCCTTGGCGTGCGCTACCTGAGCGGTTTCGGTCCGTTGCGGCTGGATGTCGCTTTCCCGGTCAACCCGCGCCCGACCGACAGTTTCGTCGCGGTCTACGTATCGCTGGGACAGGCATTCTGATGGCCGAAAGTGAAGCAGTGTCGGGCGCGCAACCGGACAATGCGCCGCCGGAAAAAGAGCCGCGCGGCAAGTCTGTCGGCGGGCGCATCGCACGCTGGGCGCTGGGCGCGGTGGTCGTGCTCGGCCTGCTGGTGGCGGGCCTGCTGCTGGGGCTCAACACCTCGGTCGGCAAGCGTTGGGTTGTCGAACAGATTGCCAATCTGGAGCCGCAAACGGGCTTGCAGATCGATATCGGCCGGATCGAGGGCAATATCTATGGCGACATGGTGTTGCACGATCTTGCCCTGTCGGACCCTCAGGGGGTGTTCCTTACCGTGCCGCGCACCGAGATCGACTGGCGTCCGCTTTCGTGGTTCGGCAGCGGGCTCGATGTGCGCTCTCTCACCGCGCAACGCGGCGAGCTGAAGCGTCTGCCGGAACTGAATCCCGGCGATCCCGACGCGCCGACGCTGCCCAATTTCGATATCTCCATCGACCAACTGAAGCTGGAGAGTTTCGTGCTGGCGCCCGGCGTCGCGGGGGACGAGCGACGCCGTGTCAATCTGGTCGGCAGCGCAGATATTCGCAGTGGCCGCGCGATGGTGAAGGCCGACGGGCGCTTCGGCGAGGGCGACCGCGTGGTGGTGGACCTGACCGCCGAACCCGATGGCGATGTGTTCGATGCAGATGTGCGCGTCGATGCGCCCGCGGGCGGCGTCATCACCAGTCTTGCGAACCTCGAAGGCGATTACCGCGCGCGCCTGGCGGGTGATGGCACCTGGAGCAACTGGGCCGGCAACCTGCTGGTGGACCGCGACGAGGCACGCATCGCCCAGCTTCGCCTGACCGCAGACGACGGCACCTTCGGTGTTGCGGGCCGGGCCGACACCTCGCCATTCCTCAGCGGTATTCCGCAACGCGCGCTCGGTGCCGACACGCGGATCGAGGCACGCGGTACGTTTGTCGACCGCGTGCTCGACGGCAAGCTGGAGCTGATCGGGCAGGGCCTCGGGCTGGTGGCGGAAGGCGCGGCCGATCTGGCCAACAGCCGTGCCGTTTCCATTCGCTTCGCCGCCGACCTGCGCGATCCCGAGCTGTTCGGACCGAGCCTGCGCTTTGAAGGAGCCGAAGCGAGCGGGACCATCGATGGTGCCTTCCGCGATCTTTCGATTCCCTTCCGCCTTACAGCGAACCGGTTCGAGGCAGGCAGCGCCGCGATTTCCGATATCGCACAGCAAGGCACCGCCACTTACGATGGCAGCCGCTGGATCATCCCAATCGATGCAAGCGTAGGCCGGATTGCGACCGGCAACGCCTTGGCCGACCCCCGGCTGGTCAACGGGACTGCCAATGGCCAGCTTGTCTTTACCGGTCGCGAATTGCTGTCCGATTCGATCCGCATCGCGTTTCCGGACGCAAGCGCGCAGCTATCGCTTCGCGGGAATGTTGCCGCCAACCGCTGGCAGGTGCGCGGGCCGGTAGCGGTCAATGGCCTGCAGTTCGAACAGGTCGGGCGGGTCAACGCCGCCGGATCGATCGATTTCCTCTTCGATGGCGCGTGGCGTCTTGCCGCCGATGTTCGGGGACAGATTCCGCGCGTCACCAACGATACGCTGGCCAACCTTGCCGGGCCGCAGATCGACTTTTCGGGCGGCGTGTCGCTGGCGCAAAACGCGCCGATCGACTTCCGGCAGGTGCGGATCGATTCACGCAAGCTGAACATGGTGATCGACGGGCAGGTCGCGCCGGGCACCACCCGGGTCGCCGGGCGCGGACGGCAGGCGGACTACGGTCCGTTCACCGTCGAGGCATCGCTGACCGATCGTGGGCCGCAGGCGGTGCTGGTGTTTGCCGAACCGTTGCCCGCAGCGGGGCTGCGCGACGTGCGCGTGGCCATAAGTCCGATCGACGAAGGTTTCCGGATCGAGACTGAGGGCCAATCGATGCTCGGCGCGTTCGACGGCACGCTTGGCCTGTTCTCGCCGGCTGGCGGACCGACCCGGCTGGCGATCGAAACGCTCAACGTCTCCGACACGCAGGTTAGCGGCGACATCACTCTGGGCGATGGCGGGGCGAGCGGCGATCTGGCGCTCACCGGTGGCGGCCTGGACGGGACGATCAGCCTTGCGCCCCAATCGGGCGGGCAGGGCTTTGACGTCAACCTGGCCGCGCGCAACGCCAGCTTCGGCGGCGCGACTCCGCTGGAGATCGCCGTTGCGGACATTCAGGCAAGCGGCCTGATTGCCGATGGCAATACCACTATTCGCGGCGAAGCCGATGCCCAGGGTGTGCGCTACGGTTCCCTGTTCATCGGCCGGATGACCGCCGATGCAGAGCTGGTGAATGGCAGCGGCAGCGTGAATGCGGCTGTGGCCGGCCGCCGGGGGCGCGGTTTTGCCATGCAGCTTGCAGCGGATATCGCACCCGAACGGATCGCGCTGGCCGCGCGCGGCAACCTTGCCGGGCGACAGCTGACGATGCCGAGCCGCGCGGTGTTGACCACCGGGCCCGATGGCGGGTGGGTGCTGCAGAAGTCCCAGATCAGCTATGGCGACGGATATATTATCGCCGAAGGTGCGTTTGGCGGCGGGGACACCCGGCTGAACCTGAATGTGAAGCAGATCCCGCTCTCGGTCGGAGACATCGTACTCGGCGACGCAGGGCTCGGCGGTTCGATTTCGGGTACGATCACCTATGCCTCGTCCGCCGGTGGATTGCCGACCGGCGAAGCGCGCGTGAAGGTAGACGACTTCACCCGGTCGGGCCTCATCCTCGCCTCGCGACCTGTGGACCTGTCGCTGGTCGCGCAGCTCGACGCCGATCGCCTGCAGGCGCGCGCAATCGTGAACGACAATGATACGCAGGGCGGCCGGATCCAGGCGTTGATTTCCGACCTGCCGCGCGATGGCAGCGTGATCGAACGGCTGCAGCGGGGCACGCTGTTCGCGCAGATGCGCTATCGCGGGCCGGCACAATCGCTGTGGCGCCTTGCCGCGATCGATCTGCTCGATTTCTCCGGCCCGGTCGCGATTGCAGCCGACGTGCGCGGATCTCTGGCCAACCCGAGCGTGCGCGGTTCCCTGTCGAGCGACGATCTGCGCGTCCAGAGCGCGATTTCGGGCACGGATGTTCGCAACGCGAGCGTGCGGGGCGATTTCGCGGGCTCTCGTCTGCGGATCAACAGCTTCAGCGGTACCGCGCCCAATGGCGGCACGATCAGCGGTAGCGGTGTGGTCGACCTTGCCAATCTGGGCTCGGGACGCGGGCCCGAGATCGATATCCGGGCGGGCGCGCGCAATGCCCAGCTGGTCAATGCGCGCGGCCTTAACGCCACGGTCACCGGGCCGCTACGGATCGTTTCCAACGGATCGGGCGGCACGATTGCCGGACGGCTGCTGGTCGAAAGGGCGAGCTGGCGGCTTGGCAACGGCGCCGAGACGACCAAGATTCCCAACATCCCGACGAGCGAGATCAATCTTCCGCGCGATCGTTACCAAGCGGCCGCGCCGGGGGCGCCGTGGCGCTTCCTGATCGATGCCAATGCCCCCAGCCGGGTGGATGTGGACGGCCTCGGCCTCGAAAGCGAATGGAGCGCCAATGTGCGCGTGCGCGGAACCACCGACGAGATGCGGATCGGCGGCCGGGCAGACCTGATCCGCGGCGATTACACCTTCGCCGGTGCGCGCTTCGAAGTGACCAGGGGCCGGATTGAATTCGACCAGACCGGCCCGATCGACCCGCGCCTCGACATCGAGGCCGAAACCGATGCCAACGGGATCCAGGTCTCGGTCAACATCACCGGCAACGCGATGGAGCCGGAGATCAACTTCAGCTCCACTCCCTCGCTTCCCGACGAGGAAATCCTGGCACGGCTGCTGTTCGGCGGTTCGATCACCAGTCTTTCCGCCACCGATGCCCTGCAGCTGGGCGCAGCGGTCGCTTCGCTGCGTGGCGGAGGCGGGCTCGATCCGATCAATCAGCTGCGAAGCGCCATCGGGCTGGACCGGTTGCGCATCGTTTCCGCCGATCCGGTACTCGACCGCGGCACGGCGATCGCATTGGGCAAGAACATCGGTCGGCGCTTCTATGTCGAGCTGATTACCGATGGGCAGGGCTATAGCGCGACCGATGCGGAATTCCGCATCACCAGTTGGCTTTCCCTGCTGGCGACGGTTTCGACGGTCGGGCGCAATAGCGTCTCGATCGAGGCGAGCCGCGATTACTAGGTTCGCCAGCGGTCGTGGATTTTTCGCAACGCCGCCGTTGCGAAGCGGCAACATTTTTGCCGCGTTAGATGCGTTTTTGAGCCAAAGGCATAGACGCGAGGCGGGCTAGGCACCATCTCCCCGCGCAACCAATCGATCAACCAATCCGGCGGACCAATGCCTTCCAACACCGACCAGCTGCTGGTGTGCGACCTGACGCAAAGCTATTCCCCCCGCGGCGGCGGGGGGATCAGCACCTATCTCAAGGAAAAGCGGCGCTATATCGAGGCGAACACCAATCATCGCCTCCTGCAGATCGTGCCCGGTCCGGAAACCAAGGTGGTCGAGGATGGCCGCCTGATCTGGTGCGAAATCGCCGCAGGCGGGGTGGAGAACAGCCCCAATTATCGCTTCATCACCAAGACCGGGCCGGTGCGCGAAGTGCTGGAACGCTATCGCCCGGACATTATCGAATCGCTGTGCCCCTGGGTTCTGCCATGGACTGCGATCAATCATCGCCGGCACCATCCGCAAACGGCGCTGGTTGCTGGTTACCGCACGGATTTTCCCGAAGCGCAGGTTCACCGCGTCGCGGTGAAGATTTTCGGCAAGCACCTCGCCCGCTTCTGGCGCTGGCAGGCCTGCTGCTATGGCGAGATCACCTATCGCGAGTTCGACCGGGTGTATGTGCTGGGCGAAGACAGTATTCCCACGCTCACGCGCATGAAGGTGCACGATGTGGACCGTCTGAAGCTGGGCGTTCACAGCGATATCTTCCATCCGGGCAAGGCGGACCCCGCTTTTCGCGAAGAGATGGGTCTGGCCCACACCAAGGGTCCGCTGCTGATCTATGCGGGGCGGATCGATTACGAAAAGGGCGCGGACCAACTGATCGAGATGTTCCGCAAGCTGCCAAAAGAGCTGGATGCGGCGCTGGTCATGTTCGGCGATGGCCGGCTGACAGAGGAGCTGAAGGCGCAATCTGAAGGCCTGCCGATCGCGTTCCCCGGGTTTCAGCAGGGGCGCGAGGAAATGGCCCGCGCGCTTGCTTCGTCAGACGTGTACGTTTCGGCCATGCCGAGCGAGACTTTCGGCATTTCGATCATCGAGGCGCAGGCGTGCGGCCTGCCGGTCATCGGGGTGAACAGCGGCGCGATGCCGAGCCGCGTTTCGCCGGAAAACGGCGTGCTGGTGCCAGTAGGAGATGTCGACGCCATGGCGCAGGCCGTGCTCGACATCTGGCCCGACCGTGCGACGGCGATGGGCCGCGAGGCGCGCGCTCTGGTCGAACGTGAATACAGCTGGGACGCGACCTTCAATCACCTGTTCGACACGATCTATCCCAAGGCACTCGACGCCGCCGCCGCGCGTGTCCGTCGCGGCCCGCTGGGCTTTCGTCCGATATACAAGTTCTTCAACGGAACGGCGTGAAAGGCGGCTGAGTGGCGATATTCGGCGCGCGGCTTCCGGTCTCCCGTGACGAGTTCGATTGGCTGATCGCCTGCTTCGCCTGGCTGCGGCTGGTGCTCGACGACGCAGGGAGGCAGCTCGGCTCGCTTCTGCCCGACGATCCCCGCCTGCGCGATGCCGCGACTGCCGGTTCGCTGTTCGAGGTCGTGCGCGATCATTGCGACATGGCGGACTGGCCGGTGCGCCTTCAGCAGATAGACGACGCGTTTCGCACCTCCGACATTCGTGAAGTGAAAGAGATTGCAGGGCCACTCGGCACCTACTCGGGCAACGGGGATGCAGCGGTGATCCAGTATTCCGGCGCGTTGCTGCGCAATCCGGACGCGCTCACCGCCACGCTTGCGCATGAACTGGCGCACTACCTGCTGGAAGGGCGTGGAGACCCGCCGGGTGGGCCGGACCTTCTGGAGCACGCCACCGATTGCGCTGCGGTCTACCTTGGCTGCGGCATCTTCCTCGCCAACTCCGCGCGTCATTTCGAGCAGTTCACCGATGGCGAGCGGTCGGGATGGCGATCTTCCGCATCGGGATACCTGTCAGAGCAGGCACTGGTCTGCGCGACGGCACTGGCCGCAACGCTTAACGGCCATGATGTCCAGGCCATCGGGGCGCATCTGAAGCCCTACCTGCGCCGCGATTTCCGCAAGGCCTGCAAAGCGATAGCGCGCGAGCACCCCTCGCTTGAGAAGGCTCTGGCGGCTGTCGACCTGCTTGAGTGGAACTACGGCTAGCACCCCTGACAAGAGCTCTTGACTGACAAGAGCTCTTTACTGTAAAGACCTCTTGTCAGGAGCGCAGGGGCGTTGCCTGACGGGAGGATGGATTTCTTGAAGAACCGGTTGAAGCAGTATCGTGAGGGTGCAGGGTGGAGCCAGGGTGAATTGGCCCGGCGGCTCGGCGTGTCGCGCCAGACGATCAATGCGGTCGAAACCGACAAGTATGATCCCTCCCTCCCGCTGGCACTGCGCATGGCGAAGCTGTTCGCCGTGAACGTGCCGGACCTGTTCATAGACGATTGGGAGCCGCAGGAATGACCACCGAAACGATTCACAAGCCGCTCTGGCGCCGTCTGCTGCCGCCGATTGCCGGCGGGGCGCTTGCCGGGTTCATCGCCGCGTTTGGCTTCCTCAATCTCACCGATCTGGCGAGGGGGGAGGGGCTGGGCCCATCGCGCGAAATCGCGGGGCTGGTGGGCATGCTCTACGCCTTGACCGGCCTGTCGATCGTCGTCGGCGTGCTCAGCCCCGGCATCGGGGCGAAGTTTCTCAATGTGGAAGATGCCGACGAACTGCGCGAGCAGCGCCGTATGCTCAGCTACAGCGCGATTGCCACAATACTGCTGGGTATGGCGCTCACGCTGGTGGCCCTGTCGGGCGAGGGCGCTTTGGTCGCTGCCTCGACCGGCGCAATTGTTGCGGCGGTGCTGGTCGCAATCGCTGTCGTCCTAAGCGTGGCGATGCGCCGCCATACGGACGAATTGCAGCGCGCATTGTCCGGCGATGCGACTGCCAGCGCATTCTACCTCATGGCGCTGTTCGGCGGCGGCTGGGCGGTGCTCGCCCATCTCGGCTTTACCGCCGGACCAGCACCGCTTGACTGGCTAACCATGTTTGCCGCGAGCCTGCTGATCGGTGCCTTTTACCAGACCGCGCGGCGTGGCCTGATGCTGCGCGGGCCGAACTGACACGGCGATCTGTCGACACCCGGTCGCGCGACCCGCGCCTGCGTTTCCCCAGCGGGCATGCCGATAGAAGAAGGGCCGCCGGATCGCTCCGACGGCCCTTTTTTATTGCGCAGAGACTGGCTCAGGCGCTGTAGTACATATCGAATTCGACCGCGCAGGGCGTGGTTTCGGTGCGCATCACCTCTTCCCACTTCAGCTCGGCATAGGCTTCGATCTGATCCTTGGTGAAGACGTCGCCCTTCAGCAGGAACTCGTGGTCTTCCTCCAGCGCGACCAGGGCTTCGCGCAAGCTGCCGCACACGGTCGGCACGTCGGCCAGCTCGGCAGGCGGCAGGTCGTACAGGTTCTTGTCCATCGCTTCGCCCGGGTGAATCTTGTTGGTGATCCCGTCGAGGCCCGCCATCAGCAGCGCCGAATAGGCGAGGTAGGGGTTGGCCATCGCATCGGGGAAGCGGAATTCCACGCGCTTTGCCTTTTCGCCCGCCCCATAGGGGATGCGGCACGAAGCGGAGCGGTTGCGCGCCGAATAGGCCAGCAGAACCGGTGCCTCGAAGCCCGGCACCAGTCGCTTGTAGCTGTTGGTGGTCGGGTTGGTGAAGGCATTGAGCGCCTTGGCATGCTTGATGACGCCGCCGATGTAGTACAGGCAATTGTCCGACAGGCCGGCATATCCGGTGCCCGCGAAGGTCGGGTTGCCATCCTTCCAGATCGACATGTGGGTGTGCATCCCGCTGCCGTTATCATCCTTGATCGGCTTGGGCATGAAGGTGGCCGACTTGCCGTAAAGATGCGCGACCTGGTGCACGACGTACTTGTAGATCTGCATCTGGTCGGCCGTTTCAGTCAGGGTCGAATAGGTTAGGCCCAGTTCGTGCTGCGCGGCGGCCACCTCGTGGTGGTGCTTGTCGCAGTTGAGGCCCATCTCGATCATGGTCGAAACCATTTCGGCGCGGATATCGACTGCGGAGTCGACCGGTGCGACGGGGAAGTAGCCGCCCTTGGCACGCGGACGGTGGGCCATGTTGCCCGAGTCATATTCCTTGCCCGAATTGGTCGGCAGCTCGACATCGTCGATCGCGAAGCCGGAGCCTGCGTAGCCATCTTCGAAGCGGACATCGTCGAACATGAAGAATTCGGCTTCCGGCCCGACGAACACAGTATCGCCCACGCCCGTGCTCTTGAGATAGGCTTCGGCGCGCTTGGCGGTGCTGCGCGGATCGCGCGCGTACCAGTCACCCGTGTTGGGCTCCACGATATCGCAGAAGATGATCATCATCGGGGTGGCGCTGAACGGGTCGATATAGGTTTTCGACAGGTCGGGCCGCAGGATCATGTCGCTTTCGTTGATGACCTTCCACCCGGCGATCGAGGAACCGTCGAACATCAGGCCGTCTTCCAGCTCGTCCTCGGTCAGGATGCCGGCGACCATCGTCAGGTGCTGCCATTTCCCCTTGGGATCGGTGAATCGCAGATCGACCCACTCGATATCCTGTTCCTTGATCTGTTTCAGAACGTCCTTGGCTGTCGACATGATGCTCCTTTCGGATGATGGCTGATGGAGAGAGGCAGGTAATGAAAACTTACAGGGCGTCGTCGTCGCGCTCGCCCGTGCGGATGCGGAGCACGGAATCGATGGTCGAGACGAAGATCTTGCCGTCGCCGATGCGGCCGGTTTGCGCGGTACCGGCGATCGCTTCGACCACGCGTTCGGCCAGCGCATCGGGAACAACGACTTCCAGTTTCACCTTGGGCAGGAAGTCGACCACGTATTCGGCGCCGCGATACAGCTCTGTGTGGCCTTTCTGCCGTCCGAAGCCCTTGGCCTCGGTCACGGTGATGCCGGACACGCCCACTTCGTGCAGGGCTTCCTTCACTTCGTCGAGCTTGAAGGGTTTGATGATCGCTTCGATCTTTTTCACCGCGGCAGGCGTCCTTCAATAGCGTGTGCCAACGCGAGTCGGCATCTGATTGTGTTACAGCCTAGAGTAATGCTGCACTGCGATAAAGGGGGCAAGCTTTTTGCGCAAATCCGCCCTTTCACGCGCCTTTTGTGACTATCTCTGCTTCAACGAAGCAGTTTCCGCAAACCCGGCCATCAGGTTAAGGTTCTGGATCGCGGCCCCGCTGGCACCCTTGCCAAGGTTGTCGAGCACGGCGATCAGGCGCGCGTTCCACCCGTCTGCATTGCCGAAGACGTGCAGCACCATGTCGTCGAGCGGCGCAGCATTGCGGCCCAGCATCAGCTCGCCGGGGTCGCCGCCAGTCTCGACCGTGATCAGCGGGCTATCGCTATAGAACCGCATCAATTCGTCGCGCAGCGCATCGGCGGAAGGCCCATCGGCCATCGCGCCCAGGTGCAGCGGCACATCGACCACCATGCCGCGAAACGCGGGCACGACTGATGGCGCAAAAAGGACTTCGTGGGTGAGCCCGGCATAGCGTTGCATTTCGGGCCGATGCTTGTGATCGAGTGCGAGGCCATAAGTCCGGAAGGCGATGTCGGTGTCGCGCTCGAACCGTTCGATCAGCGCCTTGCCGCCGCCGGAATACCCGCTGACCGCGTTGACCGTGTAGGGCCAGTCGGCAGGCACCAGGCCCGCACGTACCAGCGGAGCGACGAGGCCGAGGAAGCCGGTGGGGTAACACCCCGGATTGCTGACGCGGCTTGCCTCAGCTATCCGTTCGCGGCCGATGATTTCGGGAAAGCCGTAAGTCCAGCCATCCGCCACCCGGTGTGCGGTGGAAGCGTCGACGATACGCGTCGGGCTGGCCGGGTCGATCATCGCCACGGCGTCTCGCGCGGCATCGTCCGGCAGGCACAGGACGGCGAAGGGCGTGTCGTTCAGGGCTTCGCGCCGCGCCTCCGCGTCTTTGCGGGATGCTTCATCCAGCACCAGGGGTTCGAATTCGGGATGCGCTTCCAGCCGCGCGACGATTTCCAGCCCGGTGGTGCCGGCCGCTCCGTCGACGAAGACCGGCGTACCCATCAGGCGAACGCGGTCCGCTTGACGTAACCCGAAGGCCCGTCCGGACCCAGGCAGCCCCACACCCATGTGGACGTGACGTCGAGCGCCTCGAACGTGGCACCGGGCTCAAGCGTGGCGATGACGTCGTCTTCGGTCGTGGTCGAGCGTACCAGCGGCGCAGGCGCATCGCCGATGGTCATGCTGGTCGGCACTGCATAATGGGCCACCAGAAACTGCGGGGCGAGCGCGATGTGCGCCAGATCCCGCCGCAGCGGCAGGGTGCCTTTTTCCGGCCACGCGACCGGGCCGGTCAAGCCGATGACACTCGCATCGAGAGCGAAGGGAAGGGGATCATTCACTGGAGCGGGGCGATCTGCATACTAAGACCCGCGCGCTTAGCCCGGGTGGGCGCAGCAAACAACCTCAAGGCCGGGATAGCGAGGGCCACAGCGCGCTTATGCCCCAAAACGGGCCTGCAACATGTGCCAGCTGGCGCGCAGGCCGTAGGCTTCTCCGCCCTTCGGGCGACCCGGCTTGGCGGTGGGTCGCCAGGCGTAGGTATCGAAATGCGCCCAGTCGATCGGCGTGCCGTCCTTCCGCGTGCCGACGAACTTGTCGAGGAACAGGCCTGCCACGCTGGCCCCGGCGAAGCCGTTTTTGGGTGCATTGATGCAGTCCGCCAGCGGGGACTCCAGCCATTCGGCATAGCCTTCGGGCAGCGGCAGCCGCCATGGCTCGTCGTCGTGCGCGCGCCCTGCGGCAATCAGCGCGTCGGCGGTTTCGCTCCGCCGCGTCATCAGCGCGGGATAATCCGGACCCAGCGCCACGCGCGCCGCGCCGGTAAGCGTGGCGAAGTCGATCATCAGATCGGGCGATTCCTCGCTCGCCCGGTCGAGCGCATCGGCCAGGATCAGGCGCCCCTCTGCATCCGTATTGGTAATCTCCACCGTGAGACCCTTGCGGCTCTTCACGATATCGCCGGGGCGCAGCGCATTGCCCGAGATCGCGTTCTCGACCGCCGGCACCAGCAGGTGCAGTCGCACGGGCAGGGCGTGTTCCATCACCAGCTTGGCCAGCGCGATGGCATGCGCCGCGCCGCCCATATCCTTCTTCATCAGCGCCATCCCGGTTGCTGACTTGATGTCGAGACCACCGGAATCGAAACTGACCCCCTTGCCGACAATGGCGAGCACGGGCGCGGCGCCACCATTCGAGCGCGGCGACCACGTGAGGTGGAGCATCCGCGGAGCATGGTTGCGCGCCGCCGCGCGGCCCACCGCGTGGACCAGTGGGAAATTTTGCTCCAGCTGGTCGCCGCGCGTCACGTCCAGCTTCGCATCGTATTGCTTGGCGAGGGCTTCCACCTCGGCCTCGATCCCGGCGGGGCCCATATCTTCGGGCGGGGTATCGACCAGCCGCCGCACGAGGTTGACGGCCTGCGCCTCGGCAATGGCAGGCTCGATTTTGTTGACCGCGCCGGTCAGCAGGATGCGTGCGCCCGTCGGCTCCGCATCGCTGCGATAGGCGAGGTTCCTGTACTGCGCGGTCTGCCAGCCGTGCATCGCCGGGCCGGGCTCGCCATCGGCAAGCCGGTAGGTGCCCGCCGGCAGTACCTCGGCAAGCCGCGCGAGGCACCAGCTGGAAAGTTCGTTCGGATTGGCAACGCCGCCCACCGCAAACCATGGCGCGCCTTCGCCCGGCTTGGCGGGCAGTATCGCGGTTTCGTAACCCTTGCCCTGAAAGCGTTGCGCATCGAGCAGGGCGCGCTGCGTATCGCTCAGGCTTTTGGCCCAGTCGGCGAAGCCGGCTTCGTTGACGAGGTGGATGTCAGTTGCGTTTTGGCCGCGTTCGGCCTGTATCAATGCGGTATCGGTCATTATATCGACCATGGCGATGATGGGCCGAAGGCTCAACCGGATTCGCTCGGTTGCAAGGGATTTGAGGAAAAATGGCGGCACGTTTTGCTACGCTCGCAGTTGCGATCTGCCTTGGCCTCGGGGCCTGCACCTCGCCCGAGGAGCTGGAGCGCAAGACCGGCGCGGACGGCGACGAGGCTTCGCAGGGTGCCGCTGACGGGGATGCCGCCGCTGGCGGCGAAGGCCGCGAAATTTCGGAAACCTCCGATCTCTACGCCTTTTCCTTCTCCTATCCCGAAACGCTCGGCTCGATCCCCGCCCTGCGGGACCGGCTGGACGAACAGGCGAACCGCGAGGAATCGGATCTGCAACGCGCGGCGCGCAAGGCCAGCGAAGATGCGCGTGAAGAGGGCTTCCCTTACAACCGCTACATGGTCACCATCGAGTGGAAGCTGGCCGGGCAGACCGACAAATGGCTGAGCCTGGTGGAAAACGGTGCGACCTATTTTGGCGGCGCGCACGGCAATTACGGGCTGAGCAGCGTGCTGTGGAACAGCGGCTCGCAACGCCTGCTTGAACCGATGATGCTCTTCGAATCGCAGCAGGCGCTGAGCGATGCGCTGGGCACGCGATATTGCGACGCGCTCGATGCGCAGCGCATGGCCCGGCGCGGCGGTGAGATGAGCGAGAGCGACGATGCCTTCGGTCGCTGCCCCTCTCTCGATGAGTTGGAGCTGGTGCTGCTGGCCAATGGCAGCAAGTTCGACCGGATCATGCTTTATGCCGCGCCCTATGTCGCCGGCCCCTATGCGGAAGGCGATTACGAGGTGGAATTGAGCGTCGACGATGCGATCCGCGGTGCGGTGAAGGATCGTTATCGGGAGGATTTCCTACCCTAACGCTCGCTTTTTGCGCGCCGGATGCGTATCTGGGCGGCATGAGCGACTACCAGACGATCGACGCCGATACCGAAGTCCTGCGCGACGGGACCATCAAGCTGCATGGGGAAGATGGCTTTGCGGGCATGCGCAAGGCCGGGCGGCTGGCCGCCGAAATCCTCGACGCCATGCCCGAGCTGGTGAAGCCCGGCGTCACCACCGCGAGCATCGACGATGCGGTGCGCGGCATGATGCTGGACGCAGGCGCAGTGCCCGCGACGCTCGGCTATCGCGGCTATACGCATAGCTGCTGCATCTCGATCAACCACGTGATCTGCCACGGCATCCCGAGCGAGAAGACGCTGAAGGATGGCGACATCGTGAACATCGACGTGACCCCGCTGCTTGACGGCTGGCACGGCGATACCAGCCGGATGTACTTTGCAGGCGATCCGCCGCTGAAAGCGAAGAAGCTGGTCGAAGCGACGCACGAGGCGCTGATGCTGGGGATCGAGGCTGCGTCGCAGCCAGGCGCGCGACTGGGCGATATCGGCGCCGCGATCGAGGCCCATGCGAAGCAGCACCGCTACGGCGTCGTGCGCGAGTTTTGCGGGCATGGGCTGGGGCGGCTGTTCCACGACGCGCCCGAAGTGGTCCACGCAGCGCAGGCGGGCACCGGCCCGCTGCTGAAGCCCGGCATGTTCTTCACCATCGAACCGATGCTGAACGCGGGCAAGCCGTGGGCGAAGGTACTGGGCGACGGGTGGACCGCAGTGAGCCGCGACAAGTCGCTCTCCGCGCAATTCGAACACTCGCTCGGTATTACCGAGGATGGGATCGAGATTTTCACGCTGAGCCCGACGGGACGCGACAAGCCGCCTTATTCTTAATTGATTTTCGTCACCCCGGATCCGATCCAGGGGGCAATGAGGCCTAGTCCCGCGCAGCCCTGATCGCCGCAGCCGCAGCGAAAGGTGCGATTGCGCATAGCACCAGACTGAACGCCCCGGCGAACAGCGCACCCGAGATGTCGTCGCGCGCAAGATGGCCTGCGCCGAAGATCACCAGCGGCACCGCGATGGGTGCGAGCATCAGTCCGGCCAGCGCGGTTCCGCTGCGCAGGGACGCGAGCAATGCCGCGGTAATCAGACCGATCGCGGCGAGGCCCGGCGTGCCTGCCAGCAGGCTTATGAACAGCCGCCAGAAGGTTGCGCTGCTCAAGGACAGTAAAGCCGCTGCGGGCAGGGTGGCGATCAGGATCAGCGGGCCGAAGCTGAGCCAGTGCGCCACCAGCCGCGCGGTCATCGCTACTTCCTCGCTGATGCCGCGCAGCGCCAGCTGATCGAACACGCCAGCCTCCCGGTCGGCAGCCACCAGCCGGTCGAGCGGAAGGATGCTGGCGAGCAGCGCCGCGACCCACAGCACGCCGCCGCCGGTGCGCGCGAGCAGGCCTGGCTCTGGCCCGACCGCGAACGGGAACAGCACGGCCACCAGCAGGAAGAAGATCAGCGGCAAAAAGGCAGAGCCGCGCGTGCCGCCGGGCAGCAGGATTGCAAGGTCGCGGCGCAGCAGGTTGCCGATCACCATGGATGGTCCCTCACATCCACGATCTGGCAACCGGGCAGGGAGATGGCCTGATGCGATGCAACGATCACAGCGCCGCCCGCCGCGCGGCGATCCGCGATCAGCCGCTCCACCAGCGACACGCCGTCGCTGTCCAGCCCGTTCAAAGGCTCGTCGAGCAACCAGTGATCCGGCCCCTGAATCAGCAGGCGGGCGAACGCAGCCCGCTTGCGCTGCCCGGTCGAAAGAAAGCGCACGGGCACAGCCGCCAGCATCGTAAGCCCGGTGGCGTCCATCGCTGCATCGGTCGATGTCGCTTCGTTATTGTCAACCCGAGCCCAAAAACCGAGCGCCTTAGCCAATGGGGCGTCTTCGTCCAACGCCGGGCGCTCGTCGATCAGGCCGACGCTGCCCTGCCAGTTGACCGATCCCCGTCCCCGGTTGGCGGGGATCATCTCGGGCGCGAAGGCGGGTCGCCGCAGCCCGGCGAGGATCTGCAGCAGGCTGCTCTTGCCGATGCCGTTAGGGCCGACGAGGTGCAGTGCCTCGCCGCTTTCCAGCGACAGGTCGATCCCGCCGAACAGGAGGCGGTCGCCTCTGCGGCAGAACAATTCCCGGGCGGTGAGGGCGCTCGCTTGCATCGCGCGCCGGACTAGGCGAGAGGCCGCGTCACGGCAATATCACGCGATGCGAAAGGAAATCCCATGCCGGTTGAGAAACTGAGCGAGGAAGAGCGCGAAAGCTGGCTCAAGGCGCTGCACGAATGGTCGATGGCAAGCGACCGCGACGCGATCGAGCGGACGTTCAAGTTCAAGGATTTCAGCGAGGCGTGGGCCTTCATGGCGCGCGTCGCGCTGCTCGCCGAAAAGCACGATCACCACCCAGAATGGTCCAACGTCTACAACACGGTGGAGATCGCCCTGACCACGCATGATGCAGACGGGCTGTCGCACCGCGATGTGAAGTTGGCCAAGGCGATCAACGGGCTCTAGCCCTTTCGTGCGCCTTCGCCGCCGGTGAACGAGTTGGCCTTGCTGCGGCCCTGTTTGCGCATCTGGCCAGGCAGCCAGCGCGCGGCGAAGGCGGCGCGCTTTGCTGTCTTGCCGACGGGCACGTGCAGCTTGTCGCCGTGGACTGCGTCCCATGCCGCGTCGGCCACTTCGCTCACCGGAGTGATTTCGAGCCCGGCGGCGGTCACCTGATCACGGATGGCGACGTTGGTCTGCGAATTGGAAACCTGATCGATCAGCGGAGTATCGATAAAGCTGGGCATGATCGAGCGAACGTTGATGCCGTACTGCGCCCACTCGCCATCAAGGCTTTCGGTGATCGCGCGCACGCCGAACTTGGTGGCGGAATAGACGCTGGCGCCCGCCGTGCCGTATATTCCGGCGGCGCTGGCGGTGTTGAGCAGGCACGATCCCGGCGCGGTTTTCTGAAGGTGCGGCAGCGCGGCCTGCGCACCAAACAAGACGCCTTTCAGGTTGATATCGAGGCAGCGTTCGATCTCCGCCACGCTGTTGGTGTCCAGCGTTCCGCCCAGCGGAATGCCGGCATTGTTGGCCACCACATCGATCCGGCCGCCCGATGCCATCGAAAAGGCGTTCAGCGCCTCGTCCCACGCGTCGCGGTTGCGCACGTCGAACTTGTGCCCGAAGCTGTAGCCCAGTCCGATCTGGTGCTGAGTTTCGACCATTCCTTGCTCGTCGACATCGCCAAGCCCGACGAACCATCCGCCTTCGGCAAAGCGTTTTGCGATGGCGCGGCCGATGCCCGATGCGCCGCCGGTGATGAAAATGGCCTTCTTCATGGTGCCCTTTCCCTGAGCATATCTGCGTCCTGCCCCACAAGAAGGGCCGCACCCGCGTAAAGCGCGTGCGGCCCCGTGTCACGCCGGTAAAGGCGCGAGCTTACTTGATCGCTTCGGACAGGCCCTTCACGTAGTCGGCCCCTTCGACGATCTGCGCGGTCGATTGCTCCACCGTGTCGCCAATCGGTTCGGATCGGCCGCCGAGGCATTTCGCGAGGAAATTCTCGGTCACCGCGTTGAAGGCGATGTTGTTGCTCGGCTTGGCGAAGCCGTGGCCTTCGTCGGGGTAGAGGACGTAGGTCACCGGAATGTCCTTATCCTTCATCGCTTCCACGATCTGGTCGCTCTCCGCCTGATTCACGCGCGGATCGTTGGCGCCCTGGCCGATCAGCAGCGGCCGCACGATCTGGTCCGCCTTGTAGAGCGGGCTGGCGTCAATCAGCAGCTGCTTGCCTTCGGGCGTGTTGGGGTTGCCCATCCGCTCGTGGAACTGCGCGACCACAGGGGCCCAGTAGGGCGGAATGGTCGACAGCAGAGTTTCGAGGTTCGACGGGCCGACGATATCGACCCCGCAGGCAAACGTGGTCGGCGTGTAGGTCAGGCCAACCAGCGTCGCATAGCCGCCATACGACCCGCCCATGATCGCGACCTTGTCCTCGATCGCGATGCCTTCGTCGATCGCCCACTGGGTGGCGTCGATCAGGTCATCGTGCATGGTCTTGGACCACTGCAGGTTGGACGCGTTGATGAAGTCTTTCCCGAACCCGGTCGAGCCGCGGTAATTGACGCTCATCACCGCGTAGCCGCGATTGGCGAGCCACTGGTGGTAGCCGTTGAAGCCATATCCGTCGCGCGCCCACGGCCCACCGTGAACCAGCAGAACCATCGGCACCGCTTCGTCCGGCACGCCGTCGCCGTCGCTGTCGCTGCCAGGCGGCAGGGTAAGGTATGAGGGCAGGGTGAGCCCGTCGCGCGACTTGAGTTCCAGCGTGTGCATCGGCTGCAGCGGGGCACCTTCCAGCTCGGGCCGGGTGACGTAAAGCTCGGTCAGGGTGTTCGCTTCCCGGTCGAACAGGTAGCTCTTGGCGGGGCCGACCACCGGATCATTGCCGACGATCCACTTCGTGTCGTCCTCGGTGCGCGACGAGATGCCGAATTCGCCTTCGAGATTGGCCTGAAGGAAATCGAGCGAAGCCTTCACTTCGGGATCGAGCGCGACCCATTCGTTCTTCAGGTAATAGACCGAATAGGCTTCGACCTCGCCGGTTTCCTGATCGCGGATCGAGCCACCGATATCGGCCCGATCATCCTCGGCGATCACGCGGGTTTCGCCGGTTTCCACATCCATCGCGGTCAGCGCGGCGGTGTTCCGGCCGCGGCTGTCGACCCAGTACAGCGTCTTGCCGTCGGTGGTGAAGCCTGCCGGGTTGGTGGTCAGCGAATCCTCAAGCCCGGTCTGGCCGAAGGGTTCGTCCTCGACCGTGTTGTCGGACACGCGGAAGAAGTCCATCCCGCCCTCGGCATTGGGCCGCATGGCGAGCCGCACGTCGAGATTGTCGTCGGCCACGAAACCGGCATAGCCATTATTCTCGATCAGCATTGTCAGCTCGCCGGTATTGAGATCGAGCATGTGGACGTCGTGATACTGCGGATTGCGGTTGTTCAGGCCGACCAGGAGCTTGTCCTTGATCCGGTCCGATCCGCCGATCAGCATCACGCGGGTGTTCTCGAAATCGGTCAGCGTGGTTTCCGCACCGGTTTCGACGTTGACGCCATAGAGCAGGAAGTTCTCGTCCCCGCCCTTGTCCTGGATATAGAGCAGGCTCTGGCTGTCGGGGGCCCAGAAGTACTGGCGGATCGGGCGGTCGGTCGCCTTGGTCATCACCCTGGCATTGTCGAGGTCGTCCGCCGGGGCGAGCCATACGTTCAGCACGCCGTTCGACGGGGCGAGCCAGCTGATCCACTGGCCATCGGGGCTGATCTGCCCGCCTGCCTTGGTCGGATTGCCGAACAGCGCCTCGCGCGGGATGAGCGGGGCGGCTTCGGTAGTCTGGGTCATGGATGCGCTTTCGTTGCTTGCGTTTGCACCCGCAGCACCGGGCAACGCCAACGCCATCGCGGCGAGCGTGCTGGTGGCGAGCAATTTGATCCTGGTGGTCATCGTGCAATCTCCCCTAGTTGCGATCGAATGGAAAGTGTCATTGACACTGCCCGAAGTCCAAGGCCAATCGACGGACGGCTTACATTGCCGGATTATTGTAGCAGTGCCAGGTCAGGATCGCCACCGCACCGCGATGCGGCCGCCATGGCTGGGCGAGCGCGCGGGTCGCCTTTTCGTCAGGGCGCTCTTCCAGCCCCAGAATTTTTCCGATGCCCGCCATCACGGCCAGATCGCCTGCCGGCCAGATATCGGGCCGTCCTTCCGCGAACAGCAGGTATATCTCCGCCGACCAGCGTCCGATTCCCTTGATGCGGACAAGCTGGGCGATTGCCTCCTCATCGTCTTTGGGCAGGTTTTCGAGGTCCAGCTCGCCCGCCGCCACCAGTTCGCATAGCGATCGGGCGTAACCCTGCTTCTGGCGCGACAGACCACAGGCGCGCAGCGTGTCGAAATCGCGTTCGAGCAGGCAGGACGGGGTGAAATCTTCGCCCAGTTCCGCTTCCAGCTTGTTCCACACGCTGGCGGCGGATGCGACGCTGACCTGTTGGCCCACGATAGTGCGCAGCAGCGTCTTGTACCCCGTGGGCCGGATGCGTTCTTCGGGATAGCCCGCGATTTCGAGCGCGCGCGCGATGCCCGGTTCGCGCGCGGCGACAATATCCAGATCGTGCTTTATCCGTTCCGCGCTCAATCCCATGGCCTTGACCCTCTCTCGCCGGCTGTCTCTTGCCGGCCATCACTTGCAATGCCGAAACGCACCTTTTAGCAGCCTCGTCAACGGCGGGGCCTGGCGCACGATCCCCCCGCGGAAGGATAAAGGACTTTCAATGCCCAAGCTTACCGTGGTCGACCGCAGCGGAACCGAACGCATGATCGAGGTCGGCGATGGCCTGACCGTGATGGAGGCCATTCGCGATAACGGCTTCGACGAGCTGCTGGCACTGTGCGGTGGCTGCTGCTCCTGCGCGACGTGCCACGTCCACGTCGATCCGGCTTTCACCGACAAGCTGCCCGCGATGAGCGAGGACGAGGACGACCTGCTGGAAAGCAGCGATCACCGCGTCGAAACCTCGCGCCTGTCGTGCCAGATCGAATTCACAGATGCGCTCGACGGGCTGAAGGTCCAGATCGCTCCCGAAGACTGAAGCGCAAGATCGGCTTGCAAGTCTGATAGTGGATCGCGGTTGCTGCGTGCGGCGTACTGGCGCTAAGCGGGTGGCATGATGGCATCCTCACCGCTCCCTAATTCTCTCGACCTGATCGGCAACACCCCGCTCGTGCGGCTCGAAGGCCCAAGCGAGGCGGCGGGGTGCGACATTTATGGCAAGTGCGAATTCACCAATCCGGGCGGATCGGTGAAGGATCGCGCAGCCTTGTGGATCATCCGCGATGCCGAGGCGCAGGGGCTGCTCAAGCCCGGCGGCACGGTGGTGGAAGGCACCGCGGGCAATACCGGGATCGGTATTGCGCTAGTCGCCAATGCACTGGGCTACAAGACCGTCATCGTCATGCCCGACAACCAGAGCCGCGAGAAAATGGATACGCTGCGCGCGCTGGGCGCGGAGCTGGTTCTGGTCCCGCCCACCAAGTTCGCCAATCCAGGCCACTTCGTTCACACTTCGCGCCGTCTGGCGGAGGAGACCGAGGGCGCGATCTGGGCCAACCAGTTCGACAATACCGCCAACCGCAAGGCGCATATCGAAAGCACTGCGGGCGAATTGTGGGACCAGCTCGATGGCCGGATTGACGGGTTCACCTGCGCCGCGGGTACGGGTGGCACCATCGCCGGAGTCGGGCTGGGCCTGAAGGAAAAGGACGAGCGCGTCTGCATCGCGCTGACCGATCCGCACGGCGCGGCGCTGTATAATTATTACGCCCATGGCGAGCTTCAGGCCGAAGGGTCTTCCGTGGCCGAAGGGATCGGGCAGGGGCGGATCACCGCCAATCTCGACGGCGCGCCGATCGACACCCAGTTTCGCATCTCGGACGAGGAAGGCCTGCACTGGGTCGCGCGGCTGTTGCAGGAAGAGGGGCTGTGCCTCGGCCTCTCCTCGGGCATCAATGTTGCAGGCGCGATAGAGCTCGGCCGTCATCTCGTCGCCCAGGGGCGCGAAAAGCCCCGCGTTGCGACGATCCTGTGCGATACCGGCTTCCGCTACCTGTCGACGATCTACAATCCGCAGTGGCTGCGTGAAAAGGAGCTGCCGGTATTCGACTGGCTGACCGATTGACGGGGCGACTGCGCGCACTAGTCTGGCGCGCATGGCCCTGACCCCCGACAGCGACCCGCCCGAATTGCCGGAACGCGGCTCCGACATGATGAGCGCGGAGGTCATGCAGCGCCTGCGCACGGGGATTGGCGGCGTCATGGCGGTGATCGTTGCGGTCGGCATTGCCCATGTCATCACCACCCGCGCCTTGCAGAACGAGGAAACCACCGTGCCGCAGGCGGCCGCGACGGTAGAGCCGACCGCCACCGCGAGCAGCAGCGACCCGCTGACCGATGCGGGTGTCGTCCCCGATCTTCCCGAACAGGCCGAGGCCGAGCCGGTGCCCGAAGGCCCGGTCCTGCCCGAGACGGGAGAGGGCGCCTCCATTGAATAGGGTGCTGTTCGCCGCGCTGCTGGCGGGGATGCTGGCGATTGGCTCGGTCGCGGTCTTCGTCATCGGTCCACCGCAATCACCGCAAGAGCCGCAGGGCCAGCGGATAGGATTGATGACGTCGCTACCTGTGTATCGCACCCCGCGTGCAAGCGTCGCCGATGCGCTGGCGGCGGGCGATGAAGAGCGCGCTCACTGGCTTCGCGCCGCGCTCGAACGGAACAATTCCCTCACACCGGTCGATCTGCTGGACCCGGCAAGCCTTGCGCAGACGGACATTCTGCTGCTGATCCAGCCGCGCGCGCTGACCCCGGCAGAAAACGTCGCGCTCGACGATTGGGTGCGCGGCGGGGGGCGGCTGCTGCTGGTGTCCGATCCGATGCTGACCAGCGAGCCGCGCTTCGCGCTAGGCGACCCGCGAAATCCCCAGGCCATCGCAGTGACCGGCCCGATCGAGGCGCGCTGGGGCCTTTCGTTGCAACCGGGGATCGCTGGGGATGGGCGGGAAGAGCACGTCGAGATCGGCGGTCATTCAGTGCCGGTGGTGCTCGGCGGGCGGTTTCAACAGGTGCCACCAGCTGGCGGAACTCCTGCCGATTGCGAGCTTCGCAATGCCGGTCTGGTCGCGATTTGCGCCATCGGGGCGGGGCGCGCAGTGCTGGTCGCCGATGCGACGATGTTCGAACGCGCCTCACCCCCGCGCGATGCCCGGGCAGTGCTCTGGGATTTGCTGGGGATGACCGGGGACGAGCCGGGCGCCTGACCGGCATCACCAGAAAATTTCCGCTTTCGCTAGGATTCGCGTGGGTGTAGAGCCTGCGCATTAACCCTGTGCGTCGCAAAGTCGCATTGCCGGGGGCGCAAAAATCCGGGCTTCGGGCAGAATCTCCACAGGGATTCCAAACTTTCCCCTTTAATCCCCATTAATCCCGTTCTAAGACGATTTCGTAACGGACAGGATTCGACCCGCGTGTGGGGTGCCACGCGAACCGGGGTGCGTAGTGCGCGCCACGGCACGGGAAAGCTCTGTCCATCGGGTGGACGCTCATCGGGGAAGAGCGGCGTGTCGGAAACGTTCAAGGGATATAGCGGTCAGGCCTTTTCGCTTCGCAGCGAAAAGGGTCGGTTCACGCTGCCTCCCGCGTTTCGCAACGCGGTGAAGCTCTCGACCGATGACCGCAAGCTGTGCCTCACCATGCACGAAAAGTGGAATTGCCTCGTCGGCTTCGGCACCAAGCGGGTCGAGGATTTCGAGGCCATCCTCGATCGCGAAGAGGAGTCGGCCTACAAGTTCGGGCGCGATTTCGACCGCGATACCCGCGCGATCCAGCTCAACAGCTTCGAGACCATGCCGTTCGACGATAGCGGCCGCTTCATCCTGCCCGAATTCCTGCGCGACATCGGCGGTATCGATGATGCCCTGTTCTTCCAGGGTGGCGGGCAGTTCTTCACCGTCTGGAACCCTGCGCACCTGTACGAAATGGGCCCCGAGATGGCGATGCCCAAGGCGGTTTGCCGTGCCCTGGAAAAGGATGCGCGCGAGAAGGGGAAGAAGAAGTGACCGCGTCCGCTTCATCCCCGCACATCCCCGTCCTGCTTGCCGAGGTCGTTGACGCGCTGCAGCCGCAGCCGGGCGAACTGATCGTGGACGGCACTTTCGGCGCGGGCGGCTACACCCGTGCGCTGCTCAAGGCCGGGGCGACCGTCCACGCATTCGACCGCGATCCGACCGCGCTCGAGCTGGCGCGCGGCTGGCCCGAACTGGCGGAGAATCCCCCGCGCCTCGTGCTTCATCGCCGCGCCTTTGCCGAGATGGCCGATGCGCTGGCGCAGCATGGCGTCGGGCAGGTGCAGGGCGTGGTGCTCGATATCGGCGTCTCGTCGATGCAGCTCGATCAGGTGGAGCGCGGCTTCTCCTTCGCCAATGACGGCCCACTCGACATGCGGATGGACCCCGACCTGCCCAGCGCGGCGGACTTCCTCAACGAAGCCGGCGAAGGCGAGATCGCCGATGTGATCTATCAGTACGGTGAAGAACGCCAGTCGCGCCGCATTGCGCGCGCGATCGTGGCTGCGCGGCCGCTGCAGACCACGGGCGAGCTGGCGCGGATCGTGCGCAAGGCGACCGGGCACAAGCCGCACGACAAGAAAGACCCGGCAACCCGCACCTTCCAGGCGATCCGCATCCACGTGAATGCTGAGCTTGAGCAGCTGCGGCTAGCTCTGTTCGAGGCGGAACGCGTGCTGGCCCCCGGTGGGCGGCTGGTGGTCGTGTCGTTTCACTCTCTCGAAGATCGTATCGTGAAGCGTTTCTTGCGGGACGCTTCCGGTCAGGTCGGCGGCGGTTCCCGCCATCTTCCCCTCAAGGGGCCGTCGCCGACCACGTTCGACAAACCGTCCCGCGCGGTGCGCGCGGGCGACGCGGAGCTGGCGCGCAACCCGCGTGCGCGCTCCGCCATCCTTCGCGCGGCGACCCGCAACGATGAACCGGCAAGAGAGGAAATGATCGATGGTTAGGGGCAGTCGCCTGCGGCAGATCGGTTGGGCAATCTGCATCGGTGTGGTGTTCGCCGGGTTCATGCTGCTGACCTTCCGGGTCAACGCGGTAAAAAGCGAAGTGGTGCGCGCAGAGCGCCTGATCGTGGATCTTGAACGCGAAAAGCTGGCGCTGGAAACCGAGTTCGAAACCCGCGCCAACCAGCAG
The DNA here is from genome assembly GCA_009993635.1 of Erythrobacter sp. GTDB lineage: Bacteria > Pseudomonadota > Alphaproteobacteria > Sphingomonadales > Sphingomonadaceae > Alteriqipengyuania. The sequence continues at coordinate 134,253 of JAACTC010000006.1, read as the reverse complement.
CAGCTGGCCGACTGGAACGCGATCGAATTTGGCTATGCCCCGCCGCGCGCCGACCAGTTCCTCGAAAGCGAGCGCCAGCTGGCAAGCTTCAGCGCGCCGCGCGCGCCCGGCTCGCCCGAACCGATCCGCTTCGCACGCGAAATGGAAGCCAGCGATTATCCCGCGCTGGTTTCGCCCCTTGCGGCCTCGCACGAGGGCGAAGGGGAAGGCGCTGGCGAGGGCGATCAGTCCGAAGAGGCGCATCTCGCGCTGGCGAGCCTCGACTGATGGCCAGCCTCCCGTTCGACAGCATGGTATCTGCTGGCCCGCTCAGAGTGGCCAACAAGCGGCTTGAGACTCTGCTGACCGCGCGGATGCGCGCGCTGCTCCTTATGCCGGGTTTCGGGCTGGTCGCGGCGGTCGCGCTGCTCAGGATCGCATCCTTCGGCGTGCTCGGCGCACCGGACATGCCGATGTCGATGGAGCAGCGCCTTCTGCCGCCACGCGGGGAGATTACCGATCGAAACGGCCTGCCGCTGGCGCGCAATTACGATGCTTTCGCGCTGTGGTACAATCCCAAGGCGATGAAGGATGGCGGCAGCCCGCTGGTCAAATCGCCGGACGAAGTCGCCGCCGAGCTGGCGGCCATTTTTCCCGAACTGGACCGGGCCGACGTGGCTGCCAAGCTGGCCAGTGGCGATGCGCAGTATCTGCGCCGCCGCCTGCTGCCCGAAGAGGCGAACCGGGTGTTCGACATCGGCGAGCCCGCGCTCGAACTGCCGGCCGAGAAGGAACGGTTCTATCCGCAGGGATCGATGGCCGCGCACGTGCTCGGCTACGTGAAGGACGGCAAGGGCAAGCTGGGCATGGAAGCCGTGCTGGACGAACGGCTGACCGACGAAACTCTGCGCGGTCAGCCGACCGCCATAGCGCTCGACCTGCGGGTGCAGGGCGCGCTGGAAGACGAGCTGCGCAAGGGCATGCTTTCGGTCAATGCGCGCGGCGCAACGGGTGTGGTGCTGGATGTGGACACCGGCGAAGTGATCGCACTGGCATCGCTCCCCTCGTTCGATCCGAACGACATCAAGCCGTCCGATCTGGTGGGCACCGAAGAGCAGAAGCGCCGGCACGAGCCGTCCAATTCCTACAATAGCGCCACCTATCAGGTGTACGAGCTGGGCTCGACGTTCAAGCCGCTCACCGTGGCGGCAGCAATCGACGCGGGCATCGTGCGCGATCTGGGTCTGCGGTATGACGCAAAGCCGGTGAAAGTTGCCGGGCGCACCCTTTCGGACAGTCATCCGCTCGGAGATACGCTGAATGTGCCCGAAGCATTGATTCACTCCTCCAATACCGTGACCGCTCGCATCGCCGACAAGCTCGGCGGCGATCGGATGCGCGATACCATGCGAGATCTCGGCTTCGACGAACGGCCCTATATCGAGCTTCCTGCACGCGGTAAGCCGCTATGGCCCGGTGAAAGGTGGTCGCGGATCACCACCATGACCGTCGCCTACGGCCACGGCATTTCGGTCACTCCGCTGCATCTCGCCTCGGCCTACGCCGCGATGGTCAACGGCGGGGTCTGGCATCCCGCCACGCTTGAGAAGGTCGAGCCGGGCACCGAAGTGGCAGGGCGCCGGGTGTTCAAGGAAGACACCAGCGCCCGCATGCGCCAGCTGCTGCGGATGATCGCGATCTACGGCACCGGCAAAAGCGCCGACGCGCCGGGGTACCGCGTGGGCGGGAAGACCGGGTCTGCCGAGAAGCCGTCTGCGGGCGGTTATCGTGAAAAGCTGCTGGTCTCGACCTTCGCAGCCGCGTTCCCGATGGACGATCCGCGCTATGTCGTGGTCGCCATGCTGGACGAGCCGAAGGGCACCACCGCCAGCTCGTTCCAGCGTACCGCTGCATGGAACGCCGCACCGATCGTGGGGCGGCTGGTGCCGCGGATCGGCCCGCTGCTGGATGTACGGCCCGACCTGAGCCGCGACATCGACATCTCCGACCTGCGTCCCCTGATCAGGAGCGAGATCAAGTGAAGCTGAACACGCTCCTCGAATCCGCCGATCGGCCCGAACGCGGGCCGGGCGACGCGATGGTCACCGGATTTGCGATCGACCACCGCAAGGTGGCGCCAGGCACCGTCTTCGGGGCGTTCGAAGGTGCGGTCGTAAACGGCGAAGATTTCATCGATGCTGCAATTGCCGCCGGTGCGGTAGCGGTGGTTGCGCGCAGTTCTGCCCGGGTGGAAGGCGCGCTGCACATTGTGGACGACGTGCCGCGCCGCGCCTTCGCGCATATCTCGGCACGCTATTTCACGCCCGTACCGCAGACCATCGTCGCGGTAACGGGTACCAACGGGAAGACTTCCACCGTCGAGATGACCCGGCAGATCTGGCGGATGCTGGGCGAGCGCGCGGCGAGCATCGGCACGCTGGGCGTCACCACCCACGACGAGAGCGTCTCTACCGGGCTGACGACGCCGGACATCGTCACGTTCCATTCCAACCTCTCAGGCCTCGCCCGGGAAGGCGTGACTCACGTCGCGTTCGAAGCGTCGAGCCACGGGCTCGATCAGTATCGCAATTCGGGAGTGCCCGTGGCGGCGGGGGCCTTTACCAATTTCAGTCGCGACCATCTGGACTACCACGAGACGATGGAGGCCTATTTCGAGGCCAAGATGCGTCTGTTCGACGAGGTGGTGACGGACGGCGGGACGGCAGTGATCTGGGCCGACGGCAGCGAGTGGTCGGCAAAGGCACGCAAGCGTGCGCAAAGCCGCGGCCTCGCCGTGTTTACCGTCGGTCCGAAGGGCGAAGACCTGACGCTGATCGAGCAGGAGCCGACCCAGCTCGGCCAAGGCCTCGAAATCGCTCGCAATGGCGAACGGCGCACGATCCGCCTGCCGCTAATCGGTGCCTATCAGGCCGCCAACGCTCTGACCGCTGCCGCGCTCGCACTGGTGACCGGAGCCGACGAAGCGCGGTTGTGGGATGCGGTGGGTCGGTTGCAGCCGGTGCGCGGACGGCTGGAACGTGCGGTCATCACGCAATCGGGCGCGCCGGTCTACGTCGACTACGCGCACACGCCAGACGCGCTGGAGGCGGCGATTGCCGCGCTGCGCCCGCACGTTGATGCGGACAAGAACGGTCGCCTGATCGTCGTTTTCGGCGCGGGCGGCGATCGCGACACTGGCAAACGCGCCGAGATGGGCCGCGTGGCGAGCGAGGCGGCGGACCTGGTGGTTGTGACCGACGATAATCCGCGCGGCGAAGACCCCGCCAAGATTCGCGGCGCGATACTCGCGGCGATGACCAGCGACGCTGTGGAAATTGGCGACCGGCGCACCGGCATCGCCACCGCGATCGGCCAGGCGCATGGCGGCGACATCGTATTGATCGCGGGCAAGGGACACGAACAGGGCCAGATCATCGGCTCGGGAGAGACTATGCGGGTACACCCCTTCGACGACGTGACCGTGGCGCGTGAATGCGCAGCGGCGAGTGCCGCACGATGAGCGCGGCCGCACTTGCCCATCCGCGCCTGCGCGCCTGGCCCGTTTCGCGGCGCGATACGCTGCAGCTGGCGCTGTGGAATGCTGCCGAGATCGCCGAGGCGACCGGTGGCGTTGCCTCGGGCGATTTCCAGTGTGCAGGCGTCGAAATGGACAGCCGCGATATACGCCCGGGCGACCTATTCGTCGCGCTGCAGGGCGAGGCGATGGATGGCCACCGCTTCATCGACAAGGCGTTCGCCGCAGGGGCCGCCGCCGCGATCGTGGACCGGCCGATCGACTGGCCGCACGTGCTGGTGAAAGACACCACCGCTGCGCTCCACGCGCTGGCCGCTGCCGCGCGCCGCCGTTCTGGGGCCAAGCGCATCGGCGTCACCGGCTCGGTCGGCAAGACGGGGGTGAAAGAGGCGATCTTCGCCGCGCTCGACCGTACCAGCCGGGGGCAGGCGCATCGCTCTGTCCGCAGCTACAATAACCATGTCGGTGTGCCGCTCAGCCTCGCGCGGATGAACGCGCGGGCGAAGTTCGGCGTGTTCGAGATGGGCATGAACCACGCGGGCGAAATCGCGCCGCTGGCGGACCATATCCGGCCCGATGCCGCAGTCATCACCACGCTGGCGCCCGCGCATATCGAGAACCTCGGCAGCATGGAGGCCATCGCCGACGAAAAGGCGCAGATCTTCACCGGGCTGAAGCCCGGCGGGGCGGCGATCATCCCTGCCGACAATCCGTATTACGAACGGCTTCGCGCGCATGCCGAGGCAGCCGGGGCCGAGGTGTTTTCCTTCGGGCGGTCGGCCCATGCGCGGGTCCGCCTGCTCGATGCGATCCCGGCGGCCAATGGCGGTGCATCGCTGGTCACCGCGCAGATCGACGATACGCGCCTGTGCTATTCGGTGGCCGAACCGGGCGAGCACTGGATCGACAACTCGCTGGCCGTCATGGCGACCGTCTATGCGGTTGGCGGCGATCTTGGCGCGGCAGGCATCGCGCTGGGCGAGATGGGCGGGCTGAAAGGGCGCGGGGCGCGGCACGCGATTTCCGCCGCAGGCGGCCGGGCGACGCTGATCGACGAAAGCTATAATGCGAACCCCGCATCGATGCGGGCCACGCTGGCGCAGCTGGCCCAGACGCCCGCCAGCCGCCGGATCGCTGTCCTGGGCGCGATGGGTGAGCTGGGTGAGTTCAGCACCCGGTTCCATGAACAGCTGCTAGAACCCATCGAGGCAGGTCAGGTCGACTTTGCGGTGCTGGTTGGCGAGGCAATGGAGCCGCTGGTGCGCAAAATGGGGACTGCCCATGCCAACGGGCTTGGCAAGGCACCGCCCTTCGCCCATTGCGCGAACCCTGCCGAAGCGATTGCCGCGCTTGAAGAATATGGCCTCAACGCCGGAGACGCGATCCTCGTAAAAGGATCGAACTTCGTGGGCCTGGGGCGCCTTGTCGATCACTTCGTCAGCCGAGGCTAAGGGGTTCACGGGGACGGCAGGTTCATGTTCTATTTTCTAGCAGAAATGATGGGGTTCGAAGGGGTCTGGAACCTCGTGCGTTACCAGACCTTCCGGTCTGGCGCGGCGATCCTTACCGCACTGTTCCTCGGCCTCCTGATCGGTCCGAAGCTGATCTCGATGTTGCGCGTGAGGCAGGGCAAGGGCCAGCCGATCCGCGAAGACGGCCCGCAGACCCATCTCGCGAAGGTCGGTACGCCCACCATGGGCGGTTTGATGATCCTGATCGCGGCGGTCATCAGCCTGCTGCTGTGGATGGACCTGTCGAACCCGTTCGTATGGGCCTGCCTCGCGGTGACCATCGGCTTCGGTGCGATCGGCTTCATGGACGATTACGACAAGGTCACCAAGAACAGCCACAAGGGCGTATCGGGCAGGGTGCGCCTGCTGATGGAATTCGTGGTCGCAGGCATCGCGGCCTATATCATCGTCAGCCAGATCAACACCTGGCTCTACGTGCCGTTCGTGTCGGACCGGGCCATTCCGCTCGGCCCGTTCTACTACGTTTTCGCGGCCATCGTGATCGTCGGCGCGGGCAACGCCGTGAACCTGACCGACGGGCTGGACGGGCTGGCGATCATGCCGGTGATCATCGCGGCGGGCACCTTCGCGATCATCGCCTACCTCGCCGGCCGCGTCGACTATTCCGAATATCTCGGCATTCCTTACGTCGAAGGGGCGGGCGAACTGGCGATCTTCTGCGCATGCATCATGGGGGCCGGGCTTGCCTTCCTGTGGTTCAACGCACCGCCTGCCAATGTCTTCATGGGTGACACCGGATCGCTGGCACTGGGCGGCGCACTGGGCGCGATCGCGGTTGCCAGCCACCACGAAATCGTGCTCGCCATCGTGGGCGGGCTGTTCGTGTTTGAGGCGCTGAGCGTCATCATCCAGGTCTTCTGGTTCAAGCGCACGGGCAAGCGCATTTTCCGCATGGCACCCGTCCACCACCATTTCGAGCAGCTCGGCTGGAGCGAGACGAAGGTCGTGATCCGTTTCTGGATCATCGCCATCGTGCTCGCGCTGATCGGGCTTTCCACCTTGAAGCTGCGGTGATCATGAGCCCCGCCTGGAAGGGCCGCAGATATGCGGTTCTCGGCCTTGCCAGGTCGGGCCGGGCGACGGTGAACGCGCTGCTCGCGGCGGGGGCGGAGGTGACCGCATGGGATACGCGGGACGAGGCGCGCGAAGCCTTCGCGGGCCGCGTGACTTTGGCCGATCCGGTGGAAACAAATCTGACGGGGTTCGACAGCGTGGTTGTCTCCCCCGGCGTCCCGCTCAACACGCATCCGATCAAGCCCCATGCAGACAGCTTCGGCGTCCCAGTGATCAGCGATATCGAGCTGTTCGCGCAGGCGCGTGGAGACCTGCCGCCGCACAAGGTCGTCGGCATCACCGGCACCAACGGCAAGAGCACCACCACCGCGCTGGTGCATCATATCCTGAAAGAGGCGGGCGCGCCGACCACGATGGGCGGCAATATCGGCCTGCCGATCCTCGAGCAGGAGCCGCTTCCCGAGGGCGGGGTCTATGTGCTGGAGTTGTCGAGCTACCAGATCGACCTGACGTTCTCGCTCGATTGCGAAGTGGCGGTGCTGCTCAACATCACGCCCGATCATCTGGACCGATATAACGGAAGTTTCGAGGCTTACGCGGCGAGCAAATCGCGCCTGTTTGCGATGCAGACGCGCGGCCACAACTCCATCGCCCGTTACACCGACGCGCGCTCTTTAGGGCAATTCGCCGAAGGCTCCATCGCGAGCATTCTGGAAGATGTGCTGACGAACAGGGGCTTTGCGCCAGCTGAGCAGTCGGACTGGCCGTCGCTCCAGGGGCCGCACAATCTCGAGAATGCGGCCGCCGCCATCGAAGCGTGCGACATTCTGGGTTTGTCCGGTGAGCAAATTCGCGCCGCCCTGCGCACCTTCCCCGGCCTGCCGCATCGCATGGAGCGCGTCGGCGAGTGGGGCGGGGTGCTCTACGTCAACGATAGCAAGGGCACCAACACCGCCGCCTCCGCGCCTGCGCTGGCCGCGTTCGACAAGATCCACTGGATCGTCGGCGGACAAGCCAAGGAGCCCGGCCTCGGCGAGTGCGAACAGCACATGCGCCGCGTCACCGCCGCCTACACCATCGGCGAGGCGGGCGATGCCTTTGCCGATGCGCTGACGCAGCATTGCGCGGTCAGCCGTTGCGGCACGCTGGACAAAGCGGTGGAGATGGCTTCGCAGGTCGCGCGCAATGGCGAGACCGTACTGCTCAGCCCGGCCTGCGCCAGCTTCGACCAGTTCCGCGATTTCGAGGATCGCGGCGACCAGTTCCGTCATCTCGTCCGCACGCTCACCGACAGGGAGCCGATCTGAATGAACATTGCGCCCGCAACCGCCGTCGCCAGCGAACTTCCCGGCCGGGCGAGCCAGCGGCAGTCGATCCGTGCGCGCCTCAAGATCTGGTGGCGCGAGCTGGATCACACGCTGCTGGGGCTGATCGTCATACTGATCGCCGTCGGCTGCGCGGCCATCGCGGCGGCCTCTCCAGCGGGGGCGGACCGCCTGTCGAGCGATCAGACCACGCTCGATCCGCTGCATTTCCTGTACCTGCACCTGCGCTGGCTGGCGCTGGGGGTGCCTGCGATGCTGGCCCTGTCGATGCTCAGTCGCGACAGCGCGCGGCGCTTTGCGATCCTGCTGTCGGTGGCGATGATCGGGGCGCTGCTGCTGGTGCCCTTCATCGGCACGGAAGTGAACGGCGCGCGCCGCTGGCTCAACGTGGGCTTTACCTTCCAGCCTTCCGAATTCCTCAAGCCGGGCTTCGCGATCACGCTGGCGTGGATCATGAGTTGGCGGCTGAAGGATCCGCAGATGCCGGTCTTCGGCTTGGTCACCGGCGCGCTGGTGGTGGTCGTGACGCTGCTGATGGCGCAGCCCAACCTTGGCGACGCCATCCTGTTCACCGGGGTATGGTTCGTGCTCGTCCTGCTCGGCGGGGTGTCCGTTCGCCATATTGCAGGCCTGTTCGTGGGCGGCCTGCTGGGCCTGAGCCTCGCCTACGCATTCTACGACAATGCCCGCAACCGGATCGATTCCTGGCTGTTCGGCGGGACCGATTTCGACCAGGTCGACCTTGCGCAGCGCACGCTGCTGGCGGGCGGCTGGGATGGCGTGGGCTTCTGGGTCGGCACCAAGAAGATGCGCCTGCCCGAAGCACAGACCGACTACATCTTCTCCGTCGTGGGCGAGGAATTCGGGCTGCTTGCCTGTGGCGGCATCGTGCTGCTGTTCTTCGCCATCGTGCTGCGCGTGCTGGTGCGCGTGGCGAGCGAGGAGAATTACTTCGCGCTGCTCGCTGCGGCGGGCCTGACCGCGCAGCTGGGCGGCCAGGCCTTCATCAACATCCTGGTCAATCTCGCGCTGTTCCCGTCGAAAGGGATGACCTTGCCGCTGGTCAGCTATGGCGGCTCCTCCACGATCGCGGTATGCATGGGCTTCGGCCTGCTGCTCGCGCTTACGCGCCGCAACCCTTTCCTGACACGGGAAACAGCGGGCCTTCGCACATTGCTCTTCGACAAGGATAAGGACAGATGAGCGGGGCAAATCGACATTACGTGCTCGCCGCAGGCGGCACCGGTGGGCACATGGTGCCCGCCTTCGCATTGGCGCAGGAACTGGAACGGCGCGGCCATCATGTCGCGCTGATCACGGACGAGCGCGGGGCGAACATTCCGGGCAAGCCCGATTTCATGCCTGCGCACATCATGCCGGTGGGGCGTTTCGGCAAGAACCCGCTGCGCTGGTTCAGCGGCGCGGCGAAGGTGATGGAAGGGCGCAAGATGGCGCGGCGGCTGTTCGATTCGTTCGAACCCAGCGCGGTCATCGGCTTTGGCGGCTACCCCACTCTGCCCGCGCTGCTGGCAGCGCGCAGCAGCAAGGTGCCCAGCGTCATCCACGAACAGAATGCGGTGATGGGCCGGGTCAATCGGCTTCTCGCCTCCAATGTGGACGCCATCGCGACCTCCTATCCGCAGGTTGCACGAATGAAGGGCAAGTGGTCGCGCAAGGTCCACCTGGTCGGCAATCCGGTGCGGCCCGAAGTCCTCGCGCTGCGTGACGAGCCATTCCCGACCTTCACCGAAGACAGCCTGCTCAAAGTGCTGGTCACCGGCGGCAGCCAGGGCGCGAGCATTCTGGCGCAGGTGGTGCCCGATGGGCTGGCGATGCTCCCTCCGGCGCTGCGTCAGCGGTTGCAGGTGGTGCAGCAATGCCGCCCCGAAGACGTTGGCGCGGTGCGCGAACGCTATCGCAACCACGACATCCCGGCAGAGCTCGCGACCTATTTCGAGAATATGGCGGAGCGCCTAGCCGATGCGCACCTGTTCATCGGGCGCGCGGGCGCATCGACCATCGCGGAACTGACTGCGGTGGGTCGCCCGGCGATCCTCGTGCCCCTGCCGATCGCGACCGACGATCATCAGGCGGCGAATACGCGCGAAATCGTGGAAGCGGGCGGGGCGCGGATGATCCGCCAGAGTTCGTTCACGCCCAAGGAACTCGCGCGCCAGATCCAGGTGCTCAGCCAGCGGGCGGGTACGCTCGGCACGGCGGCGCACAAGGCATGGAACTGCGGCCGCCCCGATGCGGTGACCGACCTCGCCGATCTGGTCGAGAGCTTCGGCGGAGCAGAGCTGATGGACGTTATCCGCGTGGGCAAGAACAACGCGCGCGGTGCGTCGCAGGGCGTTGCCGTGGGGCAGGGCGCTGCGCGCGATGCGGTGGAGAGCGACCGGGCATGAAGGGCGTCGCCACCGATATCGGGATCATTCACTTCGTCGGCATTGGCGGGATCGGCATGTCCGGCATTGCCGAGGTGATGCACAATCTTGGCTACCAGGTGCAGGGATCGGACATTTCCGAAAGCCCCACGGTCGAACGGCTGAGAAAACGAGGTATCGCGATCCACATCGGCCACGCGCGCCAGAATGTGGACGGCGTCGCGGTGGTGGTCACCTCCACTGCGGTCAAGCGGACCAACCCGGAAGTCGAGGCCGCGCTCGAAAACCGAATTCCGGTGGTGCGCCGCGCGGAAATGCTCGCCGAGTTGATGCGGCTCAAATCCACCATCGCCATTGCAGGCACGCATGGCAAAACCACCACGACCAGCATGATCGCCGGGCTGCTGGACTGCGGCGAGATCGACCCGACCGTGATCAATGGCGGGATCATCGAACAGTTCGGATCGAACGCCAAGATGGGCGATTCCGACTGGATGGTGGTCGAAGCGGACGAGAGCGACGGCAGCTTCCTGCGGCTCGACGGGACGATCGCCGTGGTCACCAATATCGACCCCGAACATCTCGACCATTACGGCGATTTCGACGGGGTAAAGCGCGCTTTCGTCGAGTTCATCCATAACGTGCCGTTCTACGGCGCGGCGATCCTGTGCCTCGACCATCCCGAGGTGCAGGCGGTGATCGGGCAGGTGCGTGACCGCCGAGTGATTACCTATGGTTTCTCGCTCCAGGCGGATATCTGCGCCGTCAATGTGAAGCCCGAGGCGGGCGGCAACCGGTTCGACGTGATCGTCCGCCAGCGCGGGCCACGGGATCAGGCACAGGATCGCCGGATCGAGAACGTGTTCCTTCCCATGCCGGGCCGGCATAACGTGCAGAATGCGCTCGCGGCGATTGCGGTCAGCCTGGAAATGGGCTGCCCCGACGATGTGATCCGCGAAGGGTTCGCCCGTTTCGGCGGCGTGCGGCGGCGGTTCACGAAGGTCGGCACCGTGGCGCTCGACGGCGGGAATGCGACCGTGATCGACGATTACGCCCACCACCCGGTGGAAATCCGCGCGGTGCTTTCCGCCGCGCGCGAAAGCGCCGATGCGATGGAAAGTCCTGCGCGCGTCATCGCGATCATGCAGCCGCACCGCTATTCGCGCCTTGGCGAGCTGATGGGCGAGTTCCAGGCCTGCTTCAACGAGGCCGATCAGGTCTATGTCACCCCGGTGTACGCGGCGGGTGAAGACCCGGTCGACGGTGTCGATGGCGCCGCGCTGATCGACGGTATCAAGTCGCTCGGCCACCGAAGCGCGCAGACCATCGAAGACCGCGAGCATCTGGTTCGCATCCTCGCGCCCGAGCTTCAGCCGGGCGACCTGGTACTGTGCCTGGGCGCGGGCGACATCACCAAATGGGCGGCGCAGCTGCCCGACGAATTGCAGGCCGAACGGCGCAGGGCGGCGGCATGAGCCAGGCCATCACTCTCCCCAAGGTGCGCGGCAAGCTGACGCAGAATGCGCCGCTCGCCAAGCTGGTCTGGTTCAAGGCGGGTGGCGAGGCGGACTGGCTGTTCGAACCCGCCGATATCGACGACCTGTGCGCCTTCCTGCGCGAACTCGATCCGTCCGTGCCGATCATGCCGCTCGGGCTGGGCTCGAACATGATCGTGCGCGATGGCGGCGTGCCCGGCGTGGTCATCAAGCCGGGCAAGCCCTTCGCGACGATAGAGGCGCAGGGCGATCATACGCTGGATTGCGGCGCAGGCGCGCATGGTGTGCTGATTGCTTCGACCGCGCGCGACAATGGCATTGCCAAGCTGGAATTCCTGCGCGGCATCCCCGGCACGCTGGGCGGCTTCGTGCGCATGAACGGCGGCGCCTACGGGCGGGAAACCGCCGATGTTCTCGTCGATTGCGATGTCGTGCTGCGCGATGGATCGCTCAGGACGCTGTCGGTCGCGGATCTCGGCTATACCTATCGCCATTCCGAATTGCCCGAGGGCGCAGTGGTTGTGGCCGCGCGGCTGAAAGGTGAAGCGGGCGACCCGGAACAGATCGGCGCGGAGATGGAGCGGATCGCGCAGGCGCGCGAAGACTCACAACCGGTGCGGACCAAAACCGGCGGCTCCACCTTCAAGAATCCTCCCCCAGAAATTACAGGGGGCAAAAAGGCCTGGCAGCTGGTCGACGCGGCGGGCTGTCGCGGGATGATGCGCGGGCATGCGCAGGTGAGCGAGAAGCACACCAATTTCCTGATCAACACGGGCGACGCAACCAGCGCCGATATCGAGCAATTGGGCGAGGACGTGCGCGCGAAGGTGCGCGAGAACTCGGGAATCGAACTGGAATGGGAAATCCAGCGGGTGGGGCGCAAATGATTCTGACAAAGAAACTCCACATCGCGGTCCTGATGGGCGGCTGGGCGAACGAGCGCCCCGTCTCGCTGATGAGCGGGGAGGGTGTGGCCAAGGCGCTCGAGGCGCGCGGCCACAAGGTTACGCGGATCGATATGGACAGGCAGGTTGCCGCCCGTATCGCCGAGGCTGCGCCCGATATCGTGTTCAACGCGCTGCACGGGGTGCCGGGCGAAGACGGCACGGTGCAGGGCATGCTCGATCTGATGGGCGTGCCCTATACGCATAGTGGCCTCGCCACTTCGGTGATCGCGATCGATAAGGAACTGACCAAGCAGGCGCTGGTCCCGCGCGGTATTCCGATGCCCGGCGGGCGGATTGTCACCTCAGCTGAATTGCATGAAAGCGACCCGCTGCCGCGGCCCTATGTGCTCAAGCCGGTCAACGAAGGATCCTCCGTTGGCGTCGCGATCGTCACCGACGAAAGCAATTATGGCAACCCGATCTCGAAAGACGCGAAGGGTCCGTGGCAGGAGTTTCCCGAACTGCTCGCCGAGCCTTATATCCGCGGGCGGGAGCTGACGACGGCGGTGGTCGGCGGGAAGGCGTTGGGCGTCACCGAACTGATCGTGGAAAGCGGTTTCTACGATTTCGAGAACAAGTATACCGACGGGCGCACGCTCCATGTCTGCCCCGCCGAAATCCCCGAGGATGTGGCCGAAGCCTGCCTCCACTACGCGCTTGAGGCGCACCGCATTCTGGGCTGCAGGGGCACCAGCCGCACCGATTTCCGCTGGGACGACGAGCAGGGGGTGGAAGGCCTCTTCGTGCTTGAAACCAACACCCAGCCCGGCATGACCCCGCTCAGCCTCGTGCCCGAGCAGGCCCGCTATTGCGGGATGAGCTACGAGGATCTGGTGGAAACCATCATCGCGGATGCGCTGGGGGATACGCCCTCGGGCACGACGGGAGGGCAGGATGGCGCGCAAGGTCAAGCGTAAGGCGCAAGGCGTCCGCCGCGCGGCCAATTCAAGGTCGCGCGCGTCGAAGGCTCGCGCGGCGCAACGCCAGAGCCGCGGCGTGGTCAACACCGCGCTGAGCGCGCTGCCGATCAGCCAGCGCCAATTGCAGGGCGCGTTCCTTGTTTTGATCCTTGCCGGGGCCGCCTTTGCCGCTTGGCTCGTTGCCAGCGCCGCCGGAGTGCCCACCTTGCTGCACCAGCAGATGGCCTCGACCGCCGGATCGGCCGGCTTCCAGATGCGCAATATCGACCTGACCGGGGTCGAGCGGATGAACCGCCTGAAGGTGTACGAGCAAGTGATGGAATATCGCGGCACGCCGATGCCGCTGCTCGACCTGTCCGAAATCCGCGCCGACCTGAAGCAGATGCCGTGGGTGGCGGAGGCGCGGGTGGCGCGCCAGCTTCCAGACAAGCTGGTGATCGACATCGAAGAGCGCACGCCGCATGCGGTGCTGGTGAAGCCGGACCGGCTGGTACTGATCGACCGCGACGGGATCGAGCTGGATCCGATTGCGGAGAAGGACGCCGAAGGCATGCTGCGTATCTCTGGCGCCGGGGCGAAGGACGAAATCGCATCGCTCGACCAGATTCTCGCCGCCGCGCCCGCGCTCCAGCCGCAGATCGCCAGCGCGCACCGCATCGGGGAGCGGCGCTGGAACATCGTGTTCAAGACCGGGCAGATCCTCGCGCTGCCGCAGGGCGAAGAGCAGGCATCCGAAGCCTTCATCGATTTCGCCAAGCTCGACGGGCTCTACCGTCTGCTGGGCGGCAAGGCGACGGTGATCGATCTGCGCGTGCCCGACCGTTACGTTCTGCGCGAACCGGGCCGGGCAAACCGTTTCTCTGGCAGCAAGGAAAGTTCGGAATAATGGGGGCAGCACGCATCTCGCGCGTTTTCGGCGCAGTCAATCTGGGTTCCTTTCGCGTTTCGGCGATGATCATGGGGCTGACCGAAGGCGGCGAGCTGATCGTGCTCGGATCGTCCCACCGCGCGAGTGCGGGCGTGCGACGCGGCTATGTGACCGACAGCAAGGCCGCGACCCATGCCATCCGCGAAGCGATCGAGCGGGCGGAGAAAGACGCCGGCACGGGCATCCAGAGCGTCTGGGTCGGCTGTGCAGGGGCGGGGCTGGGCAGCCGCATCTCGCGGGTCGAAATCCCCATTAATGGCCGCCGGATCGAAGAAGAGGATGTCGATCACCTGCTGGTGACCGCGCGCGACACCTTGCAGCCGGACGGGCGCATGGTGCTGCATGCCCAGCCTGCACACTATTCGGTCGACGGCCCGCACGGGGTCGCCAATCCGGTGGGCCTCTATGCGGAACAGCTAGGTGTCGACGTACACGTCCTGCTGGCCGACGGGGCACCGATCCGCAACATCATCACCGCCGTCCAGAGCGCGCATCTGACCGTGGAAGGCGTGGTCGCCGCACCGATCGCCTCCGCGCACGCGGCGCTCACGCCCGAAGAGCGGGAACTGGGCACGGCCCTGATCGAAATCGGCGGCGATGTGACCAACGTGGCGGTGCTGCGTAACGGCATGGTCCAGGCGATGCGCGCGATCCCGCTGGGCTCGGGCGACATCACCGATGCGATTGCCAGCACTTTCGGCATCCGTCGGCAGCACGCGCAGCGGCTCAAGTGCGTTTCGGGCTCGGCGCTCGCCAGCCCGGCCGACCACCGCGAGCAGGTGCCCGTCGATCCCGATGGCGATCCGCGCGCGGGCTCGATCAACCGTGCCGATCTGGTGGCGGTGGTAACCGAACAGCTGGGCCGATTGACCGACGAGATCGGCAAGGCGCTCAAGGCGATGGACTTTGCCGGGGCAAAAGGTGGCCCGGTGGTGCTGACAGGTGGCGGGGCGGAACTGGCCGGCAGCGCGGAATTCGTGCAGAACGCGCTTGGCCGCCCGGTGCGGATCGGCAAGCCGCAGAGCCTGCGCGGATTGCCGCCGGCGCACGCCACGCCCGGCTTTTCGACGCTTGTGGGCCTCTGCCTCTATGCGGCGAAAGATCCGGTCGATATTCGCACGGTAAAGGCCAAGTATCAGTCGCAAACGCGGATGACGGGGCTGGGCCTGGTCAATCGCGTTCGCCGCGCCGCGCGAGATTATTTCTGAGCCTGTCGGGACCGGTCCGACCTGCGCGAGTTATGTGGAAAAGATCGGGGATAACCATTAAATGTCCCCTCCGTTTCTGCCACATGAAAATATTGAGAAACCGGCGAGTGCCCGGTTTCACGGAGTGAAGACCCTATGAGTATCAATATCGGCCCCGACCCCCAGGACGATCTGCGCCCGCGCATCACGGTCATCGGTGTTGGCGGGGCTGGCGGCAATGCCATCGCCAACATGATGGAAGCCGAGATCGAGGGTGTCGACTTCATAGTCGCCAATACCGACGCGCAGTCGCTCTCCACCTCTCCGGCCGAAAACCGCATTCAGCTCGGCCCGGAAAGCACCGGCGGGCTGGGCGCAGGCGCGCGGCCCGAACTGGGCAAGGCCGCGGCGGAAGAAACCGTCGATGCAATCGAAGAGGCGCTCGACGGGGTGAACATGTGCTTCATCGCCGCCGGGATGGGTGGCGGTACCGGCACCGGTGCGGCGCCGGTGATTGCCGAAGCCGCCCGGCGCAAGGGCGTGCTGACCGTGGGCGTGGTGACCAAGCCGTTCCTGTTCGAAGGCACGCGCCGGATGCGCGCTGCGGAGGCGGGCATCGACGAGCTTCAGCGTCAGGTCGATACGCTGATCGTCATCCCCAACCAGAACCTGTTCCTGATCGCCAACCGCGACACGACCTTCAAGGAAGCGTTCCGGCTGGCCGACGAAGTGCTGCAGCAGGGCGTGCGCTCGATCACCGACCTTATGACCATGCCGGGCCTCATCAACCTGGACTTTGCCGACGTGAAATCGGTGATGGAGGAAATGGGCAAGGCAATGATGGGCACCGGCGAGGCCGAGGGCGATAACCGCGCCCGCGAAGCCGCCGAACAGGCGATCGCCAACCCGCTGCTCGAAGGCGTGTCAATGGCCGGGGCCAAGGGCGTCATCATCTCGATCATCGGCGGCGAAGACATGAAGCTGCTCGAAGTCGACGAAGCCGCGAACCACATTCGCGAACTGGTCGACGAGAACGCGAACATCATCTGGGGCTCGGCGTTCAATCCGAACCTCGAAGGCAAGATCCGCGTGTCGGTGGTTGCGACGGGGATCGAGGAAGGCGGCGACGGTCAGTCCGCCATGCCGCGCTCCGCGCCCGAACCGCGCCAGGCGGAGACCAGAGTGCCCAAGCGCCCGGTGCTCGACCTTTCTCAGGGGGCTGACGACGCCGCGCCAGAAAGCCGCACCGAACCGGCGGATGATGTCTCCGCTCCCGCAGCGCCGCAGCCGTTCTCCCCGCCGCCGGGCGCTCCGCAGCCGGTCGCCAGCTATGGCGAAGAGGATGACGCGGGCTATTACGCGTCCGGCGACGATCACGAAGACGATTACGAAGCGGATGATGTCGATGGGATCGTCGACCCGCTGGCCGGCCTGCGCAATTCGGAGGAAGAAAAGCGTGACTTCGGTGCGCCGGGCCAGAACGACGGAGCGACCGATGTGCCCTCGGCGCGGCCCACGGCAGATGAGCGGACCGACACCGGCCCCGCCGCGAGCGAGTGGGACGATGAGGATGACGCGCTCGATCTCGGGTCGGTTTCGCAGGAGTCTTCGCCAGACGATGGCCATGACGAGCTGCTGCTTGGCGACGAGGCGCAAGCCCGGGAGTCCGCGAAGGAAGACGAGGCACCGCGCGGTCGCCGCCGTGGTCTGGTCTCCGGCGGGGAGCCAAGCGAGAAGAAGCCCGCTCCGCCGCTGCCGCAGAGCAGTTCGGGCGGGACGCTGTTCGAACGCATGGCCAAACTGTCCCGTAGCGGGGCGCCCGATGACGAGGATGAGGATGACGATGACGACGGTTCGTCGCTGAATATCCCGCGTTTCCTCGGACGGCAGAACAACCAGTAGGCGGGACGAACGCCGGTTTCTGGGCGAGCAAGGGGCTGTTCAGAACCCGGCGGCGATATTAGAACCCGCATGATGACGGGTCGTTTCAAGCATGTTCGCGCCGGGTTGCCGGCGCTGGTCGTCGCTCTCGCGGGTCATTCCCTGCCGGTTCAGGCGCAGACGGGTGATACGGTGTCGCGCGCGGTGGTGCAGCCCTTGCCCCCCGCCGCGTCGGCCGATCTCAACGAGGCGCTGATGCGGCTGGCTCGCGACCGGCGCGATGTCGACGCGCTGATCGCTGCGGGTCTCGCGTCGCTCAAGCTGGACGATATCGAAGCTGCCATCGGCTTCTTCGGCCGCGCTAAGTCCTTATCGCCGGAAAACCCGCGGATCGCCGAAGGGATGGGCGCAGCCTACGTGCGCAGCGGTCGGCCGATCGAAGCGTTGAAGTTTTTCGAAGAGGCGGAGCAGGCCGGGATCAGCAATGGTTCGCTCTGGGCCGATCGCGGCCTAGCTTACGATCTGGTCGGCCAGAACGAGGCTGCGCAGGATGCGTATCGGCGTGCGCTGGCCTTGGCGGACGACGGCGCGGTGCGACAGCGGCTGGCGATCAGCTACGCCATCGGCGGCGCGCGCGCACCCTTTGAAGAAACGCTCAAACCGCTGCTCGATGCGCGGGATTTCGCGGGCTATCGCAGCCGTGCCTTCGGGCTGGCAGTGCTGGGCGATGCGGACGAAGCGATCGAGATCGCGCGCGCGGTGATGCCGCGCGATCTTGCGGGGCGGCTGGAACCCTACCTGCGCTTCATGCCTCGACTGACCCGCTCTCAGCAGGCGGCGGCGGCAAATCTTGGCATCTACCCTTCGGCTTCGCGGATCGGTCGCGACGATCCGCGCATCGCCAGTGCGGCGGGAATGCTGGATACTCCCGAAAACACGGCTGCCGCGCTCGAACCGACCGGCGCGGCGCTGGGCAATGGCGGCGCATCGTCCGCCACCCCCGCAAGGCCCGGCGAAGTCCGGCTTGCGCGCGGCACGCGGATAGACGAGCCGCCCACGGTCGAGGCACCGAATATCGAGCGATCGGCGGCTGCCGATACGGCGGAGCTGGCAGCGGTTGATCTGGGGCAGGCCGAACCGCGCGCGGTCGCACCTGTGGTGTTCGACCTGCGCAATATGCCGGGACAGGCGCGGGTTGCCCCGCCGCTGGTAAACATTCCGGCACCGCCGATCATGCAGCGGCCAGCCGCAGTGCAGGCGGTGGCGCTGGCGGAAGAGGCTGCGGCCAACGCCGCTTCGGCCCCCGCGCCGCAGTCTTCGCCCGCCGAACAGCTCGATCTGGCGACAGCCTTTGCCGACTTCTCTCAGCCGACCACGGTTGCGGTCGTGCCCGGCGACGTGGTCGATATCAGCGCGATCAAGCCTCCGCGCGAAAAGGTGGAGGAGGCAAAGCCCGCACCGCCGCCCGCGCCCAGCCGTATCTGGTTGCAGCTTGGCATCGGCCAGAACCGCAATCTGCTGCGGGGCGACTGGCGCCTCAAGTACCGCAAGTTCGATGTGCTGAAGGACAAGGGGCCGTATGTGACGCCGCTTGGCCAGACGAACCGGCTGCTGGCGGGCCCCTTTGCCAGCCAGGCCGAGGCGCGAAAGGCGCTGAATGCGCTGGCGGCAGAGGGTGTCGATTCCTTCGTGTGGACCAGCCCCAAGGGGCAGGAGATCGAAGACCTGCGCTAGAAACGCGGCGCATTTGCGCGGGAAAAGCACGTTTCCCACAAGGCGTGAACAGCGTTAATTCTTATACACTGCTCGCTTGGCTTCGCGGTTTGCGTGCGCCCCGGTCCATCGCCCACAAGGCGAAAAGCAAAGACGGACGGGTACAAGGATCGCAGATGGAAACCGCATTGAAAGACCCTATCGGCGCCGATTACGGCGCGCCGATGGATGTGCTGGCCGCATTGTTCGATGCGCGCGGCTGGGCGCTGGACACCTATGCGGAAGAGGAACTGGGCGGCGAAATCCACGGCGCCTGGGTGAAGTACCAGGTGCGCGCCGTGCTGAAGCCCGAAGATGGCGTTCTGCAGCTGATCTGCCTGCCCGATATCCGCGTGGCGAAGGAACAGCTGGCCCCCGCATACGAACTGCTGAGCCGCGTCAACGAGCAGGTGTGGCTGGGTCATTTCGACATCTGGAGCCAGGGCCGTGTGCTGGTCTATCGGCACGGTGCATTGCTGGGCGATGACGGCATGCTCAGCCTGGGGCAGGCGCAGGCATTGATCGAGAACGCGGTCGACGAATGCGACCGGTTCTATCCCGCATTTCAGTTCGTGCTGTGGGGCAACAAGAGCCCGGCGGACGCGCTGGAGGCGGCAATGATCGATGCGGTGGGCGAGGCCTGAGGAGGAAACCGCAGAAATCCGTTGGCGAACCTGAACCGCTGTTAAGGCTAAATTTGCGCAACATGCCTTGAATTTCTGCGGCTTTGACGCAATATTGCACGGTGAACCGGCGCATATCGCTGCCGGCAATTGGAGTGGCTTGAAATGGCTAATTGGGACGACCGCACACGGCAGGGTTTCGGCTCTGTGCCGCGCGCCGGGGGCGATGTCGCCTCGCGTGAGACCTTCGACGCGGGTCTGCGCAAGTATATGCTCTCGATCTACAACTACATGACCTCGGGCGTGCTGCTGACGGGTATCGTCGCGCTGCTGACCGCACAGAGCGGGCTGGCTTACAGCCTTGCTAGCGGCCCGCTCATGTGGATCGTGGCGCTGTCGCCGCTGGCGATCGTGTTCGCGATGAGCTTCGGCGCGCAGAACATCAGCCGCGGCACGCTGCAGCTGATGTTCTGGGGCTTCGCAGTGCTCATGGGCCTGTCGCTTTCGACAATCTTCCTCGTGTATACCGGCGGCTCGATCGCGGCGACCTTCTTCGCCACGGCCGGTGCTTTCGCAGGCCTCAGCCTGTTCGGCTACACCACCAAGAAAGATCTGTCGGGTTGGGGCAGCTTCCTGATCATGGGCGTGATCGGCATCATCATCGCGATGGTGATCAACATTTTCCTCCAGTCTGCCGCGCTCGAAATGGCAGTGAGCATCCTTGGCGTGCTGATCTTCGCAGGCCTGACCGCGTACGACACGCAGCGGCTGAAAAACGATTACCAGCGCCTGCGTGGCACCAGCTGGGAAGGCAAGTCGATCATTCTCGGGGCGCTGAGCCTCTATCTCGACTTCATCAACATGTTCCTGTTCCTGCTGCGCTTTATGGGTGTCGCCCGCGACTGACCCGTCGGCACGGCAGCATGGTTACAAAACGAGATGCCCGGGTCGGTTTTTCCGACTCGGGCATTTTCGTTGTGGTTGGAATGCGTTAAGGTGGATCATGCGAAAATGGGTCGGTCGCGCTTCTCCCCCCTCGGAGCGCGCGGAGCCAGACCGCGATGGGAGCCTTTCGATTATGTCCGACGACATGAAGTCGCCGCTACGCATTACCTTTCTTGCCGCCGGGCTGAGCCTGCTGGCCGCCTGCGCGACGCCGGCTCCCCCGCCGCCACCGCCGCCGCCACCGCCGCCGCCCCCGCCGCCGGCAATGCCGTCGCGGCCGCTTCCGCCGATGGGTGCCAGCCCTTCGATGGTGGTGCCGATGATCGCGGCGGACGGCGTGCGCCAGACGATCAATGCGAACATCAGCCAGGCGCAGACCACCTGGAACGTGCGCTCTGCGTTCAACGTCGCGGCGCTCAACTGCCTGTCGCCCCAGCACGCCGGTATTCTGGAAAACTACAAGGCGTTCCTGACCAATTTCGACAAGCAGCTGGATAAGGCCAACAGCACGGTCGAAGCCGAATTCCGCGAGCAGATGGGCGATCGCCGCGCCGGGCGGACCGAGTTCGATTCCTACATGACCAAGGTCTACAACTACTTCACGCTGCCACCGGCCAAGGCCGCGTTCTGCGATGCCGCGCTGGAGCTGAGCAACGAATCCGTGCTCGTCGCGCCGGCCGATCTCGACAGTTTTTCCACCCGCGCAATGGTTCGCTTCGAAGGCGTGTTCGAAGATTTCTTCCGCGCGTTCGAACGCTATCAGACGAATGTGGCCACCTGGGATCGCCTTTACGGCGCGCCCGCGGGGCTCTATCCTGCCGTGCAGGTGGCGGAGGGCGCGGCTTCGCAAGGCCGTGACGGCGTGATCCTGCTCAATGCTCCCGCTACGCAGGCCGCTGGCGAAAGCTCGGGCTCGATGGAGCTCGGCATGCAGAGCGAACCGATGCTGTCCGTGCCGCAAAGCGCGCAGAGCGTTACAGTTGCGCCCAGCACCGCATCGGAAGCTGGCGACGACGCAGGTACGGATAACGTGTTGCCCGATACGGCCGCAACCGGTACGCCGGGCGAGGTTCAGGGCGCTCCCGAGCCGAATCCCTCGTTTTAGAGGGGTCGCGTTGCCGAAAGGCCTTGCGTCTTTCGCGACGTTCGGTATTGGGCGCGCTCTTGCGCAGATACGCAGCGCGTTTATCTTGCCTACCACACCTGAACGGGGCCGTAGCTCAGTTGGGAGAGCGCGTCGTTCGCAATGACGAGGTCAGCGGTTCGATCCCGCTCGGCTCCACCAGGTGTTTGGGATAGCAATGCATTTTCTCGATCAAGCCAAGATTTTCCTCAAGTCCGGCGCAGGCGGCCCCGGAGCCGTCAGCTTTCGGCGTGAGAAATACATCGAATATGGCGGCCCCGACGGCGGCAATGGCGGGCGTGGCGGCGACATCGTGTTCGTGGCGGTGGCCGGTCTCAACACGTTGATCGACTTCCGCTACGCACAGCATTTCAAGGCGGCGCGCGGGGGCCACGGGATGGGCCGCGACCGGACCGGTAAGGGCGCGGACGATCTGGTGGTCGAAGTGCCCGTCGGCACCCAGATCCTGTCCGAAGACAAGGAAGAGATCCTCGCCGATTTCACCAAGGTCGGCCAGCGCATCACGCTGCTCCAAGGCGGCATGGGCGGACGCGGCAATGCAAGCTACAAGTCGAGCACCAACCGCGCACCGCGCCAGCACCAGCCGGGCGAACCGGGGGAGGAGATGTGGGTCTGGCTGCGACTGAAGCTGCTCGCCGATGTCGGCCTCGTCGGCCTGCCCAATGCGGGCAAATCGACCTTCATCAATCAGGTGTCCAACACCCGCGCGAAGGTGGGCGATTATGCCTTCACCACACTGGTGCCCAAGCTGGGCGTGGTGCGCCACAAGGGCCGCGATTTCGTGCTGGCGGATATTCCCGGCCTGATCGAAGGCGCGGCGGAAGGGGCAGGCATTGGCGACCGGTTCCTGGGCCATATCGAACGCTGCCGGGTGCTGATCCATCTGGTCGACATCGCGGGCGACGACCCAGCCGAGGCGCTGCGCACGGTCGAGGCCGAGCTTGAAGCCTATGGCGAAGGGCTGGAAGACAAGCCGCGGCTGATTGCGCTCAACAAGCTCGATCTGGCCGACGGCGAGCTGGGCGATGCCTTTGGCGAGGAACTGAAGGCGGCAGGCGCCGACGCAGTCTATCCGATTTCGGGTGCGACCGGTGCGGGTGTGGAAGCACTGCTCGACGCGGTGCTGGGCTACCTCCCCGATCGCACCTCGCTGGAAAGCGAGAGCGAAGGCGGGGTGAGCGAAGAGCCGGACGATGAAGGTGACGCCACATGGTCACCCATCTGATCGTCGCATCGCCCATTCGCCGCGCATGACGCTGGCGCTTACCGGAGGGACCGGGTTCGTCGGCCAGGCGGTGCTCGACCTGCTGGAGGGCAGCGGCGAGCGGGTGCGCGTGCTCGCGCGCAAGGTGCCGCAGGACAAGCGCGATTTCCGCTGGGTCGAAGGCAGTCTGAACGAACCTTTCGCGCTTTCCCACCTGGTCGCCGATGCCGAATGCGTCATCCACATCGCCGGGCTCACCCGCGCGATCAACACCGACCATTTCGAGATCGTCAACGTCACCGGCACGCTCAACGTGGTGGAGGCCGCGGTGCGCGCAGGTGCCAAGCGGATGGTGTTCGTCTCGTCGCTGGCTGCGCGCGAGCCTGAACTGTCCGCCTATGGTGCCTCAAAACGGCGCGCGGAAACGGTCGTCGCGGCGAGTGGGCTGGACTGGACGATCGTACGCCCACCCGGCGTATACGGACCCCGCGACACCGATTATCTGGAGATGTTCAAGGCGGCGAAGAAGGGCGTGCTGCCCGTGCCAGCCGGCGGACGCAGCTCGATGATCCACGTGCGCGATCTCGCGCGCCTGCTGCTCGCCCTGCGAGCGGGTGGGGAGGGCATCACGCACGAGGTGTTCGAACCGGACGATGCCAGGCAGGGCGGCTGGACCCATACCGATCTTGCCCGCAGCATTGGATCGGCGGTGGGCACCAGCGTGACGCCTATCCCGCTCCCGGGTTTTGCGCTGAAAGCGGCAGCGATGGTGGATGAAAGGCTGCGCGGCCGCAACGCGCGGCTGACCCGCGACCGCGCAAGCTATCTGGCGCACAAGGACTGGACGGTGTCGGCGAGGCGGGCAGTGCCGTCCGCCATCTGGAAGCCCGAAATCCTCACCCGCGAAGGCCTGCGCCAAACCGCGCAGTGGTATCGCGAAGCGGGCATGCTGTAAGCTCGCGAGCCGCGCGCTCTCGCAAGGTAAGCTCTGATGGTGCGGCTTGTTTCTTCGGGAACTCGCCTGTTTACAGAAAAGGCTCCTCGCCCGGCTTGTGGATGCCGCATTCCACCTTGTCCCAGCCTTTCCACCGGCCCGAGCGCGGGTCTTCGCCCGGCGCGACCTTGTGGGTGCAGGGCGCGCAGCCGATCGAGGGAAAGCCGCGTGCCACCAGCGGGTGGCGCGGCAGACGGTGTTCTTCGAAATAGGCGTCGATCCGGGCCGCGTCCCAGTCGATCAGCGGGTTGATCTTGAGCCGTCCAGCGGCATCGCTGGTATCGATCTCGAACCGCGGAAGCTCGGCGCGGGTCGCGGCCTGGAACGCCTTGCGCCCGGTCAGTGTCGCGTCGAACCCGGCCAGCGCGCGGGCGAGCGGGCGCACCTTGCGCAGCTCGCAGCAGCCATCGGGGTCGTAGGACCAGCGCAGGCCGGTCTCGTCGCGCGCCGCGAGTTCGGCCTCGTCGGGCTCGAGAATGCGCAGATCGGTCAGCCCGAGATGTGCGATCAGATCGTCGCGATAGGAGAGGGTTTCGGGAAAGTGCTTGTGGGTGTCGAGGAACAGCACCGGGATGGCGGGGTCCACCTGCGCCACCTGATGGAGCAGAACCGCACTCTCCGCACCGAAGCTGGAGACGATCGCCACGCGGCCGACCGCATCGCCGCGCAGGATATCGCGCAGCAATGCGGCGGTATCGCTGTCGGCATGCTGCGCGTTGAGGCGTGCAGCATCCTCGGGCAGAAAGCGTGCGCCAGCGTCGATCCGGTCGACATCGCGGGAAAGGCGTTGGGGTGCGTTCATTCCGCCCGGCCGTGGCGCAGCGCCCAGATCGGCGTGCGCGCGTCTGCTGCGCTCTGGTAGACCTGCGGGAAGCGCGCGAAGGCGGCCTCGGCATCGGCCCTGTCGATCGGCGCGTCGGGCGCGAAGGCATCGAAGCCGCAGCGGCGCATATAGGCTAGCTGGTCGACCAGCACGTCTCCCACTGCGCGCAGCTCGCCCGCAAAGCCCGCTTCGCGCAGGATCCGCGCCGCCGAATAGCCGCGCCCGTCGGTGAAGGCGGGAAACGCGATGTCGACGCGGGCCAGCCGCTCGAGGTGCGGCAGCAATTCGCGCGCGTCGCCTCCCGGCTCGATCCGCACTGCGACCGCATTGGTCTGTTCGGCAAAGGCGTCGAGTGTGACGGCGGGCTCCATGCAGGGCTCGTCGTCGCGCAGGCGCAAAGGGGTGGCCTCAGCCATAAAGCGCCTCCTTGAACGGGGCCATGCCGATCCGGCGATAGGTATCGAGGAAGCGTTCGCCATGCTCGCGCTCGCGAAGGTAGACGTCGGCGGCGGTCTCGACCGCGTCGACGATGCCGTGCTCGTCGAAGCCGGGCCCTGTGATCTTGGCGAGGCTGGTGTCCTCCGCCTCGCTCCCGCCGAGCAGCAGCTGGTAATTCTCGGTGCCTTTCCTGTCGACGCCGAGGATGCCGATGTGGCCCGTGTGGTGATGCCCGCAGGCATTGATGCAGCCGGAGATTTTCAGCTTGAGCTCGCCCAGAGCAGCTTCTTTGCCGTTGGCGGCGAAGCGTTCGGAAATGCGCTGCGCAATGGGGATCGAGCGGGCGTTGGCGAGGGAGCAATAGTCGAGGCCCGGGCAGGCGATGATGTCGCCCATCAAGTCGGCATTGGGCGTTCCCATGCCCGCCTCGTTCAGGCGCTGCCACACGGCTTGGAGATCGGCCTTGGCGACATGGGGCAGAACGACGTTCTGCGTGTGCATCACCCGCAGCTCGTCGAACGAATATTCCTGCGCCAGCTCAGCGAGCACACGCATCTGCTCCGCCGTCGCGTCGCCGGGAATTCCGCCGACGGGCTTCAGGCTGACGATAGCCGAGACATAGCCCGGTATCTTGTGCGCATGCGTATTATGGTCGAGCCAGACCGCGAAATCGGGGTCCGAGCGGTCGGGCTCCACGTCCGCGGCGTCGAAGGCGGGATCGGCGAAGTAGCCCTTGATCCGCTCCAGCTCGGCCAGCGGCGGCTCGACGCCCTGGTCGAGCAGGTGCGCGAATTCCTCTTCGACCTGGCGGGTATATTCCTCCGCGCCCAGTTCGTGGACGAGGATCTTGATCCGCGCCTTGTACTTGTTGTCGCGCCGGCCGTAGCGGTTGTAGACCCGCAGGCAAGCCTCGGAATAGGTCACCAGCTGGTCGAGGGGCACGAAGTCGCGGATCAGCGGCGCGATCATCGGGGTGCGGCCCATCCCGCCGCCGACATAGAACTGCGCACCAAGCGCGCCATCGCGCTCCACGATCCGGATGCCGATATCGTGCAGGCGCATCGCCGCCCGGTCGCTCTCGCTCGCAATCACGCAAATTTTGAATTTGCGCGGCAGGTAGCTGAATTCGGGATGGAAGCTCGACCACTGGCGCAGCAGCTCCGCATAGGGACGCGGGTCCGCCACCTCGTCCGCCGCGGCGCC
The DNA here is from genome assembly GCA_009993635.1 of Erythrobacter sp. Lineage (GTDB taxonomy): Bacteria > Pseudomonadota > Alphaproteobacteria > Sphingomonadales > Sphingomonadaceae > Alteriqipengyuania. The sequence continues at coordinate 107,996 of JAACTC010000006.1, read as the reverse complement.
TGCGAAATGGTCCGAGCTGATGTTGCGGATGCAATTGCCGCTGGTCTGGATCGCGTGCATTTCGACCTTGGCCAGATCGGCGAGGATATCGGGGGCGTCTTCCAGCTTGATCCAGTTGTACTGGATATTCTGCCGGGTGGTGAAGTGCCCGTAGCCGCGATCGTACTTCTCGGCGATATCGGCCAGCGCCCGCATCTGGGGCGCATTCAAGGTGCCATAGGGGATCGCCACGCGCAGCATGTAGGCGTGCAGCTGGAGGTAGAGGCCGTTCATCAGCCGCAACGGCTTGAACTGGTCCTCGGTCAGCTTACCTGCCAGCCGCCGTTCGCACTGGTCGCGAAATTCGGCGACGCGCGCGTCGACCATGGCTTGGTCGTAATGGTCATAAGCGTACATCAGACGACGTTCCTTATCGCGTCGACATCATTGGGTTTGAGCGTCAAATCAGGCCTCACGGTTGGGCCGAGCGCGCGCATGCGCTCCTTGATATGGGCGGGGCGGGGGGCGCCGTCGGGGCCGTGTTCGGCCTCGATCAAGTAGGGCACGTTCACCCGGCGTGCGGCTTCTTCCGCCGCAATGATGGCATCGCCTGCCTGGCCGACGTCGACCGCGTCTTCGATTGCGGTGGACCAGCCATGGCCGGTCCACCAGGTAACCGCGCCAGTCTTCAGGTCGTTTCCGGTCACAAGGATCATTGCGCCGCCTCCATTGCCCGTGCCGCGATCTCCGCATCGGTGCGCGCCGTAACTTCGCCGATAACGATCAGCGCCGGGGAGACGACGCCTTCGTCCTCCACCAGATCGGGCAGGCCCGCGAGGAGCCCGCGCAGCACGCGCATATTGGGTCGCGCGCCATTCTCGATGATGGCAATGGGCATGTCGGGCGAAAGGCCGTCGGCCATCAGCTTATCTGCGATGTCGCCAGCGGTCTTCACACCCATATAGATCACCAGCGTGCGGCCCTTGCCGGCAAGACCCGCCCAATCCTGTTCGGACAGGCCCTTGCACTGGCCGGCGACGAAGGTGACGATGCTCGCCGCATCGCGGTGGGTGAGCGCGATCTGCGCCGCCGCAGCCGCGCCGTTCGCCGCGGAGATGCCGGGGACGATCTCGACCCGCACGCCTGCCGCGCGCGCAGCTTCGGCTTCCTCGCCGCCACGCCCGAAAATCAGCGGGTCGCCGCCCTTAAGGCGCACGGGCGAGCGCCCGGCCTTCGCCTCGCGCACCAGCAGCGCGTTGATGTCCTCCTGCGGCAGCGTGTGGTGTGCCCGCCGCTTGGCGACCGATATCAGCCGGGCGTCGGGTCGGGCCATCGCAAGGATTGCGGGATCGACCAGCCCGTCATGCACGATGAGCTCGGCCCGTTCGATCAGCCGCGCGGCGCGCAGCGTCAGAAGGTCGGGGTCGCCGGGGCCTGCGCCCACGAGATGTATGGTGCCGGGTTCTGCCATGCGATCAACATGGCTGGCAGCGGCGTATCAGGCGAACGAGAATGGATTGGCGGGCAGCTAGCTATTCTTTAGCGGCAGGCGGTTTGGTACCACCCTTCGTCTTGCTCTCCGGCCCGCTGCGTCGCTGCCCCAGCGCGGCGATCAGCTGGTCGAGCCCCTCGGCGCTGCGCAGGTTGATGTCGCGCTGCGGGAAGGGGATTTCGACCTCGTGCTCCTGAAACAGGTGCCACAGCTTCTTGAGCACTTCGCTCTTCACATTGCCGATGCCCGCCTCTGGGTCGGTGATCCATACGTGGATGATGAAATCGACGCTGCTGTCGCCATACCCGTCCAGCCAGACGGTCGGCGGGGGCGATTTAAGCACGCGGTCGCACGACAGTGCGGCTTCCAGCATCAGTTCTTCCGCCTTGTCGATATCGGCGTGGTAACTGACCCCGACGGGCACCTGCATGCGCACGTTGCGGCTGGAATAGGACCAGTTTTCGACCTGATTGATCATCAGGTTTTCGTTCGGGATCAGATATTCCTTCTGGTCGCGCGTGGTGATCGAGACCGCACGGATGCCGATCTTGCGGATCTGCCCGAAGGTGGAAACGCCCGCCTGGTCGGCGATCGCGATCACGTCGCCCGGCTTGATCGACTTGTCCATCAGCAGGATGATCCCCGCGATCAGGTTGCCGAAGGTTTTCTGCAGGCCGAAACCGATGGCAAGGCCGAACGCGCCGGAGAACACCGCCAGCGCGGTCAGATCGATCCCCAGCAGGTCGATCCCGATGAAGAAGGCCATGCCCCACACGACGATGGTGACGATCTTTTCGGCCAGCAGGCGGCGTGTCTGGTCGAGCTTGGTGGCGCGCGCCAGCCCCAGATGCGCCAGCTTGCTGCCGAAAAACGCACAGGCGAACACGCCGACGACCACGCCGAGGAACACGATACCGTCCCACACCGAAATGTGCATCGAGCCAACATCGATCGCCATGGCGTCGAGCGACTTGATGACGTCGCCCACCGTCTGGCTCTGTTCGCCGACCGCCTGGGCGAGCTCGTCCGCAGCCTTCACGCTGTCGGTGGGGCTCGCCTCCGGGGTGGGCATGGTGCTCGCAGGGGTGGGCCCGTCACCCGGCACGGGTTGCAGGATCACCTGCTCGCCCGCCTCCAGCGGCTGGCCCGTCGGCGTGGGCGAGGGGCTCGCGGTTCCCTGCGGGTTGAGCACGGCTTCGGTCGCGGCGTTGGGACTGAGTGCGGAGCTGGACATTACCTATGCTTGATCGCGGCGAACGCGCGGTCAAGGTCCGCGATCAGGTCATCCGCATCTTCCAGCCCGATGGCGAGGCGCACGCCGAGCCGGTCTTCCTCGCGCCAGCCCGCACGGGGCCATGCGCTGGCACTGCGAATACGCGGCGGATCGAAGGGCAGGGCCAGGCTTTCGAACCCGCCCCAGCTATAGCCGATCCCGAACAGCTCGAGCGCGTCGACGAACGCCGCGCGCTGCGCGTCCGTATGCCCGGCCAATACGAAGCTGAACAGGCCGCACGCGCCGGTGAAGTCGCGCGCCCAGAATTCGTGTCCCGGCGCACCTTCCAGCATCGGACACAGCACATGCGCAACTTCCGGGCGGGTTTGCAGCCACCTCGCGATGGTCAGCGCGCTTCGCGTGGTCTGCTGCAACCGCAGCGGCATCGTGCGCAACCCGCGTGCGACGAGCGCCGCGTCGTCGGGTGAAACGCACTGGCCAAGGCTCTGTGCGGTGTGGCGCAGGCGCGCATAGAGCTTCTCGCCAGCCGCAGCCGCGCCCATCATCACATCGGAGTGGCCGCTTGCATGCTTGGTCAGGCTGGTGACGGTTATGTCGCACCCGCGTTCCAGCGCGGGAAAGCCGATCCCGGTCGCCCATGTATTGTCGACCAGAACCACCGCGTCGTGATCGTGCGCGATTTCGGCGAGGCGCGGCACATCGCAAACTTCCATCGTCAGGCTGCCGGGTACTTCGAGCATCACCGCCTTAACCCGATCATCGAACAGCGCGGCGTAGCCATCGTGATCTTCGGGATCGAAGAAGCGGGCTTCCACGCCCCACCGCGTGAGCAGGCCCGATGCGATGGCCCGGGTCGGCTCGTAGACATTGTCCTGCACCAGCAGCACGTCGCCCGGTTCCAGCACACTCATCATCGCCCCGGCGAGCGCGGCGGTGCCGCTGGGGTAGAGCATGGTGCCGTGCGCGCCCGGCTCCAGCCCGGTCAGCGCCTCTGCCAGCGCCCACTGGGTCGGCGACCCGCGGCGTCCGTAGTGAAACCTGCCATCCTCGTTGTATTTGAGGCATTCGAGACGTTCGGCTTCACTCTCGTAAAGATGCGTGCTGCCACGCCAGATGGGCGGATTGACCAACTTTCCGGTCCATTCCCGTCGCCGCCCGGCGAGCACCGTGCGCGTCTGCGGGCCAAGCGATGCGTCGTCCGATTTGTCGATCTTGCTCAGCGGGCTTCTCCGGTTTCTTTCGGCGTTTCGGGGTCTGCGCCCCATTCGCTCCAGCTGCCATCGTAGAGCGCGCTGTGCTGCGCGCCCAGCAGGCGGGCGGCGAACAGCACGACCGAGGCGGTGACACCGCTGCCGCAGGTTGCAATGATCGGCTGGTCGGGATCGAGGCCTGCCCTGGCGAACAGGGTGCGCAGTTCCTCTTCGTCGCGAAACGTGCCGTCCTCTCGCAGCAGATCGCGGAAAAACAGGTGACGCGCGCCGGGGATATGTCCGCCGGGAAGGCCATGGACGGTGTCTTCGATTGCACCGGTAAAGCGATCCGCGTCGCGCGCGTCCACGACCTGTTCGGCGCCGGTACCAAGGTTGGCGAGCATCGCCGCCTTGTCGCGAATGTCGGTCACACGCACGCTGGTCGGCGGGCGATCGACAGGGGCGGCTTGGGCTGGGCCGCTTTCCAGTGCACGCCCCTCGGCCTTCCATTTGGCGAGCCCGCCGTCGAGCACCGCAATATTGCCGAGGCCTGCAAGGTCGAGCAGCAGCCAGGCCCTGCATGCAGAGCGCAGCTGGGAATCGTCGCACAGCACCATCCGCGTCTGCGGGCCAATCCCGCGCTCGCCCAGCCAGCGCGCGACGCGATCACCGTCCGGCACCTTGCCGGGCAGAGGCGATGCCGGATCGTGCAGCCCTGCAAGGTCGAGAAACCGCGCGCCGGGAATATGCGTGTGTTCGAATTCGGCCCGCGCATCGCGCTCGGCCGACGGAAGGTGCAGCGAGGCATCGAGCACGGCGAGATCGGGGGCCGCCAGTTCGCTGGCCAGCCAGTCCGTCGTTACGAGCATATCCATCGACCGCAGCGGATAGCCGGGAAGGCGGTCACTTGTCGAGCGATCCGCGTGGGCTCACCCGATCGGGCGCGTGGTCAGTGGGGTATAGCTGCGCGGCGGCTCGTCCAGCCGGAACGGAGAGGCACGTTCGTTCTGCTGCGCGGACTGCGTTCCGATCACGTAGGTGTAGGCGCGTGGCTCCACCTCGTTGGCGCGCGCCGTCATCCTGAGCAACGGCACGAAAATCGGGACATTGCCCTGGCGCAGCGCGCGAACCTCACGCAGCGGCAGGCGCACTTCGCCGCGAAGGGTCGCGCGCTCGCCCGGTTCGAGCCGGTCCAGCGCGTGAAGTTCGGGGAAGCTGTGCGCCGGGTCTGCCAACAGCTGTTCAGTCGGTACGCTGCCGTGTGCCGTGGTCAGCTCGCCATTCAGCCGAATGTCCGAAATCGCATTCCGGCCGCGGTTGACCAGCGTGAGCCGGTACGAGACCGAGGCGTTCATCACGCTGCGGCTGAGCGTAAGGGCCTGCGCCTCCACCTCCAGCGCCGCCATTTGCGGGGTCGGCGTGGCGGCAGAGGGGGCTGCAGTCGAGGCGGCAGGGGCAGCCGTGCCCGGTGCCTTGTCATCGGCCTCCGGTTGCGGAGCGGGCGACATGGCAACGCCAACCTCGCCCTTGCCTGCCCTCATGCGTTTGCGGATCGCAAAGCCGACCGCCAGCAGCGCAACCAGCGCGGCGGCCAGTCCGGCCAGCCAGGCCCATTCGGGCAGTTCGCGGGTGGCAGGCGCCGGTTCGGGGTTAGGGGCAATTGTCGGCGCTGGCGCAACGTCCTCTACCGGAACCGCAGTGGATGGGGCAGCGGTGTTCGCGCCTTCAGCCTCCGGCGCGATCTCGCCCGGTGCGTCGACGGTATCGGCGGCGGGATCGGGCGTGGAGGCGGCTGTCCGGTTCTGCCGTGCAGGCTCTTGCAGCACCTCGCGGGTTTCGACCGTGCGTTCGCTCGTCGGAAGCGGCCGACCTTCGGCGGCAGGCCTCGTCGCGCGCGGCGTGGGTGTGGCGGTTGCCGCTGGCGTCGCGCGCGGGCTCGGTTGCACGGTGGGGGTCGCGCGCGGCGTGGCGGTGGGAGTGGGCGAACCGATCACGATCGGCGCACTGCGATTCTCGCCTTCCACATCGATCGGCCCCTGCGCCTGCGGGCGCGCGGTTGAATCGGAATCGGGCGGCAACTGGAACGTGGTGCCCGACTGCGCGGAGGCGGAGGCTGCACAAAAGACCAGCAGGCAGGTAAAGAGGAGCGGTCGCATCTGTTCGACTTATTTGGAATTGGGGTAGGGCGCGATGTCCCGACAGCGCATCGGGCAGGAAAGCTCTGAATAGGCGGTGAATCGCGTCTGCGCAAAGGCTCGCTTGTGTACCGCCTGCGATGAGGGCACAGACGCGGCATGAGCGACACACCCCAAAACGCGGGCACACCGCGGCACCTCGGCCAGAATTCCGCGCTGCCCGCTTCGCCCGAAGAAGCCGAGCTGGACTACGTGCCAAATCCGCGCAGCGGCACACTCTACACCGTGCGCTTTTCGGCGCCCGAATTCACCTCGCTGTGCCCGGTCACCGGCCAACCCGATTTCGCGCATCTGGTGATCGATTACGCGCCGGGCGAGACCATCGTGGAATCCAAGAGCCTGAAGCTGTTCCTCGGTTCTTTCCGCAACCATTGCGGTTTCCACGAGGATGTGACGGTCGGCATCGGCCAGCGCCTGTTCGACGAGATGAGCCCGCGATGGCTGCGCATCGGCGGTTACTGGTATCCGCGTGGCGGCATCCCGATCGACGTGTTCTGGCAAAGCGGCGCCGCCCCCGAAGGGCTGTGGGTGCCCGAACAGGGCGTCCAGAACTACCGCGGCCGCGGCTGAGCGGCGGCAGAGCGGCTGAGGCTAGTGTCTTGATCGATTGGCACACGGCCATGTGGACAGTGATCGTGGCGATCCATCTCGCCGTGATCGTCCGCGCGGTGTTGCTGGAGGGGCGCGATTCCGATGCGCGGGCGGCGTGGGTGCTGCTGCTGATCGCGCTGCCGGTATTCGGCGTGATCCTGTATCTGCTGTTCGGCGAGACCTGGATTTCGGATGGTTTTCGCGAGCGTGGCCTTCGCGCCTATGACGCGTTGCTGCCCTTCGCACCTTTGCCCGAACGGCACGCCGAACCCGGAGGCCTGAGCGGCAACGCTTTCCGCACCTTCGAGGCATCGGCTCATTGGCCGACCTCCACGGGCAACACCGCAAGCCTTGCGCCGGATTCCGATGCCGCGATCGCCATGCTGGTGGCCGATATCGACGCTGCGCAGCACACGGTGCACCTTTCCTTCTACATCTGGCTCGGCGACCGCAATGGCACCGGGGTGGTCGACGCGGTGTGCCGCGCGGCGCGCCGCGGGGTGACCTGCCGGATCGCTGCCGACGCGATCGGATCGCGGGGCATGATCCATTCGGCCCAGTGGACCGCGATGCGCGATGCCGGGGCCCACATGTGCAGCCTGCTAACCGCGCCGTGGGGGATGGGCTTCCTGGTTGGGCATCGCACCGATCTGCGCAATCACCGCAAGATCGCCGTCATCGACGGCCGGATCGCCTTTTGCGGGAGCCAGAATTGCGCCGATCCGGCGTTTCTCGTCAAACGCAAATTTGCGCCGTGGGTCGATATCCTAGTCCGCTTCGAAGGGCCGGTGGCGCGCCAGACGGACATCATCTTCGCTGCCGCATGGATGCAGGAAACCGGCGAAGACATGCGCGCCGCGTTGAGCGGACCGCCGCCGGAGCCGTCGCCCGAGGGGATCACCGCCATCGCCTGCGGCATCGGGCCACTCTCGCCGCGTGGCACGATGACCGACATGTTCGTCGCCGTGCTCGCCGCAGCGCAGGATCGGGTCACGATCACGACCCCCTACTTCGCACCCGATCCGGCGTTGATCGACGCGATCCTCGCCGCCGCCCGCCGCGGCGTCGCGGTGCGGATCGTCTTTCCGCAGCGCAACGACGACCGAATCGTGGGGGCGATCAGCCGGGCCTATTATCCCATGCTGGCAGGGGCGGGCGTGCGCATCTTCGAATATCGCGCCGGACTGCTGCACGCCAAGACGATGGTGGTCGACGATGCGCTGGCGCTGATCGGCTCTTCCAATATGGATCGCCGCAGTCTCGATCTGAATTTCGAGAACAACATCCTGCTCGAGTCCGCGCAGCTTGCTGCGCAGCTGCGCGACCGGCAGCAAAGCTGGCTGGAGAACGCGATTGAGATTGACCGCGAAGCGGCGACCAATCGACCGATCGGACGCCGCTTCGTCGACAATCTGCTGACGATCATCGCCGCGCCGTTTTGAGGTGGTCAGCTTGTTAGCAGGTGGGGGCGCGCTGCGCGGTGCCTTGCCAGAAATGGTGCCGGTTGCAGGAATCGAACCCGCGACCTTCGGTTTACAAAACCGCTGCTCTACCAGCTGAGCTAAACCGGCCTCCTTGCTGGAGCGCGCCTTGCGATAAAACGGCGCGCGCGTCCAGCCCCGTCACGTTTCCCGATCGCGCCGTTTTGCCCGGTTCTCTTTGGCGTTCGAGGCCATTCGTGGTAGAAGAATGCGAGTAATCGAGGAAAACGACGTGGACCAGAATCTCCGTACCCAGTTGCAGTACGACGCGCAGAAGAAATCGACCGCTGCGGCCTATATCCTGTGGCTGTTCCTCGGCGGTTTCGGGGTGCACCGCTTCTATCTGGGCCACATGGCGAGCGGTTTTGGCCAGCTTGCGCTTTGCCTGCTGGGTGTGGTGACCGCGGGTGCGGCGTGGGCCATCCTGGGCCTGTGGTGGTTGATCGACGCGGCGCTCATCCCGGGCATGGTGCAGAAGCGCAACCTCGACGTACTGGAGCGGCTGCAGACCGACCCTGCGCTGTTCGCCTGAGACCTACCGCGCCCCGAAGGTCCAGCCCTCCGTCCGTGCGATTTCCATGGTCAGTCCACGCGGATTCCACAGCCCAGAATCTTCGCCCACCTGTCGCAGCCAAGCGGCGGTGAGCAGCGCATCGGCGCGATGATCGTCGATCGGGCCGACCTTGCCCGTTGGCGCAGAGCCTAGCGCAGCCAGCGCCTCGTCCAGCAGGGGGTAATCCCTCACTTTTCGTCCGCGATGCGCGGGCAGTGCCTGAAGCGAGGCGAGCGCGGTGTAGATTTCCACCAGGACGGAGCCGGTGCGCGGCAGATCGTCCACTGGCCACACCGGCAGCGCGCCCTCCAGCCGGTGCAGCAGCCGCATCCCGGTGAGGCTGGACTTGCCGACCTGCGCCGCGCCGACGAGGTTGAAATTCGACACCGGGCGGCAGCCCATCATGCGCTGCGCCTGTTCAGCGACGCGAAAACGCCCCTCGCGGCTGGCGGCATGGGGCGCGTGGAAGCGATCGCCCTCGACCCCGCCTCCATGCCTGAAATAGCGGGCCAGTTCGCGATGGCGCAGCACGCCGCCGGCCTCCAGGTGCGGATCGTTGGCGCACAGATCGTCGATCAGCGCCCACAGCGTCTTCGCATCGGATGGCGAGCTCTCCCAGCCGGGAAAGTACGCACCGCAATCGGCGAAGGGCAGCGAGATGCCCAGATCCATGCCGACCAGCGTGCCGCGCGGCAGATCGTCGCGCAGGAAGGCGAGCACATCTTTCCGGCTCCAAGCTTTTGCGCGCTGGAGCAGCCGGGGCGGGCCCTTGCCGAGGTCCGCCAGAGCCAGGGCGATACCCTTGTGCCGTTCGCCTTTCGCGCCCGACCAGTCGATTGCGAGGAAGTGGGAGAAGCGGTTCAAACTGAAGAGTCCCAGCGAAAGCTGGGATCTGTTTCGGGCTTGCGCATGGCCGGGGGAGGTCCCAGTCCGCGCGGGGACTCACTCTGCATTACGCTTACGCCGCGCATTCCAGAACTCCATCCGTTCGGCCAACCTCTTCTCGAAGCCGCGGCCGGTGGGTGCGTAGAAGCTCTGCGGTTCCATCTCGTCCGGCCAGTAATTGTCGCCCGAGAACGCATCCTCGGCGGAATGGTCGTAGGAATAGCCCTCGCCATAGCCGATGCTCTTCATCAGCTTGGTCGGGGCGTTGAGGATATTCTTGGGCGGGGTGAGGCTGCCGGTCTCCTTCGCGCTACGCCAAGCGGCCTTCTGCGCAGCATAGGCGGCGTTCGATTTGGGTGCGGTCGCGAGGTAGAGGCATGCCTGCACCAGCGCGAGCTCGCCCTCCGGACTGCCGAGAAATTCGTACGCATCGCGCGCCGCAATGCACTGGGTCAGCGCGGCCGGATCGGCGAGGCCGATATCCTCCACCGCCATGCGCACCAGCCGCCGTGCGAGATAGCGCGGTTCCTCGCCCGCGGTCAGCATCCGTGCGAGGTAATAGAGCGCGGCATCGGGATCGCTCCCGCGCACGGCCTTGTGCAGCGCAGAGATCAGGTTGTAGTGCCCGTCGCGATCCTTGTCGTACACCGCAACGCGGCGTTGCAGGAAGCTGCCGAGTGCGGCCGGGTCGAGCGGCTTGTCGAGCCCCGCATTGTACAGCGTCTCCGCCTGGTTGAGCAGGAAGCGCCCATCGCCGTCGGCACTGGCGATCAGCGCGGCGCGTGCGTCTTCGGTCAGGGGGAGGGGGCGTTCCAGCTCTTCGGCGCGGGTCAGCAGCTCGCCTAGTGCCTCGTGCCCCAGCCTCTCGAGGATCAGCACCTGCGCGCGGCTGAGCAGCGCGGCGTTGAGGGCGAAGCTGGGGTTCTCGGTCGTCGCGCCGACCAGGGTCACCGTGCCGCGTTCGACGAAGGGCAGGAAGCCGTCCTGCTGCGCGCGATTGAAGCGGTGGATTTCGTCCACGAACAGCAGCGTCTTCTGCCCGGCCTTGGCGGCGGTCTCCGCCTCGGCGAAGGCCTTCTTGAGGTCGGCGACGCCGCTGAACACCGCGCTAACCGCAGCATACCTCATGCCGACACTATCTGCGAGCAGACGCGCGATCGTGGTCTTGCCCGTGCCCGGCGGCCCCCACAGGATCATGCTGGAAAGCCGGCCTGCGGCGACCATCCGCCCGATGCTGCCCTCAGGCCCGGTCAGGTGTTCCTGCCCGACGACTTCTTCGAGCGTTCGCGGGCGCAGGCGGTCGGCCAGCGGCGCATCCTCGCGCGGTTCGTCGGGCGGGGGAGACTGCGGTTCATCGTTTCCGAAAAGGTCGGCCATTCCGAGTCATTTAGGGAACGCACCGGCAATTGACACCCGCGGGGTGCGATTGGCGGGAAACAACGCGCGGTTCCGCCGTTTTTGCAAGAGCGAGGGGGGATGGCGATCGTGCCACCCCGGTGGCGGTGGTTGGCATGACCATCGGCGAAGAACAGGATAGACCCGATGGTTGTAAGGAAGCCCGCAGTCGATGCAGCCCCCTGGCACCTGTTTGCGGTCGCGTTCTTCGTGCTTCTGTTCAACTGCTTGGGTGCGGTCGATTACATCGGCGCCCAGCTGTTCCCCAATACCTACTATCTCCGCGTCGATCCCGACGTGCGCGATTTCTTCATGCGCACCGTGTGGTGGGAAGAGCTGTTCTGGGCCATCGGCGTATGGTTCGCGGTGGCCGCCCCGGTCGCGCTGGCGTGGCGCAGCAGGTGGGCCATCCCGCTGACCTACGTGGCGCTGGCCGGGATCGTCGTCACCTTGGTGGACGAGTATTTTTCAGAGTGGCCCGATGCGATCGACCAGCCATCCAAGCATCTTTACAATGCGATGGTCATGGCAGTGCAGATCGGTTTCCTGCTCTATGCCCGCGCAATGAAGCGCAAGGGCGTCATCCGCTGACACGCGCCGCTTGGCGCTTGCTCCGACCATGCACGATGCTAGACCAGGGCGGGGCGCGCAGTGGGGGAGTATCCGAGATGGACGACTATCTGAACACCAGGAGACCGATTCACCTGTGGGTGGTGGGTGTCGTTTCGCTGCTGTGGAATGCCGTTGGCGCAAGCGATTTCGTGTTTTCCAACATGCGCAGCGACTGGTGGTTCGAGGCGATGCAATATCCCGAGGCCGGGATTGCCTATCTCGACGCATTTCCCACCTGGGCCGTCATCGCGTGGGGATGCGGCACCCTGGGCGCGTTCATCGGGTCCATTCTTCTGCTTTTGCGTACATCTGCGGCGGTCTGGGCCTTTGCGGTGTCGCTGGCAGGAATTGCGGTCACGACCGTCTATGAAATGCAGGTCGAATTACCGGCGGAGATGGCAGGGATTCAGCCCGGATGGTTCCCGATCATCCTGTGGAGCATCGCGACCTTCCTGCTGATCTACGCGATCAGCATGCGTTCGAAGGGCGTGCTGCGCTGATTACCCCGCCTGGGGCTTCGCGTTGGCGAGCCGCAGGTATGTTGCCACCATCGACGCGTTGATCGCATCCCAGGTATAGGGCCGGCTGCGTTCGAGGCCGGCTGCCCCATGGCGCCTGCGCAGATCGGCATCGGCGCAATAGGGTGCCAGCGCATCGGCAAAGCCATCGACGTCGCCCGGAGCCACCAGCACGCCCGTTTCCCCGTCTTTCACGAGGCTGGAACTGCCGGTCGCATTGGCTGCGACCACAGGAACAGCGCAGGCCATGTGTTCCAGCGTGACGTTGCCGAATGTCTCGGTGACCGATGGGTTGAGGAACACGTCCGCGCTGGCGACCGCGCGGCCCAGATCCTTACCCGCCTGCAGCCCGACGAAGATCCCGCCGGGCAGCGCCTTTTCGAACCAGCCGCGCGCCGGGCCGTCGCCGATCACCATCACGCGGTGCGGCACCTGCCGCTTGCGCAGTTCGATGATCGTATCGGCAAAGACATCGAGGCCTTTTTCCATCACCAGCCGCCCGAGGAAGGAGATCACGACCTCGTCGTCGGTGATCCCCTGATCGCGCCGCCATGCCATGTCGCGCGCTTCGGGGTGGAAGATGCTGCGGTCGATGCCGCGCGTATAGATCCCGATATCATCGTTCATCCGCTGCGATTTCAGCACGTCGACCATGCCTTCGGATGGTGCGACCAGCGCATCGCACTTGCGGTACATGCGGCGCAGCCACGCCTCCACGGCAGGCTCCATGAAGCCGAGCTTGTAATAGCGCGGGTAGGTTTCGAACCGGGTGTGGACCGATCCCAGAACCGGCAGATCGCGTTCGCGCGCCCAGTCGACCGCCTGCCGGCTGGCGCGATCGGGGCTGGCGACATGAACCAGATTTGGGCGGAATTCCTCGAACCTGCTTTTCGCGTGACCGAACAGGCCCAGCGGAATCCGGTATTCGGAGCGTCCGGGAATCGCGACCGACGGCAGCGAGATGACTTCGCCCACCGCATCGACCTGCGGGTTCTTCACTGTCGGTGCGAATATGCGCACCGCGCCGCCCTTTTCCAGCACGTAGCCGACCAGGCGGTTAAGCGCCTGCGTAGGCCCATCGCGGACCATGTCGTAATTGCCGCTGACCAGGGCGATGCGCAGATCGGTAACGTCCATGGGGCCTGCCTTTAGGGAGTGCCGCCGCAATTGGCGAGAGGGCCTTGCGCAACGTTCCGACCCGTCGTTCGTCCGCCCTGTCGATAGCGTTACGTTTCACGTTGACTTGGCCACGCGTAACTTTATTGCCGCCGGCGGGCCACGCGGTCCCAACGCCGCGCGAGCTCTCTGCAAGGAGAGAATACATGACTGCTAAACCTGCGCTCAAGCCTGAGCGCCCGTTCTTTTCGTCCGGTCCGACCGCCAAGTTCCCCGGCTGGTCGCTCGACAAACTTAAAACCGAATCGCTGGGCCGTTCGCACCGTTCTTCGGTCGGTAAGGCGCGCCTGAAGTACGCGATCGACCTCAGTCGCGAACTGCTGGGCGTGCCCGACGACTATCTCGTCGGCATCATGCCGGGTTCGGATACCGGCGCGCTCGAATGCGCGATGTGGACCATGCTGGGCGCAGGCCCCGCGACCGTCGCCGCGTGGGAAAGCTTCGGCAATGTGTGGATTCAGGATGCGGTCAAGCAGCTGAAGCTGCCCGACCTGCAGGTGCTCGACGCGCCTTACGGCGAAATCCCCGATCTCGCCTCGATCCCGCAGGAAAACGATGTCGTTTTCACCTGGAACGGGACGACGAGCGGCGCGCGCATTCCCAACACCGACTGGCTGGCTTCGGATCGCACGGGGCTGACCATCAACGACGCGACCAGCGCCGTCTTCGCGCAGGAGATGGACTGGGCGAAGCTCGATGCCACGACCTATAGCTGGCAGAAGGTGATGGGCTCCGAAGCGCAGCACGGGATGCTGATCCTCAGCCCCAAGGCAGTCGAGCGGATCGAAAGCTACGATCCCGAATGGCCACTGCCCAAGCTGTTCCGCCTGAAGAAGGGCGGCAAGATCAACACCGCGATCTTCGAAGGCGCGACCATCAACACGCCCTCGATGCTGGCGACCGAGGATTACATCGCCGCGCTCGAATGGGCGAAGTCGATCGGCGGGCTGCCTGCGATGATCGAACGCGCCAATGCCAACGCCAAGGTGCTGACCGACTGGATCGAGGCAACGCCGTGGCTGCGCAACATGGTCTCCGACCCCGCGCAGCGGACCAATACCGGCGTGTGCTTCGTCTTCCAGGGCGAATGGTTCGACAGCCTCTCGGCAGAAGACCAGGCGGCGGTGCCCGGCAAGATCTACAAGATGCTGGAAGCCGAAGGCGTCGGCTACGACTTCAACGGCTATCGCGACGCTCCGCCGTCCCTGCGCATCTGGTGCGGCGGCACGGTCGAGGCTGAGGATATCTCGCGCCTGTTGCCGTGGATCGAGTGGGCTTTTGCCGAGCTGCAGAAGTAGCGCCACCACCTTATTCATTCCGTCACCCTGAACTCGTTTCAGGGTCCAGTTCTCCATCACCGAGCCTCCGTTCGAGAAGGCTCGGTGGATGCTGAAACAAGTTCAGCATGTCGATTTGAGGGAAACGAAATGTCTCAGAAGCCCAAAGTTCTGATTTCCGACAAGATGAGCCCCGAAGCCGCCAAGATTTTCGAGGAGCGCGGCTGCGATGTCGACGTGAAGCCCGGCCTCTCGCCCGATGAGCTCAAGCAGATCATCGGCGAGTATGAAGGCCTCGCCATCCGATCCTCGACCAAGGTCACAGCCGACATTCTGGATGCGGCGACCAACCTGAAGGTGATCGGCCGCGCAGGCATCGGGGTCGACAATGTCGATATCCCCGCCGCCAGCGAACGCGGCGTTGTGGTGATGAACACGCCTTTCGGCAACTCGATCACGACCGCCGAGCACGCCATTGCCATGCTGCTCGCGCTGGCGCGGCAGATCCCCGAAGCCAATGTGCGCACGCAGGCGGGTGAATGGCCCAAGAGCGATTTCATGGGCATCGAACTGACCGGCAAGACGCTGGGCCTGATCGGTGCGGGCAACATCGGATCGATCGTCGCCTCGCGTGCGCAGGGCCTGCGGATGAAAGTGATCGCCTACGATCCCTTCCTGACGGAGGAGCGCGCGCTCGATCTGGGACTGGAAAAGGTAGAACTGGCAGACCTGCTGCGCCGCGCGGACTGCATCACGCTGCACACCCCGCTGACCGACGAGACGCGCAATATCCTGAGCCGCGAAAACCTTGAAAAGACGAAGAAGGGCGTGCGGATCGTCAACTGCGCGCGCGGCGGGCTGATCGATGAGGACGCGCTGGCCGATATGCTCGAAAGCGGGCACGTCGCGGGCGCGGCGCTGGACGTATTCCAGACCGAACCGGCCACCCAGAGTCCACTGTTCGGTAAGCCCGGCTTCATCTGCACCCCGCACCTCGGTGCCTCGACCCGAGAGGCGCAGGAAAACGTCGCGCTTCAAGTCGCCGAACAGCTGAGCGATTTCCTGCTGACGGGCGCCGTCACCAACGCGCTCAACATGCCCAGCCTGAGTGCGGAGGAAGCCCCGCGGCTCAAGCCCTACATGCAGCTTGCCGAAAGCCTCGGCTCGCTGGTCGGGCAACTGGCGCACGGCAATCTGCCAAAAATCGCGATCGAGCTGGAGGGCGACGCGGCGGAGCTGAACCCCAAGCCGATTACCGCTGCGGTGCTGGCAGGGCTGATGCGCCGCTATTCGCAAAGCGTGAACATGGTCAACGCGCCCTACCTGGCGAAGGATCGCGGGATGGAAGTGCGCGAAATCCGGTCCAGCAAGGAAGGCACCTACCAGACGCTGATCAAGGTGATGGTGGAAACCGATGCGGGCCGCCGCTCGGTCTCGGGCACCCTGTTCGGCCGCGAAGCACCGCGCTTGGTCGAGATTTTCGGGATCGGGATCGAGGCCGAGCTGCAGGGAAACATGCTCTACGTCGTCAATGATGATGCGCCCGGCTTCATCGGGCGGATCGGTTCGCTGCTGGGCAATCGCGGGATCAACATCGGCACCTTCAACCTTGGCCGACGTCAGGCGGGCGGGGAGGCGGTGCTGCTGCTCAGCCTCGACCAGCCGGTGGACGATGCGCTGATCGAAGAGGCCGAGGCGCTGGAAGGCGTGCGGACGGTTACGGCGCTGAGTTTCTAGAAATGCTTTTCGTCATCCCAGCTTTCGCTGGGATGACGAGGGCGTTAGAGGCGGGCGGATGAGCATGACCGACGACCTGCTGCCCGAGGGGCTGGCCGACAACCTCCCCGCCGAATCCGCCAAGCTTGGCCGCGCGATGCGTGCCGCGCTGGATGCGATGGATGCGCATGGCTACGACCGGGTCAGCCCGCCGCTGATCGAGTTCGAGAAATCGCTCGGCCACCGGATGGACGGGTTGCAGACGCGCGCGATGTTCCGCTTCGTCGATCCGGCGAGCCTGCGCACGCTCGCCCTGCGCAGCGACATTACCCCGCAGATCGGGCGTATTGCGGCCACTGCTCTGTCCGCCAGAGCACGCCCCCTGCGGCTTTGCTACGCGGGCGAGATTGCGCGGATCGCCGCCGACCAGCTCGATCCGGTGCGTCAGCGATTGCAGGTCGGGGCCGAACTGATCGGGGCGGACAGCGTGGCCGCCGCGAGCGAGGTGGTGTTGACCGCGATTGCCGCGCTGAAGGCGGTTGGCGTCGAGGGCCTGTCGGTCGATTTCACGCTGCCGGATCTGGTGACGACGCTTGCCAATGGTCCGTTCCCCCTGACCGACGCCCAGGCAGAGGATGTCCGGCGCGAGCTCGACACCAAGGACGCGGGCGGGCTCAAGGCGGTTGGCGGAGAGGATTACCTGCCGCTGATCCACGCCGCCGGTCCGTTCCCCGATGCGCTCGACAGGCTGCGCGCCATCGATGCGGGCGGCGCGCTGGCGAGCCGCATCGATGGGCTGGAAGCGGTGGCAGCGGCGATCGGCGACCGTGCGCGCATCACGCTCGACCCGACGGAACGGCATGGGTTCGAATATCAGAGCTGGTTCGGCTTCACCCTGTATGCGGGCAATGCACGCGGTGCGCTGGGGCGCGGCGGAACCTATCTTATTCGCGGGACTGACGAGCCCGCGACCGGTTTCTCGATCTATCTCGGCCAGGCGCTGCCGTTGCTCGACGAGGGCGACAGTCGCGATATGCTCTACCTGCCGCTGGGCCACGACACCCAGGCGGCGGCACGACTGCGCGGTGACGGTTGGCGCACCCTTGCTGCATTGTCCGAAAACGAAGACCCGCGCGCGCTGGGCTGCACGCATCGGCTTCACGATGGCGAGGTGGCGGCGCTCTAGTCGCCGTTCAACACCGCCAGCGTATCGGCCAGCTCGATATTGCTCATCATGCCGAGATAGCGATCGTAATAGGGCTTGTGCGACGCGCCGACGATGGCCAGCGTGCGCGTGTTCGCGCCGACGACCTGCCGGATGTTGGAGACCATCCGCAAATTCCGCGTCTCCCAGTAAGCGAGGTAGGACTGTCCCGCATCGGTGGGCGTGCGCGCGGCTGCGGCGGCACCGAAATCGCCCTTCATCGCCAGTGCGAGAGAGGCGGGTGCGTTGTACCTGCGATACCATTCGAGCATTGGCAGCGATCCATCGATCAGCGCAGCTTCCCATTCCTCGTACTCGGCAATCCTGACGTCGGTCGGGGTATTCGTCCAGATCGCCCTGATTTCCTTCGCATAGGCATCGCGATCCGCGATTGCGCTGCCGCTGCTCTGGTCGTCGACCCGATCCACCCTGTCGAGACCGAGGCGGACCGCCAGCTCCACCGCGATGATCACGTTCTCGTTCTGCCGCGTCTGGTACTTTGCAAGATAGGCGACCAGTTCCTCGCTCAGGTCGGCGCCTGCCGCCCTGCTTTCGACGGGCAGACGGAGCCACTGGACCAGTGCGGACTCAGGTTCGCCCATGGCAAGCAACAGAGCGACCAGCCGCCGCCGTTCGGTCAGGCTGCGCTGTGTGGCGGGCCTTGCCAGCAGCGCCCATGCCTCCGCAGCCGCTTCCGCTCCGCTGAGGCCCAAGGCGGTCCGCGCGGGCGAGGGATCGGGGCAATAGCTGTCTGCCGTGCCGGGATCATATTCGCGCAGGTAATCGCATTGCGGGCCGTCGATGCCTTCCACCGCGATCGCTTCGGGTGCCCATTGCTCCAGCCTGTCCAGCAGCGGATCGAACCGCTCGACCGGAAAATCATCGGGCAGGGAGGACAGGTGCGAGGTACCCAGCACCAGTACCGGAGTCAGGTCGCCGCGTTCGCGCGCGGCCTCGTCCACAATGTCGACCAGGTCGGTAGGAAGCGGCGGCGCGGTCTGGGCGAGAAGGGACAGGACGAGCACGATGGACAAGGGCGATCTCCCGAAAGGCGACCTCTCGTGTGATCTAC
Organism: Erythrobacter sp.; assembly: GCA_009993635.1. Classification (GTDB taxonomy): domain Bacteria; phylum Pseudomonadota; class Alphaproteobacteria; order Sphingomonadales; family Sphingomonadaceae; genus Alteriqipengyuania. Next base: position 89,426 of record JAACTC010000006.1, on the reverse strand, counting down.
TGATGCAATACAGTCAAGCGGTTGTCCAGCCGGCGCCTTCCCCTTTCCGGAACGCTCTCGCCCACCGCGCCGTTCGCCCCCCATGAGCACAGAGAGCCTGCACGACATCATTCGCGCGATCGCGCACTTCATCGAAATTGCGGGGGTGGCGATCATCCTGATCGGGATCATCGTCGCAGCAGTCGCCTTCTTTCGCGATGCGCGCGCATGCGGAAACTGGCGGGACGCCTATGCGCGGCTGCGCTCCAACCTTGGGCGGGCCATCCTGCTGGGCCTCGAACTGCTGGTCGCGGCGGACATCATCGCCACCATCACCGCGCCGCTCTCGGCGGAGAATATCCTGCTGCTGGGCGCGGTGGTCCTGATCCGCACCTTTCTCAGCTTCGCGCTGGAGACCGAAATCGAGGGGACGTGGCCTTGGCGCCGCGCGGCCATGCAAGGTCGCGCGGGCACCAAGAACGACGAGCGTTAGCTGTTGAAGTTGCCCGGTTCCGGACCCATCCGGCCATCGTCGCTATCCAGCGCGTCGATCTTGGCCATCTGATCGGGCGTCAATTCGAAATCGAGCGCCTTGAAATTGGCTTCGATATGCTCGCGGCTGGACGCCTTGGGGATGGTCGAAAGGCCGTGCTGGATGTGCCAGCGGATGATCACCGCCGATGCCGCCTGATCCACTTCCTCGGCAATCTGCTTGATCGCCGGATTGCTGAGGCCCTCGCCCTGCCCGAGCGGCGACCAGCTTTGCGTGACGATGCCCATGTCGTCATGCACCTTGCGCAGGGCGCGCTGCTGGAAGCTGGGGTGCAGTTCGACCTGATTTAGGGCGGGGGTCACGCCGGTTTCGTCCACGATCCGCTTCAGGTCTTCTTCGCGGAAATTGGAGACGCCGATGGACTTCGCCTTGCCCTGATCGCGCAGATCGATCAGCGCCTTCCAGGTCTCGACGAACAGGCCATTGTCGGGGCACGGCCAGTGGATCAGCAGCATGTCCACATGGTCGCGGCCAAGACGATCCAGGCACTTGTCGGCAGCCTTCAGCGTCCGGTCGTAGCCCTGGCTCTCGTTCCAGATCTTGGTCTGCAGGAAGATGTCGGACCAGTCGCCGATGCCTTTGCCAACGCCCCGCTCATTTTCGTACACCGCCGCCGTATCGATCAGCCAGTACCCGACGTCGAGTGCGGTGCGCACGGCTTCGGGGGCGTCGTCTTCGGCGATCTTGTAGGTGCCGAAGCCCAGCTGAGGAAGCTGGCGTTCGTCGTTCAGGGTCAGGGTAGGGTATTGGGTCGCAACGGGACTGTTCATGGGGCAAAATTCCTTTCGCCCCGATAACGTAGTGTCGGCTGCCGGTGTTCCGGGCCGGCTGTATCAGAGCGACAGGAAGCCCAGATTGGGGCGGGCGAAATTGCCGATATTGGGCGCGATCAATGGCAGGTCCGATGGCGAGGCGCCGAACCAAAGGCCCAGGGTTGCGGTGAGTTCGTCGACCGAGGTGGTGGGCAGCAGGCGGCCATTACCCACCTGATCGTCGCTCCTCACCGAAACGCTCGGCGCGGTGCCGTAATAGCGCCCGCCATTCACCGCGCCGCCGACCACGAAGTGATGCGCGCCCCAGCCATGATCGGAGCCATCGCCGTTGCTCGTCAGCGTGCGCCCGAAGTCCGATGCGGTGAACGCGGTCACCTTGTCGGCGATGCCCATCTCCTGCGTCGCGCGGTAGAAGGCGGTCATCGCGAAGTCGATTTCGGCCAGCAGCGGCCCGTGGCGTGTGGTCAGTGCATCGTGCAGGTCGAACCCGCCGATGCCCACGAAATAGACCTGCCTGCGAACCTCCAGCTGGTTGCGCGCCGCGATCAGCCGCGCGACCGTGTTGAGCTGTCCGGCCAGCCGACCGCTGATACCGGTCGGAGGGGTGAAGCTGGTGGCCAGGTTCACGCCGCCCAGCGCGCCGTTCACGAAGCCCTGTGCATCGATCGATCGTTTGGCGATCGTGGCGTGGTCCCTCGCCAGCACATGGTTGCTCGGCTGGGTCAGCAGCGTTTCCAGCGCGCTGCCCGCAACGCTGGAGCCATACAGCTTCCCGCCAAGCCCGTTGATCGCGATCGCGCCCTTGCTGGAGACCTGATAGGCGAGCGAGTTCTGCCCGGCGAGGAAGACTGCGTTGCCGCTGGCCGAAATATTGGTGAAGATCGCGTTCGAATTGCTCGACAGGGCGAGATCGCCCAGCCTGCCACCCCAGCCGACCACCGATCCTTCCGGCGCGAAGGATTGCCAGGTCGATTGCTGGTCGTTGTGCGAAAACAGCTTGGCCGGGCGCGGGTTGGACGCCGAGTTGGCGTTATACTGCGCCTTGGTCAGCGGCACGATCAGCGGCCCGACATTCAGCACCGGCGCCATCGCGCCTTCGTCGTAAAGCGCCTTGAGGCCCGGCATTTCCGGCGCGAGCGCGTATTGCAGATCGTCGGTCAGCGTCTGATCGTCCGGCGTCGCCAGCGCGGTCGCGCCAAGCGTGCTGCGTCCGCGTGCGATAGAGGTGCGGATCTCCGCATAACGCTGGTAATTCGCCGGATCGTAGGGGACCAGCATGTTGTAATGGTCGTTCCCGCCATACAGGAACACGCACACCAGCGCCTTGTAATCATTGCCCGGACTGAACGCGGCGAGTTCGCCAAGCCCGGCCAGCCCCATCGCATAGCTGGTCGCGGTGCCCGCCGCTGCCAGCTGGCCGGTTCGCCGCAGGAAAGCGCGGCGGCTGAGTTCGGGTGCCTTGCCGATGAACATTCTTGCGCGCTCCCTTCTCAGACCTGGACCAGATATTCGGGTGCGACCATCGTCAGCAGCACCCCCACGACCACGCGGCGCATCCTGTCGGAGTCGGGATTGCGCGTGCCGATCGGCACATCCTGTATCGCGGCCAGAATGGTACCCCTGTTGCCGGGGGAGAGGCGTGATCCGGTGAGCACCGCGTCGAGGTGATCGACCAGCGCGGGCGGATCGTCCGCCATCGCAATCTCGGCGGAATACTGGGCCTTCACGTCGCGTGCCGAACCCCAGCCACGATTGATCACGTCGGACATGAAGTTGACGTAAGCCGGGGTCGTCGTTTCGTTGACGATCTGGAATTCGGGCGCGACCAGACTGGCGTTGGCCGCGTTGGAATTTGCAGGCACGTAACCGGGGCGAAAGAAGTTGAAGACGGAGGGACTGCGCAGCGGGCTCTGGCCCAGTTCGCTCGCCACATCGCTGGTGTCGCCGACCAGCCAGTTGCCCGAGGCGGAGGTCGCGCCGAAGGTGCGGCCCCACTGCGCCAGCCGCAGGATCGGTTCGCGCAGCTTGCCGAAGGTTACGCTGGTCTGGTTGCCGGAAGCCAGCGCCTCGTCATCCAGCCACACCGCCTTGAACACCGCGCGCAGATCGCCGCGAACGCCCGAGCCGTTGTTGTTGAACGCCGCCGCAACCCGCGCGACGTAGGCATTGGAGGGGTTGCTGGTTACCAGCCGCTGGATCAGCTGCCGGCCGATGAACGGGCCGACATTGGGATGGTTGAACAGCGTGTCGAGCGCGATGCGCAGCGTTTCCTGCGCGCTCGTGCCCGCCGGAATAGTGGTGCCCAGAAAGCTCTTTTCGGCCGGGGAATGGTATGTTTCGCGCGGCGGGCGCAGGAACCGCGTGTGATCTGCCGTCATCGGCTCCACCACCGGCTCTATGCCGTAGACGACCTTCGTCGGATCGTCCGGATTGGGGAACCGGCCTGCATTGGTGAAATCCAGATCGTAGCCGGTGAAGACCTTCGCCAGCCCTTCGATATCGGCATTGGTATAGGTTTCGATCGGGTGTCCGCTGCCGTCGGTCTTCCACGTGCCGTCGATGTTCAGTTCGTACAGCCCGATGGTGAACAGCTGCATCACTTCGCGCGCGTAGTTTTCATCCGGCACGCGCCCGGTGCGCGGGTCTTCCTTGCGGTTGCCTTTGGTGTTGAGGAAGTACCCCATCGCGGGATTGAGCGTGATGTCTTCCAGCAGATCGCGGAAATTGCCGAACGCGCGCGCGTTCAGGATGTCCCAGTATTGTGCCATCGCCTGCGCGCGCCACGAACCGGTAATCCCATTTATCGAGACCACCATGATTTCCGAAAGCGCCAGCGCGGCGCGTTTGCGCACCTGGTCCGCACCGGTCATCAGCTGGTTCCAGATCATCCGGTCCATCAGGCCGGCCATGTTGTAATACTTGTTGGCGTCGACAGTGGAATATCCGCGCGTCTGCAACCAGGCGAGCCCGGTCTGCGCAATCGGTTCTTTCATCTGCGCATCCAGCCACGGTGCGAAGCCTTCGCTCTGCACGGCGGCAATGCGTGTGGGCGATGTGCCGATGCCGACCGACAGCGTGAAACGGGCCGCTTCCCCGGCCGATTGCGGCTTGCGGATATTGACGGCGGGTGTCGGCGTGCCGCCCGCGCTGCCACCCGATCCCGAACCGCTGCCACCACCGCCGCACGCGGCCAGCGCCAGCGCGCTCGCCCCGGCGACAATGCTGCGGCCTTTGCCATCCGGTATGCCGCGTACCCGTAGCTCTGGCGGCGCTTCATAGCTTGCCGGGAATGCCGGAGAATCAGTCGTTTCGCAGGGCGCGTCGATCCGCGCACGCCCGGCCTGGATTGCCTTTGTCACAACCCGGTCCCTCCTCTGAGCAGCCGAGCGATCCCAATGTCCGGCTGTATCTGGGCAAGGGGTAGGCGGTCGTGATCAACGCAAGCTTCACAGCCGACCCTAGCCTGAAATTAAGCATGATCGAATTGCCCCGATTCTGGAAGTCGCGATGCGCGCAATGGCCTTGCCGCTACCCGTTTCGTCGCCTACCCCCCGCGCGGTTCTGTACTGTCAGGAAAGTTCTGTCTTAAAATGGCCAATGTAACCGTAATCGGCGCCCAGTGGGGGGACGAGGGCAAGGGCAAGATCGTCGACTGGCTGGCGAGCCGCGCCGATGCCGTGGTGCGCTTTCAGGGCGGACACAACGCAGGCCATACGCTGGTGGTCGATGGCACGACCTACAAGATTTCGCTGGTGCCTTCAGGCATCGTCACAGGTACGCTGTCGCTGATCGGCAATGGCGTGGTGCTCGACCCGTGGGCGCTCAAGTCCGAGATCGAGAAGCTCGAAGGGCAGGGCGTCAGCGTCACGCCCGACAATTTTGCTGTGGCAGACAATTGCCCGCTGATCCTCCCGCTCCACCGCGATCTCGACGGTCTGCGCGAAGCCGCGGCGGGCAGCGGCAAGATCGGCACCACCGGGCGCGGCATCGGCCCGGCCTATGAAGACAAGGTCGGCCGCCGCGCGATCCGCGTGTGCGACTTGGCGCATCTCGATGAAATCGAACCGCAGCTCGACCGGCTTTGTGCGCACCATGACGCGCTGCGCGCTGGCTTCGACGAGGCCCCGATCGACCGCGAACAGTTGGTCGCGGACCTGAAGGAAATAGCGCCCTTCGTGCTGCAATTCGCGCAGCCCGTGTGGAAGCGGCTGAAGAAGGTGCGCAAGGCGGGCGCGCGCGTATTGTTCGAAGGCGCGCAGGGCGTGCTGCTGGATGTCGATCACGGCACCTATCCCTTCGTCACCAGCTCCAACACGGTCAGCGGTACGGCGGCGAGCGGCAGCGGGCTTGGCCCCAACGCGACCGGTTTTGTGCTCGGCATCGTAAAGGCCTACACCACACGTGTCGGCAGCGGCCCGTTCCCGACCGAGCTGACCGACGAGATCGGCCAGGGTCTGGGGGAGCGCGGGCACGAATTCGGCGTGGTGACGGGGCGCAAGCGGCGGGTCGGCTGGTTCGACGCGGTGCTGGTCCGCCAGACCTGCGCCATTTCCGGCGTCACCGGCATTGCGCTGACCAAGATCGACGTGCTCGACGGGATGGACAAGGTGAAGATCTGCACCGGCTATCGCATCGACGGAAAGATCTACGACTACCTGCCCAGCCATGCGGCCAGCCAGGCCCGCGCCGAGCCGATCTACGAGGAAGTCGACGGCTGGAGCGGGAGCACGGCCGGGGCCCGCAGCTGGGCCGACCTTCCCGCGAATGCGATCAAGTATATACAGCGTATTCAGGAACTTATTGAGACGCCTGTCGCGTTGGTTTCGACCAGCCCCGAACGCGAAGACACCATTCTGGTGCGCGATCCGTTCGAGGATTAGGGGCGACGCCGCAACGCTGGACCGGTTGACACATTCCCTTTTTGTTCTCACAACGAGTGCGGAACAAAAGGGGATAGAGCAATGCTTCAGGGCGAGTCGCGCAGCGCCGCGTTCAATAGTGGGCCGAGCTATTCCGCGCCATGCGACCCGGCCGGTCTTCCGGTCGCGATCTCGGTGTTTTCCGACCGGCCTTATGTGCGCTCCGAAATGTCCGCCGACGCCCAGCTTGCTGGCTTTCGGATCGCTCAGTCGGAGGCGGTGCTGGCACTGGAAGACGGCACGGCGCGGGCGCTGGGCGATATCGTGGTGGTCGATGTGCCAGCAGCCGACGCGTCGACACTTGCCCTGCTCGAACGGTTGGCTCAGCGGATCGCCCAGGCCGGGTCGCGCCTGATCGTGTCGACCGCTATCGGCGCGCTGGAGCCTGTGCTGGTGGCGTCCCGCGCGTGCGATCCGGTGCTGCTGGTGGAGCCTCGCCGGGCAGAGCGACTGGTCGCATTTGGAGAGGCAGTTGCCAGCCTCGCCGGGCGGCGGGTGCGCGAATTGTCGGGCGAAGACCGGGTGGCGGTGATGCAGCTGGTGGAGCGGGTTTCGGCGCTGGCCGGCAAGCTCGACGGGCTGCTGGGCAACGGAGCGGCGCCTGCGGGCGGGGGCAGCGCCTTTGCCTTCGGTGACGGGCAACGGCATGCGCCGGAAGAGACTGCCGAGCCGCTCGCCGGAACGCCGGGCCTGCCCGATCCGCGGCGCGTGCGCGCGACGATCCGCAAGCGCCAGATGCGCGCGCGGTTCTTCGATGCGGCACTGTTTGCGGACCCGGCGTGGGACATCCTGCTGGATCTGACGGCGGCGCGCGCGGAAGGGCGCCGGGTCTCGGTCACCTCGCTGTGCATCGCCAGCGGCGTTCCACCGACGACGGCGCTGCGCTGGATCAGCCAGATGACCGAACACGGCCTGCTGCAACGCGAAGAAGACATGGTCGACCGGCGGCGGGCGTTCGTTTCGTTGAGCGATACGGCGGTGGAGGCGATGGCGCAGTATTTCGACACTGCGGGTGCGTGCGAATGCGCGGGCGTCTGAGCGCGCGGCCTATCCGCGTCGCAGGATGAGCGTGAAGCCTTCGCTCGGTTTCTGTGGCGCGTCTTCCAGCGGATACCGCCCGGCATCGGCACGCGCACGCGCGAGAATGGAGGTCGCAATGTCCGCCGCGTGATAGATCGCATCCGCCGTGCCCAGCCAGCGTGCGTGGCGAACGGTCAGATCTTCCGGATCGTCGCTCCCGATTACGATAGCTTCCATGCGCGGGGCAGACGATGCCTCGGGATTGGCCAACCAGGCCTCGACCCGGTCCGCCGCCGTCTCGCTGAAGGGATCGAGCGGCCCGGCTTCGCTCAGCGCGGCATCCACCGCGCGGCGCCGGTCATCCCCATCGGGTAGCCGCGCGCGCAACCTGTCACGCCCGATGGCGAGCGCCCGCGCCAGCTCGCCCAGCCGCTGCGGCAGCAGGGCTTCCAGACGCAGGCGCACATGCTTGGCAAGGCCAGCAGAGGCACCGCCGGTGCCCACCGCGATCAGCAGCGGGTCCCGGTCGAGGATGCTCGGCGTGGTGAAATCGCACAGGTCGGGCCGATCGGCCACGTTGACCAGCAGCCCCTTTGCCTTCAGCCGCTGCCGCACCGCAGCTGCCGCGCCTTCATCCTCCAGCGCAACGAACGCGATCTGCGCGTGATGGGCTTCCGCTTCCCCGCAGGGGATAGCGCCCGCGCGCGCCACCAGCCGACGTTTCGCGTCCGCCATCGGGCCATCGCCGACCACCACGATGCGGCAGCCGGAAACCTGGTGGAACAGCGGCAGCGAGGCGATCCGCCCGGTCACCTCAATCCAGCCAGTCGGGCACCCGCTCGGCACCCATGATCGCGCCCGCATCGATCCGGTCGGCGACCACTGCGAAATGACTGCCGCTCACCAGCACTTCGGGCACGAAACCGCGCGAGTTGTAAGACGATGCCATGGTCGCGCCATAGGCACCGGCGGTACGGAACACGGCGAGGTCGCCCGCCGCCAGTTGCGGGCAATCGCGGTCGGTGGCGAAAGTGTCGCCCGTCTCGCAGATCGGGCCGACGATGTTCGCGGTCATCCTGTCGGGCGTGTCGGACACAGCCTCGAAATCGTGCCACGCGCCGTAGAGGGCTGGGCGGGCGAGATCGTTCATCGCCGCATCCACGATGACGAAGGGATTGTTCAGGCCGCGCTTCACCCGGATCACGCGGGTCAGCAGAACGCCGGCATTGCCCGCAATCACACGACCGGGTTCGAATACCAGCTGGACATCCCAGTCGCGGGTCACCCGGGCCACCATCGCCCCATATTCGGCGGGACTGGGATAGGTCTCGCCAGCCTTGTAGGGCACGCCGATCCCGCCGCCCAGATCGATGCGGGTGATCGTCTGCCCATTATCCCGCAGTTCGGACAGCAGGCGGCCGATCTTCGCGAACGCGGTTTCCAGCGGGGCGAGATCGGCGAGCTGGCTGCCGATATGGATCGCCAGCCCTTCCAGCGCGAGGCCGGGAAGGGCGGCGAGTTCGGCAAACAGCTCCGCTGCGCGGTACAGCGGCACGCCGAACTTGTTGTCTGCCTTGCCGGTGGAGATTTTCTCATGCGTACCCGCGTCGACATCGGGGTTGATGCGCAGCGCACAGCGCGCACGCGTGCCGCGCGCCGCCGCAAGCTCGGCAAGCTCGCGCCCTTCCTCGCCCGATTCGATGTTGAACTGCGCGATACCGGTGTCGAGGCCTAGCTCCAGCTCCGCGCGCGTCTTGCCGACGCCGGAGAACACGATCTTGTCCGGCGTCATGCCCGCCGCCAGCGCACGGCGCAGCTCGCCGCCCGAGACGACGTCCGCGCCAAAGCCTTCGCGCTGCAACACGCGCAGCACGGCCAGATTGGGGTTGGCCTTCACCGCGAACAGCACCAGCGGATCGTCGAGCGCGCCGAGCGCGTCGCGAAAGACCCGTGCGTGGCGCTGCAACGTGGCCTGCGAATAGACATAGACCGGAGTGCCGACCTCCTCCGCAATCGCGTTCAGGGGCACATCCTCTGCGTGCAGCGTGCCGTGCGTGCGCTTGAAATGGTCCATCGGTGTGCCGGCCTATTCGGGGGGAAGATCGAACGGGTCGTCTTCGCGCTCTTCCGATCGGGTGCGCAGCTCGGTGTCGCGTTCAGGGACCGCAATCACATCGGGCTCCAGCAATTCGGCGGCGGTCGGCCTTGTCTCTTCGCCGTAATGGGCCGGGGGCAGGCTTTCGCCCGGTGGCGGCGTCAATACGGCGCGCTGGCCGCAGGCGGAAAGCGCCAGCGGCAGAAGGCAAGCAAGCGTGATGAGGTGAGGGGCGCGCATGGTCTCTCGCATCGTCAATCGAGGCCCAGCGCGTCACGCGCGGCCTTCACCTGTTCGCGTACCCGATCGGGTGCGGTTCCGCCATAGCTGCGGCGCGAGGCAACCGATCCTTCGAGCGTGAGGTGCGTCAGCGCCTCTGGCGTCACGCGCGGATCGATCGCGGAAAGGTCTTCCTGCGTCAGATCGGCCAGCGCGCAGCCCTTCGCGTCGGCGCGTGCCACTGCCGCACCGGTGATGTGATGGGCTTCGCGGAAAGGCACGCCCGCTTCGCGCACCAGCCAGTCGGCCAGATCGGTCGCGGTGGCGTGCCCAGTACCCGCCAGTTCCAGCATTCGCGCGGTGTCGAAATCTGCGCCCGCGATCATCCCCTCGGTCGCGGCGATGGAGAGGGTGAGCAGGCCGTAGGCTTCGAACACCGGCGGTTTGTCGTCCTGCATGTCCTTGGCATAGGCCAGCGGCAGGCCCTTCATCGTGATGCTGAGCGCGGTGGCGCAGCCGATGATCCGCCCTGCGTGCCCGCGCACCAGCTCCGCCGCGTCGGGGTTCTTCTTTTGCGGCATGATCGAACTGCCGGTTGAAAGGCTGTCCGGCAGGCGGATGAAGCCGAAGGGCTGGCTTGCCCAGATCACGATTTCTTCGGCCAGCCGCGACAGGTGGATGCTGACCAGACTGGCGGCATGCAGGAAATCGAGCGCGAAGTCGCGGTCGGACACGGTATCGAGGCTGTTGGCGGTGGGTCGCGAAAAGCCCAGCGCCTGAGCGGTTGCTTCGCGGTCGAGATCGAAGCCGGTACCCGCCAGCGCGGCTGCGCCCAGCGGGCATTCGTCCAGCCGCTCGCGTGCCGATGCGAAACGCGCACGGTCGCGCCGCAGCATCTCGTAATAGGCCATCAGGTGATGGCCGAGCGTGACCGGCTGCGCCGCCTGCAGGTGGGTGAAGCCGGGCATGATGTCGCCGGCGTGCTGCTGGGCGCGGGTCACCAGCGCGGTCTGCAGCGCGGCGAGGCCCGCGTCGAGCTCGTCGATCGCCTCGCGCACCCATAGCTTGAAGTCGGTCGCGACCTGATCGTTGCGGCTGCGCGCGGTGTGCAATCGTCCTGCGACCGGGCCGATCAGTTCGGTCAGGCGCGCCTCAACCGTCATGTGGATATCTTCCAGATCCCAGTCCTCGGGCACGCCGTCGCGCGCGTACTCGGCGGCGATGGTCTGCAAGCCCTCGTCTATGGTCTTGGCATCCTCGCCACTCAGGATGCCCTGCGCGGCCAGCATGGCGACATGCGCGCGGCTGCCCGCGATGTCCTGCCGCCACAAAGCCTTGTCGAACGGGATCGAGGCATTGATTTCGCGCATGATGGCACTAGGCCCGTCGGCGAAGCGGCCGCCCCACATCGCGTTGCCGCGTCCGCTGCTGGAGGGTTTCGTGTCCCGATTTGCCATAATGTCTGCGCTCGCCACCGTACTGATCCTGAGCGGGTGCGATAGGGAGCCGCAGGATGCCCCGCAAGAGAGCGAAGCCAGCGCCGGTGTCGGCGAGCCTGCGGCGCCGGGCGAAATAGACCGGCGATTTGCAGGCGAACTGATGCCCGCCACCAATCTGGTCGACCCGGAAGGCACCGTGCTCAACCTCGGCGCGCTGCAGGGCCGGCCGGTGCTGATGAACCTTTGGGCGACCTGGTGCGCGCCTTGCGTCGAGGAAATGCCGTTGCTCGACAAGCTGGCGGCGGATTACGGCGACGAGCTGAACGTGGTCACGATCAGCCAGGACATGGGCGATCCGGCCAAGGTCACGCAGTTTTTCGAAGAGAACGACATCAACAGTTTGCCGCCCTGGATCGATCCGCAGCTCTCGCTCGGCGACGCGGTTGGCGCGGGCACCTTGCCCACCACCGTGATGTACGATCGCACCGGCAAGGAAGTCTGGCGGGTGACCGGCGAGTTCGACTGGTCGAGCGACGAGGCGATTGCTGCCATCGAAGACGTGGTCGAAACGCCCGCACTGCCATAAGCACGCGGTGCGACATTCACGCCCGCCCGGTCAGTGCCGGATAGTCTGGCAGGTCGAGACCCAGCGGTTGCAACGGATTGCCGACCAGCCCTGCCACGAGCCGCGCCTGTATCCCCGGCCCGGGCCAGACGCGCCCCAACGGTGCCAGCAGCAGATCACGCAGCACCGGATACCGCAGGCGGTCCGACTGATAGAGCGGCGTCGCCGCCCAGGTCAGCGTCTGGTACAGGCGGACATGCAGTGATCGCAAGCTGGCAGCGTGAGCCAGTCCGCCCTGCACGCCGTCGCCATGCGCAATCCCGCGCGCTACTGCAAAGGCATCGAGCAGCGCCATGTTGGCGCCCTGGCCCAGCTGCGGGCTGGCCGAATGCCACGCATCGCCGATGTGGATCATCCGTTCGACGACCGGGTCGGATACGCGCCGATGGGCATAGCGGGCGAAGGTGAGGTCGCCGGCATGCGCGATGCCCGACAGCAGGCCTTCGCATTCCGGCCACAGGGCACATACCTCGGCTTTCCACGCATCGAGCCCCGCATTGCGCCAGGCTTCGTACTCTGCCGCCTTGAGCGACCAGAAAAAGGCTATTTCGGGCCGCTTGCCTCCCGCCCGAACGCCCGTCGGCAAGACGCCAGCCATCCGGTTCGCGTGCACATACCTTTGCTGGAGAAGTCCTTCGTCGAACGGGCCATGTGCGGGCCAGTCCAGCGTGGCCCATAGCGCGCCGAAGGCTAGCCATTCACCGCATGGCGGGGCGAGCGGTGTGGAGGTGCCGAGTGCGTCGATCACCACATCGAATGCGGGCGTGCTGCGCCCGTCAGTGGATGACAACGTGCGCCCGCCTTTGGCCAGATCGCTGCCTGCAACCGCAAAGCCTGTCTCGATGTCGATCCGTTCGCCGATCACGGCGTCGTACAGAACGGAAAACAGGCTCCCGCGGTGGATGCCGATGCCACAAGCGCCCTCAACGCCCAGATCCATGTAGCGCGCATCGAGCGCATTCTCGCCCTGGTGATTGAGGCCGTGCAGCGCGCGGATCGGTGCGCCGTGGGCGACGATGTCAGAGGCCACCCCCAGTGCATCGAGCACCGCCAGCCCGCTTGGCTGGATCATCAGGCCCGACCCGATCGGTTGCGGCCGGTCGAACCGGTCGAACAGGGTGACGCGATGCCCCTGCCGGTGCAGCAGCAGAGCGGCCGCCAGCCCGGCCGGGCCGCACCCTGCGATGGCGATGTCGAGCGGGGTCATCGGCAGGCACGTGCCGCGTTGCCGCGCGGCGCGCAAGCGGTCAGGTGCGGTAGGTAATGGGGGCATGGTGGGCGATGACAGGCTCGAACTGCCGACATCTTCGGTGTAAACGAAGCGCTCTACCAACTGAGCTAATCGCCCGTATCCATGCGGGAGGGCCGCTATCTAGCGTGCAAAGTTTCAAAATCAATTGAAAGCGTGCTGGGGGGCGTTAGGTGGCGTGACAATGGCCGATCCGCGCATCCTCGTTCTCGCCACTGGCGGCACCATCGCCGGGCAGGCGGGCGACGCCATGCGGCACGATTACCGCCCCGGGCAGGTGGGGATCGAATATTACCTCGATCAGGCGCGCGCGCTGGGCATTGCGGCACAATTCACCGGACGGCAGATCGCCAATATCGGCTCCGAAGACATTGATGCCTCCATCTGGTCGCGGCTTCACAGCGAAATCGACCGCGCCATGCGCGATGACGCCGTCGATTCGATCATCGTCACCCACGGCACCGATACCGCCGAGGAAACCGCGTTCCTGCTGGATCTGACGCTGCCGGCGACCAAGCCGGTGGTGCTGGTGGGGGCCATGCGGCCGACCGATGCGGTGGGCTATGACGGAATGCGCAACTTCGCCAATGCCGCGCGGGTAGCGGGCGACGGGGATGCGGCCGGGCGCGGCGTGCTGGTGGTGATGGGCGACCGGGTCCACTCGGCGCGCGATGTCCGCAAGGCGAAAACCCGCGCGACCGAGGCGTTTCGCGGATTCCCCCGGGAATCGGTCGCCATCGTGACGCCTTCCCGGCTCGACTGGTTCGGCGCGCCATGGCGCACGGAAGATGCCGCGCGGCTCAAGTTCCTGCCGCTGCCCGAGGTACCGATCCTTGCAATCTACGCCGGGATGAGCGCAGCGGCGGCGGCGCGGCAGCTTGCGCACAAGCCGCAGGGCATTGTCGTGTCCGGATTGGGGGAGGGCAATATGCCCGAACCCGTGCGGCTGCTGCTGCTGGAACATGCCCGGCGCGGCGCGCTGGTGGTGCGCGCGAGCCGCACGGACGAGGGGCTGGTCGATCGTCTGCCAACGGACGACGCCGACGGATTCGTTGCCGCGCGCGCACTGGGCGTGCCCAAGGCGCGGGTGCTCACCGCGCTGCTGATCGCCAACGGGATTACCGATCCGGCCGAGGCGCAGCGGTACTTCGACGAGCGGTAGGTTTAGCCCCCTTTCCTTGGGAGAGGGGGTTGGGGTGGGGGTTCCAGGCCATCGGTGTGGCACACCCCCACCCAGCTCCCCCTCAAGGGGGAGGAGTGTGAGGTGGATTATCCGTGCGGAGTTACGAGGTATTTCTCGCCCGTGCGCATCTGGCGATATTGCAACACCGCGTCCTTCTCCAGCATGCCTTCCAGAGTCACCGTCTTGGCGTAATCGCTCTTGAAAGTGGTGGTGATGTTTTCGACCACGCGCTTGCGCATCTTCATCACGGTTTCCATGCCCGCACTCTGAAGGAACGGCGTCAGCAGCCAGCCCGATAGCGCCCAGCCGAAGCCGTAGGAGGGGCTCAGCACGGTCGCGCCAAGATCCAGCCGGCCGTAGATGTACATCTTCTTCTGCTGGTTCGATCCGTAGCGGTTGTATTCGGTCATCTTGGATACCGCGACCTGCTCCATCGCCTTGAAGCAGTGGTCGACCATCTTGCCGCCACCGATGGGGTCGAAGCCGAAAAAGGCGTCGGTCTCGTCGATCGCGCCGCGCAGCTGATCCATGAAATCGTCGTCCGACGAGTTGACGATGTGCTTCGCACCGATCCCTTTCAGGATATCGACCTGTTCCTGTCGGCGCACGATGTTGACCAGCGGCATGTTGTCTTCCTGGCAGATACGCACGAGCATCTGGCCGAGGTTGGAAGCGGCGGCGGTGTGCAGGATCGCCTTGGCGCCTTCCATCTTCGCGGTCTCGACGAAGCCGAGCGCGGTCATCGGATTGACGAAGGCGGACGCGCCATCCTTCGACGAGACATCGCCGAGCGGCAGGCACATGCTGGCATCGGCGATGGCGTATTCGGCGTAGGCGGTGCCGGGGACGCAGGCGACGCGCTTGCCCATCAGCGCCTTGGCCATGTCGCCGTCGCCCGTGGCGATCACTTCGCCCGCGCCTTCGTTGCCGACCGGCAGGCGCTGGCCGTGGCGGCCCTTCGCGCCGGAGTTGAACGGCTCGGGCATCTTGGCGACGATCTTGCCTTCGGAATAGTCCGCGTTCTCAAGGTCCGCCGGGCCGAGCAGCAGGGCAAGGTCGCTCGGGTTGATCGGCGCGGCTTCCATCCGGACCAGCACCTGATTGCCCTTGGGCTCGGGAAATTCGCTGGTCGCGATTTCGACGGTCAGCGTGCCATCGCTTTCAAGCGTAGTGAAAATCTGTTTGCCGGTGGTGGTCATGGGGTCGCTCTCCTTATTGTTCTGCGTATTCGTTCTGCGGGCCGACCTAGCACTGAGGTTGCAGTTTGCAACCTAATCGCAATGCTCATTCGGCGTGTTGGTCGTCCGGATAAATCGCCTCGACGAAATAGAGCCCGTGCGATGGCGCGTTGAGCCCCAGTTCCTGTCGGTCCTTCGCTTCCAGAACCTCCGCAATGCGGCTCTCGTTCCATCGGCCAAGGCCGACCAGAGCGAGGCAGCCAACCATGCTGCGCACCTGATGGTGCAGGAAACTGCGCGCGGCGACGTGGACGTGGATTTCCTCGCCCGCTCGTTCCACATCCAGCCGGTCGAGCGTCTTGACCGGGCTCGCCGCCTGGCAATGGGCAGAGCGGAAGGTGGTGAAGTCGTGATGGCCGACGAGGCTCTGCGCCGCGCGGTGCATCGCCTCTGCATCGCAATCCTGCGCGATCAGCCACGCGCGATTCTTCTCCAGCGTCAGCGGGGCCCGGCGGTTGACGATGCGGTAGAGATAGCGGCGCCCGATGCAGCTGAAACGCGCGTGCCAGTCCTCTGGCACCGCCTCGCATGTCGTCACCGCGATGGGAGCAGGGCGCAGATGCGCGTTGATCGCCTCGCCCATGCGAAACGGGGTCAGCTTGCTTTCGACATCGAAGTGGCTGCGCATGGCGATCGCGTGGACCCCGGTATCGGTGCGGCCTGCGCTGTGCAGCGTCACCTCCTGCCCGGTGACGCCGTAAATCGCCTCCTCGACCGCCTGCTGCACGCTCGGCCCGTCCTTCTGGCGTTGCAGGCCGAAGAAGGGGGTGCCGTCGAATTCGAGCGTCAGGGCGTAGCGGGTGAGGGCCATGCGGCCCCTGCTAGGGAAGGATCGCCGCGAGGCAACCCGTCATCGTGTCGGGTCGATGCGAGACCGGGTGTTCGATTGGCCGGGGCGTCAGAGGACCTCAAGACCATCGGGCAGTGGTTCGCGCACGCATTTGCTGCCAGGCGCAAAGCCGACCGATCGCTCCGTACCGCCCGGATCGGTCCTGTAGGCGGCGATGTCGAGCGTGCCGAGATCGACATCGTAACGCGAACGCGTGCCGCCCTGGCTGGTCCAGTCCATCCGGACCACGCCGTTTTCGATCCCCAGCGCGCACTTGTCCTGCCCCGCCTCGCACAGGTCGAAGGCCTGGTTGTTGAACTGGGAGTAGCGTTTCACACTGCCCCCGATCAGGACGAACCGCTCGGTGGTGGTGAGGCCGCTCTTGCCGTCGAAACCGGGCATCGTGCAGGTGATCAACCCGTCCGAAAGGTCGGCCGGGGCAGCAGAGGAGATCGTCTGCGAGCTGTCGCCAGACGCCTCGCCAGGCTGGCTCGCGCCGCATCCGGTCAGCGCAAGGCCCGTTGCCAAAGCGATTGCTGCCAAGTGTCTCATGCCACGTCTCCCCTGTCCGCCGGGGCCGACGATTCCAGATCGCAGGACGAAGTCAATCGCGCACGACGGGCCTAACGGGCATTGTCATGTTGAGGCCGCCCTATGCCGCCAAATACCGCGCAGGCGAACATTAGCCGAGTTGCGCGCCAGTCTCGATCGCGCGGCCGCGCTGGAAGTCCGCGGTATCCATTGCAGGCTTGCCAGCGCGCTGCACGCGGGTGAGGCGCAGGGCGCCGGTCTTGCAGGCAATGGTAAGCGCATCGTCTAGCACGGTGCCTGGCGCGCCCGACCCTTCCGCGATCTCTGCTGTGAGGACCTTCACCCGCTCCCCTTCATGCTCGAAAAACGCGCCGGGCCATGGGCTGAAGGCGCGCACCTGGCGCTCGACCTGCTTCGCATCCTGCGTCCAGTCGAGCCGTGCCTCGGCCTTGTCGATCTTGGGCGCGTGGGTGGCGTCTTCGTCATCTTGCGCGACAGGCCTGTGGTTTGAAAGTTCGCGCAGGGTACCGACCATCAGCTGCGCGCCCTTGTGCGCCAGCTCGTCGGTCAGGTCGCCTGCGGTCTTGCGGTCGATGGGCGTGCGCACCGTGGCGAGCATGGGCCCGGTATCGAGCCCGGCCTCCATCTGCATGATCGTGATCCCGGTGCCCGTATCGCCCGCCAGAATCGCGCGCTGGATCGGTGCGGCGCCTCTCCACCGGGGCAGGATGCTGGCGTGGACGTTGAGGCAGCCGTGCACCGGCGCATCGAGCACCGCCTGCGGCAGGATCAGGCCGTAAGCGGCAACCACGCCGACATCGGCCTCCAGCGCGGCGAAGGCGTCCTTCTCCTCCTGCGATTTGAGCGAGGCGGGGTGGCGCACCTCGATCCCCAGACGCTCCGCCGCCTGATGCACGGGCGTCGGCTGGAGCTTCTTGCCACGCCCCGCCTTGCGCGGCGGCTGGGTATAGACGCACACCACCTCATGCGCGGCATGGACCAGCGCCTCCAGCGTCGGCACCGCGAAATCCGGCGTTCCCATAAAGACGATGCGCATTTCTGTTCCTTCTCCCCTCCCTTGAGGGAGGGGTTGGGGGTGGGTGTGCGACGCTCGACATCGGGCGTCGAACACCCCCACCCGACCTCCCCCTTGAGGGGGAGGAGTTTTGGGTTCTCAGGTCTCGATTGCACCCCTATCTGTGCCCCTATGGCATCGCAAGAAATCGAAGCATTGAGTTCCGCACTCGCGCGGCTCCCGGGCCTCGGCCCGCGTTCGGCGCGGCGTGCGGTGCTGCATCTGGTGAAGAAGCGCGAGACCGCGCTGCCCGCGCTGCTCGATGCGCTGCTGGCGGTGCAGGACAGCCTCGAGGAGTGCCGCATCTGCGGCAATGTCGACACGCGCGACCCCTGCGGCATCTGCTCCGATCCGAAGCGCGACGGCAAGTCGATTTGCGTGGTCGAGGATGTGGCTGACCTGTGGGCGCTCGACCGGGCGAAGCTGTTTTCCGGCACGTATCACGTGCTCGGCGGGCGGCTTTCCGCACTCGACGGCGTTCGCCCGGAAGATCTCGCGATTCCCGGCCTGCTCGCGCGGGTCGAAGCGGGGGGAGTGGACGAGGTGGTGCTGGCGATGAACGCGACCTTGGAAGGGCAGACCACCGCGCATTACCTCGCCGAGCGACTGGAGGACTTCCCCGTCCGCATCACCCAGCTGGCGCACGGCCTGCCGGTGGGCGGCGAGCTGGACTATCTCGACGAGGGCACGCTTGCCCAGGCCTTGAGGGCGAGACGTCCGCTCGGCTAACCGCTTGATAGCGGAGGCAACGCCGCTTATCTGACGCCGCATGGCTATCCGCGAAATCCTTGAAGTGCCGGACCCCCGGCTGAAAACCGTGTCCGAACCCGTCGCTGCCGACGAGTTCGACGACGATCTGCGCGTGCTGATCGATGACATGTTCGAAACGATGTATGCCGCAAATGGCATCGGGCTTGCGGCGATTCAGGTGGGCGTGCCCAAGCGCATCCTCGTGATCGACCTGCAGCCCGAAGACCCGGACGCAGAGCCGGTCGAGTGCGACCACGACGGGCACAAGCACACGCATCCGGCGACGAAGAAAGAGCCGCGGGTGTTCATCAACCCCGAAATCCTCGACCCGAACGAGGAGCTGATGACCTATCAGGAAGGCTGCCTCTCCGTCCCCGAGATCTATGCCGACGTCGATCGTCCCGCGACCTGCACGGTCCGCTGGAAGGACATCGACGGGAACGAGCATACCGAGGCGCTGGAGGGGCTGATGGCCACCTGCATCCAGCACGAGATGGACCACCTCGAAGGCATCCTGTTCATCGACCACCTCAGCCGCCTGAAGCGCAACATGGCGCTCAAGAAGCTGAAGAAGCTGCGCGTCGCGGCCTGATCACGACCCAAGGTTAGACGTCGCCCCGGACTTGATCCGGGGCTAGGCTATTTTCTTGCGACGTCTGTTGAAGAAGCCCGGCCCCGGATCAAGTCCGGGGCGACGGGGTCTGTCAAGGATATCAGGCCGCTTCAACCATGCCCTGCAGCGCCTTGACGCAGTCTTCCATGCATTCGCGGCACATCTGCTCGCACCGCTTGCAGTGCGGGTTGTCGTGCTTCGCGCATTCCTCCGCGCAGACCTTGCAGGCGAGGATGCACGCTTCGAGCAGCGACTTGATCACCGCCGTGTTGCCATGCGTGCGCCGCGCGGCGACCGTGCTGACCGCCTGACAGATATCCGAACAGTCCGAGCATTTGCGGATGCATTCGGACATGTCGCCCTTTTCCGCATTGCACGCATCGACGCACGAATTGCAGATGGCCGCGCAATACATCGCGTGCTTGACCGCTTCGGCCAGCTGCTCGTTGTAATCGGCGCCTACCGCCGGGTGCTCGCTAATCATTTCCTTGATCGACATGCATTTCTCTCCTTCTTGCCTAGGGGAGCGGAAGGCGCGGGGGATAGTTCCCGAGGTGCCTTGGCGCGCGCGCTCGTTCCAGCTATGTTCCAATGATGGAACTTGCGATTCTGGGTGTCGTGGCGCTGCTCATCGGGCTGGGCGTCGGGTGGTTTATCGGCAGCAGGCCGGGGGCCGAGCTGAAGGCGCGGCTGGCCGAGAGCGAGCGGGAGGCGAAGGAGATCGACGCCAAGTATCTGCGCGCCTATGCCGAGCTGGAGGCCGCGAGGGAAAAGGGCGCGCGGGTCGATGCGCTGGATGCCGAACTGCGGGATACCCGCGCGCGGCACGAAACCGTGCTGGAAGAGCTGCGCCGCACCAATGGCGCGCTGTCCTCCGAACTGGCGACGCTCAAGGAGAAAACCGCCAATTTCGACGAGCAGAAACGCCTGCTGGTCGAAGCGCGCGAGGAATTGCTCAAGGAGTTCCAGAACACCGGATCTGCGGTGCTTACCAAGGCGCAGGAAACCTTCCTCGAGCGCGCGAACGAGCGGTTCGGGCACTCGGAGAAATCGTCCGAAGAGAAGATCCGCGAACTGCTGGCGCCGGTGGGCGAGCGGCTGAAGAGGTATGAGGATCAGGTTGCCGCGCTGGAAGAGAAGCGGACCAATGCGTTCTCCTCGCTCGCCTCGCAGATCGAGCAGATGCGGCTGGGGCAGGAAGAGGTGCGGCGCGAGGCGCAGCGGTTGGGCAATTCGCTCACCAATGCGCCCAAGGCACGCGGTCGCTGGGGTGAGCGGGCGTTGCAGAACGTGCTGGAGCAATGCGGACTGGCGGAGCACACCGATTTCCATCTCGAACAGTCGATGGATACTGACGAAGGGCGTCTGCGCCCCGACGCGATTGTCAACGTGCCCGGCCAGAAGAAGCTGGTGATCGATGCCAAGGTGTCTTTGAATGCCTATCAGGCCGCGTTCGAGGCGGAGGACGAGGGGGAACGCAAACGGCATCTGGACCTGCATGCCAAGTCCATGCGCGGCCACGTGCAGACGCTGGGCAGCAAGAGCTACCAGAGCCAGTTCGACGATGCGCCCGACTATGTCGTGATGTTCGTGCCAGGCGAGCATTTCGTCGCCGCCGCGCTCGATGCCGATCCCGAATTGTGGGATTTTGCCTTTCGTAACAAGGTCCTGCTTGCCACACCTACCAATCTGGTTGCGATAGCGCGCACGGTTGCGCAGGTCTGGCGGCAGGATAAGATGGCGGAAGAGGCGCGTGAAATCGGTCGGATTGGTGCTGAACTCTACGATCGCCTACGCACGGCGTCCGAACATTTGAAACGTGTGGGGGGCGGGCTCGAAAGTGCGGTCAAGAATTACAACAGCTTCGTCGGTAGCTTCGAGCGCAATGTTCTCTCCTCGGGGCGGCGGATGGCCGAGAAGGGGATCGAAATAGGAAAATCCGAAATACCAGAAGTGCCGCTGGTCGAGGGAGCGCCGCGCTACACTGCCGAGGATGCGGCTGCGATCGAGGATGCACGCGACGCGGCTGAGTAGAGGGGTTACGGTACCCAGGGGGAAAGTGCGATGCGATTGAGTGCGGTGACGCTTGGTTCGGTTGTGCTGGGTTCGGCGTTTGCGCTTGCCGCGTGTACCCCGACTGGGCTGCAGGTCGATCCTCCTTCAGGATCGATCGCGGCGGCGGACCCTTCCGGGCCGCTCGCCCCGCGTGATGAGTGTTCCCCAGTTTCAGGGCTGGGCGAACTCCAGACCGCGCTGCGCCAGGCGGTTACGGCGCGCGATGCCGATGCGTTGCGCGCGCTGGTCGACCCCTATGTACAGCTCGATTTCGGTGGCGGCTCCGGCTGGCCGGAATTGCGCCGCCGTCTCATTGCGGCCGATTACCGGCTGTGGGACGAGATAGAGCGGGCGGTTGCGCTGGGCTGCGGTGTCTCACGCTCGGCAGATGGTGGCAGCTATGCCTCGTGGCCGTGGTATTTCTCCAAAGACGTGATCCCGCTCGATCCTTACGAGGCGATGATCGTGACCGGGTCGGACGTAGCCTTGCGCGATGGCCCGTCTGCGGACTCGCCGCAGATTGGGTCGGTCTCGTGGGATTACGTGCGACTCAAGGAATATTCCGACGCAGCGTTCGTGCCCGTCGTCACCCGTGACGGGCGCGCGGGCTATGTGGACGCGGGCAAGCTGCGCAGTCTCGTCGATTACCGCGTGGTGGCGGACAAGACCGATTCCGGCTGGAAAATCATGGCGATCATCGCGGGCGACTGACCCGCATCCGGGTGAGGGTACCTAGCCGGGCATCGTGCCGGGGCGCAGATAGGCGAACATGTGCTGCACATAGTCCGCCTTGCCCAAATCGACGCCTTGCGCCCGCAGGATCGCATAGGCGGTCATCAGGTGAAAATAGAACTGCGGCAGTGCCCAGTCGCGGGCATATTGCTCCATCGTCAGGTCGAACACCATGCCATTGGGCAGCTCATGCGCGACCGGCCGTTCGGGATCGGCACCGGCATCGCCTTCGCCAGCATCGCAGCCTTCCAGAAAGGCGCGCGTTTGCGCGATCCTGGCCTGCGCGTCGGCGATGGAGCCGGGGTTCTCACCCGCGCCGCGCCCCTCGTCCAGCAGTACGGTGATTTCTTCGGGGAATGCTTCGCCGTTCAGCCGTGCCATGCCTTCGCGCGCCTGCACGCACGCAAAGCGCACCTGTGTGGACAGCGGGAACATGTCATCGGCCAGACGCGCGGCCATGATGGCATCGGGTGCATCGCCGGACGCCGCCGATGCCTTGTCCAGCCACTGCGAGAGTGCGCCAAGCATTTGCGAATAGGTCGGGGCGAGCAGGTTGGGCAGGTTCATTCTGTTCCTTCGGATTGGCGCTGGCCATCCAGCGTGGCGAGCACTTCATAAGCGAGCACGGCGGCAGCGACGGCGGCGTTCAGGCTGTCCGCCCGGCCGCGCATGGGCATGGTGACCCGCAGGTCGCACGCCGTCTCGTATGCTTCGGGCAGCCCCTGCGATTCGTTGCCGACCATGACGAAGCAGGGGCTGGCATAGGGCGCACCGCGATAGGGCACCGCCTCGCGCAGGCTTGCAGCGACGAGTTGTCCGGAGCCCTCGCGCAGCCAGGGCAGGAAATCTTCCCACCGCGCCCGCGCAAGCTGCTGCGTGAAGATCGCGCCCATACTGGCGCGCACCACCTCTACGCCAAAAGGGTCTGCGCAATCGTCGATCAGGATCAGGCCACCGGCACCCACCGCGTCTGCGGTGCGCAGCATGGTGCCGAGGTTGCCGGGATCGCGCAGCGCCTGCGCAACCAGCCAGATCGGCGCGGCGTCGCGATTGAGCGCGGCCAGCGATGTATCCCACTCGGCAAAGGCACCCGCCACGGCCTGCGGATTGTCCTTGCCCGTGATCTTGGAAAGAATGTCGGGCGTGGTCTCGATCACATCGCCGCCCGCATCCTCCACCGCGCGTTCCAGCGCATCGAGCAGGGGGTGCGCATCGCGCCTTTGCGACATCACGAGAACTTGTGGCACGCGGCCGCTGGCACGCGCGTCGGTCAGCAGGCGCAGCCCTTCGGCCAGGAAGCGGCCCTCGCGCTGGCGGTGCTTCTTGTCGCGCAAACCCCGCAGGGCCTTGACCGTGGGGTTGGAATAGCTGGTGATTTCGCGGCGGGGCATCGGGAAAGTGCAAAGCGAAGCGTGCGTGGCGGGCGCGCTGCTACTCGCCGAAACCCGTTTCAACGAGGGTCTTGATCTCGGCCATTGCGTCGGCACCGTCCTCACCCTCGACGATCAGCACGATCTCGTCGCCGCGCGCCGCGCCGAGCATCATCAGATCGAGGATAGAGCGGCCATCCACTTCGCGCTCGCCCTTCGCGACGCGAATATCGGTTTCGT
Organism: Erythrobacter sp.; assembly: GCA_009993635.1. Classification (GTDB taxonomy): domain Bacteria; phylum Pseudomonadota; class Alphaproteobacteria; order Sphingomonadales; family Sphingomonadaceae; genus Alteriqipengyuania. The sequence continues at coordinate 65,939 of JAACTC010000006.1, read as the reverse complement.
CGGGGTAACGGCTGGCGACTTCGACCAGCTTGGCGCTGGCCCGCGCGTGCAGGCCGCGTTCGTTGACGATGGTGACGGTCTGGCGGGTCTCGCTCACTTGCCCGCCTCCCTGATCTCTTCGCTGGGCCGGGCGAGAAATTCCGATGCGATGGTGATGTAATTGCGCCCGGCGTCGCGTGCGGCGCGCACGGCGTCGGCAACCGCCATGTCCCTGCGCGCGCGGGCCAGCCGGATCAGCATCGGCAGGTTGATGCCGGCGATCACTTCGACCTTGCCTTCTTCCAGCAGAGAGATCGCCAGATTGGATGGGGTGCCGCCGAACAGATCGGTCAGGATGATGACGCCCTGGCCCTGATCGACCTCGGCGATCTTGTCGCGGATTTCCGCACGCCGACCCTCGGCATCGTCCTGCGGGCCGATGCAGACCGATCCGATCGCCTCCTGCGGGCCGACGACATGCTCCATCGCGGAAACGAATTCGTGCGCCAGCTGCCCGTGGGTCACCAGAATGAGGCCTATCATGGCGCCCTGTCTAAAAGGAGAAACGCCCAACACAAGGGGGCATGGCAAGTTCAGGCGGTTTGCAGCTCCACCGAGTCCGCCGCGCGGCTCGCAAGATTGCGATGGATTACCGTGGGGTTGTAGCCTTGTTCGCGCAGGGCCTGCTCCATCCGCTGCGCGGTATAGACCGATCTGTGCCGCCCGCCGGTGCAGCCGAAGGCGATGTGGACATAGCTTTTCCCCTGCGCCCGGTAGCGCGGCAGCAGATCGACCAGCAGATCGCGAATGCGGGTGAAGTTATCCTCGAACCCGTCGGTCTGGCTCAGAAAAGCGGCGACATCGTCGTCCAGCCCGGTCTGTTCGCGCAAGCCTTCGACCCAGTGCGGATTGTCGAGAAAGCGCATGTCGAACACCAGATCGGCCAGCGGCGGCATGCCCCGCGCAAAGCCGAAGCTGCTGATGGTGACGGCCAGTTCCCCCACCTCCTGCATCTCGAAATTCTGCCGCACGAACAGTTGCAGCTCGTTTGTGGACAGCTGGCTGGTATCGATCAGAATGTCGGCCCACCGGCGCAGGGGTTCCAGCAATTCGCGCTCTGCCCGGATGCCGTCCATCGCGGTACGCCCGCGCGCCAGCGGGTGGCGCCGCCGGGTTTCGTTATAGCGGCGCTCAAGCTCGGTATTGTTGCAGTCGATGAACTGGGTGACCAGCTCAAGGTCGTCACGCTCGGTCAGACTCTTCACGATGGAGACGATGGCGTCGGGCGCGAAGCCTCGGGTGCGCGAATCGAACCCGATTGCCAGCGGCGTGCGCTCTTCGCCTGCCAGCACTTCGCGTACCAGCGGGCGGAGCATGCGGATCGGGAAATTGTCGACCGCTTCCCAGCCCAGGTCTTCGAGTACGCGCAGGCTGGTGGTCTTGCCGGCGCCCGACATTCCGGTGACGAGGAGGATCTTCTGGCAGTCGCTCATGCTTGTGGGGGTTCCGGGGTTGCGTGGTTCATCATCGCGCCGGGGGAGCGCCGTTACACACCCGCCTGACTATCGTCTGGCATGGCGGGCAGCGCAAGCACAAGGCACGCGCCGCCTTTCCCGTCGGGCCGATCCTGTGCGGTCAGCGTTCCGCCATGCGCCTCTGCGATGGTCCGCGCGATCGCGAGGCCTAGCCCGCTGTGGTTGCCGAAGCTTTCGTCCTCCGGCCGGTCAGAATGAAAGCGTTCGAATACCTTCAGGCGCGAATCGGGCGCTATGCCGGGGCCATCGTCCATCACCGTCGCGAGGATCGCATCGCCATCGCGCTGCACCACGACGCGGATCATACCTCCCTGGGGGGAAAAGGACGCTGCGTTATCGATCAGATTGTCGATCACCCGTTCCAGCCGTTCGGGCACGCCCATTGCGCGGGCGTCGCGGGTGGGTTTCTCGAACACGATCTCGCAGCCTTCGTCGAGCCCGCGATTGCTCCGCCGTTCGATGATGTTGCCGACCAGATCTGCAAGATCGACCGGTTCGAACGTGGCGCGCGACATTTCGGCGTCGATCCGGCTGGCATCGGAGATTTCGGTCACCAGCCGGTCGATCCGGCGCACATCGTGCGTCGCGATGTCGAGCAGCTGTGCGCGCAGTTCGGGATCGTCGACATGGCCCAGCGACTCGGTGGCGCTGCGCAGGGAGGCGAGGGGGTTCTTGATCTCGTGCGCCACATCGGCCGCGAAGTGTTCCACCGCGTCGATCCGGTGCCGCAGCGCGTCGGTCATATCCGCCACCGCGCGGGCGAGCATGCCGATCTCGTCGCGGCGATTGGGCAGGCGCGGCACCTGAACCTCGCGCTCGCGCCCCAGTCGCACACGCTGCGCCGCCTTCGAAAGCGTCTGCAGCGGAGAAACGATGGTCCGCGCGAGGAACAGGGAGAGCAGGATCGAAGCGAGCAGGGTGAAAAACACGCCCGTTCCCAGCGTGGAGCGCGCGCGCCGCACCGATTCGGTGATGTCGATCGCGTTGCGCGTGGTCAGCAGGGTCATGCCCTGCAGGCCGACCGGCGCGGCGGCGGTGATCACCGGCGTGCGGTCCGCCGCCTGGCGCAGCTCGATCTGCGAAATCCCCAGCTCGCGCGCGCGCTGAAGCTCGGGCCAGGCATCGGCTTCGTTCGATTCGGGTTCGATGTAGCGGGGTACCGGCTGCGCGCTGACCACCGTATCCACGATCTGATCGAGGAAGCGGGCGAAGCGCAGGTTGAACGGATCGTCGGTGGGATCGTCCAGCGTGAAGGTCGGCTCGCCCAGCTGGAAACTGTCGGCCACGAGATTGCCTTCAGCGTCGAACAGGCGCAGCCGCATGTCCTGTTCCTTGCCGATCTGCAGCAGCAGCGCGTCCTGCCGCTGGCGGGTCGCACCGGCGAGGGCTTCGGCCGTGATCTGCGCTTCGATCCGCGCCAGCTTGTAGCGTTCGTCGAGCAGCTGGGCGCGATAGGAATCGAGGTAGACGATGCCGCCGCCCAGCAGCAGCAGCGGCAGGATATTGACCGCCAGAATGCGTGCGGTGAGCGAAATCCTCGACAATACGCTGACGCGCTCCAGCGGGCGCGCAATGCGCCGCACGCCGCCGATCTCAGGCATGATCAGCCATCGCTGAAGCTATAGCCCGCACCATACAGCGTTTCGATCGCGCCGAAGGTGGAATCGACCTGCCGGAACTTGCGCCGCATCCGCTTGATATGGCTGTCCACCGTCCGATCGTCGACGAACACATCGTCCGGGTAGGCCGCATCCATCAGCTGGTTACGGCTCTTGATCACGCCGGGGCGCAGCGCCAGCGCCTCCAGCAGCAGGAATTCGGTAACCGTCAGGGAGACCGGCTTGCCTTCCCAGGTCACCTGATGGCGGGCCGGGTCCATCGTGAGCCGCCCGCGGCTGAAGCTTTCGCGCGACTGGCTTTGTTCGCCGACCGCGCCGGTGTCTTCTTCCGCATGCTCGTCCACCCCGCGCCGCCGCAGGATCGCACGGATGCGCGCCACCAGCAGGCGGAGCGAGAAGGGTTTGGAGATGTAATCGTCCGCACCCATCTCGAACCCGGCTTCCTCGTCGCGCTCGTCGTCCTTGCTGGTCAGGAAGATGACGGGGAGGGCGGAGCGTTCGCGCAGCTTGGCGAGCAGTTCCATCCCGTCCATGCGCGGCATCTTGATGTCGAACACGGCGAGGTCGGGCGGGTTTTCCGTCAGCGCGCGCAATGCGGTTTCGCCGTCGGAATAGACGCGGGTCTCGAACCCTTCGGCCTGCAGCGCGATGGAAACCGTGGTTAGGATGTTGCGATCGTCGTCGACCAGCGCGATCACGCGCCGGTCGGTGCGGCGCAGGGGCGATACGGGTTCGCTGCTGTCGGTTGTCTGTTCCATGCCTGTCATGCCGTCATCGCTGGTTCTTGGGGATCGGTAGCGTGTGTGTGTCCATCTCACAACGCATCGCAAGGCGATGTTGCACCGTTTGGTGCCAACCGCTGCGCGCGTTTGACGGAACGCGCGCACGCCATTATGCGCACGGCTGGCTGAGTCGTGCATTCGTATGCATCTTGTGCGGCAGCCGATTTCGGCGCGAAGGCGCAACCCGCATTACAGACCGAATTTCAGGAGATTGGCCCGCGTGCCTGCAACCTTGTCCCACAGCCTTGCCGATCAGGGTATCGCTACCGATGCCACGATCCATGCCAATCTCGATTCCGCGCAGCTGACCGAACACGCGCTGAAGAACGGCGAAGGCCGCCGTGCCAAGCACGGGCCGCTGGTGGTCGAAACCGGCAAGCACACCGGCCGCAGCGCGAAGGACAAGTTCATCGTGCGCAACGCGGAGACCGAAGATACGGTCTGGTGGGATAACAACGCATCGATGACGCCGGCCCATTTTGCCGCGCTGAAGGAAGATTTCCTCGCCGCTGTGGGCCGGAAAGACGCGCTGTATGTCGCGGACCTGTTCGGCGGATCGCAGCCCGAGCACCGCGTCAAGGTGCGCGTGATCAACGAGCTGGCGTGGCACAACCAGTTCATCCGCACCCTGCTGGTGCGCCCGACCGCGGACGAACTGGCGGATTTCACCCCCGAATACACCATCATCGATCTGCCCAGCTTCAAGGCGGACCCGGAACGCCACGGCTGCCGCAGCGAAACCGTGATCGCGGTGAACCTCGAAGAAAAGCTGATCCTGATCGGCGGCACCAAATATGCCGGCGAGATGAAGAAGAGCGTGTTCGGCGTGCTCAACTATCTGCTGCCGCCCAAGGGCGTGATGCCGATGCACTGTTCGGCCAATATCGGCCCGGACGGCAAGACGGCGGTGTTCTTCGGCCTGTCGGGCACGGGGAAGACCACGCTTTCCGCCGATGCCAGCCGCACGCTGATCGGCGATGACGAGCATGGCTGGTCGGACACGGCCGTCTTCAACTTCGAAGGCGGCTGCTATGCCAAGATGATCCGCCTCAACCCCGAGGCCGAGCCGGAAATTTTCGCCACCACCCGCATGGAAGGCACCGTGCTGGAGAACGTGGTGATGGACGAGAACGGCGAGATCGATCTCGACGACAACAGCCTCGCCGAGAATACTCGCGGCGCCTATCCGCTGTCTTCGATTCCGAACACGTCGGATGAAAATATGGGCCCGCCGCCCAGCAACGTCATCATGCTGACCGCCGATGCATTCGGCGTGCTGCCTCCGATTGCGCGGCTGACGCCGGATCAGGCGATGTACCACTTCCTGTCGGGCTACACCGCCAAGGTCGCGGGCACCGAAATCGGCGTGACCGAGCCCGAAGCGACCTTCAGCACCTGTTTCGGCGCGCCCTTCATGCCGCGTCACCCCAGCGTTTACGGCAACCTGCTGAAAGAACGCATCGCCAAGGGCGAAGTCACCTGCTGGCTGGTCAATACCGGCTGGACGGGCGGCAAGTACGGCACGGGCAGCCGCATGCCTATCAAGGCGACCCGCGCTTTGCTCAACGCCGCGCTGGACGGATCGCTCAACGATGCGGAATTCCGCAAGGACGAGAATTTCGGCTTCGAGGTTCCGGTCAGCGTCGCAGGCGTGGACGACACGATCCTCGATCCGCGCTCGACATGGGCCGACAAGGGCGAGTACGACGCCACGGCGCAAAAGCTGGTGCAGCTTTTTGTCGACAATTTCCGTCCCTTCGCGGATCACGTCGATCAGGGCGTGCGCGATGCGGCCCCGCAGGCGGCCAGGCTGACCGCCTGAGCGAATACCCAGTTTCCCGGTTGGAGAGGAGGGGCCCCGCACGGTAATAGCCGGAGCGGGGCCCTGAAAACATCCGGGCCACTTTCGCCTGCCTGTCGCGGTCGGCGCGCCTCCCGGAATTCCACGATATTACTGTAGGCTAACTTGGGGCCGCCCGGGCGATCTCGCGCGTTTACGTCTTCAGTTGTTCAGGGATATTCGGCTAAGGAGCGGGCCTGCCATGTGGCGCAAGAGATGTGTGCGATGACGCGCTTTCACCTTCGATTTGCCGCGGACAGCACGCGTGAGGAGGAAACCCGCGAGTTCGAGAAGCGCGATGGAGCTTTCGTGTTCTGGCTGCCGGAAACCAGCGACGGGCGCGAGATCGACATCTCTGCCGATGCGAAGCCGCTGTGCAGGATCAAGCGGTCGCGCGCGCAGAAGGATTTCTGGATCATCAGCAAACCCTCCTGACCTGCAATACCCCACCGCCCGTCGGCGCTTCAGCTTGCGGTCATGCTCTGGCGTGGCAAAAGGGGGCGATGTTCACGCGGCTTCTCCTCGCAGGCGCTATGCTTGCCACACCGGCCCTCGCGCTGGCGCAGCAGCCTGCGGCAGACGAAAGCCGGGCACCTGCCGCCGCAACCGCGGCGGATGCGCAGCCGCAGATATTCGATGTGCAGGTCGTCGCGCGCTATCCGCACGATGCGGCAGCTTTCACACAGGGCCTGCTGTGGCACGACGGATTCCTCTACGAAACCACCGGTAGACGGGGGCAATCGCAGCTGCGCAAGGTCGATCTGCAGACCGGCGAAGTCCTCTCGGCGAGCGATCTGGCGGCGGACGAGTTCGGAGAGGGGCTGGCGCTATGGGGCGATGAGCTGATCGGCCTGACCTGGCTGGACGGCACGATCCACCGCTGGTCGCTCGACACGCTGGAGCCGATCCGCAGCGATCCGTACCCTTACGAGGGCTGGGGCCTCGCAACCATCGGCGATGCACTGGTCGCTTCCGACGGCAGCGCCACGCTCCGCTTCCTCGACCCTGAAACCTATGCCGTGCGGCGCGAAGTCGCGGTGACGCTGAATGGCAAGCCGCTTACCCAGCTGAACGAGCTGGAAGCGGTCGATGGGCTGATCTACGCGAATATCTGGCACAGCGGCTTCATCGTCGCGATCGACCCGGCAGACGGCGTGGTGCGCCGTATCCTCGATCTGCGTCCGTTGGTGGATGCCATGCCCTTGCGGGAGAGAGAGGGCGTACTCAACGGCATCGCCCACGATCCTGCCACGGGGCGCTGGTTCGTCACCGGCAAGCTGTGGCCCAGCCTTTTCGAGGTCCGCTTCGTCCCCCGCGGGGATACGCCGCCAGACAGCTAAGGCAGGAGCAAATATCCCGGGCGCGAATCCGGATTGACAGAAATTTCGGACGGTTGTTTTCTCTGCGTGAATGAGGGGAAAGGGCTGATTCTATGCGGAATTGGAAGCGCGCTGTCGCGTGTCTAGGGTTGATGCTGGCCGTAACGGCCTGTGGACCGTCGTATCCAAAGATCGGCGGCGTCGGGCCGATGCAGAACTACCGTTATTCGTACTCCACTACGTACTATCCAAAAAGCTCCCGTGGTGTGGATGTGTTGGCGCGCTCGGGTTCGCTGATCAACGGTGCTGGGGACCGCCAGATTGGCCCGCTATTTATCATCGACCTGCGCAACACAAACTCCACACCCCGCTGTGCGAGCGTCACTTTCTCTGACCCAGATAACAACCAATCTATTCAGACCAACAGTTCGATTTATGGATCGGGCGACACATGGCTGATTCCGGGGGGAAAGACGCTTTATAATGTAGGCCAGGTAAACACGTTACAGGCATATTCGAACAAGAGCGGAAAGGTCGGTCTGCAGATTGACGGTCTATCCGTGTGGGAGCCCAAAGCTAACGGCAGGTGTTAGGGCGCGGGCGCTGCGCCCCGCACTACCGCCCGGCAAATCTGATCCATCAGCCCCGTTCCGGTGTAAACCGAAACGGGGCTATAAGAGTGGGTGTGGCACCTATGGCAGGCGGTGGCGGCAGTCCGATCTGGCGCGTGCGCCATTCGCAAGGGTCAGCGTGAATGAAGACGTGAGAGGCCGCCGTCTTTCGTCGCTCTACGCCGCTACGATCAGGCCCTTTCGATATAGCGGGTCACCGTCTTGTCGAGGACGTCGAGCGGCGCATTGCCGCCCAGGATGACCGCGGTGTTGAAGCCCTTGAAGTCGTAGGCATCGCCCATCTGCCGCTTCGCGCGCTCGCGCTGGGCGACGATCTGCGAATGGCCGATCTTGTAGCCGCAGGCCTGGCCCGGCCAGCTGCAATAGCGATCGACCTCGCTGGCGACTTCCTGTTCCTTGCTGCCATTGCGTTCGACGAAGAACTGGCGGCCCTGTTCGCGGGTCCACCGCTTGTGGTGCAGCCCGGTATCGACCACCAGGCGACAGGCACGGAAGGCGAGGGATTGCAGATAGCCGAGGCGGCCGACCTGGAAGTCATCGTAAGCGCCCAGCTCGTCCGCCAGCTGTTCGGCATAGAGCGCCCAGCCTTCGGAGAAGGCGTTGAAGGCGAGGATGCTGCGGATCAGCGGCAGGCGGTTGGAGAATTCGCCCTCCCACGCGTGGCCGGGAATACTCTCGTGATAGGTCAGGTCGGCGAGGTCGTATTTGCGGTGCAGATCGGTGGTGCGCAGATTGATCCACATGCGCGCGGGAATCGATCCGTCCTTGCTGCCCGCGCCGCCATAGGCACCCGGTGCGCCCGGTTCCTCTGCCAGCGGCAGACGGCGGACCTCGACATTGGGGTCGACCAGCTGATTGAACGCGCGCGGCATCTGCGCGGTGATCCAGTCGATCCGGCCCTTGATGAATGCCATGATCTCGGCCCGGCCGGGATCGCCCTCGGCAAACTTGTAGCGCGGATCGGTAGAGAGCTTCTGCATCCGCTCGCCCACAGTGCCGCTGTCATAGCCGATATCGCGCAGGATCGGGTCCATCCGCGAATGAAGCTGCTCAAGCTCTTCCAGCCCCTGTTCGTGAATCTCGTCTGGCGAGAGCGTGGTGGTGGTGCTGGCTTTCAAGGCCCAGCGATACCATTCCGGCCCGCCGGGCTGCGCCCACATGCCGGCGTTGGAACTGGCGCGCGCACGTTCGGTCTTGAGCTCGGCGAGCTGGCGCTGGAGCGCGGGGACGATCTTCGCCTCGACCATTTGGCGAGCGGTGGCCATCGCCGCATCGCGCGCACCTTCGGGTGCCTTTTCCAGCGGCTTCACATAGTCCGTCGGCGCCGAGGCGATGCTCGCTTCCATAGCGGCGATCGCCTTGTCGAGCAGGAAGTCGGGCGGGATCACGCCCAGCGAGCGGGCTTTCTCAAGCCGCTCCAGCTCGCCATTGAGTGCGGCGTCGACGCTGCCGACCCGATCAAGGTAGAAGCCCACATCGGCCTCGTCGGCGAGCGGCTGCGAGGAATCGAGGAAGCGCGGCATGTCGAGATAGGTGCCGACGTTCTGGATCACCACATAGGGCGCATTGCGCCAGCTGCCCACGGCGACATCGCCATAGGGTTGCTCGAACCCTTCGATGGCGTTGCGATAGGCGCTGCGCACGACCTGGAAACTGGTCTGCTGGTCGGGGGTGAGGGCGCTTTCGTCCAGCCCGTCTATCTGGTTGACCGTCCAGCGCAGCTGGCTGGCATAGTCTCTCTGCCCGGCAGGCGACTGGTCTTCCAGCTTGCCGCGCAGCGCGGCGTGCGCCCCGGTATCGACACCCAGCGCCGTCGCGCGCTCGGGCTCGTGCTGCAGCAGGTCGTAGGCGACGCCATCCAGCCACTCGTCGGGCGCGATGGTCATCTGGCGCAGGCGGGAAACGCCACCATTGGCGGCGCAGCCGCCCAGCGTCAGGGCGGTGGTTGCGGTAAGACCGGCGAGGGTCTGGCGACGGGTGAGGGAAACGGTTTTCATGCCGTCAGATGTGACGCCCCGCACCACACCCGTCAAATATTCCGTGCGGCGTGGCGTGGCGGGCCGCAACGCCCGTTCCGCATCGGCGTGTTCGGGTGTAGGCAGACGCCATGCTCGGAACCGTTCTCTCGATTCTCGTCCTGGCTGCGCTGCTGCTGATCGGCGGTGCGGCGATCCTGTTCCGCCGCGGCCATCGCAAGCAGGCGGGGCTGATGGTGGTTGCCGCGCTGGTCGCGCTGCTGAACGTCGCGATCTGGACGATCCCCGATTCCGAAGGCCGTGCGCCCGTGCAGGGCATCAACGACCCCGGAACCGGGGAAAGCTGAGTCAGCCGATCAATCGGGCAGCTGCCAGCGAACCGCACCCGAATAGCTGCCGCCGGTCGCCCGACCCTGCGCATTCATCGCGGGGTCGAAGCGCGCGCGCCGGGTAATCAGCTGGCAGGTGGCCTCGTCCAGCGCGGAGACCCCGCTCGACTTCGTGATCGCGCATCCATCGACCCGGCCGCCCGCACCGACCGAGAGGCGGTAGCCCACGGTCCCTTCGTAATTGCGGGCGATCCAGCTCGACTTGTAGTCGCCTTGCGTTACCCAAGTGCCTTGGTTGTTCGAGACCCGCGCGGGAACAGGATCGAAGCTCGGCGTGGGGCTCGGCGGCGGCGGAGGCGGCGCCAGCGTGGGCAGCGAGCTGGGGGCCACGTAGGGGTTGGGCGGCGCCGGAGGCAGGATCACATCCATCGTATCGAACTGGGACGGCGTGGTCGGAATGTCGAGCCGCGGCTGGGGCGCGACGACCGGGCGCGAGGATTCGCGCGCGTCGGTTCTGGGTTCGGGCGTCGGCTCGGGCGGCGGGGGCGGTGGCTCGATCGGGATCTGTCCGCCGACGAAGCGGGGCACCTTGGGCGGTGCGAAGCTTCCCGTGGCGAGGCCATAGATCAGGATGGCACCAAGACCGGCGTGGATCGCCGCGACGCCGGCGATTGCGGTCGCGCGGCTCTGGGGTGACTGGGCAGTGGCATAAGCCATTAGCATCTCTCCTGTTTTTTGCGGGCGACTTTCCGCCGCCTCGACAGCAATGTTACAACATTTCTGTGAACACAGGCTAGATGGTATAACGTTTTAATAAGGGACCGATTTACGACATGGCTCCGCACCCCGCAAAACTGCGGGTTGCGGGTCTGTTATCGGGGCTAGTGGTCCGTTCCGCCGCCGCGATCAGCGGATCGGGCAGGAAGGATCGAGTCGGAAATCGAGGTAGTTGTTCACCGCGCCCATCATCTCGTCGTGCTCCTTCTCGAAGAAGTGGTTGGCACGCGGGATTTCCTCGTGGTGGATGGTGATGTGCTTTTGCGTCCGCAGCTTCTCGACCAGCTTGGTGACCGCGGGCGGGGGCACGACCGTATCGGCTGCACCATGGACGAAGATGCCGCTGGCGGGGCAGGGGGCGAGGAAGCTGAAGTCGTACATGCTCGCCGGAGCACCGACCGAGATGAAGCCGCGAATTTCGGGGCGTCGCATCAGCAGTTGCATGCCGATCAGCGCGCCGAAGCTGACGCCAGCCACCCAGGTGACCTGCGCTTCCTCGTGGATCGACTGGATCCAGTCGAGCGCCGATGCTGCGTCGGAGAGTTCGCCGATGCCATTGTCGAAGCTGCCTTGGCTGCGGCCCACGCCGCGGAAGTTGAAGCGCAAAGTCGCGAACCCGCGATCGACGAAGGTCTTGTACAGGCTCTGCGTGATCCGCTCGTTCATCGTGCCGCCGCCCTGCGGGTGCGGATGGAGGATCAGCGCAACCGGCGCGCGCGGGCGTGGCGGGGGGGAGAAACGGCCTTCGAGACGGCCTTCGGGGCCGGGAAAGATGACGGTGGGCATGGGTGCTAGGGATCCGGAAATAACGAGGCTGACATACGCGACGGTGGCGCGCATGAAGTGCGCGGCTATATAGGCTTTATGCCGCATTTCGCAATTACTTCGAGCATCTGATGGCGCGTAGCCGTATCTATCTGGACCACGCCGCCACCTCACCTCTGCGGCCCGAGGCCAGGGCCGCGATGGAGGAGGGGGTTGCGATCTGGGCCAATCCTTCGAGTCCTCATGCCGAGGGGCGCAAGGCCAAGCAGGCGCTGGAGGATGCCCGCGCGCGCGTGAAAGCGGCGCTGAAGTGGGACGGCGAGGTGATTTTCACCAGCGGCGCGAGCGAGGCGCTGTGGATCGCGCTCAACCGGGCGAAGGTCGACCGGCGCATTGTGAGTGCGGTGGAGCACGATGCGGTGTTCCGCGCGGCGCCGGATGCGGAGGTGGTGCCGATCGACCCTCGAGGAGTGATGGAAGGCGATCTCGATCTCGCAAAGCTGGATCCGCTGCTCGATAGTGGGGCAAAGGCAATCGTCGCCATCCAACATATCAATTCGGAAACCGGCACCAACCAATACGTAACACGTAATCCACCGCATCGTGACCACGTGGTTCAGGCAGGATCATGGCTGCTGGCCGACTGTTCCCAGAGTGCAGGAAAGATGGAGTTGCCAGACGCCGATATGCTGGTCGTCTCCGCCCACAAGTTCGGCGGTCCAATCGGGATCGGCGCGCTTTTGGTCCGCGACTACGCGATGCTGGAGCCGATGGGAGGGCACGAACGTGGGTATCGTCAGGGCACGGAAAATATGCCAGCCGCCCTCGGTATGGCCGCGGCACTGGAAGCCGGCGATATCGAGACTTGGGCGACCACAGTCGAACAGCAATTCGATTTCAAGAATGAGTTGTTCCGGCACGGTGAAGTTCTGCGGATGGGGATGCATTGCTCACATATCATAGCGGTCGCCCACCCAACGATGAGCGCCCAGGCCCAGCTGATCCGGCTCGACGCGATGGGTTTTGCGGTATCGGCGGGCAGCGCGTGTTCTTCGGGGACGCTCAAGAAGAGCCGCGTGCTCGATGCCTTCGGTGTGCCCGACGATGTCGCCGCGCGGACGATCCGCGTGAGCATGGGATGGAGCACCACGCCCGAGGAACTGGATGCGTTTGCAGAGGCCTGGGCGTCGCTTTCGTAACCTCCGCTCGTCCTGAGCTTGTCGAAGGGCGAGCCCAGCCGCAGTTCGCGCTTCGACAAGCTCAGCACGAACGGTTAGTGGGTGCATCAAGATGATCTACCTCGATTACCAGGCCACAACACCGCTGGCTCCGCAAGCGCGCGAGGCGATGCTCGCGTGGCTCGGCGGGCCGGAGAGCGAGAGCTTCGGCAACCCGCATAGCCCGCACCGCATGGGCCGCGCAGCAGCGGCGGCGGTCGAGGTGGCACGCGATCAGGTGGCGGCGCTGTTTCCGCCCGGCGGGCAGGTGATCTTCACCGGCAGCGCGACCGAGGCGCTCAACCTCGCGATCCGGGGCACTGCCGCCGTCCGCTCGGGCGAACACATCGCTTTCAGCGCGATCGAGCATGCGGCGGTGATCGATACGGTCAAGGCGATCGGCAACTGGACCGAACTGCCGGTCGGCGCAGACGGACGGATCGCGCCAGATGTCGAGATGCCCAAATATGTCGGCCTGCTGGCGGTCATGCAGGTCAATAACGAGATCGGCACCATCCAGCCCATCGCCGAGATGGCGAAGCGCGCGAAGGAGACCGGCGCGCTGTTGCTGGTCGATGGCGTGCAGGCGGCGGGCAAGATGGCGCTGGCGCCGGAGGCGGACATGATCGCGGTCAGCGCACACAAGCTGCACGGACCCAAGGGTATCGGCGCGCTGTGGGTGCGCGACGGGCTCAAGCTGATTCCGCATATCGAAGGCGGCGGACAGGAACAGGGGTTACGCTCGGGCACACTCTCGCCTGCTTTGTGCGCCGGGTTCGGCGCGGCGGCTGCGCTCGCGGTGGAGCGGCAGGAGGAAGACGCCGCGCATGTCGAAAGCCTGTGGCAGATCGCACGCGATGCCTTCTCCGGCTGGACGCTCAACGGCAGCGCGGAGCATCGCTGGCACGGCAATCTCAACATCCGGCGCGACGGCCTCGACGTCGCGCGGCTGATGAGCGAATGCCGCGAGGTTATGTTCTCCGCCGGGTCGGCCTGTGCCAGCGGATCGGGCCGGACCAGCCATGTGCTGCGCGCTATCGGGCTGAGCGACGAACAGGCGAAATCTTCCATCCGACTTGGCTGGGGGCGCTATACCACGCGCGAGGATATGCAGCGCGCTTGCTCGATCATTCTCGAGGCGGCACAATCGCAGGGATGAAAGTCACCTTCACCAAGTCGAACGGCGAACGCGTCGAGGCCGAGGCGCAGGCGGGCGACGTGCTGCTGCGCGTCGGCCAGGCGGCGGGAATGCCGCTGGAGGGCACCTGCGAAGGGCAGATGGCGTGTTCCACCTGCCACGTGCTGGTCGCCAAGGAATGGTTTGCGCAGCTGCCCGAGGCGAGCGACGACGAAGAAGACATGCTCGACCTCGCCTATGGCGTGCGCCCGACCAGCCGCCTTTCGTGCCAGATCGTGCTGAACGATGCGCTCGACGGGCTGGAAGTCACCATCCCCGCCGATGCGCATGATATGAGCCGGAGCTAGTCGGCCGGGGTTGCCTCGTCTCTGTCGCGCCGTCGCAGGCGCCGGATCAGCAGCCAGATGCCGTAGCCGACCAGCCCGATGGGCACGAAGATCGTCAGCAGCAGGATAAGCCCGCCGATCACGGTGCCTGCTACGGGGCCGATCGAGCCGATGGCCTTGCGGATCGGTTCGAAGAAGCCGCCGGGGCCTGCGGTTTCGCTCTGGTAGGTTACGGTGACGCGCGAATAGGCGACGCGGCCGCGCATTTCCTGCAGCCAGCTGCGCGCCTGGTCGATCTCTTCGTTCACCTGCGCCACGCCGCGTTCCGCCTCGACCAGCTCCTGCACGCTGCCTTTGCGGGTGCGCAGCACTTCCATCAGCCGATCGCGCAGCACTTCGCGGCTGCGCAGGCGGGCTTCGGTGTCGACGATCTGCTTGGAGAGATCCTCTCCCTCGATGGACGAGGAAACCTGGTCGCCGCCCGCAGTCTCGGTCGCCGCGACAAGATCGCGCCCGAATTCGCGGGCTTTGTCGGCTGCGACGGAGATTTGCAGCTCGCCATAGCCGTAATCGTCTTCCGCACCGTTTTGCTGCAGCGAGCGGACCTGGCAGGTGAGCGGGCCGAGCTGGATGCACATGTCCGCATGGCGTTCCTGCAGCGGCGCGATGTCTTCGCGCGGTACCCGGAATCCGTAAGCATAGACGTAAGCGATTTTTGGCGCGGCGGCGGGAATGTCGGGCAGGGCGCTGGTGTCTCCCTCTGCCTCGTCGGTCATGGCCTCGGGTGCGCCGGGCGGGGGAGGCGCTTCCATCGCAGCCTCCTCGGTCACATCCGCCGTGGTGAGGCGCTCTACCGACTCGTAAGTTTCACCTTCGGAGCAGGCAGCCAGCGCGATGGCAGCGGCGGAAACAAAAAACAGCGAACGACGAACGGCCATGAATACTCTCCCCATGCGCAATGTCGCCATCACATTGCGACCATATTTATGCCTCATTCCCGCCACATTGGCAAGTGCGCAGCAAAAAGCCCGGCCGCATTTCTGCGACCGGGCCTTTGGTTTGTCAGCTTTTAGAAAAGCTTAGGCGTTTTCGGGAACGCGCTCCATCACGCGGCTGATGAGGCGATCGGAGAACGCTGGAATGTCGTCCGGATTGCGGCTGGTGATCAGATTGCCGTCTTCGGCCACTTCCTGATCGACTACATTCGCGCCCGCATTCTTCATGTCGGTGCGGATCGAGTGGTAGCTGGTCAGCGTCTTGCCTTCGACCAGGCCCGCCTCGATCAGCATCCACGGCGCGTGGCAGATCGCGGCGATCGGCTTGCCCGCGGCGTTGAACTCACGGACGATCGCAACAGCGCGGTCGTTCACGCGCAGCAGGTCCGGGTTGATCTGGCCGCCCGGCAGCAGGAGGGCGTCGTAGCCTTCGCAATTGGCAACGTCGTCCACGGTCTTGTCGACCTTGATCGTCTTGCCCCAGTCGTCCTTGTCCCAGGCCTTGATTTCACCCGATTCCAGGCTGACGACCTCGGTTTCGATGCCGGCGTCTTCGAGGTTCTTCTTGGGTTCGAAGAGCTCCGACTGTTCGAAGCCGTTGGTGGCGAGAATCATAACGCGTTTGGCCATGATGAAGTCCTTTCGTATGCATGTCCGCAACTATTGCGGTTTCATGGGGTAAACGGGCGGGGAAAGCTTTGCGTTCCGTGCTGTTGGCCAGGGCGAGCCGGTGGTAGGGCGAAGCGATGTCTTCCAAAGATCAGGGCGCACCAGAGCCCGATTCCCCTGCTGCAATCGTCGATGCGCCGTTCGAAACGGCGCTGTCCGAACGCTATCTCGTCTATGCGCTGTCCACGATCACCGCGCGCTCTCTGCCCGATCTGCGCGACGGACTGAAGCCGGTCCACCGCCGACTGCTGTGGGCGATGCGCCAGCTGCGCCTCGGGCCCGACACCGCATACAAGAAGTCCGCCCGCGTGGTTGGCGAGGTGCTGGGCAAGTACCACCCGCATGGCGATACCGCCGTTTACGACGCGATGGTCCGCCTCGCGCAGCCCTTCGCGCTGCGTTACCCGCTGGTCGAAGGGCAGGGGAACTTCGGCAATATCGACGGCGATAACGCCGCCGCCGCCCGCTACACCGAAGCGCGCCTGACCAAGACCGCGATCAACCTGATGGCGGGGCTGGACGAAGGCACGGTCGACTTCGTCCCGACCTACAACAACGAAGAGGAAGAGCCGGTCATCTTCCCCGGCCTGTTCCCCAACCTGCTGGCCAACGGTGCCAGCGGGATCGCGGTGGGCATGGCGACCAATATCCCCAGCCACAACGTGGACGAAGTGATCGCCGCGATCCTTGCGGTGATCGAGAATCCGGCCATCGAACATGCCGATCTGATGGAGCTGGTGCAGGGGCCGGACCTCGCCACCGGCGGGCTGATCGTCGACAGCGCCGAAAGCATTTCGACCGCCTACGAAACCGGGCGCGGTTCCTTTCGCATCCGCGCGCGCTTCCATGCCGCCGAGGCGGCGAACGATGAGGATCGCGAGGCCGGGATCGAGCGGCTGGGCGGCGGCCAGTGGCAGCTGGTCATCAGCGAAATCCCCTACCAGGTGCCCAAGGGCAAGCTGATCGAGCAGATCGCGCAGGTCATCGCGGACAAGAAGGTGCCCATCCTCGAGGATGTGCGCGACGAAAGCGACGAGCAGATCCGCATCGTGCTGGTCCCGCGCAGCCGCAATGTGGACCCGGAGCTGCTGAAAGAATCGCTCTACCGCCTGACCGATCTGGAAACGCGCTTCGGCCTCAACATGAACGTGCTCGATGCCACGCGCACGCCGATGGTGATGGGCCTGAAGGAGCTGCTGCAGCACTGGATCGCCAGCCAGCTCGACATTCTGCAGCGGCGCACCCGCCACCGGCTGGCGAAGATCGTGGACCGGCTGGAGCTGCTCGAGGGCTATATAATCGCGTTCCTCAACCTCGACCGGGTGATCGAGATCATCCGGACCGAGGACGAGCCCAAGCCGGTGATGATGAAGGAGTTTTCGCTGACCGACCGGCAGGCCGAAGCGATCCTCAACATGCGGCTTCGGTCCTTGCGCAAGCTCGAGGAAATGCAGCTTCGGGGCGAGAAGGACGACCTGCTGAAGGAGCAGGACGAGCTGCAGAAGCTGCTCGACAGTCCAGCCCGGCAGCGCACGCGGCTAAAGCGCGATCTCACCGGTTTGCGCAAGGAATACGGCAAGGACACGGCGCTGGGCGCCCGGCGCACGACGATTGCCGAGGCCGCGCCGACGGTCGAATTCAGCATGGACGCGATGATCGAGAAGGAACCGATCACGGTGATCCTGTCTGCCCGCGGCTGGATCCGCGCGGCGAAGGGCCACGCCGACCTCGCGCAGGAATACAAGTTCAAGGAAGGCGACGAACTTGCCTTCGTGTTCCACGCGCAGACGACCGACAAGCTGCTGATCGCAACCGACGATGGGCGCTTCTTCACCATGGGGGCGGACAAGCTGCCCGGCGCGCGCGGTTTCGGCGAGCCGGTGCGCACGATGCTGGACATCGACAACGCGGCGCACATCGTGGCGGCCTGGCCGCACCGCCCGGGCGAACGGCTGCTGCTGGCGAGCACGCTGGGCAAGGGTTTCGTGGTCAAGAGCGACGATCTGCTGGCCGAAACCCGCAAGGGCCGTGCGGTGATGACGCTGAAGGGCGATGCCAAGCTCGCCAAGGTGGCGCATATTGGCGAGGGGCACGATCACGTTGCCGTCGTCGGCGATAACCGCAAGCTGGTGGTCTTCAACCTCGAAGAAATGCCCGAGATGCAGCGCGGGCAGGGCGTCCAGCTGCAACGCTACAAGGACGGCGGGATGGCCGACGTCACCACGTTCAAGCTGGAGGACGGCCTCAGCTGGCAGATGGGCGGTACGGGCGAACGCACGCGCACCGAGCAGGAGATGTGGCAATGGAAGGTCGCGCGCGGTGGTGCAGGCCGGATGCCGCCGCAGGGCTTCCCGCGCGATAATCGGTTTTAAGGGCAGGCCTCCCACCCCGCCTCCCCACCCGGCCACCAATGATACCATCAGGCTATGGTGGCCGGGTGGGGAGGCGGGGTGGTAAGGGCCCTAAGAAAAGGCGCGAGGCAGGGCGGCAAGGGCCCTGAGAAAAGCCGCCCGGCTGAGCCTGCAAAGGCATCTCGCAATAGCAAAGGCGGGCCGCACGCCTTTCGGCATACGACCCGCCCCTTGCGACCCTCGTGACTGGTGGCCCCGAGGGTAACTGGTAACGCGAATTACTCGGCGTCGGCGCCTTCGGTGGCCGCACCGGATTCGCCTGCGGCCGTGCCATTGAGCGCGGCGAGCAGCTGTTCTTGGGTGACGAGAACGATCAGCGCGCCGGACTGGTTGGTGGCGAACTGGTCGCGGCCAAGCGCAACGGGGCCATCGGTCAGCGTCACAATCGCCTTGTCGCCATCGATCGAGGTGACCGTGCCGACTTCGACGCCATCGGCGCTCAACACGGCTGCATCGACCACCAGAGCGGCGTCACGCGCAGCGGCGGCTTCGGCCTGCTGCTGTTCGAACAGTTGGTTGAGCTGCGCCTTGGTGACCGAGATCACGGGGCCTTCCGGGCCTTCACCCAGCGCATTGGCGGGGATGGAACCGGTGTAACTCCCGGTGTCGACCACGGCCACGCCGTCCTGCAGCGATTCGATGGTGGCCACTTCTTCGCCATCTGCGGTGTAGATGGTGGCGCCGACTTCGGGGCCCATCTGGGCGTGGGCGGCGGTCGCCAGCGTCAGCGCGGCGGCGGCGGCAAAAGCGGACTTGAACTTCATGTGTCTCTCCTGGTCTGGTCACGGTTCCTGGCGGAGCCGAGGCTAGGGTTTCCCCCAAAAAACGATTGGACCCGCCAAATGGTCCCGCGCAAAACGGGCTGCTGCGCACAATCACGCATCATCGGGGTCGGTCGGTATGAAAATACGGCAAAATGATGTCAACCGCGAGAGCGGCATCGATCGGGTACCGTGCTGATCCGATGCACTTTGGATAGAATCTTGCGCCTGAAGGTAAGCTTAAGAGGTTGGGGGATCGGGTAATTCTTCGTCGAGGATCTCCAGCACCCGATCTCGAGAAGGAAAATCCTCCGCGATCCAGCGTGCCTCGACAGCGCGTAGCGCACGCGAGACGCCGGCACCGGTGACCCCGCGCTGCACGATCTCGCCGCCTTTCAGGGGCAGATCGGGCACATCCCAGCCGACCAGCGCGTGCGGATTCTCCCCCACCAGCAGCAGGCGGCCCATGGCGCACTCAGTGCCTTCCCGATAGGCGAGCGCGCGCGGTGCCTCGCGGTCGCTCTCGCGCCTTTGCGCCAGACAGCCGAGCATTTCGCGCTGCCGCCGCGACAGGCGCAGGCGCGCGGCGACCATGTCCGCCACACTCTCCACTGGCGGAAGCAGTGCGCCCAGCCGCCGGATCGCATCGCCCGCTATGCCGAATGTGCTCTCTGACTCGATCAGCCGGGCCAGTGCGGCGACCTGCGGCGCGCCCGCTTCGGGCAGGATCACCGGCAGGACGCCGCGGTGCTTCATGCGCGCGATGGTAGGTGCAGGTTCGGGCAGTGCGAGGATGGCGAGCAGCTCCATCGCCACCCTCTCGCGGCTGAGGCCTTTCATCGTCGGGGCCAGCCGTGCGCAGGCGTCTTCCGCCGCCTCGTCCAGCGCGCTGCCGAAGCGTGCCTGGAAACGATAATAGCGCAGGATGCGCAGGTGATCTTCGCGAATGCGCTGGTCGGGATCGCCAATGAAGCGCACGCGGCGCGCTTTCAGATCTTCCAGTCCGCCGAAATAATCGGAAATCTCCAGGCTTTCGGGATGGGCATAGAGCGCATTGATGGTGAAATCGCGCCGCGCGGCGTCCTCTCGCCAATCCTGCGCGAAGGCCACGGTGGCGCGGCGGCCATCGGTGGACACATCGTGCCGCAGCGTGGTCACCTCCACGGTCCCGTCGTCGAGCAGCGCGGTGATCGTGCCGTGGTCGATCCCGGTCGGCACGGTCCGGATGCCTGCCGCCTTGCACAGTTCGATGACCCGCTCGGGCCGCAGCGGCGTGGCCGCGTCTATGTCCTTCACCGGATGCCCCAGCAGCGTATCGCGCACCGCGCCGCCGACCCAGCGCAGGTTTTCCGCACCCAGCGCAGCGACCAGCGCGGCCAGATCCTCGCGCGCGGTCCATTCGGCCTGTGGCAACCGCTCAGCCACCGAAGCTCTCCGTAATGTCCAGCCTGCGCGAAAGGTTGAAGATGATCGCCGCTGTCACGCCCCAGATCCGATAGCCTTCGTAGTGCATTTCGTAATAGCGCCGCTCGGCCCCTCTCCACTGTGCGCGATGCTCGGTATAATTCGACCGGTCGAACAGGATCGACAGTGGCACTTCGAACCAGCTTTCGACCTCGCCCGGATTGGGCACCAGCGGCAGATCGGGAGGGATCACGCCCAGCACCGGGGTCACATCGAAGCCGGTTCCGGTATGATAGCGATCGGTCGCGCCGATCACGCGGACCTGCGCAGGGTCGAGCGCCAGCTCCTCCTTCGCTTCCCGCAGCGCAGCCTCGACCGCGTCTTCCCCTGCATCCAGCTTGCCACCGGGGAAGGCGACCTGTCCGGGGTGGTTGCGCATGTCCTGCGGGCGCTGGGTCAGGATCGCGCCGGGCTTTTCACGATCGGTAACCGGGATCAGCACCGCGGCCGGGCGCGGATCGCGGTCGGCAAACTGCCGGTCGGTCAGCAGGTCGGGCAGTTCGACCCCGTGACCTTCGTCGAAGATCGTCTGCAGGCGATCGACGAGGGAGGTCACGGCTTCAGGCGAAACGTCTCGCCCATGCTCGAAACGGTCCAGTCGTCGCTGTGGGAAAGGGCATATTCGGCAAGCTGCTGGTAGGTGCTGCGGTTGAGCCGTGCTTCCAGCCCCCGCCGCACGCCGAGATAGATCGCGGGCGTCTCCGCGTCGCCACGCGCGATAATCGCGTGGTCCGGCCCGGCAATCACCAGCTCGTCCGTATGCAGGCGGAAGGCGAGGGCGGCGCTCCCGTTCTCTTCGCGCACCACCATGTCAGTGGCGATGAAGGCGGCATCCTCCACCTCGATCGACAGCATCTCGAACGGAGAGATCAGCCAGTGCTTGCCCGATTCGTCGCGCACCAGCAGGCCGGAAAACGCGCGCACCATCGCCTCGCGGGTGATGGGCGATCCATCGTGGAACCACGTGCCGTCCGCGGCGATCCGCATCCCCGAATCGCCCATCTTGGTGGGTGCCCAGCCTTCGACCGGCGGCAGTTTGCGATCCGCCACCTGCTGCGCGATCTGCGCCAGCGTAAGGCCGGCAAGGTGGGGAGGGGGTTCATAGGGCATCGGCAAATCTCTGGCAGAAGGGCGGGGGCCGCGCAATCGAGTGCGGCGTGGCGATGACGGCGCGGCGTTCGGGTCAGCCGGTTTCGCGCCGCCACGGCCCCAGCATGCCGCGCCGGGGCAGCACCGCCGGGTTGGTGCAGCGCACCAGCAGGCGGTGCGCCTCGACCGGGCCGGGCGTGTCCCAGCCGCCGGTCGGCGCAGCGGTGAAATCCCATTTCCCATAATAGTCGGGATCGCCGATCAGCACTTGCGGCAGGGCAGGTTTTTCAGCCGTTGCCGGGCCTTCCACCGCGCCCAGCGCCGCCGCCATCAGCGCGCGGCCATAGCCTTCGTTCTGGCGGCCGGGCGCAACCGCCACCGGGCCGACCATCAGCAGCGGATATTGCCGCCCGTCCTCGTCGGTCAGCGAGACCGGCCACAGCTCGATGGTTCCGGCGAGGAAATCCTCGTCGTCGAGCGCGGCGAAGCTGAGGCCTGCAAGGCGCTCCAGCCCTTCGCGGATGCGATAGGCGGTGCGGCTGCTCCGGTCGGCACCGAACACCGCGTCGAGCAGCTCTTCGTGCAGCGCGGGCGGGACCGCGTCGATGGGGACGATGCTTGGCATGGGCTGCGCCGGTTAGAACCAAGCGCGCCCGCTGTCGATGGCGTTGATCGCGTACCGAAGCCTTGCGTGCCTCAGCCCGCAGGCGTCAGCTTGCGCAGGCGGCCATTATCGCCATCCTCCAGCACGTAGAGCGCGCCATCCGGACCCTCCACGATCTCGCGCAGGCGCTCGCCGAAGTCGTACCGCGCGGCTTCGGTGGCCTGCGTGCCGTTCATGTCCACGCGCACGATGTTCTGTTCCTTGAGGTTGGCGATCAGGGCGTCGCCCTGCCAGTCGGCGAACATGTCGCCCGAATAGAACAGGAAATCGCCGGGCGCGATCACCGGGGTCCACTCGATCGCGGGCTTGGTGAAGCCATCGTCGGGCGTGTGGTCGGGGATCGGCGAGCCGTTGTAGTTGTCGCCTTCCGACCTGACCGGCCAGCCGTAATTGTTGCCGCGTTCGACCAGGTTCAGCTCGTCGCCGCCCGCGGGGCCATGTTCGAGATCCCACAGCCGCCCGGCGCTGTCGAACTGCAGGCCCAGCATGTTGCGATGGCCGTACGACCAGATCTGATCGCTGGGCGATCCCTGGCTGGCGAACGGATTGCCCGCCGCCGCGCTGCCATCCAGGTTCAGCCGAACGACCGTGCCCAGCGTGTTTGAGGTATCCTGCGCAGGGGTTTTCTTCTGTCGCTCGCCACTGGAGACGAACAGGTACTGCCCGTCGGGGCTGATAGCGATGCGGTGCGAATAGTGGCCGCGACCGGTCACCTTGGGGGTCTGCCGCCAGATGACGTTGAGCCCTTCGATAGCGCAGGTATCGGCCTGGTCGCACACCAGCTGCCCACGGCCGACCACCGCGCCGCGCGTATCGCCGCTGCCCGCTTCGGCCCAGCTGAGGTAGATCGTGCGCTCGCCGATCTCGCTATCCGCTTCGGCCGGCAGGAAAGCGATGTCTCCAAGTCCGCCCTGGCCACCATAATCGACTTCGGGCGCGCCGCTCACATCGATGGTGCGACGCGTGGCGGTGTCGAACAGCTTGATCGTGCCAGCCTTCTCGGTAATCGCCAGCACACGGGTGCCGGGGATGAAATCCGCCGCCCAGGGCTCTGCGAAAGTGCCCAGGTCGCGCACCGCGAACGGCCCGATGGTCTCGTCCACCGCCGTCGCGTCCGGCGAGGCGGACGCGGTGGGCGTGTTGGCACCCGGCCCGTTCTCCCCTGTCGTGGCACTGCCACAGCTTGAGGCGATCAGGGAGACGCTGATAGACAGGGCGGCAGAAATCAGGCGGTTCTTGGTCATGCTGGCAGCTATTCCCTTTACAGACTTCGCGGTGCACTGCCCGCCCGGCGCGCTCGTCGTGGGGGTCGACGAGGCCGGGCGCGGGCCTCTTGCCGGGCCGGTGGTGGCATCGGCCGTGGCGCTGTGCAAGCCGCGCCCGGGTGGGCTCGACGATTCCAAAAAGCTTTGCGCGCGCAAGCGTTCCACACTCGACGAGCAGGTGCGGCGGCGCTGCGCATGGGGCGTTGCGGTGATCGAGCCCGCGGAAATCGACCGGCGCAACATCTTCGGGGCCACCATGTTTGCCATGACGCTGGCGGTGGAGCGCGTGGCGGCGGCGATGGGCCGCGCCCCCGATATCGTGCTGGTCGACGGCAACCTGACGCCATCGGGCCGCTGCGAGGGCTGGCGCTGGCCGGCGCGCGCCATCGTGGGCGGCGATGCGAAAGAGCCCGCCATTTCTGCGGCAAGCGTCGTCGCCAAGGAATGGCGCGACCGGCTGATGATCGCCGCCGCGCGCGAATATCCGCATTACGGGTGGGACCGGAACAAGGGTTACGGGACCGCAGAGCATCTCAGTGCATTGAGGCAATATGGGCCATGCGCGCTGCACCGCCGCAGCTTCGCACCGGTCGCGCAGTTGCAGATGCCTTTGGAGATCCACGCATGAACGGTTTCACTTTCGACGATATTCCCGACCAGTCCGGGCGCACCGCGCTGGTTACCGGCGCGAACACCGGCATCGGGTTCCATATCTCCGAAATGCTGGCGAAGAACGGCGCGAAAGTGCTGATGGGCTGCCGCAACCGGGAGAAGGCCGAAGATGCGCGGCAGGACCTGCTGAAGCTAGCGCCGGGTGCGCAGATCGAAATCGTCGATCTGGATCTGGAGGATATCGCGTCCGTGCGCGCGGCGGCGGACAAGATCGACAGTCTCGATCTGCTGATCAACAATGCCGGAATCATGTGGGTGCCGCAGGCGACCGGCACCGGCGGGGCGGAACGGCATTTTGCGGTCAACCACCTAGGCCATTTCGCGCTCGCCTCCCTCCTTCTGCCGGCACTCGCCAAGGGCAAGGACCCGCGCGTGGTCGTGCAGTCCAGCATCGCGCATCGCCCGGCGACCATCGATTTCGAAAACCTTTCGGGCGAGCATGATTATGCGCGCCAGAAATTTTACGGCCAGAGCAAGCTTGCCAATCTGATGTTCGCGCTGGAGCTGGACCGGCGGCTGCGCGCCGCGGGATCGCCCATCTCCAGCATCGCCTGCCACCCCGGCGTGGCGAAAACCGAGCTGACCCGGCCGGTCGGCTGGGCGAAACTGGTGATGCCGATTGCCGCGCCGCTGCTCAACACGGCGAAACAGGGTGCGCTGCCAGCGTTGCAGGCGGCGACCGACCCCGAAGCGAAGGGGGGCGATTACTACGGCCCCTACGGTTTCATGGAAGCGACTGGATCGACCTCGGGCCGGGCGGTGGCCACCGCGACCGCGCGCGATCCGCTGTTGGCGGCGCGCCTGTGGGAGGTTTCCAAGGACATGACCGGCGTCGATCCCGGGTTGCCCCCCGCAAACTGATCGCGATCCGCTTCCTGCGCGGAAGCTGAAGGGCGATCATTCCAGCATGCGCCGGGCTTCCTCGGTGATCGTCGTCGCGATCTGGCGATAGGCATCGGTCAGTACGCTGCCCTTGCGCCAGACCGCCGCGATGGAGCGGTGCGCTTTCCAGTCGGGCACATCGAACCGGCGGACCATGTGTTCGCCCCCGCTTTCGGACCGCAGGTAGGTTTCGGGCAGTACCGCAAGGCCAAGGCCCGATCCCGCCATCTGCTGCAACCCGTCAAGGCTGGTACCCTCGTAATCGCGCAGCTCCTTCGCTCCGATCTGCTCGCAGATGTCGCGGACCTGACGGGCGTAGTGGTGCCGCCGGTCCAGCGTCAGCATGTCCACCCCTTCGAAATCGGCGATGGAGAGCGTTTCGCGCCTGTGAAACGGATGATCCGTCGGCCCGACCAGCAGCAGGGGTTCGCGAAACAGCGGTTCGACCGTCAGGCGCGGGTCGTCGATCGGCAGCGGGGCGAGCAGCATATCGATATCGCCATTGGCGAGCGCCTGTGCCTGATCGTCGGGAATGCCTTCGCGCACGTGCAGCTTCAGGTCGGGGTGTGCGCCGTGCAGCCGCATGACCACCTGCGGCATCAGATAGGGGCCGAGCGTGGGCGTGACGCCCAGGCGGATCGTGCCTACCAGCAGGCCGCCGACGCGCGAGGCCAGCCGCTGAATATCCGACACGTCGGACAGGATGCCGCGCGCACGCCGCGCAATTTCCCGCCCTACCGGCGTCAGCGCGACGGGCTGCCCGCGCTCGACCAGCTGCGCGCCGAGGATCTTTTCCAGCCTGCGCAGCTGGTGGCTCAGCGTCGGCTGGGTGACGTGCAGGCTTTGCGCGGCTCGCCCGAAATGACGCTCCTCCTGAATCGCGACGAGATAGCGCAGCTGCTTGAGCGTCAGAGCCATAGATGAAATCTATCGAATCACCGCCTCGCTTTCAATTGGATTCATCGCAGCCGCGTCGCAATATCTGGCGCACTAGCCATCAAAAGGAGACCGACATGCAAGGCCATATCGACAAGCTTCGCCAGCAGCACCGCGACCTCAACCGCGCGATCGACACGACCCGTGCGGCCAGTCGCCAGGAAGACGTCAAGCAGCTCAAGAAGTTGCGGCTCGCGCTGAAGGATCGGATCGCGGGCATCGGCGGCAACCGCGCCACGCGGAGCGCCTGAACCTTTTTCCAGTCGTTCGAAACTCCGCAGCCACGCGCCGGGTTGCGCTTGTCTCGAATGCCGTGGCCTGCCAGACAGGCCGTCACAAGATTTATCCGGGGCCGAAATGACCACCGAGCCGACGCCTGCACCCAGACCGCCCGAAATCCTCGTCCGTGCCGGGCGTTCCCTGCGAGACTTCATGGCCCATGAAAGCGGCGGCGGCATCGTTCTGATGGCCGCCGCCGCCATTGCCATCCTGTGGGCGAACAGCCCGTTCTCGCCCGCCTATTTCGGGATTCTGGACACCGAGGTTGCCGCCACCGTGGCGGGCGAGGGGGTCAAGAAATCGGCCCTGCTGTGGATCAACGACGGCCTGATGGCGCTGTTCTTCCTGCTGGTGGGGCTGGAAGTGAAGCGCGAAATCCTGATCGGGCAGCTTTCCAGCTGGCAGCAATCCTCGCTGCCAGTCTTTGCGGCCATTGGCGGGATGAGCATTCCGGCGCTGATCTTCGTGGGCATCAACCTTGGCAATCCGGAGAATATCCAGGGCTGGGCGATCCCCGCTGCAACCGACATTGCCTTCGCGCTCGGCATCCTCGCGCTGCTTGGTAACCGGGTACCCGTTGCGCTCAAGGCGCTGCTGCTCGCCATTGCGGTGATCGACGATATCGGTGCCATCGCGATCATCGCGCTGTTCTACACCCCGCAGGTCGATCTGGCGATGCTGGGCGCGGCGGCGGTGATGCTGGTCCTGCTCGCAGGGTTCGGTCGCATGCGCGTCGGCTCTTCCATTCCCTACGTCATCCTTGGCGTTGCGCTGTGGTATTTCGTGCTGAAGTCGGGCGTCCACGCCACGCTGGCCGGTGTCGCAATCGCAATGTGCATTCCGATGATGGACCGCAGGGGCGAGCCCAAGCTGGAAAAATGGGAGCATGGCCTGCACCCGTGGGTCGCGTTCCTGGTGGTGCCGATCTTCGCACTCGCCAATGCAGGCGTCTCTTTCGAAGGGATGGAGCCTGCCGCGCTGCTGGCGCCGCTGCCGCTGGGCATTGCGCTGGGCCTGCTGCTGGGCAAGCAGCTGGGTATCGTCGGCTTTGCATGGCTGGTGGTTAAGCTGGGCATCGCCCGCCTGCCGCAGGGCATTGGCTGGGCGCAGGTCTGGGGCCTCTCGCTGATCGCCGGGATCGGCTTCACCATGAGCCTGTTTGTCGGCAACCTCGCCTTCTACGATCCGGCGCAGATTAACGCGGTGAAGCTGGGCGTGCTTTCCGGTTCCGTCATCGCGGCCATCGCCGGCGCGCTGATCCTGATGCGCAGCGGGCGCCGCGCATGACCGGATCGCTGATCCTCGTCGCCATCGGCCTGGTTGCCCTGGCCATTGGCGGCGAGCTGCTGGTGCGCGGCGCGGTCGGCATTGCGCGCAAGCTGGGCGTGTCGACCCTGTTCACCGGGCTGGTGATCGTCGGCGCGGCAACCTCGATGCCCGAAATGGTCGCGAGCATTCAGGCCGTGCTGAGCGGGTCGCCCGAGATCGCCTGGGGCAATATCGTCGGCTCCAATATCGCCAACTCGCTGCTGATCCTCGGCGGTGCGGCGGTGATCGCACCGGTGGTGCTGGCAGGCGTGGGACGGCGCGATTCCGTGGTTGCGCTGATCGTAACGCTGGCCGCCGTGACCATCGCGATCACCGGCTATGCCGATCCGCTCATCGGTGTCGCGCTGCTGGTGGCGCTGGTGGTGTATATTGCCTGGCGATACCGCCATCCGCCCAAACAGGTGGAAGCGGAGGTGGAAGAAACCGCCGCGCCGCCCAACTTCCTGCTCTCACTGCTGTTCTTCGCCGCCGGCGTCGGCCTGCTGGTGCTGGGCGGCGGCTGGCTGGTTACCGGGGCGATCGAAATTGCGAGTGACCTTGGCGTGAGCGAGACGGTTATCGGCCTCACCATCGTGGCGGTGGGCACGTCTCTGCCCGAACTCGCCGCATCCGCCGTGGCCGCGTTTCGTGGGCATGGGGAGCTGGCGCTGGGCAATGTGCTGGGCTCCAACATCTTCAACATCCTGCTGATCGGCGGGGTGACGATGACCATCGCGCCGCAACCTCTGCCCCCCGAACTGCTGTTCACTGCATGGCCGGTGTGCGTCGCCTCGGCGGTGCTGCTGGTGTTGCTGTGCCGCTTCATGCACCGCATCGGGCGGCTTTTCGGCCTGCTGATGCTGTGCGGCTTTGCCGCCAACACCGCGCTTGCCTTCGCCTGATTTGTGCGGGTTGGCGGGCGGCGGGGCACCGTCTTTACCGCCCGCTAACCATACGCGTTTACCAAGAATGACTTGACGGGGACTCGCCGAGGACTCATCGAGTCCCCCTGTGGATAACTCGGCGGGTGGATCAGGGCACCCGGCCGATTGGTTTTGGGGGACGCACACACATCATGGTTGTCGAAACGAAGGCGAGGCCGAAGGCACAACTGCGCGCGGCGCGCACGCAGGAAACCGCGCCCGAACTGCCAGTGGGCCAGATCCTCGACGGCGATTGCGTTGAACGGCTGCGCGAACTGCCCGACAACAGCGTGGATCTCGTCTTTGCCGATCCGCCCTACAACCTGCAGCTGGGCGGCGATCTCAACCGGCCCGACGGCAGCCACGTCGATGCGGTGACCAATGACTGGGACCGGTTCGACAGCTTTAAGACTTACGACGATTTTTCAAAGGCCTGGCTAGCGGAGTGCCGACGCGTTCTGAAGCCCGACGGCGCGCTGTGGGTGATCGGCAGCTACCACAATATCTACCGCCTCGGCGCGACGTTGCAGGATCTGGGTTTCTGGATCCTCAACGACATCGTGTGGCGCAAGACCAATCCGATGCCCAATTTCCGCGGCACCCGCTTCACCAATGCGCACGAGACGCTGATCTGGGCGAGCCAGGGCGAAAAGGCGCGCTACCAGTTCAACTACCGCGCGATGAAGACGCTCAACGACGAACTCCAGATGCGCAGCGACTGGACCTTCCCGATCTGCTCTGGCGGAGAGCGGCTGAAGGATAACGAAGGCCACAAGGCGCACCCGACGCAAAAGCCCGAGGCGCTGCTCTACCGCGTGCTGCTCGCCACGACCGAGCGCGGCGACGTGGTGCTCGACCCGTTCTTCGGCACCGGCACCACCGGCGCGATTGCCAAGCGGCTGGGCCGCGAATGGATCGGTTGCGAGCGCGAGGAAGCCTACCGCGAGGTCGCCCGCGCACGGATCGAAAAGGAACTCCCGCTCGACGAAAGCGCGCTGACCACGATGCAGAGCAAGCGCACCGCACCGCGCGTCGCCTTCGGCACGCTGGTGGAGGCGGGCTTCGTCAAACCCGGCACGCAGGTGTTCGACAAGAAACGCCACTGGACCGCGACCGTGCGCGCCGATGGATCGCTGGTGCATGAGAAGATGACCGGCTCGATCCACCAGGTCGGCAAAGACCTGCAAGGCGCCCCCAGCTGCAACGGCTGGACCTTCTGGCACTTCGAGGACGAGGGACTGGTGAAACCCCTCGACGCCGCGCGGCAGCTGTATCTGCTCGCGGTGGAGGATTGACCCGGAGGCAGGCCGCATTGCGCTTCGCACTTGTCAGGCATGATGCTGCGATTGCTGCGGCGCTTGCCCGGCAGGTGGCACGGCGCTGGCGCGACCTGCTGACGGTATTGATCGTCCTGCCGATCCTCGCCCTGTTCGCCCGTGCGTGGTTGGCGGAGCTTCCGGTCGAGCGTCGCGAAATCATCACGGGCATCGCCGGTTTCCTGATTGCCGCGGCGGTTGCCAAGACTCTGATGAGCAGAATAGCATATCACCGGACCGACGGCGTAATCGCGCACTTCGCGCAGCGCAGCGCGGACGCGCTTTGCTATATCCCCCTCTTGCTCGCGGGCGGGCTGGCCGTGCTGTTTGCGGGACTTTTTGCGGTCACTGGCCTCGCGTCGGTGGGGCCGGCGATCGGGATGGGCGCGGGTGTCGCCGTGGGCATGCTTGCCGCCTTTTCGGGCGACCGGTTCGGCCCGTCGACCATCGGCCTCGCGCCGGGAAGGGCACGCGCATTCCAGCAAAGGCATGGCCTCGCGATTGGGGCCGTGGTTTCCGGGACAGCGGGGCTGGTTTGCGCCCTCCTGCCCTCTGCCAACCACCTCGATGCGATTGTTGCGGGTGGCTATGCCTTGGCGGTGGTCATCCTGACCGGGCAGGTCGACGCAACCGCCGTGCGCTATATGGCGATGGTCGGGAATTCCTCGATGGAACTCCTGCGCAAGTGGCTGCCGCTCCCAATCGTTCTGCTTGTGCCCGCCGCAGCGGTTCTGGCGCTGTCGCAAAGCTGGGTAGCGGCAAGCGTTACGGCCGTCGCGGCCGCTGGGCTGCCTGCCATCACGATCCTGCGCATCTTTGCCTATCGTGCATTCAGCCGCGTGCTCGCGGACTGGCTGGTGACGATCCTTATCGCGGTTGCGGCCTACCTGACGTTCTCATTCCCCCCGCTCGGCCCGCTGGCAATCGTCGCGGCAATTCTCTGGCTCGCATGGCGGGGCAGGGATGCGCGTTGGCTGGTCCCATGACTTTCGCGGTCGAGCTTGCCGACCTGAGTATCCGCCGCAGCGGGCGACCCATCGTGCATGGCCTGAGCGCAAGGATCACGCAGACAGGCTGGTTCGGCGTGATCGGTGCAAACGGATCGGGCAAGACGACCTTGCTCCGCGCGGTCGCGGGGCGGCTGCCGATAGCAGGCGGCAGGTGCACGATTTTCGGGCAGGAGGTTGCGCAGGACCGCGACGCGCGCGCCACCGCCATCGGTTTAGCCCCGCCGATCGAGCGGCTGCCCGCCTCGCTGACAATCCGCGAATTGCTCGCGCTGGCGGGCGACGACCCTTCAGAGCAGGCGGCGCGTAACGCGGCCCTCTGGCAGGCGCTCGGCATCGACGCCTTGCTCGATATGCAGGTCGGCCAATGCTCCTCCGGCATGCGACAGCGCGCCGCACTGGCGCTCGCCTTCGCGCGCCCGACCCACATCGTGATCCTCGACGAGCCCTTCAACTGGCTCGACCCGGTGGCGGCCTTCGATACCCGCGCGGCGCTCGCCGGGATGGTGGCGGACGGGCTGACCCTGATCACCGCGCTGCACGATCTCACGACCTTGTGCGGCTTCTGCGATGCGGGGCTGGTGATGGCCAAGGGGGAGGTCAGCCTGTACCTCGACAAGCCCATGCTGCGCGCGGGTCGCGAAGATGCCGCCCGTTTCGAAAGCGAACTGGTCGCCGCGCTGCGCTGACGGGGATGATGGCGGCTGTCCTACTTTGGCGGTGGTCGCTAGTGGGGAACGATGAAACGTGCACAACGATCTGCCCGAATTCTCTTTGGACGAGGACGCCCGCTTTTTGGTCTTTGGACTGTGTGTCAGGTGTGTCAGCTTTCCAACAAACGGGCTAGGTGAGGGCGCATGAGCGACCAAGTCTACATCCGCCCGATCGGCTTCGCGCCGGGTCCGCAGAGCGAGGATGGCGATGCCATCCGGCTTGCCGGGGGGCTCGTCTACGCCAGCCGCTTTGCGGTGATCCTGCGCCGTGATGGCCGCGTGGTGGAGCGTTGGCGGGCTTCGCCAGACAATATCGCGAGCGTGCTCGGCCAGCTGCCCGACGGCGTGGGCGCCGAAGCGGAGGCGCAGTGGGGCAACCTGCGCAGGGCGCATCCGCCGCTGGAGCTGGGTGCGCGGACGATCCGGCTCGACCAGCCGCAGGTGATGGGCATCCTCAACGTCACGCCCGACAGCTTCTCCGACGGGGGCAAGCATGTGGGCGATCCGGCGGGCACGCGCGATGCGATCGCGGCGATGGTCGAAGCGGGAGCGGGCATGATCGACATTGGCGGCGAGAGTACGCGGCCCGGCGCGGACGCGGTGTGGGAGGAGGAGGAAATCCGCCGCATCGTTCCCGCGGTAGAGGCCGCCGCCAGCATGGGTGCCGCGGTCAGCATCGACACGCGCCGCGCGGGCACGATGGAGGCGGCGTTGCAGGCGGGCGCGGGGATCGTCAACGACGTCTCCGCGCTCCGCTACGACCCGCGCTCTGCCGAGCTGGTAGCGAAGACCGGCTGCCCCGTGGTGCTGATGCACGCGCCGGGATCGGGTAACGACCTGCATGAGGGCGGGAGCTACGAGAGCGTGGTGCTCGACGTGTTCGATGCCCTGCGCGAACGGCGCGACGCGGCGGTTGCGGCGGGGATTGCGCGCGACAAGATCCTGCTCGATCCGGGGCTCGGCTTCGGCAAATCGCTGGGCGACAATCTTGCGCTGATCAATGCGCTACCGCTGTTCCACGCGCTGGGCTGCCCGATCCTGTTCGGCGCGAGCCGCAAGCGGATGATCGGCGCGCTGAGCAAGGAGGCTGCGGCGGACGCACGGCTTGGCGGCAGCATCGCGCTGGCGATGGCGGCAATGGATGCGGGCGCGCACATCCTGCGCGTTCACGATGTGCCCGAAACCGTGCAGGCGCGCGATGTGTGGCGCGGCCTGCGCGATTCGGCGCTCACCGATTTTGCGGACCTGCCGGGATAATGACCGGGGCGACAATCGCCAACCGGGCGGGGCAGAGCACATATCGGCGGGATATTGACGGGTTGCGCGGTGTCGCGATCCTTGGCGTCCTGCTGGGGCATACCTTCCCCGAGGTGGTGCCAAGTGGCTTTTTCGGAATCGACGTCTTCTTCGTCATCTCCGGCCTGCTGATCACGCGCATCGTGATCGACCGGGTGGACGAAGGGCGGTTCACCTTCCGAGACTTCTTCGAACGGCGCATCCGGCGCATCCTGCCCGCGCTGGTGATCGTGCTGTTCGCCACGATGGTGGCGGGCGCGATCCTGCTGCTTCGATCCGAGTTCATAACGCTTTCGCGGCATTTCGTGGCCAGCCTGTTCTTCTTCCAGAATTTCAACCTGATGGGGGAAGCCGGGTATTTTGACTATGATTCCATGCTCAAACCGCTTCGCCACATCTGGTCGCTGGCGGTCGAAGAGCAGTTCTATCTCGTGTGGCCTGCCCTCTTGGTGCTTGGCTTTCGCTTCCGCATCGGCCGCCTCTGGCTAACGATCGCGCTGGCTGCGGCATCATTCCTCTATGCACAGCTGGCGTTCGATACGTTGCCGGCAAGCTACTACTCACCTTTCGCTCGCGCGTGGGAGCTGCTGGCGGGCGGTCTTGCTGCCATCGTGTTCAACCGCATCGGGTGGGGTTATTTCGAAAGGTGGGGCGGGGGGCTGGTCGCACTCGGCATTGCGTTGATAGCAGTTGCGATGCTGGTGCCGCTGGCCGTGCTCAACTTCGCGACATGGACGCCGATCCTCCCCGTTCTGGGCACGCTGCTGGTGGTCTTTGGGGGTGAGGCGAATGCTATCAGCCGGATACTCATCCAGAACCGGCTTGTCGTCTGGACGGGCCTTATCAGCTATTCGCTCTATCTGTGGCACTGGCCGATCCTGTCGTTCGCGACCATAATGTACGATGCGATGCCACCGCAAGCGGTGCGACTGGCCGGCATTGCCGCATCGTTCCTGATCGCCTGGGCGAGCTGGCGCTTTATCGAGGAACCGGCGCGCAAGGCGTGGCCGTTCAGAACGCTGATCATCCGGCTTACTGCGGCCGTGCTGGCATCTTGCGCTGTCATCGCATTCGCCCTGCTCCGGCCGCTTTCTACGGAAGGCCAGCGCGAAGCTCGAGTGAACGATCTGATTGCCGGATGGGAATGGGAATATTCGGAGAATTCGCTCTGCCGCGATGCCTATGGCGATGCGGCGGACACGTTCTGTTATCAGTCGCGTGAAGGCGCGCCCGATATCATGCTGATCGGGGACAGCATGGCCAATCACCTTGTGCCCGGCATCCTCAGCTATACCCGTTTTGCCGGGTCGAACCTCCTTTCGATCGGTCGGTGCAGGCCCGTGGCTTGGACGAGTGCGGAGCCAGCGCAGTGCGACCTGCAGGATCGCGTGCTCGCCACCACTGATGGCGTCGATCTGGTGATCGTGGGCGCGTCGTGGCCCCGCATCGACGTGGAAGGGAGGTACGACTTTGCGCCGCTGATCGCGGGGGCGAGCGATCCTTCAGGCGCGCGTTTCCGCAAAGATCTGCTGGCGCGCCTGCGGTCTTTCGCAAGGCCGGGGCGGCGGATCGTGGTCGTGGGGGCGAAGCCCGAACTGCGCTATCATGTCCGCCGCTGCATCGGGCGGCCCTTCGTCGATCCGATGGAGACCTGCCGTCTGTCGGCCGACCAGATTGAAACCGGCGGCACGCAGCGGGTGAATGCGATGCTGGAAGAAATTGTCGGGCAGGTGCCGGGCGCGGTCCTGGTCGATCCGTCGCCGCTGTTCTGCGATGCTGCGGGATGCGATTACCTGACTGCGGACGGCCTGCCGTACCTGCGCGACGATGTGCACTTCTCCACGTTGGGAAGCGCGCGGGTCGCGAACCTTCTGGCTCAGGAACTGGGGGAGCAATGAGCCGCGCGGCCGCGTTTTTTTCGCGTAACGGCGGGTAGATGACGGCTATTGTCACACTCTTCCTGCGGCCATTTCGCTAACAAAGCCGGACACTTACCGAGAGCATATGGGCTTTGCGCAATCTCCATCGACTTTCATGTGCTGCAGGAATTCTCGTGCTCGGCCTGGGGGCGAGCAACGGGGCGGCGCAGGACAGGTTCTACGAACGGATCGGCAGCTGGACGGTGGTCGGGACCGAAAGCTTCTGCACGGCGCCCGGCGTTCCGACGCCGTTTCCCGATGGCACGATGCCGCCATGGGAATCGGTTACGCTTTACATGTCTGATCCTTTGACCATGCAGATCCGGTATTCGGGCAGGATTGCCGCCGACGCACCGATCGGGGTGCAGGAAGGGCAGGCGCTCGTCCGGAGCCTGAACGGGAAGACCGACTATTTCCGCCCAAGGATGATCGTGGCGGAGGAAACGGGCGGATCGCGCCTGGTTACCGCTTTCCTCAAGCTCGGGGCGTTCGATGGGCTCGCCGAAACGGACTATTTCCTGCTGCGTGCGGGCGATCTGATGTTGCCGCTGGCGCTCACCCCGCATCGTGACGAATTGCTCGTTTCGATGCGGCGGTGCGTAGAGCGGCTTTGATCGACGCCGATCCTACAGTGTGTAACCGCCGTCGCTGGTCAGGACCGTGCCGGTGACGTTGGCTGCGGCGTCGGAGAGGAGGTAGCCGATGTCGCGCGCCAGCTCGTCCGCCGTGGCGAAGCGGCCGCGCGGGGTGGTCTTGCCCATCTGCGCAATCACCGCTTCGCGCCCATGCTCGGCGAACTGTGCTTGCAGTTCGGGCGAGTTCCAGATCGCGGTGTCGACGCCGCCCGGCGCGATGGCGTTGACGCGGATCTTGTGCGCAGCGTTCTCCGCCGCCGCGATTCGCGCCATGTGCGCGACCGCCGCCTTCGAGACGCCGTAGGCGCCGATACCGGGAACGGGTTTGAGGCCGGTGACGGAAGCGGTGACGACCGCGCTGCCGCCGCCGCCTTTGCGCATTGCGCGCAGCGCGGTGGCGAGGGTGAGAAAAGCCCCGTCGAGGTTGATCGCCATCACGCGGCGCCACTCGGCAAAGTCGAGCTCAGCGATCTGGCCGCCGGTGCCGATCCCTGCATTGACCACCGCGTGGTCGAGCCGGTCGATCTTGGGTTCGAGTGCCTGCCAGAACTCTTTATCGGCTACATCAGCGGCATGGGTCTCAACCTTGCAGGAGAGGTCGAGCTTGCTGAGGCCATCACCGTCGAGATCGATCAGGATCAGGCGCGCGATGCCCTGCCGGTCGAGCCAGCGGGCGGTTGCGGCACCGATGCCTGAAGCTGCGCCGGTGATCAGCGCGGTGCGGTTCGTGAAGTCGTATCCCTCGGTCATGCCGGGGCGCTAACCCGATAGGGCCGCGTTGTCGATGACGCTGCGATCTGCGCCCCGGCCGCTATGGACGGGGCGCTTCCGGCTCAGGCGGCCTCGTTCTCTTCGATATAGGCGTCCGGGTCTTTTTCCTCGCGTTCCACATTGGTGACGTGGTCGGCTTCGAAGGCGAGGTACTTGATGCCCAGCGCGATACGCTTTTCCAGCGGCACACGGCGCCGGAAATCGGTCAGGCCTTGGCGTTCTTCCTCGGAAAGATGCGCGCTGTTCTGGTAGTTCGCCTTGTCGACGCATTTCCACCATGCGTCCGACCCGACCTCTTCGTTCAGCGCGGCGTCGGCGGCATTGGCGATCTTGTTGTGATCGTCGATCGCATCCTCGGTCGTCTCGTCGGCGCTGTCGGAATCGAGTGCGCCTTTGCCGAGTTTCAGCAGGGTGGGGTAGAAATACTTCTCTTCCGCCATGGCGTGCGCTTCCAGATGGTCGCGCAGACGCTTGAAGATCTTGCCCGCCGATTCGAGGTCGTCGCGCGCCTCGTCCAGTGCGGAAAACCAGCGGCGCTGGCGGTCATGGTCGGCAAGGATGCAGTCGACGATATCCATTGGTGGATAGCCCCCGTTTCGAGTGTTTGGATTCGAAGGGGAAACGCGGGATGGGCGGGCGGGTTCCGCGCCGACAGAGGCCTGGAAGAGTGGTACCCGCCTACGTCAGGCCGCGTTGTCGATCCCGAGATCGCTCAGTTTGCGGTAGAGCGTGGACCGCCCGATGCCGAGCCGGCGGGCGACCTCGGTCATGCGGCCGCGATAATGCCCGATGGCCAGCCGGATCACATCCGCCTCGATCTCTTCGAGCGGGCGCAGGTTGCCGTCTTCGGTATAGAGCATTACGCCGACCGCTTCCTGCACATGCTGGCCGGTCTCCACCTTTTCGCCGATCAGTTCGGAGAGTTGCGGAAAATCGCTCGCGGTGAGCATTTCGTTTTCGCAGAACACCGCGGCACGGAACAATACGGCCTGCAACTGGCGGACATTGCCGGGCCAGTCGAAGGCGCACAGCAGGTTAAGCGCGCTGTCGGCAAGGCTGAGGTGGCGCAGGCCCGGCTGGTCGCCGATGCGCGCAAGGAAGTGGCGCGCCAGCGCGGCGATGTCGCCGGGGCGCTCGCGCAGGGGCGGCAATGTGATGCGCGTGGCCGAAATCGCGGCGAGCAGGTCCGGATCGAACTGGCCTTTCGCGGCAAGCTCGGTCAGCGGCCGGTTGCTGGCGGAAAGCAGGCGCGTGTCGATGCGGAAGCCGTGCTGCGCGCCGATCGGGCGAACGATGCCGTCGTTCAGCGTGGCGGCGAGCCGCTGCTGCTGGTCGGCGGAAAGCCGGTCGATCTCGTCGAGCACCAGCGTGCCCGTGTCGCAATGCTGGAGCGCACCCATCTGACTCTCGAACGCGCCCGCAAAGGCGCCTTTTTCATGCCCGAACAGCGCGGACTCGATGGAGTTCACCGGAACGCCCGCCACATTGACGAGGCGGAAAGGCGCACGGCTGCGCGGACTGGTCGCGTGGATAGCGCGCAGCAGCATTTCCTTGCCGGTGCCGCTTTCGCCTTCGATCAGCACATGGGTGTGCGCACGCGCAGCCTTGGCGGCGCGCGCCAGGGCGATGCGGAACGCGGGATCGGTCCCGATCATCGCGTCGAAATCGAGGACGGCGGGCATTTTCTCGGTGAGCGGGAGCAGCTCGTTCCGGCTGGTCTCTACGCGGGTCGCGCTGCGCAGCGCGCGCATCAGCCGCTCTGGCGCGACGGGCTTGATAAGATAGTCTGTGGCACCTGCGCGCATGGCCTCCACCGCCAGCAGCGGGCTGGCGCTGGTGGTCAGCATCAGGATCGGCAGGGCCGGGCGGCGCTTCTTCAGTTCCGCGATCAGATCGCACGCGGCATCGCCGGGCACCCATTGATCGAGCACGATTGCCGACAGCTGCATCCCCTGCCGCGTGCCGAGCGTGGCGATCGCCGTCTCGGCATCGTTCACGACGACGGTGCGCCATCCCTCACGCGCGGCGAGCGCGGTCACGAGCCGGCTCTGCGCGGGCTCGTCGTCGATCAGCATCAGCAAGCGTTCGTCTTGGTCGGCCATGTTCCCCCGCCACCATCTTGCAAGGGAAGCGTCCCATTGCGGTGCAGGGGGGTGATGTAGCCCAAGCCGGTAAAGACCAGATTAAGGCTACTGAGGCGCCGGTCCTGCGGTCAGGTTGCACGCCCTGCCCGGCGCAGCGATGGGGGAGGGGCACCAGCAATGGCTTGAGAATGGCGCAACGCCGCGATAGACCGCTTGCCAACTCGACTTTCAACCGGAGAATCTATTCGTCATGGCCGCACCCGATGATGCCGTAACCAAGGACTATGAAAAGGCGCACAACACCTATGAACGTTTCATGGGGAGCCTGAAATGGGCAATTCCGGTCATTTGCGTGATCGTGTTCATCGTCGTTCTGCTGATCGCGCCCTGACGCGATGAAGATCGCGGTCCTCAAAGAGCGCGCGACGGGCGAAAGCCGGGTCGCGCTGACACCCGAAACCGCGAAGAAATTCATCGCGCTCGGCGCGGATGTATCGGTCGAGGCGGGGGCTGGCGAACACGCCTCCATCTCGGACGCGGCCTATACCGACGCCGGAGCCACCGTCGGCACTGCGGATCAGGTGGTGCGCGATGCGGGTATCGTGCTGGGCGTCCAGGCGCCAGATCCTGCGCTTCTGGCCAATGCAAAGCCGGGTGCGAAAGTGGCCGCGCTGTTCGATCCGTTCAAGCATGCCGACCGGGTGCAGGCCTATGCCAGCGCCGGTTTCGAAGCCCTGAGCATGGAGTTCATGCCGCGCATTACGCGCGCGCAGAGCATGGATGTGCTTTCCAGCCAGTCCAACCTTTCGGGCTACAAGGCGGTGATCGCCGCGGCGGACCAGTATGGCCGCGCTTTCCCGATGATGATGACGGCTGCGGGCACCGTGCAGGCCGCGCGCGTTTTCGTGATGGGCGTGGGTGTTGCAGGCCTTCAGGCGATCGCCACGGCCAAGCGGCTGGGCGCACAGGTTTCCGCCACCGATGTCCGCTCCGCCACGCGTGAACAGATCGAATCGCTGGGCGCCAAGGCGATCTTCGTCGAGGAAGGCGGGATCGAGGGCGAGGGCACCGGCGGCTATGCCAGCGAGATGAGCGACGAGTACAAGGCCGCACAGGCCAAGCTCGTCTCCGAACATATCGCCAAGCAGGATATCGTGATCACCACCGCGCTGATTCCGGGCCGACCG
Source organism: Erythrobacter sp. (assembly GCA_009993635.1). Classification (GTDB taxonomy): domain Bacteria; phylum Pseudomonadota; class Alphaproteobacteria; order Sphingomonadales; family Sphingomonadaceae; genus Alteriqipengyuania. The sequence continues at coordinate 26,459 of JAACTC010000006.1, read as the reverse complement.
GCACCGCGCCTGATCACCGACGAACAGATCGCCAGCATGAAACCGGGCAGCGTCATTTTCGACATTGCTGTGCCGCAGGGGGGCAATGTCGAAGGCGCAGTGGCGGACCAGCTGGTTAACCGGCATGGGGTGACCATCATGGGTTACGCCAACACGCCCGCGCATCTGGCGCCGGATGCGAGTGCGCTGTTCGCGCGCAACCTCTACAATTTCCTCTCCGCCTTCTGGGATGGGGAGGCAGGCGAGCCGGTTCTTGACGAAGAGATCGGCGATGCGGTGCGGCTGACCAAGGCAGGCCAGGTGGTCAACGCGCGGCTGAACGAGGGGTAAGCGGATGGGGATTCTCAATCAGACGCAGACCACGCCGCAAGGCTTCGTGGACAATCACGGCCACGCGCTGGTCGAAGGCGAGGAAGTCTACTTCGCCTTCCGCACGATCCGCGACTGGATCGCGTTCACCGACTGGCGGCTGATTTATGTCGATGTGCAGGGCATTCTTGGCAACAAGAAGGAATACCTGACCGTCCCCTATCGCTCGATCACCGCGTTCTCCATCACCAGCGCGGGCACGATCGATATTGATGCGGAGATCGCGGTGTTCCTTTCGGGCCACCCGCCGATCGAATTCAAGGTCGGCAAGTTCACCAATACCGAGGCATTGCAGAAGCTGCTCGCCTCGCGCATGAACGTCGTCTAGATTTCTTTTGCGTGAAAGCCGGGCGTTCGCGCGCCTAACCCATCGACAGCAACGATTCGCCTTGCAATAAGCTTGCGCGATGGTTTTCGGTCTCTTGGGGGAGGCACATGCGACGCAATATTGCCTGCCCGGCACTGATGCTTGCGATGCTGCTTGGCTCGCAGTCCGCCACCGCGCACGACGCGGGCGCGCCTGAGCCGGGCACGGAGCAGGCATCACGCGTCGAAGACCTTCTCGACATGATGAGGGGCCTGCCCGACCTGCGGCCCGAATTCGATACCAGCCAGCCGGTGGTCGGCTTCGGATACCAGATCGCGGATGGCGAGGTCGTGATCGCGAGAGTGCTGGATGGATCGGCTGCCGAAGCCGCCGGCCTTCGGGTGGGCATGATTATCGAGAAGATCAACGGCGCGCGCCTTGGCACGTTCACGCTGGAAGAGATCGCCAAGCTGATCGCCGCGATCGACGGCGTGATCACTTTCACCGTGCGCGACACGGGCGATGTAACATTGCGCAAGGCGCCAATCGAACAACAAGGGAGCTGAGAACAGCCGCCATGGACTTCATTTCCATCCTGTCGATTTTCGTGCTGGCGTGTTTCGTCGGCTATTATGTGGTGTGGTCGGTCACGCCCGCGCTGCACACGCCGCTGATGGCGGTGACCAATGCGATTTCCTCGGTCATCATCGTCGGTGCGCTGATCGCCAGCGCCGAAGCGGGCAGCGATGTCGCCAAGTGGCTCGGACTCGCCGCCGTGGTGCTGGCCAGCATCAACATCTTCGGTGGCTTCGCCGTAACCGAGCGGATGCTCGCCATGTACAAGAAGAAGGACGGGAAATGAGCGGGGCGGGAAGCAAGGCGACCGGTCGCCACAAGAAGGCGGTTGGGGCACTCGGGCTGTTCTTTGCGGTGATCGCTGTCGCATGCATCTTCGGTTATTCCATCGGCAAGGACATGGCATTGCGCGACAACGCACGTGACGCTGCTGTGATCGCGGGAGAAAACGCATGAGCCTGCCGCGCGACATAGAGCCGCTCGCCGTGCCGCCGGGCACCGATTATGCGATGAACCACGCGGTCGAGACCGCTGCCGCCCACGGACCGACCAACCCCTGGGTTGCGCTCGCCTATCTGGTGGCGGGGGTGTTCTTCATTCTTGCGCTGCGCGGCCTCTCCAGCCCGGCGACCAGCCGTGCGGGCAACCGCAACGGGATGATCGGGATGCTGATCGCGGTGGTGACCGTGCTCGTCACCCACAGCGTGGCGAATATCGTCGAAATCCTGATTGCCATCGCCATCGGCGGGCTGATCGGCTTCACCATCGCGCGCAAGATCGCGATGACGCAGATGCCGGAACTGGTCGCGGGCTTTCACAGCCTCGTCGGCATGGCCGCCGTGCTGGTGGGCCTTGCCGCGTGGATGAACCCCGGCGCTTTCGGCATTCTGGACCTCGATGGACAGATCCTGACCGTCAGCCGCGTCGAGCTGGGGCTGGGCATTGCCATCGGTGCGATCACGTTCTCCGGATCGGTGATCGCGTTCCTCAAGCTGTCGGGCCGGATGGGCGGATCGCCGATCATGCTGCCCGCGCGCCATGTCATCAACCTCGGCACGCTCGCGGGGATCATCGCGTTGATCGCCGCCTATGCGATGGCCGATGTGGCGGGGCCGGGCGAAGGCTGGATGATTATCGCCATCGCGGTGCTCGCCTTTATCATCGGCTTCCTGCTGATCATCCCCATCGGTGGGGCGGACATGCCGGTCGTGGTGTCGATGCTGAACTCCTATTCGGGCTGGGCTGCCGCCGCGATGGGCTTCACGCTGGGCAATACGGCGATGATCATCACCGGCGCACTGGTGGGTTCGTCCGGCGCGATCCTCAGCTACATCATGTGCCGCGCAATGAATCGCAGCTTCGTCAGCGTGATCGCGGGCGGCTTCGGTGCGGACAGCAGCGCCGGCGGCGGCGAGGCGCGCGAACAGCGCCCCTACAAGCAGGGCAGCGCCGATGACGCCGCCTTCATGCTCGAACAGGCGGAGAAGGTCATCATCATCCCCGGCTACGGCATGGCGGTCGCGCAGGCGCAGCATGCGCTGCGTGAGATGGGCGATGTGCTGAAGGCCAAGGGCGTCGATGTGAAATACGCGATCCACCCCGTTGCGGGCCGTATGCCGGGGCACATGAACGTGCTGCTGGCTGAAGCCAACGTGCCCTATGACGAAGTGTTCGAGCTGGAGGATATCAATTCCGAGTTCGCGCAGGCCGACATCGCCTTCATCATCGGCGCGAACGACGTCGTGAACCCGGCGGCGAAGACCGACAAGTCTTCGCCCATTTACGGGATGCCGGTGTTCGACGTGGACAAGGCCAAGCAGGTCTTCTTCATCAAGCGCAGCATGGGCGGCGTGGGCTATGCCGGCGTCGACAACGACGTATTCTACATGAACCAGACGACCATGCTGCTCTCCGACGCGAAGAAGATGGTCGAGGAAATCGTGAAGGCGCTGGACTAGGATGGGCCGTTTCCTCCTACTATTGGTCCTCCTCGCCGCGCTGGGCGTGGGCGCGTGGCTCTATTTCGGCGATGGCATGCGGATCGTCACCGAACGCAGTGTAGAGATCGCGCTGGTCGAGGCGGGCGTGCCCGAAGATCAGGCCGCCTGCATGGCGCCGCGCATGACCGAGCGGCTGACGCCCGAACAGCTGCGCAAGCTGGAGAATGTCGCGCCGCAAGACGGCGAGGCCGCGATGCCGCGCGATGCGGGCGAGGCGCTGGCGCGCATTCGCCGGGTGAATGACCCCGAAGTGGTCGAAGTCACCGTGCGCGCAGCCGCCGCCTGCGCCTTTGGCGGGATTTTCGAGAAGCTTTGAGGCTCGTCATTGCGAGGGGCGGAGCCCCGCGGCAATCCAGAGCGACGGAGCGCAACGCTCTGGATTGGTTGGCCTGTGGCCGCCTTCGGTCCCGCTATGCTCGCAATGACGAGCCTTAGGCGTGCGCAAGCATCCCGCTAACCCCTTGTCTTCCCTCACACGCGTGGCACTATGCAACGCAATAGGGAGAGAGACATGATCCGCACGCTTTTGGTCGCCACCGCGCTGGCAACTTTTGCCTCGCCTGCGCTCGCCGAAACCATAACCATCGCGCCGGGCGAGGATGCGCAGGAACGGTTGCAGGAGGCGCTGATCCTGGCCGAGGCTGGCGACGAGATCGTGCTCGAAGCCGGACGCTTCACCCTGACCGACGGGCTCAGCCTCGATGCCGATGGCGTGACCTTGCGCGGTGCCGGGATGCACGCCAGCGTGCTCGATTTCACGGGCCAGCAGGGCGCGGGCGAGGGGCTGCTCGTCACCAGCGACAGCGTGACCTTGCGCGATTTCGCGGTCGAGAACCCCAAGGGGGACGGCATCAAATCGAAGGGTGCGGACGACATCGTCTACCAGCGCGTGCGCGTGACCTGGACCAACGGCCCCGCGTCGACCAACGGCGCCTATGGCGTCTACCCGGTCGAGAGCACCGGCATACTTATCGATGGCGTCGAAGTTTCCGGCGCGTCGGATGCGGGCATCTATGTTGGCCAGTCGAACCGGATCACGGTGCGCAATTCCATCGCCAGCTACAACGTCGCCGGGATCGAGATCGAGAACAGCCGCAAGGCGATCGTCGAGCGCAATTACGTCACCGGCAACACCGGTGGCATCCTGGTGTTCGACCTGCCCGGCCTGCCGGTGAAAAACGGCGGCGAAGTGCTGGTGCGCAACAATCTGGTCGCCAACAACACCACCGCCAACTTCGCGCCCGAAGGCAATATCGTTGCCAGCGTACGGCGCGGAACGGGCATCATGGTGATGGCCAACGACACGGTGTGGGTCGGGCAGAACATGCTGTACGACAACCCGACCGCGCCGATTATGGTCATCGCCTATCCGATGCCGTTCGACGATCCCGAATATAATCCATACCCGCGCGACATCAGTATCGGTTTCAATTCCGTGGATGAAGGCGGTACCGATCCTCGGTTCGAAGGCGCGGAAATGCTGCTCGCCGCTTTCGGTGGCGCATTGCCGCCGGTCATGTGGGACGGTCTGGAAGAAACGCCCGACAGCGGAACCCTGATGGTCCACCCGGAGATGAAGGGTTGGTCCCTCAACCTCACCGAGCAGGGCAAGGGCCTTGATGCTGCCAATCCGGGGCCGCTCGATGTGGGCGCTATCGGCGGGCCGATCGACATTTCCGATTGGGGCGCACCGCAGGCGCTGGAGGCGCGGCTCCAGTGATCCGGCATTTCGGCATTCTTGCCGCGGCAGCTGCGACGCTCGCGATTACGGCAGGCGTGCAGGCGCTGCCGCCGCCCAAGGTCAACGATGCGCTCATCGCGGGCGACACGCTGCCCAAGACGCTCGGCGACTACGGGTTCTTCCTCGACACCGCAGCAAACGACCCGACCCCCGGCGTCGTGCCCTACCGCCTCAACATGCCGCTGTTTTCCGACGGCGCGGAGAAGTACCGCTTCGTCTATGTGCCCGAAGGCGAGGATGTCCGTCTGGGCGAACAGAGCCTGCTGCAATTCCCCGTCGGCTCCGCGCTGATCAAGACCTTCGCGTTCGGCGAGGGGGAGAACCAGCGCAAGATCGAAACCCGCGTGCTGCTGCACCGCGCCGATGGCTGGGTCGCGTTGCCCTACGTGTGGAATGACGACCAGAACGAGGCCACGCTGGCGCTCGCAGGCGCACGGCGCGAGGTGACGACGCCGCAGGGCCAGCAGATCAGCTACCGTGTGCCGAACAAGAACCAGTGCAAGGAATGCCACGGCCTGCAGGGCGCGGTAACGCCCATCGGGCCGAAGGCGCGCAACCTGTCTGCCGCATGGTTGCAGAGCTTTCTGGGCGACGTGCCCGAAGGGGCGGAGACGCTGCCGCTGTGGGAGCATCGCGATACCGCGGATGTGGCTGCGACCGCGCGCGCCTATCTCGACGTCAATTGCGCACATTGTCACCGGCCGGGGGCGACCGCATCCAATTCCGGGCTCGACCTAAGGTGGGAAACCGAGGCTCCGCAGGCCTTTGGCGTGAACAAGCGCCCGGTGGCCGCCGGGCGCGGTTCGGGCGGGCTGATGTTCGACATCGTGCCGGGCGATCCCGAGGCCTCGATCCTCGTCTATCGCATGGCGAGCGATGAGCCGGGCGTAGCCATGCCCGAACTGGGCAAGTCTATCGTGCACGAAGACGGCGTCGAAGTGGTCGAACGCTGGATTGGCGGAATGGCTGCCCAATGAAGTGGCTCCTGCGCATCGTCCTGCTGCTGATCGCGCTGCTGGTCATCGCTTTTCTGATCCTGCGCGTGCCCGATACCGACCCGGCGGAAATGCGCGCCAAATATGGCGGCGAGCCGTCGCAGTTCGTGCAGATCGGCGATGGCGTCACCGTCCACCTGCGTGACGAGGGGCCGAGGGATGCGCCCGCCATCATGCTGCTGCACGGCAGCAATGCGGACCTGCACACCTGGCAGCCGTGGGTCGACGCGCTGAAGGATCGTTACCGCGTGATCCGCTTCGATCAGATCGGCCACGGCCTCACCGGGGCCGATCCGGCGGGCGACTATTCGATCGAGAACTTCGTCGCCGATATCGACGAGGTGGCAGACGCGCTGGGGCTGCAACGCTTCGTGATCGGCGGCAATTCTATGGGTGGTGGCCATGCGGTTGCCTACGCGCTCGCCCATCCGGACAGGGTGGATGCGCTGGTGCTGGTCGATGCGGGCGGGGCGTCGATCGAACCGGAGGAGGATGAGGACGGCGGCAATATCGGCTTTACCATCGCGCGCACGCCGGTGCTGAACCAGCTGATGAAATACATCACCCCGCGATCCATGATCGAACGCAGCCTGCGGGAAACGGTGAGCAATCAGGCCGTCGTTACCGACGCGGCGGTAGACCGCTACTGGGAGATGTTGCGCTATCCCGGCAATCGCGAGGCGACCATCGCGCGCTTTTCAGGCGGCTGGAACAGTTTCGATGCAGCCGAGGTCGCCTCCATCAAGGTGCCCGCGCTGGTGATCTGGGGCGAAGAGGACGGGCTGATCCCGGTAGAAGCCGGGCTGTGGTACGACAGGCAGCTGCCGAACAGCCGGCTGGTGGTCTATGACGGCATCGGCCACCTGCCGCAGGAAGAAGCGGCGGAGCGATCGGCCGCCTACCTTGCACAATGGCTGGACGAGCAGGATCTGACTTCAGCCGATAAATGATCGGCATAGGCGCGGCGGCGCTCTGGACGGCGCGCACGCTTCCTCGGTAGGGTTGCTGCTCTGCAGCATCTGGATTCGAGGAAGAGTTTCTTGCGCAAATTTGGCCTGATCGGTGGGATGAGCTGGGTTTCCACCGCCATGTATTACAAGTGGATCAACAAGGGCGTGGCCGCGCGCGCCGGATCGATGGTGTCCGCACCGCTGCTGATCGAAAGCCTCAATTTCGCGGAGCTTTCCGGCCTGACGCAGGAAGACGAATGGGATCGCGCGGCGGATATCCTCGCCCAGTCCGCCAAGCGGCTGGAAGCGGCCGGGGCGGAAGCAATGGCCATCGCCGCCAATTCGATGCACCGCGTCTATGATCAGGTCGCCGAGGCGGTCGATATTCCGGTGCTGCACATTGCCGATGCGGTGGGTGAGAAGATGAAGGCCGAGGGCGCGGTCAACGCGGCCCTGATCGGCACGCGCAACGTGATGACCGAAAGCTTCTATCGCAAGAAGCTGGTCAGCCACGGGATCGATCTGCTGCCGCCCGACATGACCCATGTCGATCGTACGAACGAAATCATCTACGACGAGCTGATGCACGGCAAGGCCAGCCGCAATGCGGAGCGGTTCTTCCGCACGATGATCACCAATCTGGAGCAGGGCGGGGCCGAGGCCATCGTGCTTGCCTGCACGGAGCTGGACATGGTGATCGACGTCGACGCGAACGTGCTGCCGATCTTCGATTCCGCGCGCATTCACAGCCAGGCGGTGGTCGACTGGATCCTGGGCGAATAGGGCAGGGCGGCACCAAGGTGCAGTCTGCGGGCGAATGGGGAGCGGTTGTCCGGTGGCGCGCGGCGGGATAGAGGCGTGCGCCATGGACCTCTCGCACCTTGCCGCCGACCCTGCACGTTCGCGCGGGCGCGAATTCACCGGAACCTCGGGCGAGGGTGCTGGGGGTGAAAATCGCGGTCCGCGCACCGCGTTCCAGCGCGACCGTGACCGGATCATCCACTCGATCGCCTTCCGCCGCCTGCGCAGCAAGACGCAGGTGTTCGTCGCGCCCGAGGGCGATCACTATCGCACCCGGCTGACCCACAGCCTTGAAGTCGCACAGATCGGGCGCGTGATCGCGCGCGCGCTGGGGCTGGACGAGGACCTGACCGAAGCCCTGTGCCTTGCGCACGATATCGGCCATCCGCCCTTCGGCCATGCCGGGGAAGAGGCGCTCGACAAGGCTTTGGCCGAGCATGGCGGGTTTGATCACAATGCGCAGACGCTGCGCACGCTGATGCGTCTGGAAAGCCCTTATTGCACGCACGAAGGCCTGAACCTGAGTTGGGAAGTGCTCGAAGGCCTCGCCAAGCATAATGGCCCGGTGCACGCCCCGCACTGGGCGCTGGCGGAGCTGGATGCGGATTTTCCGCTCGACCTGGAGCTCTGGCCCAGCCTCGAGGCGCAGGTCGCCGCCGTGGCGGACGACATAGCCTACGACAACCACGATATCGACGACGGACTGCGGGCGGGCTTCCTCGAGCTCGACGACCTGCTGACGCTCGATTTTATCGCCGATCAGTGGCGCGCGGTCGAACGGCGCTATCCGCACGCCCCGCGCGACCGGCAGCTGCGCGAACTGGTGCGCGGGCAGATCGGATGGATGGTGAATGACGTGCTCGCCCACACGCGCGAAGCGACGATGACCATCGCGGATCGCGCGGAAATCGGTGGGGCGCAGCATGCGCTGGCCGGGTTCAGCCCGCCGATGCAGGCTGCCGAGCGGCGCCTGAAGGCGTTCATGTACGCCAAGCTGTATTACCATCCCGAACAGACCGCGACCGCGCAGAAAGCCAATACCGTTATTGCACAGCTCTGGCAGAGCTATTGCGAAGATCCGGGAAGAATGGGATCGGGGTGGTATGACACCCTGCCGACTGCCGAGCCGTACCGCAGCCGCCACATCGCGGACTATATTGCGGGCATGTCCGATCGGTTCGCGCTGGAACGGGTGAGGGAGTTTTACGGAGATGCACCGGGCGATCTCAGCAACGTGTAAGTGGGGCCGATGAGCAGCGGATTCAGAGTTGCAATGGGGGGAGTGAGCGAGCCGATCGGCTATCGGCTGATCGATCTTGCGCTGCTGCAACCGCAGGTTCGGCTGGTCGCCCTGACCCTTGGCGAGATCGAGCTGCCGCGCGGCAGCCGGATGGAAGTGTTCATCGCCGATGCCGACCGGTGGTCGCGCGTGATGCGCGCCATGCAGCCAAAGGTGTTCATCGTCGGGCTCGGCCCCGCGCTCAACCTCGTGGGCAAGGACGACAGCGCGCTGCGGGCCATCGACGAGGAAGAGGCGGTGGTCGAAATCGCCAAGACCGCGCGCTTCGCCGGGGTCGAGCGGCTCATCGCGATCAGCTCTGTCGGCGCGGATCGCTGGTCGCGCGACCGGCATCTGAGCTCGAAGGGCAAGGCCGAGACCGAGCTTTCGCGGCTCGGCTTCAAGCGACTCGATATCGTGCGTGCCGGGCCATTGTCGCAACGCGGGCTACCAGACGACGCCAGGCGATCGCGGATTTCCGCTTTGCGCGGGCGCGGGACCGACGTCGATACCCTGTCGCGGGCGCTGATGACGCTCAGCCTGCGCCGCACACCGGGCAAGTTCACGCACGAAGAGGATGGCATAGAGCGCGCAGCGGCGATGCTGTCGCGTGCGCCCTCCGCCGGAGGCGACAGTCCGCCGCGCGAGGAAGAGCCGCAGGATCAGGAAATGCGCCAGGCGCAGCGGGGCTGAAACGATGTGGCAGCTGCTGTTCGACGTGACCAACATCCTCGCGCTGATCGGCTGGGGGATGCTGATCCTGCTGCCGCGCCGCGAGGGGGTGCTCCATGTCGTATTGTATGGTGCCATCGGCCTGCTTTGCGCCTGCTATGTGGTGATGCTGGTCTCGCTCACGGGCAATCTGGTGGACCCGGTGGCCGCGCCGGGTACCCCGCCGCAGCCCGACTTCGAATATTCGGTGCAGGGGCTGATGGCGATGTTCCGTTCCGAAGGGGCCATCGTGGTCGGCTGGACGCATTATCTCGCCTTCGATCTGTTCGCCGGGCTGTGGATCGCCCGCGATGCGGACAAGCGCGGCGCGGGCCGCCTGATCCAGGTGCCGTTCCTGCTCGCCACTTTCATGGCCGGGCCGGCGGGGTTGCTGGCATGGCTGATCGCGCGGACCTTTGTAGGGAAAGCGGATGCCGCTGATTGACGAAGACAGCGCGAAGGTCCGCTTTCCGCCCCCGCTGATCGTGCTGGGCGCCCTGCTGCTGGGCCTGTTGGTGGACGATCTGTTCGGCCTGCCGCGGATCGAATTCGATGCGTTGCACCTCATCGGCGGTGTCATCAGTGTGCTGGGTGCCGGGCTCGTTGCATCGGGCATCCTCGGCTTCCTGCGCGCGGGCAATGACCCCGAACCGTGGAAGAGGGATGCCGTCTTCGTCAGCTCCGGGCTGTACCGCTTTACCCGCAACCCGATGTATCTGGGTATGGTGCTGGTGCAGCTGGGGGTGGCTTGCTTCGCGCAGAGCATTGGCGGCCTCCTCTCCGTCCCGCTGGCGATCCTGCTGATCGACAGGTTCGTGATCGCGCGCGAGGAACGGCACCTGCGCGCGACCTTTGGCGAACAGTACAGCCAATATTGCCAGCGCGTCAGGCGTTGGATCTAGCTATGGCGATGCGCGAAAGCCCCGCTGCGCAGCGCAACCGTGCGCCAATTGCCGATGTGCTGGCGCGCGTGTTGCCCGGCAGCGGGCAAGTGCTGGAGATCGCCAGCGGTACCGGGGAGCATGTCGTGCATTTCGCCTCGCGTTTCCCGCAGCTGGAATGGCAGCCGAGCGATCCCGACGCCGCCGCGCGAGCCTCCATTGCAGCGCACTGCACCGTCGCCGGGCTGGCGAATATCGCGCCGCCGATCGCGCTCGATGCGAGTGCGCCGGACTGGCTGATCGATGCTGCGGACGCGATTGTGTGCGTGAACATGATTCACATCAGCCCGTGGGAAGCGACCCTGGGGCTGTTCGCGGGCGCCGCACGCCTGTTGCCGGGCGGGGCCCCACTGGTGCTCTACGGCCCGTATTTCGAGGAGGGGGTGGAAACCGCGCAGTCGAACCTAGCATTCGACGAGAGCCTGAAGGCGCGCGATCCGCGCTGGGGGCTTCGGCACATCGCGGATGTAGATATGGTCGCGGCGGACACCGGCTTTGCGCGAAGGGAGCGCGTTGCGATGCCCGCCAACAACCTTGTGCTGGTCTATCGACGCAGCTGAGCCACCGGGCGGTTGGGTGCCCGCCCGGAGGTAATCAATCAATCGATGGCGTCTTCACCGGCCCGACCGACCGATTCAATATCTTCGCCAACGCCCTTCACGGTGTTGCACGCGGTGGCGGTGAGGCCGAGTGCGGCGACGCTGACGGCGAGTGCAATCTTACGGATCATGGCGGTGTCCTCGTTTCTGGCGGGCGCCGCACCCGATGTGCGGCGATCCCGATCGAGCTACAAACGTGCCTAAGGCGTCAGCGGTTCCTCGGGTGTCGGCAAGGGCCGGTTTTCCTTGCGTTTCCGGCGTGCGAGATGCCCTTCGCGCAGCACGATGATCGACCCGGCGAGGATAATGATCGGTGCCCCGATCCAGGTGGTCGGCGCAGGCAGTTCGTCGAACACCTGCCAGCCATAGAGCGTCGCCCATAGCAGCGCGGTATAATCCATCACGATCACCGTCGCCGCCGATCCGTAGCGCAGCGAATTGGTCAGCAGCAATTGCGCCGCGGCACCGCTCAACCCGATGCCGCCCAGCAACAGCCACGTATCGGGCGAATGCGCCTTGCCCACGAAGGGGAGGGACAATGCTGCCACCGGCGCGGTCAGCAGGCAGAACCAGAACACGATGCTGGTCGATCCTTCGGTCTTGTTCAGATCTTGGATCTGGATCGAAATCAGCGCGACCATGAAGGCTGCGGCCAGACCCACTGCGATGCCCGTGGGGTCTACCGGCGCGCCGCCGGGGCGGGTCACGATCAGGATGCCGACGAAGCCGATGGCCACCGCGCTCCAGCGATAGCGGCCGATCTTCTCCTTCAACAGCAGCATCGAAAGCAGCACCGCCCAGATCGGCGCGGTGAAGTTCAGCGTGGTCGCCTCTGCCAGCGGCAGCAGGATCACCGCGCCATAAACCAGCGCCATGCCGATAATGCCAAAAATGCTGCGCACCACATGCGCGCCGAACCGCACGGGTTTGAGCGCCGCGAGGCCGACCGTGGCCGAGGCGAAGAAGATCATCACGATCAGCGTGAACGCCTGCCGCCAGAAGATCATCTCGAACAGGTGCACGCCCTGTTCGCCCGCCAGCTTGACCAGCATCGAAAGCGTGGTGAGCGCCAGCGCGGCGAGCAGGCGCAGGCCGATGGCCGTCAACGGGCGGGATTGGGCGACACCGGCTTCCATCGTGACGCTGGTAGAGGCTGCCCGCCGTGGTGCAAGCGAACTTGGCACATTGCCTTATGCGCGATGCGTCGCCACCTGCGTGCCGATGAACTGGTTACACGAACTGATTTTCCTGAGCGATGCGGGCCGGGTGGCGTTGCTCGGCGTGGCGTTCGTCGTCTTGGCGCTGATCGCCATGATCGCCGAGCGCAGGCGCGGCAAACGCGCGCGGATCGACCGGGTCGGCCTGATGCCGTGGATAACGATCTTCGTCTTTTCCGCGGTGATCGGCGGCGGCCTGATCGCGACCGCTTTGCCGGCATTGATCAGAGGCTAGCGCGCGGCGCGGACCGCCTAGAGGCAGGCTTCCAGGTACGCCTGGTCGAACCCGAACTGGCGGGCTTTCTCCAGCGTGTAGGGGCGCAGGCCCTGGCTGCGGAACTCGCCGAGGATTTTGCCGTCCTCGGCTTCGTCCATATATTCGAACTTGAACAGTTCCTGCGTCACGATGACGTCGCCTTCCATCCCGATCACCTCGGTGATGTTGGTGGTGCGACGGCTGCCGTCGCGCAGGCGTTTCACCTGCACGATCAGATCGACCGACTCCGCGATCTGGCGGCTGATGGCTTCCTTGGGGATCTTGATGTCGCCCATCAGGATCATGTTTTCCATACGCCCCAGCGCCTCGCGCGGAGAGTTGGCGTGCAGCGTGCACATGGAACCGTCGTGGCCGGTATTCATTGCGGCGAGCAGATCGAACGCCTCCGCGCCGCGAATTTCGCCCAGGATGATCCGGTCGGGCCGCATACGCAGGGCGTTCTTCACCAGATCGCCAATCGTGATCGCGCCCTGGCCTTCAAGGTTGGGCGGGCGCGTTTCCAGCGGCAGCCAGTGGGGCTGCTGAAGGCGCAATTCGGCGGCGTCTTCGATGGTCAGCACACGCTCGCCCGGGTCGATCATTTTCGACAGGGCGTTGAGCATGGTGGTCTTGCCCGAGCCCGTACCGCCCGAGATGACCACGTTCATCCTGCAGGCGCCCGCAATCTTCAGCGCGGTCGCCATCTTGCTGTCCATCGAGCCCCATCCCGCCAGCATATCCAGCGTGATCGGCTTTTCGGAGAACTTACGGATAGAGATCGCCGTGCCGCGCAGCGACAGCGGCGGCACGATCACGTTCACACGGCTGCCGTCTTTAAGGCGGGCGTCGGCCAGCGGCGTGGTCTGGTCGACACGGCGGCCGACCTGGTTCACGATCCGCTGGGCGATCTGGAACAGGTGCTGTTCGTCGCGGAACTGGATCGGGGCCAGCGTCAGCTTGCCCTTCTTTTCGATGTAGGTCTGGTCCGGCCCGTTGACCATGATATCGCTGACGTCCGGATCCTGCAGCAGCTCTTCCAGCGGCCCGAAGCCCAGCAATTCGTCGATCAGCACCTTTTCCAGCGCGAACTGTTCGCGCCGGTTCAGGGTGATCTTCAGCTCCGCCAGCACTTCCATGATGATCGGGCGGAATTCCTCCGCCAACTCATCCTTGCTCAGCGTGGAGGCGGCTTCCGGGTCGATCCGTTCGAGCAGGCGCGGCAGCACCTGTTCCTTGATCTTGTGGACGCTGGCTTCGAAGCCGGTGACTTCTTCCTTTACGTGCACCGCGTTCGACCGCTCGTCGAGCCGGCTCATGGCCTCGGCGTGGCGGTTCCTGCCGGGGGCTGCGGGCTCGGCGGGGCTCGGCGCGGGGCTGGCCGTCGTCGCTTCTTCGTCGGAAATCGGCGGGAACTGCTCGCCACCATCGGGCGATGTCCGTGCCTGCGGAGTGCCCTTCATCGGTTTGGCGTTACCGAAGGCGGGACGGCTGCCGGAGGCCATGCCCCCAGGTCCGTTCCTCCGTCCGAAAGCGCTCATTACCGTATCCCCCAAAAATTCGTTTCCGAGTGCGGGCAACAAGCCCAACAGCACCTTTTCGAAATTGGTGAATATGATCGAAAGCTTAGCATTTTCCTAAACGATGACCTGCACTAACGGGGCCTGGCCTTCTTCCATCCAGCGTACGTGGCGGGGCAAAAGCTGTCGTGGCCATACGATGGGCGATTGACATGATATCGTGCTATGATATCGGACGCCCCCGATGACCCGCATCCTCGCCGATCTTCCCGATGACGACATCAAGTGGCTCGACCGGCTGGCCGAAGAGCAGGGCAAGTCGCGCGCGGCGCTGCTGCGCGAAGCGGTCAGTGCCTTTCGCGCGGGTGATAAGGACTGGCTGGAACAGGGCTTCGGCCTGTGGGCGCGGCATGGCTTCACCGAAGACGGTATCGCTTTTCAGGATCGGATGCGCGGCGAATGGGATCGCCCGCCGCCCGATCCGGCCAATGCTGATGACGCACCATGAGCGATATCTTCTTCGACACCAACATTGTCGTCGATGCGCTGGCCGACCGGCGCGAGGCATTTGCCGAACTGCGCCGGGCATCGCGCCCGTGGATCAGCCGGATCAGCTGGATCGAACTGCTCGCCGGAGTTCCGCCCGTGGTGCGCGAGCAGACCGAACAGTTCCTTGCCAATTTCGCGATCAGCGAGGTGTCGGCGGAGATCGCGCGGCGCACCGCCGAATTGCGCTTTCACCGCAAGAGTCTACGGATACCCGACGCAATCGTCTTCGCCTCTGCGCAGCAGCATGGCGCAATCCTGGTCACGAGAAATACCCGCGATTTTCCGGCGGCGATGCCGGGCATCCGCGTCCCCTATCACTAAGGTTTAAGGAACCGAGCAATGTGCGGCATCATCGGAATCGTCAGTGGTGAAAGCGTCGTCGATCGGTTGGTCGACGGGCTGAAACGGATGGAATACCGCGGGTATGACAGCGCGGGCGTCTGCACGCTGGACGACGGGAAGATGATCCGTCGCCGCGCGCAGGGCAAGCTCGCCAATCTGGTAGAGGTGCTGGAGAGCGAACCTGCACCCGGCACCATCGGCATCGCGCACACCCGCTGGGCCACGCATGGCGCGCCGACCGCGGCCAATGCCCACCCGCACGCGGGCAAGGCCGCCGCGCTGGTGCACAATGGCATTATCGAGAATTTCCGCCCGCTGCGCGACGAGCTGATCGCCGATGGCTACGCGGTCGAAAGCGAAACCGACAGCGAAGTGGTCGCCCTGCTGGTCAGCCGCGAGGTCGAACGCGGCGCATCGCCCGAAGAAGCGGTGCAGACCGTTCTGCCGCGCCTGCGCGGTGCCTTTGCGCTGGCTATCCTGTTTCCGGAGCACCCCGAAAAGATCATCGGCGCCCGGCTCGGTTCGCCGCTGGTCGTGGGGTATGGCGATGGCGAGATGTTCGTCGGCTCCGATGCGCTGGCGCTCGCCCCGCTGACGCAGCGCATTTCCTATCTGGAAGAGGGCGACTGGACGGTCGTGACCCGCGAGGGCGCGCAGGTGTTCGATGCACAAGGCAATGCGGTAGAGCGTGAAATCGTCGCCTCGGGCGCGAGCGCCGCGGCGGTCGAGCGCGGCAATTACCGCCATTTCATGCAGAAAGAGATCTTCGAACAGCCCACCGTGGTTGCGCAGACGCTGGCGAGCTACGTGCGCCAGGCGGACCAGACGGTCGCGCTGCCGCAGATGGATTTCGACCTTTCCAGCATCGAACGCATGACCATCGTCGCATGCGGCACCTCGTATTACGCGGGCATGGTCGGCAAATACTGGATCGAAGAGTTCGCCCGCGTCCCGGTCGATATCGATGTGGCGAGCGAGTTCCGTTACCGCGAGCCGCCGCTGCCCAAGGGCGGCCTTGCGCTGTTCATTTCACAGAGCGGCGAAACCGCCGATACGCTGGCTGCGCTGCGCTATTGCAAGGCGCAGGGGCAGACCATCGCCGCAATCGTCAACGTGCCCACCAGCACGATGGCGCGAGAGGCGGATCTGCTGCTGCCGATCCACGCAGGGCCGGAAATCGGTGTCGCCTCCACCAAGGCGTTCACCTGCCAGCTGGCAGTGCTCGCCGCGCTGGCCGCCAAGCTTGCGGTGGTGAAGGGCGGGATGGACCGGGCGGAGGAAGAGGAAGTGGTGCGCCACCTGCTGGAAGCACCCGGGTGCCTCAACGCCGCGCTCGACCATGACGACGACATCGCAGCGATGGCTCCGCTGATCGCCCCTGCGCGCGACGTGCTGTATCTGGGGCGCGGGCCGGACTATCCGATGGCGCTGGAAGGCGCGCTGAAGCTGAAGGAAATCAGCTACATCCACGCCGAAGGCTATGCCAGCGGAGAGATGAAGCACGGACCCATCGCGCTGATCGACGAACACGTGCCGGTGATCGTGATCGCGCCGTCCGGGCCGCTGTTCGAAAAGACCGTCTCCAACATGCAGGAAGTGCGCGCGCGCGGTGGCAAGATCGTGCTGATTTCGGACCGCGAAGGGCTGGAGGAAGCGGGCGAGGGGTGCCTCGCCACGATCGAAATGCCGCGCGTCCATCCGCTGATCGCACCGCTGGTCTATGCCGTGCCGGTGCAGCTTCTCGCCTACCATGTCGCGCTGGTGAAAGGCACGGATGTGGACCAGCCGCGCAATCTCGCCAAATCGGTGACGGTGGAATAGTCGCGCGTGCTCAGGGCTTTACCGGTAGTTATATCTAAAACGGTCCTGACACATCAAATTTGGTTCTGACATATGTAATTTGGTTATGACACTTTCCAGCCCAGTCATCGAATTAGGTTCTGACACTCAGGGAAAAATTCGAAGCTGCTCTAGTGAAGAGCCAAGATAAGCTGCCTTCACACAGAAAAGTCTAGTAAGGTCGGCGGTGGAGTGTCAGATCGCCCGGGCTAGTCGGGGGCGCACACGAGCATGGAGAACGAACTCTTCTCTCACCCGCGTGATATATCGAGGGGGAAGGCCAGCGCCCCTCATTACGATCCAAGGATCATCCTGCGCGCGATCGAGACAGTTCCGAACATGCCATCTCATCCGACGTGCACGGAACTCACCTACGCTTTCCACGATCTCGCTCATGGCACGCGCGGATATCGGCAGCTTCTTAATCCGCTTCGCCAGCCAGTCTCTCCCGTTGAGTTGCTTCTCCAACGAGGCGGCGGTCACCCGGACCGGAGGCGAGAGTCGTTCCATTCGATAGGCGCGCTTGCGCAGCGCGATCGAATACTCCCGATCAATGGCATGCCAATCCATATTGCTGCCGCTGGTTTCCGGTTCTGATACCTCGTCCGCAAGCGATTGAATGGCGTCAATCCGTATGGCCCTACGCTCGTCCGGCAGATCTTCCATCGCGTCGAGAAAGGTTTCCAACAAGATGTGATGAAGGGGAGAATGCGCTCCACCAGCAGAGCGCACGATCGAGTTCAGCCATGTCTCGCACCGCGCGACAGGTTTCGTGCCAGGCATGCGATCCAAGAGTTCACCGAAATGGTCCACGAAAAGCAAATGCAGTTCTCTCTGGCGGACCTTATGGCGTCCCCGAACCAGGCCCAGGTCACGAAGACGCTCGCGGTATCCATCCCGCAGTTCCTGAAAGCTCGAAGCTGGCCGCTCCCGTGCAGTCAGATCAGCACATCTGTGAGCGAGTTCGGTCGCGAGTGCCCTGCTTCGTCCTCGCAATCTCTCCGTCACCGGTTCGCTCTCGTCCGGGCAGACCTGCCGAGACGCGGCAATGTAGGCATGCCGGTTGCTAGCCTGCAGCTTGACCGCGCTGCGCCGAAGCCGGCGATCATGACGGTCGCACACGAGCATTCCGGGTAATTGATGGTTGACGCGCCAATAGCGAAACCCGTTATCGTGTTCCTGTTGAATGGCGCAATCCGGACAGAACTGGAGATTGGCCGGACGGCCGGTGCGGAACACCGAAGCCCCTAGCAGGAAGTGAACGCTTCCTTCGCCCTCAAGCATTGCCTCGAAAGCCATCTTCCGCAGTTCCAGCGATTGGAACGCGGTGTAGTAACCGTAGAGCGAGTGACCTTCCATCAGATCGCGCGCTGCGTTTTGCAGGGTCGGCAGCCTCTCCAACAAGGTCGACAGATTGTTCGGCAGATCGCTGGTCGCAATCATGTTCGCCCGGCCATACAACTCCTTCATCAGTCCCTTCGGACTCGTCAGACCCTGAAGGACACCGTGACGGGCGAGGGCGCTATAGAGAAGTTCTCCCGGCAATAAGGGTGGAAAGAAGGCAAACCCCCTCATTCCAATGATTCCTCCAAGGACACGGCGCTAATCGCACCGGCTATTGCGGAGGTTTCCGTGACGTCCTTGAGTCGCGCCCTTAGATCGTCCTCGCCAGAGGGCGGTTTCTCTTTCGGCTTGCCCTTGCGCAACCGATCCGTCGCCGACAAGGCCGACCGGTCCTTCTGCACGGCTGATACCAGGCCCGCCAGATCCCCATTCTCAATCAACCGGCGATGCCGCGCCACGATCATCTCGCGCTCCTTCACGGCGATGCCCAAACCTTCGAGGAACTGGTCCACTACCGTCACATCGATGCCGTCCTCGGTTATCATAGGCGGAAGATGCAGGGCACCGTGATCCACGTCGTGAAGAGGCTCCTGCTCGGCAAAACCCAGTCCCTGGACCTGCTTCATGAACCAGTCGCCCGAGCCCATCAGGTCCTCGAACTTCGCCAACGCCTTGGCATCGTTGTTGCGGAGCGCGTCGATGAACGGCTTGACGGTGTTGAAGCTGCTCGCGGCGACCTCATGGATGAGTTTGGCCGTGATAATCTCCTGGGTGTCCGGCCGGGCCGATGTGATCATCATCAAGCGCATCTGACAGAGGATGAAGAGCTTTACGACGAGATCAGTGACGCCCTGCGTCTCGCTGTAGAGAGCGTTCAGAACCCCGACCGAGAGTTCGGTGGGGGTGTTCGTATACTGCCATCGCCACATGCGCTTCACGAAGCCTTCGAACGCAGGGCCATAGATCGGAGCAGGCGCACCATGCTCATCGTCCGCGACCGCAATAGCAGATCCCGGAGGCGGACTTGAGTCAGCACCCGGCATGCGTTCGAATACGACCGAACCGAAACCGTCCCCGCGACGCGCATCGCGGAAAGTGCGCTGGATTATCGGAAGCGCCGTCATCGTCCCGATCATGAGCATCGAAATCCCGATCGAGTTGCGCAGCGTCACGAGGAAGTTGAGCAGGGAATTGCCATCCTTACGGTTCACGCCAACATGTTGAACCTCGTCAATGACCAGAAGTCCGATCGCATGGAGGTTGGCGACGCGGGCCATTCCGGTGAGGAGAACGGCAAGGGGCTTGGTCCGATAACGTTTGTGAAGATCGGATTCGAAGCCGGCGTGCCGAAGAGCCGTGTCGACCGCCGCGAAGAAGAATCGGCAGAGTGAAACCAACGAACCGTCCGGGGGGCACTCGATACGGAGCCAGGTAATCTGCGCGACCTGGACCGGTTCGGTGTGAAAGATGACCTGCGGATAATAGGACAGGCTCGTTGTGCAGGAATGCGTCTTCCCGGTTCCCGGCGGTCCGACCATCATGAACGACATGGAGGTGTCCTTAGTGGGCGACAACTGCTCCAGCACACCATCGCTCGATGGATCGCGTCGACCGACCTTTTCCTTATCCTTCTTCGCTTCGCGTTCTTCTTCCACCGCACAGGCATGGGCGAACCGCAACCAATCCGAACTGCCCGGATTGCGCCCCACGTATCCCTGACGCATGATCATGTCGATCTTCAGGCCCACGTCCCTCGACTGGACGGTCGGCTGCGAATAATGCAGCAATCTGAGACAGGCGTGCATCCTCGCTTCGGAACCCCTGCGCCTGTCCAGCTCGGTATGGATCGGCGGGCAATCGAAGCTGCGCTGGATCTCCGCGAGACTGCGTATCGGTGGAAGCCGGTTGATGAAGGCATTCTCCGCATATTCCGGCAGGGTCAGCAGGTCAGGATCATCGTCAGGCATCGTCGATCTCGTCCAGGTCTGGGACCGAATAGCTCGGTCGAGGAGTAACGGGGAGTTGGTGGATGGTCGCCCCCTCGGATCGAGCATCGCGCGCTTTGGACGCATGATCGCAGAATGCGGTCTCGCGCTCAGCCTGTCGCTCAGAGCGTCTGGCTGCGGCATTGTCGGCCCTTATCTGGGTGACCGTCCTAGTATCGGTCGCCGGCACCGATGAGCGCGCTTCACGTTCGCGCCTCGCCTCATATGCCTTTTGGGCTCGTTTACGATCTTCCTCGACGCGCCGGACATGTTCCCCTTGTCTACGCGCTTCCTCGAGCGCTTTACCGTCCTCGAAACGAAGCCCACGGAATGCTCGGTCGCGGTCCGCCAGTTCGCAGGTGACGAATCCCGATGGAACATCGGTGTGCCAGAGGACACGCTGTCCGCTCAGATCATAGGAGATCTCAACTGGCAGCGTTCTTCCCGAACGGTTGGCTTCGGCCTGCAACGGCTCGAGTTCCCGCGTGGTGAATACCCTTCCCTCGAAATGGATGCCATCGGGATATACCCGAGCCCGTTCGCGCGGCATCATGTGGAACTGGACCTGTTCCGAATCCCATCTCTTCGGAGCGCCGCGATTGGCTATTCCCCATTCGAACATATCAGCGGGAACCCGTGCGACGCCAGCCGCCAGCATGTCGGGGTCAGCATCATATCCCGTCAGAACATGATCATTGTTGAAGTCCAGAATGAACTGGATGACCTTGCGCTCGAACTCCCATATCGAATCAAGCTGCCCGGCCGCCACGGCTGCGAGGTCCGCGTTGCGCTTGGCCTTCGACCTGTATCGTGGGGGAGAGATCCGACCCTTCGTGGTGCGCGACCACTCGACATCCGCCCACTGAAAGAGTGACTCGACCGCACCCTTCAGGTCTCCACGCTCGCCGCTGGTCTGCTCGAATGTGATCGCCAACCTGCCTACCAGCCAATCTCCCCAGTGCCCCGTGAGCTCTCCGCCATCATGCAACAGGGAAGCACAGACATGCTTTGACGGCCAGCGGTCCACCTCCGGATCGAAGCCGAACGCCTTCAGCAGCGCGTCCTTCGGCGTGAAGGCATTCAGAAGTGCCAGAGCGGCAGTGATCTGCGATGGCGCCTGCAATCCCAGATAGTAGCCGACGATCATGCGTGACCAGACGTCCCGCACGAAATAAAGATAAGGACGTCCCAGCAGGACATTCTTGTTGGTTCTCGAAGTCACGCCGAAGTTCACAACCGTCGCGTCGATCTGGAACCGCGCTCCCGGACCCCACGTCTCGTTGGTGGACGTGCTGCGAATGGCGCGATTGTCTTTCTCGTAGATCGGCGTTCCGAGCACCTTCCGACTGGTCTTCTCGTGCCTGCCATCGTTCCGATACCAATAGAGGAACTGGGCGTAGGTGGCCGGGGTTTTCGTGTCATATCGTTCATGGAGTCGGGTCGTCCGGACGCCATCGACCTCGACCTGCACGTGACAGGACTCGTTCTTCCAGCGGTCGTATGCGCCCGAAATCCTGAAAGCCTCGCCGACGAACTTCACCTCGCGATCAGTTGCCGCCGCGAACTCTCTCGCCAGTGCCGGTGTGACGTTCTCGGGGAATCCTTCCAACCCTTGCGAGGGTCGACCTAGCTTTCTCCAGTCCTCTCTCGTGGTTCCGGGGCGCCGATGACCGCATCCTTCATAGCGATCGAGTAGTGCGTTGGCGCACCGACCATTGGCATAATAGCGCAGAAGCCATTTCTTGATGCTGTTCCGTGCCCGACCGGTCCGCCGCATCGCCCCCGCGATCAGCCTGCCCCTCTCCAGTGGATCGAAGATCGCCGGGCGGGCCTCGATCAGCGGTCGAATGACTTCCATTCTCGCATCGCGCTTCTCGCGTTCCTCATCGCCGACCTTGCGGGTCAGCCAGGACGGAGAAAGCCGCTCAGCGGGCTCAAGGATCATTCCGTCGCGCTCGATTCGCGCGACGACCGCGCTCAGCCGTTCGAGCCGAGGCCAGCCATCGTTCCGGGCAGACATGAGGGCCACGACATCGTGATCCTCGTCCAACCACACGACGATCTCGCGGTCCATCCCAGAGCCGTTGACGAGCGGATCATAAGGATCGGCAGCTGGACCGAACATGTCTTCGGGTCGCAAGATCATGCCGCCACTCCCACATTGAGAGCGCACGCTGAGAACGCGCTCGACACCATGTCGAGAGATGGTTCGCCGAGTTTGAAATCGTAGGCGATCCGCTGCCGGGCGATGAGGTGGCGGACCGTCGAGAGAACGTCGCCCGATCCGAAACCGCCCTCTTGCTCGAGACAAACGACGAGGTCGCGCAATGTCGCATGCTTGCCGGAAACGAGCGCTGCCTCGACAAGCTCGCAGCGTCGCGTCCAAACGGCCAGAGGCGCGCCGGCGTCGATGGGCAGGTAGAACCATTCCCGCGCCCACATCAGCGCATTGAAATACTGCGTCCGTCGCAAGGTGCAGTCCAGTAGCGGCTTCCATGTGTGGCCGAACCGGGTCCAGTATCTCCGCTCGATCTCCTGCTTCACGAGCGTGCGGTGCTTGAGGAGGTCTTCGGACTGTTTGACGGAGAAGACCCGGGAGATTGTCTTGCCGCTCGCGATACGGAAATCGACCACGACATCAGAGGTCATTACGATATCCTCGCCCGTCCACGGATCCCTAGGATGTGAGACGCCCATCGCGCGCGCAATCCTGCGAGTGATGTCCCGATCCAGCGGAAACTGTTCACGAATGTCTGTGACCTGCGGCTGGCGCTCGAAATAGAGAACGGCGTTGCGCTCCAGGTCTGACATAAGGTGCATAACCCGATCGTGCAGTATGCCGCGCATCCGACTCTTGCGGCCGGATGACTTGACGTTCCTGACCTCGAGCCAGGGTCGGTATTCCGCGCCCGATCCCTGCCCGCGACCTTCCTTGATCCATCGCAGGCGACGATCCTCGAAGAAAGCATAGGGACTGCGTTTAGGGTTACGCACGCTGCATCTCCGTAGCGCTCAGCCGCGTTGCCGCTCGACCGCGATGGCGCGCCCACTCAGTGTCGGCTGATGACGACGATCTGACGTCTGTGCGCTCGAACGCATACGGGGGATGCATGCCGTGAGCGTGCGCGCGACCGATCGGAAGACACCGAGCAATGCACGCAGCGGCAGGCCGTAGCCGGTTCCCAACCTGACGATATCCCACTGCGAATCGCACGAAAACTCTCCCGAATGGATGGTTATTCCAACGGACGGATGCACGGGATGGATAGTGTTTACAAGGAAAATCGGTATGCCGGGACTGGGATCTATAATTGCGAAACGGGGACCGGTGACAGTAAGCCACCCGGTCTTGCGTGACATTCGCGATCGCATGATAAGCTGCGGCGGAATGACCAACATGGATGACATCGCGAGAGATCCCCGTTGGCTGAAGCTTCCTGCCGGACGGCGCGAACGCGCTCTGCGACGGCACGAGGCTCTGCTCGAATACCGGGAAGGGCCGGAAAATATGGATCGCGCGCAAATCGCGGCCGACAAAGCAGGCATGTCCCTGAGTTCGCTCTACAAGCTGCTTCCCAAGTGGGAAGGTCCCGCAGGCCCCGACATCTGGGCGCTCGTCCCCTACGCGCGCTCGACCTATCTTGGTCAGCCGCGGCTCGATCCCGAAACCGAACGGACCCTGCACAGCCTGATCGAAGAGGCAGTGGCAGATGGCGTGCGTGGCACGGTCGGGATTTCCGGCGAAGTCGTTGCCCGGTGGCCGGATGGCGGGCCAGCCATGCCCGCATCGAGCACCATCAGGGATCATGTCGACAGCCGCGGCGGATTCGAAAGCGTGGAGAGGGGAACGATCAGCCTCAACACCGGACGTCATGCGCAGGAAACCGCGGACACCGCTACCGCCTACGGCGAGGTTCTGGTGGTCGACCACTCCGCGATCGATCTGTTCCTCGACCATCCCAAAGCACCGCGACGCGCCACCGTAACTCTGGCGCTCGACCTTTTCAGCGCATCCGTCGCCGGAGCATGCATATCCGAAGGCCTGCCCCATCCGGATCTCGTCATGGCGGCTCTGGATGATGCTGGGAAGCGAAGCAGCCAATCCAGCGGGACAGCAATCAAGCCCAGGCTTCTCTTCTCCGCTACCAATGGTAAGGGCTGGCGGACACTCGTCGAAAGGGTCGGCCAGCGCGGTCTCATCGCGAAGGTGCGCTGGGGCACGCGCCTCCATTTCGGAGGACCCATCAGGCGAATGATCGGGACGAAACTCGTCGACCTCCGACTGCTCTCGCGCAAGAGTCACAGCCGCAGCGGTGCCAAGGACCGCTTCGACCCGGCGGTCCACGCGCTGGTGACCATCGAGGAAGCGCGGCTGGTCGTGAACGACGCCATCGACCGATTCAACGCTGAACGGTTGAGAGGACAGTCCACCGCGCCGATCGACACGGGAAGCCAAGGTGCAAATGACTGACATCAGTCCGCTCGATCGTTCCGAGCTTTGGCCGACGCGTCAGTGCGCGTCACCGTTTGTTCGCTTTCCGGCCGGCGCCACCGTCCGGCATCGGCCTCACCGTGCTCCCCGCCTTGCGATGCTCCCGAGCGGACATTCAACACCGGGACGAGGAACGTCGCCAGATCGATCACCTCATCATCGGCCAGGATCCTCTCAGGATCGCCCGACACGAGAACGTCTTGTCGCTCGAGCCCCCCGATAGCGCGAACTTCTCCCACGCTGATTGATGGAGCACCCCAGTCCCATCGCGTGCCCGAAACCAGCAATGGAAACAGAGCTCCTTCAGGGAAGCTGCGGAAAATCATCGCTGTCTCCCGATCGAGAATGATTGGGTGGACAGGATCAAAATGCCTCGCGAGACCGCAACGAAGGGATATCACCACGCTGTCAGTTCTGTGGCTCACTAGCGTGGCTACTGTCGCAGCGTCCAGAGCCCCACCATCGATCGCTATCCGTCTGCCATTGATCACGATTTCAACATCCGGGGTCCTTTGTGAATGGCCATCGAATATCGGGTCGACGAGGTCGGATAGAGGCTCGCGCTGCTTCATGCGCGCGGTCCGATCGGGCCTACCTCGCCAACCGTGGAGCGATCGCAGAACGCGAGCTTCATAAAATGCTCGGTAAGGGCGCGAGCGCCGTCCTTCGTCACCATCTCGCTCCAAGCATCCCAGCGGTCGATGCGCTCGAGGAGCCAGAGGTAGAACCGGTCGCGCGCGAGACGGTCGCCGTCAGGCCAGGTCATGGTCCACAGTGTGCTGCGGACGGGAATTTCGCGGGTGATGCGCAGTCCGATCAATTTCACGGCCGGATCGTTGCCGATCGTGTCGGTCGCGAAGCGATGCGCCATGCGGGCAGCGATGCGCTCCTGCCTTTCAACCTGCTCGGCGGCAGCCATGCGTTCGGGTTGACCCGCGACCGTCCGGTTCGCGATTATCCAGTCGAGACCGACATCTTCCACAGCATCTTCGCTCGCGCGCGTGGCAATCAGCATCAGCAGAACAGAGCGCCCCTCAGGCGTCGGCCGTCCGTCCGTGTCGTTCACCAGCCCCGCAGCCAGCAGATAGGCCCTGAAGAACTGGTCGAGGTGACCATCACCTAGGAAGATGTCACGGACCCGCTCTTCCGGCGCGACGAAGCGACCGTCGGCAATAGCGAGGTAGCTCGCCATGAATTCCATGATTCCGCTCATCCAACCAGAATGGATGGAAGGCAGTCCGAGGCGATCGATCCAGAATGCTTCGCGCACCGATCCCCATTCCCGGCCGTCCTCATCGACCAGGGGTGGTTCTCCCGGCACCGATCCGCTCGAAACCATCCAGTATCCCCATGGCAGATCGGGATGCCGATCATCGCCGTAGCGTTGCTTGCCGGCACCGAAAGGGTGAAACGAGCTGACCATCATTCACCGTGGCGTTCGGTGGGAGCGGGAAGGCCAAGCGGCTCGCGTGTCGGAGTATCTCCGGCCTGACCGTCCTCGATCAACGATTTCAGCTTCCGCGCCAGTTCGATGCAGTTCGAATAGACGAACGACTGATCGCGATAGACGTCACCCTTGCGACCTCCGCCATATCGACCGCCCGGAACGAGGTCGCCCGGATGATCGGTATCGAAACCCAGCCACCACA
>JAACTC010000010.1 GCA_009993635.1 Erythrobacter sp. | reverse complement strand
CAAGGCCAAGCACTATCGCTACTACACCTGCTCGACCGCCGCGCGGCAGGGAAAGACTGGCTGCAAGGGCCGCACGGTCCAGATGGACCGGCTCGACCATCTGGTGGCCGAGCATCTGGAAAAGCGGCTCCTCGAGCCCGAGCGGCTGCGCGACCTGCTTTCAATCCATCTCGACCGGCGCGAGGAGCGGGACGAACGTCGGCGCGCGCACGCGGCGGAATTGGTCAACCGTGCTGTGGCCGCAGAGGCGCGACTGAAGCGGCTTTACGACGCCATTGAGAGCGGCGTCGCTGATCTCGACGATCCGTCGCTCAGGACGCGGATCGAGGAACTGAAGGCGACGCGCGATCAGGCGCGCATCGACGCGGAACGCGCACGTGCTGCGATCGAAAGCGCGGGCCAGGCGGTCACGCCCGAGCAAATCGCCCGCTTTGCGGCCGTCGCCCGCCGCCGGATGCGTGGAAAGGACGGCGGATTTCGGCGGGATCATCTGCGGGCGCTGGCCCAACGGGTCGAGGTCGCCGAGCGCGAGGTTCGGATCATGGGCTCGCGCAACGAGCTCCTGAGGGTCCTGGCTTCAGCAAATGGCGTAGGAACGGCGGCGAACGGCGTTCGCACTTATGTTCCAGAGTGGCGGAGCGGGAGGGATTCGAACCCTCGATACGGGGTTACCGTATACACACTTTCCAGGCGTGCGCCTTCGACCACTCGGCCACCGCTCCGCATCGCCCGTTCGGGAAGGCTGGCCACCTAGCCGCGTTACGGCCGCTTCGCAAGGCGGCGTTGCTCCGCTAAGCGATTCCCATGAGACACTTCGGCACTCCGATGACGCTGGAAGAGATGGAGGCCCTTGGCCGCAGTGCGATTGCCGCGCTGCCGGAAGGGTTCCGTGCGCAGCTGGGCGATGTGGTGTTCGCGGTGGAAGATTTCGCCGACGAGGAAACCCTGCGCGAGCTCGGGCTGGAAAATCCGTTCGAGCTGACCGGCGTGTACGAAGGCCACGCGCTGACCGAGCGCAGCATCGAGATGTCGGGCACGCTCCCCACGCGCATCCGCCTGTTCCGCCGCCCGATTCTGGACGAATGGGCGGAGAGGGGTGACGAAACGCTGGAGCATCTGGTGCGCCATGTCGTCATCCACGAGATCGGCCATCACTTCGGCCTGTCGGACGAGGACATGCACACGCTGGAGGACTTGGCGGACCGCGAGGATTGAGAATCCACTCGTGCCGTGCGTGCGGGGTTTGAGATGGCGCGGTTTGGTGGCAGACCCTTGCGCATGAAAAACGCCATCACGCTTTTCGCCGCAATCGCACTTGGCACCGCAGCTTTTGCGCAGGAGGCGGAGACGCCGCCGCCCAGCCCCAGCGAGGTGCTCGGCGCGGCGCCTGCCGAGGCGTGGCAAGTAATTTCGCCCGACGATCTGCTGGTGTTCCAGCTCTCCACAGCGCCCGACGGCAGCGAGCGGCGGATCGTGATCCAGCTGATGGACGCGCCGTGGAGCCAGAAATGGGTCCGCAACATGCGCAAGCTGGCGCAAGGCGGTTGGTGGGACACAAATTCCTCGGTCTATCGCATCGCGCCCGGCTTTGTCGCGCAGTGGGGCGACCCGGACGAGGATCGTGCGCCGATGGAAGGGCTGGAGGAGGTTGGCCGGGACGACTTCACCCACGCCCTGCCCGCGCCGGTATCGCTTGAAAACCCCTGCGAAGACCGCGTGCTCGATAATGCGTTCTGCGATGTCTACGCGCCGGTGGCGATGTTCAAGAGCGGCTGGCCGATCGCGACCGACGGCACCGAAGACTGGCCGCTGCACTGCCCCGGGATGGTCGGCGTGGCGCGCGATGTCGATCCGGCGACCGGACACGGCGACACGCTCTACACCATTATCGGCCACGCGCCGCGTCGGCTCGACCGCAACCTCGCGGTGGTCGGCCGCGTGGTCGAAGGGCTCGACCTGCTGCGCACCCAGCCGCCGGGCACGGGCGAGATGGGCTTCTATGCCGAGGGGCAGGACCCGCTGACGATTCAGAGGGCGCGGTTGGCGAGCGATCTCGCCCCCGAGGCGCGTCCGCGCTACAAGGTGCTTAAGACCGACAGCGACACCTTCGTGCAGTGGATGGGGGCGTTGGTGCAGCCCAGCCCGTTCTACGCCGACCCGCCGAGCGACTTCGATATCTGTGCGCTGACCTACCCCGTGCGCGAAGTGGAGGGCGAATGATGCTGCGCGAAGGAGCATTGGCCCTCGCCGCGCTGGCGCTCGCCGCGCCGGGCATCGCGCAGGACGCGGCGCGGTCGCCGGGCGAGATCGTCGACGCGGCGCCTGCGGGCGACTGGGTGACGATCGCGCCCGAAAACCTGCTGGTGATGACGCTCGCCCCCGATGCCGAGGGCAACCCGCGCAAGGTGTTGATCCAGCTGATCGGCGCGCCCTTCAGCCAGGGCTGGGTCGACAATATCCGCACGCTCGCGCGCGACCATTACTGGGACGGGATGGCGATCCTGCGGGTGCAGGACAATTACGTCGCCCAGTGGGGCCAGCCCGACCCCGGCATGGGAATCGCGGAGAAGCCGGTGCCCGAGGGGCTGAAAGTGATGAGCGAGGCGGAATATACGGCAGGGTCGCCCAACTGGCTTACCTCGTCGACCCTGCGCGCGACTAGGGAACCTCAGGTCATAGGCGATTGGCCCGCACCGATGTTGACCGATCCCTATGCGGACTACGGCACCTTCCGCGACGGGTGGCCGATTGCCGGTATCCAGCAGATGCACATTGCGCGGCAGTGGCCCGTCCATTGCTACGGCATGGTTGGCGTCGGGCGCGGGAATCCACCCGATACTGGCGACGGATCGCAGCTCTACGCGGTGATCGGCCACGCGCCGCGCCATCTCGACCGCAATCTTGCGGTCGTTGGCCGCGTTGTCGAGGGGATCGAACACCTGTCCAGCCTGCCGCGCGGCAAGGGGCCTGCCAGCTACTACGCGGACCCGGCGAAGCGCGTACCCATCCTCTCGGTCCGCATTGCCGCCGACCTGCCCGAGGGCGAGCGTCCGCATCTCGAATATCTCTCCACCGATAGCGACAGCTTCGCGCAATACGCCGATGCGCGGGCCAACCGCCGCGATCCATTCTTCGTGGCATCGGCTGGCGGCGCGGATATCTGCAATATCCCGGTGCCGATCCGCAGTGTGGCCGAGTGACGCAGGGCATCAAGCTGACCGTCCCGCTTCGCCGCTGGCAAGGTGAGCGTGGAACGTACCACCTCATCACGATTACCGGCGAAGAGGCGGAGGCGCTTCAGGCGCACGAAGCCATGCACCGGCTCGAATTTGGCAAAGGGCGCGGGTTCGGCTCGGTAAAAGTGACCGCGCGCGTTGGGGAGACGGACTGGACGACATCGGTCTTCCCGCAAAACAAGCGTAGCGAGTGGGTGCTGCTGATCGGCAAAAAGGTGATGCGGAGCGAAAACCTGGCCGAAGGCGATCCGGTCGAGGTGACGATCGATCCGCTTTAGCTGTCTCTCTAGCTACCCATGCCAACCCGCTGCATGAATTCAAGCCGGTTGCCGAACGGGTCTGCGGTGAAGAACCGGCGGTAACCCGGCACCGGGTCATCCTCGTGGCAGGCCACCTCCGCCGCCTCCAGCCGCGCGCGCAAATCTTCAAGGTCGCTTACAAGAAACGCCGGATGCGCCCTGGTCGCAGGGCGGAAATCGGGATCGATCCCGATGTGGAGCGACACCTTGCCTGCCTCGAACCAGCATCCTTCGGGCGACAGCGTGTCGGGTTTGGGCACTTCGCGCATGCCAATCAGGTCGACGAAGAAGGCACGCATCCGATCCTCGCCGCCGCGCGGGATGGCAAGCTGCACGTGATCGTAGGCCAGCAGGCCCGAACTGGTCTCTCGCGTCATATCCGCTCCGCCTGCGCCACCGCGTCGCTGGCGCGCAGCGCGCTGAGGATGCGGGTGAGATGCGCCAGATCCTGCACTTCGATATCGATCTCGTAGGTCGCGAAGGGGTCTTCGATCCGCACCTTGTCGAGACTGCGCACGTCGGCGTGATTACGCGCGACGATATTGGCCATCTCGGCAATAGTCCCGCGCCTGTCGTACAGGGTGACCAGCAACCGGCCGGTGGCAACGCCCGACCGGTTGCCCCAGTCCAGATCGATCCAGTCGCTGTCTATCCCGTTGGCCAGGCTGAGGCACTGGATGCTGTGCACGTCCACGCTTTCCCCCTTGCGGCGCAGCCCCACGATCCGGTCGCCCGGAACCGGATGGCAGCAATCGGCCAGCGTATAGGCATTGCCCGGCTTCAAGCCGCGGATAGAGATCGGCTGCTTGCGCTTTTGCGACCAGTCGTTCTCGTCGGCGAATTCGGCGGTGCTGCCCGGCACCAGTGCCTCCATCACCTCCTGATCGGTGATCTGTGCCGCGCCGATGGCGTACATCAGATCTTCCTCTTCCTCCATGTCGAGCCGCTTGAGCGCCTCGCGCAGCGCCTTCTTGCCGACCTTTGCGGGCGTTTGCGCCGCGATCTGATCGTACAGCTTCGCGCCCAGTTCGGCGACTTCCTCGCGTTCCTTGTTGCGGACCGCCCGGCGGATCGCGGCGCGCGCCTTGCCGGTGACGACGAAGCCCAGCCAGGACAGCTGCGGCTCGGCATCGCTGCCCTTCACGATTTCCACCACATCGCCATTGGCCAGCGGCGTGCGCAGCGGCATGTGCCGCCCGTTGATCTTCGCGCCGATGGTCTGCGCGCCCAGATCGGTGTGGACGGCGAAGGCGAAATCGACCGGCGTCGCCCCCTTGGGCAGCTGGAACAGCGCGCCCTTGGGCGAGAAGGCGAAGATGCGATCCTGGTAGATCGCCAGCCGCGTGTTTTCGAGCAGCTCCTCGGGATCGTGGCTGGCATCGACTATCTCGATCAGGTCGCGCAGCCATGCCACCTGCCCGTCGGGCTTGTCGTGTTGCTTGTAGGCCCAGTGCGCGGCGAGCCCGAAATGATTGGTCCGGTGCATTTCGTGCGTGCGGATCTGCACCTCTACCCGCATCGACCCTTCGTAGATCAGCGCGGTGTGGAGCGAGCGGTAGCCATTGTTCTTCGGCGTGGAGATATAGTCCTTGAAGCGCCCCGGGATGAACTGCCACGTGGTGTGCAGCGTGCCCAGCGCGGCGTAGCAATCCTCTGGCGCCTCGCACAGCACGCGAAAGGCGAAGATGTCGGTCACCTGATCGAAGCTGACATGGCGTTCGGCCATCTTGCGCCAGATCGAATAGGGCTGCTTCTCGCGCCCCTTCACTTCCACCTTCAGCCCGGCTTCGGCCAGCGCCTGCTTGATCGCCAGCGCGATGGCATCGACCTGCGCGCCCTCATGCTCACGGATCTGTGCCAGCCGCCCCGAAATCGTCTCGAACGCATCGGGTTCGAGATGTTCGAAGGCGAGCGCCTGCATCTCGCGCATGTATTCGTACATCCCGATCCGCTCTGCCAGCGGGGCATAGATGTCGATCGTCTCGCGCGCGATGCGGCGGCGCTTGTCCTCATTCTTGATGAAGTGGAGCGTGCGCATGTTGTGCAGCCGGTCGCCCAGCTTCACCAGCAGCACGCGGATATCCTCGCTCATCGCCAGCAGGAACTTGCGCAGGTTTTCCGCCGCGCGCTCATCCTCCGGCATCTGCTCGATCTTGGAAAGCTTGGTGACGCCATCCACCAGCCGCGCGATCTCGGGGCCGAAATTGGCCCTGATATCGTCGATCGTGGCGAGCGTATCTTCCACCGTATCGTGCAGCAGCGCGGTGGCGATGGTTTCCTGATCCAGCTTCAGGTCGGTCATCAACCCGGCCACTTCCACCGGGTGGCTGAAATAGGGATCGCCGCTCGCACGCTTCTGCGTACCGTGCTTCTGCACGGTGTAGACATACGCGTGGTTGAGCATCGCCTCGTCCGCGTCGGGATCGTAGGCCTTTACCCGTTCAACCAGTTCGTACTGTCTCAGCATCGCCATTCAGATGTGCGTTGCAGCGGGGTATATTGCAACGCGATAAATTCGGATGGCAGGTGCTTTTAGTCTTCGATCCCCATCAACCGGTCCACTCCGGCGCGGGTGACGGCGTGATAGCCATCACGCGTTTCGGCGTAGATGCGCCTGGCGATCGGCTGGCCCCAATCGCCCTGTTCCATCAGCACGCCGTATAGCGGGCGGACGAACTTGGCGCGGCCGATTTCCGACAGGAACATTTCCGCCTGCGGCACCGCCGGGTCATAGCGATTGGCCAGCGCCAGTTCGAGCCACAGGAACAGCACTTCGTTGTTCCCCGTCTCCGACAAGCCCAGCGCGTCGTCCAACGCGGCGAGCTGTGCGGCGGTGCGCTGCTTCGGAATATTGTCGAGGAAGCGCATCTGCTCCGCCGCGGTCCAGTCGTCCCAGCCGGTCGGGATGGTGCCGTTCGCAGCGTAGGCCTGCACGGCGGTATCGACCGTTGCGAAGGCCCGGGGATCGGGCTTGGCGACGTTGCTCGGCAGGCCGGGTTCGAAGATCCATTCGCGCAGCTTGAGCTGCTTTGCCTCGGCCGGAGAGCGGGCGAGATTGGCCTGCATGTCCTCCAGGATCAGCCGGCTGGTGGCGGGCTGGAATGCGTGGTTGTCGAACCACTGGCGCAGCCACGCATCGAACCGTTCGCGGCCCACTGCGCGCTCGATCGTGCGCAGGAAGAAATGCCCCTTGTCGTAGGCGATGGCGCTGCCGATGAGCTCGCCCGAGCCGTCATTATGCAGCGCCGTGCCGGGCGCGTCGTAGCCGACGTCCTCCAGCGTTTCGATGATGTTGGCATAAGCGAGCGCGGCCTCCTGTTCGGCGCGGCTCTTGCCGTAAACTTCCTCTACGATGCGGTTTTCGAAATAGGAGGTCACGCCTTCGTTCAGCCAGCCGTCGCCCCACACCGCATTGGTGACGAGGTTGCCCGACCAGCTATGCGCCAGCTCGTGCGCGACCAGCCCGTTGTTCGACCGGTCGCCTGCGATAAAGGTGGGGGTGAGGAAGGTCATCACCGGGTTTTCCATGCCCCCGTAAGGGAAGGCAGGCGGTAGCACGATCATATCGTAACGGCCCCAGCGATACTCGCCGTAAAGCCCTTCGGCGGCTTCCACGAGCTGCTCGGTATCCGCCACCTCGTTATACGCCCGGTCGAGCGTTGCGGGTTCGGCCCACACGCCCGTGCGCGGGCCGGTGGCGCGGAAATCGATATCGCCTGCCGCAATCGCGATCAGGTAGGGCGGTACCGGCTTGTCCATCACGAAGCGGAATGCGCGGCGGCCATTGCCCAGATCTTCCGGCTCGCCCTGGGCCACGCCGCTCATCACGACATCCAGCGGCTTGGGTGCGGTGATCCGCGCTTCCCAGGTCTGGCGGATGCCGGGGCTGTCCTGCGTGGGTATCCACGTGCGGTTGAGGATCGCCTGGCCTTGGCTGAACAGAAAGGGATACTCGCCCCCGGCCGTCTGTTCGGGCGAAAGCCATTGCAGTGCGGTGGCATCGGGTGCGCTGCGATAGTCGATCCGGATTGTGCGCGCGCCATTCAGCTGGATGGTCAGGGGGGCGCCCTTGCCCGGTTCCGCATCGC
This sequence comes from Erythrobacter sp., assembly GCA_009993635.1. Taxonomy (GTDB): domain Bacteria; phylum Pseudomonadota; class Alphaproteobacteria; order Sphingomonadales; family Sphingomonadaceae; genus Alteriqipengyuania. The sequence goes on along the minus strand of JAACTC010000010.1, from coordinate 179,075 downwards.
CCATTGCGAAGCTTAGCGAGTTACCGTCCCCATCGGTTACGCGATCGATTTGGAGGGCATTGCTATCGAGAACGATCTGCCCGGCATTGTCCTGCGCCAGCACGGACAAGACTGCCGTGCCCCCGATCATCCTGGCGTCGAAATCCAGATCGAGATCGAGCGCCACATGCGTCACCCGGGCCACCTGCGGACGGGCATAGGTCTGGTCGTCGACCGCGTCGGGCGTGGTCAGGATGGGGGAGACCATCGGCGTACTCTCGGCCATCTCGACCTCGCCACCGTCCATCGTGGTGCAGGCGGACGCGATCAGGGCCAGGGGGGCAAGCAGGGCTGCTCGATACATCGCAATCTCCGGAAGAACTGTCTGTCTCGTCCGACTCAACTCGCCGCACGACAATGCGTGCCCTATGCCCGCCCGCTAGTGCCCAGCGCAAGGGCAGCCACCGGTGGCCGCGCCGCGGTGCCCTGCCCGAAGGGCTGGAAAAGGCCTGCAAAACGTGCGATGGGAACGTTAACAATACCGGGAGAGAGACAATGATCCGCACGCTTTCGATCGCCGCAATGGCCACCGCCATGCTCGTCGCCGCGCCTCTTGCAGCGCAGGATATGGATGGCCGCACGCTCATCTGGGCGGACGAGTTCGATGGCGAACAGCTGGATAACGACAAGTGGATCGTGATCGGCACCGATTTCTGGGTCAACAACGAACAGCAGGCCTATGTCGACGCGCCCGAGGTGCTGAGCATCGTGGAGGATGCCGACGGTGCGGATGGCGGCGCACTGATGCTGAAGCCGGTCTACGCCCCCGGCGTCGACCCGCATCCCGAACGGCGGGCCGATTTCCTGTCCGGCAGGGTCGAGACCAAGGGGCAGTACGACTTCACCTACGGCCGCGCCGAGGCCCGCATCAAGCTGCCCGATGCCGAAGGCGTGTGGCCGGCCTGGTGGCTGCTCGGCAACGGCCAGTGGCCCGACACCGGGGAGATCGACATCATGGAATATGTCGGCGAGAAAGACTGGATCGGCGTCGCGCTGCACGGCCCCGGCTATTCCGGCGAGACGCCGCTGGTGAACAAGTACTTTTTCGAAGACGGCGAGGACGTGACCGATTGGCACGTCTACGCGGTCGAATGGAAAAAGGACGAGATCCTGTTCCAGATCGACGGCCACACGCTGTACCGCGTCACGCGCCCGATGGTGGAGAACTACGGCGAGTGGCGGTTCGACAATCCCAAGTACCTGATCCTCAACTTCGCGCTGGGCGGCGCGTACCCGTTCAAGACCAACGGGATCGAAAAACCGTATAACGGAATGCCGCAATCCACGGTCGACCGGATCAAGGAGGGTGACGTTTCGATGCTGGTCGACTGGGTGCGGGTCTACGCGCCCGCCGAATGATCCGTATCGGACCGAACGCGGCTTTGCCGCAGCGTGGCTGACGCGCAGGCTCTCCCCTCCACCGCCCACCGAGGCGCAACGAGGGGAGACCACACATGGCCAGTATCATCGAACGTCCCGACGGCACGACCTGCACCGATGCAGGCCAGCCGCATATTCGCATCCTGAACGAAATCACCGTATCGCCGGGCCGCACCGGTTCCGATAGCCCCGGCTCGGAAGGCGTCGCCATCGCCGAGCTCGATGCGCGCGATGTGGCGCAGGTCGCCAGGATGTCCGCCAAACGCCGGCAGGAGGCACTCGCCAAGGCGATCGCCGATGGCACCGTGCGATGCGGGTTCGACGTCGACAAGGAGGAAGTCGATCTCGCCGCGTCCCAGCTTGCGGAGATGATCGACAGGGAACGGCTTGGCGATTTCTTCGGCGACGACCTGATCGGCAGGATCGGCATCACGATCACGCTGTTCCGGTTCCGGCTGTTCGGCAGGCGTTACGAGGTCAACCTGAAGATCAACATCGGTATCGATCCGGTGCCTTGAGCGGCTGGGGGACTGCGGTTCGTCGCCGCTAGCTCCACACGGCTTCCGGCGGCAGGCTCATCAGGATCGCATCGACATTGCCGCCGGTCTTCAGGCCGAACAGCGTGCCGCGGTCGTAGACGAGGTTAAACTCGGCATAGCGCCCGCGCCATTCCAGCTGGGTACGCTTGTCCTCCTCGGTCCAGTCGGCGTTCATCCGGCGGCGGACCAGTTTGGGGTAGGTCTCTAGGAAGGTCTTGCCGACGTCCCTGGTGAAATCGAGATTGCGGGCAAAGCCCTGCTCGTCCGCGCATTCCAGGTGATCGTAGAAGATCCCGCCAACGCCGCGATGCACCCCGCGATGGGGGATGTAGAAATAGTCGTCCGCCCACTTGCGGAAACGTTCGTAATAGGTCGGGTTGTGCTTGGCGCACGCAGCGCGGAAGGCGGCGTGGAATTCCTCGGTATCCTCTTCGTAGGGGATCGGCGGATTGAGGTCCGCCCCGCCCCCGAACCATGCCTTGCCGGTCACGAGGAAACGGGTGTTCATGTGCACTGCGGGCACATGCGGATTGGCCATGTGCGCGACCAGGCTGATGCCCGTGGCGCTGAACCGCGGGTCTTCCTCCGCGCCGTTGATCGTCTTGGCGAATTCTGGCGCGAAGGTGCCCTGCACGGTCGATACGTTGACGCCGACCTTTTCGAACACCTTGCCCTTCATCAGGCCCTGCACACCGCCGCCCGGGCTTTCATTGCCCTCTTCCTCGCGGTTCCACGGTGTATAGGCGAACGCGGCGTCGGAATCGGCTTCGCGCTCGATCGCTTCGAATTCGGCGCAGATCGAATCCCGCAAGGATTCGAACCATTCGCGGGCTTGCTGCGTCTGCTGGGTCCAGTCGGCCACGGAGTGCTCTCGTCGTTGCAGGGGGCAACCTCTTGCCAACGCAAATGCGCTAGGGCAAGTGGAGCCGATGGTTCCCCTTTCGTTCGGCAATACCCAGCTGCTGCTGCGCAGCGACCGCTCGGTCTACTGGCCTGCCGAACGTACGCTGCTGGTGGCCGACCTGCACCTCGAAAAGGCGAGCTTTTTCGCGCAATACGGCCAGCCGCTGCCACCCTACGACAGCCGCGAGACCCTGGCCCGTGTGGCCGAAGCAGTCGAGCAGACCGGCGCGCGCCGGGTGGTGACGCTGGGCGACAATTTCCACGATGCAGAAGGCGGCGCGCGGCTGGAAGAAGTGGCGTGCGACATGCTGCGGGCGCTCACCCGCAGGGTCGAATGGGTGTGGATCACCGGCAATCACGATGGCCCGGCGGACGCGGATCACGCGGCGGCCCAATGCGGCGGCACCCTGCACGAGGAGCTGGAAATCGGCGGCATCGTCTGCCGCCACGAAGCGCAGCCGGGGGAGGCCCGGGCAGAGCTTTCAGGCCACTGGCACCCCAAGCTGGATGTGACCCTTCGCGGACGCCGGGTACGCCGTGCCTGCGCGGTGATCGCGCGGCGGCGGGACGGCCCGCCGCGCATGGTGCTGCCCGCGTTCGGCACGCTGACCGGCGGAATGGATGCCGCACACGCATCGATTCGCGCCAGCCTGATGCCTGCCGAGACGATCGAGGCGGCGTGCGCCGTGCGCGACCGGCTGGTGCGGTTTCCGCTTTGGCAGGCGCAGCCGCACGCGGCTTAATCGCCCCGGACGGCGGCAATTCTGCGTCTTGCGCGCACAGCCCCTTTCGCATCGGCACAAAAAGCCCTAAATAAGGCGCTCGAATATCACCATTGCAGGAGAGCATCCCATAGCACGTCCCCCCCGTCGTTCCCTTCAGCCGCCGATCAAGAGCGGCCCGCGCTACGACAATTTTATCCAGTCCCCCAAGGTCCGCGTTATCGACGAGACCGGGGAGAACATCGGTGTCCTCAACACGCGTGACGCGATCGAACGCGCCGCGGAAGTCGGCTTGAACCTCGTCGAGGTATCGCCCAACGCGGACCCGCCCGTGTGCAAGTTCCTCGACGTCGGCAAGCACCGCTACGAAGCGCAGAAGAAGGCGAACCTCGCGCGCAAGACGCAGAAGACGCAGGACATCAAGGAAGTCAAAATGCGTCCGAACATCGACACGCACGATTACGACGTGAAGATGCGCAATGTCGTCAAGTTCATCGAAAACGGCGACAAGGTGAAGTGCACCTTGCGCTTCCGTGGCCGTGAAATGGCGCACCAGCAGCTGGGCATGGACCTGCTGAACCGCGTGCGCGACGATGTCGAAGAAATCGCCAAGGTCGAAGCATTCCCGCGCCTCGAAGGGCGGCAGATGCTGATGGTGCTCGCTCCCAAATAGGTCGCTATCCGATGCGTTTGCCTGCCCTCGCCAGCCTTGCCCTTGCCGCCGCAACCCTGACCGGTTGCGGCACGGCACAGGACGATGCGGCACCGCAAGCCGCACCCACCTCCGACCAGACGCCCGCGCCGCAAGCGCGGGAAACGGGCGAAGCCGATGCCGTGGGCACGCAGGCGCAGGGTGACGCGCCCGACTTGTCGCCTGCGGATCTGACGCCGGAAGCCGAAAAGGGGGAAAAGGGCGCACGCAACGTGCTGCTGTCGTTCGCTCGCGCGATCGAATTGAAGCAGTTCGGGCAGGCCTACGACCTGATGCGCGGGCAGGCACATGACAGCACCAATGAGAGTGCGTTTGCCGCCCGCTTCGATGACTTCGGGAAGATTACCGTGTCTTCGCAGACCGGTCTGATGGAGGGTGCCGCCGGCACGATCTATTATACTGCGCCCATCACCATCACTGGTTCCAGCGGCAAAGAGCTGGCAGGCGATGTCGTGCTGAGCCGGGTCGACGACGTACCCGGCGCCTCGCCCGAAAGCCTGCGCTGGAGCGTGCGCAATTTCAATGTGAAATAGCGCGCCCGCCTGCGGCGCGTCACTCCACGCGGAAATCCAGCAGCGTGAAGCGAGCCGGCCCGGTGGCATAGACCCCGTGGCCGCGCAGCACGGACGAACCGAAAACGAAGCCGATGCTGTTCGCGCGCGCCAGTGCGGTCTGGTAGTCCTGCGGAATGTCCCAGGCGTTCTGATAGTTCATCGCAAGCCAGTTTTCGTCGAGATCGATCGACACCGTGTGGGTGCCGGGCGTCAACGGCACGACCTTGTCCGCGGGGGCATACCAGCGATGGCGCGGGGTGCGCATCGTCCAGCTGTCGCCCGCCCGCTGGAAATAGAGCGACATCGTCGCGGTGCGCTCAGGCTCTTCCTCGGGAATGAACCTTACGCCCGGCTCCGCATCGATCCGGTAACGCATGACGATCCGTTTTGCATCGGCGAGCGACCCGGTCGGCGTGGTGACATAGTGCACGTGTCCATCGCGCGGGGTGGGATAGGGGAAATCGAAGCTCGCCCCTTCGCGCGTCGGCTGCATGGTGGCGGGCATGCGGTAGGAATAGTTCTTGCCGCGCATGATCGGGCCGATGTGCCACACCGACTGCTCGGTCTGCGCTGCCAGCGGCGTCTCCGGCAATGTCACGAGCCCACCCATCGCGAGCGCGAGGGCAAGGGGGCTGAGGAGAAGGACGCGCTTTTTCATGTAACCCTATATGGCACAGGCGCGCTGCATCGGCGCTGAACGCGGGCATCGCGCGGATTGGCGCAGGCGTGCGGGCAAACGCATCGCGTGCACGCCTCACAGGTTGATCGCGGAAACTCTCGGCGGTAGGTGCGCGTTCGACAACCGGCAGCCAGTGGAGATGCGTTCCTGCGGAGGTTAGGAACGGGCCGCCTCGGGCCTGCCTCGAACCTGAGCCCCCGCCTTCCTGGGGGCACATTTCTTGAGGAGGCCGTTCCCCATGACCGACGCCGTCGACGCAGTCGAAACCCCCACCCCCCGCCGCAAGCCCAAGCCCGAAGTCACCAAGATCGACGGGCGCAAGATGAAGCCGTCGACCCTGATGATGGGCCACGGCTACGACCCGGCGCTATCCGAAGGGTCGCTCAAGGCCCCCATCTTCCTCACCAGCACCTTCGCCTTCGAAAGCGCGGCTGCGGGCAAGCGCCACTTCGAAGGCATTACCGGCCTGCGCGAAGGCGGCGCCGAAGGCCTCGTCTATTCGCGCTTCAACGGGCCGAACCAGGAGATCCTCGAAGATCGTCTGGCGATCTGGGACGGCGCGGAAGATTCGCTGTGCTTCTCCAGCGGGATGACCGCCATCTGCGTGATGATGATGGCCTATTGCAGCGCGGGCGACGTAATCGTCCATTCCGGCCCGCTCTACGCCGCGTCCGAAGGTTTCGTTGCCAAGATCCTCGCCAAGTTCGGCGTGAAATATATCGACTTCCCCGCCGGCGCGACGCGCGAACAGTTCGACGATGTGCTCGCTAAGGCGAAGGACATGGCGAGCGAGAACGGCGGCAAGGTTTCGATGATCTACCTCGAAAGCCCCGGCAACCCGACCAACGCGCTGGTCGATATCGAGATGGTGCGCGAAGCGCGCGATGCCGCGCTCGACTGGGATTGCCCGATCGCGATCGACAACACCTTCCTCGGCCCCCTGTGGCAGCGCCCGCTGGAACACGGCGCGGACATCGTGTGCTATTCGCTCACCAAATATGTCGGCGGCCATTCGGACCTCGTCGCGGGCAGCATTGCTGGCGACAAGAAGTGGATGAACCCCGTCCGGATGATCCGCAACACGATGGGCGGCATCGCCGATCCCAACACCGCGTGGATGCTGCTGCGCAGCCTCGAAACGGTGGAGCTGCGGATGCAGCGCGCGGGCGAGAATGCGGCGAAGGTTTGCGAATTCCTTAAGAAGCACCCCAAGGTCGATGGCCTCGGCTACCTCGGCATGATCGAGGATGATCGCCAGCAGGACATCTACGACCGCCACTGCCTGGGCGCAGGCTCCACCTTCTCGCTGTTCCTCAAGGGCGGCGAAGAGGAATGCTTCCGCTTCCTCGATGCGCTGAAGGTCGCGAAGCTTGCCGTGAGCCTCGGCGGTACCGAAACGCTCGCCAGCCACCCGGCCAGCATGACGCACCTCTCGGTCGCGCATGGTCGCCGCCAGGAACTGGGCATCACGGACGCACTGGTGCGGATCAGCATCGGCATCGAAGATCCGGACGATCTGATCGCGGACTTCGAACAGGCGCTCGACGCGGTCTGACCGAACGGGGCCGACCCGGCCCGAAGCGATGCAAAAATGAATGGGCGGAGGCGCTTTAGCCCCCGCCCATTTCTTTTACGTCAGTTACCGAAGCGTGCGGTCAGTTCCACCCCGAACAGGCGCGGTTCTGCGGGGATGAATGTCGGCACCGTGAAGCTGCCGCCGGTGTTGCCCGCGTCGAGCAGGTAGTCTTCGTCGAAGGCGTTGCGGATGAAGCCCGCGATCTCGAAGCGATCATCGGCGAAGGAAACGCCTGCGCGCGCATTGACCAGCGTGACCGGCCCCTGCGCAATCAGCGGATCGTTCGGCACTTCGAAGAAGATGCGGCTGCGATGCGTCACGCTGGGGGTGGCGAACAGGCGGGCACCATTGCCCAGCGGGTAGTCGATCGTGAAGCCACCTGCGGCCTGCCATTCGGGCTGCAGGCGGAACCGATCGCCCGCGAATTGGCCATTGCCCGGCTCGTCGTCGATCCCGCCGCTGATGTAGCCGACATTGCCGAACACGCGCAGCCAGTCGGTCGCTTGAACCGCGATTTCGGCCTCGACGCCAAGGTTCGATGCCGAACCGACGCTGGCGGTGACGAAGGTACCCGCCGGGCCGTTAGGATCCTGGATCGTCACCTGGAAATTATCGTACACCTGATAATAGACCCCGAGCGAGCCGGAAATCGCCCCCGCGCCGAGCTTCAGCCCGCCCTCGTAGTTCCACACGGTTTCCTCGGGGATGAGGGGCTGCGCGCCGCCTGCGTTGACCGGCACAACCGGTGACCGGCGCCCCTTCGACACGGTGGCGAACACGTTCACATCGGGCGTAACGCGATAAAGGACGTTGAAACGCGGCAGGACGGAGGTGAAGCTGTCTTCCGCCGTGAGCGTCTGCCCACCGGTCCCGACCTGGCCGGGAATCAGCGGCGCGCCGCTGAGCGCCGAATTGGGCACGGTCGCGTTGAAGCCGGATTTGCGGTCCTCGATCAGCACCCGCGCGCCTGCGGTCAGTTCGATGCTGGGGGTCGGGATGTAGGTCACATCGGCGAACATCGAATAGCTGGTGTTGGTGCCCCGGTTCTCGAACACGGAGCTGTAGGGAATGGCGGTCGCCGCACCTGCCGTGGCAAGCCCGGTCACCACGCTGGCCGGCACGCTGCCATCGGGCGCGACGCAGGGGATGCCGGGGATCAGCGGGGCACCGAACAGCGAACTCAGGCACTGCAGGAAGATGCCTTCCTCGGTCGAGAACGGCACGGTCTGGCGGCCCTTTTCGGCAAAGACGTTCCAGCCGAAGGATGCGCGCCAGCTGGGGTCGGCATAGCTAAAGCGGCCTTCATGGCTGAACTGATGCCCCTTGGCGATTTCGGCGAATTCGAGGAACGGCGCGGCCGAGCCATCGGCATCGAACACCTCGGCGCTGTCGAACTCGCGGTAACCGTTGACCGTCGTGAAGGCGAGCGAGTCGGTCAGCTCGATCTGCGCGGTCAGGTTGATGTCGTAGACTTCGCGGTTGAGGCCGAGCTGGTCGTCGCCCAGCGCCGCTGCCGAATACGGCGAACCGGCCAGGTTTGCTGGCTCGAACGCATTGGCCGGGCCGCCCGGCGCACCCGCGAACGCAGGGAAGGTGCCGGAGATGAAGGGCGTGCCGCCGTTGCGCTGCTGGTCGTAGGTGCCGATCAGATCGACCGTTACGAAGGGGCTGGGCGTGAACCGCAGCGATCCGCGCACGCCCAGCTGATCCTGCGCGTACAGATCCTTTTCCTGACTGGTCGCCAGATTTTCGACATAGCCATCGCGCGTGCGCCATTCGAAGGCAATGCGCCCGGCGATCACATCCGAGCCGAGATTGGCGTAGCCGGACAGCAAGGTGGCATCGAAATTGCCATAACCTCCGGTCACTGCGGCAGAGGCCCCGGGCTGCGGCTTGGCGGAGACGAGGCTGATCGCGCCGACCGCGCTGGCGGTCCCGAACAGGGTCGCCTGCGGCCCCTTGATGACCTCGACACGCTCCATATCGTAGATCGCCTGGTACGAACCGCGCGAGCGCGAGATGTCGACGCCGTTGTAATACAAGGTCACGCGCGGGCCCTGCTGGGCGGAGCCGCTATCCGACGTGATGCCGCGGATCACGATGCCGGGGTTGTTGGCGCTCTGTTCCTGGATATTGAGGCCGGGGATGTAGTTCGACAGTTCGTCCAGATCGGTCACGCCCAGATCGGCGATCTGGTCGCCGCTCAGGGCACTGATCGTGATCGGCACGTCGAGCGCGCGCTGCTCGATCTTCTGCGCGGTGACGACGATCATATTGCCGGTGGCTTCGGTGGCCTGTTCTTCACCGGGAGCCTCGTCGGCAGGTTCGATCGCCGCCTGCGCGAAGGCGCTCGCCGGAAGAAGCGCCGCGGTGCCGAGCAAGGCGAGACGGAGAACGGAGATGGAAGACGAACGCATGTTAAGACCCTTATGCTGCGATTGCGAAGGGGCGTTAGGAGCAATGCGTGACCAACCCGCGTCGCGCGCGTTACCTTTTTGTGAAGGTCGGCGATTGTCCTAGCGACCGTGGCGTTCGTGCCGCGCTCCGCCGGGCTAGCAACTGGGCGAGACCCGCTCCAGCGGTGGTGGAGGCGGTGGCGGCACCTGTGGCGGCGGCGGCCTCACTGGCTGGGATAGCGGCGTACGCGGGGGGACCGTCGCCGGGGCCGGCTGCATGCGCGCGCGGCGTTCCTCGATCTCGCGCTGCCTGGCCATCTCGGCTTCTTCGCTTGCACGTTCGGCATCGTCATCGTCGCGCGTCCAGCGGCGGAATTCGCCGCGGCATGAGCCCGACGTGAGCACCAGCCGGTCATCGCGCGGCATCGCCATCTGCGGGTCGCCGTGCGTGAGAACCCGATAGACCGCCATCGCAGGTGTATCGACACAGCCTGCAAGCGTGCTCGTATACATCCGCTCTCCGGTGCGTTCGTCGACACCGGCGAAAGCCCAGAAGTTGCAACCGTCCCGCCCGGCAACGATCTCGCCATCGGCAATCGTGACCAGGAATCTGCGGTCGAACACGTCTTCGCCATTGAGCGTCAGCGCACGCCAGTCGCCGCGCTCGGGCCCATCGAACCATGCACGCCAATCGACCAGCGGCCGATCGCGAAATCCCGCCAGCATGGCGAAAAGCAACCCCGCGATCAGCGCAGGCAACAGCAACCGTACCGACCATTTTTCGAAGGCGCCGCCCCGGTTGGGGCCGACACGCGGCATTACCCCATCCACTCGCGCCGCGCTTCGGCGGACTTGAGCACTTCATAGGCAAGCTGCAACTTCTGGAACTCGGCTGCGGCTTCCTTGTCGCCCGGCTTCACATCGGGATGCACCGTCTTCGCCTTCTCGCGCCATGCGCGCTTGATCGTGGCGAAATCGGCATCGGCTTCCAGTTCCAGCACATCGAGCGCGCGCATTTCGTCGGCCGAGCGCGTTCCGTCGCCCGATCCGCCCCAGCTATAGTGCGATGCTTCGGCATAGCCTGCATTGTCGCGCTGTTCGGTGCGCGCGCGTTCCGCCGCCTCGGCCTTTTCGAGGCCTTCGAAATAGTCCCACTTGGAATTATATTCCGCTGCGTGCTTCTGGCAGAAATACCAGCGGTCCGGGTTGTTGGGCGATTTGGGCGCAGGGCAATCGCCGCGTTCGTCGCACCCGTGCCGATCGCACAGGCGCACGGTCGCCGCCTCGCGGCTTTCCTCGTAGCCGCGCCAGCGGGGAAAGCCCCAGTCGTTCGATCTGCGTGGTTTCGCCATAGGTCCAATCTACGCACTCACGGCGCACCCGCAAGCTCTGGCACGCCCAGCTGGCCGGACGCGCAATGAAAAAGGGGCGAGCGATCGTGCCAGACCGCCCGCCCCGGATGTGAAAGACGACGCGCCCTAGTTGATGACGACGGTCACCGCACGGCGGTTCTGCGCCCATGCCGCGGGGGTAGACGCAGTTGCGACCGGGCGTTCCTCGCCATAGCTCACCGTGCGGATGCGGTTGGCCGCAACGCCGATGCTGACGAGGTAGTTCTTGGCCGCGTTGGCCCGGCGTTCACCCAGCGCAAGGTTGTATTCGCGCGTGCCGCGTTCGTCGGCATGGCCTTCGATCGTGACGGTGATGTTCGGGTACTGCGCAAGATACTGCGCCTGCTGCTGCAGCGCCGCCGCATCCGCGGTGTCGATATTGTAGCGATCGGTGTCGAAATAAATCACGTTCTGGCCGTTGACGGCATTCACGAAGTGATCCTGCGTACCGACGCCGCCGGCATTGTTGTAGCCGTCATTATAGCCGGTGTCTGGCTGGCTTACGCCCGGTTCGGGCGGCAGTTCGTCGGGCGCTCCCGATTTACAGGCGGCGAGCGAAATGGTCGCCGAAAGGACGATGGCTGCTGCAATACGCGTGTTCATAGGTCTCTCCTCACACAGTCCCCAAAGGTTCGTCGGCGCGACCCAACGAAATCAAGCATTGATCCGTTAACGTCTCACGGCAGGATCGGTCCCCAGGCAGGGTCGGATGCATCCACCGGGGTCGGCAGGCGGCGCAGGTTCTCCCCGGTCAGATCGACCTGGTAGATCGCCGTGCGGCCCGTGTTGCGTTCGGTCCGGAAGAACTGCAGCACGCGGCCGTTGGGCGCCCAGGTCGGCGCCTCGTCCTGCCAGCCATCGCTCAGCTTGCGGAAGCCGCCGCCATTCGCGCTCATCACCGCGACGTTGAAATCGCCAGGGATGTAGGTGAACGCGATCTGGTCGCCACGCGGGCTCCATTCGGGCGTCGCCGCGCGGCCGCCGAAGAAGCTGATGCGCCGCTGGTTCGATCCGTCGGCATTCATCATGTAGAGTTGCTGTTCGCCCGAACGGTCGCTTTCGAACACGATGCGCGTGCCATCGGGCGAATAGGATCCGCCGACGTCGATGCCCGGCGCGTTGGTCAGCCGCTCGCTCTGCCCGCCATTGGCCGAGACGCGATAGATGTCCGTATTGCCGTTCACCGCCATCGAATAGAGGATGTAGCGGCCATCCGGGCTCCAGCGCGGGGCAAAGGTCGGGTTGCTGCTCTGCGTTACCAGCGTCTGCTGGCCGGTGCCGATATCGTAGATGTAGATGCGCGGATTGCCGTCGACATAGCTCAGGTACATCAGCCGCCGGTAATCGGGCGAGTATCGCGGGGTGAGCGCGGTGGCCCGCCCGGTGGTAATGAAGCGGTGGTTGGCCCCGTCGCTGTCCATGATCGCGAGCCGCTTCGTCCGGTTATCCTTCGGGCCGGTTTCCGCGATATAGGCGATGCGGCTGTCGAAGAACGGGCTTTCCCCGGTCAGGCGCGAATAGATGAGGTCGGCGCATTTGTGCGCCGCGCGGCGCCAGTCCGATGGCGGCACGACCCAGCCCGAGCGGACCAGTTCATCCTGCAGCGCGACATCGTAAAGATAGCAGCCGACCACCAGCTTGCCGTCGCCGCGCGGGCGGACATAGCCCTGTACCAGCATTTCCGCGCCGCGCATCGACCACATGCCCCACACCGGATCGGTGATCTGCGGATAGGTCGGTTTGGGCAGTGCATCGGGGCCGGTCGGATCGAACAGGCCGTTGTTCTGCAGATCGGCGAAGACGACGCGCGCCAGTTCCGCACCCAGCGCCGCCGTGCCGCGCGCATTGGCGGCGGTGGCAACGTCGCGCTCCGCCGCGAAGGCGGGAATGGCGAGCTGCAGGTTGTCGAGCGCGCTTTCGTCGGTCACGGTGCCGCGCAGGGGGCCGTCGGTTTCCGCCGTATCGCTGCCTTCGATCGCGATATCTTCAACCGGACCCGCCTGGCCCATTGCTTCGCCCAGATCCTGATTGGGATTTTGATTCTGGGCAGCCACCGGCTGGGTCACAAAGAGCGCCAACGCCACTGCGATAAATGTCGTCTTCATCGGTTAAAGCCTTCTGTCGAACTGCCATTCGAGATCGTCCCACTGTGCGTAGAACTGCTCGGGTAGATTGAAAGGTGCAGCCAGCTGCACCGCACGGATAGCACGTTCGCAGTGCAAATCCGCCTGGGGTCGGTTGGAGTCGGTTATACTTCCGGGAATGTTACGACACGTCGGACGCCCGCGCAGGCTTCCATCCTGATTGAGCCGCCAGGACACGACCGACACCAGCTTTTCCGCATCCGCCCCGGTCGGGGCGGACCAGTGCGGGCGAAGCTGGCGCGTTATGGCGGCGGAAAGCGCCGCGCGCTCGCTCGCCCCAAACGTCGCTGCCGGGGTGCGCGTTTCGCTGGTGGTGGTCGAATCGCCCTGCCCCGGCAGGAAATCCTCTCCAATGCGGCTGCCGCCGGAGCGGCGCGCCTCGCGCGTCGGCTGGGGGCGCGGCGCGGACGATGATGTGGCGCGGCTGGTCGGGCGCGGCTCGGGGCGGCTGGATGCGCGCGCGGTCGGCCGGGGCTGCGGGCGGCTGGTGGCGCGGGGCGCAGGGCGCGGTTCGGGCGCAGGCGCGCTGGTTGGCTGGGGGATCGGCGGCGGCGGCACGTATTCGATCGGCGGCGGGGCGGCATCGCCCAGCTCTGGCGCGACGGAGGCCTGCGATTCCTGCACCGGATCGGGCGCGGCGGAGGTCATCCCGACCTCTTCTGCAAAATTGACCGTGATCCGCTGCGGCTCCGGCATGGGATCGCGCGTTGCCCCCTGCAGCAGCAGCGCCGCAATCAGCGCGGCATGCAGCGCGATCGCGACGATCAGCGCAAAGGCATCGAGGCCATTATGCGATTTCGCGTCCATCGACCCTGCGCGCTAGAGCGATTCGCTTGAACTGTTGGTGACCAGCGAGATCGAATTGCAGCCCATGCGGTTCAATTCGCCCATCACGCCCATCACGCGCCCGTAATCGAGCGCACGGTCGGCGCGCAGCACCACCTCGCGCTGCGAACAGGCGGCGCCTCCGCTGGCGGCTGCGAGCGCGGCCCCCAGCTGGCCTTGCGGGACCGCATCCTCGCCAAGATAGATCGCGCCGTCCGCGGCGATGGAGACGTTCAGCGGTTCTTCGTCCTGCGGCAGCGCATTGGCGCGGCTGTCCGGCAGGTCGACCGGCACGCCCGCGGTCAGCAGCGGCGCGGTGACCATGAAGATGATCAACAGCACCAGCATGACGTCAACCAACGGGGTGACGTTGATTTCCGCCATCGGTGCGCGCCTGGAATTGCGCCCGCGCTTCGACTTGAGCACGCCCATCGCCATGTCAGACGCGCTCCAGCTCGCGGCCGAGGTTGGCGTTGAACCGGTCGGCAAAGCGTTGCAGGATCGCTTCGTAGCGGTTCACGCTGGCGGAGAAGCGGTTGTAGGCGATCACCGCGGGAATCGCGGCGAACAGCCCGATCGCGGTGGCGAACAGCGCCTCGGAAATGCCCGGTGCAACCACCGCGAGCGAGGAATTGTTCTGCGCGCCGATCTGGAAGAAGCTGTTCATGATGCCCCACACGGTGCCGAACAGGCCCACGAACGGCGCGACCGAACCCAGCGTGGCGAGGAACGTCAGCCGGTTCGCCATCCGGTCCGCTTCTTCGGCGACATGGCTGTCCATCACCGCGGCGATGCGCCCCTGCGAACCGCGCACGTCCTTCACGCCGCCTTTGGTCGATTTCTTCCACTCGGTAATCGCGGCCCACGCGATGCGGGCCGGCGCGACGTCCTGGTTTCGGTAGGCGTCCAGCGTTTCCTCGTAATTCTCCGAGGCCCAGAAGTCCTGTTCGAACCGGCGCGCGCGCTTCTTCGCGCCGCCGATCTTGAGCGCCACCGAAAAGATGATCATCCAGCTCCAGATCGAGGCCAGCAGCAGGCCCGCCATCACCGCCTGGACGACGATATCGGCATCCATGAACAGCTTGATCGGTTCGAGCCGGGTGGGCGCGGCAGCGGCTTCTCCCGAAACGGCGGCAAGCATATCGAAAAGCATCATTCAGGCAGGCTCCCCATCAGAGCTGGTATCGAGAATTGATTTGAAGGCTTCGCGCCAGGCCTCGGGCTGGCGGCGCGGGCGGCCATCGAGGCCGACAAAACCGACGCGCAGCCGCGCGGTACAGATCGTTTCCCCATCGCGCTTCGCCTCCTGCGCCATCCGTACACTCGCTGCGCGCAATTCGCTGCACCTTGTATGAATGACGATGGTGTCGTCGAGCCGCGCGGGACGAATGTACCGCAATTGCACATCGGCCACCGCATAGGCTCCGCCTCCGCCCGTCGCGCCCTCTTCGATGGCCGCGCGCTGGTCTATCCCCAGCATCCGCAGCACATCGGATCGCGCGCGTTCGAACCAGCGCAGGTAGTTGGCGTGGTATACGATGCCCGAAAGATCGGTGTCCTCGTAATAGGCGCGCACGGCATAGAGGTGCGTCGTGCCATCGAAGACACCGCCGGGGGGCACGGGCTGTACGGTTCGGGATGCGTCGGTCATTGAGAGCGCGCCCTTACCGGAAAGCGAGTCTGCGCGGCAATCGCTATCGCAGTGTCCGTCGCGCAACCGGGGCACTTTATCCCGCCGGGCGCATCACGGGGGGCGCAGATCAGGCGATCATCCGGCCAAGCTTCTGTCCGCCGAACAGATGCACGTGCAGATGCGGGACTTCCTGCCCGCCATCCGCGCCGACATTGGCGAGCAGGCGATAGCCCGGCTCGACCAGCCCCTTCGCCCGCGCCACCTTGCCCACGGCGCGCACGAAGCCGGCAATCTCCTCGTCCGGGGCCGTGGCGGAGAAATCGTCCCAGCTCACGTACTTGCCCCTCGGCACCACCAACGTGTGAATCTCCGCCTGCGGATTGATATCTTCGAATGCGATGGCCCACTCGTCTTCGTACACCCTAGTCGAGGGGATTTCGCCGCGCAGGATCTTGGCGAAGATGTTCCCGTCGTCATACGGCTGGGTGGCGTCAATCGGCATGATACTTATCCCCCTGGTTCTGATCTTGGTTCTAGCGGCTGGCCTTTTCTTCGATCCCCGAAATACCCTCGCGCCGATCGAGTTCGGCGAGGACATCGGCCAGCGCGACATCCCGGTCGGCGAGCAGCACCATCAGGTGGAACAGTACATCGGCGGCCTCGCCCACCAGTTCCTCGTCGCTGCCCGCGAGCGAGGCGACCACCGCTTCCACGGCTTCCTCGCCCAGTTTCTGCGCCATGCATTCGCGGCCCTGCTGTCGCAGGTGCGCCACATAGCTGGTTTCCGGGTCGCAGCTGCGACGTTCGATGATCACCTGTTCGAGGCGGGCGAGGGTTTCCATAGATGCGGTCTCTTTGCTGTTTTCGTGACGCCTCAACCGGTCTCGGCGGCGTAGGGTTCCGCCTTGCGTGCAGGAAGCCCTGCCGCACGCAGCGCCGCGTGCGCCTCTGCGATCGAATGCTGGCCGAAATGGAAGATGCTGGCGGCCAGCACCGCACTGGCATGGCCTTTCGTCACCCCTTCGACCATGTGATCGAGCGTGCCGACCCCGCCGCTGGCGACCACGGGCACATCCACCGCATCCGCGATCCTGCGCGTCAGGTCGAGGTCGTAGCCATCTCGCGTGCCATCGCGATCCATCGAGGTGACCAGCAGTTCGCCCGCGCCAAGAGTGGCGAGCTTCGTCGCGTGTTCCAGCGCGTCGATCCCGGTTATCCGGCGGCCGCCATGAGTGAAGATTTCATAGCGCCCTCCCCCGGTCTGCGGATCGGCAACCCATTTGGCATCCACGCTCGCGACGACGCACTGGCTGCCCATGCGCTGCGCGATCTCGTCGACCAGTTCCGGCCGCGCCACGGCGGCGGAGTTGATCGCGACCTTGTCTGCCCCGGCCAGCAGCAGCGCGCGCGCATCCTCCACGCTGCGCACCCCGCCGCCCACCGTCAGGGGCATGAAGCATACCTCGGCAGTACGGCGCACGATGTCGGCCAGCGTCGCCCGCCCTTCGTGGCTGGCGGAGATATCGAGGAAACACAGCTCGTCCGCCCCGGCGGCGTCGTAAGCGCGCGCCTGCTCCACCGGGTCGCCCGCATCGCGCAGATCGACGAAGTTGACGCCCTTGACCACGCGGCCCTCGGCCACGTCGAGGCAGGGGATGACGCGAATGCGGACGGTCATGTGTCGGTCGTCCTGATGGTTACAGTGGGGCGCTGGTCTTCGGTGGGCGCTTCCTGCGGTTCGGTGCTTCCCGCCACGCTAGCCAGCCAGAACAGTCCGAACGCCATATTGACATAAAGCACGATGGCGAACCAGAAGCGCGTCGGGTCTTCATCCTTCTTGCTCAGCCGGAATTTGCCAAGCGCCGTCTTGCCACGCACCGCGTCGATCGCGGCGACGACCAGCATGACGAACGTGGCGATGACTGCGATATCGGAGATGGTCACAGGGTCGATATCCGAAATGCGAGATAGCCGATCACGACCAGCCAGAATAGGATCACACCCCAGAATGCGAGCGGATCGTCCGCACGCGTCCGGCGCTGCGTGCCAAGCAAATAACCGACTTTGCCGCTACGCAGGGCTTGCACAATCTGGAGCGCGCTAAGGACGATTAGACCCGCATAAAGAATTTGGATGAAGGTCATAGGGCCGCCGCCCCGCCCGACCCGTCATTGCGAGGGGCGCAGGCCCCGCAGCAATCCAGTATTGCCGCTTTGCGACCCTGGATTGCTTCGATCCGCTCGCAATGACGAAGTGGAAAAATCACAAGTCCTCTCCTTCGCACGGCGCGTGGCCCACTTCGAGGCAGGAGATAAGAGGGATGCGGACGGTCATTCCATCTCTCCGAGTCAGCCGGATGCTGCCACAAAGAGAAACAGGGCTATCGCACCATAAAATATCTGAACCGCGACGAACCGCCTGGGTGCATCGGTGCGATCAAATGCCAAGCCGTGAATGAGATCAAAATGGCCGCGTCTGGTACGCGTCATTAGATACCAGAGCACGTACAAACCAGCGATCACGCAGATGGCTTGGAGAACGATCATCGCGCGGCGGCCGCCAAAGCCTCGGCCAGATCGAGCCGACCGTCGTAGAGCGCGCGGCCGGTAATCACGCCTTCGATCCCGTCAGCCGCGTGCGGGGCGAGCGCGCGGATATCCTGGATCCCTGCCACGCCGCCGCTGGCGATCACCGGGAGCGATTGCGCCTTGGCCAGCGCCAGGGTTGCCTCGACATTGCAGCCCTTGAGCAGCCCGTCGCGGCCGATATCGGTGAACAGCAGCGCGGCGACGCCCGCATCCTCGAACCGGCGCGCAAGTTCCTCCACGGCCAGGTCGGAGACGCTTGCCCAGCCTTCGGTCGCGACCATGCCGTCGCGCGCATCGACCGCGACCACCACGCGGCCCGGGTGGTCCTTCGCCAGCGCCTTGACCAGCTGGGGGTCTTTCAGCGCCGCAGTGCCGATCACCACCCGCGCCACGCCCAGTTCCAGCCACCGCTCTGCGCCCTCGCGCGTGCGGATGCCGCCGCCCAGCTGCACCTTGCCGGGGAAGCGACGCAGGATGGCCTCGACGGCGTGCGCATTGACCGGCTCGCCCGCGAAGGCGCCGTCGAGATCGACGACGTGCAGCCAGCTCGCGCCCGCCATGGCGAAACGCGCGGCCTGCTCGCCGGGGTCGTCGCCGTAAATGGTCGCGCGGTCCATATCGCCCTCGGCGAGGCGGACCACGTTGCCGGCTTTCAGGTCGATGGCGGGGAAAATGATCAAGACACTGGCACCTTAATTCCGTTCGGGCTGAGCTTGTCGAAGCCCTGCACTTTTCTTCAAGAAAGACAGCCCTTCGACAGGCTCAGGGCGAGCGGATCCTGTTATTGGTTCAGGGTTTCCATTGCAAAAACCTCTCCAGCAGCGCCAGCCCATAGGCCTGGCTCTTCTCGGGATGGAACTGCACGCCCAGGATATTGTCGCGCGCCACCGCGGCGGTCACCGATCCGCCATGGTCGGTGCGCGCGGCAACGTCGCGCTCGTCCGCCACATCCAGCGCATAGGAGTGCAGGAAATACGCCTCGCCAGAACGGATCAGGCCCGACGCATCGTCGGCCAGGATCACATCGTTCCAGCCCATGTGCGGCACCTTGACATGACCGGACGTATCCAGTTCGCGCACTTCGCCGCCGATCCACGCGAGACCGGGCGTCTCGCCATGTTCCAGCCCGCGCGTGCCGAGCAGTTGCATGCCGACGCAGATGCCGAGGAAGGGAATGCCATCGCGCAGCACGCGGCGTTCCAGCATCTCGATCATGCCCCGCAGGCGCGCCAGACCATCGTGACACGCACCGAACGCCCCCACGCCGGGCAACACGATGCGCGACGCATCGGCCACCAGGGCCGGATCGGCCGTCACGCACACATCCGCCCCGACCGCGCGCAACGCATTCTCGACCGAATGCAGGTTCCCGGCGCCGTAATCGATCAGCGCGACTCGATCAGCCACCCAGCCGCCCCTTGGTGCTCGGCACCGCGCCGCCCTTGCGCGGGTCGATCTCCACCGCCTGCCGCATCGCGCGGGCGAACCCCTTGTAGATCGCCTCGCAGATATGGTGGTTGTTGCTGCCGTACAGCAGTTCGATGTGCAGCGTGATCCCGGCGGTCTGCGAGACCGACTGGAACCAGTGTTCGATCAGTTCGGTGTCCCATTCGCCCAGCTTCGTCTGGCTGAACCCCGCGCGCCACACGCAGTAAGGCCGCCCCGAAATGTCGAGCGCAACGCGCGCCAGCGTCTCGTCCATCGGCGAAAAGGCCTGGCCGTAGCGGGCGATCCCGCCCTTGTCGCCCAGCGCATCCGCAATCGCCTGGCCCAGCGCGATCGCGCTGTCCTCGGTGGTGTGATGCGGGTCCACATGCAGGTCGCCATCGACGCGCATTTCGACGTCGATCAGCGAATGGCGCGAAAACTGCTCCACCATGTGATCGAGAAAGCCGATCCCGGTGTGGACATCATAGGTGCCCGTACCGTCGAGATCGACGGCCACGCGGATGCGCGTTTCTGCGGTATCCCGCTCGATAAGACCTGTTCGCATGGGGCAGCGCGCTATCGCCCCCCACGCGCTCGCGCAAGCATTCTGCGCTTGACCGCGCGGACGCTCCCCGCCACCTAACCCCTCGTGATGAGTGACGACGCGCCCGACAGCCTGATCCCCTACGACCAGATCGTGCAGGAAGCCCTGCGCGCCGTGGTCGGCAGCGTTCTCGGAGAGATCGAGGCGAGCGGCGGCACGCTGCCCGGCAATCACCACTTCTACATCACCTTCAAGACCGGCGTGCCCGGCGTGGAGATTCCCAACCATCTGCGCGAGCGGTTTCCCGACGAGATGACCATCGTGTTGCAGAACAAGTTCTGGGATCTCAACGTCACCGATGTCGGCTTTTCGGTGGGGCTGAGCTTCAACAAGATTTCCTCGCACCTGGTGGTGCCGTTCTCCGCGATTACCGCGTTCGTCGATCCTGCGGTCGATTTCGGATTGCAGTTCCAGCCGGTGGAGGTGGACGATTCGCCCACCCACGCGGACACTGCCGAGAATGACGGTGCGGAACAGGCGGGCGGCGCGGCCGTTGGCAATAGCGAGGACGGCTCGAACGTCGTCACGGTCGATTTCGGCCGCAAGAAATAGGCCCGGCCTGCGCTGGGCCTGGTCACACGGGGCAGCACAGGGAGTCACCAAGCGATGAGCAGGCGCCGCGAGGAATTGCGCAAGAAGGTGGCGCGTGGCCAGTCGCGCGCGCGCGGCGAGCCGGTGACAGGGCTTTCCCCCAATCCAGCCAGCAATCTTATCATGGCCAATGCCATTGTGCGCACGGGCTCCATCCTGCTGCGCAAGGCGGTGGACAAACGGATGCTTCGCAACCGCTATGGCAAGGAAACCGCCGAGGCAGCGGCCGAGAACCAGGGTCTCGGATCGACCCTGACCGCACTCGCCCTTTCCAAGGTCGCAGCGCGATCCTCCACCGGGGCCGTCGTGGTTGGCGGCGGCATGCTGGCCAAGACGCTGTACGACCGGCGGCAGGCGAAGAAGGCGCGCGCGAAGGGCGATGCAAAGATTCTCGAGGCTGCTGCCGAGGACTGATCGGCCTGTCGACGCTATCGCCCCCGCAGGGCGCGACGGTATCGGTTGCGACAATCCGCCGGAACGCGGTGTGAAATCGCACTCTGAGGGCCGCAGGGCTTGATCTGCCCGCGCTCCCCGGTCCAAGGGTCGGCATGACCGAGCGCGCTTCCCCCTCCTCCCCGCAATCCGCCAATGCCGGACAGGCCGATCAGGACCGGCTGCACCGCCGCGGGCTGATGTTCATCCTCTCCTCCCCCTCCGGCGCGGGCAAGACCACGCTTTCGCGCAAGCTGCTGGGGGCGGACGACGAAATCATGCTGTCGGTCTCCGCCACCACCCGCCCGCCGCGCAAGGGCGAGGTCGACGGGAAAGACTATCATTTCGTCTCGAACGAAGAGTTCGACCGGCTGGTAGAGGAAGACGGGCTTTACGAATGGGCGCATGTCTTCGGCAATCGCTACGGCACGCCCAAGGGTCATATCCGCGAAGGGCTGAAGCGCGGGCAGGATTACCTGTTCGATATCGACTGGCAGGGCACGCAGCAGCTGTACCAGAAAGACCAGCAGGACACGGTCAGCGTGTTCATCCTGCCGCCCAGCCTCGACGAACTGCACCGCCGCCTGACCGAACGCGCAACCGATAGCGAAGAGGTCGTGCGCGGGCGGATGGAGCGTGCGCGCGCCGAAATCAGCCACTGGGCGGAATACGACTATGTCGTGATCAACGACGATGTCGATGCGTGCTTCGCCAAGGTGCGCGAAATCCTGCACGCCGAACGCATGAAGCGCACCCGGCAGACCGGGCTGATCGATTTCGTCCGCAACCTGATGGCCTGAGCCTGCCCAGAGGCTCGCCATCGCCGCGCCCAGAGGTGGCATTTTTGCCCTACATGATGCAGGCGGGCACCGGCCCTGTCCATCTGGAGCCCGCGCTGACCTAACAGGGGCGTCGCGGCAAAATCGGCTTCGGCGCGCAGGCCAGCGCCTCGATCAAGCTGGATGACAACGAATGGGCACGGGTCAGCGGCTGGCGCTGGAAGTGGGCGTCCCCGCCTACCAGAACCTCAACGGCCCGCAGATGGCAGGTCAGTGGTTCGCCACGCGGGGCTGGCAGAAGGCGTTCTAGGCATTTCTGGAACTGACGGCTAAACACCCGCTCCCTTTCACCCGCCGGTATCGCCGGGCCATTTGAGATGAGGAGCAGTGCCTTGGCCGACACCCCCGAAATCGAAACGGACCGCTTCACCTTGCGCAAGCTGGTGCGCAGCGATGCCGCGGCGCTGATGCCCACGCTGGGCCGGGAAGAGCACTGCCGTTACCTTTCCCGCCCGCATTTCGACACCGAGGACGAACTGGCCGACTGGCTCACCGATCCGACATGGGATGGCCGCAGCTGGGCCGCGATCGGCAAGGCCGACGGCACCCTGCTTGGACGGTTCGTGGCCATCCCGACGCACGACCCGGAAATTGCGGAGATCGGCTATATCACCATCGCTTCGCATCACGGGCAGGGGATCGCGCGCGAATGTACCGCCGCGCTGGTCGATCATCTTTTCGCGCGCGAAGCCAAGCGCAAGATCATCGCCGAGATCGATGCCGAGAATACCCCGTCGATTGCCCTGGTCGAACGGCTGGGTTTCACGCGCGAGGCGCATTTCCGCCAGCACGAGCGCACGCATAACGGCATGTGCGATGTGCTGATCTACGGGCTGTTGCGCGATGAATGGGAACGCCCGCGACCGGTCTGATCGCTACGGCGCGTCCTGTGCACCGGCGCCAAGGATTTTCCTACTTGCAGCGCAGCGGCTAGGCTCGCCTTCGCTCTTTGGGAATTGTCGATCCACTACGCGAAAAAAGGGCGAACCTTTGCGGTTCGCCCCCTTCTTGCCCTGCTGCGGCGCACGCCATTTTGCGGGCGGAGGATTTCTCCCCCTGGACACTGTGTCAGGTGTGTCAGGCCGTGCCGCGGCGGCGGGACATTCTCGCCCTAGTCGCCCGAGGGATCGACGAAATTGCCCGCGCCGATATTGGCGTTGACCACTCCGCCGTCGATCGGGATCGTCGTGCCGACCACGTAATCGCCCGCACGGCTCAGCAGGTAGATCGCGCCTGCGGCCATATCCTCGGTCACGCCCACGCGCCTGCTCGGGATGCCGCGCTTGACCAGATCCTCGTTGTCGCGCGCTGCGCGGTTCATTGCCGACGGGAAAGCGCCCGGGCCGATCCCGTTGACCACGATATTGTGCCCGATCAGCTCGGCCGCCATCCGGCGGGTGAGGTGGATCAGCCCGGCCTTGCTCGCCTGGTAGGGATAGGTCGGCCAGGGGTTGCACTTCATCCCGTCGATGCTGGCGATCATCAGCACCTTGGCCGGGCGCTCCGCCGTACCCGCCTTCTTGAGCAGCGGCAGCAGCTTCTGCGTCAGGAAGAACGGCGTCTTCATGTTGAGGTCGACCGTGCGGTGCCAGCCGGCTTCGGTGAAGTCCTCGAACGGTTCGCCCCAGGCGGCGCCTGCATTGTTGACCAGCAGGTCGAGCTTGTCCTCGCGGCTGGCGAGTTCGTCGGCCAAGGCCTTGATCCCGTCCATCTGGCTGAGGTCGCCGGTGAGGCCGATGACCTTGTCGCCCAGTTCGGCGCTGGTCTCGTCCACCTGCTCCTTCTTGCGGGCAACGATGTAGACCTTGGCACAGCCCGCTTCGAGCAGGCCTTCCACGATCATCTTGCCGATGCCCCGGCTGCCCCCGGTGACGAGCGCGATCTTGCCTTCGAGACCGAATAGGTCGGTGAGTTTCATCATAATCGTTCTCCCATACCCCCTCCTCTTGCGAGGAGGGGCAGTGAGACTTGGCGGCTTGCCGCCTAGTCGCAGCGGGGTGGTGCTTTTCGTGCCGAGCAACGCTGCCGCGCCGCAACCACCCCCCGACCCCCTCCTTTGAAAAAGAGGGGGAGTGAAAAGCCTAGTACCCGCTCAGGTCCGCCACGCGGCCAGCGTGGTAGTACATGTCGCCGAGGAACTCCTGCAGTGCCCGGTCGCGCTTCATGTAGAGGCCGATGTCGTATTCGTCGGTCATCCCGATTCCGCCGTGCATCTGCACGCCTTCCTTGACCGCAAGGCCCGCCGCCTTGGCGACCTTGGCCTTGGCGACCGAGGCCATCAGATCGGCCTTCTCGCTGCCCGCGTCGAGCAGCTGGGCCGCCTTGATGGTCACGGCACGCGCAATTTCGACCTCGGAATAGAGGTGCGCGGCACGGTGCTGCAACGCCTGGAAGCTGCCGATCAGCTGGCCGAACTGCTTGCGCTGCTTGAGGTAGTCGACCGTCATGTCCATCGCGCCGCGCGCCACGCCGACGCCTTCGGCAGCCGCGCCGACACGGCCCGCACGCAAAACGGCATTGAGGATATCGCGTCCGCCATCGACTTCGCCGATCGCCGCATCGCCATCGAGCTCGACGCCGTCGAAGGTGATGTGGCTGGCCATCGAGGAATCGACCAGCCGCACGCTGTCGTGGCTCATCCCGCTCGCATCCTGCGGCACCGCGAACAGCGTGATCCCGTCGGCATCGCTGTCGCTGCCAGAGGTGCGCGCGGCGACCACGATCATCTCGGCGCTCGCGCCGTAGACGACGAAGTCCTTCTTGCCGCTCAGCTTGAAGCCGTTGCCCGACTTCTCCGCCTTGCAGGCGATCGTTTCGGGACGATGCTTGCGCCCTTCGTCGATCGCGACGGCGTAGACGTTCTTGCCTGCGACCAGATCGGGCAGCCAGCGCCCGCGCGTGTCGTTGCTGCCATGCTTGAGCGCTGTGGCGGCAAGCACCGAGCTGCTAAGGAAAGGCGAAGGGGTAAGGTTCGCGCCGATTTCCTCCAGCACGATGTTCGCCTCGACCTGGCCCATGCCGAGCCCGCCATCCTCTTCGGGCAGCAGGATACCGGTGAAGCCCATCTCGCCGAACTGTTCCCACAGCCCGTGGCCGAAACCGTCCTTGCAGTCGCGGTCGCGCCAGTGGCGCAGCTGCTTGGCAATCGCGCCTTCTTCGCGGATGAAATCGCTCGCACTGTCGGCCAGCATCGCCTGATCGTCGTCGTAGTAAAGTGGCATTTCTTACTCCCTCTCCCCTTCAGGGGAGAGGGCCGGGGAGAGGGGAATGCCCTGTCCCGGCCCTCGAAAATTGTCGCTTCGGGTGCGCGCGGCCCCCTCTCCCAACCCGCTCCCCTGAAAGGGAGAGGGCTATTCGTTCAAGCCCCCGGCAGTTCGAGGATGCGCTTGGCGATCACGTTGAGCATCACCTCGCTGGTGCCGCCCTCGATCGAATTGGCCTTCGTGCGCAGCCAGCTGCGCGCGGGCTTGCCGTTCTCGGTCTCGTCGCTTTCCCATTCGAGCGCCTGGCTGCCCCCCGCCGCCATCAGCAGCTCGTGCCGACGCTTGTTGAGCTCGGTCCCGGCATATTTGAGCATGTTGGGCTGCGCGGGATGTCCCTTGCCCACCTTCACCTCGTCGAGGAACTTCTCGCTCATCGCGGTGAAGGACAGCGCGTCGACATCGAACAGCGCCATCTCGGCACGCAGCACGGGGTCGAGCGTGCCCTTGCGGCTGGTGACCGCACCTAGCGAGGATGCGCGGTCGCCGCCACCGGTGGCGGAGATCATCTCGCGCTCATGGCCGAGCAGGTACTTGGCCACATCCCACCCGCGGTTGATCTCGCCGACATAGGCCGGGATATCCTCGCCGTAGGACTTGGGCACCTTCACATCGTCCATGAAGGTTTCGCAGAACGGCGAGTTGCCGCTGATCAGCTTGATCGGCTTGGTGCTTACGCCATCGCCCGCCATGTCGAACAGCATGAAGGTGATGCCCTGGTACTTGTTCTCCTTGTCCGTGCGGACGAGGCAGAAGATCCAGTCGGCTTCATCGGCGTAGGAGGTCCAGATCTTCTGGCCGTTGACGATCCAGTGGTCGCCCTTATCCTCGCCAAAGGTCTGCATGCTGACGAGGTCGGACCCGCTACCCGGCTCGCTATAGCCCTGGCACCAGCGAATCTCGCCGCGCGCGATCTCGTTGAGGAATCGCTGCTTTTGCCCTTCGGTACCGAAGTGGAGCAGCGCCGGGCCGAGCATCCAGATCCCGAACGAGCTCAATGGCGGGCGCGCGTTGATCCGCGCCATTTCCTCGCGCAGCACCTTCGCCTCGGCAGGCGAGAGGCCTGCGCCGCCATAGGCCTTGGGCCACATCGGCACGGTATAGCCCTTGTCGCGGCACGCCTCAAACCAGGCCTTCTGCGCGTCGTTCTTGAATTTGGCATTGCGCCCGCCCCAGTAGACATCGCCTTCGTCTTCCACCGGCTGGCGCATTTCGGGCGGGCAGTTGGCTTCCAGCCAGCCGCGTATCTCGGTTCGAAACTGCTCAAGGTCGGCCATCTATCTCTCTCCTCGGCATGCGGCGGAGCTGTCTGTGACTCTCGCCGCCGGTGCTTTGCTGACGCCTTCGTAAAGGCAAGCGAGGTCTCGCCGCAAGCGCGCATTCGTAAAACGGGTATGCCGTAGCGGCAGACCGATTGCGCTTGCGCCCCCGCCCGCATCCCGTAGAGTTCCGTAAACGTCAAAGGCGGTGCATCGAAGCTCCGCAAGGGAGAGAATCGTACTTCATGGCCTTCACGCAAGGACCTCTCCCGTTACGCATCAAGCTGGTTCAGGGCCTGGGTGCGATGGCCTTCGGTGTGAAGGATACCGGGTTTTCGTTCTTCCTGCTGATTTTCTACAATCAGGTGCTGGGAATGGACGCAGGGCTGGTCGGCCTGGCGCTGATGCTGGCACTGGTGGCCGACGCGGTGCTCGATCCGCTGATCGGCTATTTTTCGGACCGGACCTACACCCGTTGGGGCCGACGCCTGCCGTGGCTTTACGTTGCGCCCTGGCCGCTTGCGATCATGTGGATCCTGCTGTGGTCCCCACCCGGCGGCGAAGCGCCCAGCTTCATGGGGCTGCTCGGCATCGCGGTTGGGGTACGCGTGTTGCTGTCCGCATGCGAAGTGCCGCAGGTCAGCCTGCTGCCCGAAATCACCGCAGACTATGACGAGCGGACCACGCTGTTCCGCTATCGCTACCTCATGGGCTGGGGCGGCGGCATCCTGATGATGGTGCTGGCCTACACCGTATTCCTGAGCGGGCCGGACGGGATACTGGAACCTGCGGGCTACGTCGGCTTCGGTGTCGCGGGTGCGGCCATCATGGCGCTATCGGTCACCGGATCGGCGCTGGGGCTGCACAGGCTCGTCGCTCATCCGCCAGCAAAGCGCCCGCCGCCGTTTCGCTGGCGCGACGCCTTTACCGAGATCAAGGATGCCTTCAGCGAGAGGGCATTCCTGATCTTCGCTGCCGGAGCGGCGGCGGCGTATATCAGCCAGGGGACGACCTTTTCGATCTCCAACTATCTCAATGTATTCGTGTGGCAGCTGGACCGCGTCGACATCCCCGGCCTGCCCTTCGCGCTTACCGGGCTGACCGCCTATCCGCTGGTGCTGTTTCTCAGCGCGGTGCTCATGTTCATCCTCGTCAGCCCGCTGCACCGCAGATACGGCAAGCCCTACACCGCCGCGGGCGGTGCGCTGGTGGCGTTCGTGCTGGGCTTTACGCCCTACGTGCTGTTCCTGCTGGGGATGTGGCCCGAGGTCGGCACGCTTGGCTCCACCGGATTGTTCTACCTGTTCCTGGTTTTCGCCAACGCATCCGGCATCGTCTCCATGATCTCGGCCTCCTCGATGGTGGCGGAAATCATCGAGCTGTTCGAGGAACGCACCGGAGAGCGCGCCGAGGGCAAGTTCTACGCGGGCAACTGGCTGGTCCAGAAATGTGCCACCGGGGCCGGGATCTTCATCACCGGCCAGATCATTGCGCTGTCGCAGATGCCTGCCAGCGCGAAACCCGGCGAAGTGGGGATGGATGTGCTGAGCCCGATGGTCTTGCTCTATGGTGCCATATCGCTGATCCTCGCGCTCGTCGCCGCCTACTGGCTGGCGCGTTTCCCGATCACGCGCGAGAGCCACGAGGCACGGCTCGCACTGCTCGACGATGCTGCACGGGCCGACCCGAAAGGCGAGGTGTTGCCGCCATGACCGACAAGATGAGGGTTGGCGCAGCACGCTGGCTCTGCCACCAGACGCCCAGCACATACCCGATTTTCAAAGCTAGACTGTAGCAAGAGAGGCTCGACATGGATTTCCAACCGACCGAACGGCAATCGCACTGGCGCGACAGGGTGCGCGACTTCATCGAAAAGGAAGTACGCCCCGCCGTCCCCACCTATCGCCAGCAGGACGCCGAGGGCGATCGCTGGAAGGTGATCCCGGTGGTCGAGGAGCTGAAGGAAAAGGCCAAGGCCAAGGGCCTTTGGAACATGTTCATGCCCCCGCGCAACGACAGCCACCACCATGTGGACGAAAGCTTCGAGTTCGAAGGGCCGGGACTGACCAACCTCGAATACGCGATGGTCGCCGAGGAACTGGGCCGGATCGGCTTCGCCAGTGAAACGATGAACTGCTCCGCGCCCGATACCGGCAATATGGAAGTGCTGCACCGCTACGGCACGCGCGAACAGAAGGAGCAGTGGCTGGGGCCGCTGATGAACGGCGAAATCCGCAGCGCCTTTCTGATGACCGAACCGCAGGTCGCCAGCTCCGACGCGACGAATATCGAAACCTCGATCATCCGCGAAGGCGACGAATATGTCATCAACGGGCGCAAGTGGTGGTCCAGCGGCGCGGGCGATCCGCGCTGCAAGGTCGCCATCGTGATGGGCAAGAGCGACACCTCGGCGCAGCGTCACCAGCAGCAGTCGATGATCCTCATGCCGCTCGACGCGGAAGGCGTCACCATCGAGCGCCACCTGCCCGTGTTCGGATACGACGATGCGCCGCATGGCCACATGGAAATCAGCCTCAAGAACGTGCGCGTGCCCGCCTCGGCGATGCTGCTGGGCGAAGGGCGCGGGTTCGAGATCGCGCAGGGACGCCTCGGGCCGGGCCGCATCCACCACTGCATGCGCACCATCGGCGTCGCGGAAGAGGCGCTGGAGAAGATGTGCATGCGGCTGCAGGCGCGCGAAGCCTTCGGCAAGCCGGTCTACAAGCATTCGATCTGGGAACAGCGCGTCGCGCAGGCCCGCATCGATATCGAGATGACGCGCCTCCTGTGCCTCAAGGCTGCCGACATGATGGACAAGGTCGGCAACAAGGCCGCCAAGCAGGAAATCGCGATGATCAAGGTTGCCGCGCCCAACATGGCGCTGCGGATCATCGACGATGCGATCCAGGCGCATGGCGGTGCGGGCGTGTCCGACGATTTCGGCCTTGCGCAAGCCTACGCCCACCAGCGCACGTTGCGGTTGGCGGACGGCCCGGACGAGGTTCACGCACGCTCGATCGCGCGCATGGAATTCGCCCGCCACACGCCGAGCGAGGACGAGATGGTCGCCAGCCTCAAGGGATCGAACGCGATGTCCGCCAGCGCGGGAAGTGCGGGCGCGCGATGAGCGTCACGCGATGAGCTATCTGCCCCCTCCCGCTTGCGGGAGAGGGCGTCCCGAGACAACGCCGTTCGTGCTGAGCTTGTCGAAGCACTGCTCTTTCTGGAGCGCGGCACCGGAAATGAAGTGCAGCCCTTCGACAGGCTCAGGGCGAACGGAGTAAGTTGATGGCGAAAGCAGCAATTCTCGAAAAACCGGGCGAACCGATGGTGATCGGCGATATCCAGCTGGCCGAGCCTGCCCCGCACGAAGTCTTGATCGACACCAAGGCGTGCGGGCTGTGCCATTCGGACCTGCACTTCATCGACGGTGCCTATCCGCACGCGCTGCCGCTGGTGCCCGGGCACGAAGCGGCGGGCATCGTCCGCGCGGTGGGCAGCGAAGTGACGATGGTGAAGCCGGGCGACCATGTCGTCTCGTGCCTCAGCGCGTTCTGCGGCCAGTGCGAATTCTGCGTCACCGGACGCATGGCGCTGTGCCTTGGCCAGGGCACGCGGCGCGGAAAGGATGCGGCCCCGCGCCTTTCGCGAGACGGCGAGCCGGTGCAACAACTGCTCAACCTGTCGGCTTTTGCCGAACAGATGCTGATCCACGAGCACGCCTGCGTCGCGATCGACAAGGATATGCCGTTCGACCGGGCCGCCGTGCTCGGCTGCGCGGTGACGACCGGCGCGGGCACGATCTTCAATGCGATCAAGCTGACGCCGGGTGAGAACGTGGCGGTGATCGGCTGCGGCGGCGTCGGCCTCGCGGCGATCAACGCGGCGAAGATCGCGGGCGCGGGAATGATCATCGCCGCCGACCCGCTGCCCGAAAAACGCGCACTGGCCGAAACGCTCGGCGCGACGCACACGGTCGATGCGCTGGCCGAGGACGCCGCAACGCAGATCGTCAAGCTGAGCGGCGGCGGGGTACATTACGGCATCGAAGCGGTCGGGCGTCAGGCGAGCGCGGACCTCGCGGTGGCATCGCTGCGGCGCGGCGGCACCGCCGTGATCCTCGGCATGATGCCGCTCGACTGCAAGGTCGGCCTCGGCGCGATGGACCTGCTAGGCGGCAAGAAACTGATGGGCGCGATCATGGGGATGAACCACTTCCCGGTCGACCTGCCCCGGCTGGTCGATTTCTACCTGCGCGGCCTGCTCGACCTCGACACGATCATCGCCGAGCGGATCGGGCTGGACGACATCAACGCCGGCTTCGACAAGCTTCGTAAAGGGCATAGCGCCCGCAGCATCGTGGTGTTCGACTGATGGCTATCGATTACGAGAAGGAAATGGTCGGCACGGTCGACGTGCCCGAGGCGGACAAGCTAGACGAGGCGGCGCTGACCGCGTGGTTCGAGGCGAACGTGGAGGATTTCGCGGGGCCGCTGAGCCTCTCGAAATTCAAGGGCGGCCAGTCCAACCCGACCTACAAGGTGGAAACCGCCAGCCGCAATTACGTGCTGCGCCGCCAGCCCTTCGGCAAGCTGCTGCCATCCGCGCACGCGGTCGACCGCGAATATACCGTGATGAGCGCGCTTGGGCCCACCGGCTTCCCGGTCCCGCGTACCTTCGGCCTGTGCGAAGACGGCGACGTCATCGGCTCCAAGTTCTTCGTCATGGAGCTGATCCAGGGCCGCAACCTGTGGAACGGCGCGCTGCCCGATTACACGCCCGATCAGCGGCGCGAAATCTACCACGCGATGGTCGATACTCTGGCCGACCTGCACACCACCGATCCGCAGAAAATCGGCCTCGGCGAATATGGTAAGCCGCAGGACTATTGCGCACGCCAGATCGCCCGCTGGACCAAGCAGTACAAGCTTTCCGAAACCGACGAGATTCCCGAGATGGACGCGCTGATCGCGTGGCTGCCCGAAACCGTGCCCGATCAGCACGCCAGCGGCATCGTCCACGGCGACTACCGGCTCGACAACATGATCTTCCATGCAGAGCAAAACAGCGTTGCCGCCGTGCTCGACTGGGAACTGTCGACGCTGGGCGATCCGATCGCGGACTTCAGCTATTTCGTACTCAACTGGCACAATCCGTCCGATGGCCGCGCCGGGCTCGGCGGGAAAGACCTGAAGGCACTGGGCATCCCCAGCGCCGAGGAAGTGACCCAACGCTATGTCGAGCGAACCGGCTATCCCGTGCCCGACATGGACTGGTACTTCGCCTTCAACCTGTTCAAGTTTGCCGGGATCATACAGGGCATCAAGAAGCGGGTGATCGACGGGACGGCATCCTCCGCCCATGCAAAGAAGATGAGCGAGCGCGTTCGCCCGCTGGTACAATCCGCCTACGGCTTCGCCCAGCGCGCCGGCATGGACTGAGCTTCACGCGCCATGCCTTCGCCGACCCGGATATTCCGGGTCGCTTATTGAAATTCTGGAATGAAAACGCTGCGACCCCCGCCCCGTCATCAGACGGGGCGGGAGGCAGTCCTTGCTAGAAGCCGCGGCTCCAGCGGACCAGCAGGCCTGTGTCGTCGGCTGCGTAGCGCATGTGGTTCGGCTCGCTGCGATAGAAAACGCTGGCGGCCAGCGTTCCGTCTAGCAGGTAGCCGCTCCATGCCAGCTCGCCCATCAGCTCGCGGCCATCAGGGGTGAGCGAGACACGTCGCAGCTCGAACACCGCGCTTTCGCTGGCGTAGTCGTAGGCAACCGGCAGATCGAAATTCAGCCCGCCCGAAGACACCCGCATCGGTGAGGAAAGCCGGAAACCGAGGCGGTCAGAGCCCTGCAGCACGCCGCGCTTGCTCGCATCGAATGCGAAGGACGAACTGTGGAAGGTCGATCCGGCAGCTATACGATCGCCGGAAAGCGCGCGGGTCATCCCGATGCGGCCTTCGGCACCAAGTCGCCAGCCTGCGCCCAGATCCAGCGCGGCCGTGCCGTCCAGGAATACGCTATCCGCACCACGACCGCCGAAGCTGTCGTGCAGGTAGGCGCCCAGCACCGTGCGATCCTCGCGCAGCCAGTCGGCCCCAAGCGTCACCCCGAGCGCGCCGAACCGGCGGTCTGCGGCCACCCCGAAGCGGGTGAAGCCGAAGCCTTCGCGGTGGCTGCCGATGATGTCCTGCGCCGTGCGCGCGGCACCGGTCATCGCCTCGCCCCGGCTCGCCGTCATGGTGACGCCAAACGGGCCGACATCGCGGCGCAGGGCGGCGCTCTGCTGATCGCGATGGGTGAAGCCAAGCTCGCCCGCCGCGCCGCGTGCGAGCATGAAGGCCGGGCGATCGCGCCCCTGCAGCTGCACGGCGAGCCCTTCCGGGCCGTCGGCGAAGGCAATGCCCAGCTTCGTATCGGGCGATATCTTCAGCGCAACGCGCGCCGCAAGAACCCGCGCCGCATCGCTTTCCGCCTGCGACAGCCGCAGCGGTGCGAGCGGGTTGTCGCCGTTCATCTGGCCGCGCTGGTCGAGCGTGAACGCCATCGACAGCCCTGCCCCGCCCAGCGCAACCTGGCGCAGGCCGGTCCGCGAAGCGTTCTCCAGCAATGCTTCCTGGTTGGCCGCGCGCGCCCGCGAGGCCAGCTGGTAGACATAGGCGCGATCATACTTGTCGAGCATGATGCTCGGCAGGGACGCACTGCTCAGCGCATTGCCCATTGGTGCAGAGGCGATGGCCACGTCGTCTGCCAGCGACAGGGTTCCCTGCGCACCGGGCATGCGCGTGGCGCCCTGCGGGGCGAAGGCGTTGGTCAGGTCCATGATCCCGCGCCCGTAGATCCGGTCGATCCCAGGATCGCCCGCATCGCGCGCGGTGGTCAGCAGGATCTCGACGATCTGCTGGCCGGTCAGGTTGGGGAATGCCTGCGCCAGCAGCGCGACGGCGCCGGCCACTTGCGGAGCGGCAAAGCTGGTGCCGGAAAACAGCGAGACGAACCGCTGGCCGTCGCGCTCGGTGATCTTGATCTCACCATTTTCGTAGGTGCAGCAAATCCGCTCGCCGCGCGCCATCAGGTAGAACTCGCCGGAATCGCCCGCGAGGTTGCTGAAGTCGGATGCCTGGCCACTATCGCTGACGGAACCGACGACGATGACCGCGCCGTTGCCCTGCGACAGCGCGCCTAATGCGAACGGGTCGGGATTGCTGGGATCGATGCCCGGATCGGTGCTGCCACCGTCGTTACCTGCGGCAACGATGACCACGATACCCGCATCGGCTGCGGCCCTGATCGCGTTGAGCAGGCGCTGGTTGGGCGTTCCTCCACCAAGGCTGAGGTTGATGACCCGCGCGTTCGCCCGGGTCGCTTCTTCGATGCCTCGAGCGATCGCATTATTGGTGAACGTGCAACCGGCCAGCGACCCATCCGAATCGGTCTCCGTGCAGGAGCCGGGATCGTCCGCGCGCAACACCAGGATGTTGGCTTCGTAGGCGATGCCTACCGCACCCAGCCCGTCGAGCGCACCGGCGGCGACGAGCGCAACATTCGTACCGTGGTCGTCGACGGCATTTACCCCGCGTGCAACGCTGGCAACGTCACGCGATTCCGCAAGGATGCGACCGGCGAATTCGGGACTGTCGATATCGATCCCGGTATCGACGATCGCGATCGTCTGACCCTTCCCGGTAATGCCTTGTGCCCACGCGCTGATCGCGTTGTGGTATTCCGGTCCGTCAGAGCGCCGCACTTCGGCAGTGTTGAAAGCCGGAGGCGGTGTAGGGGTCGGCGTCGGTGTGGGTGTCGGTGTCGGCGTGGGCGTCGGAGTGGGCGTCGGCGTCGGAGTAGGCGTCGGCGTCGGCGTCGGCGTCGGCGTCGGCGTCGGCGTCGGCGTCGGCGTCGGTGTCGGTGTCGGTGTCGGCGTCGGAGTAGGTGTCGGGGTCGGAGTAGGCGTCGGCGTCGGCGTCGGCGTCGGCGTCGGCGTCGGCGTCGGCGTCGGCGTCGGAGTAGGGGTCGGCGCGGGCGCAGGCGACGGGACCGGTGCCGGTGCCGGCATCGGGAGGGTCGCAACCCCGCCACCGCCGCCACCCGAACACGCGCTCAACATCGCCACAACGCCCAGTGCGACGCCGGTTTTAAGTCCATTTCCCCGATGATTCACGATACGCCCCTGTTTTATTTGAATTTCCCATTAGTCGGGCAAAGCCGCGCAGATGTCCAGAAAATACCGGAGCCCGCACCCGTCCGACCTTGGAAAGGGTACGACAGCTGGGCCTTGCCTGCAACCTGTGCTCCGAAACGGCCCTGCCTTGCAGCTGCAGGCGCATGGCTTGTGAATGGGCCAGAGCGCGGCTAGCACGCGGTCTCCGCGCGCATAGCGCGTCGAAAAGACGTTTTGGCCGACAAGCGAGCAAGGGAGTGCACGGGGCATGAGTGACGACCATCGGCAGGTGATCGAGGACGCGTGGGACAATCGCGACTCGCTCGACAACGGCAATGCCGATCTGCGCGAAGCGGTCGACCATGCGATTACCAGCCTCGACAACGGCTCTGCCCGCGTGGCCGAACCCGATGGCAATGGCGGGTGGACGGTCCACCAGTGGCTCAAGAAGGCA
The DNA here is from genome assembly GCA_009993635.1 of Erythrobacter sp. Lineage (GTDB taxonomy): Bacteria > Pseudomonadota > Alphaproteobacteria > Sphingomonadales > Sphingomonadaceae > Alteriqipengyuania. The sequence continues at coordinate 143,973 of JAACTC010000010.1, read as the reverse complement.
GTGCTCCTGTCCTTCCGCCTGTCGGACAACAAGGTGATGGACGGGGCGGTCGGCGTGCCCGCCTTCGACAAGGTGCCCAGCAAGTTCGCAGGCTGGGGAGAGGCCCGGTTCCGTGAAGCGGGCTTTCGCGTGGTACCCGGCGCGATCGCGCGGCGCGGCAGCTACATCGGCAAGAACTGCGTGCTGATGCCCAGCTTCACCAATATCGGCGCCTATGTGGGCGAAAACACCATGCTCGATACCTGGGCCAGCGTCGGCAGCTGCGCGCAGGTCGGCGCGAACTGCCACATCTCGGCCGGAACCGGGATCGGCGGCGTGCTGGAACCCCTTCAGGCCAACCCGACGATCATCGGTGACAACTGCTTCATCGGCGCACGCTCGGAAATCGTCGAGGGCGTGATCGTGGGCGAAGGGTGCGTGGTCGCGATGGGTGTGTTCATCACCCAGTCGACCAAGATCGTGGTGCGCGAAACGGGCGAGGTGCTGCGCGGGCACATACCGCCTTATTCGGTGGTTGTGCCGGGAAGCCTTCCGGGCAAGGATGGCGGCCCATCGCTGGCCTGCGCGGTGATCGTCAAAACGGTCGATGCGCAGACCCGCGAGAAGACGGGAATCAATGAATTGCTGCGCGATTGATCGCGTTCGGCGCGGAACTGTGCGGCTGACAGGCCGTTATGTGCATTCGGTGGACGGGAAAGGAACACAACATGGTCGATAATCAGAATAGCAAGATCCATATTGATGAAGAAGACGTCAGCGGCGGCAGCAAGGAAGGCGTCGTACGCTGGATTCTCGGGGTGGGCCTGGTGCTTGCGATCGTCGCCATGTCGCTGATCTGGATCATTCCCGCGCTGACCGTGGGCGATGCCGAGGAAGAGGCTACCGTGATGGGCACCGCAGAGGCCACCTCGGCCGACGAGGGCGTCAACACCGATGGCGTCATCACCGAACAGGACCTTGGCGATTCCGGTTTCAGTGAGGAACCGGCTGCCGATGCAGGGGTTGAAACGGGCAACAACTGATCCGCCAGGAGCCCCGATTTCCATGAGCAATACCAACAGCTTCCAAAGCGACCAGTATGTCCAATGGGATTGGGGCAATGGCACCGCAAAGGGTCAGATCAAGGAACGCTTCGAACGCGAGGTGACCCGCACCCTGCAGGGTAGCGAGATCACGAAGAACGGCACCGAGGACAACCCAGCCTACCTGATCAAGCAGGAAGACGGCGACGAGGTGCTGAAGCTCGGCTCCGAGATCGAAGCGCAGGACACCTGAGGACAGCGCGATGCCCAAGGCAAAATCCAAGAAACAGCAGCAGGCGGCCGGCGCCGCCCTTTCCGCCAAGCGCGGCGAAACCGACAAGTCCGACCTTCAGGGCGCCTCGGTCGAAATGTACGAAAGCATGAGCGAGGACGAACTGGAGGAAATGGCCTCCACCGATCGCGAAGACCTGCCCGAAAGCGCCGACGACTAGGCGTCAGGCCGCCCTAGTCGTCTTCTCCGGCGGTCGAATATTCGTACGGCGGCATGCCCGCCATCGCCGCGCTCGCCGCTTCGACCTCGCGCATGACCCGCATCATATTGCGAAAGCTGATCTTTTCCAGATCGGCCTGGCTATACCCGCGGCGCGCCAGTTCGGTGAACAGCGCCGGATAGGTCGACACGTCTTCCAGACCTTCGGGGCCGAAGGGGATGCCATCGTAATCCCCGCCAATGCCAATCGCATCGATCCCGGCCACAGAGCGCACATGATCGATGTGGTCTGCCATGTCGGCGATATTTGCCGGCGGATAGGGGTTCGCTTCGTCCCACGCGGCCAGCGCGGCCTCCACCGCTTCGGGCTGGCCCTGCCACAATGCCTCCAGCCGTGCCTGTTCCGCAGCCCGATTGGCATTCCACACTCGCGCATCTTCGCTGATGAAGCCGGGTACTGCGGTGACCATCACGATTCCGCGATTGGCGGCTAGGCGGCGCAGAACCGTGTCGGGCACATTGCGCGCGTGGCCATTGATCGCGCGGGCGGAGGAATGGCTGAAGATCACCGGCGCGCGCGCCACATCCAGGGCATCCATCATGGCCTTTTCGGACACATGGCTGAGATCCACCACCATGCCGATCCGGTTCATCTCGCGCACCACATCCTTGCCGAAATCGGTCAGGCCATCATGCTCCGGATCGTCGGTCGCGCTATCGGCCCACGGCGTGTTGCGGCCGTGCGTCAAGGTCATGTAGCGCGCGCCCAGATCGTACATCTGCCGCAACACGGCGAGGCTCGACCCGATCGAGTGCCCGCCTTCCATGCCCAGCAGCGACGCGATCTTGCCTTGCGCGCGCGCGGCCTCGACATCGTCGGCACCAAGCGCCAGCGCCATCTCGTCCGGGTAGCGGGCAATCAGCCGCTTCATCACGTCGATCTGTTCCAGCGTCATCTGCACCGCCTCGGGCTCATCGAGAGAGGCGGGTACGTATACCGACCACCACTGTGCGCCGACTTTTCCCGCGATCAGCCGTTCAAGGTCTGTGTGCATCGCGCTGCGTTCGTCGGTCGCGGTGTGGTCGGTATGTTCGAAGTCGAATTCGCCGATCACGTTTCCGAAACGCGAACGCAGCTGGATCGGCACATCATTGTGTCCGTCCCACACCGGTGCCGCCTCCAGCGCAGCCTGCGCGGTTTCCTCGGCCGTCTGGGCCGCCAGCGGCGCATGGGAGACGCAGGCGAGCAGCGCGGCGGCAAGGCTGGCAGTGGCGATACGATACGGCATAAGGAGACTCCCCGGCAGGTTTGCGCCTAGGCATACCGCCCGGGCCGCAAAAGAAAAGGAGCACCGCCATCGTCGATGCAGCATCCCTGATAGAGAGTCACGGCCTCGCGCCGCACCCGGAGGGCGGCTGGTATCGGGAGACTTTTCGTGCAAGCGCCCCCGCCGGTTCGGACGAAGGCCGCTCTGCGGTGACTATGATCCACTTCCTGCTGGAAGCCGGCCAGGCCTCGCACTGGCACCGAGTCGATGCCGACGAGCTGTGGCTGTGGCATTCGGGCGACCCGCTGGCCTTGCGGATTGCGGAAGATGCGGATGCGGCGGTCGATACGCTGGTGCTCGGCGATGTTCACGCGCCGCTGTGGCAGGGCGTGGTTCCGCAAGGGCAATGGCAGGCGGCCACCCCGTTGCCCGGCCCCTGCGGCTATGCTTTCGTATCCTGCGTGGTTGCGCCGGGATTCCGGTTCGACGGGTTCGAGCTGGCACCGCCCGGCTGGGCACCGAGGAGGGCATGACGATGGCTCGCCTGCTGACCCGCTGGTTCCTGATCCTCGTCTACGCCACCGCCGGCGTGCTTCACCTGCTGGTGCCGGCACCGTTTCTCGGCATCATGCCCGATGCTGTCCCCTTCCCCGCAACGGTCGTCGCCCTGACGGGCGTGGCGGAGCTGCTGGGCGCGATCGGGCTGGCGCAGGGCATTTCGCCCCGCCTCAGGCGCGCGGCGGGGATCGGCCTGGCGCTTTATGCGCTGTGCGTATGGCCCGCCAATATCCAGCACATGATCAACGATCTGGGCAGCGGCACTGGCCTTGGCCCTGGCTACCACATCCCCAGGATGATCGCGCAGCCGGTGATCATCTGGGCGGCCTTGTGGGCCGCCCGCGTCACAGACTGGCCCTTCCGCCGGGCAGCCTGAGCCTAGTCCGCGTCGTCCAGATCCGCGAGGTCGTCCTCTTCGGAGCCGCTGTAGGTCGCGGTCAGGACGCTGGCCGCAATCACGTGGCCCTCCATCGCTGCGTACAGTTCCGCCTTGCCCGCGCCGGGCAGCAGCGCGATCGGCAGGTCGAGCGCAAACAGCTGGAACACGAAGCAGTGCGGCTCCCCCTCGGAATCGACCCGCGGCAACAGCCATTCCGAATTGCCCTGATCGTTCTTGCCCGTGCGCGGCGGTGCCTCGCCTTCCAGCAGCTTGCCATGCTGGGCCGTAAGCCCCCAGACGAGCCAGTGGCAGGTCGCGTCGGGCGAACTTGCATCCTGCACCACCAGAACCATTTCCTCGGCACCCTTTGGCGGTGAAGTCCATTCCATAGGCGGCGCCACGGCGTCTTCTTCGTCCGCGGTGAAACACGGGTCGAGTTCTGCCCCCTGCTTGAACGCGGGGCTGGATAGCGTGAAGCCGTTGCGGCCGATCGCCTCGCGCGTTGCGAAGCGGGCGATGGCCAGCTCCGGATTGGCGGGGCAGCTTGCGGGCAGCACGGCGGAAAGCCAGTCGGTCATGGTACGGCGAATCTCCTTAACTGGCCCCACCTGCTAGGCGTTCGTTCGCGGCGATGTAAGGGGCCGCGTGCCGCATCGGGCACGATGCCCACATCCCGGTGGGTTTCACTCGCTTTGCGATGGACAACCGAAGATCGCTCGGAATAGGAGTAGGTCAAATTCATGTAATGAGGGGTTATTTTGATGTCTGTCGGTCGCATTTCACTCAGCCTGGTACTCGCGGGCGCACTGGCTGCCTGTGGTAGCGACGGCGGAGGCCCCACTTTCGGGTCGGCCCCCACCCCTGCCCCGACCAGCGCCGCACCGACTCCGACTCCGTCGACCGCCTCTTGCTCGCTTTCGGATCGCAAGGCATGGGTTTTGGACCAGCTTCAGACCTACTACCTCTTCCCCGACCTGCTCGACGCGAACATCGATCCGGCACCTTTTGCGACGGTGCAGGATTATATAAATGCGCTGGTGGCGCCCGCCCGTGCGCTGGGCCGCGACCGCGGGTTTACCTATCTGACCTCGATCGAGGCAGAGCAGGAACTGATCAATTCCGGCTCGTCCGCCGGCTTCGGAATCCGCCTGATCTATGACACGGTCAACAGCCGGGTCTTCATCGCCGAGTCGTTCGAAGGCGCGCCGGCCTATCCGCAGGGTTTCGATCGCGGGACCGAAATCCTCTCCGTCGGCGGCACCTCCACCGCCGACCTGTTTGCCGCCGGTGGCGCTCAGGCATTCAGCGACGCGCTGGGCCCGAGCGATCCCGGCGTGACGCGCACCTTCACGATCCGTCAGCCGGATAACTCGCAGAGCACCGTCACCGTCACCAAGGCAGAGTACGCGCTCGATCCGATTTCGGACCGTTACGGCGCGCTGGTGATCGATAATAACGGCACCAAGGTTGGCTACATCAACCTGCGTACCTTCATCGTCGCCGATGCAGGGCCACAATTGCGCACCGCAATCGACGGTTTCCGCCAGCAGGGCATCACCGAAGTCATTCTCGATTTCCGCTATAATGGCGGCGGGCTCGTCGACGTGGCGGAGCTGCTTGGCGATCTTCTGGGCGGAGACAAGGTGGGGCAGCTGTTCAGTCGGACCGAATTCCGCCCCTCGCTTAACAGCAATTCGACGGAGAATTTCGAAGCGCAGCCCGAAGCGATCGCCGCAACCAAGATCGCGCTGATCGGCACCAGCGCGACCGCTTCGGCGAGCGAGCTCACCGGCAACGCATTCATCCCCTACCTGGGCAACAACACCGCGCTGGTCGGCAGCAACACCTATGGCAAGCCAGTCGGCCAGATCGCGCGGGATCGGGCCGCCTGCGACGATCGCCTGCGCGTGATGGCCTTCCGGACGGTCAACGCGGACGGGGACGGCGACTATTACACCGGCCTCGCCAGCGTCTTCCCGAGAACCTGCGCGGCCACCGACGACTTCCTCGACCAGTTCGGCAGCAAGGCGGAGGCATCGACCGCCGCCGCGCTCAACTTCCTCGACGGCGGGACATGCTCCCTGATAATTGCCAGCGGCTCGCAGCGCGCGCTGTCGCGGCCGCGGCTTCAGACGCTGCCGGCCAGGGCGCCGACTGCTGCGCAGTACCAGATCCCGGGGCTCTACTAAGCACTGCGATCGGAGCTACGAAAAAGGCCGCCGGGCGCAAGCCCGGCGGCCTTTTTCATTTCCTGGCCAATGCGGTCAGTTGGTTTTCGTGCCGTCGACCGGAGCAGTTGCGAGGGCAAGCGCGGCCTCGACCACACGGCTCGAACAGGCCGGTTTGGCGATCAGTTTCGCGTTGAGCTCTGCCAGCGTACCTTCCTGACGATTGAGATCGCCGGAGTGGAGCAGGTAGGGGATCGACCGGCGTTCCAGTTCGCGCGCCACCGGCACGCAGGTTTCGCCGTCGCGCAAGGTGACGTCCAACACCGCACAGGCTACCGTGCTCTGCGCCTCTATATGGGCCATGGCCTCGCTTACGTTGGTAGCGGTCAGCGGTTTGCAATGCTGGTCTTCAGCCGCAAACTCGAGATCCATCAGGATCAGCGGCTCGTCGTCGAGCAGCAATATGCGACAACCCTCGATCACATCAAACTCCCACGAAGGGCACGGTCAGAACTGCGTGCAGCCCCTCCGGCTTCCAATTGCGTTCGATCGTTCCGCGCGCGGCCTTGACCATCCGGTCCATGATCGTTGCGCCCGTACCGGTTTCTTCGGGTGGGCCAGCAACGCGCGGGCCGCCGGTTTCGATCCACGTCAGTACCACTTCATTGCCGTGCCGCTGCCAGTCCAGCGCCACCTGCCCGTTCGCCCCATCGGCCCAGGCCCCGAAGCGGGTGGCATTGGCCGCCAGTTCGTGCAGCACAAGCCCGATGAGCGACATGGCCGAAAACGGCACTTGCGCACCATTGCCCATGAACGCGATCTGATCGTCCACATCGTAAGGTTCAAGGATCGCGCGCACCGCCGGGCCGAGATCGATCACGCCGACCGACGCTTCGTCCAGTGTGGTCTCGTAAGCCCTGCCCAGCGCCTGGATGCGGCTGTTGATCTCAGCCGCTTCCTTCTGAACTCCGCGCACGCGGCCCATCACGTTCACGATCCCCGAGATGACCGAGAACATGTTCTTCATCCGGTGCGACAATTCGCGCGCCATCTCGCGCGCGTGGCGTTCTTCCGCCCGCGCAGCGCGAACGTCCGACACATCCCACTGGCTGCCGAAGAAATAGAGCAACTCGCCCTTCGAATCGTAGATCGGGCCGAGATGCAGCGCGTTCCAGAAAGGCGTGCCGTCCTTGCGGTAGTTGAGCAGCTCGACCACCACGACATCTTCGTTCTCGATCGCTTCGCGCACTTTGGCGACGGCGTGCCGATCGGTCTTCGGCCCCTGCAGGAAACGGCAATTGCGGCCCAGAATGTCCTGCTCGTCATAGCCCGTCAGGCGCCTGAAAGCCCTATTGGCGAACACGATAGGCTGGTCGGGCTGATGGGGATCGCTGAGGCAGACGGCCATTCGCGTCTGGGCCATCGCCTGTTCGAACAGCACGCCGGAGGTATCGGAAAAACGGTCTTCCCGCTCCACGTCCTTCATGTCGCGCCGCGGGCGTGCCTGCGGGTCGTTCAACGAAGCCTGACTTTTACCCTCGGGTCGGTCGGACATGGGATCCTGAAAAACTTTGGCGCCGCCCCGCATGGGGCTTAACATTCGAAGCCACAACCCTCATCATCCGCTTCCGTTCCAGCCGCTTGCCCATGCACGATCCGAAACGGGGCAAGAATGGCCAAGTGGCAGGTACTGCGAACGATCCGAGGACACGCGATGGCCGAAAAGAGCTACAAGACCTTTGCCGAATTCTGGCCGTTCTATCTGCGCGAACACAGCCGGCCCCAGACCCGCAGGCTGCACTATATCGGCACCGCACTGGTCATCGCGCTCGCTGCGATAGCCTTGGCGACGCAAACCTGGTGGCTGCTGATCCTGCTGCCCATTGCCGGCTATTTCTTTGCCTGGATCGCGCATTTTCGCGTCGAACGAAACCGGCCTGCAACCTTCACCTATCCCCTTTGGAGCCTTGCGGCGGATTTCCGGATGTTTTTCCTCTGGGTCGGCGGAAGGCTCGGCCCGGAGCTTGAGCGTGCCGGGGTGGCCGACAGGCGCAGCTAGCCGCCGCGCTCAGGGATTGGCCGCGCCTTCGAACGGCTGCGATTGCGTCCATGCGCAGCCAAGCCGGGTGTCGGTGCCGATCCGCAGCGTCACCGTGAACGGATAGCTGCGGTCGCTCATCGCGTCTGAGCAGGTGCCGGGCGTCACCGTCATGTCGAACGGCTTGCCGTCCAGCGTGCCCGACAGGCCGAGCCCGCCATTGCCGGTGAACCGCTTGACCTCGATAGTCGTACCCTCGATCCGTTCCGGCGTCGTGTAGGTAAGGCTGTCGCCTTGCGTGGAACCGCCCCAGAACGGCTCTGTGCCTATGAATTCAATTTTCTCTTCCGCGCCGATGCCGCCGAAGCCCTCCGGCGAATCGCCCGGTGCGCCCGGCCCGTTCTGCGTCTGGCACGCGGCCAGCAGCAATCCGCCGGTCAGGGCCAGTGTGATCTTGGGGGAGATACGCATGGGCTTTCCTTAGTCTGCGCGAGATGCTTTGCTTCGACGGCGCACTCTATCGCGTCGCACGGACAACCGGAAGCGCCCCGGCGCTCCGGCTCTCGGGAACACGCGGCGCGCAACGTTGGTTGGTTCGGCAAAGGCAATTTTAACACGGAGTTCAACACCATGCGCGTTTTGCCCTATTTCGCAGGTGCCGCAGTAGCAGTCGCGATCGGCGGCGCGGTGGCCGGCGGCGCGATCGATACCACTCCGCGTCAGATTTTCGCGTCGACCAGTCCGCTGACCACCGGCAGCAACGCGGCGATCAGCCAGACGCGCAAGCCCACCACGCTGACCGCGAACCATTATGCCATCGAGGCGGGCGACGAGACCTACGAAGTGGGCGAGCTGCGCGAGCGCGGACTGTATAGCCAGGATCGCTACGCCAAGACGTACTATGTCGACGATTTTGAGGATGACGCAGCGGATTTCGATTTCGCCGCTGCCGACGCACGGCAACGCGAATGGGAGGCGCAGCAGCGCCGCGCTGTGGCCGAGCGCCGCAGTGCCACCCGAACGGCCCGAACGGCTTCGACCCGGCCGCTCGATCTCGCTCGTCCGGCGAATGTGGGTGAAACCGCATCTGCACCGCGCAGCGCGCAGGGCATCGCCTATGTCTCGCAGCCGGTTGTGCAGGATACGTCCGCCATGGCGAGCCGCTGACCGACCGCAGGCCGAGCACATCGCCATCGCATCGCCGATCCCCAAAACGGGATCAGTCTAAGCCGGCTGACCGTCCGCTGCGACCGTCGCAGCCTCCGCTTCGGCAGCCTTGTCGCGCACCAGCTTGGCGCGTTCTTCGGCCACGGCGCGGGCGTGTTCGGCGAGACCGCGCCAGGTCTTCTCGGCGCGCAATTCGCGTTCCCGCACCCTGTCGAGCTGCGCGGCCTTTGCGGCTGCGGCGGCTTCATCCGCGCGGGCGCAGTAGAATTCGTAGCTTTGCGCCATGGGGGCGTCTCCCGGTGTGGTGAATGGTTGAAAGGCGGGGATGCGAAAAGGGCGCAGCCGGATATCCCGACCGCGCCCCTTCACAATCAGTCGGCGGAGGAAAGGTTGATCGCGCTTTCCTTGCCGTTACGGCCCTGCTCGACTTCGTAGTTGAGACGCTGGTCCTTATCGAGCGAGGTCATGCCCGCGGCCTGCACGGCGGTGATGTGAACGAAGCTGTCGTTCGAACCGTCGTCGGGCTGGATGAAGCCGTAGCCCTTGTCGGCATTGAAGAATTTTACGGTGCCAGTCTTGGCCATGTGGTGTTCCTTTCGAGAACGGGTGAGTGCCCGCGAGGCAGGGAGCCCCTGGGTCGTGCGTCAAATCGTCCGATGAAAGGAAAACGTCGTCTGGTTAACGCCGGGGCCTGCACGGTGAAACGCGCGGCAAGCGGCGAGGCAAATTCCGAAGTCCGTCGCAAATTTCGACGTCAGCGGGGCGTATGTAGCACGACAGGGGGGCAATCGCCTAACGATTGCTGCAATGCACGCTAATCCACGGCGCGAACGCCCGTTTGCCGCCATTGCGGCCCGGCCCGCGATCCACACCCTGCCCGCCCCTGACACACCTGACACAGTGTCCAGGCGCCAAAAACCCGTCCGCCGCAGCCGCGCATTTGCTGGCAAAAATACGGCTGTCTGTCGAAGCGGGCTCATCCGCGCACTGGGCCACACTTCGGCTAAGTAGGAAAGCCCCCGCGCGGGTGGAGTCCGCCCCGCGCGCACGCTAGGGCAATGCCATGTCCAGCGTCCCCGCACCCGACACCGCCATCACCATCCTGGTCGATGCCGACGCCTGCCCGGTGAAGGACGAGGTGTATCGCGTGGCCGCGCGGCACCGCGCGCATGTCCGCGTGGTCAGCAACAGCGCCTTTCGCGTGCCGGTGAGCGAGCGGGTGCAGCGCGTGGTGGTGGGCGACGGCTTCGACGCCGCCGACGACTGGATCGCTGAGCACGCGACGCCGCGCAGCATCGTGATCACCGCCGACATCCTGCTGGCCGAACGCTGCATCAAGGCGGGCGCCACGGTGCTGAAGCACGACGGGCGCGAGGTCGACGCGGCGAGCATCGGCGCAGCCGTGGCGACCCGCGCGATCATGGCGGACCTGCGCAGCGGGATGGACGGGATCGGTGGCGGCCCACCGCCCTTCAGCAAGGCGGACCGATCGAGCTTCCTGCAATCGCTCGACCGCGTGCTGGTAAAGCTTTCGCGCGGGTGAGCGGCGAGGGTTGAGTGCGCCTGCCGGTCGGCTGGCCACCCGGGCGAACGCGCTCCCCGCCACGATGGGACACAGGATGCTCCACGGAACCGCCGAAAAAGTATGGGCGTTGGTTCCGGGACCACCCCGTATCACCGGAAGGAAAACACGTTGACCAAGCCCAAATTCACCCTCGCCGCGCTGGCCGCCGGTGCCGCGATGCTCGCCGCCTGCGGGGATTCGGCCGCCGAACAGGAAGCGGATCGGACTGAAGACCGGATCGAGATGCAGGCCGAGCAGAGCGCGGCCGCTGCGGGAACGGAGGAAGCCGCACTCGGCATGAGCGAGCTGCAGCTGATTGACGCCGACCTGGTGTCCGCCGACGGCACCGAACTGGGCGATGTGGAGGCAATCCACCGCGATGCCACGGGTGCGGTCGACGGGCTGATCGTCGAACTGGACGATACCGACCCCGATCGCCTCGTGATGATCCCGCTGGGTGGGCTCACCACGCGGATGGATGGCGACGATCGGGACATTCAGACCAGCATGACCGCGCAGGAGCTTGCCGCCCTGCCCGATGCGGAGGGACACACGCGGCCGATGTAACGCGCCGCGCAGCGGAAAAAGTCAGGCCCGCCCCGGCAAAGCGTCGGGGCGGGCCTTTTCGTAAGCTCGGATGCCAGCGGCGAGCGCAGGCCGCCGGGCTTCAGCGGCTGAGACGCCTGCGATTTGCGCGCACCGGCTTGCCGTAATGCGCCAGCGCGCGACTGGTCGTTTCCTCGGCGGACTGGTCGAGGCCACCCGCCATCAGCGCGGGCCACAGCGTCATCGCGGCAGTGAACTTCTCGCTCACCATCCGCTCCGCCTCCCGCTCGGCCAGCTTCCCGCCCGCCATCATCCGCATCGAGCGCAGCCAGATGACCATGCTCATCTCGGCACCGAGCATCCAGCTCTCGACCGCGAGTTCGGGCCAGGTCTTGGGGGTGGATTTGGTCATTTAGGAGCACTCCGGCAGCGGGGTGCTGCTGTGGGGTAACGGTGGGGGAGCGGGAATGGGGCCGGGCAGACATACTTACTGAGAGTCTGAACGAAATTTCTCCCGGTATTGCCGTTATCAAGGGATCGAAGCTAATGAGTGCCCAAGAGGCAAAAGGCAGAGAGTATGGCGTCTGACGATCCACAAGTGACCGAACCTGAAAAAGATGACGACCTCCCTGACCCTGATCGCGTGCCGATCAGAGACCGAAAAGTTATCACTCAGCCTTACGACGTATCGGTCAAATCCGTTGTCGATCAGATTAGAGAGAAGACGATATATCTTCGCCCGTTGTCAGATAGACCTAGCTTTCAACGCAAATACGTATGGACCGACGTATTGGCATCACGTTTAATTGAATCCATATTGCTAAATGTACCCATACCTCCCGTATATTTAAGCCAAAACGATGAATTTGAGCTTGATGTTATCGACGGCCAACAACGCATCTATTCGCTTTTTCGATTTATAAATAATGAGTTCGTGATCAAAGGCCTTGAGGTCTTAGAAGAGCTGAATGGCAAGCGATTTTTCGAACTACCTGCTCGGCACCAAAGACAAATTGAGACGCACACACTAAGGTGTGTCCTCGTCACGAACGAATCGCATCCTGAGATCAAGTTTGAGGTTTTTGAAAGACTAAACACGAATACAGCTCCGTTGAATGCACAAGAGCTTCGCAATTGCGTTTACCGCGGTAGACTAAATGAAATTCTTAAGGATTGTGTTGAAAACGCTAGTTGGCGTAAAATCGTTGGAACTAAGACACCCAATAAAAGGATGCGAGAGGAGGAGGTAGCACTTCGCTATTATGCGTTTCAACGCGAGGGTCTCGGTTCTTATCGAACTCCCTTAAAGCGTTGGCTCAATGATGCTGCACGTAAGGGTCGAGAATTAACCGACGAGGATGTAGATACGCTTCGAAAAAGTTGGGACGACAGCCTTAGCAAATCGCTGCGCTGGTTTCCCCATGGAGAGGTTTTTCGCCGCCCTGGCTCACGCGCGATAAATAAGGCCCTGTTTGATCTCATGATGAACTATGCACGATCCGTTCCGACACTCGCACAGGCTGATGAGATCAGAGCTGATTTCAGAGTTCGATTTAATGAACTTCTTGCAGACGCTGAATTTGATGATCTCATTTCACGAGCCGTTGACCATACGACCAGGACGAAAAGAAGGTTTGCTCTTTGGGAAGAAAAATTTTCTGATTTGATCTAGCTTGCATGCGCTACTCTAGAGCATATAGCGATCTGATTGCTGGCGTCGCGGAAGTACGCCTTATCCGAGTAAAGGCGTCGATGCTCGAACGTGCGGCGCCAGTCACATATGCCGATCAAGTATCGGCGATGACGCGCGGGGGTGTCGTTTTACTATCAAGTCATCTGGAAGGCTTTGCCAAAAAACTTGTCGAGCTTGCTGTCGAACGCATTTTCGACAAGCAAATCTGCATGAGCAAGCTGCCGGCCCGGTTTATTTATTACTCTTCACAAGACTTAATTTCGAATATTGTAGATAGCCAACATCCCGACACTATTGCCAAAAACTTACTGGCACTTCAGTCACGAGATGGGAAGCAAATAAAGTCATCAGGCCCTCTTGTTGCGCCTATAGATTTCGAAGTTTTTGAGCGAGGATTTTCGACACCAAAATACAAACCAATCGACAAATTCCTTAAGCGCGTGGGATATAATAGCCTTCTTGGCGATCTGAAGGCCCGGCAACGAGGTCAATTTCAGATTATTAAAAATAGCGTCGAAAACTTAGTCGATACACGGAATGCAATTGCCCATGGTGATAGTGCAGAGAAGCGAACGCCTTCAGAACTGCAATCACATATCGACTTTGTTAAAATTTTTTGCCGAGACACGGATGTCGTGTTTTGTGATTGGTACGGGGCCAACGTTTGCCCGCTACGATGAACCCATCGCGGTCTCGTTGATTGTGGACTGCGCTCCTAAGCCCGCCGACAATACGACCGCTCTATCTTCCCTCGGCAGACCCCGCTCTCCTCGATCCCCTCTCCTTGTTCCTCAGCCTGTCTGGCGGGGGCTAAGCTCCTCATGTTCTCGCTTACCAGATAGCTGTCATCACTCCCCACCCGCCAACCTCCGATGCTCGTCTACGCTGCGGCGCATCTCGCGTGCCTGCAGGTGTAGCGCCTTGTTGCTCAGGCGGATCTCGCGGCTTTGCTGGAAAAACCCGAGCACCAGCCACAGGAACGCGAGCGGGCTTGATACGCCGCCGAGGAAGTCGCCCAGTTCGTTCAGTTTGAGGTCCGCCGGGTTCTGCCCCTGCGCGAGCAGATAGATCACCAGCCCGACCACATAGAGCGCGGTCAGCCACAGGCCGATGACCGGCAGGCGGCGGCGTTCGCGGCGATCCTCTGCCCGCGGGTCGTCGAGGATGTCCTCTGCGTCGGTCTGCGGCATTATGCGTGTGTCCCTTCGCGTCTGGCGGCCCGGCGATCGGTCACTGCCGGTCTTGCGGGTTGCGGACGGTCAGGCGGATTTCGACCAGCGCGGTCGGTTCGTACAGCTCGGTCACGCCAACGGCGGTCCATGCGGGAAAGGGCGCCGTGATGTAGCGGTTCTTGACCGGCACCAGCGCGTCCAGCTGCGGGCCCATCGGCCCCTGGTGGAAGGTATCGAACACCAGCACATCGTCCCACGTCGCGCCCAGCCGTTCGAGCGTGCGCGTGAGGTATTCGAACGCGCGGGTAAAGGCGGGCTCCATCGAATCCTCGCCCTCCAGCGGCCCCGCCACCACGCCCGAGAGGTAGATCGTGTCGCCGTGGATCACCGCCGAGGAATAGCCGACCGCTTCCTGAAACGCCCGCGCCTCAGCGTTTTCGGGCATCAGCGTCTGCTTGGGCGGCGCGTCCTGCGCTTGCGCTCCGCCCGCGGCGAACAGGGCGAGCGCGATGGCTCCGGTGAATTTCAGGCCGTTGTGCATGGTGTCCCCCCTCTGCTTGAAGGCTGGGAGACTGCGCCAGCGCGCGCGATCTATCAAGCGCGAAGCGGCGATGCGGGCCGCCGGGTCGGCCGGGCCCGACGCAACAAAAAAGGCGACCCTTGCGGGCCGCCTTCTTCGGTTCGGTATGGTGCCAGATTACGAGGGCATCAGCACGGTATCGATCGCGTGGATCACACCGTTCGAAGCCTCGACATCAGTCATCGTGACGGTCGCGGTGTTGCCCGCTGCGTCGCGCAGGACGACGTTGTTGCCATCCATCATCGCGGTCAGCGTGGCGCCGTTGACGGTCGTCAGTTCGTAGCCGTCTTCACCGGCGTCCTCGATCGCCTGCATCAGCGCGGCGGCATCGGTGTTACCTTCCACGACATGGTAGGTGAGGATGTTGCTCAGGTCTTCCTTGCCGGCGTCGCTCATCAGCTCGTCACGCGTGGCCTGCGGCACCTTTTCGAACGCCGCATTGGTCGGCGCGAACACGGTGTACGGGCCGGTGCCGGACAGCGTCTGTGCAAGGTCGGCCGAAGTGATGGCCGAAACCAAGGTCGAGAAATCGTCGTTGCCCTGTGCGACTTCGACGATCGTACCTTCGGTCATTGCGTCGGTATCAGCGGTGTTCTGGTCGGCCATGGCGACATCTTCGTCCATGGTGGTGGTGTCGTCGACCGGATCGCCACAGCCAACGAGGGCGAGCGAGGCGGCGGACGCGAGTGCGAGGGTCATCTTGTTCATGGCGGGTAGTATCCTTGGAAAAAGGCTTGGCCAGGATAGGCAATGGCGCGGGCCGACCGCCCCTGTGTGGGGGCAATTATCAGCCGCCCCGCGCCTTCACCCGATCAATGGACGGGAGCCGTCAGAGTTCCGAAATTGTCGAAAATGTGACGGAGCCTAATCCTCGCGCGTTTCCCCTTCCGGAAGATACAGCCTCTCGCCCTTGGCGCGGTAGACTTCGCTCATGGTCTCCATGCCCTTCTCGTTCTCGGCGCGTTGCTGCGGGGTGTTTTCGCCCTTGAGGTTCTCGCCCGCCAGATAGCTGTCGGAGTTCTGCTTCGCCGCGAAGTCGCGCACTTCCTGCGTGATCTTCATCGAGCAGAACTTGGGCCCGCACATCGAGCAGAAATGCGCGGTCTTGGCGCCTTCTGCGGGCAGCGTCTGGTCGTGGTATTGCTCGGCCGTGTCGGGATCGAGCGACAGGTTGAACTGGTCGCGCCAGCGGAATTCGAAGCGCGCCTTGCTCAGCGCATCGTCGCGTACCTGCGCGGCCGGGTGCCCCTTCGCCAGATCCGCGGCGTGGGCGGCGAGCTTGTAGGTCACCACGCCCACTTTCACATCGTCGCGGTCGGGCAGGCCGAGGTGTTCCTTTGGCGTGACGTAGCAGAGCATCGCGGTGCCGTACCAACCTATCTGCGCCGCGCCGATGCCGCTGGTGATGTGGTCGTAACCCGGCGCAATATCGGTGACGAGCGGCCCGAGCGTGTAGAACGGAGCCTCGCCGCACGCCTCCAGCTGCTTGTCCATGTTCTCCTTGATCTTGTGCATCGGCACGTGGCCCGGCCCTTCGATCATCACCTGCACGTCCTGCTCCCACGCGCGCTTGGTCAGCTCGCCCAGCGTGTACAACTCGGCGAATTGCGCCTCGTCATTGGCATCGGCGATGGAGCCGGGGCGCAGACCGTCGCCCAACGAATAGGCGATGTCATAGGCCTTCATGATCTCGGTGATCTCGTCGAAGCGTTCGTAGAGGAAGCTCTCCTTGTGATGCGCGAGGCACCATTTCGCCATGATCGAGCCGCCGCGGCTGACGATGCCGGTGACGCGCTTGGCGGTCATGGGCACGTAGGGCAGGCGCACGCCAGCGTGGATGGTGAAATAGTCGACGCCCTGTTCGGCCTGCTCGATCAGCGTGTCGCGGAAGATCTCCCACGTTAGGTCCTCGGCAATGCCGCCGACCTTTTCGAGCGCCTGATAGATCGGCACGGTGCCGATGGGGACGGGCGAGTTGCGGATGATCCATTCGCGCGTGTCGTGAATGTTCCGCCCCGTGGAGAGGTCCATCACCGTGTCTGCGCCCCACCGGATCGACCAGACCATCTTGTCGACTTCGTTGGCGACATCGGATGCGACGGCGGAATTGCCGATATTGGCGTTGATCTTGACCAGGAAGTTGCGCCCGATCGCCATCGGTTCGCTTTCGGGGTGGTTGATGTTGGAGGGGATGATCGCCCGCCCGCGCGCCACTTCGTCGCGCACGAATTCGGGGGTGATGAAGTCGGGGATCTCCGCGCCCCAGCTTTCACCGTCGCGCTCAGCAGCGATGATCTCGCGGCCAAGGTTCTCGCGCTCGGCGACATATTCCATCTCGGGCGTGATGATGCCTTTGCGCGCATAGTGCATCTGGCTGACGTTCTGGCCTGCCTTGGCGCGCAAGGGGCGCTTCACCACGCTGGGGAACTGCGGCACGCCGCCCGAGCGATCGGGTCCAAGCTGGCCGTTGTCCTCCGGCTTCACCTCGCGCGCGTCGTATTCCTCAACATCGCCGCGGCCCATGATCCATTCGCGGCGAAGCTCGGGTAGGCCTGCGTTGATGTCGATCGCGGCGTTGGGATCGGTGTAAGGTCCGGAGGTGTCGTAGACGCGCAGCGACGGCTCGCCGCCCTCCAGATCGATCTCGCGCATGGCGATGCGCACGCCGGAACCCGTGCGCGCGGCAACGTGGACCTTGCGGCTGCCACGGATGGGGCCCGTGGTGACGCCGATTTCAGTTCGTGCGGGGATATCAGCCATCAAAAACGCTCCTCGTAAATCGGAGCGAGGGCGGTGGCCGGGTGTTTCCAGAACCGCTCCCTCCCTCCGCCCGTATTACCGGGATCAGGTTCGACGGGTCGCGGCATATTCCGCTCTCAACCTGCGTTTGCGCGGCAGGCTCCCCGGGGATGTCAGAACTGTAGGGCAGGCGGCAGCCCGCGTAAAGCGCGGGGCCGATCCGCCGGGCCTGCTAGTCGAGCGCGTCGCCCGCCTTCTTGCCCGCGAAAATTCCCAGAACCAGGAAGATCACGAACAGCACGGCGGCGATCACCGCCAGCCAGATCGCGATATCGACGAAGGCACCGGCAACACCGCCGAAACCAAGGATCGCGGCAACAGCGGCGACGACGAGACAGATGAGAGCCAGTTTTATCATGCTGATCCAACCTGGGTTCGCGGGAAACGTTCCCCCGATCCGCCTCGCGACCGCGACACCGATCATGCTAGGCTACCGCTCGAACAGCGAAACGGACACCGCCGATGAAGATCACCACCGCCATCCTGCGCGAAGCCGGGCTCCCGCGGGCCTATGCGGACAGCAGACCGCTGACCATCGAAACCGCCGAACTGGGCGATCCGGGCGATGGAGAACTGCTGGTCGAGATCAAGGCGGCGGGCCTGTGCCATTCGGACCTGTCGGTGATCGACAACAACCGCCCTCGCCCGCTGCCGATGGCGCTGGGGCACGAGGCGGCAGGCGTGGTCCGCGCGGCGGGGCGCGGCGTCACCGACATGGCCGAGGGCGATCATGTCGTCCTCGTCTTCGTGCCGAGCTGCGGCCATTGCCTGCCGTGCGCGACCGGACGCCCGGCTCTGTGCGAACCGGGCGCGGCGGCCAATGCGGAGGGCACGCTGCTGTCGGGCGCGCGGCGGATCGATACGCACACGGGCACCGTCAATCACCATCTGGGAGTATCGGCATTTTCCAGCCACATCGTGGTCGACCGCAGATCGGCGGTGAAGATCGACCGCGACCTGCCCTTTACCGAGGCTGCGCTGTTCGGCTGCGCGGTGCTGACCGGCGTCGGCGCGGCGTTCAACACGGCGCGCATCCAGCCGGGATCGAGCGTGGCGGTGATCGGCCTTGGCGGGGTCGGGCTCAACGCGCTGCTGGGGGCGCGCGCGGCGGGTGCTTCGTGGATCGCGGCGGTCGATATCGAGCCGGGCAAGCTCTCTCTGGCGCAGGAGCTGGGCGCGGATGCGGTGTTCGATTCGCGCGATCCCGATTGCGCGGCGCAGCTGCGCGAGGCGAGCGGTGGCGGCGTCGAGTGCGCGCTGGAAATGGCGGGCGTTGCACCTGCGCTGGAGCTTGCATGGCAGGTGACGCGGCGCGGCGGCACCACCGTAACCGCCGGACTGCCACACCCCGATGCACGCCTTTCGCTAAGCCCGGCAATGCTGGTGGGCGAGGAGCGCACGCTGAAAGGCAGCTATCTGGGGGGCGGCGTGCCGCTGCGCGATATCCCGCGCTACATCGCGATGTATCGCGCGGGCCTGCTGCCGGTCGACCGCTTGCTGGGCGAGAGCATGGCGCTCGAACACATCAACGCCGGCTTCGATGCGATGGCGGAAGGAACGGCGCTGCGCCAGACCGTGGTGTTCTGAGTGGCGGCGAGTGCCCGCCCTGTCGCCTGATCGCTAAAACGTATCCAGCCGCGACAGCGCGACGAAGATGAATCCGGCGCCCAGCACCGCGGCAATGCCAGCCCAGACCTCGCTCGCGCTCGCAATCAGCCGCTTGCCCAGGGTCACGAACCGCTCGCCTGCGGCGAGGAACAGGATGCCTTCGACGGTCAGCAGTCCGCCCAGCGCGGAGACCGCGATATACAGCCAGTCTTCCGGCCGCCACGGCGTGACGAGGTAGATGACCGCTCCCAGCGAAAGCGTCAGCACGCCGGCGATGAACCGCATGCCCGGCGATTGCTCCAGATCCTGCATCATCCCCTTCCATGTGCCGGGCATGCGCAGCTCGCCCATCGAAGCGGCAAAGGAATAGATGCCAAGGAACATGACGATCCAGGCGGGGATGGTATCGGCGGTGGCCATTGTGCTTCGCATGCTCCTTCGTCGGTGGTTGGCCTGGGCTTGGGGGGCCGGTGCCCATCGCTACCGGTCTTTCTTCTCACGAGAAGCGGCGGTGGCGATAACGCCGAGTGCGGCTCGCCCCCGGAAAACCGATAGTAATCGAAGATTTGATGGCCGATGCGCGGCGCTTGCGCAAGCATCCGGCAGCGCACCGTCACCGGCGCGCCCCGAATTGCTACAGATAGCGGGCCGGGCGTGCGGGCCGGATCAGCCGCCGCCGCCCGCAATCCAGCGGTCGATCTTCGCTTCGAGAACGGGCAGCGGCAGGCCGCCGGTGTTCAGGACCTGCGCGTGGAAGGCCTTGATATCGAAGGCATCGCCCAGCTCGGCCTCGGCCCGTTCGCGCAGTTCCTGAATCTTCAGCGCGCCGATCTTGTAGGCCAGCGCCTGCGACGGAATGGCGATATAGCGTTCGACCTCGGCCACCACTTCGGTGCGGGTCATGCCCGAATTTTCCAGCATGAAGTCGATCGCCTGATCGCGCGTCCAGCCCTTGGAATGCAGCCCCGTATCCACCACCAGCCGCATCGCGCGCAGCTGTTCGTCCTGCAGGGTGCCGTAACGCGCCCAGGGATCCTCGTAGAAGCCCATCTCGTAGCCCAGCGTTTCGGCGTAGAGCGCCCAGCCTTCGACATAGGAAGTGGTGCCGCCAAAGCGCATGAAGGCTGGCAGATCCTCGTTCTCCTGCGCCAGGCTGATCTGGAAGTGATGCCCCGGCGCGCCCTCGTGCAGGTACAGCGTGACATTGCCCGTCGTCAGGCGGCTGGGCAGGTCGTAGGCGTTGAAGAAGAACGTGCCCGGCCGCGAACCGTCGGGCGTGCCCGACTGGTACGAACCGCCCGCGCTGAACTGCTCGATGCTGGGATCGTAGGGCTCGATCTTCAGCTGCGACTTGGGGACGAGACTGAACAGCTCGCCGATCTTCGCATCGACCCGCTCGCCGATATCGTAATAGCTCTGCGTCAGCGCCTCGCGGCTCTCCGGCTTGAACTGCGGATCGGTGCGCACGTAGTCGAAGAATTCGGTCAACGTACCATCGAAGCCGACTTCCGCCTTCAGCGCCTCAAGCTCGCCCTTGATCCGCGCCACTTCGGACAGGCCGAGCTGGTGGATCGTGTCCGCCTCCAGCGGCAGCGTGGTCGTGCTTTCGATCATCTGCGCGTACAGCTTTTCGCCGCCCTTCATCTGCGACAGGCCGACTTCCTCGCGCGCGACGGGCAGATACTCGTCGCGCAGGAAATCGCGCAGCCGGGTGTGCGCGGCGTAGATTTCCTTCGTCTTGGCCTCGTAGGCGGCGGTCAGCCGGGCTGTGTCGGCGGGCGAGAAATCGGCCGGAAACATCGTAGTCGGCCCCATGAACTGCGACTGCGCGATCGGAACCGCGAGCTGCGTGTTCAGCTGTTCGACGACATTGCCGATGGTCAGCTTCGTTTCGAGCACGCCGGTTTCCATTCCTTCGCGGAATTTCGCGATCGAGCGGTCGGTGATGGCAATGTAATCGTCGTGCCGGCTCAGATTGTCTTCGTAATGGGCGAGCGTCCGGAACGGCGCCGCGCCCGTGCCGCTCGCGAAATTGGGATAGAAAGTGTGCAGCCCGCTGAAGTGATTGAGCGGGCGAACTTCCGTCAGCGCGCGGATCTCCGGCGTGCTGCCCTTCAGCGACTGTTCCTGATTGTAGAGGAAGACGTCGTAGGCCAGCTTGTCCGTGGCGGAGAGCTTGCTGCGGTCGATCTGCTCCAGCAGCGCAACGTTGAGCTGGGTGTCGCGCAGCCCGGCATAAAAGGCGGCGTCGGTCAGGAAGTCGCCCAGCCGGTCCGCATTGGTATCGTCGCCACGGAACAGGCGGCCGAGCGGGTTGAGCTCAAGACTGCGCGCATCGGAATCGGCGAACAGCGCAAACAGCTTGTCGTGTTCGGACATCTCGGAGTTGTCGGCCCGGACGTCGAGATCGATATCGGCTGCCGGTTCGGCAGCGGTCTGCGCGAAGGCAACGCCGGGCGCGGCAAGAAAGGCGAGCGCGGCGGCTCCGGTCAGCAGGTGGCGGATGGTCATTGGTGGTTCCCCCTCGGATGGATCGCGCGGGAGACTAGGCGCGGTGGCGCAAACCGCCAAACGGGTTCGATCAGCCGCGCTGCGCAATCGACCAGCAGCGTTAGGCATTCGCCCGCTCGCGGGCTATTCGATCACCCGGCCGCGCACCATCACGAAGTCGACATTCTCCAGCACGGTCACATCCTCCAGCGGATTGCCATCGACCGCGATGATGTCTGCCGAATACCCCGGAGCAAGGCGACCGATCTCGTCCTCCATGCCCAACACGCGCGCAGCCATGGTGGTCGCGCTGGCAAGCGCCTGCCGGTCGCTCATCCCCTGCGCGCGCATCAGGGCGAATTCGCCTGCATTGCGGCCATGTTCGAACACGCCCGCATCGGTGCCGAAGGCAATGGGCACACCCCATTCCAGCGCCTTGCCCATGAACACTTTCGCGGTTTCGGACACCGCGCGGATCTTCGCCTCGACCACGGGGGTGTAAACGCCCTGCCCCAGCCGCTCGCTCACGCCCTGAAAGGCGAGCAGCGTGGGCACCAGCACGGTGCCGTTTTCGCGCATGGCGCGCGCTGCCGCTTCGTCCAGATAGGTGCCGTGTTCGATGGTATCGATCCCAGCGCGGCTCGCCGCCTCGATCCCGCGCGCACCGTGGGCGTGGGCCATCACCTTGAGGCCCAGCGAATGCGCGGTCTCGGCAATCGCCTGCATTTCCGCGCTGGTGAAGTGCGCGCCGAGCCCGCGCCCCTGCTGACTAAGCACGCCGCCCGTGGCGGTGATCTTGATCACGTCCGAACCGTTCTGGCTGGCGAGGCGGACCTTGGCCGCACATTCCACCGCGCCGGTGCAGGTGAAGCCGGTATCCAGTACCTCGTTCACCTCGGGCCGGAAGCCGCTGACGTCGCCATGCCCCCCGATGATCGCCAGCGGCACGCCCGCTGCGATGATACGCGGGCCGGGGATCAGCCCTTCTGCCGTGCCCCGGCGCAGCGCGAACGCGGTTTCTGGGCCGCTGCCTGCCTCGCGCACCGTGGTGAAGCCCGAAAGCGCGGTGACCCGCGCATTCTTGGCGCCCACCACCACCCCCCATTCATCGGGCTCCACCGCTTCCTTCCAGAAGTCGCCGCCCGGATCGCCCGTCAGGTGAACATGCAGATCGATCAGGCCGGGCAGCACGGTCTTGTCCGCCAGATCGATCACCCGCGCCTCGCCGGTGGGCGTCTGGTGCCCCTGCGCGATCGAGAGGATACGCCCGTCGCTGATCGTGATCGTCGCCGGGCCGATCGGCTCGCTGTCGGCATCGCGGATCACCGACCCGGCATAGATCACGGTGACCTGCGCCATCGCGGGCACACCGGTCAGCACGAGTACAGCCATGATCATCCAGCATACCAGACGCATATTCGTTTCTCCCCTTGAACCCGCCGGATTTGCGCTCTGCGCGCCCCGCATTATACCATTGCCCGGCACAACCAAATCCGAAGAGACAAACCCCCTAGAGAGGATGCCCTCGAAGATGAAGCACATGACCCGACCTGCCCTTACCGCCGCCGCCCTGCTTGCCGGCGTATCGATCGCCGCAACCGCGCAGGCGCGCCCGATGACGGCGGAAGACGTCGCCAAGCTGGAAAGCGTGGGCACCGTCGCCGTCTCCCCCGACGGCACGCGCGTCGCCTACACCACTGCAAGCTTGCCCGATGTCACCATGGGTGAGGATAATGGCGGCACCACCCTGCAGCTGATGATGGCCTATGGCCCGAACAACGAACGCGTCTTCCTGCCGGAGGATGTCTCGGTCTCCACCGTGAAGTTCTCCCCCGACGGGCGGATGGTCAGCTTCCTGTGGAGCAAGGGCAGCGAAGATCGCGCGGTCTGGGGCATCCCGGTCGATGGCGGGGCGCAGGTCAAGCTGGCGGCGGTGAAGGATACCGGCGTGCGCAGCTACGCCTGGGCACCCGATGGCAGCACGCTGTACCTGCTCGCCGGCGCAACGCCGGACACGGATCGCAAGGCGGAAGCGAAAGATGGCTTCAACGCGATCGTCTACGAAGAAGAAGACCGCTTCAACCGCCTGTTCTCCGCCAGCGTGGGCAACGACGAGATCGACGCCGAGCCGAGCGAGATCACCGTGCCCGGCTACGTCACCAGCTTCGCGGTGACGCCGGACAACCGCTACGGCGTGATCGAGAGCCAGCCGACCCCGCAAATCGACGACACCTACACCTCCAGCAGGGTCAACATCCTGGATCTCGCCAATGGCCGGGTGCTGCGCGAAGTCGCGACGCCGGGCAAGCTGGGCGATATCGAGATTTCGCCCGATGGCAGGCAGCTTTCGATGGTCGCCGGGGTCGACATCAACGATCCGGCGGCCACGACGCTGCACCTCGTCAACATCGCGGACGGCACCTATCGCGCGCTGAACGAGGGCGCGGCCGAGGCGACCGGGGATACCGAATGGCTTCCCGATGGGCGGCTCGCCGCGATCATCGACAAGGGTGCGGACACGATGATCCGTATCTACAGCGCCGATGGCACCATGGTGGAGGAAATCGATCCGGGCGCGCTGATCCCGACCAGCCTGGAAAACGGCGGCAGCGAGCGGATGTTCGTGACCGCCAACAGCCCGCAGCACCCCAGCGAGCTGTTCGCCCTCGACAGCGGCACCTTCACCCGCTGGACGCAGCATAATCCATGGCTGGCGCAGATCGACTTCGGCACCCAGCGCACGATGACCTACACCGCGCGCGACGGGCAGCAGATCGAAGGCGTCCTGATCGAACCCGTCGGCGGCGTTCCCAGCGGCGGCGCTCCGCTGATCATGGATGTCCACGGCGGGCCCGAGGCGCATGAATCGAACGGCTGGGTGACCGGTTACAGCAATCCCGGCCAGGTCGCGGCGGGTCAGGGCTATGCCGTGTTTCTGCCCAATTATCGCGGCTCGACCGGCTATGGCACCGCCTTCGCCAAGGCCCACCAGAACGATTATGCGGGCAAGGAATTCAACGATATCGTCGATGGCAAGCGCGCTCTGGTGGATGCCGGAATCGCCGACCCCGACCGCACCGGGATCACCGGCGGCAGCTATGGCGGCTATGCCAGCGCATGGGGCGCCACCGCGCTGTCGGACGAATATGCCGCGGCGGTGATGTTCGTCGGCATTTCCAACCAGATCAGCAAGTTCGGCACGACCGACATTCCGATGGAAATGTACAACGTGCACGCCCGCAAATGGCCGTGGGAAGACTGGACGGGAATGCTCGAAGTCTCGCCCATCTATCACGTCGACAAGGCGGAAACGCCGATCCTGATCATGCACGGCGCAGAAGATACGCGGGTCAGCCCGACGCAGAGCTACGAGCTGTATCGCAACATCAAGGTGCGCAAGCCCGATACTCCGGTGCGGCTGGTGCTCTATCCGGGCGAAGGCCACGGCAACCGGATGGCCGCCGCGCGCTACGATTACAATCTGCGCATGATGCAGTGGTTCGATACCTATCTGAAGACGGGCAACCGCAACGCCGCACTGCCCGGCCCGCGGCCCGAACTGATGATCGAGGAAGTCAGCGAGGACTGAGGGTTCATCCATCACGGCAAAAGGGGCGCGAAGGTCTGGCCTTCGCGCCCCTTTTTTGGCCCATACCAAAGCCCGCCGCACAACTTTCCAACTTGGAAAGTTTTCACTTGCCAAGAAGGAAAGTGTCGCTTATTGCTTTCCATATTGGAAAGTGAAGGAGGTTTAGATGAACAGGAATGAAGCCCAATCGGCACTGGATGCCGTTAAGAATACCGATCGGCTGATGGCCGACCGCATGACCTGGCCGCTCTGGCGACACGCGATTTTCGGCGTGATGATGGCGCTCGTGCTGGTGAGCATCGCTTCGCCGCTCGGCGCACAATTGCCCATTCTGGGCATCGTGCTGCTGTCGATATTCCTGGTCGTGCGCGACGACAAGAAGCGCCATGGCATGTTCGTCAGCGGCTATCAGAAAGGCCGTACCGGCTGGGTGCTGGCGCTGCAGTTCGCTTTCTTCATCGCCGCACTGGTGGCCACGGAGTTCTGGATCGAAGCACCGTCGTCGAGCCCGCTGTTTTGGACGATTGCGGCAGCTATGCTGATCGGCAGCACGATGCTCAGCCTGCTATGGGAAAAGATCTATCAGGCAGACCTGCGGCGGGGGCGGGTATGAGGGCCGAGATCGACATGGCGCTGCATGCCCCGGCAAGATTGCAGATCGTCGCCATGCTGGCCCGCGCCGATGAGCTTGAGTTCGCGACGATCAGGGAGGTGCTCGATGTCAGCGACAGCGTCCTCTCCAAGCATCTGACCGCCCTGTCCGACGCCGGGTATGTGAAGATCGTGAAGGCACCGCGCGATGGCCGGCAACGGACCTGGGCTTCGCTGACACGAAAGGGCGGCACCGCCTTTGCGTCGCACATGGCCGCATTGCGCGAACTGACCGCTGCGGCAGAGCAGGCGGTGGCGACGGGCTGATGTTTCGTCGCCTGCGTCGGGGCCCGGGCTAGAAGGTGTAGCCCACCCCGACGCCGCCGAGCCACTGATCGGCACTGCCGCGCTGCGCGACAAAGGGCGAGTCCTTTGCGTCGCCGACGATCCGCGAGTATCCGCCGATCGCGAACAGCGCGAGCCCGCCGTTCAGCAGGTTGCCATCCAGGTCGAACCCGGCGATCAGGTTCGCGCCGACCTTGTTGAATCCGCCATCGGCCTTGTAGACCGGCAGCCCGCTGGCCAGCGACTGCGCGGGCGTGACCGAGAAGTAGTAATCGTTGAACTTGTCGTCCGCGTGCTCTGCCGACAGCGCCAGGCTCACGGCCGCACCGCGGCTCACCGGGGTGAAATAGGTGACGCTGGGGCTGATCGTGCGACCTTCGTGGGCGCCCGCGATATCCCACCGCGCATCGACGCTGAAGCTGATGCTGTCGAACGGATTGAGCAGGCCCGAATAGCTTACGCCTGCGGTCGGGCCGACTTCGATCGCGGTATCGAGTTCACCCGCTGCGGCGACAACCGGATCTTCGATGTCGCCCGTGCGCCCGCTGCGCACCCGGACCACCGGGCCGAACGTGTAAGACACCTTGCCGTCGCCATCGGGAACGAAATCGAGCGCCACGCCAGCCGGTCGCGGCAGGATATCGACCCCGGCGAGCTTGCCGCGGATCAGCGGTAGCGGAAACACCTCGTAATCGTCGGACCCGTCGTAGTCCGGGCCGTAGCCCACGCCGACGCCGACCTGCACCCAGTCGCCGTCGAAGACGCTGCCTTCGGCGGCGTCTTCGGGAATGGCATCGGGATCGGGGCCGGTCTGCGCCTGGGCCGGCATGGCGGCAAGGCAGGCGGCCGCGGCGATGGCCGAGCTTACGAAAATGCGCATTTGTGAATTCCCTCAGATTGCGCCACCCGAACGAAATCGACGCCGCTAAGTTCCGCATCGCACCATGCAGGCAGATTTGCGCGAGCGCCTCTCCGGAGTCCATTTGCACCTTTTCCAAGACCGCCCTACGAGCGAGCCATGACCCGGTCCGACGCACAGCCGCGTGCAGACATTGCGATACTTGGCGGCGGGCTCGCAGGCGGGCTGATCGCGCTCGCCCTGCGGCGCGCGGACCCGTCGCTGTCGGTAGTGCTGGTCGAAGCGGGCGATATGCTGGGCGGCAATCATCGCTGGAGCTGGTTCGAGAGCGACCTCTCGCCGCAAGGCACGGCGCTGCTCGGGCCGTTTCGCAAGATCCAGTGGCCGGCAGGCTACGATGTCCATTTCCCCGAGCATTCCCGCCGGCTGGACAGCACCTATTGCTCGCTCTCGTCGGCCGATTTCGATGCCGCGCTGCGCCGCGAACTGGCCCAGTCCACCATCCACACGGGGCGCACGGTCGCGGCGGTCGATGCGCGCGGGGCAACGCTGGAAGGCGGCGACCGGATCGAGGCGCGCTGCGTGATCGACGCACGCGGCTTCATTCTCTCCGATGCGTTTCAGGGCGGCTGGCAGGTGTTCATGGGCCGCCACCTTCGCACCGAGGCGCCGCACGGGGTCGACCGCCCGATCGTGATGGACGCAAAGGTCCGCCAGCACGATGCCTTCCGCTTCGTCTACACCCTGCCGCTGGCCGCGGACCAGCTGTTCGTCGAGGACACCTATTACCAGGATACCCCGGTGCTCGACCGCGCGGCACTTTCGCGGCGGATCGACCGCTACTGCGCGCGGCTGGGCTGGGAAGGCGAGCCGATCGGCTTCGAAACCGGCGTGCTGCCGGTGGTGACCGGCGGCGATCTGGCGCGCTATCAGCGCGAGATGCGCGTGCCCGGCGTCGCGATGGCGGGCGCGCGCGGCATGATCGCCCATCCGCTGACCAGCTATACGCTGCCCTTCGCGGTGGAAACCGCCCTGCTGGTGGCAGAGAACCGCGACCTGACCGGCGAGCAGATGGCGGCCCTGCTGGAGGCGCACGCACGCCGCGTGTGGCAGCGCACGGGCTTCTACCGCATGCTGGGCACGATGCTGTTCGGTGCGGCGAAGCCGGACGAGCGATACCGCATCTTCTCGCGCTTCTACCGCCTGTCGCCCGGCCTGATCGAGCGGTTCTACGCCGCCCGGTCGACCGGGGCGGACAAGCTCAGGACGCTCACCGGCAAGCCGCCGGTGCCGATTTCGCGTGCCTTGCGCGCGCTGGCGGGGCATCGCCCCCCTTTGACCTCTCAGGAAGGATCGCAAACTGATGGCTGAAACCCGCAATGCATGCGTCGTCGGGGCCGGGTTCGGCGGGCTCGCGCTTGCGATCCGCCTGCAAAGCGCCGGTATCGCGACCACCGTGATCGAAGGTCGCGACAAGCCCGGCGGCCGCGCCTATTTCTGGGAAAAAGAGACCGACAAGGGCACCTTCACCTTCGACGGCGGGCCGACCGTGGTCACCGACCCGGACTGCCTGAAGGAGCTGTGGGCGCTGTCGGGCCATGACATGGCGAAAGATGTGGAGCTGGTGCCGGTCAAGCCGTTCTACCGCCTCAACTGGCCCGATGGCACCAATTTCGACTATTCGAACGATCACGACGAACTGTTCGACGAGATCGCCAAGCTCAACCCCAGGGATGTCGAAGGCTACCGCCGCTTCCTCGACTATTCGGCCGGGGTGTACGAGGAAGGCTATCTCAAGCTCGGCACGGTGCCCTTCCTTGACTTCAAATCGATGCTGAAGGCCGCGCCCGCGCTGGCCAAGAAGCAGGCCTATCGCAGCGTCTATGCGATGGTCTCCAAGTTCGTCGAGAACGAGAAGCTGCGCGAGGCGCTGAGCTTCCATACCCTGCTGGTCGGCGGCAATCCGATGAAGACCAGCGCGATCTACGCCCTGATCCACAAGCTGGAGATGGACGGCGGCGTGTGGTGGACCAAGGGCGGCACCAACCAGCTGATCGCCGGAATGGTCCGCCATTTCGAGCGGCTGGGCGGCACCATGCGCGTGGGCGATCCGGTGGTCGGCATCGAGGTCGACGCCAATCGGGCGAAAAGCGTGACGACGAAAAGCGGTTTCGTTCAGGGGTTCGATGCGGTCGCCAGCAATGCCGACATCATGCATTCCTACCGCGACCTGCTGGGCCGCTCGCAACGCGGGTGGAGCATGGGGCGCAGATTGAAGCGCAAGAGCTACAGCCCCGGGCTGTTCGTGGTGCACTTCGGGCTGGAAGGCACCTGGCCGGGCATCGCGCACCACATGATCCTGTTCGGCCCGCGCTACAAAGGCCTGCTTGAGGATATCTACGACCACGGCGTGCTGCCGGAGGATTTCTCGATCTACCTCCACCACCCGAGCAAGAGCGATCCGAGCATGGCGCCGCCGGGGATGAGCACGTTCTACGCGCTGGTCCCGGTCGCCCACCAGGGCAAGCTGCCGGTCGACTGGGACGAGGTCGGCCCGCTGCTGGAAAAACGCATCCTCGACGAGGTGGGCAAGCGGCTGGTGCCCGACATCCATAGCCGTATCGTGACCAAGTTCCATTATGCGCCGAGCGACTTTTCGCATGACCTCAACGCGCATCTGGGCAGCGCCTTCAGCCTCGAGCCGGTGCTGACGCAAAGCGCCTATTTCCGCGGGCACAACCGCGACGATGTGATCAAGAACTTCTACCTCGTCGGCGCGGGCACCCATCCGGGTGCCGGCATCCCCGGCGTGGTCGGCAGCGCGAAGGCGACTGCAGGCCTGATGATCGAGGATTTGCTGAAATGATTTTTGCCGCGTTGATGCTCTTGCTGGCCGCCGTGCCCGGCCCGCAAACCTCCCCGCTGGTGGAAGAAGGCCAGTCGCACGAATGGGTGAAACTGTTCGCGGATGACGAGGGGACCTTGTGGATCGACTCCAGCTGGAAGTCGTCGCGCAATGTCGACGGCGTCGATCTGCCGCTCGTCCTCATGCGCACGGAATTGCTCTTGCCGGATGAAGCGCCCTTCGTGGCCGATCTCGCCATGGCCGTCGATTGCGCAGACAAGCGCATGGGTATCGCCGGCGCATGGGCCGAAGCGCCCGATGCCATGGTCGATGGTGCCGAATGGATGGACGACATCAGAATGGACTTCGCGCAAAAGCCGCTCGACGATCAGGACGTTTTGATCTTCAATTTTGTGTGCGGATCAGACTGACGAAAGAAGATTTGACGGTGAAAGGATGACGTGCGTGACGACTCTTCTGACAGGGGCCGTGCTGGCATTTGCGATGCAGGCCGGGGGGCTGGCGCCGCTCGAATTCGCGGATGTGGCGACCGCTTCGGACGGGACGGCCTACGCGATCGACAAGACGGCCATCAAACAGATCACCCGCTCAGGATTTCCCGTGCGCAGCGCATCCGTGCGCGTGACCTATTCCGCCTCTGCCAACGCAGAATTCGAACAGGCCGTGCGCCACTATTACGTGCGGTGCGGGGAAAGTACCGCTGGCCTGGCCAGTTCGATCAACACCGAGCGCGGAACCAAGCGCCTTTCGATGGACCGCACCAGAATTGCGGACATCGTATACCACCCGTTCGACGCCCTGCCCCCGGCAGAGAAAGCGACGATGGCCACCATCTGCGCGCTGGATCTGTGAGCGGTTCCGCGCGCCCCCTCAATCGCATCGCCATCTATTGCGGTGCGGCGACGCCGCCGGACCCGCGCTATATCGAGCTGGCGCGAGACGTCGGCAGCGAGCTGGCGCGGCGCGGCATAGGTGTCGTCTATGGCGGCGGGCGGCTGGGCCTGATGGGGGCGCTGGCGCAGGGTGCCCTTGGCGAAGGTGGCGAGGTGATCGGGGTGATCCCGCATGCAATGGTGGAGCGCGAATTCGCCAACCATGATTGCACCCAGTTGATTACGGTCGACACCATGCACCAGCGCAAACAGCGTTTCACCGATCTGGCGGACGGTTTCATCACGCTGCCCGGTGGGATGGGCACGATGGACGAACTGTTCGAGGCGCTCAGCTGGGCGCAGATCGGCTATCACGACAAGCCGGTCGGCCTGCTCAACGCGTTTGGCTTTTACGATGATCTGATCGCCTTCGTTAACCGGATGGCGGATACGGGTTTCGTTCGCGCAACACATCGCGAGATTTTGCAGGTTGCGGACAGTTTGCCGGAACTGCTTGGCAAGCTCGCGTCTTATGTGCCCAATACGCCAATCTATCGCATGAGTGCCGACGAACTTTGAGCCAGGCCCGCCCCCTTGTCCCCTCGCGCTTCGTGCGTCCGTCCGTACCGCGTGCGGGCGGTGGCCGCGAACGCAGCGGGCTGGTGCGCGAATCCTACGAGGCCATCGCCCAGGGATCGCGCAGCTTCGCCTTTGCTTCCAAGCTGTTCGACAAGCCGACGCGCGAACGCGTGTGGATGCTCTATGCGTGGTGCCGCCGGTGCGACGATCTGGCCGATGCACAGGATATGGGCGGCGAACTGGGCGATCAGGCGGGCATCGAAGACCGGCTGCAGGCGATCAAGGTGCTGACCCGCCGCGCGCTGGAAGGCGGGGCCACCGCCGACCCTGCGTTCGATGCGCTGGGTCAGGTCGCAGGCGAAACCGGAATCACGCGCGACATGGCGAACGAGGTCATTTCCGGCTTCGCGATGGACGCCAACGGCTTCAGCCCGGCGACCGAGAAGGAAATGATGCGCTATTGCTACCACGTGGCAGGCGCGGTCGGCGTGCTGATGGCGCGGGTGATGTTCGCGCCCAACGACAGCTTCATCTACGACCGCGCGTGCGACCTGGGGCTGGGTTTCCAGCTGGCCAATATCGTGCGCGACGTGGTGGAAGATGCGCGCGCAGGGCGTTGCTACCTGCCGCAGGAATGGCTGGACGACGCGGGGCTGACGCGCGAGAATTTTGCCGACGAGGAAAACCGGTTCCGGCTCGCCGGCGTCGCCGCAAGAGTGGTCGACAGGATGGAACTGTACCAGGATGCCGCGCGGCTGGGCGCGAAGCACCTGCGTTTTCGCCAGCGATGGGCGGTGCTGTCCGCCGCGCGCATCTACGGCGCGATCGGGCGCAAGGTGCGCGATCGCGGCCAGCTGGCGTGGGACACGCGCACCTATGTGCCCAAGATCCAGAAGCTGTGGCACGTGTCCGTCGCCTTTGGCGAGGCGGTGATCAAATACGGGCCGGAGCCGACGGAATGGCCTCCCTATAATCGCGGCGACCTCAGGCCGGTGGCCGGGTGGTAGACCTGCGGCCCGCTTGGCGGTAGCGGGTTGGCCATGATCACACGCTCCGCCTTTGCCGCGCTGTTGCTCGCCACGCCGGGCATGGCTCAGGAATCCCCTACGCTCCCCGCGCCCGAACAGCAGGTGCTGACCGGCGTGGACCGGTTCTTCGATGCCCTGAAGAGCAAGGATCGTACCCGGCTGGCGCGCGAGATGATCCCCGAAGGTATGATCTTTATCCATAACCGGATGGACCCGGACGATCCGCGCACCGATGTGGTGGCCGTGTCCGACCATCTCGAACGCTGGGCCGGCGGCACCGGCGAAGTCGCCGAATACATGGAATACGAAACCGTGCTGATCGATGGCGACATGGCGCAGGTGTGGGGTCCGTACACCTTCTTCGCCAATCGCAAGATCAGCCATTGCGGCGTCAACTCGCTCAGCATGGTGCGCACCGATGATGGCTGGAAGGTCGCCAACACCAGCTTCTCCATGGTCCCGCCGAGCGAATGCGAAAGCATCGGCGCACCGTACACGCCTGAGGATATTGTCGAATGATCCAGAAGCTCCTGATCGCCAATCGCGGCGAGATCGCCTGCCGTATCATCCGCACCGCGCGCCAGATGGGGATCGCCACGGTCGCGGTCTATTCCGATGCCGACGCCAGGGCGCTGCATGTGCGCAGTGCGGACGAGGCGGTGCATATCGGGCCCTCGCCCGCCGCCGAAAGCTATCTTGTGGGCGAGAAGATCATCGCCGCCGCGAAGGAGACGGGCGCGGAGGCGATCCACCCGGGCTACGGCTTTCTTTCCGAGAACGCCGAGTTTGCCGAGGCCGTGCAGGATGCAGGCCTGATATGGGTCGGCGCGCCGCCATCCTCGATCCGCGCGATGGGGCTGAAGGACGCCGCCAAGAAGCTGATGCGCGAGGCGGGCGTGCCCGTGACGCCGGGCTACGACGGCGACGACCAGAGCGCCGAACGCCTGAAACAGGAGGCCGACGCGATCGGCTATCCCGTCCTGATCAAGGCGGTCGCAGGCGGCGGCGGCAAAGGCATGCGCAAGGTCGATGCCGAGGGGGACTTCCTCTCCGCGCTCGAATCCTGCCGCCGCGAGGCCAAGGCCAGCTTCGGCAATAACGACGTGATCCTCGAGAAATGGATCACCTCGCCCCGCCATATCGAGGTGCAGGTCTTCGGCGACAGCCACGGCAATGTCGTCCACCTGTTCGAACGCGACTGCTCGCTCCAGCGCCGCCACCAGAAGGTGATCGAGGAGGCGCCTGCGCCCGGCATGGACGAGGCCACCCGCGAAGACATCTGCGCCGCCGCCGTGCGCGCCGCCAAGGCGGTGGACTACGAGGGCGCGGGCACGATCGAGTTCATTGCTGACGCCAGCGAAGGGCTGCGCGCCGACCGCATCTTCTTCATGGAAATGAACACCCGCCTGCAGGTGGAGCATCCGGTGACCGAGGAGATCACCGGGGTCGATCTGGTCGAATGGCAGCTGCGCGTCGCGGCGGGCGAGTCGATCCCGAAGAAGCAGGAAGAGCTCAGCATCGCCGGATGGGCAATCGAGGCGCGTCTCTATGCGGAGGATCCGGCCAAGGGCTTCCTGCCCTCAACCGGCCCGCTCCATCACCTCGATCTTGGCCACGAAGGGCGCATCGAAACCGGCGTCGAGGAAGGCGACGAGATCAGCCCGCATTACGACCCGATGGTCGCTAAGCTGGTCGCGTGGGGCGAGACCCGCGACGACGCGATCGACCAGCTGATCGCGATGACCGACGGGGTGGAGATCTGGCCCGTTCGGACCAACGCCGCGTTTCTCGGCAATGCGCTGGGCGAGGATGATTTTGCCGATGCGCTGCTCGACACCGGTTTTATCGAGGAAAAGGGCGATGCCCTGCTCGCCGATCCGCAGCCCGATGACGCGATCCGCGCCGCCGCTGCCGATATCGCGCTCCTGGCCGCAGGCGTGACCGAGCAGCCGATGGCTGGCTTCCGGCTCAACCGCGCCATGCGGCTGAGCGTGGCGCTGGGTCAGGGCGGCGAGTTCACTACGGTGGATCCGGCCGAGGCTGTCTTGTTCGAATCGCTACCCGGATTCGCTGACGATGAACGCGTGGTCGTGTTCGCGGACGGACAGGCGCACGAATTCGATCTGGTCGCGCGCGGCGGCGGTGCCCTGGCAGCGAGCGATGGCGCGATCCTAGCGCCGATGCCGGGCAAGGTCATCGCGGTCGATGTGGCCGAGGGCGACAGCGTTACCGCAGGCCAG
This sequence comes from Erythrobacter sp., assembly GCA_009993635.1. GTDB lineage: Bacteria > Pseudomonadota > Alphaproteobacteria > Sphingomonadales > Sphingomonadaceae > Alteriqipengyuania. The sequence goes on along the minus strand of JAACTC010000010.1, from coordinate 109,501 downwards.
CGGTTGATGGTGCTCGAGGCGATGAAGATGGAGCACGCGCTCACCGCGCCGTTTGATGGGACCGTGACCGATCTTGCCGCTGCGACAGGCGGCCAGGTGCAGGTCGAGGCAGTGCTGTGCGTGGTGGAGCCTGCTGAGGGCTAAGCTCGCAAAACAACCGTTCGTACTGAGCCTGTCGAAGTGCGGACTGTTGCGAGATCGCCCTTCGACAAGCTCAGGACGAGCGGACGCTCATCCTCGGTCGCAGTCAATCCTCGCTCACCGGCGGGCCGAACAGCTTGCCGCGTTCGGCATACAGCACCAGGCCGATGCAGATCAGCGCGCCGCAGAACAGCGCGGTCGCGAGCGGAATCGCGGTGCCGTTATAGGCGTAGCCGATCCCCGCCCCGATCAGCGCGGCGCTGACCATGCGGATGAAGGTTTGCGCGCTGGCCGCCGCGCCCGCGGTCTCCTGGAACGGGTGCATCGCGATCGACCCGAAATTGGCGCCGATGAAGCCCAGCAGCATCATGTTGGCCGCCATCAGCGGCACGAAGGTCCACAACGTTTCCTCGGTCTGCGTGGCGAAGAACAGCTGCAGAGCGGCCACGCCCAGAAACAGGAACAGCCCGGTGTGGCTCACGCGGCGCGCGCCGAAGCGTTCGACGATCCGCGAATTGGTCCAGCTGGCAATCGCCATAGCGCCCGCGCAGGCCGCGAAGATCGCGGGGAACCAGGGGCCGGCGCCGAACGCCTCGCCCACCAGCTGTTGCGCCGAGTTGATGAAGCCGAACAGCGCGCCGAAGATCACCGCGCTCCCCAGCGTATAGCCCAGCGCCTGCCGCATGGTCAGCGTGGCGCGCATGTTGCGCACGATCACGCGCGGGCGGATCAGCTGCTTGTCTTCAGGATGCAGGGTCTCGGGCAGGTTGCGCCATGCCCAGTATCCCATCAGCACGCCGGCGACGGCGGTGAACACGAAGATCCAGCGCCAGTCGCCCATCACCATCACCACGCCCTGCCCGATGCTGGGCGCAATCGCGGGCACCATCAGGAAAATGACGAAGATCAGGCTCATCATGCGGGCCATCTTGTCGCCGCCCACCCGGTCGCGGATGATCGCAGGGGGAAGCGCGACGATGCCAGCCGCGCCGAAGCCCTGCAGGAAGCGCAGCGTCAGTAGCGATTCAAAGCTCCACGCCACCGCGCACAGCAGCGAAAAGAGGATGTAGAGCCCAAGGCTGGTGAACAGCACCGGGCGGCGGCCATACCGGTCCGCCAGCGATCCGGGCACCAGTGCACCGATCCCGGCGGCGAGCAGGTAGGCACCGACCACGAACTGGCGCGAATTGCCCGTCGCGCCCAGATCTGCGGCGAGATTGTCGAGCGCGGGCAGCACCGCATCGATCCCCAGCGCATTGAGCGCCATCAGCAGCGCCATCATCCAGATCAGCTGGCGCTCGCCGATCCGCTTGCCCGAAGGCGGCAGCGCCGCGGGGGCACGAACGCCCGCTTGCCCGGGCTGAACGTCGGCGCGCTCACCCGCTGAATATTGATCATTTCGCATCTGCACAAAACAGCAGATGGCGTCGTCGGTTCCGATTGGCAACCGATATGCTATCGCAGTGCCAGCGATGACTGACCACCAGCAAGCGGATGACGACACGGCAGCTGCGCCGCCCCAGCGCAAGATCATCCATGTCGATATGGACGCGTTCTTCGCCAGCGTGGAGCAGCGCGACAATCCCGATCTGCGCGGCAAGCCGGTTGCGGTCGGCGGGTCGAGCGGGCGCGGCGTGGTCGCCGCAGCCAGCTACGAAGCGCGCAAGTTCGGGGTAAAGTCAGCCATGCCCTCGGTCACGGCGAAACGCCTGTGCCCCGACCTCATCTTCGTGAAGAGCCGGTTCGATGCCTATCGCGAGGCGTCCGATCAGATCCGCGCGATCTTCGGCCACCACACCGATCTGGTCGAACCGCTGAGCCTGGACGAGGCCTATCTGGACGTTACGCAGAACAGGCTGGGCATTCCGTCCGCCACCAAGGTCGCGCTGATGATCCGGCAGGAAATCCGCGCCAAGACGCAGCTGACCGCCAGCGCGGGGGTGAGCTACAACAAGTTCCTCGCCAAGCTGGCGAGCGATCAGAACAAGCCCGACGGGATGTGCGTGATCCGCCCGGGCGAGGGCGCGGCCTTCGTCCAGACGCTGCCGATCCGGCGCTTTCACGGGGTCGGCCCGCGTGGGGAGGAGAAGATGGCGCGCCTCGGCATTGCCACCGGGGCCGATCTCGCCGCAAAGGATCGCGCGTGGCTGGCGCAGCATTTCGGCAGCTTTGGCGACTATCTCTACCGCGCTGCACGCGGGATCGACCACCGCCCCGTGCGCACCAACCGCATCCGCAAGTCGGTTGGCGGGGAGCGGACCTTTTCGGTCGACCGGCACGAGGCGGAAGAGCTGCTGACCACGCTGGCCGAGATCGTCGACATCGTGTGGGAACGGATCGAGCGTGCCCGGGCACGGGGGCGCACGGTCACGCTCAAGCTGAAATACAACGATTTCCGCATCGCGACGCGCGCCCGCTCGCTGCCGCGCAATGTCGCGGACAAGGCCGAATTCGCCGCGGTGGCGCGCGAAATCCTGCAGGATCAGCTGCCGCTGCCGCGCCCTATCCGGTTGATGGGGCTGACGCTGTCGAATCTTGAGCGCGAGGGCACAGCGGACGAACCCGATGACGGCCAGAACGGCCAGCTCGCGCTGTTCTAGCCCGCCATGCGCAGGTATGCGTCCAGCCTGCGCCGGGTCAGGACGCTGAGCGGATCGGGCAGCTGGTCGAGCGCAAAGAACTGCGCCGCGATCACTTCCCTGCCATCGGGCTGCGGCTCATCCTCGATCGCTGCGGTGAAGACATGCGCGGTTTGCGGCGCGCCGGAGACCGTCTCTTCAAAAGTATCGACGGCCGTCATTTCGCCCAGCGATACGCCCAGTTCTTCGTGCATTTCGCGCCGCGCGGCATCCTCGGGCGCTTCCTTGCGCGCGATACCGCCACTGGGCAGCGTCCAGTTGGCTGGGCCGTAGGAATGGCGGATGAACAGCACGCGCCCCGCCGGATCGCGGATGATCACGGTGATCGCGTGGAGTTGCGGCCGGGCGATCTGCCGCCAGTGCTTGCGCAGCCGGTAGGCGACTTTGAGCGCCACGCGCTCGACAGGCTTGGGGAGCAGGTGCCTCATCACGTGCACGCATACCGCAAGGGGCCGACCCGGCAAGATGCGGATCGGCCCCTCGGAAATCGCTGTCGCGGATAGTTAGCCCAGAGTGGACTTGAGGAACCAGGCGCGCTCCTCGGCCATGTCGGTCCAGTCGTCCAGCAGCCCGTCGGTCGCGTTGTCGCCCGCTTCTTCGGCGAGCGGCTTCATGCCCTTGAGGCGCTTCACCATCGCGACATTGTCGGCGTGCAGTTCCTTCACCATCGCATCGCCATCCAGATCGGTGGAATCCTGATCCTTTACCTGCGTGGCACGCGCAACCGAGCCGATGGAGGTCAGCGTAACCTCGCCCAGCTTGCGCACGCGCTCACCAATGGCGTCGATCTGGTCGCGCAGTTCGATGGCCTGCTCGTCGAACAGCAGGTGAAGATCGCGGAAGCGCGGGCCTGTGACGTGCCAGTGGAAGTTCTTGGTCTTGAAATACAGCGCGAGGTGATCGGCAAGCAGGCCGTTAAGTTCCTGTACCAGCGCGGTTTTCGAATTATCTCCGGCTTGGGCCATGTTTGGTCTCCTGATTCTGGGGTTTGTAATTGCTGAAAGGGTACCCGTTCAACGCCGCACACTGCGCGTGTTTCCCTCCAAACCATCGATCACTGTGATTGATCGCGCGAGGCATCTTTTCAGCTGGCGTCAGACGATCCCGCGCGCACCCAGCCCCAGAATGATGCCGGTCAGCAGCACGATGCCCCCCATCGCCAGCCGGTAAGCGCGTAGCGGCAATCGCTCCAGATCGTCGCCCAGCGCCCAGCCGCCTGTCAGCGCCACGCCGGCCCCTGCCGCACCGCCCGCAGCGACATAGGCGGGAAGCGCAGTGGCAGCGGCCAGCGCAAACAGCAGGAAACGCGCCGCATCGCCCCATTGCCGCGCAAGCAGTACGACGAAGGCGGCGAAGGGCGACCGGGTGGGTTCGGCGGGGCGCTTTTCGCGATTGGGCCAAAGCAGCTCGAACGCGGCGACCAGCAGCGCAATCGCCACCAGCATCTGGCGTGCCGCCGGTGGAAGCATGCTGGCAATCGCATCGCCCGCCAGCGCCATCAACCCGGCGGTGAAGATCGCCGAGAGAAGCGCCGCCAGCAGGATGGTAGCGCCCAGCACATGGGCGAGCCGGGCAACCAGCAGCTGGTCACGCGCACCGATGCTGAGCAACAGCGCCGCGGCAAATCCGAACAGGAAAGACGACACGTCCGCGCGTCGGCTTCAGGCCGCGTCGGCCACCCGGCCGGTGTCGGGCGCGATGAGCACCTTGTTGCGGCCGGTTTTCTTCGCCTCGTAAAGAGCGTTGTCGGCCCGGCGGAGCGTTTCTTCGCTGGTCTCGTAATTGGCGGCAACGCCTGCGGAAAAGGTGATCGCGCCCATCGGCTCGTCGGTTTCGCGCAGCTTCAGATTGCGGTCCGCCAGGGCATCCTTGGCGATCTGCACCTTCTCGCTGACGCGCTGGGCATCGGGCGTTTCGGCGACGACGAGAAATTCCTCGCCGCCCCACCGGCCGACCGGCCACGGCGCCAGTGCCTCCCTCAGCGACTCGGCGACCAGCCGCAGCGCGCGGTCGCCCACGGGGTGGCCATAGGTGTCGTTGATCGCCTTGAAATGATCAATGTCGATGATCGCGGTGCAATAGCGCACCTTGCGGATCTCCAGATCCTGTATCGTGGCCCTTGTGGCGCGGCGGTTGGGAATACCGGTCAGCTCGTCCACCAGCGCCTTGTTGCGGGCTTCCTCGAGATCGCGCTGCAGCCGGTCGATCTGGCTGGACGCGGTCGAGAGTTCGCGTTCCGCCTGGGCCGCGCGGTCGACGATCCGGCGGATGGCCCCCTTCAGATCCTCGCCCTCGGCCCCTTCCTGGATGACCTGGCTTTCCTCGGCGATATCGCGTCCGACCCCGTCGGCCTGCCGCTTCGTTTCGCGCGCGAGCTCGCCCGCTGCATTGAGGAACATCTCCACCGCCTCGTCGCGCGCGGCGATGCGTTCTTCCGGATCGTCGGAGGCAGAGGCGTGCTTGCCCATGATTTCGACGATGGTTTCCTGCTTCATGCGCATGCCGTTTTCGATGTAGGTGTCCGTTTCGTGGCAGATCACCTTGCTCGACCGGGTCAGGTACAGGTAGCCGAAGCGATAGTTAAGCGGCGTCGGATCGAGCAGATTCCCGGTCAGGAATGCCAGCACATCGCGCCCAATATTGTCGTTGCTCATTCGCCCATCACTCGCTTGCGCTGCTCTCCGGCACAGCTGCCGTCTCGAATGCACGCGCCTGCTATACGACCCATGGGTGAATTTTTACCCAATGGCGTGGCGGGACCAACCGCGAAGGCGACGAAAGGGGGGGATATGTCGCGCGGGCAAGTAATGGCGAACCGGCAACGGGAAAGCCGCCTCACCCCTGCCCAGCCGGGAAGCAGGCGCCCGCCCAGCGGGTCGAACTGCGGATCGCTCCCTGCGGAATGGTCAGCAAACGCCCGCTTCGTTCTGCCGTTGGCGGTATGGGGTTCCCACCATACGCGGTTTTGCCCAGGGCGGTGCCCCCCGCCCCCGATAGCCGCCCCTCGGCCACGCCAGCAATAACCCTTCCGGAATGGCGATTTTCTGCGGCTGGTTCAGGATTGTGGAGCGGGTGAAGGGAATCGAACCCTCGTCGTCAGCTTGGGAAGCTGCTGCTCTACCATTGAGCTACACCCGCGAAGAGGCCGGCGGCGATTGCACCTTGCAGCGTTGACGGTCAAGATCGCTTTCACGTTGCCGGCGTGCAAAGCTGGCCCGACAAGCAAACCCGGGCGGAGGAAGCCGACCACAATGTTCTTGAGCGACACCATCATTTTCGGCATCCTCGCCGCAATTCTGGGCATCCTGTTTTACCTGCGCCAGCGTGGCGGCGTGTGGGACAAGGTGTTCACCTTCGTGCCCATCATCCTGCTCGCGTACCTGATCCCATCGCTGCTGGTCAGTTTTGGCGTAATCGATGCGAGCAATTCCAACCTGTGGACCATTGCCAAGGACTATTTCCTCCCCGCGGCGCTGGTGCTGCTGACGCTCAGCATCGATCTGAAGGGTATCATCGGCCTTGGTCCCAAGGCGCTGATCATGTTCTTCACCGCAACGCTGGGCATCATCATCGGCGGGCCGATCGCCCTGTGGATCGTGGCGCAGTTCGACCCGTCGATCATCGCGGGCCAGGGGGCGGATGCCGCGTGGCGCGGTTTCGCGACGCTTGCCGGAAGCTGGATCGGCGGCGGCGCGAACCAGACCGCGATGCTGGAAGTCTATGGCTATAACATCGAAAACTATGGGGCGATGGTCGCGGTCGACATCGTAGTCGCGAACATCTGGATGGCCTTCCTGCTCTATGGCGCGGGGATGCACGAACGCGTCGACCGGTGGCTGGGGGCGGACAGTTCCGCGGTCGACCGGCTGCGCGATTCCATGGCCAGTTTCAGCGAACGGGTCGCGCGCGTGCCCACCGCCAACGAGCTGATCGTGCTGGTCGGCTTCACCTTCGGCACGGTCGCGTTCTCGCACTGGAGCGCAGGCTGGCTGTCCTACTGGTTCATCAACATGATGGGGCCTGACGCGGTTCTGGCGAGCGAGTTCTTCTGGATCGTCGTCAACGCGACCACCATAGGCCTGCTGTTCTCCTTCACCCCCGCGCGCGAGCTTGAAGGGATCGGCGCATCCAAGATCGGCACCGTCTTCATCTTCCTGCTGGTGGCGGTGATCGGCACCAAGATGGATATATTCCAGCTGGGCGATGCGCCGTTGTTCATGGCGGTGGGCCTGATCTGGATGACGATCCACTCCGTCCTGCTGCTGGTGGTGGCGCGGATCATCCGTGCGCCATTCTTCTTCGTGGCAGTCGGGAGCAAGGCCAATGTCGGCGGAGCGGCCAGCGCGCCGGTGGTCGCAGGCGCGTTTCACCCCGCGCTGGCGCCGGTGGGAGTGCTGCTGGCGGTGCTCGGCTACGCACTGGGCACCTATGGCGCGATCCTGTGTGCAGAGATGATGCGCGCGGTAAGCGGAGGCTAGCCAGCCGGGTTTCGGGAACGCTAACGCGTTCCGTCCCTTGATCTGACAAGCCCACAGGCGCTAGCGCGCGGGCACAAAAATCAAGCGGAGAGACCCCCACATGCGCCAGATCGACCACCACCTCGCCACCGGCGTTGCCGCCGGCGAAGCCACCCGTACGCACAAGGTGTGGAACCCCTCTACCGGAGAGGTGCAGGCAGAGGTCGCGCTGGGCGATGGCGCGCTGCTCGAACGCGCTGTCGCCAAGGCGAAGGAAGTCCAGCCGGAATGGGCCGCGACCAACCCGCAGCGCCGGGCGCGCGTGATGTTCCGGTTCAAGGAACTGGTCGAAGCGAACAAGCAGGAACTGGCAGAGCTGCTCTCCAGCGAACACGGCAAGGTCGTCGACGATGCGCATGGCGATGTGCAGCGCGGGCTCGAAGTGATCGAATATGCCTGCGGGATTCCGCAGGCGCTGATAGGTGAATACACGCAAGGGGCGGGCCCGGGCATCGATGTCTATTCGATGCGCCAGCCGCTCGGCATCGGGGCGGGCATCACCCCGTTCAATTTCCCCGCGATGATCCCGATGTGGATGTTCGGCATGGCGATCGCGGCGGGCAACGCCTTCATCCTCAAGCCCTCGGAGCGCGATCCCAGCGTGCCGATCCGCCTCGCCGAACTGTTCGTCGAAGCGGGCGCGCCCGAGGGGCTGCTTCAGGTGGTCAACGGCGACAAGGAGATGGTCGACGCGATCATCGACCATGCCGACATCGCCGCGATCAGCTTCGTCGGGTCGTCCGACATCGCGCAGTACATCTACTCGCGCGGCACCGCCAACGGGAAACGCGTGCAGGCCTTCGGCGGCGCGAAAAACCACGGCATCGTGATGCCCGACGCCGATCTCGACCAAGTGGTGAACGATCTCGCGGGTGCGGCCTTCGGATCGGCGGGCGAGCGTTGCATGGCGCTGCCCGTGGTGGTGCCGGTGGGCGAGGATACGGCGAACCGCCTGCGCGAAAAGCTGATCCCCGCGATCAATGCCCTGCGCGTCGGCGTCTCCAACGATCCCGAAGCGCATTATGGCCCCGTCGTGACCCCTGAGCACAAGGCGCGGATCGAAGAATGGATCGACACTGCTGAGAAGGAAGGTGCCGAGGTCGTGATCGACGGGCGCGGGTTCTCGCTACAAGGGCACGAGAAAGGCTTCTTCGTCGGCCCCACCCTGCTCGACAATGTCACCACCGACATGGAAAGCTACAAGGAAGAGATCTTCGGCCCTGTGCTGCAGATCGTGCGCGCCAAGGATTTCGAAGAGGCCGTCCGCCTGCCGAGCGAGCACCAGTATGGCAACGGCGTCGCCATCTTCACCCGCAACGGCCACGCCGCGCGCGAATTCGCGCACCGGGTGAATGTCGGCATGGTCGGGATCAACGTGCCGATCCCCGTGCCCGTCAGCTACCACAGCTTCGGCGGGTGGAAGCGTTCGGGCTTCGGCGACATCGACCAGTACGGGCAGGAAGGCCTGCGTTTCTGGACCAAGTCCAAGAAGGTCACCCAGCGTTGGCCTGACGGCACGGCGGATGCGGACAACAAGGACGCCTTCATCATCCCGACAATGGGTTGAGGAAAAGACGAAAAACCTTGCCGTCCGCGCTGGCAGCCCGCCCCTGCCAGATGATCCGGTCCGACCGACAGGATCGGATCGGATCGGGGCGGCAGGCCGTTCTAGGGTGCGAACAATCGAAAGGCTAATGCCGATGAGAATCCTTGCCGTCCTGAGTGTCGCCGCGCTCTCCGTAACTGCCTGTTCCGCGCCCGATGCTGGCGGCGAAGGCACGACTACCGGCGGCGATCCCGCGACCGACACTGCGCCCACGTCGACCCCGATGCCGGTCGAACCGGATGGCGGGATCGGCGATGGCGCCGGCCCGCCCATGGGCGCAGACGAGGACGAAGAGCCGAGCGCATTAGCCCAGAGCTTCCCCACCGCCATTCGCGGCACATGGCGTGCCACGGGCGGCGCGGCGGTGACCAGGGCACAATGCGACGGCTACTTGCCCGACAATATGGGAAAGGTGCTGACGATCCGCGAAGACAGCTATTCCTATTTCGAACAGGGCGGGCGGTTGATTTCGGTAAGCCAGCGCGAACCGGGGCTTATCCGCGCGGTGTTCGACACGACCTACGCGGACACGCCGACCCGCGACGAGCTGGAGTTTCGCGTCGATCCGGTCGAAAAGGCTCTTACCGTCCGCAATTTCGACACGGGTGAGCGCGCCACGACTATGTACCGCAGGTGTCCGCGCTAGAACCGCGGCCATGCGCTGGCTCCTTCCTGTCTTCCTCGGCCTGCTCGCCGCGTGCGCGCAGCCGGGCGACACCCCCGCGCCGCCATTGGCGGAAAAGCGGATCGCACTGACCTTCGACGATGCGCCCCGCGCGCGCGGCGCTTTCCTGTCCGAAGACGAACGCACCCGCCTGCTGATCGCGAACCTTGCGGCAGCTGGCGTCGATCAGGCGGCATTTTTCGTCAATCCGGGCCAGATCGACGATGCGGACGACGAGCGGCGGATCGCGGCCTATGTCGCAGCAGGCCATGTGATCGCCAACCATTCGGCCACGCACCCCCGCCTGTCCCGGGTCGAAGCCACCGCCTATCTTGCCGATATCGACGCAGCCGAGGACTGGCTGCGCGGCCGGGACGGATACCGCCCCTGGTTCCGGTACCCCTATCTCGACGAAGGACAGGGCGACAGGGCGAAGCGCGATGCTGTGCGCGCCGGGCTGGACCAACGCGGCCTGTCGAACGGCTATGCTACTCTCGAAGCGATCGACTGGTTCTATGAAGCGGCGGCGAAGAAGGCCGTGGCCGACGGGCACGAGATCGACCGCCACGCGCTGCGCGATCTCTATGTCCAGGCCCATGTCGAGGCGGCGGAGTTCTACGACGGGCTGGCTCGCGAGGCTCTGGGGCACTCGCCAGCGCACGTCATGCTGCTGCACGAGACGGACATTGCGGCGCTGTGGATCGGCGATCTGGTGCAGGCGCTGCGCGACAGGGGATGGACGATCGTCTCCGTGGACGAGGCCTATGCCGATCCCGTTGCCGCTCTGGCGAAGACCTACGACACGCCCGTTGCGCAAGGCACCTTGACCGAAATGGTCGCCTGGCAAAAGGGGCTGCCCGCCCCGCGCTGGTACCGCGGCAATGATACGCGGCTGGCGCAGGAGTGGTTCGACACCCGCGTGCTCGGCCTGCCCACCAGCGACGCCGATTGAGCGGGCGGCGCTGCGCTTGGGGCCGGAGCTCTGCGCGCGCTTTTGTGAATTTCCGCCAGTTTTGTTATCTTCCTCCGCACATCCGGGCTGACGGTAGAGGGCCGTGGCCTGCAAATGGGGGAATTTCCATGCGGAACAGCATTGCATTCGCTTCGGCGGCGTTCATTCTTGCGCTGTCGGCTTGCGGCGCATCTGCCAGCGAGAACGAGGCCGCACCAGCCGAAGATTCAGGAGAAATCGGATCCTCGGCGCAAGAGGATCCAGTCAAACAGGCCGACGAACCCGACGGAGACGAACCGCGCGTCTCCATCCCGGCGGATTTTCGCGGATCGTGGGACATGCGCGGTACCGATAGCTGTACACCGGGCGAATCGCGGTACGTTGTCGGCGAGAACTGGACCAGCGCCTGGGGCGAAGAGCGCACGCGTGTGGTGGATGTGAAGGTCATCAACGCCAACACCGTGGAACTGCTCGGAGAACCTGACCCGAAAGCCCCCGACGCAGACCAACGGTTCGGGTTTGCGCTGAACGGTAATGGCGACGGCATGACCCTTTTTGCCCCGGAAATGTCCTCCGCCAACTTTGTCCGGTGCGATGATACGAGCGCGCGCAGCGATTCTTCTGCGCAATCCTTGTCCACCATTCCGGCACGGTATCGGGGCACCTGGGGAGGCGAAGGCGACCATATGGCCTGCTCAGGAGACCTTTCCGGCGATGACATGACAATCACCGCGAACCGGATAAAATACGGCTCGGGACGTATCGAAGTCTCCAAGGTTCGCCGGGTGAACGACAACACCATTGCGATCGAAGGGCGTTATGGCCAGACCGGGCAAGCGGCCTCCAGCGCGGTAAGCCACGAGATCGAACTCTCCGACGATGGTAAACGCCTGAGCGAACTCTTCGATGGAATGGAGCCGTTCGACTATAATCGCTGCTGACCGGGTGCGCGGTGGTTGGGCGAACGCCGCACATACCAACCCGCAAAGAGTGCTATTCTGGCGCGCTGTCTGGTTTTCATCGTCCGGGCCTATCGCGATGTCGCGGCGATTGCGGTAGAGGACCAATGTCGGGCGGTGAAACAGGGGGATGACGCGCAATGAGACTTGCTATCGCAGCAATGCTGGCCACCGGTGTCGTCCTGCTCGCCGGATGCGACAGCCAATCGCCGAAATCCTCGCCCGAGGAAACGACCATCGCGATCGATGGCAAGGAGGTGACGGTAGACGCCACCCCGACCACTGACCCTGCCGATGCGCCCGTCCCCCTCGACCCGGCAACGCCCGAAGATCCCGCAGCTGAGACCCCCACTCCGCTGCCCGAAGGCGCGCAGCAGCTGGGCAGTGCAGCGGCAGAAGACGGTGCGCCGCTCAATGCCATCCCCGCGCGGTTCCTCGGCCAGTGGGGCGGCGTGGATGGGCCATGCACGCCCGATTCCGAGATGTTCCTGACGATCCGCCCGGGCACGATATCGTTCTACGAGTCGCAGGGCGAAGTCACCGCCGTCCGCCGGGGCAAGCCGGGCATCGTGGTGACTCTTGCCATGCAGGGCGAAGGCGAAAGCTGGACCAGCGAATATGCCATGGCGCTGATCCGGGGCGGCGAACAGCTGGCCACGCGCGAGCTCGCCGATACCGGCACCGGAACCACGCGCCGCCGCTGCGCATCCTAGCGTATCGGCGCGGCCCGACGCGGCGCACGGCGCGGCGGCGGGGCGGCCGGTCGAATGCCCCCCTTTTCATGGTTGCCCGGTGGGGCTAGGTCGCCCGGCATGACCGGACAATTCCAGCTCTCAGAAGACCAGCTCGCGATCCAGGACATGGCGCAGCGGTTCACCGCCGACAACATCACGCCCAACGCGGCGAAGTGGGACGAGGAACACATCTTCCCCGTCGACACGATCAAGCAGACCGCCGAACTCGGCTTCGGCGCAATCTACGTGTCCGAGGAATCGGGCGGCATCGGCCTCGGCCGCCTTGAGGCCGCGCTGATCATGGAGGCGATGGCCTATGGCTGCCCCACCACCAGTGCGTTCATCTCGATCCACAACATGGCGAGCTGGATGATCGACCGCTTCGGCGGCGCGGGGGTGAAGGAGAAATATCTCCCGGACCTCGTCACCATGAACAAGATCGCCTCTTACTGCCTGACCGAACCGGGCAGCGGATCGGACGCGGCGGGGCTCAAGACGCAGGCCGTGCGCGATGGCGATCATTATGTGCTCAACGGCACTAAGCAGTTCATCTCCGGCGGCGGCGTGAACGACATTTACGTCACCATGGTCCGCACGGGTGAGCACAAGACCAAGGGCATCACCTGCCTGGTGGTCGACAAGGACACGCCGGGCGTTTCCTTCGGCGCGCCCGAGAAGAAGCTCGGCTGGAACGCCAGCCCGACCGCGCAGGTCATCTTCGAGGATGCGCGCGTGCCCGTGGAGAACCGCGTGGGCGAGGAAGGCGAAGGCTTCCGCTTCGCGATGATGGGCCTCGACGGCGGACGGCTGAACATCGGCGCCTGCTCGCTCGGCGGAGCGCAGCGGTGCCTCGACGAAGCGGTCAAGTACACCAAGGAACGCCAGCAGTTCGATCAGCAGATCGCGGACTTCCAGAACACGCAGTTCATGCTCGCCGACATGGCGACCGATCTGGAGGCGGCGCGCGCGCTGCTCTATCTCGCGGCGGCGAAGGTGACCGACAACGCCCCCGACAAGTCGCGCTTCTCCGCGATGGCCAAGCGGCTCGCGACCGATAATGGCAGCAAGATCGTCAACGACGCGCTGCAGCTGTTCGGCGGCTATGGCTACCTCAAGGACTACCCCATCGAACGCTACTGGCGCGACCTGCGCGTGCACTCGATCCTCGAAGGGACCAACCAGGTGATGCGGATGATCGTGGGCCGGGATCTGCTGCGGCAGTGACAGGCCTCGCCATGACCACCTTCCTCGTCCCAGATTACGACGAGGCGATCGCCTTCTTCCGTGATGCGCTGGATTTCGCGGTCAAGGAAGACAGCGATCTGGGCGGCGGCAAACGCTGGGTCGTCGTGGCAGGAGAACGTGGGGGCAAGCTGCTGCTCGCGCGCGCATCGAACGACGAACAGACGGCGGCCATCGGCCATCAGGCAGGCGGGCGCGTCGGCTGGTTCCTCCAGTCGGACGATTTTGCGACCGACCATCGCCGCATGGCGCAATGGGGCGTCGAATTCACCGAAGCTCCGCGCGAAGAGCCTTATGGCACCGTCGCGGTCTTTAACGATCCGTGGGGCAACCGCTGGGATCTCATCGAACACAAGGACGCGGCATGACCGACCAGCTCAACATCCACACGCACAAGGGCGTGGGCCACATATCGCTCAACCGCCCCAAGGCGATCCATGCGCTGACAACCGAGATGTGCGTCGCGATGAGCGAGGCGTTGAGCGGCTGGGCCAGCGATAATGGTGTCGCGGCGGTGATTGTCGACCATGCGGAAGGCCGCGGGTTCTGCGCGGGCGGCGATATCGCCATGCTGCGCAATTCGGCGCTCAACGACGAGGGCAGGACGGGCCGCGCATTCTTCCACGCCGAGTACCAGCTCAACCACCAGATGTTCACATACACGAAGCCGGTGGTCGCCTTCATGGACGGGATCACGATGGGCGGCGGTGTCGGCATCAGCCAGCCTGCGGCGTTTCGCGTTGCGACCGAGAACACCAAGTTCGCGATGCCCGAAACCGGCATCGGCCTGTTCCCCGATGTCGGCGGCGGCTGGTATCTCAGCCGCCTGCCCGGGCGCATCGGGCAATTCCTCGCGCTCACCGGAGCGCGGCTCGACGGGGCGGAGTGTCACGCAATCGGCCTCGCCACGCATTACATCGCGAGCGAGAACCTTGCCCGCGTAAAGACCGCGATCATCGACGATCCGGCCAATATCCAGACGATCCTCGACGAAGCGTCCGAAACCCCGCCCGAAGCCCGCATCCTGAACAACCGCGAGAATATCGACCGGCTGTTCGCGGGGCGCACGCTCGAAGAAATCCTCGCCGCGCTCGAAGCCGACGATTCCGAATGGGCGGCCAAGGAGCTCAAAACGCTGCGGACCAAGAGCCCGCAAAGCTGCAAGGTCGCACTGCGCCAGCTGGCAGATAGTCTGACTTTGGGCAGCTTCGCCGACGAAATGCGGATGGAATACCGCATCGGCAGCCGGGTGCTCGTGAGCCACGATTTTGCCGAAGGCGTGCGAGCGGTGATCGTGGACAAGACCGGCGATCCGCAATGGAACCCCGCCACGCCCCAAGGCGTAACCGATGAACAGATCGAAGCGATCTTCGCCGCCCTGCCCGAGGGCGAGGAGTGGACGCCGCTTAACTGATCCTTTGGCAAGACCGTCATGCTGAACTCGATTCAGCATCCAGCCCGCCTCTCGGGCAGACGGTACGGATCGAAGACTGGACCCTGAAACAAGTTCAGGGTGACGAATTTGAGGAGCCCTGAATGCCCTACGAAACCATCACCACGCAAACCGACGGCGCGGTCACGATCATCACGCTCAACCGCCCGCAGGCGCTCAACGCGCTCTCCAGCGTGGTGCTCGACGAGCTGATCGACGCCTTCGCCGCTTACCAGAACGACGACAGCCAACTGTGCGCGATTCTGACCGGGTCGGGCGACAAGGCTTTCGCCGCGGGCGCGGACATCAAGGAAATGGCGGACAAGGACGCGGCGGATTTCTTCCTGCAGGATTTCTTTGCCAAGTGGACCAGCCACATCGTCGAGGCGGTGCGCAAGCCGTGGATCGCGGCGGTCAACGGCTTCGCGCTGGGCGGCGGGTGCGAGTTGGCGATGATGGCCGACTTCATCATCGCGAGCGAGAAGGCCAAGTTCGGCCAGCCCGAGATCAAGCTGGGCGTCGCGCCGGGCATGGGCGGATCGCAGCGCCTCACGCGCGCGGTCGGCAAGGCCAAGGCGATGGAAATGTGCCTGACCGGCCGGATGATGGACGCCGAGGAAGCCGAACGCAGCGGCCTCGTCGCGCGCGTCGTGCCGCATGACACGCTGATGGACGAAGCACGCACCACCGCCGCCACCATCGCCGGGATGCCGCCGATGGCCGCGATGGTGAACAAGGAAATGGTCAACGCGGCCTACGAAACCTTCCTCGGCCAGGGCGTGCTCCACGAACGCCGCCTGTTCCAGATCCTCACCGCAACCGAGGACAAGGCCGAGGGCATGAAGGCCTTCATCGAGAAGCGCGACGGGCAGTGGAAGGGGCGGTGAACCCTTGAGCCCTCTCCCCTCAAGGGGAGAGGGTTGGGAGAGGGGATTGCCAGCCATCGGCGTAGAACCACCCCTCTCCAACTTCGGCTAGGCGCAGGTGCGCCAAGCCTGCGTATCCTCTCCCCGCACGGGGAGAGGGGAATTGGAGAGAGTGACATGAAAATCGCCTTTATCGGCCTCGGCAACATGGGCGGCGGGATGGCCGCGAACCTGGTCAAGAACGGCCACGAAGTGCGCGCATTCGACCTCAGCGAAGATGCGCTCGCCAAGGCCAAGAGCAACGGCTGCGAGACCTTCACCGATGCGAAGGAAGCGGTGCAGGGCGTCGATGCCGTGGTCTCGATGCTGCCCAATGGCGGGATCGTGAAGTCGGTCTATTCGGACAGCGTAATCGGCCAAGCGCCCGAAGGCGCGGCGCTGCTCGACTGCTCGACCATCGACGTCGCCACCGCCAAGGAAGTGACCGAAATGGCCACCGCCAAGGGCTACAAGATGGTCGACGCGCCCGTTTCCGGCGGGATCGCAGCGGCGGATGGCGGCACGCTGACCTTCATGGTCGGCGGCACCGAAGAGGCGTTCGCTGCGGCCAAGCCGATCCTCGAAAGCATGGGCAAGGCCGTGATCCATGCGGGCGACGCAGGCGCGGGGCAGACCGCGAAGATCTGCAACAACATGCTGCTCGCAATCTCCATGATCGGCGTGTCCGAGGCGATGCAGATGGCGCAGAAACTGGGGCTCGATCCGCAGAAGTTCTACGAGATCAGCTCGCAGTCGAGCGGCTATTGCTGGTCCTTGAACGCCTACACCCCGCTGCCGGGCGTGGGCGTCGAAAGCCCCGCCGACAAGGGCTACCAGGGCGGCTTCGCGACCGCGCTGATGCTCAAGGACCTGCGGCTGGCGATGGCGGCGGCCGAAGAGGTCGACGCAGGCGTGCCGCTCGGTTCGCGCGCGGCGAGCCTTTACGAGGACTTCGCGGGCGCGGGCAACGAAGGCCTCGATTTCTCGGCGATTATCAAGACGTACAAGTAAGCAGACTCTCCGCCGTTCGTGCTGAGCCTGTCGAAGCGCGAACGGCCTGGCTCGCCCTTCGACAAGCTCAGGACGAGCGGACTCGACTAGCCAAAGTGAATAGCCTCGACCACACTCGCCAGCCACTCACGCGGGGCTTTGCGGCGGCCCACATTGGCGACGAACTCCTGCCCACGGCTGACTGCAATCAGGCGACCCGGCTCGGCCCAGCGCCATTCGGCATCGTGGTAGGACAGGTCGCCATGTCTTAGCCACTTGGGTCGCTCCCACCGGCTGAGCACTTCGCCCGGAGCAGTCAGCCGCAGCGCATCGGATGCCCGCGCCGCCATGCGCCCCGGCCCGACATAGAGCGTATCATTGGTGCCATGCATGCCCAGCGCATGCGGATGGCCGAGCGCGGCGTACTGGGCGCGCACCGCATCATCGCAGCGCGCGAGGTCGATCACCTGCTCGACTTCCAGATAGCCGAAGATGCGGTGATGCGCCGCCTGCCCCTCACCCTCGAAACGCCCGAAGAAAACGAACACATCGCCCCGCCCCACGCCGTGATTGGTGAGGTGCGTCTGCGCCGCGCCGACCTGCCCGAAGATGCAGCGGCCATCATCGGTGAACATCGGATCGTGATGGCACAGGCTGTCCGCGTCATAGGCACCCCGGCTGGCGGAATCTGCCAGCTCGCCCAGCCCGAGATCGCCATAGGTGGTGCGCGCAATCCCCTTGGTATCGGGGATCGGGAGCGAGATCGGGCGACCGTCGACGATCGGCGAGGAGCCGCCGCCCGATCCGCTATCGAACCCCTTGCGGCTGAAGACGATCTTCATGCCGCGCCTGGCTTACCGCCCGCCGACCTCGCTGCGCGCAGACGCACCGCCGGGGGCCAGTTCGCCGTGCCATGCGAGGATCGGCTTGCGTGCCGCCTGCGTCTCGTCGAGCCGCCTGCGCGGTGCAAAGTAGGGCGCGGCCTTCAGGCTTTCATCGCCCGCCTTCGCCCGCTCCACCACGGAGCGCAGCGCACCGATGAACTCGTCGAGCCCCGCCTTGCTCTCGGTCTCGGTCGGCTCGATCAGCATCGCGCCGTGGACCACCAGCGGGAAGTACATCGTCATCGGATGATAGCCCTCGTCGATCAGCGCCTTGGCCAGATCGAGCGTGGAGAGCCCCTCGGCAAAGCCCTGATCGCCGAACAGCGCCTCGTGCATGCACGGGCCGCTTTCACCGAACGGCGCGTGGAGCAGGTCTTCCAGCGAGCGCAGGATGTAGTTTGCGTTGAGCACCGCGTCTTCCGCGACCTGCGCCAGCCCGTCCGCCCCGTGGCTAAGGATGTAGGCGAGCGCGCGGGTGAACATGCCCATCTGCCCGTGGAACGCGGTCATCCGCCCGAAGGCGTCCGAATGGCCGTATTCTTGCGCGTTTTCTTCCTCGACCAGATGCACCTTGCCATCCGCATCGCGCGCGGTGAAGGGCAGCGGGGCGTAGGGTGAAAGCGCTTCGGACAGCACCACCGGGCCAGAACCCGGCCCGCCGCCGCCGTGGGGGGTGGAGAAGGTCTTGTGCAGGTTGATGTGCATCGCATCGACGCCGAGGTCGCCGGGGCGCACCTTGCCGACGATGGCGTTGAAGTTCGCGCCGTCGCAATAGACGAAGCCGCCCGCCGCGTGGACCGCGTCGGAAATCGCCTTCATGTCGCGCTCGAACAGGCCGCAGGTGTTGGGGTTGGTGATCATCACCGCCGCGACATCGGGGCCGAGGCGGGCCGTGAGCTTGTCCAGATCGACGCGCCCTTCGGCGGTCGCCGGGATATCCTCCACCTCGTAACCCGCAAAAGCAGCGGTGGCGGGGTTGGTGCCGTGCGCGCTTTCGGGCACCAGCACGACCTTGCGCGCATCGCCGCGCGCTTCGAGCGCGGCGCGAATGCACAGGATGCCGCACAACTCGCCATGCGCGCCCGCCTTGGGGCTCATCGCGACCGAGTGCATGCCGGTGAGGCTGAGCAGCCAGTTGGCGAGTTCACTGATCACTTCGAGCGCGCCGGGGACCGTATCGACCGGCTGGAGCGGGTGAATATCGGCAAAGCCGGGCATCCGCGCGACCTTCTCGTTCAGACGCGGATTGTGCTTCATCGTGCAGCTGCCGAGCGGGAAAAGCCCGAGGTCGATCGCGTAGTTCTGCCGGCTGAGCCGCGTGTAGTGGCGCACGCATTCGGGCTCGGACAGGCCGGGCAGGCCAATCGGGTCGGCGCGGTCGAGTCCGGCGAGGCGGTTGGGCGCGTCGGCCTGCGGTTCGGGCAGGTCGACCCCGGTGGTCTCGGTATGGCCGATCTCGAAGATCAGCGGCTCTTCCAGCATCAGCGCGCGGTTGCCGGTGAAGGTCGGTCTATCGCTGTCGCCAGAGACGGGCGTGCTGGGCTTCCAGCCGGACTTGTTGGGCGCGTTCATGCCAGCACCTCCTTCAGGGCAGCGCAGAGGGTATCGATATCCTCCTCGCTGGTGGTTTCGGTGAGCGTGACGAGCAGGCCTTCGGACAGCGCATCATTGGCCGGGAAAAGCCGCCCGAGCGAGACGCCTGCGAGGATGCCGTCATCGGCCAGCTTGCGCACGACCTTGCGCGCGTCCTGCCCGATCATCAGCGTGAATTCGTTGAAGAAATTGTCGTTGAGCACACTCACGCCGGGCACCTGCGCCAGCTTGTCTGCCGCAAGGCACGCGAGCCGGTGGTTCTCTGCCGCCAGCTGCCGCAAGCCCTTCTCGCCCAGCAGGCTCATGTGGACATTGAAGGCGAGCGCGCACAGCCCGCTATTGGTGCAGATATTGCTGGTCGCCTTCTCGCGCCGGATATGCTGTTCACGCGTCGAAAGCGTCAGCACGAAGCCGCGCTTGCCCTCGGCATCCTGCGTTTCGCCGCACAGGCGGCCCGGCATCATGCGCACATGCTTGGGGTCGCGCACCGCGAACAGGCCCAGATAAGGCCCGCCGAACTGGAGGCCGACGCCCAGCGCCTGCCCTTCACCGACGACAATGTCTGCCCCCATTTCGCCGGGCGATTTCACCGCACCCAGCGCGACCGGCTCAAGATTCACCGCAATCACCAGCGCGCCCTTGGCATGCGCGGCTTCGCTGATGGCTTCGAGGTCCGAGAGACGCCCGAGGATGTCGGGGTACTGGACGACGACGCACGAGGTATCCTCGTCGATCCGGCCGATCAGCCCGTCGAGATCGGGCGATCCCTGCATCGTCGGCTGCGCGTCGGCGATCTCGTCATCGGTGAACTTCGCCATGGTCCGCACGACCTCGGCATAATGCGGGTGCAGCGCGCCCGAGAGCACGACCTTCTTGCGCTTGCCGCGCGCAATGCGCCCCGCCATCGCAATCGCTTCCCAGCATGCAGTCGAGCCGTCGTACATCGAGGCATTGGCGACCGCGCAGCCATAGAGCCGCGCGACCTGGCTCTGGAACTCGAACAGCATCTGCAGCGTGCCCTGCGCGATCTCGGGCTGGTAGGGCGTGTAAGCGGTCAGGAACTCGCCGCGCTGGATGATGTGATCGACGCTGGCCGGTACGTGGTGGCGATAGGCCCCCGCGCCGAGGAAGAAGGGCGCATCCGCTGCCGCGAGGTTCTTCTTGGCGAGGCGGCGCATATGCCGCTCCACCGCCATCTCGCTGGCATGCATCGGCAGGTCGTGGATCGGGCCATCGAGCCGGGCCTCTTGCGGCACATCGATGAACAGGTCGTCGATCGAAGAAGCACCGACTTTGGCGAGCATCTCGCCACGGTCGGCATCGGTCAGGGGGAGGTAGCGCATTCGATCAGCTCCATTACCCCCTCCTCTTCAAAGGAGGGGCAGTGAGACTTGGGCCTGCGCAGCAGGCGCTAGTCGCAGCGGGGTGGTACTTTGGGCGCTCGCTTCGCTCGCCCCACCCCCAACCCCCTCCCCTGAAGGAGAGGGGGCTTCAGGCATCACAGCCCGTCGACGAAGCTCTTGTAGGCGGCTTCGTCCATCAGGCCTTCCAGCTCGCTTTCGTCGGCGACGGTCAGCTTGAAGAACCAGCCGTCTTCCTCGGGCGAGGAATTGACCAGTGCGGGTTCGTCTTCGAGCGCGGAGTTCACTTCGATCACGGTGCCGCTGATCGGCGCGTAGACGTCGCTCGCGGCCTTGACCGATTCCACGACCGCCGCGTCCTTGCTCTTTTCAAGCTCGGCGCCCTCGTCGGGCAGTTCGACGAACACGATGTCGCCCAGCTGCTCCTGCGCATAGTCGGTGATGCCGACCGTGGCGGCTTCGCCTTCGACTTCGATCCACTCGTGGTCTTCGGTATAGTAACGGGACATGTGCTAGCTCCCCCGGAAATAGCGGTGTTGGACAAAGGGCATTTTCGCGACGCGCGCGGGCAGGCGTTTGTTCCGGACCTGCACTTCGAGTGCGGTATCGATTTCGGCATGGGCAGCATCGACATAGCCAATGGCGATGGGGTGGCCGAGCGTGGGTGAGAAGCCGCCGCTGGTGACGGTGCCGACCTGCGTATCACCGGCGAAAATCTCCGCACCCTCGCGCGCGGGCAGGCGGCCATCGAGTGCGAGGCCGACCCACTTGCGCGACGTGCCTTCCACGATCTCGCGATTGATGCGCTCGGCACCCGGATAGCCGCCCCCACCCTGGTCGACGGGGCTCCGGCGGCGCTTGTTGATGCCGAACACCAGCCCCGCTTCGATGGGGCTGGTATCTGGCGAAAGGTCGTGCCCGTAGAGCGGCAGGCCAGCCTCCAGCCGTAGCGAATCGCGTGCCCCAAGGCCGATCGGCTTCACCTCGGGCTCGCCACAAAGCAGCGCGGCGACCTCTTCCACCGCATCGGCGGCAACCGAAATCTCGAACCCGTCTTCGCCGGTGTAGCCCGCGCGCGCGATGGTGACGTCGTGTCCGGCAATCGTGAACTGTCCGAACGTCATGAAGGTCAGGTCGGAGAGCGACTGCTCACCCTTGGTGTGACGCGCCAGTGCATCCACCGCTTCGGGCCCCTGCAGCGCGAGCAGCGCGCGGTCTTCCAGGTGGTTGAGCGTGATGTCGTCGGGCAGGTGTTCGCGCAGGTGGCCGATATCGTCCCACTTGGTCGCACCATTGACCACCAGATAGAGATGCTCGGGCCAGCGCGAGACCATGAGGTCGTCGAGCACGCCGCCATTCTCGTCGAGCAGCAGCGAATAGCGTTGCCGCCCCAGCTTCAGTGTCGACAGGTCGATTGGCAGCACCGCCTCGACCGCGGCATCCAGATCGGGGCCGGAAAGCAGCAGCTGGCCCATGTGCGACACATCGAACAGGCCTGCGTGATTGCGGGTCCATTCGTGCTCCGCCACGATACCTTCATACTGGATCGGCATTTCGTAGCCCGCGAAAGGCACCATCCGCGCGCCCTGCGCACGGTGCCACCCATCGAGCGGCAGCGTCTGAATGTCTTCGGGTGTCTCGTCTTCGCTCATCATTCAATATCCGACAGCTGCGGGAAGCCGCGCATGCTTGCGCCGCCTTGCCGCCTGCCCCCTCTGTCGGAATACCTGAGAGCTTACCCCTTCGGTGGCCTGCCCTTGAGGGGGGAGGCGCTTTCCAGAGTGTCCATTCGGCGCGCGCGGTTCGCCTTGCCTGAGAGTTTCCGGGGCGGTTGCTCCTTCGGCGCCGCCAGCTTTGCAGCCAGCGATCTCTCCCGCGCGCTCCGCCGCAGAATCGCTCCTGCGGAGAACGATGGATGTGTGCGTTATTCGCTGCAGTGCGTCAATCGAGATTGGGCCTGAGCCAGCGTTCTGCGGTCGCGATATCCACGCCTCTGCGCTGCGCATAGTCCTCCAGCTGGTCGCGGCCGATCCGCGCGACGCCGAAATACTCCGCTTCGGGGTGGCCGAAATAGAATCCGCTGACTGCGGCGGTCGGCCACATCGCGAAATTTTCGGTCAGGGTCAGGCCGGTATTGGCCGGCGCATCGAGCAGGTCGAACAATATCGGCTTGAGCGAATGGTCGGGACATGCGGGGTAGCCCGGCGCGGGCCGGATGCCGCGATATTCTTCCTTGATCAGCGCATCGTTGGAAAGCTGCTCATCCGGCGCATAGCCCCACAGATTGGTGCGCACATGTTTGTGCAGCCTTTCGGCAAAGGCTTCGGCGAAGCGATCCGCCAGCGATTTGAGCAGAATATCCGAATAATCGTCCTTCGCTTCCTGGAAGCGTCTGGACGGTTCGTCGATGCCATGGATGCCCACTGCAAATCCGCCGATCCAGTCGCCCGCCGGATCGATAAAGTCCGCCAGGCACATGTTAGCGCGCTCGCGGCTCTTCTTGATCTGCTGGCGCAGCATGGGCAGCACAACGTGCTCGCGCCCTTCGTCGAGATGCACGGTAATGTCGTCGCCGTCGCGCGCGCAGGGCCACAACCCGCACACGCCGCGCGCGGTCAGCCATTTTTCGTCCACGATGCGGTCGAGCATCGCGTTGGCATCGTCGAACAGGGTGCGGGCGGTTTCGCCGACGACCTCGTCCTCGAGGATTCTCGGGTAGTTTCCGTGCAGTTCCCACGCCCTGAAGAACGGCGTCCAGTCGATGTACTCGCGCAGGTCCGCCAGCGACCAGTCGTCGAACACATGCACGCCCGGCTGCTGCGGATGGCCGGGCTTGTCGCGATAGAACGGATCGTAATGGTTGGCGCGCGCTTCCTCGATCGTGAAAAGCGGATTCTTGGTCTTGCCCTCGCGCGCCTCGCGCACCTTCACATAATCGCTCGCCGTGTCGTCGACGAATGCGTCGCGCTGCGTGTCGGACAGCAGGCGGCTGGCGACACCGACCGCGCGGCTCGCGTCGAGCACATGGATCACCGGGCCTTCGTAGGCCGGGTCGATCCTCAGCGCCGTATGCACCTTGCTGGTGGTCGCGCCGCCGATCAGCAGCGGGATCGTCATGGCCGCGCCCTGCATTTCCTCGGCCACGGTCACCATTTCGTCGAGCGAGGGGGTGATGAGGCCCGAAAGGCCGATGATGTCCGCCTTGTTGTCGTTCGCCGCCTTCAGGATGTCGCTCCACGGCACCATCACGCCAAGGTCGATCACATCGTAGCCGTTGCACTGGAGCACGACGCCGACGATGTTCTTGCCGATATCGTGAACGTCGCCCTTCACGGTCGCCATCACGATCCTGCCCTTGGTCTTCTGCTCGGCTTCGGGAAGCTTGTCCTTCTCCGCCTCGATATAAGGGATCAGGTGGGCGACCGCCTTCTTCATCACGCGCGCGGACTTCACCACTTGCGGCAGGAACATCTTGCCCGAACCGAACAGGTCGCCGACCACGTTCATCCCGTCCATCAGCGGGCCTTCGATCACCTCGATCGGGCGTCCGCCGCGCTGTTCGGTCGCGGCGCGCATTTCTTCGGTATCGTCGACGATATGCGCGTCGATACCCTTGACCAGCGCGTGCTCCAGCCGCTTCTCGACCTTCCAGCCGCGCCATTCGGCGGCTTCTTTCTCCGCCTTCTTGTCGGTGCCCTTGTAGCTTTCGGCGAGCGCGATCAGGCGTTCGGTCGCGGTCTCTTCGCCCGGCACATCGCGGTTGAGAATCACATCCTCGCACGCTTCGCGCAAAGTCGGGTCGATCTGGTCGTAGATGTCGATCTGGCCCGCATTGACGATCGCCATGTCGAGCCCGGCGGGGATCGCATGATACAGGAACACCGAGTGCATTGCGCGGCGCACGACCTCGTTGCCGCGGAACGAAAAGGATAGGTTGGAGAGCCCGCCGCTGGTCTTGGCGTGCGGACACGCGGCCTTGATCTCCTTCACCGCCTCCAGAAAATCGAGCCCGTAGCGATCATGCTCCTCGATCCCGGTCGCCACCGCGAAGATGTTGGGATCGAAGATGATGTCTTCGGGCGGGAAGCCGATGCCGGTCAGCAGCTTGTAGGCGCGCGTACAGATTTCGACCTTGCGCTGCTTGGTATCCGCCTGGCCCGTCTCGTCGAAGGCCATGACCACGGCGGCCGCGCCGTAATCCATGCACAGCCGCGCATGGGCGAGGAATTCCTCCTCGCCTTCCTTCATCGAAATCGAATTGACGATCGGCTTGCCCGAAACGCATTGCAGCCCCGCCTCGATCACATGCCACTTGGAACTGTCGACCATCACGGGCACGCGCGCAATATCGGGCTCGGCAGAGATCAGCTTGAGGAAGGTTGTCATGGCGTGGACCGCGTCGAGCAGCCCTTCGTCCATATTGACGTCGATCACCTGCGCGCCGTTTTCGACCTGCTGGCGCGCCACCTCGACCGCAGTCGCGTAGTCGCCCTCCATGATCAGTTTCTTGAACCGGGCGCTGCCGGTAACATTGGTACGCTCGCCGATATTGACGAAATTGGCGGTGGTGGAGGCGTTCATGATTCAGTCCGGTCCAGTTCTCGGGCGAGAACGACATCATCGTAGAGCGTGCCGCCGACATCGAAGCGGCGCGTCCCGATCTGGCGAAATCCCTGTTTGGTGTAGAAGCCGATGGCGCGGTGGTTGTCGTCCTTCACGCCCAGCAGCAGCCGTGTGTGGCCCTTAGCCCCGGCGAGCGCGGCGTCGAGCAGGCGCGCGGCGATCCCGGTGCCGTGGAAGCGCGACAGGACGTAGATTTTCTTCAGCTCGACATCCCCCTCACGCGCAGCGTCGAGTTCGGGCGCCGTGAGCAGGGCGTAGCCGATCGGCGCAGCGTCCAGTTCGGCCAGCCAAGCCCTTGCCCCGCCTTCGAGAAGCTGGCGAAGATAGTCGGGCGCGTGGCGTTTCTGGCAGTGGGTGACGAGCGCGTCGCCCGCGATCATTCCGGCAAAGGTTTCGAGGAAGGTCGCGTCGGACACCAGTGACAAGTGCCCGGCATCCGCGCCGTCGGCCTCGCGCACAAGCACCCGTTCCAGAACGGCATCCGTCATGCAGCGATCTCGAAGGGTTCGAGCCCGGCCAGGCGCATGATGGTGGGCGGCTCGGGCAATTCGCGTGGCGCGAGGCCCTGAACGGCTTTGGCCATCGCCGCGATATGTTCGGGCGTAGAGCCGCAGCATCCGCCCAGGATATTGACCTGCCCCTTGTCGGCCCAGGCCTTTACCAGCGATGCCGTGGTATCGGGCGCTTCGTCGTATTCGCCCAGCTCGTTGGGAAGCCCCGCATTGGGATAGACCATCACCAGCGTATCGGCGAGCTTGGCCAGCAGCTGCACATGCGGGCGCAGCTGTTCGGCGCCGAAGCTGCAATTGAGGCCAATGGTGATCGGCTTCGCGTGCCGCACCGCATACCAGAATGCCTCGACCGTATGGCCCGAAAGGTTGCGGCCCGAAAGATCGGTCAGCGTCATCGACATCATGATCGGCACATCGCGGCCGATCTCGCGCTCCAGCTTCTTTACCGCGAAGATGCCCGCCTTGGCGTTGAGGGTGTCGAACACGGTCTCGATCAAGATGAAGTCCGCCCCGCCCTTCACCAACGCGGCGGCCTGCTGGCGATAGACCTCGACCAGATGATCGAAGGTGATCTCGCGAAAGCCGGGGTCTTCGACATCGGGGCTGAGCGACAGCGTCTTGTTGGTCGGCCCGATCGCGCCCGCGACGAAGCGCGGGCGGCCGTCTTTCGCGGCAAATTCGTCCGCCAGTTCGCGCGCGATGCGGGCGGATTCGACATTGATCGCCTCGACCTTGTCTTGCGCATTGTAATCCGCCTGGCTGATTGTGTTGGCGGAGAAGGTGTTGGTGGAGACGATATCCGATCCGGCATCCAGATAGGCACGGGTGATGTCCGCGATGACATCGGGCCGGGTCAGCGCGAGGATGTCGTTATTGCCCTTCTGGTCGGCGGTCAGGCCCAGATCGCCAGCGTAATCCGCCTCGCTCAGCTTGCGGTTCTGGATCTGCGTGCCGAATGCGCCGTCGGAAATAAGAACGCGCTTGGCAGCCTCCTGCATCAGTCTCTCGCGTGAGCTGGTCATGCTGCGTTCTCCGTGGGCCGCATGCCGAGAAGGTGGCAGATCGCGTAGGCGAGGTCGGCGCGGTTGAGTGTATAGAAATGATAGTGGCGAATTCCGCCCGCGTAGAGGCTGCGGCACATTTCTGCGGCGATCGTGGCGGAAACCAGCTGCCGCGCAGCGGGGCGCCGGTCCAGCCCATCGAACAGGTCGTCCATCCACGCCGGAATCTCCGCACCGCACTGCCCGGCGAACTCGCGCGCCTTGGCAACGTTGGTGATCGGCAGGATTCCCGGCACGATGGGCACTTCGATACCCGCCTTGTCGGTCTTTTCGAGGAAGTCGAAAAACGTATCGGGCGAGAAGAAAAACTGCGTGATCGCGCGGTCTGCGCCTGCGTCTATCTTGCGCTTGAGGTAATCGATATCGGCCTGCGGACTCGCCGCATCGGGATGGCATTCGGGATAGGCGCCGACCGAAATCTCGAAATCGGCGACGTCCTTCAGCCCGCGAACGAGCTCTTCGGCACTGGCATAGCCATCCGGGTGGGGCTTGAACGGGCCGAGGGTGCCATCCGCCTGCGGCATATCGCCGCGCAGCGCGACGATGTGCCGCACGCCCGCTTCCCAGTACTGCTCGGCAATCCGCTGCGTTTCCTTCTTCGACGCATCGACACAGGTGAGGTGCGCGGCGGCGGGCAGCCCCGCTTCGGCAATGATCCGCGCAACGGTTTTGTGCGTACGCTCCCGGGTCGAGCCGCCCGCCCCGTAGGTGACCGAGACGAAGTGCGGATGGAGCGGTTTGAGCTCGGTCACGGCGTCCCACAGCTGCGCTTCCATTTTCTCGCTCTTGGGCGGGAAGAATTCGAAGCTGACGTCGATATCGCCAGGCAGGCCGCTGAACAGCGGATCGCCGGCCGGACGGGTTGCCGGGCTGCCATCGTGGGAGTCGGTTGTCGGTTGCACCATCAGCGTGCGGCCTTTCGTTGCGTCTTGGATGACGGCTCGCGCGCCGTCAGCGGTTGCCTGCGCCGCGCGACCCAGATCTTGACGGTCAGCGTGCCGCCATCGAGCGTCGCCGGAGCCTCGGGCACGAAGCCGGTCTGTTCCAGCACATCGGCCAGCTGATCGTCTTCGAAGCCCAGCCGGGCATGCTGGTAACGTTCGCGCAGTTCCTCATGCTGGTGCGCGGCGAAATCGACGATCGCTATACGGCCACCGGGGCGCAGCACCCGCGCCGCCTCGCGTAGAGGGACTATGGGATCGGGCGCATAGTGCAGCACCTGGTGGAACAGCACGGTATCGAAATCGGCGCTGTCGAACGGCAGCGACAGGAAATCGCCCTGCACCAGCTCGACCTTGTCTGCAGGAAGATTCTGCAGCTTGGCGCGCGCGACGCGCAGCATTTCCAGGCTCTTGTCGACCGCGACGACCCGCTCCGCCCGATCGGCGAACAGCTCCGCCATCCGCCCGGTGCCGGTCCCGATATCCAGCAGTTCGCCCAGCGGTTCTCCGGAGAGCGCATCGGCCAGCGCCGCTTCGACTTTCTCGTCCGAGCTGTGCCGCCGGCGAAGATCGTCCCATTCCTCGGCGTGGGTTTCGAACCATTCCTCGGCCTTGCCTTCGCGCGCTTCGCGGATCGCGGCGAGCTGACGCCGGTCTTCCTCGCACTGGGCGGCGAATTCGGGGTCTTCCTGTTCCGCCGTCGACAACAGCCGCGCGACCGCCGCAGTCAGCGGCGATCCGCCACCATTTTCCGACGCGGCGCGCAGATAGATCCAGCTGCCTTCGCGCCGCCGGACGGCCAACCCTGCATCGCACAGGATCGAGGCATGGCGCGAAACGCGCGGCTGGCTCTGCTGGAGCACCTGCGACAATTCGCCCACGGCAAGCTCCATCGTCCCCAACAGGCGCATGATCCGCAGCCGGGTGATGTCGCCCAGCGCGCGCAGGATGGCTTCGGTGCGCATGGTAACCGACATATAAAGATATTTTTATATCTACAAGTCTTCGCGTCGACGAACCCGGCAGACTTGCGGCGCAAGCCGTGGTCAGCCGTGCTCGATCTTTCTGAGCAAGCGCAGCTGCGCGGCGCCTGCCTGGGTCAACTGCCAGCCGCCATCGACCTGCGCGATCAGCCCGTCGGCAAGCAATTGTGCCGTTTGTGCCTCGCTCGGCGCGCTGCCTTCGGGCATCACCCGGCCATAGCGCCCACCGTGATAGATCAGCGGTTCGGCGCGCGTCCGCTCGAAATCGACCACTTCGCCGAGGAAGATCGCGTGATCCCCACCCTCGTATTCGAACTTGGCGGTACAACCGAACCGCGCGGCGCAATTTTCGATCCGGGGTGCGCCCTCCGGCCCGTCGCCGCAGTCGAGCCCGTCGAATTTGTCCACGCCCGTGCTGGCGAAGCGATTGGAAAGGTCCTGCTGGTCGGCAGCGAGGATGTGCACCGCCCACGCCTTCGCTTCGCGAAAGACCGGCAGGTTGCGACTGTCCAGCGACAGGCTCCACAACACCATTGGCGGGTCGAGCGATACCGAATTGAAGCTGTTCGCGGTCAGCCCGGCGGGATTCCCGTCGGCATCATAGGCGGTGACGATGGTGACTCCGGTCACGAAAGTGCCGAGCGCATCGCGAAAGGCGGATTGATCGATCACGGCCCAAGCGCCTAGGCAGGCGCGCACACGAGCGCAAGGCACCAATGGCCCGGCGCACGCATTGGTACACCGAGACATCCCCCGATCAGGAGAGCAATTGAATGAAAACCCGCGCAGCCGTAGCCTTCGAAGCCAAGAAGCCGCTGGAAATCGTCGAGCTGGATCTGGAAGGTCCGAAGGCGGGCGAAGTGCTGGTCGAGATCAAGGCGACCGGCATTTGTCACACCGATGCCTACACGCTCGACGGGCTGGACAGCGAAGGCCTGTTCCCCAGCGTGCTGGGCCATGAAGGATGCGGGATCGTGCGCGAAGTCGGCGCCGGCGTCACCTCCGTGAAGGAGGGCGACCATGTTATCCCGCTCTACACGCCCGAGTGTCGGCAATGCAAAATGTGCCTTTCGGGCAAGACCAACCTGTGCAGCGCGATCCGCGAGACGCAGGGCAAGGGCCTGATGCCCGACGGAACGACGCGCTTTTCCTACAAAGGGAAGCCGATCTACCACTACATGGGCTGTTCGACCTTTTCGAACTTCACCGTGCTGCCGGAGATCGCGGTCGCCAAGATCCGCGAAGACGCTCCGTTCGAAACGTCCTGCTACATTGGCTGCGGCGTCACCACCGGGGTCGGCGCTGTGACCAAGACCGCGCAGGTGAAGCCGGGCGACAACGTGGTCGTTTTCGGCCTCGGCGGCATCGGGCTCAACGTGATCCAAGGCGCAAAAATGGCTGGAGCGGACCGGATCGTTGGCGTCGACATCAACCCCGACAAGGAAGAATGGGGCCGCAAGTTCGGGATGACCGACTTCGTCAATCCGAAGCAGGTCGACGACGTCGTTGCGCATCTCGTCGCCATGCTCGATGGCGGAGCAGACTACAGCTTCGATTGCACCGGCAATACCGACGTGATGCGTCAGGCGCTGGAATGCTGCCACAAGGGCTGGGGCACCAGCATCGTCATCGGCGTGGCCGAAGCGGGCAAGACGATCGAGACGCGCCCGTTCCAGCTGGTGACGGGTCGCAACTGGCGCGGCTCCGCCTTCGGCGGCGCCAAGGGCCGCACGGATGTGCCCAGGATCGTCGACTGGTACATGGACGGCAAGATCCAGATCGACCCGATGATCACCCACACGATGCCGCTCGAAGACATCAACAAGGCATTCGATCTGATGCACGCGGGCGAGAGCATCCGCAGCGTGGTAGTGTACGACTGATGGAAACCGTCAGCGAAAACCGCAGCCACGGCGGCACGCAGGGTGTCTATAGGCACGCGTCCGCGCAGACCGGCACCGAAATGACCTTTTCGGTCTTCGTGCCGGACCATCAGGAGAGCGCGAAGCTGCCGGTGTTGTGGTACCTGTCCGGCCTTACCTGCACCCATGCCAATGTGACCGAAAAGGGCGAATACCGCGCGGCCTGCGCAAAGGCGGGGATCGTCTTCGTCGCGCCCGACACCAGCCCGCGCGGTGACGGCGTCGCGGATGACGAAAGCTACGACATGGGCCAGGGCGCAGGCTTCTATCTCGATGCGACGCAGGAACCGTGGGCACAGCACTTCAGGATGCGCAGCTATATCGAGGACGAACTGCCCGCCCTGATCGCGCAACACTTCCCCGTCGATATGGATCGGCAGGGCATCACGGGCCATTCGATGGGCGGGCACGGGGCCCTCACCATCGGTCTGCGCAATGCCGATCGCTTCCGCTCCATCAGCGCCTTTGCGCCGATCGTGGCGCCTTCGCAGGTGCCGTGGGGCGAGAAGGCACTGCCCGCCTATCTAGGGGAAGATCGCTCGACATGGCGCGAATATGATGCTGTCGCCCTGATAGAGGACGGCGCGCGAGTTCCCGCGCTGCTGGTGGATCAGGGAACGGCGGATCAATTCCTCGAAGAACAGCTGAAACCGCACCTGCTTGCGGCGGCCTGCAATGAGGCTGGCATTGCGCTGACGCTGAACCTGCGGCCGGGTTACGACCACAGCTATTACTTCATCTCAAGCTTCATGGACGATCATGTGGTGTGGCATGCCGAGCGGCTTAGCGCCTAGACACGTCCTGCCACACCGGCAGGATCACGAGGCAACCAGACGCGGGCTGATCGGCTCGGCAGGGGCCTTCTTGGGCCCCAGGGCAGGCGCGGCATGGACCTGGTTCTTGCCCGCCGCCTTCGCCTCGTAAAGCGCAGCGTCCGACGCCGAGAGCAGATCGGAAGCAGACTTTGCGCTGTCGGGAAGCGTCGCGACACCGATCGAGGCGGCGACGTTGCAGCCATGCTGTTCGGACAGCATTTCGATCCGTGCGCGCACTTGCTCGGCCCGCATCATCGCATCATCGGCGGCACTTTCGGGCAGGATCACGAGTAGTTCCTCGCCGCCGTAACGGCAGACCACATCCGACGGGCGGAGCGCGCCGACGACCTGCGCGGCGACATCCTTGAGCACCGCGTCGCCCTTCGCATGACCGAATTCGTCGTTGAGGCTCTTGAAGTTGTCGAGGTCGATCATCAGCACCGACGTGCTCTGGTTCTGCCGCTGGGCGAGCGAGATGAACCGGTCGAGCGTGTCTTCCATGTAGCGACGGTTGTAGAGCCCGGTCATCGGGTCGCGCAGCGACTGCGTGCGAAGCTGTTCGCGCAGCGAGATGTTGGATAGCGCCAACGAGGTCGAGTCTGCCAGCGCACGCGCCAGCCGCCTTGCCCGGTCGACATTGTCGCATTTGCCGCCCCGGTCACCCAGGATGAGCAGGCCGAAAACCTGCCCGCGCGCCATCATGGGCACCTCGATCGTGGCGGCATCGCCGATATAGTGGGAGCAGCACAGCGAACCTTCCTGCGGATCGTTCAGATGGTCCTTGCCGCGTTTGAGCGCCCAGCAGTTTGCGGGAATCAGGTTGTCGGTCGGCCGATAGCTTTCGGGCATGTCCCAGGTATCGATCAGATCGAGCCGGTCGCGTGAATTGTTGAAGACGTAAAGCGCGACACCACAGCCTGGCAGCAACTTGCGGCTGGTCGCGCGCAGTACCTGCGCCGCGTCCGTATTGCTGTCTGCGCTCTGCAAGGTGTCGGTCATCGAGAACAGCTCTTCGATCTGTTCCTGCGTTTCGTTGATCGAATCGACGTGCCGCTTGTACGAACGGACCTGGATGACTTTGAGGCGATCGCTCACCGCGCTTGCCACGATTGCCAGGGCTATCAGGAAACCAGCGACGGTCAGCGCCGCTGTGCGCAAATGATCCATGAGGCCGATCGCCGCAACGCACGCAACGAGTGCAAACACCAATGCAATGCGCAGTGCGGCCTGCAGCATGGTGACGAGCTTCAGGCCAGCGGGACCTTCAAACACGGAATTCGGCATCATAGGCATAGTCTCCCGAGCCATTGGCTACGCCGAAATCGTAAAACAGAGCTTAACCACCCGGTATCAGGCACTTTTTTTTCGATGTCCGAAGGCTGAAATTAACCAATAGTGCCAATCGCAACACAATGGGCGGCCGGAAGATCTACAAAGACCGCCAGATTTCCGTGCCTGCATTCGCCGTCGTAACCTTGAACCAGCTCGCTTTGGGCTGCGAATCGCCCCCAATTGCCGCAATTCCTGTTCGGATTTGGCCACGGTTTTTTGAATTGCAGCGTCAGAGGCCCGCCGGGAAAATAATCTGCCTGCCAGATCTTGGCCTAATTTTGGCCACATTATGGCAGCCGAATCGCCGGATTCGCGTCGGTTGGTCGACGGTGAAAAACATTTCGCCGCAAATCGCCACATTTGCGCCTTAATCTGAGAGACAGAAACGGGCGTGCAGCACGATGCCAGGAAGATTGGCAAAAGGTAGCACGAACAATGGAAAATACGGTTCTGTTCTTGTGGGACAGCTGGAGCATTCTGGGGCGCGTTGTCGCGCTGCTGGCTATCGTGACCTTCGCCCTCGGGCTGGAAACCCTCGCGGTGAAGCTGTTTGCGGACATCTACAACTGGCGCGGACGGCGCGCCGAACCGACGGTCGAAATGTTGCGGCGCAAGCAGGAAGGCCGTGCCGCCATCCTGATCCCCATCACCGGCCCTGCCCCGCTGGCAGGATCGATGCTGGCACGGCTCAGGCGCACAATCGACTACGGCAACTACGTGATCTTCGTCGGTGTCCGCGCGATCGACGCGCAGACCGTCGCCGCAATCCGACGCGAGGCACGGACCGACGATCGAATTCAACTGTGCCTCTACGATCTGCACGACGCCGCCAATCCGGCGCGCGCGCGCAACCTGCTGGTCGGGGAGGCTCGCCGGTTCGAGCATGGGCAGGATGACGAGTTCAAGTCGTTCGTGCTGCTGGGGCCAGATACGGCGGTTCATCCACTTTCGCTCAAACTGCTGAACTGGCACAGCGAATTCGCCAGCGTCGTTCAGCTGCCGCTTCTTACCGTATCGCGCGGTGGCCTGCCGATGACGGGAGGAGCCGGGCTGGACGACCTTGGCGAACATCACGCCGGCGAAACCCTGCTGCGCGCCAAGACGGTGCATAGTGTACCGGTGCGCGACACGGGACTTGCGCTGCGCCGCGATGCGATGTGGGCGCTCAAGCGGCAGGGCGACGTGTTCGATACCGGCAGCGAGAGCCCCGTATTCGACGCCGTGCGCAAGCTTGGCGAGCGCGGCCACCTGGCCACTTTTGCGTGGCAGCGCGACGACGACGCTGCAGTGATCGCGGTCGAGGAGCTTTCGCCACGCAGCCATGCGGATGCGGTGCGCGCTGAATCGCAGCGTCTTTCGGTCACCGCGCTTTCGCGCTGGAACCCGCTTGGCAGCCCCCAGGGCAGTTTCTGGGCGCACTACTTCAATTTCCGCGACCGCCGGATCGTGATCGTCGCGGCGACGATGGGCTGCGCATTCCTGTGCGCCATCGCTGCGGCTGCACTGCTGATCGCGGGGCACTTCACCCCCGGTTTCGAGGAAATGCCCGCGCTGATCGAGTCGCCCTGGGTCATCGCGCTGCTCGCGATCAACGCTGGGCTGGCAGGCGCGGCACTGTTCGAGCGGATGGTACAGACCGCGCGGACTCGCGGGCTCGCTGCGGCGGCAGTTTTGCCGCTGAACCTCGCTGCATCCGGGCTGATCGCGGCGCGCGCGGTTCTGCGCGCCTCACGCTCGGACACTCAACCGGCTCCTGCCTCGAAGCGGCTGCCTGGCGCGGGAACCATGCCGCTGGCCGGGAGCCCCAGAATCACCGATATCCTGGTGCATTCCGGCGCATTGACCGGAGACGGAGCGAAAATCGCCCGCGCCTACAGCAGGCGCACCGGGCGTAGGCTGTCGCTGGCGCTACAGGACCTGCGGCTGGTCGATGGAACCGAGGTTGCAAGGGCGATCGGCGAAAGGCAGGGCATGCCCTTCGGCCATGTCGATGGCCCGCTCGACAGCTATTGCTCGGTTTTCCTGTCGCTGCACGAGGCGGAACGGTTCTGCGCCTTTGCGCAGCGCGCAGAGGACGGCGGTGTCGATGTCTATATCGGCGAAGAATACTCCGTCCTTGAATGGCGCGCCCTGCGGGCCGCGCTGCGCCGTGCAGGCGTTCACCGGCCTCACTTCATCGCAGCCCCGCTGGCCGAGGTTGCATACGCCATCCGCTTTGCCGGTACCGCGCAGGAAATGGCGATCGAACAGACCATCGCGGTCAGCCTGATGGATGGGCCGATCATCGAAGGCACCGAACGCGCGATCCGTCGCCAGCTGCGCGCACCCTATCGCCGGCTGGAAGACCTGCTGGTGGAACGTGGCCTGATCCGCCCGCGTCGGCTGCAACTGGTGCGCCGGAGGATTCTCGACACCAGGTCCGGGCTGCAGGACGTCGTGCGTGACGATCGCCGCATTCCGCCCTTCACGCTGGCGGAGACTGTGCGCGAATTCAACGAATGGCGTCCGGCAATCGCCCCGCTGAATCCCGTGACGCCATCCGCGCGCTTCGACTCGCAGGCCGGTGGCGCGTACCGCCCGCGGCTCGCCGCATGATCGATGCCCAGAACCGGGCAGGCTGGCGCGCGTAACGCTGCCATCGCCTGCCCGGTATGAATTAGAAAATGGCGCAATCTCGCTAAGGACGCTTTCTGTGGGCAGCGGATGCTGACATAGGGCAGCGCCATGATTGCCACCCTTTTGGCGGACACCGCCGCATGATGACCATCGACGAAGCCCTCAACGCGCTCGAAGAGCATTTCGACGCCGCTGTGGAGCGCCTGCGCTCCGACATCATAAGCTTTGCGGAAAGCGGAGCCTTGCCCGCCCCCAGCGCGCGCAGCGGACGCTACACCTATCCCCGCCTGCTGATCCATTACGATGGCAGCGAGCCCGACAGCCGGCGCAGTCGCGCTTTTGGCCGTCTGGCGATGGCGGGCACGTATTCGACAACGGTCACGCGCCCACAGCTCTTCCGCACCTATCTGAGGACCCAGCTGGAACTGATCGCGGGCGATTACCCGGTGCAGATCGACGTGCAGCCGTCGGATCAGGAAATTCCCTTCCCCTACGTGCTCGATGGGGAAGCGACCGCCAAGCTGGTCGGCGTCACCCCGCAGGAGATCGCACGCCATTTCCCGCATACAGACCTTGCCGATATCGGCGACGAACTGGCCGACGGAATAGAGCTCGACGATCCCGAACAGCACATTCCGCTGTCGCTGTTCGATGGCCTGCGCACCGATTTCAGTCTCGCCCGGCTGGCGCATTATACCGGCACCGACCCCGAACATTTCCAGCGGTACGTGCTGTTCACCAACTACCACCGCTATGTCGACGAATTCGTCGACTGGGCGGGTGCGCGGCTGGGAAAAGACGGCTGCACCGCGCTGGCCGGGCCGGGCGGACTGTATCTTTCCGAGCCGACGGAAAACGCCAAGGCGCAGCTTTCCGACGCGGCGTGGCGGCGGCACCAGATGCCCGCCTATCATCTGATCGGCGAAGACGGGGGCGGGATCACGCTGGTGAACATCGGCGTCGGCCCGAGCAACGCGAAGACGATCTGCGATCACCTGGCCGTGATGCGGCCCGAAGCCTGGCTGATGATCGGCCACTGCGGCGGCCTGCGGCCCAGCCAGAAGATCGGCGACTACGTGCTCGCCCATGCCTACCTGCGCGACGATCATGTGCTCGACCCCGTGCTGCCACCCGAAATCCCGCTGCCCGCGATTGCCGAGGTGCAGCAGGCGCTGGCGGCCGCTGCGGAAGAGGTTTCCGGCAGGCATGGGAGCGATCTGAAACAGCGGCTGCGCACGGGTACGGTGGTGACGACCGACGACCGCAACTGGGAATTGCGCTACGCCATGTCCGCGCGGCGCTTCTCGCTCAGCCGGGCGGTCGCGATCGACATGGAAAGCGCCACGATCGCCGCGCAGGGTTTCCGCTTCCGGGTGCCCTACGGCACGCTGCTATGCGTGTCGGACAAGCCGCTGCATGGCGAGATCAAGCTGCCCAAGCAGGCGAACACCTTTTACGAAGAGGCGATCGCCGCGCACCTGCAGATCGGGATTTCGGCCTGTCGCCAGCTGCGAGAGGAAGGCGCGCGCCTGCATTCGCGCAAGCTGCGTGCCTTCAACGAACCGCCTTTCCGCTAACCGCGCGGCAGGCGCAGTTCAGACACTCGTCGCAGGGCAGTACCGTGCCAGATAGTCGCCATGCGTGGGCATCTGGTTGACGAGGTAGCGGATTGACTTTTCCATCTCGTCGAATTCGCGTTTGAACTCGGGCACCGACATTGCTGCGGCAATCGGCCCGTGGCCGCCCATCTGGATGCCCTGCCCCAGCATCACCGCGGCCCAGCTGGTCTCCGTGAACAGCTCGTCTTCCTCGCGGAAGATCTGGCCGTTGGTGCGGAACAGTTCCACCTTCTCGGTCAGGGTATCGGGCACGTCCATCGTGCGCACATGGTCCCAGAACGGCGTGTCGTCGCGGCTGGTGGCGTTATAGTGCAGGATCAGGAAGTCGCGGATGCGCGCGTATTCCTTTGCCGTCAGCCGGTTGTACGCATCTTCCTGCGTCTGCGTGATCCCGTCGAGCGATAGCACTGCGATCAGTTTGTTGATGCCGGTGTTGATCAAGTGGATCGAGGTCGATTCGAGCGGCTCCATGAAGCCGGCCGCCAGCCCGATCGCCACCACGTTGCGGTTCCAGAATTTCTTGCGGCGCCCCGTGACGAAGCGCAGGAAATTGGGCTCGGCGCCCGGCTTCCCGGCAAGGTTCTTCACCAGAATGGCGTGCGCTTCGTCGTCCGACATGTATTCGCTGCAATAGACGTGGCCGTTGCCATTGCGGTTCTGCAGCGGGACGCACCATTGCCAGCCCGCGCCATGCGCGGTGGCCCTGGTGAAGGGCGCCGGACCGCTGCCATCCTCGCGCAAACAAGGCAGCGCGACGGCGCGATCGCAGGGGAGATAATGCCGCCAGTCGTCGTACCCGGTTTCCAGCGCCTGTTCGATCAGCAACCCGCGGAAACCCGAACAGTCGACGAATAGGTCGCCCGCGATCTGCGTCCCGTCCTCCATCGTCACCGAGGTGACATGGCCGGTGACCGGGTCGAGCGCGGTGCTGGCGACCTTCCCTTCCCGCCTCTCCACACCGCGCTTCTCCGCATAGGCGCGCAGGAACGCGGCATAGCGGGACGCATCAATGTGGTAGGCGTAGTTCATCGGTGGCAGATCGTCGCGCTGGTAATCCTGCGTGCGCGAGAACTTGCCGAAATAGGCCGCCATGGTTTCCAGGTTGAACACCTGCAGCGGGCGCGGATCGCCCTCCGCCTTCGCCCGGTGCCACACCTGATGGAACGAGATCCCGCCCAGCTGATAGCCGTAGGCGCCGAAAGGATGGATGTAGCTTTCGCCGCGGTTGCCCCAGTTGGCGAACTGGATGCCCAGCTTGAAGGTGGCCTGCGTGGCCGCCATCATCTCCCGCTCGTCGATGCCGAGCAGCTGGTTGAACTCGACCATCGGCGGAATGGTCGCCTCGCCCACGCCGACCGTGCCGATGGCCTCCGATTCGATCAGGGTGATAGCGACTTTGCGGCTTTCGGACAGGCGCGAAAGTGCCGCCGCCGTCATCCACCCGGCGGTGCCGCCACCAACGATAACGATTCGCTCGATTGCCTTGCGGTCTGCCATGGCCCTCTCCCTGTCATGCCGGCGCAAAGTTGGAAACGCGGGTGATAGCACCACCGGCCTGAATGTGAACCTTCATTTTCGCTTGTGAACGATCACAATGGCGCATATAGGGAATTCATCAAGGAACCGGGCACGAGCCTGGTCGAATGATTCACGGGGAGGAAATCTTGAAGCAATCGCACTCATTTGCGCCGCGTCGGACCTGGCGTGCCCTCGCTCTCGGGACGGCATCCAGCATGGCGCTCGCGCTGGTTGCCCAGCCTGCCCACGCGCAAACCGCCGACGACGAGAACGCGCAGGACGACGAAGTGATCGCCGAGGAAGACGTTGTCGTCGAGGAGGACGTCACCGAAAACGTGATCGTCGTCAGCGGCTATCGCGCCTCGCTCGAAAACGCGCAGAACGTGAAACGCTTTGCCGATACGGTGGTCGATTCGATCACCGCCGAGGATATCGGCGCCCTGCCCGATCGCTCGGTTGCGGAAGCTCTGCAGCGTGTGCCCGGCGTCAATATCGGTCGCTTCGAGAAAACTTCCGACCCAGACCGTTTCTCGGTCGAGGGGACGGGGGTCATCATCCGCGGCCTGCCTTACGTACGTTCGGAACTGAACGGGCGCGAAATCTTCTCCGCCAATGGGGGGCGCAGCCTCAGCTTCGAAGACGTGTCCCCCGAACTCGTCGGCCGGGTCGATGTGTACAAGAACGTGACGGCAGACATGATCGAAGGCCAGATCGCAGGCCTCGTCAATCTCGTCACGCGCAAGCCGCTCGACAATCCGGGCCTCAGGATCGCGGGATCGATCGAAGGCAATTACGGCGATCTGCGCGAGGAATGGTCGCCGACCTTCAACATCCTGGGGTCGAACACCTTCGATACCGCAGCCGGTACCTTCGGGCTGCAGGTCGCCTATTCGAATTCGCGCCTCAAGAGCCGGACCGATGCATCGCAGGTGGCGGACCCCTGCTATCGCAATGCCGATCTGAGCGGCGGCTGCCTGCGCGTATTCGACGTCAATTCGGGCGGCTTCGGCGACACGCCCAACTTTACGCCCGACCAGTTCCCGCCCGCCGGGGCTGTGGTCGTGCCCCAATATGCCGGTGTTCGCACGACCGACCTGG
This sequence comes from Erythrobacter sp., assembly GCA_009993635.1. Classification (GTDB taxonomy): domain Bacteria; phylum Pseudomonadota; class Alphaproteobacteria; order Sphingomonadales; family Sphingomonadaceae; genus Alteriqipengyuania. The sequence goes on along the minus strand of JAACTC010000010.1, from coordinate 69,842 downwards.
ACCGTGAACGCGAGGCGATTTCGGCTGTCGGCCAGTTCGAATCGCTGGACGGCAGCTTCCGCATGACGCTGGAATACCTGCGTTCGGAAACCAGCTTCTTCACCGAAGAATACGCCCTGCTCGGCCGGATCGACGATGGCGTTTCCGCGCCCGATCCGCGCCCCGGCACCAACTTCACCTTCGATGACGACGGCCAGTTCGTGAGCGGCATCCTGACCGACAATGTCGGCGATGCCTACGCAACGCCTTTCGGCCGTGGCGGCATCCCGGTCGATGCGCTGCGCTTCCTGCGCGACACAAGGTCGGTGACGGAGGATTACTCCTTCGACGTCGACATGGAATTCAGCGACCGGATGCGGGGTAATTTCGAAGCGCAGTACATCACCTCCAACCTCACGCGCGATGCAGTATTCGGCGCAACCAGCACCTGGGCCGATATCGACCTCGACCTCAGCGGTGAGACGCCCAACGTCCAGTTCCTCGCGCCCGAAGGTTCGCCTGCGGACTACTTCACCAGTGGCTTCTACAGCTATTACTGGTTCGGTCTGGACAGCCGCGAGCGGAACGACGGCGACCTGATGAGCGTGAAGGCCGATCTGGAATACGACCTGAGCGACGAGGGCTTCTTCCGCACCGCGAAGTTCGGTGCGCGCTGGGCCTCCCGCGACCGCACGACCCGCAACACCAACTTCAGCACCTGGGGCAACCTTTCCGCGCCGTGGACCGGCCGTGCCGGCTGCGCGCCGTGGGGCGCAGGCCCCGGCTGCGGCGCGAACGGCCCCGGTCCGTTCGGCAACGGGTTCATCCCCGGCCGTTTCTACACCGGTCTGCCCGGTCAGGAAAACGCGACCGGTGGCGGTGCCTTCGTGGACGAGTTCCCGAGCTACTCTCAATACGTCACCCCGTTCGCCAACAACTTCCAGCGCGGCGAAGCCGGCACGCCGATCCCCGGCGGTGGCGCGTATTTCTATGGCGGCGACGATTTCCTGCAGGATTACCTGAACGGCGTCATCAACCAGCAGTGGGACGACCTGACCAGGTTTTCGCAAACCCCCGAAGCGGGCAATCTGGGCGTGAACGGGCGGACCGAAGTCAATCCCGTCACTGGTGAAGTGACGCAGTGCGATCCTTTCTGCCCGCGTGAAATCTCCGACATCACCGAAATCACCGCTGCGGCATACGCCCGGATCGATTTCGAGAAATATTTCGGCGATTGGACGATGTCGGGCAACCTTGGCCTGCGTTACGTGAAGACCAGGATCGAACAGTCTTCGCTAGTCGGCTTCGAACAGCCCGGTACGCTGTTCGACAATCCCGTGAATGGCGGCAATGGCGATGGCGTCGTCCAGGTTTCCGAAGTCGTCGACGCCTGCAGTCGCCCGGGCCCTCCGGGTGCGCCGCGTCCCTATTGCGCTTTCACACCCGAGCGGCAGGCGGAATTTGCGTCCCTCATCACGGGTGAGGCGATCCGGGATAACCGCGATATCGAATTCGAGCACTGGCTGCCCGCGTTCAACGTTCGCTTCGACAACGGCAACGGCGTGGTCATCCGCGGCGCGGTGTCCCGGGCGATCTCGCGGCCCGATCTCAACACCTTCATCGCCAGTGGTACGTTCAGCGCAGCAGGCAACCCCAACACGGGCCCCCTGCTGGGCCTCTCCACGGGCAACCGCGGGATCCGACCGGTGGAATCGTGGAACTACGATCTGTCCGCAGAATGGTATTTCGCCGATGTCGGCTCGCTGACAGCAGCGGCATTCGTGAAGGATATCGAAGGGATCGTGACCATCGGCACGGGTGTGCAGACCTACACCGCGCCGAGCGGAACCTCTGCCGATGTCATCATCACCGGTCCGGCGAACGACATCAGCGGCACGCTGAAAGGGTTCGAAATCGCCTACCAGCAGAGCTACGATTTCCTGCCGGGCTTGCTTGGCGGTCTGGGATCGCAGTTCTCCTACACCTATGTCGATGGCAGCGATTTCCCGAACCCGGAAATCTCCGGCATCGGCTCGCCGTCGGTCGCCGGCGTCGGCCCGCTCAACGGTGGCCCGTTCGTGGGTCTCCAGCCGCTGGCCGGTATTTCGGAGCACACGATCAACGCGACGGTGTTCTACGAGAAAGGGCCGCTGGCGATGCGCGCCGCGTATAACTGGCGGTCGGAGTTCTTGCTGACGCCGCGCGACGACATCTTCCCGTTCTCGCCGATCTTCCAGGATTCCACCGGGCAGCTCGATGCGTCGATTTTCTATGACGTCACCGAGTTCCTCAAGATCGGCGTGCAGGGTGTGAACCTGCTCGACGAGGTCACCACCACATCGCAGGTGATCGACTTCGACGGGACGCGCGTCACCCGGTCGGCATTCCGCAACGACCGCCGGTTCACCTTCATCGCGCGCTTCAAATACTAACCGAACCGAAGCCCGATATGGCCGCCATTCACGGACCCCTGCCACATGGTGGGGGTCCGTTTTTCCGGGCGACGCATGCGCCGTGCGGGCATCAAGCAAAGATCCAGCAGCGGCCGGATTGACCATGCGCAGCCCCACCCTTCCTCCGACGGCACAGCGAATGTCCGGTTTTTCCGAAGCCGTGCAATCGAGGCATCGCAGGGTCTGGCCATCCGCAGCCAACGACGCTAGCCCGGCAATCTGCGTGGAGGGTTAGCGAAACCATGGCGAGACGGCGCCAGGCGGTTACCATCAAGCATGTTGCGGCCGATGCGGGTGTAAGCCTGCAGACGGTGAGCCGCGTCATCAATGGCGAGCCCAATGTGCGGCCCGCAATGAAGGAGCGCGTCCAGGCCTCCATCGAGAAGCTCGGCTACGTACCGTCGATCGCTGCACGCCGGATGAGCGGATCGCGGTCCTACCTGATCCTCGCGCTCAATGATCGCGAGCGCACCATCGCCGACTGGCAGGCCCGCCAGGGCACCGACTGGGTCGACCAGATGCTGCTCGGCGGGATGCTGAAATGCGCCGAGTTCGGCTATCGCATGATTATCGAACTGGTCGATACGCACAGCGATCATGTGGAACGCGAACTCAATGCAGCCCTTATCGCGCTGGAGCCCGACGGCATCATCCTGACGCCGCCGCATTCCGAAAACCCCCTCATCACCGGCCTGCTGAAGAAGCGCGGGGTGCCTTTCGCGCGGATCGGGGTTCGCGATTCCAGCCCGGGCCTGACGCTGGAAATGGATGACGAGGGTGCGGCCCGGCTGGCGACGCAGCATCTTATCGACCTGGGGCACCGCCGTATCGGGTTCATCAAGGGCGCGCCGGAATACCAGCTGAGCGCGCGGCGCGAACAGGGATGGCGAGACGCGATGGAGCAGGCGGGCCTGCCTGCCGACGGGCTGAGCGCCGCTGGCGATTTCAGCTACGAGTCGGGCCTGGCCGCGGCAACCGAGCTGCTGGCCCGTTCTCCGCAGACCACGGCGATCCTTGCCAGCAACGACCAGATGGCAATCGCGACACTGGATGCCGCTGCCGAGCGGGGCATCGCGGTTCCGTTCGACCTGTCCATCGTCAGCTTCGACAACACCCCGATCGCGATGTTCAGCCAGCCTCCGCTGACCGCGGTCGACCAGCCGATCGCGGCCACCGTTTCGCGCGCGGTGGAACTGCTGATTGCCGCCAACCGGGGCGAGGAACTGCCGACCGAGACCGAGGTGATCGAGGCCAGGCTGATCGAACGCGGATCGACTGCGCTGGCGCCCGATGGCGATTGAGCCGGCAACGGCAAGGCAGGCCCCGCACTTCCTGCTGCTCTATGCGCTGGCCGCCGCGGGCGGAGCGATCGCCTATGTTCCCTTCCTCACCATCCTCCTTCCCATGCAGGTTACCGCCCTGGTCGGGGAGCGCGACGTCGTGTGGCTGGCCTACGCGACCTTTGCCGGGGCGCTGGCGGCCAGTGCGGCGAACATCGCTTTCGGCTGGCTGAGCGACCGCACAGGAACCCGGCGCGTATGGATTGCCTTGGGGCTGGTGCTGTCCAGCCTGATGCTGGTTGCCTTTGCTCAGGTTGCCGACATCGTGTGGCTGATCGTGCTGCTGGTGTTGTGGCAGCTGGGCCTGAACATGATGCTCTCGTCCCTCGCGGCCTGGGCGGGGGACTGCGTGCCGGACGCGCAGAAGGGCCTGCTGGGTGGGCTGATGGCCATGTCGCCGGCCGCTGGCGCGCTGAGCGCGGCGTTCATTACTTTGCCCGGCCTCGCCGACGCGCAGGGCCGGCTCTGGCTCGTCGCCGCAATGGTTGCCGTGTGCGTCCTGCCTGCGCTGGTGGTGGGCGCGCCACGCCGCTTCCCCCACCTGATGCGCGACGAGCACGACGCGCCAGAAAGCGGCGCGCCCGCCCTGCCCCACCCGAAACGGGTCGTTGCGCGGATGTGGCTGGCGCGGTTGCTGATCCAGATTTCCGAGGCTGCGCTGTTCGCCTATCTCTATTTCTGGTTCCGTTCGGTCGATCCGGCGATGACGGACGCGCGGGTGGCGCAGATCTTCAGCATCATTCTGGTCGCGTCGGTCCCGCTTGCCCTGCTGACCGGCCACCTTGCCGATCGCTTTCATCGCCCCTTCCTCCCGCTCGCGGTGGCGGCGGGAATCGCCGGAGTTGGCCTGTCCGCAATGGCGGTTTCGACCTCGCTCGGCACCGCGCTGGCGGGTTACGTGATTTTCGGAATTGCCGCATCGGTGTTCCTCTCCCTGCACACCGGGCAGACCCTGCGGGTCCTGCCCCGAGCACGCAATCGCGGGCGCGATCTCGGCATTTTCAACCTCACAAACACCTGCCCCTCTCTCGTGATGCCGTGGCTCACGCTGAGCCTGGTGCCGATCTTCGGCTTTTCCGGCCTGTTCGTCGCGCTCGCCGGTTGCGCCGCGCTGGCAGCGATCCTGCTGGCCACGCTTTCCCGCCCCCACTAGCGGCCCGCCCGCATAGTGGCTTGCAATTGAATCAACGCCATGCAACAAAAATTGATAACGTTCACAAAGATGGCGAGAGGGTTGAGGAATGCGGTCTTGGACGACGCTGCGATGTCTGATGGCTACGGTGGTTCTGGGGGCAGGTGTTGCAGGTTGCGGCCAGCCGCCCTTCGCCTCTACCGGCCCGGCCGCCATGGCCGAACCATCGGCGGCGAGCGAAGATGCCCGGGTGGCCGATCTGCTTTCGCGAATGAGCGTGGAGCGTAAGGTCGCGCAGCTGATCCAGCCGCAGATCAATTCCTTCACCGCACAAGACATGGCCCGCTACCGCTTCGGCAGCTATCTCAACGGCGGCAATGGCGGACCCGGGGGCGACGAGTTCGCACCCGCTGCGCAATGGCTCGCGCTGGCGGACGAGATGTGGGACGCATCGACCCGGCCGCTGCCCGATGGCGAGCCTGTCATCCCGACGATCTGGGGCACCGATGCCGTCCATGGACACACCAATATCGTGGGTGCGACGATTTTCCCGCATAATGTCGGCCTCGGCGCGACCCGCGATGCGGATCTCCTACGCCGCATCGGGGCCGCCACGGCAGTGGAAATCGAGGTTACGGGGATCGACTGGAACTTCTCCCCCACGGTTGCCGTGGCCCGTGACGATCGCTGGGGGCGCAGCTACGAAAGCTATTCCGAAGATCCGCGGATCGTGGCCGAGATGGGCGCCGCGCTGGTCGAGGGATTGCAGGGTACACCCGGCTCGCAAGACTATCTGGGCCGGGCCCGCGTCGCCGCCACCGCCAAACACTTCTTCGCCGATGGCGGCACCGATCAGGGCGTCGACCAGGGCGACGTCAATGGCGATATCGAAGAATTGAAGGCAATCCACGCGGTGCCCTACCCCGCCGCAATCGATGCGGGTGTCGAGGTCATCATGGCCAGCTTCAACTCGGTGAATGGGGTGAAGATGCACGGCAATCGCGATCTGCTGACCGGGCTGCTGCGCGATGAAATGGGTTTCGAAGGCGTGGTCGTGGGCGACTGGAATGCGCATGGCCAGATCGCGGGCTGCACCAATGCCGATTGCCCGCAGGCGCTGATGGCCGGGCTCGACATCTATATGGTGCCCGACGACTGGAAGGCGCTGCTGGATAATCTGGTGGCACAGGTGAACGACGGCACGATCCCCATGAACCGGCTCGACGAAGCGGTTGGCCGGGTGCTGCGGCTGAAAATGCGCCTTGGCCTGCTCGATGCCGATGCGGCCAGGCCCTCGGCACGCGCCAATGCAGGCGACTACTCGCTGCTCGCCTCGCCGGACCATCGCGCGATCGCACGCGAGGCGGTGGCCAAGTCCATGGTCGTGCTCAAGAACAATGGTGTGCTGCCGATCAGGCAAGGCGCGCGCGTGCTGGTTGCAGGCAGCGCGGCAGACGATATCGCGCAGGCCGCCGGCGGGTGGACGCTGACCTGGCAGGGCGGCGGCGAGCTGGACAACAGCTATTTCCCCAATGCCACCTCGATCTACCGCGCCATTGCGGACGAGGCGAAGGCCAAGGGCGGCAGCGCAACCCTCTCGCTCGATGGTTCCGCCGACGCCGGCGACTATGATGTTGCCGTGGTGGTGTTCGGCGAAGAGCCATACGCCGAATTCTATGGCGACCGGAAAACTCTGGTGTTCGACGACACCGAAGGGCTGGAACTGCTGCGCGATCTGGACGCCAGGGGCATCCCGACGGTCGCCGTGTTCCTCTCCGGCAGGGCGATGTGGATGAACCGCGAACTCAACGCCGCCGATGGCTTCATCGCCGCCTGGCTGCCGGGCAGCGAGGGAGCCGGGGTTTCCGATATTCTCTACGGCAATCGCGAAGCGACCGGCAGGCTCTCGTTCAGCTGGCCAGCCGACTGCGGCGGTGCGCCGGTCAACGGCCCCGATGGCGCGCTCTTCAATCTGGGCTATGGCCGCAGCCTCGAAGATCATAGCGCCCTGCCCCGGTTGCCCGAAGATTGCGGCTACCTGCAGGAGAGCGGAGCGACCGCCTGGTACGATCTGGGCCGGTTGGGCACAGACATCGTTGCGCTAGGCGGGAATACCCCGCTGGCCAATCTGAGGGGTGAAGGCGGCGGCATCACAGCCCGCGCGATCGACAAGGATCGGCAGGAGGATGCGCGCGAAATCGCCTTTGGTCCGGGCACCACGCTGTCGCTTTCGCAGTCGGGAACGGCATCGGGCGATTACCGCATTCTCTACAATCTGGCGCAGCAGCCTGCGGGCAAGGTAACGCTGACCGTGGGCGACAGCGAGATCGACATTACCCGCAACCTGGCGCTCAGCGCCGGGAAGGATTGGCGCGAAATGATCATTACCGAAGAATGCGCGCCAGGCCTGGGCGATCGGATTGCGATAACATCGCAGGCACCGATGACGATCCAGTTGGCGCGCATCGTCCGACAGGATATGCCGGACGGAGCGCAGTGTTCGTTCTGAGCGGCGAAGCGCTAATGCAGAATACGGGCGAGGGTCTGGCCTTGCCTGAGTAAAAAGGGAATGGATCGCGTGCCAAAGCGCGGCCATTGGGGGAGGAATTATCGTGGCGCTCGAAACGATCGATATCGTCATTATCGCGCTCTATGCGCTGGCGCTGCTGGGCATCGCGCTTGCAGTCTCACGTTCGCCCAAGGGCGAGAGCAAGAATACCGAAGACTATTTTCTCGCCGGCCGCGCGCTGCCGTGGTGGGCGATCGGCGCATCGCTAATCGCATCGAACATTTCTGCCGAACAGATCATCGGCCAGTCTGGCCAGGGCTACGCCGTAGGGATCGCGATCGCGGCATATGAATGGCAAGCCGCATTGGTCCTGATCATCGTCGCCAAGTTCTTCCTGCCGATCTTCCTCAAGCGGCGCATCTACACGATGCCGCAGTTTCTCGCACAGCGGTACGGCGATGGCGTGAAAACGCTGATGAGCGTGTTCTGGGTGGCGCTTTACACCGCAGTGAACCTCACCACCGTGCTGTGGCTGGGCGGGCTGGCGGTATCCTCGCTGACCGGGTGGGGCGTGTTCTCCGCCATGGCGGCGCTGGCCGGGTTTGCCGCGCTCTATTCGCTCTACGGCGGGCTCAAGGCGGTCGCCCTGACCGACATCATCCAGGTGGTGATCCTGATCTTCGGTGGGCTGGCGATCACCTGGATCGCTCTCGACGCACTGGCCGGAGCGGACGGCCCCGTGGCCGGGCTCGGCCTGCTGATGAAGGAAATGCCCGGTCATTTCGAGATGATCCTCAGCCCCGATAATCCCGCCTACGGCGATCTGCCGGGCATCTGGACTCTGCTGGGCGGCCTGTGGGTGCTGCACTTCAGCTATTGGGGCTTCAACCAGTACATCATCCAGCGCGCGCTGGGTGCGGAAAGCCTCGGCGAGGCGCAAAAGGGGCTGGCCTTCGCCGCCTTCCTCAAGCTGCTGGTTCCCTTCATCGTGGTGATCCCCGGCATTGCGGCGGTGATGCTGGCGCAGCAGGGGGCAATCGATGGCGCGGCAATCTCCGCGCAGACCGACCGGACCTACGGCGAGCTTATGGCCTTTGCCCCGGCGGGCCTTCGCGGGCTGGTGTTCGCGGCACTGATCGCGGCGGTCGTCTCGAGCCTTGCTTCGATGATGAACTCGATCTCGACCATCTTCACCATGGACCTCTACCGTGCGCGGATTTCGGACCGTAGCGAGCAGCACTACGTCACCGTCGGGCGTGTGGCGGCGTTTGTCGCGATGGCCATCGCGCTTGTGCTCGCCCGCCCCTTCATCGGCGGTTTCGAAAGCGGCTTCCAGACGGTGCAGGAATACACCGGCTATGTCGCGCCGGGGGTGGTGATCGTCTTCCTGCTCGGCTTCTTCGACAAGCGCACCAATGCGGCGGGCGCATACACCGCGCTGATCGGATCGGTCGCACTCAACCTGGTGGTCAACGCCTTGCTGCCCGACCTGCCCTTCGTGGTGCGGATCTGGATCGTGTTTATCGCCGGGTTGGTTGCGGCAGCCCTGGTATCGCGGATCACCGGCAAGCCAGACGAGGAGTACCCTGTGAGGCTGGGCGACATCGCCTTTGCAACCAGCGCGCTGTTCAACACGCTCGCAGTGCTGGTGATCGGCATCCTCGTGGCGCTATATATCTGGCTGTGGTGATCCTTTCACCGGCTTAAGCAGCGGCTGTGGCTGCCCGACATGCTCGGGCAGCCCGATCGCCGCAGGCATTCAGGCGCACTTACGGAACTTACCGAGTGGGCGGGCGGTTGAGGGAATGTCGTTCCAGGCTGCGGAGGGGCTATCGATAAATTGGCCCCACCCGATGCACCTACCAAACACGGTCATCCTCGTCGTTGAGGACGAAATCCTGATCCGCATGGATATTGTCGATCAGCTTGCAGCGCGCGACTATCATGTCCTCGAAGCGTGCAACGCCACCGCGGCGCTCGAAGCCATTGCGGCTGTCGACAAAATCGATGTTTTGTTTACCGATATCGACATGCCGGGAGATATGGATGGCGTTCAACTGGCCCTGACGGTCAGCCGATCACGGCCGGGGATCGCCATCGTCGTGTGCTCCGGTAAAGCTGACATTTCAGTCGGGGACCTGCCGAAACGCACCCGCGTCTGCGCGAAACCCTGCGATCCCGACGCGCTTCACCTGGTTATTCAGGATCTCGTCGGCACGGCAGGCTGATCCGATCGGATCGCTAGCCGACGAACGAGTTTCTGGGCAGCACGATGGTGACGGTCAGCCCTTCGTCCTGCCAGTGGTAGTCGATTGTCGCCCCCAGCTGGCGAATCGTCGACGCAACCAGCCTTGTCCCGAAACTCTCGTTCTCGGGCGAGGTCGCAGCGGGTCCGCCGCTTTCGACCCACCTGATTTCCAGCCCGTCGGCCGTGGTATGCCAGGAAATCGCAACCTTGCCTTCGGCGTCCGTCAGGGCGCCGTACTTGGTCGCGTTGGTCGCCAGCTCATGGAAGACCATTGCCATGCCCGACAGGGATTGCGCATCGACATGCTGATCCTCCCCATCCAGGCTGATCCGGTCTTCGCTCTCGCCATAGCCAAGCGGGCCGAGGATCGTCGCGAGCAGGGTTCGCAGCGACGTCATCTCGTCCGAGCGGCCTTCGCTGTTGCGCACGATGATCAGATCCTGCGCAGATGCGATGGCACGTAGCTTTCCATTCACCTTGTCAGCCAGATCGCGCGCGCTGATCGCCGCCGGTACGTTGAGGTTGATGAGGCTCTGTGCGAGCGAAAACGCATTCTTCACCCGGTGCTGAAGCTCTTCGAGCACCAGCGCCTTTGCCTCTTCCGCGCGGGTGCGCATCTGTTCCAGCCGCATGCGTTCGACCGCGATCGAAGTCGTCAGGGCGATGGCTTCGATGATCTCGCGGTCCAGCTCCGATGGCTCTCGCGGTTCGCGGTAATAATTGGCAAACGTGCCGAGGACCGTACCATCGCCTGCGAAAATCGGCACGGACCAGCACGAGGCCAGGCCGTGCTCCAGCGCCAGATCGCGAAAATCGGCCCACCGGGGATCGGTTGCGATGTCGACGGCGAATACCGGACGGCCCGTCGCAGCGGCAGTGCCGCAGGACCCCTCGCCGTCGCCGATTTCCATGCCGGCAATCGCATTGTTGTAGTCAGGGGGAAGGCTGGGCGCACCGCCGATGAGAAGGTGCTCCCCATCGTCCGACAGCAAAAGAATCGATGCCAGCATTCCTTCGCCGGTCTGCTCTTCGGCAAGCCGGACGATATCGGAGAGGATCGCCATCCGGTCGCCGCCAAGCGCAACGCGCCCCAAGATTTGCTGCTGACGCCGCCAGACCTCCGCCAGCGTGGCATCCGCCATCGCGTCCGGCACGGGCTGCGAAACATGCTGATTATTCGTCGTCTGCACCGCACCGCTCTCTAAAAATCGCGAGGTCACAGTAGCTAACCCGTCTAATATCACAAGAAAGCAATGGGATAGCCCGCACGCAATTATCTTGAACGGCCACGGGAAGATTTATTCGGACGAGATTATAGTACTTTAGCGCAATGTTCAGCGGTCTGAATATTCTTTACGGTTCGGCCAGATTGAGAGTGGGCTCGGCAGCTCATCTGCTACGCGTCAGGCTCTGGTCTTATTCGCGTTCCAGTCGAGCATCGCGTTGATAGACTGGGCAGTGCTCCATGCACAGGCCGCAGCCGTGCCCAGCCTTTGGTGCAAACCGGAAGTCTGCGCGACGAGACCGGAGGGTTTGTCCTTCCCTTCGATATCATCGTCCGATGGAATGGTGCCGCCCGCGCTCCCAAAGGCGCGCCGGTCGGCTGCGTGTTCGAATTTCAGGTCCATGCCGCGGCCTCCTGCGAGATTGCGGGAATGCCGATGCATGGCCGCTTGTCGGGATGTTTCAGTCCACCATCGTCGCGACGAGACGCCGCAATTCGGGTGTCGGGATATCGGCGCCCGCAGGGCTAGTGCCCGCCAGTGCGCGTGCGTGAACCGCGCCATAGCGCAGCGACAGTTTCGCGCGCGGCGAACCGCGCGTAATCGAGTGATTCATGTATGCAATTTCGGCGGGTCTTCCCGCCGCCTTTTCTAAGTAACGTCAACGCCTGTTGCCGCGTTTGCGCGCTCCGACGGGGCCTTGCCCCGGCGAACGCTCGCGGAAAACGATCCGGCCTTTGCTCAGATCGTAAGGCGTCATTTCGACATGTACGCGGTCACCAACGACCGATCGGATACGGTATCGGCGCATCTTGCCTGCGGTATAGCAGATGATGCGGTGCTCATTGTCGAGGGTTACGCCAAACCGGCCATCGGGCAGGATCTCGTCGATCTCGCCTTCCATCGCAATGAGCTCTTCCTTCGCCAAACCATATCCTTTGCGTACGAAAAATCATCCGCCCGGACGCATTCCGTGGCGGAGCCATTGTGTGTGAAAGGAAAGTGGTGCCGATCTCGCGCTTGTGCGCCCATCGCGGCAATCATAATCCGTCGCAAACGACGTCAGGCACGATCAATATAGCGAAGTGCAGGAAAATTTCAATGGCGCGTCGGCGAAGTAACGAAATTTTCGCGCTCACGCCAGCTTCTAACGCCAGCGGCCATTCCTTTTACGCTTGCGCGCACGACGCGAAGCAAGAACGGCAAGCCCGATAAACAATGCCATCAGGCCGATCGCCAAATAGGCGATAATTTCACGAACTTCCATGTGTACTCCGGCGAAAGCGGAGGACACGAGCGTCCGGCGCACGCGAAGTTACCATGGTTTCGGGCGGTCGCCTAACGAATAGCTCATGTGGATCAGGCAGACGGATCGGCTGCCCAAGCGCGCTCGCGCAGAGTGGTGACGAATTTGGCCTGGCCGCCGCGCTCCCACAGGTCGTCGAGCTTTGCCGCATCGCGGCGCGGATCGTGCTCGGGATCTCCGAAGAAGAAGATCGCTCGGGAAACCCGGCCCCTGCCCTCCCAGTCCATGTGATGGGTGATGCCGCAAGAATGTCCGGATAGCAGCGGCACGTCCAGCAGGTGGACGCACGCTGGTTCCGACTGGTCGGTTTCGTTGATCATGGAGATCAGGATTTTCCCGCGCTGAATGGTCAGCTGGACGGCATATATCTGCTGAGGCATCCCTTCTCGCGGGTCATCCATCCTGCTTTTGGTATAGATGATGCGTTTGGTCAGCTCTCTCGAAAAGTCGTACCGCTCCTTTACCCAGACCGTGCGATCCTCATCATCGATTGAGGCGCCGGTCTGATGATAAAGCACCAGCGTGGTGCGGTACTTGTCCGGAACGTCCAGGTTGTGCTCACCGGTCTCGAGGTGATCGAGGAACAGCTGGCGCGTCAGCCGCGGATATTGCTCCAGATGGGTCTCCAGCAATCTCAACTGAGATCGCTCACTCTTCTGCAGATGATATTTTTCGTAAACGCCGCCGAAGCCCAGTCCTACCAGAAGGGTGCCAAGCAGCTTCAGGGCTTCGTCCACGAGCAATTCTCGAAGGATGCTGCCGTCGCCGATCGTGTAGCCGGCAATCAACAGAGCCGCACCCAGAAGAACGATCAGGCCTTCGACGGTATAATTGGGCCTGCCCGATCCCGTTGCCGCAATCTCACTGCGCATCGTTTCCCCCCTGCTTTACGAAGCCTAACAGACTTTGCTTTGATCGCAACGTGCTGCCAGAGGGTCCCATGATCTACGATTTGGCTGTTGTCGGCCTGGGGGCCATCGGGACGTTCGCTGTGAGGGCCGCGGCCACCAAGGGACTGACCGTCGCGGGTTTCGACGCGCATCACCCGCCGCACGCACACGGAAGCACCCACGGTTCCACCCGGCTCATCCGGGCGATTTATAGCGAGGGGCCGTACTACGTCCCGCTCATTCGCTCGGCAATCGCTGCCTGGGACGAGGTGAATGCCGAAGCTGGCCGCCCGCTCTATCATGCAACCGGGGCACACTACTTCGCGCCACGCTCCCATCCCGACCTGGAAGCTGCAATCGCGACCGCCGAGGACGGGGGGCTGGAACTCGTCCGCGTCTCCGATGTGCCGGGGATCGCCCTTCCGGCCGACTGGGATGCCGTGTTCGATCCCCTCGGTGGCTTCATCGAGGTCGAGAGCACGCTTGCGTTCGTCCAGGATGAATCTTCGCGCCAGTCGGGTGTTGCCGCATTTTTGGGGGAAGAGGTCTCGTACGCTTTCGACGGGGAACTGTGGGAACTGACCAGGAAAAACACGGCCTCGAAGGTGAGAGCCAAAAGCCTGGCAGTTTGTCCGGGGCCATGGGCGGCGCAGATGCTTCCTTTTCTGAAAGACCATCTGCGGCTGGAAAGGCATACGCTGCATTGGTCTGAATCCGGAACCAGCGCGACGGGCGAGAGTCAGGGCTTCACACCCTTCCTGTCGCACCTGGAAAATGGAGAATGGATCTACGGCTTCCCGGCTGACGAGAATGGACTGGTCAAGATCGCCGAGCACAAATTCGGAAAATCCTGCAAGTCGATCAGCGAAGTCGATCGCGATGTGTACCCTTCCGATCGGAAGGTCATTGCGGATTTTGCAGAGCGTTTCATTCCGAACATCGGCGCGATCACCCGCAGTTCGGTCTGCCCCTACACGATGTCGCCCGATGGCGATTTTATCATCGACCATCTGCCAGGAGGCAGCAACGCGGCCTTCGTGGCGGGGCTATCGGGACACGGTTACAAGTTCGCCCCGGCGCTCGGCCGAATTGTGACCGAACTCGCGGTCGATGGCAGCGCAGACTTGGATGTGTCGGCTTTTCGGTTGGGCCGCTTTGGGTAAGAGCTCTGGGGGTAGGCCATTCAGCTGCGTGAATGCGAAACCCCTGCTGTACGCGCCCGTGCACTCGGGTGACGATGCAGCTCTTCCGAAAAGTAGAGGGCGGCTAGCCGGGTTCCCTTTCCCGCCGGATCGGGAAGATCCGCATGTATGTGAGGCAGCGCCACAGCCATTCGAGAGGACCGAACCGGTAGCGCGCGAGCCAGGCCGGCGACCAGATCAGCATAATGGCCCAGGTCACCAGCACCACGCCATACAGCGCCGGTCGGGTCAGTTCGCCATACAGGCCGAGCGCCCAGCCGTGGAAGACGAACAGCATCAGGATCGAGGTGCCCAGATAGTTCGAGAACGCCATTCGGCCTGCGGCGGAAATGCGCGTGCCTAGCCACCCTGTCGCGTGCGGCCCCCATAGCGCCAGCAGCGCCGCCAGCCCGATGATCATCGGGAGACCCGGGAGCGCCCAAAGCCCGTCGAACGACCATAGCCCACCCATGTAACTGAGCCCTTCAGAATAATTCCACAGCCCGATCGCCAGCGTCCCGGCGAGACCGACGAGCAGCCCGATCCACCCCCATAGTGCCTGCCGGCCGCGATCGAGCCGACCATCGAACAGGCCAAAGCGATAGAGCGCCATGCCGATCAGGATGAGGGGGACCGTCTCCAACCCGTTCTGGAACCACGCCATCAGCGGCTGCGACCAGTGCTCGGCAACGTTGTAGGTCACCCAGTCGCCGTAATCGCCCGCACGGATCAGCTCGGTCTCAACGCGGCCGTCGGCGAGCCCGGCATCGCGCATTTCTGCGGCCATAGCCGCCATGCGGCCGGTCTCGTTCGCATAGATCATCCCCCAGACCGCGGTATCCTTCGCTGCGCCCAGCAGGTACACCACGATGCCGACCAAGAGCTGGGTTTTCGGCTTCCATTTGACGAACAGCAGGGCAATCAGCCCGCAGGTTGCGTAGAGCGCGAGGATGTCTGTTTTCGAAACGAACAGGTAATGCGCGTAGCCGAACACGAATAGCCAGAAGAGGCGGCGTACCTGCAGCCAGCGGCCTGCGCCGCGTGCCCATGCCCGGTCGAGAAACAGGATCATGCCCGCGCCGAACAGCAGCGTAAACAGGCCGCGCATCTTGCCATCGATCAGCGTGAACTGGGCGACCCACAACCCATCCGACACGGCCCCGTGGTCGGTCAGGAAACCGCCGGGCCAGAAATAGGCGGCCTGTGGCTGGCCGAAGGCGACGATATTCGCGACGAGGATACCCATGACCGCAATGCCGCGTGTGAAATCGAGGCTCGCCAGCCGCTGCTGCCCCGTCGCCGAGACCGGTTCGATGCGGGGATTGTTCTGCTGTTCTGCCACTGTATCGTCTTTCTGCTGGTCCGCCGGATCGGGGCTCGTGGCCCGCCGAGCGAAATGAGTTTGAACCGAATTATGCTGCCGGGAGTTCGCCCTCGTGCCACCGCCGCAGCAGGGCGATCGACACCAGCTCGACGCCAAGCGCGAGCAGGGGCAGGATCACGCAGGTTACGTCTGCAAAGGCGGCGGCAGAGAAGAGCGCCAGTGTAATCGTGGAAGCCGCGCCTGCGCGCTGGACCGCGGCCGCCTTCTCCCAATTGGCTTCCACCATGAACCAGGCGAACAAGATCAGGCCCGCCACCCGAACCAGCAGCAGCGTGGCAAGCCCCGGCACCGCAAAGGCGTTGCCCGCCCAAGTGGTCGTCGGCAGGCCGGTCGGCACCTTGGCGAAATCCGCGATGGTTTCGGCGTAAGGTGGCTCCACCCAGGGGTAGCCGAACCACAGGCCTGCCAGCAGTATCGCCGCTGCGGGCAAGATCAGCCCGAGCGCGAAGGTGTAGCGCGACAGCGCAAGGCTGCCCTCGTGATGCATCGGCAGTTCCCGCCATGCGGTCGTCAGACATCCATACGCGAAGGACAGTCCTTCGCCGGACTGCACCGCCACATCGAATTCGGCGCGCATGGCCGCGGCCCAATCGCATCGGTGCGAGCCCATCCCCGCCATCGCGAGCTTCATCACCGCGCGGGCGACCAACACGGTCATGCCTTTGCGCCCACAAGTCCGAACGCGCCCGGATCGTCCTTCACTTCGCGTGCAAGCGCCAGTCCATCTGCGGTCAGGCGATAGGCATGGCGCGGCGGCCGCCCGGGCGCACTCGGCTCGCACCATTCCGACGAGACCAGCCCCCGGTCGCTCATCCGCAACAAAAGCGGGTAGAGCGAGCCGGACTTTAGCCCGGTCTGTTTCATCAGATCATAGCCGTGGATGCGTTCAGGCGCCCGTTCGTACAATGCGGCAAGAACGGCGAGCATCTGCGGAGACGGGCGTCGGGATCGAACCATAGGCACGATCTTATACATATGTAGAGTTATAGGCGCAATCCCGTTTGCGCGGGTTCATCGCCCCGCCCGAGCAAGCGAGACAAAGCCCGGGCCGCCCGTCGCTGTGTGACGGGCGGCCCGGTAGCACCTGCCCCTGGGCGGGCAGGCGATTTCTAACGACCCGAGCAGACGCGCTCAGAAGCGGATGCGGGCGTGCATTTCTACCGTGCTCTGGGTCACCCGATCACCGACCCGAACACCTGCGCTGGCGCCAATCTCGATCCGGTCGTTGGGACGCACATCGAAGCCTGCCCCGAACGCGCCAACCGTTTTTTCAAGCGGCGCGCCGATGATCCGGAAAGACCCCATGTCGCCCGCGGCACCGGCGAAACGCATGGTGCTGACCGCGCGCAGATCGCCCCAGTACCGTTCGACGCCGCCGGCAAGATAGGGTTCGAACGTACCGCCCGATACGGGCGTGGCCGAACTCAGTCGCAGCTGTGCGGTCCCGTAGGTGACTTCGCGCGTTTCCTGCGACACCTGCAGGTTCAGCGGGTCCGCCCCGGTTTCGTCGAAGCCGTCGCGCTTGATCCGAATGTTCGTCGCGCCCACCATCGGCGCGAGGACGATATTGTTGCCAAGCGGGGCGCGGTAACCGGCAAAGCCGCCCAGAGTCCGCCCCTTCATGTCGACCTCCGCCTGCGCGGTGAGGGTGCGGACATTGGCTGCGCTGACCCGGCGCGTGCTGTCGAAGTCGCCTTCCACATAGGAACCGAACAGGCCGGCAAACGCGGCCTCGCCTTCGTATCCCAGATAGCCACCGACATGCACGACCTCACCCTGCATGCTGGCTTGCAGGGACCGGACATCGTAGCTGCCATCGGAATAGCCGCCCGCGACACCCGCCTTGAACGCGCCGTAGCGTGCCTCGATACCACCGGCCAGGCCGCTGACATCGTGGCGCAGGCCGCGCGTCACCCTATCGCCCTCGATCGACCCGCTGCCGCCAAAACCCTGCATCCACATAGAGAGCGACGCAACGTCGGGGGCCGCAAGGGCATCCGCCTCGCCCGGCGAGACGGGGGCCAGCGCGCGGGCCTTCGCTGGCGACCGAGTGTCCGCCTGCATCAGAGCCTTGCTGTAAATCCGACGGGTCAGCAGGTCGGCGAAACGCTGCCCTTCGATGAACGCACTTGTGGTCACGTGGGTGAGGCTTTCGCCGCCCAGGCTGTCGAACACGCGCAACTGGTCGGCCTCGGCCAGATCGGCCAGCGGCAGGATGGCATCGGAGAAGGCATCTCCGATATCGAGCTGCCCGCTGCTTATCGTGGTTGCCACCGCAATCTGGTTGGGCGTTGCGCCTTCGGCCAGATTGGCGCCGAAGTCGAACATCCGCCGCACTTCCAGGGCCACCCCGTTTTCGACCAGGTCGTAGCGCAAGCGCCAGAACAGCTGCGGCTCGTTGTCCATCTGCTCGAAGGTGCTGCCATTGGCGAAGGTGCCGGTGAGGCTGCTGCCCTGGACGATGGCGTAGCGTTGCACCGCAGGGAAGCTGGAACGCGAGTCGGTGCTGGCAATCGCCACCTGTGTGCCGGAAATGGTGATCGCCCCGCTGGCGACCAGTGCATCGGCCGCGCCGCCGAACTCTGGCGAGCGGAAATCGAACAGCGCGGTACCGCCAAGCAGGTCGATCGTCTGCGCGGAAATCATGCCGATCGGTGCATCCTCGTAACCCGGCGAGATCGTGCCGCCGGTCATGGTGAGAGAAGATGCAAAGGTGCTGTTGCCGGACAGGGTGCCGCCAGAAATCAGCGCGCCTCCCGAGCTGTTGCCGAAGAACCGCAGCGTGCCGGCCGCCAAATTGAAATTGCCGGTCCAGCCTTGCTGATCGCCCAGCAGCGTGAAGATCCCGCCGCCGGTCTTGGCCAGCGTACCGCTGCCCAACAGCGTTCCGCCAAAGCCGGAGTCGAGCCCCGTACCGCCCAGAGTCAGCTGCCCCGATCCCAGATCGACGATACCCATGCCGTACAGCGCGGCGATCGTTTCGGTCGCGCCTGAAAGGTCGAACGAAGCATCCTCCGCCACCTGCACGCTCGCGCTATCGGCAAGGCGCTCGCTCGCGCCAAGGCGCAGTGTGCCCGCATTGATCGCGACGATATCCGCCGCCGAGGTTCCACCCAGCACAGATGTGCCGCCTGTCTGGAACAGCACGCCGGTGCCCAGGTTCGCATCGACCTGCGCATCTTCGAGCTGGTATTCGAGCGCGCTCAGCGTGCCGGACCCCGCCAGCGTGCCATCGATCAGCTGGAAGGCGCCGACCGTATTGGAATTGCCCTGCAGATCGAGCGTCGCGCTCTGGACGGTCAGGAAGCTCTGGTCCGAAAGCACATCGTCCGCGCCCAGGACCAGCGTACCGCCCGTCACCCCGGTGGTACCGGTATAGGTGTTGGCGCCGGTCAGGGTCATCTTGCCCTCGCCCGTCTTCACGAAGCTGCCCGTGCCCGAGATGACACCGGCAAACGTCGTGTCGTCGCCGTTGAAGCCTGCGAGCAGCATGTTCCCGCCGAGATCGACCGAATTCGCCGCACTTCCGTCGAGCGAGCCGATCGCTTCGTCGTCGGCAATCTCGAACCGCGCATCGCCGCGCAGGACGAGGGCGGAGGCGTTCGAAATCGCCATGCCGCCGCTGGCGCGCAGCGTGCCGTCCAGCACCGCGATGGTGCCGGTGAGCCCTTCGTTATTGCCCGCCAGCTCCAGCGTGCCCGCGCCGTCGACGATCAGGCCGGTCGTCGCGGTGACACCCGCGATCCCGGCTTCGATCCGCGCGGCGCTGGCCGCATCGGTCACGGTGATCGTGCTGGCGATCCCGCCTTCGCTGCTCGCGATCCCTGCGAATACGTTGGCGGTGGTGCCGTCCGCGCCAAGATCGGGCGCATCGTCGCCGGCCGCATCGGCGAGGACATAGCCATCGTTGTCGAAGCGCATTGCGCCGAAGCCGAGATAGCCCGCGCTCGTATCGACCGAGACCGTGCCCGCCGTCCCGCCGAACACTGCGGTGACGGGCGGATTGATCGTGCCCTGCCATGAATTGTTGAGCGCGCCGGTGGCGGCGGTCCAGTTGGTTGCCCCAAGCGCGTTGGTCCACACGCCCGCTCCCCCGTCGACCGTACCGTCGCCGACCGAAGCCGAACCGTCCCAGTACTGGGTGGAGAGGTAGCCGACCTGCACGTTGAGGTACTGGCCATTTCCGGTGGTATAGATGCGCGAGCCTTGCGCCACGTTGGCGAGGGTAACTTCGCCGACCGCGATGCTGCCTGCACTGCCGGTATTGATCAGGCGATAGCTGCCCGCGCCCGCATTGTTGAGGTCGAAGGTGCCGCCGTCGATCACCGCGCTGCCCGCCAGGATCAGGTCGTTGGTGGCTCCCCCGATCACATCCGCCGTGCCGAGATCGTAGCTCGCCGTACCGCCGAGCCCGAACATCCCAGCAATGCTGGTCGTCGCCGCGCTGCCGATGGTGCCTGGTGCAATGGCTGCGCCGGTCAGGATGGTGACATCGCCGCCATAGGCCCCGGTGCCCAGCACCAGGCCGCCGCCGGCGATCGTGTCTCCGGTAATCAGTCCGATATTGCCCAGCAGGCCTGCGGTCTGCTCGACCCGCGCGGCGAGAGTGCCCGCAACCAGTAGCTCGCCGCTATTGGCAATCAGGTCCGCCGCCAGCATGCGACCCGCAGCAATCCGCAGCCCCGCGACGCCGCCTGCGCCATCCGCGCCCGACGACGCATTGGCCAGCATACCGATCCCGGTGAAGTCGCCACCCGATACGTCCAGCACCGCAGTGCCGCTATTGGCGATGTCCGAACCATTGGATGCAAGGTCGCCCGTCAAGGTGAACAGCCCCGCGCCCCCATTGGCAAGCGAGCCGTTCAGCATGCCTTGCGCACCGATCGCGCCTTCGTTCGCGACCGGCCCAGCCAGCGTGCCGGTGGTCGAGAGCGTAGCACCCGACTGATTGGCGATCCCGCTGCTCGCGGAAATCGTGCCCGCATTGACGATGGAGCCGCCGCTGGCGTTCACCAGCATATCCGCATTGAGGACACCGTTCGCCGCCAGCGAGACGTTGCCCGCATTGGCGAGCATGCCCGCAACGTCGAGACGGCCCGCATCGACCAGCAATTGTGCGCCGACAAGGTTCGATAGATCATTGCCGCCATTGCCCCCGACGCTGACGATCTGCGAGTTGGTGCCCGCGAGGCGCACGGTGCCTGCATTGGCGAAAGCTTCGTCGCCGTTCGTGTCGGCGTCGGTATCGATCGTCGCACCCGAAGCGAAGGTCAGGACGCCGGTCGCAAGATTGGTGATCGCCCCATTGGCTATCAGCGAAGCACCTGCCGCGACATTGGTGATCCCGCCAAGCATCGTGGAATTGCCCGTACCCCGCAGGGTCGCGCCATCGCTCAGCGAAAGCGTGGTGCCCGCCGCCGTGGCGAGCGAGGCGAAGGTCAGCTGGCCGTTGGCACCGATAGAGAGCGTGCCACCTTGCAGCGCCACATCGCCCAACAGGGCTGCTGCCATATTGACCGTGGTCGATCCGCTCAGCTGCAGCAGGCTTTGTGCCTGACCACCAAGCGCGAGAGTCCCCTCGTTTTCGACAGTGCCGACAATAATGCTGTCGCCCGTCAGCGTCGCATTCGCACCATTATAGAGCGAGGCGAGCGTACCGCTGTTTGTCAGCGTGCCGGAGTTGGCCGCAGCGCCCGCCGTCCCGCTATTGGTGAAGGTTGCGGCGTTGGCCACATTGCCCGCGAAGTTGCCGGTGTTGCGCAGCGTGCCCGCCTGCACGCCGATGGTGCCGGTATAGGCGCTGTCGCCGGTCAGGGACAGCGTGCCCGCGCCTTGCTTGGCGAGCGTTCCGCTGCCCGAGATCGCTCCGCCCAGCGATGTGACGCCAGTGCCGCTGTCGAGCGTGACCGCACCGGCGAAGCTCATCGCATTGCCGATCGTACGATCGCCGGTGAAGCCGAGGGCCGTGCCATCCGCTGCCGTCAGCACGCCGGTGCCGAGCGCGCTGTCGCTGCCGAGGATCAGCGCGCCCCCGGTAAGAGTGGTGCCGCGCGCATAGGTGTTGGCGCCCGTCAGAGTGAGCACGCCGGCACCCGTCTTGACCAGACTGCCCTCGAAGCCGGTGATCCGGCCCGCCTGCGTGGCCGAACCGCCTGCCTGGTCCAGCGTGACGCCGCCGGACAGCGCCAGCGTATTGGCAATCGTGACATCGTCCGCATAGGCGATGGTGCTGCCACCGGCAGCCGATAGACCCCCGGTGCCCAGAGCCGCATCGCTGAGCAGGCCGATCGTGCCGCTGGCAATCTCCGTTCCGCCGGTGAAGGAGTTGTTACCCGAAACCAGCAGCGCGCCCGATCCGTTGAGGAAAAGCCTGCCGGTGCCCGACACCATGCCCGTCAGCGCCACGGTATTGCTGCCGATGTCTACGCCGAGGTTGCTTTGGAGGTCGATCGCGTTTGCAAGCGCAATCTCGTCCGCGCCGAAGGCTAGCGCGCCGCCTTGCGCGGTTATGGTGCCGGTGCCCAGCGCATTGCCATTGCCGATCACTGTCGCCCCGCCGTTGAGCAGGGTGCCGCCGCTATAGGTGTTCGCGCCGGTCAGGGTCAACGTACCGATACCCGTGCGCACCAGCGCACCGCTGCCCGAGATCTGCCCGGAAAACGCGGAGGAGCCATCGGCGTTGAGCGTCGTCGGGCCGAAGAGCTGGGCGTTGTTCGCGATCGAAACGCCATTGCCCAGTGCGATCGTCACGTTGCCGGCACTCAGCAGATCACCCGACCCAAGGGCCTGCGCATTGCCGAGTGCGAGCGTGCCTGCCGAGAGCGTCGTCCCGCCTGTGTACGTATTGGCGCTGCCCAGTTCGAGGGTTCCGGCGCCCTGCTTGACCAACCTGCCGCTGCCGGAAATTGCGCCGGCCTGCGTCGCGGAACCGGTGCCGTCTACCTGCAGGAGGGATGTACCGTTCAACGTGAGAGCGTTGGCCAAGGTGATCCCGTCGCCATAGTTCAGTCCGGTCCCGTCGTTCATGGTGACGGCGCCAGTGCCCAGCGCGGAATTGTTCAGCGCGCTGATACCGCCGCTCTCGATGGTCGTTCCGCCGGTGAACGTGTTCGCGCCGGTGAGAGAGAGCGTGCCGAAGCGTGTAAGCAGGCTGCCGCTGCCGGAGATCACTCCGTTCTGGGTGGCCGCGCCATCGGACCAGACTTCCAGCGCGCCGTTCAGCACGATTCCGTTGCCGATCGCCATGTCGCGCGTGAAGTAGATCAGGCGCGAACCGTCCGTCGTCGTCAGATCGCCGGTACCAAGCGCCGTATTGGTGGTTACGGCCAGCGTGCCGCCACTCAGCATGGTGCCGCCGCTATAGGTGTTGTTGCCCGACAGCGTCAGCGTGCCGCCGCCCGCAGCAATCAGCGAGCCCGTTCCACCGATATTGCCCGACTGGGTAACGGAGAACTGCCCGCGGTCGAACGTGACCGCCCCGGCGAGTGTGATGGCATTGGCCACATCAAGATTGGCAAGGTATCCCAGCGTCGTGCCGTCGGCTGCGTTCAGGGTGCCCGTGCCGAGCGCCGATGCATTGCCCAGGACGAGCGACCCTGCGTTCAGCGTGGTACCGCCGCTATAGGCATTCGCGCCGGTCAAGGTGAAGGCGCCCGTGCCGTTCTTGACGATCGACAGCGGGGTATCCCGGTCTTCTGCGAACTGGCCAGAGAAGGTGGTGGACAGATTGTTGCCGCCCAGCGTCAGCGTGGCGCTGCGCACATTGTCCAGCGTGCCCACCGTGCCTGCGCCCGAAAGCGATCCGATCGTTTCGCTCTGTGCCAGGTTCAGGATGGTGCCGTCGGCCATCGACACGGCCACATTATCGGAAATCGTGTCCGCGCCGCTCGCGATCAAAACGAGCCCGCCGGAGATGATATCGAGGTTCCCGGTGAAGCTGTTGGCGACGCGGAATGCGGCAACCGTATCCAGGATCAAGTTGCCGGTACCGGAAATGCCGTTCCCGTCGATCGCCGTCGCTGCGTCGCCGCCCAGTGTCAGCGTGTGCGCGCCCATATCGACGTCGAAAAGTGTCAGGAAACTGTTCCCGCCGGTCCTCGCATCGCCTGCCAGAGTAAGCGTCCCGGTGACCGTGCCGTTGCCATTGTCGGCAACGAGCGCGCCCCTGCCGCCGACACCAGTGCCGGTGATCGAGATGTCATCCGCAATGTTCGCCTGGGCAAGGGCCAGAGTGGCCCCGTCCAGCACTGTGGTGCCCGCGTCGGTCGTGCCGAGTGCGGAATCGTTCGCAACGGTTAGCGTTCCTGCCGCAACCGTCGTCGTACCGCTATAGGTGCTGGCGCCAGACAGGGTCAGCGTGCCGGTGCCGGTCTTGGTCAGATCGCCCGCGCCGGAGATGACCCCGCCCTGCGTCGCGCCCCCGCCTGCCTGGACGAGCGAAACCGAACCTTGGGCGGCGATCGCATTCGCAATCCCGATGCCGTCGCCGTAGGCGATCGAGGTGCCGTCCGCTGCGGTGAGCGATCCGGTGCCCAGCGCGCGATTGTTCTGGAGGGCCAGAGTGCCGCCGCGAAGCAGCGTGCCGCCCCGGTAGGTGTTCCCGCCCGAAAGGGTCACGGCGCCCGCACCGTCGAACGTCAGCCCGCCAGCACCCGAAATCGTGCCTGCAATATTCGCATTCCAGCCGAACCCGTCGATCGTCGAACTGCCACCGGTCAGGATGATATCGCGTGAAGTATTCCAGTCGCCGCGCAGGCGCAGCGTGCTGAGCGACCCGCCCAGGGTCAGCGAACCGCTAGCCGCGCCCAGTGCGCGGTCGGACTGGATCGCCAGCGTGCCGCTGCTGATGGTCGTCCCGCCGGTATAGGTGTTGGTGCCGTTCAGCCCCAGCAGGCCGAAGCCCACCAGTTCAAGCGAACCGGCGCCGGAGATAGTGCCGTTCTGGAATGCGTCGCCAGCCGTCGCGGCGAACTGGACTGCGCCGTTCAGGACGATCCGGTTGTCGAGCGACGGAATGCCGGCAAGGTCGATCCGGGTGCCGTCCGCAGCGGCGAGAGCTCCCGTGCCCAGCGCAAGACGGTTTTCCAGAATGAGCGTACCCGCAGTGAGCGCGGTGCCGCCCGCGTAGGTGTTGCTGCCGGAAAGGGTCAGGCTGCCATTCCCGGTCTTGGTAAGGCTGCCGTTGCCGGAGACAACGCCGCTCAACCCCTGACTGAAACCGCCGGACTCGACCGAGAGATTGCCGCCGAGGCTGATCGCGTTTGTGACATCCACCCCATTCGCGAGGATCAGCCCGGTCCCGTCCGCCACGCTCAGCGTACCGCCGCCCAACGCATTCGCATTGCCGAGCGAGAGCACGCCGCCCTCCAGACGCGTGCCGCCGGTGTAGTCGTTGGTGCCTGAAAGTACGAGCGTGCCGAGATCGGTCTTGACCAGCTGCGTAGCGCCGGAAACGTTTGCAGCAATGGTCGCGGTTACGCCCGCGCCACCCGCAGTGCCATCGCCCACGCGGATGATCGATTCCGCACCGCCGTTCAGCGTCAGCGTGCCGCCTTCGACCACGTAGCCATTCGTGACGAACTGCAGGCCCGATACCGTTACATCGCCCAGCGACGTATCCACCGTCACGGTGCCGCCGGTGCCCTGGAAGATCGCGAAGGTGCCATCGTCGTATGCGCCGTTCAGCGCGCCATTGGCATCGGTCCAGTTGGCATTCCCAGCGCCGCTCTGCCAAACGCCGCTGCCGCCGTCGACGGCATCGTTGTTCGCGCCAGCCGCGCCGTCCCAGAAACTGAAGCTGAGGCCCGTGGTGTTGACGAGGTTGACCTGGTTCGCAACCGAGGTCTGGATGAACGCGTTGCCTGCCGGGGTGGAGCCCAGCGTCAGCCCATTGTCGATCAGCGCACCACCATAGTCGAACACGCGATAGACGCCCACGCCGAAGCTGCCGCCCGCCGAGGTGGTCACGTTCAATATGCCGTCGAGCGTCAGATCGCCGTTCACGACGACCAGATCGTTGAGCGCACCGCCTGCGACGCCAGCTTCACCGAATTCGAACTTCAGGATCGATCCGGCAGAAAGATCGAGACTTCCATTGATCGTCATGGTGCCCGGGCTGGTGCCGGGGTTGAGTGACGCGCCATCGGCCAGCGTCACATCGCCGCCGATGATACCGCTGCCTGCCAGGGTCGCTCCGTTCGCGACGCTGGTTAGGCCCGTCGCCGCGCTCTGATCGCCGTTCACGACCAGTGTGCCCGCCTGCACATTGGTGGCGCCGGTGTAGGTATTGGCGCCGGTCAGCGTCAACGTGCCGGTGCCCGTCTTGGCGAGTGTCAGCGTGGAAAAATTCTCGGACAGAATGCCTGAAAATGTGGTGGACTGCGCGTTGCCGACGGTGAGCGTGCGGTTCCCGTTCGCGACGAGCGATCCCGACCCGGAGAGAGCGCCGATCCTCTCGCTTGCAGAAAGTGTGACCATGCCGCCGTTGATGGCGAGAAGCGCATCATCGTTAATGGCGCTTGCACCATTGCGCCCCAGGATCTCGAGCGCGCCGGCATTGACCGTCACATCGCCGGTGAAATCATTATCGATCCCCGCGTCGGTCGAAAGCAGGGTCCGACCGGTCGAGTTGATGATCAGATTGCCATTCCCAGTGGCGAAGTTGGAGGTGAAATAAATGTCCGATCCACCGACCAGTGTCAGATCGGTGTCGGTGCCGGTGACACCGCCAATGAAATCGAGCCGCCCCGCCTGTCCGCCGATCGTGGTCGCTCCGGCGAGCGACACCTCCCCGACGAGAAGATTATAACCGGCGACATTCGTCAGCGCGCCGTTTCCGCCAACTCCGCTGCCCGAAAGCGAGATATTCTCGCTCAGCAGATCGTACGGACGAATGCCGAGAAGATTGGTCTTGTCCAGCGCGAGCGTCGCACCATCCTGCACGATCGTTTCGCCCGCCGTGCTGCCGAGCGCAGCCGCGTTCGTGACCGTCAGGGTGCCTGCCGAAACCGTGGTTGCGCCGGAATAGGTATTCGTTCCCGTAAGGGTCAGGTTGCCGGTGCCGGTCTTCGCGATCGCAAGGCTGCTGCCTGCGCCGCTTTCACCCAGCAGGCCCGAGAAGGTCGTCGATGTGTTGTCGCCGCCTACCGTCAGCAGGCCACCGGCAACGACGCTCTGCAGGTTGCCGCTGCCGACAAGCGAACCGATGGTTTCGTTCGCCTGCTCCAGCCGCACCGTGGCTCCGGTAGCGATGGAGAGGCGTGCCGTATCGCCGATCGTATCGTACGGACCGTTCTCGATCCCTCCGCCGATCTGCAAGGTGCCCGCGTTTACGAACACGCTACCGTCGATGCTGTTGTCCGCTATCAGGGCGAGCGATCCGGTGCCGTTCTTCGTCAGCGTGCCGCCGCGCAGGGCAACCTCCCCGCCGAACAGGGTATCTCCAGAGCCAGTGACGGTAAGATCGCGGTCGGCGCCCGCTCCTGCACCAACGAAGTTGGTGAACATCAGCCCGTCCCCTTCGGACGAGATGAGCGTCGAGCCGAGCAGGCTTACCCGCCCGGTGATGATGGTGCTCAAGCCTTGAGAGCGAAGCGCCCCCAGACCGCCAACGCCGGTGCCCTGCAACAGGACGTCGTCTCTGATCGTACGCAAACCGGTAAAGGCGAGCGTGGCACCGTCGTCCACGCTGACGCCCTGCAAAGTGCTGCCAAGCGCGGAGTTGGACGCCACCGTGACGGTACCTTCGCGCACCGAAACCGCGCCGTTGAACGTGCTGGAGCCGGACAGGGTCAGGTTGCCCGCACCCGTCTTGATCAGCGTGCCGATAGTGGACTGCGTGATCTGCCCGCTGAGCTCTGCGGTTCCAGCGGCCTGATTGAGCGTCACATTGTTGAGGACGTTCACGCCGTTGGCGATATTCACGCCATCGCCGAACCGGATGGTGGTGCCGTTGGCGGCAGTCAATCCGTTCGTGCCAAGCGCGCTGCTGTTCTGCAGCGCCAGCGTACCCAGGCTCAGGGTGGTGCCGCCAGTATAGGTGTTTTCGCCGGAAAGCGTCAGCGTACCCGCCCCGGTCTTCGTCATAGCACCCGAACCCGAGATCACGCCGCTTTGCGTGCCGGTGCCGGAGTTTACATTGAAACCCACATTGCCAGCGATTTCGACCGCATTGGCGATGGTGTTGATCCCGCCGTATGAGATGGTCGTGCCGCCGCTGGCGACCAGCTGCCCGGTACCGAGTGCATCGTCGCCCAACAGTCGAACCGTGCCACCGGTGAGAAATGTATCGCCGCTATAGGTATTGCCGTCGGACAGCGTCAGGGTGCCGGCACCCGATTTGGTGAGATTGCCCGTGCCCCGGACGTAGCCGAACATTGTGGCAGTGGTGCCTGCGTCGGTGCTGATGGTGCCCGATCCATCCAGCACGATGTCGCGGGAGAGGGTGAAGTCGGACGTCGTCCGCAGCGTTCCGGTCGCGCCGGTGAACCGGATCGCGCCGTTTTTATCGCCCAGTGCCGCATCCGAAGCGATGGCGATGGTGCCACCGGAAATCGTGGTGCCGCCCGAATAGGTATTCGCGCCGGTCAGCACCAGTGTGCCCGGATCGACCTTGAGCACTCCTGCCGAGCCGCTAATGATGCCCGAAACGGTCGCCTCGCCGCTTCCCACCCCCAAACTGACGGCGCCCGACGCATTGCCGGTCAGTTCGATGGCGTTGGCGATGTCGACACCGTTGGCGAGAGTCAGGCCTGTGCCGTTTGCCGCCTGCAGTGTACCTGTGCCCAGCGCGTTGGACGATCCGAGGCCGAGTGTGCCTTCGCTCAGCACGGTGCCGCCGCTATAGGTGCTGGCTCCCGAAAGGGTCAGCGTGCCTGTGCCAACCTTGGTCAGCGACAGGACGCCATTGTTCTGCTCGTTGATCTGTCCGGCGAACGAGGTCGACGTGTTGGCGCCGCCGACAGTCAATCGCCCGATCCGCCCGGGGGTGCGGACCCCGTCGAAATAGATATATCCGCTTCCGGCGAGCGAGCCGATCGTCTCCCCGCTCTGAGCCAGCCGCCAGGTGGACCCTGAGCGAAGGGTCAGCGCGGCGGCATCGCCGATGGTGTTGTAGACGTTCCCGTCGTCTGCGCCCGTGATCAGGAGGCCGTTGGCGACCGTGACATCGCCAGTGAAACTGTTGCTGCGCCGCAGGGCCACGATGCCGCCGCCGTCAATCGTGAGATTGCCGTTACCGATCGCGAGATCGGAATTGACCTGGATTTGCGATGCGGAATTGAGGGTGAGATCGTGATTTCCATCGATCCCGCCCGCGAGTTGGAGCGTCGATCCGCCCGACGCGATCGTGGCACCGGCGGCCAGGGTCACGCGTCCGTTAAGTGTGGCAAACAGGGCGGAATTGCGCAGCGCACCGAGCCCACTCACGCCGGCACCGGAGATCGTGATCGCTTCGCTCGTGGATAGGCCCTGCAGATCGAGCGTCGCGCCATTTTCCACGATGGTGTTGCCAATCGTGGTGCCAAGCGAGAAATCGCTGTCGGCAATTAGCACCCCACCGGCGATCCGCGTGACCCCATCATACAGCTGATTGCCCGAAAGCCTCAGGGAACCTGCGCCGGTCTTGGTAATCCCGCCGGCCCCGGTGATGGCACCCGTATGAGCCGAGCTGCCGCTCGACTGGTTCAGAGTGAGAGTGCCGTTCGTGACGATATTATTGCCGATGGTGATCGCAGCGGCGAAATCCAGCGTCGTGCCGTCGGCGGCTGTCAGGCCATTGGTGCCAAGCGCGCTATTCGACCGGACGCGGATCGTACCTGCGTCAAGCAATGTGCCACCGGAATACGTATTCGCGCCGGTGAGCACGAGCGTGCCTGCGCCCGCCTTTGCAAGGCTGCCATTGCCGGACACTATGCCCGAGAAGGTGGCTGAGGTGCCTGCATCCGTATTGAAAATGCCGCCGCTGGTGAGCGCGATATTGCGCGAACTGGTGAGGTCCGCCAGCGTCTGCAGCGTCGCACCTGCGCCGTCGAACGTAAGCGCACCCGAATCGGCGCCGAGCGACCGATCGTCAAAGATGGCGAGAGTACCGCCACGAATGGTCACACCTCCGGTAGCGCCCGAGGGCTGGAAACCGTCGGTGCGGGTGAGGGTGAACGTGCCGCCCCCCGTCTTGACCAGTGAAAGCGACCCCAAGAACTCGCCGCCGAAGCTGGTGCTGGTGTCGTCGCCCCCGAGGGTAAAGGTCCGGTCGCCATCCACGGCGACGACGAAGCCTCGCGTCCCTGCAAGCGAACCGATCGTTTCGTCCTGATAGAGGTTGATCCTCGCATCATAGCCGAAGAACGGCACGTCCAGTGTAACCCGCGCCCGATCATCAATAGTGCTGGCACCCCCGGCAACAAGATCCAGGGTCGAGGAGTTGACGAGCACATTGCCGGTAAAGCTGTTTCCGGCGTCGAATGCGGCGGCAATGCGATTGACCGTCAAATCGCCCGAACCGATATCCAGCGCCCCCAACCTGATACGGCCGCGGTCGCTGGTATCGGTATCCTCGACGGTCAGATCGTGTTCGCCGCTTACGCCCCCCGCAAGGTTCAATGTGCCGTCGAGTGCCAAGACCAACGTGTCGCCGGTCAGCGTGACCTGCTCGCTCAGCAATGTCGAGCCGCCGTTCAGCCTCAGCGCACCTCCACCATTCGCACCGCTGCCCGTAACGCTGATCGCCTCGCCGATGGTCAGGTTTGCACCGTTGAAGGCCAGGGTCGCGCCGTCCAGCACGGTGGTGCCCGCACCGGCCGTGCCGAGCCCATTATTGGTGGTGACGGTCAGCGTGCCTCCGGCCACCGTGGTGGTGCCGCCATAGGAGTTCGCACCGGACAAGGTCAGATTGCCGCTGCCGGTCTTGGTGATGCCGTAAGTGTTGCCGCCATCGGAAATGACGCCGCTCTGCTCCGCAGCGCCGCCAGTCTGGTTGAGCGTAAGGTTCGTTCCCGAAACGAGCCCGATGGTGATCGGGTTGGCGATGACCACGCCACCGGCATAATCGATAGTGGATGCGGTCCTGGCTGCAAGAACGCCGCTGCCCAGTGCGGCCGAATTGCCGAGCCGCAAAGTCCCGGCCACCAGACTTGTCTGGCCGGTGCGTGCGCTGTTGTCCCCGTTCAACACCAAGGTGCCTGTGCCGGTTTTGTTAAGCAGCCCGCCCCCGGAGAACGACCCGTTGAAAATCGCGGTGTTGCCGGCGGTACCAATGCTGGCCGTACCGGTGACGCCCACGTTGCGCGCGCTGGTAATGTCGGCCTCTGTCAGCAGGATACCCCCGCCCGTCAGCGTCAGATCGCCCGACGTCGCGCCCAGCGCCGCATCGCTGACGATCACCAGCGCGCCGCCGGAAATGGTCCAGGGGGTGACCTGCGTGGTCGTTCCGGTCAGCGTGAAAAACGAAATACCGGTTTTCTGATAGGTCGCGAAGCCCTGGTAGGTCGAACCGAACTGGCCGACAGCGAAGCTGCCGTCCGTATCGCCGCCCAGCCGGAACAGGTCGTCGCCATCGCCCACGACATTGCCGGTAACGCTGCCCCCGGCCCGATGTTCATAGATATTATCGCCTGCGCCGAAAGTGACGGCATTGGCGCGGATGAAACGATTGAAGACATCCGCGGTAAAACCCGAGAGGCCGCCACTGATCGAACCGTCATTGATGACGGTGAGATTAGTGCCGATGATGCCCACCCCGCCGGAGCCTGAGGCGCCACGGGGAGCCGAAAAAGATCCCAGATCTGCGTTGCCGCCATCACCGCCCGTTACCGTGCCGTTATTGGTGAAGGTGTTGCCCGCACCGGTAAATGCGATCCCGATGCCACCCGTGCCGCCATCGCCACCGCCGGAAAAAGTCCTGCTGCCGCCATCGCCACCATCGCCACCGGTCACCGTGGAGCCGTCATTCTTCAGATTGCCGTTGACCCGTGTGCTGAGCAAGCCGTAGCCGCCCTGGCCGCCGCCGCCCGATCCGCCCACAGCGGTGCCACCCCCGGCATTGCCCCCCTTGCCGCCATTACCGCCGACGAATGCCCCACCTGTGATGGTCTGGTTGTTGAAGCTCGTCACTCCGCCATGCGCACCCCCGCCCCCGCCGCCAGCGCCCTCGGCCCCGCTATCCTCACCATTGGCCCCAGGCTGGCCCGCAGCACCGGGCGTAGCGCCACCTGCGCCGCCCGCGCCCCCCGCGACCGTTACACCACGCCGAAAGCCCTGTGCGCCATCACCGCCGGCACCACCGGTAATCCCGGCAGCGCCACCGCCGCCGCCGCCGCCTTCGACGCCGATACCGCTAGGTGTTTGAATGCCGTCGCCGCCATCTTCGCCGTTCGGGCCGTCTCCGCCTTCGCCCCCGTCTTGAATCCCGCTGTCGACACCCGAGAAAGTTTGCCCGCCTTCGCCGCCGCTGCCGTAATCCTGCGCCAGCGCAGGCGCGCTCACCGTCAGCGCCAGCGCCGACGCCCCGCCGATCAAGGCCGCACGGCGCAGCGCGCGACCCCGCCGAGCAGTGATTCCGGCAGAGT
The DNA here is from genome assembly GCA_009993635.1 of Erythrobacter sp. Classification (GTDB taxonomy): domain Bacteria; phylum Pseudomonadota; class Alphaproteobacteria; order Sphingomonadales; family Sphingomonadaceae; genus Alteriqipengyuania. Next base: position 37,635 of record JAACTC010000010.1, on the reverse strand, counting down.
TACCACTGCGAGCGACCGTGAGACCCATCAAACTTTCCCTTGCGAACCAGATACTTGCGCCGCAGGGACTCGCCTTGAGCCGGCCGACACGCACGTATTTCTGCGTGCGCTGTCAAGCACTTGCCAGCAAATGGAACAACCGCCGAAATTCAAATATGACATATTCCTGCGCGGAATAATGCGCTCGATTCATGGTAAAAGATCTTGATTCTCGGCAATTATGGCCGCATCAGCCAAGCCGATTATGAATTGGTCTTATTCAAGGGGTGAATAATGGAGGATATTGCGCGGCAGAAGCGCCATGAGGAAAGCCGCGATCTCCGCAAGCTCGATCTCAATCTCCTGATCATTTTCGAAACGGTCTATCAGACCGGCAGCGTCAGCCAGGCCGCGCGGGTACTGGGAATGAGTCAGCCGACCGTCAGCAACGCGCTCTCGAGGCTTCGCGCCCATTTTTCCGACCAGCTTTTCGTTCGCGTCGACAGGGGCATGAAGCCTACGCCGCGCGCGCTGAGTCTGCTGCCGCCCGTGACCGAGGCCTTGGGGGCATTGCGCCGCGGGCTCACGTTCGAAAGCAACTTCGATCTCGCCACGGCAAGCCGACCATTCCGCCTGCTGCTGCACGATTTCAGCGTGCCATCGGTGTTGCCACCGATACTGAAGCTGCTCGATGATGCGAACTCCGCCTGCACGGTCGAGGTCGTCACTCCCAATTGGGAGCGTCCGCACGAAGCACTGACCAACGGCGGCGCGGACGTCATCATGGATATCTCCCTCCACGAACAGCCGGGCGTTACGCTGGAGCCGTTGATGAACGCGGATGCGGTCGTGGTTGTGCGGGAGGGGCACCCCAGGATCGGTCACGAATTGTCTCGCGAAGACTTCGCCAGCAGCCGCCACGCCGTTCTGCACAGGGACATGCGCCTGCACCTGCCGACCGCCCGTCAGGTGCGCGCAGCCGCAATCGATCGTCGCATCGGCGCGATCCTGCCCAATGCGGCCAGCCTGGCGGTGACCGTTGCGACCACCGATCTGATTGCGATCGTCCCGCAGCGATTTGCAGAACTCACGGCACCAATCCATCGACTGAGAATTCTGCCGGTGCCGTTCGAATATCCCAGATCGAAAGTGTTTCTAGGCTGGGCCACCGAGAAGGAGGAAGACCCGGGCTTGCGCTGGCTGCTCAACGTTATCCGGTCGATCTTCTCGACCTGACAGGTGTCGCTCCCCAACACTCTTAAAGGTGGACCGGCCTGCCACCGGAGTTTTTCGTCACCGGCGCTAAGGCCCCGCTCCCTCGAGCATCTTTTCAACGATGCAAACGTTCTGACAGACGGCAAGCGCGAAGAACTTCACGACGAGGATCCCTCGTTGCGCAAAGGCTGTCTGAGAATGCTGGCAGACTGGGGCGCGGCGCGATCTCGACCCTGCCGAGGGGCGTCGCACTCGCTACTACGCGCCTTCGAGGGGCGGTTTCCATCTTTGACCAGAAATGGTGCCGCTTACGTGACTCGAACACGTGACCCCATCATTACGAATGATGTGCTCTACCAACTGAGCTAAAGCGGCATTTCGCTTGGAGGGACGCCCCTTATCCTCGCGAAGCGGCACCTGCAAGGGGGATGCTGCCGGTCGTCTCGCCAATCTTGTCGCACACCCGCTCGATCACAGCCTGTGTGCCAGCACTGCCGCCAACATCGGCGGTACCGGTACCTTCCGCGAGGCATGCGCCGACCGCCCGCTCGATCTGCGTGGCGGCATCGCCTGCATCCAGCGCATGGCGCAGCAGCATGGCTGCGCTGAGTATGGCGCCGACGGGGTTGGCCTTGCCCTGGCCTGCGATATCGGGCGCGGAGCCGTGGATCGGTTCGTACAGCCCGCCGTGGGTCTGCGACAGCGAGGCCGAGGGCGCGAGGCCGATCGATCCGGCGATCACTGACGCCTCATCGCTCAGGATGTCGCCGAACATGTTCTCGGTCAGGATCACATCGAACTGCGTGGGGCGCTCAATCAGTTTCATCGCCATGGCATCGACCAGCACGTGGTCGAGTTCGACGTCCGGATACTCGGCCTCGCGCAGGGCGACCACCGTGTTGCGCCACAGGCGGCTGGTGGCGAGCACGTTGGCCTTGTCGACCGAGGTCACCCGCCCCTTGCGCCCCCGCGCCGCTTCGAAGGCGATCCGGGCAATCCGCTCGACCTCGGGGCGCGAATAGCGGCAGAGGTCGGAGGCTTCCTCGTCGCCCTCCTCCTTCTCGCCGAAATAGATCCCGCCAGTCAGCTCGCGCACGATCAGCATGTCGGTGCCAGTCGCGCGTTCCGGCTTGAGCGGGGAGAGATGTTCGAGGCCCGAGAACAGCGTGATCGGGCGCAGGTTGGCAAACGCGCCCAGCGTTTTGCGCAGGGCCAGCAGCCCTGCCTCGGGGCGCGGCCCACCACCATCCCATTTCGGCCCACCGACCGCGCCGAGGAACACGGCATCGGCCTGCGCGCATGCTTTTGCCGTGGCCTCGGGGAAGGGATCGCCGTGCGCGTCGATGGCGCAGCCGCCGATATCGTGGCTTTCGAAGGTCAGTGACAGGCCGTGGTGCGGTGCCACCGCCTCCATGACCGCGCGCGCGGCGGCGGCGACTTCGGGGCCGATCCCATCACCGGGCAGCAAGACAATGGTGTGGTTCATGCAGCTTTCGTCTCGTAAGCGGAAATGTCGGCATCATGCGCCAGGATGTGGCCGAGCGGATCGACCCCGTCGAGCAGGCAGCGGCGCGCGAAAGGTTCGACCGTGAAGCTGGCTTCGATGCCGTCATCGGTTGTCAGCGTGCATTTCTCCAGATCGATGGCGATGGCGACGCCCGGTCGTTCCAGCAGCGCGGCGTGGGTTTCGGCATCGACCTCGACCGGCAGCAGGCCGTTCTTGAGCGCATTGCTCTTGAAGATATCGGCAATGTCCGAGCTGACTACGGCGCGAAAGCCGTAGTCGAGCAGCGCCCATGGAGCGTGTTCGCGAGAGGAACCGCACCCGAAATTCGGCCCTGCGACCAGCACCTGCCGCTCGCCCGCACCGGCCACCGGGAAAGGCGAGGCATTCTTGGGCTGATCGTCGCCGGTGTAGCGCCAGTCGTAGAAGGCGTTCGCGCCCAGCCCCTCGCGGGTGGTGGTGGTAAGGAAGCGCGCGGGGATGATCTGGTCGGTGTCGATATTGGACTGGCGCACCACCAGCGTGCGCGCCTCCAACCGGGTGAACGGATCAGGCTGCATCGCGCGCCTCCGTGCTCATATACTGCGAAGGGTCGGCGATATGGCCCGCGATGGCGCAGGCCGCCGCAGTGGCAGGCCCGGCGAGTACGGTGCGCACGCCCTTGCCCTGCCGGCCCACGAAGTTGCGGTTGGAGGTGGAGACCACCAGCTCTCCCGGCGCGCCCTGATCGCCGTTCATGGCAATGCACATAGAACAGCCCGGCAGGCGCCATTCGGCCCCCGCTTGGGTGAACACCGCATCGAGCCCTTCGGCCTCGGCCTGCTGGCGGATCGCTTCCGAGCCGGGCACGATCAGCGCGGTGACGCCATCGGCCACCCGCCGCCCGCGCATCACCTCGGCAGCTTCGCGCAGGTCGGACATGCGCGAATTGGTGCAGCTGCCGATGAAGACGCGGTCTACCTTCGCCTCGGCAAAAGGTCGGTCGGCGACGAAGCGCATATATTCGGCGGCCTCGCGTTCGGAATCATTGGCCGGCTGGGGCGCGTTGCCGGAGACGGGCGCGGCGGCATCGGGTGATACGCCATAGGTTATCATCGAGCGGATCGCGGCGGCATCGACCGTCACTTCCTTGTCGAAGCTCGCGTCGGGATCGGAGGGCAATTCGCGCCAACGGGCCACGGCGGCGTCCCAATCCTCACCCTGCGGAGCGCGCTCGCGCCCTTCGAGGTAGGCGAAGGTCGTCTCGTCTGGGGCGACCATGCCGACCCGCGCCCCCGCCTCGATCGCCATGTTGCACAGCGTCATACGGCCTTCCATCGACAGCGCCCGCACCGCCTCGCCGGCGAATTCGACCGCGTAGCCCTGCCCGCCATCGGCACCGATCTGCGCGATCATGGCGAGCGCCATATCCTTCGCGCCGACGCCCGGAGACAGCGCACCTTCGAAGGTGATCCGCATCGATTTCGGCTTGCGCTGGAGCACGCACTGCGTCGCGAGCACGTGGCCGACCTCGGTCGTGCCGATCCCGAAGGCGAGCGCGCCGAACGCGCCGTGGGTAGAGGTGTGGCTGTCGCCGCACACGATGGTCTTGCCCGGCTGGGTCAGGCCCATTTCAGGCCCGATCACATGGACGATCCCGCGCCGATCATCGTCCAGCCCGAGCAGGTCGATCCCGTGCTTCGCGCAATTCGCCTCCAGCTGATGAACCTGCTTTTCCGCCGCATCGGTGGCGTAGGGCAGGCGCCCGTCGGGGCCTGCAGGAAGGGTCGGTGTCGAGTGGTCGAGCGTCGCCTGCGTGAGGTCGGGCCGACGCACGCTCAGGCCGCGCTCTTCCAGTACCGAGAATGCTTGCGGCGACGTCACCTCGTGCACCAGGTGAAGGTCGATGAACAGGATCGCGGGCGCATCCTCGCTTTCGGAGACAACGACATGCGCGTCCCACAGCTTGTCGAACAGGGATCGGGGCTGTGTCATCCGATGTCCCTCAGGCTGCGTTCGCCAGGCGCGAGGTTTCCTGCGCCCGTGCATGGTTGTTGAACGCCGCCAGCAGGGCTTCGGCGGCGGCGATCACCACATCGGTGTGCTGGCTGCGCCCGGTGATGGAAACGCCATCGACCGTCAGGCCGACCTCGATTTCCATCTCGCGCGACAGCTGGTGGGCATCGATGCTTTCGAGCATCCCCTCCTTCACCTCGGCTGCGACGCAGAAGGCATCGGTCAGCGCCTCGAACGGGCCGGTGCCGTGACCGATGGTGGTCAGGCGGCCGCGCGTCGTGTGATCGAGCGTCACCTTGGCGGTCGGCCGTTCTTTGGCCTTTGTGCCGGTGCGCATCTCCACCCGCACCAGTTCCCATGTGTGGCCGCGCCCGTCCTCCGCAATCAGATCGCACAGATCATTATCGGTCACCTCGCGACGGGTGTCGGCCAGCCGCTTGAAATCGGCGTAGAGTTTCTCGAACCGATTATCGCCCATGTCGCCATGGCCGAGCGCGGCCAGCCGGGCGCGCAGCGCGTGCTTGCCGCTGTGCTTGCCCAGTACCAGCGCGTTAGACGGCAGGCCGATGTCTTCCGGGCTCATGATCTCATAAGTCCGCCGGTCGGCCAGCACGCCGTGCTGATGGATGCCTGCTTCGTGCGCAAAGGCATTGCGGCCCACGATGGCCTTGTTGCGCGGGGGCGCATTGCCGGTCACCTCGCCCAGCAGGCGGCTGACCGCGAAGATCTGCCGCGTATCGACGCCGGTGTTGGCGCGGTAATGGTCGGGCCGGGTCTTCAGCGCCATGACCACCTCTTCCAGCGCGCAGTTCCCGGCGCGTTCGCCTATGCCGTTGATGGTGCATTCGATCTGGCCCGCGCCGCCGCGCACCGCGGCGAGGCTATTGGCGACCGCCATGCCCAGATCGTTGTGGTTGTGGGTCGAGAAGACGACATGATCGGGCCGCGCGACGTTGACAGTCAGATCCGCAAACAGCGCATAGATTTCCTCGGGCGACGTGTAGCCGACCGTATCGGGCACGTTGAGCACATCCGCGCCGGCGGCAGCGGCACACTCCAACACTTCCTTGAGAAATGCGGGATCGGTGCGCAGCGCGTCTTCGGCAGAGAACTCGATCTCGGTAAAGCGGCCCCGCCCCATCTCGATCGCCCGTTCGATCGTGGCCAGCGCCTCGGGCTTTTCCATCTGGTGCTTCGCCGCCAGATGCAGGTCGCTGGTGCCGAAGAACAGGTGCAGCCGGGTGTTCTTGGCCGGGCCGAGCGCGCGTTCGGCAGCGTCGATATCGCGCTCGTTCGCCCGCGCGAGCGAACACAGCATCGGCGCACCGGGCGCAGAGCCGATTTCGCTCGCAATCGCGTGGATCGCCTCGGCATCGCCGGGCGAGGCGGCAGCAAAGCCGACCTCCATCACGTCCACCTTCAAAGCGGCCAGTGCATGCGCCAGCTTGAGCTTGCGCACGGTGTTCATCGAAAAGCCGGGCGCCTGCTCGCCATCGCGCAAGCTCGTATCGAAGATTGCGATGCGCCGTGGGTCCTGGTCAGGCGATTGCGACATTGGTTACCTCCGCGACTGGCGGGCCGTTGGTCAGGTGGATCGTGCTTTCCACCTCCTGCAGGCGGGCGACCTGGCGCAGCATGGTCTCCGCACGGCGGAAGGGATCGATCGGGGCGAGCGCCAGCGTCATCACGGCATGATCGCCATTGCTGCCCATCTGCATGGAGCGCAGGGCGAAACCGCGCGTCTCGACCACGCCGAGAATGCGGCGAAGCGCCCCTTCGGCGCAGCGAAATTCGATGCGGATGTGCTCGAGCCCCTGTGCTTTGGGTGTCATGTCATTTCTCCATCATCTCGGCATTGGACTTGCCCGGCGGCACCAGCGGCCAGACGTTTTCTTCCGGATCGATCCGGACATGGGCGAGAATCGGCCCGTGCGCGGCCATCAGCCGGTCGATCGCACCGTCCACCTCTTCGCGGCGCTCGATCGAGAAGGCCTCGATCCCGAACGCGTTGGCGACTTCGACGAAATCGGGATTGTCGGACAGGTCGACCTCGGAATAATTGCCCGCAAAGAACAGCTCCTGCCACTGGCGCACCAGCCCCAGCATCGCATTGTCGAGCAGCACGATCTTCACCGGGATCTGATAGCGGCGCAGCGTCGCCAGCTCCTGGATGTTCATCTGGAAGCCGCCATCTCCGCAGATGGCGAAGACCTGCTTGTCGGGCTGCGCCAGCTTGGCACCGATGGCAGCGGGCAGGCCGTATCCCATCGCGCCCAGCCCGCCGCTGGTCAGATGCGCCTGCGGGCGGGAAAAGCGACAATGCTGGGCGACCCACATCTGGTGCTGGCCGACATCGCACGCGGCTATGAAATCGTCGCCCACCCGTTCCGACAGCGCCTTGAGCATGGCGGGCGCGTAGATGCCATTGCCCGGCGCATCGTAGCGTGGCCGATTGGCTGCGCGGGTCTGCGCCGTGGTCTCGCACCAAGCGGAAATCTCTCCGATGTTGAAATCGATCGCGGCGAGGCTGGCCTTCAGGTTGCCGCAGACCGCTGCGTGCGCGAAGCGCAGCTTGCCCAGTTCCGCGGCATCGACATCGATATGGACCACGGATGCATGCGGCGCGAATTCGGCCAGCTTGCCGGTCGCACGATCATCGAACCGCGCACCGACCACGATCAGCAGGTCGGATTCCTGCACCGCCATATTCGCCGCACGGTGCCCATGCATCCCCAGCATCCCCAGCATCGCGGGGTGATCGGGTTGCAGAACGCCCAGCCCCTGCAGGGTCGCGACCGCAGGAATGCCCGATTCCTCGATTATGCTGCGCACCATCTCGCTGGCGTTCGCGCGGGCAATGCCGCCGCCCAGATAGAACAGCGGACGACTGGCGCCTGCGATCAGGCGCTCCGCCTCGGCAATCGCATCGGCGCACGGCGCGGCGAGCACGGGCGCGGCCGGGCGGCGCAGCGCGGCGGGTTCACACAGCGCCTGCTGCACATCCTTGGGCAGGTCGATCAACACCGGGCCCGGCCGGCCGCCCTCGGCAATGGCGAAAGCTTCCGCAAAAGCCGACGGAATGTCCTCGGGCCGGCGGATCACCACCGAATGCTTCACGATCGGCATCGTCATGCCGAAAATATCGGTCTCCTGAAACGCGTCGGTTCCCATCAGCGGCTGCGCCACCTGGCCGGTGATGGCGACCATCGGGACCGAATCGAGATAGGCGTTGGCAATGCCCGTGATGAGGTTGGTCGCGCCCGGGCCGGAGGTGGCGATGCACACTCCGGCCCGGCCCGTGGCCCGGCCATAGGCATCCGCTGCGAAGGCCGCGGCCTGTTCGTGGCGGACCAGGATATGCCGGATCTGTCCCTGCGGCAGCGCATCGTACACCGGCATGATCGCGCCGCCGGGATAGCCGAATACGCATTCCACCCCCAGCGCGGCCAGCGTGTCGACGACCAGCTGCGCGCCCGTGCGGGTGGCAGGCTGGGTCTGGGTGCTGGGGATCGGCTGGGTCATGGCATTCATGGCTTTCACTCTGGCAAAAGGGCGCGCGTTTACGCGGCCTTTTGCTCCTTCTTCTTCTCGTCGGACTGCAACCACGCCATCAGGCCGCGCAGCTGCTTGCCGGTGGATTCGATCGGATGCGACAGGTCGGCCGCCTGCATCTCGTCGTACTTGGCCTTCCCGGCCTCGTTCTCTGCGATCCAGTTGCGCGCGAAGGTGCCGTCCTGAATGTCGGTCAGCACATCCTTCATCCGCGCGCGGGTTTCGTCGTTGATGACGCGCGGTCCAGAGACGAGATCGCCGTAGATCGCGGTTTCGGAGACGAATTCGTGCATCTTCTCGAACCCGCCTTCGTACAGCAGGTCGACGATCAGCTTCAGTTCGTGGAGGCATTCGTAATAGGCGATCTCGGGCTGGTAGCCCGCGTTCACCAGCGTATCGAAACCGGCAGCGACCAGTTCGGTCGCGCCGCCGCACAGCACCGCCTGTTCGCCGAACAGATCGGTTTCGGTTTCCTCGCGGAAGCTCGTTTCGAGCGCGCCCGCCGTCGTTCCGCCGATCAGGCTGGCATAGGCCAGCGCCCGCTCGCGCGCTTCGCCGGTCGCATCCTGTCGCACCGCGAACAGGCAGGGCACGCCTGCGCCGCGCTCGTATTCACGGCGGACCAGATCGCCCGGCCCTTTGGGCGCCACGAGAATGACGTCGATCCCGGCGGCGGGCTGGATGCGTTCGTACAGCACGGTAAAACCATGCGCGACGAGGATCGCGTCGCCCTGCTCCAGATTGGGCGCGATTTCGGAGGCGAAGATCGCCTCGTGGCTCATGTCAGGGGTCAGCAGCGCGACCAGCGAGGCGGCCTTGGCCGCTTCGGCGACCGGCATCACGGTCAGGCCGTCGGCGCGGGCTTTGGCTGCGGTGGGCGAACCGTCGCGCAGGCCCACGATCACCTCGCAGCCTGAATCCTTCAGGTTCATCGCATGGGCGCGACCCTGGCTGCCGTAGCCGATGATGGCGACGGGCTTGCCCCGCACCAGTTCGGGCTTCGCGTCTTCGTCAGTATAGACCTTGATCGTCTTGGGCATGGTAGTGGAGTCCTTCACTCGGTCACGGGTGGTATGGTGGTGGCGCCGTAGGCGGCGGATGAAACGAGGCGGGCGTATTTGTCGAATACCCCGCCAAGAAGGTTCGGCGGGCGCGGGGTGTGCGCCGCGCGGCGCGCTTCCCAGTCGATGTCCGCATCGATCCGGCGCGTTTCGGCATCGATGCGAATAATATCGCCGGTCTCGATCAACGCGATCGGGCCGCCTCGCGCGGCTTCGGGCGAGCAGTGCCCGATCACGAAGCCATGGCTTGCGCCCGAAAAGCGCCCATCGGTGATCAGCGCGACTTCTCCGGCCAGACCCTGTCCGGCGAGCGCGGCGGTCACCGCCAGCATTTCGCGCATGCCCGGGCCGCCCGAGGGGCCTTCGTAACGGATGATGACGACATCACCCGCCTCGATCGCGTTGGCGTTGACGGCGGCGAAGCACGCCTCCTCGCCCTCGAACACCTTGGCCGGGCCTTCGAAAAAGGCCGCGCTGTAGCCTGCGGTCTTGAGCACCGCGCCTTCGGGCGCGACGTCGCCGTAGAGGATGCTGAGCCCGCCGGTCGCCTTGACCGGATCGGCGGGCGACTTGACCACCTGCTGGCCCGGCGTTTCTTCGGCGCGCGCCAGTTCCGCAAACAGGCTGTCGCCAGTCACGGTGGGGGTGTCTTCCAGCATGCCGGCATCGGCCAGCCGCTTGCCGAACAGCGGCACGCCGCCCGCCGCATAGAGATCGCGCGCGAGGAAGCGCCCGCCTGGCTTCAGGTCGGTGATGACGGGGACGGTGCGCGACAATTCGTCGAACGTCTCGATCGGAAAGGCGAAGCCTGCTTCTGCGGCGATGGCGGGCAGGTGCAGCACGGCATTGGTCGACCCTCCGCTCGCCACAACCGCCGTGGCCGCGTTGCGGATGGAGGTCGGGGTCAGGAACGAGCGTGCGGAGGTACCCTCATGCGCCAGCTTCGCCGCCAATCGCCCGCAGCGTGCAGCTTCGACGCGCTTGGCCGCATCGGTCGCGGGCGGATCGCCCGAACCCATGGGCGAGATGCCCATCATCGCCAGCGCCATTGCCATGGTGTTGGCGGTGAACTGCCCGCCGCACGCACCCGCGCCGGGGCACGCCGCACGCTCGACCTTCTCCAGCTCGGCGTCGCTCATGTCGCCCTTGGCATGTGCGCCGACGGCTTCGAACACGTCCTGGATCGACAGGTCGCGGCCGTCGAGCTGGCCGGGCATGATCGTCCCGCCGTAGAAAACGAGCCCCGGGATATCGAGCCGGGCCAGCGCCATCGCGGCGGCGGGAATGGTCTTGTCGCAGCCGACCAGAATGATCGCCGCATCCAGCGAGTGGCCTTTCACCGCCAGCTCGATCGAGTCCGCGATGATCTCGCGGCTGATCAGCGAGGCCCGCATGCCCTCGCCGCCCATGGTGATCCCGTCGGAAACCACGATGGTGTTGAAATCGACCGGTGTCGCGCCGCCACCGCGCAGGCCCTCGCGGATCGGCTCGGCCAGATCGGCGAGGTGCATGTTGCACGGCGTCACTGTCGACCAGGTATTGACCACCGCGACCATGGGCTGGGCCATCTGTTCGTCGGTAAAGCCCGCGCCGCGCAGCATGGCGCGTGCGGGCGCCTTGGCCGCACCCTTGGTGATTGCGTCGGAACGTTTGGAAGAAGTCTCGGTCATAATGTCGAATCAATCCCTCGACGGACCCAATAAAAAACCCCGCTTTCCGGTTCGGAGAGCGGGGTTCCTGGAGGTCCGTCTGGCTAAGCCTAGCCGATGGGCACTCCCCCCCGCTGAATAAGAAGTACGAATACAAGGACGAGGAGCAGCGCGAGACCCTGCGCATAATGCACAGTCTCGTCGGCAGTACGGATGGCGGCCACGGCCTTCATTCGTCGTTCCTCGCATGCGCAGCACAATTGCTGCGGTTGCGTGCTTTTTATATCATCAAATCCTAAGGGCAAGCAAAAATATTGCTGAAATTTCTGTTTTCCGGTTTCTTTCGGTCTCCGGCGGCTTCTGAGCGGCAGAAGTGAGGGAAATTTCAACGACCTGCTGGCGCAAGAAGCGTTGCGCGTTCTCCCTCCAGCAGCCTCGTGATCGGTTGCGCTTCGCGACCATTCGCGATGATCGATGCGCATCCCAGCGCCCCGGCGTGGCGTGCAGCTGCAAGCTTGGTCGCCATGCCGCCTGTGCCGACCCCATCGCTCGCGGGGCCGCCAGCCATCGCGACCACCCCCTCGTCGATCTGCGATACCAGCGGAATGTGCCGCGCGCCGGGCGCCGACGGATTGCGATCGTAAAGCCCGTCGACATCGGACAGCAGCAACAGCAGGTCGGCCCCGGCAAGTTCGGCGACCCGCGCCGACAGGCGATCATTGTCGCCCAGCGTCAGTTCCTCCGTCGCGACGGAATCGTTTTCGTTGATGATCGGCACCGCGCCTGCATCCAGCAGGACCGCCAGGGTAGCGCGGGCATTGGCAGATCGCTGTGGGGATTCGCTGTCGTCAAGCGTCAGCAGCAATTGCGCCACGGCAACATCGTGCGGAGCGAAAGCTGCAGCCCAGGCATTCATCAGCAGGCTCTGGCCCACTGCGGCTGCGGCCTGCCGGCGGTCGAGCTGCGGTGAACGCGCCATCCCCAGCCGTCGCCATCCCAGCGCCACCGCGCCCGAACTGACGACCAGCACCGCCGCGCCCCGCTGGCGCAAGCCCACGATATCTTGCGCAAGACCGGCCAGCCAGCGGTCGCGCGGCGCGCGCTGCTCCCGCTCGATCAGCAGCGAAGAACCGACCTTGATGACGATCCTGCGCGCGTGACCGAGATGGTCGGCGGGGCCGGCACCGTGCCCGGTCATTGGCGGGTACGATCTTCGTAGAGCACCATCAGTCGAATCAGCTTGGCGATCGGGCGCGGCACCCCGACCCGCCCGTCGAGCCACAGGCTGACGGTGGAACGATCGACCCCGATGGCCCCGGCGAGTCCGCTTTGCGTGAGATAGCCCAGCTCCGCCATGGCGTTGCGCAATTCGTCCGGCTGCATCGAGGCGATCCTCCCGTGAGACTGCGCAACGTTCTTCGCAGGTGCGGTAACAAAATTGTGCGCCGCCCCGCTGCGTGAATAATTCACACCCTGCTCAACCTGCTCCGACATATACAAACCCCCATTAATCAGTTGGTTACCGTGCCGACTGGCGGTCCATCGATCCGATTGACGATCCCGCAGTTATTGTGCGATGCATCATAAATGACAAAACCATGACCGTTCAAGCAAGAATTGAACGGGGTGGCGTCTGTCGCTGAAATTTCGCTGCCAGGGGGAAGCATGAAACTGATCGTCGCTATCATCAAACCATTCAAGCTCGACGAGGTGGTCGATGCCTTGACCGGCGTCGGTGTGACCGGGCTGACCGTGTCAGAGGCCAAGGGTTTCGGACGCCAGAAGGGCCATACCGAAGTATACCGGGGGGCCGAATACGACACGAGCTTCGTGCCCAAGGTCCGGATCGAAACGGTCGTGGCGGATGACGTCGCGCCCAAGGCGGTCGAAGCCATCGCCGCCGCGGCCAAGACCGACGCGATCGGCGACGGCAAGATCTTTTCCATCGACGTTTCTTCGGCGCTGCGAATCCGCACCGGCGAAACCGACGACACCGCACTCTGAGGGGGCAAGACATGACGTTTAGCTTGAGAAATATTGCTACCGCCGGGCTTGCCGCAATCGTGGCAACGCCCGCCTTCGCCATGGAGGCACCGGCAAACACCGCGCCTGCCGTGGCTGCGGCAGAAGCCGCCGCGACCATCGCCAAGGGCGATACCGCCTGGATGATCGTCGCCACCGTACTGGTGATGGCGATGATCGTACCCGGCGTCGCGCTGTTCTACGGCGGGCTTGCCCGTACCAAGAACATGGCCTCGGTGCTCACCCAGGTCCTGTGCGTCGCGTCGCTCGCGATGATCATCTGGGTGATCTACGGTTACTCGATGGCGTTCGGTGATACCGGCAACGCCTATATCGCCGATTTCGGCAAGGTCTTCCTGAAGGGCGTCACCGCCGATTCCGGAGCCGCGACCTTCAGCGACGGGGTGGAGATTCCCGAATACATCTTCATCGCGTTCCAGATGACCTTCGCTGCGATCACCGCCGCGCTGATCGTCGGCGGCACGATGGAGCGGGCCAAACTCTCAACCATGATGGTGTTCACCGCCATCTGGCTGACGATCGTGTACTTCCCCATCGCGCACATGGTGTGGGCGACCGGCGGTCTGATCTTCGAATGGGGTGCGCTGGACTTTGCAGGCGGCACGGTGGTCCACATCAACGCGGGCGTTTCCGCGCTGGTCGGCTGCCTGATCCTGGGCAAGCGCGTCGGATATCCGAAGGAGGCAATGCCTCCGCATTCGCTGACCATGACGCTGATCGGCACGGGCCTACTATGGGTGGGCTGGTTCGGCTTCAATGGCGGCTCCGAACTCGAAGCCGACGGCGTGGCCACGCTTGCGGTGCTCAACACCTTCGTCGCGACCGCTGCGGGCGTGCTGTTCTGGATGCTGGGTGAAACCATCAGCGGCCATAAGGGATCACTGCTGGGCGGCTGCTCGGGTGCGATTGCCGGCCTGGTCGCGGTTACTCCGGCGGCTGGTAACAGCGGACCGTTCGGCGCGATCCTGATCGGTGCCGTTGCCGCGCTGGTGTGCTTCTGGTTCGTCACCATGATGAAGCCGCGTCTTGGCCTGGACGATACGGCGGATGTTTTCGGCATCCACGGTATCGGCGGCATCGTCGGCTCGCTCGGCACCGCGTTCACCATGCTGCCCGGCCTCGGTGGCCCGGGTGCCGAAGATTACAACGCCATGGCCCAGCTCGTCATTCAGGCGAAGGCCGTGGGCGTGGCAATCGTGTGGGCCGCAATCGGCGCTGCGATTGCCTGGTTCATCGCGAAGCTGATCACCGGCGGGCGCGTGTCCGAAGAGGTCGAGCGCGATGGCCTCGACTTGGGCGAGCACGGCGAACGGGCCTATAATTACTGAGTGAGACTTAGGACCGGAGGGGGTCCGCGATCCCGGCACATCAGATCGGGACGCGGCCCCAGCCGGATGAGAGGGGGGAGAGGGCAGTGATCCAAGGAGAAAAGAAAATGCGTTTTTCCAGAATTGCCCCGGCGGCGCTGCTTGCCGCTTTCCTGTTCGCCAGCCCGGCGCTGGCCCAGGAAGAAGAGGAAGATACCGGCCCGATTGCGATCAGCGGCAATGTGAGCCTGGTCACCGACTACCGTTTCCGCGGCGTGACCTTCTCGGATGAAGACATCGCCGTGCAAGGCGGGATCGATATCGGCCACGAAAGCGGGTTCTATGTCGGCGCATGGGCCTCCTCGCTCGAAGATAGCGCGCTCTACGGCCATACCGAGCTCGATATCTATGCGGGCTGGTCGGGCGAAGTTTCGTCGGGCATCACCGTCGACGCCGGCGTGCTCTACTACATCTACCCCAATGGCAATGATGCGGTAGGCGACAGCGACTATGTCGAACCCTATGCATCGGTCACGGCCGCGTTCGGCCCCGTGGAGGCGACCGTTGGCGCCGCCTACGCACCCGAACAGGGCGCCGCCCTGCCGAGCGATAACATCTACGTTTACGGCGATCTGGGGACGGGGATTCCCGACACCCCGATCAGCCTGACCGCGCACCTCGGCTACTCGGAAGGCAGCCTCGACTACGGGTCGGGCGGTTACCTCGACTGGTCGATCGGCGCGAGCGCGTCGTATAATATCCTGACGCTGGGCGTCGCCTATGTCGATACCGATCTTCCCGACCTGCCCGGCCAGGACGGAGCAGTGGTCTTCAGCATCGGCGCAAGCTTCTAACCTTCCCTTCGGGTCGCAAAGCGAGACGGCTCGCCCCCCATCGAGGGTGGCGGGCCGTCTTGCGTCGGGGCCACCGAAGCGCGGATCGTCGCAGCAGGCCCGCTGGTCTGGCCGATCGCGCGGAAGGTCCGTTTCATCACTGCTGCGATCCGCTGGCGAGCAGACGGAAACCCCAAGCGGGCAGCGATACCGTGTCACCCGCCGCGATCGTCACGGCGTCGCCACTGCCGAACTCGACGTAGGTGCCAGCCGCCAGCCCGTCTGCCAATTCGGCTTCGACCGGTCTATCGGAGAGGTTGAACAGTCCGACCACCTTGTTGCCATCCTGCTGGCGGACCCAGCCGAACAGCTGCTGCGGCTTGTCGTTGACCACCTGGCTCATCCGCGCGCCCCATTGGCCGTTGGCGAGCGCCGGGTTGGCATCGCGAAATGCGATCAGGCGCGCCAGCAGGTCGCCATAGGCACAGTCTTCGCCCTGGCTCCAGTCGATCGGATCCTTTTCGAAGAATTCCAGCCGCTTGGCGTTGCATGCTTCCTGCCCGTTGTGGATCAGTGGCAGGCCCTCGCCGGTGAAGGCGAGCGCGGTCATCGCGGGCAGCGCATCGCCATAATTCTCGTACAGCGTGCCTTCCCAGGCATTGCTGTCGTGGTTCTCGATATAGGTCATTCGCATGGCCTCACGCGGCCACAGACTCTCGTTCTCGGCGTAGTAGCCGAACAGGGCGGTCGCATCGGCTTCGCCCTTTGCGATCCGCTTGGTCGTGTGATGCCAGTCCCACGCATAGGTCGCATCGAAGGCGGCGCGATGATGGACCGTCTGCTGCACCTCGCCCAGCATGAACACCGGGCGGATCGCATCGAGCCGCGCGCGCATGGTATCCCAGAAGTCTATGGGGATATAGCCCGCGACATCGGCGCGATAGCCATCGACGCCGAACTCGCGGACCCAGTATTCCATCGCCTTGCCGACATGCTCGCGCACGCCGGGCTTGCTCCAGTCCAGATCGATGATGTCGGACCAGTCCCACCACGGGGTCGGGCGGAAATGACCATCCCAGGTCTTCTCGTACCAGTCGGGATGCTCGCTCGCGAGGGCATTGTCCCACGCGGTGTGGTTGGCGACGAGGTCGAGAATGACCTTGAAGCCTTGTGCATGTGCCGCGTCGATGAAGGCGCGCAGATCGTCCTCGGTGCCGAATTCGGGGTTCACCGCGTAGTAGTCGCGCACCGAATAGGGGCTGCCCAGCGTGCCCTTGCGGTTGACCTCACCAATGGGGTGGATCGGCATCAGCCACAGGATATCGACGCCCAGTTTCTTGAGGCGCGGCAGCTCCTTCTGCGCGGCGGCGAAAGTACCCTCTGGCGTGAACTGCCGGGTGTTGATCTGGTAGAGCACGGCATTCCGGCTCCAATCGGGATGCTCGATCTCGACGAAGGGCTTCGGCTGCCAAGCGCCGTCTGCACCCTGCGCCATCGCCGGAGTGGTCAGGGCCGCCAGCAGGGCGGCAAAGGCCAGCTTACGCATCGCTCGTCTCCTTGTCGCCGGGCACGCTTACGCGCAACATTGCGAGCCCCGCCAGCGCCCAGCTGGCCGCCGCGAACAGCATCGTCCAGATCGGCTCACCGGGGAAAAATGCCTTCATCACGCTGCCCATCACCGTCGCCACCAGCAGCTGCGGCACGACGACGAAAATGTTGAACAGCCCCATGTATATGCCGAGCTTGGCCTGCGGCAGGCTGCTCGCCAGAATCGCGTAGGGCATGGCGAGGATCGAGGCCCAGGCGATGCCCTTCAGGATCTCGCACACGATCAGCAGGTTCGGATCGCGCAGCACGAAATAGCCGAGGAACCCCGCCGCGCCGAGCAGCAGGCAGGTCATGTGCGTGCGCGCCTTGCCGAGCCTGCGGCTCATCGCCGGGAGCACCAGCAGCGCGGCGACGGCAGCGACGCCGTTCTGCACGGTGTAGATCAGGTTCCACCAGTTCGCGCCCTCGTTATAGGCGGCGGTGGTGGGATCGGCGCTGCCGTAGAAATACTGCGAGACGATGGGCCCCGAATAGATCCACATGATGAAGAGCGCAGACCAACTGAAGAACTGCACCAGCGCGAGCCGCTTCATCGTGTCGGGCATGCCGGAGAAGTCGCCGATGATGCTGGAGAGCATGTTCGCGCTGCGCCCCTGCTTGGCCATCGAAATGCCGATTGCCGAAAGCAGGCCATAGATGGCGAGCAATCCGCCCAGCAGGTAGATTTCCTTCTCCAGCCCCAGCGGCGCAACCGCCAGCGCGACCCCCGCCCCGGCCAGTATCCACACGATCGCCGAAGCGTAGTTTTTCGCCGCCAGCGCCCGGATCGGCTCGCCCGTCTCGACCTCGCGCTGCGCTTCGAAGGCCGCCATTTCTTCGGGCGAATATTCCTTCGTCGTCACCACGGTCCAGCCGATGGCGCAGAACAGCGCCACCGCGCCCGCCCAGAAGCTGAAGCGCACGGTATCAGGTATCTCGCCCGGCGGCGCGACATTGCTCACCCCCACCTGTTCGAGCAGCCAGGGGAAGATCGCGGCAACCACCGCGCCTGCGCCGATGAAGGCGGTCTGCACGGCATAGCCCGTCGCGTGCTGCGAACGGTCGAGCATGTCGCCCACGAAGGCGCGGAACGGCTCCATCGAAATGTTGAGGCTGGCATCGAGCACCCACAAAAGCGCAGCCGAGAACAGCAGCGGCGCAGCGAAGGCAGGGGCCAGCGGCATCAGAAACAGCGAGATCGCGGCGAGCAGCGCCCCAGTCATGAAATAGGGCCGACGGCGGCCGAAGCGGTTCCAGGTTTTGTCCGACAGGTGGCCGATGATCGGCTGGACGATCAGACCGGTGAGCGGCGCGGCAACCCACAGTGCGGGCAGATCGTCCATGCTGGCGCCCAGCGTCTGGAAGATGCGGCTCATGTTCGAATTCTGCAGCACGAATCCGATCTGGATACCGAAGAAGCCGAAGCTGATATTGGCGAGCCCGCCAATTCCCATCCGGGGCTTGCGTGCCGCGATTCCTTGGGGCGCAATGCCCTCCTGCGATGCCATGATCTGTACCTCTTCCCACAGGCGCGCATCGGTCGTTTCGCCGATTTTTAGCGTCGTCGCGTGTGGTTACACCGAAGCGGCGCACCGACAAGGCGTATACGAATGCACTGATGCGTGCGGGCGCGGTGGCGACGGTGCTAGCTGCTCGCGCGCACGACCAACCGCGTCGGCAATCGCACGGGCGGCGTTTCCTCTCCCTCGATCTGCGCGATCAAGGTTTCCACCAGCCGTTCCCCGGCAGCTTTGGTATCCTGCTGGATCGTGGTCAGCGGCGGGCTGGTGAGACTGGCGGCGGGAATATCGTCGAAACCGACCACCGCCACATCCTGCGGAACGGAAAGCCCCGCCTCGGCCAAAGCCTGCATGGCGCCGATCGCGATCAGGTCGCTGCCCGCAAAGATGGCATCGAAGCGTTCGCCACTGGCAATCAGATCCTGCGTGGCAGAGCGGCCCACCTCCTGCGTGGTGATCGCATCGCGCTGCAGGGCCCGATCCGGCTCGATCCCGGCGTCGCGCAGCCCGGCGCACAAACCGTCGTACCGGTGGGCGAATTCGGGATAGTGCCCGTCCGCATGGCCGATAAAGGCAACGCGTCGGCGGCCACTGCCCAGCAGGTGTTCCGCCACTGCCCGCCCTGCTCCCAGATTATCGGACCCGATCGTTGCGCCGCTGGTGTCGCTGCTGACCGACCCCCAGCGCGCGAAGTGCGTTCCCTGGCGCACCAGTTCGCGCAGCCGCGCCTCATAGGTCGTCCAGTCGCCGTAACCCAGCAGGATGAGCCCGTCCGCCCGCATCGAATCGTGGTACTTGGTGTGCCAGTCGTCCTCCATCCGCTGGTAGGAGATCAGCAGGTCGAGCCCGTGGTTGGCACAAGCCCGCGTGATCGAACCGAGCATTGCCAGAAAGAACGGATTGATCATGCTTTCGTCGGGGGTCGGATCCTCGAAGAACAGCAATGCGATGGTGTTTGACCGCTGCGAGCGAAGCGAGGAGGCGTTGCGATCGACCGCATAATTGAGTTCGCGGGCAATCTGTTCGATCCGTTCGCGCGTTGCCTGGCTGACCGACTTGTCGCCCCGCAGCGCCCGGCTGACTGTGGGCTGCGAAACACCCGCACGATAGGCGATGTCGAAGCTCGTCGGCTTGCCAGTCGGCCTGCGGCCCATGTCCTCTCCTGCCCCGGCCGTGTATCGGTCCGTCTGTTGTCAGGGGTAATGGATTTCTCGCGCAACGCCAGTCGCAACCCCGCCAAAATGCGCTCTTTGGGGGAGCGGCGCGGACCGATGCCGGCTTTGCCCGTCGGCCATGGCAAATTTGCAACAGCGCCAAACCGCCCACTTGTTGCGTATACGTATGCTGTCTTCCTGATCCGCTTTGCCCGATCCTATTGCGTGAGTCGCACGACGGAACCTGTGTCGAATAATGCAGGTCCGCTGACGGCAGAGGATGGGACCGATCAATCCGCGAAAGAGCGGATAGCGGCGATTTGGAGGGCAATGAATGTCTATTCGTAGCAAGATTCACTCGGGCATGAGCGTGACCGCATTCGCGATCGCCATGGCCAGCGGGCTCGCGCCTGCTGCGGCCCTGGCGCAGGATAGCGAACCCGCCAGCCCCGCTCCCGAAGATGACGACACGGTGGAAGAAAACGTCATCATCGTCAGCGGCTTTCGCCAGTCGCTGGAAACCGCAGTCGCCGAGAAGAAGAACAGCGATCTGATCCTCGAATCGGTCACCGCCGAAGACATCGGCAAGCTGCCCGACAATTCTATCGGTGAATCGATCGCCCGCCTTCCCGGCGTAACCTCGCAGCGGCTCAATGGCCGCGCCAACGTGATCGCCATTCGCGGTTTCGGCCCCGACTTCTCGCAAACGCTCCTGAACGGCCGCGAGCAGACCTCCACCAGCGACGTCCGCGCGGTCGAGTTCGACCAGTATCCGGCCGAAGTCGTCAATCAGGTCATCGTCTACAAATCGCCGTCCGCCTCGCTGGTCGGTCAGGGCCTGGTCGGCACGATCGACGTGCGCACCATCCGTCCGCTGGATCTGAACCAGCAGGTGATCGCCTTCGGTGCACGCGGCAGCTGGGCCGACATCGGCGCGCTCAACGCGGGCTCGGATGAATACGGCTATCGCGCAAACGCCACCTATGTCGATCAGTTCGCCAACGATACGATCGGCGTCGCGCTGTCGGCGTCCTATACCAACGAACCCTACCAGCTGCAGGAATTCAATGCCTGGGGCTATGCCGGGGCAGGCACCGCGGCGGATCCTTCGGTCATCGGCGGTTCGAAGAGCTACGTCACCTCCACCAGCCTCGAACGGCTGGGCCTGACCGGCACCCTGCAGTGGGAGCCGGCGCCCAACTGGATGGTCACGCTCGACGGCTTCTATTCCGACTTCGATGACGACCAGTCGAAGCGCGGCATCGAACTGCCGCTGGGCTTCAGCAACCCCTTCACCGTCGGCACCGCCGATGACGGTTTCGTAAGCTCGGGCACCTTCAACGGCGTGCAGGGCGTCGTCCGCAACGATGTGTTCCAGCGGCAGGCAGAGCTTTTCTCCGGCGGCCTCAACGTCGAATACGAAGGCGACGATGGCTGGAGCGCGATGTTCGATTACGGCTATTCGCGCACCGATCGTAACGAGCTGAGCATCGAAAGCTATTCGGGCACCGGCTTTGGCGGCGGTGTGGGTGCTGCGGACACGATCGGCTTCACCTCGACCGAAACGGGCACCATCTTCAGCCCGACGCTCAACTATTCGGACCCGGCGCTGATCGTCCTGACCGACCCGCTCGGCTGGGGTGGCGGGGTGATCCCGCAGGCTGGCTACCAGAACAACCGCATCATCGACGACGAATTGTCGCAGATCCGCGTCGCGATCGGCAAGGATTTCTACGACAGCTTAATCAGCGGCGTCGATTTCGGCCTCAACTACACCAGCCGCCAGAAGTCGCTGGTGGCAGACGAGGCATTCGTGCGGCTGCCGGGCGGCGCGACCGAAATCACCATCCCGTCGCAGTTCCTGCTTGAGCCGACCGACCTCACCTATCTCGGCCTCGGCCCGATCGTCAGCTACGATCCGCGCCAGCTGATCGCCGAGGGCGTCCTTGCTCTGGAACCGCGGGTTACGACCGGCCCCGGTGCGGCGACCGACGTGCTTTCGAAGAACTTCAACTTCTCCGAAAAGCTGATGACCGCTTTCCTGCAGGCCAACATCGAGCAGGATCTGGGCGCAACGACCCTGACCGGGAATTTCGGCGTTCAGGCGATCAACACGGTCCAGAAATCGACCGGCCTGATCTTCCCGCCGACCGGCCCCCAGTCGCGTACGATGGGTGCGGAATACTGGGACGTCCTGCCCAGCCTCAACCTGGCGCTGCGCCTGCCCAGCAACACCGTGATCCGCTTCGCCGCGGCGCGCGAGATCATGCGTCCCCGGATCGACGACATGCGGCTGTCGACCAATTATGGCATCGACACCACCGTGCCCGGCGGCCTCATCCGTGGCAGCAGCGGCAACCCCGAATTGCGCCCCTACCGGGCCAATGCTTTCGACCTGAATGTCGAACAGTACTTCGGAGGCAGCAACGGCGTGATCTCGCTCCAGCTGTTCTACAAGGACATCAAGAGCTTCATCTTCACCGATCGGGTGCCCTTCGATTACGGCAGCTTCCCTGCGCCCGCAGGTGCCGCCGGCTTCCCGGCTCTGCCCACGATAGGCACGATCGAGCGGCCGACCAATACCGGCGGCGGCAAGCTGTACGGTGCGGAAGCGGCAATCACCCTGCCCTTCGACGTGTTCACCCAGACGCTTTCGGGCTTCGGCGTGACCGGCGGCGTCGGCTACACCAAGACCGAGGTTGAGGACCAGAACGGCAACATCACCACCATCCCGGGCTATTCGGAATGGGTCGCGAACGGCACGCTGTTCTTCGAGAAAGGTGGCTTCGATGCGCGCGGCAGCGTGCGCTACCGGTCCGAATTCCTGGGCGACTTCACCGGCTTCGGCGGCACCCCCACGCGGCGTACTGCGCTGGGCGAGACGATCGTGGATGCGCAGATCGGGTACGACTTCGAAAGCGGCCCCCTCGATGGACTGTCGCTCTATCTCCAAGGTCAGAACCTGACCGACGAACGCTTCGCCTCGATCGGGAACAACCGCCTCCAGGTGGTCGATTACCAGATCTACGGGCGTCGCTTCCTCGCAGGCTTCACCTACAAGTTCCGCTAATCCGGATTGCGGGGAGACGGTGCCGCGCGCATCGTCTCCCCCCAATGCAACGCCTGGTTCCTTGCTCCGCCGGGGCGATACGCGGGACACGGCGGCGGTTTGGGACGAGGAGGCAGAGAAGCGTGGGTCGCGTGAAGGATCAGCACACGGTCATCGTCGGCGGTGGCACCGCCGGCTGGATGGCTGCGGCCGCGCTTGCCCGGCTGACCAGCCGCAAGGTGACGCTGATCGAATCCGACGCAATCGGAACCGTCGGCGTCGGCGAAGCGACCATCCCCCAGATCCGGCTGTTCAATCGCGCACTCGGCATCGACGAGGCGGAGTTCCTGCGCGAGACAAAGGCAAGCTTCAAGCTGGCCATCGAATTCGTCGGGTGGGGTGCGCCGACCGCCGACGGCAGCGACGGCTATATGCATGCGTTCGGCAATATCGGGCGCGGTGCGGGGCTGCTTCCCTTCCACCACTACTGGCTGCGCGCTCAGGCCGAGGGCATCGGCGGGCCGCTTTCCACCTATTCGCTCAACGAACGCGCGGCGCGCGCGCACAAGATGCAGATCGGGCAGGCTGCTCCGGGCAGGCCTGCGCCCGATATGCCGTGGGCCTATCATTTCGACGCATCGCTCTACGCTGCTTACCTGCGCCGCATTTCAGAGCAGCACGGCGCAACGCGGATCGAAGGCCGGGTTTCTTCGGTCGAACGCGATGCTCCCACCGGTGCTATCGCCGCCGTCGTGCTGGACGACGGCCAGCGGATTTCAGGCGACTTCTTCATCGATTGCAGCGGTTTTCGCGCCTTGCTGATCGGGCAGGAGCTGGCCAGCGGGTTCGAGGACTGGTCGCACTGGCTGCCGTGCGATCGCGCGGTCGCGGTGCCCTGCTCGACTCACGGAGATTTCACGCCATACACCCGCGCCACCGCGCGCGAGGCCGGCTGGCAGTGGCGGATCCCGTTACAGCACCGGATCGGCAACGGGCACGTCTATTGCAGCGCATTCATGTCGGATGAGGCAGCCGAGGCGACGCTGCTGGCCAATCTGGATGGCAAGCCACTGGCCGATCCCAACCGGCTGCGCTTCACCACCGGCATGCGGCGGCACCAATGGGTCGACAATTGTTTGGCACTGGGGCTGGCTGCCGGTTTCATGGAGCCGCTGGAATCGACCAGCATCCACCTGATCCAGTCCTCGATCGCCCGGTTCCTCTCGATGCTCCCGGGCAAAGACCCGGCCCCCGCGCTGATCGCGGAATTCAACCGCCAGGCGAGCTTTGAGTGGACCCGCATTCGCGACTTCCTGATCCTGCACTATGCCGCCAATGCGCGCGTCGGCGAAGCCTTCTGGGATCGCTGCCGGGACATGGATCTGCCCGACACGCTCACCGCGAAGATCGAGCAGTTTCGCGCAGGCGGCTTCATCCACCGCGAACATGAAGAACTGTTCACCGCCGAAGGATGGCTGCAGGTGTTCGTCGGGCAGAATGTGATGCCCGATGCCTATCATCCCCTGGCAGACGATATGCCGCCCGAAGATCTTGCGAAAATGCTCGGCGAAATCGAGCGGGGCATCGACCAGACCATCGGCGCAATGTCGGGCCATGCGGAATTCCTGCGGGCCATGTGCATGCCCCGCCACCGCGAGCAGGTACCGACGAGGATAACCGCATGATGAAATCGCTTTCCCTGATGCTCGCCGCGTCGGCCTTGCTGGCGGCCCCGCCGCTCGCGGCGAACGATCCGGCCGAAGAGAGCCTTCGCGCACGACCGCAGACCGACGAGGTCATCTATTTCGTCCTGCCCGATCGCTTCGCCAATGGAAACGGGGCGAATGACCTCGGCGGCTATCCGGCAGACCGGCTGCTCAGCGGTTACGACCCAACGCACAAGGGCTTCTACCACGGCGGAGACCTGAAGGGGCTTACCGAAAAGCTCGATTACATCCAGGGAATGGGCGTGACCGCGATATGGTTTGCGCCGATCTTCAAGAACAAGCCCGTGCAAGGGCCGGCGGGGGACGAAAGCGCAGGCTATCACGGATACTGGGTGACCGATTTCACTTCGGTCGATCCGCATTTCGGCACCAACGCGGAGTTCAAGGCCTTCGTCGAGGCTGCGCATGCACGCGGGATGAAGGTCTACATGGACATCATCACCAACCACACCGCCGATGTGATCGACTATGCCGAGGGTGAATACGCCTATCGCAGCAAGGGTGCCTTCCCCTACTCGACGCGCGGCGGCCCGAACGGAAAGGCGATCAACGCCGGTTTCGCAGGCGATACGGACCCAAGCCTGGACAACTGGTCGCGCCTGACCGATCCCGATTTCGCCTACACGCCATTCGTGCGCGAGGCGGAGAAGGACATAAAGGTCCCCGCCTGGCTCAACGATCCGATCTACTACCACAACCGCGGCAACAGCGAATGGTGGGGCGAAAGCGCCGTCTACGGGGACTTTGCCGGATTGGACGATCTGGCGACAGAGCATCCGCGCGTCGTCGAGGGGATGATCGACATTTTCGGCGGATGGATCGATCGCTTCGGGATCGACGGTTTCCGGATCGACACGGTGAAGCACGTCAATCCCGAGTTCTGGCAGGCCTTCGTCCCCGCGATGAAGGAGCGCGCAGAGGCCAACGGGATCGACAATTTCCTCATCTTCGGAGAGGTCTATGTCGACGGCCCGACCCCCGGCCCGCTCGCCGTCTATACGCGGCGAGACAAACTGCCCGCCGTGCTGGATTTCACGTTCCAGTCCGCAGTGCGAGAAGTCGTCGCCGGGAACGCATCGCCAGAGGTGCTCGCCCGGATGCTGGAAGGCGATGTGCTGTACGAAGGGGGCGCACAGGCTGCGCTGCGCCTGCCGACGTTCTTGGGCAATCACGACATGGGCCGCTTTTCCATGTTCGTGCGCGAGGGGAACCCTCAAGCCGACAATGCCGAGCTACTCGCGCGGACACTCCTCGGCCATGCCATGCTGCTGACGCTACGGGGCATCCCGACGATCTACTACGGTGACGAACAGGGCTTCATCTCGGACGGGAACGACCAGCTGGCGCGCGAGGATATGTTCCCGAGCCGGGTCGCGCAGTACAACGACAACGCGCTACTCGGAACGGATGCCACCACAGCGGAACAAAACTATGCCACCGACCATCCGCTCTACCGCGCGATCGCTCAGCTGGCGGGCGTGCGCGCAGGCAATCCTGCTCTGCGCCGCGGGCTGACCGAGATCGGTACCTATGATCGCGAGCCGGGGCTCTTCACCGTACAGCGGACCGACCCCGATAGCGGGCAACGCGTGCTCATCGCCTACAATACCTCGAGCGAGCCGATCGTGCGCGACGTAGAGCTGGATTACCGCACACGCGGCCTCGTCGCCCTGGCAGGTCGGTGCCCAGCGAGCGTGACCGCTCCGGGCAGCGTGCGATTGGAACTGCCCGCCTTCGGCTGGGCCGTATGCGAACAGGTCGACCGCTGATGAGCACCGCAATCGACCCTGCTGTCGTAGCCGATCGGGAGCTGCCCTGGTGGCGCGGGGCTGCGATCTATCAGATTTATCCGCGCAGTTTCATGGACGCCAATGGCGACGGGATCGGCGACCTTCCCGGGATCGCGCAAAAGCTCGATCATGTTGCCTCGCTCGGTGTCGATGCGATCTGGATTTCGCCCTTCTTCACCAGCCCGATGAAGGATTTCGGCTACGACGTGGCCGACTATTGCGATGTCGATCCGATTTTCGGCACGCTCGAAGATTTCGACGGGGTCGTGTCTCGCGCCCATGAGCTTGGCCTCAAGGTGCTGATCGATCAGGTCTATTCGCATACCTCGGACGAGCACGCATGGTTCGTCGAGAGCCGAGCCAGCCGCGATAATCCGAAAGCCGACTGGTATGTCTGGGCCGATGCAAAACCCGATGGGTCGCCGCCTTCGAACTGGCAGTCGGTATTCGGTGGGCCTGCGTGGACCTGGGATGCGCGGCGCGGCCAGTACTACCTCCACAATTTCCTCAGCAGCCAGCCGCAGCTCAACGGGCACAACCCGCAGGTGCAGGATGCGCTGCTGGCGGTAGCCCGTTTCTGGCTCGATCGCGGGGTCGACGGGTTCCGGATCGACGCGCTCAATTTCTCGATGCACGACCCGCAACTTCGGGACAATCCGCCTGCGCCCCCATCCAACAAACCGCGCACGCGCCCGTTCGATTTCCAGCTTCGCATCCACAATATGTCGCACCCCGACATCCCCCGCTTCATCGAACGCATTCGCGATGTAACCAATAGCTACGGCAAGGATTCGCGCGCGATCTTCACCGTTGCCGAGGTTGGCGGTGACGAAGCCGAGGTCGAAATGAAGGCATTCACGCAAGGGGATGCCCGGCTCAATTCGGCCTATGGGTTCAATTTCCTCTATGCCGATGCGCTCAGCCCGCAGCTGGTCTGCGCCGCACTGGCCGAATGGCCTGCCGATGAAGGTATCGGCTGGCCCAGCTGGGCGTTCGAGAACCACGACGCTCCGCGCGCCCTGTCACGCTGGTGCGCGCCCGAGCATCGCGAGATTTTCGCGCGGATGAAGGTGGCGCTGCTGGCGGCACTGCGCGGCAACATCATCCTCTACCAGGGCGAGGAACTGGGCCTGCTTCAGGTCGATATTCCGTTCGATCAGCTGCATGATCCCGAAGCAATCGCGAACTGGCCGCTGACGCTGGCACGCGATGGCGCGCGCACTCCCATGCCGTGGGAAGACTGCGCCTGCGGCGGTTTCGGTTCGGACCGTCCGTGGCTGCCGCTGGGGCTTGAAAACCGAGCGCGCGCGGTGCGCGTGCAGGACGACGATGCGCAGTCGCTGCTGGCGCACACGCGCGCGATGATCGCGCTGCGCAATGCGCACCCTGCGCTGCATCACGGCGTGGTCGCCGCGTGCGATGCACAGGGCAGCCTGCTCCGCCTCGAACGCCAGCACGGCGATCAGCGGATCGTCTGCCTGTTCAATCTGTCGACAGACGCGATCGCGCTCGACGACGTCCCCGAAGGAGAGACCATATGTTCCGTCAACGATGCCAGCCGCACGTCGCTGGGGCCATATGCCGCGCTGATGGTTCGCCGTTGATCCGGCTTGTGCTCGCCGGTCTGCTGGCCGGCACCGCGATGCCGCTGGCGGCGGCCGAGGTCGCGTCGCCGAACGGACGGATCGTTGCCGAGCTCGACGTCGATAATGACGGCGTGCCGTTCTACCGGGTCACCGTGGAGGGGACTGAAGTGATCGCGGAGAGCGATCTCGGCTTCACCTTCACCGATGCCGAGCCGATGCGGCGCAATTTCACGATCGAAAGTGAAACGCAGGCCAGCGTCGATGCGACATGGGAACAGCCCTGGGGCGAAAGACAGTTCGTAAAGGATCAGCATAACGAGCTGGCGGTGACGTTCCGCGAGACCCGCGAGACGTCGCAACGCGCGATCACGGTGCGGATGCGCGTGTTCGACGATGGTGTGGGCTTTCGCTACGAATTCCCCGAAAACCCGGACCAGCCGGTTACCAGTATCGCCGAAGAGCTGACCGAATTCGTGATTGCACCCGGTCAGGATGCCACCGCATGGTGGATTCAGGCCGGTGACTGGAACCGCTACGAATATCTCTACAAAAACACCCCGATCGAGGAAGTTTCAACCGCGCACACGCCGATGACCGTGCGGCTGGCCGATGGCACGCACCTTTCATTCCACGAAGCCGCGCTGGTCGACTATTCGGGCATGTGGCTGCGGCGGATGGACGATCATCGCTTTCGCGCGCAACTCGCCCCCTCCAGCCGCGGCGCCAAGGTGGTGCGCGAAGGCGCCTTCACTACGCCATGGCGCACGATCCGCATTGCCCGCGATGCCGCGGGACTGGTCGAAAGCGATCTGGAGCTCAATCTCAACGAACCCAACGCGCTTGGCGATGTCTCCTGGTTCGAACCGGCCAAGTATATCGGCATCTGGTGGGGCATGATTCGCGGCGACTGGACCTGGGCGCAGGGGCCCAACCATGGCGCGACGACGGAGCGCGCCAAGCAGTATATCGATTTCGCCGCCGATCACGGATTTCGCGGCGTACTTATCGAAGGCTGGAACGTCGGGTGGGACGGCAACTGGTTCGGTAACGGGCGCGATTACAGCTTCACGCAGAGCTACCCCGATTTCGATTTCGAGGAAGTGACCGCCTACGCCAAGGAGAAGGGCGTGCATCTGATCGGCCACCACGAAACGGGCGGCAATATCGAGGTGTACGAAGCCCAGCTGGGCGACGCGCTGGATATGTATGCGGCGCATGGGGTCGATGTCATCAAGACCGGCTACGTCGCCGATGCGGGCGGCATCATTTCGTGCAATGCCGATATCGCCGATCCGTGCGGTGACGAGGTGTTCGAATGGCACGATGGCCAGCGCCAGGTGCAGCATCACCTGAAAGTGGTGAAGGAAGCCGCCGACCGGAAAATCGCCATCAACCCGCATGAACCGGTAAAGGCTACGGGCCTGCGCCGCACCTATCCCAACTGGGTCTCGCGCGAAGGCGCGCGCGGGCAGGAATACAACGCCTGGGGCAAGTTCGCCAACGGGCCGGATCACGAACCGACACTGGTCTACACCCGGATGCTTTCGGGCCCGATGGACTACACGCCCGGCGTGCTCGGCCTCGTCGGCGCGGACAACCAGCCTATCGCCAGCACGCTCGCCAAGCAGCTTGGGCTGTACCTCGCAATCTATTCGCCGATCCAGATGGCGGCCGATTTCGTCGAAAGCCTCGGAGCGCATCCCAAGGAGCTTGAGTTCATCAAGGCCGTGCCCGCCGACTGGGCGGAAAGCCACCTGATCGCCGGCGAAGTCGGCGATTACGCGATCTTCGCGCGCAAGGATCGGGGCAGCGACGACTGGTATGTGGGCGGGATCAACGACGCGACGGCGCGTACACTGACGCTCGACTTCGACTTCCTCGACGACGGGAAGGCCTACACCGCGACGATCTGGAAGGATGGCGAGGGAGCGACCTACGAGACCGAGGCGCGGCACAACATCGCCTACGAAACGCGTACCTTTCGCAAGGGCGATACGCTGGAGCTGTGGCTGGCGCCCGGCGGCGGCGCGGCGATCCGGTTGCAGCCGCGCAAGTGACCGACCGCACACCACCCCGCGTGGTCGTGCTCGGCGGCGGCAGCGCGGGCTGGATCACCGCATGCCTGCTAAACCACGAGTGGGCCGCGCGCGGCGGCAGCGTGACGGTGGTCGAGAGTTCGGACATCGGCATCATCGGTGTCGGCGAAGGGTCCACCCCTCAGCTGAAGGCTTTCTTCGATCTTCTGGGGATCGCCGAAGCAAAGTGGATGGCCGCGTGTGACGCCACCTACAAGCTGGGCATTCGTTTCACCGGGTGGAGCGAGCGTAAGGGCTATGACAGCTACTTCCACCCCTTCCCCGGCCCGGTAGATCTGCATTCGGAGCCCGGCTTCGTCCACAACTGCATGCTGGCAAGGCGCGGCTTCGACGTGCCCGCGCATCCCGACGACTGGTTCCTCGCCACCGATCTGGCGAAGGCCTGTCGCACGCCGCACGCGTCGCAGAATTTCCCCTTCGGACCCAGCTATGGCTACCACTTCGATGCTTACAAGCTCGGCGCGTTCTTGCGCGGCTGGGCGACGAAGCGCGGCGTCACCCATCTCGATCGCAAGGTGGCCGAGATCGACGTGGCCGCGACCGGCGATATCACCGCGCTGATCTGCGAGGACGGCACCCGGATAGAGGGCGACCTGTTCGTCGACTGCTCTGGGTTCCGCAGCCTGATCGCGCAGCAAACACTCGGCGTGAAATTCCTGCCATTCACGAACAACCTGTTCAACGATCGCGCAGTGGTGATGCCGACGCCGCACGAGACCGCGCCCAAGCCGCAGACCGAAAGCATTGCGATGCGCGCAGGCTGGCGGTGGTCGATCCCGCTGACCACGCGGGTCGGCAACGGCTACGTCTATTCCTCCGCGCATATCTGCGATGACGAGGCCGAGGCGGAGTTGCGCGAGGCGCTCGCGCAGCCAGAGGCGGACGCGCGCTTCCTTTCCATGAAAGTCGGCCGGGTGGAGGAGACCTGGCGCGGAAACTGCCTCGCCGCCGGGCTGGCACAGGGATTTATAGAACCGCTGGAAGCGACCGCGCTGCACATCGTCATCGCCACCGCGCTGGAATTTGCGCAGGCGTACGAAGCGGGCGGGTTCACTCCGCAACATCGCGACGCCTTCAACGCCTCGATTGCTGCGCGGTACGAGGGTATTCGCGATTACATCGTCGCGCATTACCGGCTGAATCAGCGCAGCGACACGCACTACTGGCGCGCCAACGCAGCGAACGACAACCTCTCGAACGGGCTCAAGGCCATGATGTCCGCCTGGTTCCGGCACGAAGATATCTCGGCCGCCAATGACAGGGCCTATGGCGGCAAGCGTTACTACGCCAATGCGAGCTGGCACTGTCTATTTGCGGGCTACGGGACCTTCCCGCCAGCAGAAACGATGAAGCCCGTGCCGCCGGGCGTCGGGGTTGCCGATATCGAAGGTACGATCGGCATGATCGAGGCATGTCGTGCCAACTTCGCACCTTACGATGCGCTGTCATCCGGCAATGCCAGGTAGGCCACGCAGGGGATCGGTCGTGACCTTGGAAGAGGCAAACCGTGACGAAGACCATCGGGGAGAGTAGGCGGAGGGCATGGCAAGCCGCAGCGAACAGCCACTCTTCGGCGGGATCGAAGCGGGCGGGACGAAGTTCGTGCTCGCAGTCGGCCACGCGCCCGACCGGATCCTTGCGCGCCACACGCTGGCAACCACCAATCCGGACGATACGCTGGCAGCAGCCGGGCAATGGTTCGCCGCGCAAGGCCCATTGGTCGGCCTGGGCATTGGCTGTTTCGGTCCCGTAGAGCTCGATCCTGCCTCGCCGCGATGGGGCTTCATTACGTCCACGCCGAAGCCGGGCTGGGCCGATTGCGACATCGCCGGGCGGCTGGGCCGCGTGCTTGCCTGCCCGGTCGGCTTCGATACCGACGTGAACGGCGCGGCGCTGGCCGAATACAGCTTAGGCGCAGGACAGGGCGGCGGCTCGCTCGCCTACATAACCGTCGGTACCGGGATCGGTGGCGGGCTGGTGGTGGGCGGGCGCCCGGTGCACGGCGCAGGCCATCCCGAGCTTGGCCATATCTATCCGCGCCGCGTGGCAGACGACACCGATTTTACAGGCATCTGCCCGTTTCATGGCGACTGCCTGGAAGGTCTGGCGAGCGGCCCGGCGATCCTTGCGCGTTGGGGGAAAACCCTGTCCGACCTGCCGGGCGATCACCCTGCGCATACTTATGTGTCTGGCTATCTGGCCCAGCTTTGCCATACGACCTTTGCCAGCATGGCGATCGAAACGATCGTTCTGGGCGGCGGCGTGATGCAGACACCCGGCCTGCGCGACGCGGTACGGGATCGGGCCTTCGCGCTGGGGGCAGGATATCTTCCCGGCCATTCCCGCCAGCGGATCGTTGCGCCGGGGCTTGGGGCCGATGCCGGAATTTGTGGCGCACTGCTGCTCGCACGGCAGGCGTTTGAAGGAGCAAGCGACTAGATGGCGACATCCTCTTCCACACTGCTGCTATTCGGCGCGACGGGCGATCTGGCGAAGCGAATGCTGCTGCCTTCGCTCTACGCGCTGCACGAAGACGGGCTGATCGCAGAAGACCTGCGCATCTTTGGCACCGCGCGCAGCGAGCTTTCGGACGAAGAATACCGTGAGATGGCGCGCGAGGCTCTGGAGGAATACCTGCCGGAGGATCGCAAGGACGAGGACAAGATCGCCACCTTCCTCCAGCACCTGCAATACCAGGCGCTCGACGCGTCGACCATCGAGGGGTTCGACGATCTGGCCGCGAAAATGGGCGATATTTCCGGCGGCCTCTCGATCTTCCTGTCGACCGCGCCGTTCCTGTTCGAGCCCACCATTCGCGGGCTGCAATCGGCGGGCCTCGCTGGTGAGAACGTACGGATCGGGCTCGAAAAGCCGCTCGGCAACGATCTCGCCAGCTCGCGCGTCATCAATGATGCCGTCGCCAGCGCCTTCGACGAAGGGCGGATCTTCCGGATCGACCATTATCTGGGCAAGGAAACCGTCCAGAACCTGATGGCCCTGCGCTTTGCCAATGCGATGTTCGAGCCACTGTGGAATGCCAACGGCATCGATCATGTGCAGATCACCATCAGCGAGACCGTGGGGCTGGAGGGACGCCACGCATTCTACGACGATACCGGCGCGCTGCGCGACATGGTGCAGAACCACATCCTGCAACTGCTCGCGCTGATCGCGATGGAACCCCCCGCCGATTTCGACGCCACAAGCGTGCGCGACGAGAAGGTGAAGGTGCTCCGCTCGCTGCGCCCCGTGTCGGCGGAGGAAATGGTACGCGGGCAATATTCCAGCGGCGCCGTGAAGGGCGAGGCCGTGCAGGCCTATACCGACGATCTGGGCGAACAGTCCGAGGCGGAAACCTTCGTCGCGCTCAAAGCCCATATCGACAACTGGCGCTGGCAGGGCGTGCCCTTCTACCTGCGCACCGGCAAGCGCATGGCGGAGCGCCGCAGCGAGATCGTGATCCAGTTCAAGCCCGTGCCGCACAACATCTTTGCCGAGCGTGGCGGGAAGCTGCTTTCCAACCGGCTGGTGATCCGGCTGCAGCCAGAGGAGTACGTGCGCCTGATGGTGATGGCGAAGGAGCCGGGCATGGACCGCGATGGAGTTTCCCTGCGCGAAGTGCCGCTCGACCTCTCGCTGACGCAGGCGTTCTCCAAGGCGCGCCGCCGGATCGCTTACGAGCGGCTGCTGCTCGACCTCATCGATGGCGATCCGACGCTGTTCGTGCGGCGCGACGAGGTGGAGGCGCAGTGGAAATGGATCGACGCGATCCGCCGGGTCTGGAGCGAAACCGCCATGGTGCCGAAATCCTATGGCGCGGGCAGCTGGGGGCCGAGCGCCTCGGTCGCGCTGACCGAACGCGACGGGGTGAGCTGGCATGAGTGACGAGCCCCGCCTCTGGACACCGAACGACTGGCACGCCTTCGACGATGCGGACGCGATGGCGCAGGCCTGCGCGGATCGGGTTGCTAACATCATTCAGCGCGCCGTTGCCGAACGCGGCACCGCTCTCGTGGCGTTTCCGGGCGGGTCGACCCCGGCTCCGGCGTTCGAGATACTGGCTGCGCGATCGCTGGACTGGGGCAAGGTCACCATCCTGCCGGGTGACGATCGCATGGTCGCACACGATGACCCACTATCCAATTTCGCGATGCTGAGCCGCTATTTTGGAGCCACGAGCGCAACACTTATGCCGCTCGTCGGCGAAGACGGTACCTCAGCGGACAACGCAAATCAGCGCCTCGACGCCCTGCCTTGGCCGCTCGACCTCGTGTGGCTCGGCGCGGGGGGAGACGGGCATACCGCGTCGATCTTCCCCGGTCCGGATTATCTCGAGGCCCTGACGACCGATGCCCGCGCGCTCAGGGTCACACCCGACCCTTTGCCCCCTGAAGCACCTGTTTCGCGGATTACCTTGAGCGCCAGTGCGATCCGCTCGGCCCGCCATCGGATGGTATCGCTGCGCGGAAACGACAAGCGCGACGTCCTGCTCGCGGCGCTGTCCGACGGAAACAAGAGTCCCTTCCCGGTCGGCGTCGTACTCGATCGGGTCGCGGCCGAATTCTACTGGAGCCCTGCATGAGCCTGCACCCCACGCTCGCCAAAGTGACCGAGCGGATCATCGAACGATCGAAAGATAGCCGCCGCCGCTACCTCGACCTGATTGACCGCCAGCGCGAGGCTGGGGTGCACCGGCCCACGCTTTCCTGCGGCAACCTCGCGCACGGCTTCGCCGCCAGCGGGGAGGACAAGGCGACCATTCGCGGCGGCAAGGCAATGAATATTGGGATCGTCACCGCCTATAACGACATGCTCAGCGCGCATCAGCCCTATGGTCGCTATCCCGAGCAGATAAAGATCTTCGCGCGTGAACGCGGCGTGACCGCACAGGTCGCGGGCGGCGTGCCTGCGATGTGCGACGGGGTGACGCAGGGGCAGGATTCGATGGAGCTGTCGCTGTTCAGCCGTGATGTCATCGCGATGGGCACTGCCGTCGGCCTGAGCCACGGCATGTTCGAAGGCGCACTGCTGCTGGGTATCTGCGACAAGATCGTGCCCGGCCTGCTGATCGGCACGCTGCGCTTCGGCCACCTGCCCACGATCCTCGTGCCCGCCGGGCCAATGCCCTCCGGCCTCGCCAACAAGGAAAAGATCCGCGTCCGCCAGCTCTATGCCGAAGGCAAGGTTGGCGAGAAGGAACTGATGGACGCCGAGAGCGCGTCGTACCACGGCGCGGGCACCTGCACCTTCTACGGCACCGCCAATTCGAACCAGATGATGATGGAGATGATGGGGCTGCACATGCCCGGCTCCAGCTTCGTCAATCCGGGCAACAAGCTGCGCCAGGAACTCACGCGCGCGGCGGTGCATCGGATGACCGAGATCGGCTGGGATGGCGGAGACTACCGCCCGCTCGGCCACTGCATCGACGAAAAGGCGATCGTGAATGCGGTGGTCGGCCTGCTCGCCACGGGTGGTTCGACCAACCACGTGATCCACCTGCCCGCAATCGCGCGCGCGGCAGGCATCATCCTCGACTGGGACGATATGGACGAGCTGAGCGACATCGTGCCGCTGATCGCCAGCGTCTATCCCAACGGCGCGGGCGACATTAACTACTTCCACGCCGCGGGTGGCATGCCCTTCGTGATCCGCGAACTGCTCGATGCAGGGCTAGCCCATGGCGACATCCGCACCGTCTATGGCGCATCGCTCGCCGAAGGCGCGCAGGAGCCGGTGATGGATGGCGACGAACTGGTATGGAAACCCGCCGCGAGCGAGAGCCGCGACGACACCCTTCTCAAGCCTGCGTCCGATCCCTTCCGCAAGGATGGCGGCCTCGCGCTGCTGCAGGGCAACCTGGGCCGCGCGACGATGAAGGTGAGCGCGGTCGATCCGGAGCGCCATACCATCGAAGCGCCCGCGCGCGTCTTCTCCGATCAGCATGCGGTTGCCGAGGCGTTCAAGGCCGGCGAGCTCGACCGGGATGTGGTCGTGGTCCTGCGCTTCCAGGGCCCGGCGGCGAACGGTATGCCGGAGCTGCACAAGCTGACCTCTCCGCTCGGCGTGGTGCAGGATCGCGGATACAAGGTCGCGCTGGTCACCGATGGGCGGATGTCGGGCGCCAGCGGCAAGGTGCCCTCTGCCATCCATGTATCGCCCGAAGCCTTTCATGGCGGCCCCCTGGGCAAGGTCAAAGACGGCGACATGCTGCGCGTCTGCGCCACCACCGGAACGCTTCAGGCCGTGGTCGATGCGGCAGAATGGGATGCGCGCGAACAGGCAACGCCGCCGCCGCAGGAAATGGGCGTGGGACGCGAACTCTTCGCGATGCTGCGTCATCACAGCGATCCGGCGGAAAAGGGCGGCAGCGCGATGCTGGCCGAAGCCGGGCTGTGAGCGTTGACCGCCTCGTCTCGGTCGACGTCGGGGGCACCCATGCGCGGTTCGTAATCGCAACGCTGGCAGACGACGGCACGATCGAGCTCGACGAGCCGGTCACTCTGAAAACCGAAGATCACGCTAGCTTCCAGACGGCGTGGGAAGATTTCGGCGCGATGCAGGGCGGCGATCTGCCGCGCGCGGTTGCCATCGCGGTGGCCGGGCCAACCGGCGGCGAGGTCATCCGCTTCACCAACAATCCGTGGATCATCCGCCCCGCACTGGTGAAGGAAAAGCTGAATGTCGATGCCTTCACCATCGTCAACGATTTCGGCGCCGTCGGCCATGCGGTCGCCTGCGCGCCCGAGGGCGATTTCCTGCACCTCACGGGCCCGGATCAGCCTTTGGCTAGCGAGGGGACGATCAGCATCATCGGCCCTGGCACCGGGCTGGGCGTGGCGCATATCTATCGCGGCGGCGATGGCGGCTACCGGGTGCAGGCGACCGAGGGCGGACATATCGATTTTGCCCCGCTCGACTCGATCGAGGACGCGGTGCTCGCACGGCTGCGCAAGCGGCACAACCGGGTGTCGGTCGAACGCGTCGTCTCCGGCCCGGCAATCGTAGACATCTACGCCACGCTTTCGCGGATGGAAAACCGCTCCACGGTGGAAGAGGACGATCGCACAATCTGGCAGGCAGGCATGTCAGGCGACGACAGCCTTGCCGCTGCGGCAGTCGACCGGTTCTGCCTGTCGCTCGGCAGCGTGGCGGGCGACATCGCGCTGGCGCAGGGCGGGTTTGGCGGCGTCGTGATTGCAGGCGGGCTCGGCTATCGCATCAGGGACACGCTTGCGCAGTCCGGCTTCGCGGAAAGATTTCGCGCCAAGGGCCGGTTCGAAAAGCTGATGTCTTCCATTCCGGTAAAGATCATCACCCATCCCCAGCCCGGCCTGTTCGGCGCAGCGGCAGCTTTTGCCAAGGAGCACAACTCGTGAAACCGATCGAAGAAATCATGCGCATGGCGCCGGTGATCCCGGTGCTGGTGATCGACGACGTGCACCAGGCGCGCCCCGTCGCTCAGGCGCTGGTCGATGGTGGGCTGCGCGTGCTGGAAGTGACCTTGCGCACCGATTGCGCGCTGGAAGCGATCAAGCGGATGCAACTGGTGCCCGGCGTCGTCGTGGGGGCAGGCACGGTGACCAACAAGGACCAGCTCGATGCGTGCGTGGCCGCAGGTGCGGAATTCATCGTCTCGCCCGGCCTGACGGATCCGTTGGGGCAGGCCGCGACGCGCGCCGGGATTCCCTTCCTGCCCGGTATCGCCAACGCGGGCGATCTGATGCGCGGGCTCGACTTGGGCCTGTCGCATTTCAAGTTCTTCCCGGCCGAAGCCAATGGTGGCATCCCCGCGCTCAAGGCGCTGACGGGGCCGTTCGGCAATGTGAAGTTCTGCCCCACCGGCGGGATCAAGCAGGACACCGCGCCCGATTGGCTGGCGCTGGATCAGGTGCTGTGCGTGGGTGGTAGCTGGCTGGTGCGCAGCGGCGAAAGCGACGCCGATGCGATTCGCGAGCGCGCGCGCACTGCGGCGGCGCTTGCCAGCT
>JAACTC010000017.1 GCA_009993635.1 Erythrobacter sp. | reverse complement strand
GGGCTATCGCATATGAGCGAGGAGTTTTGTGAGGAAGGCTTCGTCCCATCCTGTGCGCTTGATTTTGCCCTTGAGAGATCCTTTTTCATTGTCAGCCTTGAGGATGTTGAGCGCGAGTTTCCGCACAAGCGACAGGTTTTGCGCTCCGTGGCCTTTGCGGTTTCTGGCGGCATCCTCGCCGAGGGCGACGTCAAGCGTCCAGTGAAGATTGTTCTCGATGGACCAGTGGGAACGCACGACGCTTGCGAGCCGCTCCGCGGAGAGGCAAGCGGACAGGATGAAGAACCGTGTGCCGGTGGTTTCAGTGCCGCCGGCGGTCTGGCGTACGGCCTCGACGCGCGCAACGGCGCAGGCACCGGGAAAGCCGCACAACGCTTCGAGACCGGGCGCGGCAACGATGCTGGCGCGGCGCACTTCGGCGCGGTCGTGCCCGTCCTCGACATCGCTGATCGCGACATCGCCCGGCACCGTGCCGAGCAGGCGTTCAGCTTCGGCGAGCAGGCGGGGCTGGTTTGCCTTGACGCTGAGCGCGTAATCGCCGCCGGCACTCCTGATCGCCGCCGCCACATCCTTGCGGCAATGCAGGGCATCGGCGGTGACGATGCAGCCGTCAAGATCAAGCAGTGCCACAGCATCAAGCACGCCCTGAACCTCGTTGCGGCCGGGGGCGATACGCTGGGCGATGACGAGGCGGGCCTCGGCGGCCCAGACATTGACCAGATGCAGGGGAGACGACCTCGCTCCGCGCGCGTAAGCGCCTTTGAGCGCCTTGCCGTCAATGGCAACCACACCCGTGATCTTGCGACCGAACGTCCGCGTGAACGCCATGAAGGCCGCCTCGAACGCGCCGGGCTCCAGCCGCCGGAAGACGCGGCTGAACGTGTCATGGCTCGGGGGACCGTGCGGCATCTCGACAATGTTGCGGAGAAACGCCTCCTTCGAGCGTGCGAACAAAGCCATGTCAACGCAGCTTTGCGCCCCGCACAGCGTCGCCGCCAAGGCAATGAAAACCACTTCCAGCAGATCGTGACGCGCATTGCCCGCCCGCGGATCGGCAAGATCGCCAAACGCTGTCTTGAAACTCTCCATCCAATCCTCCCCTTCCGGAAGGACCATCAAGAATCCTGTTCGCAATCACAGACAAATATTCATATGCGATTCCCCTGCGTGTGCGGGGGAG
>JAACTC010000001.1 GCA_009993635.1 Erythrobacter sp. | reverse complement strand
CTGCGGGGACGATCGGGGTCGCTGCGGCGCAGCAACATCACCGCCACCGCCACCATCAGGAAGGCGTAGAGCGTCCCGGCATTGGCGATATCGGCCAACTGACCCACCGGGAAGAACGCCGCGCCGAAGGCGACGATCACACCGGTGATGGCGGTCACCACATAGGGTGTGTTCCACTTGGGATGGACCTTGGACAGGCCCTCGGGGAGCAGACCGTCGCGGCTCATCACGAAGAAGATGCGGGTCTGCGCGAACAGCAGCACCAGGATGACCGAGGGCAGCGCGAAGAACGCCGCGATTCCGAGCATGTTGCCCACGCTCGAGAAACCGATCTGGCGCAGCACATGCGCCAGCGCCTCGTCCGAGCAGACCAGCGAAGCGGCGTATTGCGGCATCGCGCATTGCAGCGCGAGTTCTTCCGACCCGGCGGGGAAGGGAATGCCGCCCGGACCCATGATCGGCTGCCCGCCGATCGTGCCGATCGCGCCCGCCGCCACCAGGATGTAGAACACGGTGCAGAACAACAGCGAACCGACCAGGCCGATCGGCACGTTGCGCTGCGGGTTCTTGGTCTCTTCGGCCGCGGTCGAAACCGCATCGAAGCCGACATAGGCGAAGAAGATCGTCGCCGCCGCGCCGACCGCGCCGACCCCGGAACCGAAACCGCCGAACACGCCGGCGGGGAGGAAGGGGTTGAACTTGTCGGCGTCGAACTCGGGGCTGGTGAAGGTCAGCGCGATGAAGACGGTGAGCGCGACCACCTTGACCATGACCAGCACTGCGTTGACGCGGGCGCTTTCATTGGTGCCGATCATCAAAAGCCAGGTGACCAGCAGCGCTATCACCATCGCCGGCAAATTGATGAAGCCGCCCGGTTCGCCGCCAAGCGCCAGCGGCCCGGCCGCCAGCCATAGCGGGAGCTCGATCCCGAAGAATTCGTTCAGGATCGTTCCAGCGAAATAACCCGACCAACCTACCGACACCGCCGCTGCGGCGATGGCGTATTCGAGGATCAGCGCCCAGCCCACGGTCCAGGCGAGCAATTCGCCCATGGTGGCGTAGGAATAGGTATAGGCGGAGCCTGCGACCGGGATCATCGAGGCGATCTCGGCGTAGCAAAGCGCCGCGACGATGCAGACCAGTCCGGCGATAATGAAAGCGAGCATCAGGCCGGGACCGGCCTTTTGCGCGCCAGCTGCGGTCAGGACGAAAATGCCCGTCCCGATGATGCAGCCGATCCCGAACAGCATCAGCTGGATCGGCCCGAGAGTGCGTTTGAGTGCTTTCTTCTTCGCCGTCGCGAGAATCGCGTCGAGCGGCTTTACCCTGTCCAGTAACATTGGCCGGAGACCCCCAGGCCCGCAGCGGAACGCTTCCGCCCTGCCAGCCCGTCACGTCGAGATTTACTCTCTTTTCAAAGCCCGGCAATCGAAAAGAATAGCGGCTGTCGCAGAAGCGCTGCGATAGCCAGAACAGGATCCTCGTCTGTCTGCCAGTATGGGGTCACTGACTGCTTCCACCTGGTTATCCTCGGTGAGTTGACGATCGGCAAGGTCAGCCTGTTCATTAATGCCGGCAACCTGCTGGACGTGCGCCAGATCAAACGAGATTCCCTACTGAGTCCGCAAAGAGTGGCGAGTGGACGGTCGACACTTGGCCACCCTTCGAGGACTTCATCTTGATTGGAGGGATTCGCCTGCGGCTTAGAGGACACTGATGTCAGTTTTCGGGGTGCGTAGAAGATACCCCTAATGTCCGAAGAGGGGCGCTTTGCTGAACGGCCGCTCCGCCCCAACCGGAAATACCGCTCTTTGGCCGGGAGCTGAAGGTCCGATCCTAGCGATCGACCTATGGAAAGCGGACAAATTTTTACGCCATGGGGCATGACTGAAAGCGGATCACAATCAGGAGGTTGGCGCGTCCCAGTTTCTACCCGCGAACGCGTCATCGACTTCGGTATGAAACAGGTGGTTGCTGTAGTTCGAAATTACTTTGACGCTGATTGCGAGCACGATGCCGAGGATATGCGCATCGCTATATCCCGCATCAAGAAAAGCGAGGGCATCATGAGAAGAGGGGTTGCCGCGTGTTTCTACCATCACGCGGGTGAAATCTGACAGCGCCTTCAGTTTCGGATCCGTGATCGTGCTCTCGTCGCGGATTGCGTCAGTCGCGTCCTTGGGCACACCCGACATATCAGCAAGCGTGCTGTGGGCGGCAACGCAGTAATGGCACTCGTTGGCACGGCTGACGGTCAGGAGAATGACATCCTGCTCAACCGTGCTGAAACCTGATTCGCTGCGAAACTTGTCGTAACCGAAGCTGTAGGTTGCCAGCAACGCTGGGAGGTTAGCCATTGCGGCATACATGTTCGGAACCATGCCCATAGATTTTTGCGCCTGCTTGAGCGGCGTGCTGACGGCTTCGTCAGAGTCCTCCACTGTGCGCAGTGAGAGGCCAATTTGATAGGTGTCGGACATTACGAATTCCAATTTAGTTGGGGGTTGATTGGGGGGAGGCGAAGCGCTGCAGGAACGTCGCTAGCGATATTCGGGATTGGGATGATCGAAATGCGTTCCGGCGTCCCACTTGTCCCGTTGATTGCCCGGAGTTGGGTAGCCGCCGCTCTTCTTGAGCATCGCAGCCATGTGCATCAGGTTCCACGCCATGAAGGTCGTGTTTCGGCGTGTGAATTCGTTGTCGAACCCGACCTTGCCCTCATCGCCATAGGATGGGCCTGGCCCTGCCTCGCCGATCCAGCCAGCGTCCGCCTGCGGAGGCACGACGTATCCCAAGTGCTGGAGGGAGTAGAGCACATTCATTGCGCAATGTTTGATCCCATCCTCGTTGCCGGTGACGACACATCCCGCGGTCCGGCCGTAATAGATATATTGGCCTTCATCGTTGGTCTCGCCACTGTAGCCATAGAGGCGCTCGATCGCGCGCGTGCAGATGGAAGATTTGTCGCCCAGCCAGATCGGTGTGCCGATCACAAGGATATCGGCTGCCAGGACCTTGTCCTGAATGGCCGGCCATTCGTCACTGTCCCACCCGTGCTCCCTCATGTCGGGCTGGACGCCTGGCGGAACATCATGATCGGCTAGACGGATTGTCTCGGTGGCAACGCCATTCGCTTCCATGATCGCGATTGCGTTGTCCATGAGCAACTGAGTGTGTGACTGCTGGTCCGAGCGCTTGAGGCTGCAATTCAGGAACAGCGCAGAAAGCTGGAAATCTTTGAAATGGGAATCTTCTTTCATATCATATCCTTCGCGCACTCAAGGGCGCAGGTTACACCCTCGCTGCGCTTGGCCAATTAAGCCAAAACTCGGCACGAGGGTCATAAATCGGGAGTCATCCGTCGTCCCGAATGCCCCAGAGATTGGCGAGCTGCGTATAACTGCGGGGACCTACGTGCGGATCGTCGGTGTTGCCGCCCATGCGTTTCATCCTGGCGTCTAGCTCCGCCTGATCAGCCTCGAGCGGGTTTGATTTAATCCCTGAGCCTTCCACGATCCGGTTCATGAAATTGAACAAGGCGCACACACTTACCGCATCGAACAGCGCTTGCTCTTCCCAACCAGCGGCATAGACCCGGTCCGCATCGGTTTGCGTCATCATGGCCGGCGTGCGGGTTAGCTTGCCGACATAGGCCAAGAGCGGTTTCAACTTATCGTCGACAGTGCTGGTTTCCAGATCGGACATCAGACCTTCGAACACGTCAGGATCGATGCCATAAGCGCTGGCGGCGACCACGTGCGCGCCATGGCAAAAAGTGCACGAATTGATACCCGAGACATAAGCAGCAATCAGTTCGCGCTCGGCTACGGTCAGTGGCGAGCGGTCCCGCAGCAATCGGTCATGATACTCCAGCAGCGGCGCGACTGTGTGCGGAAATCGCCTGAAGACCATGTCGAGTGTAGGCTCGCCTTCCAGCGACGGGAATACGGGCATCGGACTTCCTCTTCCTGTGTTCTGCAGCCAGCAGGTCAGAATCGCGTTGTGAAGACAACAAGCCAATCCGGCAGCATGCCAAGGATGGCGGCTTCAAGCTGCTTGTCCAGACCGGTCAACACCAGCAGTCCGACAAGAGCGAGAACGATCCCGAATACCGGTTTGGCGTAACGGGCCACCGATTGGAGACGCTTGGCATTCCAACCGACGGCCTTGCGCGAGGCATAGGCAAACAAGACGATCGATATGCCCACACCAATCGCGAAGACGAGGAAGACCATGAAGGCCTGAAAAAGATTTTCGCCCTGACTTGCTGCGGCAATGGCTGCGCCGAGAGTGGGGCCGACACACGGCGTCCAGACAAGGCCGAGCACCAACCCTACGAGGAATTGTCCGCCAAGCCCATCGCCGCTGACCTTACCGAGCATCTCGTTTGCACGGTTCGTAATCGGGGCCGCGAGCGCAGTGAGCCATTCCTGGAGCTTGGGCACAAGGAGCACGAACCCAGCAGCCAGCAACAATCCACCGGCAAACATCCTGATCCCGCGCTCGTCGATGCCGAGCTGGAAGCCGAATGCAATGACAATGAAGCCGAAGACGGTGAAGGACAAGCCAAGGCCCGCCGCCAAAGCCAGCGGGCCATACCGATGCTTGCCCAGCGAGGATGCCACCAGGATCGGAATCAGTGGCAACACGCAGGGATTAAGAATGGTTACCAGCCCAGCCACGAAGGCCAGGGCAAATTCGCCGCCCATGGGGAGCCCTTTAGGTCAGATGGGAGTCACACCCCGGCAAGGATCGCCGAGCGCAGCTTGTCAGGATCGGTTTCTGCAATGGAGCGTGCAGTTTCCTGCTCGCCCTGAAACACGACGATTGTCGATTGGCGCGGTATGCGATGCTCTTCGAGAAAACCCTTCTCGGTATCGAAATCGAGCTTCATGAATACCACATCGCCCATCTCGGGCTCGTCGCGCAAGTCGTCGAGTATAGGAGCCTGTGCCTTACACGTGGAGCACCACGTGGCATTTACGTCCACTAGGATGGTCTGCCCATCTTCCTGAGCGCGAGCGAAGGTGTCGGCCTCGTATTCGATCCACTCGGCAGCAGAAATCTGGGCCTTCTCAGCAAGC
The DNA here is from genome assembly GCA_009993635.1 of Erythrobacter sp. Classification (GTDB taxonomy): domain Bacteria; phylum Pseudomonadota; class Alphaproteobacteria; order Sphingomonadales; family Sphingomonadaceae; genus Alteriqipengyuania. The sequence continues at coordinate 3,036 of JAACTC010000001.1, read as the reverse complement.
TCAGCCTGCTGAGATTCCGCCTGTGGGGGCGAGGCTTCGCTGGCGCAGGCCGCAAGTGCAAGAGTGGCGGCAAGCGTGACCACCGGCACAAATCTAATTCTAAACATAGGTCTTTTCTCCCTTCCCTGACCGGTTCGACGAGGAGGGCCCGAAGGTTACACGTTCGGGAGAATAATCTTTCGCGCCGGTGGACTATTGCTCACCAGCGGATCAAGCGAGGCACGGCAAGCCTACCAATGATCGCGGACACCAACACAGCCGTGCTATGCCACAGACCGATGTGGACGATGTCTATTGCCGTGCAATGGAACGAATAGGCGAAAATTCCGAAACTGCCGGCAGCTATACCGATAATCAACCCAGCGCTTTCCGGCGACGTCGGAGCACCGCGCCGCAACCACCAAGTCAGCACGGCGAACGAGAGCAATCCCGATCCACTGGCGGCCAATAGGCAGCCAAAACCTTGGGTCGATGTGCTATTGGTCGCAGCCGCATTATCTCCGATCAGGACGGCGGCGGCGGCGGCGGGAAGCAGCCCCACCATTGCAGCAGCCCATACCCAACCCGAATGATTGTTACCCACTTGCGGGCGTCCCATCATCACAACTGTCGCGGACGCCGCCAGACCCAAAATTAGAAACAAACCGGTCGCTAGTAAAAAGACCGGCTCCGCTAGCGCAGACTCGACATCAGGGCGAATGCCGGCGACCAAAGCGACGGCAGCAATTGTAAAAACCAGAGCTCCCAACACGAATGCTACGCCGTGGGCCAGGCGCAGAGGACGGACTGGCCCCAAGCCATCTACCAATTCGGCAATCAAATTATCGGTGCTTCGTGCCATACTGCTGTTATGCCTTCTCGATCATCGTTGCCATTTTGCGAATTCCCCGATGAACGTTGACTTTGATAAGGGATTCGCTCTGTCCGGTAAGACCTGATGCCTCTTTCACCGAGAGCCCTTCGATTTTGACCAGCTCGATCGCTTTGGCCTGTTGAGCTGGCAGCCGCGAGAACAGGCTCTCCAGACTGATACGGGCGGAAACCGCGCCTTCTTCATCCGGACTAGTGAGCGTTTCGGGTAATTCATCTTCCTGACGCCGATAAATTCGCCGTAACTGATCCACCCAACGATAGCGTGCGATGGCTGCCAACCAGGGGAGGAATGCTCTCGAACTGTCCCAAGTGGCGAGCTTCTGATGAAGCGCCAAAAGTGTCTCTTGCACCAGATCTTCGAGAACTGCTGGCGGCACACGACGCGTATAGTAGGACCGGAGCCAGTGCCCGCATTCGGACAGCAGTGTCGTGTAGGCCTGCCGGTTGCCCGCCTGTGCCATCACCATAAGTCTGGACAGCGAGGCCTCGTCTGCTTTCATAACTGGTCCATGCTGGCCAGAGATTCGTCCTGTGCAGAAGATACTTGTCCCAGCACTACAAGAACCCACGCCAGAGCGCCCCTCGAAGGGTATTCCTGCATGTCGAAGGGGTTCTTGCTCGTCATTGTGCTCTATGCATAGCGTCTTACAACTGGTTCGATATCGGAGCGCAGGAAGTTACAAGATCGAACGAAAATTCAGAATGCTCCCTGAGCTTGCACGTCTGCTCTATTTTTAGGATGCTCTCATCACAAGTGACATTCATTCGGACCACCTGGTGCGGCTGAGATAGGACAGCGGTCCACCGGAGGTTCTACCAATTTACGCGCAGCACAATCTGTCCACCCCCCTTCACCAAGGTGTAGAAGATTTTTTGACCGTCTGTAACCACCGCCTATCGCGGAGCGAATTATTAGTATGGCTCGCCGATGGTGTGAGGCGGACAAGGCAACCATTCGGCGCACCGAATTCCAGACAAGGGAAAACCAATGAAACCAGCAAAACTGACCAGCCTTCTCGCTATCATGGGTGGTATGACACTTGCTACCGGGGCATGCGGAGAGGGCTACTGCAACGCCGCCTCTTGTTCGGCTACGGCTGACGAAATGGCCGAAAGCTCTGCTGGTGCCGGTTGTAAAGCAAAGCCATGTGCAGCAGCTGTCTGTGCGACAAAACCTTGCGCTGCCTCCGGTTGTGGGGCCAAGCCGTGTGCCGCGAAGCCGGGTTGAACACGTAAAGTTTGAAAGAAGTGCAAGCCTGGCGAGATGTTTTGGCGCATGCCAGGCTCATTTTTGATGAGCGCAAATGTGACCGATCAGCACCAAGCTGCCCAGACTGTCGTTGAAACCATCACCGCAATGGCGAGCGCAGGCAGACCATTGATGGCGCGAGTTGTTCCCGCGGACAAGGTATCTTTTTGGGAGCATTATCCGGAGGCTGATGCGCGCGACGAAGTCACACGGTCGCGTTGGTATTACCATGCTCATGCACCGGATGATCGCGATGCTAGAGAGCACGGCCATTTCCATTTGTTTCTGCATCGCACCCAGCTAGATAATCCCGAAGCCTTCGTGGTGGCGCCGGCTGCTGGTGAGGAAGCGCCAGCGCATGTTACCCATATTGCTGGGATGTCGATTGACCACTCAGGCATTCCTATCAGCTGGTTTGCCACTAACCGTTGGGTGACTGATGAATTTTTCTATCCAGCTGAAGTCGTGACCGCGCACCTAGCTCGTTACGATGTCAATCGCACCGGAGAAGACCCGCTAGTCAATCGGCTACTGACCGCCATGGTGGCGCTTTATCGCGATGAGCTCGAACACCTTCTCCAGGCACGCGATGCCACTGTCGCTAAGCTGGTAGAGGATGCCGGACCTGCAGCCTTTGAATCGGGTCCCGGTGTGTTGGCGACGATCCCGATTGATCTAGACGCCAAAATTGACGGATCGATCTTGAATAAGCCGCATTCCTGAGCTTGCAGTCACCGTCGCCTCCGAACTTAGTCCCACTCAGCAAGCAATGGCAGCTTTTGGGAATAAGGGTCGCAGCTACGAATGACCGATATTGGGGCGCAAAGCTGCCGCGGACTTGGCTGAAACGAGCGACAGGTTTCGGGCTCTCATCCGAGCAGGCCCAATGAACGAGTTTTGGCGCGAAGCGGATG
>JAACTC010000016.1 GCA_009993635.1 Erythrobacter sp. | reverse complement strand
CACGGGATTCGAGGAGACCTGTCGGTCCGGGGAGCGGCGGGGTCAGGAGACCCTCGCCGAGCACATTCGCGCTAAGTACGGTTGTAGTATTAGGTTGCGGTTGCCTAACTGCAGCCGGTAGAAGTTGGCCGATCCGAGGGCGAGCACCCGTCCCCGTGGATTCACTCACCCAGCCGCCCCGTGAAGGCCACAACGCGCTCCTTCGGCGATACCGCAAATCGCGAGTCGTGACGGCCCGCCTCCGGGCCTCCGCCACCGAAGCGCTCGATGTCGACGGCGTTGCCAAGGGCCCTCACGGGCACCCGGATCCCGCACCGCCGGCAAGCGGTGCGCAGGCGAGTGCTGACTGCAATGACCAAGTCAGCCGTCTGCGCCCCAGGTACATCGGTAAGCTGAAGGTTGCCGTGACATTCGCACACGAGGGCGCCCTGGAAGCCGGCGTCTGCCAGCGCCTGGTACGCCAGCGGGTACGAGATGAGGGTGACCACCTCGTAGCGGCGGTCGCGAACCAGCTTCGAGAGCTCGCCGACAGCGAGGGGCCCTTCCGGCTGGGAGAGTACGTGGCAGGGGCACACTCCCGCGAACATCCGCGCGCCGCCCACATCCTGGCCAAAGCACACTTCGCTGTGGATGCCGAGGGACTGCAAGGCGCGGACCCGGTTGAGCAGCACGACTTCGACGCCGCCGTGACAGCAGTGGGGATACACGTACAGCACCCGCAACGCCCCGCCAGCCTGGACTGACTCCGATATCTGCCACGCGGGCCGATGTCGCTTGTCGTACCGGTCCTGCATCCGCTGAACCAGCGGCCGGTAGCCCTCCGCGTGCGCGATCCCCTCTGTGATCTGCAGCGCGTGGTAGCGATAGTCGTACAGCACCTGGGCCACGTGGGCGAACCGCGCGAGGCGCCTCAACTCCAGCGCGAACGCGGTGTCCTCAATGCCCTGCAGCGTCTCGTCGAACGGCGGTTCGGGCAGGTGAGCAAGCAGCGCCGTTCGCAACAGGAAGGCGGGGCCGATGGCGCGTCCGAGGTAGTACATGGACTTGGGCGTCACTTCAGACGTGTCGCCGATGCCCTCTTGCGTCCCGAAGTACCGGTAGTTGCCATGGGCCAACCCGGCTTGAGGATCCTGTCGAAGCGAGCGCAGCAGCTCGGCAATGCAGTGCGGCCGCATGAGGTTGTCGGAGCTCGTCCAGGTGGCGAACCGGCCCCGGATTCGACCAAAGCCCGTGTTGAGCGCCGCCGGCAGACCGCGGTTCCCCCGGTGGCGGACGACTTCCACCCGCGGGTCGCAAATCGCCTTCAGGAGGTGCGCCGTCTCATCCGTCGAGCCATCGTCCACCACGATAACCTGGAGGTTGCGATGGCTTTGCCCGAGCACGCTCGCCAGCGCCTCCGGCAGAAACGGCGCGTGGTTATACGTGGGCATCACCACCGACACGAAACTGTCCGCGAACACCTCCTGGGCCGCGCGCATCAACTGCCTGCTATCCATGCTCCA
>JAACTC010000003.1:7555-11445 GCA_009993635.1 Erythrobacter sp. | reverse complement strand
GAGCCATGCGCGGCGCCAGCGGTCTCGTTGGCGTTTTCGCTCAGCAGGACCTGCTGCGAGACAGCCGACGCGATCGTCGAAATCGACGAGGATAGCTCGTTTGCGTGTTCAGCGAGGTTGCGGGCGACATCGGAAGAGCTGTTGGCGTGCAGGGCGGTTTCCCGGGTTATCACGCTTGTCCGATTGGCGGTCGTGCGAAGCTCGCGCGCAGCGTCGGACAGATCACCAGAGGCGCGGCCCACCAGATTGACGATGGCGATCACGCTCTGTTCGAACTGATCGGCGATGACGTGCATGTCGGCTCGGCGTCGCTCCTCCGACGCTGCTTCGTTCGCGAGGCGCCTGTCGCGTTCGGCGTTCTCGCGGGCCTGCGCTTCGCGGAGATCCTGAAGCGCGCGTTCAAGTTTCGCGCGATCGTCCTGCGCTTCGCTCGCCAAAAGGTCGGCGAGCTGCCGTGCATTTTCCTGCCTATCTGTAAGGCGGCGCAACCGCTCGGTGATGTAGGCTAGGACAGCGAACTGGAGACCCACCGCCACGGCGTGGACCATGACGCGCAGGAACGTGCCTGAACCCGAAAAGACCCAAGTCGGCGCGATGAAATCGAGTGCGAGATGGTGCAAGGCGATAAGGGCGGACGCCAAGGCGATCGGGCGCCAGTCGCACAGGACGGTCAGCGCTGCCAAGGCGACGAAGAAATACATGTGCCCGTCGATCTGCCAACCGTGCCCTGCCAGAAGATAGACGCCAATGGCCGGAAAGACTGCGGCAAGCGTCGCGCAGGTGAGGCGGGCAGTCTGATCGAAGCGCCCCCTGACGGCCAACCAGGTTGGAGCAATATTCGTGGCCAGGACGAGCCCCGCCGTGAGCGTGGTTTTGCCAGTCTGCAAATAGAGCGCCATCCCGACGAGCCAGAGCGCGCCGCACCACGCCGCAAGCACGAGGATCAGAATGCCGCGTGCGCGCAGCCGATCAAGCTCGGTCATGTCAAATCTCCAGACACGGAACAGCCCGATGGCGGGGCAGCCACCAGGAACGAGGGAATCCCTTCAAGCCGCCGGGACACTACGGCCCGATCGCCCTCGACGACCAATGAGCCACGGACAGGACCAGAGCCGATCAGGCGGATGCCGTCCTGTGCCATGGCGGTCAGCAGATCGATGTCGCCGGCGCCGGGCAGAGGCACGATGAGAACCTTTCCACTTTGAGAAGGCCAAAAAGCAATCAACCCGAACGCGCTCAATGTGACCACAAGCTGGCTTAGAAGCGGAACCCGCGATGTTCGATGACCGGTGCTCATTCCGGCCCGATACCGGTTACAAGGTTACTACGCGGTAAAGCAAATCCTCGGTTATGCGGGCCTGCAATTCGAAAATTACGAAAAGATCGTCGAAGGTCGGACCCCGTAGCTGAGGACATCGAAGCATTAGCGTCTCAGTGAAGTTTTCCGATAATGGCTTTAGGCAACATATTTCCGTTCTCGCTTCTCAAGGCAGCTTACCACCCCATCCCAGTCATGGAGGCGTGAATCTGGAACCCTGAAACCTGCCGGCGGCAGCATGATGCTTAGCCGGCGGAATCTGGGCCGTTTGCTGACCGTCGACTTTCGGGTGATGGAGCGCCGGTTGCTGATAGACCGCTTTCAGCGCGGGGACATGGCAAAGCCGACATTCCGCCAACCCACCGGTTGTCGACATTCGTCTAACGCGACAAATTACTACCTAGTGCGGTTGTATTTGGGGTCACCGTAGCCATCTATAACTCAGCTACCAGTCGCAATCGACGGTCACCGCTTCCACTACCGGAAGCTCTTTCCTTCAGTTCGCCTCCTAGTCGCAGCCGTGTCAATTCTGGCGCGCTGCACACGTTCGAAGGAATGACACATGACGCATTATGGCAAAATCAAGAGCTACGACAGCAGCTTGGGCGCTGGCTCGATCACCCCCGAGAAGGGTGGCGACGCGCTTCGTTTCAAGAAGGAAGACCTCCAGCAGGAAGGTCAGATGCCGAAAGTCGATCAGCGTTTCAGCTACGACACCAGCGAGGTCGACGGCGGCAAGAAAAGCGCCGTGAACCTCCAGCATCAGCAGGGTGATGGCCAGAGCCACAAGGAACAGGCCAGCGCCCAACAGGGCTAACGCCGACCGCAGAGTCGGGGATCAACTCCCCGGCTCTTCCTTTCTGCCTTACCAGGAATCCCGCGATGCCGATGAATCAATTTCTCGTCGATCACCAGCTTGCTGCCATGAAAGTAGACCGCTCTGGGTCCGCTGAAGAGCGCAAGGAAGCCTTCGAAGCGATGGGGGTGCGCGCAAATCGGATTGCGAAATGGCGAAAAGCGAATGGCCTTTCAGATCTAGGATGGCCTCATGACGAACGTCTTCCGCCAGACGAGGCCGGTTAAGGTTTTTACTTTTATCGCCGCAGCGCCTGACTTCAGACTAAGGCAAACGAATGGAAAAGGGGATAGATCGCTCTATTCCGATCTTCCAAGCGCATCTTCTAAAGAGATAAAGGAGCTATGCCGTATTATCGGTATCACCAATCGGACGGACCTGCTGTGGCTATCACCGATGACCGTTCCGGGGCAATACTTCCCGACATCGGTTCGGTATGGAAGGCCGACGGCTTAACTGAAGTCGTCATTGGTAGAAGGCAGAGGTTTAATGCTGAGCCAGCGGAGATTATCGTCTCGATCGAACGCGAGGGATTTTATCTTGCAACATTGCCAAAAAAATAGATCGAATACCTAATGGTTTTAAACAAGTCTTTCCGAAGGCATAGCAACGATGCGTCAATTCGAAATTCATATCCCGGAAATGACGGCAAAGAGGCTTTGGGATCGACTAAGGGCGGACGGCATCCGCGACTGCGGCAGAAGCATGGTGATCCTTGAGTATGATGACTTAAGCCGAGCCGAAGCCGGACTTCATCTGGCAAAGAGCGATGGTGCAAATTCTGGCGAGATATATCCTGTTCGCGGAATGTGAGCGCCAAAATGGGTCTGCTGGACCAAAGCCGACGTTCGGCTAAAGCCATTCATCTGAAGGCGCTTTCACCGTGCTAGCGATGAGCCACGAGTGGACGGGCAGTTGACGACACGATTGCGGCAAATCGTTGACGTTTCCCAGAAGCGTCCGAGGAAATCCCTAGACTGTTGGCGCCATCGACCTCACGATATGTCGAACCCCATCGCTTGGAAGGTCTGTCGCGGCGGACGCACAACTGATGGTTCGACCCAGACCAACGCCCCCGCGAGATTTTGCTCCCGGTCGGCGACAAACGAAACGCGAGTCACTTCCCACTCGACCAACGCATCGCCGGCACCTGGGTATGTGATAAATTCTCCGATCCGCGGGATCGTAGGCCAATCTGCGTTGTAGATGATCGAAAACTGCTCTGCGGTGCCTTGCACAATTTTAACGTTCGGCATGAGGCAATCTCCGTTGAGGGGCGGGCTTAGTGCCCAAGGTGGACGGTTTCAGCGTCACGCTCCAACGCCGCTTCGAGACCTGCTGGGTCGATTGTCACGAACCGCTTAGAGCCGAGCGAATGAACGTGGAGAATCGTCGCCACGCGCAGGTAAACCGTGTGCCGGTTGCCCTCGATGCACTCTTCATCGGTATCGACGTCATATTTTCCCGCAGGCCGCAATCCGTCGAGTTCGGGAAGCGAGAACGGCGCCTTAAAGGTCACTTGGGTTCGGGACGTCCTTATAGGCATTCGTATCTCCGAACTTTGGCTCGTATCGCGAGACTTAAGGGTTGCGGATGGTCTCTAACCCGTTGACGGCGCCTAGCTTCTGACTGGGCTGCGAAGCGTTAGTCTTCGATTTTTCCGCTTTAGGTTTCCGAATTTCTATAATGGATTTTCTCCGGCCCTTAGCCATTGCT
>JAACTC010000003.1:0-7536 GCA_009993635.1 Erythrobacter sp. | reverse complement strand
GGGGGGTGGGGGGGGGGGGCGAGCCGCTCCAGCTCCGCCCTCATCAATGCATCACCCTCTGGGCTTTGTGTGGCAAGCGCGAGAGGACGCCCGCCAAGCCCGGCATGTTCAGCATTCAAGAACGCGATGGCCGCTTCTTTGCCTAAAACTTGAAAAGCTAGTCCGCTAACGCTGCCTTGCCTCGCCATTTGATCAGTAGGCAGTGGCACGGCGTTCCTTCGCCGACGCCAATGGGTAGCGGGCGAGGTAGGCCTGCCTTCGGCGATCGATACTCCTAGAGACCAGTTCACAGTAGCGCCCACCTGATCAGAAACCTAGGTTCACAGGTGTAACGGCGACCGGATCGAAAAGGCCGCTGTAGTCGAGGTTTGGATTGAGGTGCGCGTTCATTCTAGTTCGCGCCCGATCTTGACCATCCGGCGCGCCTGAGCGATCGCGTCGGTCAGACTGGTGTAGCGAAAGCCGCCGACGGAGTAGCTCTCAGTCATATGGCGAGTGACGCCGAGCCGCTCGGCCAGTTCGTCGGTGGGCAGACTGCCACCTTCACTTTCCCAGTCATCCTGGGCGACTGTAGCGCTATTGATAGTGGGTTGAGGCATGAGATGCTCCCAGCTGTAAGCGGGAGCCCAGAGTCTCTCAGCCGCGGGCGCTCACGGAAAACGAAGCCACTACGATGGAATCTAGATGGTGCCGAACCTTCTCCGTTACAAGCCTCTAGAGTAACCTCGTCATGAAATCACGCTCCAAGGTGGCTTCCTACGCCACTTTGGACATTCATGGCCTGACCGAAAAGTTTGAAGGCGACAGCACTAGGGCATATCGGCCACGACCGCTTTCGGGAGCCACGCGCTACTACCCCAATGACTGAGATTGGGGCGCGAAGCTGACATCGGCTCGACTTTGCCATCCGCTTGGGCCCCCTGTTGCGAGCATCCTATAACCGGCTGTAACTTCTTGCCGGTAGAGGTGTTCATTATGTCCAACTCACGCAGATCGATGCATACGAGCCGTGTCCAAAAGATCGTGTTTGCGAACGATCAGATGGACAGTCTTACGGTTAGGGCAAACGCTCAAAGGCATGAGCGAGTATTCTGCAGGGTATTGCGTCGGATGGGCCTCGAACAGAGCTTTCCGATTGAATTAGCAAGCGGTCACGGGTTCACCAATATCGCCGTACGTGTGCTCGACTGCCAGCTGGCAGGTTCGGGACCTAGGCTCCTCATTCCGATCGATTCCCAATCCCTTCCGGATGAGCGCGCGATCGAGGCGAGGTTGGCCAGATTTGTCGGGCTGATGCTTGCGGACGCGGAGATGTACGATCAGATCTGGGTCGATACCTACAGCGATCTTCTGCCACGGTTTTCCAACAGGCCAGAGGCCTCATTCCAATGTCTGGACTTTATGGCAGGAACGCATGACGGTCTGTTGCTTCATGCCGAGTTTCTTCGGCTCAATCACGATTTCTCGACAATCCGATCGAAGCGGATTGCTTCCGATATCCAAGAGTTGATCGAGGCGATTGATTTCGATCTTCGCGAACATGATCGCAACGTCGCGGCCCTGACAGTTGACAAATTGGGATCCTATCGGACGAAGATCACAGGCCTCGCAGCCCACGTCCTTGAGCTCGCTGACATCAGCCCGGACGATCTGCCGTTTCTCCTCGATGAGAATGGTGATCACCCTTTCACCTCGGTCGATGGCTCTCTCCCGTTTCATGCAGGGCGGTTCTATTGGTCGAAAGGAACACTCGAATGTTCGCTTGAAATGCGCAAAGGGCGGTGCTGGATAGATGGCCCCAGGGTCATACTTTCGCACCCTTCTAACCTGCCTGCGACAACCCTTTCGTCCTGTGTCGGTCGCCCGCTAAACACCATCCTGCAGATTGAAGGGTTGGAATTCGAAGCGACCATCACAAAGGTACGCGCTGAGAGAGATTGCCTCGTAATTGAAATCGAGTTGCCCACGTATGAATTCACAATAAAGATCGGCTGAGAGATAAAGAGCAGACTATGTTGATCATTTTACAATACGCGGTCGAGTAAATATGATCAGGTTGTATATGCCTACACTCTCACAGGTATATGCTGTGGAAAGGTGACGGAATGGCCGGAAGTGGGCCGTTGTCGGACTCACCGCTATTGGACCCTTTTGTGGAAAAGCTGCCTGTCAGCTAACGACCCCATCGCGGACATTCGCCCGCTTCTGTGCCAGACAGCGGCGGCTCAGTTGAATGACGAAGTAACAGCCAATTCGACGCGTTGGGCCGCAATGCTTTCACGCACTCTAGCGAGCGCACTACCGACCGGGTCAGGCTCGTCAAGCAAGGCGAACGTCCCGCTTACGACATAGCTGCAATGGCCGTGCACCGTGGCAATAAGCGAGCGGGCGAAGCGTGCGGCGCCCGGCATGTCAGGATCGGACAATGCGGCGCGCACTTCTTGCTCGACGATGGCCGTCAACGCCGCGCGCTGGCCTTGCTCTCTCTCAGGTAGTTCTTCACCCTCTGCCAAGCGGTGTTCGTAGATCGCCGACCACAGGTTCGGATGTTCGAGGGCGAAATCGAAGTAGCCTTCGACCAACGCCTTGATCCGGTCTTCGCCTGCGGCATCGAGCCGCTTATGCAAATGATCAGCCCACAGGGAAAAAGTGTGGGAGTTGATCGTGGCGATCAGCCCGTCGAGTGATCCGAACACGTTGTATATGGTGCCGACTGAATAGCCCGCGCGCTTGGCCACTTCGCGGCCCGAGAATTTCGCCAGCCCCTGCTCTGCCATCAGCGCGTGGCCGCGCGAAATCAGCAGCGCACGAAGCTCCTCACGCGTGTGATCCGAACGGCGTCCCATGGAATGATGATACCATAAAACTGAACGCTGTCTAATTTTTTAATTGAACAGTGGTAAGTTCTACGTTAGCTGGCGACAGACGGATACCGATAGGATGCTGCGATGGAATTCCTGCTGCTGTTGACGATTGCTGGTGCGCTGGCCTGGTTGTGGAAGCGCACGGATGCGCTCGAACGCCGGGTAGCGGAACTGGAGGGCACATCGCATGGCCATCCCCTCGAATGGCGCGAAACGGGCAGCGAGGTAGCGGAACCACGCCGCACCGCGCCGTTCGAACCCGAACTCGAGCAGGCGCCGCCCCCTCCGCTTCCTGCACCGCCCAGGCCTGCCCCGGCGCCTGCGCCGATCCACGCCGAACCCATTTATGAGGACTTCGAACCACCGGTCGAGGAGAGGGGCTTTCGCTGGCGGCCCAACTTCGATTTCGAGGAAATCTTCGGTCGCCTGCTGCCGATCTGGGGCGGCGGGATCGCGCTTGCTGTCGCGGGCTTTTTCCTCGTGCGCTGGTCGATCGAGACCGGCTTGCTCAACGAATATGTACGCGTCGGCCTCGGCTTTCTTTTCGGCTCCGCGCTGCTCGCAGCGGCGGAACTGGCCCATCGCTTCGAAAGCAGGGTCAGTGACGAGCGTGTGCGACAGGCGTTGGCGGGCGCCGGGCTCGCGACGCTCTACGCCAGTTTCTATCTTGCCGGCACGCATTACGGCCTGATTACCCCGGCCTTCGCCTTTGCGGGTCTGGCAGGCGTGACGGCCCTCGCCATCGTGCTTTCCTTCCGTTTCGGCCTGCCCAGCGCTGTTCTGGGCCTCGTCGGCGGATTTGCCGCACCGGCGCTGGCAGGCAGCACCGATCCCAACCCGCCGCTTCTGGCGACATACCTGGCACTGGTAACGGGCGGGCTGACGGCAACCGGCCAGCGCCAGAACCGCCCCTGGCTTGGCCTTGCCCCACTGGCGCTGGGCCTTGGCTGGGGCGTGCTGATGCTCGTCTCAAGGCCGCTGGACGATGCCGGTGTGCTGGCCGTTGGCGGATATCTGGTGGTGATCGGCGCGCTGCTGCCATCCATGATGGGCGTGGGGCTGCTCGGGCAAATCGGTCGCATCGCGGCTGCGGGCCTTGCCACCTTGCAGATTGCCACGCTGGTGGACCAGTCCGGTTACAGCCTGCTCGCCTGGGGCTGCTACCTGCTGCTGGGCGCCGCCATCGCGGTGCTGGGCATGAAGTGGGACCGGCTGCGAGAAGCCAGCGCCGTGGCTGCCGCGCTGGGCGTATGCCTGTTGGCCGCATGGCCCGACCCCGCCACCGATTGGTACGCCGCTATTGCCGCTGCGACGGTGCTGGTTTTTGCTGCGATGCCGCTACTCCACATCCTGCGAGGCAACGCGCGCTCCATCGACTGAGGGCAGCTTTCCTTCTTCCCCATTGGTCTCATCGCCGCCTCCTGCGTGCAGTTCGGGGTCGAGGTGATCTATGACCGAAGCAGCTTGCTGGCGCTGGCTGCGGTGGCCCTGGCGATCCTGCCTGCGTCAGCCGCATGGAGCCGCTGGCCCGCTCGCGACGAGAAGTTCGCACCAGAACCGGCCGTTGCGCTTAGTTCCGCCTTCGTGCTGGCCCAGCTTGGCGGATCGCTGGCCGTGCCCGAAACCAGCGCTCCACTGGTGACGGCCATGCTGGCCGTTCCCGCCTTTGTATTGGTGCGCAGCCGCTTTACCGAACCCGCAGCACGCATGCTGCAATGGGCCATCGCCCTTTCCGGACTGGTCTTGCTGCTGGTGACGAGCCACTATGACGAAGCCAGCGCCTTCCTGGGCGCCGGAGAGAACGCGCCTGCGTGGTTCTTCGCGCTGCGCTGGCTTGCCGCTGCGCTGCCGTTCGGCATGTTGCTGGCGCTCGAAAGAGACAAGCAGCCCCGCCGCATCGCCGAGTTTGTCTCCGCCGTGCTGGGCTATGGCACTATTGCGATGCTGCTTCCCGCGGACTGGATAACTCCCACCATTGCCATCGGCGTGCTCGGCATTGCCTGGCGCATGGTGCAGTTCGGCACGCTTCTCAACACGCTTCTGCTGATCGCCGCGTGCTGGGCTGCCGCGCCGCTGCTGGAATGGAGCGCGGCAGGGTTCGAAGCTCTTGGCGGCGACCCCTTCCTGCTGGCCGATTTGCCGCCGCTGGCAGAGATGCTCCGCTACGTCGCTCCGCTCGCCGTTGCGCTGGTTGGGGCAATGCTGCTGGGCGGCAAGGTCTTCGTGCGCTATCGCAAACCCGGCTGGGCCATCGCCTTCGCACCTGTTGCGATAGTAGCGCATACCGCTTTCAAGCAGGTGTTCGGCATCGGCGATCTTGCGCGCTTTGCCGAGATGGGCCTTGCCGAACGCACGACGTGGCAAGCGTTGCTTGCGCTTCTTGCCATCGGCTGCGCGAGCCTTCCGCAGCGCTTTGCAGGACAAGTGGACGCAGCCCGATGGCTCGGCATCGGTGCCCTCACCCACTTCGCGCTGTTCACTCTCCTCTTGCACAATCCGCTCTGGAGCGATCAGACTGTCGGCGGCTGGCCGCTCGCGAACCTGCTGCTCCCGGCCTACGGGATCGCGATCGCACTGGTCCTGTGGCTGTGCCGGGGTCTCGACGGCGACTGGCTGCGCTTGCGTACCGCATTCGACGGGGCGGTGATGGTGCTGATTGGCCTGTTGGCCCTGTCCGAATTGCGCCAGATCTTCGCGGGCACGACATTGCTCGATCCGCCAGTCGGACAGCAGGAGGACCTGCTCCGCTCGATCCTCGCTATCGCGGTTGCGCTCGGCTTCCTTGGTTGGGGCGCGTGGGTGGGGCAACGCAGCTGGCGGATAGGGTCGCTGGTGCTGATGCTCGGCGCGGTGCTCAAGGTGTTTTTCTTCGACGCTGCAGGGCTCGAAGGACTGGCGCGCATCGCCTCCTTCTTCGCCTTGGGCATCTGCCTCATCGGGATCGGATGGTTCTACACCCGGCAGTTGGTTCGCAATGGGGACGTAACCACTCCAGTGGGAGCCTTATCGACGTCAGTTTCATCGTGACCGTTGGGCGTTTACGTGGACGATTGGCGCCGGCTCACGATTGACCTCAACTTGAAGTCCGCGTCTGTCCTTGACGTCGTCTTTACGTGTGCCGAACGGCCACTATGAGGGCGCGTAGCAGACGGGCGAAAAGAGGCAGAATTGACCTTTCCGCTGTTAGCGGATCATTCTGATATGCCGATGTTACGCTCTTTAATGACTTCGAGAGTTCAGGTTCGAGGATTGCTCCCTTCTTTAAGATTTGGCTTGGCTGACCGGACCCGTAAAGACTGTTATTTAACCGGTGAAACCTTCTGCTTCAGAAATGATGCAATCAAAGCGTTTGCAGCGTCGGTTTCGGGGATGCCCGGCATGTAAGCCCAGAACGCATGCGGTAATCCATCGAATACGACCAGCCGCGCGTCCACGCCATGATCTAAAAGCACACGGCCAAATTTGGACGTGGCACTCAGCGCGAAATCGCGTGTGCTGGTGATGAGCAACGTAGGTGGAAACCGGCTAAGGTCAGAGAATATGGGCGAAAGTACCGGATCGTCGAGAGGGACGCCGAACTCTGTTTCGCGGGCTAGGGGGCCGGTGGAGACGGGCAGCCATCCTTCCGAGTCCCCCATGCGCGTCATGTCTGCGCTTCCCGCAAAAAATCCGAGGGCCGCTGGCAGGCGCTCGCCCGTCTGTGTCAGCTTCGCAACCAACTGGGCGCCGAGGACCGCGCCTTCCGAGGTGCCGAACACACCAACAACTTCAGCATCGTCGTAAATTCGAGTTCAATCGAGTCGAGTTTCCGAATTTTGCTGGAAAGGTATGACACGCGCCGGAATGTCCGAGCCGTTCTCAGGATCGCGAGCTACGATAAAGCCCTCATCTTCAAGCGCCTGAAGCGCATTGGCAGCGGCTTTCTTCGCATCCGCGCTAGTGTCGCCACATTCTTCGCTGAAATTGGCGGCCAGAACGGCTTTCACCTTAGCGTCATTCGACATCGCTACGCTCCCTCGGCTTTGTTTTCACCAGCTTGCCAACGCGTCGGTCAGGTTTCAAGGCACCCGGACGCGAAGAGTATCGCTAAGAGACCACGGTCAGCGAACAGAAGGTATAAGCGAAGACGAATTCGTCGCCATGCGCGAGGAACGCGGTGCGGGCCTGTCGGTTTCAAAGCTCCTTCTTCCCATCCAAGTCAATATCCGCGCCGGACGGTTCGAGGAAGCGGAGGCCAATGGCGTCACCCAACTGCTCATCCCGGTGAACTGGAGTTCCGACAAATCCGCGTGATCCGAATGAGGCGGCGGGTCATTCTCTGGGTCGCAAGCGAGACTTAAAAGTATTTCCTTTCAGAGATGTGATTGTGAACGCCACGAAAGCCGGTTCTTGCGGTGCTAGGAAAGGTCCGAAAATAGCAAAAGATGTTGATCTTCGTAGCGACACTTCGAAGTGCACGCTTCCGAAAGGGAACACCCCTGTCGTTCGGGCCTTTTGATCTCTGCGCGACCGGCCGTTTCCCTGGTCCAACCGCGCCGCGAAAGGGCCTTCTGAGATTGTCTTCGACCGATGACGAAAACGACGCTGTAACCGGCATGGGTGCAAAGGTGCTGCGCATCGTTCGAAATATCGGCGATGGTCCGGTGCTGTATCTGTGCGACGACGATACCGA
>JAACTC010000005.1 GCA_009993635.1 Erythrobacter sp. | reverse complement strand
AAGCGCATCGCCCGGGATTCGGGCGGGGGCATGAACGGCATCGTCGTAGAAGCCGCCGGTGGAAGGGCTGAAGAACAGGGTCACGAGTTGTCGATCTCCCCGACGGCGATGAAGGTGCAGGACTCGGCGGTGTTGGTCGCACTGAAGGCGGCGAAGCCGGTGGCGGTGATCGTGTTCGCGCGGACGCGCGCGTTGTTGGAGCTGACCCCGGTGTCGGTCGAATCGCTCCCATCGGCGACGACCGAGAATGCGGGCTGGGAAAAAGCGAGCGGGAAAGTGACCGTGGTCAGCGCGTCGCCTGCAGCGGTGAACCGACCCCACTGTAGAACGACCAGACGGGCGGGGTCTGCCGTAGGAATCGAGATGTAGCCGCTCTGGCCGACGGACTTGACGATCCCGCCCAGCGCGGCCGGCGTGATCGCGCGATCGGCGGCAGTGCCCGCAAGAACGTCCGCCGCGCTGGCGGCAAGCACCTGCAGCACGCGGTTGCTGGCCAGAGTGCCGCCGCCGGTGACAAGGCCCGAACCGGATATGGTGCGCGCGAGCAGCGCATCGATCAGCCCCTGAAGGGCGGCGTCGGCATCGGTCCGCTGCTGCACCTCTTCGCCGATGACCTGGTCGAGCGACGCGTCGGCATTGCCACGCGCGCTGGCTTCGTCGGCGATCGACTGGATGATCGGGGCGAGCACTTCCGCGAGGCGGGTGGCAAGCTTGAGCGGGGTGACGATCCGCCCGTCGTCCGCTTCGTCGTCGACCTCGACCTGCGTCGCGATTTCGGCCACGCCCTTCACGGCTTCGGTGGCGGGCGGGTAGAGGAAGCTGGCATCGCCGAAGGCAATGTCGCCGGCGATTGCCTCGGAGAAGGCTATGTCAATCGAGAACAGGAAGCTCGCAATATCGACCTTGCGGAATAGCGGGCCTTCGGCCCGCGAGTAGGCGGCGAAAAGTGTGCCATCCGCAAGGTAGAGCGCGAGGCTGCGCACATCGTAGGTCTCTGCGCTCGCATCGAGCGCAGTCATGTGGATGATCGTTTCGGAAACCGACTGGCCCGAGAAGGTATCGATCCGTTTGAATTCACCAGGAAGCGCGATCAGCGTGGGCGAGACATCCACGATCGCTGCGGACAGACCCAGCGCGGAGATCTCGATCGCGGCGATCTTGCCCGCCTGCGCATCGACCAGGGCATCGAGCCCGGCGGTGGTAACGGTGAAGACGAAGCCGCTCATGCCGCCACCAGGAAGTCTTCGGTTGCTTCGTTGCGCAGCGGCTCGCCATCCTCGGTCTGCAGGTAGCTCGCCCAGACCGGATCGAGCGCGGCTTCGGCGTCCGCGTCGGCATCGAGCCTGGTGTGACCGGCCGACCAACCCGCGCCCAGCAGCCAGGCATTGGCCTGGGCCTTCATGCGATAAACGGCGGACATGTGCGCACGAAGCGGTTTGACCTGGGCAATGTCCCGCAAGAGCGCGGCGACCAGTTCCGTATCGTATTCGACCGGGCTGACCGTCTTCAGAGGAAGCTCGAGCCGGAAGGTATGGGGATCGAGGTTTTCGCGATCCTCGAACCATTCGACAATTTCGATCAGCGGATCGAAACGGTCCAGCACGGTGCGCAGGCTTGCTCGGGTACCCTTACGGCGCTGTTCGGCGATCGCCGCGGCAATCGCACCGCGCTTCTGCTGTTCGGTCCATCCGGTGTCCCAGATGTCGATCGAGATGCCCCATGCCAGCCAGGGCAGCAGTGCGGCGGGGCACGTCGCGGGGTTCCAGACGTCGCCGATCGGCACCGGCACCGCCGCGAGGCGTGCCTGCTCGACCAGATCGAGCTTGCGTTCGAGCGCGGTGGAGTTGGGGGGAAGGATGGTCATGTGTCAGTCCCCGAGACGACGACAGAGCGGGTGCCGACATTGGCGCATTGCGTAAGGTCGATGACGACGTCGGCAGCGGGCGCGACCAGCGCGACGTTCTGGACGCCCGTGACATGCAAGGCGGCAGTGATTGCCGAGCGTGTGAGGTCGCGGCCCAGGCGGCGGTTGCTCGCAAGCAGATCGTCAAGCGCGGCGTTCGCAGCGGTCAGGATCAAGGTTTCGTCGGGGCCGGGGTAGAGGGTCAGCTGCGCGTCGATCGCGACGTCGACGATGTCCGCGCCTTGCACCGTGACCTGGTCGGTCAGCGGGCGAACTTCATCATCGTCGAGCAACGACTGGACCGTGGCGACCAGCTGTGCAGGTGCGCTGCCATCGCCGCTGCGAGAGAGGACGGAAACGGTGACTTCGCCGGGGGCGGGGCTGATCGCGCTCGCATCGAGAACGTCGGCATCGGCGGACAGGGCGTGAAAGACATAGGCGCTGGCCGGGCCAGCCACGCTGAAGCTGTCTGGCGCGAGCAGCATGCGCCGCCGCAGCGCATCGTCATCCTCGAAAACGGCGAGCGTACCGGCCTGTGCGTCGGCGGGCGCGATCTCCTGTCGCGCCACGCCGAGCAACGCTGCGAGATGGTCGAGATCCGGGCCTGCCGCATAGGCGACCAGCACCCGCCGCACCGCGTCATTGATGCGCGCCCGCAGGACCAGTTCGCGATAGGCCCCCGCTTCCAGCGCCTTGACGACGGGATCGCTTTCCACGTTCGCGCTGAACTGCGGAAAGCGGGTGAGGAAGTCTGCCTTGCGCGCGGCGAATATCGTTTCGAAGTCGAGATCTTCGATGACGTCCGGCGGCGGCAGGCGCGACAGATCAACGGAAGATGCGGCGGCAGTCATGCCATGTCGACTGCCCGATGGATTTCCCGCGCGTAAGTCGGGCGAGTGGTGAAAGCGGATTTGACCGGGCCTCGCGGCCGGAGCGCCGCAATTAGTCCCGGTCGATCAGGTCCGCTGCAATGTCGATCGCCAGCTGATCGTCCCCCTTGCCGAAGCCGAGCAGGCGGCGTTCGGGGTATCGGGTGAAAATCTTTCTGCCATCGGGTCCGCGCCCGACGAAGCCTTTTTTGCCGAAGTGATGCACCTCGGGGATGTTCGACCGGCCCTTAGGCGAAAGCTCCACGCTGTCGACCCGTGCCTTTACCTGCCAGCGGCGGGCATAGCGCAGCTTGCGGAACATCTTGCCGCCCGCTTTGCTGCGCACGCGTCCGCGCCGATCGAGGCGGGACTTGCGCTTGTCCATCGGGCTGCCGTCGGGTTCCACGTTGTCCTTGATCCGCGCAAGGTTCGATCGGCGGAGCGCCTGCCCGAGCTTCAGTGCCGCGCGTTTGCGCTTGGCCGGGCACAGCCCGCGCAGGACGTCTGCCAGCCACGGGTCGAGCCCCGACAGCGCATCGGAATCATAGTGGGACATGGTCAGCCGCCATCGGCGACGATCGCATCGACGCCCGCCAGCGGCGTCGTGCCGTCCAGCCCTTCGACCGGCGCGTCGCTGGCGAACATGGGATCGGGTTCGGGCAGGTAATCGATCGCCCAGCTTTCGTCGGGATTGCGGGCGACCGAGACGCTTTCAGTCAGGTCGATCGTGAACAGGATGTCGGCGGTGCCGTTGTCGAGGATGTCCGTCTCGAACTTGTAGGAATCGCCCGCGCCACCCGCCAGCAGATCGGGCTGGTTGGCGCGCAGCCAGCGATTGATCGCATGGACTACAATCGCGATGTCGGTCTTTTCCTCGCGCAGCAGGATCGACAGCGGATAATGGAACGCGAAGGAGTGGCTTTCGGTCTGGCGCACGCGAAC
Source organism: Erythrobacter sp. (assembly GCA_009993635.1). GTDB lineage: Bacteria > Pseudomonadota > Alphaproteobacteria > Sphingomonadales > Sphingomonadaceae > Alteriqipengyuania. The sequence continues at coordinate 803,232 of JAACTC010000005.1, read as the reverse complement.
CGCGCCGTCCTCGATCCAGATCGCCAGGCGATCGGGCGTGGAGCGGATCGAGGGTAGCGCGGCATGAAGTGCTTTGCGAAGGCTGGCGGGTTTCTGCATTGCTGGATCCGCCTAATCCCACAGGTTGACGACATCGCGCTTCGGCGGCGCGCTGGCGGCTTGTGCGGCGAGCGTGAGGTCTACCCTCGTTCCGCCCGGCAGCTGGGCGCCGTGGTCGGCCAAGCCGGGGTTTGCGTCATAGACCTGTTCGGTGATCGCCGCGGTGCGCCCGAGCACACGCCAGACCAGAGCGTCGAGAGTTTCGCCATCCTGCGCCGTGGCGATCATATCAGCTCCACCCGGTTGCGGCCGACCGCGTCACCTTCCTTCGCGCCGATCTTCATCAGGTCGGCGACGGCTTCGTAGGCCTTGCGGCGATAGGTGTCGGCAGTGGCGCGCTTTTCTTCTTCCCGATCGAGCGCGTCGTCGGTCGCGGCGACATCGGTGTGCCCGTCCATCAGCTCGGCGGCGGCATAGAACAGGACGATCCGGCCCCACAGAAGATTGGCCAGGTTCTCTCCCGCAACGGTTCGGGTGGTGACGGCCTCGAGATTCGCGACCCCGGCATTCCGGTGCATCGTCTGCCAGTCGGCCAAGGCGTCGAGCCCGGCAAGGATGCCGGCGACGACCGCTTCGGTAAGCCGCGCATTGGTCACCGCCCCATCGCCGATGCGGACCTTTTCGCGCACCGCGTCGGTATCGATGCCGGGGAACCAGTCATCCGCCGCGACGATCGGGCCGTCGGGTGCGGCTGCATTATCGGGTGGTGCGGTCAGTCCAGCCACGGTCGGGTCCTAGATTTCCCGGCAAGTGGGGGGTGAGACCGGGCACGAGCGGGTAGGGCATGCGCCCCGCCGATCGGACCGATCGCCCCCCAGCGCCGTGGGGCGTTCCGGAATCAGCAATGCGAGAGCAACAGCCAAAAACACGCATGAGGCGGCGAACAGAGCGAGGCGGCGGCTATCCGCGCGTTTCTCTTCGCGCGTGATCTCAGTCGGCGGGATCGCCATTTCCCTGACTTTCCTGCAGCTTGGCGAGACGGCGGTCGAGCTGTTCGATGTCCTTCTTGACGCCCGCTTTCTTGTCGAGCGTGAGCGCGCGGCGGAGCTGGTCGAGCGCGGCGGAAACGTAGGCCGCCTCACCCCCGGCAGGGGCGCTGTCGTCGCTCGCATCGAAAGCGTCCGCCTTCGCGCGCCAGGCGCGGCCCAGCGCCTTGTGCAGCTTCGCCTTCGCAGCGTCTGGCATGTCGGCATCGGCAGTGAGCGAATCGATTTTCACGAGAAGCGGCAGATCGACCGCGTCGGAATCCGCGATCGCGATCTCGGCGATATCTTCGCGCAGGAAGCACGCCACGCTGCGCTTGTAGCGTTCTGGCATCGACATGCCGTGGCGCAGCGCGAATTCGCCGATCTCGACCGCACGTTCGAACTCGCCGATGTCGATCGACCAGACGAGGCTGGTCATCACGATCTCGTCCTCGACCGGCTTGTCGGCCTCGATCACGCCATCGACCCACGGCGCGAAGTCCTTCACAAACTGCGCCTTCATGGGGATGCGTGCTTCGTGGCTTTCCACGTCCTGAAGTTGGCGCAGCTGATCGTGCAGGCGGACCTTCAGCCCGGCATATTCCTGACCGGTCGCGCTCTTTTCGTCGCGCGGCTTGGGCATGTGCGCGGTCGCCGCTTCGCCCGACTGTGCGGCCAGCTTGCGCTGGCGGTTGCGAAGGAAGGGACTGGTCATCAGCGGGGGCTCCTGCAGCGTGGAGGAAAATTGCGGGGCGATGACGGGACGCACGGCAGGTGCGCCCCTGTCCATCAGGTCGGGTTAGGCGGGATCCGGGCGGTCCGGTGCCGCGCCGATCACGATATTCTCGACCAGCACCGCCAGCTGGTATTCCTCGACCACGTAGGCCTCGTTGACCGATTCATAGTTCGCGATGCGATCATATTCGGGCTCGTCGACCAGGCGACGGCGGCGGCTGCCTTCCTGCCAGTAGATCGACAGGTTGGAGAGCTTGGTGATCAGGATCGAATTCGCGGGGAAGCCGCTGACGCGGTAGGCCTGCAGACCGCCGAGCATCTTGGTGGAAGCGAGGATGCGGTCGGTCGCTTCCTGCTCGGTCGCGGTCGCGCCGGTCTTCTGCGCGATGTTGAAATACTTGTCGTCAAGCAGGTCATGCCCGACGATCACGACCAGGTCGGTATCGCCGCGATGGCGTTCATGGATGCCGCGCTTGGCGTCCAGCACCAGCGCATCGAGCGAGGCATAGTCGGCGTCGGCATCGGTCGCATTGTCGAGCGATTCGTCGAACAGGGTCGCGCCATCCTTCACGTAGATCGCCTTGAGCGCGGCGTTGTCAGTGCCGTCGCTTTCGACCGTGAGGGCGCCATCGTCCATCACCTGCGCAGGCGCATCGGTGCGGATCTTGTGCAGCCACCCGAGGTTGACGTCCTGCAGCAGCGGATTGGCGACGCGATCGGTGTCGGCTGCCGCGCTGGTGCCGTGGAAGCCGATGATGATCCGGTCCTGCGCCTGCTGCGCGAGAATGTCGTCGCGCACCAGCGTCTGGAAATTCGGGCGGTGGGCCCAGGCGTCGAGCAGGGCGTAGCGCATCGACCAGTCGAAATTGGTCTTCTTGCACAGGTAGCGATGCTTCTCGTTCGCGTTGCCGACAGCCTGCGGATCGCGGCGGGTGCCGTCGCTGGTGTCGGTCCGGCCGGCGAGCGACTTGGACACGCCGACGCCCAGCACCGCGCCTTCCTGCTCGCTCACCGGGATGACGTTGACCATCTGCAAGAATTCGCTCGACGCGCGCAGGCGATCTTCGAGCTTCTGTTCGACGTTGGGCGAGACGTTGAACTTCGAAGTCCCCTTTTCCGGGTCGGCAGGGGTGGAGAGGCCGTTGATCAGGGCGATCTGCGAAACGAAGGCCGCGAACTTCAGGCGGGTGGCGGTTTTCATCGGGTCGGTTCCTTAAGCGAAGCGGGTGCGGGGCTTTGCTCGGGTGGATGCGGGTTTGGGTGGATCAGCAGTCGGTCTTTTCGTCGGCGTTGCCGGTGGCTGCGGGTCGGGCGGTGTGGCTCTGCGCGGGCGTGGCCTCGATCGTCTTGTCGATGCGGGTGACCTTTACCGAAAGCGCGTCGATCTCTTCGCGGTAGCGCGCGTCGAGCTTGCCGATTTCGTCGGCGCAAAGCTGGCCCAGTTCGGTCAGCATCGGCTGCAGATCGGTGATGTTGAAGGCATCCGTTTCGTCGTCGCCATTCTTGGAGGCTGGCTTTTCGACGGGTTTTCCACCGCCGAGCTTGCCCAGCTTTTCGTCGAGCATCGCGCCGAAGCGTTGGATGAAATTCTGGCCGGTGGCGTCGCCGGTCCCGGCGTCCGCGAATTCGAGCAGGGCCGCTTCGTCGCGCGACAGCGTGATCGCGTCGGGCAGGCTGCGGTTGAACTTCAGGCGTTCGGTTGCGATCGAGGCCGGACTGTCGGTCAGCGCGACGCCCATCAGGTAGCAGTAGCCCTTGCCGCCGAAGTTCGGATGGATTTCGACCGAGGGATAGACCTTCTGCCCCGCGTCGTTCAGCTGCTTGGCGTCGTCGGTGACGTCGAAGGTGCCGAACAGACCCAGGCGCTTTTCGGTCTCGCCGTTGAAGTTGACGTCGACCTCGCCGGTCGAAAGCTCCAGGACATCGCCATAGGCGCGGAACGGGCCTTCGGTGCCGAGCCCGCGAATATGCTCGATATTGAGCCGTGCGCCGTAGGTCTTCGGATCATAGCTCGACGCCATCTGCTTGATGTCGTTTTCATCGATCGTGCGGCTGTCGACGGTGGAACCGGCGGTGGCGAGCAGGAAAGGCTTGGTCTTCATGGCGTTGTCGGCTCCAAGGTCGCTGCGCCGTGCCTGGCGCGTTCATCGCGGAAAGATTGCTGAGCGCACTAAGGCCCCCGAAGCGCGCATTCATGCAACGCCGCGCGCGGGTGAAACCGCATTCCACCACGCCGGGCGATAGACCGCCGCCCAACAGCGGGGTGCATGGCGAATGCCATGCAACTGCTACCCGCCCACGCCGGCCAGACCGAACTGACCGCCGCCTACCTTCAGCGGCAGGCGCGCTCGCTCTATTGGCGCGGGTGGCCGCTCGCAGATATCCAGCGCGAACTTGGCATCCCGAAATATCAAACCCTCGCCAGCTGGAAACGGCGCGGCAAATGGGACGATGCGAGCCCGCGCCAGATCATCGAAGACCGGATCGAGGCGAAGATCGCGAGCTATCTGGACCGCGACGACTTCAACGAAGGGCACATGAAGCGCGTCGATTTCCTGATGCGCCAGATGGAACGATCGGCTCGCATCGCGAAATACGAAGGGAGCGGGAGGGAAGGCGATCTCAACCCCAAGATCGCGCGGCGCAACGATGACGCGGCACAGGCCAAGCGCGACGAAAAGCGCAAGAATTTCCTCAGCCGAGAGCAGTGGCAGGCGCTGCTCGACGACTTCCACGACAAGAATTTCGCCTACCAGGCGGGGTGGTGGGAACAGCGGGACCAGCGCACGCGCAAAATCCTCAAATCCCGCCAGATCGGCGCGACCTGGTATTTCGCGCGCGAGGCGGTGGCGAAGATCGCCGAGGCGGTGCTGGCCGGGGAACAGCCGCGCAACCAGATATTCCTTTCGGCGTCGAAACGGCAGGCGCTGAAATTCAAGCGCGAAATCGTGAGCTGGGTGAAGCGGGTCTGCGATGTGGACCTCGCAGGCGATCCGATCATGATCGACTTTGGCGGGCTGACCGACGACGCCGGTGATCCGCTCTCGCTCGACATGGTCGGCCTCTATCCGATCTCGACCAATTCGAACACGGCGCAGGGTGAAAGCGGCGACTTCTACTTCGATGAATTCTTCTGGGTCCACGGCTTTGCCCAGCTGCGCAAGGTCGCCGCGGCAATGGCGACGCACAAGATCTACAAGCGGACCTATTTCTCGACGCCATCGACGAAAACGCACGAAGCCTACGCCTTCTGGTCGGGCGAGGAATGGAACTCGGGCAAAGCCAAGGCCAAGCAACGCGCCTTCGATACCAGCCACAAGAACCTGAAGACCGGCGGGATCATGCCCGATGGCAGCTGGTCCCAGGTTGTTACGCTGGAAGACGCAATCGCGGGCGGGCTCGGCGCGCTGGTGGACATCGACGAACTGCGCGAGGAATCGAGCGAAGACGAATTCCGCAACCTTTACCAATGCGAATTCGTCGACGATGCGGCCAGCAGCTTCCCTTGGGCGCGGCTCGCCCCCGCGCGGGTCGACAGCTTCTTCAAATGGCGCGATTTCCAGCCCGCGCTGCTCGATATCCCCGGCGGGCGCCCGTTTGCCGATGCGCCGGTGTGGATCGGGTACGATCCGAACAAGCAGGGCCGCGACGATGCCGCGCTGGCGGTGGTCGCGCCGCCCGATCGGCCGGGCGGCAAATTGCGGGTGCTCGCGAAGTTCCGGCTCAACGATCTCGATTTCCAGGGGCAGGCCGACTTCATCAGAAAGATTGCGGGACACTTCAACGTCACCGACATCGCGATCGACACGACGGGGCATGGCCGCGCGGTCTTCGAACTGGTCAAGCACTGGTTCCCGACCGTTCGCTCGATCGAATATTCGATCGCCACGAAGACCGCTTTGGTGATCAAGGGGCAGTCGCTGTTCCGCGCGGGCCGGGTCGAATTCGACGCCGGATGGACCGACGTAATGCAGGCATTCATGGCAATCCGCCCGGCGCTGACCGGCAGCGGCAAGGGTGTCACCTACGTCGCCGGACGCAATGGCCAGATCGGGCACGCGGACATCGCCTGGGCCATTCTGCACGCTTTTTCGAACGAACCGCTCGACGTTGCCGCCGCCGCCGAGAGCGCGGGCATGGCGCAGGCGGTGTTCTCCGATGACGACTGATCCGATGAAAGGAACCGACCCGATGCCCGAGCAGACCTTGCCCAGCGCAACCCGAGACGACGTGAGCCCTGCAGGCGGGCCGATGGCCTTCAGCTTCGGCGACGCCGAAAGCGTCCTCGATCGGCGCGAGCTGACCGAGTATTTCGAGATCTATCATAACGGGCGCTGGTTCGAACCGCCGCTGCCGATGGACCGGCTGTGTCAGGTGTTCAACATGGCACCGCATCATCGCAGCGCGATCGGGCTGAAGGTCAACCTTCTGACCGGGCACCAGGTGGCGACCGACCAGCTATCGAGCGACGATTTCGAGCGGTTCGCGCTCGACTTCATCCAGATGGGCAATGGCTACCTCGAAGACATTCCGAACCTGCGCGGGCGCACCGCTCGGGCGAAGCACGCGCCAGCGCGCCACATGCGCGCGCCGAAGGGGGAGGGCGGGTTTTTCTTCGTCGGGACCGGGCTCGGCATTCAGCAGGAGCACCAGTTTGCGCCCGGCGCGATCTTCCAGCTTCAGCAGCCCGACGTCGCGCAGGAAATCTATGGCCTGCCCGAATGGCTGTCGGCCCTGCAATCCGGGCTGCTCAACGAAAACGCCACGCTGTTCCGCCGCCGCTATTACCTCAACGGCGCGCATGCCGGCTTTATCCTCTACGTAAACGATGCTTTCGCCGACCAGGAAACGGCGAAAAAGGTCGCCGAGCGGATGAAATCGGCCAAGGGCGTCGGGAACTTCAAGAACCTGTTTCTCTACATGCCCGGTGGCAGGAAGGACGGCGTCCAGGTGCTGCCGATCGCCGATGTCGCCGCGAAGGACGAATTTTCGGGCGTGAAGAATATCAGCCGCGACGACATGCTCGCTGCCCATCGCGTGCCACCCCAGCTGATCGGGATCGTGCCGACGAACACGGGTGGCTTCGGGAAGGTCGGCGAAGCACTCGACACGTTCTACCAGATCGAGATCACGCCGATCATGCGGCGGATGCGGGCGATGAACGATTTCTTCGGCGCCGAGATCCTGCGGTTCGACAATTACAGCTGCAGCGACGGCCAGTCCGAAATCACGCCCGAAGGTAAACGAGTGCCGCGGCAGGATGATGCAGCGTCTCGCACGCCTAATCGAGCCTCCTGATCTCCCCATCGGGCAGCCGTTCGCGCAGAAAGGTCGCCTCGCCCATCATCGCGCGAAGCTCGTTCGCAATCGCGGCGATCCTCTCGGATGACATCGTCGGGCGGATGGCGCGGCGCGTGCCGGCGATCTCGCGTTCATCATCATCGACCAGGTAGAGGCTGGGGCCGTGGTGGGGCATCGAAGCACTATGGCATGGGGACGACGCTGTAGGAAAGCGGATGAGGCGCTTCAGGTGATGATGCCCCACAGCGAGAGAGATAGCCCAACGAGCGTGATCACCAGAAGCACTGCGAATTCGATGCGCGTCTTCATGGCTTGAAAGCGACGATGTCGAACGCATCGTCTTCCCAGATCCAGCAGCTGCCCGTCTTTCGCCCGCCCCATCCGGTCCAGCTGGCGGCGGTGCGCTCGCCACCCTGCATTCGCTGACCGCTGCGCATCCATAGCGCAGGCTTGCTGTCGGGATCGACCGGCATTCCCCCTCCATCATGCGCGATCCAGCCCTTGGGGAGCGGGTCGGGGAGTTGCTGTTCCTTCGGTCGTGATCGGCGTCGGACCATCCCCCATCGCTGCCCGGTGCCCCTCTCTCGGTCAAGCGACATCGATTGTCGGCTCTCCACCTCCCCCACCCCCCGCGCGCCGCGCTCGCCCCCACGCCACGCCTTCGGCTTGTTCGATGCGATCTATGCAAGCCCAGTCAGATTCAATGCTTTTGGCGGGAGGGTGTGTGTGCGGGAAAGGCATAACATCCGTAACCTGCCCTGATCAGCCCTCAAGAACTGGCGGAATTCTAAGCTTTCCGAGATTATGTTTCGGACGTAACCTGACATAACATTTTTGAGCCTCAGACGTTACCTCATTGAAAAATAACGATTTTCACAACATCAGAAATTAGAGACCAAAGACATAATCTGATTAGAGCAATGTTATAAAAATATTATGTCTTAAACCATTGAGAAACAACGAATGTTAGGAATGTTATGCGTTTGCCGCGCTATCCCTGCACCTGAGGCAGATCGACGGCTCGCTGCGCTTTTCGAACGCAAAAAGCCCGCCCGCGCTAACCTGCGCGTCGGGTGGTCGGGTAAATGCGGAATTATCCGGAGGGGCTAAGCGGCGACCTTAAGTGTATGGTCGCGACCAAATCGTGCTCCCGCAACCACCACATAGCTCTTCATCATAGCCAATTGCGCCTCGCTGCCCTCAGCGGGGCTTTTTTGCGTTCATTCATTGCGAGATTGTGGTGTCTTCTCAGGACCTCAAGGTCCTGGGGCCCGCCTACGCAATCGAGAGCGGAAGCTGTAATGCAGGAAAGGGCGCGCATTTCGCCCTGCGCCAGCTGCGTTTCGATCGGATTGTGGCGGGCGATTCCGCTTTCGCCGGCACGGAGAGTTCAGAACACCGCGTGATCGCCGCGCTCCGCCTCCGCTTCGTCAGAGAGCAGCCGAGCATAGTGATCGTACAGGGTGTCCGTGCCTGTCGATGGGGTGGCGCTCGCGCTGTACCGCCCGGTCGCTGGATCGAGCACGAGCATGGACTGCGTTGCGTAATAGCGGCCGATGCGGGCAAGCTCCGCCTTGGCCTTGAACGAGGGTGCAACGCGGCCCAGCATCGCGAGTGTGGCGATGACGCCATCGAGCAGGACCACAGGCACTCGTGTAAATCGCGCCGGCCGCCCCGTCAGGGCGAACAGCGCCTCGCCCTGCATCCTGGGCGTGATCGGATCGCCCGGCCCGCCGATGGGCAGCACGCGATTGCGCCGCTCCGGATCGTCGATACAGTCGGCAAGATGCGCGCCCAGATCGCGATTGCTGATCGGCTTGCAGGCTGTGAGCTCGCCATTGCCGAAGACCATGAACGGTTTGCCCCGCTTCACGCGATCGACCTGACCGGACAGCGATTTGAAGAAGGCGGTCGGTCGCACGATGGTGTGATCGAGGCCGGATGCGGTGAGCTTTCGTTCAAATGCAAGCTTGGCCTTCTGGAATTCCAGCACGGGTTTCTGCACGCAAATCGCCGATAGCAGGATCATGTGGCCAATGCCTGCCGCCTCTGCAGCATGGAGAATTGCGACATGCGCGTCGTGATCGATGCGCCACGCATCGTCGGGCGCACCGGTTCGTGATGCAAGGCAGGACAGCACGACATCGAAGTGCTCGCCCCGAATACCATCGCGCGCGATCGAGGCAGGGTCGGTGACGTCACCGGCACGAAGCTCGGCCCCTTCAAGTGTCGCGGCGTCGCAACCTGCCGGTCGCGTCCTTCCGAAACAGACGACCCGATGGCCGCGCGCCAGCAGTGCGTCCACTGCCGCGCGGCCAATGGTGCCCGTTCCGCCGAATACGAGCACGCGCCGCGGCTGCCAGCCGGTGGATCCCTGAGCGGTCATTCAGGCATCCTAACCCGGACGGGGAAGCCGGGCGAGGGGGTTAGGCCGATTTCGGCGAACTACACATCCGGCAGGTGCTGTTCGGCGAAGCCCCATCCTGAGAGAGCCTTTGACCGTGCGCGCTCCAGCAATTGCGTCGCATCGCGGATGGCGAAGCCGCGCGCATCGTCCAATGTCTTGAGCTCGGCCCAGGAAACGGGCGCGGCCACCGGCGCATTTTCACGCGCACGGGCGGAATAGGGCAGCACCGCCGTGCTGCCGCGCTGGTTGCGCAGCCAGTCGATGAAGATGCGGCCCTTGCGCTTTTCCTTGCTCATCGTGGCGGTGAAGCGATCGGGCTCGGCCTGCGCCAGTGCCTTGGCGAAGCGTTCGGCGAAGCTCTTGTGCGCCTCCCACGAATGATCGGGGGCCAGCGGCACCACGACGTGAACCCCCTTGCCACCGGTCACCATCGCGAAGCTGGTGAGGCCGATATCGGCCAGGTGTTTGCGCAGGTCCACCGCGGCATCGCGCACGGCGGCAAAGTCCAGCCCTTCGTCGGGGTCGAGATCGAACACCATCCGGTCGGGGTGCTCGACCGCGCCCGAACGCGCGCCCCAACCGTGAAATTCGATCGTGCCCATCTGCACGCACTGCAACAGCCCGCGGGCGCTCTCGATGAACAGGTAATCCTCGCTCCCGCCGTCTTTCTCCTTGATCGGCACGGCTTTGACACCATCGCCGAAGCCGCCATTATCGTGTTTCTGGAAGAAGCACTTTTTCGCGCGCCCCTGTGGGCAGCGCACGAGGCTGAGCGGCCGTTCGCCTGCAAAGGTGAGCATCAGCGGCGCGACGGCCGCGTAGTAGTCCGCCAAATCGCCCTTGGTCTCGCCACTTTCGGGAAAGATCACCCGCTCGCGACTGGAAATCTCGATCTCGGCTGTGGGCTCAGGTGCAGGCTTGCCGCGTTCGTCGGCCACATCGTCGGCATCCTTGTCCTGCCGCAGGCCGAGGAAGCTGCCGTGCCGCACCCGGCCTTCCGCCGTCAGTTCTGCAAAGGCGATCTCCGCGACCAGCTTTGGCGTGACCCAATGCACTTTACGGGCATCCGATTTGGGCACGTCGAGTGGCGGGGTCTTGCGATCCAGCCGCGCAAGTTTCCCGTCGAGCCGGTCCAGGTCGTCGCCGTCGAACCCGGTGCCCACCTTGCCGCGATAGACCAGCTCGTCGCCGTCCCTCGTTGCCAGCAGCAGCGAGGCAAAGGGCCGCCCGCGGGCGGAGCTTTCCGACCAGCCGACGACGATGAACTCCTGCCGTCGGATGCACTTCACCTTGACCCAGCTTTTCGTGCGGCTGTGGCGATAGCGCGCGTCGATCCGTTTGGAGATGATCCCTTCCTGCCCCGCATCGCACATCTGCCGATACAGTTTCTCGCCCGCGCCGATGATATGGTCCGCGACGTGGATCGGCGGCTCGGCATCGCGCAGCAGTGCCTCCAGCCGTTCCTTGCGCTCGATATTGCCGAGGCCCGTCAGGTCGCTGCCATCGACCGTCAGCAGATCGAACGCGAAAAAGGCGAGCCTGTCTTTCGGTCCTTGCGAGCCATGCCCACGCTTGAGCACCGATTGCAGGGTCGAGAAATCGGGATTGCCGTCTTTGTCGAGCGCGACGATTTCGCCGTCGATCAGGGCGGGGGCCAGGTCGAGCGCGGCGATCGCCTCGACCAGTGGGCCGAACTTGTCCGTCCAGTCCTTCTGGTTGCGGGTCCACACGGTGACATCCTTGCCCGAGACCGCGATCAGCGCGCGATACCCGTCGAACTTGATCTCGTGCATCCAGCCATTGCCGGTGGGCACATCGTCGACCAGCGTGGCGAGCTGCGGCTTCGCGAACCCCGGCGGCTTGCCGGCCTTCTTGCTCCGGCGGGCATGCTTCATCTTCGCGAGTGGTTCGACAGCTTCATCTTCTCCGGTCGATTCATCGGGTTCGCGTCCCGCTGCGATCTCCGCCATCGAGCGCCCGGTATCGACACTGGTCAGCGCCTGTTCGACGAGCGCGTCCCCTTCCTGCGCGTGCTCGTCGTCCAGCTTGCGCAGCAGCCAGTTCTCTCGCTTTTCGCCTTTCCGTGGCTTCATGCGGATCAGCAGCCATTCGCCCTTCATTCGCTCTCCATCGAGCACGAAGTGGAGGTGGCCGTCCTCGATATCGTCGGCGCTCTTGCCCTCGATCGGGTTCCAGGTGCCGCGATCCCACAGCATCACCGTGCCGCCGCCATATTCGTCCGCCGGGATCGTGCCTTCGAAGGTGGCATAGTCCATCGGGTGATCCTCGGTCCGCACGGCCAGCCGTTTGACGTCCGGATCGGGCGAGGGGCCCTTGGTCACCGCCCAGCTCTTGAGCACGCCGTCCGCTTCCAGCCGCAAGTCCCAGTGCAGCCGCGTGGCGTCGTGCTTCTGCACCATGAAAATGCGGTCCTTGCCGCTCTTGCCCGCCTTGCCCGCAGGCTCCCTGGTGCGCGAAAAATCGCGTTTGGCGTTATATTCGGCGAGCGGATCGTCTTTCTTCGCCACGGCTCAGGCGCTCTTTTTCTTCTTTGTCCTGGCGGGCTTTTCCCCATCGACGGACTTCTTCAGCGCGGCCATCAGGTCGATCACATTGCCCGAACCGTCACCCGATGGCTCCTCGACGTCTTCGAGGATTTTCTTGTTGCCCTTCGCTTTGGCCTTCTTGTCGATCAGCTTTTTCAGGGCCTCGGCATAGCGATCCTTGAACTCGCTCGCATCGAACGGGGCGGACTTCTTCTCGATCAGCGTGCTCGCCAGGTCGAGCAGCTCCTTCTCGGGCTTCGTTTCTGGGATGTCGTCGAAATATTTCTGGCCCTCGCGCACTTCGTCAGCGTAGCGCAGGGTCTCCAGCAGCAGGCCCTTGCCGCAGGGCTTGATCGCGACGAGCTTTTCCTGCCCGCGCACCGATAGCTGACCCAGCGCGGTCTTCTTCGCCTTGCGCAGCGCATCGCGCAGCACGATGAAGGCTTCTTCCGCCAGCTCGTCCTGCGGGACGACGTAATAGGGCTTTTCGAAATAAAGCGGGTCGATCTCGGACTGGTCGACGAACTGCACCAGTTCCAACGTCTTCTTGCTCTCGATCTTGACCGCCTCGATCTCCTCGTCCTCCAGCAGCACGTAATTGTTCTTCGACAATTCATAGCCACGGATGATGTCGTCGCGATCGACCGGGCCGACCCCGTCGACCACCTTTTCGTAAGAGATACGCTTGCCCGAAGGCTCGTGAATCTGGCGAAAGCTGATCTTCGCCCCGCTTTGCGAAGCGGAATAAATTTCGACCGGTATCGAAACCAGCGCCAGCCTGATCTGCCCTTGCCAATATGCGCGCGCCGCCATGCAACCTCCTTGTTTCAAAGCCGAACGAGCGAGGGGTGCGATTGGTTGCGAAGGCGCGATTGCGCACGCACGCGCCGAAAGCCTGGCCTCAACACTTGTTGATGCCGGAACGGTCGGCCCGCCCACCCGTAGGTCGCACAGGTGACAGCCACCGGGGAGTGCATCGATGAGTTCCGAGAATAGAGTCACCATCAACGGGGAGGCGCATCCGCTGCCCGACGATCCGCGGGTGAGCCTGCTCGACATGCTGCGGCACAACCTCGGCCTGACCGGAACCAAGAAGGGCTGCGATCATGGCCAGTGCGGCGCGTGTACCGTGATGGTCAACGGCGTGCGGATCAACAGCTGTTTGACGCTGGCGGTAATGCACGATGGCGACGAGGTGACGACCATCGAAGGGCTGGGCACGGCGGAGGAGCCATCAGCGTTGCAGCAGGCCTTCGTGGATCACGACGCCTATCAGTGCGGCTATTGCACGCCGGGCCAGATCTGTTCCGCTACCGCGATGCTCGAAGAGATCGCCAATGGCTGGCCGAGCGATGCGAGCGAAAACCTCGATGGCACTATGAAGCCGTCTGCCGAGGAAATCCGAGAGCGGATGAGCGGCAATATCTGCCGCTGCGGAGCCTACGCGAACATCCTTGCCGCCATCACCGAAGTCGCATCGGGAGAGCCGGCATGAGGCCGTTCGACTATCAGCGCGCAGACAGCCGCGACCACGCGGGCCAGTTGACCGCAGGCGAACACGCGCAGGCGATTGCCGGTGGCACCAACCTGCTCGACCTGATGAAGTTGCAGGTCGAAACCCCGCAGACGCTGGTCGACATCAACCGCCTCGGCCACCGCGAGATCGAAGATCGCGACGATGGCGGTATGTGGATCGGCGCGCTGGCGACCAACACCGAAACCGCGGTGCATCCTCGGGTGCGCAGCGACTATCCCGTACTGGCGCGCGCGATCCTTGCCGGGGCGACGCAGCAGCTGCGCAACCGCGCGACGACCGGCGGCAATCTGTGCCAGCGCACGCGGTGCTACTATTTCACCAATATCGACCAGCCATGCAACAAGCGCGAACCGGGCAGCGGCTGCGGCGCGATAGAGGGTATTGCGAAGCTCCATGCCGTGCTCGGTGCTAGTTCGCAGTGCATCGCGACCTATCCGGGTGACATGGCGGTGGCGATGAGCGCGCTCGACGCGCAGGTCGAGATTGCCGGTGCCGATGGCGGCACGCGAACGGTTCCGGTGCGCGATTTCCACCGCCTGCCCGGCGATACCCCGTGGAAGGACAATGTGCTCGAACCCGGCGATCTGATCACCGGTGTAACCTTGCCCCCACCGGTGAAAGGCAGGCAACTGTACCGCAAGGTGCGCGAACGTTCGTCCTATGCCTTTGCCCTGTGTTCCGTCGCGGCGATCGTCGCGATGGACGGCGACACGATCGCCCGCGCCGACCTCGCCTTCGGCGGGCTGGCGCACAAGCCATGGCACGATCCCGAAGTCGGGCAGGTGCTGATCGGCCAGAAACCCGGCGCCGACCTGTTCAACAGGGCGGCCGATGTGCTGCTGCGCGACGCGCGCGGGTATGGCGAGAACGATTTCAAGATCCCGCTTGCCCGGCGCACCCTTGCTGCCGTGCTTGCCGAAGCAACGGGAGTAGAGCTGTGAGCGCACATCTGAAGCAGGACGCGCCGGTTACCGACAACCGGCTGGACGATATGAAGCAGGGCGTTCTGGGCACCGCGACCAGCCGGGTAGAGGGCCTGCTAAAGGTCACCGGTACCGCGCCCTACGCCGCCGAATATCCGATCGATGGCTGCGCCGAAGGCGTGCTGGTCACCTCCACCATTGCCAAGGGCGAAGTGACCGCGATTGACGAGGATTCGGTGCTCTCCATGCCCGGCGTCATCGCGGTGATCGACCATCCTTCGCTCACTGCGCGCCCCGCGCAGGGCACCGCCGGCGAAGCACCCGCGCAGCCCGCCCGCAAGGTCGGCTATTTCGGGCAGCCTGTCGCGGTGGTCGTGGCCGAGAGTTTCGAGCAAGCGCGCGACGCGGCCAAGCAGCTCAAGGTCACCTATCGCGCAGACGATGACGTCGCCTTCGATCCCGAAGCGGTCGACGCGGAGGCACAGGATGGCGCGACCTCGCAGGGCGACCTCGCCCACGCGATGAAGGAGGCATCGGCCTCGGTCGATGTGACGTACCGCACCGAAGGGCATTCTTCGGCTGCGATGGAGCCGCACGCGGCGATTGCGCAATGGGACGGCGACACGCTGACCGTCCACGCATCGCTGCAGATGCTGAACTACAATATCTCCGAACTGGCCGATTCGCTGGGTCTGGATGAAGGCAAGGTGCGGCTGATCGCGCGCTACGTGGGCGGCGGCTTCGGCTCCAAACTGGGAATCAGCGAAGAAACCGTCGCGGCCAGCGTTGCGGCGATGCGGCTGGACCGCCCGGTGCGGGTGGTGATGAGCAGGCAGCAGGTGCTCCAGTGCATCATGCGGCGCTCCGAAACGCGTCAGCGGTTCCGGCTTGCGGCAGGTGCCGACGGCAAGCTGACCGGCTTTGGCCACGAAGCCCGCGTATCCAACCTGCCAGGCGAATCCTTTGCCGAGCCGGTGCTGCAATCGAGCCACTTCCTCTACGCAGGCGAAAACCGCGAACTGAGCATGGAGGTCGCGCGGATCCATCGCATGACCGCAGGCTCCGTCCGCGCGCCGGGCGAGGCAGTGGGGATGCCCGCGCTGGAATGCGCGATGGACATGCTGGCGGAAGAACTGGCGCTGGACCCGGTCGAGCTGCGCCTGCGCAATATTCCGGAGAAACACCCGGCCAGCGGGCTGCCGTTCTCGTCCCACAAGCTTGCCGAGTGCCTGCAACAGGGCGCGGAGGCGTTCGGATGGGACAGCGGACCGCGCACCCCGCGCCATACGCGTGAGGGCGAATGGTGGATCGGCACTGGCATGGCCAGCGCGGCGCGCGTCCACAATGTGGGCGAGGCGAAGGCACGGGTCACGCTTAAGGCCGATGGCACCGCTCTGGTCGAAACCGATATGACCGACATCGGCACCGGCACCTATACCATCCTCGCCCAGCTGGTGGGCGAGATGCTGGGTCTGCCGATCGATGATGTGCTGGTGGAACTGGGCGATACGCGCCATCCGCGCGGACCCGGCTCGGGCGGCAGCTGGGGCGCGGCCTCCATCGGTTCGGCGGCGTACCTTGCGTGCAAGGCGCTGCGTGAAACGCTCGCGGAGCGGGCTGGCATGACCGAAACCGACCTCGCGCTCAGGGATGGCGGCGTGGTCGGTGGGGCGTCGCTCGAAGAATTGCTGAACGGCGAAACGCTGGTCGAGGAAGGGCATTACGAGCCCGGCGATGTGACCGACGATTATACCGCGGCTGGATATGGCGCGTTCTTCGCGCGGGTGCGAGTCAACCGCTTCACCGGCGAAACCCGGATGGAGCACATGCTGGGGGCGTTCGGTTTCGGGCGCGTGCTCAACACCCGCACGGCGCGCTCGCAATGCATCGGCGGGATGACCTGGAGCATCGGGGCGGCGCTGACCGAGGCGATGCTGTTCGATCCCGTCGACGGGCACTTGGCCAATTGCGATCTGGCCGAATACCACGTGCCGGTGAACCGCGATGTGCCGGACCTCGATGTCCTGTTCGTCGAAGAGCGTGATGGCGTGGCGAGCCCGATCCAGGCGAAAGGCATCGGCGAGCTGGGAATGTGCGGCGGCGCAGGGGCGATCGCCAATGCGATCTACAATGCCTGCGGTGCGCGCGTGCTCGACTTCCCGATGACGCCCGACCGCGTGCTCGCGGCCATGCCCGATTGATCGCGTTGGCCTGACCATGCCCGTTTCCGACAACGCGGCGGTTGTCGCCCCCGGTTCGGACGCCGATCATGCCGCGCTTGCCGCCGCGCGCGAGCGCGGGGTGGGGCTGTGTACCATCGTCGGCATCGAAGGCGGTTTCTCCAGACGCCTGGGCGCTCAGCTGGCGATCCTTCCCGATAGCGGCACGGTGGGCTCGCTTGCCGATGGCTGTCTGGAAAATCAGCTCGCCAGCGATCTTGCCGCGATTTCGCACCCGCAGGTCGTACGTTACGGGCGTGGATCCCCGAAGATAGATTTCCGCCTGCCGTGTGGTGGCGGGCTGGACATCCTGCTCGACCCTGCGCCCGATCGCGCTGCGGTGCGTGCTGCGCTGGATGATCTCGCACGGCGCAGAAGCGCAATGTTTGCCTTGCCCGATCCTTCGCCATTGGCGCACCGTCGGTTTCTCCCGTCGCTGCGCCTGCGCGTGTTTGGCGAAGGGCCGGAGCTGGCTGCGGTGGAGCAGATTGCGAAGGCCGCTGGGATCGATGTCGAGGCCATCTCAAAAGACGCGCTTTCGCTGGGTAGCGCAAGCGGGCTTGCCCCAGCCGACAAGTGGACGGCCATCCTGCTGCTGTTCCACGATCACGAATGGGAAGCACCCCTGATCGAGGAGGCGCTGGCCAGCGATGCCTTCTACATCGGTGCGCAAGGCGGCGAAAACGCACGGCTGGCGCGCGTGGCAGAGCTGATGCAGCGCGGGATCGACGAAGCGCGGATCGCACGCGTGCGCAGCCCGATAGGAGCCGTCGCGAACTGCAAGTCGCCCAACACGCTAGCCCTGTCGGCAGTGGCTGAGATCGCGGGGCTTTACGACGCGATGCATGACCAGCCCTGATCCCTCCATCGCCTGCATTCTCCTTGCAGCAGGCAGCGCGCGCAGGTTCGGTGGCGGCAAGCTGACCGCGCCGTTGGCGGGCAAGCCGCTGTGGCACTGGGCGGCCGGTGCGATCGAACGGGCCGGGTTTGCAGATCGCTATCTGGTCGTCGACGGAACGCGGCGGGATGCGCCCGACCGCTCCGGCTGGTTCCGGGTCGAGAATTCCTTGGCGGCAAAGGGCATGGCCAGTTCCATCCGGGCGGGCGTACGCGCTGCGTCGGGCCATGCGCGGATCGTGATCGCGCTGGGCGATATGCCTTTCGTCGCGCCGGGCCATCTGGCCGATCTGGCGAGGGCACCGGGCGTCGTGTTCACTCGGTACCCCGATGGGCGACCGGGATGCCCGGCCGGTTTCCCGGCGAGCATCTTTCCTCGCCTGTTGGCCTTGCAGGGGGAGAAAGGCGCTGCGTCGCTGTTCGATGCCGATGGCGACGTCCGCCTGCTTTCTCCCGCGCACGACGCCACCTGGCTGGATATCGACCGGCCGGACGATCTGGCCCGGGCCGAGGCCATGCTCGCGCGCGGTCAGAGCCCGCCGAACTTGCCCGCCTGATAGTCGCGGATCGCCTCGGCGATTTCGGCTTGGGTGTTCATCACGAAGGGGCCGTGCGCCACCACCGGTTCGCCGATCGGATCGGCATGGCCGTACAGGATGCGGCAGCCGTGCGCGCTTTCGACCGCAATATCCTCGCCTTCGCCCAGCTTGGCGAGATGGTGCTCTGGCACCTCGTCGCCGCCGATCCGCGCGCTTCCGCTGATCGTATAGAACAGGACGCTGCGCCCGGCGGGAGCGGGCAGGGTGGCGCTGCCGCCAGCCTCGATGGTCACGATGGCCAGCATCACATCGGTCAGCGAGCGTATCGGCGCATCCTCGGTGCCCGAGACGGCACACATCGTCACAGCTTCGCCCAATGTCGCCTCGGCCATGGCGGCCGCGGGCACTGGGATGTAGTCAGGCTCGGTCATCTTGAGCCGCGCGGGCAGGTTCACCCACAGCTGCAACAGTTCGAGCGGGCCACCGCTGCGTTTGAATTCCTCGGGCGAAAGCTCGGCATGAACCAGGCCGCTGCCTGCGGTCATCCATTGCACGCCGCCCGCCTCGACCACGCTCGCGCCGGATCCGCTGTCGTGGTGCGCCAGACTTCCATCAAGGATGAAGGTTACGGTCTCGAACCCCCGGTGCGGGTGCGGGCCGAAGGGCAGGCCGCGATTGTTCGGCGGGTAGGTCTGCGGGCCATGGTGGTTGAGGAACAGGAACGGGTCGACCTGCGGCAGGCCCGGTGCAGGCACGGGCCTGCGCGTCACCAGATCCTGTATATCGTCACGCATGGCGGGATGAACCGAGGCGAGCTTGCGCAGCGTCATTCGCCTGATCCCGGCACCAGTGGATCTGGCCCGGCGGGCACGATCCCGTGCGGATTGATCCGCTCGTGGCTTTCGTAATAGTGATGCCTGATGTGGCGGAAATTGACCGTCTCCGCCATCCCGTCGAGCGCGTAGATCCGCCGCGTCAGCGCCGCGAGATTGGGGTAGTCCGCAATTCGCCGGACATTGCATTTGAAATGCGTGTGGTACACCGGATCGAACCGGATCAGCGTGGTCCACAGGCGAATATCGGCTTCGGTCAACTGGTCGCCGACAAGCCATTCCCTGCCCTCCATCCGCTCTTCCAGCTCGTCGAGCATGGCGAAGAGCGGGCCGACCGCTTTTTCGTACGCATCCTGCGTGGTGGCGAAGCCTGCCTTGTAGACGCCGTTGTTCACCGCATCGTACACCCGATCGTTCAGCGCATCGATCTCGGCGCGATGTGGTTCGGGGTAGAGATCCAGATCGTTCGCGCCGGACTGATCGAATGCGGTGCCCAGCATCCGCAGGATGTCCGCGCTTTCGTTGTTCACGATGGTTCTCGTTTTCGTGTCCCACAGCACCGGGACGGTGACATGGCCCGAGTAATCGGGCTTCGCGAGCGTGTAGAGCTGGTGGAGGTGATCGGCCCCGATCTCCGGATCGCCCGTCACGCACTCGCCATCGCGGAACGACCAGCCGCCGTCCTTCATCAACCAGTGCACCACGTTGAGTTCGATGGCCTCGGTCAGCCCTTTCAGATGCCGCGCCGCATTGGCCCGGTGCGCCCAAGGGCACGCGAGGCTGATATAGAGGCGATAGCGCCCCGGTTCGGCGGCAAAACCGCCGTCGCCGGTGGGGCCGGGCGAGCCATCGGGCGTGATCCAGTTGCGAAAGGCGCTTTCGTCACGCTCGAACTCGCCGCTGTCTTCGTCGTTATGCGCCCACTCGTCGTGCCAGGTGCCGTTTTTGAGGTATCCCATAGCGGTTACCTCCTTTTCGCGGACGTGTGGCGGGGGCGTCTGGCGGGCGGTACGTGATGTTGGTGGGTCATAGGCGCAGAACGGCCAGGCGCGGCGATTGTTTCGCTCCGCCGGCGATGCCTTGCCGAGTCCTCGTCTAGGCCAGTTCGCTCGCCAATTGCCGCCATTGCGCCGGGGTCGGTTCGCGGCGCTCGTCGGC
This sequence comes from Erythrobacter sp., assembly GCA_009993635.1. GTDB lineage: Bacteria > Pseudomonadota > Alphaproteobacteria > Sphingomonadales > Sphingomonadaceae > Alteriqipengyuania. Next base: position 783,073 of record JAACTC010000005.1, on the reverse strand, counting down.
AATGTAGAACAGCGTATCGCCGCCCTTGATCTCGCGGTCGCTGACGCAGTTGAGGTCGAGATGCCTGCCGCCTTCCTCGCTCACCCCGATCAGCGTGATCCGGTGGGACCGCTTCAGCGAAACGAGCGCGTCGAGATATCGGATCGGCTCGATCCCTTGCGGCACGTGGAGCGAAAACGCGGTGCTTTCGGTCCGCGAGGAGAACATGAGGTTGGCCAACCGCGAGGCGCCGGGATCGGTCGCGGCGCGCACCATCATGTCGATCGAGATGGAGGAGAAGACCTCGATATTGTCGAACTGGCGTTCGATCAGCCGGGCGGTATCCTCGTTCTCCATGTGCACCACGATATGCGGCTCGGGCGCCGCGGACCGGGCCGCGAGGGTCGCCGCCAGCGTATCGTCGTCATTGCTGCCGCGGATCAGGATCGAGCGCGCGCCCGCCGCCCCTGCGCGCATATAGGCGTCAAGGTCGGACAATCGCTCCGTATAAACGAAGTCGATGGCCTCGGGCATCGGGTTCTCCTCCACCGCGGCGGCCATGAGGATGGGCCTGGCCAAATGGCTGCGATCTTCCAGCAGGGATTCGATCAGCCGCTTGGTCGCGCGTTCCTGCCAGCCGACGATCACCATGTGATCGGTGCGGCTCGAATAGTTCCCCTTGCCGTCCAAGCCTCGCCTCCATTGGTTGCCGATATCGCTTACCGCCTTGCCCAAAACCGCAGTGAACAGAGCAATCGCGCCGGGCAGGATCACGATGGCAGCGGCGGTGCGCCCGGCTTCGCTCTGCGGGCTGAGATCGCCGTAGCCTACGGTCGTCGCGGTCGTCATGTAGTAATAGAAATAGACCTGCAGATCACTGATCAACTCGGTCTCGTTCGTCAGCGCGAGCACGATGTAGGAAATGATCGCGTGCAGCACGATCAGGGCGATCAGCACGCTCCATCGCACCATCGCGATGGCGTAATAGATCCGCTGCCATGTCCGCCGCATTGCCCCCATGGCACGCAGGCATAGCGGGCGGGTGACGCCAAGCTCAAGCCCCGCGCACGATCGGTGTGGGAACGAGGGGCGGCGCCCCTTGTTCTCGAGAGGAGAGCTGGAAAGGATCGCCGTGACCGATAAGGTACACAAAATTCGCGATATTCCGGTCGGCATCGAAGCGGAAGGTACACGCGTCGAATTCGATTCGATGGGCGAGGTGCGCGTTCCCGCCGACCGTTACTGGGGTGCGCAAACCGCCCGTTCGCTGGAGCACTTCGACATCGGCGAAGATCGCATGCCGATCGAGCTGTGCCGCGCCTACGGTTATCTCAAGAAGGCGGCGGCCATCGTCAACGCGCGCAACGGCCTGCTCGACAACGATATCTGCGAAGCCATCTGCACCGCTTGCGACGAACTGGTGGCGGGCGAGCTGGACGATCAATTTCCGCTGCGCGTGTGGCAGACAGGCTCCGGCACGCAGACCAACATGAACGTCAACGAAGTGATCGCCAACCGTGCGATCCAGCTGCTCGGCGGCGAACTGGGCAGCCAGGAGCCCGTGGCGCCGAACGATCATGTAAACAAGAGCCAGTCCTCGAACGACAGCTTTCCCACCGCGATGCATCTGGCTGCGCTGGGAATGCTCGATTCCCGGCTTCTGCCCGAGGTGGAGCAGCTCGCCCGGACCATCGAGGAAAAGGCGAGCGGCTGGATGGACGTGGCCAAGATCGGCCGGACCCACCTGCAGGATGCGGTGCCGCTGTCGGTCGGTCAGGAATGGAGTGCGTGGGCTGAGTCTCTGCGCGTCGCGATGGCGGAGATCGAACACGCGCGCGAAGGCCTGATGCATATCGCGCTCGGCGGGACGGCGGTGGGCACCGGCCTGAATGCGCCGGACCGTTTCTCGGAAGATGTCGCGGCAGAGCTTGCGCGCCAGACACGGCTGCCCGTCCGCACTGCGCCCAACAAGTTTTTCGCGCAGGCCACCCTCGATCCATTCGTGCGGCTATCCGCTTCTCTGCGCGGGCTCGCGGTGGGGCTGATCAAGATCGCAAACGATGTGCGGTGGCTGGCCAGCGGGCCGCGCTGCGGCATCGGGGAGCTGAAATTGCCGCAGAACGAGCCCGGATCGTCGATCATGCCGGGAAAGGTCAATCCAACGCAGAGCGAGGCGCTGCTGATGGTGGCGATGCAGGTCATCGGGCACGACACGGCGAATGCGATGGCGGGCAGCTGGGGCAATCTCCAGCTCAACGCCATGCGTCCGGTGATCGCGGCCAACGTGCTGCATTCGATCCGCATTCTGGCAGACGGGTGCGCGAGTTTTCGCGCCAACGCGATCGAGGGGACGCAAATCGACCGCGATCGGATTTCCCACCTGCTGGAACAGTCGCTGATGCTGGTCACCGCGCTGGTGCCGGAAATCGGCTATATGGACGCGGCCCATATTGCCGAGGCCGCAGCGGAGAAGGGCACGACCCTGCGCGAAGAGGCTGTCGCCAGCGGCAAGGTGAGCGCGGAAGACTACGACCGGATCGTGCAACCCCAGACCATGATCGGCGAAGGTTTCGCAGGCGCCTGAGCCGCGAGACGGCCGCAATCGGCAATTGACTTGCCCTTGCCGTTTACGTCAAGTGCAGGTGTCCGGGGCGAACATGAACATACAAAAGGGGAAGACGGCATGGGTATGCGCGACATTGCGGGGCTGAAGGTCGCCGACACACTGGCGGAGTTCGTCGAGACGCGCGTCCTGCCGGGCCTGGACCTCGATGCGCAGGCGTTCTGGGACGCAGCGGCGCAGATTTTCCATGATTTCGTGCCGGGCAACCGCAACCTGCTGCAAAAGCGTGCGGCGATGCAGGCGAAGATCGACGAATGGCATCGGGACAATCCCGCACCGATCGATTCCGACGCCTATCGCGCATTCCTGACCGATCTCGGCTATCTCGTGCCCGAGCCCGACGCGTTCAGCGTCGATCCGAAGAATGTCGACCCCGAACTGGCGCAGATCGCCGGGCCGCAGCTGGTGGTGCCGGTGCTCAATGCGCGCTTCCTGCTCAATGCGGCGAACGCGCGCTGGGGCAGCCTGTACGATGCGCTCTACGGCACGGATGCGATCCCCGGCCAGCCAGCCAAGGGCGGATACGACGAGGCGCGTGGGAGCCAGGTGATCGACTGGGGACGCCAGTTCCTCGACCGCGCGGTGCCGCTGGAGGGCCAGCTCTGGCGCAATTGGGATGGCGAGCAGCCGAAACTGAAAGCCCCCGCCGAACTCGTCGGCAGGAACGGGCAGAACTGGCTGATCCGTCACAACGGCCTGCATATCGAAATCGTGATCGATCGCGACCATCCCGTAGGCAGGGGCGACAAGGCAGGCGTTGCGGATATCGTGCTGGAATCCGCGCTGTCCACCATCTGCGATTTCGAGGATTCGGTCGCGGCGGTGGACGCCGAAGACAAGGTGCTGGGCTATTCCAACTGGCTCGGCCTGATGCAGGGCGATCTGCGTGAGACCTTCATCAAGGGCGGGGAGGAGATGACCCGTACGCTCAACCCCGATCGGCAATATGTCGATCTCGACGGCAAGGCGTTCACGCTGCCTGGCCGCAGCCTGCTGCTGGCACGCAATGTCGGCCACCTGATGACCACGCCCGCCGTGCTGCTGGCCGATGGAAACGAGGCGCCCGAGGGTGTGCTCGACGCCATTATGACCGCCACCATCGCGTGCCACGATCTCAAGCGGCAGGGCCGACCCGGCAACAGCCGTACCGGATCGATCTATCTGGTGAAGCCCAAGATGCACGGGCCGGAAGAATGCGCCTTCACCAACGACCTGTTCGATGCGGTGGAGGATATGCTGGGCCTGGATCGCAACACGATCAAGGTCGGCGTGATGGACGAGGAACGGCGGACCAGCGCCAATCTTGCCGCGTGCATCCACGCGGTGAAAGACCGGATCATGTTCATCAATACCGGCTTCCTCGACCGCACCGGCGACGAGATTCACACCTCGATGCTGGGCGGCGCGATGCTGCGCAAGGGCGCGATGAAGGAAACTCCGTGGATCGCCGCCTACGAAGATCGCAACGTGCAGATCGGCCTTGCCTGCGGCCTTTCCGGCAAGGCGCAGATCGGCAAGGGCATGTGGGCCATGCCCGACCGGATGGCGGACATGCTGACCGAGAAGATCGGCCATCCGCTGTCGGGTGCGAACACCGCATGGGTGCCGTCGCCTACCGCGGCCACGCTTCACGCGACGCACTACCATGTGGTCGACGTATTCCAGCGGCAGAAGGAGCGCGCGGACGAGGCCATCGCTCCGCTGGCCGACCTGATGACGATCCCCCTGGCCGATGGCACCAACTGGACCGCCGACGAGCTGCGCGCGGAAATAGAGAACAACGCACAAGGCATCCTCGGCTATGTCGTCCGCTGGGTCGATCAGGGGGTCGGCTGTTCGAAGGTGCCTGACATCAACGATGTCGGCCTGATGGAAGACCGCGCGACGCTGCGAATTTCCAGCCAGCACATTGCCAACTGGCTGGAGCATGGCGTGGTCAGCCCGGAACAGGTCGACGATGTGCTGCTGGCGATGGCAAAGAAGGTCGATGCGCAGAACACAGGCGATCCTGCCTACCGGCAGATGGCGGTCGATCCGGAAAACAGCCTGGCCTATCAGGCGGCGCGTGCGCTGATCTTCGAAGGCACCGAGCAGCCCAGCGGCTATACCGAACCGCTGCTGCACGCCTATCGCCAGAAGGTGAAGGCGGGGGGCTGAGCTAGGCCGAGCAACTCGCCCCGCCGAGCACGCAAAAGCGTGCGCAGTGCGGGTGGTTGAGCTTCACCGCCGTGTTCGCCTCCGCCAGGGTTTCGCCGAGGTCGAATTCGCGGTCGTAGGGAATCAGCGTGCAGGCGACCACGCGCGGGGTCGGTTCGCCCTTGCGGTGGACGACCATGCGGCTGGTCGCGCACATGATGTCTGCCGGTGACTTGCCCAGAATGTCCCAGCAGGCGGTGGTGATCTCCGCCACATCCTTCTGCGCGTCCATCTCGGGGAACAGCACGCAGCGTGCGGGATCCTTCGCGTCGATCCGCAGGCCGTGGCGTTCGAACAGCGCGGCATAGCCTTCGCGTGCTTCCACCATCCCTTCGCCGGGCAGCAGGCGGCCTGCGACCGCGATGGAGAAGCCGTGATCGGACAGCCATCTCAGCCCGTCGATCGCGGCGTCCCAGCTGTTCGCCCCGCGCTCCCCCTCGTGCGCTGCCTTGGTATGATGATCCAGGCTGACGCGGATTGTCAGCTTCGATCCGTAAGTCTTTTGCAATTCCAGCAATTTCTCTTCGTGCCGCCGCATCGGCTTCATCGCGTTGGACAGCACCAGCGCTTCGAAACCCCGGCGCAGCGCGTCTTCCAGCATCGCCATGAAATGTGGGTTCATAAAGGGTTCGCCGCCGGTGAAGCCGATTTCCCGCGTGGTCCAGCCATCGCGTTCGATCTCGTCGAAATAGCGCGCGGCGTGTTCTGCGGTCAGGTAGACCAGCGCGTCGTTGGTCGGGCTGCTTTCGATGTAACAGGTGGCGCAGGCGAGGTTGCACAGCGTGCCGGTGCACAGCCACAGCGTCTCAAGCTCCAGCAACGGCACCTGCGCGCGCGGCTCTCCTTCCGCGGTCACATCGGGATCGGTGAACTTGCCCTGCGGCAGGTCCGCCGCCTCCACCGCGAAGGGCGAGGGGCCTTGCGGCGCATTCCTGCTTTTGGAGCGCGACGCCATCAGCGAGTGATCTTCCGCATCCAGGCGCGGGTTTTGGCATAGCCCCTTGGCACGCCGCCGAAGACCGTGCCTTCCCACGCGCTGAATGCCGCCGCCTTGGTGATCTCGCTGCGGGTCGGGTAGGCGACGATGGCGCTGCCCAGTGCAAATGTGCTTGCCTTGCCGGTGATCAACTGGGTGAAGGGCAACAGCAATTCGCCCGCATTCCTGCCGACGATGCTGGCACCCACGACCTTTTTACCGACCATCATCACCTTCATGTGGCCCCGCGTATCGCCCTCCGCAACCGCGCGCTCGTTATCGTCGAAGCCTTCGCGCACCACGGTCAGCCTGTCGCCATGCTCCTCGCGCGCCTGCGCTTCGGTCAGGCCGATCTGCGCGACTTCCGGATCGGTATAGGTACACCAGGGCAGGGCCGACCAGTCGACCTTGGTCGGCAGCCCGAGCGTTATTTCGAGCGCCACATTGCTGCCCTCGTAGCCCGAGACATGGGTCAGGCGCGGGCCTTCGCGGCAATCGCCGATGGCGTAGATGTGCTTCAGGTTGGTCCGCCGCCGCTCGTCCACCGCGATGCCGTTGCGGCCCAGCTTTACGCCGATATCTTCCAGCCCGTATTCATCGACGCGGGCCTTGCGCCCGGTCGCGATCAGCAGGTGCGTGCCGGCGATGTCCTGCCCGTCCTCCAGCGTAACGGTGAAGCTGCCGAGCGCGCCGGGCACGACCCTGGCGGCCTTGCCCTGGACGAACATTACGCCCTCGGCCTTCATCTGATCGACCACCACGGCAACCGAATCCGGGTCGTCGCGGCCCATCGGCGCATCGGGTTCGATCACGGTGACTTCGCTGCCGAGGCGGCGGAAGCTCTGCGCCATCTCCATGCCGATCACCCCGCCACCGACAATGACCAGATGCTGCGGCAAGGCGTCCAGATCCCAGATATTCTCGTTGGTGAGGTAGGGAACCTCATCCAGCCCCGCGATAGGGGGTATGGCGGGGGCCGATCCGGTCGCGATCACGATGCGCGGGGCGGAAAGCAGCGTGTCCTCGACCTGCACCTTGCGCTTGCCCACGAAGACGGCGTGGCCGCGATAGACGTCGCACCCCATCTCCTCGAACCGTTCCTGGCTGTCGTGCGGCGCGATTCCCGCGATGGCGGCGTGGATATGCGCGTGGACGCCCGCCCAATCGATGCGCGGCGCGGCCAGTTGCACGCCATACCGCTTTTCCTCGTTCGCGACCGCGGCGCGCCGGGCGGCGGTAATCAGTGCCTTGGACGGCACGCAGCCATTATTGAGGCATTCGCCACCCATCTCCGCGCGTTCGATCAGCGCGACCTTCAGGCCGAACAGCGCGCAGCCACCCGCCGCAGTCAGCCCCGCAGCGCCCGCGCCGATGACGATCACGTCGTGCGAAAAACCCATAAGCTTCGTGGCCCCACCTTGCCGCCTGCCTGAACCCGTGGTGTGTAGGCGCGACAACAGCCGGAGGTCGACAGGTTTCATGCATTTTCAGACGTTGCCGTCCCGGCATCATCCCGCACACTGTGCGAAAACCGGTGGCAGCCGTTGAGCCGGATACTGGTGACGGGGGCCGCCGGGCTGATCGGCGGAGAGGTTTGCGCGCGGCTGGTTGCGGCGGGGCATGACGTAACCGCGCTGGTTCACCGCAATCCCGAAGTGCGCAGCAATAGCGGGGCGGCGGTCGCGGTTGCACAGACGGTCGCCTGCGATATCCGGCGTGAAAAGCTGGGGCTGGAGCGTGAGGTCTACGACCGGCTGGCGCACGACCACGATCTGGTGATCCACTGCGCGGCCACCATCCGCTTCGACCTGACCGATGAAGAATATGCCGCCGCCAACACGCAAGGTGTCGCGCACGTTCTGGCGCTGGCACAGGCGGGCGGGGCAGGGCTGCTGCAGGTCAGCACCGCCTATGTGTGCGGCAACCGCGATGGCCCGATTGCGGAGGACGATCCGCTGCCACATCCGGGCGGCTTCGCCAATGGCTACGAAGCGAGCAAGGCCGCAGCGGAGCGGCTGGTGCGCGCGGCCGAGATCGACTGGGCGATTGCCCGGCCGGGGATCACGCTGGGCGACTATGAAACCGGGCGCATCCGCCAGTTCGATGCGATCTACCTTGCATTCAAACTGATCGCGGAGGGGCGCATCCGGCTGGTTCCGGCGGGCAGGGAGGCAACGCTAAACTTCGTGCCCATCGACCATGTGGCGGGGGGAATCGCGGCGCTGGTGGAAAACTGGGATGCGGCGAAGGGTGGCACTTTTCATCTCGTCTCGTCCGAACCGCTGCCGATGGTCGATTTCGCGCGCGGGATCGGCAGCGTGGCCGGATTGCACACGCCGACGCTGGTGGACCCCGAAGCATTCGACGCAAAGCAGCTGCCCCCGCTCGAACGCCGCCTGCACGGGCGCGTTTCCGCCTTGTATGCCAGCTATTTCCAGCGCGATCCCCGGTTCGATGACAGCAATCTGCGGCGGGTCACCGGATTGGCTTCGCGGCCCGCCGACGCTGCCTATCTGGAGCGGCTGATCGGCTATTGCGTCGAGGAAGGGTTCCTGCCCACCGCATCGGTGATGGCCCGCTAGGCTAGCGGATATCCGGGTAGTCGCGCTCCATCCGGCTGCGCTGGCCGATCGCCCACAGGATGCCGACCTTGAAGTAGATCCAGTTGGCCTTGAGCGGACCCCACGCGGCAATCCGCCGGTCGGACGTGCGCACGATGCGCGGGACCATGCGGATGCGGCCAAGCTTCGCGAATTTCACGCACAGATCCGCCTCTTCCATCACCATGTCGCCGGGCGTGCAGCCGCCCAGTATCAGGAAATCTGCGCGCCGGAAGAACATCGCGTGGTCGCCGAACAGCAGGCGGACGCCGCGCAGGAACAGGTGCGGTCGGGTAACCAGCGGGGCGTACCAGGTCTTCGCGTAATTGTGCGCGCTGGTCAGCCAGCGGGTCTTCTCGCCCGTGATAAGCGGGGTGAAACTGGCGAGCGCGGTTTTCGGGTCGCCGAGCGTGTGTCGGATCACCGCGACCATGTCTTGCGGGGGAAAGCTGTCTGCGTGAACCACGCAGATCAGTGGGCTGCTCGCCGCCTCGACCCCGGCGTTGATCTGGCGCGCTCGCCCGCGCTGGGTGGAAATGACGCGCCAGCCTGCCGCTTTGGCGAGCGCGATGCTGTCATCCTCGCTGCCGCCATCGACCAGAATGATTTCGGCTGGGCTGGGATCGAGCGTGGCGAGATGCTCCGCAAGCGCAGGAATGGCTGCTGCCTCGTTGAGCACGGGCACCACGATGGACACACCGGCCGTGGTCACGCCAGCAGCCCGGGCCATGCGGCCAGATCGTCGCCCGTGTCGATATCGGTGAGCTCGGGCAGCAGGTGCGGGGTAATGCCCAGCGCGCCCAACCGCTGCATCGTTTCGGGGAAGACCTGCGGCGTGCTCCACGCCATCTTCGCGAACAGCCCGGGGCGAGGCCGTGCGAGGCCCAGCAACCAGTAGCCACCATCATCCGCAGGGCCGATCACGGCTTCGTTGGTGGCCAGCGCCCCGGCGGCCTCCCGAAGCAGGGTAGCGGTGAGGCCGGGGCAATCGCTGCCGATCATCATGCCCGGTGTGGGCACGCGGGTCAGCTTTTCACCCAGATCGCCGCCGCCCTGGTCTCTCACATCCAGATCGTCCCCCAGCCAGTCGCAAAAGCGCGCAGGATCGTCGCCGGTGACGCGCAGGTGGAACGGCAAGCCAGAAGCACGCGCCTCGCGCACTGTCAGTTCCAGCAGTCTGGCATAAAGCTGCGCGGCACCCTCCGCGCCCAGCGCGGGGATCAGCCGGGTCTTGGCCTTGCCCGGTTCCGGCCAGCGGGCGAAGATCGCGATTTCGGGCGTCATCGGCCAGGCCTTAGCGACAAGCGGACTGCTTTCCCATAAGGTGCGCGCAATGGCCCGCATCTCTCCCCTCGCGTTCGCCGGTGCCGCGCTGCTCGGCGGTCTGTGGCTGGCAGAGCGCGCGCGCCCGCTGCGGCGGCAGACGCACGGCACTGCAACCCGACAGCTGCGCAATCTGGCCCTGGGTGCGGGCACCATGCTGGTGGTCAGCGCCATCGAAATGCCCGTGCTCAAGGTGCTGGCGCGCAGCAATGCAACGGCGCGGCGCGGGCTGGTGCAGGCCGTCCCGCTGCCACGCCCGCTGCAGATCGCGCTCGGCGTGGCGGCGATGGATTACGCGTACTACTGGTGGCACATCGCGACCCACAAGGTGCCGTTCCTGTGGCGCTTCCACCGGGTCCACCACATCGACCCGGATATGGACATGACCACCGCGCTGCGCTTCCACGCGGTCGACATGCTGGTCTCGCTGCCGTTCCGCGTGGCGCAGGTGACGCTGGCGGGCGCGGACCCGGCTATTTTGATGGCGCACCGCCGGTTCTTCGATGCCTCGGTGCTGTTCCACCATTCCAACCTGCGCCTGCCGGGGCGGTGGGACGAGCGTCTGTCCCTCATCTTCACAACGCCCGAAATGCACGGCGTTCATCATTCCAAGCTGCGCGAAGAGATGGACAGCAACTGGACCAGCGGGCTGAGCCTGTGGGATCGGCTGCACCGCACGCTGCGCAGACGCCCGCAGGCAAATATCGACATCGGGGTGGCGGATGCCGCCTCGCTGGCGGACCTTGCGCTTGGCAACAGCCTGACTGCGCCCTTTCGCGCTCTGCCTCAGCCGCTGCCGCCGGACAGCGTCAGCTTGCGCTAGGTTCGGCTCCCGCGGGTTCCGCAGTTCTTGCGGCAGCCTTGGGTTCACCCGCCAGCACCTTGCGCACGATCAGCACCGCCACCAGCCCACCGATCACATTTGCGGCGAGCTCCGCGGCGTAGATCGCGTCGGAATCCCATACGGGTCGCAGCAGCCAGCCGAAGGGCAGCATTACCAGGAACACGCGCGCGCAGCTTTGCGCCAGCGCAAGACCCGCCTTGTCGACCGCGTTGAGGATGCCGTTGCCCACGATGAGGAGGCCGAACCCGGCATATCCCCAAGCGGCAATCTCCAGATAGCGGGCGAACTGGCGGACGATGGCCGGATCATCGGTGAAGAATCCCGCGAACCACTTTGCTGCCGCCACCAGCGCAACCGCGACCACCAGCCCGTAGATCACCGAGAAAAGGCCCGCACCGCGCGCCGCCGCGCGCGATCGTTCCGGCTGGTTCGCGCCCCAGTTCTGGCCGACGATTGCGCCGATCGATCCCGAAAGCGCCAGCAGCGGCACCACCGCGAAGCTCTGCAGCCGCCCCGCTGCGCCGAAAGCGGCAACCGCGGATTGTCCCTCCAGCGCGATAAGTGCGGTCAGCACGGAAAGCCCGATGGGGTTGATCGCGTTGGAGAAGGATGCCGGTCCCGCCACCCGCATGATCGCCATGATAGGCTCGCGCGGGTTTTCGCACTGGCGGATCAGCGCGGGCCGGAAGGGCAGGTTGGTCCTGCCGACGCAGAAAACCGCCAGAACTACCGCCACCGCCCAGCCGATCAGGGTTGCGTAAGCTGCGCCTGCAATCCCGAAGCCTTCGATGCCGAATGCGCCGGTAATCAGGATCGGGTCGAGCACCCAGTTCACCGCCGCATAGGCGATGTTGATGAAGCTGCTCATATTCGCTTCGCCCTGGCCGCGAAGCACCCCGTTGAAGCCCATCAGCACGAGCAGGAAGGGGAAGGCGAGCGCGAACGGCTCCATATAATCGCGGATCAGCGGCAGCAGGTTGTCAGGCGCGTTCATCAGGCGAAACAGCGGCTCCTGCAGCAGCCACAGCGCCACGCCCAGCGCAACGCCGACCACGGCTGCGAACACCACGCCCAGATTGGCCCGCCGCGCGGCCTGATCGTGGTCCCCGGCGCCCAGCGATCGCGCGACGACCGAATTGATCCCGACCATCACGCCCACGCCAAGGCTGGTCAGTGCAACGGTGATCGGGAAGATGAAGCTGATCGCGGCCAGTGGGTCCGGCCCCAGTTGCCCGATGAAATAGGCGTCGATCAGGCTGATCGACATGATCGCGGCCACGCCGATAATCATCGGCACGGTCTGTTTTACAAGATGGCCCGGAATGCTCCCGCGCGTAAGCTTTGCTTGGTTGCTCATTGCGCCGGGGCGGTAGCCCGAACGTGGCACAAGCTAAAGCGCCAAATCCGCACGCTTGTGCCGCGCCCGCGCGATGCCCTATCATGCGGGCCAAACAGATATGAAGGAGAGGCCACGATGGCGACGCAGGCAAAGCTCGGTTACGAATGCTCGAAGGAAGAATGGCAGGCGCGGCTCGACCTCGCCGCGTGCTATCGCATATTCGACCTGCTCGGCTGGACGGAATCGATCTACAACCACATCTCGGTCGCGGTGCCGGGCGAAGAGGGCGCATTCCTGATCAACCCGTTCGGCCTGCTGTACGAGGAAGTGACCGCGTCCAACCTCGTGAAGATCGATGTCGATGGCAATAATATCGGCGGTTCGCCCTACATGGTGAACAAGGCTGGCTTCACCCAGCACGCCCATTTTCACAAGCATCTGGGTGAGCGGGCGAACGCGATCTGCCACGTCCATACCACTGCCACGATGGCGGTGTGCAGCCACAAGGATGGGCTGCTGCCGACCAATTTCTACGCCTGCAACTTCCAGAATCAGGTCGGCTATCACGACTTCGAAGGTGTCACCGTGCGCGCCGAAGAAGGCGACCGGCTGATCGACAACCTGGGCGACAAGTCCATCCTGCTGCTGCGCAATCACGGCCCGGTGGTGCTGGACAAGACGATCCAGGGCATGTTCCTGAAGATGTGGGCGCTGCAGCGTGCGTGCGAGATCCAGATCGCGACGCTGAGCATGGGCAATCCCCATCTGGTGCCGCAGGAGGTGATCGACGTGCACCAGCGCGATCTTTCGGTGATGCAGGGCCAGGGCGGCGCGGGCGTGTTCGATTTCGAGGCGTGGAAGCGCAAGGCCACGCGGATCGACGACAGCTGGCAGCAGTGAGCGATCGGCCACCCGCCGAAGCGCGCCATTGCGGCAAGTGCGGCGGACGCAGCGCCGAAGGCTTCGTGCTCGACATGGGCTATGGGGAGCTGAAGCCCGCGCGCTGGCAGGACGGCGCGCCGAAGATCGGCTGGACCGGCAATGTGAAGGTAAACAAGAAGGAATTGAAGCCGCTGCGCGCCTTTCGCTGCGAACGGTGCCATCTGGTCGAGTTCTATGCGGACTAGGAAACGCCAGCCGTGACGAAGATGACGGTCAACAACCGGCCGGTGCAATATCTGCTCGATCCCGACACCCCGCTGCTGTGGGCGCTGCGCGATGCGAGCAATCTGACCGGCACCAAATATGGTTGCGGGACGGGCGATTGCGGCGCGTGCATGGTGCTGATCGACGGGGTTGCACTGCGATCCTGCCTCGTCACGATTGCCGAGGCCGAAGGGCGGCTGATCACCACGATCGAAGGGTTGTCGCGTGATCGATCGCACCCGGTGCAGCAGGCGCTGGTGGCGGAGCAGGCTATCCAGTGCGGTTTCTGCACGCCCGGCATCGCCATCGCGGCGGCCGCGCTGCTGGAAAGCAATCCCGCACCCTCGCGCGAGGATATGGCCGCCGCCATTCCCAATATCTGCCGCTGCGGCGTCTACCCGCGGCTGGCGCGGGCGATCACCCGAGCGAGCGAAGCGGCGAGCGGCGCACGCGCCATCGAAGCCGCGCCGCCGCCCGCGATCACACCCGAAGAGGCGGCGCGCGATGTGCCGGCGTTGCGGCCCACATCCGCACCGCCGCGCGACTGAAATCGACCGCGACTGGGGATTACATCTTCAGGCGAACGCCCAGTCGCGCGCTCAGCGGCTTGCCCGGCTGGATGTTCCGGTCGCCATGCGCACTGGGGAAGTACTTCGTGTCGAACAGGTTTTCGACGTTGAGCTGGATCGAGAACCGATCGCTCATATCGAAGAACACCGCCGTGTCGACACGCAGGTAATCGGGCAGGGTTACTGCGCCGCTGAAGCTGGCGAACTGTTCGTCCTGATAGATCACCCCCACCCCGACGCCGATCCGGCCGGTCAGGTTGAAGCGGTTCCACGCAGTGATCTGGTGCTCCGGCAGCTGTTGCAACCGCGTGCCCGCAATGGCGGCATCGGTGGTTTCGGTGATTTCACCGTCGAGGTAGGTGTAGCCGAGGCTGGCTTCCCAGAACGGCGCGATCTCGCCGATCAGGCTGATTTCGAACCCGTCGACCCGGCTTGCCCCGGTCTGCACCGTGAGGCCGATATTGACCGGATCGGGCGCGGTCGTGTTGTCGCGCTCAAGCCGGAAGATCGCGGTCTGCGCGAGCAGGCGGTTTGAAATCGCCCATTTTGCGCCAAGTTCGTAATTGGTGAATTGCTCCGGCTCGAAGGCGGCGCGGGTCGGGCTGAGAAGCACGAACTGGTCGCCCGCCTGCGGCAGGAAGCTTTTCGAATAGGCGCCATAGAGAGAGATCGCAGGCGTCGGCTTCAGGATCAGGCCGATCCGGGGGCTCACCTGCTCATCCACGCGGCTGCCATTGGTGGTGCTGACCAGATCGACCGTATCCAGATCGAAGCGATCGAACCGCAAACCGGCGATCACTTCCACGAATTCACCGAAGGCGATCTGATCCTGCACGTAGAGGGAGAAAGTGGTCAGGTCGCTGTCGCGTGCGCGGCTGGGCGCGGTGGTGAAGGCGGGGATCGTGATGATCTCGTCCAGCGGCGCGGTGTCGCCGGCGGTGAAGGTCACGTTGTCGCGGGCATTCTGCGTGTCCTGCCGCGCGCCTTCGATGCCGATCAGCAAGGTGTGATCCATCGGGCCGGTGGCGAATTCGGCCACCAGGTTGGCCTGCCCGATCAGGTTCTGGCGCTGCGTGAAGTCCGCATATCCGCCCAGCGATACGGTGGTGCCGTCCGTGTCGGTGGGGAGGATGTTGGCGTAGGACTTGTCGTAGTCCGCATATTGCACCGCCGCGTTGAAACTGACGCCCGCTGCGACGCGGTGGCTCAGCCGTGCGCGGGCAATATGTGCTTCTACGCTGCTGAGGTTGAAGGCGGGATCGCCGAAGAAGGTGTCGTAATATCCGCGCAGGGGGCCACCCTGGAAAGTCGGCACGCCGCGATCGGTGGTGCGACGGTCATCGTCGTAGGTATAGGATACATCAAGCCGTGTGTCTGGTCCGATCACCACGCCCACCGTGGGCGACACGCCGATAAAGCGGCCCTCGTAGAAATTGCGGTTGCTGTCGAATTCCTCGTACGTCGTATTGAGGCGCAGGCCGACGCCATCGGAGAGCGGCTGGTTGACGTCGGCAGCCAGCGCGAACGCGCCGAAGGTATCGACCGAAGCGTCGAACTGACCGGCAGATCGCACGATATCGGCGGTCTTGCTGACGCGGTTGACCACGCCGCCGCCGCCACCGCGCCCGAAGATCAGCGCGTTTGCCCCCTTCAGCACCTCCACGCGCGAGATATTGTAGAGCGGGCGGTAATACTGCGCATCGTCGCGCAGCCCATCAAAGAAGAAGTCGGCGGTGGTCTCCTGCCCGCGAATGAAAATCTCATCTCGGTGGCCTTCACCCGATTCAAGACTGATGCCCGGCACGAACCGCAGCGCCTCGCCCAGCTGCCGGATCGACTGATCTTCCAGCTGGTCCTCGGTAATGAAGGTCGCCGATTGCGGTACGTCCACCAGCGGGGTCGGGGTCTTCGTCGCGGTGGATCCGTCGAGCATGTCGTAGCCATCGCGCTTGCCCGTCACCACGATATCGGCGGGAAGGTAGTCGCGCTGGGGATCGGCGTCCTCCGCGCTGTTATCCTCGGCCATGGCAGGGCTGGCATACAGCGTCAGAATGGCGGCCTGCGCGAGCAGGGCGGGGCGGAGCGGGAAGCGCGACATGAATTTCCTAATGCAAATGATTCTCGTTTGTGGGCGCTCTGCTATTGAGAACCACTCGCATAGGCAAGCTCAGTTTGCTCGCTCTTGAAAAATTTCTCGCCCCACCGCAGGGCGTCGGCGCATTCGCAAACGGAGACTTCGGCATGAAAGCGACCATCTGGCACAACCCCAAATGCGGCACTTCGCGCAAGACGCTCGCGATTCTGGAGAATTTGAGCTCGGTGGACCTGACCGTGGTCGAATATCTCAAGACCCCGCCGAGCCGGGAAAAGCTCGCCTCGCTTTACCAGGCGGCTGGCATCACCCCTGCCGAAGGCTTGCGGATACGCGGGACCGAGGCCGAAGAGCGCGGCCTGCCCGATGCCGATGCGGATACCATCCTCGATGCGATGGTCGCCGACCCGATCCTGATCGAACGCCCGCTGGTCGAAACCGAGAAAGGCGTAAGGCTGTGCCGTCCGCAGGACAGGGTGCTGGAAATCCTCTGACCTTCAGGGAGGCGGATTGACGCCCGCCCCGCAGCCTAGTCCTCCGCGCGCGCCATCAGCACCGCGTCGCTGTCCAGCCGGGTCCAGCCGATCACCATCACCGCCACGCAGAAGCCGATGATCGCGGCAAAGCCGATCCAGTCGCTGTGCCCATATAGCCAGACGCCCAGCGCGGGCGCGTAAATGTAGCTCGCGCCGTTGATGCTGGCGACCTTGCCCGAAACCTGCCCCTGCTCTGGCCGACTGACCGAGAGCGATGCGCCGGAGGTAAAGCCGGGGCGAAACAGGCCGAAGCCCAGCGCCGCGATGGCGAAACCCAGCGCGATACCGTGCAATTCGCTCGCGGTGCCGAAAATGCTCGCCCCCACGACGCCCAGCGCCATGCCTGACAGGGTCGAGGCGCGCGGGCCGAGATGCATCACGGGGATGATCCCCCACTGCGCCAGCAGCGTGGCTGCCGCGCCGATCATCAGCACGATGCTGACCGGCCCCGCGCCTGCCAGCGGGTCGTCACGCAGCCCCAGCCGGTCGAGCACCAGGAAGCCCGCAATACCCAGCATCATCGCCTGCGCGTGGCCGCCTAGCAGGCCGGAGATAAGCCAAGGGCGGATGCGCGCGTCGGTCCAGCCCAGCTTGGGCGCCTGCGCAGCCTCGGCGGTGAGACGCTGGCCCGGGCGCGGCTGCGCGGATGCGGCGTCGGCGGGAATGTCTTCCTCGCTATCGTCGGTCGCATGGCGGCCCGCGCCGCTTCCGCCGTAGGGTGCGTCATAGGCCAGCCCGCGCGCGGCGAAGCGCGGTTCGTCGTTGGGCAGGCGCAGGCGTAGCGCGACGATTGCGAGGATGCCGATCAGTGCGAAGGCGAAGAACGGCCCGGTCAGCCCGGCGAGGGGGAAGATCAGCAGCGGAGCGAGCGCGGGGCCGATGACCGTGCCCAGCCCGAAGCTGGAGGAAATGAGCGACAGAGCCTTGGTCCGCTCCGCGCGCGGCGTGCGGCTGGCGACATAGGCCTGCACCGCAGGCGGCGCTGCCGAGCCAAGCAGGCCGTAAAGAGAGCGGCACAGTGCGAAGAGCAGCAGCGTAAGCAGCGGCCCCATCCACCCGGCGAGGCCGAACCACAGCACGACGCCGCACAGGCTCATCGACGCGACGAAGCCGGTCAGCCCGATGGCCATCATCGCCTTGCGCCCGCGCCGGTCGGATCGGCTGGCCCAGAACGGGGCGAAGATCACCCACAGCAGCGCCGACCAGCTATAGGCCAGGCTGATCCACACATCGGCCACGCCCAGCGCGGTGCCGATCGACGGCATGACCGATTGCATCGCGGTGTTGCCCGCCGCCGAAACCAGCACGACGGTGAACAGCAACGCCATGCGTCCGCGCGGGATTCCGCCCATTTCGGGCGAAGTTACGGGGGCGCTGGGGCGGTCGATGTCGGGCGAGTCTGCCATTGGCGCGCGACGCTAGGCCGCGCGGCCATGGCTGGCAATCGCCGCGCGAAGAATGCGCAGGCCTTACTCGAAAGTCTCGCTGACTTCCCCGGCATCCGGGCCAGCAAGCCGTTGGAAGACGGCCGCGACGACCCCGCTGAAGATCATCGAGAAGGCCGCACCGAGCAGCCCGGTCAGAATCGCGCTCCCCATCGTTGCAGTCGAACTATCTGCGGCAAGGCCGAACACGCCGGCGGCGAAGAGCGACACGACCATCAGGATGACGAAATAGGCGATCATCAGCAGCGCGTAGAACACGAAAAGGCGGAGACCATTGCCGGTGGTGAGCGACCAGGAGCGACGAAGCGCATCGAACGGATTGAGCCGCCGCTCTATGACCATTGCCGGCATCGTCATGGACAGCCGGGCCATCAGATAGAATTGCACCACGAGCAGCGGGATCATGATCAGAAAGGCGATCCCAGTGGCACCGCCTCCGCCAAGGCCCGCATAGGCAAGCCCCCCTACGAGCAGGCCGATGACCAGCGAGAGTACGCCGAAGACAACGACATAACCGATGGCGAAGATAATGAACGCCGCAATCATGCTCGGCAGGCTGATCAGCGCCATTTTCAGGGCTTCGCCTACGGTCGGGCGATGCGCGCCCATCAGGGCAATCATCGCCATGTAGCCGATGAACTGAAAAAACGTCGCGACGAAAGTCGCGCCGACGAATGAAGGCCAGTTTGCCAGCATCCATGCGTTGATCTCGTCCGGCTCTGTCATGCCCTGAAGCCCGCTGAACATGTCGGGCATCAACACGGTGAGCGCGACGGAGGGCAGGAACAGGAACAGGCCCGCCAGAACCAGCAGGAGTTGCCAGTTTGCAGCGACAAGATTCATCCCCTGCTGCCAGGCCTGGTTCAAATCGAGCTTCATTACGATCCCCTGAAAAGTTGGCCTCTTGATAAGCGGCGGGCCATGCGGCACGCAAACGAAAATGCCGGATATTGAACAGATCGAGTGGCGTACGGCCACGGCACAGGTGCCTTACCGCGAAGCCCTGGCGGCGATGGAAGCGCGGAACGAAGCGATCGAGGCGGGCACGGCGCGTGAGCTGATCTGGCAGCTTGAGCACCCGCCCGTCTATACCGCCGGGACCAGCGCGGCGGAGGACGAGCTGCTCGATCCCCGGTTCGAGGTGGTCAAGGCCGGGCGCGGCGGACGATACACCTATCATGGCCCCGGCCAGCGGGTGACCTACGTGCTGCTCGACCTGCGGCAGCGGGGAAGGGACGTGCGCCGGTTCGTCCATTCGCTGGAAGGATGGGCGGTCGCCGCGCTGCGCGATTTCGGGGTCGAAAGCTGGACCGTGCCCGAGCGCGTTGGCATCTGGACCACCGGGCCGGACGGACGCGAGGCGAAGATCGGCGCGATCGGGGTGCGCGTGCGCCGCTGGGTGACGATGCACGGCTTTGCGGTGAACCTTGCGCCCGATCTTTCGCACTTTACCGGCATCGTGCCGTGCGGCATCGAGGAATTCGGGGTCACCAGCCTCGCCGATCTTGGCATCGCGCTTGCGCCGGGTACCTGGGATGAGGCATTGCGTTCGCACGCCTCCGCTTTTCTCAGGACGCTCGAAGAACAGGACGCATGATGAAACGTCTCGTATTTGCTGCAAGCCTTCTCGCATTGCCGCTCGCCGCGTGCGGCGATGGCGACGAGGCCGCCGAACCTGCCGAGACCGAAAATGTCGGGCCGCAGGGCAAGGTCTATGGCGGCACGATCAGCGACGCGATGCTGCCCACGGTCGAAGTGCAGTCGCAGTCTCCGCAGCGCGGCGGCAACGACAAGAAAACCGACGAGGCCGATACCTCGGAAGGCTAGTTTTCAGGAGGCTGGGCTTTTGCAGACAGGGGCAACGCGCAACGGCGCTGCCCCTCTCGCCGGTCAGGCGCTTTGCGCCGCTTCTTCTTCATCCAGCGTGGGATAGTCGATGTAACCCGCTTCGCCGGGCAGGTACCAGCTCTGCGGTACGTTGACGTTTTCCGCCAGATGCGCGCCCTTGGCAATGCGTGCGGGCAAGTCCGGGTTGGAGATGAAGGGCCGCCCGAAGCTGATCGCGTCGGCCCGGCCGCTTTCCACGTCGCTGGCCGCGTCCTCTGGCCCGTAGTCGCTGTTGAGCACAAGCGGGCCGGTATAGATCGATCGGATATGCGCATCCTGCTTGGGCACATCGGTGCGGCCGAAGGTGCCATCCGGCCCCGGCTGGCGCAGTTCGAGGAACGCGATGCCCCGATCCTGCGCGACCCTGGCGGCCGCACCGAAGGTTTCTGCCGGTTCCGGATCGTCCGCACCCTGCGAATCGCCATTGGGCGACAGGCGCAGGCCCACCCGGTCCGCCCCCCAGACCGAAATCAGCGCGTCGAGCACTTCGCCCAGCAGGCGCGAGCGGTTTTCCGCCGACCCGCCATATTCGTCTTCGCGCAGGTTGGTGCTGCGACGCAGGAACTGGTCGATCAGGTAGCCATTGGCCCCGTGCAGCTGCACCCCGTCGAACCCGGCCTTCTTCGCGTTTTCCGCCGCCTTGCGATAATCCTCCACCAGACGCGGAATTTCGTCGAGCCGCAGCGGGCGCGCCTGCTCGTAATCCTTGCGCCCCGTCGGCGTGTGCGCATGGCCCGGCGCGGTCGTCGCGCTTGCGGAAACGGGCGGCTGCCCGCCGAGGAAATCGGGGTGAACGATCCGGCCCATGTGCCACATCTGCAGCACGATGCGCCCGCCTTCCTCGTGGACGCCATCGGTGATCGGCTTCCAGCCTTCGACCTGCTCTTCGCTCCAGATCCCCGGCGCATTGGGCCAGCCGAGGCCTTCCACGCTGATCCCGGTGGCTTCGCTGATGATCAGCCCGGCGCCCGCGCGCTGGCGATAATAGGTTTCCATCATCGCGTTGGGCACGAAATTCGGCGGAGTGGCGCGGCCGCGCGTCAGCGGAGCCATGAGAATGCGGTTGTGCGCTTCGATCGCGCCGAGACGCAGCGGCTGGAACAGGGAATCGTGCATGGAGGTGTTCTCCTTATTTTGTTGACCCATCGGTGCCGCAGCGAGGTAGGGGCGGGCAATGGGCACGGCAACCGACACGAACGAAAGATCGCCTTTGGAGTCGGCAAGCGATTCTCCGGGCGGGCTGCACTGGGCCGCGCTGATTGCGGGCAATGTCGCGCTGGCACTGGGCCCATGGTCGGTCCGGCTGGCGGATAGCGGGCCGGTGGCGGCAGGGTTCTGGCGTCTGGCGCTGGCCTTTCCGCTGATCTGGCTGATCGCGCGTCGGTCCGGCCAACCGATATTCGGCGTGCCGCGACGGATCGCGTGGCTGGTGGCGCTGGGCGCACTGGCGTTCGCGTTCGATCTGGCCAGCTGGCACATCGGGATCGAGCGTACGCGGCTGGGCAATGCGACGCTGTTCGGCAACGCGGGCAGCATCGTGCTGCTGTTCTGGGGGTTGGCCGCCGCGCGCGTCATGCCCGCCCGCGCCGAGTGGGCGGCGATCGGCCTGGCGCTGGGCGGGTCCGCGATCTTGCTCGGCCGCAGCGCGGAAATCAGTGCGGGCACGGTGGTTGGCGACCTGTTCTGTATCGCGGCGGGCCTGCTTTATGCGGTGTACCTGCTATGCCTGAAAGACGCGCGCAAGGGGCTGGGCAGCTGGGGCCTGCTGGCCCGCGTCTGTCTGGTTGCGGCACCGGTGCTGCTGGCGGTGGCGCTGCTGAGGGGTGAGCCGGTCTGGCCGCAAAGCTGGGGGCCGCTGATCGTGCTTGCGCTGGTCAGCCAGATCATGGGGCAGGGCCTGCTGGTCTTCGCGCTCCGCGCGTTTGCCCCGGTCGTCATCGGGCTGGCGCTGCTGACCCAGCCCGCGCTTGCTGCGATCTACGGCTACGTGGCCTTCGGCGAGGCACTGGGCGCGCTCGACATTCTGGGCATGGCGATGCTGGGTGCGGCGCTGGCGGTGGCACGGGCGCGGACGGGATAGCGTGCTATTTCGGGCCGTCCCGGGTCCGCTTTTCGAAGAACGCGTAGCGTGCTTCCACTTGTTCCAGGTTCGGCCCGTTGAGGTTGAGCCGTGCCTGCCGGATCAGCTGCTCGCCTTCGTCCCGCAACCTCTTGTAGCGCACCGGATCGGTCACCGTGCTGGCCGCCCCTTCGAGCGTGTCGAACATTACGGCGGCCGCCGCCGGGCTGGTCGCGACGGCAGAGCGCATCGTGCCGAATCCGCGATCGACGTAATGATTGAAATCGTCCGCCATGGGCCGCAGCGGGCGCCGCCCATCGTCGTCCGGTTCGCCGATCGACCAGCTGAGATCCCGCCAACCGAATTCCGCAGTCGCCGCGCCGATCCAGTGCAGCGCGGAGATTGCCGTGAACGGATCGTTGATCCCCGGCGAAAGGGCGCGCAGCCCGATCTCGACCAGTTCGTCGATCATGAAATGGAAATCCTGCGTCGGCGTCCGGGTGTCGCCCAGCGCCAGGCACGCGCGCACCTGATCGGCGTATTTCTCTTCCGGTTCTTCTACCCAGTACCCGATGTGCATGCCGGTATGGACAAAGTCGCCCGTCCGTACGGCGAGTTGCAATTCGGTGCCGCTCTTGCGCGCAACCTCCAGCAGTTCGTTCCAGTCGATCACCTGGATATAGCCCACTGCGGTTGCGGTGACCGGCGTGCCTTCGCGCGTTTCGCTGTAGACCCGCGCTTTCATCGGCCGGTCGAAATTGTCCTTGATCGCCTTCAGCAGGCGGCGGCCGATCCCTTCCAGCACCGAGTTGATACGGATGGAGGAGGGAACGTGGTTGAGGAAGAAGACCAGCACCAACACCGAAAGCCCCATCAACAAGTAGGCGATCAGCAGTGAGAGCTGCGGCACGAAGCCGGGGAATTCGTTTCCCAGCGACAGGCCGTCGCTTTCGTTGGGCATGCGGACCGACCGCAACACGGTAATCGCGTAGACGAAGGTGCCGATGAAGGTCGCAAGACTGACCTGATTGCCCCGATCTTCCATGAAATTGGTCAGCAGCCGCGGCCCGTAATTGCCGCTGGCAAAGGCAACCGCGGCGATGGTGATGGAAAACAGGGTGGCCGCCACGCTGATCATCGATCCCGCGATCACGTTCAGCATGTTGCTCGCACCCTGGGGCCGTGCGGGGTCCAGCCAGTTCACATCCTCGATCCAGCCGGTATGTCCGGCCCGGTCCAGCTCGATCGTCACCGTCGCCAGCAGCAGCGCGCCGATCGCGAAAACCGCGGGAAAGAACCAGTAGCTGGCGTTGATATCGCTGAACAGCTTGCGCAGTTTGGCCATCATGGTCGGTCCGTTTCCTTCTTCGCGATCCCCTTCGTTAGGGACCGGCGGCGGCGCTGTCTCGTCACGAAACGCGGTGTGCAAGAATATCCTTACCGCGTTTGCACATGCGCGCCGATCCTGCGATTGGGCAGGTTTGAGGCAGAGCAAGGTCGCGCTCTGCCACCGAAAGGACGATCATGGCTGCCCCCATTACCGACAACTCGGCCATTGCTTCGCAGATCCCCGCGGCGGATTCTGCGCTGGCCGATCAGCTCGGCAATATCGAAAACCTCGTTACCCTGACGGCGCAGCAATACACGCTCGGCTCGCTGCTGCTGATGGTCAGTTACGCGGCGTTCTTCGCCTTTATCCTGTTCTTCGTGATGAGCGCGCAGAGCCTTGCCCCGCGCTATCGCCTGGTGCCGATCATGTCGGCGGTGGTGATGGCCAGCGCCGGGCTCAGCCTGCTGCAGGAGTTCACGCTGTGGAAGGATAGCTATGCCTTCGTGGACGGCCTCTACCGCCCGCTGGCGCAGAACGAGACCTTCACCAATGCCTTTCGCTACGCCAACTGGACCATCACCGTGCCAATCCTGCTTACCCAGCTCGCGATTGCGATGGGGCTGCGCCAGTCGGATGTGAACCGCCGTTCGTGGCGCATGGCGGTGCCCGGCGTGCTGATGATCTGGGCGGGGCTGTACGGCCAGTTCGGTGAAACAGGCGATTTCTCGCACCTCAACCTGTGGGGCGTGGTGTCGTCGATCTTCTTCCTGTGGCTGATCCTCGAAGTGCGGCAGACGTTGATTTCCGGCATCAACAACACGCCCGACATCCTGAAGCCCTGGCCGAACAATCTGTGGTGGTTCTTCCTTGCGACCTGGGGGCTTTACCCCATCGCCTATGCCTTGCCGCAGCTCGGCGCGACGGGCGATATCGTGCTCGCCCGGCAGGCAATCTTCACCTTGGCCGACATTACGACCAAGCTTCTCTACGGCATCATCCTGTCCCGCTTCGTGCTGCGCCGTAGCGCGTTCGAAGGCTATATGCCGGCCGCCGACGCGATGGCATCCGCGCCCGACAAGCCCAATACCGGCGGCCCGGGACTGCGCCGCGCGCCGTAGTTCGCCAGTGTGCAAAAGCTTCAGATCGTCTCCCTGACGATCCCATGAAGAAGGCCGGGGTGGTGGTTCGCCCCGGCCTTTTTCTTTGTCATCCATCAGGGCGGAGACCCGTCAGTCGATCGTGCCCAGATCGCCTTTGCCGATCGTGCCGCTGGCCATTTCCAGCATCCGGTCGAGGCTTTGCTTGGCCTTCATGCGCAGGCCTTCCTCGATCTCGATCTGCGGGGTGAGGTCGCGCAGCGCGGTGTAGAGCTTTTCCAGCGTGTTGAGCGCCATGTAGGGGCAGATATTGCAGTTGCAGTTGCCGTCCGCACCCGGCGCGCCGATGAAAGTTTTCTCCGGCAGCGCCTTTTCCATCTGGTGGATGATGTGCGGCTCGGTCGCGACGATCAGCTTGTCGCCTTCGAAGGTTTCGGCAAATTGCAGGATGCCGCTGGTCGAACCGACGTAATCGGCATGCTCGACGATGGCTGCGGGGCATTCGGGATGCGCTGCGATCGGCGCGCCGGGATGCTGGGCCTTGAGCTTCAGCAGCTCGGTCTCGCTGAACGCCTCGTGCACGATGCACACGCCCGGCCACAGCAGCATATCCCGGTCGAACTTGCGGTTCAGGTATCCGCCCAGATGCCGGTCCGGCCCGAAGATGATCGGCTGGTCCTTCGGGATCTGCTGCAGGATCGTTTCCGCGGAAGAGCTGGTCACGATCACGTCCGACAGGGCTTTCACTTCGGTCGAACAGTTGATGTAGGTCAGCGCGATATGATCGGGATGCGCCTCGCGGAAGGCCTTGAACTTCTCGGGCGGGCAGCTGTCTTCGAGGCTACACCCGGCGTCCATATCGGGCAGGACGACGATCTTTTCGGGGCTGAGGATCTTGGCCGTGTCGGCCATGAACTTGACCCCGCAAAAGGCGATCACGTCCGCATCGGTTTCCGCCGCCATCTGCGACAGCTGGAGCGAATCGCCCACGAAATCGGCGAGATCCTGGATCTCGGGCTTCTGATAGTAATGCGCCAGGATCACAGCGTTGCGGTCTTTGCGCAGACGCTCGATCTCGGCGAGCAGGTCGTCCCCGGTCGGCGGGCGGGATTGGTCGGTCATGGTCGTGTGGCCCCGGTCGTTCTTGTTGTGTGCGGCTTATAGACGCAATGGCCGGGCGTGCGAGTGTGTTCCGCGCAACGAATCGTGCGCCGCGCCGAACCGAAATCGGCCCGACCGCCTTGCGCCGGAGACTTCGGAATGCGAGAGCGGCGCAAATGAGCGATCCTGTATTCGAAGAAGCCGAGACCAATCCGTCCAAACTGCGGCTGGTTGCCAATCGGCCCGTGTTCTTCGGCTCGGCCATATTAATCGTCGCCTTCGCGATGTTCGGTGCCTTGTTTTCCGAGTACGCGGGGAATTTATTCGATACCCTTCAGGCGCTGATCGTGGCCGATTTCGGGTGGTTCTACGTTCTATCCGTTGCCGGTTTCACTGTTTTCGTGGTCTTCCTGACCTTCAGCAAATTCGGCGACATCAAGCTTGGGCCGGACTGGAGCGAGCCGGAATACAGCCACCTTTCATGGTTCGCGATGCTGTTCAGCGCAGGCATGGGGATCGGCCTCGTGTTCTTCGGCGTGGCGGAGCCGATGATGCATTATGCGCAGCCGCCGATCGGCGAAGGACAGACCGTCCAGGCGGCGCGGCAGGCGATGGTACTCACCTTCTTCCACTGGGGCGTGCACGCCTGGTCGATCTATGCGGTGGTCGGCCTTGCGCTCGCCTATTTCGCGTTCCGCCGCGGCCTTCCGCTGACCCCGCGTTCGGCACTATACCCGCTGCTGGGTGACAGGATCCACGGGCCGATCGGCCACGCGATCGACATTTTTGCGGTGCTGGGCACCATGTTCGGGGTCGCGACTTCGCTCGGGCTGGGTGTGTTGCAGGTCAATGCCGGCCTTGCGTTTATCGCCGGGGTTCCGGAATCGCCGGGCATCCAGATCGCACTGATTGCGGGGATCACGTTTCTCGCCACCCTCTCGGTCTACCTGGGGCTCGACAAGGGCGTGAAGCGCCTCTCTGAATTCAACATAGTTCTTGCGATCATCCTGCTGGGCTTCGTGCTGGTGACCGGCTCCACGATCTTCCTGTTGCAGGCTTTCGTGCAGAATACCGGCGCGTATCTGGGGCAGATAGTGGAGCGGACGTTCCGCCTCTATGCCTACGAGCCCAATGACTGGCTCGCCAGCTGGACGCTGTTCTACTGGGGCTGGTGGATCGCGTGGTCGCCCTTCGTGGGCATGTTCATCGCGCGTATCTCGCGCGGGCGCACCATTCGCCAGTTCGTGGCCGGGACGCTGGTGGTGCCGGTGCTGTTCACCTTCCTCTGGATGACGGTGTTCGGCAACACGGCGATTGCGCTCGACATGAGCGGGGTAGAACCGCTGGCGCAGATCGTTTCCGAAAACGTGCCGATTGCGCTGTTCGTGACGCTGGCCGAACTGCCGCTGTCCTCCATCACCTCGATCCTCGCTACGATCCTGATCGTGACCTTCTTCGTCACTTCGGCGGACTCGGGCGCACTGGTGATCGATACCATCACCAATGGTGCGGCAGATTCGCCACCCGCCTGGCAGCGCGTTTTCTGGGCGGTGTGCGCGGGCGCAGTCGCTGCGGTGCTGCTGGTCGCGGGCGGGCTTCAGGCGTTGCAGACCGCCGCGATCGCAAGCGCGCTGCCCTTTGCAATCGTGATGATCTTCATCTGCTACGCGCTGTTCAAGGCGCTGGCGATGGAGCATCGCGGCGGCGTGCCCGCCTATGGCGAGGTGCCCAGCGAACCGGTCAATCCCGAAATCAGCTGGAAACAGCGCCTTTCGACGATCACCGGTTCGTTCCGCAAGGAACAGGTCGCCGACTTCCTCGAGCAGAAAGCCGTGCCCGCATTGCAGGATGTCGCGGCCGAGATGCGCCGCCGCAGCCTGGCGCCGGAGGTCACCCGCGATGGGGGGGATGTGCTCCTCACCGTCCCGCACGGCGAACATGGCACCTTCAGCTACGAAGTGCGCGCACGCGCCTTCCGCCCGCCCAGTTTCGCCTGGGCAGAGGCGCATCGCCCGACCGACGGTGACGGCAAGCGCCATTTCCGCGCCATGGCACGCAGTTCCGAAGGCGGGCACCAGCTCGACGTGACAGGCTATACCAGCGAACAGCTGATCGGTGACCTGCTGAACCGCTACGCACATTTTCGGCACGCACGACGGCTGGCCTGATCCGCGCTCCGGCGGGCAGGCCAGCGGCTAGCGGCCAGCGGCTAGCGGGTCGCGGCTTTCTTCGTCGCCACGTCGTCTGACGCGGGGGAGGGCGATGTCAGCGCCTTTTCGGCCTGGCCGTCGAAGCTGACGTTCACGGTAATGTTGCGGAAGCCTGCGCTGGCCAGCGGAACGGCAATATTCTGCTGCACGGCGGACCGGGCAGAGGTGCGTGCCAGTTCCATCAGGGCCGGGCTGCGCGCGCTTTCAATGGCTTCCCGCTCCGCGATACGCGTGTTCGAACGGCTCAGGTCGTCTTCCGCATCGCGCGTGATCCAGATGCCTTCGCGCATGTATTTGGCGCGCGCTTCGTCCAGATTGGGCTTGCTCAGTTCGAGCGCGGGCAGGCGCACGTCCATCGTCTTCGTTTCGGCATTCCACGACAGGCGCGATCGATCCATCTTCGACAGGTCGACCGAATAATCGACACGCGCGGGGATCACCGCGACCTGCCGGCTCTTGAGCGCGCCGAAGAAACGGCTGTCCTGGCTGGCCACGACGGGGGCGAACTCGGCGGTGAAGACCACCAGCCGGTTCTGCTTTTCGAAAGAGACCAGCGTGGTGCCGATCGGGTCGCCCATCCGGTTCGGCCCATAGGTGCGCCACCCGATCCACGCGATCGCGGCAATCAACAGGATCACCAGGAACCACGGCAGGAATTGCGGCCGTGCTCTTTTCTCTTCGTGATCACTCATGTCGGCTCGTCTCCACTAAACAACAGTCCATCTCTGGTCCGAACGGTTAACCATGTTGCGCCGTTCCAGATCGATCAGATGCGCCTGCACCGATAATTGCGCGGCTTTCTCCAGTCGGGGGTCCAGCCCCTTGTACATGACGGGTATGAACTCCGGCAGACTCTGCGGCCCATCGGCCAGGATCTTGAGGATTTGCCGCTCACGCTGGCGGCGGTGGCCGATGGTGGAACGGACCAGCTGCCGCGGATTCGTGATCGGCGCGCCGTGCGCGGGGTAATAGACCGTGTCTTCGCGCTGTTGCAGCCGTTCGAGGCTGGCCAGGTAATCGCCCATGTCGCCATCGGGCGGGGCGATGACGCTGGTCGACCAGCCCATGATGTGATCGCCGGTGAACAGCGCGCCGCTTTCTTCCAGCGCGAAGCACAGGTGGTTGGAGGTGTGGCCCGGCGTGGCGATCGCGCGCAGCGTCCAGCCGTCGCCCGAAACCTGCGATCCATCGTCCAGCACGGTGTCGGGTTCGTAAGTCGTATCGAAAGCTTCATCCAGGCGCGGGCCGTTGTCGGCGATCACCAGCTTGGCGCAGCCGATCACGGGCGCACCGGTCCTTTCGGCCAGCGGCGCGGCGCCGGGCGAATGGTCGCGGTGGGTGTGGGTACACATGATCGCTGCAATCCGCGCATCGCCTGCCGCCGCGAGGATGGCATCGAGATGCTCTGGATCGTTCGGGCCGGGGTCGATCACCGCGCGGTCCTTGCCTGCGCCGACCAGATAGGTCTGCGTACCGGTGAAGGTATAGGGGGAGGGGTTGGGCGCGAGCACGCGCGCAACCAGCGGTTCGGGCCGTTCGGGCGTGCCTACGGGCCTCGGGCGGGGCGGAATATCGACCATTCCCTTGCATATGGGCACCGGGCTGCCCCATGTCACGCCCTGCGCGGATAACGCCCGCGCTGGGGAGAGAACGAGTTTTGAGCGAACATCTGCTGGTGATCGACGCGGGCACCACATCGACCCGCGCCATGCTGTTCGACCGCGCAGGAAAGCTGGCGGGAAGCGCGCAGGCCGAAATCGGCCAGCATTTCCCGCGCCCCGGCTGGGTGGAGCACGATCCGCAGGAGATCTGGCAGGCCAGCCTCAATTGCGCACGCCGGGTGCTGGGCAATCGCCGCCCCGAAAGCATTGCCGCCATCGGCATCACCAACCAGCGCGAAACCGTGGTGGCGTGGGATCGCACCACGCTCAACCCGCTGGCCCGTGCCATCGTGTGGCAGGACCGACGCACCGCCGACCGCTGCCGCGATTTGCGCGAGCGGGGGGAGGAGGAGGCGGTGTTCGGCGAAACCGGCCTGCTGCTCGATCCCTACTTTTCCGCCACCAAGATGCGCTGGATGATCGACCACGTGCCCGAGGTCCGCGCAGCGGCCGAGGCGGGCAGGCTGGCATTCGGCACCATCGAAAGCTGGCTGGTCGCCAAGCTATCGGGCGGCGATCACGTGAGCGATGCGAGCAATGCCAGCCGCACGCAGCTGCTCCCGCTGGGCAAGGCGGGCTTTTCGCAGGATCTGTGCGACCTGTTCGGCGTGCCGCACGCCGCCTTGCCGCGCGTGGTGGACACGCACGGCCAGCTTGCGGTGACCGATACCGAACTGTTCGGGCGCGCGATTCCGATCTGCGGCCTGGTGGGCGACCAGCAGGCGGCGACCATCGGGCAGGGCTGCCTGTCGGAAGGGGAGACCAAGGCGACCTACGGCACCGGGGCCTTCATCCTCGCCAATCACGGCACCGCCATTCCGCATTCGGAGCACCGGCTGCTGTCCACCGTGCTGACCCAGTCGGGTGGGGAGCGGACCTATGCGATCGAGGGATCGGTCTTCGTCGCGGGCAGCCTGATCCAGTGGCTGCGCGATTCGCTGGGGCTTATCGAAAACGCTGCCGAGAGCGAGGCGCTTGCGCGGTCTATCGAAGACTCGGGCGAAGTGGTGATCGTGCCCGCACTCGCCGGGCTTGGCGCGCCGCACTGGCGGGCCGATGCGCGCGGGCTGATCAGCGGGCTGAGCTTTGCCAGCGGCAGGGCGCAGATCGTGCGCGCGGCGCTGGAATCGATGGCCTGCCAGACAAATGATCTGGCCACGGCCTTCGCCGCCGATGGTGCTCGATGGGAAAGCCTGCGGATCGATGGCGGGATGAGCGCGAACGACTGGCTGGCGCAGGACATCGCGGACATTCTGGGAATCGCGGTGGAGCGTCCACAATTCGTGGAAACGACCGCCCTTGGCGCAGCGGTTGCGGCGGCGACGGGGATCGGCTGGTATGCCACCCTCGCCGAAGCGGCGGAGGCGATGCGCGGCGCTATCGACCGGTTCGAGCCCACGATGGACGCCGATACGCGCAAAGAAAGGCTGGATCGCTGGGCGAAGGCGCTCGCCGCAGCCTGAGCCCCCGCTCTGCCGCTGCGTTCAGCCTTGCGCGAAGTGGCGATCGAGCCGTTCGTGGATCTGCCCGATCCGGGTCGCGCTCGCCGGGCGCTCTGCACGATATTCGCGATCGAGCCGGGCGACGCGCGCATGCAGCCGCTGCGTTTCGGCAACCAGCACCTGCGTCTGCAGGTCGAGCAGGTCCATCATCTCGGCTGCCGGGGCGCGGTCGGGCGGCAGGTTGGTGTGGCGTTCCCATTGCAGGTCGCTCATCTGCCCGGCCAGGAAGGCGCGGTGATTGAGCAGCCATGCCAGCACATGCATAATTCGCGTGGTCGTCTTCAGACCTTCGCATTCCAGCGCCCGGCGCAGCGGCAGCTCGATGGGCATCAGGTCGCTGACCGCTGGCGCGAATGCTGCGCGAACCTCGTCTGCCAGCACGTTCGCCTCGCAATACAGCTCTTCGACGATCAACGCCGTTATATCGACCATGTCCCTCATATGGCGGCACGATTAGTGCACTGTTTGCAGGGCGATAAGCGCGTCGCGCGCACTGTCCCGCGAAGGGGCGGGTGCAACGTGCCTGTGCACACTTTGCCGCAGGGGCGTTCCGCAATCGCCCGTCGGCGGTGGCGGATCACGCAATAATGTCGGGGATCAGCTCGTCCTCGATCGCCGCGATCCGGTCGCGCAGTTGGAGCTTGCGCTTCTTGAGCCGCGCGATCTGCAGCTGGTCGGGCGTGGCCATGGCGGACAGCGCGTCGATTGCGGCATCGAGATCGCGATGTTCGATCCGCAGCTGTTCCAGCCGTTTGCGCAATTCCGCTTCGGTCACCTGACCCGTTCCCTGTTCAAGACGAACGCCCACCGGTTTGCAGCCCGGCGCACGTTACACCGCATTAATCGCAAGGCGTCATAACAGCCCTTCGCAGGAATGCGATTCTATGGTTGTATCCCATTTGCGGTGGCCGACGTGCCGCACCCTTCGAACGGGCGTCCGGCTGTCGACCTCCGCGTGGCTCGCCGCCCGGCGCGCCGGTTCGACAAGAAGGAGAAGAGGCATATGAACGCTTCGCACATCACCGCGCTGAAATCCAAGCACGCCACCCTCGACCAGGCGATTGCCGAGGAAATGCGCAAGCCCGCGCCCGATGATGCAGCGATTCAAAGCCTCAAGAAGCAGAAATTGCGCCTCAAGGAAGAGATGGGGGGCGTCTGACGCCCCGGCTCACCCCCATAATCGGGCCCCGACGGACCTGGCGAACGGCGAAGGCATTTCCCCTGCGCCGTGCAATGGGCTAGTTCAACCGGCATGAGTGCGACAGCAGCTGCCCGGAAGATCCTGACCGGCCTCCACGAATTGATGGCAACGCGCCAGTCGGCGCAGGACAAGCTTGACCGCACGGTCGAGATTGTCGGCGAGGCGCTGGATAGCGAAGTCTGTTCGATCTACCTGTTGCGCGGCGGGATGCTGGAGCTTTCCGCCACGCGCGGGCTCAACCAGTCTGCCGTCCACGTTACCCGCATGGCGGTGGGCGAAGGGCTGACGGGAACCCTCGTTGCCAATGGCGCGACGCTGAACCTCGCGCAGGCGAAGGCGCACCCCGATTTCCAGTATCGCCCAGAAACGGGCGAGGAGAAGTTTTCCAGCTTTGCCGGCGTGCCGATCGTTTACCGCGAGCGCGCGGTGGGTGCGCTGAACGTCCAGCATGTCGATCCGCGCCGCTACGAGGATGTCGAGATCGAGGCGCTGCAGACGACCGCCATGGTGCTGAGCGAGCTGATCGTGAACGCCGGTCTGATCGACGAGTCCTCGGCGGACGAGGCTGCGCCCGAACGTTCCGGCCCCGCGCAGCTGACGGGGCTGACGCTGGTGGCCGGGCTCGCCAATGGCGCTGCGGTGTTTCACCAGCCGCGCGTCACCATCGACAAGGTCGTGGCGGAAGACACCGAGTACGAGCGGCAGAGGGTCTATCGCGCGTTCGAGCGGATGCGCGAACAGATCGACCAGATGGCGCAGCAGGCCGAATTCGGCGCCGGAGGAGAGCACGACGAGGTGCTCGCCGCATATAAGGCCTTCGCCTACGACGAAGGGTGGAGCCGCCGGATCAACGAGGCGATCGACGCAGGCCTGACCGCCGAAGCGGCCATCGAGCGCGTGCAGCAGCGTACCCGCATGCGGATGCGCGAGATCGACGACCCGCTGCTGGCGGACCGGATGCACGATCTGGAAGACCTGTCGAACCGGCTGCTCCGCATCGTGTCGGGCCAGATGGGCACCGCCGCGACCACCGGCCTCAAGAACGATTCGATCCTGATCGCGCGCAATCTTGGCCCCGCCGAACTGCTGGAATACGACCGGCGACGGCTGAAGGGCGTGATCCTGGAAGAAGGATCGCTCACCTCGCATGTGGTCATCGTGGCGCGCGCGATGGGTATTCCGGTGCTGGGCCGGGTGCGCGGCCTGCGCGGCGTGATCGGCGATGGCGATCACCTGCTGCTCGACGCGGAGGCCGGGCTGGCGCATGTGCGCGCGCTGCAACCGGTGGTCGATGCGTTCGAAGCGCGCTTCGCCAAGTCGAAGGAGCGCCGTGCCGCCTATGCCGAACTGCGCGATGTGGAGCCGTTCACACGCTGCGGCACGCGTATCCAGGTGATGATGAACGCCGGTCTGCGCGACGATCTGACCACGCTCCAGCTGGTCGGCGCGGATGGGATCGGCCTGTTTCGTACCGAGTTCCAGTTCCTCGTCTCCGCCACCTTGCCCCAGCGCGAAAAGCAGACGCGTTTCTACCGCGATGTGCTGGATGCCGCAGGCGACAAGCCGGTGGTGTTCCGCACCGTCGATATCGGCGGCGACAAGGCGGTTCCTTACCTCTCCAACGACAGCAGCCTGGAAGACGAGAACCCTGCGATGGGGTGGCGCGCGCTGCGGCTGGCGCTGGAGCGCGAAGGCCTGTTCAAGGCACAGGCCCGCGCACTGATAGAGGCGTCGGGCGGGCGCACGCTCAGGGTGATGTTCCCGATGGTGTCGGAACCGTGGGAATTCGATGCCGCGCGCGGCGTGTTCGAACAGCAGCTGGAATTCCTGCGGACGCACAAGCGCATCATGCTGCCCGAAACGATCGAATACGGAGCCATGATAGAAGTGCCATCGCTGGTCGAGGTGCTCGACCTCATCCTGCCCAGGGTCTCGTTCCTTTCGGTCGGCACCAACGACCTGACGCAGTTCCTGTTCGCCGCGGATCGCGCCAATCCCAAGCTCGCCGCGCGGTACGACTGGCTTTCGCCCGCCATCCTGCGGTTCCTGAAGCGGATCGTCGACAAGACCACCGGCCAGCCGGTCACGCTGGGCCTGTGCGGCGAAATGGGCGGGCGGCGGCTGGAGGCGCTTGCGCTGCTGGGCCTTGGCTATCGCCGCCTGTCGATCACGCCCGTGTCGGTCGGCCCGATCAAGGAGCTGATCCGCCAGATCGACCTGGCCGAGGTCGGAGCGTTTATGAACGACCTGCTGGTGAAGCCGCCCAAGGATACGCGGGCCGCAATCGCCG
Source organism: Erythrobacter sp. (assembly GCA_009993635.1). Taxonomy (GTDB): domain Bacteria; phylum Pseudomonadota; class Alphaproteobacteria; order Sphingomonadales; family Sphingomonadaceae; genus Alteriqipengyuania. The sequence continues at coordinate 749,067 of JAACTC010000005.1, read as the reverse complement.
CGTGGGCGCAGGAACGCGGGATCGAAGCCGACTGACCCTGCTGCAGGTGCGAAAAAGGCGCGAAATCCGGTATTGCGGGCGTTGGCTTCGCCAGCGAAGCCCGCTAGGCTTGCGCCGGTGCAGGGGGGCTACTTGCAGCGGGGCGTTAAGGATAGGTCATGGCTGAAGACGAAGCCGGATTCGAAATCGACAATTCCGAGCCCACGGCCCCGGGCGAGCGGCTGCGTGCCGCGCGCGAGGCGATGGGGATGTCGGTCGACGATGTGTCGTCGAAAACCCGCATTCCCAAACGGCACCTGGAAACGATCGAAGACGGCGATTTTGCGGTATTGCCCGGGCGCACCTACGCGATCGGATTTTCGCGCAGTTACGCCCGCGCAGTGGGCCTCAACGACGAGGAAATCGTCAACGACGTGCGCGAGCAGCTGGGAATCGAAGACCCGGCAGAGCGGCTGCGCGACGGCACGATGCAGACCGAGGATCCCACTCGCCTGCCTTCGCGCGGGCTCGTGTTCGGCTCCATCGTCGCGGCGCTGGTGCTGCTGGCCGGGGTGTTCGCCTTTTCGCGCACCTTCTTCGATCCGGGCGGTGAGCCGGATACGCTGCTCGCCGAACAGGAAGAGCGCGATCTTGCCGAACAGCAGGTGGCGACCGCCGCCACGCAGAGCGCCAGCCAGCGGCCCGTCGCGGATGGGCCGGTGGTGTTCACTTCGAACGAGGACGGGATGTGGATCCGTTTCTACGATGGCAATGAGTCCGACATTCTGATGGAAAAGCTGATGGCGCGCGGGGAACGGTACACGATCCCCGAGGACGCCAGCGATCCGCAGGTCCGCACGGGTCGGCCCGATGCCTTCACGATTACGATAGGCGGCCAGCGCGTGGCGCCGCTGGCGGAAGACGATCAGGTGATGAGCGATGTGGAAGTGAGCGCGCAGGCCCTGCTCGCCCGCGATGCCACCCCGCCGACCAGTCGCCCGCAAGCCGGCAGCGCGGCGCCGCAGGGCGGCGAATAGATTTCTAACGGCGATGGTTCAGGCCCGGTTCGTCGGCAGCCGGGCATGACCGCCACGACCTAGTGAACACGAGGGAGACGATGATTTTGCTTAATTCCCCCGCCAAGCCCCGCGCCATTTTGATGGGCGCGCTGGCCGGCCTGCTGGCGACCTCGGCCATGCCTGCAATGGCGCAGGACAATGACGAAGCGCGGATTCGCAAGCTCGAATCCGAAGTGCGCGCGCTGCAGCGCCAGGTCTTCCCCGGCGGGGATGGCCGCTATTTCCAACCCGATATTTCCGCGCCCGCCACTACTGGCGGCAACACCGCCGCGCAGACCACTGCGGTGACCGATATTCTTGCGCGGCTCGATGCGCTCGAATCCTCGATCCAGACGCTGACGGGGCAGGTCGAACTGACCAACAACCGGCAGCAGGGGCTCGAACAACGCCTGTCCGCGCTGGAAAGCATCGCCGCGCGCACCGCGCCGGGCACCGCCACCACGCCCGTGGCGAATAGTGGCGGCACCACGCCCGCGACCACGCGCCCGGCGACCACTTCCGCGCCCACGCCGACGCCAACCCCCGCGCAGGCCGCTGGCCCCAGCGCGGAACGTCTTGCCGCAGTCCGCGCGATCGCCAAACCGCAGACCGACGATGCGGGGGATGACGAATATTCCTACGGCTTCCGTCTGTGGGAAGCGAAATTCTACCCCGAAGCGCAGCAGGCACTCGCCGCCTTCGTGGAGAAATACCCCGATCATTGGCGCACGACCTATGGCCGCAACCTGCTGGGCCGGGCGTTCCTCGACAATGGCCAGGCTCGCGAGGCCGCGCCGTGGTTCCTGCAGAACTATCAGGCGGATAACGACGCCGCGCGCGCACCGGACAGCCTGCTCTATCTGGCCGAGGCGATGATCGAGCTGAAGGATACGGACCGCGCGTGCATCGCGCTGGCCGAATTCAGCGAGACCTACCCGGCGATTGCGACCGGTCGCCTGAGCGATCAGTACCAGTCCAATCGCCGCAAGGTGAACTGCCCGGGATAAGGTGCAGCTTCCGTCCGGACAAAAGGTAGACCGCTTTCGTACCGAGCTGGAAAAGCTCTGGATCGAACATGACGAGGGCGGTCGCCTGGGGGTCGCTGTCTCCGGCGGCCCCGACAGTCTGGCGCTGCTCCTTCTCGCCCACGCCGCCCTGCCGGGGCGGGTGGTCGCTGCCACCGTGGACCACGGCCTGCGGCCCGAGAGTGCGGGCGAGGCCGCCTTCGTGCACGAGCTTTGCGGTTCGCTCGGCATTCCGCACCTGACCCGCAGGGTCGCGGTGGCGGAGGGCAATTTGCAGGATCGCGCGCGCGAGGCGCGGTATCGGGCGCTGTACGTTGCGTTTCTCGACTTGGGGACTTCGACCCTTGCCACGGCCCACCACGCCGACGATCAGGCCGAGACCGTGCTGATGCGGCTGAACCGGGGGAGCGGGGTGGCGGGGCTCGCTGGAATTCGCGCCCTTCGGGTCGATACCAATGCCTGTCCGCTCGCCGAAGTGCTGATCGTGCGGCCGCTGCTCGAATGGCGCAAACAGGAGCTAGAGCAGATCGTTGCCGAGGCGGGGATCGAGCCTGTTCGCGATTCCTCGAATGCGGACGAACGGTTCGACCGGGTGCGATTGCGCAGTGCCCTGCGCGATGCCGACTGGATCGATCCGGTCGCGGTCGCCCGCAGTGCGCGGATCTTGCAGGATGCGGAGCGGATCGTAGGACGCGCGATCAACCAGACCTACGAGGAATGCGTTTTTCGCGAAGGCGCGGCGATCTGGTTTCACCCCGGCCACCCCTTCCTGCTTGAGCTGGAGGTGGTCGAACGCATCCTTGCGGAGTTCGGGGCGAAGCCGCGCGGGTCGGCGGTCGCCACGATGGTGGAGGCGCTGCGCAGGGATGGCGCGGCGTGTCTGGGTGGGGTCATGGCCCGGAGCGCGTGGCACCAGTGGCAGCCGCGCAGCCAGGTCGATGCATGGAAGTTCGAGCGCGAGCCGCCCCGCAGGACCAATTAACCGCCGATCGGCGAACCCAGCTGCAATTTCTCGCCCCGGGTGATGATCACCTTGTCGCCCTTCTTGGCGACGGCGAACACCTTGGCAGCGAATTCATTGGGCAGCCCGATGCAGCCGTGGCTGGCATAGCCGTTTTCCACCTGCGAGCCGTGCAGCGCGATGCCATCGCTGGTCAGGAACATCGAATAGGGCATTGGCGCGTTGTTGTATTTCTCCGACACGTTGTCGCGCATCTTGTAGCGGATCGGGAAGGTGCCGAGCGGGGTCGGATGTTCCTGCGTACCCAGCAGCACCGCAGCCGCGCCGATTTCATACCCGCCACGGAATACGGAGATCACGCGCGCGTCGAGATCGACCGTCATCACGATCTTCCCCGGCGGAACGCCATCGGTGTCCCAGTGCCATTCGCCATATTTAATCGGGCCGTTGATCGGCAGCACGCGCTTCACCACCAGCGGCTCCGCGCGGGCGGGGGCGGTGCGGGCGGCAACAGAACGCGTCGCGCGATCGCGCGCATCGTACACGGTTTCCCCGTCCTGCGCCGAGCCGGTAGCAGAAGGTTCGCGCCGGGCGGTTCCGGCGGGCGCCGTTTCCGGTGCCTCTACGGTTTCGTCGGTCAGGGCGCTGTCGGTCGCCGTCTCGGGATCGATCGGCGCGGTGGCCTGATCCACAGGCTCGCCCTCGACGAATTTCGACGGATCGACGGGAATTGCATCTTCGATCGTCGGCGCGATCGCCACGCTCGACGCGGCGTTGCTGTCGGCGACCATGCGCGCAGCGATCGTAGCGCCGCCAAACAGCGCCACAGTGGCGAGGGTCGCTCCGCCGATCCAGATGAGTGCCTTGGTCATAGTGATGCCATTTGCCTCGCGCGCGTGCAGAAACCCAGCGTGTTGGTGGGCCGCGTCTCTGCAGGAGACGGTATACCGGGCAAAGGTTAACGCGCGTTTCCGCCGCAGCGGCGCAACGGCCTAGTCGTGCGTTACCTGCACGGTCTTCTCGCACAGCTCGACCATGCCGAAGCTGGTCAGGAAGCTGACGTCGGCGGCATCGCGGCCCACGCCGATTTTCACGATGTCCTCGGGCCCGGCCATGCCGGTCGCATCGACCAGCTGCCATGTGCCGCCGTCCTGCGAATCGGGATCGCACAGGAACACTTCGGCCACGGCGTGGAAATCGGGCGGCGTCACCCCGGGGGCGTAGCAGGCCACGAACCGCGCGGGGATCACGCTCGCGCGGGCCAGCGTGACCACGATATGCGCATAGTCGCGGCAGATGCCGCGGCGTTCGATAAAGCTGTCGAGCGCGGTGGTGGACGCATCCGAGCTGCCGGGCGCGTAGGTGAACTTGCCAGCCACCCAGTCGCGGATCGCCTGGATGCGCGCGCCGCCGGAAGTGCCGCCGAACTGATCGTCAACGAAGGACTGGAACTTGTCCGCCTGGCAATAGCGCGAATCGAACAGGTATTTCACCGGGGCGCCGGGCATCTTGTGCGGGTCGAGCTGTTTCAGCGACGGCAGGTCGACGATCTGCCGCTGGATTTCCACTTGCGCCTCGTGGTGGACCTCGAACCGGCCGTCGGCGCGCACCCACACCCGCTCGCCAATGTCCTCCTGCGCGGGGATGCGCGCGCACTTGGCCGCGTCGGTCATGCCCGTGCGGCACATCAGGAGTTTCTGTTCGGGAATATCCGCGACCGCGAATTGCAGCAGCGCGTCGGTCGGCGCCTCGGTCGTGAAGGCGAAGCTGGATCGGATCGAGATGGTCATACCCGGTAACGTCTCACGCGCACTTAGTGCCGGGCGAAATCAGATATTTCCGCTGGGTACGCCGAAAAGATCATGCTCGTCCGCGTCTTCGACCTGCACGTCCACGATATCACCGGGGACGAGGCTGGCAGAGACATTGCGCAGGAACACGTTACCGTCGATCTCGGGTGCATCAGCCTGGCTGCGGCCGGTTGCACCGATATCGCCATCCTCGTCAGGCTCGCCGACTTCGTCGATAATCACCGGCAGCGTGCGGCCGATCTTGGCTTGCAGCTTGGCCGCGCTGATCCGCGCGGTCGCTTCCATGATCCGGGCGTAGCGTTCTTCCTTCACCGCTTCGGGCACCGGATCGGGCAGGGCATTGGCCGCCGCGCCTTCGACCGGTTCGAACCGGAACGCGCCCACGCGGTCGAGCTGCGCTTCTTCGAGCCAGTCGAGCAGGTATTCGAAATCCGCCTCGGTCTCGCCGGGGAAGCCGACCACGAAGCTGGAGCGGACCGCGATATCGGGGCAGATGTCGCGCCAGCTTTTCAGCCGTTCGAGCACCTTTGCCTCGTTCGCGGGGCGCTTCATGCGCTTCAGGACAGAGGGCGCGGCGTGCTGGAACGGAATGTCGAGATAGGGCGTCAGCAGCCCTTCGGCCATCAGCGGGATGACCTGATCGACATGCGGGTAGGGGTACACATAGTGCAGCCGCACCCATGGCGGCGCGCCCTGATCGGTGCGCAGCTGGCCCAGCTCGCGCGCAAGGTCGGTCATGTGCGCGCGGACTTCTCTGCCCTTCCACTCGCGCGCATCGTGGCGGGTGTCGACGCCGTAAGCCGAAGTGTCCTGGCTGATGACCAGCAGTTCCTTGGTCCCCGCCGCGACCAGCTTTTCCGCCTCGCGCAGCACCGCATCGATCCGCCTGCTGGCGAGTTTGCCGCGCAGGGTCGGGATGATGCAGAAGGCGCAGGAGTGATTGCAGCCCTCGGAAATCTTGAGGTAGCTGTAATGGCGCGGGGTCAGCTTGATATCCGCCAGATCGGGCTGGGGGATCAGGTCCACGTACGGACCCTGGCTAGGCGGCGCGTATTCGTGCACCGCTTCCACCACCTGTTCGTACTGATGCGCGCCGGTGACCGCGAGCACCTGAGGATGCGCGGCGCGGATCGCGTCCGCCTCGTCGCCCATGCAACCGGTCACGATCACGCGGCCGTTTTCTGCAATGGCTTCGCCAATCGCCTGCAGGCTCTCTTCTTTCGCGGAATCGAGGAAGCCGCAGGTGTTGACCAGCACGACGTCGGCACCGGCATAGTCGGGCGACATGGCATAGCCGTCCGCGCGCAGGCGGGTGAGGATGCGTTCGGAGTCGACGAGCGCCTTGGGGCAGCCGAGGCTGACCATGCCGACCTTCTTGGGATCGGGGATCGAGGTGGTGGTTGCTGACATGATTGCGCGCGCCTCTACACCCAAGTCGCGCTTTGCGCTAGGCGGCGTGTCAATCACATTTGGAAGGGCGCGAGATGGGTCAGATCGATCTGCTGAAAATCATCCTGGGGGCTGCCGCGTTCTTTGCTGTCGGCATGGTCTGGTACGGAGTCCTGTTCGGCAAGGTGTGGAAACGCGCGATCGGGCGCAGCGAGGAGGACGATTTCAGCGGCGAGCGGCCCATCTGGCTCGTTTTCGGCCTGACCTTCGCCTTTGCGCTGCTCATTTCGCTTACGCTGGCGCACCAGTTCGCGATGTCGACTCCATCGGTGCGGGCGATGATGATGATTTCGGTCGGGTACGGCCTGATGCTGATGGTGCCCGCGGTTGGCATCCGCTACCTCTATCTCAACGCACCGTGGAAGGTCTTTGCGATCGATGCAGGCTTTTTCGTCACCGCGATGGCGGCGATGGGCGCGGTGTTCGTGCTGATGCGTTGAGCGGGCGCAGGCAGCTCGGCTTAGCTCAGCTCGGGCGAGCGTGCCCGTTGTGCCCGTCGCCGCGCTCTTCGCCGACGGTCGTCGGCACGATTTCGACCACGATATCGCCTTCGCGCAGGTTCTTGCACTCGTCTTCCCAGAAGCCCAGCGCCTTGCCATCGCGATAGATACGCAGGCCGCGCCCCCCGGTCTTCAGATCGAAGATGTTGCAGCCGCATTCCTCGGCCGTAACCGGGCGCTCGACCAGCTGGACCCGCCCCGCGACCGAGGCGAGGTCCGCCAGATAGTCCGCGATATGCGCGCCTCTGACGCTGCCCGCCAGCAGCAGGCCGGTGAAGTGGACGGGGTTGATGACATTGTTCGCCCCCGCCTGGCGCGCCAGGCTTTCATTATCGCTCGCGCGCACAACCACGCTGATCGGAACGTTGGGTGCCAGCGCCCGCACGGTGAGCACGATCAGGATCGAGGTGTCGTCGCGCCCGGCGGACACCAGCACGCTTTGCGCCCGGTCGATCCGCACGGCCTTGAGCGTTTCGTCGCGCGTCGCATCGGCGGCCATGATGTTGCACCCCAGCGCCTCGGCCTCGGCCAGCCGCTCCTCGCTCGGGTCGATCACGACGATGCAGTGCGGTTCGATCCCGCGTTCGATCAGTTCGGCGACCGATTCCGACCCGGAGACGCCGTAGCCCAGCACCACGATATGGTCGGCGAGTTGTTCCTGGATGCGGTTCATGCGGAATTTCTCCCAGCTGCGCTGAATGAGGAAGTTGTAGGCGGTGCCCACGAAAATGAAGAGGATGATGAAGCGGACCGGGGTCACGATCACCGCTTCCACCAGCCGGGCGCGGTCGGTGATCGGCGCAATATCGCCGAACCCCGTGGTGGTGATGGAGATCATCGTGAAATAGACGACATCGAGGAAGCTGACCTCGCCATCCAGATTGTCGACCAGCCCTTCGCGGTCCCACCAGTGAATCATCACGACGACGAAGATCAGGAACAGTGCAAGGCCCAGCCGGATCGAAAGATCGCCCCAGACGGGTACCTTCACCGCACGCTTCAAGGGCTGGAAGCGGGGGCCGCGCTTGTCGCGCGCGTTCGGCCCGCTGCCGACCTTTTCGACCTGCTGTCGTTTCGCCTGGTTGTTAAGTCGGCTCAAGGCTGGTGTTCGCTCATCGGGAATGCGGGGTTACCCGTGCTGGAGGCGCGCGGCAACATGCTGCGTGGTCAGCCGAACCGTTCGCCCAGTTCGCCCAGCGAGGAATGGTGGGTGAGATCAAGCTGCAGGGGGGTGACCGACACGAAGCCATCGTCGATCGCTTCCAGATCGGTGCCGTGGTCCAGCGTATGCTCCATCGCCTGCAGGCCGAACCAGTAATACTTGAAGCCGCGCGGATCGCGGCCCTCCACCACAGTGCCGCGCGAATAATCGTGAAAGCCCTGGCGCACCGCGCGGATGCCCTTGATCGCATCGCCCGGCAGCGCGGGGAAGTTGACGTTGACCAGCGTGCGTTTGGGCAATGGCGTGTCGAGCAGCGGGCCGAGCACTTTCGGCCCCCATGCGCGTGCGGCCTCGAAGGTATCGTCGGTCGCCGCGCCTTCCCTATTGGTCACCTGGCTCAGTGCGATGGAGCGGATGCCCGCCAGCGCGCCCTCGATCGCGGCAGACACGGTGCCCGAATAGGTGATGTCGTCGGCCAGGTTGGCGCCCCGGTTGACACCGGACAGGATCACGTCGGGTTCGCCCTGCATCACCTTGCGCAGCCCCATCGTCACCGCATCGGTAGGCGTGCCGGTCACCGAAAAGCGCCGCTCGCCATGCTGGCGCAGACGCACCGGGCGGGTGAGGGTGAGCGCGTGGCCCATGCCGGACTGTTCCTCGTCCGGTGCGCAGATCCAGATATCGTCGGAGAAATGCCGTGCGATTTCTTTCAGCACTTCGAGCCCGGGGGCGTGAATGCCGTCGTCGTTGGTCAGCAGGATTTTCATCGCTTTTCCATCTTCCAAGTCGTCATGCCGAACTCGTTTCAGCATCAGTCGTGCAGCAACCGCTACCGTCCGCGCCGGAGAGGGCTGGACCCTGAAACGAGATCAGGGTGACCAAGACACTCATTCCGGCGAGATCCGCGTGATCCCGCCCATGTAGGGGTGCAGTGCCTCGGGCACGTCGACGCTGCCGTCTTCGTTCTGGTAATTTTCCAGCACGGCAACCAGCGTGCGGCCCACGGCCAGACCCGATCCGTTGAGCGTGTGGACGAATTCGGTCTTCTTGCCGCCGCTTTCGGGCCGGTACCGTGCGTTCATTCGCCGTGCCTGGAAATCGCCGACGTTGGAGCAGCTGGAAATCTCGCGATAGGCGCCCTGTCCGGGCAACCAGACCTCCAGATCGAAAGTCTTGCGCGCGCCGAAGCCCATGTCGCCGGTGCACAGCAGCATCTTGCGGTAGGGCAGGCCGAGCGCCTGCAGCACGCCTTCGGCGCACTGCGTCATCCGCTCATGCTCCGCTTCGCTGTCTTCGGGGCGCACGATGCTGACCAGTTCGACCTTTTCGAACTGGTGCTGGCGGATGAAGCCACGCGTATCCTTGCCTGCCGCGCCCGCTTCGGAGCGGAAGCACTGGGTCAGCGCGGTCATGCGCAGGGGCAGGAACTGTTCTTCGATGATCTTGCCGCGCACCGCGTTGGTCAGGCTGACTTCGGCAGTAGGGATCAGCCAGCGCCCGTCGGTGGTGTGGAACAGATCCTCGGAAAACTTGGGCAGCTGCCCGGTGCCGAACATTGCATCGTCACGCACCAGCAGCGGCGGGTTGCATTCCATATAGTCGTTTTCGGTCACCTGCCGGTCGAGCATGAACTGGCCGAGCGCGCGGTGCAGCCGGGCGATGCCGCCGCGCAGGAAGGTGAAGCGCGCACCGGCGATGTCTGCGCCGATCTCGAAATCGAGGCCCAGCATCGGGCCGATATCCGCGTGTTCCTTCGGTTCGAAATCGAACGCCCGCTTGTCGCCCCAGCTGCTCAGCTCGACATTCTCGTCTTCGCCTGCACCCTCGGGCACGTCGTCGGCCGGAATGTTGGGAATGCCCGCCAGCAGATCGTCCAGCTCTGCACCGATGACCCGCGCCTGCTCTTCCAGCTGGGGCAGGGTGGTCGCTTTCAACTCGCTCACTTCGGCCTTCAGCCGGTCGGCCTCTGCCGTGTCGCCCTTGCCCATCGCCTGGCCGATCGCCTTCGAGGCGGCATTGCGGCGGTTCTGCGCTTCCTGAAGCTCTGTCAGCACCGCCCTGCGGCGGGTATCGAGGTCGATCAGATGGGCGGAAACCGGCTCCGCGCCACGGCGGATAAGCCCGGCGTCGAAAGCCTCGGGTGCGCGGCGGATCATGGCAATATCGTGCATGCGGCGCCTATGCACGAGGCGGCGCTGGCTTGGCCAGTGGCAAGTTTGCCCGCCATCGCGATTGGCCGCCTGCAGGCACAAAGTCTGTCTCCGCCCGTTGGTCGCTATCGGCACAATCGAGCCGGTGGGTAACAGGGGGGAATCGAATGCAGGCCGACGCAGCACCAAGGCGGACACCCTTTATCGGATTGCTGCAAGGCGTGCTGGGTGCGGGACAGCGGCTGGGCTTTATTGCTCCTTCGACGCTGGAAAAAGACGCCCTGATGGATGCTGCGGCGCGCGAGACCGGGTTGAGCGACTTCGGCGACCCCTGGTTCGAGGGGCCATTTTCCGTCCTGCTCGATTCGATCCGCGACGAGGCGCAGCTGAACACCGCAGGCGAATTCGCCGCGCGCCTGCAATTCGGCAAGGTGCTGCGCGACCGGCTGACCGCGATCGAGTGGTTCAGGCGGCGGCCTGAAATCCTTGCCCGCTCGATCAAGCGCCCGGTGGTGATCGTGGGGCCGATGCGGTCCGGCACCACGCGGCTGCATCGCCTGCTGGCGAGCGACCGCAGGTTTTCCCACATGCGCAGCTTCGAGACCATTTCGCCCGTGCCGCGCCCCGATTTCGAAGACGTGCTGGCAGGCCGGAAACGCGATTTCCGGCCCACACTGGCCGCGCGCGTGATGAAGGTCGCCCGGCTGGCGAACCCGCGCACGCTTTCGATCCACCCGACCGGCCCGTTCGAACCGGAAGAAGAGCTCGGCCTGCTGGTCAATTCGATGTACGGCATGAAGCACGAGGCGCAGTGGCGGGTGCCGACCTATGGCCGCTGGTGCGAACGGATCGACGCGACGCCTGCGTATCGCCATCTGGCAGACCTGCTGCGGCTGGTCGGCTGGTCGCAGCAGGTGAGCGAAATCCGCCCGTGGATCCTGAAGACGCCGCAGCACATGCTCGATCTGCCCGCGCTCCTGAACGTCTTCCCCGACGCAAGGATCATCTTCACCCATCGCGATCCGCAGAAAATCGTCGGCAGCGCGGCATCGCTCGCATGGAACCAGACCGCGATCTATTCCGACGATGTCACCCCCCACGAGGTCGGCAAGGAATGGATGGGCAAGAGCGTGCTACAGGTCGACCGGATGCTGGCGGCGCGCTCCATGGTGCCCGCCGAACGGAGGATCGACATCGGCTATGACGCGATGGAGCGCGACTGGCAGGGCACGATGGAAAGGCTGTACGCGTTTCTCGATCTCGACATCGAACCTGCGCTTCCCGGAATGCGCCATTATCTGGAGCGTGCGCGTAACCTTAAACGGCACCCGCACAAATATAGCCTCGAACAGTTCGGGCTGAGCGAAAGCGAGGTGCGCCGACGTTTTTCCGCCTATGTCGCGCGCTTCGATATCCCGCACGAGGGCGCAGCGGCGGATCAGGCGGGTGCGCGCAGGCCGCTAGGCAAGATCGCGCAGGCCGCGACTCGGCAGCCCCGCGTGCAGGGCTAGACGTCCTCGACGCCGCTTTTCCGAGACCGGAAAGCCACAGCGAACCGGCAGCGTGGTAATTCAAGGCGTTAAAATCCGCAGGAGTCGGCGCGGAAGCGTCGATGAAACCTTACCGTCACAAATGCTCCCCGAAACTGTCACTCGGCACCCCTAGCGCCCCGAACGCGATCACAATTCGCGTCCGTAATTTTCGATTCTTCGGTTTATGAGGGGACCGTTCGCTGTGAAAAATCTTCATCGCTCGCTCGTTATCGGTTGCAGCGCACTGGCACTTGCCGGCTGCGGGGCAGACGAAATTGCTTCGCCTGGCACCGGTGGCAACGTGACCATCAACAATCCGGCTCCGGCACCCGCGCCGGCACCCACGCCGGCGCCGACTTCCACGCTGGTAACCCCGGCCTCGGATTGTCCGCAGATTGCCAACCCCACGCAGCTGCTGAACCTGGGCACGATCACCGGCCCGACCGGCACCTATCTTCGCTGCCGCCTGCCCGCATCGTTCACCGTTTCGAGCACGCTGCCGCGCACTTCGGGCGTTCTTTACGAACTGAACGGCCAGACCGACATCGGCACCGACCAGGGCTTCGCTTCGACCAACACGGAAGTGACGCTGGACATCGAGCCGGGCGTGATCGTGTTCGCTTCGGGTAACGACTTCCTGAACGTCAACCGCGGCAACCAGCTGGTCGCCAACGGCACGGCCGACCGCCCGATCATCTTCACCAGCCGTCAGAACGTCGAAGGCACCACCGGCACGGACAGCTCGGGCCAGTGGGGCGGCATCATCCTTTCGGGCCGCGCCCCGGTGGTCGACTGTTTCGTGGGTAGCGAAGCGGCCGGTACCTGCCAGCGCCGCGTCGAAGGCGCGACGAACCAGATCCTGTACGGCGGCACCAACTCCGCAGACAGCTCGGGTTCGCTCAGCTTCGTGCAGATCCGCTTCTCCGGCTTTGCGCTGTCGAACGGTGACGAGCTGCAGTCGCTCACCACCGGCGGCGTCGGTTCGGGCACGTCGTTCTCCAACATCATGACCTACAACAGCTCGGACGATGGCGCCGAGTTCTTCGGCGGCGTGGTGAACGCACGCCGGCTGATCATGGTCGGTGCGGAAGACGACTCGCTCGACACCGATACCGGCGTGAAGGCGCAGTTCGACCAGCTGCTGGTCGTACAGCGCCCTGCAGCTTCGGATACTGTCATCGAACAGGATTCGGACGGCAACGAAGAAGCCACGCCGCGCACCAACGTGCAGGTCAACAACGCGACCTTCGTGGTGAACAGTGCAACCGGCGACCGCGGCATCCGCGTCCGCGGTTCGAGCGACTTCTCGCTGTTCAACTCGCTGATCTGGGATCGGGCCGGCACCAATGGCGGCTGCATCAACGTGCAGGGCGTTTCGGCGACCCGCGCGGCGGGTGCTAACGATGAAGCAGGACCGACCGTGTTCAACTCGGTCGCGCTCGACTGCGCCACCGATTTCCGCGGTGGCGGTGGCAGCACTGCTGCGCAGGTCGAAGCCAATTTCAACGCCGGTACCGGCAATGATGCCAGCTTCACCAACACGCTGCAGCGGCTGACCGGTGTTTCCACCGGCGCGCCGTTCATCAACGGAGCGAACGAGAACGGTTATACGCCGATCTTCAGCTTTGCCGCGTCGAGCTTCTTCAGCGCACGCGGTTACATCGGTGCGATCACCAGCGAAGCCTCCAACTGGGCCGAAGGCTGGACCTGTAACTCCGCCACGGTCACGCTGGGCTCCAGCAACACCGGCAGCTGCGACACGCTGCCCACCATCTGATCGGGAAACGAAAGGGAGGTGCCGGGCGGAAACGCCGGGCACCTCTCGTCCCGTTCAAGCACACGCCGGCCCGCGCGCCGGTCTTTCCAGTTTCATGGACCTTAAGCATGAGGGGGTCTTATACCATGTCCACCGGCAAGCAGTTGGCAGGATTGCTGTTGCTCTCCACCGCGCTCACCTTCCCGGGTGTAGCATACGCTCAAGACACGGGGTCGGCCCCTTCCGGTAATGCGGCAGCGCAGCCTGAAGTGGATACGCCGGTCGAAGAGCCGCTCGATCCGCAAGACAACGGCCAGCCCGAAACGGGCGAGGTCCAAGACGACGTCGATGTGTCGATCCCCGGCGGCAACGTGATCACCGTGACCGGTCGGCGTGGCCCGCGCGACGTTACGCGCAGTTCCAGCCAGGTCGTCTCCGTCCTCAGCACCGAAGACATCGCACGGACGGGCGAAGGCGACATCGCCGGCGCGCTCAGCCGCGTCACCGGCCTGTCCAACACCGGCAATGGCCGCGTCTTCGTGCGCGGTCTGGGCGATCGCTATTCGCTCGCGCTGCTCAACGGCCTGCCGCTACCGTCTCCTGAACCGCTCAGCCGCGTGGTTCCGCTCGACATTTTCCCGACCGACATCATCGCATCGTCGCTGGTGCAAAAGAGCTATTCGGCCAACTTCCCCGGTGAATTCGGTGGCGGCGTCATCAACCTCACCACTCAGGCGATCCCCGACGAGAGCTTCCTGAAGCTGAGCCTGGGGACCAGCGGGAACACCGAAACCACGTTCGAGAATGGCCTGCTGTATTATGGCAGCAAAACCGACTGGTTCGGTTTCGACAATGGCAGCCGCGATCCGTCGCCCGTGCTCGCCAGCTACCTCGATGGATCGACCGAGCTGGAGGAATTGAGCCTTGCCGACCGTCAGGCGGTCGCCAGCACCTTTGCCAAGTCGAACCTGATCGTCCTGCAGAAGACCTCGAAGCTGCGGCCGAACTTCTCGGGCGGGCTCACCGCGGGGACCAGCTTCGACGTCGGCAGCGATGCGCTGTTCGGCGTGATCTTCACCGCCAACCTGAGCAATTCGCTCAACAACCGGGACGTCACCAACCAGACGCCGGTGCGCCAGGCGGAGGTGACCCCGGCGGATGATTTCCGCCGTTTCGTGACCGATAATCGCGTGCTCGCCAACTCGCTGCTCGGCTTGGGGCTGGAATATGGCGACCAGAAGATCCGCTGGACCAACCTCTATATCCGCGACGTGCTGAAGCAGGCCTCGCTCAACCAGGGCACCATCCTGGTCGGTTCGGGCAACGAAGGCTTCGACGAAATCACGCAGCAGACCGCGTGGTACGAGCGCCAGCTGATCGACTCGCAGATCGTGGGCGAGTTCAAGTTCGGCGATATCGGCCTCGATATGCGCGCGGGCTACGCCCAGACCGATCGCGAAAGCCCCTACGAATATCGGTTCACCTACGTGCGGACGAACAATCCGAACCAGGCGTTCGGCGATCAGTTCATCAACCCGCTGGACAACAACCTCCCCGGCGGGGAGGCGAATGTCTCCTTCTCCGACCTGACGGAGAAGGTCTACTATGGCGGCGCGGACCTTTCGGTTCCGGTAACCGATTCGCTTTCGATCGTCGCCGGTGCGGCCTACACCGATACCCAGCGTTATTCGGAACGCCGGGAATTCGCCTTCGACGCGCCGAGCAACTTCCCCAACGGCATTGCCCTGTTCCGTCCGGACTATCTGATCGGTCCGGCGATCATCGAGGCGTCCAACGTCCCCGGTTTCGCCGGGCCGGGCGTTTCGTCGCCGGTGGACCTGATCGAGCGGACGGCGGATACGCCCGCCTTCGATGCGCAGCTGGAAGTCCTGGCGGGGTATCTGAAGGGCAACCTGTCGCTGCTCAACGGGCTGACGGTGGATGTCGGCGTGCGGTACGAAGATGGTTCGCAGACGGTGACTCCGCGGCAGATCTTCACCAACCAGCCGAACCTGAATGCCTTTACCAGCATCGAAAACGACTACTGGCTGCCTGCGGGCACGGTGACCTATCAGTTCGATAGCGGGCTGCAGCTGCGGGCTAGCGTTTCCAAGACGATCGCCCGGCCGCAGTTCCGTGAGCTGCTGCTGCAAACCTACACCGACCCCGAAACGCTGCGCTCGTTCTCGGGCAACCCGGCTTTGCAGGACAGCGAGCTGTTCAACGCCGAAGCGCGGGCCGAATACTACTTCGGTCAGCGTAGCCGGGTGTCGCTCGCAGGTTTCTACAAGCAGATCGACAACCCGATCGAAACCTTCTCGCAGTTCACCGACAACACGCAGTCGAGCAGCTTCGCCAATGCGCCCAAGGCGCAGCTTTACGGCGCGGAAGCGGAGCTGGTGTACAATTACGATCTGTACGACTGGGGCGGTTTCTTCGAAACCAAGCGGGCGCTGTTCATCGCCAACTACACCTACACCCAGTCCGAATTGCAGGTGGAAGCGGGCGACACCACGCTGATCCCGACAACCAATGCCGCACCGACGCAGGTCGCCGCAACGGACCTGTTCCGCGATGGCGATCCGCTGACCGGGCAGTCCGATCATCTGGTGAACCTGCAGATCGGGCTGGAAGACACCGACCGGCTGAGCCAGGTGACGCTGCTGTTCTCCTACGCCAGCGAGCGGATCACCAGCCGTCTCGGCATCAATGCAGGTGGCCTGCCCGATGTGATCGAGCGGCCGGGTGCGCGGCTCGACCTGGTCGTTCGCCAGGGCGTGGACCTCGGCGGCGTACCGCTCGAACTGAAGTTCGAAGCACGCAACCTGACCGGTACCGACAATGCCGAATTCGTCGCGAACGAAACCGGGCGGGTCGATGTGAACAGCTACCAGATCGGCCAGTCCTACGCGCTCTCGCTCTCGGCGGAATTCTGACGCGAAGCGGCATTGCCGGATTAGGACAAGGGGGTTCGCAGCACCGGCTGCGAGCCCCCTTGTCTTTGTGGTGAGGCGGGCGAAATTTACCCGACGGTAACCATGCGCCGCCTAGACCGGGGCCCACGCGAAGGGGCCCCGCCAACGTGAAACTGATTATCCAGATACCGTGCCTGAACGAAGAGCAGACGCTTCCGCAGACGCTCGTCGACCTGCCACGCACGATCCCGGGCATCGACAAGGTCGAAATCCTGATCATCGACGACGGGTCGAGCGACCGTACGGTCGAGGTGGCGCGGCGTTTCGGGGTCCATCACATCATCCGCCACACCACCAATCGGGGCCTGGCCCGCAGCTTCTCGCGCGGCGTGGAGGAGGCGTTGCGGCTGGGTGCGGACATCATCGTCAACACCGATGGCGATAACCAGTATTGCGGTGCGGACATCGCCAAGCTGGTCGCTCCGATCGTCGCGGGCGAGGCAGACGTCGTGATCGGCGACCGGCAGACGCGCCGGATCGCGCATTTCTCGCCGGGCAAAAAGCTGCTCCAGCGGCTTGGCAGCCTTGCCGTATCGACGCTGGCGGGTGCCCGCATTCCGGATGCCGTTTCCGGCTTCCGCGCGATCAGCCGCGAGGCTGCGTTCAAGGCCAACATCGTCTCGCCCTTCAGCTACACGATCGAAACCGTGCTGCAGGCCGGGCGCAAGAACATGAAGATCGTCTCGGTCCCGGTCGCGACGAACGTCAAGACGCGCGAAAGCCGCCTGTTCACCAATATCCCGCACTTCGTGTCGCGTCAGCTCAAGACGCTGCTGCAGATGTACGTGATGTATTCGCCGCTGCGCGCCTTCACCATGCTGGGGCTGGCGCTAGCCACGGTCGGCATCGCGCCGATTTTGCGGTTCATGTGGTTCTACTTCAACGGAGATGGCACCGGGCACCTGCAGTCGCTGGTGCTGGGCGGGGTGCTGTGCGTGATGGCGTTCATCGCATTTACCGCCGGGCTGCTGGCCGATGTGGTCAGCCGCAACCGCCAGCTGCTCGAGCTGACGCTAGAGAAGGTCAAGCGGCTGGAGCTGGCGCTGGAACCGGGCGAGCCGGATGCGAAGAACAGCGCCGAGCCGCAACCGACCGAGCCCGTTTCGCTGCGCGCGAAAGGCTGACCGATGGCTGGCGCCGCCGCCACCCTCGCGCAGGCCCGGCTGGCGCTCCCCCGGTTTGCTGCCGGGCAATCGACGCTGGTCGGCGCCGCATTGCTCGCCATCGTGGTGCTGCAGGCGGTCCTGCTGGTGCACAAGGGCATCAACTGGGACGAGTATTTCCACCTCACCGAAATCTATCGCTTCCGCGCGGGCACGCTGACGCATCCGTTGCAGACCTTCTGGGTCAGGCCGCTGGGTTGGGTACCGGGCATCGGCGGAACATCGGTCGATCAGATCCTGGTGATACGCTTGGTGATGGAAGCCGCCGCGCTGGTCACGGCTGCCGGCATCTACGCGATTGCGCGCCGCTTTGCCGGTCACGTGCCTGCGCTGCTGTGCGCCTGCGCATACCTGAGCGCGGGCTATGTCTTCACGCAGGCCTTTGCCTATCGCGCCGATCCGCTCGCGGCGGCGTGTCTGGTCTGGGTCATGTGGATCGCGGGTGCAGAGCGCCTGTCGTGGTTCAGGATTGCGGTGGGGGCAGGGCTGGTCGCGCTGGCCGGGCTGTTCACCATCAAGAGCGCGTTCTGGGCCGTGCCCATCGGTGGCTATGCGCTGTATGTGCTGTGGCCGCTGGCCCGCGCGCAGCAGATTGCAAGGATCGCGCGACTGGCGGTTCTGGCCGGAGCAGGCGCGGCACTGTTCGCCATCGCGCTGGCGCTGCACGGGGCGGGCTTGCCGAGCGACACCGCGCAGGCCTCTGCCAGGGGGCTGAGCTCCGCAGGCACAACAGTGTTCTCGCAAGGGTTCTTCCCGCAGGCGCGCTTCGTGCTGCGGCAGATCGGCATGGGGCTGCCCTTTGCCATTCTGGCCGCGCTGGCGATCCGCGACTGGCGATCGGGCGACCGTTCCGCGCGCAGCTGGGTGCTGCTGGCAGGCCTGTATGGCCTGCTGCTGACGCTGGCGGTCTATCGCAATGCCTACCCCTATTTCTTCGTCTTCCTGTTGCCGCCCGTCGCCATCGCGCTCGCTCCGCTGATGGCGAAGGTTACCGCGCGTGGATCGGCGCCGCTCTATGCACTGATCTTTGCCGCTAATGCCGCGATCCTGTTCATGCTGGACCCCGCCGATCCCTTGCCCAACCAGCGGATCGTGCAGGAGGCGGTGCGCGAGGTTTTTCCCGAACCGGTGACCTATATCGATTTCAGCGGCCAGATTTCGGATTATCCGCGCGCGGTCGATTTCATGACCTCGGGCTGGGGCCTCGCCAAATACCGCGCGCGCGGCGTGGCCGAGATACAGGAGCGCGCACGGCAGGAGCCGATCCCGCTGCTGCTCGACAATCACTGGGTGCTTGGCGCCGCGCGCACGGGCAAGCGCGCGCCCGAGGAACTGCTGCCGCAGGACGCGCGCTTCATCCGCCGCAATTTCGTGCACCACTGGGGGCCGATATTCGTGGCGGGCAAGGCGATTGCACCCGCCACGCAGACGATCCGGATCGAGATACCGGGCACCTATACTCTGGAGGGCGCAGCCATCCGCCTGGACGGGCGCGCAATCGCCGTGGGGGACACGCTGGACCTGCCGCGCGGCGCATATCGCATCGACGCGAACGAGGCTGCCCTCCTGCGCTGGGGCGATAACCTGCCGCGGCCAGCGATGGCTCTGCCCGTCGGCATGATGATGTCGGAGTATTAGCGGTGAAGCCGGTTGCTCCTGCCGACCTGACGAGTGCCGCGGGCACGCGCTCGCCGCTGATCGCGCGGCTGCTTCCCAAGCTGGCGATGGTACGCGACGCCCTGTCGCGCCGCCGCCGCAGCATGCTGACGCTTGCCACCATCCTGTTCGTCGGCGGCCTCGCCTGGGCGTTCCGGAGCGCAGGGATCGCCATCGCCGACCTTGCCTGGCGCTGGCTGCTCGCTGCGGGTGCGCTGGGCATGGTGGGCGTGATCCTCAACGGGGTCGAGCTTAGCTGGTGCGCGCGCGCGCTCGGCAAAAGGGTTCCCGCCGGCGAGGCGATCCAACTGTCGAGCATGGGCATTCTTTCCAACCTGCTGCCCATTCCCGGCAGCGTGCTGGTGCGCGGCGGGGCGCTGGTGGCGCGTGGGGCCGGAATGGCCGAAAGCGGGCGCGTGCTGCTATTTGTCGGGCTGCTGCGGCTGGCGGTGGCGGGGGCCATAACCGGCATTGCGCTGCTGCCGCTGACGCTGGGCATACCGGTTATCGCGGGCAGCCTGGTGGCGACCATGGTGCTGTTCGCCCTGATCGCGCGGATCGGCGGCGTCGCCAATGCGCTGATGCTGCTCGCCCTACGGATGGGGATGCTCGCCACGGTCGCGGTGCAGTTATTGCTGTGTTTCCGGGCGCTGGGCGTCGATGCGGTGCTGAGGGATTCCGCGCTTCAGGCGATCGCGCCGGTGGTCGGCTCGGCCGTCGGCATCGTGCCGGGCGGGCTGGGCGTGTCGGAGGCGATCGGGGCGGCGCTGGCCGTGCTGATCAGCGCCTCGCCCGCGCTGGCGTTCGCCGCGCTAGCGCTAAACCGGATGGCGGGATATGCCTGTGCGTTTCTAACTGTGCTCGGCTTTCAGGCGCGCGATCTGGCCGCGCGCCGCAGCCGCTAGCCAGCAGGTTTCAGGCAGCGGAGCGGCGCAGCGTCGGGAGCTTTTCTTCCCATGCCAGCGCGTGTTCGATGATCGTCTCGAGATCGTCGAACCGCGGCGTCCATGGAACGGTTGCCCGCAGCAGCGCGCTGTCGGCCACCAGCTTCGCAGGGTCGCCCGCGCGCCGTCCGGCAAACACGCGCTTGATCCGGCCGCCGGTCACCCGGTCTACCGCATCGAGCACTTCGAGCACGGAAAAACCACGGCCATAGCCGCAGTTCATGGTCAGCGAGCGCGAAGGTTCCGCGATCAGCGCATCGAGCGCAAGCACATGGGCCGCCGCCAGATCGCCGACATGGATATAGTCGCGCACGCCCGTGCCATCGGGCGTGTCGTAGTTGGTGCCGAAAATGCTTACCGCATCGCGCTTGCCCAGCGCGGCTTCCACCGCGACCTTGATCAGGTGGGTGGCACCCGCGGTCGATTGCCCGGTGCGCACCTGCGGATCGGCCCCGGCGACATTGAAATAGCGCAGCGCACAGAAATTGAGCGGGTAAGCTGCTGCCGTGTCGGCCAGCATCTGTTCGGTCATCAGCTTCGACCAGCCATAGGGGTTTATCGGCTGCGTGGGCGTCTGCTCGGTTACCGGGCTGACATCGGGCACGCCGTAGGTCGCCGCGGTGGAGCTGAACAGGATATGGGGCACGCCGTGGGCCACCGCCGCCTCGATCAGGCCGCGGCTCTTACCGGTGTTGTTTTCGTAGTAATAGAGCGGCTTGGCGACCGATTCCGGCACGATGATCGAGCCTGCGAAATGCATGATCGCCCCGCTGCCATCGCCCATTCCCTGCTCCGCGAAGATGCGCGCCAGCAGCGCACTGTCCGCGATGTCGCCTTCGTAGAACGGCACGTCGTCGGGCACTGCAAAGCGAAAGCCGGTCGAAAGATTGTCGATGACCGCGACATTGCGCCCCGCGTCGCGCAGGGCGTGGACCGCGTGGCTGCCGATATAACCTGCCCCGCCGGTGACCAGCACGGGTGCCTTTCCTGCATCGCGAAAGCTCGCCAGCCGCATCCGGCTCGTGCCGGGTCGGGTGGTAGCGCCTCGGGGCGGAGCGGGCCGGTCGGATCGCATGGGGCGACCTTACGCCCGCAACTCTTTCCAAGCTTTTAAAGCGCGGTGTCGCGGCGGTTTCGTGCGCCTGACGGGTCAGCCCAATGCAAGGTCTGCGGTATCGGCCAGCATCACGGTGCTGGTGACTTCGGCCACCGCGCGCTCGTGCGCCAGGTCGGCAGCCCGCATCGCCTGCGACGGATTGGCGAAATCGAACACATGGGCGATGCCAACGTGCAGTTCGACCATGCCAAGCGTCCGGTTGGAAAACTTGTCGTGCCAGCGGCGGACCGACAGGTCGTAGATGTTCTGTTCGAGCACCTCCTTGAACTGGGAGACGGTGATGCCGCGCGCCAGCATGATGAATTCCGAATTCGATTTGCGGGCGCTGTAGCATTCGCCCTTGGTGGCGAGCGACAGCGTGCTGGCGACCCGTTCCATCAGGCGGGTGGCCGTATGCAGGCCATGCTGCCGCACGATCTGATCGATCCGGCTGACCGAGCAGATGGCGATGGAAAGCGGCTCCAGCTCGCTTCGGGCGATGCGGTAATTCTCGTTCAGCGCGATATCGAACTGTTCGCGATCGGGCAGGTCGGTTTCGATCTTCGGGCCATCGGAGGTGTCCGCTGCGTCGTCGTCGCGCCGCCGCCGGATGGGCGTGGCGTCGTCGTTCCGCGGGACCGGCGCGCTGGCATGCCGATCTTCGTAGTAAGCGCGTGCCGTCGCTGCGGCATCGCGTACCGCGCTATGTTCATCGCCATCGGCCCGGTCGGTCAGGAAGCCCAGGTTTTGGGCGATCTGGTCCATCCGGGCGGAAAGCGCCGCAATGGCCTCTTCGGGCACTGGCGGGCCACTGCCGCTGCTGCGCCCCTCGTGGATCGACACCACATTGCCCTCGGGCGTGGAATAGGTTCGCCAGAACGCCTTGATCAGGCTTTCCAGCGTCAGGCCTTCACCGCCCTCAACGATAATATCGGCAATCTCGGCCATTTTTGCATGGATGTCGCCCGGCTGTTCGATCTTCGCCGGGTTGCCCGCATGGTTAACCTGCGGCGCTGCTGCAAGACTCTGCGGCATGTCTGTTCCCTCCCCCTGGGAAACCTAGAACGGCCGGTGGTGCCCGCTTTATAGGGCGCTTTCCCGGCGGCGCGCGACGGGCAGGCTCGGCACGCCGATCCGCGCGCAGCAGAGTTAATAGCGCGGCGAGGGCGCGCCGCGTCCGATTGCATCCGGTTCGGAGCAAACCGACACGCACCGCTACGTAGGGTTTAGCCGCTGTCGGGCAGGGGCCAGCAAAGCGGATCGCTCCACATTCGTAGTACCTCGTATTTCTGCGAACCGCATAAACGCGGATGTATGGGGCAGCGGCCAATCAGGGTCGCGGCACGGGGGCAAAGGTTTATGCGCGACAAGCTGGGGGTTATCGAGCCGGACGATCAAGTGCGTTCGCAGGTGTTGGGCGCAATGGACGATGCCGGGCTGCATGCCGAGCCTTACGACAGCCTGCGGGATTTCATGCTGTATCGCGGCAGCGGCGGTTATGCAGTGCTGGTGGCAGACGACCGGGTGGATGCGCTGGCCGTACGCGAAGCCCTGTGCCGCGATGGCGACTGGCTGGCCGTTGTCGCCTATTCCGCCGAGCCTAGCCTGCGCAGGATCGTCGCTTTCATGCGCGGCGGCGGGTACGACTATTTCGCGACCCCGCTGGAAACCGGGGTGCTGGCGCGGAGCCTGTCGCAGCTGGGGCAGGGGCGCACCGCCTACGCCGCCGCGCGGCAGCGTGCGGCCGAGGCGCGAACCCGGCTGGCAAATCTCTCCCCGCGAGAGGCAGAGGTGCTGGATCACATGGCTGCTGGAATGTCCAACAAGGCCATCGGCATCGATCTGGGAATCAGCCCGCGCACGGTCGAAATCCACCGCGCCAACATGCTTTCGAAGCTGGGCGCCAATTCCACCACCGAGGCGCTGCGGATGTATTACGAAGACGCCCTGCTCAACGGCGAAGCCGCAATCCCCTCGGGTTGATGCAGTGCCCGCCGACGGCGTCGGCGGATGCTTTCTCAAAATTTCCCTTTACGCAAGCGTAAGGTCGCGACTAGGCTCTATCCAAACATACGGTATGGGAGAGATGCCATGGCGAGCACCGCCGAACCCGAAGCCAAGACCGATCTGGACGCCTTTCGCGAGGAGGCGCGGGCCTTTCTGGCGGAAAACTTCCCGCCCGAACTGCGCGGCAAGGGCAACCTGCTCAGCAGTGTCGAGGAAGCGAGTGAGGAGTCTCCCGCGGAAAAGGCCTGGCGCGTCGCGATGGGCGAGCGCGGCTGGGGTACGCCCACCTGGCCCAAGGAGTATGGCGGTGGCGGGCTGACCCGCCAGCAGGCGCGCGCGCTCGAACAGGAAATGGCCAAGGTCGGCGCGTGGAATCCGATAGGCGGGATGGGCGTGATGATGCTCGGCCCGACGCTGCTCGAATTCGCGAGCGAGGAACAGAAGCACGAACATATCCCGCCGATCTGCAAGGGTGAGATCCGCTGGTGCCAGGGCTATTCGGAACCGAACGCCGGCTCCGACCTCGCCAATCTTCAGACCATGGCGGAGGACAAGGGCGACCATTACCTCGTCAACGGGCAGAAGACCTGGACCAGCGGCGGCCAGTGGGCGGACAAGTGCTTCTGCCTCGTGCGCACCAGCCGCGCGGACAAGCACAAGGGCATCTCGTTCCTGCTGATCGACATGCATGCGCCGGGCGTTGAGGTGAAGCCGATCAAGATGATTTCGGGCATGAGCCCGTTCTGCGAAACCTTCTTCACCGATGTGGCCGTGCCCAAGGAAAACCTCGTCGGCGAGGAAGGGCAGGGCTGGACCATCGGCAAGCGCCTGTTGCAGCACGAGCGGACCAATCTTTCGGGCGGCGGCGCGCTCGCCTCGCTCAATGCGCAGCCGCTGCACAAGGTGGCTGAACGCTATATCGGGCTGGGCGAGGACGGCAAACTCGCCGATGCCGAATTGCGCGTGAAGATCGCCGATTTCGAGATGCGCTGGAGCGCGTTCCTGCTGACCGCACGCCGCGCGATGGAGGAAAGCAAGGCGCAGGGCGGAGTCTCCGACATCAGCTCGATCCTCAAGAAGGCGGGCACCAGGCTGGGCCAGGAACGCGCCGAGCTGATGATCGAGATCATGGGCTATCGCGGGCTCGGCTGGGAAGGCGAAGGCTTCGAGGAGAAGGAGCTGTCGGGCACCCGCGCGTGGCTGTTCGGCAAGGCGACCACGATTTACGGCGGCTCGACCGAAATCCAGAACAACATCATCGCGAAGCGCATCCTCGGGATGCTGGACCACCAGTAGGGAGCGCCGGGACATGGCCGTACTCAACGAAGAACAGGAAATGCTGCGCGACATGGCGCGCGAATGGACGAAGAACGAGCACCCGGTGGGCGCGTGGCGCAAGGTGCGCGACGCGGGCGAGCCGTTTGATGCCGATGCATGGGGCGCGATGGCCGAAATGGGCTGGGCGGGGATCATCATCCCCGAAGCGCACGGTGGCAGCGATTTCGGCTGGCTGAGCCTTGGCCTAGTGGTCGAGGAGCTGGGCAAGAGCCTGGCGGCAAGCCCGCTGATCGCCTCCGCGCTGGCGGCCTCCGCAATCGCGCTGGGCGGCAGCGAGGATCAGAAAACTGAATACCTCCCGCGCTTCGCCTCGGGCGAACTGATCGGCACGTTGGCGTTCGACGAAAGCCCGCGCCACACCGGGCTGACCGCCAGCACCAGCGTGCACGACGGGCGGCTGACCGGCACCAAGGCCTTCGTTCACGAGGCCAGCCGCGCCGGGCTGTTCGTGGTGCTGGCGCAGGACGGGGTCTATCTGGTCGAAAAAGGGCAGGGCATGTCGCTTTCGCGCCGCGCGATGGTGGATATGCGCGACCATGCGGAAATCGACTTCAACGGTGCCCCCGCGCACAAGCTGGCCGATGGCGGAAGCGACCTTGCGCAGAAGATCCTCGATCGCGCCCGCGTGCTGACCGCCGCCGAAATGCTCGGCATGTGCCAGGCGGTGTTCGACACCACGCTCGATTACCTGAAGCAGCGCGTGCAGTTCAATCAGGTGCTCAGTTCCTTCCAGGCGCTGCAGCACCGCATGGCCGATCTCTATACCGAACTGGAGATCGCCCGTTCGGCGGTCGAAGGTGGCCTGCAGGCGATCGACAGCGGCTTCGGCGTGACCGAGGCTGCGGCGGTGGCCAAGGCGACCGCGAACGATGCGCTGCATCACATCAGCCGCGAGGGCGTGCAACTTCATGGCGGCATCGGGATGACCGATGAATACGACGTAGGATTCTTCCTGAAGCGCGCGCGTGTGCTGGAGGCCGCATGGGGTTCCAGCAGCCATCTGCGCGATGCCTACGCCGAAATGAAGGCCTACTGACGTTACGGAAACGAAGGCTGCGCGCAGTGGTGTTACGAAAGTGCCACATAGAAGTTCGACAATCGGAAAGGTGCTTGTAACTTTATTCCACTACGGGCAAAATAAGAAGGCTTGGGAGAAGGCATTCTTCGGGCGGCAGCACAGGACAAAAGAACCGTGCACCGCCTGGGACAGATGGAGAGTTTGGCAGCGCGAATGCCTGCCATCCCCCATCGCCTGTCTCCCACAACGATGAAACAAAAAGGGATTGGGAGATCTATGAAAGCTGCACTCACCCGCACAATCGCGCTCGGCGCCATGGCTTGCAGCCTTGCCGTTCCGCACGCTGCCTTTGCCCAGACGCAGGATTCCGATCCGCAGACCACTGCGATGGAGATGGAAGACGAGCTGAACGAGGGCACGACAATCGTCGTGACCGCGCAGGGCCGTACGCAGGAACTGACCGACGTTCCGGTTGCGGTGAATGTGGTTTCTTCCGAGGAACTGCGCAATTCCGGCGCCAGCGACATCCGCGAACTGAACCAGGTCGCGCCCTCGCTGCTGGTGTCTTCGACCGGTAACGAGGCCAATGGTTCGGCCCGTATCCGCGGGATCGGCACCGTGGGCGACAACCCCGGCCTCGAAAGCTCGGTCGCAGTGTTCGTCGATGGCGTCTATCGTTCGCGCTCGGGCAACGCGCTCAGCGAACTCGGCCCGATCGACCGGATCGAAGTGCTGCGCGGGCCGCAGGGCACGCTTGGCGGTCGCAACAGCTCTGCCGGCCTGATCAACATCTACACCGCGCCGCCCGAATTCGAATTCGGCGGCTATGGCGCGTTCAGCTATGGCAACTACGACGCGATCCGGGCCGAAGCCGGGATCACCGGACCGGTCAGCGATACGATCGCAGCGCGGGTCGACGGCGTCTATTTCACGCGCGACGGTTTCTACAACGATGTCGTGAACGATGTCCGCGTGAACGACCGCGATCGTTACCTGGTGCGCGGCCAGCTGCTATTCGAACCGACCGACATGATCTCGGCGCGCCTGACGGCCGACTATTCCAAGAAGGATGAAGCCTGCTGCGCGGCAACCTTCGTGCAGCCCACCTTTGCTCCGCTGGCCAGGCTCAGCCCGGGTCTGAACCCGTTCGCCCGGCCCAACGGGCCTTCGCCCGCGCTGACCAGCACGGCCAACCCGATCATCCCGGTTCTGCTGGGGCTGGGTCAGGACCCGCGCGCCCTGACGCAGGACACGTTCAACCGCGACATCTACATCACGCCGGGCCGCTCCTATGCGGGTGAAACCGAGGATTACGGCGTCGGGCTCGAAGTGAACTGGGATATGGGCGACATCTCCCTGACCTCGATCACCGGGTATCGCGAATATTCGAACAACCAGGCGTCGGATACCGATTATACGCAGGTGGATATCCTCTATCGCGCTCCGGGCGACAATGCCGGCGCTCGCGATTTCAAGACGTTCACCCAGGAACTGCGCCTGCAGGGCGAAGCCTTCGGCGGTGCGCTGGACTGGCTGATCGGCGGCTACTACGCCAACGAAAAGCTGGGCCTGCGCGACAACCTGCGTTTCGGCGACCAGTATGGCCGCTATGCTTCGTGCCGTCTTGCGGTCCTTTTCGGGCTGCCGGCCACCACGAGTGCACCGGGTTGTCTCGCCGCCCCGACGCGGGCCTTTGTTGCCGGCGCCGCGCCGTTCGGCCCGGCCACGCCTGCGGTCGTCGCTGCATTCGATCGGCTCGACACGATCAACGACCTCGGCAATGCCGGGGGTGGCGGTTTCAATCAGGAGAGCGAGAACTTCGCGATTTTCACCCACAATATCGTGGAACTGACCGACCAGCTCGATCTGACACTGGGCCTGCGTTACACCAACGAAACCAAGTCGATCAACGCGACCTTCTCCAACGACAACACGGTCTGCCCGGCCCAGCAGGCCGCGCTCGGCCCGCTGTTCGGGCTTTCTCCCTCGCTTGATGCGGCGCTGGGCGGTCTGGTGACCCTCAGTTGCCTGTTCAACTCGACGTCCGAACTCGATGGGCAGTCGATCTCCGATACCCGGAAGGAAGACGCGCTGACCGGTACGGCGGTGCTTTCCTACAAGCCCACGCCGCGTTCGCTGGTTTATGCGAGCTATTCGCGCGGGTACAAGGCGGGCGGCTACAACCTCGACACCTCGGCGCTGAAGTCGCCGGTTCCGTCGTTCGCGGCGCTTGGCGGGGCACAGGCCCTCGCTCCGGCCCTTCAGTTCGAAGAGGAAACGGTCAACGCCTACGAAGTCGGTGCAAAGTACGACGGCCGCAACTGGACGCTGACGATGGCCGGCTTCCATCAGGAGTTCTCGAACTTCCAGCTCAACACGTTCAATGGGCTGTTTTTCGTAGTCCAGAACATCAATGGCTGTTCCGACCTGATCGAAGGCCCTAACTCAGATAGCGATGGGGACAGCACCAGCGGTAATTGCGCCCCGGACGATGTCGGCCCCGGCGTGACCGCGACCGGCGTCGAGATGGAGCTGAGCCTGCGGCCGGTGCGTTACCTGACGGCCAACATGGGCATCACCTATTCGCAGACCAAGTTCGAAGAGGACCTGGTCGGTTCGGATACTGGTGCTCCGCTGACCGATCAGCTGCGTCTGCTCCCGGGCGACAATCTGTCGAATGCGCCCGAGATCATCGCCACCGCCTCGCTCTCCTACACGCCGCCGATCGGCAATAGCGGCCTGAGCGGGCTGTTCTACATCAACACCCGCATGAGCAGCGACTACAACACCGGTTCGGACCTTCTCTACGGCAAGGAGCAGGATGGCTTCTTCGTGGTCAATGGCCGCATCGGCATCCGTGGTCCGGACGAGCGTTGGGGGCTTGAGCTGTGGGCGCAGAACCTGTTCAACGAAGACTACACGCAGGTTGCCTTCAACTCGCCGCTGATCGCACCGCAGCAGGCCGTTTCGGCATACCTCGCCGAGCCGCGGACCTACGGCATCACGGTGCGCGCGGGCTTCTGATCGCGAACACCTGAAACCTGAAGAGACGGCGCGGGAGGGAAACCTTCCGCGCCGTTTTATTATGGCATCGCGCATTTGTCGGGCTGCGTAGCGCAGGAAGCTGGCACGCGCTCTACCGGGGCAGCCTACTGGGGCAGCAGCGACGCGTGACGCGAACGGCGCCTACTGAATTACATCTGCCCAGTCGGGATGGCGCGCCGCCTGCGCCTTGAAGAACGGGCACAGCGGCACGATGCGAAAGCCTTCGCTGCGCGCATCGGCCACCACCCGTTCGGCCAGCGCAGCGCCCACGCCCCTGCCGCGCAGGGAATCGGGCACGCCGGTGTGATCCACGATCACCAGTGCGGCGCTCGCGCGCGAAAAGGTCAGCTCGCCGACCTCGTCGAACCCGTCGACGTGCGCGACGTAGAGCCCCTTGGAATCGTTGGCGACGCGGCTGATGGTGATCGTGCTCATGCGCAGCGCGCATACCGCACGCCGGTGCCCGCGCAAAGCGCAGCGAGGCTGGCGAGCGATCCTTCGGGGCGGATGGGGTGATGGTGGGCAATGTCCACTGGTCGGGAAGACAGGATTCGAACCTGCGACCCCCACACCCCCCCCAAGCAGGTTCGAAGGGGCGGCGATGCGCAACGTTTCGCGATATCAGGCTGTAAGAGGGGTAATTCCACTGGTCGGGAAGACAGGATTCGAACCTGCGACCCCCACACCCCGCCCGAGCAGGTTCGAAGGGGCGGCGATGCGCGACGTCTCGCGATATCGGGCTGTAAGGGGGGTAATTCCACTGGTCGGGAAGACAGGATTCGAACCTGCGACCCCCACACCCCCAGTGTGATGCGCTACCAGGCTGCGCTACTTCCCGAGCAGTGGAAGGGGGCCTATAGGGGCGGTAACCGCGGCTGGCAATGCCTCGTTTTCGTGTCGCTGCACTGCGTGTTGTGCAGCCGATTGCTCTTGGTCCGCAAGGCTGCTAGTCGCGCCGGTCAAGACGGGGTGTGGCGGTGCGCGCGTGCGGTTTTGCCGTGAAGCTTGCAACCGCTATCCCGGCTCTCCATCTCGACCACCAGATTTCGACTGGCAAAAGCAACAGGCACCCGAACAAACATGCTCGATCTTATGACTGCCGCGGCCGGCGCCGGTGCGCCCCCCGCCTGGATCCAGTTCCTGCCCTTCGTAGGCATGATCCTGATCTTCTGGTTCCTGATCATCCGCCCGCAGATGAAGCGGCAGAAGGAACATCAGGAAAAGATCGGCGGCCTCAAGAAGGGGGACCGCGTGGTGACCGCAGGCGGACTGATCGGCAAGATCGTTGCCGTGCGCGAAACCGAAGTCGATGTCGAACTGGCGCGCGATGTGCGCGTCACGGCGGTGAAGAGCACGATCGGCGACGTGATCGGGCCCAAGGCCAGCAACGACTGAGCGCGAAGAAGGCCCTGACCGATGCTTGAATTTCCCCGCTGGCGCAAAATCTGGCTCTGGACGCTCACCCTGGTGGTGATGGCGTGCGCGATCCCCTCGTTCTTCGCGATCACGGGGACGCCCTATCCCAGGAGCCTGCCCGACCCGACCGTCAACCTGGGTCTGGACCTTGCCGGCGGCAGCCACATCCTGCTCGAAGCCGACCCCGCGCAGGTTGCGGCGCAGCGGCTGCAGAACATGGAAGAGGGCGTGCGCACCGCAATGCGCAACGCCGAACCGGAAATCCGCATCGGCGACGTGTCGACCAGCAATGGCCGCCTGTCCTTCATGCTGGACGATGCGAGCCAGATCGACCGGGCGCGAGAAATTCTTACCCCGCTGATGAACGGCGAAGGCCTGACCCGCGAATGGGAACTGACCGTGGTCGATGGCAGCCGCGTGGTGCTCACGCCGTCTCGGGCCGCGCTCGACACCGCGGTGACGCAGGCGATGGACAGCGCGACCGACGTGATCCGCCGCCGTATCGACGAGCTGGGCACGCGCGAGCCGACGATCATCCGCCAGGGCGACACGCGCATCGTGGTGCAGGTGCCCGGCCTGCAGGACCCCGACCAGCTCAAGGCCCTGCTCGGCCAGACCGCAAAGCTCGAATTCAAGCTGGTCGATCAGGAAGCACTGCCCAGCGACGTCGCACAGGGCATCGCCCCTCCGGGTAGCGAAATCTATCCCTTCGCGGCGGGAACGCCGGGCGAGGGCACCAGCATCGCGGTGCGCCGCCTCGGCGGCATCCAGGGCGACAACCTGACCAATGCAAGCGCGGGCGTCGATCCGCAGAACAACCAGAACGTCGTCAATATCCAGTTCGACAGCCAGGGCGGGCAGCGGTTCGCGCAGCTGACCACGCAGAATGTGGGCAAGCCGTTCGCCATCATCCTCGATGGCGAGGTGCTTTCCGCGCCCAATATCAACGAACCGATCCGGGGCGGTGCGGCGCAGATTTCGGGCAGCTTCACCGCCGATAGCGCCAACGCGCTGGCTATTTCGCTGCGTTCGGGCGCGCTGCCGGTGGATCTTTCCATCGTCGAAGAACGCACCGTAGGGCCGGATCTTGGCGCGGACTCGATCCGCGCGGGCCTGCTTGCGATGGGCATCGGGTCGATCCTGGTGATCGGCCTGATGATCGCGACCTACGGGCGGTTCGGCATCTATGCGACCGCCGCCCTCGTCATCAACGTGATCATGATCCTGGGCATCATGGCCGCGCTCAACACCACGCTGACGCTGCCGGGCATCGCCGGGTTCGTGCTGACCATCGGCGCGGCGGTGGACGCCAACGTGCTGATCAACGAGCGTATCCGCGAAGAACGAAAGCGCGGGCGACGTGTCGTCACCGCTGTGGAGAACGGCTACCGCGAGGCGAGCCGCGCGATCTACGATGCCAACATCACCAACTTCATCGCCGGTGTGCTGCTGTTCCTGTTCGGCTCCGGCCCGATCCGCGGCTTCGCGATCGTCCTTATCATCGGCCTGTTCACTTCCGTCTTCACCGCCGTCACCATGACCCGCATGTGGGTCGCGGGCTGGCTGAAGGCCAAGCGTCCGCGCGACATCAACATCTAGGCCGGGGCACCCGAGAGACACCATGAAACTCCTCAAGCTCGTTCCCGACGACACCAACATCAAGTTCCTCAAATGGCGGGTGCCGTTCTACATCGTCAGCCTGCTACTGATGGCGGCAAGCTGGGGCCTCGTGTTCACGCAGGGCCTCAACTACGGTGTCGACTTCGCCGGTGGGCAGGAAGTCCGGCTGACCTTCGAACAGCGTGAGAAAGCCCCGATCCCCGAGCTGCGCGATCTTGTCGGCGGCTTGGGATACGGCGAGCCAGTGGTGCAGGAATTCGGCGAGCCCAACCAGGTCTCGATCCGCGTGCCGCTGCCCGAAGGGGCCGAGGATACGCCGGGTGCTGCAACCGCCATCGGTAACAATGTCATCACGGCGATCGGAAACGAATATCCCGGCGTGCGCAGGGACGGCAACGATACCGTGTCGGGCAAGGTCGCGGGCGAATTTCGTGAGCGTGCGCTGTACGCGCTGCTGGCCGCGATGATGGCGATTGCGATCTACATCTGGGTCCGGTTCGAATGGCAGTTCGGCGTCGGCGCGCTGTTCGCGCTGGTTCACGACGTGTCGCTGACGATGGGCTTCTTCGCGCTGACGCAGCTGGAATTCAGCCTGCAGATCATCGCCGCGATCCTCGCGATCATCGGCTATTCGCTTAACGATACCATCGTCGTGTACGACCGTATCCGCGAAAACCTGAAGAAGTTCCGCAAGATGCCGCTGCCCGAGCTGCTGGATCTCTCTGTCAACGAAACGCTGGCGCGTACCATTATGACCTCGCTGACGCTGCTCGTCGCGCTGGTCCCGCTGCTGCTGTTCGGCCCGGCCAGCCTGTTCGGTATGGTCGCGGCGATCACGCTGGGTATCTTCATCGGTACCTACAGTTCGATCTACATGGCCGCGCCGATCCTGATCTGGCTGGGCGTGACCAGCACCAGTTTCGTGCCCCCTGAAGGCAAGGCCGACAAGCAGGAAAAGGTCGCTCTGGGCGAGGGCTAGTCAGCCCCGCACGCTGCCTTCCACGATCCCGTCATAGAGCTGCGCCAGCGCCTCTGCGTGCTGGCTCCAGCCGAACTGCGCGACGACCTGTGCGGTTTCGGCAGGCTGCGGCGGATGGTCGAGGATCGTGCGCACACCCTCGGCAATGGCATCGGGATCGCGCGCCACGATCAGCCCGGCGGCGGCCCCGCGCACCAGCTCGCGCGCGCCGCCGACATCGGCGATCACGATGGGCGTTCCGCAGGCCAGCGCCTCGACCCATGCATTGGCGAGCCCTTCGCTGGCGGAGGGCAGTACCATCGCATTCGACGCGGACAGGATCAGCGGCAGCAGGTCGTGATCGACCGAGCCGAGAAAATGCACCCGGTCGGCAAGCCGAAGCTTTTCGGCCAGCGCGCGGAGCCCGTCCTCCTCCGGACCGGTGCCGACCAGCAGCAGCCGCGTAGCGGGCAGTTCGCACAAGGCGCGCAGCACCAGGTCCTGCCCCTTGCGCGGAATCAGAGCGCCAACCGTGGCGATGATCGGTTCGTGCGGCGTCATCGGGATGGACAGCCGTTCACCCAGCACCCTGCGCAGGCCATTGTTCTGCAATGGCCGGAAGCGATCCCGGTCCAGCCCGGTGTGATGGATGGCGATCTTTTCGCGCTCCATGCCCATCGCAGCCATGTCGTCCGACAGCGCCTGTGACACGGCGAGCACGCGACTGGCGTACTGCGCGGCCTCCACCATCATGGCGCGCGCGTAGGGCTTGCCGCCCCAGTAGTGAATGTCCGCCCCGCGCGCCTTGATCGCGAGCGGCAGTTTCAGGTCGCGCGCGATCGCCGCCGCCGCCGGGCCATCGGGATAGAAGAACTGCGCGTCGACCATGTCGAACGGCCGCTCCGCGTGCAGCTTTCGCGCCAATGGCAGGACCGCGCGTTCGATCATCCGCGGGTTGAACCGCCCGCCGACGCGCGGAATTAGCGTAAAACGGGGGCGGTGAACGGCCAGGCTTTCGCTCTCTCCATCGACCGCCGCCTTGGCGAGTGCGCGATATTCGCCCGCGATCACCGGCGGCAGGCCGATCGGGTTGATCACCGTCACCTCCCATTCGGGCTGTGCGGCAAGGGCTTCCAGCGAATGCGCCACGAAGGTGCCGAACCGCGGCCGCGCAGCGTTGGGATAGAGCGTCGAAAGCGAGAGCAGGCGCCTGGGCGTCGTCATGGTCAGAGCGGGCGTACCAGCGTCTGCGCCACGGCCAGCCATGCCGGGTCTTCCACGATCAGCTGCTTGCGCCCCGGTTCGGGGGGGAGAAGGGCGATCCGGCCGGGTTCGCTATCGACCAGCCGCCCGAAGGCGAAGCGGCCCGCGCGGCGCGGTACCAGCACATCGCGGTTGATCGCGCGGTGCGCCTCTTCCGGAGTGATCTGCTGCAGCCACAGCTGGTCGCCCGCGCGATAGGCGCCGGTACTGGCGCTGACCTGCATCACCATGCGTGTATCCGCCGTGCCCAGATCGCCCGGCTGCACCGCCTCGCGCGGGGTTTCGAGGGCATGGGGGCCGTCTTCGTCCAGCATGGCGACGATGGCCACGGTCTGCTCCCCTTCGGAACGGACCAGCATTTGCGGATCGACATCGAGCGCGGCGGCAATCCGCTCCATCCACTTGAGCGACAGGTTGCGGGTGCCGGTTTCCAGCCGCCCGATGGTTTGCGCGGTTGTGGGCGGCGCGCAGGCGGCGGCAAGATCGGCGAGAGTCCAGCCCTTCTGCCGCCGGATGTCGCGGATGCGGTTGATCATGCCAGAATATCCATTCACCGGATTGGTGAATTTACTTTCCTACACTTCACCATTTTTGGCAAGTCGTGCGTGTCTGAAAATGGGAGAAGCAGATCATGGCACGAGAGCTCGTCGAACGCGAACTGACCAGCGAAGGGCCACGGCGGACGGATGGAGGCCGCACGCGCCGCCGTTCGGTTACCGTGAACCTGGCGGAGAGCCCGCTCACATGGCTCCATGCCCGCGGCCATCTGAGCGACCGGCTGTTCGACGCGGGCGAGCGGTTGCGGGCGGACTACGAACGCGCGCAGCTCTCGCAATCGGTCACGATGCGGTGGGACCCGGTGCGGATCAAGGGCGGGCCCGATGCGGGGCTTTCGCCCACCGAACGGCAGATGGCGGCAAGGCAGCGGTTCGACGGCGCGCTGGCAGCGGCGGGCACGGGCCTGTCGGATGTGCTGTGGCGGGTAGTGTGCGCGTGCGAGAGCCTGCCTGCCGCCGAACGCGCGCTGCAATGGCCCGCGCGTTCGGGCAAGCTGGTGCTCAAACTGGCGCTGGAGCGCGTGGCGGATTTCTATCGCATCCGGTGAGGCGGCTTTTTCCTCCCTTGGACACTGTGTCAGGTGTGTCAGGCGCGCCCTTCGGATCGCTTGGGTGCGCTGCGGATTGTCAGGATGACACCTCACACACGAAGGACGCCAAGCCATGAAGCTCTACTACTCGCCAGGGGCATGCAGCCTCGCCAGCCATATCGCGCTGATCGAAAGCGGACTGGACCACGAAACGGTCAGGGTCGATCTGTCGAAGCACCAGACCGAGCATGGCGAGGACTTCTACCAGATCAGCCCGCGCGGCTACGTGCCCGCCATCGTCACCGACGAATATGGTCTGGTGACGGAGAATGCGGCGGTGCTGCCGTTCCTCGCGCAGAAAATGGGCTCGCTGCCCGATGGCGAGGAGCATCTGCGCCTGCACGAATGGATCGGCTTCATCGGGACGGAGATCCACAATGCCTACGGCCCGCTGTTCGGCGGTGCTGAAGGTGAGGCGAAAGAGAAAGCGAAGAACACCGTCGCGAAGAAGTACCAGCTGGCCGAAACGCTGATGGATGGCCGCGAATGGCTGGTCGGCGATGGCCCGAGTGTCGCGGACAACTACCTGTTCGTGACGCTGCTGTGGGCGCAAAAGATGGATGTCGAGTTGCCGCAATCGCTGGTCGCCTACCGCGACCGCAATCTGCAGCGCGATGCGGTGAAGCAGGCGATGGCGGATGAAGGGCTCGGCTAGCCGAGGGCCTCGCGCACGCGCCGCTGCAGGTCGGGGATCAGCTCCCCTTCGAACCAGGGGTGCTTGCGCATGAAGAGGGTGGACCGCCACGCAGGGTGGGGCAGGGGAATGAAGCTGCCGAATTCCCGCCAGTGCTCCACCCTCCGGGCCATCGTCCAGCCTGCGGTGGCGGGAAGATACGCTTTCTGGGCATAGGCACCGACCAGCAGCGTGAGGCGATCTTCGGGCAGCGTGGCGAGAACGCGCTTATGCCACAGCGGCGCGCATTCGGGGCGGGGCGGCTTGTCCCCTCCGCTCGCCTTGCCCGGGTAGCAGAACCCCATCGGCACGATCGCGACCAGCGCGGGGTCGTGCAGCTGGTCGCAGGTCAGCCCGGTCCACTCGCACAGCCGGTTGCCGCTGGCATCGTCCCACGGAATGCCGCTCGCATGGACCTTGCTACCGGGGGCCTGCCCGATGATGAGGATGCGACTGGTTTGGGAGAACTGCACGACCGGGCGAGGCTCGAACCCCAGCGCCGCCTCGCACACCCGGCACGCGGCGATCTCGTCGCGCAGCCGGTCGAGGCTCACCCCTCGACCCGCTCGGCGAGCTCAAGCCAGCGTTCCTCTGCCGCGTCCTTCTCGCTGCGGGCATTCTCGACGCCCTTGGAAATGGTGGCGAAACGCTGCGGATCCCGGGAATACAGTTCGGGATCGGAGAGGATTTCCTCCCCCCGCGCGATGGCCAGCTCCAGTTCCTCGATCCGCTGGGGCAGCGTATCGTAGTCGCGCTGGTCCTTGAAGCCGAGCTTCGTGCTCGGCGGTGGCGGGGGCGGTGCCGCGGAGGGCTTGTGCCTTGCCGGAGCCTTCGCCTTGCCGGCAACCGGCTGGCGGCGCTTTGCCACCCAGTCCTCGTAACCGCCGGCGACCACATCGACCGTGCCCGACCCATCGAGACCCAGCGTCACGGTGACCGTGCGGTCGAGGAAATCGCGGTCATGGCTGACGATCAGCACGGTGCCTTCGTAGTCCGCGATGACCTCTTGCAAGAGGTCGAGCGTTTCGAGGTCGAGATCGTTGGTCGGCTCGTCCAGCACCAGCAGGTTGGACGCGCGGGCGAACTCGCGGGCGAGCACCAGCCGCGACTTCTCCCCGCCCGAGAGGATATCGACTTTGGTGTCGACAATGCCCGGGTCGAACAGGAATTCCTTGAGGTAACCCTGCACGTGCTTGCGGATGCCCCGCACGTCGATCCAGTCGCCGCCTTCGGCCAGCACTTCGCGCACGGTTTTGCCGACGCCCAGCAGGCTGCGCTGCTGGTCGATCATCACTCCGGTCAGCGTCCTGGCAATGTCCACGCTGCCGCCGTCGGGCTGAATTTCCCCGGTGAGCAGCTTGAGCAGCGTGGTCTTGCCCGCGCCGTTCGCGCCGACGATGCCGATGCGGTCGCCGCGCTGGATGCGCAGGGAGAAGTCCTTGATGATCGTCCGCTCGCCCCCGTCGGCCAGCGGGTAGGATTTGGAAACGCGGTCCGCGACGATCACGGACTTGCTCTTGAAGTCCTCTTCGGTGGCCAGCTTCAGCTTGGCGGTGCCGGAGGTGTCGATCATCGAGGCGCGCTGCGCACGCATCTGCCACAGCTTTTCGAGGCGGCCCTGGTTGCGCTTGCGCCGCGCGGTCACGCCGCGTTCGAGCCAGTGCGCTTCCAGCTTCAGCTTCGCGTCGAGCTTCTCCGCCGCGCGCGCTTCCTCGGCATAGACCTGTTCTTCCCACGCCTCGTACCCGCCGAAGCCCACTTCCTTGCGGCGCATGGTGCCCCGGTCCAGCCACAGGGTCGCGCGGGTCAGGCGCTTCAGGAACGTGCGGTCGTGGCTGATGACCACGAACGCGCCGGTATAGCGGTCGAGCCAGCTTTCCAGCCAGTCGATCGCGGCAAGATCGAGGTGGTTGGTCGGCTCGTCCATCAGCAGCAGGTCGGGGTCTTGCGCCAGCGCGCGGGCGATTGCCGCGCGGCGTCGTTCGCCCCCGCTTGCGCCATTGCACTCGCGGCTCATGTCGATGCCAAGCTGCCCGGCGATGGCCTCTACCTCGTACTGTTCGGGCGGGTTCTCGCCTCCGAGCGCGAAGTCCATCAGCGTCGCGTGGCCGGTCAGGTCGGGGTCCTGTTCCAGCACCACGATCCGCGTGCCGGGCTTGACCTTTCGCTGGCCCTGATCGGCATCGAGCTTGCCGTCGATCAGGCGGAACAGCGTGGTCTTTCCCACGCCGTTGCGGCCAATCAGCGCCAGCCTGTCGCGTGGGCCGATATGCAGATCGATATTGTCCTGGTTGGGGCCGCCGAACAGCCACCTGCCACCCTGCTGGAGGCCGAGGTTTTCCCAGGAAAGAATTGGAGGCTGAGCCATTGTTGCGGCGAGTTAAGGCGCGCAAGCCTATCCCACAAGCCTTCCTGCAAGCGCGGCTTGCGGGTAACAGATCCAATACCATCCTTCCTGGGAGAATATCGATGATCCGCACTGCACTTATCCCGACCGCGCTGGCGGCATCGGTTCTGGCCGCAAGTCCGGCGCTTTCTGCCGATATCCAGGTTCAGGCCACCGGCCCGGTGATCGAACTGCAGGTCAACGAGCAGGTGGAGGTGGAGCCCGACACTGTCAAAATCAGCGCCGGTGTCACCAATGAGGCGATGACCGCACAAGATGCGCTGTCGCAGAATTCGGTTCAGATGCGGCAAGTTATCGACCGGCTCCGCACGCTGGGCATTCCAGAGCGTGACATTCAGACGACCCGGATCAATCTGGGCGCACGCTTCGATTACGACCAGCAGACGCAGCGTCAGGTTTTCCGCGGATATCAGGCCTCCAACCAGGTGAGCGTGACGCTGCGTGATACCGAGGAAGTGGGCGAGGTGCTTGATGCGCTGGTGCAGGCTGGTGCGACCGATATCAATGGTCCCAGTTTCTCCGTCGCCGACGATACCGCTGCGAAAGCTGAAGCGCGCAAGCGGGCGATGGAGCGGGCGCGCGCCATGGCGTTGGATTACGCTCGCGTTGCCGGATATTCGAACGTCCGCGTTCTGCAGATTTCCGAAAGCGTCAGCGGGCCTGTACGCGAATACGCCGCCGACAGCATTCGGGTGCGGGCGCAGAGCGCAGGCGCGCCGCCGGTGCAGCCTGGCATGGTCGAGACCGGTGTGACCGTGAGCGTTACTTACGAGGCGGTGAATTGAGGAGCGCCGCGTGCGAATGTGGCAGGCATTCATAAAATGAGGCAGTAACCTGAACGGTTGACAGGCCCCCGCATTCAGAGGCTATTCAACGCGTTGAAGGCATTGCTTGCATCACCATGAAACGGATCCTCGCCTCTCTCCTGCTCGGTTGCGCCATCGCCGCAACGCCTGCCCCTGTGCTCGCTCAGAGCAATTCCGCGCAGGAAGCGGCGCGGCGCGATACGGAGATGGGTAAGGCGCTTCCCCTGCGGCAGATCGAGGCGATCGTGTTCCGCACGCTGGGCGCGCCGCTGTGCTCCAACACGGGCGGGCAGGGCAATTGCTACGAGTATCTCGGCCCCGCTTACGACCCCAACGCGGTCGCCTATCGCCTCAAGTTCATGCGCAACAGCCGGGTCACCTTCGTCGATATCGACGCACGGACCGGCCGCGTGCTGAGCCGCGCGCGCTAGAATCGCCGGGAAATTAGGGTCCAGTTGTTGACGATGACGCGCCATCCGCTCCAAGGAGCCAGCTTGCCAATGACACTGTGCAAGTGACAAGGAAAAGACGCCGATGCGCATCCTGATCGTGGAAGACGAGCCGACGCTGGGCCAGCAGCTCAAGTCGACGCTGGAACAGAACGGCTATGCCGTCGACCTGTCGACCGATGGCGAAGACGGCCATTATCTCGGCTCGACAGAGGATTACGACGCCGTGATCCTCGATCTCGGCCTGCCGGAAATCGACGGCCTGACCGTGCTCGGCATGTGGCGCAAGGAAGGCCGCAAGTTCCCGGTTCTGGTGCTGACCGCACGCGACAGCTGGAGCGATAAGGTCGCCGGGTTGGATGCGGGCGCGGACGATTACCTCGCCAAGCCGTTCCAGACCGAAGAGCTGATCGCCCGCCTGCGCGCGCTGATCCGCCGTGCCTCCGGCAACACCAGCAGCGAACTGACCGCCGGCGACGTGCGGCTTGACACGCGTTCTGGCCGCGTCACGCGCGGCGGCGACCCGGTGAAGCTGACGGCGCAGGAATACAAGCTGCTGAGCTACCTGATGCACCACAAGGGCAAGGTGGTCAGCCGTACCGAACTGATCGAACACATCTACGATCAGGATTTCGACCGCGATTCGAACACGATCGAGGTCTTCGTCACCCGCATCCGCAAGAAGCTGGGCGCGGAAGTCATCACAACGATCCGTGGCCTTGGCTATAGCCTCGACGACCCCGCCGACGCCCCCAGAGCGTAATCGCGCGCCCGAAGCGGCGCCCACCGGCTCGCCCGACCGGCGTTCGCGCGCGGGCAGGTCGGGCCGGCGCGATCCGCGTGCGCCCGATCGGGTGGCGGGCGAAGCGTACGAGGAGCGGATGCGCGATTTCGTCGCGCCGCATACCGGCAGTCTCACGTGGAGGATGATCGCCATTTCGGCGCTGTGGATCGTGGTCCTGCTGCTCGGCGGCGGCATCGCGCTCGACCGCACGATGACCAGCCTGGTGGTGCGCAATTTCGATACCCAGCTGAACAACAACCTGACCGCGCTGATCGCCTCGGCCGAAATCCAGCCGGGCGGCGAAGTGTGGCTGATCCGCCCGATGGGGGACCAGCGGTTTCTGGAGCCCAATTCCGGTCTCTACTGGCAGATCAGCGGGGATGGGGGGCAGGAAGTGGTGCCGTCGCGATCGCTATGGGACCAGACGCTGGAGCTGAAATCCTCGGGCAAGGACGAGGTGCTGTTCTACGATAGCCGCCAGTTCCAGGGCGAGCCGTTGCGCGTGGCGCAGCGCGATGCGATCCTGCCCGGCAGCGAAACGCGCTGGACCTTTGCCGTCGCCTCCTCGCGCAACGAAATCGACGCGCAGATCGATCAGGTGCGGCGCATCCTCGTGATCAGCTTCGTGATCCTGGGGCTGGGGCTGATGGTGCTGGTGGTGCTGCAAAGCTATGTCGGCCTGCGCCCGCTGCGGCGGATCGAGACGGCCATCCAGCATATCCGCACCTCTGGCAGCAACCGGGTGACCGATCCGCTGCCGCTCGAAGTGCAGCCACTGGTGCAGGAATTGAACATGCTGCTCGAACATTCGGAGCGGCAGGCGGAAGAGGCGCGCACCCATGCGGGCAATCTCGCGCATGCGCTCAAGACCCCGCTCACCGTGGTCAACAACGCCGCAACCGCGCATGCGCCGGACCTCGCCGATACGGTGATTCGCGAGGCGCGCACGATGCGCCGCCATGTCGACCACCATCTCGCCCGTGCGCGCGCCGTGGGCCGCCGCGCCGTGGGCCATGCGCAGACGCCCGTGCGCGAAAGCGCGGAGGCGGTGCGGCGCGCGGTCGAACGGCTCTATCCCGAAGTGCGCTTCGATATCGACGGCTCGAAGGAAGCGAAGGTTTCCATCGAGCGGCAGGATCTGGACGAGATTATCGGCAATCTGATCGAAAACGCGGCGAAATACGGCGGCGGCAGCGTGTTCGTGACCATCGATGCCGAGCCTGAGGATCGCTGCTGCGTGCTGTGGATCGAGGATGACGGAATGGGCATCCCCGAAGAAAAGCGGGTCGAAATCTTCGACCGCGGTGCGCGGCTGGATACGGGCAAGCCGGGCACCGGGCTGGGCCTCGCCATCGTGCGCGATGTGGCGGAGATTTACGGCGGCACGGTCGACCTTGCGGAAAGCGAGGATCTGGGCGGCCTGCTGGTCCGGCTGTCGCTTCCCCGGGCATAGCCGGGGCGGCGGCGTCAGGCGCTGATCGGGTCGTCGTTGCCGAAGGCGGCGAGCCCCAGGCCCAGCGCGACCAGCCCCAGCAGCACATATGCGCCGCCATTGCCCAGCGCGCTTTCGCCCTCCACCGGCGCCGCCTCGCGATGTGCCGTCTGCGCCGCAACTGGCGACAGCGCGAGCGTCGCAACGGCTGCGATTCCGAGGGTGAGGGTTCTGCGCTGGGTCATCCCGTTCTCCATATCCGGTGGCCGCTTCTATGGCGGATCGGTGCAATGATCCATCGCAAACCGCCTCAACTCCCCCCTCGGCGCAGGGCCGAAATCGACCGCCGTGCCCTGTGTGCAACACCGCGTGCGGCATCTGCGCTTGAATTGATCGCGCCGCTTGGCCAAAGGATCGGCTGATGAGCGCAGAGATCGTCCCCTTCGCCAAGGCTTCCGGCGCACCCAAGGCCTCGATCGACGCGATGCTCGCGTTGACCGCGCCTGGCCTGAATGCCGTCAACGCCGTGATCCTCGACCGGATGCAGAGCGAGATACCGCTCATCCCGCGCCTCGCGGGGCACCTGATTTCGGGCGGAGGCAAACGGCTGCGGCCGATGCTGACGCTCGCCGGGGCAGAGCTGGTCGGCTATAACGGCACGCGGCATCACAAGCTGGCAGCCTCGGTCGAATTCATCCACACCGCGACGTTGCTACACGATGATGTGGTGGACGGCAGCGAGATGCGCCGGGGCAAGGCCGCGGCGAACATCATCTTCGGCAACCCGGCGACCGTGCTGGTCGGCGATTTCCTGTTCAGCCGCGCGTTCGAGCTGATGACCGAGGATGGTAGCCTGAAAGTGCTGAAGATCCTTTCCTCCGCCAGCGCGATCATCGCCGAAGGCGAGGTGGCGCAGCTGACCGCGCAGCGCCGG
The DNA here is from genome assembly GCA_009993635.1 of Erythrobacter sp. Taxonomy (GTDB): domain Bacteria; phylum Pseudomonadota; class Alphaproteobacteria; order Sphingomonadales; family Sphingomonadaceae; genus Alteriqipengyuania. The sequence goes on along the minus strand of JAACTC010000005.1, from coordinate 706,553 downwards.
ATCACCACCAGCGAACAACGCTATCTCGACATCATCGGCTCCAAAACGGCCGCGCTGTTCGCTGCCGCCAGCCGCATTTCGGCAGTGGTCGCCGAATGCAGCGACGCCGAAGAGCAGGCGCTGGACGATTATGGCCGCAACCTCGGCATCGCGTTCCAGCTGGTCGACGATGCGCTGGATTATTCGTCCGACGCGGCGGAGATGGGCAAGGACCGGGGCGACGATTTCCGCGAAGGCAAGATGACTCTGCCGGTGATCCTGGCCTACGCGCGCGGCGACGCGGAAGAGCGCAAATTCTGGGAAGCCGCGATCGCGGGCCACAAGACCTCGGACGAGGATCTCGCCCATGCGGTGGCGCTGGTGGAGCGCCACGACTGCGTCAACGCCACCCGCGAACGCGCGCGGCACTTCGCCCAGATGGCGGCGGATGCGCTATCGATCTTCCCAGACGGCAAGGCGCGCGAGGCGATGGTCGAAGCGGCTCACTTCGCGGTGGCGCGGGGGTTTTAGGGATTAGGTTCTAGGGCTCTGCTCGGAGCTAAGGCGCGGCACCAGAGGGACGTACATTCAGGTCAGTGCGAAGCCTTTTGTAAGTATCTGGGCGAGTTTGAGTTTCGTCACAAGCGCCGGAATCGTCCAGAGACGATGCTCGACGAGCTGATGCTGGCTTTTCCGCGCTAGAGCCTGTTATGGCGGCTAGGAGGCGGTCGAAGCGGTCTTTGGCTTTAATCGTGGTTTAACCGTACTGATTGCTCTTGAGCCCTTTGTGCACGCTTTAGCTTTAATCGACCCTGCTCTAAAACTGGGATGGTTTTCTTACGGACTACGTCATACTGCGTCCACAATTCAATGAAATGCTGCCGCGCACGATCATCTAGCATTCCAAACGTGTCAGGTGTCCCGGCTGCTGGATTATCTTTTTGCCATTCGGCCCCAATCGAATTGGCAAGTTGACGACACTCGTCTTCAAATCCCAAAAGAGCGCCCGGTGGGTGAATGTGCCCATCTTTGGCTGCCAATCTTATCTCTTCGATCCGCTTGGTGCGGCTTTCGAGAGCTGCCTCAATCCCACTCACTGCTCTTTGGATGGCGGGGGCACCGGCAGCCAAAGCCACAGCGTCTTTCAATTCCCCTAAGTCAGCTTGCAGTGAAGCTAGGCTATTCCGCAAATTGTCGATTCCTAATTCCGAGCCATCTTGTGAAACCAGTGGAGTCGCGTTCGTATTTCCATTGGCATCAAGAGGTCGATATTTGCGCCAGGCCCAAGCTGCCACGGCAGCGCCGACAGCCAACAGTAGTAGTAAAAGAGCCGATGCGAACAACGCCGCTAGAGCTATTCCTGCCCATCCGTAGGCAGAGATCGGCTCAAAGAAAGCCATTATGACACCCACCCCGGCAGCGGTGAGGAACCAGACAAGTCCGTTCGGGCCGAATATGCCCCACCAAATTCCCGCCCGGTCGGCAATTCCGGTGAGTGAAAATTCCGACTTCTTTTCCATTCTCCCATCATATCACCGCCCTCCCGTTTCTGGGAGTCGGGGACTGTGTATACTTGTCCGAAGGGGGTAATGTCGAAAATATTCGACATCAGCTCTAAACCCTCCTATGTAGAAAATGTTCTACATACAGGAGGAGATTCGCATCATGTCGTTCAAGGAAAAATCCGCATGGGTTATGGGGCTGATCATGCTCGCCACCGGGCTCTGGTACGCGCAGCTGGTTGCGGCCGCGCCGCAGGCTCCGGTGATCGGGCCACTAGTGCCCTATGTGCTCGCGGTCATCGTGCTTTCCATCGTCGCGCAGGTGATCCTCGCCATCCTCTCGCCCAAGGAGGCCGACGCGCCTGCCGACGAGCGTGAGCGGGCGGCGATCGATCGGGCGGGCAACTGGTCGGGCATGGTGCTCGGCTTCGGGGTCATCACCGCGGTCATCATGTATATTGGCGGATGGAGCGCGACGCTGCTGGTCCATGCCGTGATCGGATCGCTGATCGTTTCCACCATCGCGGAATACGCACTGCAGATATATTTCTTCCGTCGGGCGATCTGATGGGAGGGGTTCGATGAGCAAACGCCCACCGATCACCAACCGCGTGCGGATCTTGCGCGAGGAGCACGACAAGCTCAGCCAAGCCGCGCTGGGCGAGGCGGTGGGGGTGACGCGCCACACGATCATCGCGATTGAACAGGGGCGCTACTCCCCCAGCCTAGAAACCGCCTTCCGCATCGCGCGCCTGTTCGGCGTGGGGGTGGAGGACGTGTTCGGCTGGGAAGGGGAGTGAGCCCTCGATTCCACCACCAGAGATCGTCGCCCCTGCGAAGGCAGGGGCCCAACCGCCCCATCTTGATCGCGCTACGGTCGACCATGGCGAACAACCCTGCTGAGTGGCGACACAATGCCAGACGATAGACTATCTGGGCCCCTGCCTTCGCAGGGGTGACGGACTGCGTTAGAGGCGGGGCAATGCCGCACGATTCCAGTCTCCCCATCCACGCCGTATTGCCGCAGCTGAAGGCCGCGCTGGCGGGCGGGCCCAACGCGGTGCTGGTCGCGCCGCCGGGGGCGGGCAAGACCACCGCGGTCGCGCCCGCGCTACTGGATGAAGACTGGTGCAGCGGCGAGATCCTCCTGCTCTCCCCCCGCCGCGTCGCTGCGCGCGCCGCTGCCGAGAGGATGGCGGCGATGCTGGGCGAGAAGCCGGGCGATACCATCGGCTACCTCACCCGCCTGGACTCGAAACGCTCCGCCAAGACGCGCGTAACCGTCTTGACCGAGGCGATTTTTCTCAACCGGATCGTCGCCGATCCCGAGCTTGCAGGTATCTCCGCCGTGCTGTTCGACGAGGCGCACGAGCGGCATCTGGACAGCGATTTCGGGCTCGCGCTGGCGCTGGAGACGCAAGGCGTCCTTCGCGAGGATCTGCGGCTGCTGGTGATGTCCGCCACGCTCGACGGAGAGCGGTTTGCCGGGCTGATGGACCAGGCTCCCGTGATCGAGAGCGAGGGGCGCAGCCATCCCTTGCGGATCGAGTGGCTGGGGGCGAGCGGCACGCAGCGGTTCGAGGATGCGATGGCCGATGCGGTCGCGCAGGCGTGGCGCGCGGAGGAGGGCGATATTCTCTCCTTCCTGCCCGGCGTGCGCGAGATAGAGCGGGTGCGCGAACGGCTGGAGGATCGCCTGCGCGGCGCGGTGATCCTGCCGCTGCACGGGCAGGTCGATCCCGCAGGCCAGCGCGCCGCGATCCGCCGCGATGCCGATGGCCGCCGCCGGATCGTGCTCGCGACCGCGATTGCGGAAACCTCGCTGACATTGGACGGCGTGACCGTGGTGGTCGATGGCGGCCTGTCGCGCCGCGCCGAATACGACCGCGCGGCGGGCGGCAACCGGCTGGTGACGGTGCAGGCCTCGCAGGCCTCTGCCACGCAGCGGGCAGGGCGCGCGGCGCGGCAAGCTCCGGGGGTGGCGTATCGGCTATGGGCCGAGGCGGCGCACGCAGGCCGCCCCGCATTCGAGCCGCCCGAGATCGCCACCAGCGACCTCGCGCCGCTGGTGCTGACGCTTGCCAAATGGGGCGAGAGCGAGCCTGCCAACCTGCGCTGGCTCGACCCGCCGCCCGCTGCCTCTCTGGGGACTGCGCGCGACGAGTTGCGGGGGCTGGGCGCGTTGGATGCGGACGGTCGGATCACCGCGCAGGGCGAAGCGATGGCGCAATTGCCGCTCGACCCGGCGGGCGCGGCAATGGTGTTGTTCGGCGCGCGGCAAGGCTGCGCCGACCGCGCGGCACGGCTCGTGCTGCTCCTGCAGGAACGCGGGCTGGGCGGTCGCGGAGAAGATCTGGACGCGCGCCTTTCGCGCTGGAATGGCGAGCGGGGCGGGCGTGCCGAGGCGAGCCGCAAGCTGACGGCGCGGTGGGAAAAGGCAGCGTCGAACCTTCCTTCTCCCCTCCCATCGGGGGCGGGGCCGGGGGTGGGGGGGAAGCCCTCTACAGGATCGTCGAACACCCCCAGCCGGCCTCCCCCTCAAGGGGGAGGAGCGAACATGCCACTCGCCATCATCCTCGCCGCAGGGCGTCCCGGCTTCGTAGCGAAGCGGCGCGATTCTTTGGGCGAGGACTGGCTGGCGGCGAATGGACGCGGCTATCGGATGGATCCGGCATCGTCGGTGGCGCGCGCCGAATATTGCGTGATCGGCGATGCCCAAGGGTCGGCGCAAGGCGCGCGGATCACGGCCGCAGCTGCTCTCGACGAGGTCGATTTGCGTCAATGGCCGCCCGGGCGGATTGCGCTGCACCGAACGCTGCGCTGGACAGGCGAACGGGTCGAGGCGCGGCGCGAGGAGCGGCTGGGCGCGCTGGTGCTTTCCAAGGGCCCCGACCCGGAGCCGGACATGGATGCGGTGCAGGCGCTGCTTGTGGACAAGGCTCTGGACAAGCTGGGGGAACTGCTGCCCACCGCGCTGCTAGCGCGCGGCCGTTTCGCCGGGATCGGGGGGCTTTCGCCCGACGCCCTGCGCGAAACTGCCGATGTGTGGCTGGCACCTTTGCTGGCAGGCCGTCGCGATCTCGCGGTGAGCAAGGGCAAGCTGGTCGACGCGGTGCTCGGCCAGCTCGACTGGAACGAGCGCCAGCGGCTGGACGAGGCTGCCCCGCGCGAGTTTACCTCGCCCGCGGGCACGCACCACGCGATCGACTATGACGGGCAGGACGCCCCAGCGGTCGAGGTGCGGGTGCAGGCGCTTTTCGGCCTTGATCGGCACCCGATGATCGGGCGCACGCCGTTGCTGCTCAAGCTGACCAGCCCCGCCGGCCGCCCGGTGCAGGCGACGCGCGATCTGCCCGCATTCTGGCGCGGCACTTGGGCGGATGTGCGCAAGGACATGAAGGGCCGCTATCCCAAGCACCGCTGGCCGGAGGAACCCTGGGTGGAGGTTGCGAGCTTGAAGACGAAGAACGCCTTTTCAAGAAGCGGCGGCTGAATTAGGAGCATGTCCATGGCAGCCAGAATCTATCAGCGACCCAAAAATGCGATGCAGTCCGGCAAGGCGCGGATCGACGAGTGGGTGCTCGAATTCGAGCAGACCGAGGCGCGTCGGCCCGACCCGCTGATGGGCTGGACCGGCAGCGGCGACACGCAGGCGCAGGTAATCCTGACCTTCCCGAGCAAGGACGAGGCGAAGGCCTATGCCGAGAAATACGGCATTGCCGCGCGCGTCCACGCTACGCCGCCCAAGAAGCTCAAGCTGCAGGCCTACGCCGACAATTTCCGCTAGGCGCCCTGCGGTGCGCCTGGTCGCCCCGCTGCTGTGCCTGGCAGGATGCGCGGCCCAACCTGCTGACACGGCACCGCGCACCGATATCGAAACGCAGCAGGGTGCGATGGACGAGCGCCTGCCTGCGTCGGTGATTCAGGCGCAGGCTAAAATCGAGAATATCGAAGAACGCAGCGGCGGGCGGCTCGGCTTCGTGCTGCGCGATCCGGCGGGGCGCGTGCTCCTCTCGCATCGGGGCGACGAACGCTTCGCCATGTGCTCCACCTTCAAGCCGCTGCTCGCGGCAATGATCCTGTCGGGCGACAGCGGGCTCGATCCCGATACGCGGCTGACGTTCGACCCGTCCGCGATTGCGGGCCACGCGCCGTATAGCCGGACGCGGAGCGATGCGGGCTGGATGACGGTGGCCGCCGCGAGCGAAAGCATCGTGACCGTCAGCGACAATTTTGCGGCGAACCTGCTGCTCCATCGGGTCGGTGGCCCACGCGGGCTAACAGACTGGGTTCGCGGGCTCGGGGACGAGGCGACCCGGCTCGACCGGCGCGAGCCGGAACTGAACGAAAATGCTGCTGGCGATCCGCGCGATACCACCAGCCCACTCGCTTTCGCTCAGACGTATCACCGCCTGCTGACAGATAAGGCGGTGCTGGGCGAAGCGGAGCGCGCAACGCTGATCGACTGGATGATCGCCAGCCGTACGGGGCTGAAACGGGTGCGTGCAGGCTTGCCTGCGGACTGGAAGGCTGGCGACAAGACCGGCTATTGCGCCGCGCCGGGTGCAGTCGCGATCAACGATATTGCGATCTTCGATCCCGATGGCAGCGGCTGGTACACGCTCGTCTTCTTCCTCGACCGGCCGCGCGAGGCCGGGAGCTTCGCCGATGCGTTGGGGGCAGAAGTCGGCGCCCTGGCAGCCGAGGTGGTTCGCAGCGCGAACTGACCTTGCACTTCGCGTTTTTGCGCGCCATATCGCGAACCGGGAGTCGGGTGGACGTTTGCGTTCGCTCACCGGGTCAGGTCCGGAAGGAAGCAGCCCAGGTGAATTGCGGCGGGTCGCTCGGCTCCTTTTCCTATTTTACCGATGTCTTCATGCGAGAGCGCGCCTCGTTGCGCTGGCCCGTGGCGTCGGTCAGCCCCGCGACCTTGCCGAGCCCCCAGACCGGCATATTGCCATAGATCGTCTCGTAGCGACCGGCGTCGACCGCATAGGTCTCATGGAAAATGCCCACCGTGCCGTCGCTGCCCACGCGCTTGTTGAAATCGACCCATGAAGGCCAGTGTTCGCGGTCGCGCGAGCGGGCATAGGCTTCCAGACTGTCGAAATCGCGCCAGTATTGCAGCAGGCACACCTGCCGCAGACCGGCGATCATATTCTCGGAGCCGAGATAACCGCTGTCCGGATCCTTCGCCAGTTCCTCCAGCATCAACGGCATCGCCTTGAGCACAGGCAGCCATTTGGCGATCTTGTGGAAGTGGTTGATCCGCATGCCGATGACGAACACCACCAGCGGACCACGGAATGCGGCGGTCTTACGCCCGGCGATGATGTTCATGCCCAGATCTCCTCGATCTGCATTGAGTTGCTTTTTAAAACCTAAAAGTCAAGCTTCGACAAAGCGGCAGAGCGCGCCTAGATTGGTGGCACATGCCCGATTCCGATCTGCCCGATACCGAGACCGAAGCACCGACCGCCGCCGAACTGGAGGCGGCAGGGCAGGATTCGATGTTCGGCAATACGGCCGCTGCGCCCGCGCCTGTGCAGCCCGCCGTCGCAGATCCGGCTCAGCCCTACCGGGTGCTGGCGCGCAAATACCGACCGCAGACCTTCAACCAGCTCATCGGACAGGAACCGATGGTCCAGACGCTGGCCAATGCGATCCGACGCGACCGGCTGGCGCATGCCTTCCTGATGACCGGCGTGCGCGGGGTGGGGAAGACCTCCACCGCGCGCCTGATCGCCAAGGCGTTGAACTGTATTGGGCCGGATGGGCAGGGCGGGCCGACCATCGACCCTTGCGGGGTTTGCGAGCCTTGCCGTGCCATTGCCGAAGGGCGCCATATCGACGTGATCGAGATGGACGCAGCCAGCCACACCGGCGTCGACGACGTGCGCGAGATCATCGAGGCGGTTCGCTACGCCGCGGTCAGTGCGCGCTACAAGATCTACATTATCGACGAAGTTCACATGCTGTCGCGCAATGCTTTCAATGCGTTGCTCAAGACACTTGAGGAACCGCCGAGCCATGTGAAGTTCCTCTTCGCGACCACGGAAGTCGACAAGCTGCCGGTCACCGTGCTCAGCCGCACGCAGCGGTTCGACCTGCGACGCATCCCGACCGACCGGCTGGCCGAACATTTCGGCTGGGTCTGCGAGCAGGAGGGCGTGGAGGCTGAGCCCGAGGCTCTGGCGCTGATTGCGGCGGCGGCGGAAGGCTCGGTACGCGACGGGCTCTCCATTCTCGATCAGGCAATTGCCCACGCCGATCTCGACGATGCGCAGGATGGTGGCAGCAAGGTTACAGCCGCGCGGGTGCGCGACATGCTGGGCCTGGCCGATGCGGGCGCGCAGCGCCGGTTGCTCGGTGCGATCCTCGAAGGCGAGCCCAAGGCCATGCTGGAGGCGGTGGCGGATCAATACGCCCTGGGCGTCGAGCCGCTCGCGCTGATCCGCTCGCAGATGGAGATCGTCCACCGGATTACCGTGATGCAGATCGGCGGCGCGATGCCCGATTTGCTGGGCGAGGAAGAGCAGGGCCAGCTTGCGGACTGGGCCGACCGCCTTTCCCCCGGACAGCTGCACCGGCTGTGGCAGCTGCTCCTCAAGGGCTATGACGAGGTGAAGTCCGCGCCCGATCCGCTGGTCAGCGCGCAGATGGCGCTCCTCAGGCTGATCCACGCGGCGGATGCGCCCGATCCCGGCACGCTGATCAAGCGGATGGAGGAGATGGCGAAGGGCATTCCTGCCGCGCCTGCCGATACGCCTTCTCCAGCGCCTGCCGGTGCTCCCCAGGCGGCGGCGATACCGTCTGCGCCGCCGGCCGACTTCGCTTCGCTGGTGGCAAAGGTCGAAAGTGCGGGCGAATATATCGCGGCGAGCATCATGCGTCTGCAGCTGCGGGTCGTATCGCTGGAAGACGGCGCGATCACCTTCGCGCGTGCGCCCGAGTTCGCCGACAAGATCGAGGCCGAGCTGCGCAGCGCGCTGGCCAAGGCGACCGGTCGCACCTGGGTGCTGACCGAGGTTTCCGATCCCGCCGCGCCACCGAGCATGGCCGAGGCCGAGCAGGCGCAGGCCGCGGCGCTACGCGACGCGATGGAATCGCACCCCCTGATGCAGGCGGCACGCGCCGCCTTCCCCCAGGCGGAACTGCTCGACGAGAAAGAGCAGGGCACCGCCGACAACCCCCGCCAATGGAGCAAGCACGCATGAAGTCGATGGAAGAAATGATGGCCGCCGCGCAGAAGGCTGCCGAGACGATCCAGAGCCAGATGGGCGACGCGCAGGCGAAGCTCGATTCGATCGAGGTCGAAGGCACCGCCGGTGGTGGCCTGGTGAAGGTGAAGTGCACCGCGCGTGGCCGGATCATGGGCGTGACGATCGACGAAAGCCTGATGAAGCCCGAAGAAAAGCAGATGGTGGAAGATCTGGTTGCTGCCGCGTTCAACGACGCGCGCGGCAAGGCCGACCGCGTTTCGAACGAGGAAATGCAGAAGATCCAGTCGGGCATGGGCCTGCCGCCGGGCTTCAACCTGCCCGGGATGGGCTAGGCCCAGTCCGAGGCGGGTCTTGGAGGCGATTGGGTCGCGGCAAAGTTCACTGCGCAAGATTCCGATTACAGCGGCAAAGGTGTCTGCCTTTAGCGGCTCGTCGTGATCCCCGTCGCGTCCACAGCGATGACCGCTTCACCATTGCAGCCCGATGGGGTGCGACCCATATTCCCTGGCAAGGACGGGCGCGCGACCAATCCGCGTGCTAAAAGATACATATGACTCAGCGTTTTCCGCTTCTCCCCCTTCGTGACATCGTTGTTTTTCCCGGCATGGTCGTGCCGATCTTCGTCGGGCGCGAACGCTCGGTCGCCGCGCTCGAAGCGGCGATGGAGGGCGACAAGGATGTGTTCCTGCTCGCCCAGCTCGATCCTTCGTGCGACGAGCCCGGCGGCTCCGACCTCTACGACATCGGCGTGGTCGCGCAGGTCCTTCAGATGCTCAAGATGCCCGACGGCACGGTTCGCGTGCTGGTCGAAGGGGCCAGCCGTGCGCACCTGACCGCTTTGCATGACGAGGACGATCTGACCGTCGCCGAGGTAAGGCCGATCGAGCAGGCGACCGTTTCCGGCAGCGAAGTGACCGCGCTGATGCGGCAGGTGGTCGAACAATTCGGCGAATATGCCAGCCTTTCCAAGAAGAACGAAGCTGCCGCGGAAGACCTGAGCGAGATCGACGACGCCGGTGCGCTGGCCGATGCGATTTCCGCCTCGCTATCGGTCAAGGTGGCCGACAAGCAGGCGCTGCTGACCGAGCCCGACCCGCGCAAGCGGCTCGAAATGCTGCTCAACTTCATGGATGGCGAGCTGTCCGTGCTGCAGGTGGAGCGCCGCATTCGCGGGCGCGTGAAGCGCCAGATGGAGAAGACCCAGCGCGAATATTACCTCAACGAACAGCTGAAGGCGATTCAGAGCGAGCTGGGCGGATCTGGCGACGGTGCCGATGGCGACGAGATCGCCGAACTGCAGGAAAAGATCGAGAAGCTGCAGCTTTCGGACGAAGCGCGCACCAAGGCGGAAAGCGAGCTGAAGAAGCTCAAGGCCATGCAGCCGATGAGCGCGGAAGCCACCGTGGTTCGCAATTATCTCGACGTTCTGCTCGACCTGCCATGGGGCGAGAAGAGCGAGCTCAATCGCGACATCGAAGAAGCGCAGACCATCCTCGACGACGATCATTACGCGCTTGAAAAGGTGAAGGACCGGATCGTCGAATATCTCGCCGTGCAGGCGCGCACCAACAAGCTGAAGGGGCCGATCCTGTGCCTCGTCGGCCCTCCGGGCGTGGGCAAGACGAGCCTGGGCAAATCGATCGCACGCGCAACGGGCCGCGAATTCGTGCGCCAGTCGCTGGGCGGCGTGCGCGACGAATCGGAAATCCGCGGGCACCGGCGGACCTATATCGGCTCGATGCCGGGCAAGATCGTCAAGAACCTGACCAAGGCCGGCACCAGCAACCCGCTGTTCCTGCTCGACGAGATCGACAAGCTGGGGCAGGATTTTCGCGGCGATCCCGCTTCGGCCCTGCTCGAAGTGCTGGACCCCGAACAGAACAGCCGCTTCCAGGACCATTATCTTGAGGTCGATTACGACCTGTCGGACATCATGTTCGTGTGCACCGCGAACACGCTCGACCTGCCTCAGCCCCTGCTCGATCGGATGGAGATCATCCGGCTCGAAGGCTATACCGAGGACGAGAAGGTTGAGATCGCGAGCAAGCATCTGCTGCCCAAGCAGATTTCCGATCACGGGCTGGAGGAAGGCGAGTTCACGCTGACCGAAGACGCGCTGCGCGACCTGATCCGCTACTACACGCGCGAGGCGGGCGTGCGTACGCTGGAGCGCGAGATTGCGCGGCTGGCGCGCAAGAGCCTGCGCAAGATCCTCGAAAAGGAAGTGCAGTCGGTCGAGATCACGCCGGAAAATCTCGGCGAGTTCGCGGGCGTGCGCAAGTTCAAGCACGGCATGGGCGAGAAGGACGCGCAGATCGGTGCGGTTACCGGGCTTGCCTGGACCGAGGTGGGCGGCGAGCTGCTGACCATCGAAAGCGTCACCACGCCGGGCAAGGGCGAGATCAAGACCACCGGCAAGCTGGGCGAGGTGATGAATGAAAGCGTCGCCGCCGCGTTCAGCTTCGTAAAGGCGCGGGCGCCTGCCTACGGGATCCGCCCGTCGATCTTCCGTCGCAAGAACATCCACATCCACCTGCCCGAAGGGGCGGTGCCAAAGGATGGACCGAGCGCGGGCATCGGCATGGTCACCTCGATCGTCTCGACGCTGACCGGCATCGCAGTCAGGCCCGACGTCGCGATGACAGGCGAGGTCACGCTGCGCGGCAGGGTGCTTCCCATCGGCGGGCTGAAGGAAAAGCTGTTGGCGGCACGCCGGGGTGGTATCCCGACCGTGCTGATCCCCGAAGAGAACGTGAAGGATTTGGCGGAAATTTCCGACCGCGTCACCGAAGGGGTGAAGATCGTCCCGGTGAGCCATGTGGACGAGGTGCTGGCGCACGCTCTGGTGAGCGAACCTGTCGAAATCGAATGGACCGAGGCGGACGATCTCGCGAGCCAGCCGGTCGGTGGGCCGCCCTTCGCGGAAAGCGGTCAGACCCGGCACTAAGGTGTTAATTTTCCGGTTATGTTCCGGATTGTCCCCCGAGTTTTGCACAGGGTTAATATATGTAAATCAAAAAATCGCCGGATTCCGCGATTTTTTGTCACTTTGGCTTTGACAGACTCGTGACGAAGGTTTCAGGTGGGGGCATTCGCATGAAGCGGATCACCACGTTGAAAGTCTGGGACTGAGGGGTTTTTCCGAATGAACAAGAATGAACTGATCGGCGCAGTTGCCGAATCCTGTGGCCTTTCCAAAACCGATGCCTCGAACGCCGTCGAAGGCGTTTTCGATTCGATCCAGAAGGCGCTCGCCGATGGCGACGAAGTGCGCCTCGTCGGATTTGGCACGTTTTCGGTTGCCAAGCGCAAGGCTTCGACCGGTCGCAACCCGCGCACCGGCGAGCCGATGGAAATCAAGGCATCCAACCAGCCCAAGTTCAAGGCTGGCAAGGGCCTTAAGGACGCCGTGAACTAAGACTTCACGCGCGGCGCCCGGTCTTTGCGGGCGCGTGTTTCAGGAAGACCCCGCCGTGTGGTGATCGGCGGGGTTTTTCTTTGCCCTCGGCAAATGGAGCGAAGCAGCTTTTCGAGGGGTCAGCGTGTCGCGAGTGCGTAAAGCGCGATCGCGGCGGCATTCGATACGTTGAGACTTTCGATCGCGTCGGAAATCGGCAGCTTCGCCAGGGCATCGCAATGGCCCGCGATGTTATGGCGCAGTCCAGTGCCCTCCGCCCCCAGCACGATTGCCACCGGGCCGGTCGGCATCGCTTCGGCCAGCGTCATCTCCGCCTCGCCGGCCAGCCCGATGCGCCAGAAGCCGTGCGCGGTCAGATCGTCGAGCGCGCGCGCCAGATTGACCACGCGCACCCACGGCACCGTTTCCAGCGCACCGGAGGCCGATTTGGCCACCACGCCGCTTTCGGGTGGGGCATGGCGATCCTGGGTCACGATGGCAGCGGCGTTGAACGCGGCGGCAGATCGCAGGATCGCGCCGACGTTGTGCGGATCGGTGACCTGATCCAGCACCACGATCGGTCGACCGGGCTCGCCGCCCTTGATGGCTTCCAGCAGGTCGCGATCTTCCAGCGCCGCGCATTCCAGAACCAGCCCCTGATGCGGAGCATCGCGCGCGACGAGGCGATCAAGATCGGGGCCTTCGGCATATTCCACCGGAAAATCGGGCGGCAGTTCGCCGTCGAGCGAGGCGACACCCTCGCGCGTGGCCCACAGTTTGCGATGCTTGCGCTCGGGGTTGAGCAGCGCGGCCTCGACCGCATGGCGCCCCCACAGTCGCACCTGCCCCGTGCTGGCGCGTCCGCTGCCGCGTCCGCCCTTCATTCGTCCCGCGCGCCCGCGCAATGCTCTTTTTCGTTCCGGTTTGGCCATGATGGCCTGCCCTGCCAGCCCGGCCATTGACAGGCAAGCGCGCGTTCTTCAAAGGGGCGCTCCTCGGCAAACGGCAACCCCGTAACGGGCTGTTCGTTTCTTGCATTGCCTCTTGCAAATCAGACCCTGTGGACAGGTGGCCGAGTGGTTAAAGGCAGCAGACTGTAAATCTGCCCGCGCAAGCGTACGCTGGTTCGAATCCAGCCCTGTCCACCATTCTCCTCGCCAAGACCCACACACGGGCCTGTCGGTCCCGGTCTCGCAGGCCCCGCGCGATGGGCGGTGCTGCGTGGTGGCTTGCCGCCCACCACGCGCCCCGCTAGTCGTCTGCTATCCATGAATACGCACGCCACATCACACGCCGCATCGGGGGTCGCCCGCCCTGTCATCTCCGCCACCGGCCTGTTCACGCCTCCGGAGAGCATCAGCAACGAAGAGCTGGTGGAAAGTTTCAACGCCTTCGTCGAACGGCACAACGCAGCCCATGCGGACGCGATTGCCGCGGGCGAGATGGAGCCGTTGCAGCCAAGCTCGGTCGGCTTCATCGAGAAGGCGAGCGGGATCAAGGCGCGCCACGTGATGAACAAGGCGCCCTTGATCGATCCTGCGATCATGGAGCCCCGGCACGAACCGCGCGGCAATGATGAGCTTTCCCTGATGGCTGAGATCGGCGTCGCTGCGGCGCGTGACGCGCTGGAGCGGGCAGGACGCGACGCGAGGGATGTCGATGCGGTGCTGTGCGCGGCATCGAACATGCAGCGTCCCTATCCGGCGATGGCGATCGAGATCCAGCAGGCGCTGGGGATCGACGGCTTCGGGTTCGACATGAACGTGGCGTGCTCGTCCGCCACCTTCGGCATCCAGACCGCCGCCGACTATGTTCGTGCCGGCAATGCCAGAAGCGTGCTGGTGGTAAGCCCCGAAATTACCAGCGGGCACCTCAACTGGCGCGACCGCGACAGCCATTTCATCTTCGGCGATGTGGCGACCGCGGTGCTGGTGGAAGACACACAGATGGCTCCGGCAGAGCATTGGGACATTCTTGGCACGCGCCTGAAGACCGTATTCTCCAACAATATCCGCAACAATTTCGGCTTCCTCAACCGTGCGGACCCCGACTCCATCGGCAGCGACGACAAGCTGTTCGTGCAGGAGGGGCGCAAGGTCTTCAAGGAAGTCGTGCCGATGGTTGCCGAGATGATCGTGGACGAGGCGCAGCGCCTGTCGGTCGATCCGACGGGCCTGCGCCGCCTGTGGCTGCATCAGGCGAATGCCGGGATGAACCGCCTGATCGCGCAGCGGGTGCTGGGGCACGAAGCGAACGACGATGAGAGCCCCACCGTGCTCGATACCTATGGCAACACATCGAGCGCAGGTTCGATCATCGCATTTCATCTGAACAACGAAGATCTGGCCGCAGGCGATACCGGCCTCATCTGCAGCTTCGGCGCGGGCTATTCTGCAGGCACGGTCTTCGTGCGCAAGGTGGCCTGACGATGCGCCGCGACCCTGGAGCGATTGGAATGGGGGCAATGCGCCTTGGCCGGTGAGATTATGGACAATCGCGGGCGGGGAGAAGCGCGCAGCAGCCTGCCTTCAGTCCATCCCGAAGGACGCAAGTTCGCGCTGATATGCTTCGGGCTGGCGGTGATCGCGGCCCTGCTTGCATGGGAGACCATCGCGTGGCCGCTTGCCTTCCTTTCGCTATGCATCCTGGCCTTCTTCCGCGATCCGGAACGCGTGGTCCCGCGCGGGGACGACCTGCTGGTGGCGCCGGCGGACGGGATCGTGACGCAGATCAAGCTGGTCGAGCCGCCGCTGGAATTGCAATCGGGCGAAGCCGGGCTGGGCAAGGCGCCGGTGACGCGGGTTTCGATCTACCTCAGCGTTTTCGATGTCCATATCAACCGTTCGCCATGCGCGGGGACGATCGGGGCAATGAACTATGTGCCCGGCAAGTTCGTGAATGCGGAGCTCGACAAATCGAGCGAGGAGAACGAGCGCCAGCATCTGCTGATCCATCGCAGCGATGGAGTGGTGGTGGGGATGACGCAGATCGCCGGTATGATTACACGGCGCATCGTGCCGTTCGTGAAGCCCGGGGATATTGTCGCCGCCGGGCAGCGGGTGGGGCTGATCCGGTTCGGCAGCCGGGTCGATCTCTACCTGCCGCAGGGCACATCGCCGCAGGTTCTGATGGGGCAGCGCATGATTGCGGGCGAAACCGTGATCGCGAAGCTTGGCCAGACGGCCGAGCTGGAAGGTCTCCAGCAATAACTTCTTCAGGTACCGGTCAGGCGGCGGCGCGCAGCGGCGTGCGGCTTGCGTGTGCACGAATAGCTGGGCGGCGTCCGGCGGCTCTCGATGTAGTGCGCGAGACGCTGGCCCCGGCCGTGGGCGCGGTCGTGGACTGGCTGGCACGCAAAGCCCGCAATTCCCCTGCGAGCGCGCCATAAGTGCGCCAGCCGTGTATCAAGCTGTCCGTCGCCGAAAGCAGCGCGACGAAAACCGTCGCAACAAGCAGGCAGGTAATGGCAACTGCAATCATGGTCTCTCTCCGGCCTTCGTCCTCCAGAGAGCCGGTGCAAAAGTAATGGACCGGCTGTGGAAAACATGCTGATAATGCGTCAGCGACCCTTGGTGTTCCGCTGATAAGTACCTTTGTTCCCGATTTGTTCGCGCCCGTCAAGGCGGAATCGGGCGGGCTGTCTTTTTTCAGCGCCAAATTGAGGCTGGATTTTCGCTTTCCGCGCCGCTAAGGGCGCCTTTCCGCGATCTATTTCGCGGGCAAATCCACATGGAAGGCGCACCACACCGGTGCCCCTGGCGGGCCAACCGCCTCGGGTTCTGAGCTTTCCAGAGGCATAACCGGAAAGGAATTACCTATGGCGGCACCTACCGTCACGATGCAGCAATTGATCGAGGCCGGCGCACACTTCGGCCACCAGACGCACCGCTGGAATCCGCGCATGAAGCCGTACATCTTCGGCGCGCGCAACGGCGTTCACATCATCGACCTGTCGCAGACCGTGCCCCTGATGGCGCGCGCGCTCGATTTCGTCGCCTCGACGGCGCAGGGCGGTGGCAAGGTTCTGTTCGTCGGCACCAAGCGCCAGGCGCAGGAGCCGGTGGCAGAGGCGGCCCGCATGAGCGGCCAGCACTTCGTCAACCACCGCTGGCTGGGCGGCATGCTGACCAACTGGAAGACCATTTCCGGTTCGATCAAGCGTCTCAAGACGCTCGAAGAACAGCTTTCTGGCGACACCGGCGGCCTGACCAAGAAGGAAGTGCTCAGCCTCACCCGCGAGCGTGACAAGCTGGAGCTTTCGCTCGGCGGCATCCGCGACATGGGCGGCATTCCCGACGTCATGATCGTGATCGACGCGAACAAGGAAGACCTCGCCATCAAGGAAGCCAACGTGCTTGGCATTCCCGTGGTCGCAGTGCTCGATTCGAACACCGACCCGACCGGCATCGCCTTCCCCGTACCGGGCAACGACGATGCGAGCCGGGCGGTTCGCCTGTACTGCGATGCTTTCGGCGAAGCCGCGCGCAAGGACGGTTCGAACGATCCGGGCGTCGGCGAGATGGAAAATCCGCCGGTCGAAGCCGCAACCCAAGAGAAGACCGAAGCCAGCGCGTAATCGCCGCTTCACATTCGCTGACTAGCGCCCCCGGAACAGACCGCCATCCAGGCGAGGCCTTGCTTCGGGGGCCGCTGACCACATAGTTAAATCAAGGATACGATCGATGGCCGCTTTTACCGCCGCTGACGTAAAGAAACTCCGCGAGAAGACCGGCGCGGGCATGATGGACGCCAAGAAGGCGCTGGAAGCCGCCGACGGCGACGTCGAGGCCGCAGTCGACGCGCTGCGTGCCAAGGGCCTCGCCACCGCGCAGAAGAAGTCCAGCCGTACCGCAGCCGAAGGGCTGATCGGCGTTGCCGTGGACGGCACCAAGGGTGTCGCGATCGAAGTGAACTCGGAAACGGACTTCGTTGCGAAGAACGACCAGTTCCAGGATTTCGTGCGCAAGACCACGCAGGTCGCACTGGGCGCGAACAGCGACGACGTCGACGCGCTGAAGGCGATGGACCACCCCGATGGTGGCACGATCGCCGACAAGCTGACGAACAACGTCGCCACCATTGGCGAAAACCAGCAGGTGCGCCGGATGAAGACCGTATCGGTCGATAACGGCCTGGTCGTGCCCTACATGCACAATGCGGTTGCGCCGAACCTCGGCAAGATCGGCGTGCTCGTCGCGCTGGAAAGCGAAGCCGATACCGAAGCTCTCGAAGCCCTGGGTCGCCAGCTTGCCATGCATATTGCCGCCGCCTTCCCGCAGGCGCTCAACGCCGAAGGGCTCGATGCCGAGCTGATCGAGCGCGAGCGTGCGATCGCGAAGGAAAAGGCTGCCGAAAGCGGCAAGCCCGAGAACGTGCAGGAAAAGATGGTCGAAGGCGCCGTTGGCAAGTTCGCCAAGGAAAACGCGCTGCTCAGCCAGATCTTCGTGATGGACAACAAGACCCCGATCGAACAGGTCGTGGCGCAGGCCGGCAAGGATGCCGGCAAGCCGATCGTCCTGAAGGATTACGTCCGCTTCCAGCTGGGCGAAGGGATCGAAAAGGAAGAAAGCGATTTCGCGGCGGAAGTCGCGGCGGCCGTGAAGGGCTGACGCGCCTCTTCCATCGACGCTTAATTTGCGGCCGTCGGGTTTTTGCCCGGCGGCCGTTTTCGTTTCTGCTAGTGTTCCCGCGTGGGTGAACCAGCTGGGAAAGGGATTGCCGCATGACGCCAATCGGGGTCGGTCTCGTCGGATATGGATTGAGCGGGCGCGTGTTCCATGCGCCCTTCGTTCAAGCGACACAGGGGATGACGATGCGGGCGATCGTCTCCAGCAGGCCCGAAAACGTGCACGAGCGCCTGAAGGATGTGGCGGTCGTCCCCTCGGTCGAGGCTCTGCTGGACCAGCAGGGTATCGATCTCGTGATCGTCGCCAGCCCCGACCATCTGCACGCGGACCACGCGATCGCGGCGCTGGAAGCGGGAAAGCATGTGCTGGTGGAGAAGCCTGCGGCGACTACGCTTTCAGACGCGCAGCGGATGGCAGACATGGCGGAAACCCCTGGGCGGATGCTGACCGTGTTTCAGAACCGGCGCTGGGATGCGGACTTCCTGACGCTCCAGCGGATTATCAAGGAAGGCCTGCTGGGCGAGATCGTGCATTTCGAAAGCCATTTCGACCGCTGGAAGCCCGATGTCGGGGCGCGGTGGAAGGATGCGCGCGAAGGTGGCTCGTGGCTCGATCTCGGGCCGCATCTGGTCGATCAGGCCTTGTGTCTGTTCGGTCTGCCAGAGGCGGTGACGCTCGATCTCACGACGGTTCGGGCAGGTAGCCCCGCGCCGGATTGGTTCCACGCGATCCTTCGCTATCCGGGCCGACGCGTCGTGCTGCAGTCGAGCAAGCTATGCGCGGATTATGACCTGAGGTTCGCCGTCCACGGCACCGGCGGCAGCTGGATCAAGCACGGGATGGATCTGCAGGAACCGCAGATCGTCGCTGGTGCGCAGCCGGGCGATGCACAGCTGGGTGTGGACCCGATCCCCGGAATCTACAGGCCCGCGGCTGATATTCATTCGCATGGCAAAGTGCCTAACGAACGTGGTGATTATGTGCTGTTCTGGAATGCGCTGGCATCGGCCATCCGCGGCGAAGGGCCGAACCCCGTGCCGATGCGCGAGGCGCTGGATGTAATGCGAGTGCTCGATGCCGGATTGCAGAGCGCGCGCGAAGGCCGGACCGTCGCGCTTTAGCGGTTAGCGATCGCTGTTGGAGGACGGGCGGAATCCGATCAGCCACACTTCAGGCCGGGTGCCAAAGCGGATCGGCAGACCGCTAGTGCCAAGCCCCGCGCCCGCGATGGCGATGCCCTGCGGGATCGGCCAGCGTATCGTGCCAGACCTTCCAGCCGACCAGCGCGCCCATCGTCAGCGCACCATGCAGGATGAGAGGCGCAAATCTGCGCTTTCCACCGGAGAGCGGGGGGATTTGGGTCATGCGCAAAGATTTGCCTTATGTCCCTATCGGACAAGCGCCATGAAAACCGTCAGCCCCGGCGTTGCCACCCGCACTCGCGCGCGTTAGTGCCAAGCGCAATTCCGCAATTCGAGGCCCTCACTCCATGCCGATCATGAACGCCAAGCGCATCCTCCTGAAGCTATCGGGCGAAGTGCTTATGGGCGAACAGGAATTCGGAATCGATCCCGCGTTCGTCACCGAACTCGCGAAGGAAGTGAAGCAGGCCAAGGATGAAGGCTGGGAGATCTGCCTTGTCATCGGCGGCGGCAATATCTTTCGCGGCATGGCGGGCGCGGCGCAGGGCATGGACCGCGCGCAGGCCGATTACATGGGTATGCTGGCCACGGTGATGAACGCGCTGGCGATGCAGAGCGCGCTCGAACAGCTGGGCGTTCCCACTCGTGTGCAGAGCGCGGTACAGATGGACCAGGTGTGCGAACCGGTGATCCGTCGCCGGGCGGAACGCCACCTTGAAAAGGGCCGCATCGTGATCTTTGCCGCCGGTGTCGGCGCGCCCTATTTCACCACCGACAGTGGCGCGGCACTGCGCGCAGCTGAGATGAACTGCGATGCGCTGTTCAAGGGCACCAGCGTGGACGGTGTGTATGATTCGGATCCCAAGAAGAATCCGGATGCCAAACGGTACGACACCGTAACCTATGGCAAGGTGCTGGCGGACAATCTCAAGGTCATGGATGCCAGTGCGGTGGCATTGTGCCGCGATAACAATATTCCGATCGTCGTGTTCTCTATCCGCGAGAAGGGCAATCTGGCCCGCGTGCTCGCGGGGCAGAGCACGCAGACGATCGTACAGAACGACTAGACTTCGGCAGAGTATGTGAAGGAAGCCCACGATGGCGAAATACGACAAGAGCGATATCGAGCGCCGGATGCAGGGCGCGGTTGACAGCCTGAAAGGCGATCTCGGCGGGTTGCGCACGGGCCGTGCCAACACCAGCCTGCTCGATCCGGTGCAGGTCGAGGTCTATGGCTCGATGATGCCGCTGAACCAGGTCGCGACCGTTTCCGCGCCCGAACCCCGGATGCTCAGCGTGCAGGTGTGGGACAAGGGCAATGTCAGCGCGGTGGAAAAGGGCATCGCCCACGCCAACCTGGGTCTCAATCCCATGCAGGATGGGCAGACGCTGCGCATCCCGATGCCCGACCTGACGGAGGAACGGCGCAGGGATCTGGCCAAACTGGCGGGCAAGTATGCTGAAAACGCCAAGATCGCGATCCGCAATGTGCGCCGCGACGGCATGGAAGCACTCAAGGAAGACGAGAAGAAGAAAGAGATCTCGGAAGACGATCGCAAGCGGTCCGAGGACGAGGTCCAGAAACTGACCGACAAGTATACCGCAGAGGCCGACGCCGCAGCCGAAGCCAAGGAAAAGGAAATCATGACGCAGTGATGTGCGTCACCCTGATTTCCCGCTCCGGGCTGGGCCGGTGGCGCGTTGCGCCATCATCGACCGCATCCTTATGCTGCGGTCGATGAAACGGGTCGGCCCGGCGCCCGGGGTAGGGCGAACGGATTTCTGAATGGCTCAAGGGACCACAGCCAGACACGTCGCCATTATCATGGACGGCAATGGGCGCTGGGCGAAGCGCCGTGGCTTGCCGCGCGCGATGGGCCACAAGCGCGGTGTCGAGGCTGTGCGCACTCTTGTGCGCAGCCTGAAGGGCGGCGCGATCGAGTGCGTCACGCTGTATGCCTTCAGCAGCGAGAACTGGAAGCGCCCGCGCGACGAGGTTTCCGATCTGATGAACCTGATGCGCGGCTTCATCCGCTCCGATCTGGAAGAATTCGCCGCCAATGGCGTGCGGCTCAGGATCGTGGGCGACTGGCGGGCGCTCGATCCCGATATCGTCGAGATGCTGGAGGACGCGCTTGAGCGTACCGCGAATGGTACGCACACCGTGGCGGTCGCGCTCAATTACGGGTCGCAGCAGGAAATAGCCCGCGCCGCGCGTGCTGCCGCCGAACAGGGCGAGATCACGGTCGAAACGATCGAACGACACCTGTTTACCGCCGATCTGCCGCCGGTCGATCTGCTGATCCGCACCAGTGGCGAGGTGCGATTGTCGAATTTCCTGCTATGGCAAATGGCGTACGCGGAAATGATGTTCGTCGATACGCTGTGGCCGGACTTCACCCCGCAGCATTTGCAGGACGCGCTCGACGAGTTCGCGAAGAGGGAGAGGCGCTATGGCGGCCGGTGACGAACCCCGCGCCCACGGGGCCGATGAACGGCGCGATGCGCCGGGCGAGGAGGCCGTAGAGCCTACAACCGAAGCGGCAGAGGCCGATCCGGCGGAGGTCGATCCCGAGGCCAATGTGCTTCCCGAAGGCATGCCTGAAGAGGCGGAAATCGCGGCAATCGCCGCCAATGCCCGGCGCAAGAAGCTGGGCATCCGCGTGGCTTCGGCGCTGGTGCTCGGCGCGCTGGCGATCGCCGTGCTGTATTTCGGCGGTTCGGAAGGGCGAACCCTGCTGATCGTCGGGGCGGCGATGGCCTGCTTCATCGAATTCATCTTCCTGGTGATCAAGGCGACCCGGAACATCCCCTACAGGCTTGCGGCGATCCTGGCGGGCGGAACCTATATCGGTCTCGCGGCGGCCATTCTGGCGGGATTCGAGCTGTCGCTGTTTCTCGTCACGCTGTTCGTGGTGATCTTCGCGGACAGCTTCGCCTACGGGGTCGGGACGCTGGTTGGCGGGCCCAAGATCTCGCGCAGGGTCAGCCCGAACAAGACCTGGGCCGGTCTGATCGGTGGAATGATCGGCTCGACGCTGTTCCTGCTAGCCACCGTTTACGGCGCCGGTTTTTTCATGGACTACGCGGTCGACGAAAGGGCCTATCTGATCGCGCTGATCCTTGGCCCGGTACTGGCCGTGGTGGCGCAGGCGGGCGACCTTTTCGAAAGCTGGCTGAAGCGCAAGGCGGGGGTGAAGGATTCCAGCCGTCTCATTCCGGGCCACGGCGGCTTTTTCGATCGCTTCGACGGGCTGATCCCGGTCGCCATCGTGGTCGGCGTGGTCTACAACCTCGCCTGATTTCATGCGCTCTATCAGCATCCTCGGGGCGACAGGCTCGGTCGGCGATTCCACGCTCAAGCTGCTACGGCAGCATCGCGACGCATGGCGGGTCGAGGCGCTGACCGCGCAATGCAGTGCGACCAAGCTGGCGCAGCTTGCCCGTGAATTCGATGCCCGGATCGCGGTCGTCGGCGACGAATCCTGCCTTCCCGAACTGCGGGAGGCGCTGGCCGGCACCGGTATAGAGGCGGCTGGCGGGCGTGCGGCGCTGATCGAGGCTGCGCGTCGCCCGGTCGATATCACTCTGGCCGCGATCGTCGGTTGTGCCGGGCTCGCGCCGGTGATGGCCGCGATAGAGCAGGGCGGCACCATCGCGCTGGCCAACAAGGAAGCCCTGGTCTCTGCCGGGGAGGTAATGATGCAGGCGGTGGAGCGCCACGGCGCGACGCTTCTGCCCGTCGATAGCGAGCATAACGCAATCTTCCAGAGCCTTGCGGGCAGCGATATCGCGGACGTGCGGATGATCACGCTCACCGCAAGCGGCGGCCCGCTGCGCTTGCTGAGTGCCGAAGAATTGCAGCGCGTCACGCCCGACCAGGCGGTGGCGCATCCCAACTGGGATATGGGCGCGAAGATCAGCGTCGATTCGGCCACGATGTTCAACAAGGGCCTTGAACTGATTGAGGCCTATCACCTGTTCCCCGTCGGGCTCGACCGGATACGCATCCTGGTTCACCCGCAAAGCGTCATTCACTCGATGGTCGAATACCGCGATCACTCCACGATCGCGCAGCTTGGCCCGTCCGACATGATCGTGCCGATCGCGTCGTGCCTTGCGTGGCCCAGGCGGATGGAGGCCCCGTGCGAACCGCTCGACCTGGCGGCCATTGGCGAACTCAGCTTCTTTGCACCCGATGAAGAGCGTTTTCCCGCCACCCGGCTGGCGCGGGCCGCGTGTGAAGAGGGCGGGGCGACCCCTGCGGTGCTCAATGCCGCCAACGAGATCGCCGTCGCCGCTTTCCTCGCCGGTCAGATCCCGTTCACGCGGATTGCGGCACTGGTGGAAGACGTCCTGGAAAGATCGAACCGTCCGCAGGCTCTCGCCAGTCTCGAAGACGTGCTGACGGTCGACAGTTCTGCCCGCAGGCAGGCACAGGCCATTCTGGAGAACGCATGATCGAACAGCCACCTTTCTGGATGTGGATCCTCGGCTTCCTGCTGGTGCTGGCGCCGCTGATTACGCTGCACGAACTCGGCCACCTGCTGGTCGGGCGGTGGCTGGGAGTGCAGGCTGACGCTTTTTCCATCGGTTTCGGCAAGGAACTGGTCGGTTTCAACGACAGGCACGGCACCCGCTGGCGCATCTCCGCGCTGCCGCTGGGCGGCTATGTACAGTTTCGTGGCGACATGAACCCGGCAAGCATTCCCGATCCCGATGCCCCGGCCGAGGAAGGCGCATTCCAGAATGCGTCCTTGTGGCGGCGCGCGCTGATTGTCTTTGCAGGGCCGGCGACCAATATCCTGATCGCGCTGGGCATATTTGCAGCCTTTTTCATGATGATCGGCCGGCCGGTGCCGGTGGACCCAGAAGGCCAGCTGACCGTCGCGGGTTTCAGCGAGAATTCGCCCGCGCGCGATGCCGGAATCGAGGTGGGCGATCGGATCGTGTCGTTGGACGGCGATCGGCTGGGAAGCTTTCGCGAGCTTCAGTCGCAGGTGATGCTGCAGCCAGCGCAGCAGATGGAGCTGGGCGTCGAGCGCGGCGACCGGATGCTGACCTTCGACGTCACCACGATCAGCCACGAGGTAGAGGATCGCTTTGGAAACGTTTCGCGGATTGGCCTGCTGGGCGTCGAATCCGCAGGCGCGGAATATGACTTCCAGCAGCTCGGCCCGATCGATGCACTGGTCGGCGGTGCGCAGCAGTCGATCGATACGTTCAGCATGATGATCACGGGGCTGAAGCAGATCGTTACCGGCCAGCGTTCGGTGCAGGAACTGGGTGGCCCGGTGAAGATCGCCAAGTTCTCCGGCGAACAGCTGAGCCTGGGCTGGATCGATTTCATAAACTTCGTCGCGCTGATCTCACTTAATTTGGCATTCATTAACCTGCTGCCAATCCCGGCGCTCGACGGTGGTCACCTGGCATTCTACGCGGCGGAAGCAATCCGCCGGAAGCCGGTCGGCCCCCGCGCGATGGAACTGGCGTATCGCACCGGTGTGGCCCTCGTGCTCGCATTGATGCTGTTCGTAACGATAAACGACCTGGCTTCGCTCACGCTGTTTGGCTGAGGCTGGCCTGGTCAGGGACATGAGAGGCGGACCCATCAGCACATCGGACCTGCTTGAAAGGGGCGTTCGTATCGGGCACAGGGCGGCGGATCGTTTGGTCCGGATTGCCGATACGACAAAGAGCATGGCTCGATCCGGGTCGAGACATTTTGACGGGACACTTTCGCCAATGACGGCCATCGAAACGGGCGCAACGCGCCGCTCGCGCAATATCCGCAATTACGCGCTCGCCCTGCTGGGCTGCACCACGCTTGCGGGTCTGCCTTCCACTGCCTGGGCGCAGGATGCGGACGACGAGGCTGTGCAGCCCGCCACCACCGCTTCTGCCGGCACGGCTCAGTCCGCCCCGGTCGCGCGGCAGGGGGATGTCATCCAGACGATCTCAGTGCGCGGGGTCCAGCGGCTCGAACCGCAGACCATCCTCAGCTATGTCCGTCTGCGGCCGGGCGACGTCTATACGACTGCCGCCGCCGACCAGGCGCTGAAGGATCTGGCCGCCACCGAACTGTTCGAAAGCTACACGATCCGCAACGAAGACGGGAATGTGGTGATCGACGTGGTGGAAAACCCGGTCATCAACCGCATTATTCTGGAAGGCAACAAGCGGCTCAAGGACGACAAGATCCTGCCCGAGATCAAGCTTGCGCCGCGCCAGATCTTCACCCGTTCCAAGGTCCGCGCCGACGTGGCCCGGATCATCGAACTCTATAAGCGGCAGGGCCGCTTCGCCGCCACGGTCGAACCCAAAACCGTGCAACTGAGCCAGAACCGCGTGGATCTGGTGTTCGAGATTACCGAAGGCCCCAAATCACGCGTCCAGCAGATCAACATCATCGGGAACGACGAGTTTTCCGACGGTAAGCTGAAAGGCGAGATGGTCACCAAGCAGACCGGGCTCTTCAGCTTTCTCAGCGGCAATACCAGCTACGACCCCGACCGGCTGGCCTTCGACCAGCAGAAGCTGCGCGAATTCTACCTGACGCAGGGATATGTCGACTTCCGCGTCGTGTCGGCGGTGGCCGAGCTGACCCCCGACAAGCGCGACTTCATCATCACCTACGTGGTCGAGGAAGGCGAACGCTACAAATTCGGCGATGTCGAGGTGACCAGCCAGATCCGCGACTTCGACGGTGAAGCTTTGACCCGTGGCCTGACGATCAAGGAAGGCGACTGGTACGATGCGCAACGGATCGAGGATACGGTCGAGGAACTGACCGAGCTCGCCGGTCGCTTCGGCTATGCTTTCGCCGATGTGCGCCCCGAGTTCCGCCGCAACCCCGAAGACCTGACGATGGACATCACGATGGCCATCAGCGAGGCGCCGCGCGTCTACATCGAACGGATCGATGTGAACGGCAACACGCTGACGCAGGACAAGGTGATCCGCCGCGAGTTCCGCTCTGCCGAAGGCGATGCGTTCAACTCGCTGGCAATCGACCGTACGTCCGCGCGCATCAACTCGCTCGGGTATTTCCAGGAAGGATTCGAGGTCGAACAGGCCGAGACCGCCGATCCCGATCGCATTATTCTCGAAGCGAACGTGGAAGAGCAACCGACCGGCGAACTGCAGCTTTCCGCTGGCTTCTCGTCGATCGAAAGCTTCCTGTTCTCGGGTTCGATCCGCCAGCGCAACTTCCGCGGGCGTGGCCAGACCATCGGCGCATCGGCCCAGGTTTCGCGGTTCTCGAACTCAGTGAACCTCAGCTTCACCGAGCCCTACGTGTTCGATCGCAATCTCTCGCTGGGCGCGGATATCTATCGCCGCGACGTGAACAGCTTCAACCTGAACAACCGCGACCAGACGCGCTATGCAAAGGTTACGACCGGCGGTTCGGTGCGGCTTGGCGTGCCGCTGACCGAGTATTCTTCGGTCCTGTTCAGCTACACGCTCAACTTCGACAAGGTAACGATCGACGAGAACCAGTTCTTCAACGATTTCGACAATGACGGGGTTCGCGAATGCGAGCCGCTGCTGGCTTCGCGGTTCATCTGCGACACGCTCGGCAGCCGCACCAGTTCGATCCTTGGCCTTAACTACGTCTACAACACGACCAACAGCTATTACCGGCCGACCCAGGGCGAACGCTTCTCGATGGGTCTCGATTTTGCGGGCCTTGGCGGTGATGTGAAGTACGTCCGTGCGCGCGGTCAGGCGGCGAAATACTGGCCGGTATCGGGCGGCTTCATCTTCTCGCTGCAGGCTGAAGGCGGCTATATCAAGGGTCTGGAGGACCGCGGACCGGGGCGCGACGATGTGTTGCTGACCGATCGCTTCTTCCTTGGCGAACCACAGTTCCGTGGTTTCGACATACGTGGCGTTGGCCCGCGCGTGCTGCGCCAGCCGATCGTCAATGATGGCGATGGCAACGCGCTGGTGGTCGACGACCGCGAGCGTGGTGGCGACGACGCAATCGGCGGCAATGCCTATTATCTGGGCCGGGCCGAGCTGGAAATCCCGCTGGGGGCGGGTGCCCGCGAATTCGGCCTCCGTCCGTCGGTATTCCTCGATGTCGGTGCGCTGTTCGGGGTGGAAACGCCGCAATTGCAGAGCAGCCCGTTCCCCGGCGGCATCGAGTATCAGCGCAGTGACACCAACGGCAACTTGCTGTACGAGACCGCTGACGGAGCATTGACCACCAACTCAACCGACGCCGACGGCAATCCGCTGGCGCCCGCAAATCTGACGATCGCACCTTTCCAAGAAGTGTTCGTGGGCAACAGTGCCTCGCCGCGTATCTCGGTCGGCATCGGGGTGGACTGGAATTCGCCGTTCGGGCCGTTCCGTGTCGATTTCTCCCACGTGATCCGCAAGGTCGAGGGTGACGACGTCAAAGCCATTTCATTCAATGTAGGGACGCAATTCTGATGAAACTTGCCAAAACCACGCTCGCCCTGGCGACTGCAATCGGCGCGACGCTCGCTGCCGTTCCTGCCGCCGCGCAGGTCAACGGTGTTGCGATCAGCAATCCCGAAGCGGTGATCTTCAACAGCCAGGCGCGGCTCGACGCGTACAAGCAGATCAACGAGACCTATCAGTCGCAGATTCAGCAGGTCACCACCCTGCGCCAGGAACTGAACACGCTTCAGCAGAGCCTGGATTCGAATTCGGATGGCCAGGTCACCGAGGCGGAGGCGAATGCTCAGCCCAACGTGATCACGCAAATCCGCCAGAAGGAACAGCAGATCGGCCAGGCATACCAGCCGATCGCGCGTGCGCAGGCCTATGCGATCGAACAGCTGCTGGCCGATTACGCCAATGCCTCGCGGCAGGTGATCCAGCAGAAGCAGATCCAGTTTCTGCTGACCCCGGATGTTATCCAGTACGCACCCGATAGCGCCGATGTGACGGGCGATATCGTCGCGGCGCTCGATCAGCGTATGCCCACGGTTTCGTCGACGCCGCCGGCCGAATGGCGCCCGGCCCAGGAAACCGTTGCGCTTCAGCAGCGCATGAACGAGATCATGCTCGGCCTGGCGCAGCAGCAGGCGATGCAGCAGGCCGCTGCATCGCAGCAGTCGGCCCAGCCGCAGGCGCAGCCGACCGGCCGCTGAGTTGAGTCTCGAGATGCAGGATTCCGAGACGGGAGAAGTGCGGGCGATGGATATTCGGCAGGTCCTGAAGGCACTGCCGCATCGCTACCCCCTGTTGCTGGTCGACCGGGTCGAGAACGTGACGCTGGGCGAGGAAATTCACGCAGTGAAGGCGGTGACCTTCAACGAGGAATTCTTCCAGGGTCACTTTCCCGGCGCGCCGATCATGCCCGGCGTCCTGCAGATCGAGGCGCTGGCGCAGGCCGCCGCGATCCTCGGGATCGAGACGCTGGAACTGGCGGGCACGGGCAAGCTGGTCTATTTCATGGGGATCGACGGAGCGAAGTTCCGTGCGCCCGTGACGCCGGGCTGCCTGCTCGATCTCAAGGTCTCGTTTCTGCAGAAGCGCAGCCGGGTCTACAAGTTTACCGGCAAGGCGAGCGTGAACGGCAAGACCACCTGCGAGTGCGAGTTCACCGCGATGATCGCGGACCCGCCGGAATAAGGATTCTCCCGTCCCGCTGATGGGATGGGAGTTTCGCTTGCCAAGCGCGCGCGATGGGACTATCCGCGCGCCTTTCCTAGATTCAGACAGCTGGACCGGTCGGAACCGGTCCGAGGCTATGGAGACATGACATGAAGGCCGAAGGTCACCCCGATTACCACACCATCAACGTCAAGATGACCGATGGTACCGAATTCCAGACCCGCTCTACCTGGGGCAAGGAAGGCGACACGCTGACGCTGGAAATCGACCCGACCAGCCACCCGGCATGGACCGGCGGCAAGCAGCAGCTTCAGGAAGGTGGCCGCGTGGCCGCGTTCAACAAGCGCTTCGGCGGGCTCAGCCTCAAGAAATAACGCGTTTACACGCTTTGCGGCCTCGTGCCGCGAGGGAAGGGCGGTCCGACGGGGCCGCCCTTTTCTATAGGCAACCGTACCCTGCCAAGCGGGCGGTCGCGTCACGTCGAAGGATTCCGCCCTCACTCTGCCATTCGACATGGTAGGTGTAGGCACATGGCACGCCTTCGTATCTTCGCTTGGCGGATGACTGGGTCGCGATCTCGAAGCCGTTGCGTTTCAACCAGTTGCTCAATTCGGTCTCGCCCGTGCCGGCCTTGAATCGGTTGGCAAAGGCGGCTGATTCCATGCGTTCGGGATAATCGAAGTCCATCAGAATTTCGGGGGGCTTTTCCGAAGCGAGGGCCGCGAGTGCGAAAGGTGCGGCGGGCCATGTCAGCGCCACCAGGGCCGCAATTCCTGCAACACCCAGCGCCGAGATCGTCAGGCCTCTCCTCACCCCCACGGCCGCTCGCGATACCACTTCGTAATCACGTATTTGGTGCCTTTGCGCACCTTCATGCCATGATGCATCGTGTTGGGGTTCACGCTCTGGTCGTGCCTGCGGTTGTTCCAGCATACAAGCTTGCCGGTTTCGGGCTGAAAGCTCTTTTTGATCACCTTGAAGCGGGTCGCGCCGCCCGCCTCCGGCTCGTTGAGGTAGATCATGAAGGTCCAGGTGCGCTGGCCCGCGACCGAGCAGTATTTTTCCCAGTCCTGCCCATCGGGATTGAAATAGTCGCAATGCGCCTTGAATTCCTGACCCACCGCATAGCGTTGGCCCTGCAAGGGTTCGCCATGCGCGGGATCGATTCCCGATAGGTCCGCCAGCATCGCATCCAGCCTGTGCGTGCGCGGATCGTCTAGCGGCAGGTCGCAGGTCTCGCTAGTGCGGAAATAAATGTCGCCATCGAAATCGGCGAGCGTGGAGGGGCGCCGCTTGGCGTCGATCATTGCGATCAGCTCCACGCAGAAAGCCGGATCGAGAAACCGGCGCATCTGCAGCAGATCCAGCTTGGGGAAGGGCAGGCGCTGCATGCCTTTGGCCGCCAGTTCGCTTGCATCGGATTCGCCGGGATCGCGCATGCGCATCTCATGCGCGATTGCGAACGCGATTTGCAAGCCGCGTAACAATCCTGCGTGAAACGCCTTGGGATTCGGTTTTTTGGTTTCCATTTGCACTCTCACGTGCAAGCGAATATCGCGCTCGCGTTCCGCACTTGACGCGGCGATTCGTGCGCGTAACTGCCACCCGCCTGGCGTGGCTGCGCCGGGGTATATGGCGATCGTAGCTCAGTTGGTTAGAGCGCCGGTTTGTGGTACCGGAGGTCGGGGGTTCGAGACCCCTCGATCGCCCCATTTCCCCGTTTGTTGGCCCCGGTCAGCCCGTAACACTGGCCCTGGGGGCATTGCGTAAGCCGATGAACGCGTTCTGGACCGATCCCGATTTCGACGACCACGAGGTCGTTCACTTCGTTCGTGACGAAGCCCGGGGGCTGACTGCGATCATTGCGCTGCATTCCACCCACCTCGGCCCGGCTGCCGGCGGCACGCGCTTCTGGCACTACGCACAGCCAGTAGCCGCGATGCGCGACGCGCTGCGCCTCAGCCGCGGGATGAGCTACAAGAACGCGATGGCCGGTCTGCCGATGGGCGGCGGCAAGGCGGTGATCCTGGCGGACGAAGATCGCCGGAAGACGCCCGATCTGTTCGCCGCCTTCGGCGATGCCGTGCAAGGGCTGGGCGGCAAGTATGTCACCGCCGAAGACGTCGGCATTACGGTGGCAGACATGGTCGCGGTCAACCAGCGGACCGATTACGTATCCGGCCTGCCGGTTGCCGAAGGCGAAGCGGGCGGCAATCCCGGTCCGTTCACTGCGCTCGGCATCTATCTGGGCATCAAGGCCGCAGTGCAGCACAAGCTGGGTGTCGAAAGCGTAGAGGGCGTTCATGTCGCCATGCAGGGCATCGGCAGCGTGGGCGGTGGGGTTGCCCGCCTGCTTGCCAAGGATGGCGCGAAGCTGACCTTGGCGGATATTTCCACCGATCATGCGCAGGCCCTGGGTCAGGAACTGGGAGCGGATGTGGTTTCTCCCGACGCGATCATGTCGGTCGGGTGCGACGTCTTCAGCCCCAATGCGCTGGGCGCGATCCTCGACGAAGAGGGCATCGCCCGGCTCGATTGTAAGATCGTGGCAGGCGGCGCGAACAATCAGCTGGCGCGCGAAGAAAACGGTGCGATGCTGGCCGATCGCGGCATTCTCTACGCGCCGGATTACGTGATCAACGCCGGTGGCATCATCAGCGTGACGATGGAATATCTTTGCCGCCGCGACAATGCGCCCTGCGACATCAACGAGGTTCGCAAGCGGATCGCGCTGATCCCCGATCGGCTGACGCAGATCTGGCAGGATAGCGAAGCCAAGGGCTCCTCCCCTGACCGGGTGGCCGATGCCATGGCGCAGGCGCTGATCGGGCGCGAATAGCCAGCGCAAAATCCTGCGGATTCCCTTGCGTGACGATCGGCCCGGCGGCATAGCTGGCAGCAGACAATCATGCATGGTTTTGCCAATCCCCGCCGGTTTCTCGACCTCGCCAAAAGGTTGACCCCGATTCTCCTCGCCGTGGGCATCGTCGCCTCGGTGGGGGCGATTACGTGGGGGCTGATCGTGGTGCCGCCCGATCGCCTGATGGGCGAGACGGTGCGGATCATCTTCATCCACGTTCCCACTGCCTGGCTGGGCATGGCCGGCTGGATGACCATTGCCGGGTCCAGCCTCGCCTATATCGTCTGGCGCCACCCGCTTGCGGCGCTGGCCGCGCGCGCGGCGGCGGTGCCCGGCGTGGTCTTTACCGCGCTGTGCCTCGTCACCGGATCGATCTGGGGTCGGCCCACTTGGGGCACGTGGTGGGTGTGGGACGGACGGCTGACCAGCATGCTGGTGCTCTTTTTCCTCTACCTCGCCTATATCGCTTTGTCGCAGGCGGTAGAGCGCGAAGGCGCATCGGCCCGGCTGCCCGCCATTTTTGGGCTGGTCGGCGCGGTTAACATCCCGATCATCAACCGGTCGGTCGTGTGGTGGAATTCGCTGCACCAGCCACCCAGCATAACCACCGGTGGCAGCAGCATCGACGGCGTGTTCCTGTGGCCCATGCTGATCGCGCTGCTCGGCTTTACTTGCCTGTTCGCGGCGACGACGCTGATGAACATGCGCGCTTTGCTGGCAGAAGCGCAGGCGGAGGCGCGCCTGCGCCGACGCGCGATGGAGGCCGAAGCGGCATGATGCGTGAAGCACTTTCCCAGTGGGACTACGTGATCGGTGCCTACGCGATCGCGATCCCGGCCATCGCCGCCCTGCTGATCCTCAGCTGGGTACGGATGCGCCGGGCCGAGCGTGCGCGCGACGCGGCACGTACGAGAGCCCGCCAGACGGGGCGTGAGGCATGAGCGTGCTGGCCCCCAAACATCAGCGCCTCGTGCTGGTGCTGGTCGCCCTCCTGGTGCTGATCGCCGCGGGGATGCTGGCCGCGTGGGGACTGCGTAGCCAGGCGGACTATTTCTACCTGCCCGAAGATATTGCCGAGCGGCCGCCCGAACCCGGCCGGGCGATCCGGCTGGGCGGGGTCGTCGAACCCGGCACGCTGCGCCAGCTGCCCGACGGTGTGACGATCGCCTTCATGGTCGAGGGCCGGCACGGCGACACTATCCCGGTGCGCTATCAGGGCATCGTGCCCGATCTTTTCGTGGAAGGATCGGGCGTGATCGCCAACGGACGCTTGACGCAGGACGGCACGTTCCAGGCGGAAACCCTGCTCGCCAAGCATGACGAGAACTACACCCCGCGCGAGCTTGAAGGGCTGACCGACGACGCTGCGCGCAGAACCCTCGAAGAAAGCACCGCGGGCACGACATGATCGCCGAACTCGGTCTCGCCGCCCTGTGGCTCGCCGCGGGCCTTTGCGTGCTGCAATTCGTGTCGGGCGCAATCGGCGTGGGCGGGGGCGCGGATTCTGCGGTGGGTGCGCTCGCGCGTCCGGCCGCGATCGTCCAGAGCCTGTTGCTGGTGATCTCCTTCGCCTGCCTGCTGCGCGTCTTCGCGGTGACCGATTTCTCCGTCGCGCTGGTCGCTGCCAACAGCAATCCGGACAAGCCGCTGATCTACCGCATCTCGGGTGCATGGGGGAACCACGAAGGCTCCATGCTGCTATGGGTCACGATCCTGGGCCTCTGCAGCGCCTTGGTCGCCTTGTTCGAGAAACGCATGGACGACCGCTTCATGAAGGCGGCACTGGCGGCGCAGGGCTTCGTGGCGCTGGGTTTCTTCGGCTTCCTGCTGCTGAGTTCGAACCCCTTCGCGCGGCTCGATCCGCCCGCCGAAATAGGGGCGGGGCTCAACCCGCTGCTTCAGGACATCGGCCTCGCGATGCATCCGCCGACGCTTTATCTCGGCTATGTCGGCCTGTCGGTCGCGTTCAGCTTCGTCGTTGCCGCGCTCATCACCAGGCAGGCCGGGCCGGAGCTGGCACGGGTCATGCGGCCATGGGTGCTCGCCGCATGGGTTGCGCTGACGCTGGGCATCGCGGCGGGCAGCTATTGGGCCTATTACGAGCTGGGCTGGGGAGGCTGGTGGTTCTGGGACCCGGTCGAGAATGCATCGCTGATGCCGTGGCTGGCGGCGACCGCACTGCTCCATTCGGTCAGCGTCCTGGCGGCGCGGGACGCGCTGCGCACGTGGACCATCCTGCTGGGCGTGGTCGCCTTTTCCATGAGCATGGTTGGCACCTTCCTGGTGCGGTCGGGCATCCTTACCAGCGTTCATGCCTTTGCAGTCGATCCGGAACGAGGGGCGTTCATCCTGGTGCTGCTGACGATTTACATCGGCGGAGCGTTCGCGCTCTTCGCCCTGCGCGCAGGTTCGCTGGCAGAGGGCAAGCGGTTCGCCATGGTCAGCCGCGAGGGCGCGCTGGTGGTCAACAACGTGATGTTGAGCGCGATTTTGGCGGTCGTGCTGCTGGGCACGCTTTATCCGCTGCTTGCGGAGGCTTTCGGCACCCGCGTGTCGATCGGCCCACCCTACTACAATCCGGTGACGGCGATTTTCGCGGTTCCGATGTTCCTTGTGCTGCTGATCGGCCCGCTGCTGCGCTGGAAGCGCGACAGCCTCTCGCGCGTGGCAGTGCCCCTTGCGATAGTTTGCGCGATCCTTGCCGGCAGCGTCTCGGTGCTGGTGCTGTTCACCGGCGCAGGCGTGCTCGCGACCATCGGGCTGGCGCTTGCCGCGGCGCTTGCGCTGGCAAGCTGGCTGCCGCTGCGCGGTCGCCAGTTGCGCCGCGTGCCGCTGGCGCTGTGGGGATCGATGCTGGCGCATTTCGGACTGGCGGTGAGCCTGTGCGGGATGGCGAGCGAAAGCGCCTTTTCGGTCGAGCGTCTGGTCGCGGTGCGAACCGGCGATCAGGTGGAGATCGGCCCCTTCCTTGCCCGGCTTGAATCGGTCGAGCCTGTTGCCGGGCCGAACTGGACTGCGCTCGAAGGCAAGATCGCGGTCACCGGCAACGGTGTGGACACCCTGCTGCGCCCGCAGGCCCGTTATTTCACGCAGCCCTTTCAGGGCACCAGCGAAGCTGCGCTGCTCACCCTGTGGAATGGGCAGCTATACGGCATCCTGGGCGAGGCTGCGGGCGATGGCCGCTGGCAGCTGCGCCTGTGGTGGAAGCCGTTCGTCACGCTGATCTGGTATGGCGGCATCCTGATCGCACTGGGCGGGGTGCTGTCGATATTCGGCCATCTGCGCTCCAGCGTCCGACGCCGCAAAATCCGCGAGGAATTCGCCCGGCGCCGGGCAGAAAGGGACGCCGCATGAAACGGTTGTGGCTGATCCTTCCATTCGCACTGCTGGTCCTTTTTCTCGGCCTGGCGACTTACCAGCTGACCCAGCCAAAGGATGAATTCGTCCGCAGCACGATGATTGGCAAGCCGCTCCCCGCATTCGACCTGCCGGGCGCGACCGACGAGGCCCCGCGCGTCGCGTCGGGCATGTTCGCCGACGGCAAGCCGCGGTTGCTCAACGTGTGGGCGACATGGTGCGTGCCGTGCATCGCAGAAGCGCCCCAGTTGATGGAACTGGCAGACCGCGGCGTGCCTATCGTTGGCGTCGCCATTCGTGACGAGCCGGAGGCGATCGCCAAGTTTCTCGAAACCTACGGCGACCCCTACGAAGCTGTCGCGCGTGACGATATTGCCGAACTTCAACTTGCCGTCGGGTCTTCGGGCGTCCCTGAAACCTTCGTGATCGATGGCAAGGGCGTGATCCGCTACCAGCATATCGGCGATATTCGCGAAAGCGATGTCGACGCGCTGTATGCCGAGTGGGAGCAGGCGCAATGATGCTGGCCGCCGCCCTGCTGGCGATCGCCGCGCCCGGAGCGGGTCAGGCGGTTTCGTCCGCCCCGCTGGCGAATACCCAGCTCGCCGATCCGCAGGCAGAGGCCGCTGCGCAGGCCCTGATGGAAGAGTTGCGCTGCCTTACCTGCCAGTCGCAATCCATCGCCGACAGCGACGCACCGATGGCGGGCGACATGCGCCACCAGGTGCGCAGCCGCATCGCAGCGGGCGAAAGCCCGGACGAGGTGCGCGCCTGGCTGGTTGAACGTTATGGCGACTACGTGACGTACCGGCCCGGCTTCGACGCCGCGACCTGGCCACTATTCGCGCTGCCGGTGCTTTTCATACTGCTCGCAGGCGTGGTGCTGGTGCGTCGTCTGGGGAGGCGTGGCGAATGAGCGGAACGTGGATCGCTATCGGCGTGATGACCTTGCTCGCGCTTGGTGCGGGCCTGTTGCTGGCGGGCGATGCACGCCGGGTATGGACTCTGTTCGCCTCGGCGCTGGTCTTCGCGCTGGCGGGCTATGCCTGGCAAGGCTCTCCCGGACAGCCGGGCTCCCCGCGCCAGATGGTCGTGGATGTCTCGCCCACTTCGGAGACGCTGATCGACGCGCGGCGCGCGTTCTACAATGTAGAGGGGATCATGCCCTCGCGCTTCGTGGTGACGGCAGACGGTTTTTCCCGGCGTGGGCAGCACAGGGATGCGGCTGGCCTGCTGCGCAACGGGGTGAACGAGAATCCGCAGGATGGCGAAGCATGGCTCGCGCTGGCGCTCGCGCTGACGGAACAGACGCGCGGGCAGGTTACCCCTGCGGTAGGCTTTGCGTTCGAGCGTGCGCGGGCCACGTCGCCGGGGAATCCGGCCCCGGGCTATTTCCGCGGCATCGTGGCGATGCGATCGGGCGCTCTGGCCGAAGCGCGCGAGTTTTGGGCGCAGGCCCTGGCTGAATCCGACGAGGATGCGCTGGGCCGCGAGTATGTCGCGCAGCAGCTGGAGCGACTCGACGGGGTCATGCGGGTTTTGAGCGAGAGCGAACGTACGCCTGCGCCGACCATGCCTCCGCCGGAGGCCGCGCCCGCGCCGTAAGCGCGGCCAGCGCCGTGTTGCACTTGCACACAGGCACTGCTACCGGCGCGCGTCGCTTCGGCAAAACGCGTCAGCGCGTTGCCACCGTGGCCGCAGCAGGTTGACCATCGCGATGATCTTATGAGCGAAGCCTCCGTCCAACCCGGACTGGCGCCGGAAAAATTCACTAGCTCGCATTCTTCGGGCCCAAAGGCCGCGCTCGCGGTCGGTGCGATCGGCGTCGTCTTCGGCGATATCGGCACCAGCCCTCTCTATGCGTTTCGTGAAACCTTTCTGGGCGAACACAGCCTGACGATCGACAAGCTGCACATCTATGGTGTGGTCAGCCTGATCTTCTGGTCGATGACGCTCATCGTCTCGATCCAGTACGTCACCATCCTTATGCGTGCGGACAACAAGGGGCAGGGCGGCACGCTGGCGCTGGTCGCGCTGCTGTCGCGCTATATCGGCAAGTCGCGGTGGGGTTTCCTGACGGTCGTGCTCGGCGTGTTCGCGACTGCGCTGTTCTACGGCGACAGCATGATCACGCCCGCGATCTCCGTGCTTTCCGCGGTCGAAGGGCTTACCGTGGTGAATACCGGGCTGGAGCCACTGGTGATTCCCATCGCGCTGGTCCTGCTGGTCGGCCTGTTCCTGATCCAGCGGCGCGGCACCGCCGCCGTGGGCAAGCTGTTCGCGCCCATAATGATCGTCTATTTCAGCGTGATCGCGGTTCTGGGCACGATCCAAATCGTACAGAACCCCTATATCCTGCAGGCGCTGAATCCGTGGTACGCGGTGCAGTTCTTCCTGACAGACGGATACGTCGCCTTCCTTGCACTGGGTTCGGTGGTGCTGGCCGTGACAGGGTCCGAGGCGCTGTATTCCGATATGGGCCATTTCGGACGAGGCCCGATGCGGCTCAGCTGGTTCGGCTTCGTCATGCCGTGCCTGCTGCTCAACTATTTCGGGCAGGGGGCGATGATCGCCGCGATGGACCCGGCAGAAACGCTGGAGGCGATGAAGAGCCCCTTCTTCGTCATGGCGCCCGAGGTGCTGCGCCTACCACTGGTTATCCTGGCCACCGCGGCCACGTTCATCGCCAGTCAGGCGGTGATTTCGGGCGCGTTCTCGATCACCCATCAGGCGATCCAGCTGGGTTTCATTCCCCGCCTTTCCACCGAACACACCAGCGCGACCGAACGCGGGCAAATCTACATTCCCTTCGTCAACAACGTGCTGATGGTCTCGGTCATCCTGCTCGTTCTGATGTTCCAGTCGTCGAGCAACCTTGCGAGCGCCTATGGTATCGCCGTGACGGGGGCGATGTTCATCGACACCTTGCTGATGGGCGTGCTGCTGCTGACCGTGTGGCGATGGAAGTGGTTCTTCGCGATCCCGGTGTTGCTGCTGTTCGTGTTCGTCGATGGTGCCTATTTTGCGGCGAACCTGCCCAAGGTGCCTTCGGGCGGGTGGTTCCCGCTGGTCGTCGGTGGTTTCGCCTTCCTGTTGCTCACCACATGGTCGCGCGGTCGCAAGCTCATGCGCGAGCGGATGAGCGAGGTTGCGCTGCCGATCGAGATTTTCGCCAAGTCCGCGCAGAACAGCGCCACGCGGGTGCCCGGCACGGCCGTCTTCATGGCATCGAGCACTGCGGGCGTGCCCTCCGCGCTGCTGCACAACATCAAGCATAACAAGGTGCTGCACGAACGCGTAGTGATCCTGACGGTCGAGATTCAGGATGTGCCCTACGTCGATCCCGAGCAGCGGTGCCAGTTCACTGAAATCGGTGACGGCTTCTACCGCGCGGTGCTCCATTACGGCTTCATGGACGAAACCAATGTGCCCGAAGGCCTGAAGCACATGAGCCGCTGCGGCGGTAAGTTCGACATGATGGACACGAGCTTCTTCCTTAGCCGCCAGACTTTGCTACCGGGCGACAAGCCCGGGATGCCCGTGTGGCGGGAGAAGATCTTCAGCTGGATGCTGCGCAACGCAGCCAGCGCGATGGAATTCTTCAGCCTGCCGACCAACCGGGTAGTGGAGCTCGGTTCGCAGGTGCGGATCTAGGACTCCTGAGCAGGATCGCGCGCAAAATGCTCTGCCTTCGCGTGTGGAGCCCGATTTTCGACCAATCCGGTCGAATGCCCGAGATCGGCGCATAAGGGCGAGGTTTCCCTTGTCACCTAGCCGCTGCTCGTATCTCAGGGGCACATGCTGAGCGTTAGCCCCGAAGTCGCCCTTCTCGTTCTGGGCATCCTTCTGCTTGCGACGGTCTTTGCGGG
This sequence comes from Erythrobacter sp., assembly GCA_009993635.1. Taxonomy (GTDB): domain Bacteria; phylum Pseudomonadota; class Alphaproteobacteria; order Sphingomonadales; family Sphingomonadaceae; genus Alteriqipengyuania. Next base: position 668,003 of record JAACTC010000005.1, on the reverse strand, counting down.
CTCTCTGTCGAGTCGCTTTGGCCTTCCGGCGCTGATCGGGTTCCTGTGTCTGGGCATGCTCGCCGGGGTTGATGGGCCCGGCGGAATCGCGTTCGACGACTACCTTCTTACGCAGGGCGTGGGGATCGCCTGCCTCATCTTCATCCTGTTTTCGGGCGGTATCGACACAGACTGGCGCGATGTGCGGCGTGTGGCCACACCGGCGCTGGTGCTCGCCACCATTGGAGTCCTGATCAGCGCAGGGATCATGGCGCTCGCTGCGGTGCTGCTGCTTGGCTTCAGCCCGTATCAGGGCTTTCTGCTGGGCGCGATCGTGGCCTCAACCGATGCCGCCGCCGTCTTCGCCATCCTGCGGTCCACCGGTCTGGACCTGCATGGCGACGTTCCCGCGCTGATCGAGGTGGAATCGGGCTCAAACGATCCGATGGCGATCTTCCTCGTCGGGGCGGCGCTGATGTTCATCACCGTGCCTGACTTTTCTCCGATCACTCTGGTGCCGCAATTCGTGCTGCAGATGGTGCTGGGCGCGGCGGTGGGTTTCGGCGCGGGCTACCTGCTGCCGGAAATCCTGAAACGATCGCAATACCGCCACGGCGGGCTGGCTTTCGTGATATCCATTGCCGCTGCCTTGATCGCTTATGGCCTGGCTTCGGTTCTGGGGGGCAACGGCTTCCTCGCCGCGTATGTGGCCGGGCTTGTCGCGGGCAACCGTACCTATCTGGCGAAAATGATCGTCTCAACCTTTCAGGACGGGCTGGCGTGGCTCGCGCAGGTGGTGATGTTCCTGACGCTGGGGCTGCTTATCACGCCGTCGAACCTGACGGGCGTGATTGCGCCGGGCCTCGCCATAACATTCATCCTGATGTTCATCGCCCGCCCGCTGAGCGTGTTCGTGTGCCTCGCGCCGTTCCGTCAGTTCGGCTGGCGCGCGAAGCTGTTCGTGTCGTGGGCCGGGCTGCGAGGGGCAGTGCCCATCGTGCTCGCCACCTTCCCCATCGTTGCGGGCGTGCCGAGCGCCTTTGCGATCTTCAACATCGTGTTCTTCGTGGTTCTCCTGTCCAGCATCATCCAGGGCCCCACGATCAACTGGCTGGCCAATCGGCTGGGCCTGCTTGCGACGCAGGATTTACCTGAAGCGAATGACGATGCCCGGCCTTAGGCCCCGGTAGGCGGTTCTTCCTCCACCAGGCCTTCCTTACGCTCTGGATCGAGGCCATGCTTCAGCAGCATGGGCAGCTGGCTGAGGGTGAAGACCAGGCTCAGGCCCATGAACACCCACAGCTTGGCCCACAGCCAGCTCTCGAAGCTCAGGTTGTAGCGCAGCACCTCGTTCAGCACGGCCAGGAACAGGAAGAAAAAGCCCCAGTTGCGCGACAGTTTGAGCCAGCCTTCCTGGCTCAAGCCTTCGAACGCGGCCTCCAGCAGCCATTGCAGGAATGCCTTGCCGCGCAGCCAGCCGACCAGCAGCACGATGCCGAAGAAAGCGTAGAGCACGGTCGGCTTGACCTGCACGTAGAAGGGATCGCGCAGCAGGATCGTCATCCCGCCGAAGCCGACGATCAGCACGGTCGAGAGCATCAGCATCTTCGACACTTGCCCGGTGATCAGCTTGCTCGCGATCAGCGCCGCGATCGCCGCCACGATAAACGCCCCGGTCGATTTCATGATGGCCAGCAGGGTGCCGACCGAATCCTCGCCATCGGGCCGGAACAGGTAGAACGAGACCAGAAACACGATCAGCGGGCCATAATCGATCGCGACGTTGAGCCAGCCCGATTTGGGTTTCGGTTGCGCTTCGGTGGTTTGGGGGGTCTCTACTGTCATGCTTCCGTTCGTCCTGGGCCTGTCGAGGGGCGAACCTGGCGCCCACGTTCGCGGTTCGACAGGCTCACCACGAACCGCATGGGAAGCGCAAGGGTTTACGCCACCCCCGCAATCACCCGCGCGACCAGATCGGGATCGAACGGGCGAAGATCGTCGAGCTGTTCGCCCACCCCGATGGCATGGATCGGCAGGCCGTATTTCTGCGCTGCGGCGACCAGAACCCCGCCGCGAGCGGTGCCATCCAGCTTGGTCATGATCAGGCCGGTCACACCAGCGACTTCCTGAAACACATCGATCTGGCTGAGCGCGTTCTGGCCATTGGTGGCATCGAGCACCAGCACGACATCGTGCGGCGCCTCGGGGTTCAGACGGCCCAGAACTTTCCGGATTTTGGCCAGCTCGTCCATCAATTCACGCTTGTTCTGCAACCGGCCGGCGGTGTCGACCACCAGCACATCGGTGCCCTCGTCCGTCCCACGCTTGACTGCGTCGAACACGATGCTGGCCGGGTCGCCGCCCTCCGGCCCGCGCACCAGCGGCACGCCGACACGATCCGCCCAGGTCTGGAGCTGCCCGATGGCCGCCGCGCGGAAGGTATCGCCTGCGGCCAGCATCACCTCGTAATCGTCTTCCATGAACAGGTGCGCCAGCTTGGCGATGGTGGTGGTCTTGCCACTGCCGTTGACGCCGATTACCAGCACCACTTGCGGGCGTGGAAAGGCGGTGACTTCCAGCGGCTTGGCGACGGGGCGCAGGATCGCGGCGATCTCCTCTGCCACCGCCTCGCGCAACTGCCGCTCGGTAATCTCGTTGCCGAACCGCTGTTCGCGCAGCGCCTCGCGCACGCGGCCCGCGGCTTCGGGGCCGAGGTCCGACATGATCAGCGCATCCTCGATCTCGTCGAGCGTCGCATCGTCGAGCCGGGTGTTGCCGCGCGCCTGGCCGACCGGAGCGATATTTTCGGTCAGGCGGTCGGAAGTCTTGCGAAAGCCGCCCAGCAGGCGGTCGCTCCAGCTGGAGGAGGCGCTCTCGTCGCTCATGCGAGCATTCCTTCGATGATACGGGTGGGGGTGAGGTTCACGATGCTGCCCGGCGCGGCCTTTTCGGGGAGGGCCACGCGGGCGAAGTGCGGAGTATAGCCGCTGCCGTCCTTTTCCGCGAGCACGGCGTGCTCTTCGTTCAGCAGGCTTTCCAGCCATTGATCGCGGATGGTGCGCACCGCAGCGCGCAGATCGGCGGCGCGTGATTTGACTGTGGCGCGATCCACCCGCGGCATCCGTGCGGCGGGCGTCCCATCGCGCGGCGAGTAGGGGAAGATATGACCGTGAACGATCCCGCATTGCTCGATGATCGACAGGTTATCCGCATGGTGGGCGTCGGTTTCGGTGGGGAAGCCCGCGATCAGGTCTGCCCCGATGGCGATTTCGGGCCGCCGATCCTTCAGCCGCGAGACCAGGTCGATTGCCTGCGCGCGGCTGTGGCGCCGCTTCATCCGCTTCAGGATCAGGTCGCTGCCGTGTTGCAATGAGAGGTGCAGGTGCGGCATCACCCGGGGCTCTGTCGCGATCAGATCGAACAACCCACCGTCGATCTCGATCCCGTCGACCGATGACAGGCGCAGGCGCGATAACTGGGGGAATTCATCGAGGATCGCGGCGACAAGCATGCCCAACCCCGGTTCGCCGGGGAGATCGTGGCCCCAGCTGGTCAGGTCCACTCCGGTCAGCACGACTTCGCGCGCGCCCTCCAGCAGCCGGGTTTCGACCGCGTGAAGCACGGTGGCGACTGGATCGGATCGGCTCACGCCGCGGCCGGCAGGGATGCTGCAAAAAGTGCAGGCATGATCGCAGCCGTTCTGCACGCCGACGAACGCGCGGGTGCCCTGCTGGCGCAGCGGCACCTTCGGTTCGGCCACGTTCCAGCTGCGCGCATCGAGTTTCGCGGCATTGGCGACGAAGCCGTCCACTTCCGCCATTGCGCCCAGGGCATCGCGTTCGGTCTCTGCCGCGCAGCCGGTCACCAGCAGGCGCGCATCGGGATGTGCCTTGCGCGCACGGCGGATCGCCTGCCGCGTATGGCGCACCGCCTCTCGCGTGACCGAGCAGGAATTGACCACAACCAGGTCCGGCTCAGCCTCCACCAGCGCGGCGATACGCTCGCTCTCGGCATGGTTGAGGCGGCAGCCAAGCGATATGACGCGGTCGATGCTCAAGCGAAATCGTCCAGTTCCAAGCTGCCGCGATAGCTCTCGCTCGCCGGGCCTGCCATGTGGATGCCGCCTTCCTCGTCGTGCCGGATGGTCAGCGTGCCGCCGGGCAGGTGGACCCGCACTTCGGGATCGACCAGCCCCCGACGAAAGGCGACCGCTGCAGTGGCGCACGCGCCGGTCCCGCAGGCTAGCGTGAGGCCTGCGCCGCGTTCCCACACGCGCAGTCGGATCTCATCGCGCGCCAAAATCTGGGCGACATTGACATTGATACGCTCGGGGAAGAGTGAATCGTGCTCGATCTCGGGCCCCAGCGTCTCCAGCGGAACGGCGGCGAGATCGTCCACGAGAAACACGACGTGGGGATTGCCCACATTTGCCGCGCCGGGCCGTTCGAGCATGTCCCAGCCCACCGGCATCTCGCGCGTGTCCATCGCGTAGGCTAGCGGGATGTCCTGCCATTCGAAACGGGGAACGCCCATCGCGACCTCGGCCATGTTCTGGCCAGGGCGCGCATGGATGATCCCGCCCGCGGTGGCGATGCTGGCCGGCGCGCCGTGCAGCACGGACACCGCGCGGGTGGCATTGCCGCACGCCTGCACCTCGCCGCCATCGGCGTTGTATATCCGCATGGTCATGTCCGCCCGATCGGAAGGCGCGAGCACGATCAGCTGGTCGAAGCCGATGCCGCGATGGCGATCGGCCAGCGCACACACCTGCGCGGACGACAGGTTCGGCAGCGCACCATCGCGCCCATCGAGGATCGCGAAGTCGTTACCCAGTCCATGCATCTTGACGAAGGAAATCCGCATCGCGTCCGCACTTATGGCGGCCCGTCGCCTACGGCAAGGTCAGGCGGATTTCCGTTGCTCGTCCGGATCGTTCGAAGGGGAAGTTCTCGCACGTTCGGCGAGCATGTCGAGTTCGCTGAGCCGCTTTATGACCGCGGCGGCATCCTCCGGCTTGCCGTAAAGGTAGCCCTGACCCTTCATTTCACCCATCGACCGCAGCGTTTCGAGGATCGAATCGTCCTCCACGCCTTCTGCGGTGACCGGGATCTGCAGCCCCTGGCCGAGCGAGACGAGCGTGCTGACGATGTGATCCTGATGCTCGCGATGCTGTTCTGCACCCACCGCAGCTTCTGCAACCCTGCGCAGTTCGCCCACGAAGCTGCGATCGATCTTCACCCGGTCGAAGGGCAGGGTGCGTAGCTGGGTGAGGCTGGCAAAGCCGGTGCCGAAATCGTCCAGACTTACCCGCACGCCCAGATTCTTGAGGCTGACGATCATCGTCTGCACCGCGGAGAGATTCTCGCGCAGGCATTTTTCGGAAATCTCGACGTCGAGCCGGGCAGGTGGAAATTCGCTGTTGATCAGCAACTTGAGCAGTTTTTGCGGAAACCACGGATCACGCAGCTGCATGGGCGATATGTTGACCGAGAGAGTCAGGCTGGGATGCCAGCTCTGCGCATCGCTTAACGCGCGCCGGATAAGCGATTCGGAAAGCGGGCCGATCAGCCCGCAATTCTCCGCGACGGGAATGAAGATTTCAGGGCTGACGAAGCCGAGATCCGGCGAATGCCAGCGCGCTAGCATTTCGAAGCCGACGAGTTTGCCGGTCTCCAGGTCGATCTGCTGTTCATAATGGGGCGAAAACTCGCCGCGTTCCAGGCCGCTGCGAATGGCGGCCTCCATCTCGCGGCGTACCTGCGCCTCGATCTCCATCGCCTCGTTGAACCAGCAGTAGCGGTTTCGGCCTTCTTTCTTGGCGTGATACATCGCCAGATCGGCGCGGTGCATCAGGTTGCGCGCCGCGGATTCCAGTTCCCCTACTGCATCGCCGCGATCCTGCACGGCGATCCCGGCGGAAATGGTCACCGCCAGCGGGCCGATATCGGTTTCGATCGGCTGGGCGACCTCGGCGATCATGCTGCTGGCCCAGTTTTCGACCGTATCGGTGTTCGCTGCCAGTGTGGGAAGGATCACCGCAAACTCGTCACCACCCAGACGCGCGACGCTCGCGCCCTCGGGCGCGATGCTCTTCAATCGCGCCGCGATGGCGAGCAGCACCTCGTCACCGGCCTGATGGCCGTTGGTGTCGTTGATTTCCTTGAAGCCATCAAGATCGATCATCACGAAGGCGGCCGCGGCGCCGTTTTCGCCCATCGCGGAGATGGCGGTCATCAGCTTCTCGGTCGCGCAGCGCCGGTTCTAGCAGCCCGTCAACGGGTCGATCTGCGACAGATGATGGGCTTTCTCTTCGGCTTCGCGCCGCTGCTCGATTTCCTTGCGCAGGTCCACATAGCGCCGCCAGCCGAAGATGATCAGGGCGATGTTGAGCAGAAGCGCGTTTACAAGGGCGCTATCGGGCGGCTGGGCGTCGGCATACAGCAGATGCTGCGCGACTTGCGGCATGACCGTTCCGCCGATGCCAACGAAAAGAAGTATCGCCGCGGTCGCAACGCCGAGCGTCACGATATCCCGCTGTGCCTTTTGGAGGCCCCCCGAATTTTCGTTCTCGTTCGCCATTGGGCGTCGCAATCTCGATCCCGATTGGTGTTTTCGGCAATTTGGTAACCCCTATCTGCCGAAATTGGCTGAAAATCAGGTAAACACCCCACGGCAAAACTGGCGAATTTTAAGTCGCCGAATTGCAAAATGCAGAAAAATTCGACACTTCGCCCCACGCTGCGGGTTGGGGAAAGGCCCGTCTACGGAGCCATCGAACCCCGAACACACAAAGAAAATGGAGAATTTCGCCTTGCGCTACTGGCTGATGAAATCGGAGCCCGACGTTTACGGGTGGGACGACCTGGAACGCGACGGTAGCGGCGTCTGGGACGGTGTGCGCAACCATCTGGCCAAGAACAATCTCGCGGCGATGGAGGTGGGCGACCAGGCATTCTTCTATCACTCCAACATCGGCCGCGAGATCGTCGGTATCGTCGAGATCGTGGAGGCGGGCATGACCGATCCGACCGACGAAACGGGCAAATGGGCTGCGGTGCGGGTCAAACCGAAGACCAAACTGCCCAATACCGTGACCCTGAAAGAGGTGAAGGCCGAGCCCAGGCTGGCGGAGATGCAGCTGGTCAAGCTGTCGCGCCTTTCGGTTTGCGAGATCAAGCCGGACGAATGGTCTGTCGTGCTGGCGATGGCCGGGGTTTGATTGCTGGTCGCAAGCCGCACTCGCTTCGGCTTATTCCTGCCTCAGCCGGGAACGCAAACCCCTGTATCCCCGTTTCTTTTTTACATCGGCAATCACGCCGAAGCACTGAAATGGAGAGCTGTCATGGGTGAACTCAAGAGCAAGATCGAAGGCAATGTCAACGAAGCCGTCGGTGAAATGAAGCAGAAGTCGAACGACCCCGAAACCCGCGCCGAAGGCCGCGGTCAGGAAGTCAAGGGCAAGGCCCAGCAGACCAAGGGCGAAGTCGAAGGTGCGCTTGGCGACGACATCTGATCCTTACCTGAGACGTACAAGAAGGGGGCGGTACCAACGCGGTGCCGCCCCTTTTGCATGCGCTCAGGCGGTCAGGCCTTGGCGCGAAGCCCGCTCACGGTCGCGCCACTCGCCGCAAGCTGTTCGATGTCGATCACCGTATGGATCAGCCGCAGGCCCGAACGCCCCTGTGCATCGATCAGCGCGTCGCGGAAAGCCTGCGTCGTATCCGCGGTGACGCTCCACGCGCCATAGCTGGCGGCAAGTGCGGCGAAGTCGGGATTGTCCAGCCGGGTAGCGGAAATGCGAGACGGAAACTCGCGTTCCTGGTGCATCCGGATCGTGCCGTAACCGCCATTGTCGACCACGACGACGATCATGTCGCATCCGGCCTGCGCCGCACTCGCCAGTTCCTGTCCGTTCATCAGGAAATCGCCATCACCTGCAACGGCAACCACAGTCCGCTCGGGGTAGCGTTTCGCCGCTGCGACGGCGGCGGGCAGGCCATACCCCATCGCGCCGCAGGTGGGCGCGATCTGGGTGGGATATCCCTCATACCGCCAGTAGCGGTGCCACCATCCGGCATAATTGCCCGCGCCGTTGCAGATAATCGTGTCGGCGGGCAGCGTGTCGCGCATGAATTGCACGCAGGCCGCCAGGTCGAGCGGGTAGGTGTCGCTCGGCGTGGCGGTCGCCCATTCTTCCCATTCCCTGTGCGCCTGTGCGCCGGCATCGAACGTGATCGGATCCTCACCCGCCCATAGCGCCGCGCTTTCGGCGAATTCGTCCATGCTGGCGCAGATGGCGAGCTGGGCGGGATACACGCTGCCCAGTTCTTCGGGATCGGGATGGATGTGGATCAGCGTGCGATCCTTATCGGTCAGAGGCGGTACCTGGTAACCATCGGTCGTCGCCTCGCCCAGACGTGCGCCGACCACCAGCAGCAGATCCGCCGCCTTCACCCGTTCGACCAGCTTCGGATTGGGGCCGTACCCCAGATTGCCCGCATAGACCGGGGAAGAGGGAGCGATCGCATCCTGTCGACGAAACGCGGTCGCCACCGGCATGCCGAGGCGTTCGGCAAACAGCTGGAAGTATTCACGCGATTTTGCGTTCCAGCCAGCGCCGCCGATGATCGCGAGCGGCGCAGCGGCATCGCCGATCAGCGCCATCATCGCCTGCATCGCATCGGGGCAGGGCGCCTGTGCGGGGCGTGCGACCTCAGCACGCGGCACCGCGTCGGTCGCGTCGTAAAGCATGTCTTCGGGCAGGGCGAGCACCACCGGGCCGGGTCGGCCGGAGGTCGCGGTGGCATATGCGCGCGCGATATATTCCGGAATGCGGTCTGCCCGGTCGATCCTCGCGGCCCACTTGCAGATCGGCGCAAAGAATGCGGGAAAGTCGATTTCCTGAAATCCCTCGCGGTCGCGCATGCCGCGCGCGACGTCGCCGATGAACAGGATCATCGGCTGGCTGTCCTGATGCGCCACGTGCACGCCGATGCTGGCATTGGTCGCGCCGGGGCCACGGGTCACGAAGGCCACGCCGGGTCGCAGGCGGTCGGCGGCGCTCATCGCTCCATCGGCGCACGCCATGAAGGCGACGCCGCCCTCCTGCCGGCAGGTCACCACATCGATTTGCGGCCGGTCGACCAGCGCATCGAGTACCGGGAGAAAGCTTTCGCCCGGAACGGTGAAGATGCGATCGCAGCCCTGTTCGGCCAGGCAATCGACGAGGAGGCGCGCGGCCTCTGGAGTGGTGCTGTCTGCCATGGGCATGGCCCATAAAGCGCACGCGCGCGCCGGGCAATCGAATGCGCGCGTTAAGGATTACGCCGCGGCAGTGTCTCACGACTAGACGGCGCGAACCGCGCGCTCGCCAATCCTTACCGAAAAGTTAAACACGCTCTCCATGAGACGCTCTTTGGTCCTCACCGACGAATCCGCCCGCCACCCCTTCCGCGCAACGCTGATGGTGAGGCCCGAGTTGCGGCGAGACCGGATGGTCCGTGCGGCGCGCTGGTCATGGTCGCGCAACGACTGGGTCGGATTTCTGGGGGCGTATGTCGCGTGCCTGGTCGGCGCGCTGGTCTTCATTTTCTGACAGTGCGACCGGCCTAGTCGCCCAGCACGGTCGGAAGGTCTTCCGCCTGATAGAGCTTGCGCGCCATCCAGCTGGTCAGCAGGCACAGCAATGTGCTGGCCAGCAGCTGCTCCTCGATCGCAAGCCCGATCGCGGTCATCCCGATCGCCAGTACCGCGCCGCCGACCATGAAGCTTGAGCTGATCATGTTCGTCGCCGCGATCGTGCGCGATGCCTTGTCCCCAGCGACGCGCGTGGTGAGAAAGGCGTACAACGGCACCACGAATACGCCCCCGGCCATGGAAATCAGCAGCAATGTGACCATCAGCGCCCAGCCGAGCGGGTAGGCCAGAAATTCCGGCACTGTCAGCAGATCGCCCTCGAACCCCGTCGGCCATTGCCGCACCAGCAGGTAGAACAGCACGATGAACAGCCCCATCACCACCACGCTGACTGGCGCATAGCGGGCAGATACCACACCCTTGAGCAGGTGATTGATCAGCACCGAGCCGATGGCGATGCCGATGGAAAACATCACGATGAATAGCGTGGCGACTTCCTTGCTCGCATAGATGACATTCTTGGCCAGCGGCGGGAACTGGATGAACAGGATCGCGCCCACCGTCCAGAAAACGCTGATCGATATGGTGGCGAGATAGATCACCCGGTCCCGCCTGATAAACCGCACCAGCCCTGCCGAGGAACGGGCAATGTTCCAGTCGATCGGCTCGATCTTCCCGACGGGCGGGGCGGCGGGGATCTTGCGGCTCACCTGATAGCCGACCAGCGCCGTGATCAGGATCAGCACCATCGCGGCTTCGATCGGTATCCAGCCCGCCAGGATCGTGCCGCACAGGATCGACAGATAGGTGCCCGCCTCGACCAGGCCGGTGCCGGCGAGCACTTCGTTCTTCGCCAGATGCTGCGGCAGGATCGAATATTTGATCGGGCCGAGGAAGGTGGATTGCAGCCCCGCCAGGAGCAGCGCGAACAGCATCAGCGGAATGGCGACGCTGTGGACCAGGATGCCCTTCCACGCGAGGAACAGCCCCAGCGCGCCGAGCGACATCAGGCCGATCTCGCACAGCTTCACGGTTCGAATGATTCGCGCCTTGTCGCGCATATCGGCAAGCTGCCCGGAAATCGCCGAGACCACGATGAAGGGGCCGATGAACATCGCCGATGCAATGGCGCTGAACTTGGTCTCCGCGTCCGGATCGCTGTAGACCGCATAGACCACGAAAAGCACCATCGCGGTCTTGTAGAGGTTGTCGTTGAACGCATTGAGCACCTGGGTGCAGAACAGCGGCAGGAAGCGCCGCCGTCGCAGCAGTCTCAACGTTGTCATACATAACTCCGCGGCGCGGCGTAGCACCGATCGGCCATCGCGTTAGAACAGGCGAGCGCGCGGCGCAAAGGGCCGACATCGCTTTTTCTTGGGTTGCGCCTCTGTTTCAGGCATGGACCGCGCGATGCTGACATTGCCCAACCTTCTCACGCTCTCGCGCATATTCGCAGTCCCGCTGCTGGTGCTGTTCCTGTGGTGGCCCGATTGGCAGCTTGGCTATGCAGTGGGCCTTGCGCTTTACGCGGCCGCTGCGGTGACCGACTATTTCGACGGCGCGCTGGCGCGGTCGCGCGGCACGGTTTCGAAGCTGGGCCAGTTTCTCGATCCGATTGCGGACAAGATCATGGTGGCCGCAGTGATCCTGATCCTGACTGCCAAGGGCGGCCTAAGCGGCCCGATGCTGGGCGATCTGCACGTGATCGCGGGTCTGATCATCCTGATGCGCGAGATCATCGTGTCGGGCCTGCGCGAATTCCTTGGTGGGATTCAGGTTTCAGTGCCCGTCACGCGGCTCGCCAAATGGAAGACCACCTTGCAGATGGTCGCACTGGGTCTGCTGATCCTGGCCGGGGCACTGCCGGAAATCGAGGCGATCCGTGTGATCGGACTGGTATCGCTCTGGATCGCTGCGGTCCTCACCTGCATCACCGGCTACGGCTATCTGCGGGTCGGGTTGCAGCACATGGATTCCTGATCGCGATCTTGTACCAGTAGGCGGCATTTCTTTTATCAGTAAGTAAAGGTTCTCGCGCTATCAGAAGGCATGGCGACGAACCTGGCATTCGAGGCGCAAGAGCCTGAAGAACCCTCGGCTGGAATCCTCCAGCGATTGGGCCTGCTGCGCAGCCGCGCGCACCATCTGGAGGACGCAGATGTTCAATCCGTGTCGCCTCCGATCAAGACCGATCTGCGCACCCGTCGCCGTTTGCTGAACAATATCCGCGACTTCCTGTTAGAGCACGATCTCGAGGTCGTGCCCTCGACGCTGCTGGCCGCCCACGAGGCGTGCGCAGGCGACAACCCGGTCCTGACCCGCAGCATCGCCCGCCGACGCGAAAGCGGCGAATCGGTGACTCAGGAATGGCTTGAGGAAAAGACCGAAGGCACTGCGGCGAGCGACAACCGCTCGATCGAGGATCTGGCAAGGAAGCTGGAGCGCGGAATCGACGATCTATCGCAAGCGACGCGCAGCGTGCGCAAGGCCACTTCCGATTATGGCGACGAGCTGGAACGCCGGGTCGATGGCTTGCAGGCAGCGCCGGACACCGAGGCGGTGATTGCCCAGATCGCGGATTTCGCCAAGGCGATGCTCGACCGGTCGCGCCAGACCGAAGAGGAATTGCGGGCGAGCGAGGCGGAAACCGCCGCGCTGCGCAGGAATCTGGACCGCGCAAGGCGCGACGCGGAGGTCGACTACCTGACCGGCCTGCCCAACCGCCGGGCGTTCGAGGAGGTTTTGCAGGCCTATCATTCGGAGGCGCTCGAAACGGGCGACCCTCTCAGCGTCGCGTTCTGCGACATTGACCGGTTCAAGGCGATCAACGACACGCATGGCCATGATGCCGGTGACAGGATCATCCGCGAAGTTGCCGAAAGCCTTTCCGGCCTGTGCCGCGAAAACTGCTTCATCGCACGCCACGGCGGCGAAGAGTTCGTTCTGCTCTATCGTGGCATGAGCCCGGAAGATGCGTTCGTCAGGCTCGATGGAGCGCGTGAGGAGCTGGCGCAGCGCCGAATGATCAACCGGCGCACCGAAAAACCCTTCGGGATCGTGACATTTTCCGGCGGGATCGCCGATGTGTCCCGATTTGCAGACCCGCGCGACGCGCTGGTTGCGGCAGACGAAGCACTCTATCGGGCCAAGGAAGGCGGGCGCAACCAGATCGTACTGGCCGGCGCCTGACGCGAAGCTTCAGATCGCCGCATTAAGCGCGGCACGGAAATCAGCCCGCGTCCGTCTGAGCACCCGAGCCGCCGACCGGGGGCAATCCTGACCGCCCGCATACGTCGGCATCCTTACTCCAAGGCTATCGATCAGGCGCGCGATTTCCTGCGTGCTGGCCGCTTGCGGCTTCACCATTTCGGGGATCAGACCAAGATCGAGATGGGTCAGGCCGAACTGGAACAGTTCGCGAAAGGCCAGTCTTTCGCTCAGCCCGTCTCCGATGCGAAAATCATGGGTGACCGCCAGCCGCTCCAACGCCTCGTCGATCCGGTTCATATGGCGCTTTTCCGCCGCGCGGACCCGGTTTTTCGCCACCACCCACTTGATGCGGCCCAGTTGACGCTCCAGCTTCTCTTCCCGCAGCGCGGCCACCATCGTGCCAAAGCAGCCGGGGCGTTCGGGCATTCCGTTGATCGGATTGAGGTGGCCGAGCAGCTCAAGATCGAGGAACGACGCATTGATCGGCGCTCGCAACGCCGTACGTCGAAAGGGCGCAGCTCTTCAGAGGGATGCTCGACGTTGCTCTCTCAGGGTGAACTCTTTTGTCAGATTGATGCAATATCTCGCGTCACCACCGACACGTCTTGCGGACAATCAATTTTCCTGGTGCGGTTCAGAATGCCGGCGTCCCGAGCAGTTCAGGTGGCATGGTCGAGCGGGGCCTGTTGCCGATTGGCTCAGATTCTTTGCCAAATTCGGTATCCACTGGCACTGGAATGGCTTTTTTCGTAAGGCGTCCTCAATGGGAGGAACTTGCCATCTGCTGGTCAGGGGCCTGAGAGGAGCCACTGCATGACCATGAAGCCCAATCTGTTCGCGAACCGGCGGATCGGCCTAGAACAGTCACGTTATTTCGACATGTGGCGCGGCGGTGCGGCGATCGTCGTTCTTCTTGGACACGCCGTTCCCCTTTATTTCGAGGGTGAAATTATCTTCCCGGCTTTGGCAGGCGCGGCGGTGATGGCATTCTTCGGCCTAAGCGGCTTTTTCATCCACAAATCGCTCGCAAAGAACACGCGCGAGGGGGTGTTCGTTTGGAAAGAATATGGCGCGGCACGGTTCAACCGGATCATCCCCACCTTCATCTTCGCGCTGTTCGTGACTTGGGCCTGCTGGGCGATTGCCCCGATGGTGTTCCAGTCGGGAACCCGCGAGTACCTGACTCCGACAATCCGCGAGAGCATCTCACTCGACGGGTTCTTGCGAACGGCGCTGTTCCTGAACGGGATCCTCGGCCCGACCGTATCTGCGAACGGCCCGCTCTGGTCGCTAGCATACGAAGTGTGGTTTTATTTCGGGGCGGCTTTGCTTTTTTTGGGCATGACTGGAAAGCGAATAGGTTGGGTCGGCCTTGCCCTCTTTCCCTTGCTATTCGTTGCCGATCCGTGGTTTGTCGTGTGGGGGGCGTGCTGGCTTTCCGGCTTCGGCGTATCGGTTCTGCACGCCTCAGACATGCTGGGCTGGGCAAACCGGCGCCTTATGCTGGTCAGTGCGCTATTACCCATAGGCGGGCTAGTGCTGATAATCGCGATCCCGGATCTCTGGTTCTGGACAACGCGCCTATTCCAAGTACTGTTCAGTGTGTGGTTTACCATCCACATGGCCGAAACGCTGCAGTCGAAACGGCTATTTCACTCACGCTCGATCGTTGCTACGGCGAGCTTTTCCTACTCTCTTTACGTCGTCCATTTTCCCATGCTGCTTCTGTTCTACGGAATCGACGAAGCATCCTATATGGCGGTAATCGCGGTGCTATCGATCCTGGTTTTCGCGGCAGTGGTTGGCAAATGGGTGGAGACAATCAAGCCGTTCCCGCGCCCTTCGGCGGTGGCTATGGCCACGCGGCCGCGGCAGCCAGACGATGCGTCCGCCAGCTAGCCGGCGCGCAATTCGCCTGCCAACAGCTTGAAATCGCTCTCTCGCGGAGAGTTCTTGCGCCAGATCAGCGCGATGTCCCGCGTAGCTGCAGGCGAATCGAGCGGCCTCGCGATCACGTTGGTTCCATTCAGAATGCCTGCATCCAGCGCCATTTCCGGAAGCATCGTGACCCCCAGGCCGTTATCGACCATCTGCACGAGCGTGTGCAGGCTGGTGCCGATCATGCTGGTCGCGCCGCGCAATTCGGGGCGGTTGCACGCGGCCAGCGCGTGTTCCTTCAGGCAATGCCCATCTTCCAGCAACAGCAACCGGCCGTCCTCGATCATTCCGGGCAGAATCTGCTTGGGCAGGTCGCGTGGTTCGTCCCCGGGATAGGCGACGAAGAAGCGATCCTTTGAAATCACCTCCTGCTCCACCTCGCCGGTGGGGAAGGGCAGGGCGAGCAATACGCAATCGACGCGGCCATGATGCAGCGATTCGACCGCGTCGCTGCTGGTTTCCTCGCGCAGGAACAGTTCGAGCTCGGGCCGCTCGCTGCGCAGCCGCGGCAGAATGCGGGGGAGCAGGAAAGGCGCGATCGTGGGGATCACGCTCATCCGCAGCTTGCCGGTCAGCGGCTGGCCCGCCGCGCGGACCAGATCGGACAGGTCTTCCGCCTGCCGCAGCAGCGCGTGTGCCTTCTCCACCACCTGATTGCCCAGCGGCGTGAAGCGCACCACGCGGCGGCTTCGCTCTACCAGCGTCACATCAAGCAGCGTTTCCAGCTCGCGGATGCCGGCAGAAAGGGTCGACTGCGATACGAAGCTGGCCTCGGCGGCGCGGCCGAAATGGCCGTGCTCGTGCAGCGCAACCAGATATTGCAGCTGGCGGATAGTGGGCAGGTAGGTGGACATAGAATGATGACCCTGACCCGCTCGCCCTGAGCCTGTCGAAGGGCCGTTCTTCCTTTCTCGAGCGGCGCTAAAAAAAAATGCGATCCTTCGACAAGCTCAGGATGAGCGGTGTGAGTTCTTCAATCCTCCACTTCGTCATCAATATGCGTCATCTTGAGCTTGCCGTTCTCGACCGCGAAGGCGAGCTTTCCCTCCACCAGATCGAGCGCATCGCGGCCAAAGACTTCGCGCCGCCAGCCTTCGAGGATCGGCAGATCGCGCACGCCAGCGGCCAGTTGCTCGAGCTCGCCCGAGCGGGTCAGCAGGCGCGGCGCAACGTCGATCTCGCGCGCGCGGATCTTGAGCAGAAGCTTGAGCAGGTCGGCCACCAGCGCGCCTTCCTTGCCCAGCGGTGCGCCGCGATTGGTGCGAGCGGGCATCTCGTCGTCGGGCAGGGGCCTGGCATTCTCCAGCACGTCCATCAGCCGATTGCCGATTTCGTTGTCCTTCCAGGCATTGGAGAGGCCGCGCACCTTGGCCAGGTCCGCCTGCTTCTTGGGCGGATGCGATGCGATATCGGCCAGCGTTTCGTCGCGCATGATCCTGCCGCGCGGAATATTCTTGTGCTGCGCCTCGTCTTCGCGCCACGCGGCGAGCGCCTTCAGCCGCCCCAGCACCTGCGGATTGCGGCCCTGTGCGCGGATACGCTTCCACGCCTTGTCGGGCTCGATCGCGTAATTCTCCGGATCGGCGAGCTTTTCCATCTCCGCATCGAGCCACGCGCCGCGATCGGTCTTCATCAGCTTCTTGAGGATTTTGGGGAAGATCTTCGCGAGATAGGTCACATCGCCGATGGCATATTCCAGCTGGCGGTCGGTGAGCGGGCGTCGGCTCCAGTCGGTGAAGCGCGCGCCCTTGTCGATCGTCTTGTCCAGCCAGTGTTCCACCAGATTGGCATAGCCGATCTGTTCGGACTGGCTGATCGCCATCATCGCGATCTGCGTGTCGAAGATCGGGTGCGGCGTCTTGCCGGTGAGGTTGTAGAAAATCTCCACATCCTGGCTGCCCGCGTGGAAGATTTTCAGCACATCTTCGTTCTCGGTCAGCAGGTCGAGCAGCGGCTTGAGGTCGATCCCGTCGGCAAGGGGGTCGATCGCCGCCGCTTCGTTCTCGTCACCGATCTGGATCAGACAGAGTTCCGGCCAGTAGGTGTTTTCGCGCATGAATTCGGTGTCGACACAGACGAAGTCATTGTCGGCGAACCGCTCGCACAGTTCGGCCAGGCGGTCGGTAGTCGTGATAAGGTCATGAATTTTCATCGGTCTTCGGTCTTTCCCTAGCGGGGCGGAGTGCCGCCCTCGGGCTGTATCGGCCCATGGAATGAAGCGCGCCCGGCTTGACAAAACCGGGCCATTCGCCTGTTAGCGCGCGCATGCTTTCGCGGCGTTCGCCATTGAGCTCTGGCCACGCCCCTAGCGCCTAATCCCCGAACCGGAAAGTTCCACCATGCACGCCTATCGCACCCATAACTGCGCACAGCTTCGCGAAAGCGACGTTGGCGAGACCGTTCGCCTGTCCGGCTGGGTCCACCGCAAGCGCGATCATGGCGGTGTCCTTTTCATCGACCTGCGCGATCATTACGGGATTACGCAAATCGTGGCGGACGAGGATAGCGAGGCGCTGGGCTTGCTGGATTCGCTGAAATCCGAAAGCGTCATTACCATCGACGGCGTCGTGAAGGCGCGGTCGCAGGAAACGCGCAACGCCAACCTGCCGACCGGCGATATCGAGGTGTTCGCCAAGTCGGCTACCGTGCAGTCCGCCGCCGAGGAGCTGCCGCTGCCCGTCGCTGGCGAACAGGAATATCCCGAAGATATCCGCCTGAAATACCGCTTCGTCGACCTTCGCCGAGAGCGCGTTCACAAGAATATCATGCTGCGCAACAAGGTCATCACCAGCCTGCGCCGCCGGATGATCGACCAGGGTTTCTCCGAATTCCAGACGCCGATCCTGGGCGCATCCAGCCCCGAGGGCGCGCGCGACTATCTGGTGCCCAGCCGCCTGCATCCGGGTCGGTTCTACGCGCTTCCGCAGGCGCCGCAGATGTTCAAGCAGCTGCTGATGGTCGCCGGTTTCGACCGCTATTTCCAGATCGCGCCATGCTTCCGCGACGAAGACCTGCGGGCCGACCGCAGCCCCGAATTCTACCAGCTCGACTTCGAAATGAGCTTCGTCACGCAGGAAGACGTGTTCAACACGATCGAGCCTGTGCTCGCAGGCGTGTTCGAGGAGTTCTCCGGCGGCAAAAGCGTGACGCCCGCGGGCGAATTCCCGCGCATCCCCTATGCCGAAGCGATGCTGAAATACGGCAGCGACAAGCCCGACCTGCGCAACCCGATCCTGATTTCCGACGTGTCGCATCACTTCGAGAAGAGCGGATTCGGTATCTTCGAGAAGATCGTCGGCGGTGGCGGTATCGTGCGCGCTATCCCCGCGCCGAACACCAACGAAAAGAGCCGCAAGTTCTTCGACGAAATGAACGACTGGGCGCGGCGCGAAGGGTATTCGGGCCTCGGCTACGTCACCCGCAAGCAGGGCGAGTTCGGCGGACCAATCGCCAAGAACCACGGCTCCGAGAACATGCAGAAGATCTACGACGAGCTGGGCCTCGGCGAGAACGACGGCCTGTTCTTCGCGGCGGGCAAGCCCAAGGAAGCGGCCAAGCTGGCCGGTGCCGCGCGCACCCGCGTTGGCGAAACGCTCGAACTGATCGAACCGGACTGCTTCAAGTTCTGCTGGATCGTCGACTTCCCGATGTTCGAATACGACGAGGAACTGAAGCGCGTCGATTTCAGCCACAACCCCTTCTCGATGCCGCAGGGCGAGATGGAGGCGCTGGAAAACCAGGACCCGCTCGAGATCAAGGCGTGGCAGTACGACATCGTGTGCAACGGCTACGAACTGAGTTCGGGCGCGATCCGGAACCACCGGCCTGACATCATGTACAAGGCGTTCGAGGTCGCGGGCTATTCGAAGGAAGATGTCGACGCGAACTTCAGCGGCATGATCGAGGCGTTCAAGCTCGGCGCGCCGCCGCATGGCGGCTCGGCCCCGGGGATCGACCGCATCGTGATGCTGCTGGCCGACGAGCCGAACATCCGCGAAGTCATCGCCTTCCCGATGAACCAGCGCGCGCAGGACCTGATGATGGGCGCGCCCTCGGTCGTGTCGCCGAAGCAGCTGCGCGAACTCAGCATTCGCACGGTCGAGCAGCCCAAGCCGGACAGCGCCGAGGCAACCCGGGTCGATCGCGCGGGCGACGCCTGAAGCCTACGAAAACGGCGTGCGGATCACTCCGCACGCCGTTCTGCATTTGCTTCCGATCTGATCAATCGTACTGCTTTTCGATGATGTCTCCGAACCGCTCGCCGGCGGAGATTTCGTTATAGCAGGTCTGCACGATTTCGCGTTCTGCGGGGTCGAGATCCTGGCCGTCCAACGCGTTCTTGAACTCGCCTGCAAGATGG
Organism: Erythrobacter sp.; assembly: GCA_009993635.1. Taxonomy (GTDB): domain Bacteria; phylum Pseudomonadota; class Alphaproteobacteria; order Sphingomonadales; family Sphingomonadaceae; genus Alteriqipengyuania. The sequence continues at coordinate 648,880 of JAACTC010000005.1, read as the reverse complement.
TCTTCACCTTCCTCGACACGTTCGGCTGCCGCTTCGTCGCCGCGTTCGAACATGTCGGTTATATCGACCCACATGCGGTGGGCCGCGCCCTGCGCCGTGCCGCTCGAGACTGCATCAGCGCCCTGGCGCGTCAGCTCCGCATTTAGCGTGCCGAGCGTTTTCTCTCGCTTTTCGCGGCGCTGATTGAGTGCGGTTTTGAGCGCAGGGCTATCGGCTTTTTCAGCCGCCCTGCGATATCCCTCGACAGAATCGTAAGTCGTCTCGGTGAGGCTTTTGAGTGTGTCGGTCATTTTGAATAAGTTCCTATATTGGTTATGGTATCTCAACCGACCAGACAGGCTTTCTATCCTTGTCCCAGCCCACAAGATCGCCGTTTCGTCGCAAAGCGACGCTGATCGGGCAATCTTGCCGGATATGCGAGGTCAGAAGCCAGCGCGTCGCGTCACCAAGCGGCCTTTTCGGTGCTACCGGCGCGGATGAAAGCGGTGCTCGATCGATGCGCACGGGCACTTGCCAGCGTGCGCGGCGTTGATTAGGGCAAACGCCAATTCAATTCACGAACACCTGAGAGGCACAGTAATGAGCGATACCGCCGACCGCGTACAGAAGATTGTCGTCGAACACCTGGGCGTCGAAGCCGACAAGGTGAAGCAGGACGCCAGCTTCATCGACGATCTGGGCGCGGACAGCCTCGACATCGTCGAGCTGGTGATGGCGTTCGAAGAAGAATTCGGTGTGGAAATCCCCGACGACGCGGCTGAGAAGATCAGCACGGTCGGCGATGCCACCAAGTACATCGAAGAGCACAAGGGCTAAGTCCCAAGGGGCTAAGCCCGCAATGTTCTTGCGGCGGCGCGTTGTCGCCGCCATTTGCAGGCCCGACCCGGTAAGCGGGCCGGGCCTGTGCTGTTTTTGGAGAGAAGTATGCGCCGCGTTGTCGTAACCGGACTTGGCCTCGTCACCCCGCTGGGCGGCGATGTCGAGACCTCGTGGGAAAACCTGATTGCGGGCAAGAGCGGGGCCGGCCCGATCACCCGTTTCGATGCCTCCAACCAGAAGGCGACCATCGCCTGCGAGGTGAAGGGCAAGGATCACGAGTGGGGATTCGACCCAGACAAGCGCGTCGACAGCAAGATCCAGCGCCAGGTCGATCCGTTCATCGTCTATGGCCTCGATGCGGCCGGGCAGGCGATGGAGGATGCTGGCCTCACCGAAATGGACCAGGCGACGAAGGAACGCACCGGCGTTTCGATCGGTGCCGGGATCGGCGGCCTGCCGGGGATCGAACAGGAATCGATCAACCTGCACGAGCGTGGTCCGGGCCGCGTCAGCCCGCACTTCGTCCACGGGCGCATCATCAACCTCATCAGCGGGCAGGTATCGATCCGCTACGGCCTGATGGGGCCGAACCATGCCGTTGTCACCGCGTGCTCCACCGGTGCGCATTCGATCGGGGATGCGGCACGGATGATTCGCGACGACGACGCCGACATCATGCTGGCAGGCGGTTCGGAATCGACCATCAACCCGCTCGGCATTGCCGGCTTCGCGCAGGCGCGCGCGCTCAACACCGGCTACAACGACCGTCCCGAACAGGCCAGCCGCCCCTATGATCGCAACCGCGAAGGCTTCGTGCTGGGCGAGGGTGCGGGTGTCGTGGTGCTGGAAGAATACGAGCACGCCAAGGCGCGCGGCGCAAAGATCTACGCCGAGGTGGTCGGCTATGGCCTCTCGGGCGATGCCTACCACGTCACCGCGCCGCATCCCGAAGGCAAGGGCGCAGAACTCTCGATGCGGATGGCGCTGCGCAAGGCAGGGCTCGAGCCGGGCGATATCGACTACATCAACGCCCACGGCACCTCGACCATGGCCGACACGATCGAGCTCGCGGCGGCCAAGCGCGTGTTCGGGGACGATCTGGGCGGCGCGTCCATGTCGAGCACAAAGTCCGCCATCGGCCACCTTCTGGGCGGCGCGGGCGCGGTGGAGAGCATTTTCTGCATCCTCGCCATTCGTGACCAGATTGTGCCGCCCACGCTCAATCTTGACGATCCCGATGATGGCACCGAGGGCGTCGATCTGGTGCCGCACACCGCCAAGAAGCGCGAAGTGAATGCCGTGCTCAACAACAGCTTCGGCTTCGGTGGCACCAATGCCAGCCTCGTGATGTCGAAGATCGCTTGATGATCCGCGCGCTGGCCGCTCTGGTCCTGATTGCCATCGCGCTTTCGGGCAGCTGGTTTGCCTGGGGCTGGTATGGGGAGGGGCCTTCGCGCGATGAGACGTCGTTCATTGTCCGCTCCGGCTCGACGCTTACCTCCGTTGCCGGTCAGCTTCAGGAACAGGGGCTGATCGCCAGTCAGGACGCGTTTCTGCTGCGCGCGAAGGTGCTCGGCGGGGACGATCCCATCAAGGCGGGCGAGTTCCTGCTGCCGCGCGGTGCCAGCCCGGCGAGCATCCTCGACACGCTGCAGCATGGCGAGGTCATCCGCCGCTTCGTCACCATTCCCGAAGGGATGCCCTCGATCCTCGTCTACGAAACGCTGATGGCCGAAGACCTGCTGACCGGTGAAATTCCGGTGCCCAAGGAAGGCAGCGTTCTGCCCGACACTTATGATTTCGAACGTGGCGAAGACCGCGCAGCCGTCCTCGCCCGGATGCAGGCGGCGATGCGCAACTACCTGGCAGAGGCATGGCCCAAGCGGGCGGACGACATCGCGGTCGACAATATTCAGGACGCAGTGACGCTCGCCTCCATCGTGGAGAAGGAAACGGGCGTGGCCCGTGAACGCCGGATGGTCGCGGGGCTCTATTCCAACCGGGTGAAGGATGGGATGCTGCTGCAGGCGGACCCGACGATCATCTACCCGATCACCAAGGGAAAGCCGCTGGGGCGTCGCATTCGCCGATCCGAAATCGCCTCGGTGAACGGATACAACACCTATACCCGCGTCGGATTGCCGGTGGGGCCGATTACAAATCCGGGCCGCGAATCGATTGCCGCCGTGCTCAATCCGGCAGAGACCGATGCGCTGTACATGGTCGCCGATGGGACCGGCGGGCACGAATTCGCCGAAACGCTGGAAGAGCACAACGCGAACGTCGCCGAATGGTACAAGCTGCGGCGCGACCGGGGGGAGATGTAGGTATCTCGCCCGCGGATGCGCCGCTGATCCTGACCGCGCAACTGCCCGACGATTTGCAATCCTGGGCGACCGCGCTGCGCACAGCGCATTTTCCGCCGGAGCGCAATTACCTGGCCGCGCATGTCACGCTGTTTCACGCACTGCCCGGTTTCTGCGAGGCCGAGGTGGTTCGGCACATGCGGCAGTTGGCGCGTGAATTCGCACCGGTAGATGCCCGCATTCTGGGGATCAGGTCGCTTGGCGGCGGCACTGCGATAAGGCTCGAGAGCGAGGGGATGCTGCGCCTGCGCGCGATGCTCGCCGATCATTTCCACGGAATGCTCACCCCGCAGGACCAGGGCGGCAAACGGCTGCACGTGACGGTGCAGAACAAGGTCTCCAAGCGCGAGGCGCTCGCTCTGCAGGGCGATCTTGCGGGCGAGGTCGAACCGCAGCCCTTCCGCTTTCGCGGGCTTGGCCTCCATCGCTACAGGGGCGGCCCGTGGGACGCGGTTAGCGAGGTAAATTTCCGAGGCACCGCACGCGCCTGACAAAGCGTGTGGAACCTGCCTTGACCGCCGCGCGCCCGCACCCTAAGAGCGCCGCCTGCCGGCGAGCTAACCGCTCCGGCAGGCCTCGTGCCGTACCTGGTATGGCAAGCTTGGGGCGGAGTAGCTCAGGTGGTTAGAGCAGCGGAATCATAATCCGCGTGTCGGGGGTTCGAGTCCCTCCTCCGCTACCAATTCTTCCAGCGCGATGTCCGGTTTCCCAGAGCGGTTTCCGACCGCCTTTCGCGGTGTCGCAGCCGTTCACGCGACCTTGCTGTCGCGGCTGCCGCGAGAGAGAAACTCTTCGACATTCGCCAGCGGCATGGGTTTTCCGAGCAGGAAGCCCTGGACGTTTCCGCAGCCTTCGGCGCGCAGGATTTCAAGCTGGGCCGGGCTTTCGACCCCCTCTGCGAGCGTCTCCATGCCCAGCGCATCGGCAAGCGTGGTGATCGCGCGGATCAGCGCGTGGCCATTGTTCCCCGCGCTGTCGAGATCGCGCACGAAGCTCTGGTCGATCTTTACCTTGTCGAACGGGAAGCTGCGGAGATAGCTGAGCGAGCTGTAGCCGGTGCCGAAATCGTCGAGGGAGATGCGCACGCCCAGCTCGCGGAGCGAATGCAGGGTGGAAAGCGTCCGGTCCACGTCGGCGATGAAGATGCTTTCGGTGATTTCCAGCTCGAGCCGGCGCGGCGACAGCCCGGCCTGCGTGAAGGCCTGCGTGATGGTGGCCGCGAGACCCGGCGCACCGAACTGCTTGGGCGAGATGTTAACCGCGACCGAATAGTCTTCGGGCCAGGTGGCTGCCGCGCGACAGGCTTCGCGCACGATCCAGTCTCCCAACTGCATGATGAGGCCCGTCTCTTCCGCGAGAGGAATGAATACGCCCGGGCTTATCCTGCCCTTTTCCGGGTGGTTCCAGCGCAGCAGCGCCTCGAACCCTCTGATCCCCCCATCTGTGAGCGAGCAGAGCGGCTGGAAGAAAAGTTCGAACTGCCCGTGGTTGATCGCCAGTCGCAGGTCCGCTTCCATTTCGCGCCGCTGGCGCGCCTCCTCATCAAGCGAGGGCTCGAAGAAATGAAAGTCAGACTTGCCGCCCTTCTTGGCGCGGTAGAGCGCCAGGTCGGCATGCTTGACGAGATCCACCCCGGTGACCCCATCTGCCGGTGCCACTGCGATTCCGATGCTGGCCGACCCTTCGATGGCGCTGCCCTGCACGTCGACCGGGCGCACGAGGGCGTCGCGAATGCGCTTGGCAACGGGCAGCAGGCTGGCCGATTCGTCGTGTTCCACCAGCAGGATTGCGAATTCATCGCCCCCCAGGCGCGCGATCTGCGCATCGCGCAATTCGTTGCGCAGATTATCGGCCACCGCGCACAGCAGGGCGTCGCCCGCCGGATGGCCGAAGGCGTCGTTGATCACCTTGAAATCGTCGAGGTCGCAGTAGGCGACCAGCACCCTCTCCCCATCCTGCCGCCTGGACAGCGCCTGGTCGAGCTGTTCGACGAACAGCTTGCGGTTGGGGAGATTGGTCAGCCCGTCGTGCAGGCCGACATGGATGATCTTCTGTTCGCGTTCTTCGATCGCGCCGACCATGCGGTTGAAGCTGGCGCCCAGTCGGCCGACCTCGTCATCGGTTTCAGGCACCGCGACCCTGCCTTCGCCCTGTGCGAAGCGGCGAACGGCCTCGTCCAGTCGCGAAAGCGGGCCGGTGATCCCGCGCGCGACCCGCCTGCCGAGAATGATCGCCAGCGCGAGGCCTGCGAGCGATACCATCACCAGCAGCAGTTTCAGAGCATTGTACTGCAGCAGGGCCGCACCCAGCGAGTGGCGCAGCACCAGGCGCGGCTCCAGCCCCTCCTGCAGGGCGGGCAGGGTGGAGAGATGATAGAGGTTCTGCGCGGCATCGCCGCTCTTGACCACTTGCCCGTGCGGAGCGGAGGCGAGCCGTGCCGGCAACCTGTCCTGCGATTGGACGTAGCCATCGATGTCGACCGGCGCGAGATCGGAAAGCCGACTCATCTCCGCCTGGTCGAGCGGTTGGGCAAGCACCAGCCAGCCGACCAGATCCGGGACTTCGATCGGCGACGCGGCGGCCAGCGCAGGGCGGCCGTTGATCTGCACGACGCCTTTTTCGCGTCCTTCGTCCAATGCGGACCACAAGGCATCTGCAGACGGTATTCCTCGCGATCCATCCGTGACCAGCGATCCATCGAACCCGACGACGAATGCAGCCGACGTGCCCGAACGCTTCCGCAACGATCGCAGGGCGCTGGATACGGTGGGCGCATCACCCGTGGCAACTGCCTCGCGAAATCCGAAATCGCGCGAGAGGACATTGGCTGCCCCCTGCATCTGCCGCGCGCGCAGATCGACCAGTTCGTCGAACACCCGGGCATTTGCAGAAAGTTCAAGCGTTGCGTTGGCTTCGCCGAACCTCTCGATCCCCGCGTTGACCAGAAACATCATGGTGACCAGCACTGCCGCGAACAGTCCGGCATACAGCAGCGAGATCCGATCCCGCAGCGAGGCGAAGCGCAGGCCAGGCAGGCGTTTCAGGGCGTTTTTAGCCCTCATCGCAGTGTGACCGTAACCCGCTGGACGTTCTGGCTGGGCTTGATCGACAGAAAGCCGTTGCGTTCGTTGTTCGGCCCACGGAGCGAGGGATGCCAGACGGTTGCGGACACGTTGCCGGTCGGGACGCCGCTCAGCGTGACGTAACCGTTCGCGTCGGTCTTACCTGCAAAAGGGGTCTCTACGACCCGCAGATAGCCACGCATGTTGTCGTGGATCTTGCAGCCGATCGATACCGTCCCGCTCGCGGGAAAATTCTGGCTGCGCGTCTGGTCGCGCCCGTAAAGCTCTATCTCGAACCGAGCGGGCTTGGAAAAGCTGTAGATCGAGTGGCGCACCCGGTCGAGATTGGGAAATGCGACCGTGCTTCCCTTCGGGACGATCAGCGTGCCGGGGACGAACGTCTCGTTGCGCTGTGCCACCGCCATGCGCCAGGGGAAACGGATCGGGCCGGAATGGGTGCGATCGCCTGCCAGTTCGACCACGGCATCGCGCACCGGCATTCCGCGCTGATCGACGATCTGGATCCTGATATCTTCGGAGGCTGTCGCCCAGGCCCAGGATGCGGGCACCGCGGCGAAGATGGCGATAAAGCAGAGAATACGTTTCATTACGTAGGGGCGCTAGACGGCCAACTCTTAAGAAAAGGCCACCGCGTGATTTACGGGTTGATAACCACCGCCTGCCAAGCGCTTCCTATGAAAAACGCTCGTCTCATGCGAAACGCAACGCTGCTAATCACTTGCGCATTGATGCCCTCCGCGCTCCAGGCCGAAAGTCTGGGCGGAGGGGGCTGTGATGATTGCATCGGGGAACCCGCTGACGAGCTTAGGCCGGTCCGAAGCCTACGGGCGGACTCCTCGATGGTCGGACCCTCCGTGGGGACGGACACAGACGGCGATCCGCCGCCGCCTGCGAACTACAATGCCAAGCTTCTTCTGACCAACGCGGCCTCCCCCATCGAGGGCGGCAGCGGCGGCGGTATCGCCAGCTGGGCAACGATCGGGGGACGGCAGTCGGACAGAGGGCTGGGGGTGCAAACCCACGCGACGTTCATCGCACTGCCCGATTACCAGTGGACCAGTTTTGGCGTGGCGTTGGGTATCGCGGACCGGGTCGAGCTGTCCTATGCCCGGCAGAATTTCGACACACAGGACGTCGGAACCGCGCTTGGCATCGGCAAGGGCTACGTGCTCAATCAGGACGTCTTCGGGGCGAAGGTCAGGCTCGCTGGCGATGTGGTCTATGGCGACCCGCTGATGCCCCAGATCTCGGCCGGCGTGCAGTACAAGCGCGCGCTCGACGGGCCAATCGCGGCTGCGGTGGGCGCGGCACAGGACCAAGGTCTCGACTTCACGCTGAGTGCGACCAAGCTGTTCCTCTCGCACAGCGTGCTGGTGAACACGACCGCGCGTTTGACCAAGGGTAATCAGAACGGCCTGCTAGGCTTTGGCTCGGCAACCGACTCCGACTATTCGCTCCAGTTCGAAGTATCGCTCGCCTACCAGCTCTCCCGCCGTTTCGTCGCGGGCGCCGAGTTCCGGACCAAGCCCGACAATCTGGGGCTGGGCGAGGACAACTGGTTCGACATATTCGCCGCCTATGCCGTCACCGACGCTGTCACGCTGACCACCGCCTACGCCGATCTCGGCTCAATCGCGACGTTCGAGGATCAGCGCGGCCTGTTTCTTCAAGCACAATTCGCATTCTAGGAGTTCGAACCATGCTGACTGTAGCGATTGCCCTCTTGCTGATGCAACAGGCTCCCGAAGCGGACGTCGATTGGGACAAGGAATTCGGCGTCGAGGTGGAAGAGCGCGACCCGGTAACCGGAGAATTGCCGGTCGATCCCTATGATCAGAGCAACGACAATGCCGGAGCGAAGCCATTCAGCGGCACCGGCATGGCAGAGCAGTTTGGCGGACGCGAGGGCATCCGGCGGATCGCCGATCGGTTTGCCGACCTTTCGATCTCCGATCCCCGCATTGCCGCCATCTTCGAAGGGCACGACCATGTCCGCTTCCGCCGGACGATCTTCGAACAGTTCTGCTATATCCTCAACGCGGGCTGCGACTATACCGGGCGCGACATGCGCAGCGCGCACCAGGGGCTCGGCTCTCGAAAGCCGGAAATGAACGCAATCGTCGAGAACCTGCAGACCGCGATGCGCGAGGAAGGAGTCGGCTTTGCCGCGCAAAACCGCTTCCTCGCCAAGCTGGCTCCGATGAGTGACGAAATCGTCGAACGGTAGTCCGTTGACGGGCAGATCGTAGCCTGCCCGCACTCGGGCCGCCGGGTGGGGAACAGCGCACTCGGTCCGCGCACCCAATCAGCGCGGACCGCGGGGCCGGGTGCATCGGCCCGTCGCCATGGATGCATTGACGCTCTGACTGTAAAATCTCGCAGGAACTTCCGGCCTTATCGCGCTTTACCCGCTCGCTGCTCGCGGTTACCCGAGAGTGACAAATGTTAGCAGATGAGGAATTTCTGGTGCGAGGATTGTTCGGCGACAACGGATTGGAACGATATCTCGGTTTTTGGGTCCCGCTTGTCCTGACCATCGCACTCGTCGCACTCGGGATTTACGTGTCGAGCGGCTTCTTCTGGGGGCTGATCCTGTTTCTGCCGCTGCTGCTGATTGCCGTGTGGGACATGATTCAGTCGACCCATTCGCTGAGGCGCAATTACCCGCTGACCGCCCGGTTCCGTTGGCTGTTCGAGGATCTGCGCCCCTTCCTGCGCAGCTACATCGTGGAAGGTCCGCTGGAAGGCAGGCCCTTCGATCGGGTGTCGCGCTCGCTGGTCTACGCCCGCGCCAAGAAGCAGGAAGACGCGCACCCCTTCGGTACCGAGCTAGATGTCTATTCCGAAGAATACGAGGCGCTGTGCCACTCGATAAATCCCAACCCCAAGGCGCCCAAGCGCACGCGGGTTCATGTCGGGACCGATCAGTGCAGCAAGCCCTATGATGCCGCGCGGCTGAATATCAGCGCGATGAGCTTCGGCGCGCTTGGCAACCACGCGATCGAGGCGCTCAACATGGGCGCGAAGATCGGCGATTTCTATCATGATACGGGCGAAGGGGGGCTGTCCAAGTACCACCTTAAGCATGGCGGCGACGTCGTATGGGAGCTGGGTTCGGGCTATTTCGGCGCGCGCGACAAGGACGGCAATTTCGATCCGGAAAGCTTCCGCGACAAGGCGCAACACGACCAGGTCAAAATGACCGAGATCAAGCTGAGCCAGGGTGCCAAGCCGGGCCATGGTGGGTTGCTGCCTGCCGCCAAGGTGACGGACGAGATTGCCGAGACCCGGCAGGTTCCGGCGCATGAGGACTGCCTCTCGCCCCCGGGGCACTCCGCGTTCTCGACCCCGCGCGAAATGCTGGAATTCGCCGCCAGGATGCGCGAGCTTTCGGGCGGCAAGCCGGTCGGCATCAAGCTGTGCGTCGGCATGCCGCACGAGGTGTTCGCGATCTGCAAGGCGATGCTCGACAGCGGCATCACGCTCGACTTCATCGTGGTCGATGGCGGCGGAGGCGGCACGGGTGCGGCGCCGCTCGAACTGTCCGACCATGTCGGCCTGCCGCTGCGCATCGGGCTCTACTATGCTAACAACGCCCTGATCGGCACGGGGTTGAAGGACACAATCAAGCTGGCAGCATCGGAGAAGGTGTTTTCCGGATCGTCCATCGCGATGAATGCGGCGCTGGGCGCGAACTGGTGCAACGCGGCGCGCGCGTTCATGTTCTCGCTCGGCTGCGTGCAATCGCTGCGCTGCCACACCGGCACCTGCCCGACCGGCGTTGCGACCAGCTCGCCTGCGCGCCAACGGGGCCTCGTGATCCCAGAAAAGGCCCAGCGTGTGGCGAATTTCCAGTCGAAGACGCTGGACAGCCTGCACGACATCGTCGTCGCCTGCGGCCTTGAATCGCCCGACGAGTTCACGCCGCGCCATCTGCGCCAGTGGAAGAACAATGCGGAGATGGTTCCCTGGTCGCAGGTCGTCCACGAGGTTGAGCCGGGCAAGCTGCTGCATGAACCCGACGATACGCCTTTCGCGGAATACTGGAGCATGGCTAACCCGGATTCATTCAAGCCGAACGCATGATCACGCCGTTCCTTAACGCCAAGGGGGACGCGACCCCTTCGGCGACGCCAAGCCCCGCCGCATCGGATTCCCCGAAGGCGGTGGCGGAACTGACGCACTACATCGACCCCAACCACCTGTGGGGTGCGGTGGCGCTGGGCGTCCTGTTCCTGATCTTCGGCCTGGTGCTGACCAGACTGCTTCGCCGCGCGATCCGTACGCTGATCGATCACGATCCGAACGAACATCTCGACCGGATGACGCTGAGCTTCATCTCGAACCTGGCGACATTCATCATGTGGGTCATCCTGGCGCTGTTATTCTGCCACACCGTGCCTGCGCTCAACAAACTGACGACATCCCTGCTGGCGGGCGTCAGCATCGTGTCGGTGGTGATCGGGTTTGCGGCCCAGTCGACGCTGGGCAATCTTGTGTCGGGCATCAGCCTGGTCATCTACAAGCCGTTCCGCCGCGGAGACCGGCTGCAATTGAGCACGCCCACGGGGCTGGAAACCGGTATCGTCGAAGATCTGTCGCTTGGCTACACCGTGTTGTGCACCTTCGATAACCGGCGCATCGTGTTGTCGAACGGGACGATCGCCAACACGATCATGATCAACCTGTCGTCGGTCGATCTGCGGGTGATGATGACGCCGACGATTTCCATCGGGTACGATTCGGACATTGCGAAGGCGCGCGCGATCGTGCTGGAACTGGCACATGCGCATGATGATGTGGTGGAGGTGGTGGGCTGCCCGGTGGTGAACCTCGGCCCATCCAGCGTGGACCTTTCGCTGCGGGCATGGTGCACCGATTCGGCGACGGCCATGGGCGCCGAGCATGACCTGCTCGAACAGATCAAGTGCCGCTTCGACGCGGCCGGGATCGAAATACCCTACGCGTACCAGAACGTGGTGATGAGCGGGACTTTGGCCACCACTGCCCCTGCCGATGCCGAACCGACACCAAAGGACGAGCAGGATTGAAACCCGATGTGTGAACTCTTTGCGATGAGTGCGTCGGAACCGCACACGGTCCGCTACGAACTCGATCTGTTCGCAGCGGAAGGTGGCGAAAAGCATCGCAACCGCGACGGTTGGGGCATCCTGTTCGCGCAAGACCGCGATGCCTACCTTTTTCGCGAACCGGACCCTGCCGCGACCAGCGAACTGACGCGCATGGTCGTCCGCAACGAACGTCCATGCAGGCACCTGATGGCGCATGTGCGCAGGGCTTCGGCTGGCGAACCTGCGCTGGCGAACACCCATCCTTTCGATCGCGTGGTGCATGGCAGGCGCAACGCGTTTGCGCATAATGGCGACCTGCCCGGGATCGAGGATCGCGAAGATGCGCGCGCCTTCATCCCGCAGCGGATCGGCGACACCGATTCCGAACTGGCGTTCCTCATGCTGCTGGACAGGTTGAGCCGGGCGGGCGCGACGGATACCGGGGCGCGGCTCGATGTCTTCGCGCGCTTCGCCGCCGAGATGCGCGAACTGGGCAGCTCCAACTTCCTGTTCTTCGATGGCGAATACCTGTTCGTTCACGCCGACCGGCGGCGTTTCGAGACCGAAGGCGGGCTGACAGAACCGCGCGAACCGGGGCTGAATATTCGCAGTTTCGACGAAAGCCATCGCGGGCGCGGTTGGGAGACTTCGGGTGCCAGCATCGAGGAAATCTCCGGCCCGCTGCACCTTTTCGCCTCGGTCCCGCTCGATCCGGAAGGCTGGGAGCCGCTGGCCCGCGGCACCTGCATGGTGCTTAAGGACGGCGCGATCCATGCCCGCCGACCGGCTTAGCATGGGCGGGCTGTTGCACCTCGGTACGGACGATCGGGCATGAACGAGACGGGCAGGGTCACGCTCTCTTTGGTAGAGGTCGTATCGCTGCTTCTGGCCGCGCAGTTTGCGTTGCTGCCTGCGCTGCACGGCGTTTGCTATGCCGATGCAGGTCGACGCCGCAAAAGAGATAGGATTCTAGCGCCGGGTCCATGGCGCCGGACATGAAAGCGAGGGAAAAAAGATGTCGAAAAAGGTGGCGGAAATCGTCGTTGATGCCCTGCAGAAAGCTGGGGCAAAGCGGGTTTACGGGATTCCCGGCGATACGATCAATCATTTCACCAACGCCGTCGCCAAGAGCGACCTTCGCTGGATCACCGTCCGCCACGAGGAAGTCGGCGCCTTCGCGGCTGGCGGGGAATCCTACATGACCGGCGAACTTTCGGTCTGTGCGGGGACTTGCGGGCCGGGCTCGCTCCACTTCGTCAACGGCATATACGAAAGCCACCGCAACGGTGCGCCCGTGGTGCTGATCGCGTCTGACGTCGCGCGCACCGAAACAGGCTTCAACTTCCCGCAGGAGGTCGACCAGAAGAAGATTTACGAACAGCACTCGCACTTCTGCGAATACATCTCGCACCCCTCGCAGGCGCGCCGGATCGTGACCAAGGCGGCGCAGGCTGCGCTGACCAAGCGGGGCGTCGCGGTCGTGATCGTCAATGGCGACATGTTCACCGAAAGCGACGAGGATGCGATGGACTGGGAGGTCTACCGCCCGCAGCCGGTCAGCCGCCCGAACGATGCGGAGATGGCACAGCTGGCCGCGATGGTCGATGCCGCCAGCAAGGTGTCGGTCTATGCCGGGATCGGCGCGCGCGACGCGCGTGAGGAGATTATGGCCTTCTGCGAAAAGGTGAAGGCACCGATGGTGCACACCACCCGCGCGAAGGAATTCCTCGAACCCGACAACCCCTACAATGTCGGCGTGAACGGCATTCTGGGCAACAAGGCGGGCGTCGAGGCGCTGGAAGACGCCGATCTGGTCATCACGCTGGGCTGTGATTTTGCCTATACGCAGTTCTACCCCGAGGCGAAGAAGATCGTGCAGATCGATATTGATCCCACGCATCTGGGCCGCCGGTCGGCGATCAACATGGGGCTGGTCGGCGATGCCAAAACCACCTTCACCGCGCTGACCCCGATGGTCGCGGCCAAGACGGACGACAGCCACCTGCGGTCGCACCTCAAGCAGTGGGCCGAAGACCTGAAGGGCTACGACCATGAGGGGGACGAGCACGATCCCGATCTGATCCACCCGCAGTTCGTCGCCAACATGCTGGATGAAAAGGCGGCGGACGATGCGATCTTCGTGTCCGATGTGGGCACCGCGATGGTCTGGATGCTGCGGCACCTGAAGGCCAACGGCAAGCGCCGCTTCCTCAACAGCCTTCTGCACGGCACCATGGCGAGCGGGATGCCGCAGGCAATGGGCGCGAAGCTGGCTTATCCGGATCGTCAGGTCATCGCGATGTGCGGGGATGGCGGGCTGACCATGCTGATGGGTGACCTGCTGACGCTGGTGCAGGAAGACATCCCGCTCAAGCTGGTGGTCTTCCACAACAACACGCTCGGCTTCGTGGAGATGGAGCAGCGCGTCGAAGGTCTGGTCGACCACTTCACCGGGCTGCACAATCCGGACTTCGCAAAGCTGGCCGAAGCCTGCGGATTTGCCGGATGGCATGTCGAGAATTCCGTGGAGCTGGAACCGGCGATGGACGCCTGGCTGCGCCACACGGGGCCCGCCCTGCTGGATGTCCACGTCAATCAGATGGAACTGGTCATGCCACCCAAGGTGGAGGTTTCGCAGGTTGCCGCGACCGCCATGTTCGGGGTGAAGGCCGTGCTCGATGGGCGGACCAAGGAGGTCGTGGACCTGTTGCGGAACAACTTCTTGCGGTGATCCCAACCTTTGTTAGGGAACACCGCAATCCCCATGCGAGGGGAGCCTCGCAAAACGAGAGAGAAACGACGATGAAGCACAATCTGAAGAATGCCGCACTGGTGCTGCCGCTGCTGTTCGCCGTGACGGCCTGCGGCAATCCGGAATCGGATCAGGAAAGCCGGACCGAAGAGGCGACGCTCGAACAGCCGGGCTTCGAAGGCCGGCCCGCAACCCCCGAGCAGGCGCAGTCCGAGGCTTCGGAACTGGCCTCGAACATCGCTTCGGGCGATCTGGACGTCAACGAGACGCGGCTTGCGCTCAATGATCTGGGCGAGCTGATCAACCAGAACATCGACGATTTTCCCGCGGATTCCCGCGAACAGCTGATGGAAGATCTTCAGTCCGCGCGCGACGCATACGAAGCCAACGACATGGCTGGCGTGCAGGAAGTGGCCGTGCAGATCGAACGCAAGCTTTCCTCCGGCGCACCTGCGGCAGACGCCGAATAATTTGCGGGGCGCTGGCGGAATTACCGGCGGCGCCCTCGCGCTGATCTTTCCCCGTCCGGGGGAGCATCCAGTTGAAGTGGGAACTATGTCGGGGGTGAGATTGGCTGCGGGCTGTTTGCTGGCGTGGTTCGCTGCGGATGCCGCGATGGCGTCCGAAACGCTTCAGCAGAGCTTCCTGCAGCCGATGGGGCCGGTCGCGCAGGAGCAGTTCACCCACCTGCTGCGCGTCGTCGGGATCACCATGCTCGTGATCCTGCCGGTTCTGGTGGGGGTGCCCTTCATCCTGTGGCGCTATCGCTATTCGCGTCCGCGCGGCCACTATTCGCCCGAATGGGAATTCTCCGGCAAGCTCGAATATGTACTCTGGGGCGTGCCCGTACTGATCGTGATCGTGCTGGCCAGCTGGCTCTGGTATTCCACCGACAAGCTTGACCCCTACCAGCCGCTCGGCCCCGAACCCCTGCAGGTGCAGGCCATCGGCCTCGATTGGAAATGGCTGTTCATCTACCCGGAAGAGGGCGTCGCAACCGTGGGCGAGCTTGCGGTGCCCGTGGGACGCCCGGTGGAACTGACGCTGACGACCGATACCGTAATGCAGAGCCTGCTGATCGCGCCGCTCACCGGCCAGATCTACGCGATGCCCGGAATGACGACGAAGCTGAATTTCGCCGCCACCCAGGCGGGTGAGGCCGAGGGCGAGAACACACAGTTCAACGGGGCCGGGTTCGGCCGCCAGAAATTCATCGTCCGCGCGCTTGAGCCTGCCGACTACGCCGCCTGGGCCGCCCGCGAGACGGACGGGCTGACGCTGGACGAAGATACCTATGCGACGCTGCGTCGTCGATCCGTTCTGGCAGATGCACGGGCCGATCTGGGGCTGGAGAAACGTGCCGAGCCGATCCGCATGATGTTGGGAGAGCGCGATGCCTTTGAACAGATCGTCGCAAAATATCATGGTCACGGCGATGGCGGCAGGCACGGTGCTGGGACGGTAGCGGGGCACTGGGGCGGTACCGGCCTGCCCGAAAGCGATGCGGGGGGGGCGGGGCAATGAGCGGCGGGACCAGCCCGATTTTCGGCAATCTCAACTGGAACGTGACGCCCTACACCGACGCGTTTCAGCATCCCGATTCCAGCACGATCATCGGCGCCGGGGCGGCAAGCGTGCTGGTTCTTGGCGCGATCGCAGGGCTAGCGTTGCTGACTTACATGCGCTGGTGGGGGCCGCTCTACCGCAATTGGCTGACCTCGCCCGACGCGAAAAAGATCGGCATCATGTACATTGCGCTGGCGCTCGTCATGCTGACGCGGGGTATCATCGAAGGCTTCGTGATGCGTGCCCATCAGGCGACCGCGCTCGGCACGCTGTCCGCTCAGGAGAGCGGCCTCGTTGCGCCCGATCACTTCGCGGAGCTGTTCAGCACGCACGGCACGATCATGATCTTCTTTGTCGCGATGCCGCTGCTGATCGGACTGATCAACTTCGTCATGACCCAGCAGCTCGGCGCGCGCGACATGGCGTTTCCGGTGCTCAACCAGGTGAGCCTGGGGCTGACTGCAGCGGGCGCCGCGCTGGTGATGATCTCGCTGCTGGTCGGCCAGTTCGGCACCGGCGGATGGACTATGTATCCGCCTTACACCGGCAAGATATTCAGCCCCGGCGAAGGCGTCGATTACTGGCTGTGGGCGATCCTGATATCGGGCATGGGATCGACGCTGACGGGGATGAACTTCGCTGTCACCATCTTCAAGCATCGCGCGCCGGGCATGCACCTGATGCGGATGCCGCTGTTCTGCTGGACCAGCCTGTGCGTCGCCATCATGCTGATCTACGCGATGCCTGCGCTCACCGTCTCGAGCGCGATGCTGGCGCTCGATCGCTATGCCGATTTCCATTTCTTCACCAATGCCTCGGGCGGCAACATGATGAATTACGCCAACATTTTCTGGATGTTCGGCCACCCGGAAGTCTACATCCTGATCCTGCCTGCCTTCGGCGTGTTCTCGGAGATCAGCTCCACCTTCTCGGGCAAGCGGCTTTACGGCTATACCTCGCTGGTGATCGCCAGCATGAGCATCGCAGTGATCAGCTTCACCGTATGGCTGCATCACTTCTTCACCATGGGGCAGAGTGCAGGCGTCAACATCGCCTTCGGCATCGCCACCATGATCATCGGCATCCCCACTGGCGTGAAGATCTACGACTGGATGGCGACGATGTGGCGGGGCAGGGTGCGGATCACCGCGCCGATCGTGTACCTGACCGGGTTCTTCCTGCTGTTCGTGATCGGCGGGCTGTCGGGCATCATCCTCGCCAATCCGTCGATCGACTACCAAGTGCACAATTCGACCTTCCTGGTGGCGCACTTCCACAACGTGATCATTCCCGGCGTGCTCTACGGCATGCTGGCGGGCATCCACTACTGGTTTCCCAAGGCCTTCGGTTTCCGCCTGAGCGAGACATGGGGGCGGCGCACCGCCTTGCTGTTCGTCGGCGGCTTCGTATTCACCTTCATGCCGCTTTACGTGCTGGGCCTGATGGGCATGCCGCGCCGCTCGCCCACGTTTCAGAATCCGGACTTCATGCCATGGATGTACCTTGCGGCATTCGGCGGCGTGCTGATGATGTGCGCATTGGCGAGCCTCGTCTGGACCTTCTGGGCCAGTTACCGCAACCGGGTCGCGCTGGCGGTGCCCGGCGGCGATCCGTGGAACGGTTCGACGCTGGAATGGTCGACCCCTGCGCCGGTGCCGGAATGGACTTTCCCCTGCATCCCGCAGGTATCGGCACGCCACGACTGGGGCGAGAGGAAGCGCGCGGGCGACCCGTGGAAGGGGCCTGCCGCATATACCGACATCGAAATGCCCGCCAACACGGTGCATGGGCTGCTGATCGCGATTGCCGCCTTTGCGCTTGGCTTCGCAATGGTGTGGCACATCTGGTGGCTCGCGATCATTAGCATCCTTGCGATCCCCGGCATCGTGGTGATCCGCGGGCTACGCGTCATCGAGCCGAGGATCATACCGGCGGCCGAGGTGGCGGAGGCCGATCGGCGGTTCCGCAGGCTGGTGGAAAACCTTCCGCCAGCGACCCGGGCCGATGAGGAGACCGAGCGCAATCGCGGCGTGCCCGACATTACGGAGTTCGCAGGATGAGCGAGAACACCCTCTACCCGGGACTGAACCTCGGCGAAACGCACGGCGAAGCGCACGAGCAGGCCGAATCCATCGTGTTCGGGTTCTGGGTTTTCCTGATGAGCGATCTCATCATCTTCGGCATCCTTTTCGCCTCCTACGCCTCGTACCTCGATCCCATCGGGATGGCGGGCGGGCCCGGGCCGAAGGACCTGTTCGATATCAAGAGCGTCGCGTTGCAGACGGGCTTCCTGCTATTCGGAGGCATCGCCTATGCGGGCGTTTCGCTGGCGCTGAAATACGAACAGGGGCGTGCGAAACTGATTGCCTGGCTGCTGGTGTGCGCAGTGCTCGGCGCGGGGTTCGTGGTGTTCGAGGTGAAGGACTTCGTCACCCAGGCAGGAAAGGGCGGCATTCCGCAGGCGAGTGGCTGGCTCAGTTCCTACTGGACGCTGGTGGGTCTGCATGGCTTCCACGTTTGCTGCGGCATCCTGTGGATCCTGACAATGATCGTGCAGATCGCGACGCGCGGGGTGGACGACACGGTGAAGGTCCGCCTGTCGATGCTGGGCGTGTTCTGGCATTTCCTCGACCTCATATGGGTCGGGATTTTCTCCCTCGTGTTCCTGGTGCCCCTCGCATGACCAAGCCCAATACCGGAGAGCTCGATCCGCAGGATAGCGCGGCGAGCGAGATCAAGAGTTACGCGGTCGGTTTCGTTGCCAGCCTGCTGTTGACGGTGGGGGCCTTCGCCGCGCTGCTGGCGGACCTGCCGACGACTTGGAAGGTCGTGCTCATCTGCGTGGCGGCGGTGCTGCAGATCGTGACGCACCTGCGCAATTTTCTGCACCTGAGCTTCGCTGGCGGAGAGTCGGAAGAGGATATGCTGCTGGTGCTGTTCTCGGTCAGCCTGCTGGCGATCATGGCGGGCGGCACCTGGTACATCATGTCCGATCTGGCGGGACGGATGCACTGAGGCGACGGACTCCGCGGTACCCCCTTAAGGGTCTGCTGACAGCTCGCCGGAGATCCCCGGACTGGGTCGGAGGAGGCGCATGGCCTCCTCCAGCCGGTCACTTGCTCTTTTTCTTTGCGCCCTTGGGAGGGCGGTTCGCATTCGGGCCGCCAAAGGGTTTTCCGCCGGAATTCTTGCGATGCGGCTTCGGCTTGCCATCGTGGCGCGGGCCATCGTGGCGTTTACCGGGAGGGCCCTTGCGGTTGGCGCGCGCGACTTCGCGTGGCCCGGTGGCCGACGGTTCGATCGCGATGTTTTCCTCGTCCTCGTCCGTCCCGGCCGTGCGGATGACGGCGGCGGCGAACTTGTCCGAAATGGCGCGGGGAATCTGTACGAAGGTTTCGTTCGGGCCGATCCGGATCGCGCCGATCTCGTTTCGCGTGATCTGCCCGCGACGGCAGAGCAGCGGCAGGATCCAGCGCGGGTCCGCATTCCGGCGTCGGCCGATATCCAGCCGGAACCACACCGTATCCTCGAAGCCGGGGCGGTGACGTTCCGCCTGCGCGGCGCGGCGCGCCTCGGGAGAGTTGGCAATCAACTCTTCCGGCTCGGGCAATTTCGAACGATGCGCGTGCACCAGCATGGCCGCCAGCTCTTCCGGGCTGCGCTGGCTGAGCAGGCTGTCCACCAGTTCCTGGTCTCCGCCTTCGATCTCGACCGGCTGAAGCAGGGTTTCGAGCAGGCGCTCGCGGTCTTTCGCGCGGATCGCCTCGCGGTCGGGTGCCTCGGTCCACTCGGCGTCGATCTTCGCATTGCGGAGCATCGTTTCCACCCGGCGGCGACGCGAGAAGGGGACCACCAGCACGGCGGTGCCCTTGCGGCCCGCACGCCCGGTGCGCCCGGAACGGTGCTGCAAGGCCTCTGCATCGCGCGGAATCTCGACATGGATGACGAGGCTGAGCGTGGGCAAATCGATCCCGCGCGCCGCGACATCGGTGGCCACGCACACGCGCGCGCGCCTGTCGCGCAGCGCCTGCAGCGCCTGGTTGCGTTCCGACTGGGTGTTTTCGCCCGACAGCGCCACGACGGCAAACCCACGTTCCTGCAAGGTCGCGTGCAGGTGCCGAACCTTCTCGCGCGTGCCGCAGAACAGGATGGCGGTTTCCGCCTCGTGATAGCGCAGCAGGTTTACGACCGCGTTCTCGACCTCGGGCGGGGAGACGACCACCGCCTGATAGGAAATATCGCCGTGCCCGCGATCCTTGCTGACCGTGGTAATCCGCAGCGCGTTGCTCTGGTAGCGGCGGGCCAGCGCCTCGATCGGCTTGGGAATGGTTGCGGAGAACAGCAGGGTGCGGCGATCATTGGGCGTCGCATCGAGGATCGCCTCGATCTCTTCGCGAAAACCCATGTCGAGCATCTCGTCGGCTTCGTCGAGCACGACTGCCGCGACGGCCGAGAGGTTGAGCGCGCCGCGCTCCAGGTGATCGCGCAGGCGGCCCGGCGTGCCGACGACGATGGTCGCTCCGGATCGCAGGGCGTTGCGTTCCTGCGAGGGGTTCATCCCGCCCACGCAGGTGGCGATGCGGCCACCGGCCTTGCCGTACAGCCAGCCCAGTTCGCGGCTCACCTGCAAGGCGAGCTCGCGCGTCGGGGCGATGACCAGCGCAAGCGGCGCTCCGGGCGATGGCGCCTGGCCGTTGTCGCGCAGCAATTCGCGCGCAAAGGCCATGCCGAAAGCGACGGTTTTGCCGGAGCCGGTTTGTGCGGAGACGAGCAGATCGCGGCCCTGCGCTTCCGGTTCGAGGACGGCGGCCTGGACATCGGTCGGCGCGCTATAGCCATGCTCTGCGAGCGCGGTTTGCAGGGATTCGGGAAGATTGGGAAAATTCAAGACAATACTCTTGGGTGCAGCACGCGCGCGAACGCGTCGCGTGGCCACGAGGGGCCATCGGGTGCAAGGGGGAAGGTGGAATAGGCGATCGCCATTCGACGATGATCGCGTGCCCTTACACCAAGATTGCCGTCTTGGCTTCCGAAATCTTCGTTTGGCTGGTCGAAGCACTGCAAGGGGCCGGTCAGCCTTCGGGCAGGTGGGCTCGGCGGTCCCGCTCTGCGCCACAACCGCCGCCCCGACTTGACGGTTTTCGGTGAACTTGCGACGCTGTGTCTGCGCCATGGATAAGAGGGCGCTGTTGGGGGAGTCGGGGGATGAACCGGAAAATCGTCATGGCCGCCACCTTGGCCATCGCAATCGCAGGGCCGGCGCAGGCGGAACAAGCCGAACGCGCAGTTCTGGTGCAGCTGGATAGCGGAGTGGAATCGGGCTTTTTCAACAGTTCCGATGAAGCCCGGCGCGAGCTGGCGCGGAAGGTAGAGATGGCCGCGCGCATGGCATGCGCGGATTCATGGACGCCGCGCACCACGATTTACGAATCGATCGATTACCAGATCGACTGGTCGTCTTCCGATCGCGCCCATCCGCGCCAGCGCAAGGCCATCGCGCGCGACATCAGCGTGAAGTGTCGTCTCTGGTGAGATCGCCGCCCGCGCGCTAGGGCAGGGGAATGATTACCAGAACCCCGTCTGCCGCCGCGGTATCTTCCGCGAAGATCCACCCGTGGGCGGCGCGTTCGCTGCTGTTCGTGCCCGGCGATTCGCAGCGCAAGCTGGAAAAGGCGCTGGGCGGAGATGCCGATCTCATCATCCTCGATCTGGAAGACTCGGTTGCGGAGAGCGCCAAGGATGATGCGCGCGCGCTCGTCGCGGATGCGCTGGCACAAGGCGGTCGTGGCAAGCCGCTGTGGGTGCGGATCAATCCGCTCGACACCTCACATACGCTCGCCGATCTCGTCGCCGTCGTGCCGCATCGGCCCGACGGGATCATGCTGCCCAAGGCGACACCCGATGAGGCGCTGCAGCTGGGGCACTACCTCACCGCGCTGGAGGCGTCGGCCGGGGTCGAGGCTGAATCGATCCGCCTGATCGTCGTCGCAACCGAGACCGCGCCTGCACTGTTTCGCCTGGGGGACTACGCGGGCGTGCCGCGGCTCGATGCACTTACTTGGGGGGCGGAAGACCTTGCCGCCGCGTTCGGCGCGGCCGCCAATCGCGACGAGAACGGCCAGCTGCTGGAGCCCTTTGCGCTTGCCCGCACGCTATGCCTTGCCGGGGCCAATGCGGCGGGGATCGCCCCGGTAGAGACGATCGACCCGAATTTCCGCGATCTCGACCGGCTGGCGCGAACCGCGCAGGATGCCCGCCGCCTCGGCTTTCGCGGGATGATGGCGATCCACCCGGCGCAGATCGAGCCGATCAACCGCGCTTTCACTCCGTCGGAGGATGAGCTCGCCCGCGCCCGCAGGATCGTCGCCCTGTTCGAAGGCAATCCCGGTTCCGGGGCGCTGCAACTCGATGGCGAGATGATCGACATCCCGCATCTCAAGCAGGCGCATACCCTGATCGAGCTCGCCGGCGGCTGATTTCGGGCGGCTCTGCCCGCCTAGCCGGTTGCGTGGTGCGCCAGTCCCTGCCACCGGGTGCCGATGACCGAACCAGCAGCGACCTTCCTCGCCACCGAAGGCATTCACAATTTCCGCGATTACGGCGGCTATCCGACGCAGGGCGGGGGCCGCGTCGTTACCGGGCTGCTCTATCGTTCGGGCCAGCATTGCGAAGCGAGCGAAGACGATCTGCGGACCTTTGCCGAACTGGGCATCCGCACCGTGATCGACCTGCGCGGCAATGCCGAGCGGGAGCGGCATCCGTGCCGCCGCCCCGACCTGTGGGACGGCGAGGTCGTGTTCTACGATGGCGAAACCAGCTCGCGCCCGCCGCACGAGCCGCAGGAGAAGCTGGCGCTGACCAAGGAAGCGGCGCAAGAGCGGATGCTGGGCGTCTACAGCCGGATGCCGCGCAACGCGGCGATGCAGACGATTTTCGGTCAATATCTTCGCGCGCTGGCCGAACGCGACGGTGCCAGCCTGGTCCACTGCTTTGCAGGCAAGGATCGCACGGGGATAGCGGCGGCACTGCTGCACCACATCCTCGGCGTATCGCGCGCCGACATGCTGGCCGAGTTCCTGCGCACCAATGATGCACCGACTTACGAAATCCTCGAAAGGCAGTCGCTCCCGGGGATAGAGGCGCGGCTTGGCCCGCTGCCGCGCGATGTCGTGGCCGAGTTGATGGAGGTGCGCGAAGCCTATTTCGACCGCTTCTTCGCGGTGGTGGACGACAACTGGGGATCGCTGGACGCATTCCTCGACCAGGCGATTGGTGTGGATGACACCTTGCGGGATGCTCTGCAGGCACGCTTCGTGGCGTGACTCTGCGCGCCTCGATCCCCATATTCGATCCCAAGACTTCAGACTGACAGGAGAGCTTCGCACATGGCGACGCACCGCACCAAGATGCTCATCATCGGATCCGGACCCGCGGGCTACAGCGCCGCGATCTATGGCGCGCGCGCCATGCTGGAACCGATCATGGTTCAGGGACTGCAACCGGGCGGGCAGCTGACCATCACCACCGATGTCGAGAACTACCCCGGCTTCGCGGACGTCGTCCAGGGGCCGTGGCTGATGGACCAGATGCGCGCGCAGGCAGAGCATGTCGGCACGAAGATGCACTGGGATACGATCGTGGAGATCGATCTCAGGAACGGCTCCCCGTTTCGCGCGGTGGGCGATAGCGGCGACGAGTACATCGGCGACACGGTGGTGATCGCCACCGGCGCCTCCGCCAAATGGCTCGGCGTGCCGGGCGAGCAGGAACTGGGCGGCAAGGGCGTGTCCGCCTGCGCGACCTGCGACGGGTTCTTCTATCGCGGCAAGAAGGTCGCGGTGATTGGCGGCGGCAACACCGCGGTCGAGGAAGCCCTGTACCTCACCAACCATTCGGACGACGTTACGCTGATCCATCGCCGCGACGAGCTGCGCGCCGAGAAGATCCTGCAGGATCGCCTGTTCAAATCCGACAAGATTACCCCGCTGTGGAACAAGGCGGTCGAACGGTTCGAGCCGGGTGAGAACGGCGCGCTGCATCACCTCGTGCTGAAGGACACGCAGACCGGCGAGGAGAGCACGCTCGAAGTCGACGGCGCGTTCGTCGCCATCGGCCATGCCCCTGCGACCGAGCTGTTCACCGGCCAGCTGCCGACCGACGACGGCGGCTACCTGATGGTCGAGCCCGGCACTCCGCGCACCGAGATCCCCGGCGTGTTCGCCTGCGGCGATGTGATGGACCACACCTACCGCCAGGCGGTGACCGCGGCCGGCACCGGCTGCATGGCCGCGCTGGATGCGGAGCGGTTCCTGTCAGGCCTCGAAATCGAGCTGGACGGCCACGTTGAGGAAGTCGAAGCGGCGGAGTGACGGCCTAGCTGCCGAACACCCGCGCCGCTGCGAAACCGATCAGCGCCATCAGCACGAAGCTGGAAATCGCGAACAGCACGAACCGCACCATCACCTTGTTCGCGGTTACCTGCACCAGCGTGTGGATGACCCGCAGGCCGGTGTAGATCCACGCCAGCAGCGCCGGAATGCCATCGCCCGCGCCGATGATCGCGAGCACGATCGCGACCGCGTAGAACACGGTCGGCTGTTCGTGCAGATGGTTGTAGTTGTGCGCCTTCCACTGGACCCGGTCGGGCAGCAGCCGGTCGAGATCGAAACCGGCCCCGCCGCGCAGGTTTTTGGTGTCGATATCCGGGTTCTTCTGCATCGCGGGGATGCGGGTCGCGTACATCCAGACCCAGACGATCATCGTCCAGATCATCAGGGCGACGACGGGTTGCAGGATGTCCATGCCGATCATGCGGGCGCTCCGAGTGTTGCGATTAAGGCCATGATCGAAAGGGCGACCAGGGCGATTGTGGATGCGATAAACAGGAGGAAGCGAACCATCACGATGTTCACCGTCGCCTGCCAGATCGAATGGACGATGCGGATCGCCACGTAAATCCACGCCAGCAGGATCGCCAGCGGGCTGGGCGCGACCAGCGCGAGGATCACCACCACGGCGTAGAACAGCGTCGGCTGTTCCATCAGGTGCGCGTAATTGTGAGATTTCCACTGCACCTTGTCGGGTACCACGCCGTCCAGATCCTGACCCCGGCCGCCAGGCTTCGACTTACCGAAGCCGACCTGCGCCTTCTTCATCGCCGGAAAGCGCGTGAGCGCCATCCAGACCAGCATCACCAGCGACCAGGCGACCAATACCGCAGCGGGCGCCAACATTTGAGCCTGCATCGTTTTCTCTCCCCCAAAACCAGTTTTCTATCAAAACCTACATTCGCCTTTCGGCATCGTCAATCGGGCTGCGGCTGCTCGCGATAGAGCCGTTCGAGCCGGTAATAGCCGCCCATTCCGTCGCGCCCTTCTCGCCGCCAGCCCGGCCCCGAGCCGAGGTCTTCGGCGACCATGGGCAGGTCGAGCCGGGGGGACACATGGAATTGTTCGAGCCACCATCTGAGGATTTTCGGACCAAGGCCCGGCCGCGCGCTGTAGCTGCCGAAGTCCACGACATGCAGCGATCCGCCCGGCGCCACCAGCTTCGCCGCATGGCACAGCGCGCGATCCCAGTCGGGGATCATCGAGATCGAGTAGGACAGGATCACGCGTTCGAATGTCGGCCGCCCCAGCATCGCGCGCGCATCGAACTGGCGCGCATCGGCAGGCGCAAGGATCGCGCTGGTGCCGAGCTTGCCCGCCGCGGTCTTGAGCATTTCGGCCGAAATATCGATGCCGAACAGCCGGGTGCCCGGGTAGGCGTGCTGCACCTTGGCAAGGTTGCGCCCCGTGCCGCAGGCGATCTCCAGCACCGCGTCGCCCGGCTGGCAGTCGAGCCCGCGGATCAGATCGTCGCGCCCGAACAGGTAATATTTGCGCGTGGCGTCGTAGATGTACTTCTGGCCGCGATAGATCGAATCCATCAGCGCCGCGTGATCGCGTACCTGCCCCGGCTTCTTTGCCATCAGGCGAGCTCGTAGAGGTGGACGCCGCCGTAGATCGAGCTGCGATCACGCTGCGTCAGATCCTTCGACAGCTCTTCGTGATAGGTCCACTTATCGAGGATTTCGTTCGGCACGCGGCCCGGCAGCAGGCTGGGTTCGGCAGCGGTACGGAACAGCACGCGCGCGCCGTTGCGAGCGGTGCGGGTCACTTCGCGCCACAGGTTTGTCAGCTGGATGTCGTCCATCCAGTCCTGCGCGTCGAGGAAGACGTATCGGTCGAGGCTCATCGCAGGTTGCGACGAGAGGAATTCGGAAAGGTTCGCGCGCTGCACACTCAGCTTGGCGACCCGTTCGCGCAGGTCTGCGTAATTCTCGCGCTGGAGATAGGGCGGCAGCGGTGCGTCTTCGTCTTTCGAATAGCCGCGATTGAACGCCTGCCAGGCGAAGTAGTTGTCCTTCACGTCGAAATCGCAGGCCAGCTTTTCGAGCCGCTTGCGCAGCACTTCGGCCATCTTCTCGTCGCCCGCGAGCGCGTCGTACTGCGCGGGCGGAATGCCGAGGCCGAACAGCGATGCGGGCTGGTTGGTCACCCAGCGCACGAACTTCTTGTCGAACACCGGCGCCAGCTCGTTCTCGAACACCTCGCGCTGTTCTTCCACGGTGGGCGCTTCCAGCACCTTGCGCAGGTCCACGCCGTACAGCTTGGCGAACAGGTGGGCCATGCCGATGAAGTTGCCGAGCAGCCCTTGCTTGTAGATCCCGCGCTGGAACTGGGTGATCCGGCGACGCCCGCGAATATCGCGGCCTTCCCAGTATTTGCGGCTTTCATCGTCCAGCAGCGGGGCGATGCGATCCTTGTAGATCGCCACATTTTCCTTGTAATCGGAATGCGCGAAGAAGCGGCGGAACAGGTCGTAATTGGGCAGCGCGTTGATCGCCGCGATCTTCAACCGGCCGAGCGCGATATGCGCACGGTTGAGATCGACCGCGGTGATCGCCGCGGGGTTGGCAGTGAGGTAGCTCAGCGCGTTGCAGCTGCCGCTGGCAATACACAGCACGCGGCTGTCCTCGTTGATCTGCAGGCCTTCCATGTCGACCACGGGGTCTTCCCAGATCTGGGCATAGACCAGCCCGCGAAACGCGGTGGCAAAGGCCTTGTCGAGCAGCGTATCCTTCAGGCCGGAGCTTTTGCGGACGACCGAACGGTCGATAATGTGGGCTTCGCCTTGCGGCATCGGGGTACTCCGTTGTGTGCGCGGTTTTCAGCGCGGATCGATCGTGGCGGCGAATGCGGCGGGGTCCGTATTGCGACCGGTGACCATGATCGTGGTGTCGGCTTCCATCGCTAGCTTACCGGCAAGGGCTGCCGCAAGAGCTGCCGCGCCGCCCGGTTCCGTGACGAGGCCCAGCCGCGCGAAGGCGAAACGCTGCGCCTCGCGCACCTCGTCGTCGGTCACGGTGACGCCGGAATGCGCGCGGTCGCGCAGCACATCGAGGTTGATCGGCTTGGTCGCTGGCGGCTGAAGCGCGTCGCAGATGGTTTGCGGCGCATCATCCGCGACCTGAACGATCTCCCCTTTGGCGAGGGCCTGGCCGACCATGTCCCACCCATAAGGCTCGACCGGGACTACCGCGCTTTCCGGGCAGGCGAGGGCGAGCCCGGCGGCAAGCCCGCCGCCGCCACAGCAGGCGAGGATCATCGGCGGCTGCTTGCCCAGCTGCTGCGTAATCTCGATCCCCGCGCTGCCTTGCCCCTCTATCACCCACGGATCGGCAAAGGCGTGGACCAGCACTGCACCGCGCCTCGCGATCTCGCGCGCGGCGACCTCGTCGCGATCCTCACCGGGGCGATCATACAGGATGATCTCCGCTCCGAGTGCCTCGGTCGCCTCCAGCTTCACCTTGGGCGCATTGCGGGGCATCACGATCGCGGCCTTGATGCCGAGCGTCTTCGCCGCCCAGGCAACGCCCTGCGCATGATTGCCGCTGGACACCGCGACCACGCCGCGTTTGCGCTCTTCCTCGGTCAGGTTGGAAAGCCGCCACCAGCCGCCGCGTATCTTGAACGCGCCGATCGGTTGCAGGCACTCAGCCTTCACCCGGCAGCGAACGCCTTCGATCTCCACCGGCAGCAGCGGGGTAGGCGGCAGGATCTGCGCAATACTGCGCGCTGCGGCCAGTACGCCATCGCGGGTGGGGCTGCGCATATCGCTCACGCCTGCACCCATTGTCCCATGGTCCTGACACACCTGACACAGTGTCCAAGGCTGAAAAGTCCGCCTGCCCGCTGGCGGCGCATTGTGTGGCTATCGCGTTGTGAGGGCAGACCGATCATGCGCCTCCGATAGAGCGGGTCGACCCGATTAGGAAAGGGTGCAACGCGGATCATTTGGTGCCGCGCGCCCGTTTGGGTAAGTGCGCGCGCAAAGATTCGAATTCGAAAGGAATACACATGGCGAAGGTACTGGTGATCGGGGCAGGGGGCGTCAGCTCGGTCTGCGTCCACAAGATGGCGATGAACAAGGGCATTTTCAGCGACATCCACCTCGCCAGCCGCACGAAATCGAAGTGCGATGCGATTGCTGCCTCGGTGAAGGAGCGCACTGGCGTGGATGTCTCGACCTACGAGATCGATGCCGAGGAAGTGCCCGCAATGATCAACCTGATCAGGAAGATCGAACCGAAACTGGTCGTCAATCTGGCGCTTCCCTATCAGGATCTGCCGATCATGGACGCCTGCCTCGAAGCGGGTGTCGATTACCTCGACACCGCGAACTACGAGCCCAAGGACGAGGCGAAGTTCGAATATCACTGGCAGTGGGCCTATCACGACCGCTTCAAGGACGCGGGGCTGACCGCATTGCTCGGCTCGGGCTTCGATCCGGGTGTGACATCGGTGTTCACGATGTGGCTCAAGAAACACAAGCTCAAGACCATCCGCCAGCTCGATATTCTGGACTGCAATGGCGGCGATCACGGGCAGGCCTTTGCGACCAATTTCAACCCGGAAATCAACATCCGCGAAGTGACCGCGCCTGCCCGCCACTGGGAAAACGGCGAGTGGGTGGAAACTCCCGCGATGCAGGTGAAGACCGAATTCGACTTCGAGGAAGTCGGCCCGAAGAACGCCTACATGATGTATCACGAAGAGCTGGAAAGCCTCGCCAAGTTCGTGCCCGAGCTGGAGCGTGCGCGCTTCTGGATGACCTTTGGCGATGAGTACATCAAGCACCTCAGCGTGCTGCAGGCGGTGGGCATGACCAGCATCGAGCCGGTCAAGTACCAGGGCCGCGACATCATCCCGCTGCAATTCCTCGCCGCTGTGCTGCCCAAGCCCGAAAGCCTTGGCGAGACGACCAAGGGCAAGACCAATATCGGCGTGATCGCAACCGGCGAGGCGCTGGATGGCAGCGGCGAGAAGACGTTCTACATCAACAATATCTGCAGCCACGAAGCCGCTTACGAGGAAACCGGCAACCAGGCGGTATCCTACACCACCGGCGTGCCTGCGATGATCGGTTCGGCGATGATGGTACAGGGGACGTGGGACGGCGACGGCGTGTTCAACATGGAGCAGTTCGATCCCGATCCCTTCATGGAGATGCTGAACGAACACGGCCTGCCGTGGAACGTGAAGGAACTGGACGGCCCTGTCGGGTTCTAGCTTTCGATTTCTTGCAGAGTTGCGGGAGAAAAGAGGGGCGCTCGCGTCTTCGCGCCTCTGCGTTTTCTCCCGTGTCTCTGCGAGAAACTAGGCAGCAGCCGGTCGTCCCGAATAGGCGATCCTCAGCCTCACCGCCGCCCACACCAGCCCCAGCACGGCCGTGGCGAGCAGCAGCAGCGTCATGTCCGGCTGAAACAGGTTCAGCGTGGCGAGCGAGACGCCGAACAGGTTGGGGATCGTCACCACGCAGACCCACGCCACGCCTGCCATCGCGAGCAGCGGAAACCACAGGCTGAACAGGCCGAACTTGCTGGAACGCTTCGTCCGCAGGGCATCGCGCCGGAACAGCGCCCAGACGATCGCCAGCAGCAGGACGACCGGCGCCGCGGCGAGCGAGATGTAATTCACCTTGCGCATCCACCCGCCGCCATCGGGTGCCTGCGGCAGGTCCAGCCCACGCGCCACGATGCCGTAGCGAAGATTGCCGGTTTCCGCGAAACCCATCCCGCTGACGCCATTGGTCAGCACCACCACGCCGCGCCGCTGCGCCGGGATCATCGCCGCGATAGTCTCGAAACCGGGGCTCAGCCCCGTGTGATAGGCGCTGCGCTCCTCGCTGTTGACCATCCAGCCGAAGCCATAACCCGGCGATACGTCGCCCGCAGGCTCCAGCATCTGCGCCTTGCCCGCCGCGCTCAGGATATCGTTCTGGCCGTTCATCATCACCTGCAGATATCGCGCAAGGTCGCCTGCGGTGGACACGACGCCGCCCTGCGGGGCCGAGCCGAGCCCGGTCCACTGTGCCTCGATCGGCCGCATCGAGCCGAACCACGGGGTAAACCCTCGCGCAAGCTCCCCGCGTGTCTTGCCGCCGGAGACATAGCTGTTCTTCATACCCAGCGGCTGGAGGATGCGGCTTGCGATATAGTCGGGGTAGGGCACGCCGCTCACCGTTTCGATCACGCGGCCAAGGATCAGGTAATTGGCGTTCGAATAGTCCCACACCGTGCCCGGCGCGGTGGCGGGCTGCTGCTGCGCGTACCACTGGGCGCGGCGCGCAATGGCGGTGGTGCCCGATTCGCTGTCCTTCGGCGCGCTGTTGCCCTGCAGGGTCGAATATCCGCTGGTATGGCTGAGCAGCTGGCGGATCGTCACCGCGCCCGCCGGCTTTCCGTCGAACGCCTGGAGATAGGTGGAGACCGGTGCGTCCAGATCGATCTCGCCTGCTTCCACCAGCTGCATCACCGCCAGCGCGGTAAAGCTCTTGGAAATCGACCCCAGAAGGAAACGGGTCTGCGGCGTGACCGGCTGATTTCCGGCGGCATCGGCGGTGCCCTGCGCGCCGGTGGTGATCTCATCCCCCTCAACCGCCGCCCACGCCACGCCGGGCAGGGCGGAGCCCTGCATTTCCTGTTCCACGAAGCGTTCGATGGTCCGCCCCGTCGATCCTGCATAGAGCGAGCCTGCAAACGCCGCGACCGGCGCGAACAACAGCAATACCGCAAGCAACCTGCGCATCGACGCGCTCCCCCTTCAATCCTGAGCGCGTCCTAGCACGCCGGGCGCGCTGCACATAAGTCGATCGCCGATGCATGACACGCGCTCGTCGGATGCGTATGGGCCACAATATGCAGACCCAAGCCGGTGACCCGGGTGCCTTCGCCCATTTCGATCTTTCACGCGTCGATACGCCCGCCTTCGTGGTGGACGCCGCCAAACTGCGCGCCAACTGCCAGCTGCTCGCGCATATTCGCGACGAGGCGGACATCAGGATGCTGAGCGCGCTGAAAGCGTTCAGCATGTGGAGCACCGCGCCGATCCTGGGCGAATATCTGGACGGGGTGTGCACCTCGGGCCTGTGGGAAGCCCGGCTGGCATCCGAATTCTACGATGGCGAGATCAGCACCTATTGCGCCGCCTACAAGCCGGAGGATCTGGAAGAGGTCGCGCGGCTTTCCGACCATGTGATCTTCAATTCGCCCGGCCAGTTGCAGCGCGCCGCGCTGATCCTGGAGCAGGCGAAGGCCAGCGGCGGGGCGTTCGATGTCGGTCTGCGGATCAACCCGCAGGTGCCCACGGGCGAAGTGCCGCGCTACGACCCCTCCAGCCCGGGCAGCCGCCTCGGCTTCCCGCTCAGCCAGCTGACCGAGGAGCATATGGAGGGTGTGGAGGGCATCCACTTCCACAACCTGTGCGAACAGGGCTTCGAGCCGCTGCATCGCACGTGGGACCGGGTGTTCGATGCGATCGAGCCGTATTTCGGCCAGCTGAAGTGGATCAACATGGGCGGCGGCCACCACATCACCCGCGCCGATTACGAGCGCGGAGAGCTGATCGAATTCCTGCGCGACGCGAAGGACGATACGGGCGCGCAAATCTACCTCGAGCCGGGCGAGGCGGTGGCGCTGGATGCGGGCATTCTGGTGGGCACGATCCTGGATACGGGCGAAAACGACGGACCTTTCGCGATCACCGATATTTCCGCCACCTGCCACATGCCCGATGTGATCGAGGCGCCGTACCGGCCCGCGATGCTGGGCGAGGTCGCGGGCGAACCGCCGGTGCGCATTGGCGGGCCATCGTGCCTCGCCGGCGACGTGATCGGCGAATATTCGCTGCCCGTGCCGAACGAGGCGGGGCAGCGTATCGCGTTCCTCGACCAGGCGCATTATTCGATGGTGAAGACCAACACCTTCAACGGCGTGCCGCTGCCCTCGATCTGGCTGTGGGACAGCGAAACCGACGCGCTCGATTGCGTCAAACGCTTCGGGTACGAGGAATTCCGCAACCGCCTGAGCTGATCGGCCCGGGCAGAACGGGGCGCTGGCAAAAGCGCCCGACTTGTGGAAACCTCCCCCGTGTACCGCAAGGGGGGAGGGTTACATGATTCGCACGCTCGTTTTCGCACTTTCCGCAGGTTTCGCGCTGATCGCAGGGTCCGCGTCGGCGCAGGACTACGCGCCGCAGCGGGTGGTCGCTTCGGTCGATAACGACGACCTGAGGGCGATCGTCCAATCGCTCGATCACGAGCTGATCGACTTCGAGGACGAGGGTGAAGTCAGCGTTGGCGGCAGGGCCGAGGATGGCACCAAATACCTCCTCATCGGAACCGCCTGCGATGTCGCCGGCGTCGAGGGGTGCCAGGGCGTGATGATGCAGGTGCGGTTCGACCCGGTCGAGTCGGTGACCGATGCGGATCTGGCGCGTGCAAATCTTGGGCAGGCGGCCATTCTGACCTGGCGCGACACATCGGACGGGACACTGGGCATGACCCGCTATGTCGTGCTCGATCACGGGATCACGATGGCCAACCTGCGCGAAAACGTGCTCGTGCTGCTGAGCATCACCCCACTGATCATCGACACACTGGTCGGCGACTAAAAGCGGCGGCCGGTCGCACCTGCTCGGGTTTTCGGAACCGTCTGGCCTGACAGCGTTGATTCACTACATCGCTGCGCAATACGATTTCTCT
Source organism: Erythrobacter sp. (assembly GCA_009993635.1). GTDB lineage: Bacteria > Pseudomonadota > Alphaproteobacteria > Sphingomonadales > Sphingomonadaceae > Alteriqipengyuania. The sequence goes on along the minus strand of JAACTC010000005.1, from coordinate 616,137 downwards.
TGCATCGTGCTGCGGAACGCCTATCTGCGCGCCTCCGCTGCCCCAAGGGGACTCTAACCGCAAGGCAGCCCTTGTCTGAAACTTTACCGTTTTGGGGGTCCCTTGAATTGGCCAATCATCCTGACGCTCGATCCGTAGTTGCGGCGCTTTCGCCCGACGAACCGGTCATTCTCAACCGGCCGCACGCCGCTGCGCGCGCTGCCCGGTTCTTCGCGGACAATTTTCGCGGACGCTCGCTCTATGCGGTGAAGGCCAACCCTTCGCCCGATCTGATTCGCATCCTGTGGGATAACGGGATCACCCACTACGACGTCGCCTCGATCGTCGAGGTGCGGCTGGTGCGCGGGGTGCTGCCCGATGCGGAGCTGTGCTTCATGCATCCGGTAAAGCCCAAGAGCGCGATTGCCGAAGCCTACCATCAGCATGGCTGCCGCACCTTCAGCCTCGATAGCGCGGAAGAGCTGGCCAAGATCGTCGACGCATGCCGTGCGCCCGATGGCAGCCCTGCAAAGGATCTGAAGCTGCTGGTGCGCCTGCGCGTGTCGTCCGAATTTTCCGAGCTGTCGCTGGCCAGCAAGTTCGGCACCGACCTGACCGAAGCGCCCGTGCTGCTGCAGCAGACCCGCCAGCATTGCGACTGGCTGGGCGTGTGCTTCCATGTCGGCAGCCAGGCGATGACCCCGTTTGCCTATGTGCAGGCGCTGGAGCGCGCGCGTGCGGCGATCGTCTCGTCGAGCGTGGTGATCGACATCATCGACGTCGGCGGAGGCTTCCCGAGCATTTACCCCGGCATGGAGCCGCCGCCGCTCGAAGACTATTTCGAAGTGATCTTTCGCGCATCCGAAACGCTGCCGATTTCCTATTCGTCGGAACTGTGGTGCGAACCCGGCCGGGCGCTGTGCGCGGAATACTCCTCGCTCCTCGCCAAGGTGGAAAAGCGCCGCGGGACGGAGCTGTTCATCAACGATGGTGCCTACGGCGCGCTGTACGATGCGGCGCATCTGGGCTGGAAATTCCCGATCCGCGCGCTGGCCTACGAGGATCACGCCGCGACGGAGGATTTCGCGCTCTACGGCCCGACCTGCGACGATGCCGACTACATGGAAGGGCCGTTCGCGCTTCCGGCCGACATCAAGGCCGGCGATTACATCGAAATCGGGATGCTGGGCGCCTATGGCGCGGCGATGAAGACCGATTTCAACGGCTTCGGCGCGACGCAGGCCCTCGTGGTCGACGACGATCCTATGCTGAGCCTGTACGACGGCCGCCGCGAACGGCCGCAGACGGACAATGTGGTCAACCTGCGCTAGGCGACGGAGCGCCCGCGGCTGAGCCAGCCGCGACGCTGCGCTTCTTGGCGATAGGTCGCGCTGACCCGCAGGGCCGTGCCGCATGGGAGCAGGATTTCCCATCCCCGCCCGGCCCGGCGCGCGGTGACCGCACCCCTGTCGGCGCACCAGTGACTGCGATGGATTTGTGTCCCTTCGGCGTCTTCAAGCAGGCTCACGATATCGCTCAACCGTGCGTGAAGCAGGCGCTGGCTGCCGTCGGCGAGATACAGGCGGCAATAGTGATCCTCAGCCGAAGCGGCGAGAAGGTCGTTCGAAGACAATCCCTCGCGCGCAAGCAGATCGGGCTTCTGCCGTGTCTGTTTCATGCGCGGTGGATGGAGCGCGAACATGGCGAGCAGGATCGCCGCACCCACGATGCCGACATTTGCGATGACAGGAAGCATATCGGTCGAGGCATCGTGACCGATCGCGCGATAGCTTAGCGCAATTTCCAGCGGGATCAGCAGGCCGAGCAATGGCGTGCCGATCAGTGCTGCGCGCCAGTAATCTTCGCGCTTGCGTACCTGCCACCCCAGCCACAGCATCCACTTGGCGGCCTCGATCGACATCAGCAGGAACCAGAAGGCCAACCGCTCCACCATCGGCAGAGCCGACGTGCCGAACGGCCCGCCGATGCTCGCGATGATGGCCACCGCCAGAGCGACAGCGGGCATTGCGGGTACCGCAGGCAATGCCTGCGCACGGTTCGCGAAGCGGGCGACGCGGTTCACGAAATCGGCCTTGCAAACATACCGGGCGATGGGCCTCCTGAAGCTATCCGGCACACAGGTACGAACGTGCCACATATCGGTTCGATGACAAGGGAGGATTGGAGAGCATGCAACAGACAGCGAAACGGAAGGTGGGCGGGGCGATTCTTGCCGCAGCCCTGGCGTTCATGCTCTGCCCGGCGATGGCCCTAGCGCAGGAGCCCGATTACGATGCGCTGCTGGCAGAGCAGAAAGCGGCGATGGCACGCTTTGCCTCGATGGACGGCGAATGGCGGGGAACCGTGACCTCGACCGGCCCGATGGGGGAAATCGAACTGACCCAGACGGAGCGCGTGGGTACCATGGCGGGTGGCGTCAGCCGGCTTGTCGAGGGGCGCGGGTATGGTCCGGATGGCACGCTGATGTTCAACGCGGTTGCCATGATCACCTACGATCCGTTGAAGGACGAGTACGTGATGGTCAGCACCGCCCGCGGCATGACGGCGCGGCCCTGGTTCGAAGCGACCGAGGTCGGTTTTCGTTGGGGCGTGAACAGCGGCCCGATGAAGATCACCTACGATGCCGTTTTGAAAGGCGGTCGCTGGGTCGAAGTCGGGTACACGCAGATGGGCGACCAGCCACGGCAGAAGTTCCTCGAAATGGAACTGGAGCGGATCGGCGATACATCCTGGCCGCAGGAAGGGATCGTCGGTCCGCAGTGACGGAAGTGGAGAGGGGCCCTCGGTCAATCCGATTTGGCGGTGCCGTCGATGCGGCCTGGCCCATCGTCGGATGCCTGCCTCGCCGCCGCCTGCGCCGCCCATTCCGCCATGCGCAACGCCTGATAGCGCCGCAGCAGCTCGACACGGCGCGGGCGGAAGCTGGTCTCGCCCCATTCGAGCCGCTCCATCCGCGCGACCTCGAAGGTGCGATAGCCCTCTCGCAGCAGGCACCAGCCGACCACCATCAGCGTGGTCGGGCTGTATGACAGGCCGAGCGGCAGGATTTCCCGCTCGGTCACCTGCTCCTGCCTGTCGCGATAGGTGATCGTCACGGAGGTCTCGTCCCAGCAGGCTTGCCGTAGCAGGTCGACATCGACCGCGATTTCCGGGCGATCCTCCGCCGGGCGCCACGACCGCATGATCGCATGCATCGCCTGGCGAGCCTGACGATCGGGCAAGGTGGCGATAATCCGCGCCATGGCGTCGCGACCGGCCTTTGCGAGCCGCTCGTCGCCCAGCTGGTCGAGGCTGCCCACCGCCAGCATCAATGCCTCTGTTTCGAGGCGGGAGAAGCTCTGCGGTGGCAGCGCCGGATCTTCGGTCAGCGTGTAGCCGAACCCCGCCGCACCATCGATCAGCACGCCGCCTGCGCGCAACGTGGCAATGTCGCGGTAGAGCTGGCGGCGCGAAATTTCCGTCTCCGCCGCGAGCCGCTCGGCCGTGACGGGCGAGGGCAGCCGCCGGAGAGCGGAGAGCAACCGCATAAGCCTGTCCTGCCGTGCCATCGTCGGTCCCTGCTGCCGCATTCTGTCAGCAGGGTGGACCTATCCGTTCGTCATCGCAAACGGAAAGGACAAACCTCATGCCCACGCTTTTTCATTCGCCCCAGTCGCGCTCCGATACGGTCGTCCAGCTTGCCGCGATGCTCGGCGCGGATGTCGCGATTCGGGAGGTTACGATCAATCGGCAGGATGGTTCGGGCGCGCCCGACCCGGACAATCCGCACCCGGGAAAGAAGGTGCCTTTTCTGGTCGACGGCGACGATCATGTGCGCGAGCGCGGGGCGATCATGCTCTACCTGACCGACGCATACCCGCAGGCGAAACTCGGCCCGCTTCCGGGCGATGAAGGGCGCGGGGCCTATCTGACCTGGCTGTCCTATTATCAGGGCGTCATGGAGCCGCTGCTGATCCTCAGATGGTCCGGCGTCTCGCATCCCGCAATCACGGCGGGGCTGGGCGACGAGGCGACGATGCTGGAACAGCTGGCCGCGCCGCTGCGCGAAGGGCCGTGGCTGCTCGGCGAGCGGTTCAGCGCGGCGGACATGCTGTGCAGTTCGCCCTTCCAGTGGTTCACCGAAATGCTTCCTGACGACCCCGCGATCCGCGACTGGGTGGATCGCTGCGTGAAGGAGGTCGCTGGGCGAACCGCCTGAGACGAGGGGGCGGGGGTGTCTCTGGCTCTCCCGCCCACTCCGGCTCAGGGCCGCGCGGTTGGCAGGCACCGACCGTCAGCCGGATCGGGAAACAGGCGGCAATCGAAATAGACCGTTTCATCATTGCCATTGCGCGGCGCGACATAGCTGAAGCGAAGCTGGCGGCGCGCTTCGCTGGTCAGCGGCAGTTCGCCCGGGATCGCGCCCGCGTCGCTCCAGCCATAGACCTGACAGAACCGATTGCCCGGGCACAGCGCCCGCGCGCGCTCGATAATGGCGGCAGGATCGTCGCCCGAGCCGACGAGGACGAAATGTGCGCCCGGCCCGGGGCCGGCCGGTGTGGCAGCATCGCCCGCAGACTTCGACGGCGCTGCTTGGGACGCGTCGAGCGCGCCGTTGCCCGCGCTCCGGGCGGTGATGCTGCGTACGGCCTGCGCGTCGTCGACCAGCTTGGGCACTATCGTCTCGGGCCGTTCGATCGCCTGCGCGGTGGTCTGCAAGGCCATCGGATCGGGCTCTCCGCCGCGATAGCCTGCCGAGAACGCGCGGTTGGTGCCCCAGAACCCACGCCAGCGGAAGAACTGGTGGCGGCCGACCACCGCGATCTTGTCCAGCTGGTTGCTCCACCACGGATAGACGTAGTCCGCGTGGTAATGCGTTGCGATGCCGACCGCGCGATCGACCCGCCCGCCCAGTGCCTCTTCCGCACGCTGGCGCGCCGCGCGCCACTGGCTTTCGGGATAGCTGCGCGAAAGCGAGCCATCGCAGGTGAAGGAAAACTGGCAGCCGGTGCGCCGCTGCGATCCCTGGAAGACGACGCCGCATACCGTATTCGCGAAGCCGGGATGGCGCGTGCGGTTCAGGATCACCTGCATGACCGCGCGCTGATCCTCGTCGCCATATCCCGCCTCCGCCATCGCAGCCAGCGCCAGGCAATCGCGCGCGCGGGTGCGGTCCGCCGCGCTTCCTGCGAAGCGGAACGGCGATGCCGTGCCCGGGCCGCCGTCGACGATCTGTACCGCCGCATTGCGGGCCATCGCATCACCGGGTGGAAGCTTCGATTGCAGCGTATCGGCGGCTTCGCCGCTGGCGGGCAACGCGGCAATCGGATCGGCAGGAGCGGCGGCGACCGGTCCACCTGCCCGATGCGGCGCGGGAGAAGCCTGCATGCCGACCAGTGCCAGAACCGCGAACGCCACGAACAGGATCGCGCCCACGCCGTACAGGGGCGCGTTCTGGCGGAACCGGTCTGATCGCAGGAATTGCATCGCGTCTATCTAGGGCGCAGCGCGCGCATTGCCATCGCCAGCAGACAAGTGGGCGTCAGCCGTCGTCGAAACCCACGAACTGCGCCGCTTCGGCCACGCTCTTGCGCTCGCTCACCACGGCATTGGCCGGGAAGTCCGGATCGGGCCAGCCCATCGCCACGGCTTTCATGATCACCTGATCGTCGGGAATGCCTGCGTGTTCGCGCACGACCGGGCTTTGCATGATGCCCTGGCTGTTGATCACGCAACCAAGCCCGCGCGACCATGCGGCGTTGACGAGCATCGTCGTCACCGCCCCGCAATCGAACGCGGTATCGTCGCTGCCGGAAAGCTCCCTGTCGTAGGCCACGATCACGCATACCGGCGCATCGAACTGGCGAAAGCCGCGCAGCACCCAGTCCTGCCGCCCATCCTTGTCGTCGCGGTCTATCCCCATCGCGGCGAAGAGCTGCTTGGCGACGCCGATCTGCCGTTCCCGGTGGACGCCGGCAAACGGCTCGCCCCGGCGAAATTCGCGGCTGTCGGGCACGCCGGCTAGGATATTGTCGGTGTTGCCCTTGCGGATGCGGTCGAGCGGCTCCCCGGTGATCACATGGAAGTGCCATGGCTGCGTATTCATCGACGAGGGCGCGCGCATGGCCAGCGCCAGCACCTCTTCGATCAGCGGGCGGGGTACGGGCCTGTCGAGATATCCGCGCGTGCTGCGGCGGCCGGTCACCACCTCGTCAAACGTCATGTCAGGCATCGACGAACTTTCTGGCTGATTCACTGCGGTGGGGGCAACCCGGCCAGCAGCAGGGGCGCCGGGCACCGTCCAGCACCTGCTCGCGCAGCTGGGCACGGCGTTTCGCCCGCGTTGCCTCCTGCTTGGCCGAGATGGTCCAGCAGATCCACTCGTTCCGGGCAAGCTCGGTCAGCGCATCCCACTTTTGCAGCAGGTGATGATCGGCGTCGAGCATCGCGCGCAGCTCGTCGGGCGTGTCGTGCCGAAAGTCCGGATTGGCCGGAACTGCCATCATTGCTCCCCCAGGCTCGCGTTCCTAGGCGTGATGCGGGACGGAGCGATGCTTTTCCAGCACTTTCGAAACCCTGCCGAGCGCCGCACCGATGGCTTCGGGAAACTCGCCGGGCGAAAAATCGACGGTTGCGTTGTGCGCGGTCGCGACGCGGCGCGTGTCGGCCCAGTCCTGCGCCATGCCGATCGCCCATTCGCGGAACGCGTCGGCTGCGTGGGGGGTGGGCTCCAGCGCCTTGGCCAGCGTGGGGTGGAAGGCGAGCTTGCCGGTTATCGGCAGCAGCGAGAGCGGAAAGGGTGCCTTGATGCACGACAGGGTGTCGTCCACGAACAGCGTGCCGCTGGGCAGGTGCCAGGCGAGGATGGAGGAGAAATGCACGCTCTCGTCCTCGCACACCATCCGCACGCCCTTGGGGACGGAGAATTGCAGCGCATCGCCGAACAGCCCGTCCAGCGCGCCCGCCTCGCAATGGGCGCTTTCCCAATCGAGTTCGGGAAACTTCTCGTGATGGCGCTTCGTGCCGTAGAGCTTGGCGTTCGGATAGGTCTTCGCCATCCACTCGATATGCAGCGTGTGGAAGGGGTGAACATTGATGATCGCCGCAACCTTGCGGCCATTATCGGTCAGCGCATCGACCTTGGCCTTCAGATCGTCGTCCAGCGTATAGCTGTCGAGGAACACGAACCGCCCATCGTGCAATTCGATCAGCGCGCAATGCGTGCCAAGGTCGATGACGCCACCCAGCTTGAACGATCCGCGGATATGGTGGAACCCGTTGCCATAATCGGTGAGGGTTCCGGGCTTTACTTTTGTTATCTCTGCCATGGTGGGGAAGCGTTCGGTGGGCCGAGCGGTTCCGCAATGCAGCAATTCGCCACGCGGGTCAGGCCGCCTGCCGAAGCTCCAGCTCCATCCGGTCCCAGATCTCGCTCAACGCATCGACCAGTTCGCGCATCATTTCATCGGTGTGCGCGGGGCCGGGGGTGAAGCGCAGGCGTTCGGTGCCGCGCGGCACGGTCGGGAAATTGATCGGCTGCACGTAGACGCCGTATTCGGCGAGCAGGATGTCGCTGATCCGCTTCGCCTTCACCGGGTCGCCCACCATCAGCGGCACAATATGCGTGGTGCTGTCCATCACCGGCAGGTTCGCTTCGCGCATGATCTGCTTGAGCTTCGCGGCCGCAGCCTGCTGCGCGTCGCGTTCCTCGCTGCTGGCCTTGAGATGCTTGACCGAGGCGAGCACGCCGGCGACCAGCACAGGGCTGAGCGAAGTGGTGAAGATGAAACCCGGCGCGTAGCTGCGGATGCAATCGACGATCCGCTTGTCCGCCGCGATATAGCCGCCCATCACGCCGAACGCCTTGCCCAGCGTGCCTTCCAGAATATCGATCCGGTGCGCAGCTTCGTCGCGTTCGGAAATGCCGCCGCCGCGCGCGCCATACATGCCGACCGCGTGGACTTCGTCGCAATAGGTCAGCGCGTTGTACTTTTCCGCAAGGTCGCAGATCGCGTGCAGCGGAGCGACGTCGCCATCCATCGAATAGACGCTTTCAAAGGCGATCAGTTTGGGCGCGTCGGGGTCTTCGGCGGCCAGCAGCTCTTCGAGATGCTCCAGATCATTGTGCCGGAACACGCGCTTTGCGCAGCCCGAATTGCGGATGCCCGCGATCATGCTCGCGTGGTTGAGCGCGTCGGAAAAGATCACGCAGCCCGGCAGCAGCTTGGCGATGGTGGAGAGCGTCGCGTCGTTGGAAACATAGCCGCTGGTGAAGATCAGCGCCGATTCCTTGCCGTGCAGGTCGGCCAGTTCGGCCTCCAGCTCGACATGGTAGTGCGTGTTGCCGCCGATATTGCGCGTGCCGCCGGAGCCCGCGCCGACATCGTGCAGCGCCTCTTCCATCGCCTCGGTCACCTTGGGGTGCTGGCCCATCGCAAGGTAATCGTTGGAGCACCACACGGTGATCGGCTTCGGGCCGTTATGGCCGTGGAAGCAGCGCGCGTTGGGGTAGGCACCCTTGTTGCGCAGGATATCGATGAAGACGCGGTAGCGGCCTTCCTCGTGCAGGCGATCGATCGCCTGGTCGAATATATGGCTGTAATTGGTCACAACGCAGGATCGTTTAGGCTTCAAGAACCCCAGTTTCCAGCGCGATCTTTGCGAGCCATTCGCAAAGGCGGAGGATATTCTGCAATCAGAATTGCGTCGCGCGCATGAGTCCGTGGCGCGCGAGCATCGGGGTGAGGGCAGACAGGCTTTCCGTGCTGCCGGTCGCCACCGCGAAATCATCCTGCGCGCGCTCAAACTCCTGCCCCTGCGTCAGCGAGGCGATCCGCCGGGCGATCCCTTGCGCGCCGTCGACCAGCTGGATGTCCTGCCCGAACACCGCCCGCAGTTCGTCGGCCAGCAGCGGAAAGTGCGTGCAGGCGAGCACCAGCGTGTCGAGGTCTTGCGCCTGCGGATGGTCGCACAGACCCGCCACGGCCTGCGCAACCGCGCCATCGGCCAGCGTTTCGCCGCGCATCTTCGCCTCTGCCAGCGGAACCAGCGGGTCTGCCGCGTGGCGGATCAGGTGTTTGTCGGCGGCGAATTCCGCTTCCAGCCGGTCGACATAGGGCTGGCGCACGGTTGCGCCGGTGCCGAGCAGGCCAATGGTGCCGGTCTTCGTCGTGAGAGCTGCGGGCTTGATCGCGGGCACGGTGCCGACAATCGGGATTTCGAGCACGTCGCGCACCATGCCCAGCGCGATGGTGCTGGCGGTGTTGCAGGCGATGCAGATCAGGCGCGGCTGGTACCGCTCCGCCATCCGGCCGAGCAATCCGCACACCCGCGCGGCAACCTCCGCCTCGCTCTTGGTGCCGTAGGGCAGGCCTGCGAAATCGGCGGCGTAGATCACCGGCGCTTGCGGCAGCGCCTTGCGCACCTCCGCAAGGATGGTCAGCCCGCCTACGCCGGAATCGAAGATCAGGATGGGGGCGGCGGGCGACATTCGCGAGCGCGATGGCGCGGATTGCCGCCCCCGTCAATTGCCAGGGCCGAGCCTTAGCTGGCGGCTTTGCGTGCAGCTTCGCTCTTGCGATTGTCGATCCATTTCTCGAACTCGGTGAAGCTCACCCGGCCATCCTTGTCCGCATCGAACATCTCGATGGCGCTGTTGCGGGGCTGCGTGCTGCCGTTTTCGTCGCTCGGCGAGATTGTCGTGACCCTCACCGAGATGGCTTCATCCGCCTCGAGATAGCCCGAATCGTCGAGATCCATCCGTGCGAAGGCTTCCTTGAGTTTGCCTTGTTCACCGTTCTGGATGACGGTGACGGCCTGCGCGCCCAGCGGTGCGATAGCTGCGCCTCCGGCTGACTGACCGGCCATGGAAAGGGCCAGCGCGGCTGCGAGAATGATGCTCATTGCGACTACTCCTGAAACCAGGGGACGTTGCCTTATTGCCTGCCCGAGGGTTTCGGCCCGAACAGAGGCGTTGGAGAGCCCCTGTTTACGCGTGTGATCGTCAGCGACGAGGTCCGGCGCTTGGGAGGCGGTTTGCTGGTACCCCGCATCGGCCTCCGCACGTTCGAGCATGCGCGCTGCTTCGAGCGAGCTTGTCGCCCCCAGCTTTGCGCGGGCCGACTTGAGCCGTTTCTCGACCGCATGGTGCGAAACGCCAAGGTCCAGCGCGATCTCCTTGGCAGTCGCGTGGCCCAGCCAGCGCCGCAGGCATTCCTTTTCCTTCTCGGTCAGGATTTGGGCAGGGTCTCGGGGGGAGAGTTGCATGGTGGTGGCATAGCGCGAACCACGACGCGTTCCATAGTACCGAAGGCTGGTACCTTGGCGATGCGCGGCCTGTTTGGCCGATAGCGGATGCATCCCCCCGGTTGGCGCTTGTCCCGCAGCGCCGATTCCCTCTAACGGTGGGCTTCATGTCGCCCGCGAATGGACGCGGCACACATGCGCGGAGACAAGATGGATCCCTTTCTGGCAGCTCTGATCGGCTACCTCCTCGGCTCGATTCCCTTCGGACTGCTGCTCACGCGGTTCGCGGGGCTGGGCGATGTGCGCAATATCGGCAGCGGCAATATCGGCGCGACCAACGTGCTGCGCACCGGCAACAAGCGGCTGGCGGCGTTCACGCTGCTGGGCGATCTCGCCAAGGGGCTTGCATCGGTGCTGATCGCGCGCGCGCTGTTCGACCAGCCCGATCCGATGCCGCAAGCGGCATACGGCCCGGTTCCTGTCGCCGCACTGGCAGCGGTGCTGGGCCACTGCTTCCCCGTCTGGCTGGGCTTCAAGGGCGGCAAGGGCGTGGCGACCAACGCGGGCGTCTGCTTCGGCCTCGCCTGGCCGATCGGCCTGACCTACGCGCTGGTCTGGATCGGCCTGCTTGCCGGTATCAGGATCAGCTCCCTTGCGGGGATGAGCGCAGTCGTGTGCGCCGCCATCGCCGCTGCGCTGCTGGGCTACACCGCGTTCGTGCCCGTCCTCATCGTGATCGCGGTGCTGGTCATCTGGCTCCACCGGGACAACGTGAAGCGGCTGATGCGCGGCGAAGAGCCGAAGGTCGGCGCGAAGAAATGACGCAGGGCGCGGGTTCGGGGCTGTCGCAGGCCGAAGCGTTCGCCCGCATCCGCCTGCTGCGCAGCCCCCGCATCGGCCCGGTTACCTTCGCGCAGCTGCTCGCCCGCTATGGCAGCGGGGAGGCTGCGGTCGAGGCCTTGCCCCATCTCGCCAAGGCTGGCGGCGGGCATCATCAGCTCGCCAGCGCGGACGCGGTCCGGCGAGAGGTCGAGGCGGTCAAACGCCACGGCGCGCGCTACCTGTTCCACGACCAGCCCGATTATCCGCATCTGCTCGCTGAATGCGAAGGCGCGCCGCCGGTGATTACCTATCGCGGCGACCTGTCGCTTGCGAGCAAGCCCGTGGTCGCGATGGTCGGCGCGCGAAATGCCAGCGCGGCGGCGGTGAAGCTGGCGCGCGAGTTTGCCAGCGGCCTGTCGGCGGAGGGGTTCGTCGTCGTCTCCGGCCTTGCACGCGGGATCGACGGCGCGGCGCACGAAGGCGCGTTCCCCAAGACCATCGGCGTGATCGCGAGCGGGATCGAGATCGCCTATCCGCCGCAGCACGCCGATCTGCAGGAGCGCATCGCGAGCGAAGGCCTGCTGATCGCCGAGCAGCCGCCGGGCACCGAGCCGCGCGGGAGCCACTTTCCCAGCCGCAACCGGATCATCGCAGGGCTCGCGCTGGGCACATTGGTGGTGGAGGCCGCGGTCAAGTCCGGCAGTCTCATCACCGCGCGGCTGGCGGGGGAGTACGGGCGCGAGGTGATGGCGATCCCCGGCAGCCCGCTCGACGCGCGCAGCCACGGATGCAACCACCTGATCCGCGAGGGCGCGGTGCTGGTGCAGGAGCCGTCCGACGTGGTCGAACTGCTCAGCACCTTCGACGGCGCGCCGCGCAGCACTTTTCGCGAGCCCGTGCAGGCCTATGATGCCATGCTGGACGCAATCGCACCCGCTGACCTGAGCGAGGCGGAGCCCGCCGACATCGCGCAGCTGCTGACCAACGCGCCGGTCGCGGTGGACGAGCTGATCCGGCAATCGGGCACCAGCGCAGCGGCGGTGCAGCTGGCGCTGCTGGAGCTGGAGATCGCGGGGCGGCTGGAGCGGCACGCCGGGGGCAGGGTGAGCCTGTGCGAACCCTGACGGGCGCGATAGGCTTGTATCAGGACGAAGGGGGAATTCATGGATAGAGAGGCCGATGTCGGGGGAATCCTCGGCCAGACGATAGATATTGTCACCGCCGCCGGGCGCCCGGTTCTGATCTACACGCTGGTGCTGGGGCTGTTTTCGGGGCTGGGCGGGCTGTTCGGCCTTGCGGAAATGGATCGCAGCCTGTTCTCCGCGCGCATCCGGAATGGTTTCATCGACACCGAAACGATGGGCCTGGCAGGATCGCTGTTCGACGTCGCAACGCTCGTGCTGTTCGTGATCGCGAGCTACCTGCTGCTGAAGCAGCTGATGCTGGCGGTGGGGCGCACACCCAGTGCCCGTTCGCGCTTCTGGAGCTACCTCGGCATGTCGATCCTCGCGGTGATCGCGCTGATGATCGGTTTTGCTCTGCTGTTCATCCCATTCGTCATATTGCTGGTCCGCTGGTCGGCCGCCAATGGCTACGTGATCTCGGGCGAATACGGGGCGACCAAGAGCCTGGGGGCAAGCTGGCAGGCAACCGACGGCCGGAGCTGGTCGATTTTTGGTGCGGGCCTGCTGCTGTGGATCGTGCTGGCGGTGATCGCCGGAATGGCAAGCGGCCTGATCGGCGGCATCGCCTTTGCTGCGCGGCCCGGTGAGCTGCTGTCGCCAATGCTCGCCATCGCAGTCGCCGTTTCGAGCGTGGTCAGTTCCTTTACCAACGCGGTGAGCCTGGCCTTCAGCATCGCGGTATTCCACCTCGTCGCGCCCGCCGACACCAGCGTGGCGGATGTGTTCGAGTAGCGCGCACGAATAAATCCGGCGTTCGGGAGCATGCGCGCTTGACGAACCGCATTTCCGATTCCCACTCTCGCGCGTACGTACACGTGAAGGAACGCCCCCACTCTCATGCAACTCGTCATCGTTGAATCACCGGCGAAAGCCAAAACCATCGAGAAATATCTCGGCAAGGACTTCAAGGTTCTCGCCTCCTACGGCCACATCCGCGATCTGCCGCCCAAGGACGGCAGCGTGCGCCCGGATGAAGATTTCGCGATGGACTGGGAGATCTATTCCGATCAGCGCAAGCGCGCGCAGGTGAAGGCGATAACCGACGCGGCCAAGACCGCCGACCGCCTCGTTCTCGCGACTGACCCCGACCGTGAAGGCGAGGCGATCAGCTGGCACGTGCTGGAGATGCTCAAGAAGAAGAAGGCCCTGCCGACCAATGTCGACCGGGTGACCTTCAACGCCATCACCAAGCCCGCCGTGACCGACGCGATGAAGAAGCCGCGCGCGCTCGATCAGGATCTGATCGACGCCTATCTGGCGCGCCGTGCGCTCGACTACCTGTTCGGCTTCACGCTTTCGCCCGTGCTGTGGCGCAAGCTGCCCGGTGCGAAGTCGGCAGGCCGCGTGCAGTCGGTCGCGCTGCGCATCATCGTCGACCGCGAGCGCGAGATCGAGGCGTTCAAGGCGGAGGAATACTGGAGCATCGTCGCCGGGTTCGAACACGACGGCACGGCCTTCACCGCGCGGCTGGTGACGCTGGACGGCCAGAAGGTCGACAAGATGTCGCTCGGCAACGAAGCCGCCGCCATGGCCGCCAAGGCGGCGGTCGAGGAAGGGCGTTTCACGGTTGCGGGGATCGACACCAAGCCGGTCAAGCGCAACCCCGCGCCGCCGTTCACCACCTCGACCCTGCAGCAGGAGGCCGCGCGCAAGCTCGGCTTCTCCGCCAGCCACACGATGCGGTGCGCGCAGTCGCTGTATGAAGCGGGCGCGATCACCTACATGCGTACCGACGGCGTGCAGATGGACCAGTCCGCCATCGACGCCTGCCGCGATGCCATCGTGGATCGCTATTCGGAGCAGTATCGCCCGGAAAAAGCGCGCTATTACAAGACCAAGGCCAAGAATGCTCAGGAAGCGCACGAAGCCATCCGGCCGACCGATTTCCGCAAGGACAAGGCGGGTAGCGGTGACGAGGCACGCCTGTACGACCTGATCTTCAAGCGCGCGCTGGCGAGCCAGATGGCGACCGCGCAGCTCGAACGCACGACCGTTACCCTGACCGAGGGCAGCGGGCAGCATTCCTTGCGCGCGACGGGCCAGGTGGTGAAATTCCCCGGCTTCCTCGCGGTCTATCAGGAAAGCTTCGACGACAAGGACGACGAAGACGGCGGCCTGCTGCCGCAGATGCGCGAAGGCGATGCACCGGCGCGCACGGGCGTCGAGGCGAACCAGCACTTCACCCAGCCGCCGCCGCGCTTCTCCGAAGCATCGCTGGTCAAGCAGCTGGAGGAGCTCGGCATCGGGCGGCCTTCCACCTATGCCTCGACCATCCAGACGCTGCGCGACCGCGACTATGTGCGGATGGAGAAGAACCGCTTCTTCGCCGAGGAATCGGGCCGCCTGCTGACCGCCTTCCTCGAACGCTTCTTCCCCACCTACGTCGCCTACGATTTCACCGCGGGCATGGAAGAAGAGCTGGACGATGTCTCCGGCGGGCGCGCCGAATGGAAGGCGATCCTCGAAGCGTTCTGGAAGGACTTCAAGCCCAAATCCGACGAGGTGATGGAACAGAAACCGTCGGACATCACGGCGGTGCTCGATACCTTCCTGTCCGATTACCTGTTCCCCGAAAGGTCGGACGGCAAGGACCCGCGCTTCTGCCCGCTGTGTGACCAGGAAGGCCGATCAGGGGGCGAACTGCACCTGCGTGGTGGGCGCTATGGCGCGTTCGTCGCCTGCGTGAACTACCCCGAATGCAAGTTCACCCGCCGCTTTGCCCAGCCGGGCGCGGATGCGGACGAGGTGGCCGAGAATGCCGTGCTCGGCAACGATCCCGAAACCGGATTGCCGGTGGAGCGCAAGACGGGCCGCTTCGGGCCATACCTGCAACTGGGTGAGGGCAAGGAAGCCAAACGTTCCAGCATTCCGAAGGACATTGGAGAGCTGGATCTGGAGATGGCGCTCAAGCTGCTGTCGCTTCCCCGGATCGTCGGCCAGCATCCGGAGACGGGCAAGGATATCGAAGCGAATCTGGGGCGTTACGGCCCGTACCTGCGGCACGATGGCAAGTACGCCAAGCTCACCAGCACGATGGATGTGTTCGACACCGGCATGAACGCCGCGGTCACGATGCTAGCCGAGGCGGCCCAGAAGGGCGGTCGCGGGCGCGCCAAGGCGGAACCGATCAAGGTGCTGGGCAAGCACCCGACCTCCGAAGCCGAGATGAAGGTAATGCCGGGCCGCTACGGGCCCTACGTCACCGATGGCACCACCAACGCGACCATCCCCAAGGATGTGAAGCCGGAGGACGTGACCGACGAACAGGCGATCGCCCTGATCGACGCCCGCGTCGCCAAGGGTCCGGCCAAGAAGAAGAAGAAGGCAGCCCCGAAGAAGAAGGCTCCGGCGAAGAAGGCCGCCGCGAAGAAGCCTGCGGCGAAAAAGGCGCCCGCCAAGGCGAAGGACGCCTGATGGCAAAGGACAAGTTCGAGCGGCACAAACAGCCCTGGACGGGCGAAGAGGCGGGCCAGCTCAAAACGCTGGCCGCCAAGGGGCAGGGCCTCAAACAGATCGCCAAGGCGCTGAACCGCAGTGAAGAATCGACCAAGGACTTCGCCAAGAAGAACAAGATCGCGATTGCCAAGAAGCGGTAGGGCTGGCCGTCGTTATCCGCCGTTGCGCGGTCTCGTTCCCGGTATCGTTACTGCGCCACCGGCACATCGCTGATCGTCACCAGCGTCTCGTCGCCACAAGTGATGATGATCTCGCGGATCTGGGAATAGGGCGTGGGTTCGCTGTAGCGGACCTTTTTGGGCGTGATGACCTGCATGGTCATCCCGTCAGGCCGCTTCGTCTCCAGCCGGAAGCGCAGGCCCGGAGGCTGCATCCGGTCGGCGGGGCCTTCCACCAGTTTCACGCTGTAGCCGGGCGTCGGCATATCGACCTCGCCCTGGATATGCAGCGTCGGCTTTGCGTCCGGGCCGGGCATGGCGCTGATCCATGCCTGCCAGTCGCGCGACTGGTATACCGCGCAGCCCGTCATCGGTTCGTCCATCTCCATCTCCTCGTTTGGGGCGCAAGCGGCGAGGGCGAGCGATGCGGTGGCAAGTGTGGCGGTGCAAATGGCGATACGCATGGCATGATCTCCCTGGCAGGAACGGGTGGAGGCTACGCGCCTCACTTCGTCCAGTCGAGGCCCATTTCCTCGAACAGTTCCTTGTCGTCCTGCCAGTTCTCGGTCGCCTTGACGTGCAGGAACAGGTGGACCTTGCGGCCCAGCAGTTCGCTCAGCTCCTCACGCGCGGCGGTCCCGATTTCCTTGATGCGCGAACCCCCTTTGCCGAGCACGATCATCCGCTGATTATCGCGCGCGACCACGATCTGCTGGTGGATTTCCACGCTGCCATCCTTGCGCTCGATATATTTCTCGGGCCGCACCATGCTGTCGTAGGGCAATTCCTCGTGCAGCTGGCGGTAGAGCTGTTCGCGGGTGATTTCGGTCGCGAGCAGGCGTTCGGACGCGTCGGACACCTGATCTTCGGGATACATCCACTCGCCCTGGGGCATCTCGGCGGCCAGCGCGTCCTTCAATTCGGTCACTCCGTCGCCGGTCAGTGCGGAGATGAAGTAGATTTCCGCAAAATCGACCTTGGCGGACAGATCCTGTGCCAGCGCCAGCAGCGGCTCCTTTTTCGCGATGTCGACCTTGTTGAGCACGAGGATCTTCTTCTCGGGCCGGCTGGCCAGCTGTTCCAGCAGCGGCTCCAGCTCGTGCCGGCGCTGTTTCACCGGGTCGACCAGCAGCAGCACCGCATCGGCGCTTTCCGCGCCCTCCCACGCCGCGCTCACCATCGCGCGGTCGAGCCGCCGCCTCGGTGCGAAGATGCCAGGCGTGTCGACCAGGATCATCTGGGTGTTCGCATCGTCGCTCTCGTGCAGCGCAATGCCCAGCATCCGCGCGCGGGTGGTCTGCGCCTTCGGGCTCACGATGGCGACCTTCTGGCCGACCAGCGCGTTGACCAGCGTGGACTTGCCCGCATTGGGCGCGCCCAGCACGGCGACGACGCCGCATTTCTGCTCATCCTCGCCGCGTTTCCCTTCGTCGGGACTACGTTCCGACTGCGGGGCGGCTGCGGACGGCCGGTCGGCCTTGCCGCCTTCGGCGGGTTGGTTGTTCGTGTCAGTCATGTCCCGCTCGTCCTGAGCCTGTCGAAGGGCGAGCGCAAGCGCGCGCTAGCCATACCGTTCCATAAAGGCTTTTGCCGCCGCCGTCTCGGCCTCCTGCTTGCTGTTCGCGGTTGCTTCGGCATCGCCCACGTTGCGCACCGAAACACGCACGGTGAAGCGCGCCGCGTGATCGGGGCCGGAACGATCGACAAGGGCGTATTCGGGCGGGCGCCGCCGGTTGCCCGCGGCCCATTCCTGCAGGGCGGACTTGGGATGCTTGGCGCGGCCCGTATCGCCTTCGACCGCTTCGGCCCACAAATCGCGGATCAGTCTGCGCGCGTTCTCGAAACCGGCTTCGCGCAATTGCGCGCCAAGCAGCGATTCCATAACATCGCCGAGGATGTTGTCGCTATCCGCCGCGCCGTCTTCGCGAGCCTGGCGACCCAGTCGCAGGTGATCCGAAACACCGATGGCCCGTGCCACCCTGGCGCAGGCGCGCTTGCTGACCAGCGCATTGAGCCGTTGCGCCAACGCCCCTTCGGCCGCGCCTTTCTGCGTTTCGAACAGCCATTCGGCGATCGTGAGGCCGAGCACGCGGTCGCCAAGGAATTCCAGCCGCTGGTAATCGCGCGCATCGCCCATGCTCCCGTGGGTCAGCGCCTCGGTCCACAACGCTTCGTCCTGCGCCGCAAAGCCGTGGCCCAGCAGCCATTCGCGGGTGTCGGTCCACTCGTTCACAATGTTTGTCCCGTTCGCTCTCGCCGCAGGCCGGAGAGCCAGCTGCCGGGGTCAAGCCATTCGCCGCTGCCATCGGTCGACCACAGCACCGTGCCCGCCTGGCCCACCAGCTGTTGCTGCGCCACGAAGCCGACCCCGCCGCCCGGCACGGCGGGAAAGCGGCTGTCCATCGAGTTGTCGCGATTGTCGCCCAGCACGAACATCGTCCCGTCCGGCACGGTGCGCGGCCCCCAGTTGTCCTGCGGGGTCGCGCCGTAGTCGAACACTTCGTAGCTGACGCCGGAGGGCAGGTATTCGCGGTTGCGGGTATAGCGGCAGTCGGCGCCGCCTGCCGGGCGCGCTTCCTCGCGGCCGCCCCATGCGCACGGCGTATTGGGGCTGACCGGGACGATGGCATCGTCGCTGCCCGCCTGGCTGAGCACCTGTCCGTTCAGGATCACGTAGCCGCCGCGCAGTTCCACCTCGTCGCCCGGCAGGCCGATCACGCGCTTGACGTAATCCGTGCCGTCCACCGGATGCTTGAAGATCACCACATCGCCGCGTTCGGGCTGCTTCGCCATCCAGCGCCCGGGAATCAGCGGCAGGTCGAAGGGCAGCGAATTGCTCGAATAGCCGTAGGGCCATTTCTTGGCGGCAATCGTGTCGCCGGGCATCAGGCCGGGCATCATGCTTTCGCTGGGGATGGTGAACAGCGAGAACGCGAAGGTGCGTACCGCCAGCGCGACGAGCGCCACCACGAGGACGAGCGTGAGCAGGCTCGACAGCCCGCCGCCGCGCCGTTCGTCCCCGGCATTGGTCCGAGTGGCCTGTGCGCCCTTTTCATCCATCGCGACAGCACCTAGGCGCTGATTGCAGGCAGGCAACAGGATTTTGAACGATGGGCAATGGCAGGACAGCAGCGTGGGACCGGATCGAGGGTTTGCCCGGCGCAACCCTGGGCGAACTGTTCGCCGCTGACGAAGGCCGGGTAGACCGGCTGACCGGGCGCATTTCGTGGGGCGAGGGCGAAGATGTTGCGGGCATCCGCTTCGACTGGTCCAAAACCCACCTGACCGACGATTTGCTGGCCGCGTTCGAGGATCTGGCGCAGGCCAGCGATTTCGAAGCCAGGCGTGCGGCGCTGTTTGCCGGCGAGACGATCAACGTGACCGAAGGGCGCGCGGCGGAACATACCGCGCAGCGCGGATCGGGCAGCGAGGCCAGCGTAGAGGAGGCGCAGGCGTTGCGCACCCGCATGCAGATGCTGGTCGAGGCGATCCGCGAAGGCGCGATGGGCGATGTGAAGCACCTGATTCACATCGGTATCGGCGGCTCTGCGCTTGGCCCCGCGCTCGCGATCGATGCGCTGACCCGCGACCTGGCCTATGTCGATTGCCACGTCGTCTCCAATATCGACGGGGTCGCGCTGGAGGCTGCGTTCGAGGCGTGCGATCCGGCGACGACGCTGATCGCGGTGGCGTCGAAAACCTTCACCACCATCGAGACCATGACCAATGCCGACAGCGCGATGCGCTGGCTGCGTGAAAACGGGGTGGACGATCCGCATGGCCGCGTGGTGGCACTCACCGCCAATCCCGAAGGCGCGGTGGAATGGGGCGTGGACGAAACGCGCGTGCTGCCCTTCATGGAATCCGTCGGCGGGCGTTACTCCCTGTGGTCGAGCATCGGCTTTCCCGTCGCGCTGGCCGCCGGGTGGGACGAATTCGCCGCGATGCTGGACGGCGCGAGCGCGGTCGATGCGCATTTCCGCACGGCTGACGGGCGCGACAACCTGGCGCTGCGCGCGGCCTTCGCCGACCAGTACTATGCCCGCGCGCGCGGCTGCCAGACGCGCGCCGTCTTCGCCTATGACGAGCGGCTGGCGCTGTTCCCGAGTTATCTCCAGCAGCTGGAGATGGAGAGCAACGGCAAGCGCGTGACCTCGGATGGCAAACCGGTCGACGGGCCGACGGCCCCGGTCACCTGGGGCGGGGTGGGGACCGACGCGCAGCACGCCGTCTTCCAGCTGCTGCATCAGGGTACGCACCTGATCCCGGTCGACTTCATCGCCAGCATCGCGCCCGGAGACGCGCTCGACCCCGCGCATCACCGCATCCTGCTGACCAACTGCTTCGCCCAAGGCGCGGCGCTGATGGCGGGCGGCAACATGAGCGCGGACGGGCAGGATCCCGCGCGCGAATTCCCCGGCGACCGGCCCTCGGCGACGATCCTGTGCGACGATCTGGACGCAGCCACGCTAGGCGCACTGATCGCCTTCCACGAACACCGCACCTTCGCGAACGCCGTGCTGATGGGCATCAACCCCTTCGACCAGTTCGGCGTCGAGCTGGGCAAGAAAATGGCCAAGGACATCGACGGCGGCGCAGCGGAGTTCGATGCGAGCACGCGGGCGCTGCTGGAAGCGAGCGGGTTGGGGTAGGCATCGCGCCCCACGATCTCCGGCCGTCCTGTGGTGCGAAGCGTATGTGGCGCACCGCAGCGTGACCTTCCCCAATCCCGGTGCTAAGCCCCCCGAAATGAAACGCTGGATTGCAGAACGCTACCTCGACCTTCTGGGGTCGATCTACATCTATAACGAACATCGCGGATACACTGCGCTGGACCGGGTGCTGGAGGCTGTGAAGGCCAAGCACCCCGAGGCGACGGAGTTTATCGCGGCGGTCGAGAAACACCGCGCGGACGAGCGCAAGCATTACGTCATGTTCAAACGCTGGTTCGAACTGCGCGGGACGATGCCGATCGCGCTCGACCGGGCGTTCGGCCATATCGACCGCTTTATCGAGATTACCTTCGGCACCCCGATCGACAATCTCGATACCAAGGCCATCGTCGCCAGCGACGACCTGTTCGAACGCCTGTGCCGCGTCGTCTCGCTGACCGAGAAGCGCGGGCTCAAGCAGGTCGATGTGCTGTTGACCAAATCGGTGGTGCGCAACGACAAGGCGCTGCTGCGCATTTTCGAGGTCGTCCATGTGGACGAGCCAAGCCATTTCGAACCTTACGACAAGTGGCTGGCCGACAATGCCCGCCGCCAGCCCAGCCGGTGGGAACGCTGGATTGACCGGATGATCCATTCCGAACTGCTGTTCATAAAGCTGCCGCTGCTGTTTGCGTGGCTGGGCGCGCCGCGCCGTACCGAATGGGCGGATGCGGGCGAGGCCAATCCCCGGCCAAGGCCCATTCGCGCCGCAAGCGCGCAGGCGGGCGCACCGGGTCTGGCCGTCGCCGCCGAATGACCGCGCCTGCAGGTCGGCAGGCCGGGTTCGATCTCGGCCATTGGGCGTCGCGTTTCTGGAACCGGCGCGTGGGCGGGATGCTGTGGCGCAACACCGTCGTCAGCACCAGCGTGTTCCTGATCGGGCTGGGCGTGCTGTGGCTGCTGGTCGAATATGCGAATATGGACGAGGTGATTGCCGCGGGCGTCGGCTTCCTGGTCGCCAACACGCTGCATTACCTGCTCGGGCGGTACTGGATATTCGCCGGATCGGATCGCAAGCTGGCGAGCGGCTATCTGATATTTCTGGTCAATGCAGGGGCCGGGCTGGTGGTGACGATGGGGCTGTTCTGGCTGCTGATCACCTTTACCCCGATGCACTATCTGGTGGTGCGGGTGATCGTGTCCGTGTTTGCCGGACTGCTAGTCTTCGCGCTGAACGCGGCGCTCAATTTTCGACAGGTTTAGCGCCCGTTTACAGCCGCCTAAGCTCCAGCCCATGAAGATTTACGGACATTTCGTGCGGTTCGTTCGTTGTCAGTGCAACCTATGAACAACACCGGAGAGAATTTCGTGATGAAACGCAAGCTTGCCCTGACCACACTGGTCTCGACCGCAGCTCTGGCTCTTGCCGCCTGCGATTCCGAAGATGTAGAGAACACGCCGGTCGATGACGTGGATGAACTCGTTGTCGACGATGCCGACCAGTCGGAGGACGATCTCTATCCCGTCGGTGGCGAGCTTTCGGACGATCAGCAGGGCCGCTTCGATTCGATGGACCGGCAATCGGTCAGCGACGAATATGATCGCAATCGCGACACGATGATGAACGAGGCGCAGGGTGGCGGTGCGATGAGCGATCGCTCCACTGGCGGCGACAGCATGAGCGGTGGCGGTTCCGATGGGGATGACTCGATGTCTTCGTCCGACATGGCCGGCACCTCGGGAACGAGCGGCGACGGCATGAGCGGTTCCACGATGCCGTCGCGCGGTGCGATGGGTTTCTCCTATCTCGACCGCAATGACGACGGAAAGCTGTCGGTCGCCGAATATGCGATCTGGGCGCTGCCGACCGACCCGACCGAACCCGAACCCAACGATGCCAGGCCGCCGTACCTGACGCCGGAAGAGATCAACGAAGCGGGCGAGACCTTCTTCTATTTCGACGAGGATGGCGACAGCTACCTCTCGCAGTCCGAATTCCAGACGGCGCGCGCTTCCAGCCGCACTCCGTAAGCGGAACTTCCCTGTGCCGGTGTCGCGCATTGCTTGCGGCACCGGCCCACCCAGGGGCGTCCGGATGCGTTTCCGGAGGCCTTTTCTGTCACCATCCGCCACGCCTGCCGATGCGCGTGGCCCGCGATGCCGATGGTGCCGCGCATCCCTTGCGCGCGCTGCATACTGCATTGCCAAGGGGGCAGCGGGGGCGTAGCGTTCGTGCGTGTCCTTTCCCGTCATCTTCGCCATCGTCTGGGCGCTGATCCTGACCGTCGGCGGCGGGCTGCTGACCAGTATCGGCGAATGGTATCGCAATCTTGCCAAGCCCAGTTGGCAGCCGCCCGACTGGCTGTTCGGCCCCGCGTGGACGGTGATCCTGGTGCTGGCCGCGTGGGCTTTCGTGCTGTCGTGGAACGGCGCGGACGAGGGGGGGCGTGCGCTGCTGATCGGCCTCTACCTCGCCAACGGGCTGTTCCATTTCCTGTGGTCGCCGCTGTTCTTCACCGTGAAGCGCCCCGACTGGGCGCTGATCGAGGTACCGTTCCTGTGGCTGTCGGTGCTCGCGCTCACCATTTTTCTGCGCGAATGGTCGGTCGCGGCGAGCTGGATGATCGTGCCCTATCTTGCGTGGGTCAGCTTCGCGTCGATCCTCAACTGGAAGATCGTCAAGCTTAACGCGCCGTTCGGCCGTAAGGCGACTGCCTAGCCTGCCGGTTCGGCCTCTGCCTCTTCCAGCAAGCGCAGCTTGGCGAAATCCTGCGGGCGGTTGTCCGCCAGCCATTCCATCATGCCCTCGCGGATATCGCATCTGAGGTCGAACAGCGTGGGCGAGTTACTCGCGCTCATCAGCAGGCGCACCTCCTTGGAATCGCGCGTCGTCTCGGTCACCTGGACCACCTGGACCCGGCCATCCCAACGCGGATTCGCAGAGATCTGTCGTTCGAATTCCTCGCGCAACGGGCCGATCTTCGCCTTGGGGTCGAGATGGAGGAACACCGTGCCCAGCAGTTCGGCGGTCTGCTTGGTCCAGTTCTGGAACGGCTTTTCGAGGAAATAACTGGTGGGCACGACCAGCCGCCGCTGGTCCCAGATCTTCACCACCACATAGGTCGTGCGGATATCCTCGATCCAGCCCCATTCGCCTTCGAGCACGACGGCATCGTCGATATTGATCGGCTCGGTCAGTGCCATCTGCACGCCCGCGATCAGCGATTTGAGCGCGGGCTGCGCTGCGGCACCCACCGCGAGGCCCGCGAGCCCGGCGGAGGCGACCAGCGTCAGCCCGATATCCCGCACGCCGGGAATCGCCAGCAGCATCAGGCCGACGGTTATGAAGACAATAATGAAGGTCGCGATCCGGCTGAACATGGTCAGCTTGGTGCGCTTGCGCCGCGCCTTGAGGTTGTCCGCCACCGAAATGTCGGCGCGCAACTTCGCCGCTTCGACCAGTGCCCGCACGATCGCAAGCACCATCCACCCCACGACGGCCGGCAGAACGAAGGTCGCGATATCGGCCCATATATTGCGCAATTCGGGAACATAGCGCGCCGCCGCCATCAGCGCGAGAACCACGAAGGCGAGGCGGGTGGGGCGGAACAGGTGCTTCACAACGATGTCGTCGCTCGACTGCTCGGTGCGCTGCGCGAACCGGCGAAGCAGGAAAAACAGCAGCGCATGCAGCGCCAGTGCGACAGCCACCGCTATTCCGGCGGCCAGCGCGGCCTGAAGCGGATCGGCCAGCAGGCCGCTGCCCTGCTCGATACGGTCGGTAATGGGTTCGATCATGCCCGCCTCCGTCAAATCGTCTCACGCTACCAACGCAGGCCGAGCACGGCTTGTTTCGCAAAACCGCGTCTCCGATTGACTTTTTCGCTGCGATGCACCATCTACCGCCCGAACGAAGCGCGATTGCCAGCGTGAAGTGGCGGCCCGCACATTATGCGACCGACCCGGCAGCGGTTCGATTTTTCCAACAGACTTCCCTTTTCACGCGGGCGGTTACTTTAACCCCGCGATAGCGCGCGCCTTCCGTTTGCATGGTTGGCGCGGCGCGAACCGCATCCGATGCGAGTCACATATTCACATGACCGAATTCAAAGACCTCGGGCTGTCGCAGCCCGTTCTCCAGGCCCTCGACCTCAAGGGCTATACCGAACCCACTCCGATCCAGGCGCAGGCGATTCCGCCCGTGCTCGAAGGCCGCGACCTGCTGGGCATTGCGCAGACGGGCACCGGCAAGACCGCCGCGTTCATGCTGCCGAGCATCGACAATCTGCGCGAAGCGGACAAACAGACCCCGTTCAAGTCGTGCCGCATGCTCGTGCTTGCGCCGACGCGCGAACTGGCCGGGCAGATCGCCCAGAGCGCCAAGGATTATGGCGCGCTTGCGGGCCTGAAAGTGCAGTCGATCGTCGGCGGCACCTCGGTCAACAAGGACCGCAACAAGCTGCACCGTGGCACCGACATCCTCGTCGCGACGCCGGGCCGCCTGCTCGACCTGATCGACCAGCGCGCCTTCAATCTCGACGGGGTCGAGATCCTGGTGCTCGACGAAGCCGACCAGATGCTCGACCTCGGGTTCATCCACGCGCTGCGCAAGATCAACGAACTGACGCCCAAGACGCGCCAGACGCTGTTCTTCAGCGCCACGATGCCCAAGGCGATCAAGGATCTGGTCAGCCAGTACTGCCGCAATCCGGCGCAGGTTTCGGTCACGCCGGAAAGCACCACGGCGGAGCGGATCGAGCAGTTCCTGTTCATGGTCCAGCAGGACGAAAAGCAGAGCCTGCTCGAACTGATCCTGTCGGGCCGCCACGAAATCCCCGGCAAGCTCGAACGCGTGCTCGTCTTCGCGCGCACCAAGCATGGTTGCGACCGTGTGGTGAAGAAGCTGGCGCAGGTGAACATCGCGGCCAACGCGATCCACGGCAACAAGAGCCAGCCGCAGCGCGAACGCGCGCTCGACGAGTTCAAGCGGGCCAAGACCCCGGTGCTGGTGGCGACCGATGTCGCCGCACGCGGGATCGACATTCCCGGCGTCAGCCACGTCATCAATTACGAACTGCCCAACGTGCCGGAACAGTATGTTCACCGCATCGGGCGGACCGCGCGTGCGGGTGCCGACGGCATCGCCATCGCGTTCTGTGCTGAGGACGAGCGGCAGTATCTCAAGGATATCCGCAAGACGACCGACGCCGAGTTCGAACGCCTGCCGCTGCCGGATAATTTCCGCGCGGTGGTCGAAGGCGTCGGCCCGACCAAGCCTGCCCCCAAGCAGCAGCGCGGCCAGCGCGTCAGCCCCAAGCCGATCGGCGACGGCGCGCGCAAGCCGAAGGCGAAGCATCCCAGCCGCAAGGGCAAGCCGCAGGGCGGCCGCGGCCGTGGTGGACCGGGCGGCGCAGGCCAGGGTCGCAGCGGCAGTGGTGGCGGCGGCCAGAACCGTGGTGGCGGCCAGGGACGGCGCAGTCGTCAGGGCGGTTCGCGATCCAGCGGCGGGGAAGGCTAAGGCGGCAAGGCTTGCACGCGCCAGCGTGCTCGCCGATAACGTTATCGCATGAACCAGGATAATTCGCCCGGCGAGGGGCTGCCCTCGACCGCGCAACCGATCGACCGCATCCAGCAGAACGTGCTGGCGCGTGGTGAACGCAGGCTGCTCAACTGGCTGTGTGCCCACCTGCCGCGGTGGGTTACTCCGGATATGCTCACGTTTGCAGGGATGGTCGGCGCGCTTGCCGTGTTCGCCGGCTATGCCGCCAGCAATCTGGGCGACGGCTGGCTGTGGCTCTCGATCGGCGGATATTTCGTCCACTGGTTCGGCGATTCGCTCGACGGCAGTCTGGCGCGTTTTCGCAAGATAGAGCGCCCCCGCTACGGCTATTTCCTCGATCACAGCTGCGATGGGCTGGCGACGACGCTGGTCGTGCTGGGCCTGGGCGCCTCTGCCTATATCCAGCTGGAGGTCGCGCTGGTGGCGTTGGCGGGGTACCTGCTGATGTCGATCCACGCGTTCCTGTCGGTTAGGGTTATGGGCGAATTGCGGCTCTCCTACCTCAAGGCCGGGCCGACCGAATTGCGGTTGGTGCTGGTCGCGATGACGCTTGCGATGATCGTGTTTGGGCCGACCCCGCTTATCGGCGTGTTCACCGGTTTTGACCTGTTCGTCGGCGCGGTGGGCGCGCTGCTGATCGGCCTTTTCGTGACGCAGACCGCCTCCACCGCACGCCAGCTTGCGCTCGAGGATCCGGCGGTCCGGCACCGATAACATTCTGCTGCCAGCCGCTTGCGGTTGGAATTTGCCATCGGCACCGCCATATCGCGCGCTCTTGCCAGCAGGAGCGCACATGCCCGATTCCCAGTACGACTACGACCTCTTCACCATCGGCGCAGGATCGGGCGGGGTGCGCGCGTCACGGGTCAGCGCGGCGCACGGCGCCAAGGTCGCGATCGCGGAAGAGCATCGGGTGGGCGGCACCTGCGTGATCCGTGGCTGCGTGCCCAAGAAAATGCTGGTCTACGGCGCACATTTTGCCGAGGATCTGGAAGACTGCCAGCGGTTCGGCTGGGATATCGGCGAGCGGTCGTTCGACTGGATCAAGCTGCGCGACAACGTGCTCGACGACGTGACCCGGATCGAAGGGGCCTATACCGACACGCTGGAAAATCACGACGTCACGATCTTCAAGGAACGCGCCGAAATCACCGGCCCGCACGAGATCACGCTGGCGAGCGGCAAGACGGTCACCGCAAAACACATCCTGATCGCCACCGGCGCACGCCCGCGCATGCCCGAGTGCCAGGGCGCCGAACACGCGATCTCGTCCAACGACGCGTTCCATCTCGACGCGTTGCCCAAGAAGATCATCATCGCGGGCGGCGGCTATATCGCCAACGAGTTCGCGGGCATTTTCAACGAATTCGGCTGCGATGTGCATATCGTAAACCGGGGCGACCGCCTGCTGCGCAGCTATGACGAGGCGGTGCGCGACCGGCTGTTACAGATTTCGACCACGAAGGGGATCAAGTTCCGCTTCAACACCACCTTCGAATATATCAAGCCGTGCGACGACGGCGGCTATTTCGTGAAACTGTCCGACTGCGACGAGGAAAAGGCCGATCTGGTCATGTTCGCGGTGGGCCGCATTCCCAACACCGAAGGCCTTGGCCTCGACAAGGCGGGCGTCGAACTGGGCGAGGGCGGCGAAGTGAAGGTCGACCGGTTCAGCAAGACCAATGTCGACCATATCTATGCCGTCGGCGACGTGACCGACCGCGTGCAGCTGACCCCGGTGGCGATCCGCGAAGGGCAGGCCTTTGCCGATACGGTGTTCGGCAAAGGCGATCCGGTTGCGGTGGACCACAGCTGCGTCCCCAGCGCGGTGTTCAGCCACCCGCCCATCGCCGCGGTCGGCATGACCGAGGGCGAAGCGAAGGAGGCACTGGGCAGCGTGAAGGTATACCTGTCCGACTTCCGCCCGATGAAGAACGTGCTGGCGGGTCGCAACGAACGCAGTCTGATGAAGATGATCTGCGACGGCGACAGCGGCCGGATCGTGGGCATCCACATGATCGCCCCCGAAGCGCCCGAAATGATGCAGGCGGCGGCCATCGCGGTGAAGGCCGGGCTGACCAAGGCGGATTTCGATTCCACCGTCGCAATCCACCCGACCATGGCCGAAGAGCTCGTCCTGATGCGCTGACGCAGGGTTCAGCGCCCGGCAAGGCAGAGGGGTGGAAGGAGGGCGCAATGCGCATCCTTGCCACCTCGATCGCCTTTCTCGCAGCGTGCTCTCCCATTCCTGCCGAGGAGCAATCCTCCGATCATGCGCAAGAGCGACAGGACAGCAGCTACGCCACGCAGGCGGCGGCGCCGGCGCCCGACTATGCGAAGCTGACGCGGGCAGAGCGGCTGGAGGGGGAAGGGTATGCACGGCGCGAGGCGAGTGCTCCGCTGCCCGCCAACGCGCGCGAAATCGGGCAGGCATGGTTCGACCGGCTGGAAGCGGCGCATGCGCTGCTCGGCGCGGGATATGATGGCAAGGGGCCGGATGGGGCGATCACCCAGATCGATGTGGGGATGACCCAAAGCGATTTCGCACGATGGGCGCGCGACAACGGCTGGAACGTGCCGAAACATATTGCCTGGGGGGTTGCCCCCGCGATGAACCTGCCCGCCGTATCGGACTCGGCAAAGCCCGGCATTCGCTTCTGGCCCGCATCCTCGGCGCGTACGGGCGCGCAGAACGAGGCGCTGATTTATGGTAAGGTCGAGCTTCGCGATGGCTGTTTCTGGGCGACGCACGGCGATGGCGAGGCGGACAAGCTGGCATTCTTCCACGGCGAGATCGGGCTGGATAGGGATGAGGAGGGGTTTTACATCCTCAAGGATCGCGTCGGCGGGCAGACGCTCGCCCGGCTGGGCGAACCGATGAACTGGGGCGGGCCGCCCAGCGCCTATATTGCTCCCGAAACCGCCAAGGCGCTGCACGAAGCGTGCGGCGATGCTCCGGTACTGGTGGTCGGCTCGCCGGAAAGCCGCGAACGCTTTGCCACGATCTACCCGCATGTCCGCGATCAGGAGGCGCCGCCTCCCCCGCCGACCGATTGACCGTTACGGCCTAGCCGTGCAACGCATCCCCAACAGTTTAAGAGGGACGCGTATGTCAGCCAATATTTCCGAGATGGAACAGCGCCGTGAGGCTGCCCACATGGGTGGCGGCCAGAAGCGGATCGACGCGCAGCATGCCAAGGGCAAGCTGACCGCGCGCGAGCGGCTCGACGTGCTGCTCGACGAAGGCAGCTTCGAGGAGCTCGACACCTACGTCGTCCACGACTGCACCGATTTCGGCATGGAAGAGCAGCAGATCATGGGCGACGGCGTCGTCACCGGGTCGGGCACGATCAATGGCCGGCTGGTCTATGTGTTCAGCCAGGATTTCACGGTTTTCGGCGGATCGCTATCCAAACGCCATGCGGAGAAGATCTGCAAGGTGATGGACACCGCGATGAAGGTCGGCGCGCCGGTCATCGGCCTGAATGATTCAGGCGGTGCGCGTATTCAGGAAGGCGTGGCGTCGCTCGGCGGCTATGCCGAGGTGTTTCAGCGCAACGTGCTCGCATCGGGCGTCATCCCGCAGATCAGCGTCATCATGGGGCCTTGTGCTGGCGGCGCGGTTTACAGCCCCGCGATGACCGACTTCATCTTCATGGTGAAGGACAGCTCCTACATGTTCGTCACCGGGCCCGACGTGGTGAAAACGGTCACCAACGAAGTCGTCACGCAGGAAGAGCTGGGCGGGGCAATCACCCACACGACCAAGACCAGCGTGGCCGACGACGCGTTCGAGAACGACATCGAAACGCTGATGGCCACGCGCCGCTTCTTCGACTTTCTCCCGCTGTCGAACCGCGAGCCGGTGCCCGACATGCCAACGAGCGATCCGTGGGACCGGGTCGAGGAAAGCCTCGACACGCTGATCCCCGACAATGCCAACCAGCCCTACGACATGCATGAGGTCATCGCGAAGGTGCTGGACGACGGCGACTTCTTCGAGATCCAGCCGAAACACGCGGGCAACATCATCTGCGGCTTCGGGCGCGTGGAGGGCCGCACCGTGGGCGTGGTCGCCAACCAGCCGCTGGTGCTGGCGGGCGTGCTCGACATCAATTCGTCCAAGAAAGCCGCGCGCTTCGTGCGCTTCTGCGACGCATTCGACATTCCGATCCTGACCTTCGTCGATGTGCCCGGCTTCCTCCCCGGCACCAGCCAGGAACTGGGCGGCATCATCAAGCACGGCGCGAAGCTGCTGTTCGCCTATGCCGAGGCGACCGTGCCCAAGATCACTGTCATCACCCGCAAGGCCTATGGCGGCGCGTATGACGTGATGGCGAGCAAACACCTGCGCGGCGACCTCAACTACGCATGGCCGACGGCGGAGATCGCGGTGATGGGCGCGAAGGGCGCGGTGGAGATCATCTTCCGCCAGGACCGCGACGATCCCGAAAAGATCGCCGAGAAGACCAAGGAATACGAAGACCGCTTCGCCAACCCCTTCGTCGCCGCCTCACGCGGCTATATCGACGAGGTCATCTACCCGCGCTCGACCCGGCGGCGGATCGCGCTGGGGCTGCGGAAGCTGCGCGGCAAGGAACTGAGCAACCCGTGGAAGAAGCACGATAATATTCCGTTGTGAGGGAAGCTAATGCCAGCTGAATTGGTAACTGCGGCCAGCATCTTAGCTGGCAGTGGAGTCAGCACTTGGGTGGCTGATAAGCTTCTCGGTCCAAGCTTCGACGCGCTTGGTGAGCAGTTCCGGGCTTATGCAGGGGATCGACTGTCAAAAATTTTACAGCGATTTGAGTCTAAAGTTGAGCCGGAGCAACTGACCCAATTGCCGCCGGGCTTCGCCCTCCAGTATTTTCAGAAGGCTTCCTTCTCTGAAGACGACGAAACGTTGACCGAGATGTGGGCTAATTTGCTGGTGTCAGCTTCGCGTGGATACCACAGTCACCACGCCAATTTCGCTGATATCTTGTCGAGACTTGGTCCAGAAGAAGTGCGCTTGTTGAACGATCTGGTTCCAAGAGGTGAAACCTTTGCGCCGTGCCCGCCAGTGAACCTTAAGTCCTCGATCCGGGAAGAATTAGCTGCTGAGTTCAAAGCGATCTATTACCGATCTGAGAGAACCGCTGAGCAGATGGGCAAAGAAGCGGTGGATCGCTCGCAGCTGCTGTACAAAAAGAAACTCTCCTGGCCGGGCCGTATTACTGCCGTCGATTACCCATACTCATGCCAAGATCCGCATGTCTACGGTAAGTCTAGCGGTGGTTTTAATATGGATGCGACCTATGATGTCCTCGCTGGTCAGAGGCTGATTGATCATTTCGCCTTCGACCTGAGCCAGTCTTTTTCCTCCCCGTATGTCGAAGGCGTTCTTGTCACTTCATTGGGTATCAACTTCGTGCAAACTTGCAGGGGCTAGAAGAAATGAAACTCGGCCGTCTCAACCATATCGGCGTCGCGACACCTTCGATCGCGGACAGCGTCGCCTATTACCGCGACACGATGGGCGCGGTGCAGATTACCGAGCCTTTCGATCTGCCCGAACAGGGCGTGAAGGTCTGCTTCGTCGATACGCCCGACAGCGCGGGCGAAGTCGGCAAGGGCACGCAGATCGAGCTGATCGAGCCCTACGACGAAAGCTCCCCCATCAACGGCTTCCTCGCCAAGAACCCCGCCGGCGGCCAGCACCATGTCTGCTACGAAGTGGAAGACATCGAGGCGGCGCGCGCGTGGTTCGAAGGGAAGGGCAAGCGAATCCTCGGCCCCACGCGCATCGGCGCGCACGGCACGCCGATCTTCTTCCTCCACCCCAAGGACATGATGGGCCAGCTCACCGAAATCATGGAAACGCCCAAAGGCGCGCACTGACCGTCAGTCCCACGTCGCGATGGCTGGCGCAGCAGCGCGGCGTGCGCGATGGGGAACGGAAGACTTGATCGCCCGGTCGCGCCCCGCCACACGGGTTCGCGATTGCTGAGGAGCCACCATGCCCGATTACGAACACATCCTCGTCGAACGCGCCGAAACCGATGGCGCGGCGGTTGCCAGGATCACGCTGAACCGGCCCGACCGGCTGAACGCGATCACCCCGGCGATGGCGGTGGAGCTGCGCAATGCGCTGGCCGACCCGGGCGACGCGCGTGCCTTCCTGATCACCGGCGCGGGCCGCGCGTTCTGCTCGGGCGCGGACCTTGCCAGCGGGCGTGACCGGCAATCGACGGGCGGGCGCGGCGCGTATGACAGCCTGTCGATGAGCTACAACCCGCTGATGGTGCAGATGGCGCAGTGCAGCGTGCCCATCGTCGCTGCGGTCAATGGCCCGGCGGCTGGTATCGGATGCTCCATCGCACTGGCGGCGGACTTCGTGGTGGCAGGTGCCTCGGCCTATTTCCTGCAGGCCTTCGTCAATATCGGGCTGGTTCCCGATGGCGGGGCGAGCTGGATGCTGCCGCGCCTGATAGGCAAGGCCCGCACGACCGAGATGATGATGCTGGGCGAGAAGATCGGCGCGGAAAAGGCAGTCGAGTGGGGCATGATCTACAAGGCTGCGAGCGACGAGGCGCTGATGGACGAAGCCGGCACGCTCGCCGCCCGTCTCGCCAATGGCCCGACGCTGGCGCTGGGCACGATGCGCGCGAACATCATGCACGCCCTGCAGCACGATTTGCCCAGCGCGCTGCATGCAGAAGCGGTCGGCCAGCAGAAGGCCGGCAACAGCAAGGATGCAGTCGAAGGCGCGATGTCCTTCCTCCAGAAGCGCAAGGCCGAGTTCAAGGGCGAGTGACGCAGTGGCGTGGCCCTTCCGTTTGGCAGGCAGTGGACTTCAGGGTAGAACCGCGCGCATGACACGACACATCCAGACCCGCATACTCGCCCGCCGCAGGCTCCGCTGATGCTGTTCTACGACAGCCCGAACCCCGCGCCCAATCCGCGCCGGGTCCGCATCTTTGCCGCCGAGAAGGGCATCGATCTGCCGCGCCGCGAGGTCTCGATCCCGCAGCGCGAGCAGAAGGCGCCCGACTATCTGGAGAAGAACCCGCGCGGGCAAACGCCGATCCTCGAACTCGATGACGGCACCGTGATCGCGGAAAGCGTGGCGATCATGCGCTATCTGGAGGCGCTGCATCCCGAGCCGCCGCTGTTCGGCACCACCCCGCTCGAAATCGCGCAGGTCGAGATGTGGTGTCGCCGGGTCGAGATGATCCTGATGCCCCCGGTGGCGCAGGTGTGGGTGCATACGCATCCCTTCACCGCCGCGCTGCCCGGTCGGAACAGCGAGTGGGGCGAGGCGAACCGCCCGCGCGTGGCCGAGGCGCTCAGGTTCTTCGACCGATCGCTGGCGGAGCGCGAATACACCGCAGGCGACCGTTTCACGGCAGCCGATATCCTGCTGCTGACCGCGGTCGATTTCGCCCGTTTCATCGGCCTGGAGACGGTCGATGGGCTGGATGCGCTGGGCGGATGGCACGGGCGCGTTTCCGCGCGGGAGAGCGCGGCGGCCTGACGCGCGCGGCGCGATGCGTGCCTTGCCGCAAGCAGTGCGTTGCATCCGCGCGTTGCGAGGCGCTAGGGAAGGCGCATGACAGACAAGACCCCTACCTACGCCGATTGGAAGACCCTCGCCGACAAGGAGGTGAAGGGCCGCGATCTTACCTGGCACACGCCCGAGGGGATCGACGTCAAACCGCTCTATACGTTCGAGGATGTCGGCGCCGACGCGCCGGAGCTGGATCCGGGCGTCCCTGGCATGGCGCCGTTCACGCGCGGCCCCTACGCCAGCATGTACACGGGCCGCCCGTGGACCATCCGCCAATATGCGGGTTTCTCCACCGCGGAGGAATCGAACGCCTTCTATCGCCGCAACCTTGCCGCCGGGCAGAAAGGTCTGAGCGTCGCGTTCGATCTGGCGACGCACCGGGGCTATGACAGCGATCATCCGCGCGTGGTTGGCGATGTCGGCAAGGCTGGCGTCGCGATCGACACCGTGCGCGACATGCAGATCCTGTTCGACCAGATCCCGCTCGACACGATGAGCGTTTCGATGACGATGAACGGCGCGGTGATCCCCGTGCTGGCGTTCTACATCGTCGCGGCGGAGCGCAGCGGCGTCAGTCAGGAGAAACTCTCCGGGACCATCCAGAACGACATCCTCAAGGAGTTCATGGTCCGCAACACCTACATCTACCCGCCCGAGCCTTCGATGCGGATCGTCAGCGATATCATCGCTTATACCAGCGATCACATGCCGCGCTTCAACAGCATTTCCATCAGCGGCTACCACATGCACGAAGCGGGCGCGACGGCGGTTCAGGAGCTCGCCTTCACCATCGCGGATGGCAAGGAATACGCCAAGCGCGCGATGGAAGCCGGGCTGGATATCGACGCCTTTGCGCCGCGCCTTTCGTTCTTCTGGGGCATCGGCATGAACTTCTTCATGGAGATCGCCAAGATGCGCGCGGCGCGTCACCTCTGGCACGATGTGATGGAGGGGCTGGGCGCGCAGAACCCGAAGTCCAAGATGCTGCGCACGCACTGCCAGACCAGCGGTGTGTCCCTGCAGGAGCAGGACCCGTACAACAACGTCATCCGCACCACGATAGAGGCGATGGCGGCGGTGCTGGGCGGCACGCAGTCGCTCCACACCAACGCGCTGGACGAAGCCATCGCGCTGCCGACCGATTTTTCCGCCCGCATCGCGCGCAACACGCAGCTGGTGATCCAGGAGGAAACCGGCATCACCAACGTCGCCGATCCGCTGGGCGGCAGCTATTACATCGAAAGCCTCACCGCCGCGCTGGTCGATAAGGCCAAGGCGATGCTGGACGAGGTGGAGGCCGCAGGCGGGATGACCGCTTATGTCGCCAGCGGAAAGCCCAAGGCGCAGATCGAGGAAGCCGCCGCCGCCAAGCAGGCGAGCGTGGACCGGGGCGAGACGGTGATCGTCGGCGTCAACAAGTACCGGCGCGAGCACGAAGACGAGATCGACACGCTCGATATCGACAACCACAAGGTCCGCCAGTCGCAGATCGAGCGGTTGAAGGCGGTGCGCAGCGAACGGGACGACATGGCGTGCCAGGCCGCGCTCGACGCGCTGGCGAGGGGTGCGGCGCAGAGCGAGGGCAACCTGCTGGCGCTAGCGGTGGAAGCTGCACGCCACGATGCAACGCTGGGCGAGATTTCCAGTGCGATGGAAGATGTGTTTGGGCGCTACGACACCAAGCCGACCCCGGTGAAGGGCATCTACGCGAAGGCCTACGCCGATGATGATCGCTATGCGCAGGTGGTGCAGGGCGTCGATGCGGTGGCGCAGCGGCTGGGCCGAAAGCCGAAAATCATGGTCGCCAAGATGGGCCAGGACGGGCACGATCGCGGTGCCAACGTGATCGCCAGCGCCTTTGCCGACATGGGCTTCGATGTGCTTTCCGGCCCGCTCTTCCAGACCCCTCAGGAAACGCTCGAAATGGCGCTGGCCGAGGGCGTCGACGCGATCGGCGCGTCCTCGCTGGCGGCAGGCCACAAGACGCTGATCCCCGAGCTGATCCGCCTGCTGAAGGACGCAGGCCGCGCCGACATCAAGGTGACCGCCGGTGGCGTGATCCCGCAAAGCGACTACCAGTTCCTGCGCGACGCAGGTGTGCAGGGCATCTACGGCCCCGGCAGCAACGTGGTCGAATGCGCGGCGGATATGCTGCGGCTGTTGGGGCACAACATGCCCCCGCCCGACGACGAGATGGACGAGGCGGCGGAGTGAGTTTCCACTCACCCGTCACCCCGGACTTGATCCGGGGTCCCGCTTCTTCTTGTGTGTCTTTCGAAGAGAAGCGGGACCCCCGCCTGCGCGGGGGTGACGAGGTAGGGGAGGTGGCGGAATGACCAGGCTCATCGCTCTCGGATTGGCGATCTTTATCGCTGCAAATCTGCTGATCACGCTCGCTTACGGGTTCCTTTGGCCATACCTTTACGACTGGGACATCATCTCGTGGGATAGCGATGCACGCTTCTGGTTCGAGCTCGTTTTCCACGGTGCCATTGCTGCCATAATCGGTCTTCCATTCTGCTTTTGGTTCGTTCGCCGGATTTCCAGATCCGCAACTGCTGGGGGCGATCATTGACAGAAATCCGCACTGACTGACTCTCCAATCACCCCTTCAAACGGCAACAGACCTCCACCCCCACACCAACCAAACGGACTCCCCCCGATGACCGAACTCCACCCCGAAACGCTCGCCGTCCACGCCGGGTGCGAGCCCGATCCGACCACGAATGCGCGCATCACGCCGATCTACCAGACGGCGAGCTACGTGTTCGACAGCCCGGAGCACGCGGCCAACCTGTTCTCGCTGTCGGAATTCGGGAACATCTATTCGCGGATCATGAACCCGACCAACGACGCGCTCGAGAAGAAGATCGCGGCGATGGAAGGCGGCGTGGGGGCGCTGGCCGTGGGTTCGGGCCATGCCGCGCAGCTGATCGCGTTCCACACGCTGATGGAGCCGGGCTGCAACATCGTGGCGGCCAAGAAGCTGTATGGCGGATCGCTCAACCAGATGGGCGAAGCGTTCCTCAAGTTCGGCTGGGAAACCCGCTTTGTCGATGCCGACGACCCTGAGAATGTGCGCGCCGCGATGGATGACAAGACGCGCTGCGTCTTCATCGAAAGCCTCGCCAATCCGGGCGGCGTGGTCAGCGATATTTCCGCGATTGCCGACGTGGCGCACGCGGGCGGCGTGCCGCTGATCGTGGACAACACCATGGCCAGCCCTGCGCTGTGCAAGCCGTTCGATTTCGGCGCGGATATCGTCACCCATTCCCCGAGTTCCTCAACGGGCATGGCAATGCCATCGGCGGCGTGATCGTCGACAGCGGCAAGTTCGACTGGAAGGCGCAGGGCGACAAGTTCGCCTCGCTCACCCGGCCCAACGGGTCTTACCACGGCGCGGTGCTGGTCGATGCGCTGGAACCGGTCGGCCCGATCGCCTTCATCATCGCCTGCCGCGTGCTCGGCCTGCGCGACCTTGGCCCGGCGCTCGCCCCGATGAACGCCTTCCTCGCGCTGACCGGCATGGAAACGCTGCACCTGCGGATGGACCGCCATTGCGAGAATGCGCGCGATCTGGCCGAATGGCTCAAGGGGCACGAGAAGGTGGCCTGGGTCTCCTACGCCGGATTGCCCGACAGCGAGTATCACAGCCTCGCGAAGAAATACCTCGGCGGGCGCGGCGGCGCGGTGTTCACCTTCGGCCTGAAGGGCGGATACGATGCAGGGACGGCGCTGGTCTCCAACGTGAAGCTGTTCAGCCACCTCGCGAATATCGGCGACACCCGCTCGCTCATCATCCACCCCGCCTCGACCACGCACAGCCAGCTCGGCGAAACCGAACTGATCGCGGCGGGCGCGGGGCCCGACGTGGTGCGCGTGTCGGTCGGGATCGAGAATGTCGAGGATATCAAGGCCGACCTTGAGCAGGCCTTGGCCGAAGTGGGCTGAGGGGCGGCGGAGTGACACTCCCTCCCGTCGTCACCCCGGACTTGATCCGGGGTCCCGCTTCCTCTTCGGCAGCGGGCGGAAATAAGCGGGACCCCCGCCTTCGCGGGGGTGACGAGGTTAG
The DNA here is from genome assembly GCA_009993635.1 of Erythrobacter sp. Taxonomy (GTDB): domain Bacteria; phylum Pseudomonadota; class Alphaproteobacteria; order Sphingomonadales; family Sphingomonadaceae; genus Alteriqipengyuania. The sequence goes on along the minus strand of JAACTC010000005.1, from coordinate 578,460 downwards.
GGAGATGGAGGGGTGAGCTTCAGCGATAGGACAGCGTTGACAGGCAAGCAAAAGCTCGATTGCTTTGCTCTAGGAGCCGGCCTTGCCGTTCTGAACCTGACGGTATTGGTATTTTGGACTCTAACATCCTGCAATCCGCATCATGGTGCCGTTTGCGACGGAGGTTGGACTTTGTTCGACTATCTCGCTCTTGCTCTTCCAATCGCTTCAATCGCAGGCATGATCGCCTTGATAGTACGGCTCATGCGCGTCGAGGAAAACAATGACTGAAATCCGCACCGACTGGACCCGCGAGGAAATCGCGGCCCTTTTCGACCTTCCCTTCACCGAGCTACTGTTTCAGGCCGCAAGCGTTCACCGCGAGAACCATCCGCCCGAACAGGTCCAGCTGTGCACGCTGCTCTCCATCAAGACCGGCGGGTGCCCGGAGGATTGCGGCTACTGCTCGCAGTCGGTGAAGGCCGATAGCGGGGTTGCGGCGACCAAGCTGATGGATGTGCGCGCCGTGCTGCAAACCGCGGCGCAGGCGAAGGATGCAGGCAGCCAGCGGTTCTGCATGGGTGCCGCGTGGCGCAACCCCAAGGACCGCGACATGCCCGCGATCATCGAGATCGTGAAGGGCGTGCGCGACATGGGGCTGGAGACCTGCATGACGCTGGGCATGTTGACGCCGCAGCAGGCGGACATGCTGAAAGAGGCGGGGCTCGATTACTACAACCACAACGTCGACACCGGCCCGGAATATTACGAGCGGGTGATCTCGACCCGCAATTATCAGGACCGGCTCGATACGCTGCAGAACGTACGCGATGCTGGCATCAACGTGTGTTCCGGCGGGATCGTGGGCATGGGCGAGACGCGCGAGGATCGCGTCGGCTTCGTCCACACGCTCGCCACGCTGGAAAAGCATCCCGAAAGCGTGCCGGTCAATGCGCTGGTCCCGGTCAAGGGCACGGTGCTGGGCGATATGCTGGCGGACACGCCGCTCGCCAAGATCGACGATATCGAATTCGTCCGTACCGTGGCGGTTGCGCGGATCACCATGCCGCTGAGCATGGTGCGCCTCAGCGCGGGCCGCGAGTCCATGTCCGAGGCGACGCAGGCGCTGTGCTTCCTGGCGGGCGCGAACTCGATCTTCACCGGCGACAAGCTGCTGACCGCGCCCAATGCGGGCGACGACAGCGACGGCGCGCTGTTCGCCAAGCTGGGGCTGACCCCGTTGCAGGGCGAGGAGCCGATGCGCCGCGCTATCGGCGAGGCGTACACGGTAAGCGAGCCTGCGGAGTGAGGCTACTTAAATCAGCTCTGCTACTTATGCTTTGCGGCCTGTCATGGCTTATTTTTTATTGGTCTATCGGCGCGAACTCGTGCGACTGGTATGGCGATGAGTTCGAATGTTTTATGCTGATTCCGACATTTATCACCTTCCCAGTCGCGATGATGCTCTCTTTCGCGACTGCCTTGAACTTGTTCAGGGTTAAAAGGCGTGACGATAGCGACGCGAATTAGAGCCAAGTTCTTGGAGCTAACGAAATGAGAATCCTGCTAGCGGTTTCCGCCTTACTGCTGCCGACGCCATTGCTGGCGGAAGAGGGCACGCAGCCGCATACCGCGCCGATCACCATCGGCACCACCTATCTGGTCGATTATGCCGATGGCGATCAGCGGCAGGTCAATGTCTATCTGCCCGATGGCTATGCGCAGGGCGATGAGACGTATCCGGTGCTCTACCTGATCGACGGCGGACTAAATCAGGACTTCCTTCACGTTACCGGCACCACCGCGCTCAATGCGCTGTGGGGGCGCTCGCAGCCGGTGATCGTGGTCGGCATCCAGACCGATGATCGCCGTGCGGAGCTGATCGGCGACAGGGGCAATGCGGAGGAGCAGGAGGCTTTCCCCACCGCAGGCGATGCCGCAGAATTCCGCGCTTTCATCCGCGATACCGTGAAGCCGCTGGTCGAAGCGAATTACCGTACCAGCGGCGACGACGCAGTGATGGGGGAATCGCTCGCCGGGCTGTTCATCGCCGAGACCTGGCTGGTCGAGCCCGACCTGTTCGACAAATACGCTGCCATCAACGCGAGCCTTTGGTGGCACGATGTTGCACTGGGCAAGTCGGCTGCGTCGCGGGTGAAAGACGGGCAGATGCGTGGGCCGATCCTGCTCAGCTATTCCAACGAGGGGCCGATGACCGAAAAGGGCGTGCGGCTGGTTGCGGCAGCCGCAGGCGGGCAGGGCTGCCTTCTGCCGCGCGGCGATCTGACCCACGCGACCGCCTATCACATCCTCACCCCGCAGGTGCTCCAGTTCCTGTTTCCGACCGAATATGATCTGGACGAGGAGTGGGGCTTCACCGTCCCCTGTGCAGGCTAAGCGAGTATCCCATGAGCAAGCGCCCGATCGTCTTCACCCTGCTGTTCTGGCTTGTGATCGCGCTGGTTCAGGGTGGACTGTTTCTGCGCTGCGGCTTTGGCGCGGGCTGGGATATCGAAAGCAACGCCGCGATCAGCGATTGCCGCTATCGGTCGCAGATCTGGTCCGGCTGGGTCAATCTGCTGGCGATAGCCGCCTATGCGATCTGGGCCGTCATCACGATCAAGCGGATCCAAAGGGGATCGGCGGAGTGATCTGCCATTAGCGTGCTTGGCTTCAGCGTGGACGATCTGCTGCCGCGTGCGCGCGGCGGCGGCGTGCTCAAGATGGGGCTGGCGAAACTCGGCGAGGGGGAGTGGCTGCAGCCCGCGCCGGATCTTGCTGCACGGGCAGAGGGATTTGCCGCTTTCCCCGAAGGCATTCAGCTGTCGCTCGAAGGCGATGCGCCCGGTGTGGAGCTTGCCGCGATGCTGGGCGTCGACGGCGGGCTGCCCGGCGCGGCGCGCGCGCATCACGAAGATATGTGCCTGCTGATCCGTCGCCCGAAAGAAGATCAGTACCGCCTCGTCGGCGCGGCGGTCGCGTGGCCATCCGACTGGACGCCTGCCGAAAAGATGGGCCTGCCGCTGCGCGCGCTCCACGCGCCGATCCAGGGATACGAGGAACAGCTGGCGAGCGGGGTCGATCACTTCATGGCCAAGCTGAAGCCGGGCGCGATCTACGGTCGCTGCAACTGGTTCATCGCCGCCACGCCCGCCATGCGCTGGATCGCGCAGCCGCCCAAACAGGCCTTCGCCCATGTCACCCCGGACAACGCAGGCGAAACGCTGTTCGTCCGCTCCGAACGCCAGACGCTGCGCCGCCTGCCTGAAACGGGCGCGATCCTGTTCACTATCGGCATCTACGTCTCGCCGTTGAGCAAGCTCTCGCGGGCCAATATCCGGTGCCTCGCGGAGGCCATGCGAAGCCTGATCGACGGTGAGGGGGAACGCCGGGGCACAGGGGCTTACGCTCGTGCGTTAATCGGCTATGCGGATGCCAACCAAGAGGAGAGGGACCGATGATCCTGACCGCAATGCTGCTGCTTTCGAGCCCGCAGGCCGCCGAGCCGAAGGTCGATTGCGAAGATCCGATGACGCAGATGGCGATGAACATCTGCGCCGGACGCGATTACCAGGCGGCCGACCGCAAACTGAACGCGGTGTGGAAGGAAGCCTCGGCCGAGATGAAGCGGCTCGACACAGACAGTGCGCTCGACGACGGTCGCCCCGGCTATTTCCAGACGCTGCTTACCGCGCAGCGCGCGTGGCTCGTCTACCGCGACACGCATTGCCGCAGCGAAGGCTATCTTGCGCGTGGCGGCTCGATGGAGCCGATGCTGGTCAGCGGCTGCAAGGCGCGCCTGACCCGCGAACGTACCGAAAAACTCCGTGAACTGATCGACTGGCCCAATTGATGTTCAAGAAAATCCTGATTGCCAACCGCGGCGAGATCGCCTGCCGCGTTATCCAGACCTGCCAGCGCATGGGGATCGCCACTGTGGCGGTCTATTCCGATGCCGATGCGCGTGCGCCGTTCGTCAAGATGGCGGACGAGGCGGTGCATATCGGGCCGCCGCCTGCCGCCGAAAGCTACCTGCTGGCAGACAAGATCATTGAGGCGTGTAAGCAGACCGGGGCCGAGGCGGTTCACCCTGGCTACGGCTTCCTGTCCGAACGGGCGAGCTTCGTCGAAGCGTTGGACAAGGAAGGGATCGTCTTCATCGGCCCGCCCGCCAGCGCGATCGCCGCGATGGGCGACAAAATCGAATCGAAGAAGCTGGCCAAGGAAGCGGGCGTCAACGTGGTGCCCGGTTCGAAGGACGCGATCGACACCACGCAGGACGCGCTGCAGGTCGCCAACGACATCGGCTATCCGGTGATGATGAAGGCGTCCGCCGGTGGCGGCGGCAAGGGCATGCGGCTCGCCTGGAACGACAAGGATGTCGAGGAAGGGTTCGAGGCGACCAAGCGCGAAGGCCTGAATTCCTTCGGCGATGACCGCGTGTTCATCGAGAAATTCATCGAAGACCCGCGCCACATCGAAATCCAGATTCTGGCCGACCGGCAGGGCAACACGCTCTATCTGAACGAGCGTGAGTGCTCGATCCAGCGCCGCCATCAGAAGGTGGTCGAGGAAGCGCCGTCGCCCTTCGTCACGCCCGAAATGCGTAAAGCCATGGGCGAGCAGGCGGTCGCGCTGTCGAAAGCGGTGGGCTACCATTCGGCAGGCACGGTCGAGCTGATCGTCAGCGGCGCGGACAAGACGGGCGAAAGCTTCTACTTCCTCGAAATGAACACCCGCCTGCAGGTGGAACACCCGGTGACCGAGGCAATCACCGGGGTCGATCTGGTCGAGTGGATGATCCGCGTGGCGGCGGGCGAAGAACTGCCCATGAAGCAGGACGACATCAAAATCGACGGCTGGTCGATCGAAACGCGCGTATATGCCGAAGACCCGTATCGCAACTTCCTGCCCAGCATCGGGCGGCTGGTCCGCTACGAACCCCCGGTACCGGGCTGGACCGGCGATAGCGGCCCTGCCGGACGGCGCGGGTTCGAAACCGGCGGCGGCGGCGTGCGCGTCGACGATGGCGTGTTCGAAGGCGGCGAAGTCTCGATCTTCTACGATCCGATGATCGCCAAGCTGATCACCTGGGCCCCCACGCGCGACGGCGCCGCGGACCTGCAGGTGGAGGCGCTCGACGCGTTCCGCGTGGAGGGGCCGGGGCACAATATCGACTTCCTCAGCGCGATCATGCAGCACCCGCGTTTCCGCTCGGGCGAGTTGACCACCGGCTTCATTGCCGAGGAATATCCCGACGGTTTCCAGGGCGCGGCAGTGGACGAGCCCCGCCTGCGACTGGTCGCGGCGCTGATCGCGGGGGCGCAATGTTCGCTGATGGCGCATGAGGGGCAGATTTCAGGGCGGCTGGACGGCGCGCCCAAGGTGCCGTCGGACTGGCTCGTCAAGATGGACGGGCGCAAGTTCGAGGTGGAGCTGGGCGAGGGCGGCGCGACCGTCGACGGCGAATGGATCGCCGGGACGACCGACTGGCAGCCGGGAATGGTCCTCGCCGCGGCCAGCGGCAATGGCGAGAATCTGGCCATTCAGCTGCGCCGCGAAAGCAGCGCGATCTGGGCGCTGACCACGCGCGGCCGTACGCACAAGGGCCTCGCGATCCCCGCACGCCTCGCGCCGCTGCTCGATCACATGATCGAGAAGGAGCCGCCCGACCTTTCCAAGATGCTGATCTGCCCGATGCCGGGCCTGCTGGTGAAGCTGCACGTGGCCGAGGGGGACGAGGTCCAGCCGGGCCAGCCGCTGGCGACGGTGGAGGCGATGAAGATGGAAAACATCCTGCGCGCCGAAAAGGAAGGCACGATCTCTTCCATCAATGCTGCCGAAGGCGACAGCCTGGCGGTCGACGAGGTGATCCTGGAGCTGGAGTGATGGGTGGGCAGGATGGCTGGACTGCGGTCGACGCACTGATCGGCAGCACCCTGCTGGCTGACGATCCTGCGCTGCAAGCTTGCCTGACCAACAGCGCGGAGCATGGCCTGCCAGACATTGCGGTGTCGGCGCCGCAGGGGCGATTTCTTGCGTTGATCGCCAAGATTTCGGGCGCGCGGCGCGTGCTGGAAGTCGGCACGCTGGGGGGTTATTCCACAATCCACCTTGCGCGCGGGGTTGGCGCGGGCGGCGATATCACCACGCTGGAACTCGACCCCGCTTTTGCAGAGGTTGCTCGCGCAAATATTGCCGGCGCTGGGCTGGAAAGTCGTGTGGACGTAGTGACCGGGCCTGCGCTCGACACTCTCACCACGCTCGACGGACCCTACGATCTCGCGTTCATCGACGCGGACAAGGTCAATAACGCGCATTACGTCGATCATGCGATTCGGCTGGGGCGCACGGGCATGCTCATCATCGTCGATAATGTCGTGCGCGACGGCGCGGTGCTCGATCCGCACGATCAGTCTGCGCGCGCCTCGCGCCAACTGTACGATTACGTGGCACGGCATCCGCGCCTGCAGGGGACTGCGTTGCAGACCGTGGGCGACAAGGGCTGGGATGGCATGATGCTGCTGGAAGTTACCGACTGATGCACCTCTCGCATGAACCCGATGCGCCCGCAGCCGACGAGACCACCTTCGACCAATTCCTCAAGGTCGATATCCGCATCGGCACGGTGGTCGCCGCGCATGAATTTCCCGAGGCGCGCAAGCCTGCCTACAGGCTGGAAATCGACTTTGGCCCGGCCATCGGCGTGAAGAAAACCAGCGCGCAGATCACCGCGAATTATTTGCGTGAAGAGCTGGTCGGTCGGCAGGTCGCGGCGGTGGTCAACTTCCCGCCGCGCCAGATCGGCCCCGCCATGTCCGAGGTGCTGACGCTGGGCTTCGCGGATGAGGCGGGCGAGGTCGTGCTGTTTGCGCCCGACAAGCCGGTGCCCGACGGATCGCGGCTGTTCTAGCCGCATTAACTCTCGCGATTGCGGAGCAGCTAGGCGAGCGCGCCGAGGATTTCCTGAGCGAATTCTTCCGCTGGGCGCGCGCCAGTATCGACCACCTGATCGTACTCGATCCCATCATGCAGGTACCCGGCTTGTTCGCGCGCCAGTCCGATCAGCCGATCGCCTCGTTCTCGTTCGCGGCGCTCGACCTCGGCGAGATCGGCGGCAACCTTCACCACATGCACCCCGTGTCCCGCGAGCCGCTGCCGATAGTCGGTGATCGCGGGTGCCTTGCAAACCTCGTCCACCACGAGATCGAAGCCCTTGTCCGCGAGATCGGCAATGGTCTGGCGCATTGTGGCGAGCAGCTTCGCGCCCAGAGGGCCGTTGGAAATCGCGACCGCTCGTCTGCCCTCCGCTTCGCCATGCTCTACCGGAAACCAGTCGGGCGCGAACTCGCGGCCATCGGGCAGCATGGCAATGAACCCATCCATCGAAATATGCAGGAAATCGCGGGACGCAGCCTGCTGGATCGCTTTCGCCAGGGTGGTCTTGCCGACGCTGCTGACGCCGTTGAGGATGATCACCGTCGCCATCGCCGCTGCCTCAATGCGCCCGCAACTGCTCGTCCATGAAAGCTGCGACGTCCGCCAGATCGACATCGCGCGCCACGAACGCTTCGCCAAGGCTGCGTAGCAGGATGAAGGGCACGGTGCTCGCTTCGGCTTTCTTGTCGTTGCGCATATGGTGGGCGAGGGTGGTGCCGTCGCAATCGAGGCCCAGCGCGGCGATCTCGGTCGGCAGGCCTGCGCGCGCAAGGGCATTCGCCACGCGTTCGGCATCGGCTAGCGAAATCAGCCCGCGCCGTGCCGAGAACCTTGCCGCGAGCACCATGCCCAGCGCAACCGCCTCGCCATGCAGCAATCTGTCGGAAAAGCCCGTTTCGGCCTCCAGCGCATGGCCGAAGGTGTGGCCGAAATTGAGCAGCGCGCGGGCGTCTTTCGTCTCGCGCTCGTCATCGGCGACGATCCGTGCCTTCATGCCTACGCAATGCGCGATAACGGGTTCGAGCGTGTCATCGTCGCAGCCGAGGATTGCAGGACTGTCCTTGTCGACCCGGGCGAAGAAACCGGCGTCGCCCAGCAGGCCGTACTTGAACACCTCGGCCAGTCCGGCGCGCATCTCGCGCTGGGGCAGGGTGGCGAGGCAGCCGGTATCGGCAAGCACCAGCGCAGGCTGGTGAAACGCACCGATCAGGTTCTTGCCCGCGCTCGCATTGATGGCGGTTTTCCCGCCGACGCTCGAATCGACCTGCGCCAGCAAGGTGGTGGGCAGTTGCACGAAGCCACAGCCGCGCTTCAGGATCGCACAGGCGAAGCCGACAAGGTCGCCGACCACGCCGCCACCCAGCGCGAAGACATGATCGGAGCGGGTGATGCCGCGGTCGAGCAGCCAGTCGGTCAGCCGCTCCAGCTCCGCCCAGCTTTTCGAGCCTTCGCCTGGGGTGACTTCGTACCAGTCGATCGCATGCCCTGCCGAGCGCAGCGATGCCTGCAGGCGTTCGCCCAGCAGGCGGCGTGCGTTCTCGTCGGCCACCACAGGGACGGCGCGTTTGCCATAGGGATCGAGGAAGGCGTGCGCCTCTGCATGCACCCGGTCGAGCAGGCCCGCGCCCACCTTCACCCGATAGCTTCGCCCCGCCAGCGCGACGTCTATGTCAGCCATTGCTCGATCCCTTCGATAATCGCCCACGCCGCGCGATTGTGCGGCCCCTTCTGCCCCTCTACCCGGACATGGGCCTGCGCATAATGGGGCGTGCGTTCCTGCATCAGGCGACTGAGGATCGCCTCGGGGTCGCCATCGCGCAGCAGCGGGCGATGCTCGCGCCGGCCGGTGCGTTCCACCAGCGTCGCGATGTCGCAATCGATCCACACGGCCACCGCCTGGTCGAGGATCAGCGCGCGGGTTTCGGCATTGACGAAAGCGCCGCCCCCGGTGGCGATCACGCCGTGTTTTTCTTCGATCAGCCGCGCGATCACGCGCCGTTCACCGTCGCGAAAATAGTCTTCGCCGAACTCGCTGAAGATTTCCGCGATGGAAAGGCGGGCGGCCTCTTCGATGGCATCGTCGCTATCGACGAAGCTGCGGCCGAGCAGTGCGGCGAGCCGCCGGCCCACGGTCGATTTGCCCGCGCCCATCAAGCCGACGAGCACGATCGGGCGGTCGAGCCGCTTGCCCAGCGCCTCTATCCGGGCGATGGCATCGGGAGAGTGCACGGCCTCCATTGCTCGGCGGCGTAGAGATGGGCTAGGGCGAAGGCAACAAAGGGTATCGAAGCGCGTGCAGATAGAGATCTCCAGAAAGGTGCGGCAGCGCATCGCAATCGGTGCGGCCGTGCTGTTCGCCATTCTTGGCTGGGCATGGTGGGATGGCGGCGAGGAACCGCTGCGCCCGATTGCGCAGTCGGTCGATTTTCCGGCGGAGGCCGCCTGATGATCGCGCGCTGGAAGATCGCCCTGTCGGCAGGCGTTGCGGTGGTTGCACTGGCTCCGCCGCTGGCGTGGGCCGGTAGCAACCCGCAGTCGCTGCTGCCGCCGGGCATTGCCACGCCTGCGCCCAGCCCGGCACCTGCGCCCGCTCCGACCCCTGCGCCAGCGCCCACGGATGGCGGCTCCGCCAGCGGAACCGATGGCGAGTCATCCGGCGCGGATGGCGAAAGCGCGGAGAGTAGATCGGCAGATTCGAGCGGCTCGTCGAGCGCGGGCGGCGGTCGCCTGCCTACGCTGGAAGAGCTCGAAGCACTCGATACGGACGAGCTGGACGAGCTGCTGGGCCTGAAACCCAAGTTCGACATTCCGCCTGCGCAACGCCGCGCGACCACGCGTGTGGGCATCCTGGCAGAGGACGAGGGCGGCCTGCCTGCCAATTCGCTCGCCCGCCAGCCGCAATCGCTGGTGCGCGCTTCGCTGACCGGTACGCAGGGTCGCCTCGTCTCGCGGTGGGGCCACATTGCGCTGCGCCGTGCGCTGGCCAGCCGCCTGGCGCCGCCCGAAGGGATGAGCGGGCCGGAGTTTGCCGGGCTTCGCGCCCAGCTGCTTAACCGCATGGGCGAATTCAGCGCCGCGCGCGCGATCGCGCAGGATGTCGATATCGATGCGTGGAACGCGCGCCTCGCGAACGCGGCGATCGACGCCTATATCGCCACCGGCGATATCGTCGGCGCGTGTCCGCTGGCGGTGCTGCGTGGCGGCTATCGCGACGATTCCGAATGGCAGATGCTGCGCCTGATCTGCAGCGCGTACGGCGGCGAAGCGGCGCGTTCGCGCAACGAGCTGCTGCGGATGCGCGAACGCGAAGGCGGGCCCGATCCTATCGATGTGCTGCTGGCGCAGCGGTTCGCCGGAGCCGCAGGGCTGGGCAACAACTCGGTCAATATCGAATGGGACGACGTCGATGAGCTGACGCCGTGGCGGTATGGCCTGGCGAGTGCGCTTGGCATCGAAATTCCCGACCGGCTGATCGACGACGCCGGCCCTTATTACCAGCGTACCGCCGCGTCGCTGCCTTCGCTGCCGCTCGCGCTGAGGGTGGACGGCGCCCGCCGCGCGGCGCGCGAGGGTATCTTCTCCGCCCAGGCACTGATCGATCTCTATTCGATGGCCTATGCCGCCAGCGGCACCGAAGGAACCGTCGGCACCGATGCCGCGCAGCTGCGGATCGCCTATGTCGATAGCGACCCGGCCTTGCGCGTGGCCGCGATCCGCGCGCTGTGGGGCGACGGGGCCTCCATTCCCTACGACCGGCAGGTGCTGACCGCCTATGCCGCTGCGCGCATTCCCGCGAACGACCAGTTCGCTGCCGACGCGGCGCCGCTGATCGCCTCCATGCTGACCGCCGGGCTGGATCTGGACGCTGCCCGCTGGCGCGATGTGGTGGAAGAAGGCGATCCGGCCTGGGGCCTGCTGGCGGTCGGCCTGCCCGATGCGGCAGGCAATATTTCCACCGGCGCGATCGACGATTTTCGCGATGGCGACGAAAGTGCGGGCAAGACGCGGACTGCCTTCCTTGTGGCCGGGCTGGCCGGGCTGGGCCGCATTTCCAGCGGAACGCGAAACAGCTGGAACCGTGAGCTCGACCTCGATCTGGGCCGTGAAACCCGGTGGAGCAGGATGATCTCGCGCGCGGGCGAAGTGCAGAATGCCGCGCTCGTCACGTTCCTGATGGGGTTGGGGATGCAGGGCGACGACTGGAGCCGGATGACCCCGCGCCACCTCTACCACATCGTTTCCGCCTTGCGCCAAAGCGGCATGGAGGCCGAAGCCCGCATGATCGCGGCGGAGGCGATCGCGCGCAGCTAGGCCATGGCTGACCGGACGATCGAGGATTTCCTGGCGGCACTGGCGGTCGATCGCGGGGCCGCGGCCAACACGCTGGCCGCCTATCGCCGCGATCTGGAGGGCGCTGCCCAGCTGGTCGGCCCGCTGGAGGATGCGCCGCGCGCCTCGCTGTCACGGCTGGGAGAGGCGTGGTCCACGCTCGCCCCGGCGACCATCGCGCGCAAGAGCTCCGCCCTGCGCCAGTTCTTTGCCTTTCTGGAAGACGAGGGGCTGCGGGGCGACAATCCCTCCGCCGCGCTGCCGCGTCCGGCGCCGCGGCGCAACCTGCCCAAGGTGCTCGATCACGATCAGATCGCCGCGCTGTTCGCACAGGCGGAGGGCGAGGCGGAGGACGGCGGTCCGGGCGCGCTGCGCCTGCTGGCGATGCTGGAACTGCTCTACGGCTCGGGCCTGCGGGCGACAGAGCTGGTCGCACTGCCGCTCAACGCGGTGCCGCGCGATGCGCCGTTCCTCACCATCACCGGCAAGGGCGGGAAGGAACGGCTGGTTCCGCTGGGCACGCGCGCGCGCGCCGCGATTTCGCGCTGGCTGGCGGTTCGGCCCGAGGGGTCGCCGTGGCTGTTTCCCTCGCGCGCCAGCCACCTCACCCGCATCCGGCTGTATCAAATGATCAAGGCCCTGGCAGAGCGTGCAGGCCTGCCGCCCGCCAAGGTCAGCCCGCATGTTTTGCGCCATGCCTTTGCCACGCACCTGCTGGAAGGGGGTGCGGATCTTCGCGCCTTGCAGACCCTGCTCGGCCATGCGGATATCGCCACGACGCAGATCTACACCCATGTAGAAGCCGCGCGGCTGGTCACGCTTGTCAACGAAAGACACCCGCTTGCGCAGCATGGGCGCTTGCGCAGCGGGCAACAGCCCGATAGCGCAAAATGATGCTGACTTTTCTGGACTTCGAAAAGCCCGTGGCCCAGCTGCAGGCGCAGATTGCCGATTTGCGCGCTGCCAATGCGGGCGACCAGATCGACATGGGCGACGAGCTCGCCAAGCTGGAAGCCAAGAGCGCCCAGTTGCTCAAGGATATCTACGCCTCGCTTTCGCCGTGGCAGAAAACGCAGGTCGCGCGGCATCCGCAGCGGCCGCATTTCCGCGATTACCTGCTGCACGCCTTTACCGATTTCATGCCGTTGGGCGGGGATCGCTATTTCGGCGAGGACGAGGCGATCCTGGGCGGATTTGCCACGCTGCGCGGGCGGCAGGTAATGCTGATCGGGCACGAAAAGGGCCACGATACGCAAACGCGGCTGCGGCACAATTTCGGGATGGGCAAGCCGGAAGGCTATCGCAAGGCGATCCGCCTGATGGATCTTGCCGGACGTTTCGGCCTGCCGGTGGTCACGCTGGTCGATACCTCGGGCGCGTTCCCCGGCATTGAAGCGGAAGAACGCGGCCAGGCAGAGGCCATCGCCCGCTCGACCGAGGCGTGCCTTGCGCTGCCGGTACCGATGGTTGCGACGATCGTGGGCGAGGGTGGCTCGGGTGGGGCGGTGGCGCTGGCCAGTGCCGAGCGCGTGCTGATGCTGGAACACGCGGTTTATTCGGTCATCTCGCCCGAAGGCTGCGCCTCGATCCTGTGGCGGACCGCGGAAAAGGCGCCGGACGCAGCCGAGGCGATGAAGGTGACCGCGCAGGATCTGAAGGAGCTGGGCGTAATTGACCGGATCGTGCCCGAGCCCGTCGGCGGGGCGCACCGCGATCCGGAACTCGCGATCCGCTATCTCGCCGACACGATCGACGATGAGCTGAGCCAGCTTGCGGGCAAGGACGTCGCGGCCCTGCAGAACCAGCGCGCCGATCGGTACCTCGCCATCGGCGCCTGACGCCCGGCGAAACATCGCAAACCGGGAACCGTGTCGCGGGCTGGCCTGTTGAGGTGCCAGACCGCGAGCGGCGCGTTGTGCGCGCTCGCCGCCGTTTCAGGGGAGAGAGCCACCATGAGCCGCCGCAAGATCTTGTCCATCGTTTCGCCCGTCGCGCTTGCCGTGGGGCTGACCGGCTGCGCTGCCGTGGGCGGCGCGCCCATTCCGTCACCCGACACGCCGATCACTCCCAGCGAGGAGCAGCAGGGGCGCGAGTATCATACGCAGATCCTCAGCGAATTCGGCGGAGCGATGCAGGGCAACACAGCCGCCTATGTAACCAATGTGGGTCAGCGCATTGCCGTGCAATCGGGGCTGGCCAGCAACCAGGGCGCATTTACGGTGTCGCTGCTCAACAGCTCGGTCAACAACGCCTTCGCGACCACCGGCGGTTATGTGTACACCACCCGCCAGCTGGTCACGCTGATGAACAACGAGGCGGAACTGGCCGCCGTGCTGGGGCATGAGGTCGGCCACGTCGCCGCGCGCCATGCGCAGCGCCGCCAGCAGACGCAGCAGCAGAACTCGCTCGCCGGCGCAGGCCTCGCGATCCTTTCGGGCATCCTGCTCGGCGATAGCCAGCTTGGCTCGACCCTGGGGCGCGCGGCGTTGCAGGGCTCACAACTGCTGACGCTTGGCTATTCCCGCAATCAGGAGCGCGAAGCCGATGTTCTGGGCGTGCGCTATCTGTCCGATGCGGGCTACGATCCGCGCGCGATGAGCACGGTTCTGGCCAGCCTTGCCCAGCAGTCCGCGCTCGACGCGCAATTGCAGGGCCGCGACAATGCCAGCCTGCCCGAATGGGCATCGACCCACCCCGATCCGGCGAGCCGCGTGCGTGATGCCGCGGCTCTCGCAGCAGGCAAGCCCGGCACGACGTTGAACCGCGAGGTGTTCCTGCGCAACATCGACGGGCTGACCTATGGTGACGATCCCGCGCAGGGTGTGGTCGAGGGGCGGCAGTTCATCCATCCCGAGCTGCGCTTCGCCTTCACCGCGCCGCAGGGCTTCTACCTCGTCAACGGCACACAGCAGGTGACGATCAATGGCCAGTCGGGCCAGGCGGAGCTGAAGGTGGCGCAATCGAGCGGCAGCCTGAGCCAGTTCGTCAGCCGCGCCTTCCAGCAGCTTTCCGGGCAGGGCCAGCAGATCAGTCCGCAAATCCAGACCACCACGGTCAACGGCATCCCGGCAGCCTACGGCATCGGCCGCGCCAACTCGGGTGGCAACCAGGTCGATGTGACCGTGTTCGCCTATGATTTCGGCGGCGGGCAAACCTATTACTATCAGGCCATCACGCCGGCGGGCCGAGCCTCCGCCTTCACTCCGATGTTCAACTCGTTCCGTCGTCTGAGCGCGAGCGAAGCCGCGCAGGTCGTGCCCCGCGAGATCGACGTGGTGACGGTGCAGCCGGGCGACACGGTCTCATCGCTTTCGCGCCGGATGGCGTACAGCAACGGGCAGGAGGCGCGCTTCCGCGTGCTCAACGCGCTTGGCAGCAACGAAGGCCTGCGCGCCGGGCAGCAGGTCAAGATCGTGGTGCGCGGGCGCTAGTCGGCGCTGTCGCATCGCGCACAAACGAAAACGGCGGGGATCGCTCCCCGCCGCTTCGCTGTTTCTCACTCTTTCGAGCGGGAAGGTCGGTTACTTGGCCTTCTTGCCGCCCATGTCGGTCGACACGGTCGTGAAGGTGTTGCTCAGCTGGTTGCCGAGGCTGCCCATCGCGGTAATCGCGGCGACGGCGATAAGGGCTGCGATGAGGCCATATTCAATGGCGGTCGCGCCCTGATCGTCGGTCATCAATTCACGGAAAAACTTCATTATCGGTCTCCTGTTTTCGTCTTCGTTACCCGGCTCCGTCCGCGTCCCTGAGGAGAGAGCTATGGCCGGTCTAGCCAGTAAGGGTTGATATTTTGCTAAGCGTGCGGGCTTACGACCGCTCGACCGCTTGCTTCGATGTTTCGGTCACCGTGTCCCAGGTCTTGATGACCTCGTTGGAAAAGGTGCCGATCGCACCGACCATCGCGAGGAACACCAGCGCGAGGATCAGGCCGTATTCGACCGCTGTAGCCCCGGCCTGATCGCGGGCCAGCTTTTGCAGGAAGCGTGTCATCGGTGACCCCCCAGGCCAGGTTGCAAATCGCATTCCGGATGCGCACAACGCACATACATTCGAGCCGCTTGTCGCCGATCGCGGTTAACTTGCGGTAAAATCGAGCATCGCCATGGAAAATCTTCCGACATATCTTCCCGTGGTCGCCGCCGCGATCGGCCCGGACGAGGGCGGTCGCTGGCTGATGCATCGCCGGCCGGAGGGTAAGGCCCATGCCGGATTGTGGGAGTTTCCCGGCGGCAAGATCGAACCGGGAGAAAGCCCGCAGGACGCACTGGCGCGAGAGATTGCCGAGGAATGCGGCCTTTCGGTCGATCCCGGTGCGATGGTGGAGGCCGGTTTCGCAGCCGATCCGCCCCCGCAGGATGGCGGCTTGCGCCCGGTCCTGCTCCTGCTGCTCACGTGCCCGCGATGGGAAGGGGTGGCGGTCTCGCGTGAGGGCGGTGCGTGGCGCTGGTTCGGCCCGGAAGAGCTCGCCGGGCTCGCCAAACCCCCGCTCGACACCCGCCTGGCCGAACGCTTTTTCGGGCATGGATGATCCGAATGCGAACAAATCCCCAAAATCGTGACAAAACCATTGCCAAGCCTGGGCACCCTGCCTATGTGCGGCGCCTCACGCGCGCCCGTAGCTCAGCTGGATAGAGCACCAGACTACGAATCTGGGGGCCGGAGGTTCGAATCCTTCCGGGCGCGCCATTAAAAAGCCCCGGGCCCTTGTGGGTGCCGGGGCTTTTTGCATCGTGGGAAGAATGGAGCCGGACGGCAGGGCCGCCTGATGCGCGCCGTTGCCCATACCGGTACGCTCAGCCGCGTTTGACGTCGCCGAGCGGTACGGAGGTTACCGGGTAGCCGCAGTCGTCCGGAATGCACAGGCTGCGGCCCTGCGGCGTCTCTTCGATAAAGGGCACGATGGTGCGTACGGGCGTGGCCTGTGCGTGCGCGCGGGCATCGGCGAAGCTGCCGAACTGCGCCAGTCGCTCCAGATTGCGCCGGGTGGGGAAGATCACCTCTATCTCGCCGCGATCCGCCGCGTCCAATGCGTCTTGCGCACCGGTCCAGAACAGGCGTGTGTTCTCGCCTGCATCGACCTCTATCTCCACCGCGCCGGTGCCGAGGTCCGCAAGGTAGAACCGCGTGTCGAACACGCGGGTCAGGTTTTCGTTCTTGGGAAACCAGCGCGCGAAAGGCACCAGATCGTCCAGCGCCAGCCGCCAATCGAACGCGGCGAGAATTGGGGCGAGGGCCTGCGTTTCGAGCAGCATCGCACGCGCGCGGGCGGCATGGCTGGCGTCGATCGCACCGCGAAGGCCCAGCACCAGGCCGGTTTCCTCCAGCGTTTCGCGGATCGCCGCGATCCGATGGGCGGCCTCGTCATGATCTGGAAAATCCGCGCTCTGCGCGAGCTCGCGGTCGCTCGGGTCGATGCGCCCGCCGGGGAAGACCGCCATCCCACCCGCAAAGGCGAGGCTGCGATTGCGCACCTGCATCAAGATCTGCGGAGGCCCACCGCCGGGCGCATGGCGAAAAATCACCACTGTCGCGGCCGGGATCGGCTCGCGGGCGGACCCGCTTCCTGCGGCGTGCTCAGCCATGGGCGGGCATTGCCGTGGTGGCGGGCCAGCTGTCGGAAATTCTTACACCCGCCATGGGGGCGACGCCGGTGTTAACCATCGGGAATGGCGGGGAGGGGCGTATCCGGAAAACTGGCACGCGGGATGCATATGCCTGAACATCCCTGACTTTCGTCAAGAGGCGGGACCGTAAGTCTCCCGGTCCCGCCTCCCCGAAAATTCTCAGTGTCAAAGCCGCCGCGTCCCTTAATCGGCGGTTTTGACGCCCTTGTCGGTGAACATCTGCTGGAGTTCTCCGGCTTCGAACATCTCGGTCATGATATCGCTTCCGCCCAGGAATTCGCCCTTAACGTAAAGCTGCGGGATCGTCGGCCAATCCGAATAGGCCTTGATGCCCTGGCGGATCTCCATGTCCTGCAGCACGTCGACGCTTTCGTAGGTCACGCCGCAATGATCGAGGATGTGCACTGCGCGGCTGGAAAAGCCGCACTGCGGGAACAGGGGGGTGCCCTTCATGAACAGGACGACCTCGTTCTCGCCCACGATGCTGGAAATGCGTTCTTTGGTGTCTGCCATGTCGATTGTACCGCTATTGCTTGGCTGTTGAGCCGTCACTTGGGAGCCTCGGTGGTCAGTTGCAAGGCGTGGAGCACGCCGCCCATCTTCCCGTCGAGCGCATCGTAGACCAGCTTGTGCTGCTGAACCCGGCTCTTTCCCGCGAATTGCGGGGCAATGACCTTGGCCGCCCAGTGATCGTTATCCCCGGCAAGATCGCGCATCTCGACCTCGGCGCCGGGCAGCGCATCCTTGATCATGCCTTCAATTTCGTCCGCTGCCATCGGCATGGGCCTAGACCCCGTCGATCAACTGGCGGCGTGCCTCGATCGAGCATTCGGCCAGCTTGGCGCGCACGGCCGCCTCGTCGACATCGCAGCTGGCTGCGGTGAGATCGCCCAGCACCTTGCGGATCACGTCCTCGTCGCCCGCTTCCTCGAAATCGGCCTGCACGACTGCCTTCTTGTAGCTGTCGGTCTCTTCGTCGGTGAGGTTCATCAGATCCGCCGCCCATTCGCCCAGCAGGCGATTGCGCCGGGCGGCGATCTTGAAGGCGGTTTCTTCGTCGAAGGCGTATTTCGCCTCTTCGCCACGCTCGCGGTCCTTGAAATCGGTCATGGTCGTGCTGCCTTTTCGTTTGGCGGAATTCTTTGGCTTCAGATAGGCGCGGCGGCGGCGCGCGGCAAGCGAGCCGCTATTTGTCCATCACCACCACCAGCTTGCCGATGGCCTTGCGGTTTTCCAGCTTCTCGATCGCGGTGTGCGCCTCGTCGAGGGAGAAGGTTTCGCTGATCTGCGGGCGGATCTTGCCATCCTGCCACAGCTCGAACAGCTCGGCGATGTTGGCGGCGTTGCGCTGCGGCTCGCGCGCGGCGAAAGCGCCCCAGAACACGCCGCGAATGTCGCAGCTTTTGAGCAGGGTGAGGTTGAGCGGCATTTTGGCGATGCCCGCCGGAAAGCCGATCACCAGGAAACGGCCTTCCCATGCGATGGAGCGCAGCGCGGGTTCGGAGTAATCGCCGCCGACGATGTCGACGACGATATCCGCACCATTGGGGCCGACCGCATCCTTGAACGCACCTGCCAGTGCCTTCGACTGGTCCTTGTCGAACGGCGCGCGCGGGTACACCACGGTCTCGTCCGCGCCTGCTTCCCTGGCAACCTTGGCCTTTTCCTCGCTGGAAACCGCCGCGACCACCTTCGCGCCGTACGCCTTCGCCAGTTCAATCGAGGCAAGGCCCACGCCGCCTGCGGCGCCCAGCACCAGCACGGTGTCGCCCGCCTTGATGTCACCGCGATCCTTCAGCGCATGGATCATCGTGCCATAGGTCATCAGCAGGGCGGAGGATTCGATCAGGTCGACCCCGTCGGGCACCTTGAACAGCCGCTGCGCATCGATGGCCGCCTGTTCGCGCAGGCCGCCGCTGCCGATGCCGGACAGCACGCGGTCGCCGACCTTCCAGCCGTCGACGCCTTCGCCAACAGCGGCAATCGTGCCCGAAATCTCGCCGCCCGGCGAATAGGGCCGCTCCGGCTTGAACTGGTAGAGATCGCGGATCATCAGCGTATCGGGAAAATTGATCGCGCAGGCGGCGATATCGACCAGCACCTGCCCCTTGCCGGGCACAGGCGTTTCGATGTTTTCCACGACGAGCGTTTCCGGCCCGCCTACTTCCTTGGTCAGCACGGCTTTCATCTGCGGCATTCTCCCTGATGCGATTTTTCTAGTCGGTCTGCGGGTCTTCGCCCGAAGGAATGGTCGATCCCTGGGCCGAGTTCGGTTTGCCATCGCGCTTGTCCTGCGCATCCTTGCGGCGTTTGTTGGCATACAGAAGGCCGGCGGCAATCGCCGCGGACCCGATGGCGGCACCCGTGGCGATCGCCATTCCGGTGAGGCTGTTGGAATTCTTGCTCATACCCGACCTAGTGCATGGCGCGCGGTTTTGTTGCAAGATTTGTGCGATGCGCCGGAGAAAATGCTCCGATTTCCCGCTTTCGTCATGGTGCTGTAAGGTAATATGCGCTAACTTACATGCATGTCAGCAAATGCATTCTCCCACCCGATCGACATCACGCCCGCCGATATCGACTTCATGGGGCACGTGAACAATGCCCGCTATCTGGGCTGGGTGCAGGACGCGGTGCTGGCGCACTGGCGCAAGATCGCGCCCGCCGATGCGGTGGCGGAACGTGCGTGGGTCGCGCTCAAGCACGAGATTACCTATCGCAAGCCCGCCTTTCTGGAAGACGACATCATCGCCAATACCGTGCTGGAAAGCACGCGCGGCGCCCGCGCCTTTTACCACACGGTGATCGAACGCGGCGGCGAAGTGCTGGCCGAGGTCAAGTCCAGCTGGTGCTGCATCGACGCCGAAAGCCTGCGGCCAGCGCGCATCGGCGAGGAAATTGCGCGACACTTTTTCCCGGCGCAGGAATAGCTTATACCGCGCGCCATGCAGGTGCTCCTACCTTTACTGATCGTGCTGGCCACCATCGCCGCGATGGAATGGGTCGCGTGGGCGAGCCACAAGTACATCATGCATGGCTGGGGCTGGGGGTGGCATCGCGACCACCACGAACCACACGACAAGGTGCTCGAAAAGAACGATCTGTACGGCGTCGTCGGCGCGGTGATGAGCATTTCGATGTTTGCACTCGGCAGCCCGCTGGTGGCGGGGGCCTACGCCTGGCCACCCGCGACATGGATCGGCGTCGGCATCCTTTGCTACGGCATCATCTACACGCTGGTACACGATGGCCTCGTCCACCAGAGATACTTCAGATACGTGCCCAAGCGCGGCTATGCCAAGCGGCTGGTACAGGCGCACAAGCTGCACCACGCGACCATCGGGAAAGAGGGCGGGGTGAGCTTCGGCTTCGTGTGGCCGCAGGATCCGGCAAAGCTGAAGACGGAACTCAAACGCCAGCGCGAGGCGGGCGAGGCCGTGGTGCGCGAAAGCGCGGGGGCCTGATATGTTCGCACTCGCACTGGCCGTCTTGCTTTCTGCGCAGGCTCCAGCCGATGAAGGCCATCAGCCGGAGTCCTCTGAATCGCTTGATTGCAGTTATGGCGGCTTTGATCGTGAATTTGGTGGCACGCGTTGGATCGTGTTCGGATGCAGTGATCGACAAACGATCGTGATCGCCACTGCCAAAAATAACCCTGGAGGACCATTCTACTTTATTCGCTATCCCAAGGACGGTGGCTTCTCGCTGGCAGGAGAGGGGACTGGCGACAAGGCTTATACAAAGGCAGCGTTCGAG
The DNA here is from genome assembly GCA_009993635.1 of Erythrobacter sp. GTDB lineage: Bacteria > Pseudomonadota > Alphaproteobacteria > Sphingomonadales > Sphingomonadaceae > Alteriqipengyuania. The sequence continues at coordinate 557,833 of JAACTC010000005.1, read as the reverse complement.
CAGTTGAAGGCCATGAGCGATGCGCAATGGTCAAGGGTTTTGAGCGAAGTTAACGCTGCGCCGAAGATCGAAAGCTGATCGCGAGCTGGCGCGGCGTGTCTTGGGGTTACCGGTTTGAAAGATCGGTTGCTGACGCCCGCTAGCGCACCGCCACGCTTGCCCCCGCGATGCAGGAAACCTATCCCGTCGCTCCCGGCCAGCGGCGATTCCGCGGCCCATCCACCCTGAGGCCCATTGCCGCAAGTCCAGCCCCCTGCCGGTCATGCCCTGTTCGAACATCCGCTGTTCGACCCGCTGCGCAGCGAGCGCGGGCGGCGGATAGTCGGGCTGATCGCGGCGCTGCTGATCGAGGCGATCCTGCTGATCGTGCTCCTCACGCTGAATATGCATGATGATCCTGCGGCCCGGCCCGGCAGCGTCACCGTCGTCGATCTGAAGGCGCAGAGCGAAACCCCGCAAGACGATCGCGAACAGGCCGAACCCGAGCCGAGCGAGGAGGCGCAGCCGACCCAACAGCAGGCGCAGCCAGCCGATCCGCAGATGCAGCCGCCCGACATCGTTCAGCCAGCGGTGCCGCCAACCCAGCCTTTGCCGGAGCCGGTCATCCCGACCCCGTTCGAACTGCCTGCACCCCGTCAGCCCGCACCCCGACAGCCCGCGCGCCCGGCAGAGCCCGCCGCGCCCAGCCGGGTCTACGGCCCGGTCGATAGCGGATCGCGCTCTGGCGCGAAGGATTCCGAGGTGGTCGGCACCGCGCCCAATGGGCAGCCGCTCTACGCCGCGCGCTGGTATCGCGAACCCGCAGACGATGAACTGGCGGGCTATCTCTCCACCGCGACGGGGCCGGGCTGGGGGCTGATCGCATGCAAGACGGCACCGCAGTTTCGCGTGGTCGACTGCGTTCCGATCCAGGAATATCCGCAAGGCTCGATGATCAATCGCGCGGTGCTGGCCGCCGCATGGCAGTTCCGCGTCCGCCCGCCGATGCTGGGCGGCAAGGCGCAGATCGGCAGCTGGGTGCGGATCAGGATCGACTACACGAATTGATATAGAATGCGGCCGGCAAGGAGGACGGGCTGGCTACCCTTGCGCAATCCGCGCGGCGTGTTCCTTCACCAGCGCGATCATGTTGGGCACGCCCTGCGTCCGGTTGCTGGACAGCTGGTTCTTGAGGTCGAAGGGTTCGAGCGCGCCGACAACATCCATCTGCGCCACCTTTGCGGCGGGCCGATCCTGCACGGCGGCGATGACCAGCGCGACGATGCCCTTGGTGATCGCGGCATTGCTGTCGGCCAGGAAATGCAGCCTGTCTGCCTCGCCCGTGGGGTAGACCCACACCGCGGCGGAGCAGCCGCGCACCAGCGTTGCGTCGGTCTTGAGCACGTCCGGCATCTCTTCCAGATCGCGCCCCAGCTCGATCAGCAGGCGATAGCGTTCGTCGCCTTCGAGAAATTCGTATTCTTCGCGGATATCGTCGAGCGTTCTCATGCGCCGCAATTAGGGCATGACGCTCACAAATCCACCCCGTTGGCGATCGCTTCCAGCTTGCGGATACGTTCGCGCAGGTCCGCCATCGCAATCGGTGCGGTGCCGCGTGCCTCGTCCAGATCGCGGTGACCCTGGGCCATCGCCTCCAGCTGCCTGCGCTTCAGCGCCAGCCAGCCCTCCCATGCGCGCAGCAGCGCCGCTGCGACGAGTGCGAGGCCGATCAGGGATGCGGCGGCGATAACGACAATCGGCTCCATCTCGATACTCTCCTTCAGGTCTCGCCGTCGCTGGCGGTCAGTCCTGCTGTTCGCGCAGCGCGTCTATCTCTGCGGCGATGCGGTCGCTTTCGCGCGCGGTCGTGCTGTTCTTGTCGTAGGCAATGCGTTCAAGGACGGCGATCCGCTCTTTCAACGCGGCGATCTCGGCCTCGGCTTCGTCATTGTCCCTCGGCGTGTGATTGAGCGTCTGGTTGCCCAGCATGTCCTGCGTGATGCCGTTTTGCGCCAGATGCCGGTCGCGCAGCAGCTTCACGGCGGCGCCGATCAGGACGATGATGACGATGGCGGTCCACATGTTCATCAGGCGCGCTCCCTGCTTTCGATGGTGATCTGGGTGCCTGCAAGGCCCTGGTTGCGTGTGCGGTCGTCACGCAGCGCCTCGATCTCGTCGGAGAGCGAATAGCCGCGATCCGTCACGATCTTTTCGAGGACATTCAGCCGGTCCGCATGATCGGCCAGCCGCTGCGCAAGCTCGGCGTTTTCGCCGCGCAGGCTTTCGATCTCGGCCGACTTGTCCGCCCGGGCCGTCTTGCCGCCCCATTCGTCTTCCAGATCGTAGCCGTGCCTGGCGCGGATCCAGTTGTTGATCAGCCACCCGGCGGTGGTGACCAGGATGATCAGGACGATGAAGCCGGGGCCGTCGAACAGGTTGTCCATCACGCGCGCTCCCGGCTTTCGAACGAAAGCGGCGTGCCGATATCGCGATCTTCGACCGACCGGCTGTCGCGCAGAGCCTCGATCTGGGTGGCGACGTCGTAGCCCTTGTCGGTGACGATCCGTTCGAGCACCTGCACCCGGTCTTCGAGCCGCTGGATATGGCTGGCGTACTGGGCCGCCTTTTCCGCGCTTGCACTGGCGGTCTTTTCGATCCCCATCTCGGCGAGCTTCTGCTGGTGCTTGGTCCATATCGCGACGATCGGAATAGACAGCGCGAAGATCGGGATCAGTAGGGCGAGTATGCCTTCCATGTTTAATTCTCCCCTGTTGGGTTGGTGTCAGCGCAGGCGTTCGATCTCGGCGTCGAGGCGCGGGTTGGAGCTGACGAAGTGCTCCTCCACATTCGCCAGTCGCCGGTCGATCTCGCGCAGCTTGCCGCGGATTTCGCGCGATGTGCGCTTCGGATTGGCGCGCACGCCCTGCCAGTATTTCTGTTCCTGCTTGTCCTCGGTGTAGAGGTGCGCTGGCTTGTGGTTCAGCAGCAGGCCCATGATCAGATAGGCAGGCAACGTGACCGGAAACCCGCCGGAGATCGTCGAGACGAGCATTCCGAGCCGCCACCAGATTGCGTCGAGGCCCGTGTAATCGGCCAGCCCGGCGCATACTCCCATCAGCTTTGCGTTCTGCTTGTCCTTGTAGAGGGTGGTCCGGGGCGTGTTCATGCGCGGGTTTCCTTCCGTTCTGCGCGCTTCTGGGCGAGCAGTGCTTCCAGTTCATCGAGTTCTGCGTCGTTGGCCGTGTTGTCGGCGATCAAGCGGGCGGGTTTGAAATCGGCGTGGTCGTGGGCGACCAGCCGCTCCACCGTGTCCATCCGCTCGTCGAGCCGCTTGGCGAGGTTGTAGAGTTCGTCGAGCAGTGCCTCGTCATCGGTGGTTATTCCGCCGCCTGCGGTTTTCCACTTGGTGATGTAGTGGAAGATCAGCCACGGCAGGCCGATGAACAGGATGCTGCAGACAAATATCGGTACGAGAATTTCATCCATGGGTCAGTCCCCCTTCTTCGCGTCGTCGGCCCCTTTGCCGAGCGCGCGTTTCATTTCTTCGAGCTCCTCGTCGACCTTGTCCGATCCTGCGAGGGCGGCGATTTCGTCGGACAGCGACAGCTTGCCGCTCTCGCTTTCCATCTTGAGCTGGTCGGCACGCCCTTCGGCGTAGTCGACCCGGCGTTCGAGCGCGTCGAAGCGGGTGAGTGCTTCGTCGACCCGTTCGGTCGTCATCAGGCTGCGCAGCTTCACGCGGTTTTCCGCGCTTTCGAGCCGGGCGGCAATCTGCGACTGGCGGCTGCGCGCTTCGCGCAGGCGGCTTTGCAGCTTGTGAATGTCTTCCTCGTACGCCCGCAGCGAATCGTCGAGCACGCCGATTTCCGCCTTGAGCTGTTCGCTCATGTCGACGGCCTTCTTCTTCTCGACCAGCGCGGCACGGGCGAGGTCTTCGCGGTCCTTGGAAAGCGCCAGCTGCGCCTTCTCGCCCCAGTCCGCCTGCAGCTTGTCCAGCTTCACCGTGTGGCGGTGCATTTCCTTCTGGTCGGCGATGGTGCGCGCGGCACTGGCGCGCACTTCGACCAGCGTTTCCTCCATTTCGAGGATGATCATGCGGATCATCTTCGACGGGTCGTCCGCCTTATCCAGCATTTCGTTGAAATTGGCCGCGATGATGTCTCGCGTGCGGCTGAAGATGCCCATGAAGCCTCCGGTATAGAATGGGGTGCCGTCCGTTGCGCCGCCTTCGGCAGACTGCGTCGGGGTAGGGCTGCGACGCAGCCGCTCGACCTCGTTGTCGAGGCGCGAGAGGCGGCTTTCGCGGCCGGTCGGGTTGGTTTGCTCGGTCATGCCAGTTCGGCCGTCTGTAGCACAAGCGGGCTGCCGGTCTGAACGCCATCGGCAGACGGCGGATTCAAAGCGACGAGTGCGCCAAGCGCAAGGATCGTGACCAGCACGGCTTTGCCGAAAAGGTGCTTGGGCTGGGCTTGATCGGGCATTTTCGGTTTTCCTCGTTTGGTGTTGCCATGATTATTGCAACCGCCGTGCCAAACCGCAGGAATGGCGGAAATCGGGGCTTTCTGAAAAATTCGACGAGCGACAATGTGGTGATAATTGCCAAGCCTTGGTGTTCAGTACTATATTCTTGGCATGGAGCGGGAAAACCAGTTCGTCGGGCAATCGCTCGCCTTCCTCGACGCGGTCGAGCGGACCAGCCGTGCCGCGGCCTTGCAGCGCCCGGTGCTGGTGATCGGCGAGCGCGGGACGGGCAAGGAACTGATCGCCGAACGCCTCCATCGCCTGAGCCCGCGTTGGGGCGAGGCGCTGGTGACGATGAACTGCGCCGCGCTGCCCGAAACGCTGATCGAGGCCGAGCTGTTCGGCCATGAGGCGGGCGCCTTCACCGGCGCCACCCGCGTCCGCGAAGGCCGGTTCGAGGAGGCGGATGGCGGCACGCTGTTCCTCGACGAGCTCGCAACGCTTTCCATGGCCGCGCAGGAGCGGCTGCTACGCGCGGTCGAATATGGCGAGGTCACGCGGATCGGCTCCAGCCGCCCGATGCGGGTCGATGTGCGGATTGTCGCCGCGACCAACGAAAACCTGCCCGAAATGGCCAAGCGCAGCGATTTTCGCGCCGACCTGCTCGACCGGCTGAGCTTCGAGGTAATCACCCTGCCACCGCTTCGCGCGCGCGAGGGGGATATCCCGGTGCTGGCCGACTATTTCGGGCGGCGCATGGCGGCCGAACTCGGCTGGGAGGCGTGGCCGGGCTATGCCGAACACGTTGCCGCGCAGCTGGAGGAATACCCCTGGCCGGGCAATGTCCGCGAATTGCGCAATGTGGTGGAGCGGGCGATCTACCGCTGGGACGATCCGCAAAACCCGGTGGGCCACGTGGTGTTCGATCCGTTCGATAGCCCATGGATGCCCCAGGCCTCGGCGGCGGCTACCAGATCGGACACCGCCACCGGGCACGCCGCTGCCAGCCCGAAACCGCCCGAATTCGACGATGTGGCAGACCTGCGCGCAGCGGTCGATTCGCACGAACGCGCCATCGTGGAACACGCTCTGGGCAAGCATCGCTGGAACCAGCGGCAGACCGCCAAGGCGCTGGGCCTGAGCTACGACCAGCTGCGCCACTGCATCAAGAAGCACAGCCTGATGGAAGAGGGCGGCTGATTTCAGGCCGATAGTCCCGCGGCCGCTGCGCGCGCATGATCGCGCGGGCGAATGTTTGTACCGCACCCACTGGCGAAGCACGGCGAGGCTCGCTAAGGGCCGCCTGCAAGACAGTGGTTCAAATCCCCCGCGATTGTCCGAGTCGCCAGGCGTTTGCCGGGCTCGATCATCGCCAGCCAGCTTGCGAAAGGTGCCCGCCGTGGCCTTCAAGGAAATCCCCCTCGCCCTGACATTCGACGATGTGCTGCTGCGCCCCGGTGCCAGCGAAGTGCTTCCCAGCATGGCAGACACGCGCACCCGCCTGACTCGCGATATTTCGCTGAATATCCCGGTGATTTCCTCCGCGATGGACACCGTGACCGAGGCGGACATGGCGATCGCCATGGCGCAGCTGGGCGGGCTGGGCGTGCTCCACCGCAATCTCGACATCGAAGAACAGGTCGCCGCGGTGCGCGCGGTGAAGCGGTTCGAAAGCGGCATGGTGGTCAACCCGATCACCATCGGGCCCGACGCGACCCTGGGTGAAGCGCAGGAGGTGATGAGCACCAACCGCATCAGCGGCATCCCCGTGACCGACCGCAGCGGCAAGCTGGTGGGCATCCTGACCAACCGCGATGTGCGCTTCGCCGAAAACGTGCGCCAGCCAATCCGTGAACTGATGACCACCGAAAACCTCGCCACCGTGCCGCTGGGCACCGGGCAGGAAGAGGCGCGGCGGATGCTGCACCAGCGGCGGATCGAGAAGCTGATCGTGGTGGACGAGGATTACCGCTGCATTGGCCTGATCACGGTCAAGGATATCGAAAAGGCGGTGACCTATCCCAACGCGACCAAGGACGCTGCGGGCCGCCTGCGCGTGGCGGCGGCGACCACCACGGGCGACAAGGGTTTCGAGCGCACGCAGGCGCTGATCGATGCGGATGTCGATGTGGTGATTATCGACACTGCCCACGGCCATAACCGCGATGTCCTCAAAGCGGTGGAGCGGGCGAAGACCATCTCCAATTCGGTGCAGATCATCGCGGGCAACGTGGCGACGGCCGAGGCGACCCGTGCGCTGATCGATGCGGGCGCGGATGCGGTGAAGGTCGGCATCGGGCCGGGCTCCATCTGCACCACGCGCGTGGTGGCAGGCGTGGGCGTGCCGCAGCTGACCGCGATCATGGATTCCGCCGAGGAAGCGGAGAAATCGGGCATTCCGGTTATCGGCGACGGTGGCCTGCGCACCAGCGGCGATGCGGCCAAGGCGCTTGCAGCGGGCGCAAGCTGCGTGATGATCGGATCGATGCTGGCCGGCACGGAAGAAGCGCCGGGCGAAACCTTCATCTACCAGGGCCGCAGCTTCAAGGCCTATCGCGGCATGGGCAGCGTAACCGCAATGGCACGCGGCAGCGCCGACCGCTATTTCCAGCAGGACGTTTCGGCGATGAAGCTGGTGCCCGAAGGGATCGAAGGCCAGGTGCCTTACAAGGGCCCTGCCAAGGACGTGATCCACCAGCTGGTCGGCGGGATCAAGGCGGCGATGGGTTACACCGGCAGCCACACGATCGAGGATCTGCGCAAGGGCGCGCAATTCGTGCGCATCACCAATGCGGGCCTTGCCGAAAGCCATGTCCACGATGTGGCGATCACTCGCGAGGCACCGAATTACCCGACGCGATAAGGGCGGCTACCCCCCTCACCAAGCTATGCTGGCTCCGTGCCGGAGCAAGCTGCGCCATCCTCTCCCGCTAGGGGAGAGGAGCAGAGGCAATTCTCCGCTCCCCTAGCGGGTTCGTTGGAGAGGGGACGATCCTGTCGCACTCCATCCTCTCATCATTCACGACACCGGTTATCCAGCCCTGCTTAGACGTTTCCTACCGGCGCGCACCGTGCCAAGGAGAGCGGATGAACCTGCCCTATCTGCCCGCCTGCCAAACGGCTCCTGCCGCTGACGCGAACCCCGCGAATTTTCTCCCCCTGAACACTGTGTCAGGTGTGTCAGGCGCGCACGCTTCGCTCTGCGGGGTGGCGGCATGAAGCCTGCAGCGCGGGTGCAGGCCGCAATCGAGATTCTCGACCGGGTGATCGACGCTGCAAGGGATCAGGGCGCGCCTGCGGACCGGATCGTGGCCGAGTGGGCCAAGGCCAATCGCTACGCCGGATCCAAGGATCGGCGCGCGGTGCGCGAGCTCGTCTACGATGCAATCCGCCAGTGTGGGCCGGTGCCGCAAAGCGGGCGTGCGGCGATGCTCCTGCTCGCCAAGCGGGACGGATCGATCGGCGCGCTGTTCGATGGATCGCCATACGGCCCCAAACCGATCCAGCCCGATGAACCCATCGCCAAGCCCGGCATTGCTGCCAGCTGGCTGACCAAGCGCCTGTCCGCTGCCGATGTGAAGGGGGCAGAGGGCAGGGCGCTGATGGGCCGTGCCCCGCTGGATGTGCGGGTGAACACGCTTAAGGCCGAGCGAGACAGCATCGAACTGCCGCTTGCGGGCGAGCCTCTGGCCGCGCCCAATGCGCTGCGGTTCGAGGCAGGCACACCTGTCGACCAGTGGGATGCGTTCCGCGAAGGGCGGATCGAGGTTCAGGACCACGGCAGCCAGCTGGCGTGCCTTGCTGCGGCTGCAAAGCCGGGGGAAACCGTGATCGACCTGTGCGCGGGCGCGGGCGGGAAAACGCTGGCGCTGGCCGCGGCGATGGACAATCGCGGGCGGCTGATCGCCAGCGATACAGACAAGCGCCGCCTCAGCCAGCTGCCGCCGCGGGTGGAGCGTGCGGGCGTGGCGGTGGTCGAACAGCGGCTGCTCGATCCGGGCAGGGAGCTTGAGGCGCTGGGCGATCTGGCGGGCGCTGCCGACTGCGTACTGATCGATGCACCCTGCTCGGGCGTGGGGACCTGGCGGCGCAAGCCAGAGGCGAAATGGCGCCTCACGCCCGACCGGCTGGCGAAGTTCGCTGAAACGCAGGATTACCTGCTTGATCTTGGTGCCCGGCTGGTCAAGCCGGGCGGGCGGCTGGTGTTTGTCACCTGCTCCATGCTCGACGAAGAGGGCGCGGATCGATTCGCTGCGTTTCTGGAAAGGCACGATGGCTGGCGCGCGGACGCACCCGAACTGCCGCTGGGATCGGCGCGGGGGCAGGGAATTCGCCTCTCTCCGTTCCATGACGGAACGGACGGGTTTTTCGTCGCGCGCGCCCACTTGCCGTGTTAAACCTGCCCATTATGGTCCCCTCCCATCGCGCCAATGTCTGATTATCTGGCCTCGTCGAAGGAAACCTTGATGCGTTACGCTCCTGCTGCCGCTGCCCTTTCGCTGATGGTCGCGGTGACGGCGAGCGTGGGTTCGGCGCAGCAGCAACCGGCCGATCCGCGCGCGGAGGTGCTGATGGTGCAGGCGCAGGATGCGCTCGACGCAGGCCAGCCGCAGCGCGCGGTCGATGCGCTGGAGGCGGCGCTGGCGATCGATCCGCAATATACCCCGATCCTGATCGCATTGGCCGAAGCCGCGCGGCGCGAAGGATTGCAGGGCAAGGCGATCCGCTATTACCGCGAGGCGCTGACCCGCGATCCGCGCAACTATCTGGCGATCGCGGGCGAAGGAGCCGCGATGGTCGAAAAGGGTGCCGTGGATCGCGCGCGCCGCAATCTGGCGCAGCTGGAATCGCTATGCGGATCGAGCTGCGACGAAACGCGCGCCCTCGCCATGGCGATCGAGCAGGGGCCGAAAGACAGGACCGTGCTGACCGCCGAGGCGGTCATGCCCGATGCCATGGTGACGCAGAACCTGACCGAGACGAACTGACCGCGCGTGTCTCTCAAAAGCGCCTACCCGGTTCCCGATCCGCTTGGCATCCCGCACGAAACCTATATCCGATGGCTCAGGCGAAAGGCGCAGGCGCACCTCCGTCGCGATCGAAAGCGCGTCGAGTATCCCATCACCGGGCAGGACTATCGTGAGCGGATCCATGCGGCGGTTTGCGACCACGGGACGCACGACTACTACACGGGCGAAAAGCTCGATTGGTCGAAAGTCAGCACCTACGACAACGAAAAGTCGGCGCAGGGCCGGTCAGGCTACAAGGCCGGTTTCGCCGATCTGCCAACGGTCGATCATGTCGGCAGCAAGGACGGCAGGTTCGATTTCGTGATCTGCGGATGGCGCGTGAACGCGGTCAAGAATGACCTGTCGCACGACGAATTTCTGGAGGTTTGCCGAAAGGTGATCGCCAAAGCGGATACCGATCGGGTCTGAGCCACCGGAGCTGCCTTTCTACCTCGCAATCGGGCAGGTCGGGATCAGATCAGGTCTGCGAACTCAGCCACGACCGCGCGGTAGACGCGCTTCTTGAAGGGTACGATCAGGTCCGCCACGGTGCTCGCCGGGACCCAGCGGTACTCGCAGAATTCGGGCGTTTCGTGGGCTTCGAGGTCGATGTCCTCCTCGCTACCGTCGAACCGGGCGAGGAACCAGGCCTGCTCCTGACCGCGGTACTGGCCGCCCCACAGCTTGCCGATCAGCTCGTCCGGCAGATCGTAGCGCAGCGGTTCGGCGGTCTGGCCAATGATGGCGACCTTGTCCGCAGTGACGCCGGTCTCCTCATGCAGCTCGCGCAGGGCTGCATCGCGCGGGTCTTCGCCCTCGTCGATCCCGCCCTGCGGCATCTGCCAGAAGTCGCCTTCCTTGTTGTCGATCCGCCGGCCGACGAAGACCTCGCCCGCCGAATTGACCAGCATCACGCCTACGCAGGGGCGATAGCCGAGGCCTGAAATGTCGCGATCCGTTGTCATGGTCACTGTCGTCGTTCCAATGCTGCCCCCACGGCGTCGATAAAGGATTCCACATCGGCTTGGCCACTGGGAATGGCCTTTCGCATGGTGAAGAAACCGTGGATGATCCCGGGAAATTCGAGATAGGTCACCTCGGTCCCATGCTTAACCAGGCACGCCGCGTAGGCCCGGCCCGAGTCGCGCAGGGGATCGAGCCCGGCGGTGCACAGCACGGTGGACGGCGCGTTGCTGCAATCGCCCAGCAGCGGAAGGTTGCGCGGGCTTTCGGGATCGGGCGCGTATTGTTCGTCGAACCACGCCATCGTCGCGCCGGTGAGGAAGAAGCCGTCCTTGAACCGGCGGTAGCTTTCGTGCTGCCCGGCGGCGTCCGCGACCGGGTAGATCGGGGCCTGCACAAGCACCGGCACATCGGCAGGCTCGTCGCGCAGCGCGTTGGTGGTGACGATCGTGAGGTTGCCGCCCGCACTGTCGCCAGTGATCACCAGCCCGGTGATCTCGCGGCCCAGTTCCTCTGGGGACGAGGCGAGCCAGCGCGCCGCCGCCTCGCAATCGTCGGGCGCGGCGGGGAAGGGGGCTTCGGGCGCGAGGCGGTAATCGACCGAGAGCACCGGCAGGTCGAGCCGTGCAGCAAATTCGGTGCAGATCGCGTGGTAGACGTCCAGATCGCCGATCACGAAGCCGCCGCCGTGGATGAACAGCACGGCGGGGCCCGGATCGCGCGACTCGCGCGTATCGTAGAAACGGCAGGGAATATCGCCCGCCGGGCCGGGGCAGGTGACGTCCCTGATCACCGCCATCTCGCGCGGCGCCGCCTCGCCGATCTGGGTCATCGCGCGCATCCCTTCGCGCGCGGCCACCGCGCCGACGTCTTCCACCGGCGGGCGGTTCATCGCCTTGAGCATATCGAGCAGGCCCCGCACATCGGGGCGGACGAAGGCTTCGCTGGCGGCATTCGGATTGGGCGTATCGGCCATCGGCAAATCCTTCCTCGAAACGGGCCGCGCTGGATAGTCGCTCGGTGCGCGACCTGTCCACCGATCTGCATCAGGTGGATTAGAAAAACTTGATTGCTCGCCTGCGCACAGCCACGTAGGCGGCGGATCAAGGCACGATTTCAACGACGCCACGATGGCCCGAAGGACAAGTATATAATGGCGACCCAGGCGCCTCCAGCCTCCGACACCCCGCACACCGATGCCCCCGACGCGATCGTCGTGCGCTTCGCCGGCGATTCCGGCGACGGCATGCAGCTGACGGGCGGGCAATTCACGCTCAGCACCGCGCTGGCGGGCAATGACCTCGCGACCTTCCCGGATTTCCCGGCGGAAATCCGCGCGCCGCAGGGCACACTGTTCGGCGTGTCGGCTTTCCAGATCAATTTTGGATCGCGGCAGATAAACACCGCAGGCGACGCGCCCGATGTGCTGGTGGCGATGAACCCGGCCGCGCTGAAGGTGAACCTGCCCGCGCTCAAGCCCGGCGGGCTGGTGATCGTCGACACCGGCGAATTCACCAAGCGCAACCTCGACAAGGCGAAATACGACGCGAGCCCGCTCGACGACGATACGCTCGCGCCGTTCGATGTGCTGGCGTTCGACATCAGCGCGCGCACACTGGAAGCCGTGGAGCCTTTCGGCCTCGGCAAGAAGGATGGCCTGCGCTGCAAGAACATGTGGACGCTGGGTCTGGCACTGTGGATGTTCGACCGTCCCCGCCAGCCGCTGCATGACTGGCTGAACAAGAAGTTCGCCAAGGCACCCGACATTGCCGCGGCCAATATCGCCGCGCTCGACGCGGGGCACGCCTATGGCGAGACGGCGGAGCTTTCCGGCCCGCTGAAGCAGGTCAACCTGCCGCCGGTGCCCAGCGAGCCGGGCCTGTACCGCACGATTACCGGCGCGGAAGCCGTCTCGCTCGGCCTTGTCGCGGGCGGGCAGCTGGCTGAGTTGCCGATCTTCTTCGGTGGCTACCCGATCACGCCTGCCAGTGCGATCCTTCACCACCTCGCGCGGCTTAAGGAATTCGGCGTCACCACCTTCCAGGCGGAAGACGAGATTGCCGCTGTCTGCGCCGCCATCGGTGCGAGCTATGCGGGCCAGCTGGGCGTCACCTCGTCCTCCGGCCCTGGCATCGCGCTCAAGACCGAGGCTTTGGGGCTCGGCATCATGACCGAGCTGCCGCTGGTGGTGGTGAATTCACAGCGGGGCGGCCCGTCGACCGGGTTGCCGACCAAGACCGAGCAGAGCGACCTCTATCAGGCGGTTTATGGCCGCAACGGCGATGCGCCGATGCCGGTGATCGCCGCGCGCAGCCCCGGCGACGCGTTCGAAGTTGCTATCGAGGCTTGCCGCATCGCTGTGCAGTATATGACCCCGGTCATGCTGCTGACCGACGGCTATATCGCCAATGCGGCGGAGCCATGGAAGGTACCCGACCCGGCCAGTTTCGAGCCGTTCCCGGCGAAATTCCTGGAAGAACCGCGCGGCGACGTGCTGGAGCCCTACAAGCGCAACGAAAAGGGCTCGCGCCCGTGGATCAAGCCCGGCACGCCCGGCATGATGCACCGCATCGGCGGGATCGAGAAGGACGCGACCACCGGCAACATCTCTTACGACCCAGCCAACCACCAGTTGATGACCGACACGCGGCGCGACAAGATCGCGAACATCCCCGTGCCCGACCAGGAAGTCGCCTTTGGCGAGACGACCGGCAAGCTCGCGGTGGTCGGCTGGGGCAGCACCTACGGCCCGATCAAGCAGGCCGTGCGCCGCAGCATCGAGAAGGGCTGTTCGGTTTCGCACATCCACGTGCGCCACATCTGGCCGCTGCCTGCGAACCTGGGCGAATTGCTCAGCGGGTTCGAGCGCGTGCTGGTGCCCGAAATGAACACCGGCCAGTTCAAGACCGTGCTGCGCGACCAGCTGCTGGTCGACGCGGAAAGCCTGACCAAGACCAGCGGCCAGCCGTTCCAGATCGCCGAACTGGAAGACGCGATCTGTGCGTACTTTGACGATGTCGTGGGTAACGAGGGCGGCGAGGTCGCCGCGAACGAACAACAGCTGCCGAGCCCGGTGGAGAGCGAATAATGAACGCACCCGTTAAAATCGAAACCACGCTCAAAGACTGGGAAACCGACCAGGAGGTTCGCTGGTGCCCCGGTTGCGGGGATTATGCGATCCTCAAGGCCGTGCAGCGCACGCTGCCGCAGCTGGGCTCCGATCCGGCGAACACCGTGTTCATCTCCGGCATCGGCTGCTCCAGCCGCTTCCCCTATTATATCGAGAGCTACGGCTTCCACACGATCCACGGCCGCGCGCCTGCGGTGGCGACGGGTGTGAAGCTGGCCAACCCTGACCTCGATGTGTGGCTGGTGACCGGCGACGGCGACGGCCTCAGCATCGGCGGCAACCACATGATGCACGTGCTGCGCCGCAACGTGAACATGCAGATCATGCTGTTCAACAACGAGATTTATGGCCTCACGAAAGGTCAGTACTCGCCGACCAGCCGCGAAGGCACGCGTTCGCCGACCAGCCCGATCGGCTCGGTCGATCACCCCGCCAACCCCTGCGCCTTCGCGCTGGGCAGCGGTGCGCGCTTCGTCGGGCGCGGGATCGACGTGTCGAAGAACCTTCCCGATGTGCTGAAAGCTGCGCACGCGCACCAGGGCGCGGCGTTCGTCGAGATCTTCCAGAACTGCATCGTCTATAACAAGGACGTGTTCGACGCCTTCGCCGCGCCCAAGGGCGCAGAAGGCCAGCAGCTGTGGCTCGCCGATGGGGAGCCAATGCTGTTCGACAAGGGCACCAAGGGCCTCGCGTTCGATGCGGACAAGCTGCACTTCACCGTGGTCGATGTCGTCGCCAAAGAAGATGGGACTCCCGACTGGCAGTCTGCGGGCGTGCGTGTCCATGATGTGAAAAACCGCGTGATGGCGCATCTGCTCGCCGAACTGCCCTTCGGCACCTTCCCGATGCCGCTGGGCGTCCTCTACGACGATCCTGCCGCGACCTACGAAAGCGCAGTGATTGCCGAGCGTGAAGCCTCGGTCAGCGGCAAGGAACCCAACCTCGCGAAGTTGCTCAGCGGTGGGCAGACCTGGACGGTGGACGGATCTGCACAGGATCCGGTCTGACGCCTAGCGAGCGTGGCGCTCCATCGGGTCGAGATGGTGCGCCGTCTCGCTATCCGCGGCACGCTTGGCCGGTTCGTAGAGCAGCGCGGCGGCGGTGAAGGCCCACGCCGCGCCGCCGCTCCACCCGGCGATCACATCGCTGGGGAAGTGTACGCCCAGCATCACCCGGCTCCAGGCGATCATCGCGGAAATGACCATCGCGCTGCCGATCAGCGTGTAGCGGACGCTGTGTCTGCTGCTGAGCGAGGCGAAGGCCAGCGCCATGCCGATATAGATCATCGCCGAAGCAAAGCTGTGTCCGCTGGGGAAGCTGTAGCCTGCCGCCTCCGTCAGGTGTGGCACAAGGGTAGGGCGCTCTCGCCCGACGATCAGCTTCATGCCCGCATTGAGACCCCAGCCGAGTACGACGGTAAGCGTGAACAGCATGGCCTCGCGCCGTAGCCGCAGGAACAGCAACGCGATGGCCGCCGCGCCCGCCGCGATGGTGGAAAGGAAGAACCCTCCCAGCGCGGTCACATCGCGCACCGCCTCTTCCAGCATATTGCCGCCGAGCGGCTGGAGATCGACGCCCGCGCGGTAGAGCAGCAGGCCGGAGTGATCGAAGCTTTCGGTGCGGCCCTGGGTGACCAGCCAGATCATCACGCCCCAGATCGCCCACAGCACGCCAGCGGCGATCAGGGCTTTCGATCGGTCGATCGTAAATCCACGCGCCGGCAGCGAAACCGTTTCGGCGGGCAGGGGAGCATCGGGCTCGGTTGTCTGGCCACTTTGGCTCTTGTCCATGGCTTCAGGAACAGCTCGTCCAGAGGTCGGTTCCTTGCGCATGACGTCTCCCCAAATCGTATGGCTGCGGCGCGACCTGCGGCTGGCAGACCAGCCCGCGCTCTATGCCGCCGCGCAGGCAGGCCCGATCATCCCCGTTTTCGTGCTCGACGACGAGCGGCCGGGGGATCGCAAATATGGCGGCGCCTCGCGCTGGTGGCTGCACCATTCGCTCGAAAGCCTTGCCACCAGTTTCGGGCGGCACAATGCAAAGCTGATCCTGCGGCGGGGCGACAGCGTGAATATTCTCGCCGATCTCGCCGCGAAAACCGGGGCCGAGGCGATCCATGCCAACCGCCATTACGAGCCATGGTGGAGAAAGGCGCAGGGCGATCTCAAGAAGGCGCTGCCCGACGGATGCGAGCTGGAGCTTCACGACGGCAACTATCTGATGCCGCCCGGCACCGCGACAACGGGGTCGGGCGATCCGTACAAGATCTACACCCCCTTCGCGCGCACCATGCGCGACATCATGCCGCCGCGCGACGAACTTCCGGAGCCGGAGGCGATCTCGCAACCCTCCGATCTTCCGCAAAG
The DNA here is from genome assembly GCA_009993635.1 of Erythrobacter sp. Classification (GTDB taxonomy): domain Bacteria; phylum Pseudomonadota; class Alphaproteobacteria; order Sphingomonadales; family Sphingomonadaceae; genus Alteriqipengyuania. The sequence goes on along the minus strand of JAACTC010000005.1, from coordinate 541,925 downwards.
CGACGATCTGGCGGATTGGGGACTGCTGCCCACCAACCCCGACTGGGCGACAGACATGGCGAAATTCTGGTCGATCGGAGAGAGTGCGGCGCGTGAACGGCTCGACTGGTGGGCCGATCACGTCGCCGAATACGAAGACGGTCGCAACCTGCCGAGCGAGGATCAGACCAGCCAGATGTCGCCGCACCTGCACTGGGGCGAAATCTCCCCGGTGACCATCTGGCACGCACTCAAGGACAAGCGCAGCGATGGCTGGAAGACCTATGAGGGAGAGCTGATCTGGCGCGATTATGCGCAGAATATCCTGTGCCAGTTTCCCAGCTATCCGGAAGAAACCTACCGCGATGCGATCGACGACGCCAAGCTGTGGCGCAATCCCAACCGCGGGCACATCATTCAGGAAGAGCTTGAGGCCTGGCAGATGGGGCGCACCGGCTACCCCATTGTGGACGCCGGGATGCGGCAATTGTGGGCGATCGGCTGGATGCACAACCGCGTCCGGATGATCGCGGCCAGCTTCCTCATCAAGCACCTGCTGATCGACTGGCGGCACGGCGAACGCTGGTTCTGGGATACGCTGGTCGACGCCGACTACGCCAGCAATGGCACCAACTGGCAATGGGTCGCGGGCACCGGCGTGGACAGCAACATGTTCCCCCGGATCATGGCGCCGCTGAGCCAGAGCGAGAAGTTCGACGCGGCAGGCTATATCCGCGAATGGGTGCCCGAATTGGCCGATCTGCCGGACAGCGAAATCCACGATCCGTCGGATGATTGCAGGCCGGATGATTACCCCGACAAGATCATCGGCCATCGCGCCGCGCGCGAGCGCGCGCTGCAAGCCTACCGCGACATGAAAGACGGCTGAGAGCCCAACCGGCAGGAGGGATTGGTAAAGGGTTGTCCCGCAGATTTGCGCGCGGCATAAGCCGGCCCGCATGGGGGTGACCGATCCTTCGCGCGGGAGCGATCTGCTTGCCGCCTCACAGCGTTTCGAAAGGCGTCCCGGCCTTTTTTCCCGCCTGCTCGCGCCCGGTTTTCACAAGCTGATCGACCGCATGGATGCCGGGATGGACCGTGGCTCGCTGCTGGGCCGCTTGCCCGACGGCAGCACCCGGCTGATCGGCGGCCGCGCCCCGGGGTTCGAGGCTGAGGTGACGATCCACAACTGGCGCGCGCTGGTGCGCGTCGCCACCGGCGGCTCGGTCGGCTGGTATCAGGCATGGGAAGCGGGCGAATGGTCCAGCCGCGATCCCGTGCCGCTGTTCGCCCTGTTCATGCAGAATGCCGAAACGCTGGGCGATTCCGCGCGCGCCAAGGGCGCATGGAACCGCGCCTTGCGCGCTGCCCATGGCAGGCAGCGCAACACCAGGGAGGGCGCAGCGAGGAACATCGCCGCGCACTACGACCTCGGCAATGATTTCTACGCTTCGTGGCTGGGCGAGACGATGACCTATTCGTCCGCCCTGTTCGACCCGGATGAGGCCTCGAAGGTACTCGACGCGGGGCAACTGGCGAAGATCGAGGCAATTCTCGACCGCGTTGCGGTGCGGCCGGGGAATCGCCTGCTGGAGATCGGCTGCGGCTGGGGCACGCAGGCGGGCGCGGCGGCGGATCGCGGGGTTGCGGTCGATGCCATCAGCCTGTCGGAAGAACAGCTTGCGTGGGCACGGCGACACGGCAACGGGAACGTCCGTTTCCTGCAGCAGGACTACCGCGACACCGCGGGCGAATACGACGCCATCGTCAGCGTCGAAATGGTCGAGGCGCTGGGCCGCGAATATTGGCCGACTTTCATGGACTGCGTAGCGCGCAATCTGAAGCAGGGCGGGCGGGCGGCCATCCAGTTCATTTCCATGAAGGACGAGCTGTTCGATGCCTATGCGAAAAGCGCGGATTTCATCCAGGCCTACATCTTCCCCGGCGGCTTGCTGATCCGTGCTGCGGAATTTCGCGCACTGGCCGAGGAACGCGGCCTCGCCTGGCAGGACGAGGTCCGGTTCGGGATCGATTACGCCGAAACGCTGCGCATCTGGCGCGACAATTTCGACCGGGCGGAAGCCCAGGGATCGCTGCCCGCTGGCTTCGACGATCGCTTCAAGGCATTGTGGCGGTATTATCTTATGTATTGCGAGGGCGGTTTTCGCGGTGGGGGGATCGACGTCCACCAGGTGACGCTCGTCAAGGAGAGGTGATTTGAAGAAGGTTCTTTCGGTGATCGGCGCATTGGCTCTGCCCCTGGCTCTGCCTCTGGCGGGGTGTGCCATGAGCCCGGCGGGCGACATGGCAGGGGTTACGGCCAGCGAGCCGACCGAACCGCTTCCGGTGGTGGGCGCAGAGGTGTTGTTTTGGGACGACGCGACCCGCTCCGCCCGCTTCCGGTCGATGGAAACCTTCTTCCCAGGTCAGGAGGTGGCGCCTCCCGCCACTGCGCGCGTGTTGCCGGAAGGCGAATCGCTACCCGCGCAGGTGCAGGCCGCGATCCGCGGTTATATGGACAGCCAGAATGCGGCCGGCGTGATGGTGCTGCAGGACGGCAAGGTCCGCTTCGTCGATTACGGCCTGGGCTTCGGGCCGGACGATCGGTGGACGAGCTTTTCCGTCGCAAAGAGCTTTACCTCGACGCTGCTCGGCGCGGCGTTGAAGGATGGATTCATCGCTAGCCTGAACGATCCCGTGTCGCAGTACATTCCCGGGCTGAAGGGCAGCGCGTACGACGATGTGACGGTCGAACAGCTCGCCACGATGACTTCGGGCGTGAAGTGGAACGAGGATTACAGCGATCCCAATTCGGACGTTGCAAAAATGTTCAACGTGACGCCAGAGCCCGGCCAGGATCAGGTGGTCGAGTACATGAAGACCCTGCCGCGCGAGGCACCGGCGGGCGAAAAGTGGGTCTACAAGACCGGCGAAACCAATCTCATCGGCGTGCTGGTGGAAAATGCGGTGGGCGAAACGCTGGCCGAGTATGCCAAACGCAAGATCGTCGATCCGGCAGGCTTTGCGCATCCGCTGTTCTGGCAGACCGACCTTTCGGGCCGCAGCGTCGGCGGCTGCTGCCTGTCCGCCGCGCTGAGCGATTATGCGCGGGTGGGCCAGTTCGCGCTGGAAGGCGGGAAGGGCATGGTGCCCGATCGCTGGTTCATGGAAGCTGGCTACCCGCAGGTCGATTTCGGTAATGGCTATGGCTACGGCTACCAGTGGTGGACCTACCCCGGCGGCACGTTCGGGGCGCAAGGCATTTTCGGCCAGTCGATCACGATCCTGCCAGAAAACCGGGCGGTGATCGCCATCGTTTCCAACTGGCCGCGCGCGACCGGCAGTGAATTCTCCGCCGAACGGGCCAAGCTGCTCGCGGCGATCGGCGCGGCGCTCTAGCGGGCTACATCAGGCAGGATCGGGTCACCCCGCCACCCAGCGGGCTGGCCCACCGCGCCAGCAGGTCGTCCAGCACGATAGGGTCGATCATATTGTGAAACGCGACGCCCGCGATCGACCGGTCCCACCACACGACGCGTCCCTCGATCGATTGCAGGCCCGGCAGGGTCAGCCAGCAGATCTGCTCTGGCTGCAGGCGCCCGATGGCGGACGCGCTGAAGCCTGCAAACGAGAGATCGTGTACCACCGTCCTGAACGCGCGCGCTCCGCTGACGCGCAGCTGTGCGGGGATGGCGATTTTGGTGCGTGGCGCGCAGCGGTCTTCCTGCGCGGCCTGCACATAACCATCTTGTGAAGATTGCATTATTTCCAACTCGTCTTGATCCGTCAGGGGGGACAGGACTTGTCGGGCGCGGTGGCTTTCGCAGAGGTAATCGGGTGTGGCTAAGCGCGCTTAACCAACCCGGATACGGTGTCCGCTTTCGAAATCTTCCGCCAGCAGGTCTGCGATGCGCGCCGCGACATCTTCCGGCGGCTTGACCGTTTGCGGGTCTTCGCCGGGATAGGCCTTTTCGCGCATGGCGGTCCGCGTGGCACCCGGGTCCACGATCGCCACGCGGATCGCGCCGGTATTGGCGACTTCCTGTGCGTAACACTGCAGCAGATTGTCGAACGCGGCCTTGGTCGATCCGTAGGCAGCCCAGTAGGCGCGGGGGGTCTCGCCCACGCTGCTGGTCAGGCCCACGACCCGCGCGGCGTCGGCGCGCTTGAGCAGGGGGTGCAGCCCTGCGATCAGCGCCTGCGTGGCCATGACATTGGTGGTGATTGCGGTGCTGAACTGTTTGGGGTCGATCTGGGTCACCGGGGTCAGCATCGGCAGATAGGCCGCACCGATGACGAGGAAATCGAGCGCATCCCAGCGGCTGGCGATGGCCTGCGCAAGGCGGGCTACGCCGTCGCTCTCGGTCAGATCGACCGGAGCGATCGTGGCGGTACCGCCAGCCTGGTGGATCGCGTCTTCCACGCGCTCAAGCGCGGCATCGTCCCGCGCGGTCAGGATGACATGCGCGCCACCAGCGGCCAGCGCCTTCGCGGTAGCCGCACCAATGCCGCGCGATGCGCCGGTGACGAGCGCAACGCGCCCTGCAAATCGCCGTTCGTCCGTCATTTCAGGCGACCTTGTTTACGGGGAAAGAGAGCTGTTCGGCACCGCGTTCACGGCGCGATACGTCGGTCAGCCGGGTGGGATAGTCGCCGGTGAAACAGGCGTCGCAGAATTGCGGACAGGCGTTGTCGCGCGATTCGCGGCCGACCGCGCGGTACAGGCCGTCGATGGAGATGAAGGCGAGGCTGTCTGCCTTGATGAAATCGCGCATCGGCTCCAGGTCGAACTGCGCCGCGAGCAGATCGCTGCGTTCCGGGGTGTCGACCCCGTAATAGCAGCTGTGCGCGGTAGGCGGGCTGGCGACGCGGAAGTGCACCTCCGTTGCGCCCGCTTCGCGCATCATCTCGACGATCTTCTTGCTGGTCGTGCCGCGAACGATCGAATCATCGATCAGCACGATCCGCTTGCCTTCGACCAGCCCGCGATTGGCGTTGTGCTTGCGCCGCACGCCCGAATGGCGCGCGCCGTCGGACGGCTGGATGAACGTGCGCCCCACATAGTGACTGCGGATAATGCCCAGTTCGAATGGCAGGCCCGATTGCTGGGCAAAGCCGATCGCAGCCGGCACACCGCTATCGGGTACTGGGACCACCAGATCGGCGTCGCACGAAGCCTCGATCGCCAGCTCGCTGCCGATTGCCTTGCGCGCTTCGTACACCGAGCGGCCGGCGAAGATCGAATCGGGGCGGCTGAAATAGACATGCTCGAAAATGCACGGGCGCGCCGGGTTGTTGCCGAAGGGACGGTGCGATCGGATCGTGCCGTCGAAATCGACCTCGATCAGTTCGCCCGGCTCGACCTCGCGTTCGAACTTCGCACCGACCACATCGAAGGCGACGGTTTCGCTGGCGAACACCACCGAGTCGCCCATCCGCCCCATCTGTAGCGGACGGATGCCAAGTGGATCGCGGCATGCGGCCATCCCGCGCGGGGTCGCGACGATCAGCGCATAGGCGCCTTCGACCAGCCGCAGCGCATCGGTCAGCTTGTCGAGCATGGTGGGGTAACGGCTGGTGGCGACGAGGTGGATGATCACCTCGGTATCGCTGGTCGACTGAAAGATCGCGCCCTTGCCGACCAGTTCCTCGCGCAGGGTGCCCGCGTTCGAAATATTGCCGTTATGCGCGATGGCGAAGCCGCCGCTCGCCAGATCGGCGTAAAGCGGCTGCACATTGCGCAATCCCGCGCCGCCGGTGGTCGAATAGCGCACATGGCCCACGGCCATGAAACCCGGCAGCTCCGCAATCGATTCGGCGCTGGAGAAATTCTCCGCAACATGGCCGAGGCCACGCCGGGTATAGAAATTCGCTCCGTCGAAACTGGTGATCCCGGCAGCCTCCTGACCGCGATGCTGCAGCGCATGCAGGCCCAGCGCAGTGGTGGTCGCAGCCTCGGTGCCGGCGTTGATTGCGCCGAACACCCCGCATTCTTCATGCAGGCTGTCGCCATCGTCGTCGTCGAAGGGGTGTCGCAAGTTCATGGGGTGGGGCGCCCGTTGCCATTGCCGGTCGCCGCTCCATTGGCGATGTGACAGCGGAATTACAAGGCTTGAACCACCTCCCGGCGGGTTGGGCCGTGGCAGTTGAAAGCGAGACCGCTTTTCATTGCACAGCAAGGCTCGGCACCGTAACGCGCAGCACCAAGAACGATGAAAGCAGGCAGTTCCTTGTTTCTCAGCCCCTTCGAATGGATGATTGCGAAGCGTTATCTCTGGCCCGGAAAGGGTGAGGGATTCATCAAGCTGGTCGCAGGCATTTCCATCGGCGTCGTCATGCTGTCGGTTGCGATGCTGGTGATCGTGATGAGCGTGATGAACGGCTTTCGTGCCGAACTGCTCGACAAGATCGTGGGCCTGAACGGCCACGCCATCGTGCAGGCCTATGGCGGGCGGCTGGACAATTGGGAAAGCGTGCTGACCGACATCCGCGAGACGGATGGCGTGGTGAAGGCGTCGCCGCTGATCGAGCAGCCGCTGCTGGTCACCTTCAACGGCAGGGTCGAGGCGGCGCTGGTCCGCGGGAATACGCAGGCCGATCTCGATGAATTCGCCGACAAGGTGGTGATGGGCGATATGGCCAGCATCAAACCGGGCGCAGACAAGGTCGCGATCGGTGCCCGGCTTGCGGAAAATATCGGCGCACGGGTTGGCGATACGATCACGGTGATCAATCCCGCCGGGCGCTCGACTCCGTTCGGCACCGTGCCGCGCCAGGTTGGCTACGAAATCGGCGCGATCTTCGAAATCGGCCTGTACGATTACGACGGGGCGTTCATCGTCATGCCCATTCCGCAGGCCCAGACGCTGCTGCTGACCGGCGACACGATCGGCATGATCGAAGTGACCACCGAAGATGCCGAGCGGGTGACCGAGATCATGGCTCCGGTCGAGAAACGGCTGGCCGGAATCGCGATCGTGCGCACATGGCAGCAGATCAACAGTTCGATCTTCGAAGCCTTGCAGGTGGAGCGGGTGGCGATGTTCTTCGCACTGAGCTTCATGGTGCTGGTGGCTGCCTTCAACATCCTTTCCAGCCTCGTCATGCTCGTTCGCGCGAAGACGCGCGACATCGCGATCATGCGGACGATGGGGGCTGGGCGGCAGTCGATCATCAAGATCTTCGTCACCACCGGTTTTACGGTCGGGGCGATCGGCACGGTTGCCGGGCTCGCATTCGGTGCGCTGGTGCTGACATTCCGGCAGCCGATCCTGGCTGTCATCAGCACGGTAACCGGGCAGGATCTGTGGGATCCTTCGATCCGTTTCCTGACCGAACTGCCTTCCAAGACCGACCCGTGGGAGATCTTCGGCATCGTCGCGCTGGCCCTGATCCTCAGCTTCCTGGCGACGCTGTATCCGGCGCTGAAGGCCGCCAACACCGATCCCGTACAGGTGCTGCGTTATGAATAGTGCTGGCGTGCAACCGGTGGTCGAACTGCGCGGCGTCACCCGCAGTTTCGAACAGGGCGGAGTGCGGATCGACGTGCTGCGCGGCGTCGACCTGAAGGTGATGCCGGGCGAGATCGTGGCGCTGCTCGGCCCGTCCGGTTCGGGCAAATCGACCATGCTTCAGGCGGTCGGCCTGCTGGAAGGTGGGTTTGGCGGAACCATCGTGATTGCAGGCCAGGCGGCGGAGAAATCCGACAGCAAACAGCGTACCGCGCTGCGCCGCGAACATCTGGGCTTCGTTTACCAGTTCCACCACCTGCTGCCCGATTTCAACGCGGTCGAAAACGTGGTGATGCCGCAGATGGTTGGCTCCGTTCCGCGCGAGACCGCGGAGGAACGCGCTAAGGAACTGCTCGTGGCGCTGGGGCTGGGCGCGCGGCTGGAGCATCGGCCAAGCCAGCTTTCGGGCGGTGAGCAGCAGCGCGTGGCCGTGGCCCGCGCGCTTGCCAACAAGCCCAAGCTGGTACTGGCGGACGAGCCGACCGGCAATCTGGACGAGGCGACATCGGAAAAGGTTCTGGCGCAGTTCCTCGATCTCGTGCGCGGACAGGGCAGTGCTGCGCTGGTCGCCACGCATAACGAGCGGCTGGCTGCCAAGATGGACCGTGTGGTGCGCCTGCACGAAGGCGTCCTCGAATAGGGCCACGCTTTGCGGACCCGGTTGCGCCTTTCAACGTTGATGAGAAAAACCAGGAGGCAACAAGAATGAGCGACCACCCCACGACCTATAACGCAGAAGCGGCCGAGGGCGGCATCGCGTGGGACGACCGGGCCGAGATCCACCGCAAGGATGACGGGCAGGGCCTGCTCGACGGGGCGAAGGGTCTGCACGATGGCACCTTTGCCGAGATGATCAAGATGATGATGGCGATGACGCCCGACGAGCGGCGCGAACACGTGATCCAGAAGCTGGGCGACCGGATGTATCCCGCCGGCGAAGTGGAGGCCATGGCTGCGCGGCCGGATTTTCCCGGCTGACCGACTTCATGGCGAACCTGCCGGGGCGGGTCGGCAACGGCCTGCCTCGTTCGATCTTGCCTCTCGCCCATCGCGCGGCTGACGGGTAAGGCACGGAATCGGGCAGCCTCAGGCGAACCCGCGTGCAGGCACAGCAGGGAGCGTCGCCGATGCTCGAATCGATCAACGACTGGATTCTGGCGCTGGGCGATCAGTACAACGTCAATCCGTATATCTTCGCCGCTATCTATGTCGGCGCAATCCCGTTCTTCCTCTCATCCATCGCGTGGCTGGTGAAGCGTGCGCGCGAAGGGCGTTCGACGCTCCTGCCGACCATGCTTGCCGGGTTCTTCTTCGTGTCGGCCTATCTCTATCTCGCTATTTTCGGGCAAGACATTCCGGTGTGGGTCTGGATCTTCCTCGCCACGCTGATCGCTTACGGCGCATGGTCGCAAGTGCGTGACACACGGCGCAAGATCGCTGCGGCAAGGGCGGACGGTAGCGAGCCTCCGCTCGGCTGAATCCGTCCACCGCTTATCCCCGTGGAGCTGGCGTGACCCGCTTGAACGGGCGGTGGCGAACGCTAGCTTGGCACGATGGCTTTTGCTCCCTTCGTCCCTCTGCGCGTGCTCTCTGCATACTCGATGCTCGAAGGCGCGATCGAGCCGAAAGCCATTGCCAAGCTGGCGACCGAGCGGGGCTTTCCCGCCATCGCCATGTGCGACCGCAACGGCCTGTATGGCAGCGTGCCGTTCGCGCAGGCCTGTATCGAGAACGGCGTCCAGCCGATCGTCGGCGGGCTGCTGGGGGTCGCCCGGCCCGATAGCGATGCGATCGACCATCTGCCGCTGTTCGTGCAGGACGATACCGGCTGGCTGAACCTTTGCCGGCTGGTCAGCGCGGCGCATCTCGACCGCCCGCTGGAGCAGATTCCCCATGTCCCCTTCGATGCGCTGGACGGCTACACGGACGGCCTGATCGCGCTGACCGGCGCAAGCGAGGGCGCGGTCACCCGTCTGCTGGCCGATGGGCAGGCAGTTCATGCCGAACGCTATCTCGACCGGCTCGAATCGCTGTTTCCGGACCGTCTCTATATCGAGCTGGCGCGGCGCGGCGAGCCGACCGAGACCGCAGCTGAAGAGGCGCTGATCGATCTCGCCTACGCGCGCGATCTGCCGCTGGTCGCGACCAATCCGGCCAATTTTGCAGAACCGCATTTCTACAAGGCGCACGATGCGATGCTGTGCATCGCGAACAGCCGGAAATTGTGGGAAGAGGATCGTCCGCGCAGTGCCAAGGCGGCGTACGTCAAATCCGCGCCCATGATGCAGGAGCTGTTTCCCGATCTGCCCGAGGCGCTGGAAAACACCCTGACCATTGCGCGCCGCTGCGCCTTCGCACCGCCCGAGCGCGCGCCGATCCTGCCCAGTCTTGCAGGCGATCTGGAAGGTGAGGCGAAGATGCTGGCCGAAGACGCACGGCGCGGGCTGGATCAGCGGCTTTCGCTGTATGAAGACCTCTCCGACGAAGATCTGAAGGTGTATTACGACCGGCTCGACATGGAAGTCGGCATCATCGTCAACATGGGTTTCCCGGGCTACTTCCTGATCGTTGCGGACTTCATCAAGTGGGCGAAGGACCACAACATTCCCGTCGGGCCGGGCCGTGGCTCCGGTGCGGGCAGCCTCGTCGCATGGTCGCTCACAATCACCGATCTCGATCCGATCCGGCTGGGGCTGCTGTTCGAACGCTTCCTCAATCCCGAACGCGTTTCTATGCCCGACTTCGATATCGACTTTTGCGAAACCCGCCGCAGCGAAGTGATCCGCTACGTCCAGGAGAAATACGGGGCGGACAAGGTCGCCCAGATCATCACCTTCGGCAAGATGAAGGCGCGCGCGGTGCTGCGCGATTGCGGACGCATTCTCGACATGAGCTACGGCCAGGTCGACCGCCTGTGCAAGATGGTGCCCAACCACCCGACCGATCCGTGGAGCCTGCCGCGCGCGCTGAACGGGGCGGCTGAGTTCAAGGCCGAATACAGCAACGACAACGAGGTCCGCACGCTGGTCGACCTTGCGATGCAGCTGGAAGGCTTGCCGCGCAACAGCAGCACGCATGCCGCGGGTGTGGTCATCGGCGATCGCCCGCTGGCAGAGCTGGTGCCGCTCTACCGCGATCCGCGATCGGACATGCCGGTCACCCAGTTCGACATGAAGGTCGTCGAAGGGGCGGGGCTGGTGAAGTTCGACTTCCTCGGCCTGAAAACGCTTTCGGTCCTCCAGAAGGCGGTCGACCTGCTCGAAAGGCGCGGGATCGCCTGCGATCTGGGCACGCTCGCGTGGGACGATCAGGCGGTTTACGACCTGATGCAGCGCGGCGACACGGTGGGCGTGTTCCAGCTGGAATCCGAAGGCATGCGGCGCACGCTGACCGCAGTGAAGCCGACCAAGTTCGAAGATATCATCGCGCTGGTCTCGCTCTATCGGCCGGGCCCGATGGACAACATTCCGCTGTTCGGGAAGCGCAAGGCGGGTATCGAGCCGATCGAATATCCGCATCCCAAACTGGAAGGCATCCTTGAGGAAACCTACGGGATCTTCGTCTATCAGGAACAGGTGATGCAGGCCGCGCAGATCCTCGCGGGCTATTCACTGGGCGATGCCGACCTGCTGCGCCGGGCGATGGGCAAGAAGAACCAGGCCGAGATGGACAAGCAGCGCCAGCGGTTCATCGATGGCTGCAAGAAGGTCTCCGACATCGAGGCGAATGAAGCCTCAGCCCTGTTCGACTTGATCGACAAGTTCGCAGGCTACGGCTTCAACAAGTCGCACGCCGCCGCCTACGCACTGCTCGCGTACCAGACCGCGTGGCTCAAGGCGCACTACCCGGAAGAATTCTACGCCGCTGCCATGTGTTTCGACATGGACCAGTCCGAGAAGCTGGCGGTGTTCGTCGACGATGCACGGCGCAACGGCATCGAAGTCGCCGCGCCCGACATCAATCGCTCCGAAGCGGAGTTCACTGTCGAGCGGACCGACGATGGCTATGCCGTGCGCTATGGCCTCGCGGGGCTGCGCAATGTCGGCGAGAAGGCGATGGACGCCATCGTCGCCGAGCGCGAAGCGCATGGCTGGTTCGAGACTCTCGACGATTTCTGCGGCCGTGTGCCCAAGGGGGCGATGAATTCCCGCCAGCTGGAGGCGCTGATCGCGGCGGGTGCGTTCGACCATCTGGACCCCAATCGCGGCCAGCTGGCGCAGAATGTGGACCTGCTGCTGGCGGTTGCCGACGCCGCAATCCGCGAAAGGTCTAGCGGGCAGGAAGGGCTGTTCGGCAGCGACGACAGCGCGAACGAGAATATCCGCATGAAACCGGCGGACGATTGGTCGCGCGCCGAACGCATGGCGAAGGAGCGCGATACTTTCGGCTTCTACTTCTCCGCCCACCCGATCGAGCAGTTTCGCGAGGTTGCCAGCGCCAATGGTGCGCGCAGCTATGCGTCGCTGATGACCGACGGTGGGGCGCCGGGCGAGGCGCGCGGCCGCGCCATGGTTGCGGCAATGGTGGAAGGCGCGAAGCGTGGCCAGACCCGGCGCGGCAAGGACTTCATCCGCGCGGATTTCTCCGATTCATCGGGCCAGTTCAGCGCCGCCTGTTTCGAGGAAAGTCTGGTCCCGCAATTCACCAAATGGGCGGAGGAGAGCACCTGCGTGCTGCTGACGGTGGAGCTCGACTCGCCCTCACCGGACGAGCCTCCACGCATGACCATTCGCGGTGCCCGTCCGCTGGCGCAGATCGAGGGCGGGCAGCGGATGCTGCTGACGCTCGATGTGCAAAGCGAAGCGGCGCTGGGCGAGCTGGCGCTGGCGTTGCAGCCGGGGCCGCCGGGCCATGGCGAGGTGCAGATCGCGCTCGACCTGGGCGATGACCGGCGTCCCGTCATGCGGTTGGGGCACGATTACAAGGTCGACGGCAAACTGGCGGACACGCTGGGCCGGATCGAGGGTCTCTCGAACATAGTCCTTGTACCCAAGGCTGGCCCAAAGCTGCACCGCGCGGCCTGATTCCGGCAATAATCGTTCAACGGGGGCTTGCGGGAGCGGGCCGAACTGCGCATTCTCCGCAAAAAAATGCCTACCGGATTGGAGAGAGAATGCTCGGAGCGATGCAAGACTGGGATCTGCTGGTCACCCATGTGATCGACCACGCGGCCCGCGAGACGCCGAACCGCGAAATCGTGACCCACTGGGCCGATGGCAGCGAAACCCGCACCGACTGGGCGGGCATCCGGCGCGATGCGCTGAAAATGGCACAGGCGCTCGAAGCACTCGGCATCCGGAAAGGCGATCGCGTGGCCAGCCTGGCGATGAACCACTCGCGTCACCTCGTCAGCTGGTACGGCGTCGCCGGGATGGGCGGCGTGCTGCACACGATCAATCCGCGCCTGTTCGAGGATCAGCTGGAATACATCGCCAACCATGCGGAAGACCGCGTGCTGATCTACGATGCGGCGTTTCAGCCCATCGTCGACAAGATGAAGCCCAAGTGGACCAGCATCGAACACTACATCTGCTACGATCCGGCAGAGGGCGCGGATGTGCAGGGCTTCGAAGACTGGATCGGCGCGCAGAGCGGCGATTACCAGTGGGCCAGCATCGACGAACGCGATCCGTGCATGCTGTGCTACACCAGCGGGACGACGGGCAACCCGAAGGGCGTGCTGTACGAACACCGCTCCACCGTGCTCCACGCGCTTGCCGCGATCCAGCCGCCCGCGTTCAACTTCGACGCATCCTCGGTGATGCTGCCCGTGGTGCCGATGTTCCATGCGGCGAGCTGGGGGCTGCCCTTCGCCGGCGGCATGGCCGGGATCAAGTTCGTCTTTTCCGCAATCAACGATCCCGGTGTGCTGTACGATCTGATGGAGCGCGAAGGCGTGACAGACAGCGCGGGCGTGCCGACCGTTTGGCTCGCCACGTTCCAGTACTGCGATGCCAACGACAAGCCTCTGCCAAAGCTGCGCGCTGCGACCATCGGCGGATCGGCGGCGCCCAAGTTCATGATCCGCCGCCTGATGGAGGCGGGGATTCGGGTCCAGCACGCCTGGGGGATGACCGAAACCTCGCCCATCGGGACGCTGGGTGGGCCGACCTGGGACTGGGACCAGCTCACGCTGGACCAGAAGGTCGACAAAGCCGCGATGCAGGGCCGCCCGATCTTCGGCGTGGAGCTGCGCACCGTCGACCTGGACGATCGCAGCAAGGTCCTGCCGCGCGACGGCGAGGCATCGGGCGCGCTGCAGATCCGCGGGCCATGGGTGATCCGCCGCTATTTCAGGGCGGACGAAGATGCGCTGACGCCCGACGGCTGGTTCGACACCGGCGACGTCGCGATTCTGCACCCCGACGGCACGATGCAGATTACCGACCGGACCAAGGACGTGATCAAGTCCGGCGGCGAGTGGATCAGCTCGGTCGAGCTGGAGAACGCGGCTGCTGGCCACCCTGCGATTGCGGAGGCTGCCGCCATCGGCATGTACCACCCCAAGTGGGACGAGCGCCCCGTGCTGTTCTGCGTCCGCAAGGAAGGGCAGGATTGCACGGCGCAGGAGGTGATCGACTTCCTGCAGGATCAGGTGGCCAAGTGGTGGCTGCCCGACGCGGTCGAATTCGTGGACGATATTCCGCACACCGCCACCGGCAAGATCAGCAAGAAGGATCTGCGCGATCGCTTCGCCGATTACCAGCTACCCGGAGCGCGCGAGGAACCGGCGATGGCCGATGCGGAGCCTGCCCCGTCGACCGAGGTGCAGAACGGGGAAACCGATGCGGCGGAAGGGAAACCCCGGCGCGGCATCTTCGGTCGCATGCTCGGCAAGGACTGAGGCGGCCAGATGACACCGCGTGCAGTCCTGGCGTTGCTGATCGGACTGGGCCTCGCCATGATCGTGTTCCTGATCATGGCGCTGGTCCTGTTCGCCGCGCGGGGGGAGGACTTCCTCTCCGGCCAGGCGATGGCGCTGGTCGGCATCGGCAGCGTGCTGGTGGTGGCGCGGCCCGCATGGGGCATCGCCGGCCGCGTCGTATCACCCAGGGAATGATTCCATGACGACCTATATCGACCCCAGCCGGGAGAATTTCGCCGCGTTCAAGGCATTGCCGCGCGACGAGCCGATCCAGATGCTCAACCTGCTGCTTTACCGAGATGAGGCAGAGTATCCGGAGGGCCACGAGCATGCGAGCAAGGGTTGGAGCGGGCGGCGTGCCTATCAGGAATACGGCAAGACCAGCGGCCCGATTTTCCAGCGCGTGGGCGGCAGCATCGTATGGCGCGGCACCTTCCAGACGATGGTGACCGGGCCCAGCGAACGCCGCTGGCACGATGGCTTCGTGGCGCAGTACCCGAACAGCGGCGCGTTCTTCGAGATGATCAAGGACCCGGACTACCAGCTGGCCGTGGTCAACCGCACCGCCGCGCTGGTCGACAGCCGCCTCGTCCGCTTTGCGCCGGGCAGTACCGAAGGTGAGGGCGGCAGCGCCTTCGGCTGATTTCGCACCGCGCCGCGGGCGCCCGGCATGGCGGCCTGACACACCTGACACAGTGTTCAGGGGCGAAAATCCCGCCGCCCGGAAACGCGGCTGCAGGATGGATCGACGGTGGGAAAGAGCGGGCCCGGTATAGGCCCGCCCGCTGGCTGTAGGACAGCCTATTTCCGAAGATGCCCGGTCACCGGGCGGGCCAGCGCGGACAGCTAGTCGTACACATATCCGGGAAATTTCGCCGCCGAGGCAGCAAACAGGCCGAGCTGCTGCATGTAGTTTTCCATCGTGATCCCGCCGTCCGCGATGATGTACATTCGCAGGCTGATCTGGCCTTCCGGATCGATATAGGCCCGGCCGAAATTCTGGCGGAAGTTATACTCGCTGATCCCCTCGAGAACCTGCGACATCGGCACATCGGTCGGCGTGTCGTAATTGACGAGGATCGAGGTGCCGAGGCAACCGGTGGAGGTTTCCTGATCCGTGCAGGCCATCAGCAGGGCGTCCGCCTTCAAGCCATTTTCGAATGTGACGGTGATATTGGGCCGGTCGGGCTGGTCCTGGGTGATGGCACCGATCTTGGCCAGCGTGGCCTTGAGCGCGGTGGGCGTAAAGGTCTCCAGCGTACGATCCGCAGCGAAGCTTTGCGCCTGCGCGCCTGTGGTTGCGCAAAGCGCCAGCGCCGATCCCAAGAAAATGGCCCTCATCGAAATTCCCCTTTTCGTCAGACTCCAATTTCCCGGCAAACCTACCGGGGCGAGCCGGATTGGCAAGTGCGCGCCCTAAAGCAGCCGCATCTGCCCCCCGGTCATGGGTGGCCGGAAGCGCGAACAGTCGAGATCGAAGCTGGCCTTGCCGTCGCCCAGCCCGGCGCGTTTGCAGGCAACACCGAAGCGTGCGCGAAACAGATCCGCCCAGACGCCGCGCGGCTTCAGGCGGGTGAAGAAGCCGGGATCATTATCCTTCCCGTCGCGGATCGAGCGGACGATGGACATCACCTTGCCCTTGCGTTCGGGGAAGTGCGTGTCGAGCCATTCGCGGAACAGCGGCGCGACCTCGTGTGGCAGGCGCAGCGGGATCCACCCGGCAGAGGTGACGCCCAGCGCCCCTGCGCGCGCGACGATTTCCTCCATCGCGTCGTCGGTGATCGCGGGGATGACAGGCGCGATCGAGCAGTGCGTTGGCACGCCCGCCTCGACCAGCCTGCCCAGCGCGGCCAGTCGCTTGGCGGGGGAGGGCGCGCGCGGTTCGACCAGCCGCGAGAGATGCGGGTCGAGCGCGGTGACCGAAATCGCAACCGCGATCAGATTGTGACGCGTCATTTCTTGCAGGATGTCGAGATCGGCCAGCACCCGGTCCGACTTGGTGGTGATGGTCACCGGATGGCGCGCGTCGAGGCACACCTCCAGCATCTGCCGCGTGATCCGGTATCTGGCCTCGATCGGCTGATAGGGATCGGTGTTGGTCCCCATCGCAATCGGGCGCGGGCTGTAGCCCGGCTTGGCCAGCGTCTGTGCCAGCAGCTTCGCCGCGTCGGGCTTGGCGAACAGCTTGCTTTCGAAATCGAGGCCGGGGGAGAGGTCGAGGTAAGCGTGCGTGGGCCGCGCGAAGCAATAGATGCAGCCGTGTTCGCAGCCCCGGTAGGCATTCACCGACCGGTCGAAGCTGATGTCGGGCGACTGGTTGAAGCTTAGGATCGAGCGCGGATGCTCGACGGTCACTTCGGTGCGGAGCTTGGGCGCGGGGCCGTCGAGCGTTTCGGCCACATCGCGCCAGTCGCCATCCGCCTCACGCGTGGCGAGGCCGAAGCGAGTGGACACTTCGCCGCTCTGTGCTCCTCTGCCTTTGATCTGCTCCATAGGGCGGAACATAGGGTGAACAGGCGTGGGAGTCGATGCAGATTTTTGGCGGCGGCCCAGAGTGCCGGGGCGAGCGTCAGCTCTGGGGCTTACGCGTAGTTCGATTCAATGTCCCAACCTAGGTCGGGCAGCGGACTTGCAGGTGAGCGCCCAAAAAGTGCAGTCATTGTTCGATTGGATTAAGGTGATACAACTTTCGTATGGCTACGAAAAAATGTGTCGCATTCTTCGCGATGTGCCTGCTTGGGTGTGACCAGGATGAAGGCGACGTAGCGCAATCGGCTGCTTCGTCAGCTCAGTGTTCTGAACCTATTCAGGGATGGCGGGAGCCAGGGGAGCTAGGACACCACGAAGTCGTAGTTTTTATCACTGCCGATGCCGCTGGGCGGTTGCAATCGACGCTCGATGTCGGCGGAAGGAAAAGCACTGGACGCCACATACAGTCTAGTGAGTGGGGTCGGTTTTTTGAAGAGCTCTCATCTTTAAGGCCGGAGCCGCTAGTTGTTCTTCACCCGAGTCCGGAAGCGTCATGCGCAACGATAAACGAGATAAGACAACAGATGTCCTCGAACTTGGACTGCGATTTCGGTCGATGCGGAGAAGGTAAAGGTTGGACTTACTTTGGGGTGCCTGAGGCTGCGGACTAAAACGGGCAGCCTTGCCGCCGATGACCGCTCGCTGTCGGATGACAATGATAAGCGTATGACCGCAATGGGGTCATTTTCGGACCGACGGCTTTCGCGATTAGAGGATCCAGAGCCAAACTTTCGCAAATCGCCCGCAAGTCCCCGCCTTCGCGGCCAATTCAGCCCAGCGCCACCTGCAGCACCGCCGCGCCCAGCCATAATGCCAGCAGGATAACCGATTCCCAGCCGATCCCGCCGGGGCCCTGCTTCTCGCGCCGCAGCAGGCCGAGCAGCAGGACGGCAGTCATCAGGCACACCAGTGCCATCCAGAACAGCGAACGCTCACCGATCGCGTGGTAGATCGACCCGTCGCGATAGGCGACGTCGCTGGCGGAGACGAACAGTGCATCGAACATGTTGCCGCCGATGATCCCGCCGATGGCGAGCTGCAGCGCGCCGCGCCTCACCGCTGCGATGGTGGTCACCAGTTCGGGCAGCGAGGTGACCACGGCCGTGCCCAGCGCGCCGACGACGCCCTGCGAAATGCCCAGCTGGCCGCTCAGCGCCAGCCCGCTCTCGCCCACCACATAGCCGCACGCGCCCACGATCAGCACCAGCCCGGCGAACAGGCTGGCGAGCAGGGCGGTGGAGCGCGGGTCGTTCTCGACATCGTCTTCCTCCACGCGCAGGCCCGGCGTCTCCTTGGGCTGCCACATCGGCTCCTGCCGGATCGTGTGCGCGCTGCGCAGGCCGATCAGGTACACCGCGACCATGATCGGGCTGACCGGGTGGATGCCCCAGAACCCGATCTGCGGCGTCGCATAGGCCATGATCGGCAGGACGGAGAGGATGATGAGCACGGTCGCCTGGCCCAGATTGACCGTGCTCGCGCCCGCATGCTCCAGATTGACCTTGCGATAGAAGATGTCGGCCAGCGCCAGGAACATCGTCTGCGCCGCGATCCCGCCCAATGCGTTGGTCACCGCGAGCTCCGGCGCGCCGTTGGCGGCAGTGGTGACCGATGTGACGATGCCCGAAATGCTCGTGCCTGCGCCCAGCAGCACCGCGCCGATCAACGCCTCACCCAGCCCGGTCCGGTCCGCAAGCACATCGGCGATGCGGGCCATCTTGCTGCCGAAGAAGGCGATCAGCACCGCACTCAGCGCGAACAGCGCGGCGAGCCATGGGAGAGGAAGGGACTGGATGTCGGGCATGGGGCTTGCTTTGAGAGCGCGCCCCTGCGCCTATCGTTCCAGAAGGCGTTATCGTTCGAGGAGTCTGGGCATGAGCTCCACGAAGTTGCAGGGCCGGTGGCGGCTGTCGAGCTGGTCTTTCAGGATCCTGTCCCAGCCGTCCTTCACCGCGCCGTTCGATCCGGGCAGGGCGAAGATGAAGGTATCGCCCGCCAGTACGGCGCACGCGCGGCTCTGGATGGTGGAGGTGCCGATGCTCTCGTAGCTGATCCAGCGGAATAGCTCCCCGAAACCGGGGATGTCCTTGTCCTTCACGCGGTCGAGGGCTTCGGGCGTGACGTCGCGGCCGGTCAGGCCGGTGCCGCCGGTGGTGATCACCGCGTCGACATCCTTGCTGGCGATGAACCGGCGCAGCACATCATAGATCTCGTGCGCGTCATCGGGGCAGATCGTGCGTTCGATCAGCTCGTGCCCGGCCTCGCGCACGCGCGCTTCCAGCAGATCGCCGGAGCTGTCCGTCGCGGCTTCGCGCGTGTCCGATACGGTCACGATGGCGATGCCGATGGGCAGGAACGTGCGGGTTTCGTCGATCCCCATCGGCGGCCCCCTTACCGGCTCGTGAAGCGCGGGTTGACCTGGCTCGCCTCGGGGAAGCCGGGCCAGCGGTTCATCGCCAGCGCCTGCCTGCTGGGCGAGGGTGCGGCGGCCTGCCGCTCGTACATCCAGTAGTTGCGGGTCACGATGGCGACATAGCCGCGCGTTTCCCAGTAGGGGATCGATTCCATGTACAGCAGCGGATCGCCCTGGTCGTTCACCTCGCCGTTCCAGCGGCCCACCGGGGTCAGCCCGGCATTATAGGCCGCCATGACCTTGGGCAGCTTGCCCTGCGTCGCGGGATGATCGCGCAGCATCTGCAGGTGGCGTTGCCCGAAGGCGAGGTTGACGCTGGGCTGGTTGAGCGAACGCGCATTGCCGCTGACCCCCAGCGATCCGGCATGGTCCTGCGCGGCGGCGGGCATGATCTGCATCAGCCCGCGTGCACCCGCCGGGCTGACCACCGCGGCGCGGAAGTTCGATTCCTGCAGCGCATGGGCATAGGCGAGCGCGGGATCGACCTGCCAGCCGGTCACCGGTTCCCACCGGGCCACGGGGAAGCGCAGCGCCGGGTCGGGCGTGCCCCCACGCGGGGCGTTGTGCGCCATCCAAAGCTGGGTGGAAGGCAGGCCAAGCTCGCGCGCAAGGCGGGACAGTGCGGCGAATTTCGAAGGGTCGCCGATCCGTGCCTGGTGACGCAGCACCTCGTCGGCCAGCTCTTCGTGGCCCAGCTCCGCCAGCGCCACGGCAACGCGCACGTTCTCCTCGCTCGACAGCATCTGCCAGTCGCGCGCGTCGAGATCGGGGGTTTCGCCGGCACGCGGCAATTGCTGGCCAAGCTGCTCGCGAGCGAGCATCCCGTACAGCGTTTCGTCCATCATCGCCGCGCCGCGCAGCATCTCTGCGGCCTTTTCCGGTTCGCGGCAGCGGACATGCGCGCGGCTGGCCCAGTAATAGCTCGCAGCGGAAAGTTCAGGATTGATCGCGGCTGCGGCGGCCCGGGTAAAGCCGTCGGCGGCGGTGACGCAATCGCCCATCCGCCATGCGGCGATGCCGACCACCCAGTCGCCTTCGGGCACCCACGGCCCGCTGCCTTCGCGCACCGTGCGCGCCATTGCCAGCGCGGCGGCATCGTCGTTCTCGATATAATAGCTCCACGCGACGCGGCGGCGCCATTCGGCGCGCGCTTCGCTGGAAAGCCCTGCGTCGACGCCATCCAGCAGCAGCCGCGCACCATCGGGATCGTCGTTGCTGATCCGATCGAGGATCGCGGCCTTGATGTCGCCCGGCATCGTGCCGTCGCTGGTGTCGCGCGGCAGGACGCGCTTGCTGGCATAGCCCTGCGGCAGGAAGCTCTGTTCGGGCGGCAGGTACGGCGCGCTCATCAGCCCGCGCTTCAGCGCAAGGTCGGTGATCTGCTGCGCCTGCGGCAGGCGGCTGCCCCTGGCGAGCCACGCCTGCAGCGCGGGCAGTTCGATGCGCGGGCTGTTGGCGTCGAGATAATATTCGGCCTGCGCGACAAGCTTGAGCGGTTCGTCTCCGCGCTGCGCCAGCAGCGATTCGACCGTGCTCCAGTCGCCGCCGTCGATCGCATTGAACACACGGGCGTAGAATGTGCGGTCGCCATCGCTCAGCACCGTGGGAATGTTCGACGTGCTGGCCCGCGCGCGAAAATACTCAGCGGCGGTTTGCTGGGCGAGGGCGGGCGTCGCGCCTGCCAGCATCGCGATACCGGCGGCGAGGGGGAGGAGAAGGCGGTTCATCGGGGGCTGTCGTTCCAGTCTAGCCATCGGTTCCATGTCTGCGCACGCGATGCCGGATTGCGCAGTAATGCCTGCATATCGGGTATCGCGAAGACGGGAATCCTAGCAGAATCGGTTGTGATAGTGGTTAACGCCTGCGGCTCTTGCGCCGCACCGTGTGCCAGCAACGACCAGACGCGTTCGCCGCAGGCCACGATCCGCTCTGGTCTGGCGAGCGCAATGTGATGCAGCAGCAACCGGCCATAGCCCGCCGCCGCCACCGCATCCCAGTCGGGCCGCAGGGTGTGGCGCGGCAGCACGCTGGCATAGCGGATTTCTTCGGCGGCAAACCCGAACGCGCGCAGCATTGAATCGGCCAGCGTTCCGGCCGGCCCGCCAAGCAGGGCGTCGCCGTCCTGCTCCTGCGGCTGGGGAAGGATCAGGATCGCGCGCGCTTCGGCCGGGCCGCGCGGTGCGATACGCGGATAGGCACCGGGTGCATCCACCGCGTCGCTTTCCATCCACCAGCGTACAAATTTATCCAGATCGGTCGGCCACTGCGCCGGATCGCCGGGATGCTGCCCGTCGCCTTCGGCCTCCAGAAACCGCGAGAGCGCGCCGCGCCTGACCGGCTCGGGCGTCGCTTCGACCGGCGGCGTTGCGGCACTTTGCGCTACGGCATCGCCGCCTGGCACATCCGTATTCGCGCTGCGCAGCCAGCCGCCCGGCGCGTCTTCGACGAATTCTTCTACACCCGCTTCGCGCCACCAGTCGAGCGTGGCGGCGAAGGCATCGCGCAGCGTTTTCGGTTCAGAGGAAAGATCGGCCATCCGGATGCAGGTCTTGACCTGTGGCGCGCATCCAATCAAGTCGGAAGAAACGCGAATTCAGCCGGGAAAGGGCTTTGAGGGCATTATGATCGAACGCGAATCCATGCCGTGCGACGTGCTGGTGGTGGGTGGTGGACCCGCCGGGCTGGCCGCCGCCATCCGTCTCAAGCAGATCAATGAAGAGCTTGAAGTCATCGTGCTTGAAAAGGGCTCGGAGATCGGGGCACACATCCTTTCGGGTGTGGTTCACGATCCCAAGGCGCTGAACGAGCTGTTCCCCGAATGGCGGGATATGGACTGCCCCATTGGCGAAGTGCCGGTGACGGACAACTGGCACTGGGTACTGCGCAAGAACGGCAAGTTCTCCATGCCGCACGCCTTCATGCCCCCGCTGATGAGCAACAAGGGCAATTATGCCGGATCGCTCGCCAACCTGACCCGCTGGCTGGGCGAGCAGGCCGAGGCGCTGGGCGTGATGGTGTTCCCCGGCTTCCCCGCCGCAGAAGTGATCTATGGCGAGGACGGTGCGGTCGCGGGCGTCATCACGCAGGACATGGGCGTGGCCGCCGATGGCGAACACAAGCCCGATTTCCAGCCAGGCATGGAAATCCATGCGAAATACACGCTGTTCGCCGAGGGGGCGCGGGGCAGCCTGACCAAGCAGCTCAAGGCAAAATTCGACCTCGAAAAGGATTGCCAGCCGCAGACCTACGGGCTCGGCATGAAGGAAATCTGGGAGATCGACCCCAAGAAGCACGTGCCGGGCCGGGTGATCCACACGCAGGGCTGGCCGCTGGATAACGACAGCTGGGGCGGGGGCTTTCTCTACCACATCGACGATAACCAGGTCTCGCTCGGCTTCGTGGTCGCGCTCGATTACGCCAATCCCTACCTCTCGCCCTACCAGGAATTCCAGCGGTGGAAGCACCACCCGGAAATCCTCGCGATCATCGAGGGCGGCAAGCGCGTGGCCTATGGCGCGCGCGTGATCAACGAAGGCGGCTGGCAAAGCGTGCCGCAACTGGCGTTCCCCGGCGGCGCGCTGGTCGGCTGTTCGGCGGGCTTCGTCAACGTGCCCCGGATCAAGGGCAGCCACACCGCGATGAAGAGCGGAATGCTGGCAGCCGAAAGCGTCGCCGCGGCGATCGCGGCGGGCAAGGAACACACCCAGCTGAGCGATTACGACGAGGCCGTGCGGGAAAGCTGGATCGCGACCGAGCTGAAGAAGGTGAAGAACGCGCAGCCCGCGATCGCCAAGCTGGGTGGCGATTTCGGCACCGTGCTGGCGGGCATCGACATGTGGATGCGCACGCTGAAGATCGGGCTGCCCTTCACGCTGAAGCACACGCCCGACTACACGCACACCAAGCGTGCCGACCTGTTCGACCCGATCATCTATCCCAAGCCCGACGGCGTGATCAGCTTCGACAAGCTGACCAGCGTCGCCTACAGCTTCACCAACCACGCAGAAGACCAGCCGACGCACCTGAAGGTGAAGGACATGGAGCTGCAGAAGCAAAGCGAGCTGGGCGTCTACGCCGGCCTCTCGCAGCGGTACTGCCCGGCGGGCGTGTACGAATGGGTGGAGGACGAGGATACGGGCGAGATGACCTACGTCATCAACGGCCAGAACTGCGTCCACTGCAAGACCTGCGACATCAAGGACCCGAACCAGAACATCGTCTGGACCGTCCCCGAAGGCGGTGGCGGCCCGAACTATCCGAATATGTGATGACGAAGGGCGCTGACCGGAGTGCGCTCATCTGCTCTGTAACCAGAGCATTGTGGGGCGAGGTGGGGCCAAATTTGCGTCGCGTCCTAGCGAAGGATGTCGATAATCAGATTTTACTCCACTTCTTTTTCGACGGCGAGCCTTCAGATGAAGATCTAGAGTCGGCGAGCGTGTCGGCGGCCGAAGTGATTTCTGACTATCCCGATCATGAGCTCAGCGAAGAAGTCATCCGCTGTGATGCGCCGGAAATGATCAGGCAAGAAGTAGGATGGTTGACTATCTTTGCGCGACGAGAACGGTGACCGCTCATTTATGTCCTTAATTGAGCGCAAGGGTCGTTCGATGAAAGAAACCGCCTACGCCAAATCCTCCCCCGTGGGGGAGGGGGACCATGCGGAGCATGGTGGAGGGGCCGTCTGGTGATCACTGGAAATCGCGCTACCGTGAACCTTGCTCGCAAACTGCGCGGCGAGATGTCTCTCTCCGAAGTGATCTTGTGGCGCGAATTGCGCAAGCGACCCGGTGGTTTCAAATTCCGGCGTCAACATCCCGCGGGAAAGTACGTTCTCGATTTCTATTGCGATGCACTGCGTCTGGCGGTCGAAGTCGATGGCGCCGCGCATGATAGCGAGGCTGCACAGCACCGCGACGCGCTGCGCACACGCTTCCTGCGATCGCGCGGAATAGCGGTGACGCGAATACCCGCGCGGCTCATTCTGGACGAGGTCGAGCCAGTGGTCGCACGGATCGAGGAAATCTGTAGAGAGCGGCAGATGTCGATTGCCACGCCCCTCCACCATCCTGCGGATGGTCCCCCTCCCCGTGCCGGGGAGGACTTGTGAGAGAAACTGCATACGCCAAGCTCAACCTTGCGCTCCATGTCCGCAAGCGGCGCGAGGATGGCTATCATGAGCTGGAAACGCTGTTCGCCTTCTGCGAGCACGGCGATGTGCTCAGTGCTTCGCCTGCGGAGCGCGACGAAGTGCGGACTAACGGGGAATTTGCGGATCTTGTTGGCGATCCGGGCGACAACCTCGTCGCACGCGCGCTCAACGCGCTGCCGCATCCGGGCGGTCTCTCCATCACCCTCGAAAAAAACTTGCCCGTCGCGGCGGGGCTGGGTGGTGGATCGGCTGATGCGGGCGCGGTGTTCCGGCTGGTCGAGCAGATGCACGGCCTGCCCGAGGACTGGCAGGAGCGCGCGCTGAAACTCGGCGCGGATGTGCCTGCCTGCGTGGCTTCCGAAATGGCGGTCGGACGCGGGGTTGGGGAAGAGCTCGCCCCGCTCGACAACGATCTGGCGGGCACGCCCGTGCTGCTGGTCAATCCGCGCGTCGCGCTCTCCACGGGGCCGGTGTTCCGGGCGTGGGACGGGAAGGATCGCGGCGCCCTGCCCGAGGGCACGGCCTCGCAGATCGCGCAGGCGGGGCGCAACGATCTGGAAGACCCCGCCATATCCATCTGCCCGGTCATCGCCGATGTGCTCGCCGCGCTGCGCGATACCGCGCCCGACCTCGCGCGCATGTCAGGCTCGGGCGCGACGTGCTTTGCGCTCTATCCCGATGCCGCCGCCCGCGACGCGGCAGCTCGCGCCATCGCAACCCGCAAGCCGGGGTGGTGGCAGATGGCCTCCGTTCTTAGATAGGCGGGCATGAGCGAACCCCATCCCCCCTTCATCCGGATCGGCACCCCCCGGCGTGGCGGCATCCTCGTGATTGCCGATCACGCGAGCAACCGGGTGCCCGACGACATCGAGCTGGGCATTCCCGCAGAGCTGATGGACCAGCATATCGCGGTCGATATCGGCACGGCAGGCATTGCCGAACGGCTCGCCCGCAAGCACGATATGGCCGCGCAGATCGCGCAGGTCAGCCGCCTGGTGATCGATCTGCACCGCAGCGAAGGCGACGATGGGCTGGTCGTTGCGGCAAGCGACGGGCACACGATCCCGGGCAATATCGGGGCCGATGTGGAGCGGCGCATCGCGCTGTATCACCGCCCCTACCATCAGGCCTTTGCGCAGCTGGTCGCGGAGGTGCAGCCTTCGCTGATTCTCGCCATCCACAGCTTCACCCCCCAGCTCGCCACGACCGGAGAGCAGCGCCCGTGGGAAGTCGGCCTGCTGTACAATCGGGACGACCGCGCCGCGCGCATTGCGATCGATGCGTTTACCGCGATGGGCTTCACCGTGGGCGACAACGAACCCTATTCGGGCAAGCAGCTGAACGCCACGATGGACCGCCATGCGGAAGCGAACGGCATCCCCTACCTCACCATCGAGCTGCGGCAGGACCAGGTGGCGCGCAAGAGCCATCAGGCGGTATGGGCCGATCGCATCGCGCAGGTCGCGCAGGAAGTGCTGGCCGCGCTGGCGTCTGGCTGAGGCGCGTGCTCCACATCGTCAACCGGATGCTTACCTTTTGCCGCTAGAGCCGTTTCCTCTCCGGGTCGCAGGAGACGATGGAAGGCTATGTGGATGCGAATTGCCGCTGCACTCACGGTGGCCGGGCTTGCCGGTTTGCTCGTCACCTGTGGTGGCGATGTGATGGCCGTGGTCGGCGATACCGGCGGCGGCGATGCCGCAGACACGGGCTCTCCCACACCCACGCCCACCGCAACCGTCGATGCCTCGGGCGGTGGACCGCTGCCCACGCAGGCGATCGCGTGCGCGCCGGGCGGGGCGACCGATTTCGATTCGACCTGCACCGTGGAACGGGCCGACATTGATGGCGCCCGCCTGCTGACCGTGTTCCATCCAGACGGCGGATTCCGCCGTTTCGAGCAATTGGCCGACGGTTCGGGCCTTGCAGTGGTTGCAGGCGCGGACGAGCTGACGCAAACGCTCAATGGTGACACGCTCGAAATCGCCATCGCCGGAAACCGATACCGCTTCCCCGCCACAACGCAGTGATCCTGCCACGCAGGTCCTGACCGTCGAGCAGATGCGCGCCGCAGAGGCGGCGCTGTTCGACAGCGGGATCGAGGAATGGGAGCTGATGCAGCGCGCCGGGCAGGGCGCGGCAGACTGGGTCGCGCGGCTGGCGGCAGGCGGTGCGGTCACCGTGCTGTGCGGGCCGGGCCATAATGGCGGCGACGGATATGTTGCGGCAGCGGCGCTCAGGGCGCGTGGACTGCCGGTAAAGGTGGTCGCTCCTATTGCTCCGAAAACCGATCTGGCACGCCATGCCGCCGGGACTTTCGATGGCGAGGTCGTGACGACCGGCGAGGGCGTGCGCGGCACGGTGTTCGTCGATGCGATGTTCGGCATCGGGCTGTCGCGCCCGCTTTCGGACGAGCATCGCGCGCTGATTCGCGCGCTCCACGCTGCGCATGAGCGGTCGGTCGCGTTCGATGTGCCCAGCGGGATCGACGCCGACAGCGGCGACGGGCCGGACGGCCTGCCGCATTTCGACCTGACGCTGGCTTTCGGCGCGTGGAAGCCTGCGCATTTCTCGGGCGATGCGCTGCAAGCGTTGGGCGCTGTACGGCTGGTCGAGATTGGCGTGCCCGAATGCGGCGGCACCTTGGCACTTTCGCTGGCGCCCAGCATCGCGCCGCCAGATTTCGACGCGCACAAATATACCCGCGGGCTGGTCGCCATCATCGCCGGGGCCATGCCCGGCGCAACGCTGATGGCCGCGCGCGCCGCTTCGCTGGCAGGGGCGGGCTACGTCAAGTGGATGAGCAGCCGTGACCACCCCGGCCACATGCCCGATCTCGTGCGCGACGACGCGCCGCTTGGCGATGCTCTGGGTGACGATCGTATTTCCGCGCTGCTTATCGGCCCGGGGCTGGGGCGCGATGACGATGCGTGCGATCGGCTGGAGGCGGCATTGGCTGCGGGTAGGCCCGGCGTGCTCGATGCCGACGCGCTCGTCCTGCTGACGCCCGCAATGCTGGAGGGGCGCGACGCCCCGACCCTGCTGACACCGCACGAGGGCGAGCTATCGCGGCTGTGCGATGCCTTCGAAATTGCGGAAGAGGGCAAGCGGGCGCGGGCTCTGGCGCTGGCAAGCAAAACCGGCTGCGCGGTGCTCGCCAAGGGGCCGGATACGGTGCTGGCGGCTGGCGGGCAGCTGCGCTTCTTCCCGCCGGGTTCGCGCTGGCTATCGGTCGCGGGATCGGGCGATGTGCTGGCCGGGATCGCCGCAGCGCGCCTCGCGGTGACGGGCGATGCGATGCAGGCTGCGTGCGAGGCGGTGCACCTGCACGCACGCGCCGCGCGCCATGCCGGGCCGGGCTTCACCGCTGCAATGCTCGCCAAGGCGGTTCATCCGGCGCTGGGAGATCTGCTGTGAGCGATCCCGTCGTCCGCATCGCGGCCAAGGGCGATGGCCTGACGCAAGGCGGCCGCCATGTGGCAGGCGCAGTGCCGGGCGACAGCGTGGAGGCCGATGGCACGATCGTGCCGGGCCCGCACCACATCGATCCGCCATGCCGCCACTTCCCGCAGTGCGGCGGGTGCGAATTGCAGCACGCCGATGACCAAACCCTGGCGCAATTCGTGGCCGACCGCGTTTCATTCGCTGCGCAATCGCAGGAGCTTGCGCCCGGAAAGGTTACTTCGCTGCACCTTTCCCCGCCGCGCACCCGCCGCCGGGCCACGCTCCACGCGCTGCGCGCAGGCGCAAGGATCGTAATTGGGTTTCGCGAAGGCGGGTCGCACCGCATCATCGATATGGCGCAATGCCATATCCTGCACCCCGCCCTGTTCGCGCTGGTCGATCCGCTGCGTACCCTGCTTGCCGCATGGTCGGGCAAGCTTGCGGCCGATATCCAGCTGACGCTGGTCGATCAGGGTGTCGCGGCCGAGATTAAGGGCGTTGCGCCCGATGGCCTTGCACAGACCGAAGCCCTGCTGGACTTCGCGCGCGACAATGGCCTGGCGCGGCTCTCCATCGATGAGGGCTATGGGCCTGAGCCGGTCTGGGAGCCCGAACCGGCCACGGTGTCGCTCAACGGTATACCCGTCAGCTTCCCGCATGGTGCCTTCCTTCAGCCGACCGAGGATGGCGAGCAGGCGCTCGTCTCAGCCGCGCGGGAATGGAGCAGTGGCTGTGGTACGATCGCAGACCTCTTCGCCGGCCTGGGCACCTTTGCCTTCGCGCTCGCGGGTCCAGCAAAGGTGCTGGCGGTAGAGGCCGACCGGGCGGCGCATCTGGCGTGCCAGGCTGCGGCGCGGCAGGGGGGAAAGCCCGTCCATTCGCTGCACCGCGATCTGTTTCGCGACCCGTTGACCGCGCAGGAAATCTCGAGGTTCGACTGCATCCTGCTCGATCCGCCGCGCGCGGGCGCGCGCAACCAGATCGATACCATCGCGCAAAGCGATGTCTCCCGCGTCGTTTACATCAGCTGCAATCCGCAAAGCTGGGCACGCGACGCGCGGCGGCTGGTGGATGCAGGTTTCCGGTTGGAGGAGCTGCGCCCGGTGGGGCAATTCCGCTGGTCGACCCACGTCGAGCTGGCGAGCCTGTTCCTGCGTTGAGCAATCGCAGGGCGGGCGCTCAAGGCGAGGCGCGCAAGACCTCGACCAGCCTGGCTTCCAACCAATCGCGTGCGTGCGGTTCGGCAAAGGCATGGCCTGCGCCTTCGCAATGCGACACGCGCGGATCGTCTTTCGGCCAGACGGCGTCGAACACCTGCGCGGTGCGATCCGAACTGGCGAGCAGGATGCTGACATTGCCGTCGAACCGTTCCAGCCCCTTGCGCATCCGGCTGGCGAGATCGCTGGCCCCGGGGGCGGGGCGGGCGGCGCGCGCGAGGCCGTGGGCGAGCTTTCGCAGGTTCACCCCGCCGCCCAGCAGGCGCATCACCTCTCGCGGATTGCCCAGCTTCTGGAGATAGCGCGCACGGATGGCCTGCGGTGGCGGTGTATCGTCTTCGGCGTCGTCATCTTCGATGGTCCACGGGTTGGACAGGACCAGCGCGTCGCACCCGGCGCCGCTTGCCAGCATCAGCGCGCTCGCCGCGTCGCAGTTGCCCAGCGCCACCACCCGTTTTACCTGCGGCGCAATCGCGCGAAACGCCTCGATCGCTGCGCGGATATCGGGTTCGGACTGCGTGAAGCCCAGATTCTCGCCCTCGCTGTCGCCCACGCCGCGCCGATCGTAGCGAAACACCGGAAACCCACGCTTCGCGATGGTCTGCGCAAGTCGCGCCTGCCCGCGAAATGCACCGCTGCGCAGTTCGTTGCCGCCGCTCACCAGCAGCAGCCCACTGGTCAGCGGCGCGGTATCGAGCGTGGCGGCAAGCGTGCTGCCTTCGCAGGCGAAGGTAAGGTGCAGGCGGCTCATGCCTGCTGCCTCATGGCGACGGCGATCACTGCGGCCAGCGCGTCGGCCTGCGCCGGGTCGTAATCGGGTTCGGCGCGCAGCCATAGCGGGCGACCGCCGATGGTTTCCTGATCCAGCAGGCTGACCTCGTCCCTGTGGGCTGGAACCGCTGCGTTTTCGAGCGCGGTGAACATCGCAGGCCCGATCTGCCAACCGGCCAGGGCGATGCCCTCTGCACGGCCCTTCGCCTCGATCTCCTCGCGCGTTTCGGGCTGGCCCGCTTCCTTGCTCGCGATGATCCGCGCGCGCACCATGCTGCGCAGGATCTTCGGGCCGTCCTGCGGGGAATAGTCCCATCCTGCCAGCCCTGCGGGGCGCAGCAGCGCGCCGCCGCGCACCGCGAGGACGCGGGTGGCGCGAAAGTGCCGCGCCGCTGCCGCCATTCCGGCGCGCCACCCGGTCAGCGTCTGCTGTGCCAGCGGGGCCAGGCTTTCGTTGCACCCCGGCAGATCGGGCAGCACGGCATCGATTTCGGATCCATCGAGCCGCGCCATCACCTCGACCAGCAGATGGCGCAGCTTGTTCGCTTCCTCGAACAGCGGCGGGATCACCAGCAGGCGATCTTGCCGCCCACGGTCGAATACCAGCGCCGCTTCGCTGCGCGTATCGCCGTCGCCCCCATCGGGGCAGGGCCATTCAACGAACTTGAAAAGTCCGCTCACGAGGTGGCGGTCTTCGCCTCGGCGAGGGCGAGGAGGCCGCCGTAGGTTTCCAGATGATCGCCATCGACCTCGTCATCCTCGATAATGATATCGAAGCGGTCTTCCATCTCGGTCAGCAGGTCGGCAACCGCCTGGCTGTCGAGCTCGGGCAGATGGCCGAACAGGCCGCTGTCGGGTGCCAGATCGCTTGCCCGTGCTTCGGACAGGCCGAGCACATCGCGCAGGATCGCGCGAAGCTTCTGATCGATCTCGGTCCGCGAGGGGCCGGCGGGATCGGTCGGCGTGGAGGTCTGAGCGGTCATGTATACCGTAAAACTGCCGTAAAAGTGGCGGCTGCCTAGCGCCGGGGCCGCACGCTGGCAAGGATGCTGCGGATTTGTCGCTTGGCCAGCGGTAGCCACGCGGCGGGTTGCGCCGGGTCCAGCGCGTCGAGCCGGAAACGCGGACGCACCTGCTCCATCCAGTCGGCCTTGTAGGCATCGTTGCCGGTGCCGAAATCGACCAGCGCCACCTTATCGTGGTCGATCACGCGTTCGAACAGGGCGGCCGACAGCGTGGTGCCCGGCGAAATGGGCTTCGCGCTTTCGAGATGCGCGAGCTTGTGGATGTAGGCGACGCCGTTTTCCACGGTCCAGAACTGCGCGGCGACAGGCTCCCCTTGCGCGTAGGCGACACCCAGCCGGATGCGGCCCGCAGCGCCTTCCGCTTCGGCGAACCGGCGCAGCAGGGCAGGTTCGCCCTCTTCCGGCTTCCAGCTGTTTGCATAGATGGTTTCGTAGCATTGCCAGAGGCTTGCGTCGAAATGCTCGACCAGTTCGATATCGACCTTCCTGGCCTTGCGCTTCAGCGTGGTGCGCAGGCGACCGGGGCGCGCGGCCCAGTACTCGGCGAAGCTGCGGCCATTGACCGAGAGCACGTGGTTCTCGTCGCACTGGCTAAGCGAAACCAGCCAGCCCGCCTTGCGAAAGGCCTGCGCGGTGCGACTGGCAGAGCCGTCCTCATCGGGCAGCGGCCACAGGGTAACGCGGGCAGTCTGGCGCTTCAGATCGCGGGCGACGGCAGCCAGCGCCGCGTCGCCCTGCGGGCCACTGGCACCCTGCGGACGCCAGATGAAGGAATACCAGTTTCGCAGTGCCTCGACCCGGCCATCGACGCGTTCGAGCGCCAGGCTGGCGCGGTCATCGGGCGCCCCGGCCTGTGCAAAGAAAGCCCCGGCGCGCGATTCGCCGAGCAGGGCGAACCATTCCGGTCGGTCGAACGGCCCGGTCGGCGCGCACGCATCGGCACACCCACAGGCTTGCGCCCGTGCGGCTTGCACATTGGTAACCTCCTTGTGATAGCCACCTGTCTGCGCGTTCACGAGGCCTGAAACTCCTTCTCCATGACCCAGCCCGATCCCACCCCTTTTCCGATCGACCATGTGATCGAGCGCGGCGCGGGTGCAGACCCGGCGCTGGCTCTGCGTGACGAGACCCTTACCCACGCGGACTTAAGAACCCGTGTCGCTCGGCTGGCGGCATGGCTGAAATCGGAGGGGCTGCAGCAGGGCGCACGCGTGGCGAGCTGGGCGGCGAAGGGCGAACTCACGTGCCTGCTGCCGCTCGCCGCGCCGCGTACGGGGCTGGTGCACGTGCCGATCAACCCGATGCTCAAGCGCGCGCAGGTGGCGCATATCCTGGCCGATAGCGGGGCAAGCCTGCTGATCGGAACGCCCGCACGGCTGGGCACGTTGGAAGAGGCCGATCTGCCCGCCGGGTGTCAAGCGATCGAGGAGGGCGACGCGCTCGGCGCCGCGCGCTCCGCCGACCCCATGCCGCCATGCGACGCCGATCCCGACGATCTGGCGGCGATCCTTTATACCAGCGGTTCGACCGGCAAGCCCAAGGGCGTCATGCTGAGCCATGCGAACCTGTGGCTCGGCGCGGTGAGCGTGGCGCATTACCTGAATCTGCAGCGCGCCGATGTGACGCTGGCCGTGCTGCCTTTTGCGTTCGACTATGGCCAGAACCAACTGTTTTCGACCTGGCTTGCGGGCGGTTGCGTCGCTCCGCTCGACTACCTGATGCCGCGCGATGTGACCAAGGCGGTGGCGAAGAATCGCGCGACCACGCTCGCCGCAGTGCCGCCGCTCTGGCGTCAGCTGGTCGAAGCGAAGTGGCAGGATGGCGCAGGCGACAGCCTGAAGCGGCTGACCAATTCGGGCGGCGCGCTGACACCGGACCTGATCGATGCGATGCGCGAGACCTGGCCGCAGGCGGATATCTACCCGATGTATGGCCTGACCGAGGCGTTCCGTTCGACCTTCCTCGACCCCGCGCTGGTCGCCACGAACCCCACGTCGATGGGCACCGCCGTGCCCTTTGCCGAGGTGCTGGTGGTGAACGAAGACGGCGGGCCCGCCGCGCCGGGCGAAGAGGGCGAGCTGGTCCATTGCGGGCCGCTGGTCGCGCAAGGATACTGGCAGGATGCGGAGCGCACCGCCGAACGGTACAGGCACGCGCCCGCGCATTCGGAGTATGGCGGCACCGCCGTATGGTCGGGCGACTACGTGAAGCGCGACGCCGATGGCCTGCTGTATTTCGTGGGTCGGCGCGATGCGATGATCAAGAGCGCAGGCAACCGGATCAGCCCGCAGGAAGTGGAGGACGCGGCGCTTGCCACCGGGCTGGTCGCAGATGCGGTGTGCTTCGGCGTGCCCGACACGATGCTGGGGCAGGCGGTGTTTCTGGTGGTGCGCGGCGAGCAGGCGGATGATGCGCTGAAAGCCGCGCTCAAACGCGATCTGCCCAGTTTCATGCAGCCGCACAGTATCGAATGGCGCGACAGCCTGCCGCTCAACCCCAATGGCAAGATCGATCGCACCGCACTCTACCGCGAAATCAGTGAAAGGGCCGCGACATGAGCGCGCCGCGCCGCAACCGCGATCCCAATGCGGCCAAGCCGCTCGGCCCGATCCCCGAAGGGTTCGAGGCGATCAATGGAGAGCTTGCCATTGGTGGCCGCAGGGCGAGCGATCTGGTGGCCGAGGCGGGCGATACCCCGCTGTTCGTCTATTCGCGCGCCATGCTGGATGCGCGGATGGCGCGGTTGCGCGCGGCCATGCCCGCACGGCTGGCGATCCATTACGCGGTGAAAGCCAATCCGCATCCGCAGGTGATCGCGCACATGGCGGGGCTGGTCGACGGGTTCGATCTTGCCTCGGGCGGTGAACTGGCGATCCTGCAGGGCGTCGGGATCGATGGCGCACACATCAGCTTCGCCGGGCCGGGCAAGCGCCCGCGCGAGATCCGCGCCGCGATAGAGGCCGGGGTGACGCTCAATTGCGAAAGCGAGACAGAGGCTGCGCGCGCTCTCGAAATCGGTGCGGAGCTGGGCATTACGCCCGGGATCGCGATCCGGGTGAACCCCGATTTCGACATGCGCGGCTCGGGCATGAAGATGGGCGGCGGGGCCAAGCAGTTCGGGCTGGATGCAGAGCGCGTCCCCGCCCTGATCGCGCAGCTGATCGACGGCGGGGCCGACTGGCGCGGGCTGCATATCTATACCGGCAGCCAGACGCTGGAGGCCGATGCGGTAATCGAAACGCAGGGTCAGGTGCTCGATCTGGCAGCGCGGATCGCGCGCGAGGTCGGCAGGCCGTGCCCCGCACTCAATCTGGGGGGCGGTTTCGGCATTCCCTACTTTGCGGGGAACGAGCCGCTGGATATCGAGGCCGTCGGCGCCGCTCTGGCAAAACGGTTCGCGGATTTGCCCGAGGAGCTGGCCGATACCGCGATGGCGATAGAGCTGGGCCGCTATCTGGTGGGCGAGGCGGGCGTCTACCTCGCGCAAATCGTCGACCGGAAGGAAAGCCACGGCGAGATTTTCCTGATCACCGATGGCGGGCTGCACCACCAGCTGGCCGCTTCGGGCAATTTCGGCACGGTGGTGCGGCGCAACTACCCGCTCGCAATCGCCAGCAAGTATGGATCGCAAGTCACTGAAATTGCAAATGTCGTCGGGTGCCTTTGTACCCCGCTCGATCGGCTGGCGGACAAGGCGGAGTTGCCGCGCGCCGAGGTGGGCGATTTGGTCGCGGTGTTCTGCGCCGGGGCCTATGGCGCAACTGCCAGCCCGATGCATTTCCTCGGCCAGGGCCCGGCTGGCGAGATGCTGGTTTAGGGTTTCTTAGCCGTCCGGCGGTACAAGCCATTCGCTTCCGGCGCTGCAATGCCAGACTGCGCGCTGCACTCCTTCAGACATCTCTTCTTTACCTTTCGGTAAGCCACCGTCCCGTTCCGGGACCGGGCAAGACACACGGCCCTTAGCTAACGGGATATTCACCCTTTTTAGCGAGGAACGATCCCAAATCGTCGGCCAATGCGGCTGGTGCGCTTCGCGGGCGCGCCGTCCGGCAGACACAGATGGAAGGATCGATCCCATGCGCACAGGCGCAATTTCCCGGTTTCTCGCCCTCTTTATGGGGGTTCTCGCGCTCGCAGGATGCGCGGGCACCAGCGCGCCGCAGCTGCCGCCCGCAGCCTTCGTGGCGACGCAGGAAGGGCCGAGCCAGGAATATGTGATTGGCCCGCTGGACGAATTGTCGATCCACGTCTGGCGCAATCCGGAACTGGGGGCGACCAACATTCAGGTTCGCCCCGACGGGCGCATCACCATCCCGCTGGTCACCGACATGCCCGCCGTGGGCAAGACTCCGGCGATGCTGCAGGAGGATATCCGCCTGCACCTGTCGCAGTTCATCGAACAGCCGATCGTCTCGGTTATCGTCACCAAGTTTGCAGGTACGTTCAGCCAGCAGGTGCGGATCATCGGCGCGACCGAAAAGCCCGCCTCGATCCCTTACCGCGCCAACATGACCGTGCTCGACGCGATGATCGCGGTGGGCGGCCTCAGCGAATTTGCCGCGGGCAACCGTGCCAAGCTGATCCGTTTCGATCCGCGCCTCGGCCGCCAGCGCGAATACGGCCTGCGGCTGGCAGACCTGCTGCGCCGCGGTGACAGCGATGCAAATGTGATGCTCGCGCCCGGGGATGTGATCATCATTCCCGAAAGCGCATTCTGAGGGGGCGGGCGCACCGTGAACGAACTTTTCGACGAAGTGCGCTCTGCGCTCTATTCGGCCTGGAGCCGGAAGTGGCTGGCGCTGGGCGTTGCGTGGGCGGTGTGCCTTGCGGGGTGGCTGTTCGTCGCCTCGATCCCCAATACCTACGAAAGCCATGCGAAGATCTTCGTCCAGCTGGACGACATGCTGTCCAAGCAGATCGGCATCGCAGGCAGCGACATGACCGATATTGCGCGGGTGCGGCAACGGCTCGCCAGTGCGGCCACGCTGGGCCAGGTGATCGAATCGACCCAGCTGGGCGAGGGGATTTCGACCCCGCGCGACATGGAAGCCGCGATCAGTCGCCTGTCGCAGGATGTGACCGTTCGCACCGAAGAGGACAACCTGTTCGAAATCACCGCGAAGATGGGCCGCAGCGACCTGACCGATAGCGAGAACGCGAAGCTGGCGCAGGATGTCGTGCGGCGGATGCTCGACATTTTCTACGAAGAGAACGTCACCGGGACGCGCGGCGAGGTCAGCGATGCCGTTGCGCTGCTCGACCAGCAGCTGGATGCGCGCGCGAAGGAACTGGAGCGGGCCGAAGCGCGCCGCACCGAATTCGAGGCGCAGCATCCCGAACTGATCGGTGGATCGGCGGCGATCAGCTCCAAATTGCAGGCCGCGCGCAGCGAGATGCGCGGTGTGGAGGCGGACCTGGCAGCGGCACAGAGCGCGCTGGCAGCGATCACCGGCCAGCTCGCGAGCACGCCGAGGACGCTTCAGGGCGTTGGCGGTGGCGGGGGCAGCGCGCTCGATCAGGCAGAAGCGCAGGTTGCCGAGCTGCGCGCGCGGGGCCTCAAGAGCAGCCACCCCGATATGCAGACCGCGCTGCGTCAGGTTCAGAACCTGCGCGAACTGGGCGGCGGTGCCGCCGCGCCAGGTGGAATGCCGAACCCGGCCTACAGCTCGCTGGTCTCCATCCGGGCGGAGCGGCAGGCCAACGTGCAGGCGCTGCTGGCGCGCAAGGCCGCCTTGCAGGCCGATATCTCGATGACGATGGCCGATCAGGTCAGCGAACCCGGTCTGGCGGCGGAAGCGCAGCGGATCGGGCGCGATTACGAGGTGCTGAAGAACAAATACGACGAACTGCTGCAGGACCGCGAAGAGATGGAACTGCGCAGCCAGGTGGAAAGCGAACGCAGCTCTTTCCGCTTCGACGTGATCGACGCGCCGGGCATCTCGACCCGGCCTGCCGCGCCCAATCGCCCGATCCTGCTGCTGGCGGTGATGGTGGTGGGCGTGGGCGCCGGGCTGGGCAGTGCGATCGTGCTGACCATGCTCAAGTCCACCTTCTCGACCAGCGCGGGGCTGAAGAAATCGCTCGGCCTGCCGGTGATCGGAACCATCAGCCGGAACGTGCCGCCCTCGCGCCAGGCGAAGGAGGATCGCCAGCTGCGGCTGTTCTACGCCGGTTCGGGTGCGCTCGCCGGGCTGCTGGTGGTGCTGCTGGGTATTGAGTTCGTCCAGGTCGGGCAGGTGATGGCGTGAGGATGCTGATATGACCGAACACCGCCCGATCAAGCCGCCCCGCAAGGACGAGGCCCATTCGCTGCTGGAACGTGCCAGCGGCGCGTTCGGCCTGAACGATCTGGGTGCGGCCCCGATGCCGACCAGTTTCGACGACGTGCCGATGAAGCGCGCGCGGCCGCTGCGCAAACCGGCTGCGCAGAGCGAGGCGGTCGAACAGCCTGTGCCGGAGCCGGCCCCGGTCGAGATCGCGCTGGACGAACCTGCAGCCGAGGTAAACCTGCCCGTCGCGGCGCAGCCCGCCGCCCCGCCGCCTGCGGTGATCGAAGCCAGCGCCAACGCCATCGCGCTTGCGGGCGAAAGCGTGGGCATCGACCACGCGCGGCTGCGCGAACGCGGCTATATCGACCCTGCCGGGGCTCCCTCCGCGCTGGCGGAGGAGTTCCGCATCGTGAAGCGCCAGATCCTCGATGCTGCGAGGCAGGGCGGCACCGGCCTGTCGCGCCGCGTGCTGATCACGTCGCCCCATCAGGATGAAGGCAAGACCTTCTGCGCGGTCAACCTTGCGCTCTCGCTCGCCGCTGAACGCGATCTGGAGGTCGTGCTGATCGATGCGGACCTTGCCAACCCTTCGGTCAAGGAAGTGTTCGGCCTGCCCGACCGGGCCGGGCTGATGGATGTGCTGGCCGACGCGGAAGCGCGGGTCGAAAGGCACGTGCTCAAGACCGACGTTCCCGGCCTGTGGCTGCTGCCGCCGGGCCGCCAGGCGAGCCATGCGAGCGAAGCACTCGCCAGCCGCCGCACCGCCGAAATGTTCGAACGCCTGACCGCGCAGGCGCCCAATCGGATCGTGCTGATCGACAGCCCGCCCGCGCTCGCCGCTTCGCCTGCCGCCGA
The DNA here is from genome assembly GCA_009993635.1 of Erythrobacter sp. Classification (GTDB taxonomy): domain Bacteria; phylum Pseudomonadota; class Alphaproteobacteria; order Sphingomonadales; family Sphingomonadaceae; genus Alteriqipengyuania. Next base: position 503,898 of record JAACTC010000005.1, on the reverse strand, counting down.
AATCGCCAAATTCGTAGGCCAGACGATCCTGGTCGCGCGTGCGGATCGCACCGGCAAGAGCGCGCTGGAAGACGCCGCCCAGCTGCTCTCGGCCTGCCCGGACATCAAGCTTGTGCTCAACGGCGCGAATTTCAGCCCGAGCGGGCGCCGCTTCGGGAGCTATTACGGATGAGGATTTATCCCATGACCCGCCTGCCAGCGATTGCCACCCTGCTGACCGCAGGGGCGTTCCTGCCGACGCCCGCCTTCGCCCAGTACGCCTGGAGCGATGACGAGGTGACCGCCAGTGGAGCCTCTGCCCCGGCGCCCGCCCAGACCTCCGGTTACGGCTATCCGGCCCAATCGGGCGATGGCTCCGGCGAGAGGGATGCCGGTTCCGACGAAAGCGCGGCGTCGCGGCCGAGCGGCGCACCCGTGCGCCAGCGCCTGCGCATCGACCCCTATATCGAGCTCAACCAGATCGTTACGCAGGAGATCACGCCGGGTGACGAGACCGAAGTCTACGGCGGCGTCGCAGCCGGAGTAGAGGCTTCGGTTCAGGGGCGGCGGGGCGGCGGCTCCGTCTCGCTGCGCTACGACCGCGTCATCAGCTACGGCAGCAACACCTCGGATGGAGACAGCCTGTCGGGCGTTGCGCGCGGGTATGCTGCGGTCGCCCCCGGCTTCACCGTCGAGGCGGGCGGTCTCGCCGCGCGCACGCGGGTCGACGCCGGTGGCGGCGCGACGCTGGCGAGCGGCCAGCCGATCGACGCCGATAGCGAGGCGCGCATCTATTCCGCCTATGCCGGGCCCAATCTTTCGACCCGGGTCGGCGCGGCGGATGTCAGCGCCAATTATCGCTTCGGCTACAGCCGCGTCGAGGAACCTGCCGTCGGCCTGGTCGACAGCACGGTGACCCCGATCGACGTTGCGCAGGAAAGCATCGTTCATTCGGCCAATGCCCGCATCGGCGTGGCCCCGCGTACCGTGTTGCCGGTTGGCGTTGCGGTGGGCGCGGGTGCCTATCAGGAAGAGGTTTCCAACTCCGATCAGCGCGTGCGCGACTTCTACGGGCGCGGCGACCTGACCGTACCTGTGGCCCCCGGCCTCGCCGTGGTCGGCGGAGTGGGCTACGAATATGTGCAGGTTTCCAACCGCGATGTCGTGCGCGATGGCGCTGGCGACCCGGTGGTGGGCGAGGATGGCCGATTCCAGACCGACGACAGCGGCCCACGCCGGATCGCGTTCGAGACAGAGGGCCTGATCTGGGACGTCGGCGTCGTCTGGAAACCGTCCAGCCGGACCCAGCTGGAAGCGCATTATGGCCGCCGCTACGACAGCGATTCATACTATGGCACGTTCAGCTGGCAGCCGTCTTCGCGCACGGCGGTGAACCTGTCGGTTTATAAAGGCATCAGCGGTTTCGGCGGCGCGATCACCAATTCGCTGGCCAATCTGCCGGTCGGCTTCGTCGCCTCGCGCAACGCGCTCACCGGCGATTTCACCGGCTGCGTGACGGGCACCGGCACGGATGGTTCCGCCGATTGCCTCGGCGGTGCGCTGTCTTCGGTGCGCAGTGCGGTATTCAAGAACCAGGGCGTCAACTTCGCCTATTCGACCACGCAGGGGCGGCTCACCACCGGCATTGCGCTGGGTTATGACCGCCGCCGCTATTACGGCGCAACCGGCACGCTGCTCGCCGCAGCGAATGGCGTGGTCGACGAAAGCTATTACGCGAACGTCAGCCTTGGCGGCCCGGTCGGCCCGCTCGCCGCGTTCACGGTGAATGGCTATGTCAGCTATCTGCAACAGGGATCGACCGTTTCGGGCGATGCCCTGCTGCTGGGTGCGTCGGCCGCCTACAGCCGCACGCTGTTCCGCAATCTATCGGCCCGCGCCGCGGTGTCGGTCGACACGGTCGACAGCGACGTGCTGGACGAAACCAATGCGTCGGCCCTGCTGGGCCTGCGCTACGACTTCTAAACGCCCGAAGGACCAGTTAAAGCAATGTTCGATCAATATTACGGCCTTTCGGGACGCCCCTTCCAGCTTACGCCGGACCCGAATTTCTATTTCGAGAGCATCACGCACCGCAAGGCGCTGAGCTATCTCGGATACGGAATGGCGCAGGGCGAGGGCTTCATCGTCATCACCGGCGAGATCGGATCGGGCAAATCGACCATGGTCGCGCACCTGATGCGCAAGGTTGACCCCGATCAGATGACCGTCGGCCAGGTGGTGACCAGCAATCTCGACGGATCGGAACTGGTCCATCTGGTGGCGCAGAGCTTCGGGCTCGACGTTGCCGGGCAGGACAAGGCGAGCGCGCTGGGCGCGATCGAAGCCTTCCTGCACGAGGAAGCGCGCGATGGCCGCCGCTGCCTGCTGGTGGTGGACGAGGCGCAGAACCTGAGTTTCGAGGCTCTGGAAGAGCTGCGGATGATGAGCAACTTCCAGCTCGGCTCGCACCCGCTCCTGCAGCAGCTGCTGCTCGGCCAGCCGGAATTCAAGCAGACGCTGGCCCAGCACGACCGGCTGGAGCAGCTGCGCCAGCGCGTGATCGCGGCGCATCACCTGACCGCGATGGAGGTGCAGGAGGTTGCGCCCTATATCGAACACCGCCTCTCGCTGGTGAACTGGAAGGGCTACCCCTCCTTCGATCCCAAGATCTTCCCCGCCATCCACGAGGCAAGCGGCGGCATCCCGCGCCGGGTCAACCAGATCGCCACGCGGCTGCTGCTGATGGGCGCGGTGGAGCAGCGCAGCCAGATCGATTGCGCGATGCTGGTCGCCGTGATCGAGGAGATGGCGCGCGACAACCGTTCGGACTCTGCGGGCGAGGGTGAGCGGCCTTTTGCCAACCCCACCGCGCATCAGGCCCCGGCACCGGCGCGGGTGCAGGCCCAGACACCGGCGCCAGCGCCTGCGCCGACGCCCACACCCACGCCTGCTCCCACTCCCAGCCCGGCGCCGCAGTACGCGCAGTCCTTTACCCAGACCGACGCGCCGGCAGCCTCGTCTGCCGGATCGACCGCGCGGAGCGAGGACGACGTGGACGACCTGCGGGCCGCGATCGCCACGCTGTCGCGCGCTATCGAGGGATCGCCGCATACCGACGGCGATCTCAAACAGCGCGTCGCCGCGCTGGAATCGCGGCTGGAAGATCAGGAGCAAAGCGTGCGCTACCTGCTCCAGCTGCTGATCGAGTGGCTCGACAAAGACGGCAGAAAGGCCGCCTGAGATGGACCTCGCGCCTGCCCGGCATCCGTCTGCGCCAGACAGACAGGTCGTCAACGCCCTGTCCGTCGACGTGGAAGACTGGTTTCAGGTCGGCGCGTTCGAGAACACGATTGCGCGGGGCGACTGGGACGGCTGCGAGCTGCGGGTGGAGCGCAATGTCGACGCCATCCTTGCGCTGTTCGATCGTGCCGGGGTCAAGGCGACATTCTTTACGCTGGGCTGGGTGGCGGAGCGTGTGCCGCAGACCATCCGCCGGATCGTGGATGCGGGGCACGAACTCGCCAGCCACGGCTATGATCACCAGCGCGTGTTCACCATGGACCGCGCGCAATTCGCCGAAGACCTGCGCAAATCGCGCGGCATTCTGGAAGATACCGGCGGCGCGCCGGTAACCGGCTATCGTGCGCCGAGCTTTTCCATCGATGCGCGCAACCCCTGGGCGCACGAGGAGCTTGCCGCGCAGGGCTATGCCTATTCGTCCAGCGTCGCGCCGATCGCGCATGATCACTATGGCTGGCGCGAGGCACCGCGCTTCGCCTTTCGCCCCGTCTCGGGCGCGGATCTGCTGGAGCTGCCGGTAACCACCGCGATGCTGGGTGGCCGGCGGCTGGCGGCAGGCGGGGGCGGGTTCTTCCGCACGCTGCCCTACGCGTTTTCGACCTGGGCAATCGAACAGGTGAACCGCGAGCATAGCCGCCCGGCGATGTTCTATTTCCACCCGTGGGAGATCGACCCCGGCCAGCCGTGCCTGACCGACGCGCCGCTGCGGTCTCGCCTGCGCCATTACACCAACCTTTCGCGCATGGAGCGCAAGCTCGACCGGCTGGTGCGCCAGTTCGCATGGGGCCGGGTAGACGAGGTTGCGCGATCGGAGGCTCGCCGGCTGGAAAGGGAGGCAACATGAACGCGCCCTTTGCCCCGCAAACAGCCTCCAGCCCCGTGTCCGTCGTAGCGGTCGACCTGTCCGAGGGCGCACTGTGCGACCGGATTACCGCCTTCGTCGAGGGCGCGCAGGGCAGCCCCTTCCACCTGCCCGCATGGCTGCGCGCCATCGCGCGCGGCACCGGGCAGCAGGCCTGCGGGCTCTGTGCCGAGCGCGCCGGGCGGATCGTCGGCTGGCTGCCGCTGACGCTGGTGCACTCTGTGCTGTTCGGGCGCGCGCTGGTTTCCAGCGGCTTCGCGGTCGATGGAGGCATTCTGGCCCATGAGCCCGGCGTCGCCGCCAGGCTGGCCGAGGCCGCGAGCGAATTCGCCCTGCGCCGGGCCTGCGCGGAGATCGAACTGCGCGGCGGGCCGACACCTGCGGGGTTCCAGCAGGTGACCGGCAAGCATGCTGGCTTCGTTAGGGATCTGGCGGCAGACGACGACGCCCAGCTGCTCGCCATCCCGCGCAAGCAGCGCGCCGAGGTGCGCCGCAGCCTCAAGAACGCGCTAACGGTTACCATCGGCACGCACGAGACCGACCGGGCAGCGCATTATGCCTGCTATGCCGCCAGCGTTCACAATCTGGGCACGCCTGTATTCCCGCGCAGCCTGTTCGATGCGGTGCTGCGCGCTTTCGACGGGCGCGCCGATATCCTGACCGTGTGGGAGGGCGAGCAGCCGCTTGCCAGCGTGCTGACGCTCTATCACCAAGGCACGGCGTACCCCTTCTGGGGCGGCGGCGTGTGGCGCGCGCGTGCAACCCGCGCGAACGAGCGGATGTACTACGCGCTGATGTGCCACGCGCGCGCCGCACACGGCTGCACGCGTTTCGATTTCGGGCGCTCCAAAACCGAAAGCGGGCCGTACCATTACAAGAAGAACTGGGGTTTCGAACCGCAGCCGCTGGTCTATTCGCGCTGGACCGCGCCGGGGGCCGAGGCACGCGATCTGGACCCCACCAGCGATGCCTTTGCGCGCAAGATCGCGCTGTGGAAGGCGCTGCCACTGCCTCTCGCCAGTCGGCTGGGGCCGGTGATCGCGCGGGGGCTGGCCTGATGGGCGAAACCCTGTTCCTGGCGCATCGCGTCCCGTTCCCGCCCGATCGCGGAGACAAGATCCGATCCTTCCACGTGCTGCGCGCGCTGGCCGCGCTCGGCCCGGTCCATGTCGGCACGTTCGACGATGGCTCGGGCTATGGCGAGCAGTTCCTCTCCGGCCTGGCAGAGAGCCACTTCCTCGTGCCGCATCGCAAGCCGGACATGCTGGCGGCGGCGCAGGCCATGGTAAAGGGCCTGCCGGTCAGCCTGTCTGCCTTCGCGCATGACGGCCTGCGCGAATGGGTGGAGCAGGTGCTGCATTACCGCCCGATCGATGCGATCTACGTGTTCTCAGGCCAGATGGCGCAATACGTGCCCCCGCATTTCCCGGGGCGCACTGTGCTGGACCTGTGCGACGTCGATAGCGCCAAGTTCGAGGCATACGGACAAAGCGGCCACGGCCCGAAGGCGTGGGTCCACGCGCGGGAGGCGCGGCTGCTGGCGGCGGCGGAAGAGCGTTTCGCCCGTGCGGCGGACACCACCCTGCTGATCAGCGAGAACGAGGCCAATCTGTTTCGCACCCGCGTAGGCTCGATGAACCAGATCGAGCTGAAGGTGATGCGCAACGGGATCGACGCGGCATTCTTCGCGCCCGGTGCGATCCAGCCCCAGCCGACGCTGTACGGCGCGGGGCCGAACCTCGTGTTCACCGGGCAGATGGATTATGCGCCCAATGTCTCCGCGGTCGAGCGGATGGTGCATCGTATCCTTCCCGGCATCCGCGAGGTTCATCCGGATGCCCAGTTCCACATCGTCGGCCGCGCTCCCATCCCGGCGGTGAAGGCGCTCGCACGCCACGCGGGCGTCACCGTGTGGGGCGAGGTGGACGATGTACGGCCGTTCATTGCGGAGGCCGACATCGTCGTCGCCCCGCTCACCATCGCGCGCGGCATTCAGAACAAGGTGCTCGAAGCGATGGCCATGGCGATGCCGGTGCTGCTTTCGCCCGAGGCTGCGACCGGGATCGACGCCGAGGACGGCACGCATTTCGCGATTGCCGAGGGTGACCGGATGATGATCGGCCGCGCGCTCGCTCTGCTGGACGATCGCGATGCCGCGCTGGAGATGGGCGAGGCCGCGCGCAGTTTCGTGCTCGAACGCCAGAGCTGGCCTTCGATGCTGGCCGGACTGGGCGAGCTGCTGCGTCCCTCGCCGGTCGACACGGTGCGCGATGCAGCCTGAACTGGCACAGGGCGCCTCTCCGTCGGCCAAGCGTGCGGCACTGGGCGGCCTGCCTGCTGCGTGGGCGGCATCGCTTGGCTGGCTGAGCGCCGCGCTGATCGCTGCACTGTTGCTCACCGCTGGGCAATGGGTCGCGATGGCACACCAATGGCTGACCGTTTCGGCCTATCAGCATATCCTGTTCGTGCCGCCGATCATCGGCTGGCTGCTGTGGAACCGGCGCGCGGTGCTTGGCAGCATGACGCCGCGCGCATGGTGGCCGGGCCTGCTCGCGATTCTGGCAGCACTGGCGGTGTGGCTGGTCGGCTCGCTCACATCGATCAACATCGTCGCGCAGGGCGGGGCGGTGCTGTTGATTCAGGCGATCGTGCTTTCGGTTCTCGGCCCGCGGGTGTTCGCGGTGCTGGCCTTCCCGGTTGGATTCGCGGTGTTCCTGGTGCCGTTCGGCGAGGAAATCGTGCCGCCGCTGCAGGCACTGACCGCGGAAATGGTGATCGCACTGACCCACTGGAGCGGGATCCCGGCCGAGATCGAGGGTGTCTTCATCGCGACGCCTGCCGGACTGTTCGAGGTGGCCGAGGCCTGTGCCGGAGTGCAATTCGTGGTCGCGATGGTCACGCTGGGCGTGCTCGCCGCAAAGATCGGCATGACGCGCTGGCCGCGCCGGATTGCGTTCATGGCGCTGTGCGTGGTGGTTCCGATCCTTGCCAATGGCGTGCGCGCCTGGGCCATCGTTGCGGTGGCGCAGGTCGTCGGCACCGAACGGGCGGGCGGCATCGACCACATCATCTACGGCTGGTTTTTCTTCGCCTTCGTCGTCGCGCTGGTGATGGCGTTGGCATGGCGCTGGTTCGATCGCGATCCGCAGGATGAGGCGGCGGGCTCGGCGCGGCTGGCGGAACAACCGCTGGTGCGCTCGCTGGAGCGGCATTCGGCAAATGCCAGCACGCTAGCGCCCATGCTGGTGGCGGCGATTCTGCTGTTCGGCCTGTGGAGCGGGCTGGCGCGCGCGGCGGAGGCAGAGCCGCCGGCGCCAGGCTCGCCTGCCATCCCCGGCTGGACCCTGCAGCCACCGGGCGCCGTAACCGACTGGCAGCCTCGCGCCGCAAGTGCGAGCCAGCGGCGTCACCTGCGCTATCGCGACGCGTCGGGGCAGGTGGTCGATCTCTACCTCGCGGGCTATCGCGGGCAGGGCGATCCCACAGCCACCGGAGAAGGCGCGGTTCCGCCGGAAACCACGTGGCGGCACCTGAGCCCGGCGGCTGCCCCAGACCGCATGAGAGGCGATCTTCTGCTGTCCAACGGCCGGGACCGCAGGCTGGCATGGACCAGTTACGTCGCGCATGGCGATGCCACCGCCGACCCGCTTTCCTTCCGCCTGGGCGGGCTGGGGGACAGGCTTGCTCTGCGGGACGATCCGCGCTGGCTCGTCATCATTTCCACGCCATCGCCAGCCGGTACGAATGCCGAAAGCACGCTGCGCCGTTTCCACGATGCGGCGGGAGGCCCCGCAGCACTGGTGGAGACCGCGCTGTCCCGCTAGGGACGATCATTGAATGTGCGGCATTGCAGGCCTTTTCGCGCGTAACCCGTCAGCGTCGATAGATCGCCAGGTCCTCGTGCGGATGCGCGATGCGATGACCCATCGCGGGCCGGATGGCGAGGGGTTGTGGGCGGCTTCGGGCGTGGCCCTCGCGCATCGGCGGCTTTCGGTTATCGACGTCGAAGGATCGCCCCAGCCGATGCATTCGGCAGACGGCCGCGCGGTGATCGTCTTCAACGGCGAAATCTACAATTATCGCGAGCTGCGGCGCGAACTGATCCAGCTGGGCCATCGCTTCACGACAGAGGGCGACACCGAAGTCATCCTTGCCGCGTGGCGTGAATGGGGCGCGGACTGCCTCGATCGCTTCAACGGCATGTTCGCCTTTGCGATCTACGACCGCGCGTCGCGCAGCCTGTTTCTTGCGCGCGACAGGTTCGGCGTGAAGCCACTGTTCACCGCCACGCTGGCCGATGGCACCTTCGCCTTTGCATCCGAACTCAAGGGTCTGCTCGCCCATCCCGGGCTCGACCGCAGCATCGATCCGCTCGCGATCGAGGATTTCTTCGCCTGGGGCTACGTGCCCGATCACCGGGCGATGCTGGCCGGGGTGAACAAGCTGCCGGCGGGGCATTACCAGGTCGTGGAGCACGGCATGGCACCGCGCCCGCCGGTGTGCTGGTACGATATTTCCTTCGCCGATCGCCAGCGCATGAACGAGGCCGACGAGGCGGAGCAGATCCGTGAGCGGCTGTGCGGTGCCATCCAGTCGCGGATGGTCAGCGATGTGCCGATCGGCGCGTTTCTTTCGGGCGGCGTGGATAGTTCCACGGTCGTTGCGCTGATGGCCGATCTCACGCAGCGCCCGGTCACGACCTGCTCCATCGGGTTCGACGTGCCCGAACTGGACGAGACCGAGTATGCCCGCCTGATCGCGCGCAAATTCGCGACCGATCATCACGAACGGCTGGTCGACCCCGCCATGTTCGACCGGGTGGATCGCCTTGCCGCGATGTTCGACGAACCCTTTGCCGATGCCTCGGCCCTGCCCACGGCCGAAGTCTGCCTGCTGGCGCGCGAGCATGTGACCGTCGCCCTGTCGGGCGATGGCGCGGACGAGGCGTTTGCCGGCTATCGGCGCCATGTATTCCACGTCGCCGAAGAACGCGCCCGCGATCTGATACCGGCGCCCGCCCGGCGACTGGCGATGGGGCCGCTTGCCCGGCTTTATCCGAAGGCGGACTGGGCGCCGCGTCCCTTGCGGGCGAAGGCCACGCTGGAGGCGCTCTCGCTCTCGGGTGAAGAGGCCTATGCGCGCGCGCTGTGCGTGATGCCTCCTGCGGCAAGAGCGGGCATATTTTCCGATCGCATGATGCGCGATCTTGGCGGTTATCGCGCCGAACAGCCGCTGATCGAGCTGATGCGCAACGCGCCTGCGTGCAACGGGCTCGACCGGGCGCAATATGCCGACCTCAAGTTCTGGCTGCCCGGCGACATCCTGACCAAGGTGGACCGCACCAGCATGGCCGCCAGTCTGGAAGCGCGCGAGCCGCTGCTCGATCACCGGCTGGTCGAACTGGCCGCGCGCTTGCCCGCCGCGCGCCGGGTGCGCGGGACGGAAGGCAAATTCGCGCTGAAACGGTCGATGGCGGGCGTCCTTCCGGACGATATCCTGCACCGCCCCAAGCAGGGATTCGTGCTGCCGATTGCGCAGTGGTTTCGCCAGGAACTGAAGCATTCCGCGCGCCAGGCGGTGCGTAGCGAGCGTCTGCTGGACACCGGATGGTTCGATGCGGACGGGCTGCACAGGTTGGCGGAAGACCATATTGCGGGCCGCCGCGACCACGCGCGCGAATTGTGGCAATTGCTGATGCTGGACCGGAGCATGGCGCTTTTGGTTCAGTGAAACGTGAGTCTTTTGAGCAACAATTAGACTCGGATCATCGCAAAAATGACTCAAATTGCCAATTATGGTAAATAAACCGTTGCCGCCGACTCCATCGATAGCTTAGATTCCTATTGTGTGACGGGCATTTGTCCGCACGGGGCGGACAAGCGGGGGTCGCAGTGAACCGGGTCAGCACAAATTTCGAGCAACACATCATCCTCGACCGGGCGGGAGAATCCCTGCTGGTTTCGGATGCGCCATTTATCGCGCCGGAGCTGTTCGCGCTCTCGGAACTGAGGGTTGAGTACGACGCGGACACCAAGGCGCTGTGGACCAGTATGAACCCATCGGGGCGGCCAAGCTTTACGCCCTCCATGCTGCATGATTTCGAACGCTGGCAAGATCTGATCGAAGCCAGCTTCGAAGCGGACGACCTGCATTTCCTCGTGCTCGGCAGCCTTTCGCCGGGCGTCTTCTGCTACGGCGGCGATCTGGCGCTGTTCCGCGAGCTGATCATCGCTGGCGACCGCGATGCGCTGGTCGACTACGGGCATCGCTGCTGCCGCATCCTCCACCGCAACATCGAAACGCTCGGTCTGCCGCTGGTCACCATCGGGATGGTGCAGGGCGACGCTCTGGGCGGCGGACTGGAAGCGTTGCTGTCGTTCGATTTCATCATTGCGGAGGAAAGCGCTACGTTCGGCCTGCCGGAAATCCTGTTCGGGTTGTTCCCCGGAATGGGCGCCCATGCCTTCCTCAGCCGGCAGCTGGGAAGCGTCGCAGCGGAGCGGCTGGTGATGTCAGGCAAGACATTGTCGGCGCGGGCCATGCTGGACCTCGGCCTGATCCACGAGATCGTGCCCGATGGCGAGGGAGAGGCCGGAGTGCAGCGGTTCATCGAGAAGAACGCGCGCCGCCATGCGGGTCTGGTAGGTTCGCGCCGGGCGACCAAGCGCACCTGGAACCTCTCGCTGCGCGAATTGACCGACATCACGGAGATCTGGGCCGAAACCGCGCTTCAGCTGACCGAGCGCGATCTGAAGCTGATGGCCAGGCTGGCCGACAAGCAGCGGCGGACCGCGCTGCGCTCCGTCGAGCCTGCCTGACCCTGACTCTTGGTCGCTCGCCTAGCGCGAGTCGACCAGTACCACTTCGGCGTCTTCCAACGCTTCGACCCTCAGAACGCCTTCGTCGCGGGTGGCAATCCCGTCGCGTGGGCCGGCCTCATGCCCGTTTACGCGGATGCGCCCGGTCGGCGCGACGAGGTACTGGTGACGGCCCGGCGTGGCCTGCCATTCGGCGGTCTGCCCGGCCTTCAGCGTAGCGGCGGCGACCTTCGCATCGGCCCTGATCGAAAGCGCGCCATCGGCATCGGGCGTGCCGCTGGCGAGCACTTCGAACCCACCGTCACGGCTCGCCTCGGGGAAGGCCCGCTGGTCCCACGCGGGCGCATCGCCCTGCCTGTCGGGCAGGATCCAGATCTGGAACAGCGTCGTCTGCGAGTCTTCCATATTATATTCGGAATGGGTGATCCCGGTGCCCGCGCTCATCACCTGAACGTCGCCCGCGGCCGTGCGGCCCTTGTTACCGAGCGAATCCTCGTGCGTGATCGCGCCGCCGCGCACGAAGGTGACGATTTCCATGTCGCGGTGGGGGTGGGGCGGAAAACCGCTCTTGGCGGCAATGGTATCGTCGTTCCACACGCGAATGCGGCCCCAGCCCATGCGGGCAGGATCGTGGTAGCTGGCAAAGCTGAAATGATGGCGGGCGTCGAGCCAGCCGTGGTCGGCAGCGCCGAGGGTGTCGAACGGTCGCAGGTCAATCATAGGAATTTCTCACATCGGCGGGGAGAGTTTGCCGCCGGAACCAGAGCGATGTGGTGGCACCGGATGTGTGGTTCAATCCGCCGCGGTTCAATCCGTCCCGTGGCCGCGTGCCATATAGTCCGCGCTCTGCATCTCGCGCAGGCGGCTGACCGTTCGGGCAAACTCGAAGCTGCCGTCGCCCGCCGGATACAGCGACTCCGGCTCGGCGGCGGCAGTCGCGAAGAGCTTCACGTGATGTTCGTACAGCGCATCGACCAGCTTGGTGAAGCGGATCGCCTCGTTCCGGTTCTCTGGCCCGAGGACCGGAATGCCGACCACGATCACCGTGTGATACGCGCGCGCGATGGCCAGATAGTCCGCCGCGCCCCGGTTTTCGCCGCACAGCCGCTTGAAGCTGAAGACGGCGACGCCCTTCAGGCTCTTGGGCACATGGAGCGTGCGCCCACCGCCGAGATCCAGATCGCCGCTGGGTACATGCTCTGCGTCTTCGGGCTTGTAGTCGGTCAGCCGGAAGAAGGCCTCGCGCACCTGCTCGGTCGCGACATCGCCCAAGGGGGTGTGCCAGCTATCCAGCCCGCCGAGCCGGTGCAGCCGGTAATCGGTCGGCCCGTTAAGCGACAGCGTATCCAGCTTGCGCTCGATCAGTTCGATGAACGGCACGAATAGCGACCGGTTGAGCCCATCCTTGTAGAGATCGTGAGGCGGGCGGTTGCTGGTGGTGACGATGGTCACCCCATGCGTTTCGATCAGCGGGGTGAACAGCCGCGCCATGATCGCGGCATCGGCGGTGTTGTTCACCACCATCTCGTCGAACGCGAGGCAGCGTACGTCTTCTGCGATGCGCGCGGCAACGCGGCGCACGGGGCCTTCGGTCTTCTTCTCGCGCTCCTGGGCGATCATCGCGTCGACTTCGAGCATGAAGGCGTGGAAATGGACCCGCCGCTTGCGCTCTATGTCGAGGCACTCGAAGAACAGGTCCATCAGCATCGACTTGCCGCGCCCGACGCCGCCCCACATGTAGAGGCCGCGCGGGCTTTCGGGCGTGCGGCCGCGCAGGCGATCGAACAGGCCCTGCCGCGAACCGGGTGCCTCCAGCTCGGACTGCAATCGGTCGAGCCGCTCCACCGCCGCGCGCTGGTCTGCATCGTCGCGCAGCTCGCCCGCGGAAAGCAGGGCCTCGTAGCGTGCGAGGACGCCGGTCAAGCCGAAGCACCGCCGCGCGAGGAAAGCTTGCGTACGATGCCGGAGAAACCGGCAACCACGCTGTCGCCCTGTACCACCTGGCCACGCAGGAACACCATCCGCCCGGTCTCGCGCACAATCTCGGTCACTGCGTCGAGCGGCTGATCGGGATTGCCTGCGCCCACGAACTGCGTGGACAGTTCCAGCGTGACGGAAGGGCCGGCTTCCCCAGTGCCCAGCACATGGACGGTTGCAAACAGCGCGATGTCGATCAGGCTGAGCGTGGCCGCGCCGTGGATCATGTCCTGCAAGTTCGTGTGCCGCAGTTGCGGCACCATGCGCAGACGGCACGAATCGCCTTCGCGCCGGGTGATCAGTTCGCCCATGACGGCGGTGTTGAACCGCGTGCGGTCGAGCGGATTCCAGCTGTACCAGCCGTCTCCGCCCGGAATCTCGCGGTATTCGAAATACGGGGTAGGTCTGTCCACTATGCAGCGCGTGCGATCAGATCGCGCGTTCGGCCATCATCTTCTTGGTTTCGGCGATCGCCTTCGCGGGGCTCAGGCCCTTGGGGCACACGTTCGCGCAGTTCATGATCGTGTGGCAGCGATACAGGCGATAGGGGTCTTCCAGCTGGTCGAGCCGTTCGCCGGTCATCTCGTCGCGGCTGTCGGCCAGCCAGCGATAGGCCTGCAGCAGGATAGCCGGGCCGAGGAACTTGTCGCTGTTCCACCAGTAGCTGGGGCACGCGGTCGAGCAGCAGGCGCACAGGATGCACTCGTACAGCCCGTCCAGATTCTCGCGCTCTTCGGGGCTCTGCAGGCGTTCCTTGCCGCTCGGCGTCGGGCTGACGGTCTGCAGCCAGGGCCGGATGGAGGCATACTGGGCGTAGAAGTGGGTGAAATCGGGGACCAGATCCTTCACCACTTCCATGTGCGGCAGCGGGGTGATGCGGATTTCGCCGCCCAGATCCTCGATCGCGGTGGTGCAGGCGAGCGCGTTCTTGCCGTTGATGTTCATCGCGCATGAACCGCAGATGCCTTCGCGGCAGGAGCGGCGGAAGGTCAGCGTCGGGTCGATCTCGTTCTTGATCTTGAACAGCGCGTCGAGGACCATCGGCCCGCACGCATCCAGATCGACATCGAACCGGTCGTAACGCGGGTTCTCGCCGCTATCGGGATTGTAGCGGTAGATCTTGAACTTCTTGACCCGGCCCGCACCCTCGGACGCGGTGTGAACCTCGCCCTTGTCGCGGATCTTGGAATTCTTGGGGAGGGTGAAGGTAGCCATTGAGGAAGTCCTGAATTTTGCTTGGCTCTCACCTAGCGTCTGCAGCGCAAGGTGCAAGGGCACTCGAGCGTGTCTTTGCCGTAAGCCTGACACACCTGACACAGTGTTCAGGGGCGGAAAACCCGGCGGGCGGGAATGAGGCGGGGAACATTGACACCGTCAGAGGGGTCTAGGGGATATGACGCAGGTAGGACAGTCCGGCGAACGGGCCATCGTTTTCGGTGCCAGCGGCGGGATCGGCGCGGCGCTGGTGAACCTTCTGGCCGGGCGCGCGGAGGTTTTCGCCGCATCGCGCACGCAGCCCGAATCCCTGCCCGATGGCGTGCAGTGGGTGCATTTCGATTTCGACGAAGAGGCCACCATCGCAGCCGCGGTCAAGACTGTCGGCGGACCGCTCGACCAGGTCATCGTGGCGAGCGGTGCATTGACGCTGCAAGACGGGAGTGGCCCGGAACGCAGTTTCAAGCAGGTCGAGCGTGCGGCGATGACGCGCATCTTCCACCTCAACACGATCGGCCCCGCGCTGATCGCGAAGCATTTCCTGCCCTTGCTGCCGCGCGACCGGCGCAGCGTCTTTGCCGCGCTTTCTGCCCGTGTGGGCTCGATTTCCGACAATGGGATAGGGGGCTGGCATTCCTACAGGGCGAGCAAGGCGGCGCTCAACATGCTGGTGCGCAATTACGCGATCGAGCTGGGGCGTACGCACAAGCACGCGGTGTGCGTCGCCCTGCACCCCGGCACGGTTGATACCGCTCTGTCGCAGCCATTCCAGTCGAACCTGCCCGAAGGCCAGCTGACCGCGCCTGCCGAAGCTGCGGGCAACCTGCTTCGGGTGATCGATGGGCTGACGCCCGAAGACAGCGGGCATCTGTTCGATTGGGCAGGGGAGCGGGTGGAATTCTGAGGCGGCATCGCTCCTTCCCCATGAGGAGGAGGTCGGGTGGGGGTGTACGGCATTGGCGGCTCGCAGTGACTTTGCCACATGCGCCGAATCCCCACCCCCGGCCCCTCGCCAGGGGGAGGGGAGGGTCTCGTCTAAACCCCTGCGCGCTTTGCCGTTTCCAAGATGACCGCAGCAAAGCCTTCGGGGTCGTCTTCCTGGATGAAGTGATGCCCCTGAAGCGTGCGATGCAGCGGGTTGTTGCGCGCACCCGGCACCCTTTCGCGGAACTTCGCGTCCCCGCCGCGGGTGATCGGATCGCTGTTCGAAAAGGCGCAGGTGAATGGCTTGTCGAAGGTTTCCAGCACCTTCCACGCCTCCTGCTGATCGGGCACGGCCTCGTTCTCTCCCAGTGGGACCAGCGAGGGGAAGATGCGCGCGCCCGCCTTGCTCGCGGCGTTGGGGAAGGGCGCATCATAGGCGGCAACTTCCGCCTTGCTCAATTCGCGCGACGTCGCCTGCTGGATGATCTTGCCGACGGGGAAAACGGGGCTGTAGCGGGAAAATTTGCGCCACTTGTCGAACGCGGGCGGGGCGGCTTCGCCGGCGGGCAGCCCGCCATTTGATAGCACCACACCCGCGAACCGATCGGGCATCGCAGCGACCAGCCGCAGCCCCACCAGCGATCCCCAGTCCTGGCAGGCAAGCACGATCCTGTCGGCCTTGGTCGATTCAAGCCAGTCGCGCATCCACGCGACATGCATTGCGTAGGAATATTCGCCCTTGGTGGTCAGCTTGTCCGACTTGCCGAAGCCGATCAGGTCGGGCGCAAGCACGCGATAGCCAGCTTCCACCACGGGGCCGATCATGTGGCGGTAGAGATAGCTCCAGCTCGGCTCGCCATGCATCATCAGCACGGTGGGCGCATCGCGCGGCCCTTCATCGACGAAGTGCACCCGCAGCCCCTCCCGCAAGTTATAGTAATGAGGTTTGAAGGGGTAATCGGGCAGGCCGGTAAATCGGGCGTCGGGCGTGCGGTGAACCAGGGCCATGTGCTATCTCCTGTTGAGCGACGTCTCTTCCAAGCTGGCAACGCGAATAAAAGGAAAAAGGCACGCGGGCCTCGGGCCATGGTGGGATCGGCACGCCGTACCGCAAGCTGGCGCGCGCGGCCTGTTTTCGGCGCAACGAGCCTGTGGGTCCGACCTATCGAAGGCGGCTGCTACCGTGCGGGCAAGGTGCCGCATCTGGCCGGTCAGGGTTGGGCGGGGTAGCGGAGGACGGCGCCTGAACGCCGCCCTCCCAATTCCTGCTGCCGGATCAGGCGCCGAAGGTGCGCTGCCACCAGCCGCGACGCGGCTTGCCATCGTCACCCTCGCCACCAGATTCGCCGCCGCCCTGTTCCGACGCGGCCTGCGGATCGGCCGGGGTATCCTCCGGGCCGGCGACGACCGCGATATCGTCGGTCAGCTGGTCCTTGGTTTCCGGCTTGGCCGCCGGTTTTTTGGCAGCGGGCTTGCGGGGCGATTTTGCCGCAGGCTTTTTGGCGGGTGCCTTGGCGGCCTTCTTGGCTTCGGGCTGATCGCCCGACGGATCTTCGCCGGCCTGTTCGGTTTCGCCAGTGTCGTTGCCGCTATCCGCCTTCTTGGTGGCGGCTCGACGACGCGGCTTGGGCTTGGGTTTCTCGCCTTCCGCAGCGGCCTCATCGCCCTGGGCCTGTGGAGCATCCTCGGCCTTCTTGGCGCGCGACCGGCGCGGCTTGGCCGCGGGCTTTTCGTCCGTTGCCGCCGTGTCGTCGCCCTTGGGTTCACCCTTGGCGTCGCCGGAGTCCGCCTTCTTCGCGCGGCTGCGGCGCTTGGGCTTTTCCTCGGCTGCGGCCTCGGCGGTTGCGGGCGAATCTTCGGGCCCGGCGACTACCGCCATATCCTCGACCACCTGCTCGGACACATCCTGCTGGGCTTCGCTGCCGTTCGAATCGTCCTGCTTCCTGCGACGACCGCGACCACCCCGGCTGCGACGCTTGCGTGGCTTGTCATCGCCGTTGTCGTCACCGTTGTCGGTGTTGGAATCTGAAGAATCGTCCGACCGATCGCCGTCGGTGTCGTCGCCCGACGAACCATCGTCCGACTGGTCGCCCGAATCCTCGCCTTCGCCGTTTTCGCGCCGCTTGTTGCGGCCGCGACCACCGCGCCGACGACGGCGCTTCTTGCGCGGGCGGCCGTCTTCGTCGTTGTCGTCGTCCGAGCGATTGCCGGAGCGGTTGCCATGCTCTTCGCGATCGTCGTCCTCGTCGCTATCCGCTTCGTCTTCGATGTCGTCATCGGCCTGTTCGATCACGATCGGTTCGAACTTGGGGGCTTCGGTCGGCTTGGGGCCGGAGCTGCCGACGCTCATCTTCGCGCCTTCGTCCTCGCCCTCCGGCACGATCTCGACCTTGACGCCGTAGCGTTCCTCGATCTCGACCAGGTCGGCGCGCTTGGAGTTGAGCAGGTAGACCGCCGCTTCGGTGCTGGCCGACAACGTAATGACCGTGCCCTTGCCCTTGGCCGCCTCGTCCTCGATCAGACGCAGGGCCGACAGGCCCGCCGACGATGCGGTACGGACAAGGCCGGTGCCGTCGCAGTGCGGGCATTCGCGGGTGGTCGCCTCCAGCACGCCGGTGCGCAGGCGCTGGCGGCTCATCTCCATCAGGCCGAAGCCGGAAATGCGGCCCACCTGAATGCGCGCCCGGTCGTTCTTGAGCGCGTCCTTCATCGCGCGCTCCACCTTCCGGATATTGTTGTTGTACTCCATGTCGATGAAGTCGATCACGACGAGGCCGGCCATGTCGCGCAGGCGCAGCTGACGGGCGATTTCCTTCGCCGCTTCCAGATTGGTGGCGACCGCCGTCTGCTCGATGCCATGCTCCTTGGTGGAGCGGCCCGAGTTGATGTCGATGGAAACCAGCGCCTCGGTCGGGTTGATGACCAGATAGCCACCCGATTTGAGCTGCACGACCGGTTCGTACATCGCGCGCAGCTGGTCCTCAGCGCCATATCGCTGGAACAGCGGCACGGGGTCCGAATAGGCCTTCACCCGGCGCGCATGGCTGGGCATCAGCAGTTTCATGAAGGCGCGGGCGGACTTGTAGCCCTCCTCACCCTCGACCACGACTTCCTCGATCTCGCGATTATAGATGTCGCGGATCGCGCGTTTGATCAGGTCGCTGTCCGAATGGATCAGCGATGGCGCGCTGGAGCCCAGCGTGCGTTCGCGGATCTCGTCCCACAGACGGGCAAGATAGTCGAAGTCGCGCTTGATCTCGGTCTTGGTGCGGCTGAGGCCCGCGGTGCGCACGATCAGGCCCATGCTGCGCGGCAGGTTCAGGTCGCCCACCACCTGCTTGAGGCGCTTGCGATCCGAGGCGCTTGAAATCTTGCGGCTGATCCCGCCTCCGTGCGAGCTGTTGGGCATCAGCACGGTGTAACGCCCGGCGAGGCTGAGATAGGTGGTCAGCGCCGCGCCCTTGTTGCCGCGCTCTTCCTTGACGACCTGCACCAGCAGCACCTGACGGCGCTGGATGACGTCCTGGATCTTGTAACGACGACGCAGCGCCTGGCGGCGTGCGCGTGCCTCGTCCACTTCCTTCGCGCGACTGGAGCGGCCCTTGCCCGCGCCCTGGCGGCGCGGCCCGCCGCGCCCGCGACGGCCCCGGCGGCCACGGTCGTTCTTGTCGGAATTCCCGTTCTCGTCGTCGCTGTCGTCGTCGGAATCATCGTCGTCGTCATCGTCGGAGGAAAGCTGCCCTTCCTCGATCGTGGAGACCTTGTCCTTGTCCGACGTATCGATTTCTTCGAGCCCGTCTTCGGCGAGATCTTCGGCCAGGGCTTCGGACGATTCATCGTCTTCCGCGTCGTATTCCGAGCCGGGGAGGTGCCCTTCATCCTCTTCCTGATCGCGCAGGCGCTCTTCCTCGGCGGCCGCTTCGGCCTCTTCGGCGAGCAGTGCGTCGCGGTCTTCCTTGGGGATCTGGTAGTAGTCGGGGTGGATTTCGCTGAAGGCGAGGAACCCGTGCCGGTTGCCGCCGAAATCGACGAACGCGGCCTGCAGCGATGGTTCTACCCGCGTAACCTTGGCGAGGTAGATGTTACCCTTGATCTGCTTGTGTTCTGCCGACTCGAAGTCGAATTCTTCTATCCGGTTACCCTTGAGTACGGCCACACGGGTTTCTTCCGTGTGGCGCGCATCGATAAGCATGCGCATTGCCATGTATGTATCTCCACGCGTTGCGCCAGCGCGGGCCCCCTGGGCCTGTCGCGGCGAAGCGCGCTATCTGTTAGGAAAAATCGCCCGGTCTTGAAGCCAGGGCGGGATGGGGAATCCGTCGCGGGGCCGGATACCGGCCTGCGACGAGCGTATGTGTCTGCTACCAGGCGCACGTCTGCCGATCGTGTGGCCCCAGCTACGCGCCCGTCCGCACTGCCAAAGGGCCTTGCGGTTTCGAGTGGGCGGGGAGTGCGCATTGGTCGCATCAACCTGTTGTCTTGTTCGGTCACCAGGCGGGAAGAATGCCCGCAAGGTCTGATCTTCGCCCCGATCGCCTGAAACCCGGCTGGAAATTGGAAAATCCGGCCTTGTGAAGGGGCTCGCGCCTCGTGACCCATTCTGGCTAGCATCGCCTCGCGGGTACGGCAACTCTATTGCGCTGGTGCATTGCGGCAATTTACAGGTGCCGCTGCATGGTCCGCTTCTTCCAAATCCTCGCGATCTTTCTTTTCCCGGTTCTGCTGGTGGGCGGATTGTACATCTTCGGCCTGACCCTGCCGGTGCCGCACCTGGGCCGCGACTACGTGATCAGCCTGGTCCTGCCGGAGGCCGGGCAGCCGGTCGACCTGCCGACGATCTACGGCCCGCCGGACAATTCGCGCCCGCTGGTGGTGATCGATGCCGGGCATGGCGGAAAGGACCCGGGCACGGTTTCGGGCGACCGGTACGAGAAGGACGTGGTGCTGGAACTGGCGCTGGCGCTGAAGGATCGCCTGGTCGAAGAGGGCGGGATCCGGGTGGCGCTGACGCGCGAGGACGACAGGTTCCTGGTGCTGCAGGAACGGCCCGAGATCGCCCGGCGGCTGAATGCCGACCTGTTCATCTCGCTTCACGCAGACAGCGCGGGCGATTCAGAGCGCGCCTACGGGGCCAGCGTCTACACCCTGTCGCGCGAAGCATCGAGCGAGGCGGCGGCCCGCTTCGCCAACCGCGAGAATAACGCCGACCTGCTCAACGGCGTGGTGGTCAAGAACCAGAGCGACCCGGTGAACGATATCCTCGTCGAACTGTCGCAGCGGCGCGTGCAGGAAACCAGCCGCGAATTCGGCGAGCTGATCGAACGCGAAGGGCAGGGCAGGCACCGCTTCCATTCCCAGACCCAGCGGTCCGCCGCGCTTGCCGTGCTGCGGGCGCCCGATGTGCCTGCCGTGCTGTTCGAAGTCGGCTTCCTGACCAATCCGGACGATGCGGCACGGCTTTCCTCCGCCGAAGGGCGCGAGGAATTTGCCGGTTTCCTGGCCCGCGCGATCAGGGTTTTCTTTGCCCGCCAGACCAACGCCAATTCCTGATCGGCCCGATGTTCACCTTTGGTTATGGCAGTGTGCGAAAAAGGCGTGCTAAGGGCGCCTTCGCATTATGACCGAGATCGACATCGACCATCTGAGCTACCGGATCCGTCGCGGATCGCAGGATGCCTTTGCCGAATTCAGGCAGACCTGGCGCGACAACTGGGCGGTGCGCTGGATCGTATACGGCGCGGCGGCATTCCTGTTCCTGCTTGCCGTGCTGTGGCTGCTTATCGGGCGCGACCTGCCCGATGCGGCCGCATTGCAGGATTACGAGACCCCGCTGCCCACCGTGGTGCGCGGTGCCGATGGCGAGATCGTGGGCAGCTATGCGCGCGACCGGCGGGTGCAGCTGAACTTCGTCGATTTCCCCACCCCGCTGATCAACGCCTTCCTTTCGGCCGAGGATGAAACCTTCTGGCGCCATAACGGGATCGACCTGACCGGCACCGCCAACGCGGTGGTCGACTATGTAAGCAAGGCAGGGTCGGACGAACGCGCCGTGGGCGGTTCGACCATTACCCAGCAGGTGGCCAAGAACGTGCTGTTGAGCGACGAGTACTCGGTCAGCCGCAAGGTGAAGGAAATCCTCGTCGCGCGGCGGATCGAGCAGACGCTGACCAAGCAGGAAATCCTTACCCTGTACCTCAACGAAATTCCGCTGGGGCGTCGCAGCTTTGGCGTGCAGGCGGCCAGCCGGGCCTATTTCGGCAAGGATGTAGGCGACCTGGAACTGCAGGAAATGGCGTTCCTTGCGATCCTGCCCAAGGCGCCCGAACGATACGGGCGCAAGAAATACGAAGACATGGCTATCGCGCGGCGCAACTGGGTATTGACCCAGATGGTCGAGAACGGCTGGGCCACGCCCGAAGCGGCGGCCGCGGCCAAGGCGAAGCCGCTGGGCCTGTCCTCCGGCGCGGATTCGATCCGCAACGCTGATGCCGGGTATTATATCGAAGAGGTCCGCCGCCAGCTGCTCGACCGGTTCGGCGAGACGGCGGATGATGGCCCCAACAGCGTGTATGCGGGCGGGCTGTGGGTGCGTACCTCGCTCGACATGGAATTGCAGGATGCGGCGCGCGACGCGCTGCGCAAGGGGATGCTGCGCTATCACGGCGGGCGCGGATGGAGCGGCCCGGTCGCGACGCTCGACCCCGGCAACGGCGATCTCGCCAGCCAGCTGCAAAGCGCGAATATCGGGATCAATTACGACGACTGGCGGGTGGCGGTCTTCACCGGCTCGGGCCAGATCGCCTTTTCCGACGGGGCGACCGCGCCGCTAAACAATGCGCCCGGATCTCTGCAGACCGGCGATGTTCTGGCGGTGCGCCCTGCGGGCAACGCGTGGCGGGTTGCGGTGATTCCCGAGGCGTCGGGCGGGATTGTGGTGGAAGACCCGCAGAACGGCCGGATTCTGGCGATGCAGGGCGGCTGGGACAGTCGGCTGGAAAGCTTCAACCGCGCCACGCAGGCCAATCGCCAGCCCGGCTCGACCGTGAAACCCTTCGTCTACGCCACCGGGCTGGACCAGGGCATGACGCCAGCAAGCCAGATCGATAACAGCAGTTTCTGTGCCTATCAGGGCGCGAAGTTCGGCCAGAAGTGCATCGCCGGTGGCCGCGCGGGCACCTACACGCTGCGCTTCGGGCTGGAAAATTCGCAGAACGTGATGACCGCCAACATCGCCAACGAAGCGGGCATGCCCAACGTCATCAAGACATACGAGCGGGTCGGCATCGGTTCCTACGAGCCCTATATCGCGTTCGCGCTGGGCGCGGGCGAGACGACCGTGGAAAAGATGACCAACGCATTCTCCACGCTCGCCAATCATGGACGCTACAACGATCCCACCCTGATCGATTACGTGCAGGATCGCCGGGGCAAGGTGATCTGGCGCGCGGACAAGCGCCAGTGCGAAGGCTGCAACATGCCCGACTGGGACGGGTCGGCCATGCCGCGCCCCGGCCCGATGGGGCGCCAGATGATGGATGCGCGCACCGCGTTCCAGATCACCCATATCCTCGAAGGCGTGATCACGCGCGGCACCGCCAAGGTTCTGCGGGGTATGGGCCTGCCGCTGTTCGGGAAGACCGGCACGACCACCGGCCCCAAGGACGTGTGGTTCATCGGCGGGACGCAGCAGATGATGGTCGGCACCTATCTGGGCTTCGACCAGCCGCGAAACATGGGCGGCTACGCGCAGGGCGGCACCATCGCCGCGCCGATCGTGAAGGATTTCATCGAAGAGACGCGCGATCGCTGGCGCGAGAACCCGCCGGTGGCGCCTCCGGGCGTACGCATGGTCCGCGTCGACCGCCGCACCGGCGGGCGCGTGTTCGACCAGTGGCCGACCGACGACGACAATGCAGCGGTGATCTGGGAGGCCTTCAAGCCCGACACCGAACCGCCCCGCTCGACTCGGGCGTCGGAAATCGCCGCCCAGCGGCAGGAACTTCTCGACCTGATCCGGCGCGCGCGGCGTGCCCAGTCGGCGGCAGCCGCCGTGGTGGATCGCGAAGAGCCGCCCGAGAACTTCGTCGAGGAACAGGGCGGCATCTACTGATCGCTATCGGCAGGCCGGGAACCTCCCGGCTTGCCTTGCCCGCAGTGCGGCCCTAGCGGTGCCACCCCAGTTTCGGAGAGAATGCCATGCGTGCCGAAGGGCAGGCCCATATTGATCGGATCGACGCCGCGCTGGCGCTGGTGCGCCAGTCACTCGACTGGGAGCGCGCGCTGCGCCGCCTCGACGAGCTGGACGCGCGGGTGCAGGACCCCACCTTGTGGGACAATCCCAAGGAAGCGCAGGCGATCACGCAGGAACAGAAGCGCCTCGAAAGCGCGATCAACACCGTGCGCGAGATCGAAAGCGAGAAGAACGACGCGGTCGAATTCGTCGAGCTGGGCGATGCCGAGGGCGACGACGATGTCGTGAACGAAGGGCTCGCCAGCCTCGAAAAGCTGGCGATCCGCGCCGATGCGGACAAGGTGCAGGCGTTGCTTTCGGGCGAGGCCGACGGCAACGACACCTATATCGAAATCCACGCGGGGGCGGGCGGCACCGAAAGCCAGGACTGGGCGGAGATGCTGTTCCGCATGTATTCGCGCTGGGCCGAAAGGCGCGGGTTCAAGATCGAAACGGTCGAATATCAGGCGGGCGAGCAGGCGGGCATCAAGTCCGCGACCATCCTGGTGAAGGGCGAAAACGCCTATGGCTACGCCAAGACCGAAAGCGGCGTGCATCGGCTGGTGCGGATTTCGCCCTATGACAGCTCGGCCCGGCGGCACACCTCGTTCAGCTCGGTCTGGGTCTATCCGGTGATCGACGACGATATCGAGATCGAGATCAACGAAAGCGACCTCAAGATCGATACCTATCGCGCAAGCGGTGCGGGCGGGCAGCACGTGAACACCACCGACTCCGCGGTGCGCATCACCCACCAGCCGACCGGGATCGTGGTCGCCAGCCAGAACGACCGCAGCCAGCACAAGAACCGCGCCACCGCGATGAATATGCTGAAGGCGCGGCTGTTCGAGCGCGAAATGGCCGAGCGCGAGGCCGTGGCTTCGGGCGAATATGCCGAGAAAACCGAAATCGGCTGGGGGCACCAGATCCGGTCTTACGTCCTTCAGCCCTATCAGCTGGTGAAGGACCTGCGCACGGGCGAAACATCAACCGCGCCGGGCGATGTGCTGGATGGCGAGATCGACCTGTTCATCTCTGCGGCCTTGGCGCAGCGGGTGACGGGCGAAGCGGTCGAGATCGAAGACGTCGAATAAGGACGCGATTGCCGCTTGGCTCTCAGCGGGACTCGCGGCTAAGTGCCTCGGAAATGATCGTGCGTCTGGCAACCTTGACCTTTCTGGCTCCGGCACTTGCGCTGGCAGGCTGCGGCGCTGCGGACGATGGCGCCGATCGCCCCGAAACCGCGCGCGATTTCCCGCTGCCCGACCGGCCGGTGTCCGATCTGGGCTCCAACCAGTTTTCCACCGAAGACAAGCGCGACAGCCAGGGCGAGGCGCAAAAGGTGATGGACCTTGGTACCATCGCGCCGGGCATGACCGTGGCCGATATCGGCGCGGGCGAGGGGTACTACACCGTCCGCCTGGCCGAACGTGTGGGCGCGCACGGGCGCGTGCTGGCGCAGGACATCGCCCCCGATGCGATCGAGCGGCTGGGCCGCCGGGTCGAGCGCGAAAGGCTGAACAACGTTTCGATCAAGCTTGGCGCTGCGGACGATCCGCGGCTGCCGCCCGAAAGTTTCGACCGGGTGTTCATGGTCCATATGTACCACGAGGTAGCAGAGCCCTACGCGTTCCTCTGGCGGCTGTGGCCCTCGCTGGAAGAGGGCGGCAAGGTGATCGTGGTCGATATCGACCGCCCGACGGACCGCCACGGTATCCCGCCCGCGCTGCTCGCCTGCGAATTCGAACGGGTCGGCTACCGGCTCGACCGGGTCGAGCAGGCGCCCGAACTCGCGGGATACTTTGCACAATTCAGTCGCGGCGCTACAAGGCCGGACCCGGAAGACATCGTTCCGTGTACCGGGGAAGCCAGCACCGCGTCGGCACAGGGGTCTCAGGCCCGATAGTCTGGCGTTTCACGCTGATAAATTGGAAGTTTCATGGCATTCAAAGGACTTCGGCCGATCGAATATGGCGGCCGCGAAGTTTGGCCGCTGATCGAAGGCGGCAAGGGCGTTTCGGCGACCAACCACAAAAGTTCGGGCGCATGGGCCGCCGCGGGCGGCATCGGCACCGTGTCTGCGGTGAATGCCGACAGTTACGACGAGGATGGGAATCCCATCCCGCAGGTCTACCCGCAGGCGACCCGCAAGGAACGGTTCGAACAGCTGGTCCGCTACGCGATCGACGGCGCGACCGAGCAGGTCAATCGCGCTTACGAGATCGCCGATGGCCGCGGCGCGATCAACATCAACGTCCTGTGGGAACAGGGCGGCGCGCAGGCCGTGCTTGAAGGCGTGCTGGACAATTGCGCGGACAAGATCACCGGCGTCACCTGCGGGGCTGGGATGCCCTACAAGCTGGCCGAGATCGCGGCGCGTTACAACGTTCACTATCTGCCGATCGTCAGCTCTGCCCGTGCGTTCCGCGCGCTGTGGAAGCGCAGCTATTCCAAGGTGCCGCACCTGCTGGCGGCGGTCGTCTATGAAGACCCCTGGCTGGCGGGCGGGCACAACGGCCTGTCCAATGCCGAAGACCCGACCAAGCCCGAAGACCCCTATCCGCGCGTAAAGGCGCTGCGCGAAACCATGCGCAAGGAAGGCGTGTCGGAAGACACCGCCATCGTCATGGCCGGCGGCGTGTGGTTCCTGCGCGAGTGGGAAGAGTGGATCGACAATCCCGAGCTGGGCAAGATCGCCTTCCAGTTCGGAACGCGGCCCCTGCTGACGGAGGAAAGCCCGATTCCGCAGGTTTGGAAGGACATGCTGCGCACGGTCGAACCGGGCGATGTGCTGCTGCACAAATTCTCGCCCACCGGCTTCTATTCCAGCGCCGTGAAAACGCCTTTCCTCTATGATCTGATGCACCGCAGCGAGCGGCAGATCCCGATCTTCAAGCGCGACGAAGAGCCGGGCACGATCCCCCTCGCCGATCACGGCAAGGCCAAGTATTTCTTCGTCCACCCCGGCGACCAGCGCAAGGCGCAGGCGTGGATGCACGAAGGCTTTACCGAGGCGCTGAAGACTCCTGACGGCACGGTGGTTTTCGTCACCCCGGAAAGCGCGGAGCAGATCCGTGCCGACCAGCAGGGCTGCATGGGCTGCCTGTCGCACTGCCAGTTTTCCAGCTGGAAGGATCACGACGATCACACCACCGGCCGCCTCGCCGATCCGCGCAGCTTCTGCATCCAGAAGACGCTGCAGGACATCGCGCATGGCGGCGATCCGGACGAAAACCTCGCCTTTGCGGGGCACGCAGCCTATCGTTTCAAGACCGATCCGTTCTATTCCAACAACTTCACCCCGTCGGTGAAGCAGCTGGTGGATCGTATCCTGACCGGAGACTGACCCCATGCCAAAGCCGGAAGACGCGCCGCGTGATGATTATCATGCCCCGCCTTTCGGCTTCTGGCTGAGGGAACTTCCCAATCTGCCGAAAATCTGGTCGAGCCCGATCAGGCGGGTGCGGCTGCCTGAATCGCGCGAGGCGCCGCCGCCGCCCGAGGCGCGCCCGCCGGTGCTGGTGCTGCCGGGCATCCTTTCCAACGATGCGGCAACATCGCTGATGCGTCGTACGCTCATCGCGGCGGGCTATCCCGCGCATCCAGCGCGCCTCGGCATGGTCACCGGGATCACGCAGCAGATCTTCGACCGGGCCGAGGCTCAGCTGGCTGCGGTATGCGAACGGCATGGCCGCAAGGTGGTGCTGGTGGGAATCAGCCTTGGTGGCCTCTACGCCCGTGTCCTGGCCCAGCGTCACCCCGAGAAGGTGGAACTCGTGATGACACTCGGCACACCCTTCTCAGGCGACAGGCGGGCGAACAATGCGTGGCGACTGTACGAGGCGATCAACGATCACAAGGTCGACAATCCGCCCCTGTCCGACGATCCGCGCCAGAAGCCGCCGATGCGCACCATCGCCATCTGGTCCCCCCGTGACGGGGTGATCGCGCCCGGCTGTTCGCGCGGGGAGGATGGCGAGTGCGACCGTGCGATCGAAGTGCCCGAACGGCATTTCGAATTTTCCGCCAGCCGCGCCTCGATCGCCCGCATCCTCGCGATCCTCGACGAGGAGTTTTCCGGCGGGATCTAGTCGCTCAGGTGCCAGGCACGCTCGCCGTGGGACGAGATGTCCAGCCCTTCGATCTCGTCCTTCTTCTTTACCCGCATGGGCGACAGGATGCCGATGCCCAGTGCCAGGATCGCGGTCATCACCGCGCTCCACAAACACACCGCCGCGACCCCGACGGCCTGCGCGCCGATCTGGCCCAGCGGCGTCATCCCTTCGGGATAGCCGGTGCCGCCCAGCGTCGACGCCATGAACAGGCCGAGCAGCAGCGAGCCGAGAATGCCGCCCACGCCGTGGACCGCGAAGACATCGAGTGAATCGTCGATGCCCCATTTGCGAATTTGCAGCACCGCGCCGTAACAGACGACCGAGGCGAACGCGCCGAACATGATCGCCGCCCCCGGCGAGATATATCCAGCCGCCGGAGTGACCGTGGCCAGACCGGCAATCGCGCCGGTGGCCCAGCCGACCATCGTCGTCTTGCCGAAGCCGATCCGTTCGATCACCAGCCAGACCAGCGCGGCGGTGGCTGCGGCCCCGTGGGTGTTGATGATGGCGCTGGAGGCATCGTCGGTCGCCGCCAGTGCCGAACCGCCGTTGAACCCGAACCAGCCGACCCACAGCAGCGCCGCGCCGACCATCGTCAGGGCGGGGGAGTGCGGGATCATCGGCTTGTCGGGGAAGCCCCGCCGCGCGCCCATCATCACCGCGACCACCAGTGCGGAAACGCCGGCGGTGGCATGCACCACGAGCCCGCCGGCAAAATCGACCGTGCCGAAACTGCTCGCCAGCCAGCCGCCGCCCCAGATCCAGTGCGCCACGGGGGCATAGACCACGAGGCTCCACAGCGCGCAGAAGATCACCACCCACGAAAAGCGTGCGCGGTCCACCCACGCGCCGATCATCAGCGCAGGGGTAATGATCGCGAAGGTCATCTGGAACAGCACGAAGGTGCTTTCGGGAATGGTCGTGCCGAGCCGCACGTTGGTCAGGTCGATCAGCATCCATGCGCGGCCATCGCCGATCCAGCCATTGGTCGCATTGCCGAATGCCAGCGTGTATCCGACGACGATCCACATCACCGAAACCACGCTGGCCACCGCGCCGATCTGCAGCGCGACCGACAGCACGTTCTTGGCCCGCACCAGCCCGCCATAGAACAGAGCGAGGCCGGGCAGGGTCATCATCAGGACAAGTGCGGACGCGGCGAGGATCCACGCGGTATCGCCGGTATCGTTGGCGACGATTTCCCCCACATCCTGCGCCCCGGCGGGTCCTGCGGCCAGGGCGCCAAGCGCGATTGCGGCAAGAGCGGTCGGGGCGAATCTGGTCATCGGCGGAAATCCTCAAGCCTTCTGCGTGCGCGAGGATGAAACCATCGGCGCACACCGAACAAGCCCCATAGGCCCGCCTTTGCGCACATAAGGTAAATTTTACAGCAGCGCGTCGAGTACCTGATCGGGCGGGCGATGGCCGTCGGCCCAGAACCGGATATTGGCGATCACCTTGTCGCCCGATGCCGCGCGCCCTTCCGCGGTGGCGCTGCCGATGTGCGGCAGGGTCATCACATTGGGGTGTTCGAGCAGGCGCGGGTCGACCGCAGGCTCGTCGGGATAGACGTCCAGCCCCGCGCCTGCGAGGTGGCCGCTGTGAAGCGCCTCGACCAGCGCGTCCTGATTCACCAGATCGCCGCGCGCGGTGTTGATCAGGCAGGCATCCGGCTTCATCCGCGCAATCGCCTGCGCGTCGATCATGTGATGGCTTTCCGGGTTGGACGGGCAGTGCAGCGTCAGGATGTCCGTCTGCGCCAGCAGATCGTCAAGGCTGGCGGCGTAGGTTGCGCCGAACATCCGCTCCACCGCTTCGGGCAGGCGCTTGCGGTTATGGTAGACGATATCAAGGCCGAACGCCTTGGCGCGGTGCGCCACGGCCTGCCCGATCCGGCCCATTCCGACGATGCCCAGCGTCTTGCCCGCCAATTTGCGGCCCAGCAGCGCGGTGGGTGCCCAGCCGCTCCATTCGCCGCTGCGCACCAGCGCCACGCCCTCGCGCACGCGGCGCGGCACGCCGATGATCAGCGCCATGGCGAGATCGGCGGTGTCTTCCGTGAAGACGCTGGGCGTGTTGGTGACCGTGATCTTGCGCTTGGCTGCGGCTGCCAGATCCAGATGATCGGTCCCCGCACCGAAGCTGGCGATCAGGCGCAGGCGCGGGCCTGCGGCATCGAGCATCTCGGCATCGATCCGGTCGGTCACCGTGGGTACCAGTACGTCGGCATCGCGCATCGCCTCGATCAGCTGATCGCGCGAAAGCGGGGTGTCGCTCTCGTTGAACCGGCAGTCGAACAGCTCTGCCATGCGCGTTTCGACCACCGGGGTCAGCGCGCGGGTCACGATAACGCGGGGGGTGCCTTCGATGCGGCGGGTGGAGGGGTGGGGTGTGCTGGCCATCGTCACCGTGCTTGGCGCGTGGGGCAAAACTGGTCAAGCGCAGCGCGTGCCAGCTTGTCAGTCGGGCGCGGCTTGCGGTAAACCATGCGACCATGCTGAGACGCGCCATTCCGCTCGCCATGGGCCTCGCCCTCCTTGCCGCTACCCCTGCCGGGGGGAAGAACGACGATGTGCCCTATTGGGCGACGATCGACGTGACGAAGGCGAACATGCGCGTGGGGCCGAGCCGGGAATACCGCATCGAATGGGTTTACAAGCGCAAGGGCCTGCCGGTGAAGGTTCTGCGGATGCGCGAAGGCTGGCGGCTGGTGGAAGACCCCGATGGCGACAGGGGCTGGATCGCGGCGCGCATGCTCAGCCGCGAACCGGGCGGCATGGTGATAGGCGAAGGCCTGGCCGAAATGCACGAGAGTGGCAGCGTCGGCTCGCCGCTGATGTGGAAGCTGGAGCCCGGCGTGGTCGGCAAACTCGGTGATTGCGAGGCCAACTGGTGCGAATTTTCGGTCGGCAAGCGCAGCGGTTTTGTCGAGGCGAACCGCCTGTGGGGCGCGGGCGAGCCGTAAGGGGCTTTCTAGGCCCTCCCCACCATGGATGGGGAGGGGACCAGAAGGCTGGTGGAGGGGGATTCAGCGCGCTCGCGTTGTCGCCCCCACCTCTCGATCCCCTCCCCTGAAGGGGAGGGGAAGAAGCAGTTAAACCATTTCCACCGCAACCGCGGTGGCTTCGCCGCCGCCGATGCACAGCGAGGCGATGCCGCGAGTCTTGCCCTGCTGCTTGAGCGCGTTGAGCAGGGTCACGATGATCCGCGTGCCACTCGCCCCGATGGGGTGGCCCAGCGCGGTGCCGCCGCCGTTCACGTTGATCTTGTCATGCGGGATGCCGATGTCGCGCATCGCGAACATCGCGACGCAGGCAAACGCCTCGTTCACTTCCCACAGATCGACATCGTCCGCGCTCCAGCCGGTCTGTTCGAGCAGCTTCTCGATCGCCCCGATGGGCGCAACGGTGAACTTGCTCGGCTCCTGCGCGTGCGCGGCGAGGCCGACGATCTTCGCGACCGGAGTCTGGCCGTTTTCCTTGGCCACGCTTTCGCGGCTGAGGACCACGGCGGCAGCGCCATCTGAAATGCTGGAGGAGGTCGCGGCGGTGATCGTGCCGTCCTTGGCAAATGCGGGGCGGAGGCTCGGGATCTTGTCGGGCTTGCCCTTGCCGGGCGCTTCGTCATGCTCGACCGTGGTTTCACCCTTGCGGGTGACGATAGTCACTGGAACGACTTCGCCGTCGAAGGCGCCGCTTTCGATCGCGGCATTGGCGCGGCGTAGCGATTCGATGGAATACTCGTCCATTTCCTCGCGGGTCAGCTGGTATTCGTTGGCGGTTTCCTGCGCGAAGGTGCCCATCGCGCGGCCTTCCTCGTAGGCGTCTTCCAGCCCGTCGAGGAACATGTGGTCGTAGGCGGTGTCATGGCCGAGCCGCGCACCGCTGCGGTGCTTTTTCAGCAGGTAGGGCGCGTTGGTCATGCTCTCCATGCCGCCGGCGACCACATAGTCCACGGTGCCGCTGGCAAGGGCTTCCGAACCCATGATGACGGTCTGCATCCCGCTGCCGCAGACCTTGTTAACAGTGGTCGCCTGGACCGATTTGGGCAGGCCCGCCTTGATCGACGCCTGGCGGGCAGGGGCCTGGCCGAGGCCGGCGGGCAGCACGCAGCCCATGTAGGTGCGATCGAACTTGTCCACCGGCACGCCCGAGCGGTCCACCGCCGCCTTCACCGCCGTCGCGCCCAGATCGGTCGCGGTGGCATCAGCCAGCGCGCCCTGCATGCTGCCCATCGGGGTGCGGGCGTAGGAGAGGATGACGATCGGATCTGCTTCGGAAAACTGGGGCATTGGTATGCTTTGCCTTTCTGTTGTCGCAACGCTTTGGCTCAATTCGCGTTCGATGTAATAGCACGGGCAAGAAACACAATCGGAGAGCCGAGACATGAGCGACGCCGCCAGCCAGAGCCTTGAAGGCATTCTTGAAAATCAGAAGAAGGCGTTCACCGCCGCGCGGCCCGAACCGCTGTCGCAGCGCAGGGACCGGATCAAGCGGGCAATCTCGATCCTGTCCGAACACGGCGAGTCGCTGGCCGAGGCGATGAATTCGGACTTCGGCAGCCGCAGCTACGAAGGGTCGATGATGACGGATATCGTCAGCACCATTGGCTTCGGCAAATACTGCCTCAAGAACCTCGACCACTGGGCCGCGCCGGACAAGCGTTCGGTCCGCTTCCCGCTGGGCCTGATGGGGGCCAAGGCAGAGGTTCGCTACGAACCCAAGGGCGTGGTCGGGATTATGAGCCCGTGGAATTTCCCGGTGAACCTGAGCTTCGGTCCGCTGATGCAGGTGCTCGCCGCGGGCAATCGCGCGATGATCAAGCCGAGCGAGTTTACCCCAGCGACCAGCGACCGGATGCGCGAACTGATCGCCGACGCGTTCGACGAAAGCGAGGTAACGGTGATTACCGGCGGCCCGGATGTGGCGCAGGCGTTCTCCTCGCTTCCCTTCGATCACCTGGTCTTCACCGGATCGACCGAAACGGGCCGCAAGGTGATGCAGGCGGCGGCAAAGAACCTGACGCCGGTAACGCTGGAACTGGGCGGCAAGAGCCCGACGATCATCGGCAAGGGCGCCGACCTGACGCGCGCGGGCGAGCGGATTGCGCTGGGCAAGATGCTCAACGCAGGCCAGATCTGCCTCGCGCCCGATTACCTGCTGGTGCCCGAAGATCAGGAAGAAGGCGTGGTCGCGGCGGTTCAGCTGGGCGTGCACGAGATGTATCCCACGCTGCTCGACAACGAGGATTACACCGCCATCATCTCCGACAAGCATTTCGAGCGGTTGAAGGGCCTGGTCGACGATGCCCAGTCGAAGGGCGCGCAGGTGACCGTGGTGAACCCCGCGAACGAAAGCTTCGCCAGCGCCAACACCCGCAAGATGCCGCTGACCATCCTTCGCAATGTCACCGACGACATGAAGGTGATGCAGGAGGAGATTTTCGGCCCCGTGCTGCCGGTGAAAACCTACCGGGCAATCGACGAGGCGATCGATTACATCAACGATCACGACCGCCCGCTCGGCCTGTATTATTTCGGCGTCGGGAAAGAGCAGGAGCGCGTGCTCGAACGCACGATTTCCGGCGGGGTGACGGTGAACGACGTTATCTTCCACATCTCGGTCGACGATATGCCGTTCGGCGGGGTCGGCCCATCGGGCATCGGTTCGTATCATGGGCCCGAAGGATTCCGCGAATTCAGCCACGCGCGCAGCACCTACCAACAGCCCAAGATCGATATCGCCAAGCTCGCGGGGCTCAAGCCGCCCTATGGCGACGCCGCGAAGAAGGCGATCGCGCGCGAGATGAAATAGCCTCGCCTTGGCCTTGGGCCGATTGTCGGGGCCGATATTCCGAAGTTCCGACCGGGTTTGCGCCCTTCGCTCCCTTGCGCCTTCGCGGTGCGCCGCCTAGAGGCGAGCCCCGAATGCCAGACTCTTGGAATCGCTCGTGACCGATCTCTTGCAATACCTGCCCATCCTGCTGTTTCTCGGCGTGGCGTTGGCCATATCCTGCGTCTTCGTGTTTCTGCCGATGGGCGTCTCGCGCCTGACCGGCACGCACAACCCGACCGCCGAGAAACTGAGCGAGTACGAATGCGGCTTTCCCGCGTTCGAGGAACCGCGCAGCCAGTTCGACGTGCGGTTCTATCTGGTCGCGATCCTGTTCATCATTTTCGATCTTGAGGCCGCGTTCCTGTTTCCCTGGGCGGTCAGCCTCGATTTCACCGGCTGGACCGGCTGGGCGACGATGATGGTGTTCATCGGCGAACTGGCCATCGGCCTCATCTATGCCTGGAAGGTAGGAGCACTGGAATGGGAGTAGATCACACCCCCACCAACCCGAAGCTCAACCCCGCGTTGCACGATGCACCGACGGCGCAGCCGGGCGAGGTGCGCGCACCGGATGCAGACTATTTCAACGCGCTGCAGACCGAAGTGAACGACAAGGGCTTCCTGCTGACCAGCACCGAAGAACTGTTCCAGTGGGCGCGCACGGGTTCGCTGTGGTGGATGACCTTCGGCCTTGCGTGCTGCGCGGTCGAGATGATCCACGTGAACATGCCGCGCTACGACATGGAACGCTTCGGCGTCGCCCCGCGCGCCAGCCCGCGCCAGAGCGATGTGATGATCGTCGCGGGCACGCTGTGCAACAAGATGGCCCCGGCGCTGCGCAAGGTTTACGACCAGATGTCGAACCCGCGCTACGTCATCTCGATGGGCAGCTGCGCCAACGGCGGCGGCTATTACCATTACAGCTATTCCGTGGTGCGCGGCTGCGACCGCATCGTGCCGGTCGATATTTACGTGCCGGGTTGCCCGCCGACGGCCGAAGCGCTGCTGTATGGCGTGATGCAGCTGCAGCGGAAGATCCGCCGCGCCGGAACGGTGGAGCGTTAGGATGGCCGTGGTTCACTCCGCCCCGCGATTTACGCAGATCGATGGCCTGAAAGACCGGCTGTCCGCTGCGCTCGGACATTTCCTGGTCGCCGCGAAGGAAGAGCACGGCGAGCTCCTGCTGACCGTGCAGCGCGATATGATCGAGGATGCGCTGCGCCTGCTGCGCGACGATCACGGCTATCAGCAAATGATGGAGATCGCAGGGGCCGACTATCCGGGCCGCGCGGAGCGGTTCGAAGTGGTCTACATGCTGCTTTCGCTCACCCAGAACAGCCGTATCATGGTGAAGGTTACCGCCAGCGAGACGACGCCGGTGCCCACAGTCACCACGCTGTGGCCCAACGCAGGCTGGCTCGAACGCGAGGTGTTCGACATGTACGGCGTGGTTTTTGCCGGCAATCCGGACCTGCGCCGCATTCTGACCGACTATGGTTTCGAAGGGCATCCCTTCCGCAAGGATTTCCCGCTCACCGGCTATGTCGAGCTGCGCTATTCCGAAGAGAAGCAGCGCGTGGTGTACGAGCCGGTGGAGCTGGCGCAGGACCTGCGCACTTTCGACTTCATGTCGCCTTGGGAAGGCGCGGACTACGTTCTGCCGGGCGACGAGAAAGCCGATGTCCCGCCGGTCGACGAGCCGACGACCACCGATAGTCCCAAGGATACCGGCGCAGGCGCGAAGACCGACAAGGAAGCGTCGGAAAAGGTCAGCGAAGGCGCGCCCGCGGAGGAGACTTCCGGCAAGGACCGAACGCCGGCCCCCAAGCCGACCGAGGACCGCGAGAAGCGCCCCGCGCGCAAGGGCAAGACCAAGGATACTCCGGCCGCCACGCAGCCCAAGAAGACGGCGGCTGCGAAATCGGCCGGGGCAAAGGCGAAAGCCACCAAGACGACCCGCGCGAAGCCCAAGGGCAAGGAGTAACGCAACCGCACGGTCCCGGTTCGCCGGGCCGCGGGTTGCCAGTGGAGAATGGTTCGATGAAGAGAATGCTGACGATTTCGGCCGCGCTTCTTCTCGTGGCATGTTCGCAGGGCGATGCCGATCAGGCGCAAGGCGGCGATGACTTCGCGGACCGCGTCGGATCAGGCGCTCCGATGCCGAAAGGCACCAATGCTCCGCCCGAAAGCACGCAGGCGCGGACCTCCGCGGTGCCCGCCGGGGCGGACCCGATGGCGCTGGAAAAGCT
This sequence comes from Erythrobacter sp., assembly GCA_009993635.1. GTDB lineage: Bacteria > Pseudomonadota > Alphaproteobacteria > Sphingomonadales > Sphingomonadaceae > Alteriqipengyuania. The sequence continues at coordinate 468,395 of JAACTC010000005.1, read as the reverse complement.
CGGCAATATCGCGCAGGTCGATCTGGGCAAGCGCGATGGCGGCTGCACGTTCAGCAAGGATTCGGTCGAACTGCTTATGACCGGTGCGCCCGACGACGCGGCAGTGCCGGGCCGGGGCGTGGTGCGGATCGGTGGCGATCTGATCAATATGACCGCCGAAGAAGGCGGCCTCGATGCGATCTACGCCGGGCCGACGATGGTGGCCGACGGCGTTACGGTGAAGGTTGTGCCCGCCAAGGGGCTCGATTCCATGCGCACCGCCGACCTCTACGTCGCGGCGGATGGCCAGCAGCGCAAGATCGCCGGTGGCCAGTGGGCGTGCGGATAAGGTAGGTTTGAAAAGCGTATGGCACACGGATTGACGATCGAGCAGTCGCCCACGACGGGCGATGAAGAGATCACCAACTACACGATCAATTTCGGCCCGCAGCACCCTGCGGCGCACGGCGTGCTGCGCATGGTGATGGAGCTCGACGGAGAGATCGTGGAGCGGGTGGACCCGCACGTGGGCCTGCTGCATCGCGGCACCGAAAAACTGATCGAGCACAAGACCTACCTGCAGGCGCTGCCCTATTTCGACCGGCTCGATTACTGTTCGCCGCTGTGTCAGGAACACAGCTACGTCCTCGCGATCGAGAAGCTGCTCAACGTCGAAGTGCCGATCCGCGCGCAGTACCTGCGAGTGCTCTTCGCCGAGCTGACGCGCATGTCGAACCACTTCCTCAACATCGGCGCGCATGTGATGGATGTGGGCGCGATGACGCCGAACCTGTGGGTGTTCGAACTGCGCGAAGACTGCATGAATTTCTTCGAGCGTGCCTCGGGCGCGCGCATGCACAGCGCATGGTTCCGCCCCGGCGGCGTGCACCAGGACGTGCCCGAGAAGCTGCTGGTCGATATCGGCGAATGGCTCGACAACCGCGTGCCCGAACTGTTCGGCGACGCGATGAGCCTCGTGATGGACAACCGTATCTTCAAGCAGCGCAACGTCGATATCGCCGTCGTCAGCCGCGAAGACGCGATCAGGTGGGGCTTTTCCGGTCCGATGCTGCGCGCCGCGGGCGTGCCGTGGGATCTGCGCAAGTCGCAGCCCTACGATGTGTACGACCGGATGGAATTCGATGTGCCCGTGGGCACCAATTCGGACTGCTACGACCGCTTCATGGTCCGCGTGCAGGAAGTCTACCAGAGCGCACGCATCATCAAGCAGTGCCTGGCGGAAATGCCGTCCGGCCCGATCGCGTCGGACGACCGCAAGGTCTCCCCTCCCAAGCGCGGTGAGATGAAGCAGTCGATGGAAGCCCTGATCCACCACTTCAAGCTCTACACCGAAGGCTTCCACGTGCCCGCGGGCGAAGTCTACGTCGCGACCGAGAGCCCCAAGGGCGAATTCGGCGTGTATCTGGTCAGCGACGGGTCGAACAAACCTTATCGCTGCAAGATCCGCCCGACCGCCTTCAGCCACCTGCAGGCGATGGATATGATGACCAGGGGCCACATGCTGCCCGACGCCACCGCCATCCTCGGCGCGATCGACGTCGTGTTCGGGGAGTGCGACCGGTGAGTAAGACGACCTTGTTTGAATTTGGTGGCGTTATCGTCGCGTTCGGCCTCATGGCCTATCTGTTGGGCGACATCGCCGGTCTCTGGGAATCCTCGCTTGTGTATTCGATGGCTCTAGTCTTCCTTGGAATGCTTTCGTTCGGTCTTGCGAAGCAATTCTCGATCCGGGAGACGAAGAATGGCTGATCGTTCAACCGCACCCGATACCCCCGAACTGCGCGAGCGGTGGGGCAATTTCGCGTTCAGCGAAGCCTATGAGGCGAGGGCGCAGAAGGCGCTTGCCCGCTATCCCGAGGGGCGCAAGAAATCGGCGGTGATGCCGCTGCTCGACCTTGCCCAGCGGCAGGTCGGCGAGGAAACAGATACGCAAGGCTGGCTGCCGCTGCCGGTGATCGAATATGTCGCAAACTATCTCGACATGCCGGTGATCCGCGTGCTCGAGGTCGCGACCTTCTACTTCATGTACAACCTCAAGCCCGTAGGTAAGTACCACGTGCAAGTGTGCGGTACGACGCCGTGCATGCTGCGCGGCAGCGACGACATCATGGCCGCGTGCAAGAAGCGCGGCATGAAGAAGGGCGAAGTGTCCGAGGACGGCCTGTGGACGCTCACCGAAGTCGAATGCATGGGCAATTGCGCAACCGCGCCGATGGTCCAGATCAATGACGACAATTACGAAGACCTGACGCCAGAACGGCTCGACGCCGTGCTCGATGCGCTGGCCAGGGGCGAGCAGCCCAAGACCGGCACGCAGGAGCCGGGTCGCCACACGTCGGAACCTTCGGGCGGGCCGACCACGCTGAAGGAAATGGTCAAGGAAAACCACGACTACCGGGGTGAATGGTAATGGACGGCGTCGCCAAGAAGGGTTTTCCGGTCGTCGGGGTCATCTTCCTGATCCTGGCGGTCGTGAAATTCCTGCAGGGCGACGACTGGGTCGTCTGGGCGATCCTGGGCTTTTTGTTCGGCGGCTTCGGGGTTTTCGGGCTGGCCAAGCGCGATGACGGGGCAGGGCAATGACCCCCAAGCGCAGCTACCGGTTCGCATCCGCCGCGTTCTTCTTCACCTCTCTGGCGTTTTTCCTCAGCGGCAACACCGCACTCGGTGCGACCTTCATCGCCCTCGGCGCCGCGTTTTTCGCGATTTCGAACAGCAAGGCGGGCGAAGCTGAAAATGACGAGGAGGGTGGCCGATGAAGGATAAGCCAACCGATTACCGTGCGCTCGGCATTGCATTCATCACGATGGGCGTAGGTCTGACCATCTCTTTCGGCCTGACGATCGGGCCGGCCTTTTTGGGCATCGGATTGCCCTTCCTTGTGCTCGGCTTCGTGTTCCTGGGTCGCAAGCGCGCCGAAGAATCGCCATCGGAGACGCATGATGGAAATTAACATCGTCACCATCATCGTTGCGCTGATCGCCGTCGTGATCGCGTGGAAGGTGCTTCGCGGAATTTTCAAGACGCTTGCCCTGCTGGCAATCCTTGCCGTGGCCGCGTTTGTTGTGTTTGGAGTTATGGCATGAACCTTGCCAAAGTTTTTGATGGAGCACTCGCAGATGCTCGCTGACAAAGACCGTATTTTCACGAACCTCTACGGGTTTCAGTCCGCCGGGCTGAAGGCCGCGCAGGCGCGTGGCGACTGGGACGATACCAAGGCACTGCTCGCCAAGGGACAGGATTCGATCATCGAGGACATGAAGGCCAGCGGCCTTCGCGGGCGCGGCGGTGCGGGCTTCCCCACCGGCATGAAGTGGTCCTTCATGCCCAAGGAAAGCAAGGACGGCCGGCCCAGCTTCCTGGTCATCAATGCCGATGAATCCGAACCGGGTTCGTGCAAGGACCGCGAGATCATGCGGCACGATCCGCACAAGCTGATCGAAGGCGCGCTGGTCGCGGGTTTCGCGATGCGCGCGCGCGCCGCCTATATCTATATCCGCGGTGAATATATCCGCGAGGCGGAGGCGCTGCAGGCTGCGATCGACGAGGCGTATGACGCCGGCCTGATCGGCAAGAACGCGTGCGGTTCGGGCTATGATTACGACGTATTCCTGCACCGGGGTGCGGGCGCGTATATCTGCGGTGAGGAAACCGCGCTGATCGAGAGCCTCGAAGGCAAGAAGGGCCAGCCGCGCCTCAAGCCGCCGTTCCCGGCAGGTGCGGGCCTCTATGGCTGCCCGACAACGGTGAACAACGTGGAAAGCATCGCGGTCGTGCCCACGATCCTGCGGCGCGGCCCTTCGTGGTTTGCCGGTTTCGGGCGCGAGAAGAACGCGGGCACCAAGCTGTTCCAGATCAGCGGGCATGTCGAAAAGCCCTGCGTGGTCGAGGAAGAGATGAGCATTCCCTTCCGCGAACTGATCGAACGGCATTGCGGCGGCATCACCGGCGGGTGGGACAACCTGCTGGCGGTGATCCCGGGCGGTTCCTCCGTTCCGCTGGTTCCGGCGAAAGACATCATGGATTGCCCGATGGATTTCGACGGGCTGAAGGAGCTGGGCAGCGGCCTTGGCACTGCGGCGGTGATCGTGATGGACAAGTCGACCGACATCGTTCGCGCGATCAGCCGCATCAGCTATTTCTACAAGCACGAGAGCTGCGGCCAGTGCACCCCGTGCCGCGAGGGCACCGGATGGATGTGGCGCGTGATGCAGCGGCTCGAGACGGGCGACGCCGATATCGACGAGATCGACATGCTGCACACCGTCACCAAGCAGGTGGAAGGCCACACGATCTGTGCGCTGGGCGATGCCGCCGCGTGGCCGATCCAGGGCCTGATCCGTCACTTCCGACCCGAGCTTGAGCGTCGGATCAAGGAGCGTGGCGAGCAGCTGCCAGAAGCTGCCGAGTAGGCGATTTCGCGCATTGCCGGAATTATGATACGCTCACCGCATCCGTCGGGGATGGCCGTGTCCGCATAAAGTCGGGCTCTTGCGGGGAGTTAGGATCATGTTGAAACAGGTTTGCGCCGTTGCCCTGGCATTGGCTGCGTGTACCTCGGTCGCTGCGCAGCCGAAGGGCGCCACCGGCATGGCGCGTTACGCGCCGGATACCGTGTTTATGAGTGACAGCCAGGCGCTGTCGAACTTCGCGGATGCGGTGGCCCTGTATCATGATAACAGCACCCCGTATTATTACCGTACTCTGGTGGAGCAGCGGCGCGGCTTCGACGTGTCGCGGGCGTTCGGCCGCTGTGCCGTGAAGATGAGCCCATCGCGGGCGCGCGATTTTCTGGCTGGCAGCGGCCCTTACGCCAGTGCGAATTTGCGGGTGGAGCGAAAATACGTGACGCGCCTGCGCGGCTGCGCCCCGGCACAACTGAGTGTCGATCGCGATTTCCTGCGCGGTGCGGTCGCGGAGCATCTGATCGAGGCTGACTTTCCGCAGGCCCTGAAGAGCGCACGCGATGAAGCGGAAATGATCGCGTTTCTGAAATCGGTCGAGTTCGATCACACCGATTCCGGCGATCAGGTTTCGCTGGTACGGCTCGGCTATCAATGCCGCGTGGCCGCCATCCCCGTGCTGGGCAGATTGATCCTGCAATCAGAGCCGGGGAGCGACGAGGAGGCGGAGCTTCTGGGAGTGCTGGAAGATCGAACGGTGGCATGCGATCCGTTCTTCGGTGACGGTGACCTTTCGCGGTTCTTCGCGCGCACCTTCGTCAGCCGCGCGCTTTACGACTGGTATCTGTTCAAGTCGCTACCCACGGCGTAAACCGTCACAACGAAGCGATTCTGGAAGGATCGCTCAAGCAGATTTGAGAGGATATCATGCGCAAGATTTTCGGTTTGGTTCTCGCAGGGGTGGCAGGCGTTGCACTGACCGTACCTGCTGTGGCTCAGGATATGACCCGCTACTCCACGCAGCGGTCCAGCAACAACGGCAACCAGTCTGAAATCGAGTCATACCAGAACGATCTGAAGGCGGCCGAGGCGCGCGCCAACCTGATCGCGGACCCCTTTGCCCTGAGGAACAACTGGGACACCGCGCGCCGACTGGCCAGCTGCGCCGTTTCGCTCAACTCGGATCGCGCCGAGACTTTCCTGCAGCAGGATATGCCCTCGCTCGGGGCGCCGCTGCTCGAAATGAACAAGTATCTCGGCCGGATACGCGGTTGCGCGCCGACCAATATCCGCCTCGATCCCGCATTCGTGCGCGGCGCGCTGGCGGAGGACATTCTGGTCGATCCCGATACCGCGCCGGAGATTCCCGGCCCCGGCGACAGCAAGAAGCTGATGGATTTCATCGGCGCGGTGGCGATCAGCGGCGATCGCACGGGCATGTTCGCCAAGGCGCAGATGGCGGAAGAATGCCGCACCGCGATCAGCCCGATCGGTGCGCGCGGCGTGCTGGCGACGGAGGCGGGCTCGCAGGCGGAAGTCGGCGCGCTTGCGGCGCTGGATTCGGTCACCACGACCTGCGACCAGCTGGATCCGGAAGAAGAAATGCCGAGCTATTTCCGCCGCGCGTTCCTGGCGCAATCGCTCTATCACTGGACGAACTTCGCAGACTAGGCGGCGGGCGTGATATCGGGCGCGGTTTCTCGCGCATCCGGGGTCGCGCGTTCGCCATCCCAGCGACAGGTCAATGGCAGCCATCGGTCCGCAAAACCGGTGGCTGCGCTGCGTCGGGCTGCCTGCGCGCGGCTTACCCCTGAATTTTCTGCATTTGAGCCTGTATCTCCACCGCCGAATTGCCTAGGGACGGCGCATCGCTGGTGAATCACGATGTCTGCCGGGCGCAAACCAGCGCGCTGGCAGCGACGCCGATGGTGAAAAAGAATGCCCAAGGTTACCGTAGACGGACAGGAAATCGACGCACCCGATGGTGCGACCGTGCTGCAGGCGTGCGAGCTTGCGGGCAAGGAAATCCCGCGCTTTTGCTACCATGAGCGGCTGAGCATCGCCGGCAATTGCCGCATGTGCCTGGTCGAGGTGAAGCCCGGGCCGCCCAAGCCGCAGGCATCCTGCGCTCTGCCCGCGACCGAAGGCCAGGAAATCCGCACCGACAGCGAAATGGTGCGCGCGGCGCGCGAAGGGGTGATGGAGTTTCTTCTCATCAACCACCCGCTCGATTGCCCGATCTGCGACCAGGGCGGCGAATGCGACCTGCAGGACCAGTCGATGTATTATGGCCGCGGCGCGACCCGGTACCAGGAAAACAAGCGCGCGGTGACCGAGAAGTACATGGGCCCGCTGATCAAGACGATCATGACCCGCTGCATCCACTGCACCCGCTGCGTGCGCTTTTCCGAGGAAATCGCGGGCGTTGACGAAATCGGCGCGCTGTATCGCGGCGAAGATATGCAGATTACGACCTATCTTGAGCAGGCTGCAAGCCACGAGCTGAGCGCGAACGTGATCGACCTGTGCCCGGTGGGTGCGCTCACCAGTCGCCCCTATGCCTACGAGGCGCGCCCGTGGGAGCTGAAAAAGACGCTGAGCATCGACGTGTCCGACGCGGTCGGCGCCAACATTCGGCTCGACAGCCGTGGCCGCGAAGTGATGCGCGCGCTTCCCCGGATCAATGACGACGTCAACGAAGAGTGGCTGTCGGACAAGGCGCGCTATCAGGTCGATGGCCTGACCGCACGCCGGCTCGACCGGGTGTGGATGCGCTCGATCGACGACGAGAATGCGGGCAAGCTTGCCCCCGCCAGTTGGGAAGAGGCGTTCGAGGCTATCGTAAAGGCCGCGAAGCAGGGCGGCGAAGGCTCGATCGCGGCGGTCGCTGGCGATGTGGTCGATTGCGAAACGATGTTTGCCGCGAAGCGCCTGCTGGCCGAACTGGGTTCGGACAAGCTTGAAGGCCGCCAGACCGGGCTCGACTATGATTGTTCAAGCCTTGCTGGCATCGCGTTCAACTCGACGCTGGCCGGGATCGAGACCGCCGATGCGATCCTGATCGTCGGCAGCCAGGTTCGCCACGAAGCGCCGCTGATCAATGTGCGTCTGCGCAAGGCGGCAAAGCGCGGCGCGAAGATCTTCCTGATCGGGCCCGAATGGGACACGACCTTCGCCTGCGAATTCCTGGGCGAGGAAGCAGGCCTGCTGCACGATCTGCCCGGCCATGTGGCCGATGCGTTCAAGGATGCGAGCCGTCCGGCGATCATCGTCGGCCCCGGCGGGCTTGCGGCGGGTGCGCTGCACCCGGCGCTGTCGCTGGCCAGCGAGTGGAACCTCGTACGCGATGTGGACGGAGAGGGGTGGAACGGCTTCAACGTCATCCACACCGCCGCCGCCCGCATGGGCGCGGTCATGCTGGGCTATGCGCAGAAGGGCGGGATCAAGGACGTGGTCGACGCCGCGCCTGCGGTGCTGCTGTCGCTCGGCGCGGATTCGCTCGATTACGGTACGTTCGAGAACAGCTTGAAGGTCTATATCGGCCATCACGGCGATGCGGGCGCGCATGCGGCGGATATCATCCTGCCTGCGGCCTCCTATGCGGAGAAGGACGGGACTTACGTAAACACAGAGGGCCGCGTGCAGTTCGCCGAAAAGGCGGTGTTCGCCCCCGGCGACGCGCGTGAGGACTGGACGATCCTGCGCGCGCTGGCCGATGCTTTCGGTGTCACGGTCGGTTTCGACAGCTTTGCGCAGCTTCAGTCCGCAATGATCGAAGCCGTGCCCGCGCTGGGCGAGGAAGGCATCGCGCCGCTGGGCACGCTGCCCAAGGGCAAGAAGACGCCCAAGGCCAAGGGCGCGATCCGTTATCCGATCGCCGACCCGTATCTGACCAACCCCATCGCCCGTGCGAGCGCGACGATGCAGCGGTGCTCTGCCGAACTGTTCCACGGTGAAGACATGCTGGAGGCCGCGGAATGACCGAATTTTTCCAGAACCTCGGCATGACCTACGAATGGGCGTGGTTTGTCGCGACCATCGCGGGGATCCTGCTGATCGCATTTCCGCTGATGCTGGCGGTCGCCTACGTCATCCTGATCGACCGCAAGGTCTGGGCCGCGATCAACCTGCGCAGGGGCCCCAACGTGGTCGGCCCCTTCGGCCTGCTGCAAAGCTTTGCCGATGGTCTGAAGGTCTTCCTGCAGGAAACCATCATCCCGAGCGCGGCGAACAAGGGCATCTTCATCATCGCGCCGATCGTCACCTTCACCGTGGCGCTGGCCGCGTGGGCGGTGGTGCCATTTGCCGACGGAGTGGTGCTGGCGGACATCAATGTCGGCCTGCTCTACATCCTCGCGATCAGTTCGCTGTCGGTTTACGGCGTGGTGATGGCGGGCTGGGCGAGTAACTCGAAATACCCGTTCTTCTCCGCCATGCGCGCCGCCGCGCAGATGATTTCGTACGAAGTCTCGATCGGGTTTATCCTCGTGTGTGTCGTGCTCTGGGCGGGCAGTTTCAACCTGACCGCCATCGTCGAGGCGCAGCGCGGCCATGGCCTCGGCATCGTCAACGGGTTCTATTTCAACCTGCTGCTGTTCCCGATGTGGGTGGTGTTCTTCATCTCAAGCCTCGCGGAAACGCAGCGCGTGCCGTTCGACCTGACCGAGGCGGAGAGCGAGCTGGTTGCCGGGTACCAGACCGAATATTCCAGCATGGCCTTCGCGCTGTTCTGGCTGGGTGAGTACGCCAACATCCTGCTGATGTGCGCGCTCAACACCCTGCTGTTCTTCGGCGGGTGGCTGCCGCCTGTCGACTGGGCGCCGCTGTACTGGGTGCCCGGCATCATCTGGTTCCTGCTGAAGACGCTGTTCTTCTTCTTCATGTTCAGCTGGGTGATGGCGACCGTACCGCGTTATCGCTACGACCAGTTGATGCGGCTTGGCTGGAAGGTCTTCCTGCCGATGAGCCTGATCTTCGTTTTCCTGATTAGCGGCTATCTGATGGCCACCGGACATTTCGGAACCCCCGCATGAGTATCGCCCAGACCCTGAAGGCGTTCACGCTCTACGAGTTTGTGAAGGCCCACGCGCTGACCCTGAAGTACCTCTTCAAGCCCAAGGTCACGATCAACTACCCGTACGAGAAGAACCCGCTTTCGCCGCGGTTCCGTGGGGAGCACGCGCTGCGCCGCTACCCCAACGGGGAAGAACGCTGCATCGCATGCAAGCTGTGCGAAGCCGTATGCCCCGCGCAGGCGATCACCATCGAGTCGGAGCCGCGGGCCGACGGTTCGCGCCGCACGACCCGCTACGACATCGACATGACCAAGTGCATCTATTGCGGGTTCTGCCAGGAAGCGTGCCCGGTGGATGCCATCGTCGAAGGGCCGAACTTCGAATATTCCACGGAAACCCGCGAGGAATTGCTCTACGACAAGGCCAAGCTGCTCGCCAATGGTGACAAATGGGAACGCGCCATCGCAGCGAACCTTGAAGCCGACGCGCCCTACCGCTAGGCGCGCGTGCAGACCACGTTCGGGGTACGATCTTAACCGATGATCCAGGCAATCGCCTTTTATCTCTTTGCGTTTCTAGTGATCGCCAGCGGCGTGCTGACGATCATGAGCCGCAATCCTGTCCACTCGGTCCTGTGGCTGATCCTCGCGTTCTTCAACGCGGCGGGTCTGATGGTGCTGCTGGGCGCGGAATTCATCGCGATGCTGCTGGTCGTCGTTTACGTCGGCGCGGTCGCGGTGTTGTTCCTGTTCGTGGTGATGATGCTCGACGTCGATCTGGCGGAGCTGCGCGCAGGCTTCATCAAGAACTTCCCGCTGGGCATCGCGATCGCGCTGGTGCTGCTGGCGGAGCTGGTGCTGGGCATCGGCGCGCTGAGCGCGGGCCATCTGGAACTGGGCACGGCGACGGGCGAGAACGCGCCGAACCTTGAGGTGAGCAACATCACCAATATCGGCGCGCTGCTCTACTCCAAATACGTTTTCGTGTTCGAGGCGGCAGGCCTGATCCTGCTGGTGGCGATGATCGGCGCGATCGTGCTGACCCACCGCGATCTGAAGACCACGCGCGGGCACCAGAACATCACCAGGCAGGTGCGCCGCAACCCGAAGGAAGCGACGCAAATGAAGCAGCCGACTATCGGCGAAGGGGTCGAGCTGTGATCGGGATCGAACATTACATCATCGTTAGCGCGATCCTGTTCGTGCTGGGCGTGCTGGGCATCTTCCTCAACCGCAAGAACGTGATCACGATCCTGATGGCGATCGAGCTGATCCTGCTGGCGGTGAACATCAATCTTGTCGCGTTCAGCGCCTTCCTCGGCGACCTGACCGGGCAGATCTTCGCGATGTTCGTGCTGACCGTGGCGGCGGGCGAAGCGGCCATCGGCCTCGCGATTCTCGTCATCTTCTTCCGTGATCGCGGCACGATCGCGGTCGACGATGTTAACCGGATGAAGGGCTAGGCTTCGACGTGCAGTCCTCGATCCTCATCATCGTATTCCTGCCGCTGCTTGCGGCAATCGTGGCGGGCCTGTTCGGCGGTGCGCTGGGCAAGACCGTGTCCAAGGCGATCACCACCGGTGCGCTGTTCGTTTCGTGCGCGCTCAGCTGGCCGATCTTCCTCGGCTTTCTGGGCGGCACTGCCGATGCGCAGGTGGTCACCGTGCTGCAATGGGTCAGCTCGGGCCAGTTGACGTTCGACTGGGCGCTGCGGGTCGATACGCTGACGGCCGTGATGCTGGTGGTGATCACCAGCGTGTCCGCGCTCGTCCACCTGTACAGCTGGGGCTACATGGACGAAGACCCGCACCAGCAGCGGTTCTTCGCCTATCTCAGCCTGTTTACCTTCGCGATGCTGATGCTGGTGACGGCGGACAACCTGGTGCAGATGTTCTTCGGGTGGGAAGGCGTCGGCCTCGCATCCTATCTGCTGATCGGGTTCTGGTACAAGAAGCCCAGCGCGAACGCCGCAGCGATCAAGGCCTTCGTGGTCAACCGCGTGGGCGACCTTGGCTTCATGCTCGGCATCTTCGGCACTTTCCTGGTGTTCGGCACCGTCTCGATCCCCCAGATCCTCGAGATGGCCCCGACGATGAGCGGCAGCTCGATCACCTTCATGGGCATGCGCCTGATGACGATGGACATCCTGTGCATCCTGCTGTTCATCGGCGCGATGGGCAAATCCGCGCAGCTGGGCCTGCACACCTGGCTGCCCGACGCGATGGAAGGCCCGACGCCTGTTTCCGCGCTGATCCACGCCGCCACCATGGTGACCGCAGGCGTGTTCATGGTCTGCCGCCTGTCGCCAATGTTCGAGACTGCGCCAGTCGCGCTCACGCTCGTGACCGTGATTGGCGGGATGACCGCACTGTTCGCGGCGACCATCGGCACCACGCAGTGGGACATCAAGCGTGTGATCGCCTATTCGACCTGTTCGCAGCTGGGCTACATGTTCTTTGCCGCGGGCGCGGGCGCCTATGGCGTGGCGATGTTCCACCTGTTCACGCACGCCTTCTTCAAGGCGCTGCTGTTCCTTGGCGCGGGCGCGGTGATCCACGCAATGCACCACGAGCAGGACATGCGCTATTACGGCGGCCTGCGTAAACATATCCCGATCACCTTCTGGGCGATGATGGCGGGCACGCTCGCGATCACGGGCGTGGGTGTACTCGGCGTGTTCGGCTTTGCGGGCTTCTATTCCAAGGACGCGATCCTCGAAGCCGCCTTCGCGCGCGGTACGGGTGCGGCCAACTTCGCCTTCTGGGCGGGGGCGATCGCCGCGCTGCTCACCAGCTTCTATTCCTGGCGCCTGATGTTCCTGACCTTCTGGGGCAAGCCGCGCTGGGCCGATAGCGAGCATATCCAGCACGCGGTCCACCACGGCCACGACGAACCTGAGGAACATAACCCGGCAAGCCAGGAGGATGCGGGCGAAAGCGTCGCGCATCATGTCCCCTCGACCGAGGAACGCGATGGCACGGCGGGCTATCATCCGCACGAGGCACCGTGGGTGATGCTGGTACCGCTGATGGTGCTGAGCATCGGTGCGGTGTTCGCAGGCTTCGCGTTCTACGAACCCTTCGTGGATTCCGAAGACTTCTGGGGCGGATCGATCTTCTTCAATTACGATCTGGTCCACGCGATCCACGGCGTGCCGCTGTGGGTGAAGCTGACCGCGACGGCTGCGATGCTGCTGGGTCTGGCCACCGCATGGCTCGCCTATATCCGCAATCCGAAACTGCCGGAGGCGGCGGCCGAACAGCTTGGCCCGATCTACCGGTTCTTCCTCAACAAGTGGTACTTCGACGAATTGTATAACTTCCTGTTCGTGAAGCCCGCCTTCTGGTTCGGCCGTGTGTTCTGGAAGCAGCTGGACATGGGCATCATCGACCGCTTCGGCCCCGATGGCGCGGCCTGGGTCGTTCGCCAGAGCGCGCAGGGTGCCAAGCGCATCCAGTCTGGCATGCTCAACACCTATGCGCTGGTCATGCTGCTCGGCGTGCTCGCCGCGATTACCTGGGTGCTGCTGTGATGGAGGGCCTGCCAATCCTCTCGCTGATGCTGCTCGTACCGCTGGTCGGCGCGGTCCTGTGCATGTTTGTCAACGCGTCGACCGCGCGCTGGGTCGCGCTGATCGCCACGCTGATCGACCTGCTGCTGGGCATTGCGCTGTGGGCCAGCTTCGACATCGGCGGCGCGCAGTGGCAGTTTACCGAGCGTGCGGACCTGTTTGCTGGCTTCCAGTATGCGCTTGGTATCGATGGCATTGCGCTGATGCTGATCATGCTCAGCGTCTTCCTGATGCCGATCTGCATCCTCGCCAGCTGGACGTCCGTGACCAGGCGCGTGGGCGAATACATGGCCGCGTTCCTGGTGATGGAACTGCTGATGATCGGCGTGTTCGCCGCGCAGGACATCCTGCTGTTCTACATCTTCTTCGAAGCCGGGCTGATCCCGATGTACCTGATCATCGGCATCTGGGGCGGGGCGGACCGTATCTACGCCAGCTTCAAGTTCTTCCTCTACACGCTGCTCGGCTCGGTCGTGATGCTGATCGCGATGCTGTGGATGGTGAATGAGGCGGGCACCGGCGACATTCCCACGCTGCTGCAATACGACTTCGCGCCCGAGGCGCAGACCTGGCTGTGGCTGGCCTTCTTCGCCAGCTTCGCGGTGAAGATGCCGATGTGGCCGGTGCACACCTGGCTGCCCGCCGCGCACGTGCAGGCGCCGACCGCTGGCTCGGTGATCCTTGCGGGCGTGCTGCTGAAGCTGGGCGGCTACGGCTTCATCCGCTTCAGCCTGCCGATGTTCCCCGAAGCGTCCGCGCAGTTCATGTGGCTGGTCTTCGGCCTCAGCATGATCGCGGTGGTGGTCACCAGCCTGATCGCGCTGGTGCAGCACGACATGAAGAAGCTGATCGCCTATTCGTCGGTCGCGCACATGGCGATCGTGACTGCGGGCCTGTTCGCGTTCAACGCGCAGGGCATCGAGGGCGCGATGGTAATGATGCTGAGCCACGGCCTCGTTTCGGGCGCGCTATTCCTGTGCGTGGGCGTGATCTACGACCGGCTGCATACGCGCGAGATCGAGCGTTATGGCGGGCTGGCGATCAACATGCCGCGCTATGCGGTGTTCTTCCTGCTGTTCACCATGGCGAGCATCGGCCTGCCGGGTACCAGCGGCTTCGTGGCCGAGTTCATCAGCCTTGCGGGCGTGTATCGGGCGTCCAGCACCACCACCTTCGTGCTGACCACTGGGATCATCCTGGGCGCAGGCTACATGCTATATCTCTATCGCCGCGTCGTGTTCGGCGAACAGAAGAATGCGGATGCTGCCGCGATGCCCGATCTCAACCCGCGCGAGTGGCTGATGCTGGCACCGGTTGCGGCCGCAGTGCTGTGGATGGGCGTGTATCCCGAAAGCTTCCTGGCACCGATGCGCGGTGACATTGCCGCGATCGAGGCCCGCATTGCCCGCGCCGCACCGCCGAGCGATGCCGACCTCGTCGTCGGCCAGCCGCGCGCGCACGAAGCGAACTATATCGAAGGCGAGCACGACGCCGATCATGGCGCCGCAGAGGGCGAACACGCCGAAGCCGCCGGGGAAGAACACTGATGGATTACGCCACGTCCTTTGGCCTCGTGATTCCCGAGCTGGTGCTGACCGGCGCGGGGCTGGTGCTGCTGATGATCGCTGCGTTCGGCGGCGAAAAGTCGAGCCGCCTGGTTTCGATCCTTGCTGCGGTCGCGCTGGGTGCCGCTGGCGCGCTTACGCTTCCGGCGCTGATCGACGGCGCGGGCGGCGAGGCCACGATGGCGTTCTACCAGCAGTTCAGCGCGGACGCCTTCGCCAGCTTTGCCAAGCTGCTGGTCTACATCGCGGCCATCGCCTGCCTGATGATCGCGCCCGGGTTCTTCGGCCGTCTGCGCGCCATGCGCCCGGAATACCCGGTGCTGGTGCTGTTCGCCACGCTGGGCATGAGCATCATGGTGTCCGCAACGGACCTGATGACGCTGTATATCGGGCTCGAACTGAACAGCCTCGCCGCATACGTGCTCGCCAGCTTCTTGCGCAACGACAGCCGCTCTGCCGAAGCGGGGCTCAAGTATTTCGTGCTTGGCGCGCTCGCCAGCGGCATCCTGCTGTATGGCATGAGCCTGACCTACGGCTTCACCGGGACGACCAGCTTCGCAGGCATTCGTCTGGCGCAGGAGGCCGGGCTGTCCACCGGTGCCCTGTTCGGCCTGATTTTCGTGCTCGCAGGTCTGGCCTTCAAGATCAGCGCCGTGCCGTTCCACATGTGGACGCCCGACGTCTATGAAGGCGCGCCCACGCCGGTGACGACCTTCTTCGCCACCGCGCCCAAGGTGGCGGCGATCGCGCTGACCGCGCGCGTTGCGCTCGATGCCTTCGGTTCGCAGGCCGACGCGTGGCGGCAGATCGTGATCTTCGCCGCGCTGGCTTCGATCGTGGTCGGCGCGCTGGGCGCGATCGGGCAGAACAATCTCAAGCGGCTGCTGGCCTATTCCTCGATCAACAATGTCGGCTTCATCCTGATCGGCCTGGCTGCGGCGACCGCCGAGGGCGCGAGCGCAATGCTGTTCTACCTCGCGATCTACGTCGTGATGTCGCTCGGCAGCTTCGTCGCCGTGCTGATGCTGCGCAACGGCGATGGCGAGAATCTGGAGACCTTCGACGATATTGCGGGGCTTTCCAGCACGCGGCCCGGCATCGCATGGTGCCTGCTCATCATGATGTTCAGCCTCGCCGGTATCCCGCCGCTGATGGGGTTCTTCGCCAAGCTGGAGGTTTTCCGCGCGGTGGTGGAAGCAGGGCTGATCCCGCTCGCGGTGATCGGCATCGCGGCAAGCGTGATCGGCGCATTCTACTACATCAAGTTCGTGAAGGTGATGTTCTTCGACGAAGCGGTGAACCGCGCAACCAAGAGCGCCAGCGCATCGCAATGGGCGATCCTGGTGATCTGCGCGATCCTGATCTCTCCGCTTGGCTGGTTCTTGACCCGCGGGCTGGAGATGATGACCGACACGGCTGCCGCGGGGCTGTTCGCGGGCGTCTGACGCTGCGCGGACCGCAGCACCGCCGTGATCCGTATCGTCCCCGAAACCGGCTCCACCAACGCCGATCTGCTCAGCGCGTTGCGCGATGGTACCCCGCCGCGCGAAGGCGAATGGCTGGTGGCCGACCGGCAGACCGCAGGGCGCGGCAGACAGGGGCGCAATTGGCAGGGCGGCCTGCATAATTTCATGGGTTCCACCATTGTGCAGGTGCGCCCCGGCCAGCCGCCGGCGCACACGCTTTCGCTGCTGACCGGGATCGCCCTGTTCGACACGGTGCAGGACATTGCACCCAACCTGCACAATCTTACGCTGAAATGGCCGAACGACCTGCTGGTCGGCAAAGCCAAGCTGGCGGGCATCCTTCTCGAAGGTGGGACGGACGCGGTGGTGATCGGTATCGGGGTGAACCTCGCCTCTGCGCCGGATATGCCCGACCGCGAGACCATCGCGCTCACTGCGTTCGGTCCGGCGCCTGACCGCGATTCCTTTGCCGCCAGCCTCGCCGCCAATTTCGCGACCGAGCTGGACCGCTGGCGAACTTACGGAATCGAACCGTTGATCCGCCGCTGGAGCGTCGCGGGGATGCGCGTCGGCACTCCCGTCAGCGTGCATGAACCCAATGGGGTGGTGGTCGAGGGACGGTTCGATGGTCTTGAGCCCGAAGGCTCCATGCGACTGCGCTTGGCCGATGGGACCACCCGTGCCATTCACGCTGGCGATGTGATGCTGGCGCAGTGATGCTAGCGGAAGGATAGCAGATGCTTCTCGCAATCGATGTCGGAAACACCAATCTCGTGTTCGCGCTGTTCGACGGCGAGGATCTGCGTGCGCGGTGGCGCATCTCGACCGACGGGCGGAGGACGGGCGATGAATATGCCGTGTGGCTGTTTCAGCTGCTCGGGATAGAGGGCGTATCGCGCGAACAGATCACCCACATCATCTTCGGTTCGGTCGTCCCGCGTGCGGACCACAACCTGACCGTGCTGTGCGAGAAATATTTCGGCATCACCCCGATCGTTGCAGGGCAGGGCGATGCCGCCTGGAATTTCGAAATCGATGTGGAGCAGCCCAGCTCGCTGGGTGCGGACCGCGCACTCAACTGCATTGCCGCGCACCACATGTTCGGCGGCGACATGATCGTGGTCGATTTCGGTACCGCGACCAAGTTCGAGGCGGTCGATTACAACGGCGCCTACAAGGGCGGGATCATCACGCCCGGGATCAATCTGTCGCTTGATGCGCTTGTAGGGAAGACCGCGAAGCTCCCCCGCATTGCGATCGGCGCGCCCGCAACCCGCAGCGTTATCGGTCGCAACACCGAAGACCAGATGCAGATCGGCGTCTTCTGGGGCTACGTCGCCATGATGGAAGGGCTGATCGCCCGGATGAAGAAAGAAGTCGGCCGCCCGACCAAGGTGGTTGCCACCGGCGGCCTCTCGGTCTTGTTCGACGACCATACCGACATATTTGATGTCGTGGATACCGACCTGACAATCCGCGGCCTGCAACTGCTTGCCGCGCGGGTCATTGCCAAAGGATGATATGAAAAAGAATTTCAAGCCGGAGAACGAACTCCTTTTCCTTGCCCTGGGTGGTTCGGGCGAGATCGGGATGAACGTCAACCTCTACGGCTGCGACGGTAAGTGGCTGATGGTCGATCTGGGCATGACCTTCGGCGCCAACGAATATCCCGGAATTGAGCTGGTTTTCGCCGATCTCGAATTTATCGAAGATCGGGTGAAGGACCTGATGGGCATCGTACTGACCCACGCGCACGAGGATCACATCGGCGCGATTCCCTATTTTGCAGCGGATCTGGGCGTGCCGCTTTACGCGACGCCGTTCACCGCGGAACTGGTGCGGCGCAAGCTGCAGGAAGCCGACCTGGTCGACGAAGTGCCGCTGCACATCGTGCGCGAAGGCGACGAGGATATGCAGATCGGACCTTTTGGCATCCGCTACCTGCCGCTCGCCCACTCGATCGCGGAAGGCAACGCGCTGCTGATTGACACGCCTTACGGCAAGGTCTTCCACACCGGCGACTGGAAGCTGGACGAAGACCCGATCATCGGCGAACCGACCACTGAGGAAGAGCTGCGCGCGATTGGCGAGGATGGCGTGCTGGCGCTGGTGTGCGACAGCACCAACGTCTTCAATCCCGAGGCAAGCGGCTCCGAAGGGGCCGTGTTCAAGGGTCTGCTGGAACAGGTTCAAAGCTGGCCGGACCGGCGCGTGGTTGTAACCACCTTTGCCTCCAACGTCGCGCGGCTGCACACGCTGGGCGAGATCGCCAGGGAAACCGGGCGCGAGATCGTGATTGCCGGCCGTTCGCTCGACCGGATGCTCGAAGTGTCGCAGGGCTGCGGATACCTTACCGATTTTCCCAAGCCCGTGGACTGGGACACCGCGATGGGCATGCCCCGCGGCAAGGTGATGATCGTCGCCACCGGCGGGCAGGGCGAACCGCGCGCGGCGCTGGGCCGCATGGCGGATAACAACCATCCGCTGGAGCTTTCGCGCGGCGATGTGGTGCTATTCTCCAGCCGCCAGATACCCGGTAACGAGCTGTCCATCGGCAAGGTGATGAACCAGCTGGCGGAGCGCGGCATCGTGATGGTGACCGATCGGCAGAGCATGATCCATGTCTCCGGCCACCCCGGCCGCCCCGAACTGCAGGCGCTGTACGAATGGTTGCAGCCGGAAATCCTGGTGCCGGTGCACGGCGAAGTGCGCCACATGCAGGAACAGGCGCGGCTTGGCCTTTCCGAAGGCATCCCCCACGCCGTTTTCCAGAAGAATGGCGATATCGTGTCGCTGGCGCCGGGCGAACCGGGCAAGATCGCAAAGGTGCCGACGGGCCGCCTCGTGCTCGACGGGGACATCATCGTTCCCGCCGATGGCAATGCGATCACCGAACGCCGTCGCCTCGCGCGCGATGGCGTGCTGCTGGTAGTGGTGACCGGGCGGGACGATGTGACGATCCGGGCGCTCGGCCTGCCGCTGGACGAGGATTTCCCGGATTTCGTGTCCGAAGCGACGCGCGACGTGCAATCCGCCCTGCGCGGCTTGCGCGGGCGCGATGCGAAGGACGCCAAGGCCCGGCATGAAGCGGTTCGCCTTGCGGCACGCCGTGCCGCCAATCGCTGGTCGGGCAAGCGCCCGCAGGTTCAGGTCATCATCCCGGAGGCGTGATGTGAGTGGCTGGTCGATCCTCGCGATCTATGTGCTGACGTGGATATTCGTCGCCTTCGTGATGCTTCCTTTCGGAGTGCGCACGCACGAGGAGCTGGGTATCGAGCTGGTACCCGGCCAGGCCGAGAGCGCGCCCGCCAATTTCCGGCCCGGCCGCCTGGCTCTGCGCGCGGCAGTGATTGCCGCGGTGCTCACCCTGCTGTGGGTGCTCAACTGGGAACAGGGCTGGATCACCCGCGAAAGCTTCGATTTCATGCTGCCGCCGGGCCAGCGTTCCGGAGCCTGACAGGGTAGCGCCTCGGCGGCGCGGCGCGCGGTGTGGTCGCCTTAGCTGGAGCGGAGCCGATCCAGCGCCTGCGCCATCGCGACATACAGCTTGCCGACTTCGGACCCGAGCAGCGTCACCGCCAGCGCATTGCCGTCGCGGGTGGAAAGCAGCGTACGCAGCATCGCCTCGAAATCGTGAATGTAACGGTTCACATGCTCGCGGAAATCGTCGTCGTCGTCATACAGTTCCGCGATCTCGCGGGCCTGCGTGTTGTCGAGCAGGCGCACCGCGCGGCGGGTAAATATGCCCCGGTCGCCGCGCAGGTAGCTGGCCCATGCCGTGTCGGACACCTCGCGCGACAGCGACTTGGCAATATCGATGGCATTGGAGTTGAGGCTTTCGGTGATCAGCGCGACGCGCCGCGCGAAATCGTTGTCGACCTGCTCTTCGGCCCGCTCTCGTGCAACGGCAACGCGGGTTTCCAGATTGCCGGCAAGCTCGTTCACCAACGACAGCTGATCGCGCAGCTGGCGTGCGGCGGCGCGGGCAGCCTCGGCTGAGCGGGTCGTCGCCTCGCGCAGTTCGTCGAGGGCTTCGTCCGCTTCCGCGCGCAAGGCAGCGGCGACCGCGTCGGCCGCGTTTTCGCCAATCCGTGCGCCCAGTTCGCTCCCCTCTTCGGCTCCATACCGTTCCAGCGCCTCGTGCGCCTTGCGCGCCGAGGCTTCGAGCTGCTCGACCGCAGCGGACAGGCGCGTTGCAGTAGTGTGCGAGACGACCTCCGCCTCTTCGTCTAGCAGGGCGAGCGCGGTGCGCAGCCTCGCGATGTTCTCGGTCATAGTGTCGCGCGTCTTTGCCAGCCGGTCGTCGATCCGGTCGGCGACGCCGAAGATTTCCTCGCCCTGTTCGCGCGTTTCGATGACGTAAGCAGAAAGCCGCTCGCTGCGCTCAGCGCCTTCATCGATGGTCCGGCGCAGCTTCTCGCCATTCTCGGCCAGGGCAGCAAGCCGGGCCTCGGCGGCTTCCATCGCTTCGGGGAGGACATCCCGGCTGTGCGCAGCGCCTGCCTGAATCAGCTCAAGCAGCCGGATGCTGGCCTCGGTCGCATCGGCCAGCGTGGTATTGAGTGCGGCAAGATCCGTGCTGCCGGCGGTCAGGCGATCTTCCAGCGCGTCGGTCGCCCGGACCATGTCTTCGCGCGCGTTCGCCGCCGTGCCGGCGATCTGTGCAATCCGCTCACCCGCCTTGGCGAGCTGATCCGCCGCTTCCTCGCCCGAGCGGGCAATCTCGCGTGCGGTTGCGGCGTGATTTTCGCGGCGTTCCTCCACCGCGCTGTCGATTGCGGAGAGGCGGGCTTCCAGCCCCTCTATCGCTTGTCCTTCGACCTCTTCGATCCGTGCGCGCCGGGCCTCGACCCAGGCGAGGAATTCCTTGTCGCGCGCCTTCATGGCTTCGTCGATCCGGTCGGCTTCTTCGCGCAGGCTTGCAAGACGCGTCTGGGCGGACCCCATCGCCTGCTCGTCGATCGACTGCACCTCGTCGATGGCGGCGGTCAGGCGCTCGCGCAGCTTGTCGACGCGGGCCTGAGCTGCGGCCAGTGCTTCCACCTCGCGCCCATCAAGCTCGGCACGGAAACTTTCGCTCTGCGTGCGCAGGGCGGTGAAGCGGGCATCGGCCATCGCTTCCAGCTCCGCCACCCGGTCGCCCAGCTCGGTCAGCGTGCGGCCGACCTGGCTCCTGAAATGTTCGACATGGCGCTCACCCGCTTCGCCGAATTCGTTGAGCCTCGCCATGCCGTCACCCAACGACTCGACTGCGCTTTGCGCCCTTTCGCCCGCCGAGCCGACCGCGTTGGCCGCATCGCGCGAGGCATTGGTGATGACCGGCAAGTCGTCGCGCAGGCGGGCCATGTTGGCGAGCGCGGTCTCGGAAACACGCGCGATCCGCTCCACTTCCTCGCCATTTTCGGCAACCAGAGCCTCGATCCGGTCGGCATTCTGCGACAGGCGCGAAGCGGCGACCCGGCCATGCGATTCCAGTTCGCGGGTCTGCTGGGTCAGGAACTCGCGCGCCAGGCTGAGCTCTCGGTTGACCGTCAGCAGCCGCGCTTCGAGATCGGCGATGTCCACCGCCGCGCCCCTGGCGGTTGCGCGGAAGAGGGCGCTCTGCCGGCCGATGCGCTGGCTCGCCATATGCCAGACGAACAGAATGAGCAGTGTGGGGATCGCCCATGTGGTGATGGCGTCGCTGACACCGGCCAGATCCATCGCGGCGAAGCTGGCCACACCGCGTGACAGCGCGAACAGGACGGTCCAGCCGATCAGCGCGAGCCCGGCGACGATGGTCGCAACCGGACTGGCGAACAGCGGTGCGCGCGCAGTGTCGCCATCGTCTTCGTCATAGGGAAAGTCATCTTCGACCGGGCCCTGTTCGGCCGGTTCGGCATTGGCGTGCGTATCAGGTTCGGCCACCGCGCTGTCTGCGCCGGTGCCTTCGTGCCCTACTGCCCTGATTGACGGACCCCCGCTCATGCAATGCGGCTTATCACGATTCTTGCCCGGTTAAACCCCGCGTTAACCGCCTTCATCCTAGAAACGACACATGGCTTTCGAAAACGCCGCCTTTACCGCGACTCTCACCGCTGCTGCGGGCGACGATCCCGCGCTGCTCGCCGAGCTGCGCGGCGCGTTCCGTGAAAGCCTGGCCCAGCAGATCGACCTCCTCCACCGATCCCGGTGCGATGGAAACTGGCTGCTTGCCGCCCAGCGGATCAAAGGTCTCGCGGCCAGTTTCCATGCCGACGATCTGATCGCGCTGGCCCAGGCGACGATCGACACCGCGCCGGGCGATCCGGTCGCGCTGCGCCGCCTCGACGCCTTTCTCGCCGAATTCGACACGGTGTGCGCCGACTAGGCGCGGTAGTTCGCGGTTCTCTGGCTTGGACCGGGGAAAAAGCACCCTAAATTCAGTCCGACCGATCGATGCACAATTCGCAGCCCTGCAGGGACTGCACCTTTGCCGCGCCTGTGCTAGGTTATTTGCGCTATTCGATCAGGGATAATCGGCCCTTAACGATAGCGGGCTAAGCAAGGACGGTGACAGATAGCCAGATGACCAGCGTGCCGGATACGATCCCGGGAACACTGCACGCCGACCAGGCGGTCGACGCGGGGCTGCGTGCCGAGTTGGCGCGCGGCGACATGGCGCTGTCTACCCTGACACCGGTTCTCACGCATTTCCTCAACACGCAGGATCGCTCTTTGTTCAGCGATTCGATCATTGCGCGGGTGCGCGGGATGCTGCGCAGCGCATCCTACCGCCTGCTGCGGGTCGAGGCGGACGAGGTCGGTGCGAACGACGCATTCGCCTATGCCGAGGCGCGGGCGGACGCCCTGGGCGAGGAACTGGCACGGCACGCGGCATTCCTTGGCCATTGCCATGCGCTTTCCATCGAATGGCAGCTGGCCGACCGCCTGCGCGCACGCAACGGGATCGACCCCGTGCTCTCGCCACTTCTGCAATCGCTGATTTCTTCGGATGATGCCGAACTGTCCGATGCGGCCATGGGCACGCTGGCGGCGCAGGCCCGCTTCATCGAACAGCAGAAGCGGATGGAGATGCCGCTGGCCGAGCTTCCGGAAGATCAGTTTGCGAATTTCATCGGCGTTTGGCGCCGCCAGCGCGACGATGTGAGCGAGGATCTCGCCGCAATGGTGGAGGGCCGAATTCGCGACATGCGGGCCGAGAACGAAGCGCGCCTGTCGCTGCTTGCGCGCACGGTCGAAGGCCTTGGGCGGCGCACCGATGTGGCGCTGTCGCTGACCCACGCGGGTGCGGCGCTGTTTCTCACCACGCTGGCCCGCAAGGCCGAGCAGGAGCGTGACATCGCGGTGGTTTCGACCAACGACCGGCAACTGGTGCGCTTCGCCTTGTCGCTGCGCGCTGCAGGGCTGAGCCCGGCGGAAGCGCGTGCCCAGCTGCGCTGCCTGCATCCCGATGCCACCATGCCCGCGGCGATAGAGCACGTCTCCACCGCCGATGCGCGCGCGCTGCTCGAATCCTCGCCTTTCGGGCATTCCGAGTAGGAACCAATGGAAGACCAGCAGCAAACCTATATCGCGCGGGCGCGCACCGATGCGAAAGACCGCCTGGTTGCGGCGGACGACCTGCTCGCTTCGCTGCAGCGGCGGTGCGGCGGAGAGATCCCCGGCGTAATCGCAATTCCCGAACTGCGCGAACAGGTGCGCAAGGCACGCCGCACCAATCTGCGCCTGGGCCGCACGATCCATGCTTTCGACGGCAGCGACCGGATCAAGTCGTGGATGGAAATCGTGCCCTCGGGTGAAGGCGAGGGCACCGATCATGGCGGCGCGGGCTGTTCCATCGGCATCGTCACATGGCAGGCCAGTGCGCCGCCGGTTGAACGGGACGACGACGCCGCAGCGCGCCGGGATGCGATCGACGACGCGCTGGCCGAACTGCACGCCCGGCTCGACCCCGATCAGAAACTGCTGACCGTCCATACAGAGGCGGAAGACCTGCAGCCGCTCGCCCGCCGGATGAGCGAGAATCTGGGCCAGGTATGGACCGATTTCGTGCGCATCGACGGCAGCCAGCACGCGCAGCCGCTACACTGGCGCCTGCTGGACCAGGCGCGCGTCGTGATCGACGGCAGCCCGCGAAACTGGACCGCGCGGCTGATCCCGCTCGGCGCGCCGAATCCCGGATCGCAAGGCTTCGAGCTGTATCTGATCGCCAACCGTGCATGGGTCACCCGGACAGAGCGGCGCGACCGCCGGGCCGACGATGGCGCATCCATCGGGCGCGATCTCACCCCGATCCTGCGCCAGCCGATTGCCCGCATCGTGGCCAATGCGGAGACCATCCGGTCGCGCATGGCGGGGCCGCTGGGCGATGAATACAGCGACTACGCGCGCGACATCGTGAACGCGGGGCAGCATCTGCTGTCGCTGGTCGATGATCTGACCGATCTGGAAGTGGTGGAGTCGGATGGTTTCCGCGCGACGCCCGATCCGATCGACCTGGCCGATGTCGCGCAGCGTGCCGCCGGTATCCTCGCGGTCCGCGCACAGGAAAAGCGCATCTCGATTTCCGCACCGCCCAAGGATGTGCGCCAGCCCGCCACCGCCGAATTCCGGCGCGTGCTGCAGGTGCTGCTCAATCTGGTCGGCAATGCGATCCGCTATTCGCCCGAAGGCTCCACCATCACTATCGGGCTGGACAGCGATGGCCGCAAGGCGAGCGTTTCAGTGACCGATGAGGGGCCGGGCCTCGATGCTGAAGCGCAGCGGATCGTGTTCAACAAGTTCGAGCGGCTGGGCCGCAGCGGCAGCGGCGGATCGGGGCTGGGCCTCTACATCTCGAAGCGATTGGCGCAGGCGATGGGCGGCGACCTGACCATCCGGAGCAAGCCGGGCGAGGGGGCGACTTTCACCCTGACGGTGCCGGCAGGAAACGACTGACCATAAAAAAGGCCGCGATGTTCATCGCGGCCTTTTCTTTACCAGTATTCGCTTTGCCGATCAGCGTTTGTCGACCGGTACGTAGTCGCGCTGGGTCGGGCCGGTGTAGAGCTGGCGCGGGCGGCCGATGACCTGCGCGGGGTCGGAAATCATCTCGTTCCACTGCGCGACCCAGCCCACGGTGCGGGCCAGCGCGAACAGCGCGGTGAACATCGTGGTCGGGAAGCCGATGGCGGACAGGATGATGCCGGAGTAGAAATCGACGTTCGGGAACAACTTCTTCTCGATGAAGTACGGATCGTTCAGCGCCATTTCTTCCAGCTTCAGCGCGGTTTCGAAGACGGGATCGTCCACCTTCAGCGCGTTGAACACTTCGCGCACTGTATCCTGCATCACCGTCGCGCGCGGATCGTAGTTCTTGTACACGCGGTGGCCGAAACCCATCAGGCGGAACGGATCGTCCTTGTCCTTCGCACGCTCGATATAGTGCGGAATGTTTTCCGGGCGGCCGATCTCGCGCAGCATGTTCAGCGCGGCTTCGTTGGCGCCGCCATGCGCCGGGCCCCACAGGCAGGCAATGCCCGCCGCGGTGCAGGCGAAGGGGTTCGCACCCGACGAACCGGCGAGCCGCACGGTGCTGGTCGAGGCGTTCTGTTCGTGGTCGGCGTGGAGGATGAAGATCCGGTCCATCGCCTTTTCGACCTCGGGGATCACCTCGTATTCCTCTGCGGGCACGCCGAAGGTCATGCGCAGGAAGTTGCCCGTGTAGCTCAGCGAGTTGTCCGGCTGCAGGAAGGGCTGGCCGATCGAATACTTGTAGGCCCAGGCCGCGATCGTCGGCATCTTGGCGATCAGGCGGTGGCTGCTGATCTTGCGGTGTTCCGGATCGGAAATGTCGGTGCTGTCGTGATAGAACGCGGACAGCGCGCCGACCACGCCGCACATGATCGCCATCGGGTGCGCATCGCGGCGGAAGCCCTGATAGAACTGGCGCAGCTGATCGTGCAGCATGGTGTGCCGCGTGATCGTGTAGGTGAACTCGTCCAGCTCGTCCTGGCTCGGCAGTTCGCCATTGAGCAGCAGGTGGGCGACTTCCATGAAGCTGGAATGTTCGGCCAGCTGGCCGATGGGATAGCCGCGGTGCAGCAGCACGCCTTCTTCACCATCGATGAAGGTCAGCGCGCTTTCGCAGCTGGCGGTCGATTTGAAACCGGGATCATAGGTGAACTTGCCGGTCGTCCCGTAGAACTTGCGGATGTCCATGACTTCCGGCCCACAGGTGCCTTGCAGCACAGGGAATTCCTGGGTCGTGCCGCCGATATCCAGCTTTGCATTGGTGTCTGCCATGGGGGTTCTCCTTCAGATCTTATGTATTGTTCGCCGGGGAGGCCTGCGCTTCGATCCGCGCAAGCGATTCCTCTTTGCCGAGGAGGGCGAGAACATCGAATATTCCGGGGCTGGTCGTGGTTCCGGTGAGGGCGGCACGAAGCGGCTGAGCAAGCTTGCCAAGCCCCAGCTCAAGCCGTTCTGCCAGCGCCTTCGTAGTGGCTTCCAGCCCCTCGGTTGTCCAGTCGGTTTCTTCGCTCAGTACGGCGTGGACTTCGGCCAGTCGGCTGCGCGCTTCGTCATCGAGCAACGCGTCCGCTTTGTCGGTCATTTCAAGCGGTCGGGTGGCGAACAGGAAGCGCGAATTGGCGACCAGTTCGTGCGTGTCTTTGGCGCGGGTCTTGAGCACGGGCATTGCCTTGGCCAGCAGGTCGACATCGGCATCGGGGCCGATGTCCTGCGCCACCAGCCCGGCGAGACGGGTATCGTCGGCCTCGCGGATGTAGTGCCCGTTGAGGTTGTGCAGCTTCTTCAGGTCGAAGCGTGCGGGGCTGCGGCCCACGCCATCCAGATCGAAAAGCTCGATCGCTTCCGCTTGCGTAATTTCCTCGCGGTCGCCGTGGCCCCAGCCGAGGCGCAGGAGGTAGTTAAACAAAGCCTCGGGCAGAATGCCCAGCTCGTCGCGATAGGCTTCCACACCCACCGCGCCGTGGCGCTTGGAAAGCTTGGCACCGTCGCTGCCGTGGATCAGTGGCACGTGGGCATAGACCGGATCGGGCCAGCCACCCTCGATCTGCTGCATCGCGCGATAGATCGGCAGCTGCCGGAACGCATTGTTGAGATGGTCGTCGCCGCGGATCACGTGCGTCACGCCCATGTCGTGGTCGTCGACCACAACCGCCAGCATATAGGTCGGTGTGCCATCGGCGCGCAGCAGGATGTAGTCGTCGATTTCTTCGTTCTTCACCGTCACGCGGCCCTGAACGGCATCTTCGATCGCGGTTTCGCCTTCCTTGGGCACCTTCAGGCGCACAGTGAAGGGAATGCCCTCCTGCTCTGCGCCCGGCTCGCGGTCGCGCCAGCGCCCGTCATAGCGCATCGGCTGCTTGTTCGCGCGCTGCTCAGCCCGCATCGCGTCCAGCTCTTCGGGTGTCGCGTAGCAGCGATAGGCGTGGCCATTGTCGAGCAGGATGTTCGCCACTTCGGCGTGGCGCTGCGCGCGCTGCGACTGGAACACGGGCGGCTCATCGAAATCGAGGCCGAGCCAGTCGAGCCCTTCGATAATCTTGTCGATCGCATCCTGCGTGGATCGCTTGGCATCGGTATCTTCGATCCGAAGCAGCGTCTTCCCGCCGAAATGCCGCGCATACAGCCAGTTGAACAGCGCCGTGCGCGCGCCGCCAAGATGCAGGTAGCCGGTAGGTGACGGAGCGAAGCGGGTAATGATCGTGCCGGTTTCGCTTGCCATCTAAGCGCGCTTCCTTTCCATTTATCGAGCATGGCGACGCCGCTCCCGCCCCCCAATCCGTCAATCGACATAACGACCGGACGCGCCGGTCGATCCGGCGGCATGGAAAACGGGGCTGATGGTGCAGCGCAGCAGCGGCTTTGGCAGGTGGCCGCGCGCATGTCCAGCCCGCTGGCGAGGGGGGCTGCAGCTGCCGATGCCTCGCTTGGGCGGGCAGGGCTGGAACGCGGCCCGTGGGTGGTGGTGGCGGCCATTGCCGGCGTGGCGCTGTGGTTCGTCCTGCCGGGCCCGCTTGCCTGGACGCTCGCCACGGGCGCGGCGCTGATTGTCGCGCTTGTTGGTGCCATACTCCTTTGGCGGGATCGCGTGCCCGATCTGGCGCTGGCCATGCTGGCGCTTGGGCTCGCGCTGGCCTTCGGGATCGGCCTGATCGCCGCCCGCTCCGCCGTGGTGGGCGCGCCGGCGATAGACTACCCGCAGATGCGCACGATCGACGGGCGCATTCTCGAACGCGAAGACCAGCCTGCGCGCGACCGGATACGTCTGGTGCTGGCCGCCCGCGACGAGGAGGGCGAAGCGATCAAGCTGCGGATCAACGTACCGCTGGAGCAGGCGCAGCCAGCCATGCAGCGCGGCGCGGTGGTCCGCTTGACTGCCCGGTTGATGCCGCCTGCTCCGCCATTGGTGCCGGGCGGTTACGATTTCGCGCGCACCGCGTGGTTTCAGGGGCTGGCGGCAACGGGCTCGGCCTTGGGCGAGGTCGCCGTCATCGAGCCGCCGCCGCCCGGCTGGGGCGGTATCGCGCAGATCCAGCGCGCGCTTTCGGCCCATGTCCGCTCGCATCTTGGCGGATCGGCGGGAAGCATTGCTGCGGCATTCGCCAGCGGCGATCGCGGGGCCATCGCCGAAACCGACGAGGAGGCGATGCGTGATGCAGGCCTTACCCATCTGCTCTCGATCAGCGGACTGCATGTCAGTGCGGTGATTGCGGCGGCGTATTTCCTCGCGATCAAGCTGCTGGCGCTGTGGCCGTGGCTGGCGCTAAGGGCGCGGCTGCCGGTGGTCGCGGCCGCGCTCGGCGCGCTGGCGGGGGTCGGCTACACGCTGCTGACAGGGGCCGAGGTGCCGACCGTGCGCAGCTGCGCCGCCGCCGTGCTGGTGCTGATCGCACTTGCCCTGGGGCGCGAGCCGCTGACCTTCCGCCTGCTGGCGGTGGCGGCGGGCTTTGTGCTGCTGCTGTGGCCGGAAAGCCTTGCCGGGCCGAGCTTCCAGATGAGTTTCGCCGCCGTGCTCGCCATCGTGGCGCTGCATAACAGCGTGCCGGTCCGCGCGTTTCTCGCCCCGCGAGAGGAAGCGTGGTTCATGCGGCCCCTGCGCGGTGGAGCGATGCTGCTGGTGACCGGGTTCGTGATCGAGATCGCGCTGATGCCCATTGTGCTATTCCACTTCCACCGCGCCGGGGTGTACGGGGCATTCGCGAACATGATCGGCATTCCGCTGGTCACCTTCGTTTCGATGCCGCTGATCGCGTTGGCCCTGCTGCTCGACCTCATAGGCGCAGGCGCGCCGGTGTGGTGGCTGGTAGGTCAGTCGCTCGATCTGCTGCTCGGCATCGCGCATCTCACCGCCGGTCAGCCGGGCGCGGTGAAGCTGGCCCCGCACATGGGCGGGCTGGCCTTCTTCCTGTTCGTCGCAGGTGGGCTATGGATCGCGCTGTGGAGCGGGCGCGGGCGGCTCTGGGGTTTCGCCCCCGCAGCAGTGGCGCTGGCATTGACCCTCGCGACGCCGCGCCCCGATGTGCTGGTGTCGCGCGATGGGCACCATGTCGGCATCGTGGAGCAGGGCGAGCTGTTGACCTTGCGCGACAGCCGATCCTCCTACGCCAGCGACACGTTGGCCGAACTGGGCGCGCTGGACGGTCCGCCCGTGCCGCTGGCCCGATGGCCGGGTGCCCGATGCAGCCCCGAATTCTGCGTGGCGGAGGTGACGCGCGACGACCGGACTTTCCATCTGCTGCTGGCGCGCGGGCGCGAGTACGTGACCGAGCGCGATCTGGCGGCGGCCTGCGCGCGGGTCGACATCGTGGTCGCGGACCGCTGGCTCCCGCGCAGCTGTCGCCCGCGCTGGCTCAAGGCCGACAGGCGGATGCTGGAGCGGACCGGCGGGCTCGCGATCACCCTCGCGCCGCGCAGGGTCGACACCGTGGCGCAGGGGCAGGGCGAGCATGGCTGGTGGCGCGGTGCCACAGCAAGCGCCAGGGCGCACGAACCGAAGCGCGCGCGCCGTGGCCAGACGGGGGACGCAGCCGCTCAGTGATACCGGCGCAGCAGCCCTGCAAGCTTGCCCTGAACCTGAACGCTGCGCGCATCGTAAACCTGCGGTTCGTAGCTGGCATTGGCCGGATCGAGCCGGATCCGCCCCCCGGCATCGCGCCACAGGTATTTGAGCGTGGCCTCGGCATCATCGACCAGCGCCACCACGATATCCCCGTCGCGCGCGGTGTCGGCGCGGCGGATCAGCGCGTAGTCGCCATCGAAAATGCCCGCTTCGATCATCGAGTCGCCCGACACCTCCAGCGCGAAGTGCTCTCCCGGGCCCAGCAGCGCGGCGGGGACCGGCAGGCTCTGGTGGTCTTCCAGCGCCTCGATCGGGGCGCCGGCGGCAATGCGGCCGTGCAGCGGAATGTCGATCACATCGTTTGCCGCTTCGGGCATCCGGGCGGGGACATTGGTCGTCCGCGCGCCGATGTCGTTCGCAGGCTTGGGCGCCGCGGCCGACACCGCACTATCCGGCATCTTGAGCACTTCGAGAGCGCGCGCGCGGTTGGGCAGGCGGCGAATGAAGCCGCGTTCCTCCAGCGCCGAAATCAGGCGATGCACCCCGGACTTGCTCTTGAGATCGAGTGCCCCCTTCATCTCCTCGAACGAAGGGGAGATCCCCGTTTCTTCCAGGCGATCATGAATAAACCGAAGCAATTCATGCTGCTTTGCCGTCAACATCGGCCAACTCTCCGCATTACTTGTTCGCGCGAAATGCGAACGAATGCGGAACAATTAGGCAACCGATTTTGCCAAGTCAAGCATATCCGCCTGTTTGCGTAGGGGATTCCAGCAGGAGCCCCGGAACAAACGCACCCGTTTCGGATGCATCGGCCCCCGCCGGGCGATCGATCAATACTTGCGCATGGGCGAGCGGGTGCATCGCGGAGCTATCCTGCACCTCGGCCGCCAGCACGCCGCTTTCGGTCCACGCAGCCCGCAGAAATTCGCGCCTTTTGCCGCCGGGCGGCAGAGGTGCCGCAAGCGGAATGGAAACGGGGCGCGCAAGACAGTGCCGGGCACCGGCAAGTCTGCGGATCGCCGGGACCATGAACAGGAACCCGGTTACGAAGCTCGACACCGGATTGCCCGGCAGCCCCAGCACCACCGTTTCCCCGCGCCGCGCGACCAGCAGCGGCTTGCCCGGCTTGATCGCCACGCGCCAGAAATCGAGGGCGAACCCGGCTGCTTCGAGCGCGGGCTTCACCAGATCATGCGGGCCGACCGATGCACCGCCGCTGATGACCACAAGCGGGGCATTCTCGCTCGCATTCAGGATCGCCTGCGTGATGGCGTGGGCATCGTCCGCCACCGGGCCGACGGGATCGGCCACGGCCCCTGCATCGCGCGCCATCGCCGTCAGCATTGCACCATTGACCGCCGGGGTCTGGTGCGGTTCGCACGCGGTGGGATCGGCTACCAGCTCGTCACCGCATTCGATCACCGCAACGCGCGGAGGATCGTGCACCACCACCGCCGCCAGTCCGCCTGCGCGGGCGAGCGCAATCTGCGCCGCGTCCATGCGGGTGCCGGATTGCAGCAGCGTGGCGCTTGCCCTGAAGTCCAGCCCGGCGCGGCGGATGAAGCGCGCGGCAGGCGGCGCGCTGGCGGTAAGGCGCGTGCCCTCGACCTTGGCGTCTTCCTGAACCAGCACCGCATCCGCCCCCAGCGGCATTTGCGCACCGGTCGAGATGCGGATCGCATCGCCCATTCCCAGCACCTTGTCGTAGGGTACCCCGGCGCGGCTTTCGCCCTTGATCAGCCAAGGCTCCTCGCCTGCCGTTGCGTAGCCATCCATCGCGGAGAGATCCGTCGGAGGCTGCGTGCGGCGGGCGATGACCGGCTCCGCCAGGAACCGCTGCGCACAGTCTGCCACGGGGCAATGCCTGGAGGTGGTCGGCGACAGCAGATCCAGCAACCGAGCCTGTGCATCCTCGAGTTCCAGCGGCGCGCTCATCCAAGCGCCTCGTCAGCGTGCCAGTCGCCCGACTTTCCGCCGGTCTTGGAGAGCAGATGCACCGCTTCGATCACCATGCCTTTGTCGAGCGCCTTTGCCATGTCGTAGATCGTCAGCAGCGCGATGTTGCACGCGACCATCGCCTCCATCTCCACCCCGGTCTTGCCGGTGAGCGAAGCGGTCGCGGTGACGCGCACGCCGTTTTCCTCGAGCGTGCAATCCACGCTCACGCTATCGAGCGCGAGGGGGTGGCACAGCGGGATCAGCGTGCCGGTCTGCTTGGCGGCCATGATCCCTGCAATGCGCGCGGCGGCGAGGACGTCGCCCTTGGGCACGGCATCGTCGCGGATTGCGGCGGTTGCAGCGGCGTTCATGGCGATGCGCCCGGTCGCGGTGGCGGAGCGGACGGTTTCGGGCTTGTGACCGACATCGACCATCCGGGCCGAGCCCGATTCATCGAGATGCGTGAGGCCGCTCACAGGACCGTTCCTGCGCGGGGCCTGACACACCTGACACAGTGTCCAGGGGCCAAAAACCTGCCCGCCCGGATGGCTCGGGAAAGCGATGCGAGTGCGCGGGGTGAGGGCAGTGTCATGCGCCGATCATGCCACGAAGTGCGGCTGTAGGACAGGCTTAGCGTGCGAGCAGCTCGCGCGTTGCCGCTTCCACATCCGCTTGCCGCATCAAGCTCTCCCCGACGAGGAAGCCGTGTGCGCCAGCCGCCTCGAGCCGTGCGCAATCGGCGGCGCTGGTGATGCCGCTTTCGGAGATGAGGAACGCGCCTTTCGGGGCGAGCGGGATCAGCGCCTCGGTGGTGGCGATGTCCGTCTCGAAACTGCGCAGGTCGCGGTTGTTGATGCCGATCAATCGCGAATTGAGCTTGTGCGCGCGCTCCATCTCGTGCGCATCGTGGACCTCGACCAGCACATCCATGCCCAGCTCGTCCGCCGCATCCTCGATCTCGGCGGCCTGTGCGTCGGACAGCGCGGCGACGATAATGAGGATCGCGTCCGCACCCATCGCGCGCGCCTCGCCGCATTGCCATGGGTCGACCATGAAGTCCTTGCGCAGCGCGGGCAGGGCGCAGGCTTTGCGCGCGGCGATCAGGAAGTCGGCATGGCCCTGGAAATAAGGTGCATCGGTGAGGACCGAGAGGCAGCTTGCCCCCGCCGCGGCATAGGCCTTCGCGTGTTCGGCGGGCTGAAAATCCTCGCGGATCAAACCCTTGGAGGGCGAAGCTTTCTTGATTTCTGCGATCAGCGCGCGACGGCCATCCGCGTGTGCCGCGCGCAAGGCGGCCTCGAACCCACGCGGCGGTGCCTGCGCGGTGATCCGTGCGATCAGTTCACTGAACTCGGCCGCAGCCTGACGTTCGCGCACTTCGTCGCGCTTGGTGGCGCAGATTTCTTCGAGCTTGTTCATTGGAAAGGGCCCACTAACACGCAGTCGCGCTTCGACAAGCTCAGCACGAACGGGTTAGAAGAGGTTTGGCAATGAGCCGTTCGTCCTGAGCTTGTCGAAGGGCGTAAGGCGGGGCCAGCGGCAAAAAACTTCACTTCGCCATCGCAATCCACTGCTCGAGCAGTCGCTGCGCCCCGCCGCTGTCGATTGCTTCGGCAGCAGTGGCCACGCCGTCTTTCCAGTCCTCGGTCTTGCCCGCCGCGATCAGCGCGGCGGCGGAGTTGAACAGCACCGCGTCGCGATATGGCCCCGGCGTGCCCTGTAACAGCGCGCTCAACGCTCTGGCGTTGTGCTCCGGATCGCCGCCGCGAATGGCCTCGACCGGCGCGTGTTCCAGACCCGCCATGCTCGCATCCACGCGGCGCATCGCGAATTCTTGGCCGCTGACATCGGCCATCTCGTTCCCGGCGGCGAGGCTGAGTTCGTCGAGTCCCTCGTCGCCCGAGACGATCAGCGTCCGCTCTGTGCCAAGCCGCGCGGCGGCCTCGCCATAGATCGGCACATAGCCGGGGCGCGCGATGCCGATCAGCTGGCGTTTTACGCCCACCGGGTTCGACAGCGGCCCCATCAGGTTGAAGATCGTGCGGCGGCCCAGTTTCTTGCGGATCGGCTGGATGCGCCGCATCGCGGGGTGGTGGTTGGGCGCGAAGAGGAAGCAGATGCCGATCTCGTGCAGTGTTTTCTCGGCGGTACGCCCGGCGGCTTCCATATCGAGGCCGAGCACTTCCAGCGTATCCGCCACGCCCGAGAGAGAGGAGATCGCCCGGTTGCCATGCCGCGCCACGGGCACGCCGCAAGCCGCGACCACCAGTCCGACGGCGGTCGAGACGTTGAGCGTATGGTGCCCGTCACCGCCCGTGCCGCACACGTCGATTGCGTCGTCTGGGCCGTTCACCGGGATATAGCGCGCCCGCAGCGCCCGCGCGGCACCCGCGATCTCGTCGGCGGTTTCGCTGCGTTCGGTCATCGCGAGCAGGAAGCGGGCGATTTCCTCGTCCGAGGCTTCACCATCGAGGATCCAGCCGAAGACCTCCTCGGCCTCCGCCTCGTTCATGTGCGGAACGGCGAGTGGGAGCGATTTCATGCCGCCTGCCTTTCGCGCGCTTCGATGCCGCAGATCGCCAAGAAATTGGCGAGCAGGGCGTGGCCGTGCTGCGTGGCGATGCTCTCCGGGTGAAACTGGACGCCGTGGATGGGGAGGTCAGCGTGGCGGAAACCCATCACGCTGGTGCCGTCGAGCCCGGGCGTCTCGCTGGTCGCGTTGACCACTAATGCGTCCGGAATGCCCTCGACCACCAGTGAGTGATAGCGGGTCGCATCGAAGGGGCTGGGGAGCCCTGCGAACACGCCGCTCCCGTCATGCGTCACCGCGCTGGTCTTGCCGTGCATTAACCCGCCCTGAACCACGCGCCCGCCGAAATGCTGCCCGATCGCCTGATGGCCAAGGCACACGCCCAGCAGCGGCAGCTGCGCATCGGCGCAGGCCGCGACGGTGTCGAGCGTAATGCCCGCCTCGTTCGGCGTGCGCGGGCCGGGCGAGAGCAGAATGCCCTTCGCCCCGCTCTCCACCGCCTCACGCGCGGTGATGGCGTCGTTGCGCTCCACACGGACCTGCGCGCCCAATTCCTGCAGGTAGTGGACCAGGTTGAAGGTGAAGCTGTCGTAATTGTCGATGACGAGGATCATTTGAAAGGCTCTGTCCCAAGTTCGCGCTTCGACAGGCTCAGCACGAACGGTGTCGGTTCTCCGGCGCTCCTAACCGTTCGTCCTGAGCTTGTCGAAGCCTTGTCCTGAGCGGCTGGCTTTGCCAGCCAGCCGAAGGGGGCGGGCGGTTAGGGCTCAGCCCGCCAGCTTGTCCGTAGCCCTCACCAGCCCGTCGATGATGCCCGGCTCACCCGCCGAGTGGCCTGCGTCGTGGACGATCCACAGCTCGGCCTCGGGCCAGGCCTTCTTCAGCTCCCAAGCGGAGACTGGCGGGGTGCAGATGTCGTGACGGCCCTGCACGATGATGCCGGGGATGCCCTTCAGCTTGCCGACATCGCGCAGCAGCTGGCCTTCTTCGAGGAAGAAATCCTCGAGGAAAAACCGCGCGCAGATGCGGGCGAACGGGACAGCCTTGGCAGGGTCGGCGAAGCTGCCCAGCAACTCCTCGTTCGGCAGCAGCGTGGCGACATTGCCTTCCCACATCGACCATTCCTTGGCGGCGGCAAGGCGCGTGGCTTCGTCGTCGCTGGTCAGGCGCGCGTGGTAGGCCTTCACCAGATTGTCGCGCTCGTCCTCGGGAATCAGCCCGGTGAACTTGTCCCACTGTTCGGCCATGATCTCGCTCGCGCCGTAGGAGTAGAGCCAGTCCTTCTCCTTCTGGCGGCCGAGGAACACGCCGCGCAGCACGATCTCGCTGGTGCGTTCGGGATAGGTCTGCGCGTAGGCGAGAGAGAGCGTCGCGCCCCAGCTGCCGCCGAAGACCTGCCATTTCTCGTGCCCGCACATCTGGCGCAGCCGCTCGATATCCTCGACGATGCGCCAGGTGTCGTTGTTCTCGATCTCCGCGAAGGGCAGCGATTTGCCGCAGCCGCGCTGGTCGAACAGCAGCACGTCGTACTTTTCGGGATCCCACTGGCGGCGGTGCGCCGGGGCCATGCCTCCGCCGGGGCCACCGTGGAGGAATACCGCAGGCTTCGCGCCCGGCGTGCCGACACGCTCGTAATACAGCGAGTGCCCTTCGCCGACATTGAACATGCCGCTCTCGTAAGGTTCGATCTCGGGATAGAGGGTGCGTTCGTATTCCATGCTCATTCCTTGTCTTCGACGACCACCAGCGGGCCGAGATCGGCGCGGGTGTCCATCCGCCCGCGCGCAGGGTCCCACAGGCTCGATACCGTCCCGTCGAGATAGAGCGCGTTGGGCGTGTTCGCCACATCGCGAAAGAAACGGGCGAACTGCCCGAAGCTGACCGGGCGGGCGGTGACGACGAAGTGCGCCTTGCCGCCGGCATCCACGCCCACGCCGTTGCGGATGCGTTTGGAGGGGCCGTCTTCGGAAATCTTGGGATGAATCTTTCCGTCGATCAGCAGCATCGGGCCGCTCTGGGTGCCGAAATCGGGCCGGTCACCGACCGTGGAGTAGAAATCCTCGGTCGTGAGAATGCGCCATTTGCCGCCGGTGCCGAAGAACACGCCGTTGGGCTTGAGGTGGAAATTGCCCGAGCCGTCATTGCGGTTCAGTTCCTGCAACCGCTCGCCCTGCTGGACGTAATAGCCGATCGGCTTGCCATCGCCGTCATACATCCCGGCATTCATCGCAAAGGCGACCTTCGGCGCGTCGTCGGGCCACGCCGCCTGAAGCTTTGCAAGGCTGCGATAGGGCGGCGAGCCAAGCATCATGCGCACGCGGTGCTTCGCCGGATCGGCGATGCAATGGGTGAACACCACATCTTCGAAGCGCACCGGCTGGCACGCCGAATCTTCCGGCGCCGTCGTTTCGCTGGAAGTCGGGGTGGGGGTGGGGGAAGGCGCAGCCTTCTCAGGTTCCGCCCTCGCGATCTCGACACCTTTTTCGCCGCTGATATCGGTGCGGATCACCGGATCGCCCGGCTGCGGCTGGTCGCACCCTGTTACGCCAAGAGCCAGCAGGCTTGCCGCCAGAAGGATTGTGCCGCGCATCATTGGCCGAACCCCGGCTGGCACGCCACGCGCATCGCTTCGCGTGCAGCGGCGAGCAGGGCGCCCGACTTGGCCTCGCACTCGCGCTGTTCGGACGCGGGATCGCTGTCGGCCACGATGCCCGCGCCTGCGGTGACGTGCAGCGTACCGTCCTTCACCAGCCCGGTACGCAGAACGATGCACGAATCGAAGCTGCCATCGGGCGCGAAATAGCCGACGCCGCCCGCGTAGGGCCCGCGCTTTTCCTGCTCCAGTTCGGCAATGATCTCGCACGCGCGGATCTTCGGCGCGCCGCTGACCGTGCCTGCGGGGAATCCTGCGAACAGCGCGTCGAGCGCATCCTTGCCCTGGGCCTTTGTTCCGGTGACGTTGCTGACGATGTGCATGACGTGGCTATAGCGTTCCACCATGAAGCTGTCCGTCACTTCCACGCTGCCCGCTTCGGCCACGCGGCCGACATCGTTGCGCCCGAGATCGAGCAGCATGAGATGTTCGGCCCGTTCCTTGGGATCGGCGAGCAGTTCGCGCTCTGCTGCACGGTCCGCTTCCGGTGTCGCGCCGCGCGGGCGGGTGCCAGCGATGGGGCGCACGGTGACCTGCGGCTGGCCGCTGGAGTCGGCGCGCAGGCGGACGAGGATTTCCGGGCTCGATCCGACGATGCCGACCTCCGGCAGGTCGAGCAGGTAGAGAAAAGGAGAGGGATTGATCCGCCGCAGCGCGCGATAGAGCGCCATTGCGGGCAGGGGGAAGGGCGCGGTGAAACGCTGGGCCAGCACCACCTGGAATATATCGCCCGCGACGATGTAATCCTGCGCGCGAGCAACGCGTCTGGCGTAGTCATCCGGCGACACGGTGGGTGCAAGCGCCAGATTCTCGCCAAGCTCTTCGAGCTCGGGGGAGGGTTCGCGAGTGGAGGCGGCACGGGGTTGCTCAAGGCGGCGCAGCGCCTCCTCGATCCGCTCCGACGCCCGGCCGATCAGCGCGTCCGCCGCCTCTTCGCCGGGCCAGATCGGCGCGATCACGAACACTTCGTCGGTCAGCGCGTCGAACACCAGCACCAGTCCCGGACGGGTGAAGATCATGTCCGACAGGTTGAGCGGATCGTCCTGCGCGCGCGGCAATTTTTCCACCAGCGCGATGGTCTCGTACCCGAAATAGCCGACAAGCAGGGCGAGCGCGGGCGGCAGGCCTTCGGGCGTGGGCATCGCGATCTCGCCCAGCACGCTGCGCAGGGCATCAAGCCCGTTGCCGTCGATGGGCGCAAAGGCCGCGCGGTCGCGCCGCCAGTCCCGGTTGATCTCGGCCGTGTCGCCCTCTGCTCGGAGCACCAGATCGGGATCTATGCCAAGCATTGAATAGCGCCCGCGAACCTCGCCGCCTTCGACCGATTCGAGCAGGAAGTCGCCACGCCCCGGCTCGATCAGCGCCAGCGCGGCGCCGACCGGGGTCAGCGTGTCGGCCAGATGCCGTTGCCAGACGAGCGCGGGCGATCCCTGCGCCAGCCGTTCGCGCGCGGCGGCAAGATTGTGGAGCATGGCGGCCCCTAGTTGGCCGTGCCGAGGAGCTCGCGACGAACCGCGTCGACGGCTTCCGCATTACGCTCCACCCGTACCTCGTCACGGATCGCCATGCGCAGCTGGTCGCCATATTCGCGGCTCAGAATGTTGCCGTAAGCGGTACGAGCCTGCGTGTAGAGCGGATCGTCCTGTTCCACCTTGCCCGCCGTGATGTCATCCAGTGCGACGATGAAGAAGCCTGCGTCATTGGGCGCTTCCAGCCGCTTGGCGGTGCCTTCTGCCATGGCGAACATCAGCGTGAGCGGCGGATTGGGCCGCTGCTGCTGCATCAGTTCCTCGCGCGTGATGCTCAGCGGCTGCGGGCTGGGCAGGCGGGTTTCCTCGGCCTGCAGCGCGGCGGTGAGCGTGCTGCCGTCTGCCACGCGTTTCAGAACGCGATCCACGGCCTTGCGCGCCTCGGCAGCGCCCTGCGCGAGTTTCCAGCGGGCGGTGACCGCATCGCGGATCTCGGCCAGCGGCGGAGCGGCGGACGGGGTGATTTCGGCCGCCTCGAACAGAACGAAGGTCTCGCCATCCTCGATCTGGGCGATCTGCGGCTGGCCTTCCTGCATCTGGAACAGGGTGGGGACCAGCGGCTGCACCTCTTCGGGAGGCGCTTCGCCCTGCGTTCCGAACACCGCACCCGAAGCGAGCAGCGGGCGGCTCGTCTGGATTTCGAGATCGAGCGCGTCGGCAACCTGGGCGAAGGATTCGCCGCCGTTCACCCGGTTCTCGATCTCGGAAGCGAACTCGTTCATCGCCCGGCGCTGCTTTTCGGCGCGCAGGGCCTCCACGATCTCGGGTCGCGCTTCAGCGAGCGAGCGGGCGGGAATGGTGGTGACGTCGTCGATCCGCACGACATGGAAGCCAAGCGGGCTGCGGGCGATCGGCGCGACGGAGCCGTCGTCGGCACCGAACACCGCATCGGCGACCGCGCTGTTGGCCTGCTGTGCGTAGTCTTCCTTGCGGATCGGGCCGATCTGCGAGGTTTCCAGACCGGCCTCGTTGGCAACCGAGGCGATCGATGCACCGCCGACGATACGCTCGCGGAAGCTTTCCGCCGCCTGGCGGGTGGGCACGATCAGCTGGGTGAAGGTGCGCTCTTCGCTGGCGCGGTAGAGCTCGGCGTTCTGCTGGTACCGCTGCCGGATCTCGGCGTCGGTCGGATTGATCCGCTCGCCCATCGAATCGGCGCCGAACACCGCATAGCGCACGGTGCGCCGCTCCGGCAGGATGAAGTCCTCGCGGTTTTCGCGGTAATAGGCCTGCAATTGCTTGTCGGTCGGGTCGCCTTCGGGGGCGAAGAGCTCCGCCGGAACCAGCGCGATGGTGCCCTCGCGCCGTTCGCGCAGCTGGCTGACATAGCGGCGCACGATCTTGTCCGGGAACTTGGAGCCGAACACGGCGGGGATCAGCACCTGCCGGGCGATCAGCCCATCGGTCAGGTCTTCGCGCACGATCTTGTCCGTCAGTCCCTGCTGCTGCAGCGCGGCACGGTATACCTCGTCGCTGAAGTTGCCGTCCGCACCGCGGAAGGCCGGGATCTTGATGATTTCGCTGTTGATCAGGTTTTCGCCCGCGCGAAGCCCCAGCATACGCCCGAATTCGGACACCGCGACCCGATCCAGCAGCGTGTCGAGCACTTGGCCCAGTCCGCCGTCGGCGATGAATTCCTGCATCGTCAGCGTCGGGTCGTTGCCCTGCACCTCGCGGTAGGAATTGTTGGCGGATTCGCGCAATTCGGCGGTCGTCACGCTTTCCTTGCCCACCACCGCGACATTATTGGTGCCCGACAGCCCGCCGAACGTGCCGGTGGTCGAGACATCCGCACTCGCAAAGGCGAGCGCGATCAGCACCAGAAAGCCGATGGTCAGGCCGAGGCCGATCTTGGACTGGAAGAAAGAGCGGAAAAAATTGATCATGGAGCGGCGGGCCCTGGCGAATTGGGATTGCAGGCAGGCATGGTGAGCAGGCGCACGAAAAATCGCGCACATGCCCTGTGTCTGCGCGACCCTTAATTCCCGATGACCCTCGCCGCAAGGCGTGCGCGGTGCTTTGCGCCGGGGGCTAAACCCAGGTGATTGCACGCAGGGTTTTGACTGTCCGCCAGACCTTCGCTACCGAACCCTTCGTACGAGCCGGCGACAGCCAATCGTAACACCGTTTTCATAAATACAGCAGGATATACCGCGAAATGGCGAGTCGCCCTTTCATCGTAGGCAACTGGAAAATGCACGGCACGCGCGCGATGCTGTCGGAAGCGCGCGCGATCGATCGCGCTGCGCAGCGACTGATGCAGGTCGAGATCGCGCTTGCCCCTCCGTTCACCCTGATTCACCCCGTGCGCCGCGAGGCCGAGCAGATCGGCGTGGGCGCGCAGGATTGCCATCCGGCCGATGGCGGCGCCTACACCGGCGACATTTCCGCCGCGATGGTGGCCGATGCGGGCGCAGGTTTCGTGATCCTGGGCCACAGCGAACGGCGCCAGGGGCACGGCGAGAAGGACAAGCTGGTTTCCGAAAAGGCGACCGCTGCGCTCGACGCCGGGCTCAAGCTGATCCTTTGCTGCGGCGAGCCGATGGAAAAGCGCGAAAGCGGCAAGGCGATCGATCATGTGCTGCGCCAGCTCAAGGCATCGCTGCCCGACACGATCGAGGAACCCGCCGAACGCCTGACCATCGCCTACGAGCCGATCTGGGCGATCGGCAGCGGCGAGGCCGCGAGCATCGATGACATCGTCGAAATGCACACCGCGATCCGCGAATTCCTGGTCAAGACCTTCGGCGAGGAAGACGGCGCGGCCGTGCGCATCATCTATGGTGGTTCGGTCAACGCAGAAAATGCGGCGGAAATCGTCGGGGCGGACGAGGTCGACGGCGCGCTGGTCGGCGGGGCGAGCCTGTCTGCCGAGAGCTTCATGAACATCGTGCTGGCGGTGCAGGAAGTGATCGCCAACCGGGACTGACGCTGGGCAGCGCGCGCTTGCGTATGACGCGCGCAATGCCTAGCTCTCCCCCACCAATTTTCCGAAAGCAGTATCGCAGATGTTTCTTTTCCTCACCGTTCTCCAGGCCCTGATCGCGGCGGCACTGGTCGGCGTGATCCTGATGCAGCGTTCCGAAGGCGGCGGCCTCGGCATTGGCGGCGGCGGTTCGCCGGGCGGCATGATGAGCGCACGCGGCGCGGCAGACTTCCTGACCCGCGCAACGCGCTGGCTCGCGGTGGTCTTCGTTGTCCTGTCGATCGTGCTGGCTGCGATGGCGGTGGAAATGTCGGGTGCGGATTCGATCGAATCGACGCTCGATCGCACGGTGGCCCCCGCGGCTCCTGCCGATCCGCTGGCGCAGGGTGGTGCGGATGGCGACGCCGCAGGCGGCAGCGAGGCGAGCGGCGAATCGGGTGCCCAGGCGGCGCCTGAAGGTGCCGCC
The DNA here is from genome assembly GCA_009993635.1 of Erythrobacter sp. GTDB lineage: Bacteria > Pseudomonadota > Alphaproteobacteria > Sphingomonadales > Sphingomonadaceae > Alteriqipengyuania. The sequence goes on along the minus strand of JAACTC010000005.1, from coordinate 426,281 downwards.
GACCCGCTCGGCAGCGCGACCCAGTAATCGACAATCAAATTTTGTGGTGAGTGGCGGGGCGTTTTTGCTCACAACGGCTTGCGCTTGCCCGTCATTCACACGTAAGGCCCAACTCCCATGGCGCGGTATATTTTCATCACCGGCGGCGTGGTTTCCTCGCTCGGCAAAGGTCTCATGGCGGCATCGCTCGGCGCGTTGCTGCAGGCGCGCGGCTACAAGGTCCGCATCCGCAAGTTCGATCCCTATCTGAACGTCGATCCGGGGACGATGAGCCCCTACCAGCACGGCGAGGTCTACGTGACCGACGACGGTGCGGAGACCGACCTCGATCTGGGGCACTACGAACGCTTTACCGGCGTTTCGGCGCACCAGGGCGACAACATCACCTCTGGCCGGGTCTATCAGGACATCATCGCGAAGGAGCGGCGCGGCGACTACCTCGGCGCGACGGTGCAGGTCGTCCCGCACGTCACCGACGCGATCAAGCAGTTTGCGCTGGCCGACCAGGGCGACCACGATTTCATCCTGTGCGAAATCGGCGGCACGGTGGGCGACATCGAATCGCTGCCCTTCATGGAAGCGATTCGCCAGCTTAGAAACGAGCTGGAGCCGATGCAGACGCTCAGCGTGCATGTGACGCTGGTGCCCTATATTGCCGCTGCCGGAGAGCTGAAGACCAAGCCCACGCAGCATTCGGTGCGCGAACTCGCCAGCCTCGGCATCAAGCCCGATGTGCTGCTGTGCCGGGCAGAGCATCCGATCCCGGAAAGCGAACGGCGCAAGATCGCCAATTTCTGCAACGTGCGGCAGCAGGCGGTTATCCCCGCGCTCGACGCCAAGTCGATCTATGCGGTGCCGCTGCAATATCATGAAGAAGGCCTCGACGAAGAGGTGCTGCGCGGTTTCGGAATCACCGATGCGCCCGCACCCGACCTCGATCCGTGGCGCGAGGTGACGGACCGCTATTTCTACCCTGAAGGCGAGGTCACGATCGGCGTCGTCGGCAAGTATGTCGGCCTGAAAGACGCATACAAAAGTCTCAACGAGGCGCTCGTCCATGGGGGCATGGCGAACAAGACGCGCGTGAAGCTCAAATGGATCGACGCCGAGCTCTTCGAACGCGATCCCGCCGAAATCGTCGCCGAGCTGGAGCCCTTGCACGGCATCCTGGTGCCCGGTGGGTTCGGGGAGCGCGGCAGTGAGGGCAAGATTGCCAGCGTGCGTTTCGCGCGTGAACGCAAGGTGCCGTTTTTCGGCATCTGCCTGGGTATGCAGATGGCTTGCATCGAAAGTGCGCGCGCTGCCGGCATCGAGCACGCATCCTCCACCGAATTCGGTGATACGGAAGAGCCGGTGGTGGGCATCATCACCGAATGGATGACCAAGGAAGGGCTGGAGACCCGCGCTGCCGACGGCGATCTGGGCGGCACCATGCGTCTGGGTGCATATGATGCGAAGTTGCAGGCGGGCAGCCGGATCAGCGAGATTTACGGTGGCGCCACCGAAATTTCGGAACGCCATCGCCACCGCTACGAGGTTAACGGCGCATACCGTGAAAGACTTGAAAGCGATGGGCTGGTGTTCTCCGGCATGTCGCCCGATGGCCTGCTGCCGGAAATCGTGGAGCGCCCGGACCACCCGTGGTTCGTCGGCGTGCAGTTCCATCCGGAGCTGAAATCGCGGCCGTTCGATCCGCATCCGCTTTTTGCCGGCTTCGTCGCCGCAGCACTCAGGCAGTCGCGTCTGGTATAGACGCAAACTGCATTGGGTGCGGCGCAAGTCGAACCCTCTTTATCTTTACCATGTTTTGCGTCATAGCGCGCCTTCACGTTGTGGGGGCAGCGTTGTGTTTGGGGGTTCCCAATTATCGAGCTTGTCCCGGGTTTGTTCGTCTTCTGCGACCCGGACGACCAGACCTGGTCAAGGCGGCGAAAGCCGTGGGGCGGCTCCTTCGGAGTCGCCCCAAAACGTACTAAGAACTTAAAACATAAGAAAAACCCGCCCCTCTATTGGTAATAGAGAGGCGGGCCGATTTGCCAGCGCGCGAAGGGAGCGCGTGGTCCTGGGATCAGGCGGCGTTGCGGTCGCGATCCGAATCATCGCTGTCGGACGATTCGACCAGCCCCAGAGAGGGCGTCTGCTGGCCGTTGATCGCGATCTTCTTCGGCTTCATCGCCTCGGGCACTTCGCGCACCAGATCGATGACCAGCAGGCCGTCCGCGAGGTCGGCGTTCGAGACGCGCACATGGTCGGCCAGTTCGAAGCGACGCTCGAACCCGCGATTGGCGATGCCGACATGCAGCATCTCGCTCTCCGCAGTGCGTGCTTCGTCCTGCTTGCGACCGGTGACGGTCAGCAGGTTCTGCTGCGCGGTAATGTCGATATCCTCGGGCTTGAAGCCCGCGAGCGCCAGCGTGATGCGGAAATCATCGTCGCCGCGCTTCTCGATATTGAATGGCGGATAATTGTCGCCGGAATTGCGAACCGAGCTTTCCAGCAGGTCGAACAGGTGGTCGAATCCCACGGTGCTGCGGCGGTAGGGGGTGAAATCGATACGTGCCATTGAAACAAATCCTCCGTTGAGCGATTCTGTTAGTCACAAGGTGTCCGGATCGACCCATCGTGGCATCGTCGGACACATCGAATGTAGGGCGCGTCGAAGCCGGCGCAAGTACCCTGACGCACCGGATAACGAAGGACATGAAACGTGGCAGCCAAGGTTGATATCTATACCAAATTCGGATGCGGTTACTGTTTCCGCGCCAAATCGCTGCTCGAGAAGAAGGGCGTCGAGTTCAACGAATACGACGTCACGATGGGCGGTGAGAAGAAGGACGAGATGCAGCAACGCGCGCCCAACGCGCGCACCGTGCCGCAGATCTTCATCGGCGATCACTATGTCGGCGGATCGGACGAGCTCGCCGCGCTGGAGCGCGAGGGCAAGCTCGACGCGATGCTTGAGGGCTAAGCAGCCGCGTGACCAAAATTGCCGTCTTTCAGATGACCTCGGGCATCGATGCCCAGGCCAACTGCGATGCCATCGCTGCGGCACTGGCGGAAGCGCGGCAGGGCGGGGCGGATATGCTGTTCGCGCCCGAAATGGCGCTGCTGCTCGACCGGGACCGCAAGCGCGCGGGTGAGACTATGGACGACGCAGCCTATCCCGGCCTCGTCGAAAAGCTGCGCTCCGCGTGCAAGGAGCATGCGATCTGGGCGACATTCGGCCTGCCGGTGCGGCTCGATGGCGGCAAGCTGGCCAATCGAACGCTGCTGATCGCACCGACGGGCGAGATCGCTGGGCAATACGACAAGCTGCACATGTTCGATGTAGATCTGGATAGCGGTGAGAGCTGGCGCGAATCCAACGCGTATCAGCCGGGCGAGGCGCTGTCGGTTACCGATGAGACGCCGGCAGGCCGCCTTGGCCTCACCATCTGCTACGACATTCGCTTCCCCGCGCTGTTCGATGCGCTGGGTAGGGCACAGTGCGACATGATCGCGATCCCTGCCGCTTTCACCGTGCCCACCGGCACCGCGCACTGGCACACGCTGGTGCGCGCACGGGCCATCGAAGCGAGTGCCTTCGTAGTCGCTGCGGCGCAGGTGGGCGATCATGCCGACGGGCGAAAGACGTATGGCCACAGCCTTGTGGTCGACCCGTGGGGCGAAGTGCTGCTGGATATTGGCAGCGAGAAGGCAGGCCTCGGGTTCGCCGACATCGACGCGGAGCGGATTGCGAAGGCGCGCGCGCAGGTGCCCAGTCTTGCCAATCGGCGCGCAATTCCCGATTGATCCCGGCGATGATCGTGTTCGACCTTTCCTGTGATAACGGCCACCGGTTCGAAGGATGGTTCCGCTCGTCCGCCGCCTTTGCCGAGCAGGACGAACGCGGCCAGCTGATGTGCCCGCATTGCGGCACGTCCACCGTCGGCAAGGCACCAATGGCGCCCGCCGTGCCTGCCAAGGGCAATCATTCGCGGCCGACCGGCCAGGCGGTCGAAGCAGCTCGTGGAGAGCCATCTTCGCAGCAGGGCGGGGCGATCCCGCCCGCGTTGCAGGACGCGATGCAGAAACTGGCGAAACTGCAGGCCGAAACCATCAAGCACAGCACCTATGTGGGTGACAGGTTTGCCGAGGAATCGCGCGCCATGCATTATGGCGAGAAGGACGCGGCGCTGATCCACGGCAAGGCCGACGCGAAAGAGGCGCGTGCTCTGCTGGACGAAGGCATCGCGCTTGCGCCGCTGCTGGTCCCTTATACTCCGCCCGACGAAGCGAACTGAGCGGCATTGCAGGCGAGCGGAGGGCTGGCTAATGCTCCCCGAGGCGCGCCCGTAGCTCAGTCGGATAGAGCATCAGATTCCTAATCTGGGGGCCACAGGTTCGAATCCTGTCGGGCGCACCATTTTCCGCCGCGATGGGCCTGTCAGAAAGCCGCATGGCTTCTGTACTCGAAAAACGTCATCGACGCGCCTGACTATTCGGGACCAGCAGCTGGATTTCGCTGCCGAGGCTGAGCCTGCGTTCGAACTCCGTGTCCGCGGGCGCACTCTGCCACGGGCTCTGTTCCGACCGCAGCGGGCCCCATTTCGCGTCGATCATTTTTTGCTCGAGGCGATTTTCCTTCTCTGCGATCGTGGATGTTGCCTGGCGGAACCATGTCCTGACCGTCAGGCTCTCGCCCTGGTCGTGCGCTTGGTCGAGCGATTGGATCAGGTTGGCAATCAGCCTGCTGGGCTCTTCCTCGGAATCGTAGGTCAGCCGCCCGGGTTTCGCCGCGAACACCATTTCCATGCCCAGCGGAGCCCCGATTTCCTGCAAGCGGGCCGTCGCATTGCGTTCGAAAACGGGCCCGGAATTCCCGGAGTAGCAGGTATCTGCCGTTAGGATGATCCGTCGGGCATCGAAATCGCCGAGAACCTCGGAGATTTCTCCTGCAGATACAAATGCTCTGCCCTCTCCGCTTTTCATGTAGGATGCGAACGAACGCTTAGCGCCCGGAGTGATCAGGTAAAACTCACCTGAATCGTCTCCATCGCCGGAGAGGTATTCACCGTGACCGGACATGGCGATCCAGATGACGTCCTCCGGTCGCGGGTCGAGCCGCTCCAGAGATCGCCTGAGGTTCTCGACCGTTACCTCTTCGTCTTCCAGCGCGACGTGCTGGAAATCCCAGGCAAGTCCAGAGGATCCGGCCCCGGCCTGCAGATTCACCGCCTCGGCGAGCCCGCGCATATCCTTCACCGGACCGGCGAGATTACAGAACGCCTCACTCTCGCACCGTTGCCCGGTTGGTGAGCCGCCATGTTCCGCAACTCCCATGGTCATCAGGATCAGCCTTGGCGTTCGCTGCGGCCCGGCAAGAGGCGGGATGGAAAACTCCATGCGTTCCGAAAGATATTGCGCGAATGGCTCGGCATAGCCTTCTTCCCCGTGGCATCATTTCCGGGCCACGCCTAACGGGAGCCATTCACGGCGCGCGATCCTCACGCTATGGGCGGGGCTCAATTCGGGGGAATACATGACGCACAAATTTACCAGAGGCCTTTCATGGCTCGCGCTGATCCTCGCGGTCGGGGCGACGATCTATGCCTTTACCGGGATGACGCTGGCGCGGGTCGACCGGATCGGCAAGCTGGAGGGGTTCGGTTACCTGTACCAGTCGGTTCCGGTGGTGGTGGGCGCGCTGGTGATCGCGATCATCGCGCTGATCCTCAACTGGCGGGCAGGGTGGCCGGCGCGGCGTGCGGCACTGATCGGGTTCCTGTTCGCAGCGGGCTTCGTGGGATCCCTGGGAATTCGCGTCGCGATGGCGGCGGACGCACCGATGATCCACGATGCGACCACCGACCTCGCCGATGTGCCGCAGTTCGAGGCGATCACGCTGCCTGACGACAATCTGCGCGGCCTCGATGGGCCGAAGGAATGGGTGGCCCTCCACAAATCCGCCTACCCCGACCTTCGCAGCGTGGTGCTCGATCGGTCGGTAGAGCAGACCATCCTCGATGCGGAAAAACTGGCGAAGGAACGCGGATGGACGATCCGTGCGGTCGATCCCGTAGGGGGGCGGCTGGAGGCGACGGCCTATGCCTCGTACATCCGGTTCGAAGACGAGGTGGTGATCCGCGCCCGGCCCGACGGCGCCGACCGCACGCTGGTCGACATGCGTTCGGTCAGCCGCGTGGGCATGGGCGATCTGGGCGTCAACGCGCAGCGCATCCACGATTTTCTGGAAGACCTGGCGGCCGTGCGATAGCCGCCAGGCGCTGATCTAAGCTTCGCTGACGGTTTCGCCCGGTTCGCGGCCCAGCGGGACGCGCTCCTTGAAGGTGTGGGTGATGTAGGGGAACGGGATCTCGATCCCCTCGTCGTCCAGCGCACGCTTGATTGCCCGGATGACCTTGTCCTTGCTTTCCCACATGTTGCGCGGGGTGGAACCGGCCCACCAGCGCACGTTGAAGTCGACGCTGCTGGAATTGAACTCCTGCGCGAATACATCGATGCCCTTGTCGACATCGACCTCGTCGACGCTTTCCACCGCCTGCCGGATGATGTGGGCCGCATGGTCCAGATCGGTATCGTAGGATACGCCCGCGACCACTTCGTGCCGCCGCATCGTATCGTCCGTCAGGATCTCGACCGGGTTCTTGAACAGGATCGAGTTGGGCACCAGCGTGACTTCGCCAGACAACTTGCGCACATGCGTTTCGCGCAGGGTGATATGCTCCACCTTGCCCATGATGCCGTCGCATTCGATCACATCGCCGATGCGCATCTTCTCACGCAGCATGATCAGCACGCCTGCGAGGAAGTTCTCGAAGATATCCTGAAAGGCGAAGCCGATGGCGACCGCGCCGATGCCAAGCCCTGCAATCAGGCTGGCGGGCGTCATTCCCGGCATCACCACGATCAGCGCGATCATCAGCCCGATGATCCAGACGCCCAGCTTCAGAACCGTGTCGATCAGGTTTTTCAGGCTGGGGCGCATGTCGGTCTTGCCGATGCCCTTCTTCGCCATGCCGACTGCCATGCGCGCCACGATCCACGTCACGATCAGGATGACGATCGCGATCGCGAAATTGGGCAGGGCACGGATGAAGCCTTCCGCCATGTCGACCAGCTGGTCCTGCAGAGTGGCCAGCGTGTTGACGGTCTGATCGTAAGTCTCGCCAGAGGGCGTGGTCGTCGGTGTGCTCATGGAATTCCCCGTTTTGCGCCATTAACGGCGCTGAAACGGGGACGGTTCCGAAAATTCAGGGCAGATCGGGTTCCTCGGCGGCCTTCGCCTTGGCGTGTTCTTCGCGCGCAAGTTCGTGCAGCCACGCCGCATGTTGCGGAGCCTTCTTCGTTTCGCTCCACTCGTCGAGCATCGGCATGGCGACACGCTTCAGCTCCGCATACTGCTCGTCGGTGCCGATGTCGGCCGCCAGTTCGACGCGGTGGCCGTTGGGATCGAAAAAGTAGATCGACTTGAATATACCGTGGTGCGTGGGGCCGAGCACGTCGATGCCGAGGCCCTCGATGTGCGCCTTCGCCGCCAACAGCGCGTCTTCGTCCGCCACCTTGAAGGCAAGGTGCTGCACCCAGATAGGCGTATTCTCGTCCCGGCCCATATCCTTCTGGTTGGGCAGTTCGAAGAAGGCGAGGATGTTGCCGTTCCCCGCATCGAGGAAGACGTGCATGTACGGATCGTACTCCCCTGTAGAGGGCACGTGATCCTCGCTAAAGGCACTGGTATATTCCATACCAAGCACCTTTTCGTACCATTCGACGGTCTCTTTTGCGTCCTTGCAGCGATAGGCGGCGTGGTGAACGCCGCCGAGCGCGATGGGGTGTTCGGTCATTGCAACAAACTCACAACCGTTCGCCCTGAGCTTGTCGAAGGGCTGTATTTCTTCATAGCCGTCGCTCTCGAAAGAAGAGCAGGACTTCGACAAGCTCAGCCCGAACGGATTTGCTAAACCGGAGTGCTTACTCGGCCGGTTCCGAAACGGTCTTGGCGTCCTCGACATTGAGCACGCCGCGGCGCACCTGATCGCGCTCCATGCTTTCGAACAGCGCCTTGAAGTTGCCTTCGCCGAAACCTTCGTCACCCTTGCGCTGGATGAATTCGAAGAACACCGGGCCGACCTGCGCTTCTGCAAAGATCTGCAGCAGCAGGCGCGGATTGCCACCTTCGGTCGTGCCGTCAAGCAGGATGCCGCGTGCTTTCAGCTCGTCCACCGGCTGGCCATGATCGGGCAGGCGTTCGGGCAGCATCTCGTAATAGGTTTCGGGCGGTGCGGTCATAAACGGCACGCCGAATTCCTTGAGCCTGTCCCATGCGGCGATCAGATCGTCGCAGATCAGCGCAATGTGCTGGATGCCTTCGCCGTTGAATTCGCGCAGGAACTCCTCGATCTGGCCGCCGCCGCCCTTGGCTTCCTCGTTCAGCGGAATGCGGATCTTGCCGTCGGGCGCGGTCAGCGCCTTGGAGGTGAGGCCGGTATATTCGCCCTTGATGTCGAAGAAGCGGATCTCCTGGAAGTTGAACAGGTTCTCGTACCAGTCGGCCCAATAGGCCATCCGCCCGCCGTAGACGTTGTGCGTCAGGTGGTCGATCCGCTGGAAGCCTGCGCCTTCGGGATATTTTTCGACGCCGTCGAGATATTCGAAGTCGATGTCGTAGATCGACAGGCCATTTTCGCCTTCATCGGCATAGCGATCGATGATGTAGATCAGCGCGCCGCCGATGCCCTTTATCGCGGGGATGGAAAGTTCCATCGGCCCGGTCTGGGTATCGACCGGCTCCGCACCGGCATCCATCAGCTTCGCCCAGGCCTGCGAGGCATCCTTCACGCGGAAGCCCATGCCGCATGCGCTCGGCCCGTGTTCGCGCGCGAAATACCACGCGGCGCTCATCGGTTCGTAATTGGTGATCAGGTTGATCCCGCCCTGCCGCCAGAGCTGCACGTCCTTGGAGCGATGGTTGGCCACATGGGTGAAGCCCATGGCCTGGAACACGGGTTCCAGCACGCCCTTTTCGGGAGCGCAGAATTCGACGAACTCGAACCCGTCGAGACCAACGGGATTTTCAAAAAGGTCGGCCATTTTCGGCATCCTCCTTGCTAGTGCGATGTTGCGTGGCGGGCTGCGTAAACCTGAAGCGGTCGCGCCCCCGGGGGAATGCGCCGGGGCTAGGTCTGCCGGGCTCGCCTGTCAATCGATCAACGGCTGCGCAAGCACCTGTGTTCCGTAGCGTAGCATTTGAAGAGGGCCGGTTCGATCGCGCTTGTGCACTTTGGACTTGTTTCGCGGACTCGCCTGTGATTCAAGAGGATGCATGAACATCGCCCGCAAACCTCTTTCCAAACAGGGTCGCGCGGCCCGGCGTGAACGGATCACGCAGGGGCTGGCGCTGGCTGCCCTGTTGTTGATGGGCGGCATGGCTATTGCCGGGCCGAGCGGGATTTTCGCGTGGAGCGATGCCTCGAACGCGCTGGCCCAGCGCGAGGCGCGGATCGCCAAGCTGCAAATGCATCGCGACGACCTGAGACAGCGCGTCGAGGCGCTCGATCCGGACAATGCCGACCCCGACATGGTGGTCGAGATGATGCGTCGTAACCTCAACGTCGTGCATCCCGACGAGGTGATCCTGCCCAAGCCGAAGGCAGAACCGGCGCGTTGAGCCGCCGGTGGTGCTGGCGCGAATTGCGCACAGCCTGCCATCGTGCATTCGATTTCATCGCCCTTGAAACCGTTGCAAGCCGACGGACGTTACGTCATGGGCGTCGTCACGCCATTTACGAACCCGTGACGGCCCCGCGAAGCTGCCCGTGTGAAGGAGTACCCCTTGGCCAAGAAACCCGCTGCGAAGACGAAAACCCCGGATGCCGGGAATCTGGCTGCGATCGACGATCCCGATTTCGCGCTGAAGTCGCTGCAGGAGGAGTTCGAGAAGAACAAGACCTTCGATGCCAGCGAAGAGCAGATGCTGCATTTCTACGAGCAGATGCTGCTGATCCGCCGGTTCGAGGAACGCGCGGGCCAGCTCTATGGTCTCGGCCTGATCGGCGGGTTCTGCCACCTGTATATCGGGCAGGAAGCGGTCGCCATCGGCCTGCAGTCCGCGCTCGATAACGACCGGGATTCGGTCATCACCGGCTATCGCGATCATGGCCACATGCTCGCCTACGGGATTGATCCCAATGTGATCATGTCCGAACTGACCGGGCGCCAAGCGGGCATTTCGAAGGGCAAGGGCGGCTCGATGCACATGTTCAGCACCGAGCATAAGTTTTATGGCGGGCACGGCATCGTGGGCGCGCAGGTGCCGCTGGGTGCGGGCCTCGCCTTTGCGCACAAGTATAACGAGGATGGCGGGCTGACGCTGGCCTATTTCGGCGACGGCGCAGCCAACCAGGGCCAGGTGTACGAGGCGTTCAACATGGCCGCCCTGTGGAACCTGCCGATCTGCTTCGTGGTGGAGGACAACCAGTATGCGATGGGCACCGCGACCAAGCGGTCCAGCGCGGAAACGCGGTTCTATCGGCGCGGCACGAGCTTCCGCATTCCGGGCATGGAAGTGGACGGGATGAACGTGCTGGAAGTTCGCCAGGCGGCGGAGGTCGCGTTCAAGCACATCCGCGAGGGCAACGGCCCGGTGCTCATGGAGTGCAACACCTATCGCTATCGCGGGCACTCGATGTCCGACCCTGCGAAATACCGCACCCGCGAAGAGGTGCAGGACCAGAAGGAACATCACGACCCGATCGAGCGGATCAAGAAGACGCTGATCGAAAAGGGCAAGAGCGAGGACGCGTTGAAAGACATCGACAAGGGCATTCGTACGCGCGTTTCCGAAGCGGCCGACTTTGCCGAAAATTCTCCCGAGCCGGAGGCTGCCGAACTCTACACCGATGTTCTGGTGGAGGAGTATTGAGCGATGGCCACCGAACTGAAGATGCCCGCGCTTTCCCCCACGATGGAGGAAGGCACACTCGCCAAATGGCTCAAGTCCGAAGGTGACAAGATCGAGATCGGCGACATCATCGCCGAGATCGAGACCGACAAGGCGACGATGGAATTCGAAGCGGTCGATGAAGGCACGCTGGCGAAAATCCTGGTCGATGAAGGCACAGAAGGCGTCGCTGTCGGCGCGGTAATTGCGATGATGGCCGACGAGGGCGAGGATGTCGGCGATGTCGAAGCGCCTTCCGCATCTGCCGCTGAGTCGAGCGACGAGAAGGACGACGTTGAGGGCGAGGGCAAGGATGTCGGCCAGGAGCCCTCCGAAGCCGAAGTGACCGAGACGGCGGAAAAGCCGACCCGCTCCCCCGCCAGCGATCCCGCGATCCCCGAAGGCACAAACATGGTCTCGACCAGCGTGCGCGAAGCCTTGCGCGATGCGATGGCCGAGGAAATGCGCCGCGACGAACGCGTGTTCGTGATGGGCGAGGAAGTCGCCGAATATCAGGGCGCCTACAAGGTCACGCAGGGCCTGCTCGACGAATTCGGTGCCAAGCGCGTGGTCGACACTCCGATCACCGAATATGGCTTTGCCGGCCTTGGCACGGGCGCTGCGATGGGCGGCCTGCGCCCGATCGTCGAATTTATGACCTTCAACTTCGCGATGCAGGCGATCGACCACATCATCAACTCGGCCGCGAAGACCAATTACATGTCGGGCGGCCAGATGCGGTGCCCGATCGTGTTTCGCGGTCCGAATGGCGCGGCGGCGCGCGTAGGGGCGCAGCACAGCCAGAACTACGGCCCCTGGTACGCCAGCGTGCCGGGCCTGATCGTGATCGCGCCCTATGACGCCGCCGACGCGAAGGGCCTGATGAAGGCCGCCATCCGCAGCGAAGACCCGGTCGTGTTCCTTGAAAACGAACTGGTCTACGGACGCAGCTTCGACGTGCCCGAACTTGACGATTACGTACTGCCGATCGGCAAGGCACGGATCGTGCGCGAAGGCAGCGATGTGACCATCGTCAGCTATTCGATCGCGGTCGGCCTGGCGCTGGAGGCGGCGGAGGAGCTCGCCGGACAGGGCATCGATGCGGAGGTGATCGACCTGCGCACGCTGCGCCCGCTCGACAAGGAAACCGTGCTGGAAAGCCTCAAGAAGACCAACCGCATGGTGGTCGCCGAAGAGGGCTGGCCGACCTGCTCCATCGCGAGCGAAATCGTCGCGATCTGCATGGAGGATGGCTTCGACCATCTCGATGCGCCGGTGACGCGGGTCAACAACGCGGATGTCCCCCTGCCTTACGCCGCGAACTTGGAGGCAATGGCACTGATCGACACCGCGTCTATCATCAAAGCGGCGAAGAAGGTCTGCTACATCGAGGAATAAACGGCCGCAGGCGGGGCGAGATGCTCCGGCGGCTAGCTACCTTCGGCGATTACGAAGACGTCAGTGGCAGTGATAGCCATCGTGCCTGGTCGTATGACAGACTCCCGGTGCGGCATTGTCGCGATAAGGCGATGGAGCCGGCGCGGGCGCGGGCGCGCAGACGGGATCGTCCGCGCCATCATCCGCCACACCTGACGCAAGGTTCCGGTCGTCGCGAATGGGGAACGCGGCCTCGTAACTGATGACCCTGTTGCCGATGAACATGTCGCCGAACAGGCCCTGGTATTCGTAGAACACCTCGACATACATAACGGCATCGCCAACGGGCGCGCGGATTTCCTCGCCCGCAGGCCCCATGCCGATAAAGCTGGGATCGAGCACCTCGCTGGTCAGCTCCGGTCCGTAGCTGGAACTGTAGGAGGTAGCATCGCCGCTGCATCGCTGCCAGCGGATCAGCTGCTTGTCGAGCGAGCCGACAGTCTCGAGGCTGGAGACTACCACCCGGCCGTGTTCCATGAAGTCGATCGCTTCGCCCTGCTTGGTGGCTCCCGCGAAAAGCGAATTCAGGTCCGAGCGATAGATCGTCTTGGTCGTGCTGCTCGTCGAAGTCTGGCCCATGCGCGCGGCATTATCCGCCACGGTCAGCGAAATCTGGCTGACGTTCATGCTGGTCACCGCAAAATAGGCGACCTCCACCCCGAACATGCCAAGGCCAAGGAACACCGGCAGGCTGAGCGCGAATTCTATCAGCGCGAGGCCCTTATCCTCGCCGCGAAGCCGGCGCGCGAAGGAGCGCAGGCGCGGAAAGCGGGGGAGGGTCAGGCGCATGGTTTGGTCTCCGGTTGCGCCTTTTCTCCCTGCTGCGCGTAAGGCTGGTTCTTGAGCACCGTGCTGAATTCCATGGTGGTCTGCTGCTCCATGCCGATGAGGCCGTAGAGCGGGAACAGGCGATCATAGGTGACGGACACCGTGTACATCACGATGTCGCGCGCGCTGCCGAAACCCTCCGTGCCAACGTCCGAATCCCAGGTGCCGTTGCCGTTTTCGTCTTCGAAGGTTTCGCCGCTGTCGCACCGGCCATTCGCGGTGCCGTTCTCGTTAATCGCCTCGGCGCGTTGCACATCGGTAAAATCGTAATAGCTCTTGCGATCGAAATCGACCTTCGCATCCTTGGCCAGACGCTTCACCCGCGTCTCCACCATGTTATCGATCGCTGCCTTGGAGCCGGGCCCGGTCTCCAGGGTGGACTCCCGCGCGGCCTCGTGGATCGCGCCGTTCATGACCGCGCGCAGGTAAACCTGGTGGCCCAGATCGAACGCCCCCATCAACATGATCATGAAGGTGGGCGCGATGATCGCGAACTCTACCAGCGTCGCGCCGTACTCGTCGCGGCGAAGCGATCGGACAAGACGAGGCATATCGCGCATCAATCGGTCAGCCTCAGATCTGCAACCTGTTCGGCAATGTCCTGAAAGGCTTCGTTGAGGCTGGCTGCGTTGTCTGCGGTAAAACTGCTGTTCGGGCTTGCGCAGTCGGTCATCTCGGATGTCAGCGTGGTGTTGAACGCGACGACCCACAGGCGGATGCCCTTTGCCTTGATGGCCTTGCACAGCTGCTTGTAGCGGTTCGTGTGGCGTGTCCGCTGTTCGGCTATGATCGAGTTCTGATTGGTCGAGGTCGACATGCCCGTGATCCGGCCATCGTGCCGCTCGATCCCGTAGGCGTTGTAGTAGGTGTCGCCCGGGTCCAGCTGGCCATCGGTCATGAAGATGATGTGGCGGCTCACATACCCGCTGTTGAGCGCCGGAGCGGCGACATTGCTGGCAAAAATGCCGTTTTCCGAACTCAGCCGAGCACCCCAGAGAAGCCCGATATCGTGGTAGGTACCGCCATCGGGCACGAGGTTCTTGTTGTAGTCCTGAAACGTCTTGAGCGTTGAATACTCGGCCAGCAGGCGCGCCTCGTATGGGCAGCTGGTCTGTGGGCTGGAGCCGGATGACGTCTCGGTCGTGTTCAGGTTGCGGTAGAAGCTGACTTCGGGCCAGTAAGGCCGCCATTTGGTGGCTTCGCTGGTCGGCGCGCTGTCGATGTCGAGATCATACAGGCCGTTGGGCGAAAAGCTGCGAGTGCCGGTGCTGTAGCTGATCGATCCGGAGGCGACGGTATCGCGCTCCATGATGCAGCCACCCCAGATCGAACTGCTCAGGCCCGAGCCGGTCGGATCGCTGGTCCAGGAAAACGTTTTGTAGACATTCGTCGGGTGGACGACGCGCTTGTAGACTGTCTCGTAAATATTTTCAGCGGGATGGTAATCGTCCCAGATGCAGCCGCCATATCCGTTATCGTATCGGCCGTAGATCCGTGTGCCGTGCCACACGCCCGAATAGAGCCCGCAGTTCCAGGTATAGGCGCTGCTGCGGCTCTGGAAGTGCACCACGGTTTCGGCAGGCTGGCTCCGCACAAGTTCGTATTTGCGCGATTGGTAGGCGGCGCTGTCGGCAATATAGTTTGCCGGCAGCAGGCGGCCGACATTGACCGTCCCCGTGTAGGGCACGAACGAATAGCGGATGCGGGCGCCGCTGGTCGATGCGGCGGATTTGAGCGTGGTGTAGAACCCGTCCATCGCGCTTTTCAGCGCGCTCATCCGCGACGTCCTCGAATAGCTCCCGTAGCTTTTTCCTTCCTGCCCGCCATACTTGGACCAATAGCCCGAGCACGCGTCATCATTGGCGTCGCTGGGGCACGCCATCGAACCGGTCGTATCGAGCACGAACGTGATGTCGGAATTGGCGATGTCGAACTTGGCTTCGCACGATACCGAGATGTCCATATCGGCGATCGAGAAGAAGGTCATGATGACGGTGGGCAGGTTGGCCGATGCGACCCCGCGAACGCTGGTGGTTCCTGTCGGATTTGTCGGTGTGAAGCTGACGCTCTGCGATCCGAGATAGTCGGACGCGAAGTTCACGTTGAAATATTCCTCTGCGGCAGTGCGCGCAGCGGTCGACCAGCGGCCGTCGGCCATTTCCTTGCGCCCGGCGAGCACGCCAGCGTCGCACGCCTGCTGCAGCCGCGATTCGACCATGTAGGCGCGGCTCATGTCCACGCCGCTGCCGATCATTGCGATTAGCGGCACCAGCGCAGCGGCCACGATGGCCAGGGTATTGCCCCTTGCGTCGCGACGCAGACGGGTCAGAAAATTCACTTTTGTCCTTATCCTCGTATGCGTGCCCCAAGGCGGACCTGCGTCCAGCCGACTTCGCCGCGCTCCAAACAGGGATCGCGGTCACGAGGATTTGGCAGATCGGGGTTGAAGCGAGGTTAAGAGCCGCGCATCTGCGTGGCATGGCGCGCACATCCCCTCAACCGGCACCAGGCCAGGCCGACGATCCGGCCATCACTCTGGCGATGGCCTATGCCCGGCAGGAGTCGCGTCCCGTTCTGGAAGACCTGTTCGCGCTGGACCGGCGGCTGGCCGATGCGGTGCGGCAGGCGAGTGAGCCGATCATTGCGCAGATGAAGCTGGCGTGGTGGCGCGATCGCTTCGCGCAGGATCGCGGCGACTGGCCCAAGGGGGAGCCGCTTCTGGCGCGGCTAGCGGCGTGGGATGCGGACGTTTCGCGATTGGCAACGCTGGTCGATGGCTGGGAAGGGCTGCTGGCGGAAGGTCCGCTGACCGAAGGGGCCATCTTCGCCTTTGCCGAAGGACGGGCGGATGCATGGGCGTTGGCGGCACGCGCGCTTGACGCTGGAGATTCCGGAACACCCAGAGAGGCCGCGCAAGCGTGGTCCTGCGCCGACCTGGCGCAGCATTGCTCCGAGCCAGTCGACGCACAGCGGGTGAGGGACGTTGCGCGCGCGCGGCTCTCCGGCACGGGGGAGCGCCTGCCAGGTGCCTTGCGGCCAATGGCAGTGCTGGGTGCGCTGGGCCGCCGCAGCCTGCGGACCGGCAGGCCCATCCTGTCCGGCCCTGCCGATTTCCTCGCCGCGGTGCGCGCGGGTATGCTAGGCTCCTGACCCGCAAGGGGAGGGGGCGATGAATCGCATTGTTCTGGGGGCCGTGCTGGCTCTGGTGCTGGCAGGGGTAGGCATTTTCTGGTGGCAGGGCCGTGCGCAGGTCGAACAGGCGGCACCGCCGCCACCGCCCGAACCTGCCGATCATTCCGGTGAGCCCGATCTGCCGCGAGCGGATGCCGCCGATCTGACCGGCCCTGCGCCGCCGCAAGCGACCGAGCTGACGCGCGAACAGCGCCGCTTCTTCCGCTACGATCGCAACCGCGATCTCAAGATCACGCGCAACGAGATGCTATCGAGCCGGACGAATGCGTTCCGCAAGCTCGACAAGGACGGCAACAACCTGCTGACGTTCGAGGAGTGGGCGGTGACCACGGCCGACAAGTTCGACGGGGCCGATGCCGATGGCGACCGCGTGCTGAGCCAGGCCGAATTTGCGACGACCGCGCCGAAGCGGCGCGCACGTCCACGCTGCGACTGCTAGGCGGGCACCCGCTCGCGCTGGGCGATCCATTGCCCCAGATCGGCCTTCGCCCGGCTGGTGTAGGCCTCTTTACGCTGTTTCTTCTTCACCTCGTGCAGCGGCGGGAACAGGCCGAAATTGACGTTCATCGGCTGGAACGTCTCCGCCTCCGCATCGCCCGTCACATGGCTCAGCAGCGCGCCCAGCGCGGTGGTCGCGGGGGGAGGGGACCAGTCTTCGCCGCGATGCTCCGCAGCGGTCATCAGCCCCGCCATCAGGCCCAGCGCGGCGCTTTCGACATAGCCTTCGCAGCCCGTGATCTGCCCGGCGAACCGGATATGGGGCGCATTGCGAAGCCGTAACTGACGGTCGAGCACCAGCGGCGAGTTGATGAAGGTGTTGCGGTGCAGCCCGCCCAGCCGCGCGAATTCGGCGTTCTCCAAACCGGGAATGGTGCGGAAAAGGTCCGCCTGCGCGCCGTATTTCAGCTTGGTCTGAAAGCCGACCATGTTCCACAGCGTGCCCAGCTTGTTGTCCTGCCGCAGCTGCACCACGGCATAGGGCCAGCGGCCCTGCGGGTGTTCCTCGGTCGTGTCGTAGGGATTATCCAGCCCGACGCCCTTCATCGGGCCATAGCGCAGCGTCTCGACCCCGCGCGATGCCATCACCTCGATCGGCATGCAGCCATCGAAATAGGGGGTGTCGGCCTCCCATTCCTTGAATTCGGTCTTCTCGCCATCGACCAGCGCCTGCACGAAGGCCTCGTACTGGTCCTTCGTCATCGGGCAGTTGATGTAGTCGCCATCTTCGTTGCTGGCCTCGGTCCGCTTGTTCCAGCGCGACTGGATCCAGCACTTGCTCATGTCGATGGAATCGCGGTGCACGATGGGCGCGATGGCATCGAAGAAGGCCAGCCGGTCTTCGCCGGTCGCGGACACGATGCTGTCGGCCAGTGTCTGCGCGGTGAGCGGCCCGGTCGCCACGATGGTAAGGCCAGCGTCGGGCAGCGTATCGACCCGTTCGCGTATGATGGTGACATTGGGGTGCTCGCTCAGCATCCGCTCGACGCGGGCGGAAAACACGTCGCGGTCGACTGCCATTGCGCTGCCTGCGGGGACGCGCGCCTCCTCGCCCGCCGCCATCACGATGGAATTCAGCCGCCGCATCTCGTCGTGCAGCAGGCCGACCGCGTTCTTGTCGCTGTCGTCGGATCGGAAGGAGTTGGAGCAGACCAGTTCTGCCAGCCCATCGGTCTGGTGCGCGGGCGTCATCTCTCCGCTGCCGCGCATCTCGGACAGGCGGACCTTGATCCCCGCCTGCGCCAGTTGCCATGCTGCCTCGCTGCCCGCGAGCCCGCCGCCGATGATGTGTACGTCGTGTGCCATGGGCCGCACCTAGGCGCTGATCGGCAAAAATTCAAAGCACGGTGGCGATTGGCGGAGCCTCTCGTTAAATGGCGTGCAATGGCTCGCCGCGCACTCGTCCAACATCGCCCATGGCTCGCGCTCAGCCTGATCGCGGGCATTGCGTATCCGTTGCTGGATGAAAGCGCGCTGGGCGGCCTCTGGGTGATGGGGATCAAGGCATCGGCGGTGGGCTTTCTTGCAGTCTATGCAGCCCAGCGGACCAGGGGCCTGCGCGCCGGGCTCTTCGTCCTCGCACTGGCGCTGAGCGCGGTTGGCGACGCGGCAATCCAGCTGTCTTTGATGGCCGGGGGAATCGCCTTTGCGGCGAGCCATGTCGCTGCGATCCTGTTCTATCGCCGCCACCTTCGGCCCGAGCCCAGCGTCGCGCGCAAATGGGCGTCGCTCGGATTGCTCCTTGCAGTGCCGGTCGGTTGTCTCCTGCTGAGCGGAGACTGGACGATCGGCATCTACGGCGTGGCACTGGGCGGCATGGCGATGGCCGCATGGCTCAGCCTGTTCCCGCAATGGCGGGTGGGGCTGGGGGCGCTATTCTTCGTGTTCTCGGACTGGCTGATCTTCAGCCGTGTGGGCCCGATCGACCTCGCGCCGCTGCCCGACCTGCTGGTGTGGCCGACCTATTATGTCGGCCAGCTGATGATCGCCACCGGCGTGGTGCAGACACTGCGCCGGTTTCGTCGATAGAGACGACCCGCCAATCCGATTTGGACCGGGCGCTAAAGCCTACACGTCGGTCGGCGGCGGATCGTCGCGGTCGAGCGTGGTGTGGGGCGAAGTCGTCTGATCCTCACGCGCCATGCGCTCGTCCATGATCGCGGCCTCGGCATCGTTCTCCGGGTCCGCATCCTCGTCGATCCGCGCCGCGCCGACGATCTGCTCGCCCTTGGCGACATCGAATACCTTCACGCCCGAAGAGCTGCGGCCATAGATCGACCAGCCCTTGTGGTTCTCGAACCCGTCGGGGATCAGATGGCGGAAATCGATCGGCAGGCGGATCAGCTTGGCCTGATCGGTCACCAGCATCAGCTGCATGCCGTGGCGCACGGGGAAGCTGGCGACGACCGGGCCGTTGCGCATGGTGTCGCTCGGCTCGCCGATATTGGTGATGCCCTGGCCGCCGCGCCCGATGGTGCGGTATTCGTAGGCCGAGGAAATCTTGCCGTAGCCATTGGCAGTGAGGGTGAGGATGAACTCTTCGTTCTCCTCCATCTCGGCCGCAACATCGGCGTCGAGCGTGTGCTCGTTGTCGTTGTTCTTCCACACCGCGCCGCGCAGATACGCCTCGCGCGTTTCCATGTCGTGTGCCAGCGGATGGAGCACGGCGAGGCTGACGACCTTGTCGCCTTCCTTCAGCTTCATGCCGCGCACACCGATGCCGGTGCGGCTCTTGGTTTCGCGCGCGTCGGTCGCGGCGAAGCGGATGGCTTTGCCCGCGTCGGAGGCGAGGAATATTTCCTGGTCCTCGTTCAGCAGACGCACGCCGATCAGCCGGTCGCCGCTGTCCTCGACGAAGCCCATCGCGTATTTCCCGTTAGACGGGATTCTGGTGAACGCATCCATCGAGTTGCGGCGAACCATGCCCTGCTCGGTGGCGAACACGATGTTGAGCTTGCTCCACTCGGCCTCGTCCTGCGGCAGGGGCAGCACGTTGGTGACGCGTTCGTCCTCGCCCAGCGGCAGCAGGTTGACCATTGGCCGGCCCTTGGTGGTCGGGCTGCCTTCGGGCAGCTTCCACACCTTCAGGCGATAGACCCGGCCCGTGTTGGTGAAGAACAGCACCGGGTTGTGGGTGCTGGTGACGAACATTTCGACCACCGCATCCTCGTCCTTGGTGGCCATCGAGCTGCGGCCCTTGCCGCCGCGTGCCTGCGCGCGGAAAGCGTGCAGGGGGGTACGTTTGATGTAGCCGCCGTGGGTGACGGTGACGACCATGTCTTCCTGCTCGATCAGGTCTTCGTCTTCCAGACCGTCCCACGCGGGTGCGATTTCGCTGACGCGCGGCGTCGCGTACTGGTCGCGGATCGCCTGCAGTTCTTCGCGCATCACCTGATAGAGCTTGCGGCGGTCGGCCAGGATCGAAAGGTAATATTCGATCTTGGTCGCCAGCTCCTTCAGCTCGTCGCCGATCTCGTCGCGACCCAGCGCGGTCAGTCGGTGAAGCCGCAGTTCGAGGATCGCCTTCACCTGCTTTTCGGACAGGCGGTAGGTGCCGCCTTCCTGCTCGCTCGATACGTCGATCGCCTCGACCAGCTCGATATACTGGGCGATATCGCCGATCGGCCATTGCTTGGCGAGCAGCTTGCCACGCGCTTCCGCCGGATTGCCCGACCCGCGGATCATCGCGACCACTTCGTCGAGGTTCGACACCGCGACCACCAGGCCGAGCAAGATGTGTGCCCGGTCGCGCGCCTTGTTCAGCTCGAACTTGGTGCGCCGCGTGATGACCTGTTCGCGGAATTGGATGAACGCCTGGATGATGTCGCGCAGCGCGAGCACTTCGGGCCGTCCGCCGCGAATTGCCAGCATGTTTGCGGGGAAGCTCGCCTGCGCCGGCGAGTAGCGCCATAGCTGGTTGAGCACGACTTCGGGCGAGGCATCGCGTTTCAGGTCCACGACCACGCGTACGCCTTCGCGGCTGGATTCGTCGCGGATGTCCGAAATGCCTTCGATCCGCTTGTCCTTCGCGGCCTCGGCGATGCGTTCGACCAGCATGTTCTTGCCGACCTGGTAGGGAATCGAGGTGAGCACGATGCTCTGCCGGTCGTTGCGCCCGGTCTCGATCTCGTGCCGGGCACGCATCATGATCGATCCGCGCCCGGTCATGTAGGCGGAACGCGCGCCAGACTGGCCCAGGATCAGCGGCGCCGTGGGGAAATCGGGGCCGGGAATATATTCGATCAGTTCTTCGGTGGTGATCGACGGGTTGGCGATGAAGGCAAGACAGCCGTCGATCACTTCACCCAGATTGTGCGGCGGGATGTTGGTCGCCATGCCGACCGCGATGCCGCCCGCGCCATTGACCAGCAGGTTGGGGAAGCCAGCCGGAAGCACGGTCGGTTCGCGCGTCGAACCATCGTAGTTGTCCGCGAAGTCGACCGTATCCTTGTCGAGATCGTCGAGCAGGGCGTTGGCGACCTTGGCCAGCCGCGCCTCGGTATAGCGCATCGAGGCGGGCGGATCGGGATCCATGCTGCCGAAGTTGCCCTGGCCGTCGACCAGCGGCACGCGCATTGACCAGTCCTGCGTCATCCGGGCGAGCGCATCGTAGATCGCGCTGTCGCCGTGCGGATGGTAGTTACCCATCACGTCGCCGACGATCTTCGCGCTCTTGCGATAGGGCCGCCCGGCGACGAAGCCGCCTTCCTGGCTGGCATAGAGAATGCGGCGGTGAACCGGCTTCAACCCGTCGCGCACATCGGGCAGCGCGCGGCTCACGATCACGCTCATCGCGTAATCGAGATAGCTGGTCTTCATTTCATCGACGATGTCGATGCGATCATACTCGCCCATCGGGCTGGGCGGGGTCAGGGTGTCGGTCTCGTCGGTCAAAGAATGTCCGCTCGGTTAGGTTATTGAGGGTGCGACTTTGCGTGAAGGGAGCAGGCTAGAGCAAGGCGGCCCAAGGTGCCAGCAACCCGGTGGTCAGATAGGGCTGGACGCGCGCTTTTTCCACATTTTAGGCGGGATCGGGATGAAGGATCGGGTATGTTGCCATTCAACCACGGTTAAACCGGGTTTCGGCACTATCTGGACGATGGCGTGGCACTAGCGCATAGGGCCGCGCGTTATCCTCATTGAACACGGGACAACCCGAGGCCGCGGCAATCGCGGCCCAAAAAGGAGAGAATTTATGGCTTTTTTCGCACCCGCAACGCGCCGGGCTTCCAAAATCGCTATCGCCGCCGCGATCATGAGCGTTGGCGCGTTCGGCGTGACCGCTTTCGACGCCCCTGCTTATGCCAAGAAGGATAAGAAGGAAGAAAAGGCCGAGGCCAAGAATTCCGAGGAGTTCATCGAGGCGTTCCTTCCGATTCAGGAAGCAGCCAAGGCGGAAGGCGCCGACAAGGCGGCCATCCTGCAGCAGCTGAAGGGCATCGAAGGCACCGTGCAGACAGCCGATGACCGGAACGTCTACGGCAGCATGCTGTACAACACCGCACTCGATCTGAAGAACTATTCCGACGCCAGCCGCGGCATGGGCATGATGCTGGAAAGCGGCAAGGTGCCGCAGGAAGCGCAGGCGCAGTATTACTTCGTGGGTGGCCAGCTGGCCTACAATGCGAAGGATTACCCTACCGCCCGCCAGCGGCTCGAACAGGCGATTGCGCTCGGTTACGAGGCTGAAGAGGCCGAGACGCTGATCGCGCAGACCTATCTGCTCGCCGAAGATCCGGCCGGCGGCCTGAAGTTCATCGCGGAGCGGGTGAACGCGGCGACGCAGAACGGCGAAACCCCGGACGACGAACTGCTCGAACAGGGCTTCGCACTGGCGTACAACAACGAGATGATCGACGATGCGATGACCTTCGCAACGCTGCGGGCGCGCTATTATCCCAGCGAGACCACGTGGCGTAACGCGATCGGCGTGCAGCGCAACTACGGCTCGTACAACGATGCCGAACTGCTCGATCTCATGCGCCTCCTGCGAGCCGCCGATGCGATGACCGACGCGCGCGATTACGCGGATTACATCGATGCCGCGAATTTCCGCCGTCTGCCGGGTGAAGTGCTGGTGGTGACGCAGGAAGGCGTCGATGCCGGACTGCTCGCCAGCAACGACGCTTTCGTTTCCGAAGCACTCAGCGGGTCCAAGAATGCCGCGCCAGGCCTGCGCGACGATCTGGGTGCGCTGGAAAGCGACGCGCGCGGTGCGAACGCCGATGCCGGCCTCGTGCTTGCAGCGGCCGACGCCTACCTCAACTTCGGCGAGGCGGCGACCGCAGCCGATCTGTACGAGCTGGCGCTGACCAAGCCCGGCGTCGACCAGGCGACCGCGCTGACCCGCCTCGGGATCGCGCAGTACGAGGCTGGCGACATGGCCGCCGCGCAGGCGACCTTCGCCAAGGTCGACGGCAACCGCAAGCCGATCGCCAATCTGTGGCAGGCGTTCATCAGCCAGCAGATGTCGGGCGATGCATCGCCGATGGCGAGCTGATCAGCGCGAATTAAGGGCTGAGAAACGAACGGCGCGGAGGGCATGCCCCCCGCGCCGTTTTTCGTTCTTGCGCGAAGCGAACTAGCGCAGGCGTTTGACGTAGATCTGATTGTCGTCGCGCGTTTCGACCGCGAAGGTATCGAAGGATTCGAACATCTCCTTCAGGCTCTTGAAGCCGTAATTGCGCACATCGAAGCTGGAACGGTTGCCCGCAATCTGGCCCAGCTGCGAAAGCCGCGCGAAGCCGCCTTCGCCCTTCGCCTCGGAATAGGCGGCGGTAATCAGTTCCAGCAGGTCATCGTCGACCACTTCGGATTGCAGCGCCGGGCCTTTCCGGCGATCGTTCGACCGGTCGGCGGCATTGGTCGCGATCAGTTTCTTGATATCGATGAAGCGCGTGCAGACGGACTGGAACGCCAGCGGCGTCTTCGCCTCGCCAAATCCGTACACGATGATCCCGTCCTGCCGCAGGCGGGTGACCAGCGGCGTGAAATCGCTGTCCGATGTCATAATCCCGAACCCGTCCACCTTGCCCTGATAGAGCAGGTCGATCGCGTCGATCGTCATCGCCATGTCGGTCGCGTTCTTGCCGCGGGTCACATCGAATTGCTGTTGCGGGCGAATACCGAACTTGTTGGTGATCTTGTCCCACCGGGCGAGGTTGTCCTTGGCGAAATTGCCGTAGGCGCGGCGGATGTTCACCTGCCCCAGCTCGGCCATCACGGTCAGCACCGGATCGATCCCGTCGGGGGTGGTGTTGTCCGCATCGATGAGCAGGGCGATATTCTTGAGTACTGGTTCAGACATGGCGTGCGACATGGCCCGCCATCGCGCCGCTGGCAAGCCGCGCCATTGCCTCGTCAAGGCTACACCCCTAGATGGCGGGCATGAACGACCTCTCATCCGCTCCCGAACCGCAGCACAACCGCGAGCCGCGCCAGCGCAAGCCCGACTGGATTCGGGTCAAGGCACCGGTCAGCAAGGGCTATCAGGAAACGCGCCGACTGATGCGCGATCTCGGCCTCAACACCGTGTGCGAAGAAGCTGCCTGCCCGAACATCGGCGAATGCTGGGAAAAGAAGCACGCCACGGTGATGATCCTGGGCGATGTCTGCACCCGCGCCTGTGCGTTCTGCAACGTCAAGACGGGGATGCCCCGGCTGGTTGATCCGATGGAGCCGGAGAATGTCGCCATCGCGGCGGGCAAGATGGGGCTTGAGCACATCGTCATCACCAGCGTGGACCGTGACGACCTGCCCGATGGCGGGGCGGGCCAGTTCGTGAAGGTGATCGAGGCGCTGCGGCGCGAGACGCCGAATACCACCATCGAGATCCTGACGCCCGATTTTCGCGGCAAGATGCGCCCCGCGATCGAGGCGATTGTTGCCGCCGGGCCGGATGTGTTCAACCACAACCTCGAAACGGTCCCGCGGCTCTATCCCACGATCCGCCCCGGCGCGCGCTACTATGCGTCGCTGCGCCTGCTTGAGGAGGTAAAGGTCCACGATCCGCTGATCTTCACCAAGTCGGGCATCATGCTGGGGCTGGGCGAGCAGCGGCTGGAAGTGCACCAGGTGATGGACGACATGCGCAGCGCGGGCGTCGATTTCATTACCATGGGGCAGTACCTCCAGCCGACGCCGAAGCATGCCAAGGTGGAAGATTTCGTCACCCCCAAGGCGTTCGACGCGTTCGGTTCGATCGCGCGCGCGAAGGGCTTCCTGCAGGTCGCGGCCAGCCCGTTGACGCGCTCCAGCTATCACGCGGGCGACGACTTTGCTGCGATGAAGGCGTCTCGCGAAGAGCGGCTGGCGCGCGAGGCAGCCCGTAACGGTCAGGCCTGATGCCCGGAATCCATCAAACGCGCACGCTTCCATACACGCCCGAGCAGATGTTCGATCTGGTGGCGGACGTGAAGCACTATCCCGATTTCCTGCCTTGGGTGATCGCGACCCGCATCCAGTCCGACAGCGAGACGGAAATGGTTGCGGACATGGTGGTCGGCTTCAAGGCGATCCGCGAAAAGTTCACCTCGCGAGTGATCAAGACGCGGCCGGAAAGCATCAACGTCCACTATGTCGACGGACCGCTGAGCGATCTGAAGAACGACTGGACGTTCAAGCCCGTGGCGGATGGGTGCGAGATCGAGTTCTGCGTCGATTTCACGTTTAAGAGCAGGATTTTCGAAACCCTGGCCGGGGCGTATTTCGACCGCGCATTCCGCCGGATGATGACCGCATTCGAAGAACGCGCGGACGAACTTTATGGCAGCAGCAGCTCCAGTGCGCACAGCGTGGCCTGACGGCGCACGCCGGCACGGTCGAGTTCGCCGAAGGATTTGAGTTCGCCCTCGGGCTCGCGTTCGTCGCCGCGGAAGGCTCGCGCGAAAACCACCGTGCCCACCGGCTTGGTCGCCGTGCCGCCGCCGGGGCCGGCAACCCCGCTGATTGCGACGGCTACATCGGCGTCGCTGTTCGCCAGCGCACCCTGCGCCATCGCCCAGACGCACGCTATGGACACCGCACCGAAGGTTTCGATGATGTCCTGCGAGACGCCAAGCCGTTCGATCTTGGCTTCGTTGGAATAGGTGATGAAGCCACGGTCCAGCACTTCGGACGATCCCGCGATTTCGGTGATCGCGGCGCAGACCAGCCCGCCGGTGCAGCTTTCCGCCAGCGCGACCTTGCGCCCTTGGGCACGGTTCGCGTCGACCACGCGCGTCGCCATGTCGACGATATCCTGCGGGAGGAGCGAGTCGGTCATCGGCTGGCCGCAGTGCAGATCGGCAGGTCGTCGTCAGCATCTCCGGCGACGAGTCCGAGGATTGCGGAAACCAGCGCGCCGTAATTCTCCGCCGGCAAGGGGGCGAGCAGGGGCAGCAGGGTCTCGATATCCATGCAGGTCTGCGGCTTGATCTCGCCGGCGATCATCTGAGTTGCGAGTGCGTCCAGGAACGGGCGTAGTTCGTCCCCCTCCATGCGCATCAGCATCTGCATCACCCCGCCCGCATCTGCCGGGGCCTGCTCTGCGGCCGCGCGATCCACGCCGGTCTTGTTTTCGATGACGTTGACCAGAACGCGCCGTGTCCCTGGCCATGCCGCATCGCGCAGCGGTTCGAACCGGGCAGCAAATTCGCTGCCCTGGCTCAGCACGAAACTGTCCGCGCGCAGCACGTCGGCGCAGCTCGCCTGCGCGCTCTGCAGCATCAGCGGGATGGTGTAGGTGGTCGCGTCGGCAAGGTCGGCCGGTTCGATGCACTGCACGCCCTGCGCCATCGCAGGCTGCGACAGCGAAAGGAGTGCGGCCGCACTCGCAGCCAGTCGAAGGTGAAGTCTCATGTGAAGTCCTCCCGTATAAGGGTCGCGATCGCTTGCGCGGCGATGCCCTCTGCGCGCCCGGTGAAGCCCAGCCTTTCGGTCGTGGTCGCCTTTACGCTGACAGCGTCGATGTGAACACCGGCGAAATCGGCGATCTTTTCGCGCATTTCATACTTGTGCGGCCCGATCTTGGGTTCTTCGCAGATGATCGTCAGGTCGAGATTGCCGATCCGATAGCCACCCTCGCTCGCCAGCTTTGCCGCGTGGGCGAGGAACTGGCCTGACTCCGCACCGCGCCAGCGTTCGTCGCTGGGCGGGAAGTGCGTGCCGATATCGCCATTGCCCAGCGCGCCGAGCACCGCATCGACCAGCGCGTGCAGCGCGACATCGGCGTCGCTGTGCCCGGCAAGGCCTCTGTCGTGCTCAATCCTCAACCCGCCAAGCCACAGCTCTTCGCCCTCGGCCAGCTGGTGAACATCGAAGCCGGTCCCGGTGCGCACGGGCGGGCGGGCATAATCGGCCTGCATCGCAAAATCCTCTGGAAAGGTGAGTTTGGCCAGCTTTTCGGAGCCTTGGACGACGGCCACCTCGCCACCGGCGGCGCGCAGTACCTGCGCATCGTCGGTCGGCTCGGTTGCGGCATCCCACGCGCGGTGGGCCGCCAGAATATCGTCGAAGTGGAAGCCCTGCGGGGTTTGCACGCGGGCGAGGGCGGTACGATCCTCCCGCCCCGTCATCAGGCCGTCTTTCATTCGGGCGATGGTATCGACCACGGGCAGGGCGGGGATGGCACCCGGATGCTGTTCGAGCGCGCTCAGCACCCGTTCAACGACGCCCAGCGGCAGCAGGGGCCGCGCAGCATCGTGGATCAGCACCATGCCGGGGGCTTCGTGGGAGAGCGCCTCCAGCCCTGCGGCGACCGAGGCGCGGCGTGTCGCCCCGCCTTCGACGAACACGATGTTCTCCAGCCCGGCGGTGGCGTCACGCGCCATGTCTTTCGCCTCGGGGGCAATGGCGATCACAATATGCGTCGCGCCCGCTTCCAGCAAAGCCTCGGCCGAGTGGCGCAGCACGGGCTTGCCGCGCCAGCGGACATATTGCTTGGGGATCGACTGGCCGGCGCGGGTACCGGAGCCTGCGGCAACGATAATCGCGGCAAATCGGGGCGTGTCTGCGGGGTTTGCCATCGCGGGATCGGGCTACGCGCTTGCGGCGGCGGCGGCAATCCACTATTTGGCGCGCTTCCCCATGCCTGACGTACTACCCCCTCCCTCGGCGCCAAAGCCGATCCAGATCGGCAACGTCGGTGTCGAAACGCCCGTGGTGCTCGCACCGATGACGGGCGTCACCGACATGCCGTTCCGCACGCTGGTGCGTCGCTACGGCTCGGGCCTCAACGTGACAGAGATGATCGCGAGCGAGGCGGCCATCCGCGAAACCCGCCAGAGCGTGCAAAAAGCCGCCTGGGACCGGATAGAGGAACCGGTTTCGATGCAGCTGGTCGGCTGCGATCCGGCGAGCATGGCCGAGGCTGCGAAATTGCAGGAAGGCAATGGCGCGGCGATCATCGACATCAATTTCGGCTGCCCGGTGCGCAAGGTCGTGGGCCAGCTGGCGGGCAGCGCGCTGATGCGCGAAGTGCCGCTGGCGACGAAACTGATGGAAGCGACGGTGAAGGCGGTCGACGTGCCGGTGACCGTGAAGATGCGGATGGGCTGGGATCACGCCAGCCTGAACGCGCCGGAACTGGCGCGTATCGCGGAGGATCTGGGCGTGAAGATGATCACGGTCCACGGCCGCACGCGCAACCAGATGTACAAGGGGAGCGCCGACTGGTCGTTCATCCGCAAGGTTAAGGATGCCGTGAACATCCCCGTTATCGTCAATGGCGATATCTGCGGGGTCGACGATGCCGCAAAGGCGCTGGAGCAGTCCGGAGCCGACGGGCTGATGATCGGGCGCGGTGCCTATGGTCGGCCATGGTTGCTCGGCCAGGTGATGCACTGGTGGCAGACCGGCGAGAAGCGCGCGGACCCGCCGCTCAACGAACATTACGCCGTGGTTGTGGAGCATTACCGCCGGATGCTGGATCACTACACGCCCGAAGTCGGCGTGAAGATCGCTCGCAAGCATCTGGGATGGTATACCAAGGGGCTTTACGGATCGGCCGAGTTCCGCAAGGCGGTCAACTTCATCGACGACCCGGCGCAGGTGCTGGGCGAGATCGACCGCTTCTTCGAACCGTTCCTCGTGCGAAGCGCAGCCTGACCCAGCACCCTCATTCGGCTCGAATTCCACAGAGCGTTGCCAAAATGCGACGCAAAGTGGGACGTGACGCCCTTTGTAACTTGTATTCCGGCAACAGCGATGTTGTAACTTCGCAACTATGACGGCTTCATCGAGCAGACCGGTTCGCGGATCGCGTTTCGCACGCCGGCTGGTGGTGGCGTCACGCAGGGCCAATCTGTTCCGGTTTCTCGAAATAGGCGCCGCGGTGGCGCTTGCGATCATGGTGGTCGCGACATGGACCGCGTTCGCCAATACGCCGGACGAAACACAGTTGCTGCCGACGCGGCAGATCTCGATCCTGCTGGTCGGCACGCTGGTGCCCGCCATGGCGCTGGCCGTGCTGTTCGGGCGGAGGCTTGCCCTGCGCCGCGCGGCTGGCAGTACCGCGCGGCTGCATGTGCGGCTGGTCTTCGTGTTCTCCCTGATCGCGGCGGTTCCCACGCTGCTCGTCGCGCTGTTCGCCGCCGTGCTGTTCCAGTCGGGCGTCGATTTCTGGTTCTCCAGCAGTTCGCGCGGATTGTTCGAAAGCACCAACGAACTGGCGGAAAGCTATTTCCAGCAGAACCAGTTCGAAGTGGCGCAGGAAACCCGCACGATGGCGGGCGACATGCTCTACCTGTTGCAGGGCAGGCAGGCGGGCGACCTGGCGGACCGCGATTTTCTGGAGGACTACACCTACCAGATGCAAGGCCGCGAAATCAGCGAAAGCGCAATCTTGCAGGCCTTCCCCGATGGGAAGGTGACCACCGCCGTCGCCATCGGCATCGTGGAGGGCAACGAACCTGCCGAAGCGGGTGCGAGAGCCCTCGAGCGGCTCAACCAGGGCGAGACGGAGGTGGTATTCGCGGATGCGGACCGGATCGAGGCGATCACGCCAATCGATCGTTCGGCAGGCATCTACCTCTACAATGCCCGCAACACGGCCACGCTGTCGTTCAACAATTTCCAGCTCGCGACCGAAATCATGGTTCAGTACCGCGAACTGACGCAGCGCGCACGCGCGCTCCAGCTGCGCTTCAATCTGGCGCTGTTCTTCGTGTCGCTGGCGCTGGTCGGCTTTGCCGTGTGGTTCGCGCTGCGCTTTGCTGACCGTCAGGTGGAACCGCTGACCGATCTTGTCGCGGCGGCGCGCAAGGTGGGGGCGGGCAACTTCGCGCTGCGGATCGAAGGGCGCACCGGGGCGGACGAGATCGGCCTGCTCAACCGCGCGTTCAACCGGATGACCGCGCAGCTTGAGAAGCAGACGGACGACCTGGTTCAGGCCAACCGCCAGCTGGACGAGCGCCGGGCCTTCATCGAAGCGGTTCTGGAATCGATGAGCGCGGGCATCGTCTCGCTCGATCGGGATCGCAAGGTGCAGCTGATGAACACCTCGGCGCGCGCGATGCTGTTCGACGATCCGGCAGAAGATGCGCGCGGGCAGGCATTCGGCGACGTCTCACCGCAGATTGCCGCGCTGCTCGATCAGGATGCCGACAGCGGTATCGTCAGCATCAATCGCGGGCAGGATCTGCTGACGCTGGCGGTGCGGATAGCCCCTGCCACAGGCGGCCATGTGATCACCTTCGAAGATATTACCCGCCAGCTGCTCGACCAGCGGCGGGCCGCATGGTCCGACGTCGCGCGGCGCATCGCGCACGAGATCAAGAACCCGCTGACCCCGATCCAGCTCGCGACGGAGCGGCTGAAGCGGCGCTACGGCAGCAAGGTGGGTGACGACGACGAATTGTTCGGCGAGCTGACCAGCACGATCGTGCGGCAGGTGGGTGCGCTGCGCACCATGGTGGACGAGTTTTCCTCCTTCGCGCGGCTGCCAAAGCCGGTGTTCCGCGACGAGGATGCGCTCGACCTGGTGCGCCAGGCGGTTTTCCTTCAGGAAGTCGCGCATCAGGATATCGCTTTCACGCTCGACGCGCCGGGCGGCGGCATCGCTCTCAGCTGCGATCGCCACCAGTTCGGGCAGGCGATGACCAACGTGCTGAAAAACGCGGTCGAGGCCGTGCAGGCACGCGCGGCGGATGAGGGGGAGGGCTTCGACGGGCGGATCGCGGTTTCCATCGAAGCGGGCGAAGACATGGTCGACATCCATGTCGCCGATAATGGTGTGGGGCTTCCCGCCGACCGAGACCGGATTGCCGAACCCTATGTCACTACGCGCGAAAAGGGCACCGGGCTGGGCCTCGCGATCGTCAGCAAGATCGTGGAAGAGCACGGCGGTGAAATGAGCTTCGCGCCGATCGCGGATGGCGGCACCCAGGTCATCCTGCGCTTCGCCCGCATGCCCGAGCCAACACCCGCGGCCGAGGATCAGGCTGCATGATCTGTTTCAACCCCGAAAGGAGGCGCTGATGGCGCTCGATATTCTGGTCGTCGACGATGAACGCGATATTCGCGAGCTGGTCTCCGGCGTACTGAGCGACGAGGGGTACGAATGCCGCACGGCGGGCGATAGCGACACCGCGCTGCGTCTGGTCGATGAACGGCGGCCCAGCCTTGTACTGCTAGACGTGTGGCTGCACGGCAGCGCGATGGATGGGCTGGAAGTGCTCGACGCGATCAAGGCGCGCGAGCCGGAGCTTCCGGTGATCATCTTCTCTGGCCACGGAAATATCGACACCGCCGTATCCGCGGTCAGCCGCGGGGCGATGGATTTCATCGAGAAACCGTTCGAGACGGAGCGGTTGCTACTGCTGGTCGAACGCGCCACCGAAACCGAGCGGTTGCGGCGCGAGAACACGCGGCTGAAGCAGGACAATAACGGCGCGGGCGAAGAGTTCACCGGCAATTCTGCTGCGGTGAACCAGGTGCGCGCCACGCTGAAGCGGGTGGCGAGCACCGGCAGCCGCGTGCTGATCAGCGGGCCGGCAGGCTCAGGCAAGGAAGTGGCCGCGCGCCTGCTTCACAGCTGGAGTCCGCGCTCCTCGGGGGCGTTTGTGATCGTCAATTCGGCGCGCATTACCGCCGAACGGTTCGAGCAGGAGCTGTTCGGCGAAGAGGCGGAGGGGAAGCTGCTGCGCCCCGGCCTGCTCGAAATGGCGGACGGCGGTACGCTTTATCTCGACGAAGTGGCCGACATGCCGCTCTCCACACAGGCGCGCATCCTGCGTGTGCTGACCGAACAAAGCTTCGTCCGGGTGGGCGGCAATCGCCAGATCGGCGTGGATATGCGAGTGGTCAGTTC
The DNA here is from genome assembly GCA_009993635.1 of Erythrobacter sp. Lineage (GTDB taxonomy): Bacteria > Pseudomonadota > Alphaproteobacteria > Sphingomonadales > Sphingomonadaceae > Alteriqipengyuania. The sequence goes on along the minus strand of JAACTC010000005.1, from coordinate 394,101 downwards.
GACGTCACGCGACCTGCAGAAGGAAATCGAGGAAAAGCGTTTCCGCGAAGACCTGTTCTATCGCCTCAACGTGGTCCCCGTGGAAATCCCCTCGCTTGCCGACCGGCGCGACGACATCCCCGCTCTGGCGACGCATTTCTTCGCCCGCTACGCCGCCGAACAGGGCCTCGCGCCACCGGAAGTGAGCGAGGAGGCGCTGGCGACGCTGCAGGCCTACGACTGGCCGGGGAACGTGCGCGAACTGCGCAACGTGGTGGAACGCACGGTGATCCTATCCCCGCGCGATCGGATGAATGTGATCGAACCCGAAATGTTGCCGGGCGAAATTTCCGAAACCGGTGTGAAGGGCGGTATCGGCCTTTCCAGCCTGATGGGCGTGCCACTGCGCGAAGCGCGCGAAGAGTTCGAGCGTGAATATCTCACCATCCAGATACGGCGCTTTTCTGGCAATATCTCCAAGACGGCGAGCTTCATCGGGATGGAGCGTTCCGCGCTGCATCGCAAACTCAAGATCCTCGGGATGACGGACCGGAAGGACGATTCCTGACGGATCGCGCAAGGCAAGTCGCCAGCAGGCCGGAACGCAAGGTCGAAACGAGCATTTTTTGAAGTAAGCCCTTCCGCCGCGCGCGCTGCGACGGCAGTTGGAACGAGCGATGCGGCACCGCGAACCACGTGCTGCCAAGAACAGGACCAGGGTCATGCCCGAAGGAAAAACGCTCTCGATCAAGACCAAGCCGAAGCCCGAGGAGCCGGCGCCCACTCGCGAGGCCGCCGCCCGCCAGGCGCGGGCGCCTGCACGCAAGGCGAAGGCCGCCCCGGACAAGGACCCCGGCCTTCAGGATGCCTTCCTGAATCTGCTGCGCCGCGACAAGGCGCCGGTCACGGTGTTCCTCGTCAAGGGCGTGAAGCTGCAGGGGATCATCACGTGGTTCGACAATTTCTCGCTGCTGCTGCGCCGCGATGGCCAATCGCAGCTGGTGTACAAGCACGCGATCAGCACGATCATGCCCGCGCAGCCGATGGATGCGGAGCAGTTCTCCAGCCGTGACGGCGGGAAGAAGCAGCGTCAGTTGCAGGACGTATTTCTCGGCCGGGTGAGCGAGGCGGAAGTCCAGGTGACGATGTTCCTCGTCAACGGCGTGATGCTGCAGGGGCGGATCGCCGCCTACGACCTGTTCTGCACGCTGCTGGAACGCGATGGCTTCGTGCAGCTGGCCTACAAGCATGCGGTCTCCACCATTCAGCCCGCGGAACCCGTCGATCTGAGCGATTGGGAAGACGCGGATGACGATGAACCCGACGACGACGAATGATCGCCGGGCATAAACCTGAGGAAGCCTAAATTTTCGAAGATGACCTGCAAGGCGAGGTAACGCGCGGTGCGCGTGCGCTCGTCATTTGCCCCGACATTCGCGGCCAGACGCACGATCTCCCGGCTGCCGAGCGCCTTGCCGAAGCGGTCGGGCTGGCCAACGCAATCGGTATCGTCGTGGCCGAAAGTTATATCCAGCCCGTGCGCGATGTGCGCCCGGCGACGCTGTTCGGCGCAGGGCAGGTCGAACAGATCGGCACGCAGGCCGAGCTGGCAGAGGCCGAGCTGATCATCGTCGACGGCGCGCTGTCTGCAATCCAGCAGCGCACGCTGGAAGAAAGCCTGAAACGCAAGGTGATCGACCGCACGGGGCTGATCCTCGAGATTTTCGGGGAGCGCGCGGCCACGGCGGAAGGCCGCCTGCAGGTCGAACTGGCGCATCTGGACTATCAGGCCAGCCGGCTGGTGCGCAGCTGGACCCACCTGGAGCGCCAGCGCGGCGGTTACGGCTTCCTCGGCGGGCCGGGCGAAACCCAGATCGAGGCCGACAGGCGGATGATCCGGCAGCGGATGGGCCGCTTGCGGCGCGATCTTGAGCAGGTGAAGAAAACGCGCGCCTTGCACCGGGAGCGGCGCACCCGTGCGCCCTGGCCGGTAATTGCCCTCGTCGGCTATACGAACGCAGGAAAGTCCACCATTTTCAATCGCTTGACGGGCGAAGATGTGATGGCGGAAGACCTTCTGTTCGCCACGCTCGACCCGACGATGCGCGCGATTGGCCTGCCGGGCGTCGAAAAGGCGATTCTCTCGGACACGGTGGGCTTCATTTCGGATCTGCCGACCCAGCTGGTCGCGGCATTCCGCGCCACGCTGGAAGAGGTGACCAATGCGGACCTGATCCTTCACGTGCGCGACATCGCCAACCCGGCAAGCGCGGCACAGAAGACGCAGGTTCTGGAAGTCCTGCGCGGACTGGGCGTCGTCTCCGGAGGAGAGGAGGGGGAGGAGCCAGTGAGCGACATTCCCATCCTCGAAGTCTGGAACAAGTGGGACCTGCTGGAAGAGGATCGGCGCGAAGATCTGGCCGCACGGGCTGCCAAGGATGCGGATGTGATTCCGCTCGCGGCCGAAACCGGATACAACATCGCGGCGCTTGAAGAGCGCGTAGCGCAGCAGCTGACCCGGACGGCAATCGTGCGCGAATTCGTACTTCCTGCCTCCGCGGGGCGCGAAATCGCGTGGCTGCACGCCCATGGCGATGTGCTGGAGGAAGAGGAAGTCGGCGAAGAAGGCGACAGCGCCAAGCCCGAGCGTCGCCTCGTCGTCCGCCTTGGACCCAAGGAACTGGGGCAGTTCGAAAGCTTCGGCTCAGTCTGACGCGGCGGCCTTCTCAGCTCTTTTCACCGCCTGCCACAGGGTTTCCTGTGCATCGAGATCGAGTGTCGCAAATTCACCCGCAGCAAGTGCTTCCATCCCGCGATAGCGCCGTTCGAACTTGTCGTTCGCACTGCGCAGCGCCGCTTCGGGCTGGATGCCGTAGGCGCGTACCAGATTGACCGCGGCAAACAGCAGATCGCCCGCTTCCTCTTCGCGCGTCGCGGCATCCGCCTCTGCCAGCTCGCGCACTTCTTCTCCCACCTTGTCAGCCGCGCCCGAGGGATCGGGCCAGTCGAAGCCGTCGCGCGCGGCGCGTTTCTGAAGTTTCTCTGCGCGGAGCAGGGCAGGGAGCGCCCGGGCGACGCCGTCCATCGAACTGGCCTGGCCCTTTGCCTCGCGCTCCTTAGCCTTCAGGCTTTCCCAGCGCGTTTCGTCCATCGTGCCGTCGGCCGATCCGAAAATATGCGGATGGCGAGCCTCCATCTTGTCCGAGATTACGCGCGCTACATCGTCGAAAGCGAACAGACCGGCTTCCTCTGCCATGCGCGCATGAAATACCACCTGAAACAGCAGGTCGCCCAGTTCCTCGTGCAGCTCGGACATGGCGTCACGCTCGATCGCGTCCGCGACCTCGTAGGCTTCCTCGATCGTATACGGCGCGATGGTGGCAAAACCCTGCGCCAGATCCCATTCGCAGCCATGTTCGGGATCGCGCAACCGCGCCATGATGGTCAGAAGGCGGTCGATCTGGTTGGAAGGGGGCGAAGTCATGGCAGGGGAATAGGCATTCGCCGCCGTGGCGTCAGCATGCGGATTAGATGGATAATATATATTATGTAAAATATCGGAGGTCACGGTCGACGCTCGGGCACCGTCCGGCTTCTGATGCAACCCCTATCGGATCATTGTGATCAACAGCATCAGCCCGGTAATCAGCACGGCCCAGATCAGCGCCTGTTTGATCGATGTCTTCCAGTTCAATCCGCGCGCGGCAAAGGCGCTGACCGCCAGGATCAGCCAGCCGACCAGCGCGACGATCTGCACGATATCGAACTGGTTCATGCGGTCACCACAAGTCCGTCATAGCCGACCGTGACCCCTTTCGGAACTTCGTCGGATAACGTCTTGTAATCCATGCTTTTATCGAGATGGGTCAGCACCAGTTTGCGCACGCCGCAGCGTTGCGCGAAGTCCAGCGCCATGCCGAGATGCGCGTGGGTCGGGTGTTCCTCGCGTCGCAGGCAATCGCATACCAGCAGGTCGACGCCCTTGAACACCTTCACCATTTCCGGAGTTATTTCACTAAAATCAGTGGTATAGCCGATGGACTTGCCATCGCACCCGAACCGAAATCCGGTGCTTTTGGCCGGTCCATGCGGCATCACGCACCAGTCGACGGTGAACCCGGCGAACAGCCGCAGCCGGTCCAGCGTCTCCAGCTTTACGATAGTGGGATAGCCATGTTCGCCCGCGAAGACGTAGCTGAACCGCGCTTTGAGGCGCCGTACTGTTTCTTCCACGCCATACCCGGGCAACGGCCCGCTGCGCCCGTACCGAAGCGCGCGCAGATCGTCGATCCCGTGACAATGATCTGCGTGATCGTGCGTCCAGAAAACCCCGTCTATTCCGGTGATCCCGCAGCGCAGGAACTGATCGCGCAGGTCGGGCGGGGTGTCGACCAGCAGGCGCGCGCCCGCGTCGTTTTCGACCAGAATGGCTACGCGCGAACGGCGGTTGCGCGGTTCGTTCGGGTCGCATGCACCCCAATCGCCATTGATGCGCGGGACGCCGGTCGACGTGCCCGAGCCGAGCAGCGTGACCTTCACGCCCCCTGCCCTTGGGTCGCCTTCGTCTTCGAAAACAGCGAGTGAAAATTGCGCGTGGTCTGCGTGGCAAGGTCTTCCACGCCGATCCCGCGCAGATCGGCCACGAACTGCGCCGTGTCGGCGACGAAGGCGGGCTCGCAGGTCCTCCCGCGATGCGGCACGGGGGCAAGGAAGGGGCTATCCGTTTCCACCAGCAGGCGATCCGCCGGGATGACCTTGGCGACCTCCTGCAGATCCTTCGCGTTCTTGAAGGTGACGATGCCCGAGAGCGAGATCGACAGGCCCAGATCGAGCACGCGTTTCCCGAATTCGGCCGATGCGGTGAAGCAGTGGATCAGCGCGGGGTAGGCCCCCTTCCCCATCTCGTCCTCAAGGATCGCAGCGGTGTCATCTTCTGCGTCGCGGGTATGGATGATCAGAGGCAGTCCGGTCTCGCGCGCGACGCCGATATGCATGCGGAACAGCGACTGCTGAACGTTGCGGTCCGACTTGTCGTAATAGTAGTCGAGCCCGGTCTCACCAATGCCGACGACCTTGAGGTGCTGGGTCGCCTCGAACAAAGTCTCGCGCGCCAGATCGGCGTGGCCATCGGCATTATGCGGGTGAATGCCGACGCTGGCCCACACATCGGTTTCGCGCGCGGCAGTGGCGACAACCTGGTCCCACTCGGCCTGCCTGGTCGAGATGTTGAGGAAGCCCTGCACGCCCGCGTCGCGCGCGCGCGCGAGGACGCTTTCCTGATCTTCGACCAGGCCTTCGTATTCCAGATGGCAGTGGCTATCGACCAGCATCAGGATGCCTCCTCCGCTTCAGGCAGTTCGAGGCGGGGAAACAGCGGATCGGGTTTGGGCACGCGGTAACCGGTCGCGATCAGAGCGCCATACCAGCCCTCGTCCGCCATATCCTCATACGTGCGTGCGTCTTCGGCAATTCCCAGCATGGTGAGCAGGTGGCCCGCCTTTTCAGGGATAACAGGCTGAATCGCGATGGCGAGGTCTCGCAGCGCGATGAACAGCGTCTGCAGTACGGTGCGCATCCGCTCGGGATCGGTCTTTTTCAGTGCCCAGGGTGCTTGCTCATCGACATACTGGTTGCAGGCGTAGACCGCCTTCATCCACGCCTCGATCCCGGTCGAGAAGGCGAGCTTCTCGAACTGCTGCGGCAGGCCTTCGTGGCACGCATCCTGCACCGTCGTCAGCAGCGCCTTGTCGTCGCCTGCGGGCGAATAGGCACCCAGCTCGCCATCGAGGTTTTTGGCGATCATGGAAAGCGTGCGTTGCGCAAGGTTGCCAAAGCTGTTCGCCAGTTCCGCATTGGCGCGGGTGACGATGGCTTCGGGCGAATAGCTGCCGTCTTGCCCGAAGGCGATTTCGCGCATCAGGAAGTAGCGCAGGGCATCCACACCGAACTGTTCGGCCAGCACGTTGGGATCGGTCACATTGCCGAGCGACTTCGATTCCTTCTGGCCGCGATTGAGCAGGAATCCGTGGCCATAGACCTGCGTGGGCAGCTCCACTCCGGCGCTCATCAGGAAGGCGGGCCAGTAGACCGTGTGGAAGCGGACGATGTCCTTCCCGATCAGGTGCAGGTCGGCAGGCCAGTATTTCCAGTCTGCGCCCTCCTCCGGATAGCCGAGGCCGCTGATGTAGTTAGTCAGCGCGTCGACCCACACGTACATCACGTGGTCCTCGCTTCCCGGCACCTGCACGCCCCAGTCGAAGCTGGTGCGGCTGACCGAAAGATCGCGAAGGCCGCCTTCGACGAACCGCATCACTTCGTTGCGGCGGCTGTCTGGCTGTATGAATTCGGGCTGCGATGCGTAGAGGTCGAGCAGCTTGTCCTGATAGTTGGACAGGCGGAAGAACCAGCTTTCCTCCTTGGTCCACTCCACCGGCGTGCCTTGCGGCGAGAGCTTTTCGCCCCCCTCCCCTTCGACCAGCTCTTTCTCGTCGTAGAACGCTTCGTCGCGCACCGAGTACCAGCCTTCGTAGCGATCGAGGTAGAGATCGCCATTGGCCTCCATCTTGCGCCATAGTGCCTGGCTGGCAGTGTGATGCTCGGGCTCTGTCGTGCGGATGAAGCGGTCGTAGGAAATGTTCAGCCGGTCGAACAGGTCGCGGAAATAGCCGCTCATCTCGTCGGCGAGCTCGCGCGGCGTCCTGCCCTGCTCTTCCGCCTTGCGGGCCATTTTCAGCCCGTGCTCGTCCGTGCCGGTCTGGAACCGCACGTCGCGGCCCTTCAGCCGCTGGAATCGGGCGACGACGTCGGCGGCGATCGTCTCGTAGGCATGGCCGATATGCGGCTTGCCGTTGGGATAGTGGATCGCGGTCGTAATATAATAAGGATCAGCCATTGGCTCCGGCTCTATGCGGGGCGGCTGATGCGAGCAAGGTGCCGATTTCCATCGCGAGAAATGCGGGATCGAAATTGTAGCTTTTCGCCTGGCCCGAAATCGTCACCAGCCGAGAATGGGCATCGACCAGAGACGGGATGTCGTGCCGGTCCAGCTGCTCCAGCTTCTGCGCCAGAACGGTTCGCGCAAGGTCGAGCGTGGCGGATAGCCGTTCGCGATTTGGCCGTGCGCCGATTTCTTCGCCCAGCTTGCCGCGCAGCGTGAAGTCCGGGTCGCCTTCGCTCGCGATGCGGCGCATCAGCGCCTCTGCGGGTGCCAGTTCCTGCGCAAGAAACAGCAACCCTGCGCCCGGTGCTCCGCCCGAAGCGCGTGCCGCCTGCGAGATCTCGGCATCGTCCGCGGTCCGGTTTTCCGCGCGCAGAGCCTCTTCAACAGCGCCCATAGGCAGGGGATTGAAGCGCAGGATACGCGCGCGCGACCGGATCGTAGGCAGCAGCATTCCCGGCCTGTGGGTCACCAGCAGGAAAAACGTGCCCTGTGGCGGCTCCTCCAGGCTCTTGAGCAATGCGTTGGCGGCGTTGCGTTCCAGATCGTCGGCGGGATTGATGATGATGGCGCGGTGCGGGCCGAGCGTGGGGCGCGTGTTGAGCCGCGCCTGCATCGCGCGCACCTGTTCGATGGCGATGTTGCGCTTGGTTTCGAAAGCCTCGCCCTTCTCTGCTTTCTTCGCCTCCTTGTCGTCCTTCGGCAGGTGGCTCAGCAGCAGGATATCGGGATCGTTCTCTCCCACCGGGGCATCGCGATCCAGCGCCACGATCTCGCGCGCGGCAGCCAGTGCGAAGTCATGCTTTCCCAGCCCCTTGCGCCCGGCAAGGATCCAGGCGTGATGCATCCGCGGGCTGGCCAGCGCAGCGCGCCACGCGCGCCATTGGCTCGCATGGGGATCGGTCACGAAGCCTCGACAAGCAAAGGCTCGATTTCACGCATCACGGCGGCGTGGACCTCGTCCGCGCTGCCCGAGGCATCGATCTGGACGATGGTGTCGTCGCCCTGTGCCAGTCCCGCGAAACCGCGCGCAACGTCGGCGTGATAGCGCGCATCGCGCCCGCCGATGGCGTCCGCCTCGCCCCCGTCGCGCTTGCGCAGCCGTTCGGAAACGTCTTCTCCGGGCGCTTCGAGCAACAGCGTGCGACACGGCATCAGGCCGCCGCTGCCGATTTTGTGGAGCGCGAGCACCTGATCGTCGCCCAGCCCGCCGGCCAGGCCCTGATAGGCCCGGCTCGACAGGACGAAGCGGTCGCACACGACCCATTTGCCGCTCATCAGTGCAGGCTTGATGGCCTTGGCGACATGATCGGACCGCGCGGCGGCGAACAGCATCGCCTCGGCAGAGACGCGCCAGCCTGTGCCGGGCGGTTCGAGCAGCAATTTGCGAATCATCTCCGCGCCGGTGGTGCCGCCCGGTTCGCGGGTCAGCAGCGCATCGATACCGCGCTCTGCCAGCGCCTCGACCAGTCGCTTCGCCTGGGTCGACTTGCCGACCCCTTCCCCGCCTTCGAAGGCAATGAAGCGCGCTTTGATTGCATGGGGTGTCGTCATCCGAAGAGTCCCGCGAAGCCATTGGCGATACGGCGGAAAACGCCTGCTTCGTGGACGTCTTCTGCGGCGTAGAGCGGAAGGGTGGAAGGCTCCATCCCCGGCACTGCGATTTCGAGCGTGGCGACTGCCTCGCCCTTGGCGATCGGCGTGCGCAGTGGCCCGTCGTACCGCACCGTGACTTCGGGCCGGGCGCGGTCGCCGCGCGGCATCGCGACGCGCACATCCTGCGCCGCGACCAGCGGAAGCCTGCCGACCGATCCGTTCTGTACCCGCGCAACGGCGGCAGCCTGGCCCTTTCTGGCCAGCAGCTTGCTGTCGAAGGCTTCGAAGCCCCACTCGATGAAATCGCGAGAGGCGCGATTGCGCTCCGACCCCCGGTCCGCGCCCGCGACGACCATCACCAGTCGGCGCCCGTCGCGTTCGGCCGTGCCCAGAAAACCGTACCCCGCCTGATTGGTAAAGCCGGTCTTCAGGCCGTCAGCACCTTCCACCTTGCCGGTGATGGGATCGTGATTGTCCTGTGCAATGCCGTATGCCTTGAGGCCGGTACGCCCGTAGTAGAAATCGAAGCGTTCCGGATGGCGGCGAACGATCCGTTCGGCCAGGGTCGCAAGATCGCGCGCGGTGACGAAGGTTCGGCCCTCGTCCGGCCAGCCATTGGGCGTGCCGAAATGGCTATCGTGCATGCCGATCTGCCGGGCGGTGGCGTTCATCCGCTGGGTCCATTTGTCGACACTGCCCGCAGCGCCTTCCGCCAGCACGACGGAGGCATCATTGGCGGACACCGTGGTGATGCCGATCAGCAGTTCCTGCACCGTCGGGTTGGCGCGGGCGGGGAGGAAGAGCGTGGAGCCCTTCTGATGCCACTCATCGAAAGTCTCGTCGCGATAGGGAATGCGCTGATCCGGACGCAGTTTGCCCTGCGCCAGCATGTCGAACGCGACCAGCGTGGTCATCACCTTGGTAATCGAGGCGGGGACGAACCGCCGGTCGATATCGCGCGCGTACAGCGTCTGCCCGCTCGACAGGTCGATCATGTAGGCAATCGGTGCCTGTTCGGGGGTCGGCGGCGCAGGCCTCGCACCAACCGTGGCGGGGGAGACAAGCGCCAGCACGGCGAGAGTTCCCGCCGTTCTGAGTCGTTTTACCCTAAGTCCCGGCAAATTGGCTGCTCCTGCCCGCGCGTGGCCGCGCCATGCTGGAGCCGCGACTACTCGCTCGTGTCTATAAACGCGTCACCATAGCCTGCCGACCGCGCTTTGGCGAGAGCGGCCGATGCTTCTCCCCGAGTAACGAACGGCCCCATCCGCGTACGGAAATAGCCGCCATTCTGCACGACGAAGCCCGCAAGATCGTCCGCCGCGCGGATGGCATTCTGTTTGCTGGAGAAAGTTGCCACCTGCACCAGATAGCGTCCGCGACGCGGTACTCGGGTTTCGGCCTGAGCGGGTGGCGGCGACGGGCGGGTTGCCGGAACGGTTTGAGGGGGTGGCGGAGCCGGGCGACGCTGTGCGGGCAGCCTGGCGACCTCCACCGGCTCGCGCACCGGGGTGCTACCGGTCGGCGCATCGCCAATCGGTGCAAGCGCATAGGACGTCGGGCGCGACTGTTCGGCGGGTGCGGGGAGATCGCGATAATCGTCGAAATTGTCCGCCACCGCAGTCGATGGGCCGGGCTCGATCTCGGCAAATGCCTGGTCGAAATCGCCAGCGGTGCCAGCGGCACTGCTCGGATCGGTGCGCGCGAGGCTGGCCGATCCGGCCGCAGGCAGCTGCTTGCGCAGGACGGTCAGCAGCGTATCGGGCGTGTCCAGCCGGTCCCCAGCGGGCTTGCCCGATCGCAGGGCGGCCCGTTCGTATTCGGGCGGATTGACCCGCCGGACGCGAACGGGTGTCCCCTCGCCAGCGCCCAGTTCCCGCGCCGCGCCTTGCGACAGCCCGACGATCCGGCTCGCGGTCATCGGGCCACGCCGCTCGGCGCGCGCCAGGATGGTGCGCCCGGTATCGAGGTTGGTCAGCTCGACATAGCTCGGCAGCGGCAGGGTCTTGTGGGATACGGTCACGCCGCTCGCGTCGATCATGTCGAGGGTGGCGTAACCGACCGCGTCGAGGCTCAACACGTCGGCGGGCGTAAAGGTCTGGCCGTCGACGACGAAGGGTTCGCCCAGCACCTGCGGATAGTCCGCCTGCGGGCCACTGGCCGCGTTTGGCTGCGTCGGGGAAGCGCGATCGACCGCGTAGTAATCGGCCCCCGGCGCAAGCTCGTAATCACCGGCCCCGCCCGCGCAGGCGGCCACCGCGGAGGCGAGCCCCAGCAAGGTTGCAGATTTCAGCAGTTTAGCGGGCAATCTCATCGGCTAGCAGCCCCACACTCATCGCGTAGTAATTGGAGCAGTTATATTCGAGGATAACCCGGTAATTTGAGGTTAACAGCCATGCGCGCGTGCCCGGCCCATCGGGCTGGAACAGGCTGGCCAGCGTACCGGGAGGCAGGCTGGTAAAAGGTGTGACGCCCAGCGCGCGCCATTCTTCCACCGTCTTCCACTGGCTATGCCGCTCGTGCACGCGCGGGCACACGGGGGAGACCAGCTTATTGCGGTAGGCGTCGACATCGAACCCGGCGGGGATGCTGGCCTGCACGCCCCATGGAATGCCGGGGCGCCAGCCAGCATCCTGGAAATAGCGCGCGATCGACGCCATCGTATCGGTCTGGTTGGTGAAGATATTGGCCATGCCGTCGCCATCCCCATCGGTCGCCAGGCGCAGGTAGACGCTCGGCAGGAACTGCGGATTGCCGAATGCGCCGGCCCAGCTGCCGACCAGCCGATCGCGCGAATAGCCCTTGTCCGCAACCTTAAGCAGTGCGATCAGCTCTTTTTCGAACAGCTCGCGCCGTCGCCCTTCCCACGCCAGTGTGGCGAGCGAACGGGCAAGATCGAAATTGCCGCGATAGCTACCGTAATTGGTCTCGTGCCCCCAGATCGCGATGATGATCTCTGCCGGAACGCCGTACTGATCACGAATTCTGCCGTGCAGCCGCGCAGTCTCGTTATAGACCTCGCGCCCGCCATTGATCCGCGCGGAATCGACGTGGGTGTTCAGGTATGGCTGGAGACGCGGGTAGCCGGAAGATGACGAGGAACCGGGCTGCGACTGATCCAGCTCGATGACGCGCGGGTTGGGCGTCAGATCCCATGTCATGCGCCGGATGGTGTCCTCGCTCACCCCCTCCGCACGGGCCTTTGCGATGACGAGCTGCATGTAAGCGTCGAACGGCATGTCCTGCGCGGCGGCAGGGGTGGCGGAAAGCGAAGCAAGGATCGCTGCAAGGGCGAGAATTGACCGGGGGAATCTCATGGTGCCCATGTTTGTCACAGCGGAGATGACTCGCCAATGACTTAGATGCCGCTGATTGAAACAGCGTGCCGGAGAGTGACAAATGCCGGTCGAAGCGTTAGCCGGCACATCGCGAGTAGGACAGGTGGCCACGTTCGGTCACCGCAGGTGACAAGACAGTCGTTCGGCGTTAGCCGGAACATCGCGAGTAGGACAGGTGGCCGAGTGGTTTAAGGCAGCGGTCTTGAAAACCGCCGTGGGTTCACGCTCACCGTGGGTTCGAATCCCACCCTGTCCGCCATTCTTTCGATCTCGCGGCCAGTCGCTTCGCTGATGCCCCCGACGGGGCGGCGGAGAATTCGAACCACGTCGCGAACTTTCCACCAATCGACATTATGACTTTTGTTAAGAGCGGCCCCTTGTCAGATGTCCCGGCATATCTGCTGGGCAACTAGGGGAGAATTCCAGTGCTTAAGTGGGCTATCATATTCCTGATCATCGCTCTCGTCGCGGCCGCTCTCGGCTTTGGCGGGGTTGCGGGCATCTCGTCCAACATCGCGTGGATTCTGTTCGTCGTCTTCATCATCCTGGCGATCGTCGCATTCCTGCGCCGCAACGTCTGACCACGAACCGAACCTGAGGAAGCGTACGGCGCGATCAGTCCGGCTGGTCGCGCCGTTTGCTCTTTTGTACCAGAGACTGCGCATCGCGCTCTTCCTCCGGGTATTTCTCCGGCTTGGTGGAGCTCTGGTTCATCAGCGCGCGATGGTCCTTCACCATGTCGCTGTCATTCTTGCCGTCGGGTGTCTTGCCCTGCGGCGGGGTGCTGCTGTTTTTCTGTTCGCTCATGCAAGGGTAACGAACGTCGGCACCGGTTGTTTCGCACCGGTCAGTAAACGAGCGCGTGATCGACCAGACAGGTGCCCGCAGGCCCTTCGACGACAACGATCGAGGCGACCAGCTGATCGGCCGACTTCTCGCACGACTGGGACCAGACCACGGCCACCGAATCCGCGCGCCGAAATATGCCGACCGGCGTCCTTTCGCCGTACTTGCCGTAGCACGCCTGCAAGTCGCGACACGCGCGGGCAAAGCCGTCTTCACGCACCAGCGCCCTCAGGCGCGGAGTGAAATTGCGCACGTGGCGGCCGAAATCGATCTCGTCCGAGGCCTGCATGAGGTTGTCCATCAGCGGATCGACGATCGCCATGATCGCGGAATCGCTCTGTTCGCTCAGCATCTGGGCAACCTCCCGGGCAGATCGCATGCCGGCCTATCGGTCAGATATGCAGCGCGCGCCCGTAGCTCGCCAGCACGCTTTCGTGCATCGATTCCGAGATCGTGGGATGCGGGAACACGGTCTGCATCAGTTCCGCCTCGGTCGTCTCCAGCGTTTTGCCGACGACGAAGCCCTGGATCATCTCGGTCACTTCCGCGCCCACCATATGCGCGCCCAGCAGTTCGCCGGTCTTGGCGTCGAACACCGTTTTGGTGAAGCCCTCCGCCTCGCCCAGCGCGATTGCCTTGCCGTTGCCGATGAAGGGGAAGGTGCCAGCCTTCACCTCGTAGCCCGCTTCCTTGGCTTTCGCCTCAGTCATGCCGACCGACGCGACCTGCGGGTGGCAATAGGTGCAGCCGGGGATGTTGTCGCGGTCGAGCGGGTGCGGGTGGACATCCTTGTTGCCCAGCTCCCTGGCAATCGCCTCGGCGGTAGTAACGCCCTCGTGGCTCGCCTTGTGCGCCAGCCACGGGCCCGGCGTGCAATCGCCGATGGCCCACAGGCCCTTGGACTTCGTCCGCCCATAGGGATCGACCTGGATGAAGCCACGATCCATTTCGGCCAGCTTTTCCAGCCCGACATTCTCGGTATTGGGCACGATCCCGATGGCGACGATGCAGTGCGAGAATTCGCTCTCCGCAACCTTGCCCTTCGCGTCCTTGATCTTCGCCTTCACGCCCTTGCCGGAAACCTTGATATCCTCCACGCCCGCGCCGGTCATGATCGTCATGCCCTGCTTGGTCAGGCTCTTTTCGAGGAAGGCGGAGACGTCCTTGTCTTCCACCGGCACGATCCGGTCGAGCATTTCGACAACGGTCACGTCGCAGCCCATATCGTTGTAGAAGCTGGCGAATTCGATGCCGATTGCGCCGCTGCCGATCACCAGCAGCTTCTTGGGCATTTCGCTGGGCGTCATCGCGTGGCGATAGGTCCAGATACGCTTCCCGTCCGCCTTGGCAAAGGGCAGGTCGCGCGCGCGGGCACCGGTGGCGACGATGATGTGCTTGGCTTCGAGCTTCTCTTCGCCCTTCTCGCCCTTCACCGTCAGCGAGGTCGGGCCGGTCAGCTTGCCCTCGCCCATATGCACCGCGATCTTGTTCTTCTTCATCAGGTGCGTGACGCCCTGGTTGAGCTGTTTCGCAACGCCGCGCGAACGCTTCACCACCGCTTCCAGATCGGCCTCGATCTCGCCTGCGATCTTCAGCCCGTAATCCTTGGCATTCTGCGCATAGTGCAGGATTTCCGCCGAGCGCAGCAGCGCCTTGGTCGGGATGCAGCCCCAGTTGAGGCAGATCCCGCCAAGCAGTTCGCGCTCCACGATGGCGACCTTCAGCCCCAGCTGCGCGCCGCGAATCGCCGCGACGTAGCCACCCGGTCCGGAACCCAGAACGATAAGGTCGTATTTCTCAGCCATTGAAGCCTCTTGCTGGTTTGTCTGACACACCTGACACAGTGTTCAGGGGCTAAATACTTGCCACCCGATCAAGGGCGGAAAACGGAGTGCGGCACAGTACGGGGCGAGCATTCGGCATCGCCCCACCATGGCCGTGTCGATGGCTGTAGGACAGCGCCTCAGCCATCATTGTCCGATGCACGTTCGGGCACGGGGTTTGCCGCTGCCGCCTGCATCCGCACGGGGCGCGGGTTGCCATTGTCGTCGGCCAGTACGAACACGAAGGTGCCCTTGCAGACGAGCTTGGTCTCCTCGCCATGGCGCGCGCGGGCGATCCCTTCTGCGGCGATGGTGATCGAGGTGTTCCCCTCCTTCACGATCTCGCAATAGACGTTCAGCTCGTCGCCCAGCGCCATCGCGGCGGGGAAGCCGAAGTCGCTGGCGGCGACCACATTCGCGCGGCCCTGCCCCTCGCGACTTGCCAGCGAGCCTGCGCCAAGCGCCATCTGGCTCATCAACCAACCGCCGAATACGCCCCCATAGGGGTTCATGTCGGTCGGCATCGCGGTGACGCGGATCTGCGGTGCGCGGGTGGTCATGCTCTCTCTCTCCCTCTACTTCCCACGCGCTGTTGCGCGCGGGCCCCTTCCTCTGCCACTGGGGGAGAGGAGAGAACTGGCACACCGCCCATCACCCCGCCGTGATCGTCACGAACTTCTTGTTCACCCAGCCCTGCGCGCAGGGGCCGGTGTAGTTGCGCGGTTTGTCGACCGGGCTGTCGGTGCCGCAATCGATCCCGCTGTCGCCTTCTATGTCGTAGACGATGCCGTACCAGCCGTTGCTCTCGGCGCAGATGTGGACCTTGTGGCCGGTGCCGATACGGTCGCGTTCCTTGACCTCGCTGCTCGGTGCATCGCGGACTGAGAGGTAGTTGTCGCCGTCAGGGTTCAGGCCGGAAACCTCGCCGTAGCTGGCGCAGGAATCCATGTTCGGGCCGTCGGTGCCAATCCTGATCGGCATCGGGATGGGGCCCGAGTACCCCAGATCAGGCGAGCCGGGCGCTTCGGGCACCGTTTCGGCGGGCACGGCAATATCGGCGGGCGCTTCGGTCTTTTCCTCGGGTGCGGGCGTTTCGGAGGTTCCGTCGGCCGGCGCCCTTTCGCAGGCGGCCAGCGAGAGGGTGAGGCTCAAACTTGCGGCAATTGCGAATGCGGTTTTCATAGCATCATTCCCATGGGTTGCTCACACATCTGCTTGAAGGCTTCCATCAGCTGAGCGCCTTCCGCACCGTCGATCGCGCGGTGATCGAACGAACCGCTGGCGGTCATCACGGTGGCGGGCACGATCTGGCCATCCTTGACCCACGGGCGCTGCTCGCCCGCGCCGACCGCCATGATCATGCCCTGCGGCGGGTTGATGACCGCGTCGAACTGCTTGATCCCGAACATGCCGAGGTTGGAGATACTGGCGGTGCCGCCCTGGTATTCGTGCGGCTGCAGCTTGCCCTCGCGGGCCTTGCCCGCCAGTTCCTTCATCTCGGTGGCGATCTCGGGCAGGCTCTTGCGATCCGCGCCGCGAATGATTGGCGTGATGAGACCCTTGGGCGAGGCAACCGCCACGCTGATGTCGGCGCGCTGGTAGCGGTGCAGGGTTTCGCCCTGGAAGCTGACATGCGCCTGCGGAGTGCGCATCAGCGCCTTGGCCAGTGCCTTGATCAGCAGATCGTTCACCGAAAGCTTCACGCCATCGGCTTCGAGCATTTTGTTGAGGTCCGCCCGCGCGGCGAGCAGTGCGTCGAGGCGGATGTCCACGCTGAGGTAGTAATGCGGCACTTCCTGCTTGGCGGCGGTGAGTCGCTTGGCGACGACCTTGCGCACGCCGGAGACCTTTTCTTCCTCGAACGGCGCATCGCCATCGAGCGACCCGTCGACCGGCCCGGCGACCGCGCCGGGCTTCGCCTCGCTTGCCGGGCGTCCGGCCTTCGCGCTCTCCACATCTGCCTTCACGATTCGCCCGCGCGGCCCGCTGCCCTCGACGCTGGCGAGGTCCAGACCCTTCTGCTCCGCGATACGGCGTGCAAGCGGCGAGGCGAAGATGCGATCCGCGTCCTTCTCGGGCGCGGGGGGCGCCTTTTGCGGCGCGGCGCTTTCGCGCGGCTGCGCCTTGGCGGGTTCGGCGGGGGCGTCGGCCTTTTTCGCCTCGGTCTTCTGTTCGGTCTTCTTTGTTTCAGGCTCGTCTGCGGGGGCGGCCTTGGCCGCATCCTCCACGCTTTCACCCTCGCCCGTCATCATCGCGATGACCGTGCCGACCGCAACGCCTTCGGTGCCTTCTTCCACTTCGATAGAGGCGATGGTGCCTTCATCGACGGCTTCGAATTCCATCGTCGCCTTGTCGGTCTCGATCTCGGCCAGCAGGTCGCCTGCAGACACCGTGTCACCCGCCTTGACCAGCCATTTGGCGAGGGTCCCCTCCTCCATCGTCGGCGAAAGCGCGGGCATCTTGATCGGTGTCGGCATAAAAGCGTGTCCTGCGATAGCGTTGGCCTGGCGAAGCCGTATGCGCGGCCCCGCCGTAGCGGCATGACCAGTGTTTCGTCGCTTTGGCCAATTTGCCCACAGGCTGCAAGCGCCTTGCCATGCATACGAATTTGTGCCGAAAGCATCGGGTGGAGGGTTTCATGGGCGTATATCTGGTCATCATCGACGAAACGGAGGAGGCACGCAAAGCGTTGCGTTTCGCGATGCGCTGGGCCGGGAAGAGCGGCGGCTCCGTGCAGATTCTCGCCATCGTACAGCCGCAGAACTTCAATGCTTTCGGCGGTGTGCAGGCCACGATCGAGCAGGAAGCGCGCGACCGCGCGGAGGCCATCGCGACCAGCGCGGCGGGCAATGTCTATTCCGAAAGCGGCAAGATGCCTGCGATTGCGGTCAAGGTGGGCGAGGCCAACCGCATCGTGCGCGATTACCTGTCCGAGCATCCCGATGTGCTGGCGCTGGTGCTGGGCGCGGCGCCCGACGGGCCGCCCGGGCCGCTGGTAACGCATTTTTCCGCGCACACGGGCAGCCTGCCCTGCCCGCTGGTAATTCTGCCGGGCGGTATTTCGGTCGACGATCTGGACCGGATCGCCGGGGCGTAGCTCCGCAGCCGCCACCCCCGAATAACCGCGCGGATCAGGTCGCCGTGCCGCGCACCGGATACTCGTTTTCAAGCACAAACTGGATCGCGCTGGCCATTTCATCCAGCGGCGGGCGCGTGAACGGCGCGCTCTGCACCTCTTCGAAATAGAGCGTGCCATCGGGTTTGATCAGGAACAGGCCGGGTTCGGAGAAACGGTCCGGCTCTTCGCTGTCGGGCCGCTTTTCCGAGATGAACAGACCCCATTCGCGGGCCTGATCTTCGGGCAGGTCGTAGACCAGCGGCAGATCGTGCGTTTCCCACTCTTTGTGAGACACCATCGCGCGGTCCTTGCTGTCCATCGAGATGGCGAAGGGTGATACGCCGAGATCGGTGAATGTCTTCAGCTTGCCGCCGAGCTCTTCCAGATAGCGCTTGCAGATCGGGCAGTGCTTGCCGCGATAGAACACCAGCATGGTAAAGGCATCGGGCGTCTGTTTCGACAGCTGGAACCGCGCATCGATGGTGAGCGGAAGATCGAGATCGGGGGCCTTCTGGCCAGGCATAAGCATCGGGGGAAACTCCTTTCCCCAGCGAACGATGAGGTGCCCGCCTGCGTTCCGGCCCGGTTACTTCTTCTTGCGCCCCTGGTGGCGGATATTGCCCGGTCTGCCGCGCTTGCCGACCTGATGCTTGCCCGCCTTATCCTTGCGGGGGCCGCTACTTTTCGGTCCACCCTTCGCCGGCGCGTCTTTGCCGCCTCGTTTGGGACCGCTGCGAAGCGGGCGCCCCTCGCGCGCTTTCGAGGCATCGCCGCCGGGCACTTCGAAACGCAGCGCGCCGGTCAGCGCGTTGGCTTCGACCAGCTTCATCTTCAGCCGCTGCCCGGTTTCGTATCGGGTGCCGGTGTCCGACCCGATCAGCGCCTTGGCGGCCTCGTCGTAGTGGAAATATTCGTCGCCAATGGTGGAGATCGGCACCAGCCCATCGCCGCCCAGCCCCACGATGGTGGCGAAAAAGCCGAAGTTCTGCACGCCGGTGATCCGCGTATCGAAGGTCTCGTCCACCCGGCCCGAAAGCCATGCGGCGACATAGCGGTCGATCGTATCGCGCTCTGCCTCCATCGCGCGGCGTTCGGTGCGACTGATCGCCTCGCTGATCTTGCCAAGATCTTCGCGGTCGACATCGCTCAGCCCGCTGTTTTCGGGGATCGTGTTCCCCTTGGGTTTGGGCTGCTCCAGCTTGAATGCATCGACCAGCGCGCGGTGCACCAGCAGGTCCGAATAGCGGCGTATGGGCGAGGTGAAATGCGCGTAGGAGCCTAGCGAGAGGCCGAAATGCCCCTGATTGTCCGGCCCGTAATAGGCCTGCGTCTGCGTGCGTAGCACCGCCTCCATCAGCAGCGCCTTCTCCTGTTCGTCCGACACATCCTTCAGGAAGCGGTTGAACAGCGTGGGGGTGATGACCTGCCCCATCGACAGCTTCTTGCTCTGCGTGGCGAGATATTCCTTGAGCGCGAGCAGTTTTTCCCGGCTCGGCTGCTCATGCACGCGGTAGACCACGGGCGCGTTCTTCGATTCGAGCGCCTTGGCCGCCGCGACATTGGCCGAGATCATGAATTCCTCGACCACTCGGTGCGCATCGAGCCGGTCGCGCACGACGATCTCGTCGATCCCGCCCTTGTCGTCCAGCACCACCTGCCGTTCGGGCAGATCGAGGTCGAGCGGATCACGTGCCTCGCGCGCTTTCCACAATGCTCCCCAGGCTTTCCACAGGTTGTCCAGCCGTTCGTCCCCGGCCGCCTCGTCGATGCGGCGCTGCGCCTCTTCGTACGCCATCACCTCGGCAATGCGGACGATGGCGCGGGTGAAGCGCCACTTCAGCAGCTTGCCTTCGGGCGAGATCTTCAGGTGGCAAACCATCGATGCGCGGTCTTCGCCCGATTTGAGCGAACACACATCGGCTGAGAGAACTTCGGGCAGCATCGGGATCACCCGGTCGGGGAAATAGACCGAGTTGCCACGCTTGCGCGCTTCCTTGTCCAGCGCGCTGCCTGGGCGGACGTAATGCGATACGTCCGCGATGGCGATGATCGCGCGAAAGCCGCCCCTGTTGTCTTCGCTGTCGTCGGATTCGGCCCAGATCGCATCATCGTGGTCGCGCGCATCCGCCGGGTCGATCGCGACGATCGGCACATGGCGCAGATCTTCGCGCCTGTCCGTAGTAACGGGCAGTTTGGCTGCCAGCTGCGCTTCATGGATGACCGCTTCAGGGAAGACGTGCGGAATGCCCTGCTTGGCAATCGCGATCATGCTGAAACTGTTGGGGGCGAGCGGATCGCCCAGCACCTCGGTCACCCGCACGCCCGCGCGCGGGCCGCGCCCGGTCGGTTCGGCAGAGACCAGCTGGCCTTCCTCCGCCGTACCGACATCGGAAATGGGCGAGGAATTGCGCACCTTCTTGTCCACCGGGGCGAGCCAGAACTTGCCGCGCCCATCCTTCTCGACCACCCCGATCAGGCCTTCGGTCTGCTGCGCCAGCTTCTTCATCGGGTGGGCGCGCCAGCCGCGCGGCGTCTCTTCGGTGCGCGCAAGCACGCGGTCGTTCACCTTGAGCGCGGGCATGCCCTTCGCGCCCTTGCCGCGCGACTTTTCGATTATCGTCAGGCGCGGCGGTTTTGCGCCATCATCCGGCTCCCACTTTTCGGGCACGGCGATGGGTTCGCCATCCTCTATCTCCACCACGCGCAGCACGGTGACCTTGGGCAGGCCGCCCAGCCGGTGGAACGCGGTTTTCTTGCCGTCGATCAGGCCTTCCTCGGCCATATCCTTCAGCAGCTTCTTGAGCGCGATCTTTTCCTGCCCCTTGAGGCCAAATGCGCGCGCGATCTCGCGCTTGCCCACCGTGCTGTCCGATGTTTCGATGAATTCGAGAACCTGCTTTTGCGTAGGCAGGCCCTTGGGAAGATTTTTTGCGCGATTTGCCATGTCGGGGCTCTAAACGCATGGGGGGCGCGGTACTATCCCGAACCGCGCCCTGCCCCCCGATCAATCGCTTGTGCGAAGGGTGCTCAGTCGGCGTTCCGGCTCGGGATCAGGCCGCACACGATCACCACGAGATAGCCGATATAGGCTACCATCCCGAGGCCGGGCGCCGCCGCAGCATCCTGCAGCGCCTGTGCATCGTCGCTCATCATCGCGGCGCGCACATCGTCGACCCCGGCGAGGCTGGCATAGCATGCGATGATGGTGGTGATAACGGGGATCACCGCGATCAGCACCGGCAGTCCCGCATCGCGCAGGCGGCGAACGAAAGAGGCGATCAGCAGCGCCAGCCCGATGATCGAGATGCCGACGCCGATCCATGCCTGCGTGCCCAGACTGCCTGCCATGTTGTGCATCATGTCAGCCTGGATCTGCGCCTCATCGACGCCATCGGCGCCCGCCTGAAACGCACCGCCCATCGCGCCTGCGGCAAAGACGATGCCGGAGATGAAGCTGAGGGCGAAGGTGATCACGACGATCAGCAGCACCCACCACCAGAACAGGCTGCGGCTGTCGCGGCCCGAAAAATTGGTCAGGTTCGCAAACCCGTGCTTGATTGCTGTCCCGATGAAATCCCCCTCGGTTTCGATCAGTAGGCGCGCGCGACGTAGACCCGCTCGGTCGCCGGTTCGCCGGTGAAAATGCAGGTGCCGTCCGCAGGCGTTGCATCGCGCGGCACGTTACGGATGGTGAGCTTTTCAGCCTTCAGCTTTTCGACGACCTGCTCCAGCGCATCGCCCGACGGCTTGGACCATTGCACCTCGACCCAGCCGGGATACTTCCCGTTGCTGGCGAAGAAATCGACCACGCCATCCCAGCTCTCGATCCCGCGCGCGATGTTGGCATCGCGGCGTTCGGCTGCTTCGGTGAAGAGCGCCTGCTGGATATCGCCGAGCAGGCCGGGAATGGTCTCCTCGGCAACTTCGCGCGTCGGGGCCTGCGAGTTAAGCTTGCCCGTTTCCATGTCCCACAGCTGGTCGCGGCGGATCAGCGTGACGACGCCGTTCTCCATGTCGCGACCGCCGACCTCGACGATGACCGGCGCACCCTTGCGCACCCAGTCCCACCGCTTCTGCGCGGGCTTGCCGGGCTTGGTGTCGAGCAGCACGCGCACCGGTTCGCCCAGCGCATGCTGGCCGGCGAGCGTGGCGCGCAAGGCTTCGCAATATTCGATCAGCGCAGCATCGTCGTCGTTGCCGCGCAGCATCGGCAGGATCACGATCTGCCACGGTGCGATGCGGGGCGGGACGCGCAGCCCGTCGTCGTCGCCGTGCGTCATTATGACGCCGCCGATCAGCCGGGTCGAAACGCCCCAGCTGGTGGTGTGCGCGAACTGCTCGCCGCCTTCTTGCGCCTGGTACTTGATGCCCGAGGCCTTGGCGAAATTGGTGCCGAGATAATGGCTGGTGCCCGCCTGCAGCGCCTTGCCGTCCTGCATCATCGCCTCGATCGACCAAGTCTCGACCGCGCCGGGGAAACGCTCATGCTCGGGCTTCTCGCCCGCGATCACGGGCAGCGCGAGATCTTCCTCTGCCATCGCGCGATAGACTTCGAGCATGGTCAGCGTGTGGTCCTTCGCCTCTTCGCCAGTGGCGTGCGCGGTGTGGCCTTCCTGCCAGAGAAATTCGCTGGTGCGCAGGAACATGCGGGTGCGCATTTCCCAGCGGACCACGTTGGCCCACTGGTTGAGCTTCAGCGGCAGGTCGCGCCAGCTCTGCACCCAGCGCGCCATCGCATCGCCGATGATCGTTTCCGAAGTGGGCCGCACCACCAGCGGCTCTTCCAGCTTCGCTTCGGGATCGGGGATCAGCCCGCCCTTCCCGTCCGCGATCAGGCGGTGATGGGTGACGACCGCCATTTCCTTGGCAAAGCCTTCGACGTGATCTGCCTCGCGCTCGAAATTGGAAAGCGGAATGAAGAGCGGGAAATAGGCGTTATCGTGGCCGGTCGCCTTGATCCGGTCGTCGAGCAGGCGCTGGATGCGTTCCCAGATGCCGTAGCCCCACGGCTTGATGACCATGCACCCGCGCACCCCCGATTCCTCGGCCATCTGCCCCTCGGCAATGGCGGCCTGATACCAGGCGGCGAAATCGTCTTCGCGTTTGACGGTAAGGGCGTGACGGATGTTGGACACGTGTGTTCTGGCCTTTGGCTTGTACCTCGATAAGCGCACACACCTTCGTGTCGAGCCTGTCGAAGCACTGTCTTTCTTGATGCGAAGCCGCGCTAAAAGAAGTGCCGCCCTTCGACAAGCTCAGGGCGAGCGGCCACCGAAATTCCGCCTACTTGCCCAGTTCGTCGAGCTTCTTCTGCATCGCGGCCATCTGGTCGCGCATCGAGGCAAGTTCGCTTGCGGTATCGCCCGCGGTGCTGTCTGCGGGCGGGGTCTTGCTGGTGGCGGCCTGCCCGGTCAGCGCATCGGTTGCGGCGCGCATCATCGCGAGGTTGGTCTCCGCCATCTTGGCGAAGGGGTTGCCCGCCATGCCGCTTTTCCAGGCTTCGGTGATCTTTTCCTGATTGGCGCGGAAATTCGCCATGCTCGCTTCTAGATAGCTGGGCATCATCGACTGCATCGAATTGCCGTACATCGAGATCAGATCGCGCAGGAAGCTGACCGGCAGCATCTGTTCGCCGTTGGCCTCTTCCTCGACGATGATCTGCGTCAGGATCGAATGCGTAATGTCGTCGCCGCTCTTGGCGTCGACCACGGTGAATTCCAGCCCTTCGCGGGTCATGTGCGCCAGATCGTCGAGCGTGATGTAGCTGGAGGAATAGGTGTTGTAGAGCCGCCGATTGGCGTATTTCTTGATGATGATGGGCTCGCCATCGACATGCTTCTTGCTGGACATCGGGTTACACTGGCTCCGGGATTAATGCTGCGCAGCAAGGGGCTTAGCACTTGCAGCATGATCCGCGCAATCCGCCTTGACGCTACGTCCGAAACGATCGCCCAGGGCGGTCAGCAATTCATATTGCGAAAGGCCCGATCGCTGCGCAGCATCGGGAAGGTGGTAGGGCACATCCAGCCAGTCGCCCTCGCGCAGGTCGGGCGCGGCAGCAAGGTCGACCACCACCATGTCCATCGACACCTTGCCCAGCAGCGGCAGCATGCGCCCGTCATGCGCAAGATAACCCTGCTTCCCCCAGCTGCGCAGGAACCCGTCCGCATAGCCGAGCGAAACCGTCGCCACGCGCATTGCGCCGGGCGCGGTGAATTCGCGGTTGTAGCCCACCGTATCGCCCGCGCTCAGATTGCGCGTCTGGATGATCGCCGCCTGCGGAAAGGCGACCTGGCGGATCTGCCCCGCCAGTGACGGTGTCGGTACCCCGCCATACAGCGCAAGGCCCGGGCGCGTGAGGTCGCAGCGATAATCCTCGCCCAGCGCGATGCCCGCGCTGTTGGCGATGCTGGTTTCGCGGTGTGGCACCTTGGCACAGGCGGTGCGAAACCGCGCCAGTTGCTGCGCGCTGATCGCAGCATCTTCCTCTGCCGAGGACAGGTGCGACATCAGCACCTGCACATCGAGCGTGCCCAGCACCGGGTCGCCCAGTTCGGCCAGCGAAACGCCCAGCCGGTTGATCCCGGTGTCGATCATCAGGTTACACGGCCCGCCCCCTGCCTCGCTCCACAGCCGCGCCTGGTGCAGCGAGTTGATGACGGGGCGCACGCCTGTGCCCCTCGCGTACGCGGCCTCTTCGGAGGTGTTCGGCCCATGCAGCACGCCAAGCTGCTCCGGCGGTACGTGCGCCAGTACCGGCGCGACCTCGCCCCAGTGCGCGACGAAGAAATCGCGCGCGCCCGCCTTCACCAGTGCGGGCACGCAATGCTCCACCCCCAGGCCGTAGCAATTCGCCTTCACGGCAGCCCCCGCCCGCGCCGAACCGGACAGCGCATTCAGCGCGCGCCAGTTATCGGCCAGCGCGGCAGTGTCTATCGCAAGGCGCAGAGTCGGCGGCGGGGGTTCGGGTAATGTGCTCACCGATCCTCGAAATCACGCGGCGGCCCGCTGGGCAAGCCCCACCATGCAACGATCACCCCGAAAGCGACCACGATCCACGTATACCAGAGCCCCGCATAGATATCGCCGGACCGCGCCACGATCACCCCCGCGATCAATGGCAGGAAGCCACCGAGGTAGCCCGCGCCGATATGATAGGGGATCGACATGGAGGAATAGCGGATCTGTGGCGGAAACATTTCGGACAACAGCGCCGCGACCGAACCGTATGTGAGCGCCGAGAGAGCTCCCATCACCAGCAGCAGCGCGACGATGCCGAGCAGATTGGCAAGCGGCGGTATCTGGGTGCTGAAATCGAACCCGCGCGCGGTCAGCCCGTCACGGATGCCGGCCCGCAGGCCCGCATCATCGTTAAGCCACGCAGCGTCGATCGCCACGGGTTCTGCACCCACGGTCACGCCCAGCGCGCCGCCTTCCTGCAGATCATAGCGCACCCCGCTGGAGGTCAGCACGTCGAGCACCTTGCCGCACGCGCTCTGCTGTCGGCCGAACAGTTCGGCGAACGGATCGGGCGTGCAGTCCTGCCCGGTTACCACCACCGGAGTGCGGTCTGCCGCCGCAGAAAGGCCAGGATTGGCGAGGTGGCCCATGCCCCAGAATACCGGGAACAGCAGGATGAGGGACAGGACCGCGCCAATGATGATCGGCTTCTTGCGGCCGATACGGTCGGACCAGCGGCCGACCACGATGTAAAAGCTCATCGAGATCACGCCTGCGATCAGCAGCAGCCATTCGACCACGCCTTCATCCACGCGCATCGGACCACGCAGGAAGGACAGCCCGCTGAAGAATGCGGTGTACCAGATCGTGGTCAGCACGCCGGTGATACCGAACAGCGCCACGAAAATCCGCTTCTTGTTGCCTGGATAGGTGAAGCTTTCGACGAACGGGTTGCCCGCGGTCTCGCCCGCTTCCTTCATCGCCTGGAACACCGGGCTTTCGGACAGCTTGAGCCGCATCCACAGCGAAATCCCGAGCAGGATGATCGACAGCAGGAAGGGGACGCGCCAGCCCCATGCTGCGAAATCCCCTGCCGGAATGATCGCGCGGCAAGCCAGCACCACGATGATCGACAGCGCGAAACCGCCGACCACGCTCGCCTGGATGAAACTGGTGTAGAAGCCCCGCTTTTCGGGTGGTGCGTGTTCCGCGACATAGATCGCCGCGCCGCCATATTCGCCGCCCAGCGCAAGGCCCTGCAGAATGCGGAAGGCGATCACGATGATCGGCGCGGCAAGGCCGATGCTCGCCGCACTGGGGATCAGGCCGACGCCCGCGGTGGCGATGCCCATCAGGGTCACGGTGACGAGAAAGGTATATTTGCGCCCCAGCCGGTCGCCCAGAAAGCCGAACAGGATCGCGCCGAGCGGGCGAAAGCCGAAGCCGACGGCGAAGCCTGCCCACACCAGAAGGATCTGGAGAGTCTCGTTACCGGCGGGAAAGAACGCCGCGCCGATCAGGCCGGCCAGCGTGCCGTAGATGAAGAAATCGTACCATTCGAAGATGGTCCCGGCAGAACTGGCGGCGATGACCAGCCGGATTTCCTTGTCGGTTGGCTGACGGGTAGC
Source organism: Erythrobacter sp. (assembly GCA_009993635.1). GTDB lineage: Bacteria > Pseudomonadota > Alphaproteobacteria > Sphingomonadales > Sphingomonadaceae > Alteriqipengyuania. The sequence continues at coordinate 367,879 of JAACTC010000005.1, read as the reverse complement.
GATTGCGGCGTCGGACGCGCTCATGGTCGTAAAAATCCCCTCCGATTTTTCGACCGATCTAGCGCGCGATGGGCGCCTTGCAAAGCGCGTCTGCCGCCGCATTCCAGGGCAGCAGGATTGCACCATGGCGTGCGGGGAAGCCTTGCGCAGGTGCGATCGCTGCCAGCCCCGGCCACTGGGGCAGCCCACGCTCGCCCGCCAGCCAGCCTTCGATCTCTCCCACAGCGGCGAGCATCTCCTCCTCGCCGCGGCCCCGTGCCTGTCCTGCGAATATCGCCGCCGCCGCCTGCCCGATCGCGCAGGCCGATACCGACAGGCCCAGCGCGTCGACCCGCCCTGCATCGTCGAGCGCGAGGTCCAGCGTCAGGACCCCGCCGCATGTGCGCGAGCGCGCCTCTGCCGTGCGATCGGGTTCGGCCAGCCGGGGGTAGTCGGCCAGCTGCACCGCCAGGCCGAGGATTTCGGGGGTGTAGAGCTTGCTCATGTGCGGATCATTCGGATGCAGAAGCGCCCGTTACCGCGCGATCGCCATCCTCGGCGTCACCGGCAGCAGCATCGCCATCGCTCCGCAGCTCCGCCCGGCGATCCTGCACATAGCTGACCAGTGCTTCGGTGCCTGCATTGATTGCTGGATAGGTGCGCGCGGTGACGATCCATGTCGGGCGGCCCTGGTAGCCCCACACGGTATCGTAGCCGAGCACCAGCAGCGAAAAGCCGATCACCACGATGATCGCGCCCTTCAGCGCGCCGAACCCGAAGCCGAGCACCCGGTCGAGCGGGCCGAGCAGCGATTCGCGCGCCTTGCCGCCCACCAGCGACGCGATGAGCTTCATCGCCGCATAGGGGATCAGCAGCAGCAGCGCGAAGGCGAGGATGGCGGATGTCGTCGGCGTGCCGAAGCGCGGTTCGATGAAGTCGTGCAGCGGCGTGTGGAGGTTCTGGATTGCAAGCAGCGCCAGAATCCATGCGGCGAGCGACAGGATTTCCTGCACGAATCCACGCGCGAAACCGCCTGCAGCGGCGATCGCGACGATCAGCAGCACGATGATGTCGAACCCGGTCATGGTGCCTCAATCTAAACCACCAAGTATCGCACGCAATCGCTATTGCATCACGCGGTCTACCAATTGGCCAAGTTGCCTAAATCCACCGAATTGAATGCCGGGTGAAGCCTTTTCTTCGCGCAGCGGGCCATGTGCGCTGGAAAATCCCAGTTTCGCTGCCTCTCTCAGCCGCAGACCGGAGTGCGCGACGGGGCGAATTTCGCCCGCCAGCGATACCTCGCCGAACCATACGGAGCGATCGGGCAGCGGCTTGTCCGCCAGGGCCGAAACCAGTGCGGCGGCCACCGCCAGATCCGCTGCCGGGTCAGCCAGCCGGTACCCGCCTGCGACATTGAGATAGACCTCTGCCGCGCTGAAATTGAGCCCGCAGCGCGATTCGAGCACCGCGAGCAGCATGGCGAGGCGGCCATTGTCCCACCCCACCACCGCACGCCGCGGGGTCGCGCCCGATTGCAGCCGCACGATCAGCGCCTGGATCTCGACCAGCACGGGCCGCGTGCCCTCCATCGCGGGAAATACCGCGCTGCCCGCCAGCGGCGCGTCGCGGCCCGACAGGAAGAGCATCGAAGGATTCTCGACCTCCTCCAGCCCCTCGGTCGCCATCGCGAACACGCCGATCTCGTCGACCGCACCGAAGCGGTTCTTGAGCGCGCGCAGGATGCGGTACTGGTGGCTGCGCTCCCCTTCGAAGCTCATCACCACGTCGACCATGTGTTCGAGCACGCGCGGTCCGGCGATATTGCCGTCCTTGGTGACATGGCCGACCAGCACCAGCGCGGTGCCGCGTTCCTTGGCGTAGCGGATCAGCTCGAACGCGCAGCCGCGCACCTGGCTGACCGTGCCGGGTGCGCCTTCGATCGTGTCCGAATACATGGTCTGAATCGAATCGACGATCAGCAGGTCGGGCGCTTCGCCCGCCCCCAGAGTGGTCAGCAGGTCGCGCACCGATGTGCTGGAGGCCAGCCGTACGGGCGCGTTCGCCAGCCCCAGCCGTTCCGCCCGCAGGCGCACCTGCGCGGATGCTTCCTCGCCGCTGACATAGACGACATCCCCGCCCCGCTTGGCCACGGCGCCCGCGGTTTGCAGCAGCAGCGTGGATTTGCCGATGCCGGGATCGCCGCCGATCAGGATTGCCGCGCCGGGCACCAGCCCGCCCCCCAGCGCACGGTCGAATTCCTTCAGGCCCGATGTCGCGCGCTTGGGCGGCTCCACCGCATCGCTCAGCGATACGAATTCGAGCCTGCGCCCCCCGCCCGACAGATCGTGCTTCTGGCTGAAGACCGTCGCTGGGACATCTTCCACCAGCGTGTTCCATTCGGCGCAGTCGCCGCACTGACCCTGCCAGCGCGAGGCGACACCGCCGCAGGCCTGGCAGACATAGCGTTTCTTGGGCTTGGCCATGGCCGTGGACCTAGGCGGAACATTTGCGGAACGCAAGTTGCCTTTCACCCCCTTCCCCAGCTAGATGGAGGCGATGCGGCAGAAGGAACTTCGGATCGGGCTGGTCTGCTACGGCGGGGTGAGCCTTGCGGTCTATATGCACGGCGTGACGAAAGAGGTGTGGAACCTCGCGCGCGCCAGCCGCGCGTTTCATGCGGGCGAAGCGAATGCGGGCGGCGTCGCTGCGGAATACCGCCAATTGCTGGAATTGCTGGCCGAACGGCACGACCTGCGGCTGCGCGTGTTGCCCGACATTTTCAGCGGGGCGAGCGCGGGCGGGATCAATGCCGTGTTCCTGGCCCAGGCGATCTATTCGGGCCGCTCGCTCGAACCGCTGACGCAGTTGTGGCTCGACAATGCGGATATCGACCGGCTGACGGCTGAAGACGCGCGGATGGGCTGGCGCTTCGCCAAGGTCTGGGCGCAGCCGCTGGCCAACTACGTGTTGCGGCGACCCGGCAACCTCGTTTCCGAAAGCGTGGCCCCCGAAACGCGCGAGGAAGTGCGCGAAAAAGTGTCCAAGCTGGTGCGCGGGCGCTGGTTCGCTCCGCCGTTTTCCGGCGAAACGATGTCGGGGATGCTGCTGGAAGCACTCGCCGCGATGGATGCGACGCCGGCGGACGGTCCGCTGCTGCCGCCGCGCCACCCGATCGACCTCTACGTGCCGACCACGGATTTCCACGGGTATCTCTCGACCCTGCGGCTCAACAGCCCGCCGCTGGTGCGCGAAAGCGAGCATCGCATGCCGATCTCGTTCACCGCGCGCACGCCCGAAGCGGCAGGCGAGAGCCTGGCCAATCCGCTCGAACTCGCATTCGCGGCGCGGGCCACCGCCAGCTTCCCCGGTGCCTTCCCGCCCCTTCAGGTGAGCGAGATAGACGGGCTGGCGGAGAAAACCGGCCGCGACTGGGCGAACCGCGAGGCTTTCCTGCGCCGGATCATGCCCGCGCATTGCGACGACGGATCGGTGGACGGGGTTTCGCTGATCGACGGTTCCGTGCTGGTCAACCGCCCGTTCGAAGGCGCGATCGATGCGCTGCGCGGTCGCCCTGCGGTACGCGAGGTCGAGCGTCGCTTCGCCTATATCGACCCCCGGCCCGACCGGTATGTGCGCGACGAGGAAAAGGTTCACCAGCCGGTCGGCTTTTTCGAGAACATCTTCGGCTCGATCTCCAGCCTGCCGCGCGAACAGCCGATCCGCGACAATCTGGAATGGATCAGCGAACAGTCCCGCCATGCCGCGCGCCTGCAGATGATGATCGCCAAGCTGCGGCCCGAGGTGGAGGCAGCGGTCGAGAAACTGTTCGACCGGACGGTGTTTTTCGACCGACCGACGCCCCGGCGGCTGGCGAACTGGCGCGGCAAGGCGCAGCAGGCTGCTGCGGTGCAGGCGGGGTATACCTTCGCCGGGTATGCCGAGCTCAAATTTGCGGGCATCCTCGAACGGATTGGCGAACTGGTGCGCCAGGCCGCGCCCAAGGATGGCGAACACGATCCGCATTTCGTCGCCGGGCGCCTGCGCGACGCGATGCACGAACGCGGCTTGACGAGCCTGGTCGGCTCGGGCGGCGCGAGCGCGGAGGCTATCGCGTTCTTCCGCAGCTTCGACCTTGCCTTTCGCGTCCGCCGCCTGCGGCTGCTGGCACGGCGCACCGCCCGCGACTGGGAGGCCGACCCCGATATTCCGAACGAGGCGCTCGATAAGGCGCGCGAGGCGATCTACCAGATCCTGGCGATCTATTTCGAAAACGACGGCGTAAAGCCGCTGGGGCCGGAATTCGTGCCCATCGCCGCGGATGCGATGGAGAACCCGGGCGCGGTGCTGGATCACGTGGCCGGGGTGCGCGATCTGATGACGCTCGACACGCGGGCGGAAGAGGCGCTGGCCACCGCGCTGGCGGACATGCCGCGCGAGCTGCGTCGGCGGATCATGTACGCCTATCTCGGCTTCCCGTTCTACGACGTTGCGACCCTGCCCATTCTGGGAATTCAGGGCATGAACGAGTTCGAGCCGGTCAAGGTGGACCGGATCAGCCCGGAAGACGCGACCGCGATCCGCGATGGCGGCACGCAGGCGACGCTGCGTGGCATAGAGTTCTACGAATTCGGTGCCTTCTTCAGCCGCGCCTACCGCGAGAACGACTACCTCTGGGGGCGCCTGCACGGCTGCGAGCGGATGGTCGATATGGTGCTATCGACCTGCGATGAGGCGATCCCGCCTGCCGAACGGCGCGACATCCTGCGCAGCGCGCTCCTGGCGATCATTGAAGAAGAGCGCGGGGCGCTGCGCTGTTCGCCGGGCCTGCTAGACGGATTGCACGCGGAAATCGAGCGGAAGCTGGGCGCCTAGGCGCGTCCGACTAGGCCCCGAACGCGTCCTTTATCCGGTCGAAGAAGCCGCGCGATTCCGGGCATTCCTCACCCGTCTCGGTATCGCGGAACTCCTCCAGAATCTCGCGCTGGCGCTTGCTGAGCTTGGTCGGCGTTTCGACCGTGATCTCCGCCACCAGATCGCCACGCCCGCGCCCCTGAAGCACGGGCATGCCCGCACCGCGACGCCGCAGCTGCTTGCCCGACTGGATGCCGGCGGGAATGTCGATCCGGTTGCTCGAACCGTCGAGGTCGGGAATGTCGACCTGGCCGCCCAGCGCAGCGGTGGTAAAGCTGATTGGCACGCGCGCGATCAGGTTCGATCCTTCTCGCTGGAACACGCTGTGCTGCCGGATATGGATGAAGATGTAGAGATCGCCAGAAGGCGCGCCGCGCGGCCCGGCCTCGCCCTTGCCCGAAAGGCGGATGCGGGTGCCCGTATCGACGCCGGGAGGGATGTCGACCGATAGCGATTGCGGCGCATCCACGCGCCCGTCGCCCCGGCAGTTGCGGCACGGGCTCTCGATCACTTCGCCGCGACCATGGCAGTTGGGGCACGGCCGTTCGACCACGAACAGGCCCTGCTGCGCACGCACCTTGCCGTAACCGGCGCACATGTTGCAGGTGCGCGTTCCGGTGCCAGGCTCCGCGCCCGAACCGCTGCATACGTCGCATTGCTGCGAAACCTCGATCTCGATCTCGGTCGATTTGCCGTGGAAGGCTTCTTCCAGCGTGATTTCGAGATCGTAGCGCAGGTCCGCCCCGCGCCTCGCGCCCTGGCGCATTCCGCCAAACGCACTGCCGAAGATGGTTTCGAAGATATCGCCGATATCGCCGAAATCGGCCTGGTGGCCGCCGCCGCCACCGCCGCCCTGCTGGAACGCGGCGTGGCCATACTGGTCGTAGGCCGCGCGCTTCTGCGGGTCTTTCAGAACTTCGTAGGCTGCGCCCACCGCCTTGAACCGCGCCTCTGCCTCGGGATTTCCGGGGTTTCGGTCGGGGTGATACTGCATCGCCATCTTGCGATAGGCAGCTTTGATCGCCGCTGCGTCCGCACTGCGCGGTACGCCAAGCAATTCATAAAGATCGGGTTCGGAAGCCATTACTCAATCACCGGGTAGCTGCAAGGAAAGGGCGCCGCGCCACCCATTGGGTCTGCGCGGCGCCCGTATCCGATCATCGGGTGATCAGGCGCGGCCAGCGTCGCCGCTGTCGTCCCCGGTCGCGCCATCGTCGACTTCGGAGAATTCGGCGTCGACCACATCGTCGTCTTCCGCCTGCGCGGAGGCACCTTCGCCGCCGGAGGCGCTGGACGCGCCGTTCGCCTGTTCGCTTTCGTAGATCTGCTGACCCATCTTCATGGCGACTTCGGTCAGCGCCTGTGCCTTGGCGTTGATCGCGTCGACATCGTCGCTTTCCAGCGCGGTCTTGGTTTCCGCGATGGCCGCTTCGACATCGGACTTGAGCCCGGCGTCGATCTTGTCGCCGTTCTCTTCCAGCTGCTTCTGCGTCGCGTGGACCAAGTTATCCGCCTGATTGCGCGCCTCGGCAGCTTCGCGCCGCTTCTTGTCTTCCTCGGCGAACTTTTCGGCGTCCTTGACCATCGATTCGATGTCGTTGTCCGAAAGGCCGCCCGAGGCCTGGATGCGGATCTGCTGTTCCTTGCCCGTGCCCTTGTCCTTGGCGGACACGTTCACGATGCCGTTGGCGTCGATGTCGAAGGTCACTTCCACCTGCGGCACGCCGCGCGGTGCGGGCGGAATGCCGACCAGGTCGAACTGGCCGAGCAGCTTGTTGTCCGCCGCCATTTCGCGCTCGCCCTGGAACACGCGGATCGTAACCGCCTGCTGGTTATCCTCGGCGGTCGAGTAGACCTGCGTTTTCTTGGTCGGGATCGTGGTGTTGCGGTCGATCATCTTGGTCATGATCCCGCCCAGCGTTTCGATCCCCAGCGACAGCGGCGTCACGTCGAGCAGGAGAACGTCCTTGACGTCGCCCTGCAGCACGCCTGCCTGGATGGCAGCGCCCATGGCGACGACTTCGTCCGGGTTCACGCCGGTGTGCGGCTTCTTGCCGAAGAACTCTTCCACGACTTCGCGTACCTTAGGCATGCGGGTCATCCCGCCGACCAGGATCACTTCGTCGACTTCACCGGTTTTCAGGCCAGCATCTTCGAGAGCCTTCTTGCACGGGTCGAGCGTACGCTTGACCAGATCGCCGACCAGCTGTTCCAGCTTGGAGCGGGTCAGCGTTTCGACGAGGTGCAGCGGGGTGGAGCTGCCACCTTCCATGCGCGCGGTGATGAAGGGCAGGTTCACTTCGGTCTGCTGCGCGCTCGAAAGCTCGATCTTCGCCTTTTCGGCGGCTTCCTTCAGGCGCTGCAGGGCAAGCTTGTCCTGCTTCAAATCCATGTTTTCCTTGGATTTGAACTGTTCGGCAAGATATTCGACGATCGCGCTGTCGAAGTCTTCACCACCCAGGAAGGTGTCGCCGTTGGTCGACTTCACTTCGAACACGCCGTCGCCGACTTCGAGGATCGAGATGTCGAACGTACCGCCGCCAAGGTCGTAGACCGCGATGGTCTTGTTCTCGTCCTTGTCGAGGCCGTAGGCCAGCGCGGCCGCAGTCGGCTCGTTGATGATGCGCAGCACTTCAAGCCCTGCGATCTGGCCGGCGTCTTTGGTCGCCTGGCGCTGCGCGTCGTTGAAGTACGCGGGCACGGTGATGACCGCCTGCGTCACGGTTTCGCCAAGATAGCTCTCGGCGGTTTCCTTCATCTTCTGCAGGATGAAGGCGGAAATCTGGCTGGGCGAATATTCGTTGCCGCCCGCTTCGACCCATGCATCGCCGTTGTTGCCCTTGACGATGTCGTAGGGGACCAGCTCCATGTCCTTCTTGGTCATGGGGTCTTCGAACCGGCGACCGATCAGGCGCTTCACCGCGAACACGGTGTTGTCCGGGTTGGTGACAGCCTGGCGCTTGGCGGGCTGACCGATCAGCCGCTCGCTGTCCTTGGTGAAAGCTACGATCGAAGGCGTCGTGCGCGCGCCTTCTGCATTTTCGATGACCTTGGGCTTGCCGCCATCCATCACCGCAACACACGAGTTGGTCGTACCGAGGTCGATACCGATTACTTTTGCCATGATACCCCGCATCCGTTGGCTATTGTTGGACACTGCCCATCGCGACACCCCATCCAAGGGCGATGCCGCTCGACAGCTCTGGTTTGAGCCGCGGATATAGGTGCGCTTGTTCTTGGCACAAGAGAGGCTTGCGCCTAGTCGTCAGGTGAAACGTTTCTTTCGGAGAAGAATAAGATGAAGCCGATTTACGCAGCAATCGCCCTGGGGCTGGCAGGTACTGTGCTGGGGGCCTGTTCGCAGGACGCCGCCGAGACCGAAAATGCAGAGACAGCCGCGGCTCCGATCGCAGCGACCAATGCGCGCCTGTTCCTGCCCGCGGTGGCGGGCAATCCGGCGGCGGTCTATTTCGATCTGGAGAATACCAGCGACCGGGCGATCTCGGTGCGCCGCGCGGACGTTGAGGGTGCGGCGAGCGCCGAGTTGCACGACTACATGGAATACGACGATACCGAGATGGGATCGATCGGCGTGGTGACCCTGCAGCCGGGCGAAACCGTTTCGTTCGAACCCGGCGAAAAGCATGTCATGGCTTTCGAGCTGGACCCCTCGCTGGAGGCAGGCGGGAAGACCAAAGTCACGCTGACCATGGCGGGCGGCAAGACGATGGATTTCGAAGCCGACATCCTGCCCGCCGACGCGGAGCGGTAATCGCGGCGGATTGACCAACGGCATGGATCATCCGATCGACGCGGAGGCGCATGACGCGCCGGTGTCCGCCTGCCCCGCTGGGGGCGAGCGGCAGCTGACCGAAGGCGAGGTCGCACTGGCGCGCAGCGTCTTCGGCACCGCGATCGATTACCGCAAGGTCACGATCCGGCGGCGCAAGTGGGCTTTCTTCCAGCCGCGCAACGTCACCATGGCGCCCAGCGGGCACCTGCATTTCCACCCGGGTTCGAACGGATATTGCGACGATTTTGCGCGCGGCAACCACAACCAGAAGGGGCATTTCATCCACGAGATGACCCACGTGTGGCAGACGCAGAGCAGGGGCGAATGGTACCTGCCTCTGCATCGCCACCCCTGGTGCCGCTACGATTACAGCCTCAAGCCCGGCTGGCGGCTGGAAAAATACGGGATCGAGCAGCAGGCCGAAATCGTGAAGCACGCCTTCTGGCTGCGCAACGGGGTGCGCGTGGCGGGGATTGCCAGCCGCGAGGCTTACGATCTGCTGGTGCGTTTCCCCGGCGCGGGTGGATGACGTAGCGTCATGGGCTTGAGCAGGCCCGTGCCGATTGATAGTCATCGCGTCGACCGGGCGGCCCAACCCGCGCCCGGCGGACACCCTTCATCATGGAGCTTACGGACTATGGTCTAAGCCGCGATCGCGGCTACCTTTCGCATTACGAGATCGACGAGATTTCGCTTCCTGCAACCTTCGCGCCGATCGTCGCCGCAGCCGGAAACCTTTCCGCCCTGCTGACCACTGGCCGCGTGCGGCACTTCCTCGACGCGCTGCCCGATCCCGAGATCGGGGCCTGGGCGCAAGACGCACCGGAAGAACAGGTCCGCACCGCGATGGTGCACTATTCCTTCCTCGTGCAGGCCTACGTCTGGGGCGAGGAAACGCCCCCTGCCCAGCTGCCCGCCAATCTTTCGCGACCGATGGTCGCGATTGCCGACAGGCTGGGGCAGGCGCCGCTGCTGCCCTATTCGGGCTATGTGCTCGACAACTGGTACCGGCTCGACAAGTCCGGCCCGATCAACCTCGACAATATCGCGATGCACCAGAACTTCCTTGGCGGCGCGGACGAGAACTGGTTCGTGCTGGTCCATGTCGCGATCGAGGCGGAAGCGGGCGTATTGCTCGACAATGCGTGCCGCCTGGTGCGCGCCGCGCGCGACGAGGATACCGGCGAAGCCACCCGCTTGCTGCGCGAAATGGACGACGCGTGGGAGCGGATTTACGCCCACTTCGCCCGCATGCCCGAGCGATGCGACCCGTATATCTATTTCCAGCGCGTGCGGCCCTACATCCACGGCTGGGCGAACAACCCCGCGATGACCGATGGCGGGCTGGTGTACGAAGGGATCGACCGGTTCGAAGGCAGGCCGCAGGCGCTGCGGGGGCAGACCGGCAGTCAGTCGAGCATCGTCCCTGCGATGGACGCCCTTTTCCAGGTGGGCCATTCGGACGACCCGCTGAAAAGCTTCCTCGACGAACTGCACCAGTATCGCCCCGTGGAGCATCGCCGCTTTATCGAGGATCTGGCGCAGCATTCGCGCCTGCGCGACTTCGTGACCGCGTCGGATGACCGTGCGTTGAAGAATGCGTTCAACGCGTGCCTTGAGCAGGCAGCGCGGTTCCGCACCCGTCACCTCGAATATGCGGCGAGCTACATCAACAAACAGGCGGGCAGCATCGCGGGCAATGATCCCGATGTCGGCACCGGCGGCACGCCGTTCATGAAATACCTCAAGAAACACCGCGACGAAAATCGCGCGCAGCTGGTCGACTGATACCGGCCCGATATGAAAAGGGCCGCCCTTCGCAGGGCGGCCCTCTTTTTGAAAAGCGTTGCGCGATCAACGGCGCGGATCGGCCGGGTAGCCGCGCGTGCCGAAGCAATCTTCGTCCAGATAGCCGTCGCGATCATAGCCGTCGCAGCCATCGTTCTTGTCGACGAAGTACCCGGCAAGCGCGCCCGCAGCGGCGCCAGCCAGCGCATACCGGGTAATGTCGCCGCCGGTGACGGCAGCGGCAGCAGCGCCAAGCGCCGCGCCGCCGAGGCCGCCTTCGGCGGAATAGTTTTCCGCACACGCACCGAGCGAAAGCGCGGAAATCATGGCGACGGGGACGAGGGCGAAACGGGTTTTGGTGAACTTGGCGAACATAGGGGCTCTCCTGTGGACCTGTGAAAGACCAAAGCCGGGATCACCCATTTGTTCCAAGGCCCCTAATCCGGCTTCTTCGCCACTCCGACCATTGCCGGGCGCAGCAGCCGGTCCTTGATCAGATAACCCGCCTGCATTTCCTGAATCACCGTACCCGGTTCGGCATCATCGCTGGGGATTTCCATCATCGCCTGATGCACATTGGGGTCGAGCGGCAGGCCCATGGCGGCCACGCGGGTAACGCCGTGCTGGCTGAACACGCGGTCCAGTTCGCGCTGGGTCGCTTCGATCCCGGCGACAAGGCCCTTGAACTTGTCGTCCGAGCGCAGGTCCTCGGGGATCGAATCGATCGCGCGCACCAGATTGTCCGACACGGAAAGGATGTCGCGGGCAAAGCCGGTCGCGGCATAGGCGCGCGTATCGGCGATGTCCTTTTCCATACGGCGACGCACGTTCTGCGTCTCGGCGCGGGCGTAGAGCACCTCCTGGCGTGCAGTGTCGAGATCGCCCTTGAGCCGGGCCAGCGCCTCGCTCAGGTCGTCCGCTTCGTCCGAGGATTCGTCGTCGTCTTCGTCCTGGTTGCGAAGATGCTCGGGCACGCCTGCCAGCTCACGCTCGGCCTCTTCGTCCAGCGCGGTTTCGTCCTGAATAGGTTCGTCTTTGGGATCGGTGTTGTCTTGCATCATGTGTAGCGAATACTGTCCTGCTAGCCGGTCAATCGGCCCAGTGATTGTGCGGTAAAATCGACCATGGGAACTATACGGGCGTAGTTCAAGCGCGTCGGCCCGATAACCCCCAGCACGCCCACGATGTTCCCATCGCGGTCGCGGAAGGGCGAGGCGATAACAGACGAACCGCTGAGCGCGAAGAGGCGATTTTCGCTGCCGATATAGATGCGCGTTGCCTGCGCCTCGCGCGCGCGTTCCAGCACTTCGGCCACCGCCCGCTTGTTCTCCAGCTCGTCCAGCAATTGCCGCACGCGCTCCACATCGCCAATTGCTTCGTCGTCGAGCAGCTTGGCCTGCCCGCGCACGATGAAGACCGGGCTGCGATCCGCATCCTCGCTCCACATCGCGATGCCGCGCTGCACCAGATTGGCGGATGCTTCGTCCAGCGCACTGCGCCCGCTGGCGATCTCCGCCTCGATATCCTTCAAGGCTTCGGCGAGGCTGCGATTGGCGAGCCGGGCGGATAGATAATTGGATGCCGCATCCAGCGCGCCCTGCCCGACCCCGGCGATCTCCATCAGGCGGTTTTCTATCTGCCCGTTGGAATCGACCAGCACCGCCAGCGCGCGTTCGGGATCGATCGAGACGAAGCTCATCTGCGCCAGCCGCCGCTCCGCTGTCGGTACCAGCACCATGCCCGCGGCACCCGACAGGTCGGACAGCATCGCACTCGCCGCTTCCAGCCGCGCTTCGAGCGGGCCGGGATTGCCCAGCCGTTCCTCGATCGCACGGCGTTCGTCCGCACTCGGCTGGCTGAGCTGCATCATCCCGTCGACGAACAGGCGCAGCCCGCTTTCGGTCGGCTTGCGCCCGGCGGAGATATGCGGCGCGGCCAGCAGTCCGAGCTTTTCGAGGTCTGCCAGCACCGAGCGGATGGAGGCAGGCGAAAGGTCGACCGCCCCGCCCTCTGCCAGGGTCTTGGAGCCGATCGGCTGGCCGGTGGCCAGATACTGCTCCACCACCAGGCGGAAGATATCGCGCGTACGGTCGGTCAGTTCGGTGAGCGGTGGTCCGGTCATACGGTTATATCTAGTGACAAAGCCGGATTATTCGAACCCGCCATATTTCTGTCGCTCCTCGTCGGAGCCCACCAGGTCGCCTACCGGCAGCTCCTGCCACGCGCTGGATATTGCCTGACTGTTCTCGGCGAGGCCGGGTTGGCGGCAGCCCATGTACCAGTTGAGCGTTACCGGCTCCTCACCCGGCTCTCGCCAGGTAATTTCAACGCTGGGGGAATCGGTTGCCAGCGGGCCATCGCAATTGTCGTAGCCATAGGTCACCGAACTTTCGGGGCGGAAGGGCGCGAGCCGCTCGGCGAAGGCCCGGTATTGCCAATCGCTCGCCGTGAAGCGCGCTTCCCCGCGCGTCGCCACCCAGCCTTTTCCGTCATACGTCCCGGCACCATCGGGCGTGACCGACAGGTCGAACGACGGGCAGAAGCCGAAGCAGGGCGAAAGGCTGTAATCGATGGTCGCGCCGACAGCGTTTGCGGGCGTGTCGGCCGGAGTGACGCAGCCACCTAGCGAAAAGGCGAGCGAAAATAACGCGAGTGATCGGACCATGCTGGTTCCCCTTGGGCTGGTTCCCCTTGATGCGCAGTGCCTGCCTGCATGGGGCGAGTCCACTGGCCACCCGATGAATAGGCCGCTACGGCGCGTGCGACCAGTCATACCAGAGGAATTCCCATGCGACCTTCAGGCCGTGCGCCAGACCAAATGCGCGCCATCAGCATCGAAACCGGCTTTACCAAGCACGCCGAGGGCAGCTGCCTGATCAGCTTCGGCGATACGCGCGTGCTCTGCACCGCCAGCGTCGAAAACAGCGTGCCACCGTGGATGCGGGGCAAGGGCGCTGGCTGGGTTACCGGCGAATATTCCATGCTCCCGCGCGCCACCCACACCCGCGGCAGCCGTGAGGCCGCGCGGGGCAAGCAGTCGGGCAGAACTCAGGAAATTCAGCGGCTTATTGGGCGCAGCTTGCGCGCTGTCGTAGATATGAAGAAGCTCGGCGAGCGGCAGATCACGCTCGACTGCGATGTTATCCAGGCCGATGGCGGCACGCGGACCGCGGCGATCTCGGGCGCATGGGTTGCGCTGCGGCTTGCGGTCGATTCGCTGAAGAAATCGGGGGCGATCCTCGAAGACCCGATCTCGGGCAAGATCGCGGCGGTTTCCTGCGGCATCTACAAGGGCACTCCGGTGCTCGATCTCGATTACGCCGAAGACAGCACGGCCGATGCCGATGCCAATTTCGTGCTGATCGAAGGCGGCAAGATCGCCGAAGTGCAGGCCACCGCCGAAGGCGCGGCCTATGACGAAGAAGCCCTGCTTCGCCTGCTGCGCCTGGCGCAGATGGGCTGCGGCGAAATCTTCAAGGCACAGGACGCAGCGGTGAAATGACGCGGCATATCGGCTCGGGCAAGCTCGTCATCGCCACGCATAATGCGGGCAAGCTGAAAGAGATTTCGGCCTTGCTCGCGCCCTATGGGGTGGAGTGCATCTCCGCCGGTGCGCTGGGCCTGCCCGAGCCGGAGGAAACCGGCACGACCTTCGTGGAGAATGCGCTGATCAAGGCGCGCGCGGCGGCGCAAGGCTCGGGTATCGTCAGTCTGGCCGACGACAGCGGGCTGTCGGTTGCCGCGCTGGGTGGCCGCCCCGGCGTCTACACCGCCGACTGGGCCGAGCGGCAGTGGTTCGAGGGCGAACCGGGCCGCGACTGGTACATGGCGATGGGCAAGGTCGAAGGCCTGCTCTCGCAGCAGGGGGCGGATGTGGATCGCAGCGCCGCTTTCCACTGCACGCTGGCGCTGGCATGGCCCGATGGCGAATATGCGGTGTATGAAGGGATTGCGCCCGGTTCGCTCACCTGGCCCCCGCGCGGCGAGCTTGGCTTCGGCTACGATCCGGTGTTCGTCCCGGAAGGCCGCGAGCAGACGTTTGCCGAAATTGCGCCAGAGGAAAAGCACGCCATCAGCCACCGCGCCGATGCCTTTGCGAAGCTGGTGGCGGAGCAGTTCGGCTGACGAACTAGCCTTTGCGGCCATCGATCCCTAGGTTCGCATAATGCCCGCAGCGGACGATCTTGCGCTCTATATCCACTGGCCCTTCTGCCTGAAGAAGTGCCCCTATTGCGACTTCAACAGCCATGTTCGCGACGTCGTGGATGCGGACGCATGGCAAGCGGCGCTGCTGGCGGACCTGGCACACGAGCATGCGCTGACATCGGGCCGGCGCGTCGGATCGATCTTCTTCGGCGGGGGTACGCCTTCGCTGATGCCGCCTGCCTTGGCTGGCGCACTGATCGGCGAAGCGGAGCGGCTCTGGGGCCTTGCGCAGGATGCCGAGATCACGCTGGAGGCCAATCCGACCTCCTACGAGGCGGGCAAGTTCGCAGATTTCCGCAGCGCCGGGGTCAACCGCGTGTCGCTGGGCGTGCAATCCCTGCATGACGAGGCGCTGGCTTTTCTCGGTCGCGAACATAGCGCCGCAGAGGCCATGGCGGCGGTTGAAAGCGCGCAAGACCTTTTCGGGCGGGTCAGCTTCGATCTGATCTATGCGCGCCCCGGCCAGAGCGCCGCCGAATGGGAGGCAGAGCTTGCACGCGCTCTGGCCTTCGGCACCGAACATCTTTCACTGTACCAGCTGACGATCGAGCCGGGCACGGGCTTCGCCGGTGCCGTGGCGCGTGGTCGGTTGACGCCGATGGATGCGGACGAGGCCGCCGATCTCTTCGTGCTGACGCAGGAGCAGACAGAAGCGGCGGGGTTGCCCGCCTACGAAATCAGCAACCATGCGCGCGAAGGCGCACAGAGCCATCACAACCTGACCTACTGGCGCTATCGCGACTATGTCGGCATCGGGCCCGGCGCGCATGGGCGGCGTGGCGGCATGGCGACCATCCGGCACAAGAAGCCCGAGGCGTTTCTGCGCCGCGTGGGCGAGAACGGCCACGGCATGTCCGAAGAGCGCGCGCTGGCCCCGGAGGAAGCCCTGAGCGAGGCGCTGCTCATGGGCCTGCGACTGGCCGAGGGGATCGACCTGGCGGCATTGGCCGCACGTTTCGATACTACGCCCGATGCGCTGATCGATCGCCAGCGTGCCGAATTTTATGCCGGGCTCGGCTTTGTCATGCTGGCAGGCGACCGGATCACCGTCACTCCGCAGGGGATGCCGCTGCTCGATGCCTTGCTGGCAGAGCTCGTCTCGTCGGACCTGTGCGCGGCATGAGCGGCGTCCTGCACCGCTGGGAAAGCCACCTCGCGGCGGAACGCCGCCTCTCGCCCCATACCGTGCGTGCCTATGTTCGGGCGGCAGAGCGCCTTCTGGAGGAAACCGGAGCGAACGAATGGCCGGCCGTGGCAAGTCTGGAAGCACCGGCGTTGCGGGCCCAGCTCGCCCGGCGCCGTGCCGATGGCTTGAGCAACCGATCCGCCGCGCGCGAGCTGTCCGCCCTGCGCGCCTTCCTCGCATTTGCGCGGCAGGAGGCGGGCGTCGGCGACGCGCAGGCACCGCGGCTGCGCGGCCCGCGCATCAAGCGCACCCTGCCCCGCCCCGTCACTCCGGACGAGGCGGTGCATCTGGCCGAGAAGATCGGTGAGAGGCGGCGCGAGGAATGGACGGGGCTGCGTGATCGTGCGGTGCTGCTGCTGCTCTACGGGGCTGGAATGCGGCTTGGTGAGGCGCTGTCGCTGACGGGCGAGCACGCGGCGCCCGGCGAAACGATCCGCGTCATCGGCAAGGGGGGCAAGACCCGCGTGGTGCCCATCCTGCCCGCAATCCGTATCGCGCTGGCGGACTATGTCGCCGCGTGCCCGCATCCCCTGCCGCCCGAACAGCCGCTGTTTCGCGGAAGCCGTGGTGGGCCGCTCTCACCCGGGCTGGTGCAGAAGGCGATGGCGGAGGTGCGTGCGGAGATCGGCCTGCCCGCCAACGCTACGCCGCACGCGCTGCGCCATTCCTTCGCCTCGCACCTGCTGGGCGCCGGCGCGGACCTGCGCAGCCTGCAGGAACTGTTGGGCCATGCCAGCCTGGGGTCGACGCAGATTTATACCGAGGTCGATGCGGCGCGCCTGCTCGATACCTATCGCAGCGCGCATCCCCGCGAGAGGGCCACAGAGCGGACAGGCGAGCCGGAGAGCAAGCGCAGCGACTAGCGTTCGGCTCGCGGTTTCCAAGTTGCCAGCCGCCACAGATACCCCGCCACCGCCAGCACGACCACGGCCACAATACCCCAGCCGAGCCACGTCTGCGCTTCGGCGAAGCTGTTCGCGATCCATACGGTGCCTGCGATCAGCAACGCGTTCCAGATCGCCGAGCCTGCCGCGGTGAAGATCAGGAAGCGCCACAGGTTCATGTGGGCCAGCCCCGCCGGGAGCGAGATCATCGTGCGCATCACGGGAGTCGCACGCAGCACGAACACGGCCCATTGGCCGTGCTTCTGGAAGAAGTTCACGGCCCGTTCGATATCTTCCCACTCCAGCGTCAGCCACCTGCCCCACTTGTCGATCAGCGGGCCGAGCCTTTCGTAACCGACCCGGTCGCCCACCAGATACCAGGCGTAGTTGCCCGCAAGTGTGCCCGCCGTGCCCGCGATCAGCAGCGGCCAGAATTCCATCTTGCCGTGCGTCATCGCCAGCGCGCCCGCGCCCATGATCGCCTCGGACGGGATCGGTGGGAAGATGTTTTCCAGCGCCATCATAACGGCGATTCCGAAATAACCGAGCTGCTGGATGATCGAGAGTATCGCGCTGTCCATGGCACACCAATGCGTGCTGCCTGCGAAAGTTGCCATGCCGCTGGTTGACACCGATCGCGCGAGCGGTTTGTCGCGCCAGCAAACTCAACTCATCGACTCCAAGGAACGCTTCAGCGCAGGTTCACAACGACTCATCGATAGATCAGCACGGTTGGTCGCAGCGGTGACCCGGTCAATGGAGGCCGCACCCGCGCCGGCCGGTAAGGAGATGAGGGATGGCCGGGTTTGTCGAAAGCAATCGTTTCGTGGTGCTGGGATCGGTCGCGATCGTCATGGTCGGGCTGATGGGAAGCGGTTTCCTGCTGGGCGACGGTTTGCGCCGCGCGAAAGAGGCTGATCGCGAAGTGACCGTGAAGGGCGTGTCCGAACGCGACGTTACCGCCGATATCGCAACCTGGTCGATCCGCTTTTCCGACACCGGCAATGATCTGGCGAGCGTGCAGAATTCAGTCGACCAGCAGGCGCAGGCGGTGCGCAAGTTCTTCACCGATGCAGGTTTCAAGCCGAGCGACTTCACCGACAGCGATATCTCGCTGATGCGCGATCAGCCGCGCGATGCCTACGGTAATCCGCTGCCCGAAAACCTCACCGTTTCGCGCACGATCCAGCTGCGCACCGACGATGTGATGCGCGCGCGGCAGGCCTACGCGAAGCAGGCCGATCTGCTGCGTGCGGGCGTCGAGATGGGCGGCGGATCGGTCAACTACACCTTCACCGGGCTGAACGATCTGAAACCGGAAATGATCGCCGAGGCCAATCGCAGCGCCCGCGAAAGCGCGCAGCAATTCGCCAACGACAGCGGCGCATCGGTGGGCAAGATCAAGACCGCCAGCCAGGGCTATTTCTCGATCAGCGCGCGCGACGGGGTGGACTGCGAATACTGCGATAGCAGCGGCGCGAACACGCCATTCCAAAAGGTCCGCGTGGTGACGACCGTGGCGTATGAGCTGAACTAGTTCTCCTCCCCCCTTGAGGGGGAGGTCGGGTGGGGGTGTGCTTCGGCTGATGGGGCAGAGCCCCCACCCCCAACCCCTCCCCGCGGGGAGGGGAGAAGTTAGACCTCACATCTCGCGATGCCGCCGCTCGGTCGCCTCCCACAGCGCGCCTGCGGTATCGGTGCCATTGAAGCGGTCGATCGCGACGATGCCGGTGGGTGAAGTTACGTTGATCTCGGTCAGCCATTCGCCGCCGATCACGTCTATCCCGACGAACACCAGCCCGCGCTTCTTCAGCTCGGGCCCCATCGCGGCGCAGATTTCCGCCTCGCGGTCGGTCAGTTGCGCCGCCTCGGCCGAGCCACCCTGCGCCAGATTGCTGCGGAACTCGCCCTCGCCCGGCTTGCGGTTGATCGCGCCTGCGACTTCGCCGTCGACCAGCACGATCCGCTTGTCCCCCTCGCTCACCGTGGGCAGGAAGGCCTGCACCATGTGCGCTTCGGGCCATTGCTTGTCGAAGACTTCGGACAGCGCAGAGAGGTTGGTGCCATAACGATCGATCTTGAAGATCGCCTTGCCGCCATTGCCGTGCAGCGGCTTGACCACCACCGCGCCGTGTTTCTTCTGGAAGGCCTGAATGTCCGCCAGTCGGCGCGCGATCAGCGTCGGCGGCATGAAGCGCGCGTAATCCAGCACGAACATCTTTTCCGGCGCATTCACCACCTCGCGCGGGTCGTTCACCACCAGCGTGGTGCCCTTGAGCCGGTCAAGCAGGAAGGCGGCGGTGATGTAGCCGAGATCGAAAGGCGGGTCCTGCCGCAGCCAGACGACGTCGATATCCTTCGCAAGGTCGATCACCCGGCGCTCGCCCAGCCATTCAAAATGATCGCCTTCCTTGCGCCGGACCTTCACCGGACGCGCGAAGGCGGTGATCTTGCCCGCAAGGCTGCCGTCGCTTTCCCACGCGAGCGACTTCACATCGTAATGCCACACCTCGTGACCGCGCTCCTGCGCAGAGAGCATCAGCGCGAAGCTGGAATCGCCCGCGATCTTGACGTCTTCGATCGGGTCCATCTGGAAGGCGGTGCGTAGAGTCATGTCTTACCTCGTCATTGCGAGCGTAGCGAAGCAATCCAGGGGCGGTCGCGCGCTACGCGCTGGATTGCGTCGTCGCTTACGCTCCTCGCAATGACGGGAAGCGCACTACGGCATCCAGGCATTGGCGATGTGGCGAGGCTGCGCGCCGGGTGCAAGCAGGATCACGTCGATGCGAATGTCTTCGCCTTCGGTTGCGTATTCATGCGCCACCGCGCCTACCGCCGCAGCAACGCGTTCGAGCCGCCGTTCGTCGATTGCGAGATCCAGATCGGGCACGCTGCGCCGCCATTTGACCTCGACGAACGCGATCAGCCTTTCGCGCCGCGCGATCAGGTCGATTTCGCCAAGCGGTGTCTTGCGGCGGCGACCGAGGATGTCCCACCCTTCGCTTTCGAGCCAGCGGGCGGCCTCTTCCTCGCCGCCGCGCCCCGCCTTTTCGGCGCGCTCCCGCTTTTGCGTCACCGGCGCAGTTCCATCGCGCGGGCATAGAGTGCCTTGCGGTCGGCCCCGGTCGCCCTGGCAACCTTGGCCGCGGCCTGAGAGGGTTTGTCTGTCTCCAGCGCGGCACACAGCAGCGCGTCCACATCCGCCTCGCTCGCCTCGGTTTCATGCGGCGGCTCGACCAGCAGCACGATCTCGCCCTTGGGCGGCTTCGCGTCGTAATGCGCAATCAGCGCCGCCGGAGTATCGACCCGGCATTCCTCGTGCATCTTGGTCAGCTCGCGCGCAACGCCCACGCGGCGGCCGGGCAGCCCGGCGTCGATCGCGGCCAGCGTCCTGCCCAGCCGCCCTGCGCTTTCATAGAACACCAGCGTCGCATCGATTTCGCCCAGCTCCGCCAGCATATCGGCGCGCGCCTTCTCCTTCACGGGCAGGAAGCCTGCGAACAGGAACCGGTCGCTCGGCAATCCGGCCAGCGTCATCGCGGCGATGGCGGCGCAGGGCCCGGGGATGGTCTGTATCTCTATCCCGGCATCGCGTGCTGCGTTCACCAGCCGATAGCCGGGATCGGAGATCAGCGGCGTTCCCGCATCGCTCACCAGCGCAACCGCACGCGTGGCCATGCTTTCGATCAGGCGCGCCCGATCGCGCTCTTCAGCATGGTCGTTATAGCGCCACAGGGGTTTGGACAGGCCGAGATGGCGCATCAGCTTGCCGGTCACACGCGTATCCTCGCACGCGACCCCGTCACACCGCGTCAGCACGTCGATTGCCCGCAAGGTGATGTCGTTCAGATTGCCAATCGGCGTCGCTACGATATACAGGCCTGGCGCAAGCGCGGCGTTGGGGCTGGCATCGCTGCTGTCGTTCACACCACCAGCCATGACCAACCGAGGGGATTTTCGCAAGCATGATGGGCCTCCGCGATTGCCGCCGACTGTTCCTCGCATTGGGAGCGGGCCTGCTGCTGGCGGGTTGCCAGATCATTCCGCAGGTCGATGCGCCGGGCACTCCGCCCCCGCCGACTTCGCAGCCGACGACCACGCCCCGGCAGTCCGACGCGGCGACCCTGCCGCCCATCCCGCGCGGCACCACCGCACCTGCTCCCACGCCCCTGCCGCAGGACGGCGCACGCCACCGGGTTGCGCTGCTGGTGCCGACCAGTGGAGACAATGCGCGCGTCGGCCAGTCGATCGCCAATGCGACGATGATGGCATTGCTCGATACCAACGCCGATAACCTGCGCATCACCACTTACGACACCGCAGGCGATCCGCGCGATGCCGCACGCCGGGCGATTGCCGAGGGCAATCAGCTGATCCTCGGCCCGCTGCTCGCCAGCGACGTGCCCGAAATCCTTTCCGTTGCGCGCCCGGCGGGCGTGCCGCTGATCGCGTTTTCCAACGATGTCAGCGTGGCATCGCCCGATGTATACCTGATGGGCCTGTCGCCCTCGCAATCGGTCGCGCGCACCGTCCAGTTCGCCCGCGCACAGGGCGCTCGCAATTATGGTGCGCTGGTGCCCGACGGCGAATATGGGCGCCAGGCGGAACTGGCGCTGATCGCGGCGCTGCGCGATGCGGGCGGTTCCCTGGTCGCGACCGAGCGATATTCCCGCAACGAAGGCTCTGCCGCCAGCGCGGCGCGGCGCCTGCGTGCCCGTGGCGGATTCGACACGGTGATGATCGCCGACAGCCCCCGGCTTGCAATCACGGCAGCGGCAGAGCTGCGGCCCGACGGCGGCCTCAGCCCGCGCCTGCTGGGCACCGAGCTGTGGAGCGGCGAGGCCGATATCCCGGCGGCGGGCGTGATGGACGGCGCGCTGTTCTCCGCGCTGTCGGATTCGCGCTACCGCCGCTTCTCCGAAAGCTACCGCACCCGCTTCGGCAATTCGCCCTATCGGATCGCGACGCTTGGCTACGACAGCGTGCTGCTGGTGCTGCGCGTAGCGGGCGAATCCTGGCAGCCAGGCACGCCCTTCCCCACCGGGCAGCTGACCTCGCGCGGCGGTTTTCTGGGGCTGGACGGTGCGTTCCGCTTCCAGAGCGACGGCAATGCACAGCGTGCGCTCGAAGTGCGCGAAGTGCGCGACGGGCAGGTTATCGTCGTTTCACCTGCGCCGGATAGCTTCTAGCACGTTAAATGCGCCCCTGGCCCCGGCCGAGGTGAAAGCAATCGTGGGATAGCGGGCGCGCAAAGCTTGTGAAGCGGCGCGCCCACGCCCAATGTACTCCCTATGTCCGATGATCTGTTCGACGGTACGCCGACCTCCAGCGGCGATTACGATTCCTCCTCCATCGAAGTGCTGGAAGGGCTGGAGCCCGTGCGTCGCCGCCCCGGCATGTATATCGGCGGGACGGACGACCGCGCGCTGCACCACCTCGCCGCCGAGGTTCTCGACAACTCGATGGATGAGGCGGTGGCGGGCCATGCATCGCGGATCGAGGTCCGGCTTGAGGAAGGCAACCGCCTGACCATCGCCGACAATGGTCGCGGGATGCCGGTGGACGAACATCCCAAGTTTCCGGGCAAGTCGACGCTCGAAGTCATCCTCTCCACGCTCCATTCGGGCGGCAAGTTTTCGGGCAAGGCCTATGCGACCAGCGGCGGCCTGCACGGCGTGGGCGTCAGCGTCGTCAATGCCCTGTCCGAGCATACGCGGGTCGAGGTCGCGCGCGACAAGACGCTGTATGCGCAGGAATTCTCCAAGGGGCAGACGCTCGGGCCGATCGAGACGGTCGGCGCGGCGCCCAACCGGCGCGGCACCACGGTCAGCTTCACGCCTGACCCGGAGATTTTCGGTACGCGGCAGTTCAGCGCCAAGCGACTGTTCCAGCTCGCCCGGTCCAAGGCGTACCTGTTCGCCGGCGTCGAAATCCGCTGGAAATGCGCGCCCTCGCTGGCCAGCGACGATGTGCCCGAGGAAGAGACCTTCAAGTTCCCCGGCGGGCTGGCCGATCATCTTGCGCAGCGGATCAACGGGCGCGAATGCGTCACCGCGGAACCCTTCGCTGGAAGTCAGGATTTCCCTTCGCAGGATGGCACTTCGCAGGGCCGCGTCGAATGGGCGATCGCCTGGCCGCTGTTCTCCGAAGGCGCGACCAGCTGGTACTGCAACACAGTGCCCACGCCCGATGGCGGCACGCACGAACAGGGCCTTCGCAACGCGCTGACCAAGGGCTTGCGCGCGTTCGGCGATCTGGTCGGCCAGAAGAAGGCGAAGGACATTTCGGCGGACGACGTGATGGCGGGCGCCGAAGTCCTGCTGTCGGTCTTCATCCGCGATCCGCAGTTCCAGAGCCAGACCAAGGACCGCCTGACTTCGCCCGAAGCCGCCAAGCTGGTCGAGAACGCGGTGCGCGACCATTTCGACCACTTCCTTGCCGACAATATGGAGCGCGGCAAGGCGCTGCTGGGCGAAGTGATGGAGCGGATGGACGAGCGCCTGCGCCGCCGCGCCGAGCGCGAAGTGAAGCGCAAGACCGCAACGAATGCCAAGAAGCTGCGCCTGCCGGGCAAGCTGACCGATTGCTCTGGCGAAACCGGTGCGGAGACCGAGCTGTTCATCGTCGAAGGCGATTCCGCGGGCGGCAGCGCCAAGCAGGCGCGAGACCGCAAGACGCAGGCGATCCTGCCGATCCGCGGCAAGATCCTGAACGTCGCCAGCGCCAGCGCGGACAAGATCCGCGCCAACAGCGAGATAGCGGACCTGATCCTCGCGCTCGGCTGCGGGGTGCGCAAGGATTGCGACGCCGATCAGCTACGTTACGACCGCGTAGTCATCATGACCGACGCCGATGTCGACGGCGCACATATCGCGACGCTGCTGATGACGTTCTTCTTCCAGGAAATGCCCGACCTGGTGCGCAAGGGGCACCTCTTTCTCGCCCAGCCGCCGCTCTACCGCCTGACGTCCGGCAAGGAGAGCCGCTATGCCCGCGATGAAGAGCACCGGCGTGAGCTGGAAGAGACCGTGTTCAAGGGCAAGAAGATCGAGATCAGCCGCTTCAAGGGTCTTGGCGAGATGAACCCCGCGCAGCTGCGCGAGACCACCATGCACCCCGATAGCCGCAGCCTCATCCGCATCACCCTGCCGCCGGAATTCGAAGACCGCGCGGCTGTGAAGGAATTGGTCGGCCAGTTGATGGGCCGCAACCCGGAGCACCGCTTCCAGTTCATTCAGAACAAGGCGGGCGATCTGGATCGCGAGCTCATCGATGCGTGACGATGCGCGCCGTGGCCTTCGCCCAGGCCTGCGCTAACGCCAGATGCGGATTGCTGTCGGCCTTATTGCCGAGCCGCTGCCAGAACCATCCCGCAATCGCCCTTGAAGGCAATTCCCTTCGCGGTATCTCCGCTCTCCAGAACGGCGAAATAAGCCTTCGTCTGTGCTGCCAGATCCGGCACCATTGCGCCAAAATCCTTGCCCGAGACCTCACGGGCATAGATCATCAGATCGGTCATTTCCTGCTTGTATTTGGCCTTGTCGGCCGCGCTGCTGGAAAGGGTTTCGTCACCCTTGGCGATGCCTGCACATCTGATGACCCTTTCATAGGCTTTCTGCCGCACCGACGGCGCCATGTCTTCCCAAGCCATTTCACCTTGGGAAAAATCGGATTGCGCGTTGGCAGGGCCAACCAGGCCGGCGGCGATCAGGGCAAGGACGATAATTCGCATTTCTGCACTCTTTCCGGTTGTTGAGTGCAGAGCATCGAACGGGCTGGTTGCAGTAGCAAATGACAAAACCTGACAGATATCTGACGATGACCAGAAGTTTTTTCGTCAGGTCCCTGTAAGAAATGCCCCGGCTAGCCGACTAAAGGCGCATGAACGGGCAACAGGCCACTCTTTACCGCCAGGCGGGCGAGCAGTTCGCACCCGCAATTGCGCGGCTTGCCCGGGCGATGGAGCGCGATGCGGACACGGCGCGCGATCTGGAGCAGGACATTCATCTCGAACTGTGGCGCAGTTTCGCGCGGTTCGATGGCAAGTGCGCGCTCAAGACCTGGGTCTTCCGCGTCGCGCATAATGTCGCGGCGGATCATGTGGGGCGCGATGCTCGCCGCCCGGCGATGGTCGATATCGAGCAGATCGAGGCCTTGCCCCTGCCCGAAAGCGGAGAAGCAGCGGCGGCGGATGCTCACGCCCTCACCCGCCTTCACGCGATCATCCGCACCCTCCCCCTGCTCGACGCGCAGGTGATCCTGCTGTGGCTGGAAGGCCATTCGGGAGCGGAGATCGCGGATGTCACCGGACTTTCCAGCGGCGCTGCCGCAACCCGGCTATCGCGGCTGCGCGACAGGCTGGCTTCACAATTCGAACCACCGGAGGATCGAACATGACCGACGATCTGCAGACTATCTGGCGCGCCGTGGGCAGCGCCGACGGCTTTACCGAGCCCGAAGAGCTCAAGAGCCGCATGAGCATGTTCGAGCGCCGGATCAGGCGCCGCAACATGTTCGAATATGCCGCCGGTGGTATGCTGCTGTGCTTCGAAATCCCCGCCTTCGCGATGTATGTCTCGCTCGGCGAAACGCTGATGGCGGGTGCCATGTTGCTGATGGTGGTCGGCACGCTGCTGGTCTTGTTGAACCTCTACCGACGCGCATCGATGCAGCGCCGCAGGCCGGAAGAGGACTGCCGCAGCCATCTGGTGGCGCAATATCGCCGCCAGGCGGAGGCTCTGCGCACCGTACCGCTGTGGTATATCGGCCCGCTGCTGCCGGGGGTGCTGGGGGTGTATGGTACGGTCGCGGCCAAGGCGGTCGGCACGGTCGGTGCCGGAGAGATCCTGGCCGACATGGGGCTGCCCTTTGGCGCGACGCTGGCGTTTTTCGGCTTCGTCATCTGGCTGAACCTGCGCGCAGCGCGCGGGCTGAAGCAGCAGGCCGACGCACTGGAGGCGGCGTGATCCTGGCCCCTACCTCAACGTTCGCCCACCCTGGTATGCACATGCAGGTGCCCTTCCAGCGTCTTGTGGACGGGACACTTGTCAGCAATCTCGATCAGCTTGGCGCGCTGTTCTTCGGTCAGGTCGTCGCCGGTAATGGTGATCACGCGGTTGAGCGCCTGCACCTGGCTGCCTTCCTCCTCGCAATGGTCGCAGTCCTCCCCGTGGTCACGCTCGTGCGTCACGGCGACATGCGCGCCTTCGAACGGCAGGCCCTTGCGGTCGGCGTACATCTTCATCGTCATCGCGGTGCAGGTGCCAAGCGCCGCGCCCAGCAGATCGTAGGGCGTGGGGCCGCTATCGTCGCCACCATAGCTGCGCGGTTCGTCGGCGATGAAGCGATGCGACGCGGTGTGTACCTCGGTGCCGAACTTGCCGTGCCCGGTACACGCCACCACGCCTTTTTCCGGCATCGGCCAGTTTTCTTTCAGGGGGATATAGCGCGCGGCCCACGCGGCGATGACCTCGGCAATGAAATGCGCATCCTCCGGCTTGGTCAGCAGATGGTCCGCCTCGGCCAGGCTGATGAAGCTCTTGGGATGTTTGGCGGAGAGGAAAAGCTTCGTCGCGTTTTCGACCCCGACGATCTGATCGGTCGGAGAATGCGCGATCAGGATGGGCAGCTTCAGCCGCGCGACCTCGCTGGGCAGATCGATCGCCCGCGTCTTTTCAAGAAATTCGCGGCTCAACCGGAAATCGCGGCCGCCGATTGTTACTTCCCCCTCCCCGTCGCGATCGATCGCGGCGAGATCGCCCGCGATGTTGCCCAGAACATGCGGCACGTCCGCCGGGGCGCCGATGGTGGCGATGGCCGCAATGCGATCGCGCCCGATCATGTCCGCCGCCGCCAGCACTGCGGCACCGCCAAGACTGTGGCCGACCAGCAGGATGCCGTCACCGAACCGGTCGCACAGATGGTTTGCCGAGGCGACCAGATCCTCGACATCGCTGGCGAAGCCCGCGCGTCCGAAATCGCCGCCGCTGCCGCCCAGCCCGGTGAAATCGAACCGAAGCGTCGCAATGCCATGGCGCGCCAGAGCGCGCGTCACCTCCACTGCCGCCTTGCTCTGCTTCGTGCAGGTAAAGCAGTGCGCGAACAGCGCCGCCCCGCGCACCAGGCCGGTGGGCAGTTCGAGCGCCCCGGCCAGTTCGTATCCACGCGTTGTTGGAATTGTCAGCTTCTGGGTGGGCATCGTTCGGGGGTCTCTTGCAAGCGGTGTCGGCGGGTCAGTCATTTAGGCATTTCGCTAAATGCCATTAGCTGTTAGGAAATGAGGAAAGGGAGACGTATCATGCGAGTCAAGAAAACGCGTGCGCTTATCGGCGGAATGGCGATTGTCATGGGCAGTTTTGCCATCGGCGGGGGCACTCTCGCCACCCCGGCCCACGCACAGGAGCAGCAATCGCAGGAAGACCGGCTGGACAGCCGCGCCGCGGATGTTGTCGCCCTGATCAAGGGTGAGGGCGATGCCGCGGACGTATTCTCCGACGGGTTCCTCGCGCAGGTTTCGGCCGAACAGTTCGCAAAGGTCAGCCAGCAACTGACCGCCCAGCTCGGGCCGATCGTGGGGGTTGAATCGGTCGAGCCGACCGGTAGCGACTCCGCCAAGATCACGCTGCGGTTCGAAAACGCGCTGGCGGGCGGCCCGATGACATTGCAATCGACCGCACCGTACAAGATCACGGGCCTGCTGTTGAACGACATCAAGCCGGTCGCCTCCGGTCCGGAGAGCATTTCTGCCGACATGGCGGACCTGCCGGGCAGCAAGGCGGCATGGTTCGGGCCGCTCGATGGCGAACCGATCTTCGCCTATGGCGACATGGCCCAGCCTTTTGCCATCGGGTCCACCTTCAAGCTCTACGTGCTCGCCGCGCTTGCCCGCGCAGTGGATGAGGGCCGCCTTGCGTGGGACGATGTCGTATCACTCGACGCGAAAAGCTTCCCCAGCGGCGTGTTGCAGACCTGGCCCGACGGTGCGCCCGTAACGCTGCAAACCGCCGCGACGCTGATGATCTCGATCAGCGACAACACCGCGACCGACCTCGTGATGCGCACCGTGGGGCGCGAGGCTATCGAGGCTGAGCTGCGCGCAACCGGCCATGCGAACCTCGCCAAAACGCTGCCCTTCCTCACCACCCGCGAGCTGTTCGTGATCAAGTCCGGCGACCGGGGAGCGGAATATGCCGCGGCGGACGAGGCGCAGCGGCGCGCCATGCTCGCCACGCTCGATCTGGAGGATATCGACGAAGCACGCTTCATGGAAACCTTCACCTCGGGCACGCCCGTTCTGATCGAGGATATCGAGTGGTTCGCCAGCATGGCCGACCAGCGCGCGCTGATGCGCGAGCTCGCCGCGCTGCCCGGCGATACCGCGCGGCAGATCATGGCGGTCAACACCGGGCTGGACGACAGCGATACTGCCGCGTGGGACTACGTCGGCTTCAAGGGCGGCTCGGAAGAAGGCGTACTCAACATGAGCTGGCTGCTGCGTGACGACGCGGGCCGGTGGTACATGCTCGCGATCAGCCAGAACGATCCCGCCGCCCCTGTCGGCACCACGGGCCTGCTGCTGCTTGCCAAGCGCATTCTCTCGCTTGCCGACTGACGCCAGCCCTTGCGGCACTGCATCGGTGCCCCTAGCAGGTTTTGAAACGAGACTTGAAAGGGGATGCCCGATGGAGCGTTTCGAAGGCACCGAGGATTATATCGCGACCGACGACCTGAAGGTGGCGGTCAACGCGGCAGTGACGCTGCGCCGGCCGCTGCTGGTCAAGGGTGAGCCCGGCACCGGCAAGACGGTGCTGGCGCACGAGATCGCCAAGGCGGTGGGCGCTCCGTTGATCGAGTGGAACGTGAAATCCACCACCAAGGCGCATCAGGGCCTTTACGAGTACGACGCGGTCGCTCGCCTTCGCGATGGCCAGCTGGGCGACGAGCGCGTTCACGACATCTCCAACTACATCAAGAAGGGCAAGCTGTGGGAGGCGTTCGAAAGCCCAGAGCTGCCCGTGCTGCTGATCGACGAGATCGACAAGGCGGATATCGAGTTCC
This sequence comes from Erythrobacter sp., assembly GCA_009993635.1. Classification (GTDB taxonomy): domain Bacteria; phylum Pseudomonadota; class Alphaproteobacteria; order Sphingomonadales; family Sphingomonadaceae; genus Alteriqipengyuania. The sequence goes on along the minus strand of JAACTC010000005.1, from coordinate 339,072 downwards.
CCAACGACCTGTTGCAGGAGCTCGACCGGATGAGCTTCGACGTTTACGAAACGCAGCAGCGGATCGAGGCGAAGGAACGCCCGATCGTGGTGATCACCTCGAACAACGAGAAGGAACTGCCCGACGCATTCCTGCGGCGCTGCTTCTTCCACTACATCGCCTTCCCCGACCGCGAGACGATGCGCGAGATCATCGACGTGCACTTCCCCGGCATCCAGAAGCAGCTCGTCAGCAAGGCGATGGAGATCTTCTACGACATCCGCGACGTGCCCGGCCTGAAGAAGAAGCCCAGCACCAGCGAATTGCTCGACTGGCTCAAGCTGCTGCTGAACGAGGATATGCCGGTCGAGGTGTTGCAGGATGCCAACCCCAACAAGGCGATCCCGCCGCTGCACGGCGCGCTGCTGAAGAACGAACAGGACGTGATGCTGTTCGAACGCCTCGCCTTCATGGCGCGGCGTCAGCAGTAATCATCGGCACCTGCTGCGCCGGCCCGCCCTCCACGCGAGGCTGACCGGCGCAACGCTGGAAATCATGGAAGCAGTGGCGGCAACGCCTGGCAGGCCGCCGGAACCCTAATGCTTTTCCTGATATCGGCTGGCCCGCGGCCTACCGGACAATCCGCGCCTCTGCGGTCTTGCGCTACTTGACTGGGAAGCAGTCCGTTCCCGCGCGTTTCAGCGCCATGCAGGCGGCATTGGCCCCCGGGCCGGTCACGCGCAGGCGGTAATACTGCTTTGCGCCAACCGTCGCCGGGATGATGGCCTTCTCGTAACTCTCAAGCTCGGGGTGCCTTGCGCTGATCCGCGACCAGTAGGCCTCCGCTTCGTCCGGGCTCCCCTTGGCGGCGAGCTGGATCGTCTGGCCGGGAGCGGATGCTGCCCGCACCGGCGTGGGTTCGGGCACCGGTCGCGTCTCGGGTGCGGCGGCCAGTTGCGGCGTCGGATCGGCGGGCTCGGTCGGCAGCAGATTGACGGGCCTGTCTTCCAGATCGGCCAGTTGCGGCTCCGGCCGCTGGATCAGGTGGCCGCGCTCTCCGGGCTGCGGCATCGGCATGGCAACCGCGAGGCGCCGGGCCTGGCTGCCGCTTGTCACGCGATTATTGGTGACGATCACCGTCGTTTCGCCCATCTCGGTGATGGCGAACAGCGACTTGGCAAACGCTGCGGGCAGACGGATGCAGCCATGCGATGCGGGATAGCCGGGCAGCTTGCCGGCATGGATTGCAATGCCGGTCCATGTCAGGCGCTGCATGTGCGGCATGGGCGCGTTGGAATAGATGTTGGACCGGTGAAACACCCGCTTCTGCAGGATCGGGAACATCCCCACGGGGGTATCGTGGCCACGCTTGCCGGTTGAAACCGGCGATGTGCCCCACAGCGCGCCATCCTTGAAAACGTACATTTCCTGCGTGGCCTTGCTGATCACGATCAGCGTGCCGCGCCTGAGCACGGTATCGACCGCCGGCGGCATCCCTGCGGCGGGCTTGCGCGTTGAGCGCGGCGGTGGCGGTGGGGGCGACGGCGGCACATCCTGCACGACCGGGGTCGACGTGTAGACGATGTCGCCGGGAGCGAAGGGGGAGATAGTACTCTGCGCGGAGGGCGTTGCCGGGCTCTTGCCAAGCAGGATCGTGCCTCCCGACATGACGAGCAAGACGGCCGCACAAAGTACGGTCGCGATGGCAATGACGGTAAAGCCCCCTTTAACCATGATCGAAAGGTAAGGCTGCGGGTCGAGTCGGTTCAACACAATTCGTTAACCATATTCTGTTTCGCGGCCCGCGCGCTTGCCCCCTCCCCCCAATCGACCTAGGCCCTAGAGGCGCGGGTAACGGGCGCGCCGGTGGCTTATCGCCGGTGAAAGGCGAGCGACTCCGGTGGGTTATCGCCAGCTTCGCGCAACAGAGGGGCCGCATTCGAGCGGCCGGGTGGAACGCGCAGGTCAGCCGTCCTTGACGGGTGCAGCTGTGGCATGGAGGTGACAATGAACCGGATAATTGCCGTGTTACGCGCTCTTGGCGGAGCGATCCGGACAACGCACCGCCGCCGCGCGTCGCGCATGTCTGCCATGCGCAATGCTGCACTTGCCGTTGCTATCGCTGCGGGATTGCCCACGGCCGCGCATGCGGAGCCCGAGCGGATCGCGGTCGATCCCGGAGCGGACTGGCAGCATGCGCCCACGGGCATTCGCCTCCCCCCGACCCTCAACGGCCTGCAGCGCGACCGCATCACCAGCTTCCTCGCGGGCGATAACAATATCGGATCGACTTATTTCTCCCCTTCGGAAGACGAAATTCTCTCCATCTATATCTACCGTTCGGGCAGCTATGATGTCTCGATGATGATGGATGCCACCGCGCAATCGATCTTCGCCAATGATCGTCTGGGCACGGTCGACACGAGCGCGGGGCTCTACGCCAATTTCGGCGATGCGATGATCGGGGAAGGAAGCGGGCTGCGCACCACTTATCCCGTGGAGGGGCCGTTCCGATCCACAGGCCTCGCGATGTTCCAGCGCGGGGACTGGCTGATCAAGCTGCGGATGTCTTCGAAGACAGGCGATGCCGCCACGCTCGACAAGCGGCTTGCGCTGATTGCTGCCGGGCTGCCGCTCTCGCCGGCTGCGGGCAAGGCGCCGCCCGCCTATCGCATCGCGCCGTGCGAAGATGCCAGAGCGTTGCCGAAAGCCCGGCGGCGCGATCTGGAGATGACCGACTGGCTGCTGTCGACCACGGCCATCTCCCTTCTCTATGATTCGTCGGAAACGGCTGCGTCCTTTACGCCGGCGGATGCTGCCGGAGAGCAGGGGCGGAGCATTCTGTGCCGGGATGCCAGCTCGCAACCCGGGCGCATGGCCTACCGCCATGCCGATAGCGGCGAGCCGTATGCGATCGTCTTCGGAGATTCAGGTGTGGTCGCCTCCGTCGGGTCCATTGGCTTTGCCGACGAGAATGCCAACCCGCGTCCCATCCTCTTGACGCTGGGCAACGGGATGCGCACGCAATTCTACCGTGCGTTCGAAACCATGCCGCCGTTCGAGCAGATGCTGGAGGCGGTCAATGACGAGGGATTCCTCGCCGTGGTCGAGCGGACCGGGGACGGATCGACCATATCGCTGCCGATGGGTGACTAGGCCATGTTTTTCAATTTCGTCGACGAACTGCGCGCGGCGGGCATATCCGCCAGCTTCAAGGAGCACCTCACGCTGCTGGAGGCGCTTGACCGCGATGTGATCGAACAGACGCCCGAGGCGTTCTACTACCTCGCCCGCGCCACCTTCGTGAAGGACGAAGGGCTGATCGACCGGTTCGACCAGGTGTTCGCCAAGGTCTTCAGGGGCATCGCGACCGATTACGGCCAAAACCCGGTCGAGATACCCGAAGACTGGCTGAAGGCGATCGCCGAGAAATATCTCTCCGAAGAGGAAATGGCCAAGATCGAGAAAATGGGCTCGTGGGACGAGCTGATGGACACGCTGAAGAAGCGGCTCGAGGAGCAGAAGGAGCGCCACGAGGGCGGCAACAAGTGGATCGGCACGGGCGGCACCTCGCCCTTCGGCCATTCCGGCTATCACCCCGAAGGCGTACGGATCGGCGGCGAGAGCAAGAATAAGCGCGCGGTGAAGGTCTGGGAAAAGCGCGAATTCAAGAATCTCGACAACACCAAGGAGCTGGGCACCCGCAACATCAAGATGGCGTTGCGCCGCCTGCGCCGCTTCGCCCGCGAAGGCGCGGCAGACGAGCTCGATATCGACCGCACGATTCGTGGCACCGCCAAGCAGGGCTGGCTCGATATACATATGCGGCCCGAGCGGCGCAATGCGGTGAAGCTGCTGCTGTTTCTCGACGTCGGCGGATCGATGGACCCCTTCATCAAGGTGACCGAAGAGCTGTTCAGCGCGGCCACATCAGAGTTCAAGAACCTCGAATTCTTCTACTTCCACAACTGCCTGTACGAAGGCGTGTGGAAGGACAACCGCCGCCGCTGGCAGGAGCGGACGAAAACCTGGGACATCCTCCACAAGTACGGCCACGACTACAAGGTCGTGTTCGTCGGCGATGCCGCGATGAGCCCCTACGAGATCACCCATCCGGGCGGCAGCGTGGAGCATATGAACGAGGAAGCGGGCGCGACCTGGATGCAGCGCATGGCGAACACCTATCCGGCGACCGTGTGGCTCAACCCGATCCCGGAGAAACAGTGGAACTACTCGCAGTCGACCAGCATCATGAAGCAGCTGGTCAATGACCGGATGTACCCCCTGACGCTCGACGGGCTGGACGATGCGATGCGCGAATTGAGCCGCAAGCACGGGGCGTGAACCAGCGTTCCGGCGCAAGCCGCTTCCAGCAAATCCGCGCGCGGCTCGAAGCTTTCGATCCGGGCACAGGCTGGCGGCTGTTGATCTACGAGTTCCTGCTGTTCGGCTTCAAGCAGGGTTGGGCCTGCCTGTTCGGGGGGCTGCTGCTCGCGCTACTGCTGGCTACGCACCTGTTCTATCTCGACACCGATTTGTTTGGGGCCCCCCTCGCCCGGTACGATTTCCTGACGCTGGCTGCGCTTGGCATCCAGATCGGGATGCTCGCGTTCCGGTTAGAGACGTGGGACGAGGCGAAGGTGATCCTGATCTTCCACATCGTCGGCACGGTGATGGAGATTTTCAAAACCTATGCCGGATCATGGGTCTATCCAGAGCCCGCGCTGCTGAAGATCGCGGGCGTGCCGCTGTTCTCCGGCTTCATGTACGCAAGCGTCGGCAGTTATATCGCGCGCGTCTGGCGCATTTTCGATTTTTGCTTCGAGCATTACCCGCCGCGATGGACCACCTGGCTGCTGGCGGGCGCAATCTATGCCAACTTCTTCCTGCACCACTACTGGATCGATCTGCGCTGGCTGCTGTTTGCCGCGACCGCGCTGATCTTCTGGCGCACCAGCGTGTATTTCCGCAATTTCCGGGTGCATCGCTGGATGCCGCTGCTGCTCGGCTTCGGATTGGTCGCGCTGTTCATCTGGTTTGCGGAAAATATCGCGACGTTTGCCAACGCGTGGAACTATCCGGGGCAGGAGATCGCGTGGAAGCCCGTGAGCCTGGCCAAATACGGCAGCTGGTACCTGCTGATGATCATCAGCTTCGTGCTCGTCGCGCTGGTGCAGCCGATCAGGCGGCCCGGCCCTACCCGATAGGATTGTCGATCGACGACGGCGGCGTGCTGAACCAGCGCGGGCCGTTTTCGGTCATGTAGAAGCAGTCTTCGATGCGGATGCCGAAGCTGCCCGGAATGTAGATGCCCGGCTCGTCGGAGAAGCACATTCCCGGCGCGAGCTTCGTCGTTTCGCCGTGGACCAGATTGACCGGTTCGTGCCCATCGAGGCCTATACCATGCCCGGTGCGATGCGACGTGCCCGGCAGTTCATAGCCTGGCCCGTAGCCCAGGGTTTCGTAGTAAGCGCGCACCGCATCGTCGACCTTGCCCGCTTCCACCCCGACCTGCGCCGCTTCGAAAGCGACCTGCTGGCCCTTGCGCATCTGGTTCCAGACGAGCCGCTGGTGATCGCTCGCCTCGCCGAACACGAAACTGCGCGAAATGTCGGACTGGTAGCCGTGCACGTTGCACCCGCAATCGAGCAGCACGACCTCGCCTTCGCGCACTTCCTGCGGCTTGCCGGTGCCGTGGGGGTAGGCGCTCGCTTCGCCCAGCAGGACCAGCGCGAATTCGGGCGATCCGCCCATCGCCACCGTCGCGCTGTTGATCAGCCTGCCGACATCGGCGGGCGTCATCCCCGCTTCGATCTTGCTGTACATGTGGCGGTATGCGCGCAGCGTGATGTCGTTGGCGACCTGCATCAGCGCGAGTTCCGCCGGGGACTTGATCATGCGGCATCCGCGCACGACCGGATTGGCACTGACGATCATCGACCCGGGCAGAGCCTCCGCCAGACCATCGAATGCGAAGAAGCGCACCGTTTCCTCGATCCCGATGCGGCCTAGGGAAAACCCGCCCTTCCTGAGCCAGTTGGCGACCGTGAGGAGCGGATTTTCATCCTCGTTCCATGTCAGCACCTGCGCATCGAGCGCCAGGCTCTCACGCACCGAAGGCTCTTCGAAGAACGGCGTCACCACCGCAATTTCGCCGTCGCGGGTGATGACCGCAGCGGTCAGCCGTTCGCTGCGCCACCAGCGGATGCCGGTGAAGTAGAGCAGGCTCGATCCCGCTTCGATCAGGACCGCGTCGATGTTGTTCGCCCGCATCAGCGCGCCAGCCTTGGCCACGCGCGCGCGCCGTTCCTCGACGGTGATCGGCTTCGCGGCTGCCGCCAGGTTGGGCAGATCGTCCGCGTCGCCCGTCATCTGCGCGCTGGCGAAGCCGGGCAGCAGCGTTGCGGCCCCGCCAAGTGCCGCAAGCTTGCCGAACTGGCGTCGATCCATGGTCGCAAATCCTCTCAATACAGCAGGTGACTGGCGACAGTGTCGCGCCAGTCGGTCTCGTCATTGGTCGCCATGCGATCGAGGTCGACCGGCGCAGCGGAGGGATCGTCCACCCATTCGCGCAGGGCCGGCCCGCCGTTGATGACGTCGATCGCCAGCCGGTCCAGCTCGTACTCGTAAGGGAAGTCCCGCCAGATCTCGTAGTCCGGGTACAGCGTGCGGATCGCCTTGAAGGCGAGCGCCTGCAGCCGCCACGGGCGGAATTGCGCGTGATCGTAGAACGGCCCTTCGGCGTGGATCATCAGCCCGTGGCACAGCTGGCCGGCGTGCTTGTGAAATGTCGGTTCGAACCAGCATTCGCGGATCGCGCAGCCCTTGAGCCACGCAGGTGCCACACGCTGCATTTCCGCCAGCACCGCACCGGCGTCTATGTCGGGCGCGCCGAACAGCACTTCGAGCGGTCGGGTGGTGCCCCGCCCCTCGGACAACGTCGCGCCTTCGATCATCACCGTGCCCGCATAGGCGCGCGCCATGTTTACGTTGGCGGCATTGGGGCTCGGGTTGATCCAGATGCGGTCTTGCGGCCAGCCATGGCCCGGCCCGTCGGGCTGCCACCCATCCATCCCGATCACCCGGTAATCGACATCGAGCCCGAAGTGATCGATGAACCAGTGGCCCATCTCGCCCATCGTCAGGCCGTGGCGCATCGGCATTGGCCCGGCACCGACGAAGCTTTCCTGCCCCGGCACCAGCAAGGTGCCTTCCACCGGTCGCCCGGCGGGATTGGGCCGGTCGAGCACCCACACGGCCTTGCCGTGCTTGGCGCCCTCTTCCAGCAGGTAGAGCAGCGTAGTGACGAAGGTATAGATGCGGCAGCCCAGATCCTGCAGGTCGAACAGGAACACATCCGCGCTCGACATCATCTGCCCGGTCGGGCGGCGCACTTCACCATAGAGGCTGAAAACAGGGATATTGTAGGTCGGGTCGGTCTCGTCCCCCGTTTCGACCATGTTATCCTGCTTGTCGCCCTTCAGGCCGTGTTGCGGCCCGAAAGCGGAGGTGACGTTCACCCCCGCCGCGATCAGCGCATCGAGGCTGTGCTCCAGACTGCTGGTGACCGATGCCGGGTGAGCGACCAGCGCGACCCGTTTCCCTTCCAGGGGCTTACGTAGGTCCGGCTCGCAAAGCAGCCGGTCGATACCGAACTTCATGCGTGCTGGAGAGCCTATTTGCGTGGTTTGGGCGTGCTCTGGCCGAAGCGGATGGCGAAGCTCATCGGGTCGTGGAAATCGGGTTCGTCGCGGCAATGCACCAGCGACCACAGCGAATGGTGCCCGCCTTCTTCCTCGATCACGGCGCACAATGCGGCGGATTTCACCCCGTCGAGCAGGCGTGCCGGCAGCCTTACGGTCGCCGTGATGACCTGCGGGCCGCGCTGGAAATCGATCTGCGGCGCGGTTTCGGGCACATAATCGCCGGCAAGCTTGCGATAGGATGCGAACTGGAACGCCGCCCAGTCGCCCGCGGGCGCGAAGTTGAATTCGCGGTAGCGGCCGTTCTGTTCATAGATGAAGAACTCGAGGCAGGTGCGCCGCCACAGATCGTCCTGGCTGCGGTGCGCGTAGCCGCGCGGTACCACCACCTTGCTGGAATTGTTGATCCGATAGCGCAGCAACAGATCGCCACCCATCAGGCGCATCATGGTGACCGATATCGCGCTGACTTCCAGCGGCGGTGTTTTAGGATGCGGCTTCAACCTGTACGTTTGCATTTGCGACCCCCCATGCTAGCGGGCGCGATCTTTCCCCCCTGGAGGAACCAGTGCCCGCCTATCGATCCGAACTGCTGAACGTGCTCGACCAAAGGCACTATACGCATCAAATTACCGATGCGGAAAGACTTGATTTTCTTGCTTCCGAGCAGATTGTCCCAGGATATGTCGGATTCGATCCGACCGCCTCCAGCCTGCACGTCGGATCACTGGTCCAGATCATGCTGTTGCGTCGGCTTCAGCAGACCGGGCACAAGCCGATCGTCGTCATGGGCGGCGGAACCGGCAAGATCGGCGACCCCTCGGGCCGCGACGAAAGCCGCCAGCTGATGACCGATGAGGTGATCGCAGGCAATATCGCGAGCATCCGCAAGGTCTTCGAACGCATCCTGACCTTCGCACCCGAGGGAGAAGAAGGGGGGCCGACCGACGCGGTTATGGTCAACAACGACGAATGGCTGAGCGGCCTTGGCTACCTCGACTTGCTGCGCGATGTCGGCCCGCATTTCACGGTCAACCGCATGCTGACCTTCGATTCGGTGAAAACCCGGCTCGACCGGGAGCAGCCGCTGACCTTCCTCGAATTCAACTACATGATCCTGCAGGCCTACGATTTCCGCGAGCTGGCGCAGCGGTATGGCTGTCGCTTGCAGATGGGCGGCAGCGACCAGTGGGGCAATATCGTCAACGGGATCGAGCTGACCCGGCGCACCGGTGGCGGCGAGCTCTATGGCTTTACCACGCCGCTGCTGACGACCGCGGACGGCAGGAAGATGGGCAAGACCGCCAGCGGCGCGGTCTGGCTGAACGAAGACATGCTGCCCGCCTACGATTTCTGGCAGTTCTGGCGCAACACCGACGATCGCGACGTAGGCCGCTTCCTGCGCCTGTTCACCGATATCCCGCTGGACGAGATCGCCCGGCTCGAAACGCTCGAGGGGGCGGAGATCAACGACGCCAAGATCGCGCTGGCCAATGCGGTGACCGAGATGGTGCGCGGCGAGGACGCAGCGGCAAAGGCCGAGGCGACCGCGCGTGAGACCTTCGCGGGCGGGGCTGGCGATGATCTGCCGGTGCTGGCGGTGGGCGATGGCCTGTCCCTCCCCGCTGCGCTGACCGCGATCGGTTTCACCGCGTCGAACAAGGAAGCCAAACGCAAGATCGCCGAAGGCGCCGTGCGGCTCGACGACGAGGTCCAGTCGGACCCGGGCCTGCAGCTGACCGTAGACGAGGGAGCACAAAGGCGGCTTTCGCTCGGACGCAAGAAACACGGCATCGTGACCCGCTAAGTTGCTAGAAAACCGTGCTTTTGTCCCGATTTAGGACAGCACGGTTTAACCCAAATTCAGCGATTGGCAGATAGAAGCAGTCATCTGGACAGGGCCAATGGTGGCCCCGGAGGATTTGACTGTGGCATCGCATCTCAGTGTAACCGATCAGCGCGCGGCGATGCGCCATCCTGTCGATTATAGCGTGATCGCCGAGTATTTCGGTCGCGGCGATGTCGGCCTGCACATCAGCAACGTGTCGGCTAACGGCTTCATGATCGATAATGCCGAAGGCGGCAGCCGCGGCGACCGCGTGATCGTGAGCTTTCCGGTTATTGGCCGGATCGAGGCCTATCTGATCTGGACAAAGAGCAACCGCGCCGGTTTTCAGTTCGAACGGATAATCCGGGTGGACGACTTCCTCGAACTGATCGACCGGTTGCAGCCCAACCCGCGCCTGCGCCGACGCCACTGAATTACGCGCGGGTAAAGCCGCGCTTGCATACCCCGCGCCAGAATTTGCTTTTGTCGCAGCAGGCCGCCTGTCATGGCGAGCCTCGTGACATCTTCAGACGCACCCGCCGACAGCACGAGCGAGCCCTCGCCGCTGCGAATCCATAATTTCCGCGCCTATCTGCTGGCGCGATTCACGATGATCGTCGGCCAGTACGCGATGATGCTGATCATCGGGTGGCAGACCTACACCATCGCGCGCGGCAACGGCCTGAACGCCTACGAGGCGTCGGGCCAGCTCGCGCTGATCGGGCTGCTGCAGTTCCTTCCGCTGTTCGTTCTCTCGCCCTTCTCCGGCCTCGCCGCCGATCGCTTCAACCGCAAGACGGTGTCGCGGCTGACGATCGGGCTGCAGTTCTTCGGCGCAGGCTATCTCGCGTGGACGACCTATACCGGCCATATCGACCTCACATCGCTGTTCTCGGTCGCGGTGCTGCTGGGCGTGGTGCGCGCGTTCAACGGACCTGCCCTGTCGGCGCTGGCGCCCAACCTCGTGCCCAAGGCGATCCTGCCCAACGCCATCGCGCTGTCCTCCATCGCGTGGCAGACCGGGATGATCGTGGGCCCTGCGGTCGGCGGATATGCCTACGACGCGATGCCCGCCCTGCCCTATGCCATCGCCGCCGGGCTGTTCCTCGTTTCGATCATTGCGATCAGCACCATCGGCAAGGTCCCCCGCTCCCCCATAACCGGGGCGCAGCGCCCCATCGGCCAGGTGATCGACGGGTGGAAATACGTGCTGCACAACAAGATGGTGCTCGGCGCGATCACGCTCGACCTGATGGCGGTGTTCCTCGCCGGCGCGACTGCACTTTTCCCGCCCTTCGCGTACGATATCCTGCAGGTGGGTGAGACCGGCCTTGCGCAGCTTGCCGCCGCCCCTGCCATCGGCGCGGCGGTGACTGCGCTGTGGTTCAGCTTCCGCCCGCTGAAGACCAATGTCGGGCCAAAGATGCTGTGGGCGGTCGCGCTGTTCGGCCTCGCGACGATCATCTTCGGCCTGTCGCGCTCGATGCCGCTTAGCCTGGCGATGCTGGTGATCGTGGGCGCGGCCGACATGTTCAGCGTCTATATCCGCCAGTCGCTGATCCAGCTGCACACGCCCGACGACAAGCGCGGCCGCGTTTCCTCCGCCAGCCTGCTGACGATCAGCGCATCGAACGAAGGGGGCGATGCGTTCTCCGGCTTCCTCGCCAGCGTGATCGGCCCGGCGGGCGCGGTGATCTTCGGCGGGGTTGGCGCGATCGTGACAGTCGCCATGTGGAGCCGCATCTTCCCAGTTCTGCGCCACACCCGGACCTTCGACCCGCCTCCGTCGTTAAGGGAGGAAACCCCCGAACAGACCTTGCAGGAGAAGATTCCATGAAAGCCGACTCGATCCTCGAAACCATCGGCAACACGCCGCATATCCGCCTCTCGCGCCTGTTCCCCGACCATGACGTGTGGGTGAAGAGCGAACGCGCCAACCCCGGCGGCTCGATCAAGGACCGGATTGCGCTCGCAATGGTCGAGGACGCGGAAAAGTCCGGCAAGCTCAAGCCAGGCGGCACGATCATCGAACCGACCAGCGGCAACACCGGGATCGGCCTCGCGATGGTCGCCGCGGTCAAGGGCTACAAACTAGTGCTCGTCATGCCCGAGAGCATGAGCCTCGAGCGGCGCCGTCTGATGCTGGCCTATGGCGCGAAATTCGACCTGACCCCCAAGGAAGGCGGCATGAAGGGCGCGATCAGCCGCGCGCAGGAGCTGGTCGAGCAGGACGAGGGCGCATGGATGCCCAGCCAGTTCGACAATGACAGCAACTGGCAGGTCCATGTGCGCACCACCGCGAAGGAAATCCTCGGCGATTTCGTCGACAAGCCGGTCGATGCGCTGATTACCGGCGTCGGCACCGGCGGTCACCTGACCGGCTGCGCCGAGGAACTGAAGCGCCACTGGCCCGAGATGAAGGCCTGGGCGGTAGAGCCCGCAGGCTCACCTGTGATCTCGGGCGGCGAGCCCGGCCCGCACCCGATTCAGGGCATCGGAGCAGGCTTCGTGCCCGAAAATCTGCACACGCAGGCAATCGACGGCGCGATCCAGGTCGATCCGGAAGACGCCAAGGAAATGGCCCGCCGCGCCGCGCGCGAGGAAGGGATGCTGGTCGGCATCTCCAGCGGCGCAACGCTGGCCGCGATCGCCAAGAAGCTGCCCGAGCTCTCCGAAGGCTCGCGCGTGCTCGGCTTCAACTACGACACGGGCGAGCGGTATCTGTCGGTGCCCGACTTCCTGCCCGAAGCGTGATGGCTTAAGCAGACAAAAGGGCGGGTCGGTAAAGCACCGGCCCGTCCCTTTTTGTATCGGTAATCGATCCCGCGATCAGGCGGCAGTCGAGAAAGCGTCCTCGCCCAGCGCCATCATCGAATCGCTGCCGCTTTCGATCTTGCGACGCAGCGCGCCGGCATCGGGTACGAAGCGGTCGGCGAAGTAGCGTGCGGTGGCGATCTTGGCCTCGTAAAAGGCCTTGTCGTCGCTCCCCTCGGCCAGCTTGCCCTTGGCGACGCGCGTCATCTTGACCCACATCAGCATCAGGCAAGTGATGCCCATGATGTGCATGTAGTGATGCGCGCCCGCACCCAGGTGGTTGGGGTTCTGCATGGCGTTCTGCATGAACCACATGGTCGCTGCCTTCTGTTCGCCGACCGCCTTTTCCAGCGCCTCGGCCAGCTCGGTCATGCCTTCTTCGTCCTTGGCCGCCGCGACTTCGTCATCGACCAGCTTGAAGAATGCCTGCACCGCGCGGCCGCCGTGCATGGCAAGCTTGCGCCCGGCGAGGTCCATCGCCTGAATGCCGTTGGTGCCTTCGTAGATCATGGCGATCCGCGAATCGCGCACGAACTGCTCCATGCCCCACTCGGCGATGTAGCCGTGGCCGCCATAAACCTGCTGCATGTTGTTCGCGACGTCGTAGCCCTTGTCGGTGCCGTAGCCCTTGATGACCGGGGTCATCAGGCCAACCAGATCGTTCGCCAGCTGTTTCTCGTCCTCGTCCTGCAGCGCATGGCTCAGGTCCTGCTGCAGCGCGGTCCACAGCGCGAAAGCGCGCATGCCTTCGTTGAACGCCTTGGCGTCCATCAGCATCCGGCGCACATCGGGGTGGACGAAGATCGGATCGGCCTTCTCGTCAGGCTCGGCCGGGCCGGTCAGCGCGCGGCCCTGACGGCGATCGAGCGCGTAGGTGACTGCATTCTGGTAGGCGACTTCGGCTTGGCTGAGGCCCTGGATACCCACGCCCAGTCGCGCGGCGTTCATCATGATGAACATCGCGGCGAGGCCCTTGTTCTCCTCGCCGACCATCCAGCCTTTCGCCTCGTCATAATTCATGACGCAGGTCGAGTTGCCGTGGATGCCCATCTTGTGTTCGATCGAGCCGCACATCACGCCGTTGCGCTCACCCACGGAGCCATCGTCGTTGACGAGGAACTTGGGCACCACGAACAGCGAAATGCCCTTCGAGCTATCAGGCGCGCCCGGCGTCTTGGCCAGCACGAGGTGGATGATGTTTTCCGCCATGTCGTGCTCACCGGCGGAGATGAAGATCTTGGTGCCCGTGATCGAATAGCTGCCATCGGCCTGCGGCTCTGCCTTGGTGCGGATCAGGCCCAGGTCTGTGCCGCAATGCGGCTCGGTCAGGTTCATGGTGCCGGTCCATTCGCAGGTCACCATCTTGGGGAGGTACTTTTCCTTCTGTTCCTGGCTGCCCTTGGCGATCAGAGCGGAGATCGCGCCGTTGGTCAGGCCCGGATACATGCCGAAGGACTGGTTGGAGGAGCTGATCATCTCTTCCATCGCGAAGGCGACCACGTGTGGCAGGCCCTGCCCGCCGAATTCCTCGGGCATCGAAAGCGTGCCCCAGCCAGCTTCGCGGAACTGGTTGAACGCATCCTTGAAGCCGGTCGGAGTGGTGACAGAGCCATCATCGTGCCGCGTGCAGCCTTCCTGGTCGCCGACCTGGTTGAGCGGCTGCAGCACCTCGGCGGTGAACTTGCCCGCTTCTTCGAGGATCGAGTTGACCATATCGGTGCTCGCATTCTCGAAACCGGGGAGGCTTGCGTAGCTTTCCAGCTCCAGCATTTCGTTGATGATGAAGCGGAAATCGCGGGTCGGTGCGGTATAGCTGGGCATCGGGGTGTCCTTCGCGTCGGGATTTCGGGGAATGGGTGTGGGGGTGTTGGTTCTAGTCTTGGTCGATCTGCTCGATATGAGCGATGAAATCGGAAAGCTCGGAGATCGATGAATCGATATCGTCGCGCTGCTGCTTCAGCTTTGCGACATGGGCGCGACATCGCTCAATCGTCACGCGCCGCTGCTCTACCCGGCCATCGCCGAGATCGTAGAGGTCGATCATCTCCTTGATCTCGGTCAGGCTGAAGCCGACGTTCTTGGCGCGCATGATCCACGCGAGCCGCGCGCGATCGCGCTTGGAGTAGATGCGCGACAGGCCATTGCGGGTCGGCGCGATCAACCCCTCGTCTTCGTAAAAGCGCAGCGCACGGGCGGTGCAATCGAACTCGGCGGTCAGGTCGGAGATCGAATAGGTCTCACGATCCTGCGCGTCGGGGCGGTCGAGGTGCGCTCCCGCACCGGTGTAGGGGCTTTTCGCTGCGGCCTTTGTCATGCAAGCCTTGTATATGCCCTTTACGTAAAGGTCAACTGGCGAGCGGCTCCAATCGGCCATCCGCGCCTAGTCTGCGGTAGAAGCAGCTGCGCGCCCCGGTATGGCAGGCCGGGCCCGCGGGCTCGGCCATGATCACCAGCGCATCCTGATCGCAATCGACCCTGATCTCTTTCACCCGCAGCACGTTGCCGCTGGTTTCACCCTTGCACCACAGCGTGCCGCGCGAGCGGGAATGGAAATGCGCCAGGCCAGTCTCCTGCGTGGCGGCCAGAGCCTCTGCATCGAGGTGCGCGACCATCAGCACTTCATGCGTCGCGGCGTCCATCACCACGCCGGTCAGCAGGCCGTCCGCACCGAATTTCGGCATGAAGGCGTCGCCGCTTTCCCTGTCGTGTGCGTGTGCGTGTGCGTCTGTCATCGTTTCCCATTCCAAGACCGGTCTCGTGCGGGTGGCGCAATTGTTGCCATCGCACAACACTGTTGCGTGAATCCTGTCGCCGACACAACGATCTCATTGCAAGCAGCCCGTTGTTTGGAAAGACTGCACCTCGTGGCCAGCGATGGTCACCCTTCAGGCCAAGGCGCCATACAGATGCGCCGGGTTCAGGGGGAGGCACTTCCGGTTGGGGGTTTTCCGGGGGTGTTACGACGAGGGTTTTGGATTGCTTAAACGGCTTTTCGGGGGAACAGCCGGGCGATCCTAGAAAAATTCGTCACGCGGCGCCCGGGACCTTGCTGGTCCCGGGCGTTTCGTTTCCGGGCAGCTCGATGTCCCCATGCCTCGGCTCGGGCACTCTGGCGAAGCACGCGATCCGCACCTTATCGGCTCCTGCCGCAAGCAATACGCGCACGCAGGCGTCGGTCGTCGCCCCGCTGGTGAGGACGTCGTCGACCAGAATGACCTCGCGGCCGGCGATTTCGCGCGATCTTGCTGGGTTCATCGCGATGGCCCCGCGCAGGGTCTTCGCCCGGTCGGCTCGCCCGAGGCCGCCCAGCATCGGTGTCGCGCGGGTCCGCCGCAAGCCGTCGACGACGACCGCATGGCCCGTCTGCGCCGCCATCGCACGGGCAAGCAGCGCGGCCTGATTATAGCCCCGCAGCCACAACCGCGTGCGGTGCAGCGGAACCGGGACCAGTACGGCATCGGCCGACACATCGCCAAGCCGCCCGACGATCAACCGGGCCATCAAACTGGCGAGGCCGATGCGCCCCCCGTGTTTGAAGCGCAAAACCAGTTGCCGCGCGCTTTCGGTGTAGAGCACCCCTGCACTGATCCCCGAATGGCGCGGAGGAATGGCTTGGCATGCCGTACAAACAGGGTCGGCCGTGGCGCTGGGCAATGGCAGCTGACAGCGATCGCACGCCGGGTGCCCGGGAAACTCCAGTTCATCCCAGCAGCTGGCGCACAGCCCCGGTCCGGCGGCAATCCCCTCCCCGCACAAAGGGCAGCGGGGCGGATATACGAAGTCCACCAGCGGCGCGATTGCGCGCGAGAAAGTGCGTCTCCCCATTCCCGCCAGCCTTGCGCGCCTTGCAAGGCGGGCGCAAGCGCGCCACGTGGCATGGCGATGACAGAGCAGCACGTCCCCCGCATCTTCTCCCCCGCCCGCAGGCGCGCGCGCTATGCCCGGGCAATCATGCGGCAGCGGGTGACGGATGCTGCGACCTTCGTGTTCGACGACATGATCGAGGATGTGCTGGAACGACTCGCCTTCATGCGCGCAGAGCCGGGCAAGGCACTGGTGCTGGGCGATGCGACCGGCCAGCTTGCTCCTGCGCTGGCCCAGCGCGGCTTTGCCGTGGAGCAGCGCGGCCCCACCGATCTGGACGAGGAGCAGCCGCTGCCCGGCACATTTCGCTACGTCTTCAGCCTCAACACGCTCGACACACTGAACGACCTTCCCGGCGCGCTGGTCCACCTGCGCAGGGGGACCGAGCCGGGCGGGCTACTGATCGCGCAGTTTACCGGGGCGGGCACGCTGCCGGCATTGCGGCACATCCTGCTCGGCGCGGATGGCGAGCGGCCGCATGCGCGGATTCATCCGCAGATCGACCGGCCCGCCGCCAGCGCGCTGCTGAGCCGGGCGGGCTTTGCCAAGCATGTGGTCGACAGCCGCACCTTGCGCGCACGCTATCGCGGTTTCGACAGGCTGATCGCGGACTTGCGCGATCAGGCGCTGACCGGCGTGCTGGCGGATGCCCCTCCCCCCATGTCCGCCACCGGCTTGGCGGCTGCGAAGGCAGGTTTCGCATCGCTCGCCGAAGACGACGGCAAGGTGACCGAAACCTTCGAACTCCTGAGCCTGACAGGCTGGGGCTAGCCCGCGTCGGATGCGCGCAACGCGGCCTGCGCCGCCGCCAGCCGCGCGATGGGCACGCGGAAGGGTGAGGCGCTGACGTAGTCCAGCCCCACCTTCTCGCAGAAGCCGATGCTGGCCGGATCGCCGCCATGCTCGCCGCAGATGCCCAGCTTCAGGTCGCCGCGCGTCGCGCGTCCGCGCTCGACCGCCAGTTCGACCAGCTGGCCCACGCCATCTACATCCAGGCTGACGAACGGATCGCGCGCGAAGATGCCCCGGTCCACATAGGTGCCGAGGAACCGCCCGGCATCGTCGCGGCTCAGCCCCAGCGTGGTCTGCGTCAGATCGTTGGTGCCGAAGCTGAAGAAGCGCGCCTCCTCCGCAATCTCGCCCGCCAACAGCGCGGCGCGCGGCAGCTCGATCATCGTCCCCACGAGGTAGTCGACCCGCGTACCGGTGGCGGCAAAGACCTCTTCCGCCACCCGGTCCACCAGCGCGCGCAGGATTTCCAGTTCGCGCCGGGTCGCCACCAGCGGGATCATCACTTCGGGCAGCGGAGCCTCGCCGGTGCGTTCCTTCACCGTGCACACCGCCTCGAAAATGGCGCGTGCCTGCATCTCGTAGATTTCGGGATAGGTAATGCCGAGGCGGCATCCGCGATGGCCCAGCATCGGATTGAATTCGTGCAGTTCCTCCACCCGGCGCTTCAGCTGTTCGCTCGGCAGGCCGGTGGTTTCGGCCAGATCGGCAAAGTCGCTGTCGCTCGAAGGCAAAAACTCGTGCAGCGGCGGGTCGAGCAGGCGGATCGTACACGGCAGGCCTGCCATGACCTCGAAGATTTCCTCGAAATCGCTGCGCTGTTCGGGCAATAGCTTGGCCAGCGCCGCGCGGCGGCCATCCTCACGCTCGGCAAGGATCATCTCGCGCACCGCCATGATCCGGTTCGCATCGAAGAACATGTGTTCGGTGCGGCACAGGCCGATGCCTTCCGCACCGAAACTGCGCGCGGTGCGGCAGTCCTCGGGCGTTTCGGCGTTGGTCCGCACGCCCATCCGGCGTTCTGCATCGGCCCATTCCATCACGGTACCGAAATCGCCCGCCAGTTCGGGCTCTATCGTGGGGACCAGGCCGCGCATGACCTGCCCGTTGCCGCCATCCAGCGTGATCACATCGCCTTCGGAAAGCTCGGCCTGCCCGATGCGCAGCGTGCGCGCCGCCTTGTCGATCGAGACCCCGCTGGCGCCCGACACGCATGGGCGCCCCATGCCGCGCGCCACCACCGCGGCGTGGCTGGTCATCCCGCCGCGTGCGGTCAGGATACCCTTCGCCGCGTGCATCCCGTGAATGTCTTCCGGGCTGGTCTCGACCCGCACCAGGATCACCGCGTCGCCGCGATTGGCCCATTGTTCGGCGGTGTCGGCATCCAGCGCGATCTTGCCCGAGGCTGCGCCCGGCGATGCAGGGAGCCCGGTGGCCAGCACATCGCGCGGGGCATCGGGGTCGAGCGTGGGGTGCAGCAGCTGGTCGAGCGCCATGGGATCGATCCGCAGCAGTGCCGTCTTGCGGTCGATCAGCCCTTCGGCCTCCATGTCCACCGCCATCTTGAGCGCCGCCTTCGCGGTGCGCTTGCCCGTGCGGGTCTGCAGCAGCCACAGCGTGCCTTCCTGCACGGTGAACTCGATATCCTGCATGTCGCGATAATGCCGTTCCAGCAGCCCGAACACGCGCGCCAGCTCTTCGAAGGCGTCGGGCATGGCCTCTTCCATGCTCGGCTTGTCCGCCCCGGCTTCCTCGCGCCGCGCCTTCGTGAGGTATTGCGGCGTGCGGATGCCCGCCACCACGTCTTCGCCCTGCGCATTGACCAGCCATTCGCCGTAGAACACGTTTTCGCCGGTTGAGGGATCGCGCGTGAAGGCGACGCCGGTGGCGCTGGTATCGCCCATGTTACCGAACACCATCGCCTGCACGTTCACCGCCGTGCCCAGATCGTGCGGAATATCGTTGAGGCGGCGGTAGATCTTGGCCCGCTCGCTGTCCCAGCTGTCGAACACCGCGCGGATCGCGCCCCATAGCTGCGTATCCACATCCTGCGGGAACGGCTCGTCCTGCTCGCGCTCGACGATTGTCAGATATTCGCCGACCAGCGTTTCCCAGTGCTGCGCCTCCATCTCGGTATCCGAGTAGAAGCCATGATCCTCGCGCATGATCTCCAGTGCTTCCTCGAACAGCCCGTGATCTATGCCGAGCACGACGTCCGAGTACATCTGGATGAACCGGCGGTAGCTATCCCAGGCAAAGCGCGCATCGCCGCTGGTCTGCGCGAGGCCCTTCACCGTTTCGTCGTTGAGGCCGAGGTTGAGCACCGTGTCCATCATGCCGGGCATCGAAATCGCCGCGCCCGAGCGGACCGAGACCAGCAGCGGATCGGCCGCATCGCCCAGCTTCTTGCCGACGGTCTTCTCCACATGGGCGACGCCCCGCGCCACCGCATCGCGCAACCTGTCCGAAAATTCGTGCGCGCCATCCAGATAGGCGAGGCATTCCTCGGTCGTGATGGTGAAACCGGGGGGCACCGGCAGCCCGATGCTGGCCATTTCGGCAAGGTTCGCGCCCTTGCCCCCGGTCAGCTTCTTGTCCTTCTGGCGTGCGTCCGAATGGTCGGCATCGCCGCCGAAGTGGTAGACTGTCTGGCTCATTTGCAAGGTACCCCGGTATTCGCTGACACACCTGACACAGTGTTCAGGCGCAAAATTCTATCCCTCGATCTTGCCGAAATCGGCCACCTGGTGAACCGCATCGCGGAACCGCGCCAGCAGCCCCAGCCGCGCAGTGCGCTTGGCCTCTTCGTCGTCGTTGACGGTAACGGTTTCGAAGAAATCATCGATCGGCTTCCTCAGGCTGGCGAGCGCGGACATGGCATCGGCGAAGCGTTCGTCCTGAACCGCCGCCTCAGCCTGTGGGCCCGCGGTGTCGAGCGCATCGATCAGCGCCTTTTCGGCCGGTTCGGGCGTGTAGGACAGGGCTTTACCAGCCGGGTGAGTGTTTTTCTCGGCCATTTGCGCTGCGACGATCTCCCTCATGTCGGGATCGTCGACCAGCACCAGCGGGTCTTCCTCGCCGGTGTGGGGGGCATCGTCCGCGCCCTGCCAGTCTTCCTTCCGCAGGATATTGGCCGCACGCTTGTACCCTGCGAGCAGGTTGGTGCCGTCCTCGGTCTCCATGAACGACTGGAGCGCGTGGACGCGGGCGAGCAGGCGGACGAGATCGTCCTCCCCGCCCAGCGCGAACACCGCGTCGATCAGGTCGTGACGCACGCCCGCCTCGCGCTGCTGGACCTTGAGGCGGTCGGCGAAGAAGTCGAGGAGGTCCATGAAGCTTGTTCTGACCAAGTCGTATTTGCGCTTGCTCGCGTACTCCAGTCGCCCCTTGAGGTCGCCCCAACTTTCGGTTTCGAGAATATGGTTCACGTCAAAGACGTTCATATCTCCGATGAAGCGGATGGTTAAATCATTGTACTGCCACTTTACCTTAGTGTCGGGATCATAAGTTTTAGGGATATCGAGAGCAGCGGAAAGCCAACGCCATGCGGCTTCCGTTAGATTGAGCCGATATCCGGAAGCGGTTAGAATTGAATTCACTGCAAGCGCTGCTCGACGAAGCGCAAAGGGATCCTTCGATCCGGTAGGGCGCTCTTCAGCAAAATAGAATGCGAAGAGCGTATCCAGCTTGTCCGCCAGGCTCACCGCCACCGTTACCGGAGCAGTCGGCACATCGTCGCCCTGCCCGACCGGCTTGTAGTGATCGCGGATCGCGTCGGCGACGGCATCCGGCAGGCCCTCGGCGCGGGCGTAGTAGCCGCCCATCAGGCCTTGCAGCTCGGGAAATTCGCCGACCATCTCGGTGACGAGATCGGCCTTGCACAGCCGCGCGGCCTGTTCGGCGAGACTAGCGAGCTCTTCCTGAGTCCCCGCGAAGGCGGGGACCTCGTTCGGCCCGGCGCTCGTCTGCGGGAGGTCCCCGCCTTCGCGGGGACTCCGCGATGCGCCGACGATCCCCTCTTCCACCAGCCACCGTGCCAGCTTGGCCACGCGATCGACCTTGTCGGCGACGGTGCCCAGCTTTTCGTGGAAGGTGATGCGCTTCAGGCCCTCGGCGTGTTGCGCGAGGGTTTTCTGCCGGTCGACATCCCAGAAGAAACGCGCATCGGAAAGCCGCGCGGCGAGCACCTTGCGGTTGCCGTCGACAATCGCCGCGCCGCCATCTTCCGCCTCGATATTGGCGGTGCAGATGAAGGCGTTGGCGAGTGTGCCCGCGCTGTCTTCGCACACAAAATATTTCTGGTTCACCCGCGCGGTAAGCTGGATGACCTCGGGAGGGACGTCGAGAAATTCTTCGTCGAAATATCCCAAAATGGGGCACGGCCATTCGGTGAGCCCGGCATTCTCGACCACCAGACCGTGGTCTTCAACGAGCCTTAGGCCAGAAACCTCGGCCAACCCCCTCGCTTCTTGCGCGATATAATCTTCACGGATCGACTGATCGACGATGACCTTGCCGGCATGCAGCTTCACCGCATAGTCATCCGCATTGCCGATCGTGATGTCGCCCGAGTGGTGGAACCTATGCCCCAGCGTCACCGCGCCCGAGGTAACGCCATGCACCTCGCACTCGACCACCTCGTCGCCCAGCAGCGCGACGATGCCACTCAAGGGGCGAACCCAGCGCATGCTTTCGGTGGAGATCGACGCCGCGCCCCAGCGCATCGACTTGGGCCATGCGAAATCGCGGATGATGGCGGGGATGGCTTCGGCGAGCACGTCGCGCACCGTCCGGCCCGGCGTTTCGATCACCGCGAAGTACGTCTCGCGGCCCTTGACCTCCCGCACTTCGAGCTGGTCGCGGGTGACGCCCGCCTTGCGGCAGAAGCCGTCCACCGCCTGATCGGGCGCGCCCACGGGAGGCCCCTTGGCTTCCTCGCTGACGGCCTGCGTTTCGCTTGGCAGCCCGCGCGCGATCAGCGCGAGGCGGCGCGGGGTGGACCACACGGTGATCTCGCCCATGCCGACGCCCGCCGCGTCCATCTCGCGCCGGAACAGCTTTTCGAGTTCGGCGCGCGCGCCCGCCTGCATCCGCGCGGGGATTTCTTCGGAGCGCAGTTCGAGGAGGAAATCAGCCATTGCGGGCCTCCATCGTCACCCCCGCGAATGCGGGGGTCCCGCTTTCCTTTTGGGCGGCGCTCGAAGAAGCGGGACCCCGGATCAAGTCCGGGGTGACGGGAGATTGGTGGACGAGATTCACAGCGTCCACCCCGGATATTTCTCGGCCCATTCCGGCGCCATCAGCTGCGCGTATTTCTCGCAGGACCCGCGCGCCAGATCGCGCACGCGGCCCATGTAGCTGGCGCGTTCCTGCACGGAGATCACGCCGCGCGCCTGCAGCAGGTTGAAGATGTG
The DNA here is from genome assembly GCA_009993635.1 of Erythrobacter sp. Classification (GTDB taxonomy): domain Bacteria; phylum Pseudomonadota; class Alphaproteobacteria; order Sphingomonadales; family Sphingomonadaceae; genus Alteriqipengyuania. The sequence continues at coordinate 316,681 of JAACTC010000005.1, read as the reverse complement.
GCTCGCCTCCACCGCCTGTTCGTAGGCGGCGATGGGAACATCGTTGGCGAGCGCGTTCTCGCATTCCTTTTCGGCCTTGGCGAACAGGTCGAACAGCGCGTCCGTCTCCGCGACCTCGAAGTTCCATTTCGACATCTGCTTCTCGTTTTCGAGAAACACGTCGCCATAGCTTGTGCCCTGCCCGTTGAAGGAGAGGTCGTACACGCTGTCGACGCCCTGGATATACATCGCGAGGCGTTCGAGCCCGTAGGTCAGTTCGCCCGCCACCGGTTTGCAGTCGAACCCGCCCATCTGCTGGAAATAGGTGAACTGGGTGACTTCCATCCCGTCGCACCAGACCTCCCAGCCCAGCCCCCACGCGCCCAGCGTGGGCGATTCCCAGTCGTCTTCCACGAAGCGGATATCGTGCTTGAGAGGATCGATTCCGATCACGCGCAGCGATTCCAGATAGAGGTCCTGGATATCGGGCGGGCTGGGTTTGAGGATCACCTGATACTGGTAATAGTGCTGCAGCCGGTTCGGGTTCTCGCCATAGCGGCCATCGGTAGGCCGGCGGCACGGCTGCACGAACGCGGCGTTCCACGGCTCCGGACCCAGCGCGCGCAGCGTGGTCGCGGTGTGGAACGTGCCCGCCCCCATCCGCATGTCGTAAGGTTGCAGGATCACGCAGCCCTGCGCCGCCCAGAAATCGTGCAGGGCTAGGATCATGTCCTGGAAGCTGGTGGCGGGATCGCGGCTCGTCATCGTGCATGCGGCCATGGCGAAGGCCGTGCGCAGCGTCAACGGCGAGGCGCTCGGGACGCACCGCCGTTGACGCATACGCGATGCCGGGCGATGACCCGGTCGAACGGAGGGGATTGCGCATGCGGAAATTCGGGTTGGTCATGGCGGGTGCGGCGCTGCTCGCCCTGCCGCTGGGCGTGCTGGCACAGGACAAACCGAAAAATCCGCATTCGCTGCGCGTGGCGAAGGAATCCAATTCGCAGCCAGCACCTGCGCCTGCGCCCGTCATCGTGCAGGATTACGAGCCCCGGCCCGCGATCTGGCGCCTCGCGGACGAGGACACCACGATCTACCTGTTCGGAACTTATCATATCCTCCCACCCGGGCTGGTGTGGCGAAATCCTCAGTTCGACGCGATCGTGCAGGAGGCCGACGAACTGATCGTGGAATCGTCGAACGCCGACCTGTCCGAAGATGAGCTGACGCAGGAGCTCATCCCGTTGCTCTCACCCGGCAGCCAGCGCACACCGACATCGCAGCGCCTCTCGCCCGAAGCGGCAGAGAAATGGCGCAAGCTGGCGGACCTGAGCGGTCTGCCGTTCGAAGCATTCGACCGGATGCCGCCCATCATGGCCGTCTTCGCGCTGGGAATCGGTTTCGCCTACGAAGCCGGCTCGACGAGCGACGTCGGAGTGGAGACGATCCTCGAAGCCGAATTTGCCGAGGCGGGAAAACCGATCGGTTCGATCGAAGAGCCGTTGCCGGTCTTTCGCAATGTCCTGGCGATCGACGAGGAGGTGCTGATTGCACAGCTGGAAAAGGATTTCGCTGAGTGGGATGGCGAAAGCCTCGAGACGATGTTCGTCGGAACGGAGGAGGAAACCGACGACTCGCTGTTCGCCAGCGAGCACGCCTGGGCTCGGGGGGACGAACCGTCCGAGGAAATGTTCGGCGATTCGCCGTTTGAACAGGCCATGCAGAAGGTGCTGCTGACCGATCGCAATCGCGCATGGGCGCTGTGGCTCGACGAACGGCTCGATGCACCGGGCACGGTGCTGGTCGCAGTGGGCAGCGGGCACTTCCAGGGCAGCGATTCAGTGCAGATCATGCTCGCCGAGCGCGGGCTGACGGCAGTCCGGATCAACTGAATTTTCGAGAAAACCCGGACGAAGGGCTGCGCTGCGCGGCCGCTAATGTCATGCCCGCCTCACCTTTTGTCAGGTATTGTTGACATAGACAGCGAATCACGACATAAAGTCAGCATAACCTGACAAACCGAACGGATAACCAATGAATACCACCGAAGTCAGCTTGGCAGATCGACGCTACGCCATGTTCGTAACAATGGTGCATACCGGCGCGCTCGCTACGCTTCTGTTGTTCGCTACGATCATTTTCGACCTCCCCGGCTTCGTCGACGGATTGCCTATCGGTCTCCTGCTGGTGGCGCTGGGCGTCATCCTCAATCGCAAGCTTCGCGATGACTACGTTGAGCAGCTTTGGAAGGCTGGAACCGCGGCGGCATTCATTGCGGTCATTGCCTGTTCTCTCGTGCTGCCGGTGGCCTACGGGATGCTGGACGATGTGCTGGGCGGCGACACCACGTGGCGCGAGTTTACCATCCCGGTGCAACTGCCCGCTGCCGTGGCGCTGACCGGCTTTTACATCGGCTTTTACTGGCGGATGCTGGCCGGAGGGCACGAGGCATGAACGACGAACACGACGCCCGCGGTGCGCTCGGCGCCGTCTTTTCCGGTTCCGACGCCGCATGGCTACGCGGCGCGCGACAGGCTGTCTGTACGCGATCGCTTCAGGAAGACCCTGCCCATGCCCTTTGATCCCCAGGCCCCGACCGAGGAAGAGCGGTCTTATGCCTATACCCTGCTATGGTTCGGTTTGGCCGCGGCAATCATCCTCGCGATCGGGAACGTCACCGATCTATTCGGGGTCGTATCCGGCGCCGCTGCCGCCTTCGTCGGCGCGCAGATCTGCATATTCGTACTGAGCAACCGCTGGGACGACTATTTCCGCGCGGTGCTCAACCGGGGCGCGCAAGTGGCCGTGATCATCCCGGCACTGTGGATCGGTGCCCAGGGTTTCGCCTTTATACTGGGCGGCGCCTACCGGGTTGGCTTTGCGCTCGGTTCGGCAGGCGGATCGGCCAGCGATCGGCGTTTCGTCCTGCCCGACTGGACGAATGATGCGTACCTGCTCGCCTCGCTTGCGGTGCTCGCATTCTATGTCGCTTCGCTGTGGCATCACTATCGTGGAGGCAGCGACGCATGAAGAACCGCCTGAAAGTTCTGCGCGCCGAGCGGGACTGGAGCCAGGCCGAGCTTGCCGGGCGGCTCGAAGTGTCGCGCCAGGCGATCAACGCGATCGAGACGGGAAAGCACGATCCCTCGCTGGGGCTCGCATTCAGGATCGGCCGCCTGTTCGACATGCCTGTGGAGGAGATTTTCCATGACGAAGAATGATACCGCCCCCACCGGCGAGGAGCGGCTGAAGAGCCGCCGCCGGACATTCTGGCGCTATGTCGCGCTCGCCATCCTCGTCGCCATCATCGGCGGAATGTTGAGCGGCGCCGCGGCTGCGCTGTACGAGGACGGTGTCATTCCCCTGTGGTTGCCACTCGTCATGTGCGCGCTGGTGTTCGCCGGTCTGGTATGGTTCACCTGGGATTATTTCCGGTGGATCGATGAGCTGGACCGGATGGACAACCTGTGGGCCCACCTGATCGGCTCTTACGGTTGCATCTTCATCAGCGGCGTGTGGTTCTTCGCCGCCCAGCTTGGCTTAATTCCACCGCCGGACGCGCTCGCGATCATCTCGCTGCTGATCGGGCTGATCGTGGTGGCCTACGTCGTACGCAAACTGGGACTGCGCTGACGCAAATTCGCAATCTTCACCCCCGATACCTTATCCAAGAGAGGACATACCATGACCATCAACAAGACCCTGAAGACCTTCGCCTCCGGCTGCGCCATCGCGGCGCTCTCGCTGGGAGCGGGTGCCTGCGCGCAAATGCAGTCCACCCCCACCCCGGTGGCGAGCACGCAGGTGCCGGCCAGCGACGTGGAACTGGGCGGCCCCGCGCTGTGGCGCGTCGCGGATGACGACACCACGATCTACGTGTTCGGTACGGTTCACGCCCTGCCCGAGGATATCGACTGGTACACCGGCCCGGTGAAGGACGCGCTGAGCGAAAGCGACGAGCTGGTCACCGAAGTGGACATGACGCCCGAATCGATGGCGACCATCCCGGCCATCGTGCAGAAAACGGCGATGCTGCCCGCAGGCACGACCGTGCGCAGCCTGATGAACGGGACCGAGCGTGCGACGTACGAAGGCGCGCTCACCGATCTGGGGATGCCTGTCAATTCGCTGGATCAGCTTGAGCCCTGGTTCGCCGCGCTCACGCTTTCGCAGGTCGCGTTCCAGAAGGCGGGCTTTACCGGAGAAAACGGCACCGAGACCGTGCTCGAAAGCATCGTGGGCGACACCAAGGGGCGCGACGCGCTGGAGACGATCGAGTTCCAGTTGTCGATCTTCGACGGGCTGCCGCAGGATGCCCAGGTCGAATATCTGATCGAAACCGCGCAGGAGATCGACGGGATCGCGCCCATGCTGCAAACCATGATCGACGAATGGGCCGCAGGCGATGTCGACGATCTGGGCGAATTGTTGAACGAGGCGCTGGAAGCCGACCCGGCGCTGGCCAATCGCCTGCTGTATGCCCGCAACGCCAACTGGGCATCGTGGATCGACGAAAGGCTCGACCAGCCGGGCACCGTGTTCATGGCGGTCGGCGCCGGCCATCTTGCAGGAAACCAGAGTTTGCAGGATAAGCTGGCCGAACGCGGCATTTCGATCACCCGCATCCAGTAAGGCATGACCATGCTAAGGACCGCCATCCTCGCCCTGCTCGCCTGCCTGCTTGCCGCGTGCGGCCAGCCGGACCAGGGCGAGGGTGGCCGGTCCGACGATACGAACCCGCTGCTGTGGGAGATCGCGCGGGCCGATGGCCCCGATGCCGGGAAGGTCGAAGGCTGGCTGCTGGGCACCATCCACGCGCTGCCCGACGATGCCCGATGGCGAAACTACGACACCGATCGGGTCATCTCCGAAGCGGACATTCTGGCGGTCGAAGTGGCCGATCTGGGCGATGGCAGGGCGTTGGCAAGCGCGTTCCTGCCATTGGCCATGTCTGCCGGGCAGCCGCCGCTGGTCGCCCGCGTTGCGCCCGACAAGCGCGAGCGGCTAACCGAGCTGGTCGGCAAGACGCGCTACCGGCTCGACGATTTCGGCAAGATCGAAAGCTGGGGTGCGGCGCTGATCCTGGCGCAGGCAGTAAAGTCGGGTGCCGACCCGGCCAACGGCGTGGATCGCGCTCTGATCCGCGATTTCGGCCGCCGGCAGGTGGTCGAGCTGGAGGGTGCGCGTGCGCAGTTCGAGGCGTTCGACAGCCTGTCCGAAGACGCCCAGCGCGCCATGCTGGCGGCAATCGTCGAGGAATCGAATTCCCCGCTCGAAACGCGAATGCGCCCGCTGGAGCTGTATCTTGCGGGCGACGAAGAGGGGCTCGAACAGCTCAGCCGCGAAGGGATGCTGCAGAATGCGGAAATCCGCTCCACCCTGCTGACCCGGCGCAATGCCGACTGGCTGCCGAAGATCGAGACCCTGCTGGCCGACGAACGGCGCCCGCTGATCGCGGTGGGCGCAGCGCACATGATCGGCGACGATGGGCTGGTGGCGCTGCTGCGCGCCGGTGGCTACCGGGTGACCCGCCTCAACTGACGCGGCTTGCGTTTGCGCGGCTTTGCCACTAACAGCTGCGCGCTTCGGCGCCATGTGCATCCCTGGAGGCGTGGCGGACCGAAGCATATAATCAGCATTTCGAAAGGTAGTATACGATGAGCGACGCTCTGACCCTGCCGGCCGAGACGCGCGACCGGGCTGGCAAGGGAGCCTCCCGGGCACTGCGTCGCGAAGGCCGTGTCCCCGCCGTGATCTATGGCGGCAAGGAAGAACCCATGCCGATCCACGTCGAAGAGCGCGAACTGGTTCGCCAGCTCGACCTCGGCCACTTCATGAACTCGATCATCGAGCTTGAAGTCGGCGGCAAGACGGTCCGCGCCCTGCCCAAGGACGTGGCACTGCACCCGGTTACCGACCGGCCCGAGCATGTGGACTTCCTGCGCCTGTCCAAGGGTGCCAAGGTGGATGTGAGCGTCCCCGTCGTGTTCACCGACGAAGAAGCTTCGCCCGGCCTCAAGAAGGGCGGCGTGCTCAACGTGGTCCGTCACGAGCTGGAACTGGTCTGCGACGCGGACAAGATCCCGTCCGAGATTTCGATCAGCGTCAAGGGCAAGGAAGTCGGCGACTCGATCCACATTAGCGAAGTCGACCTGCCCGACGGCAGCACCTCGGCGATTACCGATCGTGACTTCACCATCGCAACCTTCGTCGCGCCGTCGGCGCTGAAGAAGGCCGAAGGCGAAGGCGAGGACGAAGTCACCGAAACCGAAGTCATCGAACAGCACGCCGAAACCGTGATGGGCGAAGACGACCAGGTGGTCGACGGCGAATAAGCCGCGCCGCACATTGCAATCCCGAACGCCGGGCCTCTTCGCGGAGGTCCGGCGTTTTCATTTCGGGGGCGAGTGATTAGGGACTGCGACCATGCAAATCTGGACTGGCCTTGGAAACCCCGGACCGCGCTACGCGCTCCATCGGCACAATATCGGCTTCATGGCGTGCGACGTGCTGGCCGAAGCCTATGATTTCGGCCCGGTGCAGAAGAAGTTCCAGGGCTGGGTACAGGAAGGCCGGATCGGCAATCACAAGGTCCTGCTGCTCAAACCCGCCACCTTTATGAACGAAAGCGGCCGCTCGGTCGCCGAAGCGATGCGGTTCTACAAGCTGGAGCCCGACGCGCTCACCGTGTTCCATGACGAGCTGGATCTCGCCCCGTTCAAGGTGAAGGTGCGCATGGGCGGCGGGCTGGCGGGGCACAACGGGCTGCGGTCGATCAACCAGCATCTCGGCCCCGATTTCCGCCGCGTGCGGATCGGCATCGGCCATCCCGGGCACAAGGACCGGGTGACAGGCCACGTTCTGGGCAACTACGCCAAGGCGGAAATGGACGATCTCGCCACGATGCTGGGCGCGATGGCAAGCGAGGCGGAGAGGCTCGCCAGTGGCGACGATGCGCGCTTTATGAACGATGTTGCGCTCAGGATGCAGGAGTGACCGGTATGAAAGCCAACGCGCCACTTGCTGGCACCGGCGACTGAGCCGACCGATGAAGCAGCCGGACAGGACGGCCAAGCCTCTACCCAGTCTCCCCGGGACGCTCGGCCTGCTGGCCCTGCAGGCGGGCGCCTTCGTGGTGATCGGCCTGACGCTGTGGGGGTTTGGCGGCCCTTCCTCGGCGTCTTTCGTGTCGTTTCGCCCGGACGAGATCGCCCTCGGGCTGGTGCTGGCCGCCATTCTGGCGGCGGTCGCCTTCGCGACTTTCAAAGGCCTTCCCCGCCTGTCGGAATGGCTGGTCCGCGCGCAGAAGGACACTTACGCTTTCCTTCTTGAAAAGCCCCTGCCCCTCTGGGCCATCGTGGTCGTCTCGCTGTGTGCGGGGATCGGCGAGGAGGCGCTGTTTCGTGGCGGCGTGCAGACACTCGCTGCCAATTACATGCCCGTCCCGCTGGCGATAATCCTCGCGTCCGCGCTGTTCGCGATCGTCCACATGGCCAAGCCGCCGATTGCGGCGATCATCTTCGCGATCGGCGCATTGTTCGGCACGATCTACTGGCAGACGGAGAGCCTGCTGGCGGTGATGATCGGCCACGCGCTCTACGATGTGTTCGCCCTGTGGTATCTGCAAAAGGAAATGCACCGACTGAACGTGTTTGCGCCCGAACCGATGGAGTAATGACCATGCCCAACCTTTCCCGCCGCAGCCTGATGGTCGGAGCCGCCGCCACCGGCGTTCTTGCCGCCACCGCCGCCCGCGCCCTGCCCGATAGCGTGGCGAGCACGCCCAACCTTGCCGGCGTCAGCATCCTGATAACGGGCTGCTCTTCGGGCTTCGGGCGGCTTGGCGCGGAGCATTACGCCCGGCTCGGCGCGAAGGTCTTTGCGACCATGCGCAACCTTCCCCGGCGCGAGGCGGAGGAGCTGCGAACGCTCGCCGCGGACCAGAACCTCGACATTACCGTGATCGGAATCGATGTGCTGTCCGACGAACAGGTCTCCGCTGGCGTGGCGGAGGCGGAGCGGCTCAATGGCGGGCCGATCGACGTTCTGGTGAACAATGCCGGGATCGGCATCTCCGGACCCGTAGAGGTTCAGGACATGCGGGCGACCGACCTGATCTTCGGCACCAATGTGATGGGCGCGCATCGCATGGCGCGGGCCGTGCTGCCGGGTATGCGCGCGAAGGGCGGCGGGCTGATCGTCCCGATCTCCAGCCAGCTGGGCCGCGTGATCGTGCCCTACTCGGGCCACTACTCGGCGACCAAGTTTGCGCTGGAGGCCATGTCAGAACAGCTGGCTTACGAACTGGTCCCGCATGGCATTGAGGTCGCGATCATCGAGCCGGGTGGGTACCCGACGCAGGTCTGGGTCAACCGCAACATCTACACCTCCGCACTCAAGGAGCGCGCGCAGGAGATCCACACGGATGGCTACCCCCGCGTAGTCGCCTCGATGGGCGAGGAAGACGGATCGGGCCGCAGCGCAGACCCGATGGATGTGCCCCGCGCCATCGCGCAGATCATCGCCATGCCACCGGGCACCCGCCCCTTGCGCACCGCCGTGCATCCCGGCTCCAAACCCCAGATGAAGATCAACGAGGTTGCGGCCGCAACGCAGGTCGGATGGCTCGGCGGATCGGGCTATGGGCCATTGATAAAGGCGGTGCACAATGTGGGCTAGTACCCCGGCGATGCTGGCCGCCGCGCTCGCGCTCGCACCGGTGGCCGCAGGTCCCCCGGTCCCGGAAACGCGCTGTGGATGGCTGATCAATCCGACGCCCGGTAACTGGTGGCTGATCGACGCCGACGGCGAATGGACCATCGGCGAACAGGGTGGCTACCAGGCGCCCGGTTTCGCCGATGCTCCATGGGAGGGCGTGCAAGAACGGGTGAGCGTAAATGGCAATTACGGCTATGAATGCGCGTGCATGGCGGTTACGATCGATCCCGATACGATGACCATAACGCGCGTCATCTCGGTTCGGTCCAAGGCGCTGCAAGCTTGCAAGATCGATCCGAAGCTTCCCTCGATGGACAGCTGACGCGCCCTACCCGACCAGAGGATTCCCATGGGTTTCAAATGCGGTATCGTCGGCCTGCCCAATGTCGGCAAGTCGACGCTCTTCAATGCTCTCACGCAGACGCAGGCCGCGCAGGCCGCGAACTATCCCTTCTGCACGATCGAGCCCAATGTGGGCCAGGTCGCGGTGCCCGACGACCGGCTCGACACGATCGCCGAGATCGGCAAGAGCGCCAAGATCATCCACACCCAGCTCGCCTTCGTCGATATTGCGGGCCTTGTGAAAGGCGCAAGCAAGGGCGAAGGCCTGGGCAACCAGTTCCTCGCCAATATCCGCGAGGTCGATGCGATCGTCCACGTGCTGCGCTGCTTCGAGGATGACGACATCCAGCACGTCAACAACAAGGTCGATCCGATCACCGATGCCGAAGTGGTCGAGACCGAGCTGATGCTCGCCGACCTCGAAAGCGTCGAGAAACGGGTCGAGAATGCCAAGCGGCGTGCGACCAGCGGCGACAAGGAAGCCAAGGCGCTGGCCAGCGTGCTCGGGCAGGCGCTCGAATTCCTCAAGGACGGCAAACCCGCCCGCCTCGTCGAACCGGGTGACGATGAGGAAGCGCGGCTGTTCGAACAGGCGCAGCTGCTGACCGCCAAGCCGGTGCTCTATGTGTGCAACGTGGCGGAAGAAGACGCGGCCAAGGGCAATGCCCTGTCGCAGCTGGTGGCCGAAAAGGCCGCGGCAGAGGGTGCGCAGTCGGTGGTCGTCTCCGCGGCCATCGAATCCGAACTGGTCGAAATGGAGGCCGAGGACCGCAGCGAGTACCTCAGCGAACTCGGGTTGGAAGAAAGCGGTTTGGCAAAAATCATCCGGGCCGGGTACGAACTGCTGGGCCTGCAAACCTTCTTTACCGTCGGCCCCAAGGAAGCGCGCGCCTGGACCTTCCCCAAGGGTGCCAAGGCCCCGCAGGCTGCGGGCGAGATCCACACCGATTTCGAACGTGGCTTCATCCGCGCCGAAACCATCGCCTACGACGATTACGTCGCGCTGGGCGGCGAAGCGGGCGCCAAGGAAGCGGGCAAGCTGCGGCAGGAAGGCAAGGAATACCTCGTGCAGGACGGCGACATCCTGATGTTCAAATTTAACGTGTGACCGGCTCTGCCTGACACGTTTGTGTCACGGTTCAGCCATACGGGCCGAGCCATGATCACTCGTCGCTCGCTCATCCGCTCGACCGCCGCAGGCGCGGCCGTCGATCAGCCCCAGCTGATGTACAACCTCGATAGCTGGGCGGGCTATGCCGTGCCGCGCGAGCGGATGATGATGCGGCTCTCCAGGGTCGACAATGCCGTGGTGCTGACGGGGGACGAGCACCAGAACTATGCAGGCCTGCTGATGTCGGACGACGATCCCGTCGGCGTCGAATGCGTCACGACATCGATCAGCAGCGGCGGCGACGGGCAGGACCAGCGCCCGGGCAGCGACCGCATTCTGGCGGAAAACCCGCAGCTCAAGTTCATCAACGACCAGCGCGGTTATGGCGTGTGCGAGGTTACCCCGGAAAGCTGGCGGACCGATTTCAAGGTGCTCGACAAGGTGTCGGTACCCGGCGGAACACTCAATCGCCGGGCCAGCGCGGTCATCGGAGCCGGACCGGCAAACCTCTCAATCACTTAGGTCCGGGCACGATATGGCATCTGCCCCGTTGGGCCTGTGAAACAGGGGAGATGTACGTGGTCGACAAGTCCGAAAAATTCAGCTGGCTGGTGCGGGTGGGCTATTTCAGCCGCGCGGTTCTCTACACGGTGGTGGGCCTTATTGCGCTGACCAGCGCGGGGCGCATCTCCGAAGGAACGGCCGGTATCTTTCAGGCTATCGAGAATTTTCCGGCGGGCGTCGTGATCCTGTGGATCATGGTGTTCGGCCTGTTCGGCTATGCGCTGTTCCGCTTCTGCTCGCCGCTGTTCGATATCGAGAATGAAGGTTCGGACGCAAAAGGCTGGGGCAAGCGAATCGGCCATGCGGGCAGCGCGATCGGCCACCTCGCCCTCGCCTGGTCGGCCTTCAAGTTCGCGACCGACAGCAATTCTGGCGGCGGCGGCGCGCAGGAGGCCGCCTCGGGCGTGCTCGGCGTAGAATTCGGCGGCGTCGTGCTGGCCCTGCTGGGCGTTACCTTCTTCATCGCCGCCTTCAACCAGGGCAAGAAAGGGATCACCGGCAGCTTCATGAACCGGGTGAGCCCGCAGGCGCCCGACTTCACCCGATGGATCGGCGGCGCGGGTTACGTTTCGCGCGCGGTCGTATTCGCGATCATTGGCTGGTCGCTAATCGGCGCGGGGCTCTTCTCGGGCGGAAGCGATCAGGTGAAAACCATCGGCGATGCGGTCGCCAGCCTTGCCGACAACGGCATCTGGTTCACCCTGGTTGCGATCGGCCTGCTGCTGTTCGGCATCTTCAGCTTCATCCTTGCCCGCTATCGGATCATTCCGGAACTGGGCGAAGGCGGCAAGGTGCCCAAGTTCCGCGCATAGTGCCGTCGGATCGACTTGAAGCCGGGACTGCGCTGAATATCTGAAGCGGCATGAAAAAGACGGCCGAACTCTACCGCATGGTGATGGACACGCATGTCTGCCCCTATGGCATCAAGTCGAAATGGCTGCTGGAAAAGGCGGGATACCGGGTCGAAGACCATCACCTGACCACCCGTGAGCAGACCGACGCGTTCAAGGCGGAGCATGGGGTGAAGACCACCCCGCAAACGTTTATCGACGGCGAGCGGATCGGCGGCCACGAGGCTCTGACCCGATACCTCGGCAAGACGGTTCGCGATCCTGACGCCACCAGCTACCGCCCGGTGCTGGCGGTGTTCGCGGTTGCGGCGATGCTTGCCATCACGCTCAGCCTCGGGCTGCTCGATGGGCTGACGATCCGGACGGTCGAGTGGTTCGTGGCCTTTTCGATGGCGATGCTGGCCATGCTGAAGCTGCAGGATGTGGAGCAGTTTTCGACGATGTTCGTGGGATACGATCTGCTCGGGCGCCGCTTCGTGCCTTACGCCTATGCCTATCCCTACCTGGAGGCTCTGGCGGCGGTGCTGATGGCGGGGCATATCCTGCCCTGGCTCTCCATCCCGGTCGCGCTGTTCATCGGCACGGTGGGCGCGGTCAGCGTGTTTTACGCGGTCTATGTACAGAAGCGCGAACTGAAATGCGCGTGCGTGGGCGGCGGGAGCAACGTGCCGTTGGGCTTCGTATCGCTGACCGAGAACCTGGCGATGATTGCCATGGGAATCTGGATGCTGCTACGCCCCGCGCTCTGACCATCTGAGGGCGTAACCCATGCAGTATTTCGAGGATCTGGAAGTCGGCACCAAGGCGTCTTTCGGCCATTACGAGGTCACCCGCGAGGAAGTGATCGAGTTCGCCTCGAAATACGACCCCCAACCTTTCCACCTTGATGACGAGGCCGCGGCGCAAACCTATTTCGGCCGCCTCTCCGCCAGCGGATGGCACACCTGCGCCATGACCATGCGGATGATGGTCGAACATTTCTCGTCGCAGGAGGCCGCGTCGCTCGGATCGCCGGGGATCGACGAGCTGCGCTGGCTGAAGCCGGTCTATCCCGGCGATACGCTGCGCGTGGAATCGGAACTGATCGAAAAGCGCCAGTCGAAGTCGAAACCCCACATGGGATTCACCAAGACCCGCCAGACCACCTTCAACCAGCATGACGAGCCGGTGATGACGATGATCGGCAATGGCATCATCCGTGTGCGCAACCCGGACGCAGGCGACCCCGACTAGGCGCTCGCCAACTCAGGCCCCGCAGCCCGCGCGGCCCCGGCTTTCCACCAGCGTACGGTCGAACCCGTCGAGAACGACGACAGTGGCGGGTGCGACCCATGATCCCAGGTCCGCGTCATCCCTCGCCGATTGGTCGATCGCGATGCGCAGCGTATATTCTCGCCCGTCGTATTTCTCGTGCGTGTCGAACGGCCCTTGCGCGCTGCCCGGATCATTGGCGAGCCGCTGCACGCTGCCCTCGTATTTCACGTAGCCAAGCTCCGGCCCGACGATCACGGTCGGGTCTTCACCGCCATTGGGCGTGAAGAAACATCCCGGTCCCGACAGCGCGTTGTGAGCGGTAATGTCTTCGATCAGCATCGGTTGCAGTTTGAGCAGTGCAGGGGGCGGCGTCTGCTGCGCCATGACCTGCGCGATGGCCTTCGCGTCGGCGCGATCCTGCTCCGCGGTATTTGCCGGCTCTCCACTGCAACCGGCCAGCAATAACAGCGCCGCGATCGACCCCGATGATACTCCAAAACCCTCCCCCAAACGCATCAATGTCTCCCGAACAGTTTCTCTACTTCTTCCATCGACAGCTTCACCCAGGTTGGGCGGCCGTGATTGCATTGGCCGGAACGCGGCGTGCGTTCCATCTCGCGCAACAGCGCATTCATTTCCTCGACCCGCAAGGTGCGTCCCGCTCTCACCGAACCATGACAAGCCATTGTTGCCAAAACGTATTCGATCTTTTCGGTGAGTAACAGCGATCCCCCCTCCCCGTCGATACCATTGGTGGCGAGGTCGTCTGCAATGTCGCGCAGCAGGGCGTGCGGGTCGGCCTTGGGCAGCGCGTGCGGCAGGCTCCGCACGAGCATTGCGGAAGGGCCAAACCGTTCGATGGCCAGCCCCATCCGGTCCAGATCGGCGGCAATCGCCTCCAGCCGGTCGCACTCGGGTTCGGACAGTTCGACCACTTCGGGCATCAGCAGCGCCTGGCTGCGCGCGGCGGCCGCGCCCGCATCCGCGCCGCGCAGCCGTTCGAGCGTCAGGCGTTCGTGCGCGGCATGCTGATCGACCAGCACCAGCCCGTCCGCCGCTTCGGCCACGATATAGGTGTTGGCGATCTGCCCGCGCGCGATGCCGAGCGGGTAGTCGGTATCGGGCTGTGCGCCCTCCCCTGCGTCGACCGCGCGGCCTTGCGGTGCGCCGTAAACGGACGCGGTTTCGCGCAACAGAAGCTCCTCCCCTTGAGGGGAGGGGTTGGGGTGGGGTGTACCGTGCCATGGTGGAAAAGGCACAGACCCCTCCCCTGGCCCCTCCCCGAACGGGGAGGGGGACTGATGTTCTCCGAAGATGGGCTCCGCCTGCCATTTGGCCATCGCAGAGGCATCGGGCGCCTGTGCGCTGCGCTTGTCCCCGGTGGCCAGCGCGGCGCGCAGCCCGCCCACGATCATGCCGCGCACGCCCTGCGGGTCGCGAAAGCGCACCTCGCTTTTCGCCGGATGCACGTTCACGTCGACATCCTCTGGCGGCAGGTCGAGGAACAGCGCGAGCACCGCATGCCGATCGCGCGCCAGCATTTCCGCGTAGGCACCGCGCACCGCACCGACCAGCAGGCGGTCCTTCACCGGGCGGCCATTGACGAACAGGTACTGATGGTCCGCCACGCCGCGATTATACGTGGGCAGGCCTGCCAGCCCGGTCAGCGTCATTTCGCCGCCCCCGTCTATCTGCCGCGCCAGATCGATCGGCACGCAATTGTCTTTCAGCTCGCGCGCGACCAGCTGCACCACGCGCTCGGGCAGGGCCTCGCCGCGCTGCAGGTGGAGGATGCGGCGGCCGTTGTTGGAAAAGGTGAACCCGATTTCGGGCCGCGCCATGGCAAGGCGGCGGACGATGTCGTTGCACGCGGCATATTCGCTGCGCGGAGTGCGCAGGAATTTGCGGCGCGCGGGCACCTCGCGAAAGAAATCCTCGATGCGGGCGCGCGTACCGGGCGGGACGGCCGATGGCCTGTCTTCGACCACGCGGCCATGGTCGACCACCCGTCGCCAGCCCTGCTCCGCCCCGTCACCGGCAGAATGCGGCCTGCTTTCGAGCGTGAAGCGCGCCACGCTGGCGATGCTTGGCAGGGCTTCGCCCCGAAAGCCGAGTGTCGCCACACGTTCCAGCGCATGGCCATCGCCGACCAGCTCCTCGGGCAGCTTGGAGGTCGCATGGCGTTCCAGCGCAAGCTCCATCGCGGCGCGGTCCATCCCGCAGCCATCGTCGATCACCTCGATCGCGCCGATGCCCCCTTCTTCGAGCGACACCTCGATTCGAGTCGCGCCTGCGTCGATTGCGTTTTCGAGCAGTTCCTTCAGTGCAGCGGCCGGACGTTCGATCACCTCGCCCGCGGCGATTCGGTTGATCAGTCCCTCTGGAAGTCGTCTGATAGTGGGCATTTGCGCGAAGCTAGCCGGGACGGTGGAAAAATTCGACGGGCCCCGCGAACTTACGCCCATTTTCTGCTTAAAAGCCTCGCGTACTCGTATATGGGGACCACAGGGGCCATATCCTGACGGGGAGGCCCCTTCGGCCTGACCGTTCAACCTCACTCAACGCCACCCCTCGGCGGCACGGATTATTTTATCTTATGGGTTTCTTCTCGAATCTTCTGAAGTTCGGCACACAGAACATGGCGATCGACCTCGGCACCGCGAATACGCTGGTGTACGTACCCGATCAGGGAATCATCCTGAACGAGCCTTCCGTGGTCGCCATCGAAACCCTGAACGGGATCAAGCGCGTCAAGGCCGTGGGCGACGACGCGAAGATGATGATGGGCAAGACGCCCGACTCGATCGAAGCCATTCGCCCGCTGCGCGATGGCGTGATCGCCGACATCGAAATCGCGGAAGAAATGATCAAGCACTTCATCCGCAAGGTGCACGGCAAGAAAAGCCTGTTCCGCTACCCCGAGATCACGATCTGCGTCCCGTCGGGTTCGACCAGTGTGGAACGGCGCGCGATCCGCGATGCGGCATCGAACGCGGGCGCCAGCCAGGTTTACCTGATCCTCGAACCGATGGCTGCGGCGATCGGTGCCGACATGCCGGTGACCGAGCCGGTGGGCTCGATGGTGGTCGATATCGGCGGCGGCACCACCGAGGTCGCGGTGCTCAGCCTGCGCGGTCTCGCCTACACCACATCGGTTCGCACCGGCGGCGACAAGATGGACGAAGCTATCGTTTCCTACGTACGCCGACACCACAACCTGCTGATCGGCGAAGCCACGGCTGAACGGATCAAGAAAGACTACGGCGTGGCCGTGGCCCCTGCCGATGGCGTGGGCGAGGCGATCACCATCAAGGGTAGGGATCTGGTCAATGGTGTTCCGAAAGAGATCACCATCAATCAGTCGCATATCGCAGAAGCCCTGAGTGAGCCTATCGGTGCGATCGTCGAAGGCGTGCGGATCGCGCTGGAAAATACCGCGCCCGAACTCGCCGCCGACATCGTGGACCAGGGCATCGTCCTGACCGGTGGTGGCGCATTGATCACCGGACTGGACGAACATCTGCGCGAGGAAACCGGCCTTCCCGTGAGCATCGCGGAAGACCCGCTTTCCTGCGTTGCGGTCGGAACCGGCCGGGCGATGGAAGATCCCGTGTTCCGCGGCGTGTTGATGACTGCATAGGTCGACCGGGGCCGAACCGGACGGAGGAACTATGCCCCTGTCGGGGTCAAAGCAGCGGATATCGGGCCATTCGCGCAAGGCCCAGTACAGCGCCTTTACCGGCTATGTGCTGATCGTGCTCGCGGTGCTTGTGGGCATCGCGCTGCTGGTCGTGTCTCTCGTCCAGCCGGCGTCCTTCAACGGACTGCGCGGCCTGTTCAGCGATGCCACCGCCCCCGTCGCGCAAGCCAATGCCGCCGGGCGCACCGGCGGGCGCAACTTCCTCGACACGGTCGAAGGCTATTTCGAGGCGGGGCAGCAAAATGCCGAGCTGAAGAAAGAGGTCGAAATCGCGCGCATCCGCCTGGCCGAGGCGCGCGCGGTGGAGGAAGAAAACCGGCGTCTGAAGGCGCTGCTGGGCCTTGGTGAGACCGAGGTCGATCCGGTCGCGGTGGCACGCCTCGTCGGGTCAAGCAGCGCAAGCACCCGCCGTTTCGCCTATCTCGGCGCGGGCCGTTCCGATGGGGTCAAGCCCGGCATGCCGGTGCGCAGCGAGCGCGGGATCGTGGGCCGGGTGCTGGAATCGGCGCGCCATTCCTCGCGCGTCCTGCTGATCACCGATAGCGAAAGCGTGCTGCCCGTGCGCCGCGCAGGGGACAACACGGTGGCCTTTGCCGAAGGGCGCGGCGACGGCCTGATCAACATCCGCCTCATCAATCTTGGCATCAATCCGCTGAAGCGCGGCGATGTGTTCGTGACCAGCGGCGCAGGCGGCCTCTACCGCCCCGGAATCGCGGTCGCGATCGTCACGCGTCTGACGGACGACGGCGCGGTGGCCCGGATCATCAGCAACCCGGCGGCGACCGATTTCGTCGCGGTCGAACCCATCTGGCAACCCGATGCACGGCGCGGCGCCAACACCCCCATCGAAGAGGCGATCGGATCGAACGAGACGATCGTCGGCGATGGCGCGGCGGACGCCGCCGAGGCAGGTGGGGAGCCCGACGCACAATGATCGAGCGGCGCGGCTTTACCAACCGGCGCGACAGCTCCGGGCGGCGCCAGATCAACCGCGATCATTCGCCCTTCCTGCTGGTGTTCATCCCGTGGGCGACGATCATGCTCGCCTCGTACCTGCAGAGCGTGCCGATCGCGGTCACAGGCCCCCTGCTGCCGCCGATCGGGTTCCTCTTCATGCTCGCCTGGCGGCTGTTGCGCCCCGGCGTCCTGCCGATCTGGTCAGGCCTGATCTTCGGCGTGTGGGACGATCTGTTCAGTGGCCAGCCATTTGGATCTGCTATCCTTCTGTTCTCCGCGGCAATGCTGGCCATCGAGATTATCGATATCCGCTTCCCGTGGCGCGGGTTCGCCCAGGACTGGATGATCGCCGCCTCGATCGCGGTGATCTATATCCTGGTGGCGACGCTCGTATCGGGCAGTCGGCTCAGCCTGCCGCTGTTCGCCAGTATCGTGCCCCAATTGCTGCTCTCGGTTGTCGCCTACCCCTTCATTTCCTTCATCGTCTCGCGTCTCGACAAGCTTCGACTGATGCGTTTGCGGACCATTTCCTGATGCCCCTCGGCCTGACCAAAAAGATCCTCAACGAAAGCGTGCTGACCGACAGCTTCGACCGTCGCAGCTTCGTTCTGGGCGTCGGCGGCCTTTCGGTCGGCATGCTGCTCGCGGGCAGGATGGGGTTCATCGCGATTGCGGAGAACGATAAATACGCGACCGAGAGCGAGAGCAACCGCGTCAATCTGACGCTGATCCCGCCGCGGCGGGGCTGGATTCTCGATCGTAACGGTGCCCCCCTCGCCTCAAATCAGGCCGATTTCCGCGTCGATATCATTCCCGAACGCCTGCAGGATAGCGAGCGCGAGCTGGAAACACTGGCGAAGCTGCTCAACCTCGACGATGCGAAGATGCGCGATCTGCGCAAGCGGATCGACGAGTCGGCGGGCTACGCGCCTATCGAAGTCGCCAGCGGGCTCGATTACGATGCCTTCGCGTCGGTCAGCATCCGGTTGCCCGAACTGCCGGGCATCGTGCCCCAGCGCGGGTTTTCGCGGTACTATCCCACCGGCCCCTCGGTCGGCCATCTGATCGGCTATGTCGGTGCGGCGAGCCGCGAAGAGTTCGAGGAAGATCGCAACCCCCTGCTGATCACTCCGGGCTACAAGATCGGCAAAGACGGTCTCGAAAAGCAGTTCGAGCAAACACTTCGCGGCAAGCCCGGCGCACGGCGCGTCGAAGTGACCGCATCGGGCCGGATCGTGCGCGATCTCAGCACGCGGCCCGACGTCCAGGGAAATGCTGTTCAGCTGACCATCGACGGTCCCTTGCAAGATTACGCGGCGCGGCGCCTGGGGCTCGAAAGCGGCTCCGTGGTGGTGATGGACTGCGCGAGCGGCGATCTGCTTTGCATGGCTTCGATGCCCAGCTTCGATCCCAATTCCTTTTCCGACGGGATCGGCAGCGTCGAATACGCGATGCTGAGCGAGAACGATCGCGTTCCGCTGCGCAACAAGGTGCTCAAGGGCCTCTACCCGCCTGGCTCCACGGTCAAGCCGATGCATGCAATGGCCTTCATGCACGAAGGCATCGACCCGAACGAGTCGATCATTTGCGGTGGTGGACGCCGCATCGGCAACCGCTTCTTCAACTGCTGGAGCAATCATGGCCGGGTCGACATGGCCAAGGGCATTTACCAGTCGTGCGACAGCTATTTCTATCACTTTGCGCAGAAGGTGGGTTTCGACAAGGTTGCCGCCTACGCCCGCCAGTTCGGCCTGGGGCAGGAATTCGATCTGCCGGTCGCCAGCCAGTTCTACGGCACCGTCCCCGACTCCGCGTGGAAGCTGAAGAAATACGATCAGCAATGGCAGCCGTACGACACGGTGAACGCATCGATCGGTCAGGGTTATTACCTCGCGAGCCCGCTGCAACTTGCCGTGATGGCCACGCGGATCGCCACCGGCCGCCATTTCGAGCCTGCGCTGATCAAGACTGACAAGCAGAAACCCGCGCCCTCGCTTGATTTCAAGAGCGACGAGATCGCCTATATCCGCCAGGCGATGAGCGATGTGGTCAACGGCCCCGGCACCGCAGGGCGCGCGCGCCTGCCGATCGAAAACGTACTGATGGCGGGCAAGACGGGGACGGCGCAGGTCGTCTCGCTCAGTGTCTCGAACGGCAAGACCGGCCCGTGGAAATACCGCGATCACGGCCTGTTCGTCTTTTTTGCCCCGTTCGACAATCCGCGCTACGCGGGCGCGGTGGTGATCGAGCATGGCGGCGGCTCCGGCGCAGCCTATCCGATCGCACGCGACGTGATGACCTTCATGTTCGACCCCCAAAAAGGGATGGACGCGCTGCTCGCTTACGAAAAAGAGTGGGGCGGCACCGCGCAGCAACGCCTGCAGCGCCGCTACGCCGAATATGCCCGCGCTGCCGGGGAGACGATTCCCGCCAGCCCCCCGCTCGACCGCGAAATCCAGGCGCGGGTCGATGCCGAAGCGCGGATCGAGGCACAGCGGAGCGAGGAGTTCGCGCGCAACAACCCGCGCCGGGTCCGTCGGCCCGACGTCGATACATCCGTTAATGCTCAGGCCCAGAATTCGGCGGACGACGCGCAGTGAGTTCCATCATCCCCACTCCCATCGCGCGTCAGCCGTGGTCGATGCTGATCCCGCTGATCCTGCTGACCTGCTTCGGCTCCGCCGTGCTGTACTCCGCCGCGGGCGGCAACCTCTCGCCCTTTGCGGATACGCACCTGCTTCGCTTTGCGATCTTTATGGTCGTCGCGCTGGTCATCTCCACCTTCTCACGCGATTTCGCCAAGTTCGCGGCCTATCCCGCCTACGTGGTGATCCTGATCATGCTGGTCGCGGTGGAAGCTGCCGGGGCAATCGGTGGCGGCAGCCAGCGGTGGCTGGAGGTTGGCCCGATCCGCATCCAGCCATCCGAGCTGATGAAACCGGCGGTCGCCCTGGCCCTCGCCCGCTTCTACGACACGTTGCCCACAGGCATGTTCAGCTCGTGGCGCGCGCTGCTGCCCGCCGGCGTGATTATCACCATGCCGGTGCTGCTGGTGCTGATGCAGCCCGATCTGGGCACCGCGCTGGCCATCCTGTTTTCGGGCGCCGTGGTGATGTTCCTGGCGGGCCTGCCGATGAGCTGGTTTCTTGCTGCTGGCGCCGCCGCCGCTGTCGCGGTGCCTCTGGCCTATAATTTCGCGCTCAAGCCCTATCAGCAGCGCCGGGTGACCACGTTCATGGATCCGGAGAGCGATCCGCTGGGCAGTGGCTATCACATCACCCAGTCGAAGATCGCAATCGGATCCGGCGGCTTTGCCGGCAAGGGCTTCAACGAGGGATCGCAAAGCCACCTGCAGTACTTGCCCGAACCGCACACCGATTTCGTCTTCGCGACGATGGCGGAGGAATGGGGGTTCCTGGGCGGGCTGTTCGTGCTGGTCGCATTCGGTCTGATCCTTCACTGGGGGCTCAGCGTGGCGCGCAATGCGCAGAACCGTTTCGACCGGCTGCTGGCCGCAGGGATGGTGGCGACGATGTTCTTCTACATCGCGATCAACCTGATGATGGTGATGGGCATGGCGCCCGTCGTGGGGATCCCCCTCCCCTTCATGAGCCACGGCGGCTCCTCCATGATGACCAATATGATGTGCCTGGGCGCACTGATGATGGTCTATCGCTGGAACACGCAGGGGCGCGGCGGCGGGCTGGTGCAGAGCTGATTTGGCGATGGAGTGCGCGCAAGGGCTTGCACCTTTCGCCACAGGCCTTATGTGACCGCCTCCTGCTGGCGAATCGACCATCGAATCGCCGGCGCGGCATCGCCCTCAGATCGCCGGTGTGGACGCATAGCTCAGTTGGTAGAGCAGCTGACTCTTAATCAGCGGGTCCTAGGTTCGAACCCTAGTGCGTCCACCATTTTTCCAAGGATTTCATCCTGATAGCCGGACCAGCGATGTTTGCTGGCCGCAAAGGCATCTGCCTTGCGCCTTTGGGCCGGAGATAGGTGCGAGAGACGTGCTCCGGGTGGATAACCGGCTGCGCTGACCGACGCAGCTTGCCGGTCATGCGATGATTGAACGAGGGTGGGCTCTTTTTTGGGGTCGGTTCTGATCGATCCTCAGCCTTGCCCCGCACCATTTGCCGTGAGGTTGTATAGCTTGCACCTTATCGCCATCGAACGGGAAACATCTGGCGTCAGTGCAGTTTCCACAATTGGCGTTTCAATTCAATGCAGGTGTCGCCGTGCCGAATGGCTCGAATAAGATCCCGGTTTTCCCGCAACTACTTGTTAGCCAAGTTAGTGCACCTGGATTTATCACCTCTGCGCCCTACATGGGACCACGAACTGGGTCTCTTGCCTACTTCGTGCAAACTGGTTATCGCGCCGCAGTCTTTCTTCAGGTTGATGGGGGGTGCGGGAGCGCATGAGGCCAGCTAGCAGCAACGCGAAAGAGGATGGCCTCTATGAGCACTGACGATACCCCGCCAAAGTGGGCGGTAAACCTGGCGGATGAGGTGAGAGCCGTTCGGGAGAATGGTGAGTCCCTTACCCGGGATATGCAGTCCTTGAACCGCGACATGCTTTCCGTTCGCGAAAATCTAGGAGAAATTGATTCCCGCTTGTCCAAACTCGAAGGCCGCGGCCTTTCACTGGAAGAGCGAGAACTGTTCCGCCGCGAACGGCACGAACGCAACCCGCAGGACTGGGCGCCGGCACTCGATCGTGCGAAGCTATCCGGTGCAAAGCCCCCGTCGAGATATATCTCGCCGAGCCGCGGAGCCCTGCAGACCAAAACGATGTCGCTGCGCCGACTAGGCCCGACGAACAACTGATCGCCGGTTTTACTTCAGGCACGCTCATCGGGCCTGCCCACCCGCAAATACGTACTTGATTTGAAAATCGCTTCCGCGCACCTTTGCTGCGGGGGTGTCATGCGATCTTATTTGCCGGTCCGGC
Source organism: Erythrobacter sp. (assembly GCA_009993635.1). Classification (GTDB taxonomy): domain Bacteria; phylum Pseudomonadota; class Alphaproteobacteria; order Sphingomonadales; family Sphingomonadaceae; genus Alteriqipengyuania. Next base: position 294,249 of record JAACTC010000005.1, on the reverse strand, counting down.
AATGCTGAACGGACCGATTGCGACATTTTTGGATGGAAGCGTCGGTGCGCCGAGTACGATCTTCGAGCTCGTATTCGTTCAGGTCGCCTTCCTTCAGGTCAGTCTGTTCGCGGCACTCGGCTTGCATGTCCGTCGCAATTTGCGATTTGCCTTCAGGCCCATCCCTCTGTTCTTTCTGACCACCGGCTCGCCCAATTTTCTGAGCATCATTCGCCAGCTTCGCGGCCCCGCGAATTTCAACTGGAGGATCCCGGGCAGCAACGCGGTCGAGCAGGTCTATCTGGTGCCGGGCAGGCTGGCGCGATATTTTCTGGCCTTCGGTTACATCCTCGCCGGCAGCGCGGCTATCGCGCCGATTGGTACGCTTTCGCCCAGGCTGGCCGTGATGTGCATTGCGGTAGCCTTCCTGTGCATCCCGATCAGTTATATCGCTATCAAAGCCACGACTGGCGGTGTCGATTCCATGATCTTCGCCAAGGGCTGGCGGAAGACGAAGGGCTTCCTGGTCAAGGGAGTCTTCTGGGCCGCCCCGCCGGTGCTGGTGTGGCTGCTGTACCTGCACGGAACGGTGAAAAGCGGGTTCGAAGCCTCGGATTTTCGGGATGAGCTATTCGTCCTGCTGCAGGTGCTCGGATGGGTGGCCTGGCTTGCTCCCACGCTCCTATTCGTCGTTCTCGCCGTTCCGGTACTCCCCTTGCGCTTCGGAGACCTGCCGCACGCCGAATACCGCCAGATGCGGGCATTGATGATGCCATTTTCGCTTGGCGTCGCAAAATGGCCGAATGCCTGGCGCAGCTGGTGGGCACGGGTCGCTCTTCGCAGGCCATTCCCATTCGTAGCTCATTGTCTCATCCGGGTACGAAACCTGATGACCAGAATCCGGGTGGTGCTGACCGGATCGCGGGACCGCCCGATGAAGGGATCTTCGCCGATATCGGAACGCGTGATCTATGAATTGAACGAGCTTTTCAGGCTTCCGCGTGCGCTGATATGCGCGCTCCTCGTCCCCAATTACTATGCCCGCTCCCCCGCCAGCTGGTTCGGAAGGAACACAACCTCCTGGGCCTTATCCAACGCTGCCGCGATCTCGCTGCTCAACCCGTTTCTCAATCAGATGACCGACCGGCCCAACGGGTTCGGCCTGACTTACCTGCCGGTACTGAAGTACTTCTTCTACTGCTGGTCGCCCGCGTGGGCATCCGGAGTGGTGGTGTTGTTCTTCACCGCCACAAAGTCGGTCTCCCCCGAACAGGCATCCCTGATGGTCATTGCCTGGCTGGTGGCCACCGGCTTCTTCACGATGATCGAGTGGAGTCACTTCGAGAACGACTTCGTGCTGCATGAAGCGCGCCATTATCGCGATTTCAGCCGCTTGCCGATTTCGCTGATTCCTGACGTGGAGGCGGACGAGCTGCCCGTTGCGGTCTCCAGTATTCAAGCCAAGGCGACGGTCTGGTCTCTTGCGGTCGCGACGGTGGGCTACGCGACCCTGCTGCTCACCATGATCGCCGCCATGAATGCCAGCGACGCCCCGCCCGGCCCCCACCTCATCAACACGGAACAGATCCGAAATGGCTAGCACCAGCACCCGCAGCGCGATCGACAACATCTGCGATCTGGCGGTGATCCTGTCTGCCGACATGATCGAACGCCTCGACATCCTGCTGATGGAAGCGCGCCATTTCCAGACGAACCTTTCGTACGTCCTCGACATTTCCGAGCTGAATATGCTCCTGCGGTTCGAAGAGGATTATCTGTGGTGCACGGTCGAGCGCCTCGAAACGGGGAAGAAGCCCACCGAGGGGCGCAAGCGCACCTGGGATGATCTGTTCGACGATATCCGGATCGGCCCGCACGATTTCGCGAACCTTTCCGAAGTGTGGGTGCCGCGCCTCCCTTCGATCATCGACAAGCGGCAAGATCCGATGGATCATCTCGCGCGCGACGGCGAAGTGGCTTTCAAGGATGTCATCCGCGAGACTGCATCCCCGTTCTATCGCCAGCGGATCGTCCACCCGATCAAGGATCGCGTGCGGCATTGCCACGATACCGGCCGGATCGACGAAGCATTTCTGGCAGAATATCGCTGCTTCGATGCGCTACAGTCTCTCAAGCGCAACATCCTGATCGACAAGCTGCACTTGTGCTGGTGGGTGAAGCAGGCGACCCGGCACCTGGCCAACGAAGAGTTTTACGAGAAGGATGTTACCGACCCCGATAACCGCCATTTTCTGCTTGGCAGGTTTGTCGACAACTTCGATCCGATCTCACAGCTGATGATCGTGCGTGCCGGGGCGATGAGCAACCTGCACGTTTCGATCGACGCGTTCCGCGACCTCAAGGGGCAGCTCGACAAGATTCTCGATCTCGAAACGCAGGATCGCCTTCGTCCGTTTATGGATCGCCGGCGCGAGCAGGGCCTCTACAACGACAACCTGGCCGAAAAGACGATCAGCATTTACGCCGAGCTGGAGGAGTTCTTCTCCAAGAAATACCCAGGCAAATTCGACTTCGAACAGACGTCCGCAATGCATTTTTCCGGGCTGAAGAACATCGCGCTCAACACTCCGCTGATTGACAGCGCCAAGAGCTTTCGCAGCTCGCAGTCCATCAACGCCACCAAGGGGCGGCCGGTTTTCGCCTATCACCTGGTCCACAGCTCGTTCTTCATGCCCGACCGGCCGGATCTGCAACCGCTGCTGGCACACGAGTGCGCGCACGGAATTCTGAGATCGCATTTCGACGATCTGGTTCATTTCGGCAGACTGCAGGACTCGGACGAATTCACCGAGCTTATTCGTGGGCTCTCGCGTGAGATGAACAACTATCACGGCCTAAGCTATTGGGAGCGCGATCACATAGACACGCGCGAGCTCGTGATCGAAATCATGTCGGACCTGCTTGCCGCGACCGTTTACGGCCCCTCCTACCTCTACGCGCTGCTGCAAGAGCTGATTGGCTATCAATTCCAGGACATTCTCAACACCCCTCAGGCGGACGGCCTTTCGGACCTGTCGATGGCGGTGACGCGGTTTTCGTCCGTCGGCGTGTTCGGAAAAGTACCGCTCGATGCCTCATGGTACATCCGCTTGCGCCTGCTGTGCCGGTGGATCGAGAAAACGCAGCGGGAAAGCGATTCCAGGGTTCTGACCGGCGATTTCCTTCAGGGTACGGATCTGCTGTGCCGCATCCTGTTCGAATTTGTCGAAAAGCGGTGTCAGCAATTCCACGCCAACTGGGGCCCGTACTGGCGCGAGATGCTGGAGGATATGGAGGAAGTGCTCGACAAGTCGGGCTTTTGCGAGGCGGTAAAATCTCATCGGGAAAACGCGGAAAATTTGGATAAGTGTGCGCTGGGGGAAGAAGATGGCGTTCCCCTCCATGGCTTCGCGAACACCGAGAGGTTGTATCCCGAGGTTCGCGACCAGCTCATCGACAATCTTGTCGCACAGAAGATCGATCGCGCGCGGCGGCTTGATAAGTCCCTGTACGAGGATCCGAACGAAGAGCTGAAGGAACAGGTCAGATTCTTCTTCAAGAACTATCTGCCTGGCGTGCCTGCCAGCGAGCGAAAGTTAGCCGAAGAGCACAAGCGACATTCGGTCCCGATCTTCCGATATGCCTATGATATTCCGTGGCAGGCCGGGCTGCTGCGGGCGCGATCGTTCGGATTGAGCGAAGCTTACGGCCATAATGCCGCCAGGGGCTCCGAACCGCTCGAACTGACGGCCTTGTGTCATGACTTCTCACCGGGGCGCGAGAGCTATTTCACCGCGCTGGAGTTCGTCTCTTTCGCCAAGAAGCGGCCGGTTCAACGGCTTCGGTCATCGGTTCGGCGGGTGGTCAACCTGTTCTCCGATCCAAACATCTCGATGTCCCGGTCGATCGAGCCTGGTCCGGCCGACCGAAAAATGGACTACCTCTTTTTGCTCAACACCTTGGCACGCGAATACGCGCGGGAAAAAGCATCCGGCGACTCCTGGCAATGGGCGGTCTGCGAATCGCCCTATTCGCTCGTTCGCGACGCCGTGGGTCCAAAGTCGGTAAATGGTAAATTGCTGATCGAAGAGATCGTCATCTGGTACCTCGGTCAGGACACCGCCGAGGCGCTGTTTTCAGCAATCCGGAAAATTTCAGACGAAGGGGAAAAGGAAACGCGGTTCGGTATCGAGAGGCAGATTGCGGAAGTTTCCCGATCTCTCATTTCCGGAATCCTTTCAGAAACCACCACTTCCACGCAGCCCTTCGCCCGCACCGGCTACGATCTGCGGCGCAAGATCATCGCGCAGGCTGCCGAAGTCCGGCCCTTCATCGATGCTGCACAGGCCCAGGGCAGATCTGCCGGCAAGGTGGTGCATCGCAAGGTTGCAAAGGCCTTCCCCAAGGACGAGCATATCAGCCGCTTTGGCGCGCTGCATCTGCTGGCCCTTTATCCTCGCGCTGGCAGGGAAAGTATGGACGAGCGCCCCTGGCGGTCCTTCGAACGCCTTCCCGAAGAAACGATCGAATTTTACGAAGTGCTCTGCCGCTGCAAGGTCGGCGCGCTTGGCGACATCCTCGAAAATGCCGGTTTTCACGAACAGCCGGAGTTTTCATCGCTATTCGAGTTCGCTCACAACCTGAATGCCTGGTCCCGAAACAAGGAGATCGAGCATCACAAAGACACGCTGCGCGAGCTGGACGATATAAGGCGCGCCATCGGCGCGATCGGCAGGCAAAATCGCGGCTCGAAAGAGCTCGACAGGATAACGGTCAAAAAGCTCTCCCGCATATCGATCGCAGACTCGCTGAAGTTCTGGGTCGATCCGCAGCGCCCGCAATCGATCGACGGCATTCACCGGTTCGATCGGGCGCGCTTCTATTACGATATTTCATGGCGTACCGGCGAGGATACCAAGCCGCCCCAGATTCTGCGCAGCTTCAACGTGCTGGGCAAATACGATTCCATCATGGTGGCAGATGCTGCCGGAGAATGGCGCTGGAGGCTTCCGGTGCAGGAGCGCCACGACCTGAGCGTGCCGCAGACCCTGCGTGAAGTGCTTGGCGATCTTGCAAAGGCATACCAGATGTGGGTGAGGACGGCACCGGGCAATGCGGCACCGCGCGCCCCGCTCCGCCGCTCCGAGCTATTGCTTCACAAGGAGCGCATGCAGGTCAACCATGGGCCGCTCGGTTCCCTTATGTGTCTCAAGGGCCGCGAATGGTACGAGATATTCTGGATCATCCTTTACGCCAACATCCGCCGTCCGCCGTACGGGAATTTCGCCGAAGACCTGAAAACGATAGCCGATGACCTGCTGCCTTACATCCGGGATGAGGTAGCCTTCAGGCTGACTTCGAGCTCGGATCATAATGAAAAGAATGTCGGACTGGCGTTCGATAACCTGCTGGAGTCCGCCAAGGATTTTTTCAAGGATCGACAGAATACACCATTCCTGATCGACGTGATCATTGCGATAGCGAAGGGTGAGCCCCTGCCGCGAAATGCCGAGGACGAGGCAACCAAATTCCTGAACGGCATCGTGTCCTCGATCGAAGCGCCAAACGAGAATGCCACCGCCGAACCGATCCGGCGTCCCAGTTACCTGAGCGAAAGGTTCATTCTTCCTTTTCTTGAACGGCGGGAATTGGGCTTGCGCTGCAGCATCAAGGGGACTCCGCTGGAATTGAGCAGGCAAGGCGGTTTGAAGTCCACGAGCGATATTGCCGCAGAGTCTCAAGGTATCATCGTGAGCCCGGATAAGCCGGAGCCGGATGTGCTGGCATTCATCTCCATCAGACTGGCCCGACGGCATTCCCGGCTCGAATTTCTGTCGCGGTTGCGCACGATCATCGGCAAGGCGGAGGAAGCGAAGGGCCAGAACCCCGGCGTGTCGAGTGAAAGTCTGATGGGTGGCTACGTCATGCCCCTCGGTTCGCCATCGATCGAGCAGATCGGGGTGCTCTTCGAAGAAGGCGATCATGCCTACCTGACGGAAGGCTGGGGCGACCTGATGCTCGTCCTGTGCGAATATCCCGAATCCCACGGGGCGCGAACAGACAGGCTCGAAACGCCCAATCGGCTTGCAACTGTCTTCCTCATTCAGCAGGCGATCTTCAACGACTGGATGGTGTCCCGAACGGACCTGCACCTGCGGCCGCAATGCGTTGCCCGCGCAATGACGAGCAATAGTGCTGCGGCCAAGGCCAAAAGATTCTCCACTCCGCCCGAATACCTTCAGGAAGGTAGCGAGCAGTTTTTCCATCTGCGCCAGGAAGTGCGCCTGAAATCCGACCGGTCCCGTTCAACCCCCGCAGCAAAATTGGTCTCGCGTATCCTGCGCCGGGCGCGCGCAATGCATATCGGCGGGATTCTCTACGGGTATTTTGCGGGGCTGAAACTAGGTGACGAGCTCAACATAAAGAATTTGGACTTGGTTGAACGCCCCCCGCATGAAGGTTTGGAAGGCAATGCGGATGCGCTCTACCAGAGGTTTCTTTCGTCGCTTTGCGATTTCGAGCCGAACACGTCGAACCCCGACTATGGATTGATGTACGATCCGGATCACATCCAGAAGCGGATCCTGCAACACTTCGAGTTAAAGGGTAGCGATCTTCGTAAAGAGTTGGATAGTCACGATTTCAAGCGCCAGATCGAAAGAGCGTTCACTGTGCGACGAAACCGCGCGGGCCGTGCGAAGCCCCGCGACCGCGATCTGATCGACTATTTCGTGAGCGTGCAGCAGTCGCCCGGGCGCAATGATGTGGTTCTGTATTATCAGCGCGAACGGATTGGGAAGGTCGCGCTGCCGGACGTAAGGCTGGCGGCTCATGCGTGGTCTTACTGGTCATACCGCGAGCTGGCTCGCCTCCAACCGCGCTGCAGTGCGTCGCAAGCAAAAAATGGCGGTCACTCCAGCATCTGGCAGCCGCAGCTTCCAGAGGATGGATTTTCGCTGGCGTTACGCGGCTTCCACTGGATGCTACCCGATTACGACTCGGAGGACATCGCCTCGATCCTCGCCTACGATCACGTCGCGTCGCTGCGGAGCAGGACCGACAAGGATCCACCGGACTAGGTAGGCAGGCCTTCCAATCACATTCTAATGTGATACACGCTGCGGCCATGAGCGATTCGACCATTATCCGCGTGCGCGCCGCCATCTCTTCGGGAGAGATCACGCGCGCCGCCCTGGCCCGTGCGGCGGGGCTTCATGCCAATACCCTGCGCGACTGCGCGGAGCCCGATTGGAACCCCACCGCCGAGACTTTGCGCAAGCTCGACGCCTTTCTCGATGCACAGGAAGATGCGCCGGTGCTCGTCCCCATCGAGGAGATCATCGAGGAAGCGCGCAACGGGCGGATGTTCGTACTGGTTGACGACGAGGATCGCGAGAACGAGGGCGATCTTGTCATTCCCGCACAGATGGCGACGCCCGACGCGGTCAACTTCATGGCTACCTATGGCCGCGGCCTCATCTGTCTGACGCTGCAACGCCAGCGGGTCGAGGCGCTCGGCCTCGAACTGATGAGCCGCAGCAACGGCAGCCGCCACGAGACCGCCTTCACGGTCAGCATCGAAGCGCGCGAAGGCGTGACCACCGGGATCAGCGCGGCGGACCGCGCACGCACTGTCGCGGTGGCGATCGACCCGACGCGCGGCGCACACGACATCGTGACGCCCGGTCATGTCTTCCCGCTGATCGCGCGCGATGGCGGTGTGTTGGTGCGCGCGGGCCATACCGAAGCGGCAGTCGATATCTCGCGCCTTGCCGGGCTCAATCCATCCGGTGTGATCTGCGAGATCATGAACGAGGACGGTTCTATGGCGCGGCTCGACGATCTGGTCGGCTTCGCCCGGCGCCACAAGCTGAAGATCGGGACCATCCGCGACCTGATCGAATACCGCATGAAGCACGACCACCTGGTCGAGCGCGCGGGCGAAAGCATCTTTACCAGCGAACACGGCGGCGAATGGCGCGCGATCAATTATCGCAGCACGGTCGACGGCAGCGTGTCCGTCGTCCTGCAGAAGGGGACAGTCCGGCCCGGCGAGCCCACTCTGGTGCGGATGCACCGCGTCTCGCTGTTCGACGACCTTCTGGGTCGCGATGGGGACCGGCGCAACACCTTGCAACGCGCGATGCGCGCCATCGGCGAACAGGAGCGCGGACTGATCGTATGCATCTTCCCCGGTGAGCAGGAAGGGCTGCGCCGCGAAGTCGCGGGCACGCCGGTTGCAAGCGATACCTTGCGCGAATACGGCATCGGTGCGCAGATTCTCGCCGATCTGGGCGTCTCGGAGATGACCCTGCTCAGCAATTCCCATCGCAATGTCGTCGGCCTGGAAGGCTACGGCATTTCCGTGGTGGGCGAAAAATCGATTCCGGAGTGACCTGATGGCCAAATTTCTCATCGTCGAAGCGCGGTTCTACGAACATTTCAACGATCAGCTGATCGCTGGCGCGCGGGCTGCGCTGGAAGACGCGGGGCACCAGGCGGACGTGCTAACCGTGCCCGGCGCGCTCGAGATACCCGGTGCCATCGCGCTGGCGGCAGAAAGCGGCCAGTACGACGGCTTCGTCGCGATCGGCGTCGTGATCCGCGGCGAGACCTATCATTTCGAGATCGTCGCGGGCGAAAGCGCGCGCGCGATCATGGCGCTGACGATGGACGGGATCGCCATCGGCAACGGCATCCTGACCGTCGAGAGCGAAATTCAGGCACAGGTGCGCGCCGATCCGGAACAGAAGAACAAGGGCGGCGAGGCGGCACGTGCGGCCATCGCGCTGCTCGATATCGCGGAGAAATTCGCTCCGCGCGGCTAGGCGCGAAACCTAACCTTTGCGCAGTTGCGAGACCATTCGGGTGCGGGGCGTGTTACCCGCCGCATGAACGGACCTCTCGAATGGATCGCCGCGATCGGCACGATGATCGCCGCAGGAATGATCGCCGCCGATCTCGGCCGCAAGGCAACGGGATGGGGCTTCGTGCTGTTCTGCGCGGTGGCGATCACCTGGGTCGTCTCCGGCCTGATCGAGAATGCGATGCCCATCGCCGCGATGAACGCCATCCTGCTGCTGATCAATGCGTGGGGCGTGTGGCAATATTTGCTCAGCCCGAAGAACCGGAAGAAGATCGAAAAGCTCGAAGAGCTTGAGGAAGAGGCCGAAGCCGAAGTCGAGGCGGAGGAGAGCTAGCCGCCCTCCCCCGTCAGGTCTCAGCGCGAGAGCCGCCCGAAGCAGGCGTGGCCCGCATAGTGTGCGCTGTCGCCCAACTCTTCCTCGATCCGGATCAGCTGGTTGTACTTGGCCAGCCGGTCCGACCGGGCGAGGCTTCCGGTCTTGATCTGCCCGCAATTGGTCGCGACCGCGAGATCGGCGATGGTCGAATCCTCCGTCTCGCCCGACCGATGGCTCATCACCGCGGTGTAGCCAGAGCGGTGTGCGATATCGACCGCGTCGAGCGTTTCGCTCAGCGTTCCGATCTGGTTGACCTTCACCAGCAGCGAATTGGCGAGGCCGCGCGAAATCCCGTCGCGCAGGCGCGCGGGATTGGTCACGAAGAGATCGTCGCCGACCAGCTGGACCGTGTCGCCGATCCTGTCGGTCAGCGCCTTCCAGCCTTCGAAATCGTCTTCGCCCATGCCGTCTTCGATCGAGCGGATCGGGTAGTCGTTGCATAGCGCGGCGAGGTATTCGGCCATATCGCTCGCGCCGTAGGTCGTGCCCTCGCCCGACAGGACGTACTGGCCATCCTTGAAGTATTCGGTCGCCGCGCAATCGAGCGCGAGCGCGATGTCGCTCCCCGGAGTGAAACCGGCGGTCTCTATCGACTGCATGATGAAGTCGAGTGCCGCGCGCGTGCTGCCGATGTCGGGCGCAAAGCCGCCCTCGTCGCCGACCGAGGTCGACAGGCCCTTTTGCGACAGGCCCTTCTTAAGCGTGTGGAACACTTCCGCACCCCAGCGCACCGCCTCGGCCAGGCTGTCCGCGCCGACTGGCATGATCATGAATTCCTGGATGTCGATCGGGTTGTCGGCATGCTCGCCGCCATTGATGATGTTCATCATCGGCACCGGCAGGACATGGGCCGAAACGCCGCCGACATAGCTCCACAGCGGCAGGCCGCGCGCATTCGCACCCGCCTTCGCCACCGCGAGGCTGACGCCGAGCAGCGCGTTCGCACCGAGGCGGCCCTTGTTCTGCGTGCCGTCCAGCGCGATAAGCATCGTGTCGACGTCGCGCTGGTCTTCGGCGTCGAGGCCCAGCAGCATGTCGGCAATCTCGCCGTTCACCGCGTCGATCGCCTTCAGCACGCCCTTGCCCATATACCGGCCTGCATCGCCATCGCGCAACTCGACCGCTTCGTGCGCGCCGGTCGACGCGCCCGAGGGAACGGCGGCGCGGCCGAAGCTGCCGTCTTCCAGCAGGCAATCCACTTCGACGGTCGGATTGCCACGGCTATCGAGAATTTCGCGCGCGTGCAGATCGATTATGGCAGTCATGGAACCTCCGGTGGGAAGATGCTATTCCGGACCGGCACAAGGATCGCACGGCCTCAGCTTCGGCGCGGCTTATGCGGTGGAACGATGGGGCGCAAGGTGCGTTGCACAATTGAGGACGGCGCCACGTTTGGCCTGTCGACAGGAATTGCAAAAAAGAGGGAAATCCCATGGCTACGGATGACAAGATTGACGGAACCACCAGCGCCGTGCCGCTGAAAACCGATGCCACCGGCGCCGCAGCCGGTTCGGCCACCGCTCAACCCACCGGTGGGAAGGAAGAGGCGAAATCGCGCTTCAACTCCGCTCTCGACGAAGCCAAGGCAGGCGCCCAGGCACTGCGCGGCGAAGCGAGCCAGCGGGCTGGTGCCTACAAGGAACAGGCCAAGGCCAAGGGCGGCGAATATGCCGAACAGGCGAAGGCCAAGGGCGGCGAGCTGGCCGTCGAAGGCAAGCACAAGGCGAGCGAAGCCCTTACCTCTCTCAGCCGTTTGGTGGCCGAAAACGCCGCCAAGATCGACGACAATTTCGGCCCCAAGTATGGCGATCACGCACGCAATGCCGCGCGTGGCCTGCAGGATGCCGCTGCGCACATCGACACCCGGTCCTATGACGAGCTGACCGGTGAAGCGCGCGAGTTCGTGCGCAAGAACCCCGGCCTTTCGGTCGGCATGGCAGCGTTCGGCGGCTACGTCATCGCCCGTCTGTTCCGCCGCTGAGGCGGATCGACCGAGGAGGGGCCGTGCCGGACTATTCCGACGATAACCAACCTGCCGCGTCATCACCCGACGCGGCAGGTTTTCCTAACCCGAACGACGCCCCGCCACAGGGAACGCGTGCCGACGAGGAGCCGCTCGGTTCCCTGTTCGACGATGCCTATGCGCTGTACGAAGATGGTCGCACCTATGTGGAGGCCGAAGTTGCCTTCCAGAAGTCGCGTGCGACCTATGCCGCACATGAAAGCAGGTCCGGCATCGTCTTCGCCATGGCGGCGCTCGCGTTTCTGCATCTCGCCCTGCTCGGCCTGGTGGTTGGCATGATCATCGCGCTGGAGCCGTACCTCGGTGCCTTTGGTGCCATGGGCGCGACGGTGGGAGTTCTGATTATTGCCGGCGTCCTGTTCGCTTTGCTCGCGCGCGGGCGTTTCAAGCGGATTACGCGCGCTTTCGAGAGTGAACAGACATGAGCCAGCGGGCAAGGCAATTGGCGGAAGACCGCGCGCTGCGCGATGCGGCACTGGCTCTGGTGAAGGGCGACATCGCCCATTTGCGCGGCGATATCGAAGAAAAGGGTATCGTCGCCCGGATCGCCAGTTCCGCCGCGCTCGGCACGGCCGACATCGTGGAGGAAGGGGTGGAGCTGGTCGAAAAGCACAAGCCTGCATCGTACGGCGTGGGCGCGGTGCTGGCACTCGTTCTTGGCTGGTGGGCGCTGGGCGGTGGCAATTCCGGCAAATCGGACGACGAGGATTACGCGTGGGACGAAAACGACTGAACCGTCGTTTCGTCCGGAACTCTCTGCCCTCCTCTGCGCTTGATTAATAACGCACACCTTGAGGTTGGAGATAGAAAATGAGCACCCAGGAACAGCGCGACGAACTGCGCCGCAAGATCGAAGAGAGCGAGCGCCGGCAGGACGAGCGCAGCTATGCCGACATGGCGCGCGAAGCGACCGACACGGCGACCGAATTCGTAAAGGAACACCCGATCCTGACCGTCAGCGTCGTTGCGCTGGTGGGTCTCGCCATCGGTTCGCGCACCACGCGCGGACGTGAATTGACCGGCCGTGCGGTCGGCTTTGCCGATCACCTGGTCGATCTCGGGATGGCCTACGCCGGCGGCATGGCAACCAAGGTTGGCGATGTGACCCGTCACAGCGGCGATCGCCTGGTTGATTTCGGCGATGACGTTGCCTTCGGCAGCCGTGCGGCGCGCCGCGATGCACGCTATTTCGCCGAACGCCAGAAGCAGGCAGCCCATCACGCGGGCCGCAAGGCCGCGCGCAAGGCGGGCCGCGGTTATCGCGATCTCAAGGCTCGCCTGCCGTACTGACCATTAAGCAGGTCGGCCCCAAGGGTCGTCCGATTGCAAATTGCGAGGGTACGCCCTTGCCTGAAGGCCCGCGCGCGTTATGGCTCGCGGGCTTTTTCAGATCCAGCGGAAGGCTCCCCCATGTCAGACAACACCCCCACCACCCCGCCCCAGGAAACCACCACCCGCCAGCGCCTGCACCTTGTGATGGGTGGCCGGGTCAAAGACCCGCGCTCGGTCGAATTTCAGGATCCTGAGAGTATTCACGTCGTCGGCGTATTCAGCAGCTATGAACTGGCGGAAGAAGCCTGGCGCTCGAACGCCCAGCGCACGGTCGACGATGCGGAAATGAAATACGTGATCGTGCATATCCACAAGCTGCTCGAACCGACCGCCTGATCCGCGCATGGAATACCGCATCCGCCCGTTTCGCGATGAGGATGCGGATATTCTGGCGGAAATCATCCACACTGCGATCGCCGTCATCGGTCCGCGCGCCTATTCGCCAGCGCAGGTAAGGGCGTGGGCGGCGCGTCATCCCGGCCCCGAACGTTTCCTTGAAAGGAACGCTCGGAGCGACGCGATTATCGTTGCTGCACGATCCGACGATCGGGCGGTGGCCTATGTCATTGTCGAAAGCGATGGCCATGTGGACCATCTCTACTGCGATCCCGCGCATACCCGCCGCGGTCTGGCCGAGCACCTGCTGGCCCAGGTCGACACCCTGGCGCAGGATGCGGGCACGACGCGGCTCTATACCGAGGCGAGCGAACTCGCCCGGCCCGCTTTCGAGCGCGCAGGGTACCGCGTCACGCAGCGCCGCGATTTCTCAATCGACGGCGTGGCGATCCACAATTTCGCAATGGAAAAGGCCCCCGGTTAAAGGGCCTTGCCACGATACGATCAGATGAATTCGATCTTGTCGATCAGGTAGAACTTGTCGCCCGACGGCACCGTTACCTCGACCTCGTCGCCCACCTTCTTGCCGATCAGCGCACGAGCCAACGGCGAGTTGTAGGAGATGCGGCCGGATTTCGCGTCCGCTTCGGTCTGGCCGACGATCTGGTACTTGATCGGCTTGTCGTCTTCGTCGAGCAGCGTCACCGTCGCTCCGAACACCACCTTGTCGCCCGACAGGGTCGAGGGATCGATGATCTGTGCGCGGGTCACCCGGTCTTCGATCTCGGCGATTTGCGCCTCGACCTGACCCTGCCGTTCCTTGGCAGCGTGATATTCTGCGTTTTCCGAAAGATCGCCATGTGCACGCGCTTCTTCGATCGCGTCGACGATTTTCGGACGTTCCGCGCGCAGGGTTTTCAAGTCGGCGGTGAGCCGCTCGTAACCTTCTGCCAGCATCGGAACTTTTTCCATTGGGTACCCCCGATCTATCTCAAATTGCCTGGCCCGCGCCCTTCCCCATGAAAGTCCGAATCGCGCCGCGCCGTTGCCGGGGCGGGGAAGACGAAGAGGGGTTTTCAGGGAAAGGTACTGTCGTCAGGTCGCAGAATAATAGGACTGCAAGGAGCGAACTTCAAGCGGCTGCGAAGTGAGAGCGGTCATCGCCTCCACAGCGGCGCGCCCGGCAGACGCCGTTGTGAAGTACGGCACCTTGTGTTCCAGCGCGCTGGCGCGGATCGACTGGCTGTCGCGCAGGCTCTGCCAGCCCTCCGTCGTGTTGAGGATCAGGTCGATGTCGCCATCGATGATCCGGTCCACGATATGCGGCCGCCCCTGCGCAACCTTGTTCACCTGTTCCACGGGCAGGCCCTGATCGGTCAGGAAGTCATAGGTGCCGCCGGTCGCCACGATTTCGAAGCCCAGGTCCACCAGACCGCGCACGGCGGCCACGATGGCAGGCTTGTCGCTGTCCTTCACCGAAACGAAGGCGCGGCCTTCGCGCGGCAGCATCATGCCAGCCCCCAGCTGCGCCTTGGCAAAGGCCATCGCGAAATCGCGATCCAGCCCCATGACCTCGCCGGTCGATTTCATTTCCGGCGACAGCACCGGGTCTACCCCGGGGAAGCGGCCCCACGGGAACACGGCTTCCTTCACCGCGACATAATCGAGTTCGCGCGTGATCGGCGGCAGGTCGGCGAGCTTTTCGCCCGCCATGATGCGCGCCGCGAATTTGGCGATGGGCTGGCCGATGGTCTTGGCGACGAAGGGCACCGTGCGGCTTGCGCGCGGATTGACCTCGATCAGGTAGATCTCGTCATCCTTCACCGCGAACTGCGCGTTCATCAGGCCGACCACGTTCAGCTCGCGCGCCAATGCCTCGGATTGCCGCTCGATCTCTTCGACCACGTCGGCCTTCAGCGAATAGGGCGGCAGCGTGCAGGCGGAATCGCCCGAGTGGACGCCCGCCTCCTCGACATGCTGCATCACGCCGGCAACCACGATATCGGTACCGTCGCACAGCACATCGACGTCGCATTCAATCGCATCGCGCAGGTACTGGTCGATCAGCACCGGGCTGACGCCGGATACCTTCACCGCGCTGGCGATGTAATCATCCAGCTGGGCTTCTGAATCGACCACCTGCATCGCGCTGCCGCCCAGCACGTAGGACGGGCGCAGAAGCACGGGGTAGCCGATAGTGCGCGCGGCGGCGGCGGCTTCGTCACGGCTTTTCGCGATGCCGTTCTCGGGCTGCTTCAGCTTCAGCTTGTTGACCATCTTTGCAAACCGCTCGCGGTCTTCGGCAAGGTCGATCGCGTCGGGGCTGGTGCCGAGGATGGGAATGCCCTCATCCTCCAGCGCCTGCGCCAGCTTGAGCGGGGTCTGTCCGCCATACTGCACGATCACGCCGACGAGTTCGCCGTTCACCATCTCGCGGCTGAGGATTTCAAGAACGTCCTCTGCGGTCAGCGGCTCGAAATAGAGCCGGTCCGAGGTATCGTAGTCGGTGCTGACCGTTTCGGGGTTGCAGTTGACCATGATCGTCTCGAATCCGGCCTCGCTCAGCGCGAAGCACGCGTGGACGCAGCAATAGTCGAATTCGATGCCCTGCCCGATCCGGTTCGGGCCACCGCCAAGGATCACGATCTTGCGGCGATCGGACGGGTCCGACTCATCCGCCGGAGCGCCGAATGCGGGCGCTTCATAGGTCGAGTACATGTAAGGCGTGGCCGCTTCGAATTCGGCGGCGCAGCTGTCGATCCGCTTGTAGACCGGCAACACGCCGAGCTTGTGGCGCAGCTTGCGCACTTCGGCCGCGCTGGTCGCGCCCGCCATCGCCTGCATCGCATCGTGCAACAGGCCCGAGCGTGCGGCCACGGCACCGCGCGCCGCGCCGACCGATTGCACCGCCAGACGGGCGAGCTGTGCATCGGAAAAGCCCATCGCCTTCAGCGCACGCAGATCTTCTGCCTCGCGTGGAAGGCCGATATCCGCCACCCGCTTTTCCGCTTCGACGATGGCCTCGATCTGGCGCAGGAACCACGGGTCGTAGGTGGTCGCCTCGCGGATCTTCTCGAACGCAATGCCTTCGCGGAAGGCCTGCCCGATGCCGAGCAGGCGCGATGGCGTACGGCGGCTGATGGCGGAGATGATCTCGTCTTCGCCTTTGCCCGCCAGCTCCTCGACAGGGTCCAGCCCGTCCAGTCCGGTCTCCAGCCCGCGCAGCGCCTTCTGCAGGCTCTCGGCAAAGCAGCGCCCGATGGCCATGACTTCGCCGACGGACTTCATCGCGGTGGAGAGAACGGGTTCCGCACCCTTGAACTTCTCGAACGCGAAGCGGGGAATCTTGGTGACGACGTAGTCGATCGTCGGCTCGAAACTCGCCGGCGTCGCGCCGGTAATCTCGTTGGTGATCTCGTCCAGCGTGTAACCCACCGCCAGCTTCGCCGCGACGCGCGCGATGGGGAAGCCTGTGGCCTTGGAGGCGAGCGCCGACGAACGCGAAACGCGCGGGTTCATCTCGATCACGATCAGGCGGCCGTTCTCGGGATTGACCGCGAACTGCACATTCGATCCGCCTGTCTCCACCCCGATCTCGCGCAGCACCGCGATGCTGGCGCTGCGCATGATCTGGTATTCCTTGTCGGTCAGCGTAAGCGCGGGCGCGACGGTGATCGAGTCGCCGGTGTGCACGCCCATCGGATCGACGTTTTCGATCGCGCAGATGATGATGCAGTTGTCGTTGCGATCGCGGACAACCTCCATCTCGTATTCTTTCCAGCCGAGCAGCGATTCCTCGATCAGCACCTCGGTGGTGGGGCTGGCGTCGAGGCCGGAGCGCACGATCTGCTCGAACTCCGCCTTGTTATAGGCGATGCCCCCGCCCGTGCCGCCCAGCGTGAAACTGGGGCGGATGATCGCAGGCAGGCCGGTGAAATCGAGCGCGTCGATGCTGCGCTGCACTGCGGCGGCAACGTATCGCTCTTTGCGGCGCTGCTCCCCGCGGCGCCATTCGGTTTCGAATTTCTCCAGCGCATCGCCGGAGACTTCGGCGGCGCGGCGCTTGTATTCCTCGCGGTCGGCGGCGACCAGGTCGTCGGCATTGATCGTGCGCGAGCGTGCGCTTTCCAGCCCGATCCTGTCCATCGCCTCACGGAACCGCTGGCGGTTCTCCGCCTTGTCGATCGCGTCGGCATCGGCGCCGATCATCTGCACGCCGTGCCGCTCCAGCGCGCCGCTTTCGAACAGCTTGAGCGCGCAGTTCAATGCGGTCTGCCCGCCCATCGTGGGCAGCAGCGCGTCGGGCTTCTCCTTGGCGATGATCTTCTCGACCACCTCCGGAGTGATCGGCTCGATATAGGTCGCGTCGGCGAACTCGGGATCGGTCATGATCGTCGCCGGGTTCGAATTGACGAGGATGACGCGATAGCCCTCCTCCTTCAGCGCCTTGATCGCCTGCGTGCCCGAGTAATCGAACTCGCACGCCTGCCCGATGATGATGGGGCCTGCGCCGATGACGAGGATGGAGGAAATGTCGGTACGTTTGGGCATTAGTTTTCCAAATTATTCGTTCGGATAGCCGCGATAGTTTGGTCCCTCGTCATCCCCACGAAAGAGAAGGTCCGCACCGAACGACTTAGCGCCGTGATAAACAACGATTGACGCGCAAATTGCAGCGACAATGGCGAGAGAGATGGCTTTGGGGCCCGGATGCCGATCATCTATGATCTGTCCGGAGTATCCCCTCGCGTATGCCACGACCGCGAACCAGATCGCGATCAATGCTAGAAGCCCAGAAAACGCGCCAAACATCAGGAACAGAATTTGTATCACCCCAACATCCCCACAAACTTCTCGAACAGGTAGAAGCTGTCCTGCGGCCCCGGCGACGCCTCGGGGTGGTACTGCACGCCGAACGCCCGCTTGCCCGTGATCGCGATCCCACAATTGGTGCCGTCGAACAGCGAGACGTGCGTCTGCTCGACGCCTGCGGGCAGCGTGTCGCCGTCGACGGCGAAGCCGTGGTTCATGCTGGTGATCTCGACCAGTCCGGTGTGCTCGCCCCACCCTTCCCCGACACGCTGTACGGGGTGGTTCGCGCCGCGGTGGCCCTGGAACATTTTCGACGTTTTCGCGCCCGCAGCCAGCCCAAGCAGCTGATGGCCCAGACAAATGCCGAAGATCGGAATATCGCGCTCAAGCAGGCCCTGGATCACCGGCACCGCATAGACGCCGGTCGCAGCCGGATCGCCCGGGCCGTTGGAGAGGAACACGCCGTCGGGTTCGTGCGCCAGCACCTCCTCCAGCGTCGCCTCCGCAGGCACGACCGTAACCCGTGCGCCCGCGCGGACGAGCTGGCGGAAGATATTGTCCTTCGCGCCGAAATCGATCGCGACCACGTGCGGTTTCTCCGCCCCGCTTTCGCTGTAGCCCTTGCCCAGTTCCCACACGCCGCCGCGCCAGCCCTCGTGCGCCTTGCGCGACACGCGACGGGCAAGGTCCATGCCTTCCAGCCCCGGCCAGCCCTGCGCCTTTTCGAGCAACGCATCGAGATCGAACACGCCATCCGCGCTGTGCGCGATCACCGCGTTGGGCGCGCCGTTAAGGCGAATGAGGCGGGTCAGCGCACGGGTGTCTACGCCTGCAAGGCCGATCTTGCCCTCGTCCCTCAGCCAACCGTCGAGATCGACCGTGGAGCGAAAATTGCTGGGCCCGGTGGGTTTTTCGCGCATGATGCAGCCGAGCGCGCTTTCTACTTTGCTCTCGATATCCTCGGGGTTCGCTCCGACATTGCCGATATGCGGGAAGGTGAAGGTGACGATCTGCCCGGCATAGCTCGGGTCGGTCATCACTTCCTGATAACCGGTCATGCTGGTGTTGAAGCAAACCTCGCCCACGGCGCTGCCCTCGGCGCCGCAGCCAATCCCCCACAGCGCCGTTCCATCGGCAAGAAGCAACACCCCGGTCGCGCCAGAAGGTTGCGCAGGGGTAATGTCGGCTGAAGCCATGGGCCTGTCCGTTCCTTAAGTGTTTCCGGCGATGTGCGCTAAGCCATCCGGCTAGGCCTGCGGTTCCCACCCGTCAAGCACTCGATACCCCTCCCACCCACAGGAACATTTGTTATATCCGCTCGTCTGAAGACCAACACGTAAAGGCAAATCGGAAACCATGATACGCGAGACGATCCAGCAGGAAGTCATCGCCGCGATGAAAGGCGGCAACAAGGAGCGCACGGCTGCGCTCCGTCTCATCCAGGCCAAGATCAAGGATCGGGACATCGAGCTGCGCACCGCCAGCACCAAGGCCGACGACGACGAGGTGGTCACCGATGTGCTGCTGAAAATGGCCAAGCAGCGCAAGGAATCGATCGAGATGTACCGCGATGGCGGGCGTGAAGAGCTGGCCGCGCAGGAAGAGGCCGAGCTCGCCGTGATTGAGGAATTCCTGCCCAAACAGATGGACGAGGCCGAAACGAAGGCCGCGATCGAACAGGTCAAGGCCGATACCGGCGCTGCCAGCATCAAGGATATGGGCAAGGTCATGGCCGAACTGAAAAGCCGCCACGGCGCAACTCTGGACATGACCCGCACCAGCGGATGGGTGAAAGAATCGCTCCAGTGAAACCTGCCCCAACCCACTGGCTCGCCGCCTCACTCGCCATCGCCGCGCTTGCCGGATGTTCCGGCGGGCGAGACGAACCTGCCCCCACCCCCACGGCGGAAGAGAGCGCGCAGGCAGATGCGCCGTCCGATCCGCACACTCTCGTGGCGGCGGATCTTGGCGAGATGCGGCTTGGCGCAAAGATCGAAGGCCCGGTCGGGCCGGAAGTCGAGGCATCGATCATCGTCGATGGCCGCTCGATCGGCGGGATTGAAAGCTTCGTCGCCTGCCCCGCAGAATACGATGAATGCGACCCCGAAAACATGCCCGAAGGCACGGTGTACACCTACGTCCATACGGTAACGCCGGGTGTCGACGAGCCGAACGATCCGCCGTTCGAGCGCCCCGTCGGCCTCGACGAGGTGGAGGCGGCAACCGTGTTCGCCACCATCCGCAAGGCGGCGGGTTTCACCGGGTCGATCGGCTTCGATCGTGCGCAGGCGGAAGCCGCGCTCGGGCCCGACGGTACGATCCGCGTGCAGGACGATAATGGCACGCTGGTCTGGCGGGTTGTCGGCGGCAATGGCTGGCAGACCGGCGAGCCGATCACCTTCTTCTGGCAAAGCACGCTGCCGCCCGAAGGACCGGCAGAAGCCTATTCGCTGCGTGCGGACGAAAAGATCGCAATGGCGACCGGGCCTTTCCCGCCCAAGCCGGAAGATGGCGCAGAGGATCGCTAGAACTTGTGGACCGGCCTGTGGAGCTCATCCGCTGGCACTGGCGCGCACCGCCGTCAGCCTCTAGACTGCCCCTGCGATGGCGCTTTCCCCACAATGGCTAGATCAGCTGCGTACGCGCGTGACGCTCTCCAGCGTCATCATGCGCACGACCAAGCTGCAGCGGGCGGGCCGCGAGTGGAAGGCGTGCTGCCCATTCCATGACGAGAAGACGCCCAGCTTCACGGTCAACGACCAGAAGGGCTTCTACCACTGTTTTGGCTGCGGGGCGCATGGCGACGTCATCAGCTGGATGACCGACCAGCGCGGCCTGCAGTTCATGGATGCGGTCAAGGAACTGGCGGTGGTGGCAGGCATGGAAATGCCCGCACCCGATCCGCAGGAAGCGCGCAAGGCAAAGCGGCGTGCCGGGCTGCACGATGCGATGGGCGCGGCGCAGGAATTCTTCGTCTCCGAACTGGCGAGCCAGCGCGGCTCGTCCGCACGCGATTATCTGGCCAAACGCGGTTTTTCGCCCGCGATCATGCGCGAATTCGGCTTCGGCTATGCTCCAGACGATCGGCAGGCGCTGGCCAAGGCACTGGGATCGATGCCGCCGCAGCTGCTGGTCGAAGGTGGCCTGCGCATCGCGATCGACGGCAAGGATCCGTACGATCGCTTCCGCGACCGGCTGATGCTGCCTATTCACGATGTGCGCGGCCGGGTGATCGCGTTCGGCGGGCGCATCCTGACGGCAAAAGAAGGCGCGCCCAAATATCTCAACTCGCCCGAGACGCCTTTGTTCGACAAGGGCCGCACGCTCTACAACATTCACCGCGCCGGGCCCGCCGCTCGCAAGAGCGGCAAGGATGGTGGGCGGATCATCGTCGTCGAAGGCTATATGGATGTCATCGCGCTCGCCAATGCGGGCCTGGCGGAAGGCGTCGCCCCGCTGGGGACGGCACTTACGGAAAACCACATCGCCGAATTGTGGCGCCACGTCCCTTCCCCCATCCTGTGTTTCGACGGCGATGCGGCGGGCCAGCGGGCGGTGCGCCGCGCGATAGAGCGGGCCCTGCCGCTTCTGCACCCCGGCCATTCGCTCAGGATCGCGTGGCTGCCCGCAGGTCTCGATCCGGACGATCTGATCAAGGCCAAGGGTGTTGCCGCTTTCGAACAGGTGCTGGAAAAAGCGCAGCCTCTGCTTGAGGCGCTTTGGGCGCTTGAAGCGCGAGCCGTACCGCTCGACACGCCGGAGGCGAAGGCGGGCCTCAAGGCGCGACTGATGGCGCATATAGAGACGATCGAGGATAGCGATGTCCGCTCCCTTTATCGCCGCGACTTGCTCGATCGCTTTTCGGCATTCGCCTTCCCCAAGCGCGAAAAACAGCCATTCAAGCCGCGCGGATCATGGCGACGGGACGAGCCGGAACCGCTTTCGCCCGAGCTAGCGCGCAGGCTTTCGAGCCTTTCGGCGGGGGGCATGCGGCAACGCCTGCTGGCGGATGTGATGGAGCAGATGGCCCGCTTTCCCGAGCTTGCTGCAGGCCACCGCGAGGCGCTCAGAGAGCTGGGGGAAATCGATCCGTCGACCACAAGTTTGGTCGAACCTGTGCTTGCCCGCGCACAAACGCTTGAAGCCGACGACAAAAGCGCCATATTCGACCCGCGCTGGGGCTCCCGGTCCGCTGAACAATCCGCACCTGGCTTACCTGGAGAAGCCAAAGATGCAGCGACCGCGCGCGAGGACCTGGCCGAAGCCATCGCGTTGCTGGTCGAAGGGCCGGCGCTCGAAAAGGCACTGGCCGCCGCTACGGAGCGATTCGAACACGATCCGGAGGGTGCGTTCGCCGAACAACAGCGTCTGCTGAAGCGGAAGCTGGCGTTTGACGCGCGCTTGGGCCAGATGGCGACGAGGCGGATCGCGAGAGCGACACCGACGACAGATTCAAAGGCCGCTGCGGCTTCACCGGAAGACGGGGAACGCATCGGTCAGGAAACGGATTTTCAATAGCCCATGGCGACCAAAGAAACCGAAGATGCACCGCTGATCGACCTCAACGAGGCATCGATCAAGAAGCTCATCACCAAGGCGAAGAAGCGCGGCTACGTCACCTATGACGAGCTGAACGAGGCGCTGCCGCAGGGCGAGATGAGCTCCGACCAGATCGAGGATATCCAGTCCGCAATCTCGGAAATGGGTGTGCAGATCGTCGAGTCGGACGACGAGGTTGAATCGGAAAAGGACGAGGTCGAAGAGATCGCGCCCGAAACCGCCGGTAAGAAAGACACGAAGACACCCGCCGCCGCGGCGCCGAAGAAGACCGTCGACGCCCGCACGGACGATCCGGTGCGCATGTACCTGCGCGAAATGGGCGCGGTCGAACTGCTCAGCCGCGAAGGCGAAATCGCCATTGCGAAGCGTATCGAGGCCGGGCGCGACACCATGATCATCGGGCTGTGCGAAAGCCCGATCACATTCCACGCGATCATCCAGTGGTCCGATGCGCTCAACGAAGGCGAGATGCAGCTGCGCGAGATCCTCGATCTCGACGCCATGCTCTCCAAGGAGCCACCGGCCGACAAGATGGAGGATGGCGCCGAAGACGACGACGGCGAAATCTCCGAGGAAACCGCCGGCCCCACCATTCGCGACGACGAGGATGACGACGATTCGGATTCCGACGGCGACGACGAAGATGGTGACGGCGAAAGCAAGTCCAGCCGCGACGACGATGACGACGAAGACAACACCATGTCGCTCGCGCAGATGGAAGCCGCGCTCAAGCCCGACGCGCTCGAGCGTTTTGCGCGCATCACCGACCTGTTCCGCAAGTTCGAGAAACTGCAGGGCGAACGCGTCGACACGCTCGGTCGCGGCGATGCCTTCCCGCCCGCGAAGGAAAAGAAGTACGAGGATCTGCGCGAACAGCTGACGGCGGAAGTCGAAAGCGTGCAGTTCCATGCGACCAAGATCGAATTCCTGGTCGACAACCTCTACGCCTTCAACCGCCGCCTGACCGCGCTGGGCGGCCAGATGCTGCGGCTTGCCGAACGGCACAAGATCAAGCGGATCGACTTCCTCGACGCCTATATCGGCAACGAGCTTGACGACGACTGGCTGACGAGCCGAACCAAGGACAAGAAGTGGGCCGCCTTCGCCGAGAAGGAAGCCGACTCGGTCGAACGTATCCGCCAGGAAATCAGTGATATCGCCAGCCAGACCGGCATGGCGCTGCCCGAATTCCGCCGGATCGTGAACATGGTCCAGAAGGGCGAGCGTGAAGCGCGCATCGCGAAGAAGGAAATGGTCGAGGCAAACCTGCGCCTCGTGATTTCCATCGCCAAGAAATACACCAACCGCGGGCTGCAGTTCCTCGACCTGATTCAGGAAGGGAACATCGGCCTGATGAAGGCGGTCGACAAGTTCGAGTACCGCCGCGGTTACAAGTTCAGCACCTATGCGACATGGTGGATCCGGCAGGCGATCACCCGCTCGATCGCCGATCAGGCGCGCACCATCCGCATCCCGGTGCATATGATCGAGACGATCAACAAGCTGGTCCGCACGAGCCGCCAGTTCCTGCACGAGCAGGGCCGCGAGCCCACGCCCGAGGAAATGGCAGAGCGTCTTTCCATGCCGCTCGAAAAGGTGCGCAAGGTGATGAAGATCGCCAAGGAGCCGATCAGCCTTGAAACGCCGATCGGCGACGAGGAAGATTCGCACTTGGGCGATTTCATCGAGGACAAGAACGCGATCATCCCGGTCGATGCCGCGATCCAGAGCAACCTCAAGGAAACCGTCACCCGCGTGCTCGCCAGCCTGACCCCGCGCGAAGAACGCGTGCTGCGCATGCGCTTCGGCATCGGGATGAACACCGATCACACGCTGGAAGAAGTCGGCCAGCAGTTCAGCGTGACGCGTGAACGTATCCGCCAGATTGAGGCCAAGGCGCTGCGCAAGCTCAAGCACCCGAGCCGGTCGCGGAAGATGCGGTCGTTCCTGGATCAGTAGGATACCCGGCTGCTGACCCCGCTGCTCCACCTTGTCAGGCGATGGTGTGTGGGGCTTGCGTTCCTGTGGGTTGCGTTCGCGCAGCCCGCGCTCGCCATGGATACAGACGCGGTGGTATCGTCGCTGTGCGATGCCGATGTCGTCGCGCTCGGTGAACTCCCCTCGCACGGCGAAGCAGCGGTGCAGGAAATGCGCGCTTCGATCACCCACGAGTTGATCGAACAATGCGGTTTTCAGCGCGTGCTGTTCGAAAGCGCAGCCATCGAGTTCTTTTCGCTCGAAAAGGACGCAATGACGCGCGCGAATTCCGACAATGCGCTGGGCGGTTTCCTGAGCAGTGATAATCTGGCGCCATTCCGGGCATGGCTGTTCGACAAGGTCACAGCGGGCAAAGTGTCCGTTAGCGGCATCGACGATCAGATCGGGGCCAGTTCGCAATTCAGCCGCACTTTTCTTCCCGCCCTCATCGCACGCGCCAGCGGACAGCCAGAATGCGGCAGGGCGGTCGAGCGAAATCTATTCTGGCGCTACGGAGACGCCGCTCCGTACGATGTGAGCGAGCAGTTTCTCCTTTTCTCATGTCTCGCCAGCATTCGCGGCGACACCCTCTCGCCCGAGGAGAGCTTTGCGGTCGAGGTGCTTCTGCGCCTCTATGCGAGACAGGCAGGGATCGAAGCGTTCGGAACGCGCGATGCCAGCATGGCCACCATCGCCCTCTGGCACCTGGAAAAGGACCGTGCGCTAAAGACGATCATCTGGTCCGCCAACACACACATTGCCGAGGCGACGGGCCCCTCAGGCATCACGCCCATGGGCCAGCGTTTAGCCACTGAGCTGGGAGACCATTACCGGTCGGTCGCCTTCACCGTGCTGGATGGCGAAACGGCGCGCATGGGCGCTAGCCCATCTGCACTGGAGGCACTGCCTCCCCATTCGCTCGAGCAAGGCGCCGCAAGAGACGCGAGCGGCGCATTGTCCTATATCTATGATGATCGCCTCCGCCAGCAGGACGGCTCCCCCTCACGCCTGATGGGCGGCGTTAAAGAAGCGGACTGGAGCAGAATGTTCGACGGGGTTGTCGTGCTTCCCGAGACCTGCCCACCGAGCTATTCCAGATAAAGGACAGGCGCGGATTGCTGACCGGGGGCCCGGCTCATCTTCGTCTGAAAGGTGCGCAATTGGCCACAGCGATCGGCTTCTGACCTGACGAACCCACGCAGCGAACGCACTCCGGGGATGCGGGCGTAGTTCCGGGTAGCGTCTGAGCGCACCTGCGACTATGTGCCCCCCATGCGTATCGCGATAGCTTCAGACCATGCCGCGCTCGACATGAAGGCGGCCCTGCACGAGTGGCTCGTCGAGAAGGGACACGAGGTCGCCGACCTTGGTCCGCATTCGGCCGACAGCGTCGATTACCCCGATTACGGTTACAAGCTGGCCAGCGTCGTCGCCGATGGTACCGCGATGCGTGGCATTGCGCTGTGCGGATCGGGCATCGGCATCTCGATGGCGGTCAACCGTAATCCCGACGTTCGCTGTGCACTCGTTTCCGAACAGCTCTCCGCGAGGCTCGCGCGCGAGCACAACGACGCGAATATCATCGCGATGGGCGCGCGGCTGATCGGTATTGAACAGGCCAAGGCCTGCGTGCAGACGTTCCTCGAAACCGCGTTCGCGGGCGAGCGCCATCAGCGCCGTGTCGACAAGCTTTCCAACCCCGACATCACCGGAGGCGCCTGATCCATGGCCAGCATCACTTCCGCTCCCGCCACCAAGGCCGATCCGATGGATCGCTTCTGGAATGACAGTCTCGCCGACGCCGATCCCGAAATCGCCGCCGCGATTCGAAGCGAGCTGAACCGTCAGCGCGACAAGATCGAACTGATCGCGTCGGAGAATATCGCCAGCAGCGCGGTGCTGGAGGCGGCCGGCAGCGTCTTCACCAACAAGTACGCCGAGGGCTACCCGGGCAAGCGGTACTATGGCGGCTGCGAATATGCCGACGTCGTCGAAACGCTGGCGATCGACCGGGCGAAGGAGCTGTTCGGCTGCGAATTCGCCAACGTTCAACCCAACAGCGGCAGCCAGATGAACCAGGCAGTGTTCCTCGCCATGCTGCAGCCGGGCGACACCTTCATGGGGCTGGACCTCAATTCGGGCGGCCACCTGACGCACGGGTCACCGGTCAACATGAGCGGCAAGTGGTTCAATCCCGTGCCCTACGGCGTGCGCAGAGGCGACGAACTGATCGATATGGACGCAGTCGCAGAGATCGCGCGCGAGCATAAGCCCAAGCTGATTATCTGCGGCGGTACCGCTTACTCGCGCGTGTGGGACTTTGCGGCCTTCCGCAAGATCGCCGACGAAGTGGGCGCGATCCTGCTGTGCGACATGAGCCACATTTCTGGGCTGGTGGCGGGCGGTGCTCACCCCTCCCCCTTCCCGCATTGCGACATTGTGACGACCACCACGCACAAGAGCCTGCGCGGCCCCCGCTCGGGCGTGATCCTGTGGAACGACGAGAAGTACACAAAGCCGCTCAACATGGCGGTGTTCCCCGGCATGCAGGGCGGTCCGCTGATGCACATCGTCGCCGCAAAGGCCGTCGCCTTCCGCGAGGCGTTGCGGCCCGATTTCAAGGACTATGCGCAGCGTGTGGTCGAAAATGCCCGCGCGCTAGCGGCGAGCCTGGAAGACAACGGCCTTCGCATCGTATCGGGCGGGACGGACAACCATTCGATGCTGGTCGATCTCACCGCCAAGGACGTGACGGGCAAGGACGCCGAGAAAGCTCTCGATCGCGCCTACCTCACCTGTAACAAGAACGGCATTCCGTTCGACACACGCAGCCCCTTCGTGACCAGCGGGCTTCGTCTGGGCAGCCCGGCGGGCACGACGCGCGGTTTCGGCACCGACGAGTTCACCAAGATCGGCGAACTGATCGCCCGCGTGGTCGATGGTTTGGCCAAAAACGGGCCGGAAGGCGATGCGCAGGTCGAACAGGCCGTGCGGGCAGAGGTTGGCGATTTGTGCGCCGCCTTCCCAGTCTATCCAGGGAGATAAGCGATGCGCGACGACGGACCTCAAAATGAGCAGGACTGGGTGGGCGATGCCCGCAACGAACTGTCTGGCATGCTGAAGGATGGGATGGATCATCCCTCAACCAAACCGGTGCTGACCGGGGCGGCTGTCGGCGTCGGTGCCGCAATCTTGCTCCCCGTTCTCACTTGGCCGGTCGGCCTTGCGGCGGGTGCCGGCTACATGCTCTATCGTCGGATCAAACGCTGACACCCAATCCCGTAATCGTGCTCGTCCGGCCTCAATTGGGCGAGAATATTGGCAAGGCGGCGCGCGCGATGGCCAATTTCGGCCTGCGCGAGATGCGGCTTGTCGCCCCGCGCGATGGCTGGCCCAATCCCAGTGCCGGCCCCGCGGCCGCTGGCGCGGACTTCATCCTGAACGATGCACCGGTCTATGAGACCACGGCAGAGGCCGTGGCGGACTGCGCGCATGTATTCGCCACCACGGTGCGCAAGCGCGGGGTCACCAAGCCGGTTCTCACGCCGGAAGAAACCGCCGACGCCATTCATGGCGAGGCAGGGCGCAGTGCGATCCTGTTCGGGCCTGAACGCTCCGGTCTGGAGACCGAGGACGTTGCCCTCGCCCGCAGCATCGTGACCGTTCCGATCGATCCCGATTTCGGCTCCCTCAATCTCGCACAGGCGGTGATTTTGTGTGCCTACGAGTGGTCCAAGCGCAAGGGGCTCGCCCAGCCACCCAAGGAGGATCTGCTTCCGCCCGGTCCGCAGGAAGAACTGGACGGATTGATTGCGCATCTCGAACGGATGCTGGAGCCAAAGGGCTATTTCCTGCCAGCGGCGCGCGCCGACGCGACCCGGCGTACGCTACGCGGCGTGCTGACCAAGCCGGGCTGGAATCATTTGGAGTTGCGTACCTTGCGCGGCGTCCTATCCTCGCTGGAGCGGGACCGTGAGTCTGACGGCGCGCAATCGTCGGGACGGGAAGACGGGTAATCGCCCGAGGGGACATGCGTGCTGTTTGATTTTCTGCTGTTTCGCCACCTGCGGGTGGCACGTGCGCGCGCCATGCGGCAGGTGCACAAACGAGCCTCCATGGCCGCGGGCAAGCAACCGCAGCCGGTCGTCGGCCATTATGGCGTGCCGATGTTACCCGACTGGTCGGACCGCACCTTCGCCTATTGTCACTATGCGACCTACGGCGACTATCTGCCAAACGTGCTGGCGGCGATCGACACGCCTTTCGCTTTTGTAGACATTGGGGCCAATCAGGGCCTGTTTTCCCTCGTCGCGGCGAAGAACCCCAATTGCCGCAAAATCGTGGCGATGGAGCCGGTACCCGCCACTTTTGCCAAATTGCAGGCAAACCTGGAGCTCAACGGGCTGGAGGACCGTGCACAGGCGTTCAATGCGGCGATCGCCGATCGTGCGGGCAGTGCCGAAATCGCGCTGAAGCCCGAGCATAGCGGGGCGGCAAGCCTGCGCGAAGGGACCGATTTTGGCGGCGCCAGCCAGACCATCAGGCTGTTCTCGATCGCCGAGCTAGATCCCCACCTCCCGGCCAACCTGCCACTGTTCGTGAAGATCGATATCGAGGGTTATGAGCCAGTGGCGATTCGCCAGCTGCTCAAGTCCGCACATGCAGGGCGGATCATGGCGCTGTTCTACGAAATGGACGAAAGGTGGTCCGATGCGGATGAAGTGCGCGCCATGCTGAACGCCGCCGGTTTCACCGCTTGGCGCAAATTCGGCATCGGGCGGCATTACGACATGCTGGCAGAGCGGCCACTTACAGCCACTCAAATGGCGCAGCGGGTAGCCTGAGGCCTAGCTGCGCAGCCGCTCCCACTCGACCATTTCGTATGCGATCGAGGTTTCGACAAGGCGATCCCAGATCTCTGCCAGCGCCTCTTCGGGAATTCCGGCCTCGCGCGCATCCTTGCGCACATTATCGACCACTTCGGCCTTGCGCCCTTCGTCGCGAACATGGCCACGCTCCGGTTTGATCCGGGCGGCGGCGCGCATATAGCCGAAGCGCACCGAAAGCAGCCGCATGAGCTCGCGGTCGAGCGCGTCGACGCCCGCACGCACATCGGCCATTGTTGCGCAGTCTTCCGGCTGTTTCACGCTTTCGATCATGGTGCAGCCTCTGCCCTGCGCGGGGCGATGTGTCGAGACCTTGACGAAACGGCGAATATTGCTAAATCGCGCGCTCGCTTCGCGAGCTTTCTTCCATAAAGCCTCACGAAATTGGCCCCGCATCCCGGTGAAGCGGTGGCCGCGGCAGGCGTTGAGGCCTGTCGGTGCGATGCCGGGTTGAAGCGCCGCCATGCGGGCGGCGACAGCAAATTGAAGGAATGGATTATGTCGAAGCGCAAGAGCGCCAAGTACAAGCTCGATCGCCGCATGGGCGAGAACATCTGGGGTCGCCCGAATTCGCCCGTCAACAAGCGGTCCTATGGCCCCGGCCAGCACGGTCAGCGCCGCAAGGGCAAGATGTCCGACTTCGGCCTGCAGCTGCGCGCCAAGCAGAAGCTGAAGGGTTACTACGGCGACGTCACCGAAAAGCAGTTCAAGCGCACCTACCAGGAAGCGTCGCGGATGAAGGGCGACACCGGCCAGAACCTGATCGGCCTGCTGGAACAGCGTCTCGATATGGTCGTCTACCGCGCCAAGTTCGCGCCGACGATTTTCGCCGCGCGCCAGCTGGTCAACCACGGCCACATCACCGTCAACGGCGGCAAGTGCAACATCCCTAGCCGCCGCGTGATGGTGGGCGACGTGATCGGCCTTGGCAGCAAGGCGAAGGACATGGCGCTGGTTATCGAAGCGCAGAGCCTGCCCGAGCGTGACATCCCCGATTACGTCGCGCCCGAAGGCGACGACAAGGTGACCCTCACCCGCGTGCCCAAGCTGGACGAGGTGCCCTACCCCGTGACCATGGAACCGAACCTGATCGTCGAGTTCTACTCGCGCTGATCGATCGGCGAATTCCTACGAAGAAGGCGGCCCGCGTGGCCGCCTTTTTTGTGTCTGGCAGGGAAAGAAAGTCCCGGCCACGCACGGCTGGTTTGGTCAACGCGCTGGCAAGAATTTGCTAAGAGCTTTCCGTTAGCTGGAACCGAATGGATTACGCCGATGTTGCCTGCCGAATTCACGACGAAGACAATCGGTTGGACTCACTCGCTGCGCTGGCGGTGCTCGACACACCGGTGGAAGCCGAATTCAACGAGCTGACGCAGCTCGCGGCTTCGGTACTGCAAACCAGGAGTGCAGCAGTCAGTCTGGTCGATCACGATCGGCAATGGTTCAAATCGCGGGTCAATCTGCCTTTTTCCGAAACGCCGCGGGATATTGCGTTCTGCCATTATACGGTCGAACGTCGCGAAACCATGGTGATCAACGATGCCCTGCTCGATGATCGGTTCAGGGACAATAAACTGGTCACGGCAAAGGATGGCATTCGCTTCTATGCCGGGGCGCCCCTCCTGCTCGACAATGGTCATTGTGTCGGCAGTCTGTGCATCATCGATCCGCACCCGCGACCCGATTTCGACGACAAGAGCCTTGCCATGCTGGAGGGTCTGGCGAATCTGGCTGCCAACCTGCTTTCCGCGCGGCGCAACCGATTGCGCGGCGAGATCGCGGCAAAGGTCGTCCGCTCCACGACAGACGCGATCGTGGCGGTGGATCGATCGGGGCACATCGTTCTGCTCAATCGCGCAGCCGAAGACCTGTTCTGCTACTCGGCGGAGGAGGCCCTGAGACAGCCTATGACGCTGTTGCTGCCGGATAGCGTCGTGGCCGAGATCGAGGCGGGGCAGGCCGATACGGTTCTGGAGGTTTCCGTCAAGACCCGGAACGGACACGAGATTGAAACCGAAGCATCCATTGCCCCATGGGGCGACGGAGGGCGTGACGGGGGCTTCGCGGTGATCCTTCGCGATACCACCGAACGAAGGGCCCTTGAGGCAGACCGAAACCAGGCGCGCAATCTGCTCGACGCGATCGTTGCGAACCTGCCCGCCGCGCTGTTCGTCAAGGATCTTGCGACCAAGAAATACGTGCTGACAAACCAGAAGGCGTCCGACATCATCGGCTTGCCTGCGAGCGAGATCATCGGCTTGCGCGACAGGGATCTGTTCGGCGCGGTCGGTGAAGGTTTCGAAGAGCGCGACAATCAGGCGGCAAAAACAGATCAGCCATTCCGTTACGAAAGCAGGTTCGTACGAGACGATGGCGAGGCTTTTGACGTCCGTACCACGCGGATCGTGATGGATGGGCCTGACCGTCCAAGGCAGTACATCCTTGGCGTCGGCGAAGACATGACCGATTTTCGCCGCACGGAAGCCGAGAAGAAATGGCTTCTCAAATATGACGAACTTACCGGGGTGCTCAACCGCGCCAGCATGGCAAAACGCCTTGCAAGCTTGGTCGAAGATGACGTTCCCTTCGCGATGTTGTGCATCAATCTGGACCGGTTCAAGGCGGTGAACGAACAGTTCGGCCAGGATGCCGGCGATGACGTTTTGCGAGAGGTCGCGACGCGTTTGCAGATGCTGTGCGACGATAACTGCATTGTCGGCCGCGTGGGTGGGGACGAATTCGTCATCCTGATGCAGGGAGAAAAGCTGGACGTCCGGGCCGTAGAACTGGCCGAAAAGGTCGTCCGGATCGGTCGGCACCCTGCCCCTGCCACCGGGATCGTTTCACAGACCGGTGCGTCGGTCGGCCTGGCGTTCCATCCGCTCGACGGTGCGACGCCCGAAGCATTGCGCGACAATGTCGATCTTGCGCTTCATCGCAGCAAGAAGGAAGGCGGCGGACGAACCTGCCTGTTCGATGCCCTGCTCGACGCCGAAGTCCGTGATCGCCGCCTGCTGGAAAGTGACTTGCGGGCCGCGATAGATCGGGATGAGATCGTGCTGCACTATCAGCCGGTCATCTCCTGCCGAACCGGAAAGGTCAACAGCCTCGAAGCCCTGGCACGGTGGAACCACGCCACGCGCGGACCGGTCAGCCCCGAGGTTTTCGTGGCGCTCGCTGAGGACTGCGGACTGATCGAAAGACTGGGCAGCGATCTTCTCAACCGGGCGTGCGACGATTTGCTGACCCTGCCGGGAAATCTGCGCTTCGCAGTCAATCTTTCGCCGCAGCAGTTCAAATCCGGTGAGCTTCCGTCAATCGTGCGGGCGGCACTCAGACGCACCGGGCTCGCGCCCGATCGTCTTCAGCTCGAAGTGACGGAGCGACTGGTCATCGAGAATGCGGAGGAAACCTTCGTCCAGCTCGAAGAACTGCGCGGCCTAGGCATCCAGATCCTGATGGACGACTTCGGCGTGGGCCATTCCTCGCTCAGCTATTTCCAGAAATTCCCGTTCGACAAGGTGAAGATAGACAAGTCGTTTATCGCGGGAGTCGAGACTTCGAAATCGTCGCGGGCGATCGTGGAAGCGGTGGTCGGGCTTGGCCGCCAGCTTTCGATGGGGATCGTGGCCGAAGGGGTGGAATGCGAAAAGCAGCGGCTGCTTTTGTCGAGCCTCGGCTGTACGCATTTGCAGGGATACCACTTCAGCCCCGCCATGCCACTGGCCGAGGTTGCCGGCTTCGTCGCGCAGTTGGAGGATACGACTGCGCCCGATATGCCCAAGGTCGCCTAGCGCCTGAACGCGAACCGAAGGCTCCACCACAGCAGGGCAATATTGGCGATGCTCAGCACGACGCCCCAGAACCAGTAGGGCAGCAGCAGCGCCTGCTCTATCGCCGCAGTGTCCGATATCTGCGCGTAGCCGCCGATCGTGCCGCCTTCGGTGAACAGGTACCCGGTCTGCGACCATACGCTGATCGCGGCCTGCACCCCCAGCAACTGGATGGCGAAGCGTTGCTGGTCTGCATTCGCCCTGTTCGCAATGGCCAGGATCGCCAATCCGGTGAGCGGCAATACGATCAGCCCGGTGAGGCTGCGGACCCAGACCGCCGTGCTCACCAGAAGGGTTGCGCCTAGCACGGCGAGCGCAATGCGCGTACCGCGCAAGGTGCGTGAAGAGGCGATCAGGGCGGCTCCGGCCAGCCCGGGGCCGATCGGCCCGCCGGCAGAGATGATTGCGTCCTGCACGACATTGCGGGTGGGCGATACTTCCGACATCGCGACGCCCGAACCATCAGGATAGATCAGCAGGTGGTCGAACCGCTCGCCCATCAGGATCGCCGCTATCCCGTGCCCCATCTCGTGAAACCAGGTGGTCAGGATGGTGAAGGGATACAGCAGCAGTGCGCCGAACGGGGTGTGCCAGAGCATCAGAGAGCCAAGGCCCAAAATGACGAGCAGCGTGATCCTCTGCTGCCGGTCCTGTTCGCGAAAACTATCCATCCCTGCCCAGATAGTCATCGCGAAACCGTCTCGCAAAGGCGGCGAAGCGATCCTGCGCAATGGCTTCGCGCATCGCAGCCATCAGCTGCTGATAGAAGCCGATATTGTGCTCCGTCAGCAGGATCGCGCCCAGCATTTCGCCTGATTTGATAAGGTGGTGCAGATAGGCGCGGCTGTAGGTCGTGCATGTCGGGCAACTGCAACGATGGTCGAGCGGCCCCGCATCCTCCGCGAAGCGGGCATTGCGCAGGTTCAGCGGGCCATTCCAGGTAAAGGCCTGCCCGTTCCGGCCCGATCGGGTCGGCAGCACGCAATCGAACATATCGACCCCGCGCTCCACCGCGCCAACCAGATCGTCCGGCTTGCCCACGCCCATCAGATACCGCGGCGCTTCCTCGGGCAGTTGCGCGGGCGCGAAATCGAGCGTGGCGAACATCGCCTCCTGCCCCTCACCCACCGCCAGCCCGCCGATTGCGTAGCCATCGAAGCCGATCTCTCGCAATGCGTCCGCCGATCGCTGGCGCAGGCGTTCGTCCAGCGCGCCCTGCTGAATGCCGAACAACGCCGCGCTGCTCGCATGGTCGCCGCCCGCATCGAAGGCATCGCGGCTTCGCTTTGCCCAGCGCATAGACATTTCCATGCTCGCTTCGATCTCGGCCAGCGGGCGGTCCGCGCGCGGGCACTCGTCGAACGCCATCACGATGTCGCTGCCAAGCAGGCGCTGGATTTCCATGCTGCGTTCCGGGGTCAGCATGTGTTTCGATCCGTCGAGATGACTGCGAAACTCCACGCCTTCCTCGGTCAGCTTGTTGAGGTCGGACAGGCTCATCACCTGATAGCCGCCGCTATCGGTCAGGATCGGGCGGTCCCAGTTCATAAAGCCGTGCAGCCCGCCCAGCCTGGCGACCCGCTCCGCCCCCGGGCGCAGCATCAGGTGATAGGTATTGCCAAGGATGATGTCGGCCCCGGCAGCGCGGACGGCTTCGGGCTTCATCCCCTTCACCGTCGCCGCCGTGCCGACGGGCATGAAGGCGGGCGTGCGGATATCGCCGCGCCGCATGGAAATGGTACCGGTGCGCGCGGCGCCACTGCGGGCGGCAATCGTGAAATCGAAACGGGGTCTCATTGAAAAAATCGCTAGGCGAGCGCATCGCGCCTGTCGATCCACCAGTGCATTCACCAATCGCTCAGCGCGGCAGGGTAAAGCCCATCGCCGCGCCTGAAGGAACCTGCATCAATGATCCGCACCATAGCCGCCGTCGCCTGTCTGCTCGCCGCCGGATCGTCCGCCACCGCGCAGACCCCGGCCCGCCCCTGCATTTCGCCGGACGAGAACGAGGCACTGGTCGCCTACGTGATGCCGGAATTAATCGGCGCGCTGGAGCTTCGCTGCGCGCGCAGCCTGCCACCGGGCGCATTTCTGGGTTCGCGCTCGGCCGCGTTGCAATCCCGGCTGAAACCACAATCGGAGAAAGCCTGGCCGCGCGCGCGCAAGGTGGCGCAGCGTTTTGCCGGGCCAAGCATTCCCATCGACGGCCCGTTCGAGAATATCGCGAAAGTCGCGCTGGCACCCGCCGCCGCAACGATGATCGCGCGCGGTTTCGATGCCGAGCAATGCCGCGTGGCGGACCGGCTGCTGGCCGAACTGGCTCCGCTGCCGCCGGCCAATCTTGCGCGGGTCATGGCCCTGTTCCTCGAACTGGGAAGCGCCGTGAACGAAGACGTGCCGTTCCGTGTGTGCCCGGCTGATTGAGCGATCAGAACCCGTAAACCAGGGTAAACCGGGTCAACATATCGGTCGTGTCCCGACCCGGCGCGACCGCGCTGTTATATTCCAGCTGGTGCGACAGGCGCGACTGCAACCGGTCGGTGACCTTGAAATCGATCGCGCTCAGCAGCTTGAGCGTAGTGTTGGCGCTGTCCACGATCAGCAGCGCCTCAGCCCCCGTTTCGGTCACCGCGTTGGCATCCTGGCTGAAGGTGACGCGGTCGGCGATCTTCCAGTCGAGATTGGCACCGAACAGTGCGGCGAGCCGATCCAGCTTCATGCCGTCTATGCGCTCGGTCACGCGGTAGGCCGGGCCGGCCTTGACCGATAGCGAGATCGAGTCGCTGTCGACCAGCTTGTAGCCGATCCCGCCCGAAACCGCGTAGCGATGGTCGAACCCCTGGAACCGGTCCTGCTCGTACTGCACGAGACCGTAAGCGAACAGGGTTTCGCCCATCTGCAGCCGCGGTTCGTAGGCGAACAGATATCGTTCTCGACTGGTGACGCCGTTGGAGCGTTGATAGTCCGCAGTCGCGCGCAGCGCATGCGTCCAGTCGATCCCTTCGCGCTTGAGTGCCAACGCAACCGACAGGCCCGTGTCATCGCTGTTCCCGGTCGACAGGAAGGCGCCCACCTGCCCTTCCCCGCTCCATAGATCGAACAGGTTCGCTTCGCGGATCTGCTCCTGCTCCTCCAGCTTCGCGAGCCGCTTCGCTTCCGCCCGTTCACCGCGCCAATGGGCCGCGATCTCCTCGATCTCCTCGACGCTGTCGGGCTGCGTCTGCTTGGCGAGAGAGATAACGGTTTCGACCTTGGCCGGATCGCCGGTGGCGATGGCGGCGTCGATCATCGCCTGAACGTCGGGCGGAATCTGCGCCAGTGCGGGGGTCGGGGCGAGAGAGAAAGCGGCGGCGGCGAGCAATGGGAAACGAACCATGCGCGCATTGCTAGCGCCTCAATCGCGCAATCGCCAGCCGGTCTTGAAGATGTAGCCGATCACCGCGACGCACAGGATCAGAAATGCCAGGGTGATACCGAGCGAGACCCAGATGCTGACGTCCGCCGAACCGTAAAACGTCCAGCGCAGGCCGCTGACCAGATAGACGATCGGGTTCAGCAGGGCCACGCTGTTCCACGGCTCAGGCAGATCCGCGATCGAATAGAACGTACCGCCAAGGAAGGTCAGCGGCGTCAGGATCAGCATGGGGATGATGCCCAGCTTTTCGAAACTGTCCGCCCAGATGCCCAGGATAAAGCCGAACAGGCTGAAAGCGGCCGCGACCAGCAGGATGAAGATGAACGCCAGGAACGGGTGCGCGATCGAATAGTCGATGAAGATCCGCGCGGTGAGCAGGATGATCGCGGCGAGGATGAGGCTCTTGGTGGCCGCCGCACCGACGAACCCCACCAGCGTTTCCGCCACGCCGACGGGGGCGGACAGCAATTCGTAGATCGTGCCGGTGAAGCGCGGCATGTAGATCCCGAAGCTGGAATTGCTGGTGGTCTCGCCCAGCAGGGTCAGCATCAGCAAGCCGGGGATGATGAAGGCACCATAATCGACCGCGTTGATCTCAGGCATGCGATCGCCGATCGCGCTGCCGAAGACGAGGATATAGAGCGCGGTGGTGAGCACCGGCGCCAGCACGGATTGGAACGCCGTGCGCAGGAACCGCCACAGCTCGCGGTGATAGATTGACCATGCGGAACGCGCGTTGAAGCTCATGCCGCCTGCTCCTCTTCCTCGCCCAGCAGTGAGACGAAAATGTCCTCCAGGCTGCTTTCGCGCACATCGATCCCGATATAGTCGATGCCGCTGGCGATCAGCGCCTTGGTCAAGTCGGCCACTTCCTCGCGGCCCTTGCCTGTGCCGTCGCCGCCGCGATAGCAGATCGAACGTCCGCCCTCTTCCAGCTCGACCGAAAAGGCGGCGATGGCTGGCGGCAGCGTATCGAGCGGCTGCGCAAGCGCAATATGCGCCTCGGTGCGCCCGAGGCGGGCCATCATCGCGTCCTTCTGGTCCACCATCAGGATTTTGCCTCCACGGATGATGCCCACCCGGTCGGCCATTTCCTCGGCTTCCTCGATATAATGCGTGGTCAGGATCACGGTAACGCCGCGCGCGCGCATGGCATCGATCTGGTGCCACATGTCCTTTCGCAGCTCGACATCAACGCCGGCGGTCGGCTCGTCGAGGAACAGCAGGTCTGGCTCGTGCGCCATCGCCTTGGCGATCAGCACCCGGCGCTTCATCCCGCCGGACAGCTCCATGATGCGGGCGTCACGCTTATCCCACAGGCTGAGCGACCTGAGGATCTCCTCGATCCGTGCCGGATTGGGCGCCAGCCCGAAGAGCCCACGTGAGTAAGATACCGCGTGCAGCACCGGTTCGAACATATCGGTCGAGATTTCCTGCGGCACCAGGCCGATGCGCGCGCGCGCCTGACGCCAGTTGCCCTGCAGATCCTCGCCAAATGCGCGAATCGTACCGCCCGTCGGCCGCACCAGCCCGCAGACTGCGCCGATCAGCGTCGTCTTGCCTGCGCCATTGGGGCCAAGCAGCGCGAAAATCTCGCCGCGATTGATGGTGAGGTCCACATCGTCGAGTGCTTTGACGCCCCCGCCAAATTGTTTGGTAAGGCCGGAAAGCTCTAGGATCGGTTCGGACATGCTCGTCTATTTGACGCGCCGGAAAGGTTTTACAAGGGAACTTATTGCGACCGATCCGCCCCTATTGGTCGATGCCTGCCTTCTGCGCGCGATCGCGCAGCTGCGCAAGTCCGCGTAAGACCTTGTCACGATTGGTTGATGCCTTCATCCAGCGTGGCAGTTTCGCCATCATGGTCAGACCCGGCTGCGGCCCACGTTCGCGCACTTTCGCGCCAAGCCAGTCTTCCAGCGCATCGAGATGGGCAAGATTATTCACCCAGAGCGTTTCGCCCGCGACCTGTGTTGAAAGGAACAGGGGTGGCCCCGGCTCATACCCGAAGTGCTGTGTGTTCCAGCTCTGTCGTGCCGGGTAGTCATCCGTCTCGCCGCAATGGGGGCACCGTACCCAGAGAAAAAGCTCGCCGTCCTTCGTGCGTGCCGTGGGTCGGCTCTCTGAGCCGATCGGTTCGCTACAATGGCTGCATTTCTGCTTGGGGGACGCCGGTACCGCCCACTTTGTGTTAGATGATTTACGGCTCTGAACAGTGGTGTAGCCACAATGCCCGCAACTTACCCCATTGGCGTCCTTCTTCGATGCCTTGTCGCACTCCGGGCAGTGCACCCAGATGACATCACCGAAGCTGTCCAGCCTTCCGCCCGGGTCCTCTGCGCGGTGATGTATGGGGAGGTGTCGCTCCGATGTCATGCCGGCAATAATAGCGAAGAATCTCCGTACGAATAGAAGCGGTATTCATTCGCGATGGCGTGGGCGTAGACTTCCATCATCCGTTCGCGACCCATCAGGGCGCTGACCAGCATCATAAGTGTCGATTTCGGCAGGTGAAAATTGGTCATCAGCCCGTCCACGGCGCGAAAGCGGTAGCCCGGGGTGATAAAAATATCCGTGTCGCCAGAAAAAGGCTGGATCGTATCGTTCTCGTCCGCCGCACTTTCCAGCAACCGGAGGCTGGTCGTGCCCACCGCGATCACCCGCCGCCCTTCGGCCCGCGCCGTGTTGAGGCGATCGGCAACCGCCGGAGATATTTCACCCCATTCGGAATGCATCGCGTGCTCGTCCGTATCGTCCGCCTTTACCGGCAGGAAGGTGCCCGCGCCGACATGAAGGGTGAGCGTTTCGCGGGCGATCCCCGCGTCGTCCAGCCGGGCGACAAGTTCGGGTGTGAAATGCAGCGCGGCCGTGGGCGCGGCGACCGCCCCGGCCTTGTCCGCGAACAGCGTCTGGTAATCGCTCGCATCGCGGTCATCCGCCGGGCGCTTGCCTGCGATATAGGGTGGCAGCGGAATCGCGCCTGCGCGCTGCAACAGGATTTCGACCGGCTCTTCGCCCTCGAACGCAAGCGTCCAGCTGCCATCGTCGGCGCGGGCTTCGGCAATCGCGCATACGCCCTCGGGAAACCGGATCATGTCGCCGTCACGCAGGCGCTTGGCGTTGCGCACGAAGGCCTGCCAGCGGCGCGCGTCGATCCGCTTGTGCAATGTCGCGCCAATCCCCGCGCCCGATGCGCCGGGTCGCACCCGCTCCCCTTCAAGCTGCGCCGGAATTACGCGAGTGTCGTTGAGCACCAACACATCGCCCTCGCGCAGCAGTTCGGGCAGGTCGCGCACCTGACGGTCCGCGAACGGAGCGCCGCCGTCTACCACCAGCATCTTGGCGGCATCGCGGGGCGACACGGGACGCAGCGCAATCCGCTCTGGCGGCAGCTCGAAATCGAACAGATCGACGCGCATGGTTTCTATCCCAGGCGCGCCGCGCCGCTTGGATCAATCCTGCGAGGAAGACGCGCGCAGATCGGCCGCAGTGATGGGCTGTTCAGGCTGCGGAGCGAGCGCGGCGGGACTGGGCGCCGGCTTGTTGTCCGAAGCGATCGACGCCTGCACGATCCGGGTCGGATTGGTGGGCGGCTCGCCGCGCACGATCGTGTCGACGGCGTCCATCCCTTCGATCACGCGCCCGAAATTGGTGTAGTTCTTGTCCAGGCTGAACCGCGGGTAGAACACGATGAAGAACTGGCTGTTGGCACTGTCTTCACTCTGCGCACGCGCCATCGAAACCGAACCGCGAACATGCGGCATCGGGTTGAATTCCTCTTCGAGGTCGGGAAGCTCTGAGCCGCCCTGCCCGGTGCCGGTCGGATCGCCCGTCTGAGCCATGAAGCCTTCGATCACACGATGGAAGATCACGCCGTCGTAGAAGCCCTGCCGGGCCAGCGTCTTGATCCGCTCCACATGATTGGGCGCCCAGTCGGGCATCAGGCGGATCGCGACGCGGCGACCGTTCGACAGGTCGAGGAACAGGATATTGTCCCGGTCTTCCTGAAGATTGTAATCGATCGTGGCATAGTTCGAGCTGGGACGCGACGGAACGGCCTGCTCGGTCGCGTCTGCGGCCTGTTCGGGCGCATCCTGAGCCAGGGTCGGGGTGGCAGCCATCGCAGCAAGCGCGGTTGCGAGAAGGAATTTCTTGAGCATGGGCCTCACGGACAAAATATCGGGATTGCGGGGCGATACAAAGGCCGCGCTGTCGGTGCAATGAACGATGTGCGTCAGCGGCGGGCGCGTCAATAATCGCCCTTCATACCGATCCGTTCGACACGGGCGACGACGTCGTCACGCACTGCGGGGCTGACGAAAGACGTGATGTCGCCGCCGTAGAGCGCGATTTCCTTCACCAGCTTGGACGCAATCGGCTGAAGCGAGACGTCCGCCATCAGGAACACGGTCTCGATTTCGTCGTCGAGATACTGGTTCATGCCCGCCATCTGGTATTCGTATTCGAAATCGGCGACCGCGCGCAGGCCGCGCAGGATGACGCTGGCGCCTTGGGCTTCGGCGAACTTCATCAGCAGCGCGTTGAAGCCGACCACCGATACGTTGTCCAGATCCATGGCAGCGACTTCGCGCTTCACCATCGCGAGACGCTCTTCGGTCTCGAACATCGGGTTCTTGGATGGATTGGTGGTCACGCCGATAATCAGGTGATCGACCAGCTTTCTCCCACGGCGGATGATATCCGCATGGCCGCGCGTAATCGGATCGAACGTGCCGGGGTAGATGCCTGTGCGGGTGCTCACCGATCTCTCTCCACGATGTAGCGCGCCAGATCGCACAGCACGCCCGCATCCTCGCCATAATGCGCGAGGTGCCCGCAGGCCTGGTCGATCAGCGCCTGCGCTTGCTGGCGCGCGGCGTCGGCGCCCATCAGCGAGACAAAGGTCTGCTTGCCCTGCTCGTCGTCCTTGCGCAGCGCCTTGCCGGCCTTTTTTTCGTCGCCTTCGTGATCCAGCAGGTCGTCCACGATCTGGAACGCCAAGCCGATGTCGCGTGCATAATTGATCAGCGGAGCGCGACCCTCGTGCGGAAGGCGCGCGAGGATCGCGCCCATTTCCACGCTAGCGGTCAGCAGCGCACCGGTCTTGAGCTGCTGCAGGCGGGTGATCGTATGCAGGTCGTAGGTCGCGCTTTCGGCGGCCATATCCATCGCCTGCCCGCCCGCCATGCCGCCCATGCCGCTCGCCAGTGCGAGGCAGCGCGTCAGTTCCGCCTGTACGGATGGAACGGTGCTGACCTCCTCGAAAGTCAGAATCTCGAATGCGAGGGCGTGCAGCGCATCGCCCGCGAGCACGGCGGTCGCCTCGTCGTAGGCCTTGTGCACGGTCGGCTTGCCGCGCCGCATGTCATCATCGTCCATACATGGCAGATCGTCGTGGATCAGCGAATAGACGTGGATCGATTCTACCGCAGCGCCCGCCAGAACCGCAGCCTGACGCGATACGCCCAGCATGGTCGCGGTGGAAACCAGCAGCAGCGGGCGCACGCGCTTGCCGCCGCCGATGGCCGCATAGCGCATCGCTTCGAACAGCGGCGCACGGGTATCGTCGGGCACCGGCAGCAGCCGATCGAACGCCTGATCGATATCGGTGCCGATCGTGGCCAGAGCCATGCTCAGCCGGGCATCGTCGGTGTCGCCGAACTCCATCTCAGCTG
This sequence comes from Erythrobacter sp., assembly GCA_009993635.1. Classification (GTDB taxonomy): domain Bacteria; phylum Pseudomonadota; class Alphaproteobacteria; order Sphingomonadales; family Sphingomonadaceae; genus Alteriqipengyuania. The sequence continues at coordinate 252,179 of JAACTC010000005.1, read as the reverse complement.
TCGCCATCGAAGGCCTTCGTGCCCGCCGGTTTGCCACCTGAATCGAGCACGATTGCCTCTATCCGCGCCTGCGCCGCATCTAGCCGCGCCTGGCAATGCGCCCGCAGCTTTTCGCCCCGTTCGTACAGCGTGATCGACTGGTCGAGCGGAACCTCGCCGTCTTCCAGCTGGCGCACCACCTGCTGCAGCGCCTTCAGCGCCTCTTCGAAACTCAATTCGGAAATTTTCTGAGCGTCTTCAGCCATCGCGCGGGAGCATTGACGCCCCGCCACAGGCGGGTCAAGCAGAGCGATGCGGCGCATGGGGAGGTACGCACATGTTTATCGGGCACTTCGCACCTGCCTTTGTCGCTGCTGCGGCCACGCCCGACCGTCCGAGGCTGGGGCTGTACTTCATCGCCGCGCAACTGGTCGACTGGGCCTTTTTCGCCTTCGTCCTGATCGGCATGGAGGACATGCGCATCGTGCCGGGCATCACCGCGATGAACCCGATGGACCTGTACCACATGCCCTATACGCACAGCTTGCTGGGCAGCGCAGGTTTCGCGCTGGGCTTTGCGCTGCTGGTGCTGATCGCGACGCGTAACAGGCTAGTGAGCGTGCTGGCAGGCTGCGTGGTGCTTTCACACTGGCTGCTCGATCTGCTGGTCCACCGCCCCGACCTGACCATCGCGGGCGCTGCGCCCAAATACGGTCTCGGGTTGTGGAACCACCCGGCCATCGAAATGCCGCTGGAGCTCGCGCTGACCTTCGGCGCGCTGGCTTTCTTCCTTGCTCGCACGCGCGGCCCCGCCCTGCCCGCGATCGTCCTTGGCGCGGTGCTGCTGCTGGTCCAGTCGATCAACTGGTTCGGGCCGGAGCCTGAGGCGGTGACGCCCGCACTCTCCTACACAGCGTTCTTCGCCTATGGCCTGACCACGCTCGCCGCGTGGTGGCTGGGGCGCACGCGGCGTGCGAAACCCTAGCGCCGGGACTGGCGCTGGCGCGCGGAGCGGTTTAAGCGCGCCCGCATGGCTACCAACGCATCCCAGATCACCCCCGAAGTCGTCGAACAGCACGGGCTGAGCCCCGAGGAATACGAGCGCGTGCTGAACGCGCTTGGCCGCGAGCCCAACCTGCTCGAACTCGGCATATTCTCCGTGATGTGGAGCGAGCATTGCTCGTACAAGTCCTCACGCCTGCACCTCAAGAAGCTGCCGACCGAGGCCGAGTGGGTGATCTGCGGTCCGGGCGAGAACGCGGGCGTTATCGACATTGGTGATGGTCAGGCCGCGATCTTCAAGATGGAGTCGCACAACCACCCGTCTTACATCGAACCTTTTCAAGGCGCGGCGACCGGCGTGGGCGGCATCCTGCGCGATGTCTTCACCATGGGCGCGCGTCCGGTGGCGAATGCCAACGCGTTGCGCTTCGGGCGGCCCGACCACCCGAAGATGAAGCATCTGGTGCAGGGCGTGGTCGCGGGCATCGGCGGCTACGGAAATTGCGTGGGCGTGCCGACAGTGGCGGGAGAGACCAATTTCGACCCGGCATATGACGGCAATATCCTGGTCAATGCGATGACCGTGGGCGTCGCGGACAGCGACAAGATTTTCTACTCCGCCGCAACGGGCGTGGGCAATCCGATCGTCTATGTCGGCTCCAAGACCGGGCGCGACGGCATCCACGGCGCGACCATGGCGAGCGCGGATTTCGAGGAAGACGCCGAAGCCAAGCGCCCCACGGTGCAGGTGGGCGACCCCTTCACCGAAAAGCTGCTGATCGAAGCCTGCCTCGAACTGATGGCGACCGATGCGATCGTCGCGATTCAGGATATGGGCGCGGCAGGGCTGACCAGCTCCAGCGTAGAGATGGCCACCAACGGAAAGGTCGGCATCCGGCTCAAGATGGACGACGTGCCCCAGCGCGAATCCGGGATGACCCCCTACGAAATGATGCTGAGCGAGAGCCAGGAGCGGATGCTCATGGTCCTCAAACCCGGCAAGGAAGAGATGGCGCGCGCCATCTTCGAGAAGTGGGAACTGGACTTCGCGGTGATCGGCGAAGTGACCGAGCCCGGTCCGTCCGGGGGCCGCATGGTGCTCGAATTCGAATGCGAGACGGTGTGCGACATTCCGCTCGGGCCCCTGGCCGACGATGCGCCACTGTATGATCGGCCCTACCTGCCGCTCGACGAGTACAAGGCGTGGGCGAAGATCACGCCCATGACCAACGTGCCCGACAGCAGCGATCCTGGTGCCGATCTGCTTAAGCTGATGGGCAGCCCCGCCCTCGCCTCGCGTCGGTGGATTTACGAGCAATACGACCGGCAGGTGGGCGCGGATACGCTCCAGACCGACGGCGATGCGGGCGTGGTGCGCGTGCATGGGACGAAGAAGGCGCTGGCGATCAGCACCGATTGCACCCCGCGCTATGTCTATGCCGATCCTTATGAGGGCGGCAAGCAGGCGGTGGCCGAGGCGTATCGCAACCTGTGCGCGGTGGGCGCGAAACCGCTCGCTATCACCAATTGCCTCAACTTCGCCAACCCGCAGCGGCCCGAGATCATGGCGCAAATCGTCCATGCGCTCGACGGTATGGGCGAGGCATGCCGCACGCTCGACTTCCCCGTGGTGAGCGGCAATGTGTCGCTCTATAACGAGAGCAAGGCGACCGGCGGCGGCTCCGCCATCCTCCCCACCCCGGCCATCGGTGGGGTCGGGCTGATCGCGGATTACGACAAGCTGGTGAACATCGCTTTCAAGAACGAAGGCGACGCGATTTACCTCATCGCACCCGAATTCTGGGCCAAGCCCGATCCGGTCCGCTCGCACCTCGGCAAGTCGCTGTGGCTCAAGGAAGTGCATGGCCGCGACGAAGGTCGCGCGCCGCCGGTCGACCTCGCTGCCGAACGGGGCGCGGGCCAGATCGTGCTCAAGCTGATCGATGAAGGCCTGCTGAGCGCAGTCCACGATTGCTCCGACGGCGGGCTCGCGGTGACGCTGGCCGAAATGGCGCTGGCAGGTGGCTTGGGCGCGGAGGTTACGGCGAACGACGCCTACACTGCCGCGCAGTGGTGGTTCGGCGAGGACCAGAGCCGCTACGTCGTCACCGTCAGCCCGGACAAGGTCGAGGCATTCAACGCCATCGTCGCCGAAGGGCCGGAGAGCGAGGAAGCCGCGCTGGTCGGCTTCCGGCGACTCGGCACGGTGCGCGGCGACAGCCTGCTGGGCGTGAAGGTCGAAGAGCTGCGCGCGGCAAACGAGGCGTTCTTCCAGGAGTGGATGGAGGGGTGATCTCGCGCCGACGTCATCGCGAGGAGCGAAGTTACGTGGCGATCCAGAGCTAGCGCCTTGCCGCTCTGAATCGCGTCGCTACGCTCGCAATGACGAGGGGATGCAATCGAATGACCGAACGCCATCACTCTTTCCCACCGCTGCCCCACCTGACCGACGAAGAGCGCATCGCCCGCGCCCGTGCCGTCTATGAACGCCTGAAAACCCGCCACTCCTGCCGCAGCTTCGCCGACACGCCCGTACCGCGCGCGGTGATCGAGCAAGCGATCCGCGCGGCGGGCACCGCGCCCAATGGGGCGAACCATCAGCCATGGCATTTTGCGGCGGTCAGCTCGGCCGAGAAGAAGCGCGCCATTCGCGAGGCGGCAGAGGCGGAGGAGCGGCGCTTCTACGGTGCGGATGGCGACACACCGAAAGCGAGCGACGAATGGCTCGACGCACTGACGCCCATAGGCACCGATGCGAACAAGCCGTTCCTCGAAACCGCGCCGTGGCTGATTGTTTGCTTCGCGCAGCGCAAGGGCGGGATCGAAGAGGACGGCACAACGCAGAACTACTACGTCAACGAAAGCGTCGGAATTGCATGCGGACTGCTGATTGCGACACTGCATGAAGCAGGCCTCGCGACGCTGACCCACACGCCATCCCCGATGGGGTTCCTGCGAGAAATCTGCGAGCGGCCCGAGTGGGAGAAACCGCTGATGATCGTGGTGGCCGGGCACCCCGCGCCGGACGCGACCGTTCCCGAACACGCCTTGCGCAAAAAACCGCTGAGCCGGATCGCCAGCTGGCTCTAGCGGTCAGGCCGCCGCAGGCGTGCCGGTATCGCCGGGCGTGTTGCCGAGCAGATCGTAGGGATCGATCCCTTCTTCGCGCCAGATGCGATGGCATTCGCGGTACCAATGCGGTTCGGGAATGTTCAGCTTCGCACGCGCTTCCTCGAGGTCGGTTGCGAGCAGTTCGCGAATCGACATCTCGACCAGTGGCGGGCACGCTGTGCCGGTCTTCTGCGCCTGCCGCACGGCCTTGAACACGGGGGCCTTGCTGCCTTTCACGTTACGCTTGATATTGAGCGCGCCTGCATAGCCGATCAGCAGGTGGCCGTGGCTTGGTTGCTGGCCGTGGGTAAACAGCAGCACGCATTGTTCGCCCAGTGCATCGCGGCCATAGCCGGTCAGCACGTGCATCAGATCGTGCGTGTCGCGATTTCGAAAGCCAAACCATTCGATCAGGTCGCCATATCTGCGACGGCCCAGCTTGTCCGCCTCTGCCACGAGCCCGGCGGCGGAGAGGCCTTCGCGCTCCATGAAGTCGCAATAGGCATGCGCCACGGTTCCCTGGGGGAGCTTGCGCAAGGTTTCGTGATCGTCGAGGATCGGCGGCAGATAAGGCTCTTCCGCGCGCAGACGCTCGCCCCTTTCGCTCAGCACCAGATTCCGCACGCGGGGCAGGAAGCTCTTGTGCGGGAGCGCCTCGAATATGCGGAAGACATGGGAGGTATCCTCCTTGTCCTTCAGCAGCTCGCGGAAATGGTGGTAGGCAACCAGCGGACGGTATTTCGGCACCACCCGATCGGGATGGCGCAAAGGCGTTCCGTCGGGCGCGGCTTCCACCGTGCCTGCTTTGCTGTTCAGAGGGCTTGCTTCGGTCATGCGGCTTTCCTTACTGACAACAATGTCAATAAAGTCTGAACGAGGGTTTTTCAAGACCCATTCGCACCCTAGCGCATGACCCATTTTTCGCGGTCGATACCCAGCAGCAGCAGCAGGACCGTCAGATCCTCGCAGTCGATCCAGCCATTGGCGGCAGCGCGGGTCTTCGGCTTGGCAAGATAGGCAATGCCGTAGTCTGCGGCGATCAGCATCGGCGTATCATTGGCGCCGTCGCCCAGTGCCATGGTGCGCGCACGTTTTCCCAACTCTGCGGCCTCTTCGCGCAAGGTCGCCTCTTTGGTCGCACTATCGCAGATGGGTTCCTGTACCTTGCCCGTCAGCTTGCCGTCCGCGACCAGCAGGCGGTTGCCTACCACCCGATCGAAGCCGAGCCGCTCCGCTATCGGGTCGGCGAAACGATGGAACCCGCCCGTGACGAGGATGCAGCGCGCACCATGCGCACGCAGCGTCGCGATCAGTGTCGCGGCACCCTTGCTGGGCGCAATGCGGTTTTCCAGGCAGCGTTCGATTGCGCTTTCCTCCAGCCCCTCGAGCAAGCCGACCCGCTCCTTCAAGGCACCGGCGAAATCCAGCTCGCCGCGCATCGCGCGTTCGGTGATCTGAGCCACCTGCGGCTTGACCCCGGCATAGTCGGCCAGTTCGTCCAGGCATTCCTGCCCGATCATGGTCGAATCCATATCGCTGACGATGAGGCGCGGAATCTCGATGAAATCGTCCGCGAACAGCGCCGCCTGCGGGGCAAGGTGCTGCTCGACCAGCGGCGCGACGACATCGACCGTCCCGTCCGGGATGGCAATTTCGAGCACTTCGCCGCAGAATTCCAGCATCACGGCGCTGGCAAAGGGCTGCCTTGCGGCGGTCAGTTCTTCCGACAATGCTTGCAGGCTTGCCCGATCGGGCACAGGCTCTGCTAGGACGCGGGCGATGAGCACGAACGAATTCTCCAGACAGAAGCGGCAGCCGCTTTCGCTCATCGCAGGGCCGACGGCGAGCGGCAAGAGCGCGCTGGCCCTCGCGCTTGCCGATGCTCTGGCTGAGCGCGGCACCGATTCGGTGATCGTCAATGCCGACAGTGCGCAGGTCTATCGCGATCTGTCAGTGCTCAGTGCCCGTCCTTCGCCCAATGAAACGCGGCGACACGAACATCGCCTGTTCGGGTGCGGGGACGGTGCGCAGGCCTGTTCTGCCGCGGATTGGGCGCAAGCCGCCAAGCGCGAGATCGCCGATATCCATGCGCAGGGTGCGGTGCCGATCCTGGTCGGTGGGACGGGGCTGTATATTCGCACCTTGCTGGACGGGATCGCCCCCATCCCGCCGATCCCCGGCGAAGTGCGCGAAGCGGTGCGCGCCCTGCCCACTGCGGATGCCTATGCGGCCCTCGCCAAGGAAGACCGGGCTAGCCATGAGAGGCTGGACGCAGCCGATTCGCAGCGGATCACCCGCGCGCTGGAGGTGGTGCGCGCGACCGGGCGGACACTGGGCGAATGGCAGCAATATCGCGAAGGCGGGATCGGCGGAACGATTGAGCTGAACCCGGCGATCCTGCTACCCGAGCGCGATTGGCTCTACACGCGATGCGACACCCGGTTCGAAGCAATGCTGGACGAAGGCGCGGTGACGGAGGTCGAGGCCCTGCTCGCGCGCAACCTGGACCCGGACCTGCCCGTGATGCGAGCCATCGGGGTCCGCGAAATCGCGGGTTGGCTGCGCGGCGAATGGAGCCGGGAAGAGGCCATCGCGAAAGGCCAGCAGGCAACCCGCAACTATGCCAAGCGGCAGTATACCTGGTTCCGTCGCCAGCCGCCGGAGAGCTGGCCGAGGTTTACGGATGCGCAGCAGGCGCTAACCCGGTTGTCGGCTGAGGCCCGTGCGATGGGGAGAGAAAACCGGACATGAGCGAAGAGATACTCGAACCCGACCTGCCGATCATCGATCCGCACCACCATCTGTGGGATCTGCGCCCGCTTGCCGGGGCATTTCCCGAGCCGCGTCATCCCTTCATCGAAACGGTCACCCGCTCAGCCTACTACACGTTCGACCAGCTGCACGCCGATACGACCAGCGGCCACAGGATCATCGGCACGGTCTTCATGGAATGCGGCGCGTTCTACGATGCATCGCGCGGCGAGGCGCTGAAGGTGGTGGGCGAGGTCGAGTTCGTGCGCGGCGTCGCGGCGCAGGGCGCGAGCGGGCTTTACGGCGCATATCGCCCTTGCGCAGGGATCGTAGGCCATGCCGACCTCCGGCTGGGCGCAAAGGCAGGCGCCGTGCTCGATGCGCTGGCCGAGGCTGGCGGCGTGCGCTTCAAGGGCATCCGCCATGCAGGCGCGTGGGATGCCGACCCCGGTGTGCTTGGCCCCGCATTCCATCATCCCGAAGGGCTTTATCGCGACACGACGTTCCGCGAAGGCTTCGCGCAGCTGGGCAAGCGCGGGCTGACCTTCGATGCCTGGGTCCTCGAACCGCAGCTGGGCGATGTGATCGATCTTGCACGCGCCTTCCCGGATCAGCCCATCGTGCTCGACCATTGCGGCACGCCGCTGGGCAGTGCCTGCTACGCGGGCAAGCTGGACGAGCATTTCGGCCGCTGGCGCGCAGCGATCGAGGAGCTGGCTGCTTGCGAGAACGTGGTGGTGAAGCTCGGCGGGCTGGCCATGTCCTTCTGCGGCATGCCGCCCGAAGGCCCGACCGAGGTCGTCCCGTCCGAAAATCTGGCCGGGATGTGGCGGCCCTATATGGAAACCTGCATCGAAGCCTTCGGCCCGAATCACGCCATGTTCGAAAGCAATTACCCGGTCGATAAATGGGCGGGCAGCTACGCCACGCTATGGAACGCATTGAAACGGCTCGCTTCAGGGGCCTCGGACGACGAAAAGCGCGCGCTGTTCGCGGGCACCGCCGCGCGGGTTTACGATATAGAGCACCTGCTGGAGTTGACGTAACGGCAGTCTCGACACCGCCCGAAGCGGCGCATAGACCCCTCGCAAAGATCATTTCCGGAGAGACCAGCAATGCCCCTTCCCGCCCCGTTCGATCGCCTGCGCCTGCCCATCATCGGTTCGCCGATGTTCATCGTGTCCGGCCCCGAACTGGTCATCGCGCAGTGCAAGGCGGGCATCGTCGGCAGCTTCCCGGCGCTCAACGCGCGGCCCTCGGGCGTGCTCGACGAGTGGTTGCACCGGATTACCGAGGAACTGGCGGCGCATAATCGTGACAACCCGGATCGACCCGCCGCGCCCTTCGCGGTCAACCAGATCGTCCACCGCTCCAACGCCCGGCTCGAGGAAGACATGCAGGTGTGCGAGAAGTGGCAGGTGCCGCTGGTCATAACCTCGCTCGGCGCGCGCGAAGAAGTGTTTCAGGCCGTCGATAACTGGGGCGGCATCACGCTGCACGACGTCATCAACAACCGATTTGCCCACAAGGCGATCGAAAAAGGCGCGACCGGCCTGATCCCGGTGGCAGCTGGCGCAGGGGGCCATGCGGGCACGCTGTCGCCCTTCGCCCTGATGCAGGAAATCCGCGAGTGGTTCGACGGGCTGATCGCGCTTTCGGGCTCGATCGCCAGCGGTCGCTCGGTCCTCGCCGCGCAGGCGATGGGCGCCGATTTCGGCTATATCGGCAGCGCCTTCATCGCAACCGAGGAAGCGAACGCCGAACAGGGTTACAAGCAGGGCATCGTGGACGGCAGCGCCGAAGGCATTGTCTACACCAACCTGTTCACCGGGGTGCACGGCAATTACCTGCGCAGCTCGATCGAGGCGGCGGGGCTGGACCCCGATAACCTGCCCGAAAGCGATCCGTCGAAGATGAATTTCGGTAGCGGCGGCAACTCCAAGGCCAAGGCGTGGAAAGATATCTGGGGCTCCGGCCAGGGTGTCGGCGCGGTCAAGAACGTTGCGACCGTGGCCGAAATGGTCGACCGGCTGGAGCGTGAATACAAAGACGCCAAGGCCGCGCTCGACGAAGCATCGGCGCCCTATTAGCAGTTTCTAGCCCGGCCATACCCGAACATAACGGCCATTGGCCGACGGTTCGAGCCGCAGGGTATGGCCGTCCGGCGCCGCCAGCTGCGCAGTCTGATCCAGCGGCCCGGCGTAGAACAGGTGGGTGAAGAGCAGCCGCGAAAGCGCATCTTCCCCGCCCCGCATCAATTGCGGCTCGATCCGCAATTCCTGCCCGGTCAGGTAGCTGAGGCCGTGGCTCTGCAGCGCCCCGTCGAGCGTGCGGCGAAAACTGGCGAGCAGGCTCACCGGCACTTCGCCGCGTAAATCCCACGCGGAAAGCTGGCGGGCCAGATCGTCCGGCTCCAGGGAAACCAGGCCGGGCACCCAGCACAATCCGATCGCGCCGAAAGTGTCGCCTATCTTCTGCGCCAGCGCGAACCATTCGCGCAGGATCGCAAGGTTGCGTTTGCCTGCAGCAATATGCGGGCCAAGCCTTAGCGATATCGCGTCCGTCCGCGACGGGAGGATCGCACCGCGCATCTCCGGCGCCTCGCCCATCTCCGGAATTGGCGCTGCCGGACCGGGGGCCAGCCCGACCACATCGAACATCAGGCCGCTGCTCAACAGCGAGATGCCGGTTGGCGGGGCAATGTCGACCGCGGTTTCATGCTCGACCAGATCCGGCCCGGCGAGATCGGCCAGCCCGCTATGCTCGCAGGAATCACGCAGCTGGCGGGCCGTCGGGCGAGTGTTGCTCGCGAACAGCAGCAGCAAGTCATCGCCGACCGTTTCGGCAACAGGCAAACCCACGCCATCGACCATTCCTGCCTACCCTTCCCGCGACTCCATAGCCCCGATCTGCATTGCGCAAAGCAGGCCGGTGCGTCGAGAGCAGATGGGTGCGCCGTGCCCGAATTGCATGACGTTGAATCGCGCGCCCAGAATGCTCAGAACACCCCCATGGCGAGGCCTTCGGCCAAAGCTTCGCCCAGGGCGACACATTCTTCCAGTCGCGCCTCGGGCACGGTTTTCGCGGCGAGAATGTCTTCCGGCGTTTGCGCATCGAAGCAGACGATCATCGGTTCGGCCACACGTTTGAGCCGCCAGCCCTGCGCAATGCGATTGATCTGGGCCTGCGCCCCTTCGCCGTCGGATCCGGCCGCGATGATGGTAGCAAAGGCGCGGCCCTCGATCTTGCCGAGTACGGGGTAATAGCAGCGGTCGAACATTTCCTTCATCTGCCCGCTCATCGTGGCGAGGTTTTCGGGGCAGACGAACAGGTATCCCCCTGCGTCCAGAATATCCTGCGGCTGCACCTTTGACGCCGGCAGCAATCGTGCCGAATCCCCGGCACCCCTTGCGGCTGCGTGCGCCATTGCCTCGCTACCCCCGGTGCGGCTGTGCCATGCGATCAACAGAGTGCGTGCATCCATTCCCGCACCCTCCGATGCCGCTGTCGAAAGTCAACCGGTGCGCGCTTTGTTCTGGTGTCGATGCGCGCTAGACTGAGGCGATGGCAACCCTTGCGACTACTCATGTATGCGGCGTGGAGCGTTCGCTCGGCGGGCGAAGCTGGCGCTGGCGCGGCGGCCGCAACCATTATGACGGCGCATCGGGGCTGGAAGACGACATCCTCACCCAATTGCTGCTCGCGCGCGGAGTGACGCGGGACGACCTGCCCCGCCAGCGCGACCCAAAGCTTTCCGCTTTCCTGCCCGATCCGGCCATCTTTCAGGATATGGAAGTCGCGGCGGAGCGGATGGCGCAAGCGATCCTGACGCGTGAACGGGTGACGATCTACGGCGACTACGACGTCGATGGAGCCACCTCTGCCGCGCTGCTGATCCGTCTGTTCGGCATGCTGGGGCACGAGGCGGGATATTACATTCCCGACCGCCTGCTGGAAGGGTACGGCCCCAGTGGGGAGGCGCTGGTCAAACTGGGCGAGGAAGGCTCCAGCCTCGTCGTGACGGTTGATTGCGGCGCGATGGCGCACGAAGCCCTCTCCGCAGCGCGCGATGCCGGGGTCGACGTGATCGTGATCGATCATCACAAGTGCTCGCCGGACCGGCCGGCGGCGGTCGCTCTGGTCAATCCCAACCGGCTGGACGAGGCAGACGACGCCGCAGCGCACGGCCATCTCGCCGCGGTCGGCGTCGCCTTTCTGGTCGCCATCGCACTGGTGCGAAAACTGCGCGAAGGCGGCTATTTCAAGGACCGGACCGAGCCCGATTTGCGCGGCCTGCTCGATCTGGTGGCCTTGGGCACGGTCGCCGATGTCGCCTCGCTGCATGGGCTGAACCGCGCCTTCGTGGCGCAGGGCCTGAAAGTCATGGCCAAGCGCGCCAATACCGGGATGAGCGCGCTGATCGACGCCAGCAGGCTGTCGCGCGCGCCCATCGCCTCCGATCTCGGGTTCGCGCTGGGTCCGCGAATCAACGCTGGCGGCCGGGTGGGCGAATCGACTTTGGGCGTCCGGTTGCTGACCACCGAGGATGCCGAAGAGGCCGCGAAGATCGCCGCGCAGCTATCGCAATTGAACGAGGAACGCCGCGCGATCGAGGCGGAGGTCCAGGAGGCAGGCGAGGCCCAGCTGGCCGGGCAAGGCAACCGCGCGGTGCGGATAGTGCACGGCGAAGGCTGGCACCCCGGCGTGATCGGGATCGTCGCCGGGCGGATCAAGGAAAAGACCGGCAAGCCTTCGCTGGTGATCGCGCGCGATGGCAAGACCGGTATCGGCAAGGGTTCAGGGCGGTCGATCCCAGGCGTCGATCTGGGCGCGGCGATCATGGCCGCGTGCGAAGAAGGGCTGCTGAAGGCTGGAGGCGGCCACGCAATGGCCGCCGGGCTGACCGTGCACGTCGACAAGCTGGAAGCCTTCGCCGACTGGCTCGAATCGCGGCTTGAAAAGCAGGTTGCGGCGGCAAGTGCAGAGGCATCGCTCGGTTTCGACCTGTCGCTGGGGCCGCGCGGGCTCACCGTCGATCTGATCGAGACGCTGGAACGCGGCGGGCCCTATGGAATGGGCTGGCCCGGTCCACGCATCGCGATCGGGCCGGTCCATCTGGTGAAGGTAGACCGGGTGGGCACCGATCATGTGCGGCTGGTGGCGGGATCGCGCGATGGCGGCTCGATAAAGGCGATCGCGTTCCGGGTGGCGGATACCGACTGGGGCCAGGCTATGCTGGCGCTACACCCTGGCACGCGCCTGTGGCTGGCGGGCCGCGCCAAGGTGGATACGTGGGCCAATATGCCGCGCGCGGAACTGCATCTGGAGGACGCTGCACTCGTCGAACCGTAATTTCGAACGATTGTGGGCTTGACCGATTCTCCGCACCTCCCTAAGTGCGCGGCTCGCTTCGGCGCTAACGGCCTTTTTGCCGACCCGCCAGAAGCTGTTCCGGATGTGGCCCCTTCGTCTAGCGGTTAGGACGCGGCCCTTTCACGGCTGAAACACGGGTTCGATTCCCGTAGGGGTCACCATCCGGATGACAGGCAGGCAATGCCAGTCGATCGCCCTCCCCATTTCCCGCATCCTCCCCCTCCCCCTGCACAGGGGAGGTCCCGTCTGCTGGCGCACAGGCAGTGAAGTTTGCGGGCTTCTCTTCGGGATAAGTCATCCTCCAGCGCCGCGGGCTGGTGCAGTGCTCTGGCATACGGGCGCGAATCCCCCTAGGCCCCCAGCCATGGAAACGCCGCGCGCCTTGCCCTGGCCTGGCCTGATCATCGCCACGTCCAGCGCATTTCTTCTGATGTTTGCAGGTTTTGCGCTGCCTTACGCGCTGGCGATCTGGCTGGTCTGGTGCCTCACGCTGTGGATCAGCCAGCCCGCCGACCGGGTGGTGGAGGCAGAGTTGGACGAGGACGCGATGTCCCGCCAGAATCTGACCGGGATGATTGAAAACGCGCAATCGCCGCTCTTGCTGGTGGATCGCACCCGGGTGGTGATGGCCAATGCCTCCGCCCGCAATCTGCTGGGCGAACATGTCGTCGGGCAGGATGTCCGCGTGGCGATCCGCCAGCCCAATGCGGTCGCGATGATGAACCGCGAGGGAAATGGCGAGGCCATCGTTACCGGCCTGGTCCGCCGCCGCGATGTCTGGCGCGTCATCCGCTATGCGCTCGACAGGAAGACGTCCGTCATCGAGCTGATTTCCAAGACCGCCGAATCCGATGTCAGCCGCGCGCATACCGATTTCGTGGCCAACGCCAGCCATGAGCTTCGCACCCCGCTGGCGTCGATCATCGGCTATGCCGAGACGCTGAGCGAGCATCCTGCGGATATCGACGAGAAGACGGCGCGCAAGTTCCTCGACACCATCCAGCGCGAGGCGCGGCGGCTGCAGAATCTGGTCAGCGATCTCATGTCGCTGTCGCGCGTCGAGGCGGAAAAGCACGACCGCCCGGAGACCGCGATACCGCTGAACGAACTGGTCGAACGGTCCGCGCGCGAAGGGGCCGGGCCGGATCGTGCGGACCGTGTCCACGTCACTCACAATGGCGAATTCACGGTTCGGGGCGACTCGCAGCAGCTCGAACAGCTGGTCCGCAACCTTGTCGACAATGCACTGAAATACGGCAGACCGGGTACGCCCGTGCATGTCGAGCTGAGCGAAACGGCAATGGGCGAGGCGAAGGTGGTGGTGAAGGATCAGGGCGAAGGAATCGCGCCCGAGCACTTGCCTCACCTCACCCGCCGATTCTATCGCACCGATCCGGGTCGCAGCCGTATGTCGGGCGGAACGGGCCTCGGCCTGGCGATCGTGAAGCACATCGTCGAACGCCATCACGGCAGGCTGGATATCGAAAGCGAACTTGGCGAAGGCACCACCGTGATCGTCCGGTTGCCGCGCGATGGCACGGGCGAAGTCTCTCCCGTATCGCCGCTTGCGACCGCCACCGGGGATGCATCGCAATCCGGCCAGGACCGCCCGAATGAAGGAGATAACCGGACCGCTTCATGATCGGGTGTCATCACAGTGACACATAGTTTCAACAACGGGTGAAGCCGGTCGGATTAGGACCGGCACTTCACACCATTTTTCGATGGCCGGGGGCGCCCTGAGCGGCGATGCCTTCGCATTGAGAATTGAAGGAATCTCGCCGCAGTATGTCTCCTGCGTTTCTGTTCCTGATTGCCCTGGGGCTCGGCCTTGCCGGTTGGCTGGCCGGACGTGCGAAGGCGCGCGCCTTCTCGCGTGCCGCCGCCCCGCGCGAAGTTGTCGCGCGCCCCGGCTATCATGCCTGGTATGTCGCGATCTGGGTCGCCGTGCCGCTGGCCCTGTTCGCGGTTTTGTGGAGCGTGCTCTCCCCGATCCTGATCGAGCAATGGGTTCTCGCCACTCCGGCAGGCCAGAACCTGCCCGAATTCGGTTTCCAGCGGCAGACGATCCTGGCCGAGGCGCAGGCGGTGGCCCGCGGCAGCGCAGCGGCGGTGTTCACTCCGCAGGCGCGGGACCTGGTCGAACCGTTTCGCGAAGCGACGCTGTTCTACACACTGATTGGTGTGGGCTTCGGTATTGCGATGGCCGCAATCCTCGGCCTGTGGGCCTATAGCCGCATCAAGCCCGCTTTCGGTGCGCGGGTAAGGGTCGAGCGCGCGGTGATGGCCCTGTTGCTGCTCGCCTCGCTGGTCGCGATCCTCACCACCTTTGGCATCCTCGCCAGCCTGGTGTTCGAGACCGTCCGTTTCTTCGGCATGGTCTCCCCGGTCGATTTCCTGTTCGGAACCAGCTGGAACCCCGATCCAATGTCCAGCCCAACGGCGCCGCAGGGCGACCGCTACGGCGCGATCCCGCTGTTCTGGGGCACGATCTTCATCGGCGCGATCATCGCCATGATCGTGGCGATCCCGCTGGGCATGATGAGTGCGATCTACCTCACGCAATACGCCAGCCCGCGCTGGCGCAAGATCATCAAGCCCGCGCTGGAAATTCTCGCGGGCGTGCCGACCGTGGTCTACGGCTATTTCGCCGCGCTGACCGTGGCCCCGATGATCCGCGATGCCGCGCAGGCGGTAGGCATCACCAACGCCTCTTCCGAAAGCGCGCTGGCCGCAGGCCTTGTCATGGGGGTGATGATCATTCCCTTCGTGTCCTCGATGGCGGACGACAGCATCGCCGCAGTGCCTGGCTCCATGCGCGACGGCAGCCTGGCAATGGGCGCGACCAAGTCCGAAACCATCAAGAAGGTGCTGATCCCGGCTGCACTGCCCGGCATCGTCGGCGGCGTGATGCTGGCGGTCAGCCGCGCTATCGGCGAGACGATGATCGTGGTCATGGCCGCCTCTACCGCCGCCAACCTTTCCGCCAATCCGCTGGAGGCGATGACGACGGTGACCGTGCAGATCGTCGCCCTGCTGACCGGCGAAGGCAGCTTCGACCACCCGGCCACGCTCAGCGCCTTTGCGCTCGGCTTCGTCCTGTTCATGGTCACGCTGGCGCTCAATTTCATCGCCCTGCGCGTCGTCAAACGCTTCCGAGAGGCCTATGAGTAAGTCCGCACAGCCACCCGAGGGGCAGCCGACCCGCAGCGAAGCGTTCGAGAAGCGTCTGAAGCAACGCTACGCACAGGAACGGCGGTTCAAGCTGTTCGGCCTGTTCGCGATTCTCGTTTCGATCTCGATCCTCTTCATCCTGCTCACCAACATGACCGTGAACGGCATCGGCGGCTTCCAGCGGGCCGAATTGCAGGTGCCGATCGATTTTGCGCAATCCGGCCTCGCGGGCGACGAAGCGACGCTCAGCGAGCCGACCGCAGTGCAGACCCTTGAAATGCAGGGCCTGCCCCAGATCGTGGAATATTCCGCCGAGCAGGCGCTGGGGCCGGAAGGTGCCAGCGAGGTAAGCCCGCAAGCCTGGCGCGAAGTCGCCAAGCAACTGACCGAGCGGCCTGCCATGATCAACGGGCAGGAAACCTTCTGGCTGGCGGCCAGTGGCGATCTGGCGATGGGGATGGACGGCGAGGGCGCGCCCGAGATGCAGGCGCTGGCCGATCGGCTGGAGCGCGATGGCCATCTGGCAAAGCGATTCGACTGGGGCTTCCTGACCCGGTCCGACGCCACCGACCCGCAGCAGGTCGGCGTTTGGGGTGCGCTCAAGGGTTCGATCCTGACCATGATCGTCACCCTGGCGCTGGCCTTCCCGATCGGCGTGCTGTCGGCGCTTTATCTGGAAGAATACGCGCCCAAGAACCGCTGGACCGACATTATCGAGGTTTCGATCAACAACCTCGCGGCGGTCCCTTCGATCATCTTCGGCCTGCTTGGCCTCGCGGTGTTCCTGTGGATATTCCCCAACATGCGATCCGCGCCGCTGATCGGCGGGATGACGCTGGCACTGATGACCATGCCGGTGATCGTGATCTCGGGCCGCAACGCGATCAAGGCCGTGCCGCCGTCGATCCGCGATGGTGCGCTGGCAGTTGGCGCGTCTCCGGTACAGGTGGTGTTCCACCACGTGCTGCCGCTCGCCCTGCCCGGAATTCTCACCGGCACGATCATCGGCATGGCGCGCGCGCTGGGCGAAACGGCTCCGCTGCTGCTGATCGGGATGCGGGCCTTCGTGGCGACCCCGCCCGATGGTTTCACTGCGCCCGCCACTGTGCTGCCGGTGCAGATCTTCCTGTGGTCGGATGAAATCGACCGCGGCTTCATAGAACGGACGAGCGCGGCGATCATCGTGCTGCTACTGTTCCTGCTATTGATGAATGCCTTCGCCATTTACCTGCGTAACAAGTTCGAGAAAACCTGGTGACCGTAATCCACGACATGGACGACAAGGCCGAAGCGAAGATGCGCGCGCGCGACGTTTCGGTCTACTATGGTGACAAGAAGGCGATCGACGATGTCTCGATCGACATCCCGACCAAGTACGTCACCGCGTTTATCGGCCCTTCCGGCTGCGGAAAATCGACCTTTCTGCGCACGCTGAATCGGATGAACGACACGATCGCCTCGGCCAGGGTCGAAGGCAATATCGAGCTCGATGGAGAGAATATCTATTCCAGCGGGATGGATGTGGTGCAGTTGCGCGCCCGGGTCGGCATGGTGTTCCAGAAGCCGAACCCCTTCCCCAAATCGATCTACGACAACATCGCCTACGGCCCCAAGATCCACGGCATCGCCAGCGGGAAGAGCGAGCTGGACGAGATCGTGGAACGATCGCTGCAACGCGCGGGCCTGTGGAACGAGGTGAAGGATCGCCTCGGCGAATCGGGCACCGCACTGTCCGGCGGGCAGCAGCAGCGGCTGTGCATCGCGCGGGCAATCGCGGTCGACCCCGAAGTGATCCTGATGGACGAGCCGGCCTCCGCGCTCGATCCCATCGCGACCGCCAAGATCGAAGAACTGATCGATGATCTTGCGGGCCGGTATGCTATCGTCATCGTCACGCACTCGATGCAGCAGGCTGCCAGGGTCAGCCACCG
The DNA here is from genome assembly GCA_009993635.1 of Erythrobacter sp. Taxonomy (GTDB): domain Bacteria; phylum Pseudomonadota; class Alphaproteobacteria; order Sphingomonadales; family Sphingomonadaceae; genus Alteriqipengyuania. The sequence goes on along the minus strand of JAACTC010000005.1, from coordinate 234,858 downwards.
GACGGCGTTTTTCCACCTCGGCAAGATGGTGGAATATGGGCCGACCGATCAGATTTTCACCAATCCGCTCGAAGAGCGGACCAAAGACTATATTACGGGGCGCTACGGATGAACGCCGAACACACGGTCAAGGCATTTGACGAAGACATCACGCGGCTTCGCGGGCTGATCACCGAGATGGGCGGCCTAGCGGAGACCGCGCTGGAAGGCGCGCTCGATGCGTTGATCCGGGGGGACGAAAAGCTCGCCGAGAAGATCGTGGCAGACGACCGCAAGCTCGACACGCTGGAGCTTGAGGTCGACCGCTTGGCGGTGAAGATCATCGCCCTGCGCGCCCCGATGGCGGACGACCTGCGCGAAGTGGTCGCCGCGCTGAAGATTGCCGGGGTGGTCGAACGGATCGGCGACTATGCGAAGAACATCTCCAAGCGCGTAGGCCGGATCGAAGGGCGCAACCGGTTCGAGCCGCTGACCCTGCTGCCCGCGATGGGCGATGTCGCGGCCGAAATGGTGCACGACGTGCTCACCGCCTACGCCGCGCGCGATCCCGCGCTGGCATGCGAGGTGATCGCCGCCGACAAGAAGGTGGACGCTTTCTATAACTCGGTTTTCCGCAATCTTGTCAGCCACATGGTCGAAAATCCTGCGACGATTTCGAGTGCGGCGCAGCTGCTGTTCGTGGCCCGCAATATCGAGCGGATCGGCGATCATGCGACCAATGTTGCGGAAATGGTGTATTTTGCGGCCACAGGGTCGTACCCCATCGACGACGATGTCGAAGAAAGCTGACACCATCTAGCGGCGAGCGCAAAGCTGCGAGTGCCGCCGAGAGACGAGAGAAACCGTGCCTGCAGCGAAGCTCATCCTTGTCGAAGACGATCCGGCGCTGGCCGAATTGCTCGAATTCCGGTTCGCCAACGAAGGCTACGAGGTCCGCGTGACCGCCGATGGCGACGAAGCGTTGCTGATGGCGAGCGAGGACGTGCCCGATCTGATGATCCTCGACTGGATGATCGAAGGCACCAGCGGGATCGAGGTCTGTCGCCGGTTGCGCCGCGACAAGCAGACCGCGCATGTCCCCATCATCATGCTCACCGCGCGCGAGGCGGAGGACGATCGCATCCGTGGCCTGGAAACAGGGGCGGACGATTACCTGACCAAGCCGTTTTCGCCGCGCGAGCTGCTCGCGCGCGTTGCCGCCGTGATGCGCCGCATACGCCCGGCGCTGGCCGGGGAGACGATCGAGGTGGGCGACATCCAGCTCGATCCGGTGGCCCACAAGGTCGAACGGCGCGGGCGCAGCCTGCAGCTGGGGCCGACCGAGTATCGCCTGCTCAAGTTCTTCATGGAAAGCCCCGGCCGCGTGTTCAGCCGTGGCCAGTTGCTCGACGGGGTATGGGGTACCGGCAGCGATATCGAGCTGCGCACCGTCGACGTGCATATCCGCCGCCTGCGCAAGGCGCTCGAAGTGGACGGAGCGAAAGACCCGATTCGCACCGTGCGGTCTGCCGGATACGCGCTCGAAGCGGTGTAGAATGCGCGCCGCATGCCCACCGCGGCATGCTTTCACGGCGAATGGAAAGCGCTGCCGTGACACACCTGACACAGTGTTATGAGGCACAAAAGTGCCCCCGGTCCGTGACCTGCGATGGGGCACGAGGGCTCGCCGGTCGGGTAGCGTGCAGCTTGGCGTCGGCATCGGGTGGGCATGGCATATCCACCCCGCTGTAGGACAGCGTCAGATGCCGCCCGGCTTCGCTAGCGACACACCCCGCCCAGGCCCCGGCTGTGTTGATCGAGGTGGAAGTGATCGCGATGCGCGGCATTATAGTCGGGTGACAGCACGGTGCCGAAGGCCTGGCACGCGCCATCGCGGACGCGCCGCAGGAAGCGGGCCTTGTCCCCTTCCCTGTCCCAATCCTCGATCAGCACGATGCGCGTGCCGTCTTCCAGCACGAATCCGGCAATATCGATCGCGTTGGCGGTGGCATGTTCGCTCCATGGCCCCTCATCGCGGCCGTAGAGGCGGCGACAGCTGAAGCTGCCGAAATGTTCGATTCGGGCGACATCCTGCCCGAATATCTCTTGCGCAGCAGGCTGCACGCTGTCGCGCCGCCAGATTTCCAGCGCCGCGGCCATCGCGCAGGTCGTGTCGGGCCGGTCGCCCGCATAGGGAAAGCCATCGAGCCGGGTGCGGTACTCGCGCAGGCACGGCGCCTCGCCCACGGGGTCGAGCGAGGTGAAGGCGACCTCGCTGCGCTCCAGCACGGCGCGACACTGCGCCGGATCATCGCGCAGCGCGGCGATCTTGGCGCGGGTGGCCCAGCCCGCTTCATCGTTCAGGTCCAGCGGAGCCCACGGATTGCTGCCCGGGTTCTCCGCCAGCCAGGCGCGCCCCGCAAGAAACATGGCGAAGATCACCAGCAGCGCGATCACCCGGCGATCGGCAGACAGCCGCGCCATGGCGCGTGCGAACCGCGCGAGGCGCCTGAGGGCGGGGAGATTGCGATTGGGACCGGGCATCCTCAATGAAAGTCGCGGGATTTGGGAATGATCCGGACATTGCGCGGATGGCCGCCGGTGGCTGGCAGCTCGTCGATCAGGTCGCGCGGGCGGATCGCCCCCTGATGGGCGGGATCGTCCGCGCCCGAGCGAAGATCGTCGCGGGGATTGGCCTTCCCGCCCGACCCGCTGGAGGGCAATGGATTGTTCACATGATCCGCACGCGCCAGCTGATAATTCAGCTCGTCGTCCGAAAGGCGCGACAGCTGGTGCGAGGCATCGGTCATGTGGTGGGCGATGACGTGGATCACCTCGTCGTCGTACTCCACGCGCCCGCGCACCTCCATCAGGCGCGAACCCATTACCACCTTGCGCTGCTTTTCCTTCAGGTCGGGCCAGACGACCAGGTTCACCACGCCGGTCTCGTCCTCCAGCGTGATGAAGCACACGCCCTTGGCACTGCCCGGCCGCTGGCGGATCAGCACTACGCCCGCCACCTGTACCATGCTGCGGAACTTGCGCGCCCGCAGGTCGCACGCGCGCACGAAGCCGCGCTCCGCCAGATCGGCACGCAGGAAGGCCATCGGATGCGCCTTCAGGCTGAGGCGCGTGGTCTGGTAATCGGCCACGACCTCTTCGGAAAGCGGCATGGTGGGCAGCCGGGTGTGCGCCTTCTCCGCCCCTTCGTCACGTTCCGCCGCTGCGCGGAACAGCGGCAGGTCGGGCGAAGCGATCAGGCTGCGCGCATCCCACAGCGCCTGGCGGCGCGGCAGATTCAGCGACTGGAAGGCATCGGCACTGGCGAGCCGTTCGATATGCGCAGGGCTTAGCCCCGCCCGGTCGCGCAGGTCCGCGACGTCGCGAAACGGCCCGCGCTCGGCCCGCTCCGCCACCAGCCTTGCCGCGACGTGCTCGGGCAGGCCGTCTATCTGGCGCAGGCCAAGGCGCAGCGCGATATGCCTGTCGAGCCGGCCCTGCTTCGCCTCGTCTGCTTCACCGCGCTGTTCCAGCGTGCAATCCCAGTCCGACGCGTTCACATCCGCCGCCAGCACGCCAACGCCATGCTCCGCCGCATCGCGCACGATCTGCGCGGGCGCGTAGAAGCCCATCGGCTGCGAGTTGAGCAGCGCGCAGGCGAAGGCCGCCGGGAAATGGCACTTGAGCCAGCTCGACACGTAGACGAGATGCGCAAAGCTGGCGGCATGGCTCTCGGGAAAGCCATATTCGCCAAAGCCGCGGATCTGGTTGAAGCACCGTTCGGCAAAGTCGCGGTCGTAGCCGCGGTTCACCATCCGCTCGACCATCATGTCCTGCAGCTCGTCCACCATACCGCGGCTGCGGAAGGTGGCCATTGCCTTGCGCAGGCGGTTGGCTTCGAGGCTCGAGAACTTCGCGGCATCCAGCGCGATCTTCATCGCCTGCTCCTGGAAGATCGGCACGCCCAGCGTGCGTTCGAGGATGCTGGACAGCTCGTCCGGCGGGCCGTGTTCGGGCGATGGCGCGGGGATCACCACCTGCTCCGCGCCGCGCCTGCGCTTCAAGTAGGGATGCACCATGTCGCCCTGGATCGGGCCGGGCCGCACGATCGCGACCTGGATCACCAGATCGTAGAATTCGCGTGGGCGCAGGCGGGGCAGCATGTTCATCTGCGCGCGGCTTTCGACCTGGAACACGCCCAGCGAATCCCCTTTGCGCAGCATCGCATAGGTTTCCGGGTCCTCGCGCGGCACGGTGGCAAGCTGCAGCGGGCGCTGGTGGTGATCCTCCAGCAGGTCGAAGCACTTCTTGATACAGGTCAGCATGCCCAGCGCCAGCACATCGACCTTCAGGATGCCCAGCGCCTCGATATCGTCCTTGTCCCACTCGATGAAGCTGCGATCGGGCATGGCGCCATTGCCGATCGGCACGGTCTCGGTCAGATCGCCCTGGGTGAGAATGAACCCGCCGACATGCTGGCTGAGATGTCTCGGCATTCCAATCATTTGGCTGGTGAGTTTCAGAACGCGCTTCAGGTGTGGATCGGCCACGTCCATGCCCGTTTCCGCCACGTGGTCCTCGCCGATCTCGCGCCCCCAGCCACCCCACACCGTGCGCGCGAGCGACGCGGTGACGTCTTCGGACAGCCCCATGGCCTTGCCCACCTCGCGGATCGCCATGCGCGGGCGGTAGTGGATGACGGTGGCGCACAGGCCCGCGCGGTGGCGGCCATATTTGCGGTAGAGGTACTGGATCACCTCCTCGCGCCGCTCATGCTCGAAATCGACGTCGATATCGGGCGGCTCCTTGCGCTCCTCCGAAATGAAACGGTCGAACAGCAGCGCGTGTTTCGCCGGATCGACGCTGGTGATGCCAAGCACGTAGCACACCGCCGAATTCGCCGCGCTGCCGCGCCCTTGGCACAATATCGGCGGGTCGACACCGGTGCGCGCGAAATCGACGATATCCTTGATGGTCAGGAAATAGCGCGCCAGATCCAGCTTGCCGATCAGCGCCAGCTCTTTTTCAAGCGTTACACGAACATTTTCCGGCAAGCCACTGGGATAGCGTGATTTTGCACCCTCCCATGTCTCCTGTTCGAGAAACGCCTGCGGCGTCATCCCCTCGGGCAGGATCTCGTCGGGATACTCGTATTGCAGCTCGTCGAGGCTGAAGCGGCAGGCATCCGCAACCGTGCGTGACGCCATGATGGCATGAGGCCAGCGGGCGAACAGCCTGATCATGGTTTCCGGCGACTTCAGATGCCTTTCGGCATTGGCGTGCAGCAGGTGCCCGGCCGCCGCGACGGTCGTCTTGTGGCGGATTGCGGTCATGACGTCATTCAGCGGACGCCGTTCTGGCGCGTGATAATGGACGTCGTTGGTTGCAAGCAGCGACAGGCCGTGGGCGCGCGCCATGGCGTCAAGCCGGTCGATCCGGGCGATATCGTCGCCGCGATAGAGGTAGGCGGCGGCAAGGTGGCGCAGCGTGGGGAGTTGCGCGGCGAGATGGGGAAGGATGTCCGGGAAAGGAGCGGTCAGGTCTACCTTGTCTTCACCTCGGACTTGATTTGGGGCCCCGCTTTCCTGCTGGGCATCCGAAGCCAGCGGGGAGCCGCGACGACGAAAGGGAACGACGTTGCTCGCCACCGCAATCGTGAACTCCGCATCCAGATCGCCGGGCGGCAGCAGGATCAGTTGCACATCTTCAGCATGGTCGGCGAGCATGGCGAGGTCGATCTCGCACACGCCCTTATCCTGCCATTCACCGTCGATGGTCTGCATCCGGCCCTGGCTGATCAGGCGGCACAGGCGGCCATAGGCGGCGCGGTCCTTCGGGTAGGCGAGGAAGGCGAGCCCCTCCACGGTCTCGATCCGGCAGCCGATCACCGGGCGCAGCTTGAGCGTCTTCGCCTCGCAGTGCACGCGAACCACGCCCGCCATCGTATTGGTATCGGCAATGCCGAGTGCGTCGTAGCCCAGCATGCGCGCCATCAGCGCCAGATCGACCGCGTCCGAACTGCCGCGCAGGAAGCTGAAGCAGCTGACAAGGCCGAGCTCTACGAATGCGCTGGGCGGCGGCGGATCGATCGCATCGGGGTCGATCTCTATCCGGCGTTTGTCGGGGGTGAGCGGGGCCTCGGGCATGACAATTTCGCTGTCCCACCCGTTCGTGGTGAGCCTGTCGAACCGCGAACGCCGCACCCCGTTCGCCCTTCGACGAGCTCAGGACGAACGGTCATGGGACACCACCCTCCACCAGCTCCGCCAACCGCGCCTGCACCGCCGCAAGGTCGGCATCGAACAGCGTCGCCTGCCTGTCCCGCGCCTCGCCATCGAGGCGCAGCAGGTAGGAAGGATGCGCGGTAATCCACAATTCGCTGCCATCCTCGAGCATGATCGGCGCGCCGCGCGCCTTCGCAATGCTGACCGTCTTGCCCAGCATCCCGCGCGCCGCGCTGGCTCCCATGGCCAGCACCAGCTTCGGCTTCACCAGCTCGCGCTCGCTCTCGATCCACCAGCGGCAGGTATCGATTTCCTTCGCGGTGGGCGACTGGTGCAGCCGCCGCTTGCCCCTCATCGTGAACTTGAAATGCTTGACCGTATTGGTGACGTAGGCGGCGCTGCGGTCGATGCCTGCGCGTTCCAGATGCATGTCGAGCAGCTGCCCGGCAGGGCCGACGAAAGGCCTGCCCTCCATATCCTCGACATCGCCCGGCTGCTCGCCGACGATCATCAGGGCGGCATCGCCCGGCCCCTCCCCCATGACCGCGCGATTATCGAGGCATCCGATCGGGCATTTGCGACAGCTGTCGATCGCTTCGCCGATCGCCGCAAGGCTTGTCAGCCGCGCCCCGTCATCGCGTTCGCCCGCCGCGACCATCGCGCTCTCGCGCTGCTGCGCGCCCGCGATCAGCTCCGGGATAAGCGCGGCCTCGGGCAGGTTTTTCCAGTACTTGCGTGGCATTTCGGAGAGCATCGCGCCGACTTTCAGCCGCGCGGGATTGAAGATCGACGCGTAATAGGTGCGCCACAGATCCTCGACCGGGTCGCCGTGCGGCGCGTCCGTTTTCTGCGCGGGCGGGCCTTCGCGCATCGTCTCGCCATCCCAGTGCAGCGTGCCCTGCGGGGTCAGGATCGACCAGCGCATGCTCGCGAAGCGGCGCCGGAAGAAGCCGGCATTGGCGCGCAGGATATGATGCTCGGGCTCGAACCAGGCGATGTAATGCTCTGCGCCCCCTTCCTCTTCCACCTGCCGGAAGCGGACGAAGGCGTGCATCTTGTGGCTGTCGCGCCGCACGTTCTTGGCGAGTTCTTCCACGCGGCGAACATCCGGGTCGGCCTTGTCCTCCATGATCCGCGGATTGGCCTGCAACCGCCACAGCAGGCGATAGAGCAGCGCGAACCGCTGCGGATCGCTGTGCAGCGCGGCATTGGTCGCAAGGCTGAGGTAACGCTTGCTGGCGCGCACCGGCGGCGCGTCGGCCGAAGGCGCGGGCAGGCGCATCCCGTCGGCCGCAAACAAATCGCCGCTGCCGCCCGGTTCGACCCACGCAACCTTGTCCGGCGGCACATCGCACTGGATCAGCGCCCGCGCGCGCTCTCGCCAGAAGGCGAAATCGTCGCTGCGCGGCAGCTGGACGGTGTAGCGCGCGTGAGGGCGGACGTTCTGGAGCGCGGTCATGCGAAATGCTCCCGCCGACCGTCATTGGAAGTGTAGCGGGACGTAGTCGGCCAAAGGCCAACCAATCCAGCGCGAAGCGCGATACGCCCCTGGATTGCCGCCTCCCCCGGATCAAGTCCGGGGTCTTCGCAATGACGAAAAAGGACAATCACGCCGCGAACAGCTCCAGCTGTTCGGCCTTCGGTGCCAGCAGTGCGCGCAGGTCGCCGCGGTCGGTCAGCAGCGTCGGCCGCCAGTCTACCGTGCAGATGAAGGGCCGCACCTTGGTGAGCGACACGGTCAGCCGCGCCACATCGTCGAGCCTGAGGGTACGGTGGCGGCGCGAGGCGAGGATACGCTGCACCGCCTTCACCCCCAGCCCGGGCACGCGCAGCAGGTCTTCGCGGCTTGCGCGGTTCACATCGACCGGGAAGCGTTCGCGGAATTTCAGCGCCCACGCCAGCTTGGGGTCGATATCGAGCGGCAGGTTTCCGTCGGCTTCGGTCGCCTGCATGATTTCCTGCGGGCGGTAGTTGTAGAACCGCATCAGCCAGTCCGATTGATACAGGCGATGCTCGCGAATCAACGGCGGGCGCTTCAGCGGCAGCACGGCGGAGGCATCGGGGATCGGCGAGAAGGCGCTGTAATAGACGCGGCGCAGGCCGAAACTGTCGTACAACCGGCTCGCCCGGCCTACGATATCCGCATCGCTCGCCGCGTCGGCACCCACGATCATCTGGGTCGACTGGCCCGCAGGCGCAAAGCGCGGCGCGTGCTTGAACCGCTTCTTCGCATCCTTCGCTTCGACGATATCGCTGCTGGTCTTGCCCAGCGCGCCTTCGATCTGGCGCGCGTCCTTGTCGGGCGCCAGGCGCGTCAGCCCGGCATCGGTCGGCAATTCGACATTGATCGAGACGCGATCGGCATAGAACCCGGCGCGATGGATGATCTCGGGGTCCGCCTCGGGGATCGTCTTCAGGTGGATGTAGCCGCGAAAATCATACTCCTCGCGCAAAATCCGCGCGGCCTCCACGATCTGCTCCATCGTGTGATCGCTGCTCTTGATGATGCCGGAGGAGAGGAACAGCCCTTCGATATAATTGCGGCGATAGAAGCTGATCGTCAGATCCGCGACTTCCTGCGGCGTGAAGCGCGCGCGCTGCACGTTCGAACTCTTGCGGTTGATGCAGTAGTGGCAATCGAAGATGCAGTGGTTGGTCAGCAGGATCTTCAGCAGCGAGATGCAGCGGCCGTCGGGCGCATAGGCGTGGCAGATGCCCATGCCTTCGGTGCTGCCGATTCCGCCCCCGGTACTGTTGCGCTTCGCCGTGCCGGACGACGCGCAGGAGGCATCGTACTTCGCCGCATCGGCGAGAATCTTCAGCCGGTCAAGGATCGGGGCTCTGCTCACATGTTCTTTCTATGTTCCGTTCCGGTGATTGGCTAGCCCCCGGCGTGCACAAGTACAAAAAATTTTGATTTCAGGGCTTTGCGGATTTATGCACAGGTTGGCTCCCGATCTTGCCGTTCGCCGTCGGCGTGTGCATGATCGGGCCTGGAGGAGAGGCATGATGGACGATCTTTCGATCACTTCCGGGCTGACAAACCGCCTGTGGCGCATGGCGCTGTGGGGTTCGGTTATCGCCATTCTCATCGCCCCGCTGATCGCAATGCAGTTCACCGGAGAGGTGCACTGGACGCCATTCGATTTCGCCGTGGCCACGGCCCTGCTGGGTACCACCGCGCTCGGCATCGAATTCGCCATCCGCACCATCGGGCGGCCGACCTTCTGCGTCGTCGCCGTGCTCGGCATCCTCGCCGTGCTGCTGCTGGTGTGGGCCGAGCTGGCGGTGGGGGTGTTCGGCACCCCGTTCTCGGGCAGCTGAGCGGCGCGCTTCCACACAGCTATCTGCGCGGTGCATTGACGCAATCCGTCTGCTTCGCCCATCTACGACCCAAACACGCAACAAGCGGGAAAACGGGCGCGGATGATGGGTAAGGCGAATGCAGAGCCGGCGGATGGCGACGATGCGGCACGCCCCGCGTACCGGCAATGGATCATGCGTTTCCTTGGCCTGGCGCTGGCATTCGGTGTCTGGCTCGCCCTCGGCGCGGCCACGCAGCTTTCTGCCGATGGCCGGATCGTCGCCGCGATTGGAACGCTGATGGCGGTCTGGTGGATAACCGAGGCGCTGCCGCTCTCTGTCACGTCCCTGCTGCCGATCGTGCTGATCCCCGCACTGACGCAGCGCACGATCGGCGAAACCACGGCGCCCTATGCCAGCCCGATCGTCTTCCTGTTCCTCGGCGGCTTCCTGATCGCGATCGCGATGGAGAAGTGCAATCTGCACCGCCGGATCGCGCTGATGACCTTGCGGCGCGTCGGCACCGAACCGCGGATGATCGTGCTGGGCATGATGATCGCAACCGGGTTTCTTTCGATGTGGGTGTCCAACACGGCGACCACGCTGATGATGCTGCCGATCGGCTTTTCGATTCTCGCGCTGGTTGGCACCGGCGACCGCGCGAACGCCGAGCCGGGTAGCGAGCCGGGCGAGCAGAGCCTGCCTGACGATCCGCGGCTGCGCGGCTTCGGCGTCTGCCTGATGCTGGCGATTGCATGGTCGGCAAATATCGGCGGGCTCGGCACGCTGCTGGGCAGCCCGCCCAATGCCATCGTCGCGGGCTATGCGGCGGTGGAGTACGGGCGGAACATCGGATTTCTCGACTGGATGATGGTGGGCGTTCCGATTGCGGCAGTATTCACGCTGGTCGCGTGGGTGCTGATGACGCGCGTGCTGTACCCTTTCGATCTGCCGAAGATCGAAGGCGGACGCGACCTTATCGAGGGGCAGATTCGCAAGCTTGGGCGGATGGGCCGGGCCGAAAGGATGGTGCTTCTGGCGTTCGGATCGGCGGCGTTCTTCTGGATTGTGCCGGGGCTGATCGCGGAATTTTCCGGCGCGGCGGAGGATGTCTGGTGGGCGCAGCTGAACGACACCGCGATCGCCATCGGCGCGGGTATTGCGCTGTTCCTGCTGCCGGGCGACCGCAAGGGCGAAGCGGTGCTGGAATGGAGCGATGCGGAAAAAGGAGTTCCATGGGGCGTGCTGCTGCTGTTCGGCGGCGGGCTGAGCCTGGCGAGCGCGGTGGCGGCGTCCGGCCTCGATGCCTGGCTGGGGCAGCAGGTGACGGGGCTTGGCGCGCTGCCGCCGATCCTGCTGATCGCAGCGGTGGTGGCCATCGTCATGTTCCTGACGGAGGTGACAAGCAACACCGCGACCGCGGCGACCTTCATACCCATCTTGGGCGGCGTGGCGCTGGGCCTCGGGATCGACCCGATGGGCCTGCTGATCCCTGCCGCGCTGGCCGCGACCTGCGCCTTCATGCTGCCGGTGGGCACGCCGCCCAACGCGATCGTGTTCAGCACGGGCGTGGTCAGCATCCGGCAGATGGCCACCGGGGGCGTGGTGCTGAACCTGGTGGGCATCATCCTGATCACGCTGATCTATTCGTGGATCGGGCCGGCCGTCTTCGGCTGAGGCGCACTGGGGCGGAGCGCATTGGGCTGAAACTCAGGCTGCCTTACGCATACAACCCCTGCAGAAACCAGTCGGGCACGCCGCCGCGCCCGTCGCCCGCGATGCCATAGCGATAGATCCAGTACCGCCGACCCGTATCGTCCTCGATCCGGTAATAATCGCGCAGCCGTGCATTGCCGCGTTCGCGCCACCATTCGGGCGCGATCCTCTCCGGCCCCTCGACCCGCGCGACCTGATGCACTTCGCCCCGCCAGCGGAACTGCTGCGGAAACCCGTCGGGCGAGGCGTAGAGCACCGCAATCGGCTCCGCCCGGTCGAGCAGCTTGAGCGGGCGGGCATGGAACCGCAGCTCGTCCTGCGAAGGCGGCTCCGGCTCCAGCGGCGGCTGCCAGCGTTGGGCGCGCTCGGGCACATGGCTGCCGCGCAGCACCGGGCGCCGCACCGCGCGCGGCCCCAGGCGCGTGGTCAGCCGGTCGACAAAGGCGGAAAGCGAGGTGCCGTGGCGCTGCGCGGCGGCTTCGATGTCGGCCTGATTGGCGGGCAGCGGCTCCGCCCAGCTGGCGCGCAGGCGGACCAGCTCGATCCCGAAACCGGCATCTATATCGCCCAATTTTTCGCTGAACAGCCGCACGATATGCGCCGGATCGCGCGTGGCGGCGGCAAGTTCGAGGGTGCGCATAATCACCTCGCCATCGACCCGCCACAGGCCCAGATCGAGGCGACGGGCGCCCTGCCCCTGCCCTTCCAGCTCGCGCACCATGTCGTGCGCCAGATCGGCCATCACGGTGTCCAGCAGGTCGCGGTGGCGGATCGGCTCCATCAGCCGCCGCTGCACCAGCGGCATATGCTGCGGGACGACCGGCAGCAGCGGTTCCGGCACGCGGCCCAGCAGCTGGTCCATCCGGATCAGCGGGTTGGCGGAGGGCGACTTGCGATTGCGGAACCGGCGGTGAAGCGCATCGCGCCCCACCGTCGCGACGTCGCCCAGCCGTTTGAGGCCAAGCCGCCGCAGCACGGTAAGCACATCGTCGTCGAGCCGCAGCGCCGCCACCGGCAGATCGGACAGGCGCGCTTCCATCCACGAGACATCGTCATCGCGAGGGGCGGAGCCCTGTGGCGATTCAGGGCCCTTGCGCGCAGCACCCTGGATTGCCGCGCTCCCTACGGTTGCTCGCGATGACGAACATGGGCGTGACGAAGAAGCGGGCGGCGCCAGAATGCTGCGATCCGGCCCGTGATGCGCCAGCGCCCAGGCCGCACCCGCCGTGGGCGCGATCGCGGCGCGAATGGCAAAGCCGCGCGCATCGAAGGCGTGGTGGACATCGGCCAGCAGCTTTGCCTCGCCGCCGAACAGGTGCGCCACGGCGGTCAGATCGACCAGCAGGCCGTCGGGTGGATCGAGCGCGGACCACGGCCCCCAACGGCGCGCCCACACGGCAAGCCGTTCAAGCTCGGCCAGGTCGCCCGCCGGATCGCCCGGCACCGCCACGATGGCAGGGCACAGCGTGCGCGCATCGGCGAGCATCGTGCCGATCCGCGCGCCTGCCTTGCGCGCCGCGATGTTGGTTGCCTGGATGCGCGGGCCGTGCGCCGTTTCCGCGATCAGCACCAGCGGCTGCGCGTCCGCGCCCTCCCCCCGCGCGCAGCCCTCGGCAAGCCGCCAGCGGTCGATCGCGAAAGCCGCGAGCCAGATCGAAAGGATGCGGCGGGGCGCCATGCTTAGCCACTCACCCTCTCCCCTTTGGGGGAGAGAATGGCGATGCTTGCTCCGAAGAAGCTAGCAGAGCCTGGAGAGGGGGATGCAGCATTCGAAGCCTCAGTCCGCCCCTCTCCAACTTCGGCTGGATCGCTATGAAAAGGTGTCTCTCGCTCCGCCACCAACCGCCCCGAATCCTCGCTCAACCGCCAGGTACCCGGCGGATGGCTGCGCGCGCGGAACAGCTCTGCAATCCAGGCGGGTGCGCCCGGGGCATCGCGGTTCCACTGCGGGCGCAGAGATGGCGCAGGCTGCACCGCCCAACGCTGGCGGGCCGAGGAAAGATCGCGCGCACCATCGAGCCGGACCAGCGTCAGCGGCACGCCGTGCCTCTCCGCCGCCAGCGTCAAGCGGCGCGAAGCGGTGAAATCGAGCGCACGGGCAGCGCCCGCAAGCTCGCCGATGACGAAGGCGACATCGCGGCAGCGCACCGCCTCTTCCAGCGCGAACAGCGCGTCCTCGTCCTTTTCCACCAGCACATGGATCAGGCGGTGGCGGATATCGTGCGGCAGGCCGGGGCGAAACGGGCGGCCGCCGCGCTTCGCCGCGCTGCGGGTCTGCACCCATATCACCGCGCGGCGATCTTCCGCCTCGGCGCCTTCCTCTTGCGGTCGATGGCGCCACGCATCCAGCGCCAGTGCCAGCGCCGCCCCCGCCCCGCTCGCGTCGCGCGAAGAGGCGAAGATTTCCGACTGCGCAACCGCCCCCAGCCCCGGCTGCCAGCGCCCTTCATGGGCAAGCCGGGCAAGGTCTGCAGCCGTATCGAGGGCGGGTATCGGAGTGTCTGGGATCATGGTGGAACGACTCATTTGTTCCTACTATGTTCCTATTCCATCCCTGCCGCAAGCCCCGCGGACACGAAGAATGGAAAGGTCAGAAACAAACCGCGCCGTTGGTCCGTTCTGGCTCCACAAGGAGAAACCCGATGAAAACCGAAAAAGGCAATCCCGACGAACTGCGCAAGAAGTTCTGGACCGCGCTGGCCGACCAGCCCTACCTCTTCCTGCAGCTGGACGGCAAACCGGACAGCGCCGTGCCCATGTCCCCGCAGCTGGACAAGGACGCGAACAGCGCGATCTGGTTCTTCACCCACACGAAGAGCGATTTCATGCGTCTCGGCAAGGCGACCGCCACCTTCAAGGGCGACGACATGATGTTCGCGCGCTTCCACGGCACGCTCGTCAAGGAAGACAGCCAGGAACGCTTCGACCAGTTCTGGAACAACTTCGTGGAAGCCTGGTACGAAGGCGGCAAGGACGATCCCAACATCGCCTTCCTGCGCATGGACCTGGGCGATGCCGAGATCTGGGATGGCGACATGAACCTGCTCAACGTCGCGAAGATGGCGCTGGGCATGACCGTGCACGACGATGCCGAGAAAAAGCACGTCAAGCAGACCTCGCTCTAACGCGCATAGTCGCCAGACATACGAAGGGGCGCGGACCTGCAAAGGCCCGCGCCCCTTTTTGTTCTTACAGCTGCGGTGCCGATCCCAGAATGCTGGGGAACAGCCCGGTCACCAGGATAAGCGCCACCGCGATCGGGCACAGCCATGCCAGCAGGAAGCGCCACAGCGCGAACATGGGGCCGGAAAGCTCCGTGGCCGATTCCAGCAGCCGCCGATCCGCCTTCCAGCCGACGAAGATCGAGACCAGCAGGGCACCCAGCGGCAGCATGATCTTGCCGGTGAACCCGTCGACCGTGTCGAGAATATCGGTATCCGCGAAGATCGGCCAGAACGAGAGCGGGCGCACATCCGACCAGACGTTGTAGCCCAGCAGGCAGGCGATCCCGATCAGGAAGGCACCCCCGCCGAAGACCAGCGACGACGTCGTGCGGCTCCAGCCAAGCTCCCCGATGCCGAACGCGGTCGGCACTTCCAGTAGCGAAATCGAGCTGGTGACCGCCGCGACCAGCACCAGAACGAAGAACAGCAGCCCGATCAGCGAGCCCGCAGGCATCGCTTCGAAGGCGAAGGGCAGCGTCTGGAACACCAGCGTCGGCCCCGCGGCCGGATCGAGCCCTACGGCAAATACGATAGGGAAGATCATCATGCCGGCAATCAGCGCCACGGCGCTGTCGGCAACAGCGATAATGACTGCGGTCGAGGCCAGCGGCGTGCCTTCGCGAATATACGAGCCATAGGTGATGATCCCCGCCACGCCGAGCGAGAGCGAGAACAGCGCCTGGCCGAGCGCGGAGTTCATCACCTCGGGCGTCAGGCGCGACCAGTCGGGCGTGAAGAGGAATGCGGCCGCCTCGCTCACGTCGCCAACCACGGCCCCGTAGATGGTGATGCCGGTCAGCAGCACGAAAAAGGCCGGCATCAGCCAGGTCGCCGCCTTCTCGATCCCGCCCGAAACACCGCGCGCCACGATGAACAGCGTGAGGCCCATGAATGCGAAATGCATCGCGATCAGCAGGCCCGGGCTGGCGAACAGGTTGGTCAGCCGATTGGCGATCTCGTCCTGGCTCTGCCCTTGCAAGGCCCCGCGGAACGGATCGCCCGCGCCGACCGCCGAAACGAAGTCGCCCGCAAATACACCGACGTAATAGAGCACCCAGCCCGCGACGACCGAATAGAACGACACGATCAGGAACGCCGCCAGCGCCCCGAGTGCACCGACCGAAGCCCATCCGCGCGAAACCCCCGATTCCTTCGCGACCCGGCGGATCGAGCCGATGGCATCGGTCTGCCCCGCCCTGCCGATAAAGATTTCGGCCAGCAGCAGCGGCAGGCCGAGCAGGAACACACAGCCGAGGTAGAAGATGACGAAAGCGCCGCCGCCGCTTTCACCCGCAAGCGTCGGGAAGCGCCAGAGGTTGCCCAGGCCAACCGCAGCGCCAATCGCTGCAAGAATGAAAGCCGAACGTGAGGACCAGCCCTCACCCGTCGAAGTCGCGACCATAAAATCTGTTCTCCCTGCCCGCTTTGCGCGCGGTTTACCCTGTTTTGCGCGACGCTTCTGCAATGTTTCCGGCCCTGCGTCGAGGGGTTCGCTTTGCGTTTGTCCCAATAGCGGGCTAGCAGACGCGCCTATGTCGACGACCTTTCAGCTCGATACCGCGACCAGTCGCGCCACTCCCACCCCGCAGCCGATGAAGCGGCTGACCGTGCCAAAGCTGCGCGCGCGCAAGCAGGACGGCACGACGCAAGAGCCGATCGTGATGCTCACCGCCTATACCGCGCGGCAGGCACAGCTGCTGGATGCGCATTGCGATGCGCTGCTGGTGGGGGATTCGCTGGGCCAGGTGATCTACGGCCTGCCATCCACCATTCCCGTCACGCTGGAGATGATGGCCAACCACGCCGCTGCGGTGGTGCGCGGCAGCTATCACGCGGTCGTGGTGGTCGACATGCCTTTCGGCGCCTACGAGCCTTCGCCCGAAAAAGCGTTCGAGAGCGCGGCCATGCTGCTGAAAGCCAGCAACGCGGCGGCGGTGAAGCTGGAAGGCGGCGAGGCGATGGCCGAAACGGTCGAATTCCTCGTCCATCGCGGCATTCCGGTGATGGGCCATGTCGGGCTGACGCCGCAGGCGGTCAACGTGCTGGGCGGCTATGGCGCGCGCGGTCGCAGCGATGCCGAAGCCGAAAAGATCGTTGCCGATGCCAAGGCGCTGGAACGCGCAGGGGCCTTCGCTATCGTGGTCGAAGGTGTGGTCGAACCGATCGCGATCCAGGTGCAGCAGGCGGTCGGCGTGCCGATCATCGGCATCGGGGCGTCGGCGCAGTGCGACGGCCAGGTGCTCGTTACCGACGATATGCTGGGCATGTTCGAACGCGTGCCGCGCTTCGTGAAGAAATATGGCGACCTTGCAGACCGGATTACCGGCTATGTCGAGGATTATGCGAAGGAAGTGCGCGCGCGCACTTTCCCCACCGAAAACCAGACCTACCAACCCAAATAGACCGGGCACGCCCCGGCATCACGCGGACGGCGAATTTCGTGAACACGCTTTTCAAACATTATTGGGGTTCGCTCCTCTTCACCGCAGTGTGCTTCGTCGCGGCCGGGATCTATGCCTGGAACAGCGGCGGAAGCGCATCGGGCGTGGCGCAGGTGCTGTGGATCGTGCTGGTGCTCTCGATCCTCGAAATATCGCTAAGTTTCGACAATGCCGTGGTCAACGCGACCGTGCTGCGCGAAATGGACGAGAAGTGGCAGCGCCGCTTCCTGACCTGGGGCATCCTGATCGCGGTGTTCGGGATGCGGATCGTCTTCCCGCTCGCCATCGTGGCGATTGCCGCCAATCTCGATCCTCTGTCGGCCATCGACCTCTCGCTGAACGACCCGGAACGTTACGAAGCTATCGTGTCATCCGCGCATGTCGGCATTGCCGGCTTCGGCGGGGCATTCCTGACCATGGTCGGCCTCAACTTCTTTTTCGACGGCGACAAGGATGTCGACTGGATCCGCTGGCTGGAGCTGGCGCTGCGCCGCTTTTCGGAGATCAAGGCGGCGGAAATCGGCATTCTGCTGCTGCTGCTCTACGGCATTTCCACCATGCTGCCGGGCGATGAGGCGATGGTGTTCCTGACCTCGGGCATCCTCGGCCTGCTGACCTATATCGCGGTCGATGCGATCGGCACCGTGCTGGACAAGATGGAGCGCCGCAAGATGGCCGAAGGCGCGGTGCGATCGGGCCTCGGCGGGTTCCTCTATCTCGAAGTGCTCGACGCGAGCTTTTCCTTCGACGGCGTGATCGGGGCCTTCGCTCTGTCCAACAACATGCTGATCATCGCGCTGGGCCTCAGCATCGGGGCGCTGTTCGTGCGGTCGATGACGGTGCATCTGGTGCGCGCGGGCACGCTGACCAAGTATCGCTTCCTCGAACACGGCGCGTTCTGGGCCATCATCGCGCTGGGCCTGATCATGCTGCTGTCGGCCAAGTTCCACATTTCGGAAAGCATCACCGGCCTGATCGGTGCGGTGCTGATCGGCATCTCTCTGCTGTGGTCGATGCGATACAACCGCAAGCACGGAACCGAGGTCGACGAAATCTAGGCCTGCAGGTCGTACTGCTTGAGCAGGTCGTACAGCGTAGGCCGCGACACGCCGAGCAGTTTGGCGCTGCCCGAAATATTGCCCTCCGTCCGCGCAAGCGCGCGGCGGATCATCTGGCGGTCGGCAATCTCGCGCGCGCCTTTCAGGTTTAGCGCAACGGCACCATCGTCCGTCGGCGGTGCCAGGTCGAGATCGGCTGCCCCTACCAGCTTGCCATCGGCCATGATCACCCCGCGCTTCACCCGGTTCTCAAGCTCGCGCACATTGCCCGGCCAGTCATGGCTATCGAGCGCGGCGAGCGCATCGGGCGCGAAGCCCTTCACCTGCGGGTTCATCTCGCGCGCAAATCGGGTCAGGAACGCCTTGGCCAGCAGCCCGGCATCGCCCGCACGTTCCGCCAATGGGGGGATCGTCACCACGATCTCCGCCAGCCGATAGTACAGATCCTCGCGGAAAGTCTCTTCGGCGATCATCGCGTCGAGATTGCGATGGGTCGCGCACACGATCCGCGTGTCGACCGCAATCGCCTTGCGCCCGCCGATCCGCTCGATCGTGCGTTCCTGCAGGAAACGTAGCAGCTTCACCTGAAGGGGCAGCGGAATGTCTCCCACCTCGTCAAGAAACAGCGTGCCGCCATGCGCGCTTTCGATCTTGCCTTCGGTGGTCTTCACCGCGCCCGTGAACGCGCCCTTTTCATGCCCGAAAAGCTCGCTTTCAAGCAGGTTTTCCGGGATCGCCGCGCAGTTGATGGCAACGAAGGCGCCATCGCGCCGCGGGCTCGCATCGTGCAGCCCGCGGGCAAGCAATTCCTTGCCCGTCCCGCTCGCACCCAGCAGCACGACAGAGGCATCGGTACTCGCCACCCGCTCAATCGTGCGCGCGACCTTAACCATCTCGGGCGCACCGGTAATCAGCGTGCCCAGCACGGTCTTGTTCTTGCCCACCTTCTGCGCGAGGCGGCGGTTTTCCGCCTCTATCCGATGGAGGTTGAGCGCGCGCCCAACGATCAATTGCAGCCCGTCAATATCGAGCGGCTTGTGGTAGAAATCATACGCCCCCGCAGCCACGGCATCGAGCGTGCTCTCACGCGCGCCGTGCCCGCTCGCCACGATCACCTTGGTCGTCGGTGCCATCGCCATGATGGCATTGAGCACCGCGAAGCCCTCGCTCGTCCCGTCGGGATCGGGCGGCAGGCCGAGGTCGAGCGTGACCACCGGCGGCATCTCCGCGCGTAAGATGTCGAGCGCCTCCTCACGCGTGCCCGCGATGAAAACCTCGAACCCATCGAACGCCCATTTCAGCTGGGCCTGGAGCCCCTCGTCATCCTCCACGATAAGCAGTTTGGGCAGGGTGGTATCTTGCGGATCGCGCATCAGGCGGCCTCTCGGGTCTGTAAAGTATTCGGCACACCGCCGCAGGCGGCCAGCGGCAGTTCGATGGTGAAACGGGTGCCCAGGCCGACGCGCGACTGCACCTGCAATCGGCCACCCATGGCGCGCACCAGTTCGCGCGCTTCGAGCGCGCCGATCCCGAAACCGTCGGACTTGGAGCTGACGAAGGGCGCGAACAGCTGATCGCGCACGAAGGCAGGCTCCATCCCCTCCCCCACGTCGACGATCTCGAGCGATGCAATGGTGGTTTCGGATCGCAGCGCGAGGCAAACAGGGGCGCTGCGCGGACTGGCATCGACCGCGTTCTGGATCAGGTGGACCAGCGCCTGCTCCAGCCCGTCACGGTCGCCGCGCACCACGCAGGATTCCACGCCCGCCAGTTCGATCCGGTGCGGTGGGACGAACCGCTGGATCACCTCGCGCAACAGGGCGGCAAGATCGAATTGCGCCAATTTCGCCTCTTTAACGGTGCCATAGCGGCCAAGCCGCTGGATCAGCGCGTTGAGCTTGCCGGTGCTGGTGCTCAGCGTCTTGAGCATGTCGGCGCGAAATGCGGGGTTATCGGCGTGACGTTCCGCATTGTGAGACAGCAGGGAAAGCTGGCTGGCGAGGTTCTTGATGTCGTGGAGTACGAAAGCCATGCGGCGGTTGAACTCATCGAACCGGGCGGCCTCCATCAGCGCGCGCTGGCTTGCCTGTTCGGACAAATAGCTGGCGAGCTGGCGGCCCACCGCGGTCAGGAGATCGAAATCCTCCCAGTCGAGCTGCCGGTCGATGGTCGGGCGAGCCAGGAGGACGGCACCCTGCAACCGGTCGAAATGGCGCAGTGGCACGATGGCCCAGGCCGCGCTCTCTCCGTCGAGCCATGCGGGAAGCCGAGCGACCTCGCCTGCTGCCGACTTGCCCTGCCGCCATTGTTCGAGATCGATCACGTAGTCCCGGGGTTGCAGGAACCCGGCGATCTCCTGCGGCAGCGCCTGCCCATCTTCCGCCATCGTCGGCCAGCGCCAGCTTTCCGCCAGTGTCAGGCGTCCTTCGCCATCGGGCAGGTACAGCGCGGCGGACGGGCTTTCAGTGAGGTCTGCCAGCGCCTTGGGAATGCGCGCGTGCAGCGCATCGCCTTCATCCACGCCGCGCCCCACGGTCTCGGCAAGCCGCAGCCATTCGGCGCGGTAGTCGTAGCGGTGGCTGAACAGGTGCTTTTGCAGGGTTACCTTCAGCCATGCGCGGAACCGGGTCGAAGGCAGCCAGAGGGCCGCCACGGTGAGCAGCGCGACGACGAAACCGACCTGTGCGAGCCGCGCGCCATCGGCCTCGATCAGGCTGAGCAGGCGGGCGATTCCCGCCATCGCGATCAGGTATCCGCAGATCAGCAGCAGCGAGAGCGATCGGAACGCGACATTGCGCGATGCACGAAAGCGCAGGCCGCGCACATCGGACCCCAGCGCCATCGCCATGGGGATCAGCGCGATGCCCAGCACCAGCCCACGGATCGCGGCGATCTGCACGGGATTTTCGGCGGTGAACCAGGTCACCGCGTAGAAATTGAGCTCGAACACCCACAGCGCGCTCAGCGAAAGGGCGACCCAGCGGGTGCCCGAACGATCCTGCTGCGAAGCGCCGGTATAGAGGTTGTGCAGCAATACCAGCGCACCGATCGCGACCAGCATGTGCAGCAGTGCCGAGGCGCGCAGCACCGACACCGCGAACTGCGGGCCGAGGTCCACCATCGCGCCCACGGCGACCACCACGCTTCTCAGGACTTCGGCAAAGACGAGGCTGGCGATGACCAGCTGCACGCGCCGCGCGCTCTCCCGGTCGACGCCGGTGGCGAACAGCGTGTGCAGCAGGGCCAGCCATGAAAGGTTGCGCACGCTTTCCGCCGCTTCGGTGCCCAGGCTGTTCTGCCCCAGCGCCGCCAGCACGCCTGCCCACATCGCCGTGAGGACCAGTGCGATCACGCCCGCCACGCGTTCCTTGCGCCAGGTCAGCGGTTGCCTGGCGAGCCAGATTGCACCGATGATACAGATCACCGCGCAGGCGGTGTCACTTGCCAGGCCGACGACATGCCAGGTTTGCCCCAGGCCGATCATCTCGCACCGTCGGGCCAGAGGATGACGCGCAGGGTCTGCAGCAGGATCAGCAGGTCGAGGAAGGGCGTGTAATTCTTGGCGTAGTAGAGATCGTATTCCAGCTTGTGGCGCGCATCCTCGATGCTGGCTCCATAGGGATAGTTCACCTGCGCCCACCCGGTAATGCCCGGCTTCACCATGTGCCGTTCGGCGTAATAGGGCAGCTTGTCTTCCAGATCGGTCACGAATTGCGGCACTTCGGGCCGCGGGCCAACGAAGCTCATCTCGCCCTTCAGCACGCTCCACGTTTGCGGCAGCTCGTCGATCCGCACCTTGCGGATGAAGCGGCCAAGCCGGGTAATGCGCGGATCGTTGACGCTGGCCCATTGGGCCCCGTCCTTTTCCGCATCGGTGCGCATCGAGCGCAGCTTGACGACCGAGAACGGGCGACCATACAGGCCGACACGCTGCTGGTGGAAGAAGGCCGGCCCCTTGCTATCCAGCTTCACCAGCACCGCGAACAGCGCGATGACGGGGAGCGAGACGATCAGCAGCAGGCCACTGACCACGATATCGAAGGTGCGTTTGGCAATGCTGGAATAGCGCCGCCCGGCGGAGAACCCGTCCGAGAAGATCAGCCAGCTGGGGTTGAGCGTATCGAGATCGACCCGGCCCGTCTCACGCTCCAGAAAGCTGGAGACTTCCTGCACCGGGATGCCGCGCGTGCGCACCCGCAGCAGGTCGGCCAGCGGCATGCCGTTGCGCCGTTCCTCCAGCGCCAGCACGACCTCGCTGGCCCGCCGCCGCGTTACGAAGGCACCGAAATCGCCGACCCGATCGCGCGGAACGGCTTCGGGCAGCACGCGGTGCGCCTCGTTCATCGAGATAAAGCCGACGATGGCGAACCCGCTGTCGGCCTGCTCCGCCAAAGCCTTGAGCCGTGCCGCGCGCGTTCCGGCCCCGAGCACGACGACGCGCCGCTTGAAGCGATCGCGATCGAAGGTGTAGCTCAGAGCGATGCGAGCAAGGCCGATCATCACCGCGCTCAGCCCCAGCGCGTAGAGCAGCGTCGACCGCCAGAAACCGACGGTCGGCAGCATGAAATCGACGACGGCCAGGCAGATGCCGCCCAGTGACAGCGCGACGAGCGCGCGCGCAAAGGCATAGCGCGGGCTGCGCAGGGCCTCGGGGCTGTAGAGGCCCACCGATACCAGCGACAGGGAACAGACCAGCGCAAAGCCGAGGATCGGTAGTGCCCGGTCGATCCATCTGCCCGGGTCCATCTCGATCTGCATCGCTCGCAGATGCCAGGCGAGATCGCCCGCCAGCAGAAGCAGAACGAGATCGCACAGGCCAAACAGCAATACCGTTTGCGGTATGTAGTGTTTGAAAAGCCGGATCATCGCGTTTCGCCAGGCCCCTTCCTCGCGCATGGAATTGCGCGATTTCTCAGGGGCCCGGCTTACGCGCGAGTGATGAAATGTCGGTAAACTTTACAGCGGTCCTGCGCCCGACAGCGGCTTATTCGGACGGGGCAACCCGGTCTGCCGCGCCTTCGATGGCGTCGCCTGCCTGATTGGCCGCGTCGCCCACCTGGCTTGCAGCGTCGCCGATCGCGTTGTCCTTGGCGACTTCGGCATTGCTCATATTGCTGAAGAAATAGATCGCGACGATGATCGCCACCACCGCCAGCAGGATCAGCAGGATCGTGCTTCCCCCACCCCGCCTGGGCTCACCATCGGTTACGATAGTGTGCGTGGTGTGAGTTTGGCCGTTTTCGTCCCTGTGTTCGGTAATGCGTTCTTCGGTCATGGAATTTTTCCTTCCGGTTGCATCCTGATGGGCAGAAGCCCGCAGCGCGAAGCCGGTTCCCGGGGATCCTAGTCGACCGGTGTCTGCGACGGTCCGCGCAGCGAGCGTGCGGGGCAGTTCGTGCGGCGACAGGTCCGGCAACCGGGGCCGATGGGCGTCGCGTCTTCCACCCGCAGCGAAACCCCGCGGGCCAGCGCGACATTATCGGCAAACCGTGCCTCGATACCCAGCATCAGGATGTCGGTCCGCGGCTCGTCCGCCAGCGGGGGCGCTGCACCATGCGCGATCAGCCAGTGCGCCGGGCCAAGCGCGCCGCTTTCCAGAACCACCGCCTGCGCGCGCCAGTCCGCCGCCCTCAGCAGGTCCAGTCGCGGGCAACCGGGTCGCCGGTCGAGCAGGCTGGCATCGCTTGCGCCCAGCAGCCGCTCCACCAGTTGCACCGATCCATCGATCCGGCCGAGAAAGAACGGAAGCCCGCGCTGGCCGACGCGCTGGAGCGTGGTCAGCCTGCGGGCGACCTCCCCCTCATCTGTGGCGAAGCGGCGCGCGAGAACCTTGGGATCGTATGCAGTCGCCTCGCACGCGCGCATGAACCGGCCATAGGGCATGATCAGCGCACGCGCGTAGTAGCTGCGCAGATAGGCAGCGAACGTATCGCGCGCGGCCGGGTGTTCGAAACTCGCGCCACTGGCAATGTCCGCTATCCGGTCGCGATATTCCAGATCGGCGACCTGCTTCGCCATTTCGAGATTGCGCGCAGAGGGCGAAAGCATCTCTGCCAGCTGCACCTGCCGGGCGTGCAGATCGAGCCGCCGATTGGCCTCCGGCATCACCGATCGCGGCAGGTATCGGATCGCCAGATCGTGCCGGTCGCGCAGATGCCCGGTCAGTGCCGCGCCGATATCGGCATGGGTGAGGCGAAGTTCGTCCGCCAGCTTTTCCGCCCCCTCATCGAGGTCGGCGAAATGGTTGCGCCACCGCTCTATCGCGCGCCAGACCTCTTCTTCCAGCGGCTGCTCGCGCGGACCTGCCCTGCCGGTTTCGTCGAACAGGCGGGCAAAGGCAGCGGCGGCTTGCGGCGCAGCGGCGAGGAATTCGGTGACCTCCGCGCGGTCCACGCCGAGATCCGCGAACCGATCGTCGCCCAGGCGTCGCGCCAGCCCATCGACCCCGCCGATGGCTGCGTTTTCCTGCAAGGCACGCGGGTCGTAATCGAACTGGTCGACCAACTCCAGCACGACGCGCGCCGTGACCGGGCGCTGGTTGCGCTCTATCAGGTTCAGGTAACTGGGGCTGATCGACAGGCGCTGCGCCATGCCCGCCTGTGTCAGGCCTGCGCGCCGCCGCAATCGGCGAAGCGCGGCACCGGCGTAGAGGGAAGGTTCGGTCATGCTCGCGACGCTCTCACAAGAATGTAAATATCTTTACACATCTACATCTCCTTACGCCATGATCAGGGCTAAAAGACAAGA
Source organism: Erythrobacter sp. (assembly GCA_009993635.1). Lineage (GTDB taxonomy): Bacteria > Pseudomonadota > Alphaproteobacteria > Sphingomonadales > Sphingomonadaceae > Alteriqipengyuania. The sequence continues at coordinate 210,166 of JAACTC010000005.1, read as the reverse complement.
TGCCTTGTAATTTTTCTTCGTCTGCGCGCGTCCCGCGCCTAACTGGGTGGCAACAGATCAATCCCTTCACGGAGCGACCCATGACCTACGCCAACGAAACCCAGAACCTGAGCAAGACCATCGAACAGAACGGCCCCGCATGGGCCGCCATCGACGCTGAGTCGGCCGCTCGCATGCGGTTGCAGAACCGGTTCCGCACCGGGCTCGACATTGCGAACTACACAGCAAAGATCATGCGCGACGATATGGCCGCCTATGATGCGGACCCGGCAGCCTACACGCAGTCGCTGGGTGCATGGCACGGCTTCATCGGCCAGCAGCAGATGATCGCGATCAAGAAGCATTTCGGCAGCACCAAGCGCCGCTACCTGTACCTGTCGGGCTGGATGGTTGCCGCGCTGCGGAGCGAATTCGGCCCGCTGCCCGATCAGTCGATGCATGAAAAGACGAGCGTTCCGGCGCTGATCGAGGAGATCTACACCTTCCTGAAGCAGGCCGATGCCCGCGAACTGGGCGGCCTGTTCCGCGATCTCGACGCTGCGCGCGAAGCGGGCAACGAAACCGAGGCCAAGCGGCTCGAGCACGCGATCGACAACTACGAAACCCACGTGGTTCCGATCATCGCCGATATCGACGCAGGCTTCGGCAATGCCGAGGCGACCTACCTGCTCGCCAAGCAGATGATCGAAGCGGGCGCCTGCGCGCTGCAGATCGAAAACCAGGTGTCGGACGAAAAGCAGTGCGGCCACCAGGACGGCAAGGTTACCGTTCCGCATGAGGACTTCCTGCAGAAGATCCGCGCGATCCGTTACGCCTTCCTCGAACTGGGCGTCGAAGACGGGATCATCGTTGCGCGTACGGACAGCCTGGGCGCCGGCCTGACCAAGCAGATCGCCTACTCGACCGAGCCGGGCGATCTGGGCGACCAGTATAACAGCTTCCTCGACGCAGAGCCTGTCGATCCGGCCAATATCGGCAATGGTCAGGTGCTGATCACCCGCGACGGGAAGCTGATGGCACCCAAGCGCCTGCCGTCGAACCTGTACCAGTTCCGCCCCGGAACCGGCGTGGACCGCGTGGTTCTGGACTGCATCACCTCGCTGCAGAACGGTGCCGACCTGCTGTGGATCGAAACCGAGAAGCCGCATGTCGAACAGATCGCGAGCATGGTCGACAAGATCCGCGAAACGGTGCCCGACGCCAAGTTGGTCTATAACAACTCGCCCAGCTTCAACTGGACGCTCAACTTCCGCCAGCAGGTGTACGACACCTGGGAAAACGAGGGCCGCGACCTGTCGCAGTACGACCGTGCCAAGCTGATGAGCGTGGACTACGACGGCACCGAACTGGCGCAGGAAGCCGACGCGAAGATCCAGAGCTTCCAGGCCGATGCGGCGAAGCACGCGGGCATCTTCCACCACCTTATCACGCTGCCGACCTACCACACGGCCGCGCTCAGCACGGATAATCTGGCCAAGCGTTACTTCGGCGAAGAGGCAATGCTCGGTTATGTAAAGAACGTGCAGCGCGAGGAGATCCGCCAGCAGATCGCCTGCGTGAAGCACCAGAACATGGCCGGGTCGGACATTGGCGACGATCACAAGGAATACTTCGCCGGTGAAGCCGCACTGAAGGCCGGCGGCAAGGACAACACGATGAACCAGTTCGCTGCGTAGTCCCTGCCAAAACGATTGAGAGCTCGAGAGGCGGGCTTGTCACCGGGGCGTCGGGTCGGCATTGCTGCCAGACGACCCCGGGACACCTGATTTTTCCGATGGAGCGGATGCTTTTATGACCGACGAACTTCCCAAAGAACCTGGGCGCGCCCGCGCGCTGCTGTCCACCGCCGACTTCCGCCTGCTGCGCGCCGCGCTTGCCAGCCACGCCCGCACCACCGAAGACCGGGAGGAACTGGCCAAGATCAACGCGCTGCATCACCGCCTGGGTACCTACGTTCCGGACGCTGAGTAAGCGCCGCAAGACGTTGCTTTGCGGGCACGCGGGGATTGCCTCGCGTGCCCGTTTGCTTTGGGCGCGCTAACGGCTAGATCGGCCGGAGATTCAGCCGGTAGAGGATTGTGCCCATGCCCCGTTTTGCCCGTGGTGTTCTGAAGTTCCAGGACGAGATCTTTCCCGACAAGAAGGCGCTGTTCGAACGGTTGAGCCAGGGCCAGTCGCCCGAGGCGCTGTTCATCACCTGCTCCGATTCGCGGATCGAGACCGGGATGATGACGCAGACGGATCCGGGCGAGCTGTTCATCTGCCGCAACGCGGGCAACATCGTTCCGCCGCACACAAACCAGACCGGTGGGATGACCGCCAGCATCGAGTTTGCCAGCGCCGCGCTGAAGGTGCCGAACATCGTCGTCTGCGGCCATACCGAATGCGGCGCGATGAAGGGCGCGATGGATCTGCACCGCGATCGCAGCTCGCTCGACACCCTGCCCCATGTTCGCGAATGGCTGGGCTACAGCCGCGCCGCGGTCGACATCGTCGACGCGCTTGGCGAGGGCAGGAGCGATGCCGAGAAGATGCGGATGCTGCTGGAACAGAACGTCATCCTCCAGTTGCAGCACCTGCGCACGCACCCGACGGTCGCCCTGCGGCTCGCTCAGGGCGAGGTCGAGCTGCACGGCTGGGTCTACGACATCGCGACCGGCAAGGTGGACGCCTACGATCCCGACCAAAACCGCTTCGTCGGCATTGCGGAGCGATACGGGCTGTAAGGCTCAGCTGCCGCGGGGGCGCATCAGGTCGATCGCGGAGGCCGCAAGCGCCTCTGCCGCCGTGGCGATCACCGCCTCCGCATCGGGTGCCCAGAACGGACTGTGGAGCGAGGGCAGCGTGGCATCGCCCGCCTGCGCGGCCTGCCATTCGTCCTGCGGAACCCCGCCAACCCAGAAGATCAGCGATTCGATATCGTCCGGCGCCGCACGGCGGAACTGGCCGAAATCCTCGCCCCCCATCACGCTGGGCACCTGCATCACCCGATCTTCGCCGAAGCGCGCGCGGAAGCCATCCATGATGCTCTGGGTCAGGCCGGGGTCGTTGTAGGTCGACGGGGTGTGGTTGTCCTCCACCGTAACGATGGGCAGCTTGTCGTCCGGAATGCCCGAAGCAATCGCCTCTCCCCGCGCGATCCGGGCGATCCCGTCTAGCAGCAGCTTGCGCGATTCATCGGTGTAGCTGCGCACGGTCAGCTGCAGCTTCGCCTCGTCCGAAATCACGTTGTGCTTCGATCCCGCACGAAAGCTGCCGACCGTGACCACGCCCGGCTCCAGCGGAGACAGTTCGCGGCTCACCAAGGTCTGCAGCTTCATCACGATCGCGCTGGCGAGCACGATGGGATCTTTCGTGGTCTGCGGATAGGCGCCGTGTCCGCCCACGCCCCGCACGGTAATATCCACGCTGTCGACATTGGCGAGCGCGTAGCCCGGCGCGTAGCCGATCATCCCGGCGGGGAATTGTGCCGCATCGTGGAAGGCAAGGGCGTAGTCGGGCTTGGGGAAACGGGTGAACAGGCCGTCTTCCAGCATCGCCAGCGCGCCCTCCCCCAGCTCTTCGGCGGGCTGCAGGATCATCACCAGCGTCCCGCTCCATTCGTCGCGGTGATCCACCAGCTGCTGCGCGGCGCCGATCCACGCGGCCATGTGCGTATCGTGGCCGCAGGCGTGCATCACACCGGTTTCAACGCCGGTTGCGGGCGTGGCGGTGACGGTGGAGGCGAACGGCAGCCCCGTCTGTTCGACCACTGGCAGTGCATCCATGTCTGCCCGGATCAGCACGGTCGGCCCATCGCCGTTCCTCATCACGGCAACCACGCCGGTGCGCCCGACCCCTTCGGTGACGGCAAAGCCCAGCGCGCGCATGCGCGCGGCAAGCTTGGCCGCGGTCTCGGTTTCCTGAAAGCTCAGTTCGGGGTTTGCGTGCAGATCGCGATACAGCGCCATCAGCTCTGGCATATCTTCGGCGACGCCTGCGCGAAGGCCATCGTCCTGCGCCATCGCGGCGGTGGACCAGAGCGCCAGCCCTGCCGTGGCGACGAGCGCCCTTCTCAACTGCTTATGCATTCCCGATTCCCCCCATGTCGCGACCGGCCTGACACACCTGACACAGTGTCAAAGGACCAAAAACCATTCGATCAGGCAAGCCGCTTTCAATCGTTTCGGTCGATGAGTGGCAGGCGATGTCGAAGCACATGGCTTCACCATCGCAAATTTGCCGCGGGTAGGAAACGCTACAGCCGATAGGTCAGCACCAGCAGGATGGAGAGCGTGGTGACCATCAGCGCGACCAGCGGCACGCCGGTGCGGATGTAATCGGCAAATTCGTAAGACCCTTCGCCCATGATCAGCATGTTGGTCTGGTAGGCAATGGGCGTGGCATAACACAGGTTGCAGCCGAACAGCACGGCCAGCACCAGCGGCTCCGGCGGCATTCCCAGCTCGGTCGCGATGCTGAATGCGATGGGCGTGCCCACCGTCGCCGCCGTCGCGTTAGAGGCGAAATTGGTCAGCACGGTCACGAACAGCATCACGGCGGCCAGCACCAGCGCAGGGGGCAAGGCCGATAACCCCAGCGAAAGCGCCATGCCCAGCCAGGCCGCCGCCCCGCTGGCTTCGACGATGGAGCCGACTGCGATGCTGGCCGCGACCAGCACGATGACCTTGGCCGACAGCGCGCGGCCCACCCGGTCGAACTTCACGCAGCCGGTCACGAACATCAGGATCGCACCCGCCAGCGCGGAAATGGCGATGGGAAATAGCCCGATGGATGCGGTGAAGATCGCACCGCCCATGATCGCCCCGGCCAGCACGGCCTTGGAACGCCGGGGAAGCTCGCGCATCCCTTCCAGCATCAGCAGGCTGTCGCCGCGCGCGAACTCTTCCAGCTCGTGGCGCAGGCCGGTCACCAACAGCACATCGCCTTCGGCAAAGCGCAGGTCGCCTTCGGAATAGTCGGGAAATTCTGGCTCCGCAGCGGCCCAGCGTTCCGGCCGGTGGACGCCCAGCACCGCGACACCGTACAGATCGGCGATGCCCGAGCTGGGCAGCGTCCGCCCGATCAGGCGCGAATCCGCCGTCACCGCCATTTCGACCACGATCACGTCTTCATTGCGCGCGCCTGCCTGCCGCTTGATCTTCGACAGCACCCATTCGGGCGCAGCCTCGCCGCGCAGCAGGCGCATCGCCTGCTCCACCCCTTCCTGCGGGCCGGAAATCAGCAGGCGCTGCTGCGGCTGAAGCTCGCCTATCGGGGCATCGTGGATCGTCACGCTTTCCGGCAGCACGGGCAGGATATCGGCGATCGCCGTTCCGGTCAGCGGGCCATCCTCGCTCACCCGGAGCCGCGCCTGGAAGCGCCGGCTTTCACGGGTATCCTCCGTCCGGTTATCCTTCAGCAGCCGGGGCATGACGAGCCACAGGTACGGCAGCGCCACCGCCGCCGCGACCAGCACGATGGGGGTATAGTGGAACACGCCCATTTCCGGCAGGCCAAGGTCCATCGCGATGGAGACGACCAAAATATTGGTGGAGGTGCCGATGGTGGTCGCCATCCCGCCGATGAGCACCGCGGCATTGAGCGGGATCAGCGTCTTGGATGCGGGCAGCGCGCCGCGCGCCGCCAGGCTGACGAAGATCGGCAGCAGCAGGACCAGCACCGGCGTATCGTTGACCGCCATCGACAGCATCATCGCCGCGACCAGCGATACCAGCAGCCCGATGCTCAGGTTCCACTTGAAGAGCCGTTCCAGCAGGTGTGCGGCCGGTTCCAGCGCGCCGGTGACCACAAGGCCGCGACCCATGATCATCAGCGCGCAAATCGTGATCAGCGCGTAGTGGCCGAAGCCCGAGAATGCGAGCGAGAGGCCGTCCGTCGGCTTGGTATCGGGCAGCGGGAAGAAGTAGAGGAACACCGCGATCACCGCGATGGTCAGCAACGATACGATCTCGGTCGAAAGCTTGCTGCGCGCGAATCCGAAGAACATCGCAATCGTCACGATCATGGCGGCGATTGCGTGAAAGGATGGGGCTTCGATCATCGGTGCCGTCGGCGATAGCGCGCCGCAGGGTCGCTAGGCAAACGCCGTGAGCCGATTGGCGCGCGAATTGTGCGAAGAAAGTGCTGGTGCCCCTGGCCCGACTCGAACGGGCACTCCGTAAGGAACTCGATTTTGAGTCGAGCGCGTCTACCAATTCCACCACAGGGGCCACCTGCGCGAAGCACCGGACGACTAGCCGAGGGGGCGGATCGCTTCAACGGCAAAGCCGCGACAGGCGAAAATTCCCGCTTCCCGACGCGCGGCGTCGCAAACCCCTGCGCTAGCGTCAGCCCGCGTTGCGCAGGGACGCGGCCACGATCTTGTGCATCTTGGAATGCAGGCCGTCGTTACCGGCAAGAACCTGTTCGTGCAGGATCGGCCCGCTGCGGCCGCGATAGTCGGTCACGAAACCGCCCGCCTCGCGTACCAGCAGGCATCCGGCGGCAGTATCCCACGGCTTGAGGTCGCTTTCCCAGAACCCGTCGAAGCGGCCTGCGGCGACCCAGGCGAGGTCCAGCGAAGCGGCACCAAAGCGCCGGATTCCGGCAACCTCGGGGCCGAGCGCGCCGTAGATGCGGCTCCATTCGGCAAAATTGCCATGGCCCTGGAACGGCATCCCCGTTGCGATCAGCGCATCGGGCAGGCGATTGCGCGAGGATACGCGCAGGCGGCCATCGTGCAGCCATGCGCCGCGCGTTTTTTCGGCCCAGAAGGTTTCGTCGGTGATCGGCTGATAGACCACTGCCGCGGTCACATCGCCCCAGCCAGAACCATCCAGCTTGCGTTCCTGCACCGCGATGGAGATCGCGAAATGCGGAATGCCGTGCAGGAAATTGCTCGTGCCATCGAGCGGGTCGATCACCCAGCGCGGCGCGGTATCATCCTCGCCTTTGATCTCGCCTGCTTCTTCCAGCAGAAATCCCCAGCCCGGGCGCGCCTGCAGCAGGTCGTCATACAGCGAGCGTTCGGCCCGCATATCCGCCTTGCTGACGAAATCCGCAGGCCCCTTGCGGCTGACCTGAAGATGCTCGATCTCGCCGAAATCGCGGCGCAGGCGGTTGCCTGCGCGGCGGGCGGCGCGTTCCATCACGCGAATGAGGCCGGTAATCGCTGCCATTGTCCGTAGTTTCCGTTACTCGGCCGACGCAGCGGGCTGATCGCCCGCACCGCACACCAGCGCGGCAACCGAAAAGATGTTGTTGGGCTTGCTCTGGTCGATCTGCGGATTCTCGGCGAGCAGTTCCCCGGTTGCGAGGCTGATTGTCTGCAGGCTGTTGTTATACATGCAACCGACGAGCGCGTCCTTCTGCTCCGCCGGGATATCGTCCTGCTTCACCGCCTGGGAAAACAGACCGAAGATCTTGGCTGCGCGCAGCATCGTCTCCTGCTCGTCTTCCTGAAACGGCGTCTCGGCGGTGGTCTGCGCGGTTGCGGGCACGGCCAGCGCAAGGCCGGCGGCACACAGGATCGCTTGCTTGATGGCCATCATCAGCCTGCCTTCCCGACATAGCTCTGTTCGTAAACGTCGACGATGATCCGCGTACCGCTTTCGATATGCGGCGGCACCATGATGCGCACGCCGTTGTCGAGCACGGCGGGCTTGTAGCTGGACGAGGCGGTCTGGCCCTTGATCACGGCGTCCGCCTCGACGATTTCGGCTTCGATCTGTTCGGGCAGCGCAACGCTGATCGGCTTTTCTTCCCACAGCTCCAGCGTCACGGTCATCCCGTCCTGCAGGAACGGGCGCGCATCGCCCAGCAGGTCGCTCGGCAGGTTGATCTGTTCGTAGGTGTCGGTGTCCATGAACACCAGCTGGTCGCCGTCCTCGTACAGGAACTGGTAGTCCTTGGTGTCGAGACGGACCTTCTCCACCGTGTCGGCGCTGCGGAAGCGCACGTTGGTCTTGCGGCCATCCTGCAGGTTCTTCATCTCGACCTGCATGTACGCACCGCCCTTGCCGGGCTGCGTATGCTGGATCTTGGCGACCTTCCAGATGCCGCCTTCATATTCGATGATGTTGCCGGGACGAATGTCGACGCCGCTGATCTTCATGGGTCTGCCTTTGGGTGAAAGCGAAAAAATGAGGCTGCCGTGCGGGGCAAGCGTTGCGCCGATGCAGCAAGGCGCGCGCCTTAGCGGAGCACACATGGTCAGGCAAGGTGAGGCGACCTATATGGCCCCCATGACGACGATTGCACATTCTTCCAGGCTGCTGCTCGCCGCAGCTGCGCTGGCCATCTTCGCCCCGCCCGCAGCCCTTGGCGCGATGGGTCAGGACGCGCCGCCCGCCGGGCGTATCGGCACCCTGCCCCTTGGCACCTACGAATGCACCCTGCCCGGCGATGCCAGCGGGCCGGCGTGGCACCGCATTCCGGACAGCGATTTCACGATCCACAATGCATCGAGCTACGAGGCGCGCGGCCAGCGCGGGGTCTACCTGCTGCGGGGAAGCGAAATCACGTTCACGCGCGGACCGCTGAAAGGCATGATGCTGGAACGCGCCGGGCGGCGGATACTGCGCGAACGGCAGGGCGACGGATCGCTGGGGCCGATGCGGTGCGTGCTGACCGGCTACGCCCGCTAGCAGCCCCTAGTCAGGCGATCATTCCGCGTCGCCTGCCAGCAGCGGATAGGGGTTGATCGCGTTGGTGGGTTCCCACCATTCCGCATCCTCCGTGGTCCGCATGATCGCAAAGTGCAGGTGCGGCGCATCGGGTGCGGCATTGCCCGTGGTGCCGACTTCGCCAAGCCGCTGCCCGCGGCGGACCTTCTGCCCTTCCTTCAGGCCGGGCGCGTACTTGTCGAGATGCGCGTAATAGAAGATCGTCTTCTTGTCCGAAGCGCGTACGTACAGCGAATTGCCGCCGGTCTCCGAGCGATAGATCCGCTCGATCGTGCCGGGCGCGGCGGCGATCACGGACGTGCCCTTGGGCGCCATGATGTCGATCGCCTCGTGCAGGCGGGCACCGCCATCGCGTTCCGCCAGGAAACTGTCGGACAGATCGCTCGGCCGAACGTTCAGCACCGGGATGACCATCTGCGAAAGCTCGCTCGCCGAAGGGCGGGTGGCATTGGCGAGATCGGTGGAGGCGATGTTGCGCGCCTTGTTAGCCGCATCGATCTGCCGATCGGTGCCGGCGACGGTTTCGGTGGTGATCGGTGCCTTCTCCGCCGCCGACTGCGCGGGCCGCGTGCGATCGATCTGGCTGTCGGCGTCCGACATGTCCAGCAGGCTGCCCCCGGCCACGATCCACACCGTAGAGGTGATCGTGGCGGTGACGATGATCGTCAGGATACGGTCGAATACGCTCAGCGTCTTCTGCTTGGCGGATTTCAGCCCCTCAAACATTCCCATCGCGCAATACCTCCACGAAGTCCTTAACGGCCTTCGCCTCGTCACCGTTCCACACCGCCCCCGACACGGCGAGGAAATCGGCCCCGGCGGCAATCAGCGGTGGGCAGTTTTCGGGCGTAATCCCGCCGATGGCGACGCAGGGCAGCTCGAATATCTGCGACCACCATTCGAGGATTTCGGGTTCGGGCCGCTCGGCATCCCCCTTGTCCTTGGTGGTGCTGGGGTAGAACGCGCCGAAGGCGACGTAATCCGCCCCCGCCTCGCCCGCTTCCATCGCCAGATGGCGGCTGGCGTGACAGGTAACGCCGATCTGCGCCTGCATGCCCAGCGCATCGCGCGCCTCGGCCACGGTCCCGTCGTCCTGCCCCAGATGCACGCCATCGGCCTTCAGCCGCTTGGCCAGCGCAATATCGTCGTTGACGATGAACGCGACATCGTGTGCGGCGCAGATTTCGCGCAAGGGTTCGCCCAGTGCCGCAGCCTCGTGCTGGCCTGCTGAGCCTTCGAAGCCCTTCACTCTGAACTGGAACGCGGTGACGCACTGGCCGTCAGGGCCGTTCCCGGCTTCCAGCGCGCGGGTCAGCCGGTCAGGAAAGTCGCCCCCGACTTCGAGGGGGGAGATAAGGTACAGCTGGGTGGGAACACGCGGAATCGCGCTTTTTGCATCGGTCATAATCCGCGCACCTAGCCGCACCGGGCCGGTTCGTCGATATTCAGCACGCGGCAAGCGAACTGCGCGCTATAATTGCGGCAATGAAACACGCTCTCCTGTTCGCTGCGGCGCTGCCGCTGTCCGCCTGTGCGGTGGTGCCCAATTCGCCGATCGTCGATTCGTCTTACGAGGTTGCGCAGCAGGGCAGTACGGTGGGCCTGCTGCGCCCGGTACAGCTGGGCCGCGTGGTGGTGACCCCGATGCGCGTAACCGAAGACAGCCGTTGCCCGGTGGACGTCCAATGCGTCCAGGCGGGGCGCGTCGTGGTGGAAACGCGGATCGACGGCGCAGGCTGGCGGCAGACGCAGCCGCTGGTCGTGGGGGAGCCGCATACCGTTCGCGGCGTCACCGTGACGCTGGCCGAGGTCACCCCCGCGCGGCGCACCGACACGAGGATCACCTCCGCAGACTATCGCTTCCGCTTTGCGGGCGAGTAGGCCTCAGCCTGCCACGCTGGCGGAATAGATTTCATCGATCGCGCTTTCGAGCGCGTTGTTGAATTTCTCGTCGTCCATGTGCGCGCGCAGCTCTTCCAGCAGCGCCCGGCTGAAGCTGGCGATCATGCCGGTGTTCTTCGCCAGTTCGCGGCAGGCCTCGTCGCGGCCATAGCCGCCCGACAGCGCCACGACGCGCAGCACCTTGGGATGCTCGACCAGCGGCAGGTAGAGGTTCGGCTCGCTCGGGATGGTCAGCTTCAGCATCACCTGCTGGCCTTCGGGCACGCGCTCCAGCTGTTCCTGGAACGCGGCGAGCAGGTGCGCTTCGGCTTCCCCGCGGCTCGCGGATTTCAGGCTGACTTCGGGTTCGAGGATCGGCACCAGACCGTGGCTGAGGATCTGCAGGCCGAAATCCATCTGCTGGCGGACTGCATCGGCGATGCCCTGCTGGTTGGCTTCGTGTACGACGGAGCGCATCTTGGTGCCGAAAACGCCCAGTTCCTTGGCCCGCGCGCACTGATCGGCCAGCTGCGGCATATCCTTCATCAGCTGCACGCCGTTCGCTTCGTCGTGCATCCCCTTGTCCACCTTCAGGAACGGCACGATGCCCTTGCCCGAAAGCCGTTCGGGAATGGGCATTCCTTCGGGGTTGCAGCCTTTCATCGTCTTCTCGAACAGGATCGCGCCGACCACCTTGTCACCCGTGAAGGCAGGGCTTTCCACGATGCGACAGCGCATTTCGTGGATCTTGGCGAACATTTCGTCTTCGCCCGAATATTCGTCTTCCCCCACGCCATATCCGGCCAGTGCCTTGGGCGTGGACCCACCCGACTGGTCGAGCGCCGCGATAAAGCCCTTACCCTCGGCGATCTTCGCCTTCATCTGTTCGAAATTCATGCGCTGTCGGTCCTGTGCATACGAATGCGATAGGCGCGGCGCTTAGCCAGACAGGTCACGCACCGCAAGCTCCGCTATCCGGAAATGCTCACGCGCGGAGGCAACCCCCGACCAATTCGGCTCAGCCGCAGCTGATTGGCTTTACTGGCGGAACGACGTTCCAGTTTCCTTCGTCGAACCAGACCTTGCCTGCAGCTACGCGCATTCCGTCACGCACCCAGCTCTCAAGAATATCCCCGTCACAGAAGATGCGTTTCAACTGATCGTCGGCCGACAGGCTGCGGGTGAATGGTGTCGATGTTTCATAATCCACGATGAAACTGTAGATTTCCATTCCGTCCCGGGTGCCACCGTACGACACTGACCATCCGCGCGGGACGGACATTTCTTCGTTGTAATAGGACGCGATGATCGGCCCCTGGCCAACCAATTCCTGCGCCTGCACCGCCGATGTCATTGCGCCAAACGCTACCAGTCCCAAGACCAATCGGAACTTCATCATAACACCTCCCCCGTTACAATTTACCGCGTCCGCTATCTGGGACAGGTCAGTAATTTGCTGCCCTTCGTCCTGCTCTGCCTGCCGTCACGCACCACGACCTTGTCGGCACGTGCTTTCATCCCTGCGGTTACCCATCCGCGAAGGTCATCATCCCCGCAAAACAGGCGCTGCAGCTGGCTATCGGCATCGATCCAGCTGGTGTCCACGCCAGCATTCTCGGGCCGGACGATGAAAGTATAGACCTCGACCCCGTTTTCCGTGCCCGAGTAAGTCAGTTCCCAACCCTTGGGGACAGACATTTCCTCGTTGTAGAATGACGCAACGATAGGCCCGGCCCCTCGCCATTCTTGAGCAAGTGCAGGTACCGAGACTGCCGCTGCGGCGACAAGGCCGCCCGCAAACCATTTGTACATTTGATGTAACTCCCCGAAATGGCAGCATTACTGACACGGGAGAATATTTATCCCGGGCATCCGGCGCGGTCAATCTGCCTAATCGCGGCTGCCGCGGACCTTGCGGATGATACCGTCGAAGCGCAGCACGGGTTGGCCATCTGCCGTCACGATCCCGGCGATGAAGATCGTTTTGCCACCTGCGCGCACGACCTCGCCCGTCGCTTCGACCAGCTGGCCGACGCGCACGGGATCGAGGAAATCGCCCGTTAGCGTCAGCGTGACGCCGTGGCTGCCGTCCATCGCCTTGCGCGCGATGGTAAAGATCGCCGAATCGGCAAAGGTCATCAGGCAGCCGCCATGCATGAAGCCCGCGCCGTTCATGTGGCGCGGTTCGGCGCGGAACGCGGTGCGCGCGGTGCCATCGTCGTCGACCGTTTCGTAGAATGGCCCCGCGCGCTGCTCGAACGCGTCGCTCTGCCACATCTGCCAACCGGCGAACTCGCCTTCTGTCACGTCGACGAGGCCGCTGCCGCCCTCGCCCACTCCTTCGTTCTCGCTCATTATGTCAGGCCTTCAGGGCTTCGACACCGGGCAGCGGCTTGCCCTCCATCCATTCGAGGAAAGCGCCACCCGCCGTTGAAACATAAGTGAAATCGCCCGCCACATCGGCCACGTTGAGCGCAGCGACCGTGTCGCCGCCGCCCGCGATCGATACCAGCGAGCCTTCCTTGGTCAGCGCGGCAGCCGTGCGCGCCAGGCTGACCGTAGCCTGATCGAACGGCGGCGTCTCGAACGCGCCCAGCGGGCCGTTCCACACCAGCGTGCGGCAGGTCTTGAGAACATCTGCCAAGGCCTCAGTCGCCTGCGGGCCGATATCGAGGATCATCTCGTCCGCCGCGACCTCGTGCACGTTGCTGGTGCGCAAGCTGGCGGGATTGGCGGCGAATTCCTTCGCGACGACGACATCGTAGGGCAGGTGCACGGTGCAGCCTGCGTGATCGGCGGCGTCCATGATCGCATTGGCCTTGTCGACCAGATCGTGCTCGCACAGCGACTTGCCGACATCCGCCCCGCGTGCGGCGAGGAAGGTGTTGGCCATCCCGCCGCCGATGATCAGGTGCTGCACCTTGCCGACGAGGTTTTCCAGCACATCGAGCTTGGTCGAAACCTTGGCCCCGCCGACCACGGCCGCAACCGGCTGTTCGGGGTTGCCCAGCGCCGCGTCGAGCGCCTTGAGCTCCGCCTCCATCGCGCGCCCGGCATAGGCGGGGAGAAGATGCGCGAGGCCTTCGGTGCTGGCATGCGCGCGGTGCGCGGCGGAGAACGCGTCGTTCACGTAAAAATCGCCGTGCGCCGCAATGGCCTTGGCGAATTCCGGATCATTGGCTTCCTCACCCGGCCAGAAGCGCGTGTTTTCCAGCAGGCCGACATCGCCATTGCGCAGGATGCCCAGCGACTGTTCGACCGTGGGGCCGGACACCTCGGAGATGAACATCAGTTCCTTGCCCAGCACTTCCGCCACATCACCCTGCACGTAGCTGGTCGTCATGGTGGAGTTGCGCTGGCCTTTCGGACGCCCGAAATGCGCCAGCAGCAGCACTTTCGCGCCCTTGTCGCTGAGTTCGAGGATCGTCGGTTTCGCCGCCTCGACCCGCGTGACGTCGGTGGCCGAGCCATCCTTCATCGGCAGGTTGAGATCGACGCGCACCAGCGCGACCTTGCCGGAAAGATCGGCGGGCAGATCGTCGAGGGTCTTGAAGTTGGTCATGGGAACTCCCGATCCTCCCCCTTGGAGGAGGGGGACCGCGCGCGCAGCGCGGGGTGGAGGGGCACGCTCGAAATCTCCGAATGGTGGTGGGTGCCCCTCCACCACCTTCGGTGGTCCCCCTCCCCGTTCCGGGGAGGATTGGTCGTTAGATCAGCTTCGCCATCACGCCGGCGGTGTCGATCATCCGGTTGGAGAAGCCCCACTCGTTGTCGTACCAGCTGACCACGCGGGCGAGCTTGCCTTCGAGCACCGCGGTCTCAAGGCTGTCGACCGTGCTGCTGGCGGGCTGGTGGTTGAAGTCGCTGGAAACCAGCGGCTGGTCGGTGAAGTCCAGCACGCCCTTCATCGGGCCGCTCGCCGCCGCCTTCAGCGCCTCGTTCAGCTCTTCGGCCGAGGTATCGCGGCCCGGCGTGAACACCAGGTCGATCAGGCTGACATTGGGCGTGGGCACGCGGACCGACGAACCATCGAGCTTGCCGTTCAGCTCGGGCAGAACCAGGCCCACCGCGCGGGCTGCGCCGGTGGTGGTCGGGATCATGTTCTGCGCGCCGCCACGGGCACGGCGCATATCGCTATGCATCTGGTCGAGCATGCGCTGGTCGTTGGTGTAGGAGTGGATCGTGGTCATGAAACCACGTTCGATCCCCACGGTGTCCTGCATCACCTTCGCCACGGGGGCGAGGCAGTTGGTCGTGCAGCTGGCGTTGGAGACAATGTGGTCGTCGCCCGTCAGCGTTTCGTGGTTCACGCCGTAGACGATCGTCTTCAGGTCGCCCTTGGCCGGTGCCGAGATCAGCACGCGCTTGGCACCTGCATCAAGGTGCGGCTTCGCTGCGTCGACCGACTGGAAGAAGCCGGTGCATTCGAGCACGATATCCACGCCCATGTCGCCATGCGGCAGCTTGCCGGGCTCACGTTCGCTGGTGACCGCGATCTTTTTGCCGTTCACCACCAGCGCATTGCCATCGACGCCGACCGACCCGGGGAAGCGGCCGTGGGTCGAATCGAACTGGAACAGCAGCGCGTTGGCGTCTGCATCGGCCAGATCGTTGATCGCCACCAGCTCCAGATCGTGATCGTCGCGCTCCAGAATAGCGCGCGCAACAAGCCGTCCGATGCGGCCGAAACCGTTGATTGCAACCTTGGTCGCCATGATTCTCGTTCTCCTGACTTATGCTTCCAGCTTGGCGATGATCCTGGGGACGATCGCTTCGCTCGTTAATCCGAAATGTTCGTAGGCATCCGTCCCCGGGGCCGACGTGCCGAAGCTGTCGATCCCGATGCGCAGGCCGTTGCTCATGGTGTAGCGGTCCCACCCGAAGGTGGTCCCTGCCTCGATGCTCACGCGGAGGATTTCGTCTGGCGCCGCGTTGGGCAGGATCTTGTCGCGGTAGGCGGGGCTTTGTTCGTCGAACAGCTCCGCGCACGGCATCGAAACGACATCGGCACCGATGTCGCGCTCTTCCAGATGGGCAGCAACGTCGAGCGCGAGGCCGACTTCGGAGCCGGTGGCGATCAGGATGACCCTGCGCTCCGCGGCGGATTCCTTGACCCGATACGCACCCTTGGCGCTGCGGTTTTCATCCGCCGCTTCGGTGCGATACTGAGTGAGGCCCTGCCGCGAGAGGGCGAGCACGGTGGGGCGCTTCTTCTGTTGCAGCGCGAGCTCCCAGCACTCGGCGGTCTCGACCGCGTCGCCCGGGCGCATCACCAGCAGATTGGGGATCGCGCGAAGCGACTGCAGATGCTCGATCGGCTGATGGGTCGGGCCGTCTTCGCCCAGCCCGATCGAATCATGCGTCATCACGTAGATCACGCGCACCTGCTGCAGGGCGGACAGGCGGATCGCCGGGCGGCAATAGTCGCTGAACACCAGGAAGGTGCCGCCGTAGGGGATCACCCCGCCGTGCAGCGCCATACCGTTCATCGCGGCGGACATCCCGAATTCGCGGATGCCGTAATAGACGTAGCGCCCGCTGCGATCATCCGCGCTGAACGTGCCCATCCCGTCGGTCAGCGTGTTGTTCGATCCGGTCAGGTCGGCAGAGCCGCCAACCGTTTCGGGCACACGGCCATTGATAACGGCCAGCGCATTCTCGCTCGCCTTGCGGGTTGCAACCTTCTGCGGCTCGCGCACCAGTTCGCCGACGAATTCGCTCAGGTCGAAGCCTTCGGGAAGGTCGCCCGCCATGCGGCGTTCGAATTCGGCCTTGTGCTCGCTGTCGTCGAGCCGCGCGCCCCATTCGGTCCGCACATCGGCCCCGCGCATTCCGGCGGAATGCCATTCGCTGCGGATCTGATCGGGGATTTCGAACGGCGCGGCCTGCCAGTTCAGTTCCTTGCGGGCGGTCTCGATCTCAGATGCGCCCAGCGGCGATCCGTGAGCGGACGAGGTACCCTGCTTGTTGGGTGCGCCATAGCCGATGATCGTGCGGCACGCGATCAGCGCCGGGCGTTCGTCCGCCTGGGCCTCTTCGATGGCGCGGGCGATATCGGCATAGTCGTGGCCGTCGCACGAATTCACGAACCAGCCTGTCGCCTCGAACCGGGCGCGCACGTTCTCGCTGGTGGAAAGATCGGTGCTGCCGTCGATGGTGATGCGGTTATCGTCCCACAGGCAGATCAGTTTGCCGAGCTTGAGGTGCCCGGCAAGCCCGATCGCCTCGTGATTGATGCCTTCCATCAGGCACCCGTCGCCTGCGATCACCCAGGTATTGTGATCGACCAGATCGTTTCCGAACTGGGCGTTGAGGTGCCGTTCGGCCATCGCCATACCCACGGCCATCGCCAGCCCCTGCCCCAGCGGGCCGGTGGTGGCTTCGATACCGGGCATCAGGAAGTTTTCCGGGTGCCCCGCGGTCGGGCTGCCGACCTGGCGGAAATTCTCGATCTCCTCCATCGTCGGATGGGCGAAGCCGGAAAGATGCAGCAGCGAATAGAGCAGCATCGAACCGTGGCCCGCACTCAGCACGAACCGGTCGCGGTCGGCCCAGTCGGGCGCGGATGCATCATATTTCAGATAGTTGGACCAGAGCACGGTCGCGACGTCGGCCATGCCCATCGGCATTCCGGGGTGGCCGCTCTGCGCCTTTTGCACCGCATCCATCGAAAGCGCCCGGATGGCATTGGCCATCGGGATCATGCGCGCGGGATCTAAACTCATATCTGGGGGCTCATGCGCGGGTGTCTCCGGCTCGGATTGGGCGGCGGCGCAGATGCAGCCGCGACTCGCTCACTGGTTCGATTCCTGGGATGCCTTCGACAAGCATGGCCGTCAGGTCAAGGCGGCGCCGGGCTTTGCAGCCTGCCAATCGCGCAACCTGTCCAAAAAACCCTTACCGCTCTTGGGGATCGCAGCGGGTGCGTTTAAACCTCTGGCGATGACCCAACAACGGCTCGAACAGACCATCCAGCGGATCGAACGGGCGCTGGCGCGCATCGCCGCCGCAGCCGATGCCTCGGCCACCGGCGACCCGCAGGCAGACGGCGATCTGGCGAAGAGGCACGATGCCATGCGCAACAAGGTGCGCGCGCAGCTCGACCGGCTCGACACGGTGATCGGCGAGCTTGAGCAATGAGCAAGGTCGAAATCCAGATTGGTGGGCGCGAATTCGGCATTTCGTGCGCCCCGGAAGACGAAGCCCGCGTGCGCGACCTTGCGACCGCGATCGACGAACACTTCCAGCCTCTCTCCCCCCGATTCTCGCAGAATCTCCTGTTTGCTTGCCTGCGCGCGGCGGACGATGTGTTCGACAGGGCAGGCGTTGCGCCGGGCGAAGATCCAGAGACGACGCGACTACGGCAGCGGCTGGCCGATGTGGAGCAGGAGCGGGACCGGCTGGAAGCCGCACTTTCATCCGCCACCGATGCGCGCGGCAGGCTGGAACGCGATCTGCGGCAGGCGCGCGACGAAGCGGTGGAGCACAGCGAAGCGGAGGCGAAAGCGCAGGCGGAACGCGTCGCTACGCTGGAAGCGCGCTGCGCCGATCTGCAGCGCAAGCTGGAAGATGCGCAGATGCAGGAATTGCCCTTCGCGGGCGCAGGATCGTCCGTTGCCGACGATCCGGACCTGCTGCCTGCGCTGGAGCGTTTCGCAGGCCTGCTCGAATCCTGCGCCGACAAGCTTGAGGGCCGCACCGGCAATGCCTAGATAGGCTGCGGCGGGACTGCCCGGCACGAGCCGTAGAACATCCCTGAGGCTATAAGCAATCCAAAGGGAGCTGTCCCTGCCCTGGTCTACCGGTTCGGCCGTGGGACCGGGGCATACGGCGCCCACCTGACCCTTAGGCGTCAGAGGATTTCCCAGGCACCGACCCACGGTGGTTCCGCCACTTCCTTTCTCCCCGCGCGGCGGGTGCCTGCGGGCGGGCGGTTCCATTCACTGTCTTGCAGGCCTAGCGAAGCGATCCATGAACCACGCCACGACGAAATCGCAGCTTCGCACGCAGATGCGGGCTACCCGAAAGGCGAGCGTCGCCGCGCTGCCCGATGCGGTGCGCAGCCTCGTGTTCTCGCGTCCGCCTGCGCCGATCCTCGAGCGGATCGCGCACGACGCCGTGATCGGCCTCTACCGTGCGAGCTCGAGCGAGGCCCCCGCCGAACGCTACGCCCAGTTTTTCCTCGAGTCTGGCCACGCGGTCGCCCTGCCCCGGCTGCTGGCCGAAGATGATGCCATGCGCTTCGCAGCGCACACCGATCCGCTGGGCGGCAGCGATCTGGAGCAAGGCCCGCACGGCCTGATGCAGCCAGGCGCGGATGCTGAGGATATGGTGCCCGACGTGCTGTTCGTCCCGCTGCTGGCGTTCGACGAGGATGGCGGCAGGCTGGGCCAGGGCGGCGGCTATTACGACCGCTGGTGCGCCGCGCACCCCAACGCCCTGCGGATCGGGCTTGCGTGGGATGCGCAGAAGATCGATCAGGTTCCGATGGAACCCCACGACATGCGCCTGAACCTGATCGTCACCCCGACTCGCGTTTACGAGGCCGCAGCGTGAGGCGCGAACCCAGCTGGCGCATTCCGGTCGGCATCCTCGGAATGCTGGTCGCGCTGGCGGTCTACGCCATCGTGATCGCGCGCTACGTGCCAGAACTCGTCGCGGGTTGGCCGATCCTAGTCCAGACGGCGATCTACCTAGTCCTGGGCGTCGCATGGCTGCTGCCACTGCGGCGCTTCCTGATCTGGATGGAGACCGGCCGCTGGGGCTGAGGTGCGGAAACGCTCTTCGGCGTTCGCCGTTGAGCTTTTATGCCCGAACTCCCCGAAGCGGAAGCCAATCGCCTGCGCATAGAGCGCGACTGCCTGAATCGGACGATCGAAGCCGTCGAGCTGGGCGAGGATACCGAATATATCGAACTGCCCGGCGATAACGAGCGCACGCGCCTCGTCGGCCATCAGTTCACCGAGACGCACCGCCACGGCAAGCTGATCTTCGCCGGAAGCAAGACCGGCCCGTGGATCGGCGTCCACCTGGGCATGACCGGATCGCTCCGCCCGTTCAACGAAGACGACGGTCCGCCGGATTACGCCAAATTCATCGTCCGCTTCGAAGGCGACCGGCGCCTCGCCTTTCGCTGCCCGCGCAAGCTCGGCTGGGTCCGCGTTATCGACGATCCGGCAAGCGAGATCGCGCGAATCGAATATGGCCCGGATGCACTGGATATCGCGGCGGAGGATTTCGCCGATGCCATCGGCGGATCGCGCGGCGCGGTGAAATCCATGCTGATGGACCAGCGCAAGCTCGCCGGGATCGGCAATCTATGGTCCGACGAAATCCTCTACCGCGTCGGGATCGATCCCGAGCGCAAGGGCACCGATCTGGCCGACGATACCCTTTCCGACATGCATACCGCGATGCGCGACATCCTGTGCACGGTGATGGATACCGAGGCGGACTACGGCAAGCTGCCCGGCGACTGGCTGATCCACACCCGCACCGAGGGGGCGGACTGTCCGCGCTGCGAAGGCACGATCGCGAAAACGAAAGTCGGCGGGCGCAGCGCCTATCACTGCACCCGCCACCAAAAGTGATTCCTAGAAGCTGAAGACGAACGTCTCGCGCCCGTCCTTCTCCATCGCCCGCTGGAAGGATGGCGTTTCGCGCATCTGGCGCAGCCACCGCTGGCAGTTCGGGCGATCCTTCAGGCGGCCCTGCGCATCGGCAGACGCGATCGAGTAGCACATGGAAATATCCGCTGCGGTCAGCGTGTCCCCCGCCAGCCATATATTGCGGCCAAGATCGCTTTCCAGCCTGTCGAAGATCAGCTTCAGGCGCGGCGCGACGAGCATTTCGCGCACCTTGTCGGTCGCGATGCCGATTACCGAGCGAACCAGCGCAGGGCTGCGCGCCTTCATCATCGTCAGCAGCCCGTTGAAGAACTGCATCGGCATCAGGCTGCCCACGCCTGCGTGGAACCAGAAAAGGTAATCGACTCGGGCCGCCTCGCCCGGCGCGGGGCGCAGCGGGCTCTCGGGATACTGGTCCAGAATGTAGTCGATCACCGCGTTGCTCTCCGCCAGGACGACGCCATTATCGTCGGTGATGACCGGCGCGGTGCCCAGCGGCGACAGAGCCTTGTAATCGTCCGGCGCGAGCCGGGTCTCGGCGTCGCGCTTGTAGATCTTCAGTTCGTACGGTGCGCCGATTTCCTCCAGCAGCCAGAGGATGCGGAAGCTTTGCGAATATTCGAGGTGGTGAAGCGTGATCATGCGGGCTCTCCTGACAGGCGTTGCCGGTCAGGTGCCCAATGGCGCGCGCGGACGCAAGCCGCCCAGCCCGAAACCAGGGGGCGATGCACCATATCCATGGGAAGGAAATGGCGCGAGTGACGGGACTCGAACCCGCGACCTCCGGCGTGACAGGCCGGCGCTCTAACCAACTGAGCTACACCCGCGCAAACACGAGGGAGAAGGTGTCTCCGCTGCGTGGGAGGGGCGCGCTTAAGCCACCCTTTCGGGGCTGTCAATGGCTAGCCGCACGCCTTTTTCACAACCGCGCCAAACAGCATGGTTAGCACCGGTTTAACCGCATCTTGAGCATTTGGTGGGAGAGGTCGAATCGCTTGATAAACCGGCAAGGGGGAGCCGTTTCATGCGATGGGGATTTCTGATCGGCAGCGCCGCGTTCTTTGCGGCGAGCATTGCCGCTGCACAGTCCATGGTAGAGATCGACCGCGAGGTTTTCGTCGAGCGTTCGCTGGAGCGCGACGGCCGCACCCAGCGTTCGCTGGTCCCGGCGGATACGCTGGAAAGCGGGGATACCGTGGTGCTGATGCTCGCGTGGCGCACACCGCAGGATGCGCCCTTCACCATTTCGAGCCGGGTGCCGCGCACGCTGGCCTTTCGTGCAAGCGGCGGGGACACGGCGCAGGTCTCGGTCGATCATGGGCGCAGCTGGGGCCAGCTGGCGCAGCTGCGCGTACGCGGCCGCCCGGCCACATCGGCGGACGTCACCCATGTGCGGTGGGACGTGAGCAACCCGCGCGCGGCGCGCGGCCGCGGCGTGTTTACCTACAGCGCCGTGGTACGCTGACCTAGCTCGCGAGGATCAGCGCGGGCGATTCGAGACGCTTTTTGAGCGCCTGGATGAAGCTCGCCGCATCCCAGCCATCGACCACGCGGTGATCGCAGCTGATCGAGATGTTCATCAGCTTGCGCTTTTCCACCCGCTCGACGCCATCAGCGCCGGTCACGAACATCGGGCGCTCCACGATCTTGTTCGGGCCGATGATGGCAACTTCGGGCCGGTTGATGACCGGGGTCGTCGCAATGCCGCCCAGCGGGCCAAGCGAGGTGACGGTCAGCGTGCCGCCCTGCATTTCTTCGGACTTCGCCTTGCCCGAACGTGCAGCCTCGGCGAGGCGACCAATCTCGCGCGCGAGCTGCCAGACGTTCTGCCCCTGCGCATCGTGCAGCACGGGCACCATCAGGCCCGCATCGGTCTGCGCCGCCATGCCCATGTTGACCGATCCGTGGCGCGTCACCACGCCCGCTTCGTCGTCATAGGTGGCGTTGATCATCGGGAATTCGGGCAGGCACTGGCAGATCGCGGTGATGAGCAGCGGCAGGATGGTCAGCTTCGGCTTGTCGCCCCGGCCATCGTTCAGCTGCGCGCGCATGTCCTCCAGCGCGGTGACATCCACCTCGTCCACATAGGTGAAGTGCGGGATGTTGCGCTTCGATGCGCTCATGTTCTGGGCGATCCGGCGGCGCATGCCGATCACCTTGATCTCTTCGTCCGCGCGCGGGCCGGTAGCGGGGGAGTAACCACCCGAATAGGCGATGAACTGGTCCAGATCGCCATGGCGCACGCGGCCATCTTCGGCCGATTTCACCTGGGCGAGATCGATGCCGAGGTCTTTCGCGCGTTTGCGCACGGCAGGGCTGGCGAGCACCTTGGTGTCGGCCTTGGGGGCGCTCTTTTCGAGCGGCTGCGCAGGCGCTGGCTCGGGATCGGCCTCGTGCGCGTCGTCCGCATCGCTCGCATCCGGATTCTCGACCTCGATGCGCGTCTCGACCGTATCGCCCTTCGGCGAGGGCGCGGGCGCAGGCTCCGAGTCGGCATCGCCGCCGCCATTGCTGTCGTTCCCGCCCGGATCGGCGGCGGCCGCGTTCTCTTCCGCCACCTCGTCGGGAATCTCGCCCTCGACTTCGATTGTGACCAGCATCGAACCGATGGCGATGGTGTCGCCCACCTCGCCCGCAACCTCGATCACCTTGCCGGCAACCGGGCTTTCCATTTCCACGGTGGCCTTGTCGGTCATCATGTCCGCGATCTGCTGGTCTTCCTCGACCATGTCGCCGACGGAAACGTGCCAGGCGACGATCTCGGCCTCGGCGATGCCTTCGCCAATGTCGGGCAGGTTGAAGGTGAATTTCGCCATGTCGGTTACTCGCTCAAAAGCTTGTCGAGTGCGGCGCCGATGCGCACGGGGCCTGGGAAATAGGCCCACTCGAGACTGTGGGGATAGGGCGTATCGAACCCGGTGACGCGTGCGATGGGCGCTTCGAGATGGTAGAAGCAGCGTTCCTGCACCAGCGCGGAAAGCTCTGCCCCGAAGCCGGAGGTGCGTGTCGCCTCGTGGACGATCATGCATTTCCCCGTCTTCTTCACAGACTTTTCCACAGCCTCCATGTCGAGCGGCACCAGCGTGCGCAGGTCGAGGATGTCGGCTTCGATGCCCTTCTCTTCCAGCACCGCCTTCGCGACGTGAACCATCGTGCCGTATGTCAGCACGGTCAGCTGATCGCCCTCGGTCACCAGGCGCGCCTTGCCCAGCGGGATCCTGTAGTGTCCCTCGGGCACCACGCTGTCCGGGTGGGTCTTCCAGTTCTTTACCGGGCGATCGAAAAACCCGTCGAACGGGCCGTTGTAGATGCGCTTGGGCTCAAAGAAGATGACCGGGTCATTATCCTCGATCGCGGCGATCAGCAGGCCCTTCGCGTCGTATGGCGTCGCAGGGATGACCGTCTTGATGCCCGATGCATGGGTGAACAGCGATTCGGGGCTCTGGCTGTGCGTCTGCCCGCCGAAGATGCCACCGCCGAACGGAGAGCGGATGGTGATCGGCGCGGTAAACTCACCCGCGCTGCGATAGCGCAGGCGCGCGGCCTCGCTGATGATCTGATCGTAACCGGGGTAGATATAGTCGGCGAACTGGATTTCCGGCACCGGGCGCAGCCCGTAGGCACCCATGCCGATCGCGGCGGCCACGATCCCGCATTCGGAAATCGGCGTGTCGAAAGCGCGCGACTTGCCGTATTTTTCCTGGAGGCCCGCCGTACAGCGGAACACGCCGCCGAAATAGCCGACGTCCTCGCCGAACACGACGACGTTGTCGTCCTTCTCCATCGACACATCGAGCGCGTCGTTGATCGCCTCGATCATGTTTAGGCGGCGGTCTTCTCCAGTGGCGTCGCGGCCCTGCTTGGGCTTATCCGCCGCCTTGTTTGCCGTATCGCTCATCAGTGGGGCACCCCGTCGGGATATTTGGTGTCTCGCTCTCGCTGAGACTGTTCGTTCTGTTCCTTGAGGTGCCAGGGCTCGTCTTCGAACACATCCTCGAACATCGTGTGGAACGGCTGGTGCATGCCGTGGCCCAGGATGCCGTTCTTCTCGGCCTCCTTGGTGTCTTTCTTGACCTTCTCGGCAGCCTTCAGGTCCATCTCCGCCTGCCGCTCCTCGTCCCATTCGCCGAGTTCGATCAGATGGTTCTTCAACCGCACTACGGGATCGCCAAGCGGCCATGCGTCGCGTTCCTGCGCGCTGCGATAGCCGCTGGGATCGTCAGAGGTGGAGTGCCCTTCGGCGCGGTAGGTGAAGAACTCGATCAGCGTCGGCCCGCTATTGGTCCGCGCGCGGTCCGCCGCCCACTTTTCCGCCGCGTAGCATGCCAGTGGATCGTTTCCGTCGACGCGCAGCCCGGCGAGGCCATAGCCGATCGCGCGGCTGGCGAAGGTCGCCTGCTCACCGCCCGCAAAGCCCGAGAAGCTGGAGATTGCCCACTGGTTGTTGATCACGTTGAGGATCACCGGCGCCTGATACACGCTGGCAAAGGTACACGCGGCGTGGAAGTCGCCTTCCGCCGTGCTCCCCTCACCCACCCAGGTGGCGGCGATGCGGGTATCGTTCTTGATCGCGCTGGCCATCGCCCAGCCCACCGCCTGAGGCGTCTGCGTGGCGAGGTTGCCGGAGATGCTGAAGAAGCTGTGTTCGCGGCTGGAATACATGATCGGCAGCTGGCGGCCCTTCAGCTTGTCGCCGCTGTTCGAATAGATCTGGTTGATCATCTCGATCAGCGGATAGCCGCGCGCGATCAGCACGCCCTGCTGCCGGTAGCTAGGGAACACCATATCGTCCGGCTGCAACGCCATGGAGGTGGAAATGCTGGTCGCCTCCTCCCCCGTACACTTCATGTAGAAGCTGGTCTTGCCCTGCCGCTGGCCGCGAAACATCCGTTCGTCGAACGCGCGTACCAGAGCGAAATGGTGCAGCATTTCGCGCAGCAATTCCGGCTCTAGCTTGGGATCCCATGGTCCGTGGGCACGGTTGTCGTCGCCCAGCACCCGGATCAGATCGGTGCACAGGCCGTGCGTCTCTTCGGGTTCGCACGCCTCGTCGGGGCGCGGCTGGGCACCGGCTTCGGGAACTTCGATGGCCGAGAAATCGACCTCTTCCGCGCCAGGGCGATAGTTCGGCTCGGGTACGTGCAGCGACAGCTGCGGCTTGTTGTCGCGATTGGCGGTTCGCTCGGGCCCATTGGCCATGCGTTTCTCTCCCCGGCGCCCCGATCTGGCGAGACGCATTCTTTCACTTCGGCGACCGGATATTGCGCGGACCGCCTCCGGTCAAGCGCAGCGCCGGTCGGCCCGGGTGCTCACACCGCGACCGGAGCCTTGATTGGCGGGTGCGGGTCGTAATCGCTCACCGCGAAATCCTCGATTCGGTAATCGAAGATGCTGGGTGGGCGCCTTGTGATCTCAAGCGCCGGGCGCCCTCGCGGTTCCCGTTCCAACTGCTGTTCGATCAGGTGCGCGTGGTTGAGATAGAGGTGCGTATCGCCGCCCATCCAGACCAGTTCGCCCGGCTCGAGGTCGGTCTGCTGCGCGATCATGCGGGTCAGCAATGCCGCGCCGAACAGGTTGAAGGGCAGACCCAGCGCGACATCGCAGCTGCGCTGGTAGAGCAGGCAGTTGAGCCGCTCCCCCGCGACATGGAACTGGTAGGTCTTGTGGCATGGCGGCAGCGCCATCCTGTCCACCTCGGCGACATTCCAGCCTTCGATGATATGGCGGCGGCTACCGGGATTGGTGCGCAGGGATTCGATCACCTGGCTGACCTGGTCGATCCCCTCCCCCTTTTCGTACAGGCCGTCGGGGCGATAGCGGAACGTCGGCCAGTCGACCCACTGCTTGCCGTAGACCGGGCCGAGATCACCCCAGCGCGTGGCGAACCCTTCGTCATCCGCGATCCGCTGCACGAATTCGTCGAGCGCCAGATCGTCGCCCGTTTCCCTGACGTAGCGCGCGTGCGGCCATTCGTTCCAGATCTTCACGCCCTGCAGCACCAGCGGGCGGATATTGGTCTCCCCGGTAAGGAACCACAGCATCTCGCGCGCGGCGGTTTTCCAGTAGACCCGCTTGGTGGTGAGCAGCGGGATCGCGCCATCCGCCAGGCTGCAACGCAGCTGCGTGCCAAAGACGGAGCGCGTGCCGATCCCGGTGCGGTCGACGCGTTCGTCCCCTTCGCGCCAGATGCGGGCCATGAGGTCGAGATATTGCTGTTCGTAATGCGATTCGGGCACGCGGGGGCTCTCGTTTGCTAGGGGATTCGGCAATAGGACAATTCTTCGGGCAATGTCCGCTTGCGTGTGCTTCGATCCACACCTATAGGCACGCGCCTTGCCTCGACCCGCAGCTGGCCACGCCGCCGCGGGACGACACGGTCGGGGAGTAGCTCAGCCTGGTAGAGCACTGTCTTCGGGAGGCAGGGGCCGGAGGTTCGAATCCTCTCTCCCCGACCAATTCGGCGCGCTAAGCCGCAGACTTCCGCGCTTTAGCTTGGGTGTCCAACCCGTATCGGCCGCACGATCAGGTTTCATAGCGGGAGCGCATGCGCGAAGGCCGCAAGCGATGTGGCGCAGCGCCTTCATCATCCGGATCGGGGTGCCGCTACACATTCCGCCGCCGGATTCTTCTCCATCGGCGTGTCGATAGCAGCGCGCGCGCTCCATTCATGGTCCTTCTCGCTTGTCGTGATGGACGAGAACGAGCGTATGGCTGCCGAGGGCCATCAACGTACCATCGCTGGCAAACAGCGCGATATCGCCATGCACCAATCCATGCGCGATGGCGTTGATCGAGATATCTGCGAGCACGCAATCGGTCTGCGCCGGAGCAACCCAGCGCAAAGTATTGTCGAGACTACGCCCGCCGGATTGCGAGCCCAGAGCGTTGCCCACCCCGCCCGGCACGAAATCGGCGATCATGGACAGGCACGCCTTGTCGATCCGATGGCGCTTCGCGCGAATCCAGAACACCAGTCGCCCGGTCTCGTCAGGGTCGCCCGTCCGGTCCACGCCGTAGCGGCCCTGCGCGACCCTCACTTCCATCTCGGCGTGCAGGCCGTGATCCATCCGCCGATGCCGCCCGATCGGCAAGGCATCCGGCGGCGGGACATCCGGTGCCCGGCGCCATTGGCCCGTCTCCGTCTCGCGCCCAGCCCCCAGGGCAGCGGAAATTCTGGCGACCGGACCCGACGCCGAGGACACACGCGTTTCGGCGAGCGTGATCCGGTTGCCCTCGCGCAATGTCTCGACCGTCAGGCGCAACTCGTCGCCAGGGTGGGCTGCGCCAAGATACTGCGCGCTTGCCCACACACAGGGCCGGTCGCAACGCGACTCCAGAGCTGCGATCCCTGCCGCCATGGTCGTGCCGCCGAACAGGAACATCGCGTCTGCCGGTCCCACACAGTGATGCGGTTCGACCCTGAACCGATAGGCGTTGTCGCGATCCGCCGGCTGCAGGGCGACGAAGCTAGGCATGGATGGCATCGGCATGCCTCCCACGCGGGATCGCCTGATAGGATACGAACGCCACCGACATGAAGCCCGCTGCGATGATCAGGGCGAGATCGTAGGACTGCGTGGCATCGTAGAGCATGCCGAAGCCCACGATCCCCAGAGCGGTCCCCAGCAGCGAAATGGTCAGCAGCAGGCCGAACAGCAGGCCGAACGAATTCCGCTCGAACTGCTGGGCGACGAAATAGCCGATCGCGTCGACCTCCATCCCCTGCATCAGGCCGATGAAGACGATCGCGGCGATGGTCATCCACGCTGGCGCGCCCGAAAGGAACATCAGGCAGCCTATGGCAGCGACCAGGGTAACCCCGGCGGCGATGTAGCGGGCATCGCCCCGGTCGAACAGCCAACCGATGCCAATCCGGCCGATCAGGACGACGATCGCGTAGGCGGAGATCAGCGGCGCGGTGTTGGCCACACCCTTGAACAGCAGCAACGGCTCCAGCTGCGTCAACACGCCGGATGTCGGCACGTTGGTGCAGAACACCGAGATCGCGAGGGCAATGAACGCGCGCGAGCGCATGGTTGCCTGGATGCGCCGCTTCGGGGCCGGATCGCCTTCGCTTTCGATCGGCTCGGGCATTGCTGCATCCCCGGCGACGGTGCGATCCTTCATGAATGCGAGGACGACCGGCGCCCCCACGAACATCGCCAGCCCGGCAAGCGTCAGGTATCCGCCTGCCATGCCGTAAGTTGCCAGCATATATGCGATCAGCGGCGTGCACAGCAGCGCCCCGATCGAGGCTCCCGCCGCCATCAGCCCCAGCGCCTGCCCTTTCGCGCGGTCGAACCAGCCGGTGATGACACGCGAGAAGGTCAGCGCGGTCGCCCCGGGAGCAGCGATGCCGAGCAGCGCAGAGAGCACGACGAATTGCCAGTAGGGTCCGCTCATCTGCGAAAGGCCGACGAACACGAGGCCGATCGCGATCATGCAGACCCCGGCGACGATCCGCGCACCGTAGCGATCGGCGAGGCGTCCGATCAGCGGCGCGGAGAGCGAGCCCAGCAGGCCGAGCGCGGCCCCAGCGGAAATCTCGCCGCGGGTCCAGCCGAAGGTCTCGGACGCGGGCACGACGAACAGGCTGGAGGTGTAGAAATAGAGGCCCGCCCCCACCCCGATGCCGACATGGCCGCTCGCCACGATATGCCAGCCGCGCCGCCATTCCTGCCGTGTCGAAAGAGCGGCGGACGCAATCATGCGCGCGTCCGCTCGCGCACCCATGGCCGCGCTGCCGCATCCTCCCGGTCGAAGTCAGCTTTTGCGTCCGCGTAGCCTTGGAGCAGCTCGATCTCGCCGCGCTTCATGCAGCGGCCCTCACCAGGCCTTGCCAGCGCCAGAATGCCTCACGCGTTCCCGAACCCAGTCCGCAACTATATCGGGCTGCGTTACCGGGATCATGTGCCCCCCGTCGATCAGCGTCAGATCGGCTCCGGGCACGGCCGAAACAAAAGCTTCGCCCTGTGTTTTCGGGTCGAGCACAGGATCGTCGCGGCCGAACAATACCGATACCGGCATCTTGAGCGAGGAATAGCGCGATACCATGCCCGGCAAATCCTCGGGCGCGGCATTCAGATCGGCGCTCGCCGCCCGGAAATTGCCCGGGCGGGCCAGCAACGCTCCGCCGCCGCGGGTTGCGAAATCGGCGGGCACGGGCTCGGGGGAGAAGGCGGCCTGCGCGCCCTTCTTGCCCCGCAGCATCATCATCGGGGTCGCCAGCGTCCATGCCACGGCAAAACGTGCTGCGGGCGAGGATATGGCAAGCCCGTCGAACGCTTCCGACACGTCCTGCGTCGGATGGGTCAGCGGTGCCAGCAGGGCAAGGCCGCCCACCAGGTCGGGCCGATCGAGCGCGAGAGCGAGCGCCACCGCCCCGCCCAGCGAATGGCCAACGACCAGCGCCCGCTCCAGACCCAGCGCCTGCAAGGCATCGCCAATATGCGCCGCCTGGCTGCGCACCGTGGCGCTGTCGATCGGATCGGAATAGCCCGAGCCCGGCCGGTCAATCAGGATCACCCGGTGATCGTTCGTCAGCCTTTCGAACAGCGCGTAGGAGAAATTGCGCATCTGCCCGGCAAGGCCGTGGATCATCACGATCGCAGGACCAGTGCCTTCGTCCCGGTAATGGACGCGCTTGCCGTTGACGCGCACGTAGCGGCCATCTGCGGGCACCGCTGCCTGCGCGCGCGAGCGGGACAGGGCGGCGAACCCTGCGAGCGCGGCGACGCCGACCAGCCCGGCCAGCGCGGCACCCCCGCCGAACCGGGCGACCGAGGCGAGCGCAGTTCCGGTTCCGATGGCGGATACCTCACGCTTGCGCCCGCGCCGGGCGAGCAGCGCGGCCCCCGTCGCCGCGGTGCCGACCGCCGAGGCCACAGCGACTGGCTTGCGCTCCGAAGTGGGTGCGATCCCATCATCCAGCGCCTGCCCTGCCGCGATGAAGTGCATCGTGCCATCGGCAACGGGCGACAGCTTGTGCGCGGCCAGATCGAGTGCGTAATTCTGATGCACCTTCCACGGCGCTTCCGACCCCTGCTTCGGCAGGACGCCGGCGGCGCGCTGGACATAGCCGGAACTGAAATCCAGCATCGGTTCGGGTTCTATCCCCGAATGCGCGCGGCGCGGCAGGCAGGCCACCTTGTCATGCGCGTCGAGATAACTGATCAATCGGCAGAAATGGCGCGCGGACAGGTCGCATTTCAGCGTCCAGCTGGCATTGGTGTAGCCGAAGGCAAGCGCCATGTTCGGCACCCCTTCGAGCATCATGCCCTTGTAGACCAGCCGTTCCGCCGGATCGACGCGCTCGCCATCGACGAACAGCTTCACCCCGCCCACCATGATGAGGGTGAGCCCGGTGGCGGTCACGATGATATCGGCCGGCAATTCCTTGCCCGAAGACAGCGCGATTCCAGCGGGCGTGAACCGCTCGATCGTGTCGGTCACGATCTCCGCATCGCCGCTGCGGATTGCGTCGAACAGGTCGGCGTCGGGCACCAGGCAGATGCGCTGGTCCCACGGATTGTAGGTCGGTTCGAAATCGCGTTCGACCGGATAGCCTTCGGGAAGCTGTTCGCGCACACGATCGAGGATCGCGGCCTTGACCTTCGCGGGCTTGCGCCGCGCATAGCCGTAGGTCGCGATGCCCAGCCCCACGCTCTTCCACTTGGTAATGCCGTCCGCGAGCGGCTTTGGCAGATGGTCGTGCGTCCAGCGCGAAATCGCATCCTGCGACGGGCGGGAGACGATATAGGTAGGCGAACGCTGCAGCATGGTGACCTTCTGCGCGGTCTGCGCCATGGCAGGCACCAGCGTCACCGCGGTCGCGCCGCTGCCGATCACGACCACGCGCTTGCCGGCATAATCCAGATCTTCGGGCCATTTCTGCGGATGGACGATCTGGCCGCCGAAGGTTTCCGCACCCTCGAAATGCGGGGTATGGCCGCCCGCATAATCGTAATAGCCGCTGCCCATGTAGAGAAACCGGGCGGCGAGATGGCGCGTCTCGCCATTCTCCTCGATCTCCAGCGTCCACTCGGCCTGCTGCGTGGACCAGCGCGCCGCGACCACCTTGCAGCCGAAACGGATATGCCGGTCGATGCCGAACTTCCGGGCGGTGTCGACAATGTAATCGCGGATCGCGCCGCCATCGGCGATGGCCCGATCGCTCGGCCAGGGGTGGAAGGGGAAGCCAAGCGTATACATGTCCGAATCCGAGCGGATGCCCGGATAGCGGAACAGATCCCACGTGCCGCCGATCGCGTCGCGCGCTTCGAGGATCGCGTAGCTCTTGTCCGGGCACTCTGTGGACACGCGGTATCCCGCATCGATGCCCGAAAGCCCCGCCCCCACGATCAGGACATCGAACCGCTCGATCGCTTGGCCCTCGTCGGCGTTTGAATGAGTTGGGCGTTTTGAGGCAGCACTGGCCATTTTTATCTTCCGTCGGCAAAAGAAGGCGAGATCGGATCCAATCTGGAAATGGGTATTATCAGTTGGCGAATGCGGCGACAAGCAAAACCGGACAGGGAAGGACCTATGGCGGGCAGTCCTCCGGCGAACGGCAGGCCGACCGGCGTGAGCGGCTGATCAGGGCCGCCATCGCCACCTATGGCGAGCAGGGGTATCGCCGCACGACGGTTGCCGATGTGTGCCGGACGGCGGGGCTTACTCCGCGCTATTTCTACGAATCCTTCGCGAACAGCGAGGCGCTGTTGATCGCCGCTTACAAGGAGGTGACGCGGATCGCGCTCGACACCTTGCGAGCCGCAGCTTCCGCGCTGGAGGATGCCGAGCCCGAAGCGCGCCTCGAAGCGATGTTGAGCGCCTATTACACCTTGCTGCGCGAGAGGCCTGCCAGCGCCCGGGTGTTCGTGGCGGAGATGTCGGGAATCAGTGCCGCGGTCGATGCGGCGTTCGAAATCGGCCTTTCGAAGTTTGCAAAATTGCTTGCACAAACCTCCGATCCCGAATGGTGCGAGACGGATGAAGGGGCCCTGCGAAAGACCGGAGTGATGCACGGACTGCTGGCGATCGCACGCAGCTGGATCGCGGACGAATGCAAGGCCCCCATTGCCGATATCGTCGCCGTCGCGCTGCCGTTTTGCCGGATCCTGATCGATAGGGACGCTCGCTAAGGCGGATCGCCAAACCCTGATCGACACCACCGCAGGACGCCCCTCAACCACGCAAGGAAGGGATAACTGTCCGATGTGCCTTTGCGCGCTGCGGTTGGACACCTATTCGCTTCACGAATGAGGTCGCAGATCGAGATCGGGACGGATTCGGCCGGGCAGGCCGTGTGCGTCGATATAGAGGAACTGCTCGCGACCCGGCTGCTCGTCCAGGGGAATTCCGGGTCGGGCAAGTCGCACCTGCTGCGGCGGCTGCTCGAACAGACGGCGGATCTCGTGCAGCAGGTGGTGATCGACCCGGAGGGCGACTTTACCAGCCTGGGTGACGCGTTCGACCATATCGTGATCGACGGGTCCGCCTATTCGGTGCGCGAGATGGAGGCACTGGCCGGGCGCGTGCGGCAGCACCGCGTTTCGGTGGTGCTCGCGCTTGACGAGCTGGAGGTGGAGCAGCAGATCCGCTGCGCCGCGCTGTTCCTCTCCGCGCTGTTCGATGCCCCGCGCGAACACTGGTATCCCGCGCTGGTGGTGGTGGACGAGGCACAGATGTTCGCGCCCGCTGCGGCTGGCGAGCTGGCGGAAGAGACGCGCCGGATGACGCTGTCCGCGATGACCAACCTGATGTGCCGCGGGCGCAAGCGCGGGCTCGCGGGAATCGTCGCGACGCAGCGGCTCGCCAAGCTGGCCAAGAACGTCGCGGCCGAAGCCTCCAACTTCCTGATGGGGCGTACCTTCCTCGACATCGACATGCAGCGCGCCGCCGATCTGCTGGGAATGGACCGCAGGCAGGCGGAGCGGATTCGCGATCTGCAGCGCGGCCATTTCCTCGGCCTTGGCCCGGCGATCAGCCGGCGCCCGGTCGCGGTGCATATCGGCGCGGTGCAGACCGGCGGGAAGAACGCGGCCGAAGGGCTGATGCCGCTCCCCCAGGCCTCGGGCGAGGATCTGCAGGCGCTGCTCCACGCCGAATTGGCGGAGGAAGTGGCCACGCCGGTGCCCCCGCCCCCTCCTCCCAGGCCCGCGCCCGATCTGGCGCAGGCCATCACCGAGCGGGCCGCCGCCCAGGCCGGGCGGGACGAAGACCATAAAGCGGGCGAT
Organism: Erythrobacter sp.; assembly: GCA_009993635.1. Taxonomy (GTDB): domain Bacteria; phylum Pseudomonadota; class Alphaproteobacteria; order Sphingomonadales; family Sphingomonadaceae; genus Alteriqipengyuania. The sequence goes on along the minus strand of JAACTC010000005.1, from coordinate 176,755 downwards.
GCCGACGTCGATGCCCCGCGCGAGGACGGTGCGAGCGAAACGCCGGATCGCGAAGATGCGGTGGAGCGAATCATCGCGGAGCTGGCAGCCGAAGAGGGCGCCACCTTCCAGTCTTCGACCGCACTGTTCCGCAATTTCGCGACCCGTTGCCGGCAGGCGCGGGTTCCCAGCGCGCATATCGACATGCTCGAATTCCGCCGCCTGTTCGCGTTCGCGAGCGCCGGGCTGCACGAGTTGCCGCCCAAGAGGCGCGAAGCCATCGAAGAGCTGGCGCAGGCCGTGCCGGAAGACGTCCTCGCGCCCTATCTCGCGCTCGCGGTATCCGCCGCGCGGGGCGACGACGCACCCGACGAGGACGAGCTGGCGCGCGTCTACGGCAGCTCTTCGCCAAGCCGCATCCGCCGCCTGCTCGAACACATGGAGCGGCAGGGCCTGATCGTGGTGCGCGAGGAATTCGGCGGCGGGCGCACGATCATCGTGGTCGGGCTGGAACAGGCGGAAAGCCAGTCCTAGCGCCGATTGGGCGGAACGGCCCGCACACTGCACGGTTGGTGAGGCAAAGGAGCTTTCATTCAATGCCTATCATCATTCTTATCGCCACGATCCTGCTTCCCCCGCTGGGCGTCGCGCTCAAGCACGGGCTCGGCCAGCAGTTCCTGATCAGCCTGATTCTGACGCTGATCTTCTACGTCCCCGGTCTGATCTACTCGCTCTACGTCAACTACGCCTGATTCCATGGCGCGGGAGGATGACGACAAGGGGCGGCATCGCGCCGTTCCCTCCTCCCGGCTCGGCCGGTTGAGCGGCTTCGGGCGGCTGGCCGGCGGCGTTGCCGGCGGGATGCTGGCCGAAGGCACGCGCCGCATTGCTGCGGGCGAGCGGCCACGCATCAACGAACTGGTCCTCACGCCCGGCAATATCGGGCGGTTGACGGAGCGCCTGTCGCACCTGCGCGGTGCGGCGATGAAGATGGGGCAGATGCTCTCGATGGATGCAGGCGATGCCCTGCCCCCCGAGCTGTCCGAAATTCTCGCCAAGCTGCGCGACAATGCCGATTTCATGCCCCCGCGCCAGCTCGACAGGGTGCTGGCGGAGGAATGGGGCAAGGACTGGCGCAAGAACTTCCGCCGGTTCGAGCCACGCCCCATCGCCGCAGCCAGCATCGGGCAGGTCCACCGCGCTCTGACCCGCGACGGGCGCACGCTGGCGATCAAGGTCCAGTACCCCGGCGTGAAGCAGAGCATCGATTCCGATGTCGACAATGTCGCTACGCTGCTGCGGGTAACGGGAATGCTGCCCAAGGAACTCGACATCGCGCCACTGCTGGTCGCCGCGAAGGAGCAGCTTCACGAAGAGGCCGACTACCGCCGCGAGGGCCGGATGATGCAGCGGTATGCCGAACTGCTCGCCGGACACGAGGCGTTCGTGGTCCCCACACTTGACGAAGAGCTGACCCGCGACCGCATCCTTGCGATGAGTTTCGAGGAAGGCCGCCGGGTCGAACAATTGGGCGATCAGCCGCAGGATGTGCGCGACAGCGTGTTTGCAGAGGTAATCGAGCTGGTCGCGCGCGAGCTGTTCGAATGGGGCCTGATGCAGACTGACCCCAATTTCGCCAACTATCGCTATCGCGAGGCGGACAACAAGATCGTGCTGCTCGATTTCGGGGCGACGCGCGAGGTCGACGCGCAGGTACGGCAATCCTATCGCACCCTGCTGAAAGCCGGGCTGGACCGCGACCATGCCGGGGTACGGCAGGCCGCGATCGACGCCCAGTTCATGTCGCCCGCGGTGCTGGAGAAGCACGGCGACGCGATCGACCGGATGATCGCGATCATCCTTGGCGAAATGGCCAGGGACGCGCCGTTCGATTTCGGCGACCGCGCCTTCGTGCCCGTCTTGCGCGACGAGGGCATGGCCATCGCGCAGGACAAGGCGATCTGGCACATTCCCCCCGCCGAAACGCTGTTCGTCCAGCGCAAGGTCAGTGGCACCGCGCTGCTCGGCGCGCGGATTGGCGCAGTGGTCAACATCCACGCCATCGTGCGCGATGTGCTGGAGCGGACGTCCCCCACTTCCTCCTAGAGGATGCGTTTTCTCTCGTGACGATAGTATGAGCCAGCGCCCAAGCCTATTGCGCGCGGCCACGTGCTTCCAGTACCCCTGAGCGATGGAAACACCCGCCGTCCTGTTCGTCTGCCTTGGCAATATCTGCCGCTCCCCGCTGGCCGAGGCCGCGTTCCGCAAGGCAGCGCAGGACGCGGGGATCGATGTAGAGATCGATAGCGCGGGCACCGCAGGCTATCATATCGGCAGCCCGCCCGATCCGCGCAGCGTGGAAGAGGCGGCGAACCATGGGATCGATATTTCCGGCTATGCCGGCCGCCAGCTGAGTGCCCAGGACTTCGACCGCTTCACGCATATCTTCGCGATGGATCACCAGAACCTGAAGAACATCGAGGCGCTGCGCCCCGCAGGCTCGACCACGCACGTTTCACTGCTGATGGACCTCGTGCCCGGCCGCGAAGGCGCGGCGATTGCCGATCCGTATTACGATGGGGAGGAGCAGTTCGAGGCGACCTGGGAAGATGTCGACGCGGCGGCGCAGGCGCTGGCTGGGAGGCTGAAGGGCTAGCCAAAAATCTCCTCCCCCTCGAGGGGGAGGTCGGTTGGGGGTGTCCGGCGCTGGCATGTCAGGCGCCGAGCCCCGAACCCGAACCCCTCCCCGTGGGGAGGGGAGAAATGTCTCACCCACCCCGCAGAGTGCGCACGCCCATGTCGCGTTCGTGCAGGTAGAGCAGGATGCGCGCGGCCTCGCCGCGTTCGCCTTCCAGCCCGGAATCGCGCTCCATCAGCAGCCGCGCATCGTCGGTCGCGGGATCGAGCAGGCGCTGCATCTGCTCCAGCGTGGCAATGCGGAACGGCGTATCGCCGGACTGCCGCGTGCCCAGCAGTTCGCCCCCACCGCGCAGCTCCAGATCTTCCTCCGCAATGCGAAACCCGTCCTGCGTCTCACGCATCAGGGCAAGCCGCCGCTGCCCGGTTTCGGACAGCTGGTTGCCGCGCAGCAGCAGGCACACCGACTTCTCGCTCCCCCGCCCCACCCGGCCGCGCAGCTGGTGCAGCTGAGCGAGGCCGAAGCTCTCTGCCTGCTCGATCACGATCAGGGTCGAAGCAGGGACATCCACGCCAACCTCGATCACGGTGGTTGCGACCAGCAGCCTTGCATCGCCCGCAGCGAATCGTGCCATCGCGGCATCTTTCAGCGCCGGTTCGAGCTGGCCGTGTACCAGCACCACATCGTCATCGAACCGGGCCTTGAGTGCGGCAAACCTCTGCTCAGCCGCGGCCTTTTCCATGCCCTCCTCATCGCGTACCATCGGGCAGACCCAATAGGCCTGCTGCCCGCTGGCAAGATGCCGCCCGACCGCTTCCACCACTTCGGGCAGCCGATCCATGCCCACCACCCGGGTGTCGATCGCCTGCCTGCCGGGCGGTAGCTCGTCGAGCCGGCTGACCTCCATCTCGCCGTAGTTCGCCAGTGTCAGCGTGCGCGGAATCGGGGTTGCCGTCATCGAAAGCGTGTGCGGCGGGCGCTTGCCCTTGCCCGCCATCTGGAGACGCTGAGAAACGCCGAAGCGGTGCTGTTCGTCCACCACCACCAGCCCGAGGTCGCGGTACTGCACCGCTTCCTGAAAGATTGCGTGGGTGCCGACCACGATCTGGATGCTGCCATCCATCAGCCCCATCAGGATGCTTTCGCGTGGCTTCCCCTTGTCGCGTCCGGTCAACAGGGCAACCTCCACCCCGGTGGGCCGCGCCATCGCCTTCAGCGTTTCGAAATGCTGGCGGGCGAGGATTTCGGTCGGCGCGAGCAGCGCCGCCTGCGCGCCCGCCTCCACCGCCACCAGCATGGCGTGCAGCGCGACCACAGTCTTGCCCGCGCCCACATCGCCCTGCAGCAGCCGCAGCATCGGCGCGTCCTGCGCCAGATCGCCCTCGATTTCGGCGATCGATCGCTGCTGCGCACCGGTCAGCGGGAATGGCAGTTGCAGCTTGCCGCGCAGGCTGCCGTCGCCTGCCAGCGCCCTGCCCCGCTTGCGGCGATTATCGGCGCGCACCAATTGCAGCGCCAGCGCATTGGCGAGCAGTTCGTCATAGGCGAGCCGATCCTTCGCCGCCTCGTCGTCGCGCGCATGCACGCTGCGCAGGGCCTCACGCCAATCGGGCCATTTCTCTTTCGCCAGCAGGCCGGGCTCGATCCATTCGGGGAGCGCGGGCAGCTTGTCGAGCGCCTGTGCCGCGAGGCTCGCCATGCGCGGCTGGGTAAGCCCTTCCGCGAGGCTGTAGACCGGTTCGCGCATCTGGCCGAGCGCGGCGTCCTCCATCTTCAGCACATGGTCCGGGTGGACCATCTGCAACATGTCGCCATAGCGTTCCAGCTTGCCCGCAACCCGCCGTTTCTCGCCGACGGGCAGTTCCTTCTTCGCGGTGAAGCTGGACCGGCCGAAGAACGTCAGGGCAAGGATATTGCCCGCCGAATCGCTCGCCAGTGCGCGGAAGGGCGCGCGGCGAGATGCGCCCGCACGATGCTCCGTCACGGTCAGCGCGATGATGATCTGCTCACCCTCGCCCGCATCGTCCAGCGTATCGACCGGGCGACGCGTCACGAACCGCTCCGGCCAGTGGTAAGCCACGTCGCGCACCCGCGTGCAGCGCAGCTTTTCCAGCGGTTTGCGCAGCTTGGGGCCGACACCATCGAGAGTATCGACTTCCGCGAACAGGGGATTGAGGATTTCGGGCCGCATGGGAGAATCGATATGGCGTAGCTGGCGCGTCATTGCGAGCGGAGCAAAGCCATCCAGCGCGTGTCGCTGTGGATTGCCGCATCGCAATCACGAGTTGAGAATCGACGACGCCGGGCCTACCTCACGCCCCATGTCCGATCCCACATTCGAAGCCCGCATCGCCCGTGCCAAGTTCCGCGCCTGGCATCGCGGCACGCGAGAGGCCGATTACATGATCGGCGGCTATTTCGATCGCTACCACGCGCAGTGGGATGAAGACGATCTGGTCTGGTTCGAACGGCTGCTCGATTACGACGATGTCGAGATCATGGCCTGGGCGCTCAAGACCCAGCCCGTGCCCGGAGAAATGCAGGGCGCGCGGATCGAGACGATGCAAAAGCTCGATTACGTCGACATTCCGCGCTAGGCGCTGTTGCGACGACCCCATTCCCCCCTTCCCGATCCGGGCAGGGGGTAAATTTCGTGTGCGCGGAACGTGCGCAGCCCGGAGCGACTTAACCACCAATGCCCGACCTTTCCCGCATCCTGTCCGCAAACCATCCGTTGACCTTCGCCAACATGGCGCGGGGCAGCCAGCCGCTGGTGATGACCGACCTTGCCCGCGCGGCGCACAAGAAGGACGGCGCGCGGCGTGCGGTGTTCATCGCCCCGGAAGACAGCGCGATGCGCGGCGTGGCCGATGCCGCGCGGTTCTTCGCGCCCGAACTCAGCGTGATCGAACTGCCTGCGTGGGATTGCCTGCCCTACGACCGCGCATCGCCCGCACTGTCCATCAGCACCCAGCGGCTGGCTGCCCTGCACCGCCTGCAGAGCGAAAAAGACAGGCCGCAGCTGCTGGTGACCACCGCCAATGCGGTGCTGCAGCGGATGCTTACCCCGTTCCGTATCCGCGAGGCGGTGCGCGAACTGAAGCCGGGCGTGCAGATCGGGCACGAGAGCCTGACGCAGCTGCTGCAGAAACAGGGTTACAGCCGCACCGATACCGTGGTCGACGCAGGCGAGTTTGCGGTCCGCGGGTCGATCTTCGACATCTTTCCCTCCGGTCTTGAACAGGGGCTGCGGCTCGATTTCTTCGGCGACGAGCTGGAAAGCCTGCGCCTGTTCGATCCCAACACGCAGCGCACCACCGGCACGCTCGATTCCTTCCTGCTGCTGCCCGCTTCAGAGGTTCTGCTGGACGACGCCACGATCAAGCGTTTTCGCGCCGGGTATCGGGAACGTTTCGGCGCCAATGCCACGCAAGACCCGCTTTACGAAGCGGTGAGCGAGGGGCGGCGTCAGGCCGGGATGGAACACTGGCTGCCGCTGTTCGAAGAGCGGCTTGCCACCCTTTTCGACCACCTGACCGATGCCGACCCGGTGGTGATCGATGTCGGCGCGTTGCAGGCTTTCGAGGAGCGCCTGTCGGACATTTCCGAATACCGCCGCACCCGCACCGAAACCGCGGGCCAGAAAGCGGGCAGCTATCGCCCGCTCGACGCGAACGCCCTCTATCTGACCGAAGGCGAGATCGGCAGCGCCATTGACGATCGCCCGGTGCACCGCGCAACCGGGTTCGACGAGCCTGAGAGTGACGGTGTGATCGACTTCGGCTTCCGCTCTGCGCGCGATTTCGCGCCCGAACGCGCGCGCGGCGACAATGTGTACGAAGCCGCTGCGGCGCATTTCAAGGCCATCGGCAAGGCGGGCAAGCGCCCGCTTCTGGCGGCCTATTCGAACGGCAGCCGCAACCGCATAACCTCCATTCTCGGTGAAGCGGGCGTGGACGTCGCGCTTGCCGACAGCTGGCAGGATGCGCTGGGCAAGTCGGCCAAGGGCAAGTCGACCGCGATGATCCTGCCGCTCGACAGCGGGTTCTCCAACGACGCCATGGAGCTGGTGACAGAGCAGGACCTGCTGGGCGACCGGCTGGTGCGGCGACGCAAGAAACATCGTGATTCCGATGCTTTCCTGAGCGAACTTCAGGCGCTGTCGAGGGGCGATCTGGTTGTCCATACCGAACACGGCATCGGCAAGTATCTCGGCCTCGAACCGATCACCGTCGGCAAGTCCAAGCACGACTGCGTGATGCTGGAATACAAGGGCGGCGACAAGCTCTACATCCCGGTCGAAAACCTCGAAGTCCTGTCGCGCTACGGCTCTTCCGAAGAGGCCGTGATGCTCGACCGGCTGGGGGGCGAGGCTTGGCAGAAACGCCGCGCTCAGCTGCGCGAGCGCATTCAGGAAATCGCGGGCGAACTGATGCGCACCGCCGCCGCCCGTTCGCTCAAGAAAGCGCCCGTTCTCGAAGCCGAAGAGGCAAGCTTCAACCAGTTCGTCGACCGCTTCCCATGGGAAGAAACCGACGATCAGGAGCGCGCGATTGCCGATGTTCTGGCCGATCTGGAAAGCGGCAAGCCGATGGACAGACTTGTCTGCGGCGATGTCGGCTTCGGCAAGACCGAGGTCGCGCTGCGCGCCGCCTTCGTCGCGGCGATGGGCGGGCAGCAGGTGGCGGTGGTTGCGCCGACCACGCTGCTCGCGCGCCAGCACTACCAGAATTTCAGCGAACGCTTTGCCGGTTTCCCGCTCAAGGTCGGGCGCCTCAGCCGCCTTGTCCCGGCCAAGGAAGCCAGCGAAACGCGCGACGCATTGGCCGACGGCACGATGGACATCGTGATCGGAACGCACGCGATCCTTTCCAAATCCACCAGGTTCAAGGAGCTTGGCCTGGTCGTGGTGGACGAGGAACAGCGGTTCGGCGTCACCCACAAGGAACGGCTGAAGCAGCTGCGCGCCGATGTGCACATGCTCACCCTCACCGCAACGCCGATCCCGCGCACGCTGCAGATGGCGATGACGGGCCTGCGGGAGTTGTCGACCATCCAGACGCCGCCGGTCGATCGCCTCGCCGTGCGCACCTACGTGATGGAGTGGGACGACATGGTGATCCGCGAAGCCCTGCTGCGCGAACACCATCGCGGCGGGCAGAGCTTCATCGTATGCCCGCGCATTGCGGACATGGAAGGCCTGGAGGAATGGCTGCGCGAGAACGTGCCCGAAGTGAAGGTCGTCCCCGCGCATGGCCAGATGAGCGCCAGCGAGGTCGAAGACCGGATGAGCGCGTTCTACGAGAAGAAATACGATGTGCTGCTGTCGACCACCATCGTCGAAAGCGGGCTCGATATCTCCAGCGCGAACACCATCATCATCCACCGCGCGGATCGCTTCGGCCTGGCCCAGCTCTACCAGCTGCGCGGGCGCGTGGGCCGCGCCAAGTTGCGCGCCTATGCCTATCTGACCACGCCGGAAGATCAGGCGCTGTCCGAAGTCGCCGAGAAACGCCTGAAGGTGCTGAGCGATCTCGATTCGCTGGGTGCAGGCTTCCAGCTCGCCAGCCACGATCTCGACATTCGCGGCGCAGGCAACCTGTTGGGTGACGAACAGTCGGGCCATATCCGCGAGGTCGGGTTCGAACTTTACCAGTCGATGCTGGAAGACGCGATCCTGGCCGCCAAGGCGGGCGAAATGGGGCTCGAAGCGCCGCGCGACGAAGCGAGCCCGCAGATCACGGTCGACGCCCCGATCATGATCCCGGAAGAATATGTGCCCGATCTGGCGGTGCGCATGGCGCTTTATCGCCGTCTCAACCAGGCGCGCGACAAGGCCGAAATCGAAGGGCTCGCGGCCGAGATGATCGACCGCTTCGGCGATCTGCCCTCCGCCACGCAGAACCTCGTGCGGCTGATCGAGATCAAGCATCAGGCAATCGAGGCGAACATCGCCAAGATCGATGTCGGCGCACGCGGCACGCTGGTCACCTTCCACAAGGACGATTTTCCCGATCCGGCGGGCCTGCTGGCCTACGTGGACAAGCGCGAGGGCGCGGTAAAGCTGCGACCGGACATGAAGCTGGTCGTCAACCGCGCATGGGGCGATCCGCAAAGCCGCCTGAACGGCCTGTTCCAGCTGACCAAGGGGTTGAGCGCGATCGCCCAGCGGGCAGCCAAACGCGCCAAGGCGGCCGCCTAGGCGAAGTCGCCCGCCATCTGCAGGAAATCCTCCTGCGTCAGCGGTTTGGCGCGCAGGAAGCCCTGGTAGGCGGTGCAGCCCTCTTCGGCGGCGATCCGCCGCTGCGCCTCGTTTTCCACACCCTCGGCCAGGATTTCGAGGCCGAGCGCCTGCGCCATCGCCACCACCGCGCGCAGCACCGCACGGTCGCGCGGGTTCTCGGCCACCCCGTCGAGCATGATGCGATCGAGCTTGATGCAGTCGAGCGGCAGATATTTCAGATAGCCGAAATTGCAGAAGCCCGCGCCGAAATCGTCGAGCGCGATCCGCATTCCCGCATCGCGCAGCAGGCCCAGAGAGCGTGCCGCAAGGTCCAGATCTCCCAGCAGCGCCTGCTCCGTGATCTCCAGCGTCAGCCGCGCGGGGTCGACCCCAAGGTCGCCCGTCATGTCCAGCATCTCCTGCGGGAACCGCGCCACCGCCAGATCGGCCGCAGTGACGTTGATCGAGCATTTGAGCCCCGCGGGCCAGGCAAGCGTCGCCTTCAGCGCGGCGCCCACCACCCGCCGGGTGAGCTGGGTGGTCAGGTCCGCGCGCGCCGCGATCCTGAGCAGGGCCTCCCCGCCGACCGATCCGAGCAGGGGCTGTTCCCACCGCACCAGCGCCTCCGCCCCGATCATGCTATCATCGGCGAGCGAGAACTGGGGCTGGAAGCGCAGCGATACCGCGCCCTGTTCCAGCGCGCGCCGCAGCTCCGCCTCGATCTGCGCGGATTCCATTCCCACCGGCGTTTCGTCGCGGTCGATCCATGCGATCCTGCGCCCCGCCTCTCCCTTCAGCGCGATCTGCGCATCGCCAAGCCGGCCGAGCATTCCCGCCGGGTCGTCGCCTGCCAGCGCGCGGATCAGCGCGATGTGCGGCCACAGCTGCGGCATCCCGGCATTTGCCCCCGCCAGCGGCTGCGCGATTGCATCGGCCAGCGCCTCGGCCAGGAACTGCCAGCGTTCGCGGCTGCACTCTTCGCGCGTCGTCAGCAGGAACTTGCCGCCTTCCAGCCTGGCGGCGAACCATTCGCCGTCGACGAATTCGTCCTGCCCGAAATGGGTGATCCGCCGCGCGACCTCGGTCAGCACGAAATCGCCCGCGACCGATCCGTGGGCCAGATTCACGCTGTCGAACCGCCCCAGCACCAGCAGCAGGGCGTGTACGCGCGCGTCGCTCTTCTCAAGCCAGTGTTCCAGCATGGTGCGCGCCTGTGCGGCATCGGCAAGCCCGGTCAGGTGGTCGGCGGTTGCTGGCGATTCCATCCACCCCGTATCGCAATCCATTCGCCTTTGGGGAAGCCTGCGCCGCGCCGCCATGCACCGCCTCCTTGCCCCCCGTCCTGCCCCGCCGTCTTGCCCCACCTTCTTGCAATGCCGGGCGCACGCTTGGATTGCCAAGCGTGCCCGCGCTCCATAGGCAGGGCACACAAGCCGAGAGAGGACCTGCATGACCGGCCACCCGCCTTACGAACGGCTCGCGCTCGCGATTTCCGAGAGTGCCCTTGCGCAGGAGGCTACCGGCGCGCTGCGGGATTCGCACGAGTGGGTGGACCAGAGCGAGGCCGATGCGGTCGTCGCGCTGGGCGGCGACGGGTTCATGCTGCAAACGCTGCACGCGATGCTCGATACCGGGCGCATCCTGCCGGTATATGGCGTCAACCGCGGCACGATGGGCTTCCTGATGAACAAGCACCGGCCCAAGGGCACGCTGATCGACCGGGTCAATCGCAGCCGCCCGGTGGGCGTATCGCCGCTGCGCATGGAAGCGATCACGCAGGATGGCGAAACCCGCGTCGAATGTGCGCTGAACGAAGTCTCGCTGCTGCGCGAAACCCGCCAGACCGCCAAGATCGAGATCATGGTGGACGGCAAGACGCGGATCGAAGAACTGGTCGCGGACGGCGTACTGGTGGCGACGCCTGCGGGCTCCACCGCCTACAACCTGTCCGCCAACGGCCCGATCCTGCCGCTCGATTCGCAACTGCTGGCGCTCACCCCGATCAGCGCGTTCCGGCCGCGCCGCTGGCGCGGTGCGATCCTGCCAGACCGCGCGAAGGTGACCTTTCGCATCAACGAACCGTCCAAGCGTCCCGTGGCGGCGGTCGCCGACCAGAAGGAAGTGCGCGACGTGGCGGAAGTTCACGTCGAAATTGCGCGCGATTCCCAGCTGACACTGCTGTTCGACAAGGGCCATTCGCTCGACGACCGGATCGTAGCCGAACAATTCGTGGTCTGATCCGGTTTTCGTCGCTCGATTTGGCCTGGGGGGCTTGCGTAATCCAAAGCACCCCCATATAGGCGCGGGCCTGCCGATATGGCTGCTCCCCGATAGCTCAGCGGTAGAGTAGGTGACTGTTAATCACTTGGTCGTTGGTTCGAATCCAACTCGGGGAGCCATTTTCAACACCATCGCTGAAACGCCTTAGCGCGCCATAGACGTTCGGCCGCGCCGTCGGGTGTCGTGTTTCGACATCGCCGCGAACCCGTTTTCCTACTCCGGCGCCGCGCGCTACGTCCGCCGATGATGGTGCGCGTCCACCCCGCTGTCGAAAAGCCTTGCGGGCAGCGTGCTGCGACCGGACGGTTTTTCTCCGCCAGAACACTGTGTCAGGTGTGTCAGGTCTCCGCCCGCTACAGGCCGCGACCGTCAGACGCCGAGCAACAGCCGCGCCCCCACAAACAGCGTCAATGCAGCGGTCAGCCAGCGGATCAGCTGCGGCTTGAACAGGCGGACCGCGAACAGGCTGCCGATCTGGCCGCCGATCACCACCGCCAGCATGAGCGGCAGGCCGGTGTTCGCCGCCGCGCCGAGCATGCCGAAGCCGTTCTTGGCCAGCTGCCCGGTAAGGCCGAACAGCGAGTTGACAAGGATGAATAGGCTCGCGGTCGCGGCGATGGCGCGCGGGGTGTTCCAGCGCGTCAGGTGCAGCAACGGCGCGAGGAAGATGCCGCCGCCGATGCCCACCAGCCCGGCCAGATAGCCGAGCGGCGCGGCAGCGAGCAGCATTGCACGGCCACCTCGTTTGCCGCCACGCTCATCCCTCTCCCGCTGTGGGAGCAGCAGCAGTGCGCCCGCCAGGCACAGGCTCGCGCCCAGCAGCATCAGGAAGGTGCGCTCGCCTATCGGGGTAAGCCCGCCGAGCAGCGCGGCGGGCGCGGCAATCGCGGTAAGTGCCAGCGCGCCGCGCCACGGCGTGATCCCGGCGCGCGCGAAACGGATCGATCCGCCACTGACCACGGCCAGGTTGCACAGCAGGGAGACCACCGGCAGCAGCCGGTAGTCCATGCCCGAAAGCGCCAGCAGCGCGCTGTACGTCGATCCGCCGCCAAAGCCGACCGACGCATAGAGCAGCGCGGTTACGCAGAAGGCGGCGAGGAGGGCTGCGAAGCCGATCTTCCGGCTCCTGCCGTGGCCGCGCCGTGGCAATGCTTGTACTTGTTACCCGAACCGCACGGGCACGGCGCATTGCGGCTGATTTCCTGCCCCGCCCACGGGTTCTCCGCCTTGCCGCCCGGCCCGGCATTGGCACGAGGCGACCCCGCGAACGAGCCGAACATCGCCGCGCGCTTGTCCGAACCGTCACCGTCGTTGGAATTGTCCAGCCCGGTCAGCGGATCGATATGCCCGGTGAGGAAGTCGGGCAGGTCGGGCAGCGAACGCTGCTGCGGCGGCGCGATGCGCAGTTCGCGCGTCAGCAGGATCTGCGTCACATCCTCGCGCAGCGAATCGAGCATCTTCTCGAACAGGCCGAAGGCTTCCTGCTTGTACTCGTTGATCGGCGTCTTCTGGGCGTATGCCCGCAGGAACACCACCTGGCGCAGAGCATCGAGCGTGGCGAGATGCTCCTTCCAGAAATGGTCGAGCCGTTCGAGCAGGATACCCTTTTCGACCCGGCGCCACATCTGCGGATCGTTTTCCTCGATCTTGCGCTCCATGATCTGGTCGGTCTGTTCGCGCAGACGCTCTTCGAACATCTCGGGTTCGACCGCGTCCTCTTCCATCCATTCCTCGATCGGCGGCGTCAGGCCCAGAACCTCCTTCACGCGCAGCTTCAGGCCTTCGACGTTCCACTGTTCGGGGTACGATCCCGGCGGGCACGCCTCTGCCACGATGGACGAGATGGTGTCGTGACGCATATCGACGACCACATCGTCGACCGCTTCGGAATCCATGATTTCCGCGCGCTGTTCGTAGATGACCTTGCGCTGGTCGTTCATCACGTCGTCGTATTCGACGACTTGTTTGCGCTGATCGTAGTTGCGCGCCTCGACCTTCTTCTGCGCGGTCTCGATCGCCTTGGAGAGCCACTTGGACCCGATCGCCTCACCATCGGCGAGGTTGGAGTTCATCATGCGGGAGAACAACGTATCCGGCCCGAAGATGCGCAGCAGATCGTCCTCCAGGCACAGGTAGAAGCGCGAAAGGCCGGGGTCACCCTGGCGGCCCGAGCGGCCGCGCAGCTGGTTGTCGATCCGGCGGCTTTCGTGGCGTTCGGTGCCCAGCACGAACAGGCCCCCGGCTTCCAGCACCTTAGCCTTGTCCTCTGCCACCTGCGCCTTGATCTTCTCGATCGCGCGGTCGCGCTCCGGCCCGTCGGGCATTTCGCCGACCTCGTCCTCGATCAGGAAATCGAGATTGCCGCCCAGCTGAATATCGGTCCCGCGGCCCGCCATGTTGGTGGCGATGGTCACTGCGCCGGGGCGCCCCGCCTGCGCCACGATGTGCGCCTCGCGTTCGTGCTGGCGGGCGTTGAGTACCTCGTGCTTAACGCCTTCCTTGTCGAGGAACTGGCTCAGCAGCTCCGACTTCTCGATGCTGACCGTGCCGACCAGAACCGGCTGGCCGATCTCGCTCTTCTCCTTGATCGCTTTTGCGATCGCCTGGAACTTGTCGAGCGTGTTCTTGTAGAATTCGTCGTCCTCGTCGATCCGCTGGACGGGCACGTTGGTCGGGATCTCGACCACGTTCATCTTGTAGATGTCCCAGAATTCCGCCGCTTCGGTGGCGGCGGTGCCGGTCATGCCCGAAAGCTTGGGGTACATGCGGAAATAGTTCTGGAAGGTGATCGAGGCCATCGTCTGGTTCTCGGGCTCGATCTTGACGCCTTCCTTCGCCTCCACCGCCTGGTGCAGGCCGTTGGACCAGCGGCGGCCTTCCATCATGCGGCCGGTGAATTCGTCAATGATGACGACCTTGTCGTCCTTCACGATGTAGTTGTCGTCCAGCCGGAACATCAGGTTGGCGCGCAGACCTTCGTTGAGGTGGTGCACGACCTGCGTGTTTTCGACGTCGTAGAGATTGTCCGTTTCGAGCAGGCCGCTGGCGGCCAGCCGCTGTTCGATCTCTTCCGCGCCCTCTTCGGTCAGCGAGACCGTGCGCGATTTCTCGTCGGTTTCGAAGAACGCCTCTCCGTCGGGCAAAGTGCCGCCGGCTGCCTTTTCGCGCGAACGCTGTTCCGCGACGAAGTCCTTCACCACCTGGTCGATGGTTACGTAGAGGTCGGTCTTGTCCTCGGTCGGGCCGGAGATGATCAGTGGGGTACGCGCTTCGTCGATCAGGATCGAGTCGACCTCGTCGATAATCGCGTGGTTGAAGGGGCGCTGCACCATCTGCGCGCGCTCGTGCTTCATGTTGTCGCGCAGGTAGTCGAAGCCGAATTCGTTGTTGGTGCCGTAGGTAATGTCCGAGCCATAGGCTTCGCGCCGCTCGAATTCGCCGAGGTTGGGCACGATCACGCCCACGGTCAGCCCCAGCCAGCGGTAGACCTGCCCCATCCACTCGGCATCGCGCTTCGCCAGATAGTCGTTCACGGTGATGACGTGCACGCCCTTGCCTTCAAGCGCGTTGAGATAGGTCGCCAGCGTGGCGACCAGCGTCTTGCCCTCACCCGTACGCATTTCGGCGATCTCGCCCCGGTGCAGCACGATGCCGCCGATCAGCTGCACATCGAAATGGCGCATCCCGAACACGCGTACCGATGCCTCGCGCACGGTGGCGAAGGCTTCGGGCAGCAGATCGTCGAGCTTGGTACCCTCTGCCAGCTGGTCGCGGAACTTCTGCGTCTGCGCCTGCAGCTCCTCGTCGGACATGGCCTGCATCGTTGGTTCGAGGGCGTTGATCTGATCGACGATCTTGTGAAGCGACTTCACGTAGCGATCATTGGACGAACCGAAGACGGACTTCATGACGGACTGGAACATGGGCGTGGAGAACCTTGGATATGGGGAATGCGAGCCGCGGCCCTGTGGGCCGGCGGTACCGCGAATAGGAATGGGAAAACCCCGCCGATGGGCAGGGAGAAAGTGCCGAAGCGTGCGCTATTCGAAAGCGCGATCGGACCCGATGTAGACGGTGGGCACGTAAATGATCGGGTCGCGCAGCACGCATTTGCGCTCGACCACGAACCGCCAGTCGCGCAGGCGGAGGCGCGTCTGGCAGACGCACCGCGCATCGTCGCTTTCTTCCTGGCAATTTTCCGCTGTGGAGCGGCTCACCGCGCTTTCGGCGTAGAGCGCATGCGCCGGCGTGCCGACGGCAACGAGGCCGGTCAGGAAGGCAAGGCATGTAAGCAGAAGCCGAAGCATGCGCGCGAACATAGTGGCTGCGGATCGCAACGTCCAGCCGCTTGGTGGTGCCCACTGCTTATCGATCAACAGACTGGCGTGCATTCGCCTGGCGTGATCCAGCTTCCCGTCCTTCTCGTGTCGGCGCTGGCGAAACCCGCTTGCCTCACCTGTTCCGCAAACCTACCCGCGACAACATGGACCTCGCACGCTCTCCCCTCGCCCTGCCCTTTCCCGAGATACCGCCGATCGACGGCGTGACGGTGCGCGTGGCGCGGGCGCGGTACAAGGAATGGGATCGCGCCGACCTGACCTTCATCGAACTGGCCGAAGGTACCAGCGTGGCAGGCGTGTTTACGAAAAACGTCTGCTGTTCGAGCGAGGTCAAGATCGGGCGCGAAAGCGTGGCTGGCGGAACGGCGCGCGCGATCATCGTCAACGCGGGCAATTCCAACGCGTTCACCGGCTACCGCGGGCGCGAGGCGGTGGAGCAGATCATGGCGCAGGTTGCGGGACATCTGGCGTGCTCGAAGGAGCAGGTGCTGGTCTCCTCCACCGGGGTGATCGGCGTGCCGCTGCCAAAGGACAAGGCGCGCGATGGGGTTGAAGCGGCGCTCATGGCCGAGCCATGCGGGTGGGAAGAGGCCGCCGACACCATCGGCACGACCGACACTTTCGCCAAGGGCGCGCACGCAAGCGCGATGGTGGGCGATACACGCATCGAACTGGGCGGCATCATCAAGGGTTCGGGCATGATCGCGCCCGATATGGCGACAATGCTCGGTTACATCTTCACCGACGCCGCGGTGGAGCCTGTGTTCCTGCAAACGCTGCTGAGCGATATCAACACCCGCACATTCTCCTGCATCACGGTGGATGGCGACACCTCTACCAGCGACACCGTGCTGGTGTGCGCCACCGGCAAGGCGGGCCATGCGCCGATAGCCAGTGTCGACGATCCCGGCGCGGATGCCTTTGCCGCCGCGCTGGAAGATGTCTGCCGCAGCCTCGCGCAACTGGTGGTGCGGGACGGGGAAGGCGCGCAGAAATTCATCTCTATTTCGGTGAGCGGCGCGGTGAGTGACGAGAGCGCGCGCCGCATCGGCCTCGCCATCGGCAATTCGCCGTTGGTGAAGACGGCGATTGCGGGCGGCGATGCGAACTGGGGCCGCGTCGTGATGGCGGTGGGCAAGGCGGGCGAACCCGCGGACCGCGACCGGTTGTCGATCGGTTTCGGCGGCCACTGGGCCGCGCGCGACGGGCAGCCAGTAGCCGATTACGACGAGGCACCGGTGGCAAAGCACCTCGCGGGTCAGGATATCGACATCGCGGTCGACATCGGCCTTGGCGATGGCCGCGCCACCATTTGGACCTGCGACCTGACGCACGGATACATCGACATCAACGCGGATTACCGCTCTTGAGGAGAAACCCATGAGCGTACTCGACCGCGAAGTTCTGGCGCTGATGCGCGATGTTGCCGAACGCATCGTCATGCCGCGCCACAGGACGCTGAAGGCCACCGAAATCATCGAGAAGGCCGACGACGATCTCGTCACCATCGCCGACCGCGAGGCTGAGATCGCGCTGGCGGAAGGGCTGGCCAAGCTGCACCACGAAGCCGCCATTGTCGGCGAAGAAGCGGTGCATGCGGATGCTTCGGTGATGGATCGCCTGTCCGGCACCTGCTGGATCATCGACCCGATCGACGGCACGGCCAACTTCGCGCGCGGCAAGGGCCATTTCGGGCTGATGGTCGCGCTGGCAGAAGAAGGCTTCGCGCAGGCCGGGTGGATCTACGATCCGCAGCGCGACCGTTTCTGCGCCGCCCATCGCGGCAAGGGTGCGACCATCGACGGGGAAACCGTAACCGCGCAGGCCAGCGGCGCGAACCCGCCGCGCCTCGCCGCGATGACGAAGTTCATGGCACCGGATCAGCGGCGCAGCTTCGAGATCGAGATTGCCCCGAACTACACCCTCGTCGAGGCACCGGGCGCCGCGTGCGAGCAGTACCCGCTTACCGTACTGGGGGAACACGACGTCGCGATCTACGAACGCACGCTGCCCTGGGATCACGCCGCCGGCAGCCTGTTCCTGAACGAATCGGGCGGCACCTGTCTGCGGCTCGACGGGACGCAATACCGGGTCGACGATGGCCGCAGGGGCATGATCGGCGCGGCGAACCGCGACCTGTTCGACCAGCTGGTCGCGCGGCTGGCGGCAGCGGGCTACCAGCCCGCCGCCTGACGCGCGATCAGAGCTGTTCTTCCAGCCACGCCTTCAGCTGGCTCTTGGGGCGTGCGCCGGTGAGTTCGGCAGCACGTTCGCCGTTCTTGTACAGCACCAGATAGGGAATGCCCTGCACGCCCAGCTGGCCGGGCGTGTCGGTGTTCTCCATGATGTCCATCTTGGCGATGGTGACCTGGTCGGCCAGTTCGTCGCTGATTTCTTCCAGCGCGGGCGCAATCATCTTGCACGGGCCGCACCATTCGGCCCAGAAATCGACGAGCACGGGCTTGTCGCTTTCGATCACGTCGGTTTTGAAGCTGGCATCGGTGACGGTCTTGGTAGCCATGAGGCAATCTCCTGTTTCTTGCCCCTTCATCTAGGTAATCAATCGGCTCACGCAAAGCCGTTGGCTGGCAAGCTTGCCTGCTTGTCCCCCAAGCCGGGCTTGTGGCGGGCCAGCAGATCGCCGGGAAGCGCGATGATCCGGGGTTCATGCGTGTACAGCAGCGCGGCGGAAATTTCCCGCCCGGGATAGATCGCGGCGAGCGCGTGGGCATAGGCGGACATCTGTCTGAGCGTGGCAGCGGGCACTTGCTCCAGCGAATCCGGCGGGCGACGCGTGGTTTTGTAATCCACCACCAGCACGCGATCCTCGCCCACGCACAGCCGATCGAGCTTGCCGGTCACCACCTGCCCCTCCACCGTCGCGGCAAGCGAGACTTCGGCCAGCGCGCCGGGTGCGAACAGATCGGCAAAAT
Source organism: Erythrobacter sp. (assembly GCA_009993635.1). Classification (GTDB taxonomy): domain Bacteria; phylum Pseudomonadota; class Alphaproteobacteria; order Sphingomonadales; family Sphingomonadaceae; genus Alteriqipengyuania. The sequence continues at coordinate 158,362 of JAACTC010000005.1, read as the reverse complement.
CGGGATGGTCGAGCACGCCGAGCACCTGCTCCAGCATCTGCTCGCGCGCATCGGCGGGCAGGTCGCCTGCCTGCGCTTCGAGCCAGCGTGCGGCCTTTTCCCGCCGTTCCTCCGGCGCGATATCGGGCAGGCGTTCGAGCAGGCGATGGATCAGCGTACCGCGCAGTGCCGCGTCGCCGCCCTGCATCATACCGGGCGGGTTGGGGGACAGGTCTTCCCCGGCCGACGATGGCGCAAGCGGGCGCGGCGGGCGCGGTTCCTGCGCGGGCGGGCGGGTAGCCCATGCAGGTAGTTGCGTGCTCTCGCCGTCGGATGGCGCAGCGGCAGGAGGCGCATTCAAACCGGGCAAGTCGCCAAGATCGTGCCGCTGGCCCCAGATCGGGTCCTCCTTACCCTCCCCTTCGAACAGTGCCGACGCCACCGCGTACCAGCTGGCTTCGGGAATGTCCTTGTCGCTCGGCAGCAGTGCACCGCCAATATAGAGGGCTTCTTCGGCACGGGTCAGCGCAACATACATCAACCGCCAGTGCTCCTCGCGCTCGCGGGCCTTTTTCGCTTCCTCCGCTTCGACCACCGGGCCGGCCTTGGCTTCCTTCGGCATGGCGGGCAGCGGCACGGGGCGGCCGTCGACCGTCGCGAGCTCGCCAGCCCTCACCGGCCCGCGATCCGGATTGCCCGTCGCGTCGGCGAGGATCACGATGGGTGCCTGCAACCCTTTCGATCCATGCGCAGTCAGCACGCGCACCGCATCGCCGCCGCCGCCCGCATCGCGCTTCAGCTCTTCGTCGGACGCATCGAACCAGTTGAGGAAGCCTTGCAGGCTTGCCGTGTGCTCTGCCGAGAACGCGAAGGCGGCACCGATCAGTTCGTCGATCGGATCGTTCGCTTCGCGCCCAAGACGCGCAACGAGCCGCCGCCGCCCGTCCCACGGCCCGGTCAGCAACCAGTGCAGCAGTGCCTGCGGCGGTTCGTAATCAACCCTGGCGAGCAGCGCACGCAGCCGGTCTGCCGTTTCCATGCACAGGGGCGCATAGCTGCGGCGGATATGGTCCCACAACCCGACCTTGCGTTCGCGCAGGCCGTGCAGCAGCAGATCCTCCTGCGACCACCCGCCGAGCGGGGAGACCAGCAGGTTGGCAAGGCTCAGGTCGTCGCGTGGCTGCGCGGCAAAGCGCAATGCGGCGAGCAGATCCTTCACCGCCAGCGGTGCACCGATCCGCAGCCGGTCCACCCCCGCCACGGGCACGCGCGCGGCGTGCAGCCGCGCCACGATTAGCCCGGCCAGCGCGCGGCGCTTGCGTACCAGGATCATGATGTCGCCCGGCCCCGCGCGGCGCTTGCCGCCCTTGGTCAGCACATGTCCGTGATCGAGCCACTGCTTCACCTGCCGCGCGATGCGGTCCGCCATTCGCCGCTCCGGTGCGGGCAGCCAGGTTTCCGCACCCTCCTGCTCCACCGCCTCGGGATCGTCGCCCTCGTCCGCGCGGATCGGCGCCCACAAGGTCACGCGGCCCGGCACCTCCAGCCCGGTATGGCGAACCTCATCCGGCCCCATCCCCATCGCTTCGGTGCCGACCTGCGCTACAGCGCGATCCACGAAATCGAGGATGGTCTGCGAAGAGCGGAAGTTCTGCTGCAATTCGACGGGTTGCAGCGGCGAGAGTTGCACCAGCGGCCGGTCGCGCGTTTCACGTGCCAGCTCTTCCAGATTGGCGATCGCCTGGTCGATCTTCTCGCGATATTTCTCGCGCTGGGAAAGAAACAGCTGCGGTTCGGTGCCCTGGAAGCCGAAAATCGCCTGCTTGTAGTCGCCGACCACGAACACCGTGCGCAGCCGTGCGCCTGCCGCGCCCAGCCCGTCGAAATAATCCTGCGTCAGCGCATCGATGATCGCCCACTGGCTGGCATTGGTATCCTGCGCTTCGTCGACCAGAATGTGATCGAACGCGCGGTCAAGCTTGTAGCCGATCCATTGCGCCATATCGCCATTGGCGAGCAATGCTGCGGCGCGCGCAATCTGATCGTCGAAATCGACCAGCCCGCGGATGCGCTTCGCGTCGTCCCAAAGGATTGCAAACCTCCGCCCAAGTTCGAGCGCGGGGACGAGATATTCGGTCAACGCCAGCAGCACATGCTTCTCGCGGATGGCAGCAATCGCCTCGCCCACGCGCGCCAGATCATCCGTAAACAGCGGATCGGCATTCTTCGGCAGACGCGGATTGCCGTTCTTGAAGAACAGCGCCAGTTCGAGCGTGGTAAGCTCTGCCAGGCGCGTCACGGGATCGAGCGATAGCCAGTTCGTAATTGCCGCACAGGCATCGCTGCCGCTCTTGGCCTTCCACTCGCCATAATGCGCATGGCACGATCGAAGGGCCGTCTGGGCAAACCGATCATCCGCGCATTCGCGGGCCAGATCGGATTCGGAGAAGTCTCTCGGCAGACCCAGCAGTTGCAGCACCTGCGGGCGCATGGGGCTGCGCCAGCCGCCCGGATCGGCCCACAGCTCCTGCGCCTTGGCGCACGCCATCAGCCACGCCTTCGCGCCATCCGGGCCAAGCCGGAGCGAAAGCATCGCCAGCGCGCTGCGATCATCCGCATCAGCATTGGCGACCAGTTCGCCAAGCACCTCGCGCGCCAGCAGTGCACGCGTGCGGTCGTCCATCGCAACCGTGCCCGGTTCCAGCCCCGCTTCCTCCGGGAACGCGGCAAGCAAGTATTGCGCGAAAGCATGGATCGTATCGATCCTGAGGCCGCCGCCGGGGCAATCGAGCACCCTGGTGAACAGCGTGCGGGCACGCGCCTGCGCAGCAGGATCGAACTTCGCCCCGATGGCCATCAATTCGCCTGCCAGCGCATCGGGCTTCATTCGAACCCAGCGGGCCAGCGTCTCGTTCACCCGCGTCGCCATTTCCGCCGCGCCCGCCTTGGTAAAGGTCAGGCACAGGATCGATCCCGGTTCCACGCCGGGCTGCAACAGCAGGCGCAGCACGCGCGCGGAGAGTACCTGCGTCTTGCCCGTCCCCGCACTGGCCGACAGCCAGACCGAGTGTGCCGGATCGGCGGCGTGCGCCTGTTCCGGCCTGAGAGGATGCAGCTGGCCACTCATGCCGTCGGCCCCGTGTCGTCCTCACGGCCCAGCCATTCTTCGAGCCGCATCAGTTGGTCGTAGGTCGCATAGAGCTTCAGATCCGGGTTGGGCCGCGCGGTGAACGGCGCGTCACCGATGATCCATGTATCGAGTGCCTCGGTCAGGAAACGCCGGGCTTCGGGCAGGAAATCTTCCGGCTCGATCCCGCTGCGCGCGCCGCCCACCTTCAGCGGCGTGGTCACATACCCGAAGCCCGTGTCGGACTTCGCATCGCGCCCCAGCGACCAGTATTCGAAGCGGGTGGGCGTGCCTTCGATCCCGCGATCCGCATAGGCCCCCTCGGCCAGCAACAGGCCCAGCGTGCCGAGCTGCAGGGCATAGCCACCCTCCACCATCTTCTTCGATGGCGGCCCGCCGGTCTTGTAATCGACGATCGCGTAGCTGCCGTCGGCCAGCCGATCGATCCGGTCGGCAGTGCCCGTGATCTGGATGCCCTTCACCACGAGCTTGCCCTTTTCTTCCACACCCACGATTTCGCGCCCCGGATCGCCCGCCACCTGGTTTTCGATCCATTCGAGCGCCGCCATCAGGCGCGGCTCCCACAGCGCGCGGGTCAGCGGATGCGCGGCCATCTCCGCAAGATGCTGCGCGGCAAGATCGGCCAGCGAGCCCTTCTGCCTGTGCCAGTCTTCGAGGATCGCGTGCGCGAGCGTGCCCTGCCATGCGGCGCTGGGTTCGGCGTCGAGCGGGTCGAGCTCGTCCAGATGGAGGATCGAGCGGGCATAGAACTGGTACGGGTCCGATCGTAGCCGGTCGAGCGAGGTGGCGCTGATGCTCACCCGGCGAACCTCCTGCGGCGGGCATGGTTCGGGCACGGGATACAGCGGCAGCTGCTGCGCATCGCGCAGGGCATCGACGAGCTCCGGCAGCGCGTCCTCGCGGTGCTGGTCGGCCAGATTGCCGAGCAGCGCCTTGATCCGCAGAAAGAAGCGCGAGGGGATCGCCGGGCCATCGGCATCGCGATCGGCCCGCGTCAGAAGCACGTTCGGTGCGCCCAGCGCGCCGGCCAGATCGTGCGCCGCAAGCCCGATGCGAAACTCGGCGCCCGGCACGCCGAGGGCGCGCAGCACGGGCGGGGCCAGCAAGGGATCGGGCGATGCACCGCCCGGCCATGTTCCTTCGTTCAACCCGGCACAGATCAGCAGATCGGCACGCGCCATACGGCTTTCCAGCAGGCCGTAGACTGCGACGCGTGGATGCCCGCCATAGGCCGGGCGCACCGCGATTCGATCCATCGCGTCGCCCAGCAGGTCGTGCAGATCGCGCGGGTCGATGGCGGTGCCCGCAGCCTGTGCCTGCTGGCGCAGATCGTCGATGAAGCTGCCAAGCGCGCGGCCATCTTCCCGCGACCAGATCGCGTCACCGCAGAACGCTTCGATCGCCTGCGCCACGCGGGTCAGCAGATCGGCCAGCGGAGCCTGAGTGGCATCGCCCGTTCCGCTCAACAGCGGGTCCAGGATGTCTACCACCCCGGCCCACCATCTTTCAACGCCAGCCTTGGCGGCGATCGCGCGGAGCGGGTCGAGACCCGCTGCCGGCCGCGGACCCCGCAGCCGGTTCTCGAACTTTCGCAGCGCATCGAGCCAGTCCGCGCGTGCGCGATCCTCGGCCCGCGCATCCTCACCCCCGCTACCCATCGCCGGATGGCCGAGCATCGCGATCAGCGGCACAGGCGCGGCATTTTCCGCCATCACCTGCGCCAGCAGCAGCAGCGCACGCCCGGCGGAGGTTTCGCCCAACGGCATCCCGGCGGAATCGTCCGCCTCGATATCCCAGCGGCGTAGGTGGTGCACGATGCGCCGGGCCAGTGCGCGATCGGGTGTGATCACCGCGATACGCTTTTCCGCCTGTTCCAGCGCGTGACGCACCGCGAGTGCAACCGCCTGCGCTTCCTCTTCCGGATTGGCCAGCTCCATCAACCGGACGCCGGAAAGCCGACGCTTTTCCGACGGCAGTTCGACCCAGCCCTTGCTCGCTTCGGGCGGCAGGAACAGTGCGCTGACCGCATGGGTGCGTTCCGGCGGTGCGGCGCCGATTCCACGCCGGTGCCATTGCTGCACCTCCCCGCGCGCGACGCTCATCCGGTTGAGCAACAGCTTCAGGTGATATTGCGGGTGGGTGGTCGCGTCGTCGCTGCCCAGCGTTTCGCCCTCGGCACTGTCCGATGCGCCCGCCCGGCCCAGTTCCGTCCACGCCTCGTCCGACAGCGAAAGATCGAGATCGGGCAGGATCACAGCGCCTTGCGGCAGCTCGCTCACCGCGCGAAGCAGGCGCGCCAGCGCCGGTGCCGGGCTGGTGACGCCGGCCGCGACGATGGGTGTGGCCGGTGGGTTCACGCGCCAGCTTTTCGCGGCATGATCGAACAGCAGGTTGCGGCGGGTGGCAGCATCGACGCGGCCCATCGCGGCCAGCTCTTCCAGCCATCTGTCCTGCACGCCGATGAAGCGATGCAGCGAACGTATCCAGTGCCCCGAGAGGCTGCCCAACCGGTCCAGCACGGCATCGCCGACCAGTTCGTTGGGCGCGATCTCCTCCACCAGCAGGCGGTCCATCGTGTCGGCGATCATCCGCGCCTGCCGGAACAGCGGCGGGCCGGACGGCGCATCGTCGCCTGCCACTTCATGCAGCAGCGCAGCGAGGCGCAGCCAGCGGTAGGTCGGATCGACCGCGGGGGGAATGAAACTTGCCCCCAGCGGATCGAGCAGCGGCCCCAGCGCCTCGTCGAGCGCAAGATCGCCGATGGTGACCATGCGTGGCAGCAGCAGGCCGTTTTCGCCCGCTTCGCCCATTTGTCGCACGAAAGCCTCGCTCACCGTACGGATCGCGCGGCCGCTGGGCAGCAGTAGGGTCAGTCGGGCGAGCCCCAGCCCATCCTCGGCATAACGCGGCACCAGCCCGGCGACCAACGCGTCGGCGAAGCCGCGGTGCGCGGCAATCGAATAGACCTGCGGCTTGCGCGGCTCAGCCACGCGAAAGCGCGTCCTCGGTCGGGCGAATGGCCTGCGGCGTTCCTACCTCGAACCAAAGGCCGGTGAACGGCAGGCCGTAAAGGCGTCCCTCCCCGATCGCCCGTTCCCACAGCTGCATCGTCCCGAACTTGCCCTCGGGCGCGTCGCGCAGAAGGCGGTGGCTGACGATCTGGATGCCGGTATAGATGAAGGGCGCGATCCGGCCGGTCCGCCGCCGGGTGATCCGGCCCACCGAATCGAGGTGGAAATCGCCCTGCCCGTTGAAGTTCATCGCGCGCGAATGCGGCACCACCAGCAGCAGCGCGTCCATGATCTCCGGGTCCCACCGGGCAGAAAGTTCGGCAAATGCATTTTTCGGTCCGTCGAGCCAGATATTGTCCGAATTCAGGCAGAAGAACGGATCGGGCAGCATCGACTGCGCCCTTACCATACCGCCTCCGGTTTCGAGCAGCGCGTCACGCTCGTCCGAAATCTGCACCTTTGGATTCGCGCGTTCGACCACATGCGCTTCGAGCGCGTCGGCCAGATAGTGAACATTGACGACCGCCTGGGTCAGCCCCGCTTCGGCCAGCCGATCCAGCGTGTGATCGATCAGCGCCTTGCCGGAAACGCGTACCAGCGGCTTGGGCATGGTCGCGGTAAGCGGGCGCATCCGCTTGCCCAGCCCTGCGGCCATCACCATCGCGGTGTCGCTGGCGAGCGGCGGCTTCATACGTCCACCGCGCCGCGCCGGGCGCGCAGGTCTGGCGGAATGTTCGCGTCGAACCACTGCGCCACCGGCGCCAGCGCCGGATGCGCCAGATCGCGCTCCAGAGCCTCCCACACGCGCGGGATCAGGCCGAGATAGCGCGGCTTTTCATCGCGCCGGTTGAGCCGCGCGAAAATGCCCACGATCTTGGTATTTCGCTGCGCGCCGAGCCGCGCGTAGTCCGCCTCGAACGCTTCGTCGCAGCCGGTGCATTCCCGGTAGTGGGCCAGCATCTTGCGCTCCAGTTCGGGCGACACATCGCGCCGTGCATCCTGCAACAGGGAAACCAGATCATAGGCCGGGTGGCCGACCAGCGCGTCCTGAAAATCGATCACGCCCTGATCGCCCGCATGGTCGCTGGGCCGAAGAAGCATGATGTTTTCCGCATGGTAATCGCGCAGCACGGTAACGCCCGGCGTCTGGCTCGCGAACAGCGGCTCCAGCACCGCGCGCCATGCGGTTTCGAAACCGTTGGCATCCACCGTCAGGCCCACCTCCGGGCAATACCATTCGGTGAACAGCCGCGCCTCGCGCAGATAGGTGGCCTCGTCATAGGGCGGGAACGGCCCGGGCGGCGTGCCATGCAGCGCAACCAGCGCGTCGATCGCGGCGCGGTATGCCGGTTCTTCGTCCTGCGGATTATCGTCCAGCCAGTCGCGCATCCGCGCATCGCCGAAATCCTCGATCAGCACCCAGCCCGCTGCGCTATCTTCGGCATGGATCAGCGGCGCACGCACGCCCTGGTCCAGCAGCCAGCGCCCGACGTCGAGGAATTCGCGCGGGTCTTCGGGGGGCGGCGCGTACATCAGCATCGCGCTTTCTCCGGCCCGTTGGACGCGGAAATAGCGGCGAAAGCTCGCATCCCCGGTCAGGGGGGAAATATCGGCATCGGCCCATCCGGCCGCGCCAAGGAAATCGTGGATACCGGAAGGCAAGATGCTCATGGCGCGCGTCCTAGCCAATCTGCCCCGCATTCGACAATCGCCTTGCGACCATCTTCGTATTTCGACAGCGCAATCGAAAGGCAGCCGGGCTCGTGTGCGAACCCGCCCGCCCGTTCCGGCCATTCGGCAATCAGCACCGCGCCTTCGCGATAATCGTCGAGCCCGAGCTCTTCGGCTTCGGCCGGATCGTCCAGCCGGTAGAAATCGGCGTGAGCGATCGGCACGCGGAGCCCTTCGTAGAGTTCGACCAGCGTGTAGGACGGCGATGGCACCTCGCCGGCATGGCCGCTCGCCCGCAGGATGGCGCGCGCCAGAGTCGTCTTGCCCGTCCCCAGCGGGCCGGACAGGGCGATGACATCGCCCGCCCGCATTCTTTCGGCGATGCGTTTGCCGAGGGCGTCCATCGCGGCGAGATCGGGCAGATCGAGGGGTTCGCTCATGGGATCTGCGGCAGCCACAAGGTCGCGCTCGTCCCCAGCCCCTTGCGCGATTTGATATCGAACCGCCCGCCGTGCGCCTCGATCAGCTGCTTTGCCAGCGGGAGGCCGAGGCCCTGCCGCCGCGCAGCGCCATTGCCCTGCGTCCCGTCGGCTCTGTCACGCATCCCGTCGAGCGCGCGCACCAGCTCGCCCTCGTCCATCCCGCGTCCATCGTCGGAGATCACGATGCGCACTCCTTTGTCGTGGCTGGCAATATCGACGAGGATACGCCCGTTCGGCTCGCACGCCTCTATGGCATTGTCGAGCAACTGGCCGATGGCACGGCCCAGCTGGCGCGGATCGGCCTGGAGTTTGAGCGATCGACTGCCGCGTATGTCGAGCGAGATGGACTTCGCCTCCACCGCGTCCTCGCGCGCGCGCGCCACGCCGGTCACGAAAGCAAGGATATCCAGTTCGCGCCGCGCGATAGGCAGCAGGCCCGCCTCGCTCTGCGACAGGTCGAGCACGTTTTCCACCTGGTCGGTCAGCCGCGCGACGGCTTCGAGAATAGCGCCGACATATTCCTGCGCGCCATCACTCAATGGCCCGGCAACCTCGGCCTGCAGCAGTTCGGCGAACCCACCGATGGAGGTCAGCGGCGTGCGGAATTCGTAGGACATATTGGCGAGGAAGCGGGTCTTGACCTTGTCCGCCTGCTCCAGCGCCTCCGCCCGGTCGCGCAGGGCGGTTTCGGCCTGTTCGTTGGCGGTCACATCCAATGTGGTGAGCAGCCCGTTTCCATCGGGCAGCGGGATACCGGCAAATTCGATGGTCCGCCCGTCGGCCAGTTGCAGCCGCCCCGCCCGCTCCTTGCGGTCGAGCGTAGCGGAACGGATCACTTCGCTGACGCCCTTCGCCTGCTTGGGCCGCGCGAGTTTGGGCTGGATCAGGCCGAGCAGCATATCGACCGATGGATGCCGGTCCAGCGCCTCGGGCTCCAGGCCCCAGGTCTCCGGAAAACTGTGGTTCCACAGCTGCAAGGTGCCGTCGGGGGCGAACACGGCCAGCGCCTCGAACAGGCTGTCGAGCATGGCGGTGCGCGTGCGCAGCAGCGTGTCGCGATTGGCGGCGATGGAAAGCTGTTCGGTGCGGTCTTCGACGATCAACGCCAGCCCGCCATCGGGCATGGGCTGGCCGACCACCACGAGGTGCGTGCCATCGGACAGGGGCCAGTCCTCTTCCTGCGTGTCACCGGCACCGAACCATTCTACATGATCCTTGCGCCAGCTGGGAAAGTCGCGGACTTCGGGCGTACGGCCCTCGTCGCGCGCATCGCTCAGCAGGCGTTCGAAGGCGGTGCCGATCGCGCCTGCCCCCGGGCGTACGCCCAGCAGGCGGCGGAAGGGCTGGTTGGCGAACGTCATCCGGCGCGCGGCATCGAACTGCGCCACCCCGACCGAGAGACGATCGAGCATGCTGCGCTGCGCCTCGCGATAGGCGCGGTGTTCGCGCGCAAGGTCTTCCTGTTCCTGAATATCGACCGCGTAGCCTGCCACGCCATCCGCATCGAGCGGCAGGTCGAACACCCGGAAACGACGCCGCCGCCCGTCGACGCTGGTGACGGACACCACGCGCTCTATCGGCTCGCGCCGTTCGGAGGCCTTGCGGGCGACATCGCCGGGGCGTGCTCCGTCGATCGGCTCCACCAGCTCGATCTGCTGGTCGATCACGCTTTGCGCGCTTTCGGCACCGACAGCCGCGACATAGGCCTTGTTAACCAGCTGCAGCTCCATGTCGCCATTGCGGAACCACATGGGCGTGGGCGCGGCTTCGATCAGGCCGACCAGCGCAGCGAAATCGGATTTCGCGCGCGCCGTGGCCTTGCGCATCCGATTGAGCTCCAGCTCGCTTTCGCTGAAGTCGAACACCCAGATCAACGCTGCGCCGCCGGGCGAGACCTGCGGATCGGCGAGGCTGCCATGCAGGGCGAGACTGCGCGAAGACCCCGGCAGCGTAATCGCCATGCGGAATGGCGCCGCCGATTTCTGCGCCAGCCGCACCTTCTGCGTCAGCGAATCCAGCTGTTCGGCGGTCAGGCCGCGGTCGGGATGCTTCGCCAGCTCGCTCAGGAATTGCGGTAGCTCTTCGAAGCCGAGCCAGTGCGCCAGGCGTTCGGACCCTTCGAGACGGCCGTCGCTGCGCACCAACAGTGCGGCGGTCGGCGCTTCGTCGAGCAGGCGGTTGAGCCGCATGGCGGTGCGCCGCGCTGCATCGGCACCGCGCGAGCGTGCGCCCGCGGCTATCATCAGCCACGCTGCACCGGCAGTCCACGCTGCCAGCAGAAGGCCGAGAAGTGCCAGCGCGGTTGAGCCAAGGTCCATAAGAATCAGCTAGGCCCGGCAATGGTCGCTTGGCAACCATGCCGGGCCTTACAAAGGCGCGGATTTCCCCGCGCTTGCACTTTATCGCCGATTAGTAGCGGTAATGCTCGGGCTTGTACGGCCCTTCCTTGGGCACGCCGATATAGTCGGCCTGCTCTTCGCTCAGTTCGCTCAGCTGCACGTTGAGCTTCTGGAGGTGAAGCGCGGCGACCTCTTCATCGAGGTGCTTGGGCAGTACGTGCACGGCATTGTCGTATTCACCGGCCTTGGTGAACAGCTCGATCTGGGCCAGCACCTGGTTGGTGAAGCTGGCACTCATCACGAAGCTGGGGTGGCCGGTCGCGTTGCCGAGGTTGAGCAGGCGGCCCTTCGAGAGAAGGATCATCCGCTTGCCGTCGGGGAATTCGACCATGTCGACCTGCGGCTTGATCTCGGTCCACTTCATGTTGGCCAGGCCTTCGACCTGGATCTCGTTATCGAAGTGGCCGATGTTACCCACGATCGCCATGTCCTTCATGGCGCGCATGTGGTCGACGGTGATGACGTCCTTGTTGCCCGTGGTGGTCACGAAGATGTCGGCGCGCTTCACCGCGTCCTCCATCGTCACGACCTCGAACCCGTCCATCGCCGCCTGCAGCGCGCAGATCGGGTCGATTTCGGTGACCATCACACGCGCACCGGCACCGGCGAGCGAGGCTGCCGAGCCCTTGCCGACATCGCCATAGCCCGCGACACAGGCGACCTTGCCGGCCATCATCACGTCGGTGCCGCGACGAATGCCGTCGACCAGCGATTCCTTGCAGCCGTACTTGTTGTCGAACTTCGACTTGGTGACGCTGTCGTTCACGTTGATCGCGGGGAACGGCAGCTTGCCGGCCTTCGCCAGCTGGTACAGACGGTTGACGCCGGTGGTGGTCTCTTCCGAAACGCCGCGAATGGTATCGACCGTCTTGGTCAGGTAGCCCGGCTTGCGCTCAACGAAAGCCTTGAGGGCGCGCTGCATTTCGCGCTCTTCCTCGTTGGTCGGCGCGGGCATTTCCTCGCCCGCTTCGATCCGCGCGCCCCACAGCGCGAACATGGTGGCGTCGCCGCCATCGTCGAGGATCATGTTGCAGGGCTCGTCACCCCAGTCGAAGATCTTCGCCACGTAATCCCAGTAATCGGCCAGCGTTTCGCCCTTGATGGCGAACACGGGGATGCCCTTGTCCGCGATGTAGGCAGCGGCGTGATCCTGCGTCGAATAGATGTTGCACGTGGTCCAGCGCACGTCCGCGCCCAGTTCCACCAGCGTTTCGATCAGCACGCCGGTCTGGATCGTCATGTGCAGCGAACCGGCGATCTTCGCGCCCTTCAGCGGCTTGCTCTCGCCGTACTGTTCGCGCAGCGCCATCAGGCCCGGCATTTCGGTTTCGGCGATCTCGATTTCCTTGCGGCCGTAGTCGGCAAGGTCGATATCCTTGACGATGAAGTCCTGTTCCTTGGTAGCCATTGCTTGCTCCTATGGGCTTGGTGGGCATACGCCGGCTTGGCGCAGGGAACCCAGGGGGAAAATATCTTTATAGGGCGGCCACGCCGCCCGTGAGTGCATGCCCCATATAAAGACTTCTTTATATCTGCAAGCGCCGTGGGCCACGGATGGTGCCTCAGTTCGGCCAGGCCGCACGCCCGCCCCGCATCGCTGCGGGATAGATACGCGTTTCAAATCGTAGTGTGATCGAGTGGTCTTGCGAATATTGGTCGAACGGGCACCTTGTACCCGCACCGTCGGCAGGCCACAGGATGCCACGCACACCAACCAAGCGGATCGAGAAAACGATATGAAAATTTCCGAAGGCGACACCATTCCCCAGCTCAAGATCAGCAAGGCCACCGAAAGCGGCCCGGAGCAGGTCGACACGCGCGAATTTTTTGCCGGCCGCAAGGTCGCGCTGTTCGCGGTGCCGGGTGCCTTTACCCCCACCTGCTCGGCCAAGCACCTGCCGGGCTTCGCGGAAAAGGCGGAAGAACTCAAAGCCAAGGGTATCGACGAGATCGCGTGTATCTCGGTCAATGATCCGTTCGTCATGGGTGCCTGGCAGAAGGCCGACGGCAGCGAAGACGTGACCATGCTGGCGGATGGCAACGGCGACTTCGCCGAAGCCGTCGGCCTGACCATGGACGGGTCGGGCTTCGGCATGGGCAAGCGCAGCCAGCGGTATTCGATGATCGTCGACGATGGACAGGTCCGCAAGCTCAACGTCGAAAAGCCGGGCGACTTCAGCGTGTCGAGCGCGGAGCACATGCTCGGCCAGCTGTAAAATCTGCCGCCCGCGCATCTTGCGTGGTGCGAAAAGCAAAAGGGGCGCACCTTCGAAAGGAAGGCGCGCCCCTTTTTTTCGTGGCTCAGCCAGCGCGGGCGATCAGAGCTTGAAGCCCACCGTCAGGAAGACTTCGCGCGGATTGCCGTAGAAGGTCGTCAGCGTCCCTTCCGGCCCAAGCGTCGGGATGGGGAAGCCATTGGCCCCGTTGATGATCGCACCGGTCGTGGGATCGGTCGCCACGAAGGTGTACCCGCTGGTCTTGTACCGCTGATCGGTCAGGTTCTTGCCGTGCAGGCCAACCGTGATCCGTCCGCCTGGCAACGTATAGACGATGTCCGCGTTCAGCAGCGCGTAGCCATCCTGATCGAGGAACGGGTTGGGAATCTCGAACTGGAAGGTCTTGCTGCGATAGCTGACAGTCGCGCCGGCATACAGATCGCCGTCGCCGATCGGCGCATTATAGGCTGCCGTTGCGCTGCCGGTCCATTCAGGTGTGTTCTGCACCTCGCGGAAATCGGCCACATCGGTCGGGGTCGCGCCGATATTGGTGATGTACTCGTCGTACTGCGCGTCGATATAGCCGAGCGAGCCGGACAGGGTGAACCCGCCGCCGAGCCGCGCCGAACCTTCGAACTCGACGCCCTTGAAGGTCGCCTTGCCGGCGTTCGACACGACACCGCAGAAGCTCGGGAAACCGCCAACGGTACATGCCACCGAGCCGGGAATCTGCACGTTGGTGTAATCGGCGTAGAAGCCGGCAATCGCCACGTTCACCCGGCCGCCTGCCAGACTGCCCTTGTAGCCGACTTCGTAGCTGTCGACCTCTTCCGGCTCGAAGCTCAGGAAGGCAGCGACTTCATCGTCGGAGATGATCGAGTTGCCGTCGAGGTCGGGCGCATTGGCACCCACCCCCCGCGGATCGAACCCGCCGCCCTTGAAACCCTTGGAATAGCTCGCATACAGGTTGTGATCGGGCGTCGGCATGAAGCTGATCGAAGCGCGCGGGGTGAACTTGTTGAAGTCCCGCTCGCCCTTGAAGTCGGTGCCCGCTGCGCCGAACGGCACACCGAGACCACCGAACACGGGCGAACCGCCACCGAGGTAATTCTGCCGCAGGATCGAGGCCTCGCGGTTATCCCAGGTGTAGCGGCCGCCGACCGAGAGCGCGATCTTGTCCGACACGTCGAACGAGAAATCGCCGAAGATGGCGTAGGTTTCGGTGTCGACGTCCGCTTCGGTGAACGCGGTCAGGCCCGCTAACGTCGTGAAGATGCGGACGTCGAACAATGTGTCAGCAGTCGCGTCGAGATAATAGGCACCGAGCAGACCGGTGAGCGGTCCACCATTGTCGAATACCAGCTGCAGTTCCTGGCTGATCTGCTCGTTCAGATAGAGCCCCGGAACGTCCAGATCCACGGCAGGAAGCGCGTCGAAATCGATCGGCGTACTGCTGTCGTCCTTGCGCCATGCGGAGATCGACCGGAACATCAGGCCTGCGCCCAGGTCGATTTCCGCCTTCATCGAAACGCCGTAGGATTCGACTTCCTGTTCCGGATCGTCGAGCCCGCCGCGCGTGTCGTAGACATCGTCGAGCACGGGTGCGCCCGAAACGAGGCCCGGGATCAGGCGATGGCCGCCGCGCGGGTTGCTCTTGTCCTTGGTATAGTCGCCCTTGATGCTCACGAAGACGGGCTCGCCAAAGCCACCCATTTCGAGGCTGGCGCGACCGGCCCAGATGTCCTTGTTGTAGTTCTCCGTCCCCAGCGTCAGGTTATCGCCGAACCCGCCGCGCGACAGGCGCGCGACCGAGCCGCCCACGCGGACGATATCGTTGATCGGTGCCGACGCGGTAACCACGCCTTCGGCCAGGTTGTATGTGCCGTAGCTCGCCTTCGCCTTGAGGTCGAATTCCTGCGGCAGGCGGCGGCTGACATACTTGACCGCGCCACCGATGGTGTTGCGTCCATACAGCGTACCCTGCGGCCCGCGCAGAACCTCGATCCGCTCGACATCGTAGATCTCAAGCACGGCAGCCTGTGGCCGGTTGAGATACACATCGTCGAGATAGATGCCCACGCCCTGCTCGAAGCCGGAAACGGGATCCTGCTGGCCGATACCGCGGATGAAGGCAGACAGCGTGGAGTTGGTTGCGCGGCTCGCCTCCAGCGTCACGTTGGGGGTGTAATTGCCGATATCGGTGATATCGACCGCACCGCGATTGGCCAGTTCTTCGCCGCTGAACGAGGTGACGGAGATCGGCACGTCGATCAGCCGCTCTTCACGGCGACGGGCGGTGACCGTGATGACGTTGTCGTCGAGCACGACGTCTTCTTCCGCTGCCATCTGATCGGCGGCGGCATCGCCGAACATATCCTGCGCCATGGCCGGGGCGGCGACGAACGCGGCGAATCCCGCGCCGGCCATCAGGCCGGCACGCACGGCGACAATGCTTCTCACAGAGCTACGCATCACGAATTTTCCCTCTCCGGTTAAACCTTATGCCGGTTTGCATATTGAAACTTGAACCATGTTTCAAGTTATAGCTTGTCGCCTGCCCCGGTTTTCCATAATCTCTTTGCATCATGGCGAGGACAGACCCCGAAATCGGCCCGGCCCCACCCGCAACGGAGCGAGGGCGACGCACACGGCGAAAGCTGCTGGACGCTGCGACTGCGGAGTTCGGAGAGCGCGGTTTTCACGAGGCGTCCATCGCCTCGATCACCCAGCGCGCCGGTGTCGCGCTCGGCAGCTTCTACACCTATTTCGGTAGCAAGGAGGCGATCTTCCGCGATCTGGTGCGCGATCTGAGCGACGGGGTGCGGTTCGCGGCTGCCCAGCGACTGGCGGAGCGCGATCTCGGCGCGCTCGATACCGAACGCGCTGCGTTATCCGCGTTTCTCGAATTCGCGCGCGAGCACAAAGAAATCTACCGGATCATCGACGAGGCGGAATTCGTCGATCCGCAAAGCTATCGCGACCACTATGAAAAGACCGCCGAACGCATCCTCGGCCGCCTGCGCATCGGAGCCGGGGCCGGCGAGCTGCGCGACGATCTGGAGGAAGCGCACGCCTGGGCGATCATGGGAATGAACGTGTTCCTGGGGCTGCGTTATGCCGTCTGGGCGGACGAGGATAACGCTGCCGATGGCGCGGAACGGGCAGCGCTCGCCGCAAACTCCATCTTGGCGGAAGGCATCGGCCCGCGACCCAAGACCAGCTGAGGCCAGATGCGTCGCGGGGCCTCAGTGCCCCATCAGGCCGAGAACTTCCTTCCGGCTGCGCTGGTCATCGCGGAACACGCCCATCATCCGGCTGGTAACCATGGTGACGCCCGGGGTGCGCACTCCGCGCGCGGTCATGCAGGCGTGGCTTGCCTCGATCACCACCGCCACGCCTTCGGGCTTCAGATTGTTCCAGATACACTCCGCCACCTCGGCCGTCAGCCGTTCCTGCACCTGCAACCGCCGGGCGTAACCGTGGAGCACCCGGGCAAGCTTGGAGATGCCGACGACGAAATCGGTCGGCAGGTAGGCGATATGCGCCACCCCGATGATCGGCGCCATGTGATGTTCGCAATGCGACTGGAAGGGAATGTCCTTCAGCAGGACGATGTCATTGTAGCCGCCCACTTCCTCGAACACCCGGCCAAGATGCACGGCAGGGTCTTCTTGGTATCCCAGGCAATATTCCTTCCACGCGCGGGCCACCCGCTTGGGCGTATCTAGCAGGCCTTCACGCGCCGGGTCGTCGCCCGCCCATTCGATCAGCGTGCGCACGGCGGCCTGCACGTTCTCGGGGACCGCGGGCTTTCCGTCCTCGCGGTCTTCGTCAGGCCCAACCAGACTACTCATTTCAGCAATTTCCTTTTGACCTTGTCGCGCAGGTTCCTGAGCCTGCCCTCCTTGCCGAAAAGGCCGCCCCGCGCAAACGGCTTCAGGATGCCGGACGGCTTTTCCGGGTCGAGCATGGCGGACTCGGCCAGCCATTCCTCGAACTGGGTCTTGGTCGGCGGAACATAGGGGCGCAATTGCCTCCGCCCGCTCGATCCAAGCGCGGCGATCGCCTTCTGCATCGTGCCGTGTTCTTCCAACGCGGCTTCCATCGTCGCCTCGTCTTCCCCGCAATGTTCGGCCAGCAGCGAGATGCGGATCGCGCGGATGCGATCTTCGAACCCCCTGCCCGCATTATGCGGTCTGGTCGCGTCGAGCACGGTGTCGCATTCGCTGTCGAGCCCGAGCGAGCGATTGTTGAGATTGGACGATCCGACCCGCAAGATCTCGTCGTCCACGATCATCAGCTTGGCATGAACGTAGATCGGGGTCTCGTTCGTATAGGGCACGTAGACTTCGAAAGAATCGCGCCGGTCGCTTTCCTACACCGTGGCAGCGATCAGATCGCGCGCATGGTCCATCGCCTGCTGTTCCAGCCAGCCATCGGCATGGCGGGGATGCACGATCACGATCTCCGGCGGGTTGGCTTCGGTCAGCCGCGCCGCAATGGCCTCCGCGATCTTGCGCGAAGTGAAATACTGGTTCTCGATATAGATGAACCGCTTGGCGCGTGCGAAATGGGCGAGGAACAGCTCTTCCACCTCGCTCACCTCGGTCACCTCGCCGCACTGCGCGCGGGTGCGCGAAAGGCCGATCTCGACGTCCTCGAAATCGGCGCTCAGCGTATCGGGCCAGGGGCTTTCACCGGCAAAGGACGACCGGTCGAGCGGCTTGCCCCCGGCAACCCGCCAGCGCGTGTCGCACAGATCGAACAGCGCGCCCGCGATCGGCCCGTCCATCATCACCGTAATGTCGTGCCAGGGCCCGTGGACATTGCCCGGCCAGTTCTCTCGCCGCGGATCTTCTTCCAGATGGTCGCGCGTATCCCAGCGGTCGTAAGTCAGGTCGATCCCGCCGCACACCGCCAGCTGGCGGTCGAACACCGCGATCTTCTGATGGTGGCTGCACCCGGGCGGATGATGGCTGTCGAAACGGAAGCTGATCCCGTCGACCATCCACATCCGCAGCACATCATAGGCCATCCGCCCGCGCTTGAAGAACTGGACCCAGGACAGTCCCCACTTCAGGATGCGGATGTCCAGACCCTTGTGATTCTCCACCAGCCAAGGAAGGTATTCGCCTATCCGTGTAGGCCGCGCGGCGTTGCCATTGGCCCACTCGTCGCCGCGCCGCAGAGAAATTCGCGTGTCGAAATCCCACCCGATCAGCACGATCTGGGTGCGCGCATTGAACATCGCGGTGTGGACATGGGCGAAATAATCCTGACCGTCGATGATGACCGCCAGCCTGTCGGCCACCGCGTAGCGCCAGATACCCGGTTCGGCGGACGCATCGCCCCCCTTGCCGGAAGCGATCGCCCGGTCGGTTGCAGCCTTGCCCCCCGAATCGCTCACTATTGACTGGAGTCCTTCTGCTTCGGGGGCACGCCGACGGGGTCGGCAACCTGTATCATGCCGGTTCGATCGAGGTCGTTCGACGCCATGGTGAAAAGCATGTCCCCGAAAATGGCTTCTGCACT
This sequence comes from Erythrobacter sp., assembly GCA_009993635.1. Taxonomy (GTDB): domain Bacteria; phylum Pseudomonadota; class Alphaproteobacteria; order Sphingomonadales; family Sphingomonadaceae; genus Alteriqipengyuania. The sequence continues at coordinate 139,924 of JAACTC010000005.1, read as the reverse complement.
GCGCAAGGCAGATCTCCAAGATCTCGCCCTCCTTCAACCAGAAGGCGGCCTATGTGTTCCACGAAGAGCTTGCGTCCGCCCGAGGGGGCGATTGCGCGCTTGAAGATGCAATCAGCCCGCATAAGCCGGGGCTCCTCCGCCATCTGTCGGGCCCGATGCGTCCGCAGGCTCGCCATGCCGTTTCCAGCGGACATTCCCCTGGCGGAACTGCCAGTAGAGCATCACGCTGATGATCGCGGCGTAAAGACACCAGACGGACGAGAAGGCGTATTCCTTCACGATCGCCACGATGGTGAGGCCGATCAGATTGAGGACACCGAACCAGCGCACCATCTTGTGGCTCGACAGAACCAGCGCCCCGCAGGTGACGAAGATATACAGGATCCCGGTCAGCAGGCTTTCGGTCTGCGAGTTGCGATAGGCGATGGAATTCTGCTCGACGCAGACCTGCGTTTCGAACGCCATGACGCCATAGGTCATGTAGATGCCCAGCAGTAAAGCGATCGCCACGATCGCCGCGATGACATGCCGCCGCCAGCCGGGCCGCTCGATAAGCAGCACGCTCAGCGGCATCAGGAATGGCAGTATCGCCTGGGCGTACAGCATGAACAGGAAGGCGGAATTGTCCGTCGCCAGGGTTCCGATCTTGCCATCGAGGCCGAGCCAGACGAACGCTTCGATGAACTGGTGCAGGCCGAACAGCAGCGGCATTGATGCAAGCAGAACCTCGCGCGGGTGCGTTGTGTGGCGCAATGTCGCTATTCCCACCGCGCCCAGAACCGCCGCCGCGGTAAAATTCACTTCAGCCGAAATGCACACGTAAAAGCCCCCTGATCACTCGCAGGCACGCCGGTTGCGCGCCGACAGCCCCTTGTGCTGTTTCTCGGCCGCGTGAACGCCCCCTTGTCCGTGTGGCGCGCCCTGCAGGATTCGAACCTGCGGCCTCAGGATTAGAAGTCCCGTGCTCTATCCAACTGAGCTAAGGGCGCCCACAAGCCCCGCCCATAGCGCCATCGCCAACCGCCGCCAATGCGCCTTTGCGCGATGCATGAAGCGCGGTATGGCCACCCCATGGGGGACAGCACGCCAACAGATGAGGCTACGCAATCCGCGCGCGGGCTCGGCGCAGTGCGTTTCAGGCATTTCGACCGGGTGATGGCGGCCTTCGTCGCCGTGCTGCTGCTGTCCAACATCATCGGCGCGGCAAAGCTGACAGCCATTTCGGTACCCTTCTGGCCCCAAGGCTGGTGGCCCGCGCCCGACGGTGTGTTCATCTACGGCGCGGGCATCCTGTTCTTCCCGATCAGCTACGTGCTGGGCGACGTCCTGACCGAAGTCTACGGCTATGCCCGCGCGCGACGCGTGATCTGGACCGGTTTTGCCGCGCTGCTTTTCATGGCCTTTATGAGCTGGGTCGTGGTCAGCCTGCCGCCCGCCGCCAGCTGGACAGGCCAGGATGCCTACGAACAGGTTTTCGGCCTGGTCCCGCGCATCGTGTTGGCCTCCATCGTCGCGTTCTGGGCAGGCGAATTCGTCAATTCCTTCGTCATGGCAAAGATGAAAGTGCTCACCGCAGGCAGGGCTCTGTGGAGCCGGACGATCGGCTCCACGGTGGTTGGCCAGGGCGTCGACAGCCTGCTGTTCTATCCGATCGCGTTTCTGGGCATCTGGGACACGCGCGACGTGATCGTCGTGATGGTGACCAACTGGCTGCTCAAGATTACGTGGGAAGCGGTGCTGACCCCGGTGACTTACCTCGTGGTCAATTGGCTGAAGCGCGAAGAAGGCGTCGAAATCTACGATACCGACACGGATTTTTCCCCCTTCGCGGCAGAGAACCGCTAGCGCACGAAGCTAGGTTTCCATCGGCCGGTCGAGCAGCGGCGCGACCTCGCCCTTCTCCGGCAGCTTCTTTTCGCCCTTTACCCGCATCTCAGGCTCCAGCCCCAGATGCGCTGCAAGCAAACCGAGATCGCGTTCCGCCGCCGGGCCGTAAAGCGCACGGTGGCTTTTCGCGAGCGTCAGAACCAGCGACTTCTTCTCACGCGTCAGCCGGGATGCATCGAGCGACCGGGCAGACCCCGCGCCCAGCCGCCGGGCGAGGCGAAGCCCCAGCCCCCAAGTAATGGCCTCGTCAAGCGCCTCCTGCGAGGCGAGCGCGCGCAGCCTCTCGACCGGTTCAAGCTCGTTGGAATTGGCGCAGATCGCAGCCGCAAGCATGGCACGGCCTTCTGGCGACACGGCGACCCAGCGTTTCTGCAACGCCCAGTCGATGCCCTGCTGCACGCGCAGGTTCGGCTCGGTCTGCATCGCGGCCATCCCCAGCAGGAGCGCCGCCAGACGCAATCGCTCCGCACCGGGCCGAAGCGAGCTGACCGTATCCACCGTCCATCCTGCGATGCGGGTCGCCTGCAAGGCGGAAGCTCCGCGGCTTTCCGCGAAATCGACGGCACCCGCCAGCAGCGGATCCTGCGCCACCTGATGCGGATCGAGCCGCCGCATCATCAGCCCTTCACGCAGCCCCCAGGCCGACACCACGACCCGACCGGGTTCATAATGTTTGAGCAGCACGCGCAGCAACTGGCTCGCCTCGGGCAGGCTGTCCGCACGAGAGGACGACACGCGGGGCGCGGCCTTGATCTGTTCGACATCGGTTTTCGCCAGCGTCTTGGCGAGGTTCACGGCCTCGTCCCGGCTCATCGTGAAGCCGTGCGGGTCGGATAGTGGAAAATCGACCTGCGCACGGGCGAAACCGGCCATTGCGCGCCACGTGCCGCCTACCAGGTAGAGATCGCCGCCCTCCGCCATTGGGGGGGCGTTCTTGCCGACCATCTTGCGCAGCTCCTCGCGCAGTTTGCCGGGGTCGCCGCCGCCAAGCCGCGCCAGCCGCAGCGTACCCGCAGGCAGGCTGCACCCCTCGCCCACTTCGCCATCATTTACGGGCACCAGCTCCAGGCTGCCGCCGCCGATGTCGGCAACGATTCCCTGCGCCGCCGGAAACGCGCCGAGCACGCCTTCCGCGCTGATCGTAGCCTCATCCAGACCGCTCAGCAGGCGAGGTTCAAGCCCGAGCGCCGCGACATCGCGGAGAAATTCCTTGCCGTTTCTGGCATCGCGAACCGCCGCCGTGGCGACCGTATCCACCCGCGAAACGTCAAGATCGGACAGCATTAGCGCAAACCGTTCGAGGCTGCCCAATGCCAGCTCCACAGCCTCTTCGGCGAGCAGGCCGGTTTCATCCAGATCGCGCCCCAGCCGAGCCGGCATCTTCTCGTTGAACAGTGTGTTCGGTGCCCGCGGCGGGCCACCATAGACCACCAGCCGGACCGTGTTCGAGCCGATATCGATGATCGCACCCAGCGGTTCGACGCCGGAAATTCTGCCGCGATCGTTCTTTTTCTTGCGTCCCATCACACTGCTCCCCGGCGCAATGCCAAGGTCGGCACCCCGCCTGCTTCGAGTGCCCCGCCACGTCCGGATAGCGAGGGATTGGTCATGAAATACTCGTGACAGTTAAACGGCTTTTCGCCCGCTTCGCTGCGTTCGTAGGTGCCGTCCGGCTGTAGTTCCCAGCTGCGTTCGGTGTCCAGCAGGTTGGCCAGCAATACCTGCTGCAGCACCTGATCGTGGACCGTCTGGTTCTCCAGCGGCACCAGTTGCTCGACCCGCCGGTCGAGGTTGCGCTCCATCATGTCCGCGCTCGAAATATAGACCCGGGTCTGCTTGCCCGGGATCGGCGCACCATTGGCAAAGGCAAAAATGCGGCTGTGTTCGAGGAAGCGGCCGATGATCGACTTCACCCGTATATTATCCGACAGGCCCGGCACGCCCGGGCGCAGATTGCAGATGCCGCGCACCACCAGCTGAATCTCCACGCCCGCCTCGCTCGCAGCGTAAAGCTTTTCGATCATGTCGGTATCGGTCAGCTGGTTCATTTTCGCCCAGATGCCGGAAGGCTTGCCCTTGCGCGCATTGCGCGCCTCCGTTTCGATCAGCTCCGACAGCACCTGGCGCAGGTTCACCGGACTGATGCCGAGCATCTCCGTCTCGTGCGGCTCGACATAGCCGGTGACGAAGTTGAACAGTTTGGCCGCATCTCGACCGAATCGAGGATCGGCAGTGAAGTAACTGAGATCGGTGTAAATCTTCGCCGTAACCGGGTGGTAATTGCCGGTCCCGAAATGGCAGTAGGTGCGAAAACCTTCTTCCTCGCGCCGCACCACCATCGCCACCTTGGCGTGCGTTTTCCAGTCGACGAAACCGTAGATCACCTGCACCCCGGCGCGCTCAAGCTTGTTCGCCCAGTAAAGGTTCTGTTCCTCGTCGAAACGAGCCTTCAGCTCGACCACCGCAGTCACCGATTTGCCGTTTTCCGCCGCCTCGACCAGCGCCTCGATCACTTCGGACTGGTTGCCCGCACGATACAGCGCCTGCTTGATCGCCACCACATTGCGGTCATTCGCCGCCTGCCGCACGAAATCGACCACCACATCGAAACTTTCGTAGGGGTGATGGATCACGATGTCCTTTTCGCGGATGGCAGCGAAGCAATCCCCGTCGTGCTCGCGGATCCGCTCGGGATAGCGGGGTGAATAGGCATCGAACTTGAGGTCGGGCCGGGGCTCCTTCACGATATCGGCCAGGCCCGAAACGCCCAGCATCCCGTCGATCTTGACGAAGGATGCCCCCGGGCTGGCGAGTCGATCGCGCAACAGGGCCTCTGCCGTCGCGTCGAACTCGCTCTCCATCTCCAGCTGGATGACCTGCCCGCGCCGCCGCCGCTGGATGGCACTGCGGAAAGTGCGGACGAGGTCTTCCGCCTCTTCCTCGATCTCGATATCGCTGTCGCGCAACACGCGGAACACGCCGCTGCCGCGCACCTTGAAGCCGGGGAACAGATAGTCGGCAAAGCGCGTGATCAGGCTTTCGATCCCGATATAGATCGCCTCGTCGCCGGGTACCCGCAGAAACCGTGGGAGGGCCGATGGGATCAGCACCATCTCGACGAGGTCTTCGTCCTTGCCCTTCTGGCCCTTGCGCCGGACGGTGAACAGAACGCCCAGCCCCTCGTTGGCGATGAAGGGAAACGGATGCGCCGGGTCGAGCGCCTGCGGCGTGATCACGGGCATGATCTCGTCAAGGAAATGCTGGCGCATCCATTCGTGCGCCTCCCGGTCGATCCGCCGGTCGTCGGCCATGTGAATGCCGGCAACGGCGAGCATTTCGCGCAGATCGCGCAGCGTGCCCTGCTGCCGGTCGTTCAGCTCGGCGAGCTTTTCGCGCACCTGCGAAAGCTGCTGCTCCGGGGTGAGGCCATCGGCGGATGGCTTTTCGATCCCGCGCTGGACCTGCCCCACCAGCCCGGCGACTCGGATCATCAGGAATTCATCCAGATTGCTGCCGGAGATTGAGAGGAACCTCAGCCGCTCCAGCAGCGGATAATCGGCATTGCAGGCTTCAGCGAGCACGCGATCGTTGAACGCCAACCAGCTCAGCTCGCGGTTGAAATAATGTGCGGTCGTGTCGGAACTTGCGGTCGCACTCAAAGGAGAATCCATCAGGGTCGGTCGGTCTTGAGGAAGAGATCGGCTGCCCGTCATCAGCGATTGGTCCTGCAATTGGTTTCTGGGTTGCACCCAAAAAGCACGCGCATCCTTGGCCGGTTGGCGTCCATGCGGTGGCGCCCTACCACTCGCCGGAACTGAGCAGGTCCGAACTGCGGGCGATCTCTGCGATGCCCCGCTTGCCGTCTGCCCCACGGCCCAGCTGTACGAACACGTCGATCACGCTGGCGGCGTAGGCGATGATGTCCGGCCGCGTCAGCCCGATTCCGGTCTGCATGACCATCAGCGAAAGCTGTTCCAGCGCACCGTGCAGCGAATTGGCATGAACGGTGGAGAAGCTGCCGGGATGGCCAGTGTTGATCGCTCGCAGGAAGCTGACGCTTTCCGCGCCGCGCAGCTCGCCCAGCACGATCCGATCGGGCCGCAGGCGCAGCGCCGCCTGCAGCAGCTCGTTGGCGGTAACCTTGGCCTCGCCCAGTTCGCCCTTGACGGCCACCAGCCCGACGCCGTTTTCGCCGGGCAGTTTCAGTTCGGGCGTGTCCTCCACCAGCACGACGCGCTGATCCTTGGGGATTTCGCCGAGCATCGCGTTGAGGAAGGTCGTCTTACCCGTGCTGGTGCCGCCGGAGATCAGGATTGTCTGGCGCTGCAGAATGGCCTCGCGCAGGAAGGCGATCGGTTCGGCCTGCGGATCGGGCATCGACCCGCGCTCACGCTTTTGCAGCGGGCCGGTGTCGTAGGCGTCGAGCGGCAGATCGAGCCGGCGGTGCCGGCGGATCGCCATGACCCAGTGCTGGCGACTGGCGGGCGGGCCGCAGAACTGCACGCGCGCGCCATCCGGCAGGGTCGCGCCCAGCAGGGGATGTTCGCGGTTGATCCCCTGATGGCTGACGCGGGCGACCTGTTCGGCCAGCCGCTGAACCAGCACGTCAGTGATCGCATCGGTTTCGACCCGCTGCATCCCGCCGGGAACCGCTGCGTCCTCGATCCACACCTCGCCGGGGCGATTGACGATAATCTCGGTCACCGTGTCGCGGTCCAGCCACTGGCGGAACGGCGCGAGATAGGCCTCCAGATAGACGCTGCGCTCACGCGCCTGCGGGTCGCGCGACTCTGCGGGCTTCAGGGGCTGGACATCGCCGGCCACGGGATGCGGATCGGCCTCTGCCAAGGGCTCAGACGCCCGAGAAATCGAGATCGCGCGCGGTGAAGACGCGGATCGGCTCGCCCGCGCGAACGCGGACCACCGGGCCAAGCTGGCCATCCTGCTGGACCGCGGTCGAGGCAGCCGATTGTCCGCCGCCAAGCACCAGCGGCGCAACCCCTCCCGACGCGATGGCGGACAGGCCGCCGATAACCGACAGCAGCATGGCGCCGCTGAACCGCTGGAAGAAGCGGCTGTCGACATCGCCGGGCAGCCCGGTCTTGCCATCGAAGCCGACGCCGGGCGATTGCAGGTTCACGCTGACGCCATCGGGCCGGATCACGCGGGTCCAGATCACATAAGCGCGCTTCTGCCCTGCCTGCAGGCCAGACTGATACTGGCCGACCAGACGGCTGGAGCGCGGGATCAGTACGTTCTTGCCATTGAAGCTGCGCACATCCTGGCTGACGACCGCGCGCACGAAGCCCGGCACATCGGTATCGATCGCGGTTTCCAGCACCGCCGGGATCAGCGTGCCCTCGGTCACCGTGGTGCCCGGATTGCTCAGCGATCTGGCCTGCGCGGTCGCCCCGCCCACTCCGCCGACCCGGCTCGCGAAATCGCCCGCCGAACCGCCGACCGAGACATTGCCGCCCGCATTGGGCCCAGCGCCTTCGGGCAAAGCCGCGGTCGGAACCGATGCCACCGCCTTACCGGTCGAATCGAACACCAGGGAGGGGCTGTCGTACGGATTGCCCGCCAGTCCGGGTGCCGAGTTGGGCTGCATCGAATAGACCGGCGAAGGTGCCGGGTCCGCACGCACGATCGGCTGCTGCGGCGCATCGACCGTGGTAGCCACGGGTGCCGGATCGGTCGTGATCTGCGCACCGCCGGTTGCGGGGCCCGTTTCCGCCGCGCCCTCTGCCCCGGCATCCGCCGGATCGAGCCGCGCGCTGTTCATGCTCCACAGCGTCACCAGACCCAGCGCAGCCACGATGGCTATCCCGGCGACCATGCCCATCGTATCGCCGCCGCCCTTTTTCGCGGCGACCGCGGGGAAGGCGCTGCGGCTGGCGAGATCGATGATCTCCGCGCTTTCGCTCTCCCGCGGATCGTCATCGCGCGCGTTTTCGCCGTTTCCAGAGCCCTTCTTGGGCGGCACTTTCATTGCGAGGCGCATAGTATCGCTTCCCTTTTGCCGACTGGCCTAGCGGCCGCCGTTGACCGGCCCGCTCGCGGCGGTTGCCCGCGCCGGACCATTGTTCACCAGTGTGGCTTTTTCGCGACCAGACCGCAGGATGATCTTCTGCGGTACACCATCCACGATCACGGTGTCGCCGCGAACGGTCGAATTGACCGGGCCTTCGTCGCCTTCGAAATTCTCTATCAGGATCGCCGGAACCGGACGCTCCTGTTCCCACCTCAGGTAGGTGGAGCGGCCATCGTCGAACACCTCGTTGGGTTGCAGGCTACGTTCGCCCTGCGCTGCCCACTTGAAGTTCAGCATTGCCGGGTCGACCACGGCCAGCGGATCTTCCACCGCGGCCATCTCCAGCGCATTCGGGGCTCCCGGCGCGCTCTCGGCAAGCTGCTCCTCATCCTCTTCGGGCGGCGGATCGGGATAGGTGAAGCGCAGCACGTAGAGCGGCTTTGCGCGCGGGCTCGCGACCAGATCGAACAGATAGGTGTGGCGGTTCGTGACCACGGTCATGTTGGTCTGGGCGGTGGGCTGCAGCGGCTTCACGAACAGCAGGTCTGCGCGGCTGTTGGGGGTCACCTGCCAGGCATTAGAATCGCCAATCGCGACATTTTCGATCGACTCGCCGTCGCCGAACTCGATGGTCGCCTGAACCTTGGTCTTGCCCTCGATCACAACCACTTCGTTGGGGTTGTAAAGCCGTTCGACCAGGCGCGGATCCTGCGCGAGCGCGGGATTCGCAGCCAGAATGGCGACGCAGGTGAGCGCGGGGAAAATCGCGCGGATCATTTCACTTTCTCCGTCTGACGTGCAGGCGCAGCCTTGAAGCGGGAGCCAAGCCCCGTGGTGCGCGATGCCGCCTTGCTAGTTTCTCCGGCCTGACCGGTACCTGAAGACGTCGCGTAGACATTGGTCACGCGCGATCCGCCCGACCCACCGCTGCCGCCGGTATCGTTCGCCGCCATCGGCGGGGCTGCTGCCACCACCGCGGTGCGCCGCGCCGCGCTGGACGGTGCGGGCTGCGATCCGCTGGCGGGGCCATAGACCGTGGCAGGCGCGGGCGCCGGGGCCGGAGCACTGGCCGACCGACCGCCCTGCCCGCTTTCGCTGTCGCTGCGCGCCAGGCCAAAGACCTGCCAGCCGCCCACGACCGTGCCCATCACCTTGATCACCATGACCATAAGCGCGACATGCACCGCGCCCACCATGAAGAACGCCATCGCGGCACGGGCAGGAATTTCCCCCGGTATCGCATTGAGCGCAGCCAGAATGGGGACCGACATTTCCAGCATGATCGAGCCGCCAAGCACCGCGAAAAGCGGTGTCAGCGCCATCATGGTCAGACCCTTGAGCCAGCCCACGAACAGCCCCCGCGTACCGTCGAACAGCGCCAGCACGAGGAAGATCGGCCCCAGCGCCACCAGCAGCGCCAGCGCGATCCGCGCGGTGACCAGCACGCCTACGGTGCCGAGCATGAACAGCAGTGCGCCCATCCACAGCATCCCGGCGGGCGAAAAGGTTTCGATATCGGTCTGCCCGGCGGAAGCCTGCTGGACCGCGGCGAACACTACATCGACCTTGGCGGCAAAGGTTTGCGTGGCGGACCCGCTATCGCCGGTGAGAACACCCGCCAGCCAGTCCGGCCCTTCGACGAAGATGTTCCAAAAAACGCTCTGGTACGCGACCCAGCTGGTCACGAAGGTCAGCACCAGGCCGATCCGCAGCATCTTGGGGGTGAGCGTGCTGACGCCCAGCGTGCTGCGGCCGGTGATCAACTGGATCGCGAAAAACGCAACATACAGCGTCAGCAGGATGGTGAGCACGGTCACCAGCGCGCCGCCGGGCGCGAACAGCCGCCCGAAGGTTGCGCCGGTCACTTCGGATGCGACGCAATTGACCGCCTGCAACGCGGCAGCGACGCCGCCCGCGGCCTCCGACATTGCAAGGTCGCAGGAGCCCCCGGTGGTCATGGCCGCGCTCATTCGGCCGCCTGCTTGAACGGCAGCACGGTGGCGTCGTCATCCTTCGCGCCGTCGGCGCGCGGTGCGGGCCAGGCATGGCCGGTAAGCGCGGGGAACCAGTCTGCGGGATCGTCGCCCACCGCCTCGCGCAACAGGTCGAGCCGCCGGACACTGCTTTCGCGGCCCGACAGGATGGTGAGCACTTCGGGCGCGTTCGACAGATCGAGCCGTACGACCACGCTCGCATCCGGCTGGCGCACGAGAAAACAGCGGCTGTGCGCGGGCAGCGTGCGGATCAGCGCCAGCTCGTGGCTGGTGAGGCCGAAGCCGTCGCAGTAATCCTCGGGCCGCGCGCGGCTGTTGGGCATGAACACCATCGTCGCGGTCTGTTCGACCAGCGCGGTGGAGATGCGGCTTTCCAGCGCATCGCGCGCGCTCTGCGTCGCGAATCCGACCAGCGCGTTGCGTTTCCGCAGCGTCTTGAGCCAGTCGCGAATGCGCGCGGCGAAGACCTCATCGTCGAGCGCCTTCCAGCCCTCGTCGATCAGGATCATCGTCGGCTCGCCGTCCAGTCGCTCCTCGATCCGGTGGAACAGGTACATCATCGTCGGCGTGCGCAGGCGCGGGTTTTCGAGCAGCGCGGTCATGTCGAAGCCGAGAGTCCTGCGCTCCAGATCGAGCTCGTCGGTCTCGTTATCGAACAGCCAGGCATGCTCGCCTCCGTGAATCCATGCCGAGAGCCGGTCGGCAAGATCACCCGGTTCGGGCCGGCGCGTACCGCTCAGCAATTCGCGGAAATTGCGCAGGCGGCGCAGGCTCGCATCGTTTTCGTATGCGGCATCCACAGCATGGCTGACGGTCTGCAGTTCTTCAGGCCCTTCGGCCTTCAGCATCACGCCCAGCCAGTCGCGCAGGAAGGCGCGGTTCGCCGGGCTGTCGGGCAATGACAGCGGATTGAACCCGCTCGGCTCGCCCGCGTAGATCCGGTCGTAGCGCCCGCCGATCCCGCGCACGAACAGCTCCGCGCCGCGATCCTTGTCGAACAGGATGGTCCGCGGATTGAACTTCTGCGCCTGCGCGGCGAGGAAGTTCATCACCACGGTCTTGCCCGAACCGGAAGGCCCAATGACCGAGAAGTTGCCCAGATCGCCATTGTGGAAGTTGAAGAAGAACGGCGTGGCGCTTGTCGTTTCCAGCAGCGTCACCGCTTCGCCCCAGTGGTTGCCGTCCGCCTGGCCCAGCGCGAAACCGTGCAGTGATCCGAAGCTCGCCATATTGGCGGAAGAGATCATCGCGCGGCGCACGATATACTGCTCGTTGCCCGGGAACTGCGCCCAAAAAGCGGGCTCCAGATTGGTATCCTCGCGCACCACGATCGCGCCCGTATCGGCCAGCGCGGCGGAGCACGCGGCGGTCGCGTCGTCGAGGCGGGGCAGCGTGCGCTCGCGCACCAGCACGCTGAGGTGATGATCGCCGAAGCCGACCGCGCCATTACCAAGCGCATCGCGCGCGGCCATCATGTCGTTGCGTTCGGCCTGCGCTTCCTCGTCGACCGAGCGCAGCCGGCGGATCGCGAGGTCCATCCGCTCGCGCGCGGTGGTCCGCTCCGCCGGGGCGTAGCTTTCCGACACGACCATTTCGTAAGGCAGCCGCAGCAGGCCATCGAGCAGGCCCGGGCTGGTCGCGTCGGGATAATCCTTCAGGCTCAGCATTGCCGCGAAGTCCGGGTCTCCGCTGCCGCGCAGTTCCATCGCATCAAGGCCGAAGCTGGCCCGGCGATAGGGCAGGAAATGCCCGATATCGCGATCTTCCGCCGGGCGGCGCACCGGCCGCATCTCGCCATTATAGAGCGCCGATAGCAGCTCCAGAATTTCCGAATTGGTGTAGCCCGCCGGTCCGGTGTAATCGCCCAGCAGCGCCGCACCATAAGGTTGCAGCGAGGCGACCAGACCCGTCGCGGCGGCCCGCAGGGCGCGCAGATCCTTCGGGTCGACCTCGACCGCGTCCTTCTTGCGCTTGTTGAGCGCCTTGCTCGCCTTCTCCACCCAGCCCGCCTTGCCGCGCGCGGGGCGGCGGATCAGCGTGACGAACTGGTCGTTGATGAACAGCGATCCCGAACCGAGCCGGTCCTTCCACCGCGCGTCGATGTGGGCAGCGAGCGGATCCTTGAACTCAGCGTCCAGCTCCACCTCGACCCGGCGGCGGATCACGTGGTGGTACATCACGAAGCGGCTATCGAGGGTGGAGCGCAGCATCACTTCGCGCGTCGCGGCGTGCGCGTTTAGTGCTTCGGTATCCTCGGTCTCGAACAGCAGGCCCGGCACCTGGATCGCGGTGAGCAAGGAGCCATCGCGCAACAGAAGCGCGTTCTCGTCGACCAGACGCGCATAGGGCAACCGGTCGCCGACACGGGCTTCCTTCGCGCTCCAGGCGGCGGCTCCTTTCCATTTGCTCATAAGTCGACCCTCCTAGGTCGGCTAACCATTACGCGGTATAGCTGTTGCAGCCCCACCGCTTGTAATTCTTGACCCGCGGGCACTTGCTGACCTTGGTGATCCACAGGTCGAAGATGCGCGGTTCGCGCATGCAGGCGAAATAGCCGATGCCGTGCATCACCACCGCGACCGGCAGGGCAAGCCAGCTGCCGGTGATCAGGAACACTTCGGTCGTCACGCCGATATTGATGATGAAATAGTTCATCGTCACGCCCGCGAACATCTGCGGGCGGGTCAGTGCGCGGTGCACCGGATGGCGGACGAGCTGATCCATGTGCGACCCTTGGCTTCCCCTCCTAGCCTGCTGCAGCCTGAATGCCGGACACGATCGAGGCCGCGCCGAACAGGATGAACACGCCGATGATCACGGTCGCGCCGAACCGCCAGTTGAGGCGCCCGGTCAGCATCATGAAGCCCACCGCGGCCACCGCCATCACCGCGACGGCGGTGGCGACGTTGCCCAGCAGCGTGCCCTGCAGCCACGCCAGCGCGTTGACGATCGGGCCGGAGCCTGCCGGGTCCTGCGTCTGCACCTGCGCGAGAGCCATCGTCGGCGAAAGCAGCGCAAATAACGCGGCAAGGCGAGAGATCACTTTCATCGAAGTACCTTTAATCTTTCCGGGAATGATTGGCGAGACGACCCATGATAGCCGCCACGTAAGCTTGCGTTTCACGAATACGCGGCACGCCATTGGCGCGCAATACGCGGCCCGGGCCTGCGTTATAGGCAGCCAGGGCCTTTTCGAGATCGCCGTCGAACCGATCGAGCTGTTCGCGAAGGTAACGCGCCCCGCCTTCGAGATTGGCGAAGGGATCGTCCGGGTTCACACCCAGATCGCGCGCGGTTCCGGGCATCAGCTGCGCAAGACCGCGCGCACCGACCGGCGACACCGCGTTTTCGCGCCAGCGGCTTTCCTGCCACACCAGCGCCTCGATCAGGCTGGGGCTGAGATCGAACCGCGCTGCCAGTTCGGCAACCTTGGCCTGGTAACCGGCGGGCACGGCACGCGCGCTCTGGCGCAAATCGGAGGTCGCTTCGACCGGCAGGCCTTCGATTGCCGCGTCCCCATCCAGCGATACGATTTCGGCGTAGACGGTGCCCAGCGCATCGGCCTGCGCCGCGGTCATTTCCAGACCTGCGGCAGGCATGCCTGCGCGCTGGCCCGCGATCCATCGCGCGCCTTCCTCTCCGATTTCCATAACGTCGGCCCGCGCCGGAGCCGTAAGTAGGGTCAATGCCGCAAATGCAGCCAGCCGACCCGTTGTGACGAGAATCATCGAGCCCTCCGTCCTGCCGCCTTGGCTATCATACATGACAGCGCGGTGACAGGCGGTCGAAGGGTTCCCGCGCGTAATCCCGATTTTGCAACGGCTTGCCGCCGCCAAGCTGTTTCGGGAGATCGTCCCGAAACGCCAGGCGGCGGCATGCAATCATCCTGCAGCGCACGCCGCGAACACGGCGTGCGCTGGGTTTTGATGGCGCCTAACGCGCGGCGACCTTGTCCCGCGCACGCGCGAAGTCACCGCGTTCCAGCATTTCCAGCCCCTCGCGGGCCAGATCCGCCGGATAGACGAAACGGCCATCGGTCGTTTCGAGCGTGTAGTCGACGCGCATCGCGCGGACCTTCTCGAATGCCAGACGCGCGGCATCGGTTTCGCCAGCCATCGCAAGCTTCACGCCGAGGTTGAGCAATTTGGCCGGGTCTTCCTGCGCCTGCACCAGAGCCACCGACTGCATCGGGGCCGGCTCGGCCGGTGGTGCACCTTGCAGCATCATCGCTGCGGCAATCATCCCCTGTACGAGCATTGTTCTTTCTCCTGCTTCTTGAGCAGCAGTATGCACAACCTCGCCTGAAATGCAACAAATATGTAACATTGTCATCAAACGGTAATGCGAAAAGCGCCGGAAATTGCGCTTCGGTGCGGATCGGACCGGAGAATGTGACTGTCACATTGTCATAATCGGCCCCGCCGCCGTCGCCTCACCGAACGATGTGCGATGCCCTATCCCTCTGCCGGGCGTTTCCGCTGAAGGCCGCTGCGCTTGCAGCTGGCAACCAGTTCGCCGTGCTGGTTGAATGCGCGGTGCTCGAAGGTGACGATCCCCGCCTCGGGCCGCGACTTGCTTTCACGCAGGGCCACGATCTCGGTCTGGATGTTGATCGTATCGCCATGGAAGAGCGGCTTGGGGAAACGCACCTCGTCCCATCCCAGATTGGCGACCGCAGTGCCCAGCGTCGTGTCGTTCACCGAAATGCCGACCATTACCGACAGCGTGAAGCACGAATTGACGATCCGGGTGCCGAACTCGGTACCCTTCATATACTCCTCGTCCAGATGCAGCTGCGCCGGATTGTGGGTCATGCAGGTGAACATGACATTGTCCGTTTCGGTCACCGTGCGGCGGATCGGATGGTCGATCACCTGCCCCACTTCCATATCGTCGAACCAGATCCCGGCCATGCGTCTCTCTCCTTGCTTGAACTGTACCAGTGCCGCGTAGCCGCGCGCCCGAGATGCGAAAACCATTTTCCTACTCGAACCGATATGGTTAGCCAGCACGGCTCCACTTTTCCGGAGTCGTCCCAATGCCGCTAATCGACAGCCTGATCGGTCCCATCGCCTCGATCATCGACAAGATCATTCCCGACAAGGAAGCGCGCGCGAAAGCCAAGCTCGAACTGCTGTCTCTGGAAGGATCGCAGGAACTGAAGCTGATTGAGGCGCAGATGGCCGCGATCATCGCCGAAGCGCAGTCGCCCGATCCATGGACCAGCCGCGCGCGGCCCAGCTTCCTGTACGTCATGTACACGATGATCCTGTTCGCGCTGCCGATGGGCGTGCTTTCCGCGTTCGATCCGCGCATGGCGGTGAACATCGGCAATGGCATCACCGCCTACCTGCGCGGGTTGCCGGAGGAGCTCTACGCCCTCTTCGGTACCGGCTACCTCGGCTACACCGCCGCACGCCAGTGGGGGAAAGTGAAGGGCGTGGAGCGTTAGAATGAAGCTCGACTATACGGCGGCGCTTCGCATATCGCTGCTTCGACCGGATCGTAAGGCAGGTATCCCCCGTCACGTGCCAACATTCGAAACCCGCTCAACTCGGCTTGCTCAAACACGGCATAAACTTTGCCGTTCAAAACTTTGTAGAACCTGAGGAACAAACCGATGCCTCTCTCCGAAATGCCATATACGTACTTCCCGTTGTTTGGCCGGGCATTGATTGGCGCTTCAGCTGTTAGCACTATGCCTTGCTTATGGCGCTCTAAATGGAAGCCTATCAGCGGGAAGCCTTCCTGCAATATCTGCATGCCGTTCTCGTCGATTCGAATTGGTGGCGCGCTGTCTGTGGCGTAGCATCCGAAAATCGTGCTATTTGCCGGTGGCGCCTCCGGTGCCGGAGAGAAAAACAGAACATAAACAAGCAGAGAAGCGCCCATACCGACCGGTAGGAGCGTTATGAACCAGTCGAATTCTGTGTCCGCAAGATTCATTCAGCAAGGCTACGCAAATTGAATCCACCTGCCAATGTTTTGCAGTCGTGCCTGCTTTCTGCCACGATGCTGACAAGCTAGACCTTAGGCGTGACCCCCACCCTTTTCATCCTCAACGGCCCGAACCTCAACCTGCTCGGCACGCGCGAGCCTGAGATTTACGGCACCACCACGCTCGCGGAGATCGAGGCGGCGTGCACTGCCAAGGCGCGCGAGCATGGGCTCGCCGTCGATTTTCGCCAGACCAACCACGAAGGCACGCTGGTAGACTGGCTGCATGAAGCGCACGAAGCAGGCGCGAAGGCGGTTATCATCAACGCCGCAGCCTATACCCACACCTCTGTCGCGCTGCTCGATGCGGCCAAGGCGATTACCCCGCCCGTGATCGAAGTCCACCTCTCGGACCCGCACACCCGCGAGGGATTCCGCCATCTTTCCTATGTCGGGCAGGCGGCGGTGGCCTGCTTCAAGGGCAAGGGCCTTGCCTCCTATCTCGAAGCGATCGAGGCGGCAGCCGCGCTGTAAACCTTGCATGAACGAAACGGGCGGCGCATACGCCCCTTTCCCCCTTATTCATCGATCAAGGTTGTACATGGCAGAAAATAGCCGCAATTCCGGTCGCAAATCGAAAATGAACGTCGACATCGAGCTCGTGCGCGAGCTCGCAGAACTCCTTTCCGAAACCGGCCTGTCCGAAATCGAAGTCGAGGATGGCGACCGCAAGCTGCGTGTCGCGCGCGAGCTTCAGGCGGCGCACTACGCCCCTGCGCCGCAGCCGCAGGCGGCACCCGCCGCGCCGGCTGCACCGGCCGCCCAGCCGCAGGCTGCTGCCGACAGCCCGGCGGACGATGCCAATGCCGTCCCCTCGCCCATGGTCGGCACGGTCTATCTCGCCCCCGAACCCGGCGCGAGCGACTTCGTTTCGGTCGGCGACAAGGTATCCGAAGGGCAGACGCTGCTGATTATCGAGGCGATGAAGGTGATGAACCCGATCGCCGCGCCGCGCGCAGGCACGGTGAAAGCCATCCTGGTCGACAATGCCCAGCCGGTCGAGTTCGACCAGCCGCTGGTCGTCATCGACTGAGGACGAAGACCATGGCCATTACCCGCATCCTGATCGCCAATCGCGGCGAAATCGCCCTGCGCATCCATCGTGCGGCGCACGAAATGGGGATCGAGACGGTCGCCGTTCACTCGACCGCCGATGCCGACGCGATGCACGTGCGCCTGGCAGACCACGCGGTCTGCATCGGGCCGCCCGCTGCGGGCGAAAGCTACCTCAACGTCGCCAACATTATCTCCGCCGCGGAAATCGCGCAGGCCGACGCGATCCATCCGGGCTACGGCTTCCTGTCCGAGAACGCCAAGTTCGCCGAGATCGTGGAGGCGCACGACATCAAGTGGATCGGGCCCAAGCCCGAACATATCCGCACGATGGGCGACAAGGTGACCGCCAAGACGACGGCGGGCGAACTGGGCCTGCCGCTGGTTCCGGGCAGCCCGGGCGCGGTTTCGACAGTAGACGAAGCCAAGCGGATCGCGGCAGAAATCGGCTATCCGGTGCTGGTCAAGGCGGCAAGCGGCGGCGGCGGGCGCGGCATGAAAGTGGTGCCGGAGGAAAGCCAGCTCGAAACCCTGATGAGCCAGGCGAAGTCCGAGGCGAAATCGGCTTTCGGCGACGACACCGTGTATCTCGAAAAATACCTCGGCAATCCGCGCCACATCGAATTCCAGGTGTTCGGCGACGGTAATGGCAACGCGATCCATCTGGGCGAGCGCGACTGTTCGCTGCAGCGGCGCCACCAGAAAGTGCTGGAAGAAGCGCCCTCCCCCGTCCTGTCTTCCGCAGAGCGGGATCGCATGGGGCAGGTCTGCGCCGACGCGATGGCGGCAATGGGCTATCGCGGGGCGGGCACGATCGAATTCCTGTGGGAAAACGGCGAGTTCTTCTTCATCGAGATGAACACGCGGCTGCAGGTTGAACATCCCGTGACCGAAGCGATCACCGGGGTCGATCTGGTGCGCGAACAGATCCGCGTGGCGGACGGCAAGCCGCTGTCGGTGACGCAGGACGAAATCCGTTTCGAAGGCCATGCCATCGAATGCCGGATCAACGCCGAAGACCCGTTCACCTTCGCCCCCTCGCCTGGCAAGGTTTCGGCCTATCACGCAGCAGGCGGCATGCACGTGCGCGTCGATAGCGGGTTGTATGCCGGCTATTCGATCCCGCCCTACTACGACTCGATGATCGCCAAGCTGATCGTCTACGGCCGCACCCGCGAACGCTGCATCATGCGCCTGAAGCGCGCGCTGGGCGAAATGGTGGTCGAGGGTGTGAAGACGAACATCCCGCTGCACCAGGCCCTGCTGGAAGAGCCCGACATTCTCAACGGCGACTATTCGATCAAGTGGCTGGAGGAATGGCTCGCCGAGCGGGAGGGTTGAGGCGCGTTCGAACGCATGGCTTCCGGCAAAGATAAGTGCCGATGCGAAGATTTGCGATCCTGCTCCTCATGGCTGGCGTCCTCGGATGGCTCGGCTTTCGATACTACGAGTCCGCTCCGACGGCGCAAATTCGGTTCAGCCAGCAGACTTCCCGTTCCCACTGGCAGACGTATGATTGCCTTTCGCCGGAAAATGGCACGCTGGCTTTCAAAGATTTTCGATATATCGGCCCGACTCGAGGTTCCGATAGGACAGCGGTGTTTGAGCACTCCGACGGCTCGCGCCTGACGATATCCCATGCAGGTTTGAAAACAATCGTGACATTCAGTTCGCCGCGCGAGCCGGGCGATCGGGAACTGGCTGCCCTGAAAGCGTGCACCCGGTCCGATACTCCCTGATTTTTGAAGCCGCGCAACGCTCAGTAGATGAGGCTACGCGGAATGCTCCTGGCTACCGCAGCGGCACGCCCGGCACATGCTTGCTGGTGCGGATCGTCAGCGATGTCTTCACGCTTGCCACATTGGGCGCGGGCGTCAGCTTGCCGGTGAGGAATTCCTGGAAGCTCTGCAGGTCGCGGCTGACGATCTTGAGGATGAAGTCGATCTCGCCATTGAGCATGTGGACCTCGCGCACTTCGGGCAGATCCTGCATCGCAGCCTCGAACTCGCGCAGCGAATCTTCCGCCTGGCTCTTCAGGCTCACCATCGCGAACACCACGATCGCGAAGCCCAGCTTCGAAGGCTCCAGATCCGCATGGTAGCCGCGAATCACGCCCAGATCCTCCAGCGCACGCACACGGCGCAGGCATGGCGGCGCGGTCAGGCCTACCCGGCGTGCCAGTTCAACATTGGTAACCCGGCCTTCGGCCTGCAATTCCTGCAATAGCTGCCGGTCTATCTCGTCCAGATTGGCCATCCGGGCCTGTCCCCTTTGCACGCTCGATCCCCGTCGCCGCGTTGGTGATTCGTGAAACGATCACCTTTGTTAATAATCGGCGCGGCTAACATTATTGTTCATGGCAGCGAATGTCCCGCTTTGCAACGTGATGACTGACTGTCATTCCTCCGCCGTGTTAAAGGGTTATGAACCATCCACGTCGCGCCATCAGGGTCCGGCGGACCATAGCTGACCCACGCCGGAGCCCCGCCCCCTCGCCGCCATGCAGTTCGACGATCGCCTTGCCACAGTGTTGCGCCAAAAGGCGGGCGCCACGTCTGGCGCGCGGACGCAGTTTCGCCAGCTGCTCGATCTGCTGGGCCGCCCGCGCGAAGGGCGCGACCCCAGCCTGATTGCAGCCGCGCGCCTGCGACTCGAATCGCTCGCCGATGTGATTTCGGTTCGCGAGCGGGCGGAAATCATCCGCGAACAGGGGCGCAGGCTGAACGATCCCGCGCTGGTCGCGCAATTTGCGGAAGCGGAGCCGGACATTGCCTCCGCCACGTTGTCCACCTCGCGTCTGACCGAGGCCGAATGGCTCGCGCTTATTCCCGAACTGCCGGTGCGGGCGCGCGGTTTCCTGCGCCTTCGCCGCGACCTGCCCGATAGGGTAGACGCGCTGCTCGAACGGCTGGGCGTTCACGACCGCGCGCTTCCCCTGCCGCTGAAGGCGGAGCCTCTGGTCGAAGGCGAGGCAAACCGTCAGGCCGAATCGGAGGCCCAGCGGGCCGACGACGAGGATATCGTCGATGGCGAGTTTACCGAGGTGGACGATACGGCGCCGGCAGAGCAGCCGCGGCAACCCGAACCCCGCCAGCAGACTGATCCCGCGCCCTCCATGACCACGAATGCCGTAGGCGTCGCCGCCGGTGCGGTTGCAGCGGGGATGGCAGGCGAGGCCGCAAGCGGCGCGAACAAGCCGGAGAGCGAAATCACCGCGCTGCGCCAACGGATCGAAGCGTTCCAGCGGGCGCGCGAAGAGCGGCCACCACAGGCCACGCGCGATGATCGCCCTTCGCAGGACGCCCCGCAGAACCCTCCATCGGACCGTACAGCCCCCACCCTGCCCTTCACCGATTCCAGCACCCGGCAGGAAGAGCTGACCGGATTTGGTTTCGCGACCGACATTCACGGCACGATCGACTGGGCGGACAGTTTCGCCGCGGCGCGCGTCATGTACCTCACGCTGCCCTCCATCCTGCCGGAAGAACACGCAGAGGCGATCGAGCGCCAGCAGGCGCTGCACGGCGTGCCGGTGACGCTGGAAGGCGGCCCCGGAATCGCGGGCGAATGGATACTGGATGCGCAGCCGCGCTTTTCCAGCCCGGACGGGCGTTTCATGGGCTTCGCGGGCGGGTTCCGCCGCGCGCTGGAAGCGGAACCGCCGGAAAACCAGAGCGACCGGCTGCGCCAGCTGCTGCACGAGCTGCGCACGCCGGTGAATGCGATCCAGGGATTTGCCGAGGTTATCCAGCAGCAGGTCGTCGGGCCGGTACCGCACGATTACCGCGCACTCGCCGCAGGGATCGCGGGCGACAGCGCGCGGATGCTCGCCGGGTTCGACGATCTGGAACGGCTCAGCCGGCTCGAAAGCGGACGGCTGCGGCCGACCGGCGGCGATGCCGATCTGGCAGCGATCTTCCGGCAGCATCTCGCTCAATTGCTCCCGCTGCTCCAGCCGCGCAATGCGGGCTTCGTCGCCACGCTGGGGGGCACCTGCCGGGTCGATCTGGCAAAGCCCGAGGCCGAATTGCTGAGCTGGCGCATCCTCGCCACGCTGGGTTCGGCCGCCGCGCCAAGCGAGAAGCTGACGCTGACGCTCGATCACGATCAGAGTTCGGGCACCAACATGGCGCAATTCGTTGCCGATCTGCCCGCCTCGCTCAATGGCAGCGAGGATATTTTCGCCGCGCGGGGCAAGCCGCTGTCGGTGGCGATCAGCGCAGGGCCGTTCGGGCCGGGCTTCGCGTTGCGGCTGGCGCGGGCAGAAGCGCGCGCGATCGGCGGCAGCCTGCGGCGGGAAAACCGGCGGTTGATACTCACGCTGCCCGCTTTGACCGCGCACGACCCTGCCGCTACGCAAACGCACGGGGTGCCGGAACACGTCTAACAGGGCGGTTCGCGCTGCCCCTTCGCGACGGGGGCGAACATCATGCTGACACTACCCAAGCCAGCGCAGGCGGCGAAATTTTCGCCCGGCTTCGCGCCCGCTTCGCTGCTGACGGTCGACACCGAAGAAGGCTTCGACTGGACCGGCCCGTTCACGCGCGACAAGCACGATCTCACCCATCTGAGCGGCATTCCCGCCTTTCAGGCCCTGTGCGAGGAACTGGGCGCATCGCCCGTGTACCTCGTCGACTGGCCGATCGTGCAATCGAGCCTTGCGAAGGACATCATCGGCGATGCCGTGAGGCGCGGCACGGCGGAGGTTGGCGTGCAACTGCATCCGTGGGTGAACCCTCCGTTCGACGAGGAAGTGAACCCGCGCAATTCCTTCGCCGGCAACCTGTCGCCAGAGCTTGAACGGGCCAAGTTCACCACTCTGCGCGATGCGATCGAGGATGCATTCGGCCATGCGCCGATCATCTACCGCGCAGGCCGTTATGGCCTGGGCCCGGCCACCAGGGCGCTGCTGCAGGATACCGGCGTGACCGTGGATAGCTCGGTCCGCGCGCTGTACGACTATTCGCCCGGGGACGGACGCGACTACAGCGCCTTTCCCAACAGCCCCTACTGGATCAGCAGCGAGCCGCCGCTGCTCGAACTGCCATTGACCACGGTCTATACCGGCGCGCTGGCCCGCCATGGCCGCAGTCTTTTCCCCCGGCTCGCACGTCTGCCGCACGCGGCGGGCATCGCAGCGCGCACGGGATTGCTCGAACGGATCGGCCTGACGCCCGAAGGCACACCGCTGCGCGCGGCGATCCGCGCAGTCGATGCCGCCCTGTCGCAGGGCTTGCCGCTGCTGGTGCTGTCCTTCCACAGCCCCTCGCTGGTGCCAGGCAATACGCCATACGTGCGCACGCAGGCGGATCTTGATGCACTGCTCGACTGGCTGCGCGAAATCTACGCGCACATGGCGACGCGCGACGTCACGCCCACCACAGTACGCGGGGTCTGGGAAGCCGCCCGGCGCCCCTGAACTACACAGCCGGCTTGCGAAGCGCGTGTTTCACGGGTAGCGGCACGCTCTGCGATAGCATCAATCCCGGGGGCCTGTAGCTCAGTTGGTTAGAGCTGGCCGCTCATAACGGCTAGGTCGCGGGTTCGAGTCCTGCCGGGCCCACCAGGGATACCACTATCGCGCAAAGACGGTCGGGGAGTAGCGCAGCCTGGTAGCGCATCTGCTTTGGGAGCAGAGGGTCGCAGGTTCGAATCCTGTCTCCCCGACCAATCTGGCCGACCAATCTGCCACGCTCGGCACCGAACCATCACAAATCGGCAGAAACCCTCGCCGCGATCAAGCGCGCCAAAGGAATGCGTAGGCCAGCAAGGCGAGGGTCACCAGGCACAGTACGATCACGGCCGCCTTGGCGAGCGTTCTTTTTCTGCGCTGTTTGCGTGCGTATTCACGCCGACCTTCGGCGCTACTGGGAATCTTGCCGGCCAATCGAAACTCCATGGGGGGCGATCCTGATGGGATCGTTCGTGCTACCCCGATAGACAGCGACGGACCCGATTGTCGAGTTGGCTAGAGCCCATGATGGGGAAAAATTCACAGCATTCCCCTGCCCTTATCCGTCTGCCGCTGCCTGCTTGCGCGACTCGCCCTCATGGGTTGCGGCCCACACCACGCTGCCCGCGCTGAAACCGTGGACGATGGTGGACAGCAGAATGGTGAAGGTCACCGTGGCCCACAGCACGCCTTCGTCCACCAGCGTCAGCTGCGCGCCCGCATAGGCGAGATAATAGATCGATCCGATGCCGCGCACTCCGTAGAACGAGACCACGCCGCGCTGGCGCAGCGACATCGGCGTGCCCCACAAGGCCAGCATACCGCTGAGCGGGCGGATCACGAAGATCAGCGCCACGCCGAGCAGCGCGTGCCGCCAGTCGAGGAAGCCCAGCAGGGAAGGGATCGCTCCACCAAGCAGAACCAGCAGGATCGCGGTCACCGAGTGTTCCAGCGCGCTGGAGAAACTGTGCAGCCGACCGTGGTATTCGTGCTCCGCCTCCTTGCGGCGCAGCGCCAGACCCATGAAGAAGGCAGCGATGAAGCCATAGCCTTCCAGCAATTCGGTCATTCCGTAGGTTACCAGCACCCCCGCCAGTGCGATCACTCCGGTGCCCGCATCGGCCAGCGGATTGCGCTTTGGCACACTGAACAGCACGAGGCCGAGCAGCCAGCCCGCGCCCACGCCCGCGAGTACGCCGATTAGAATCTTGTAGACCACGTAGAACCCGGCCCACTCGCCGAGCCAGTCCGACATTCCGCCGCTCGCCGTGGCAAGGAAGATCGCGAAGTACACGAAGGGAAAGGCCAGCCCGTCGTTCAGCCCGGCCTCGGTCGTCAGCGCAAAGCGTACCGGATGCTCGCCGCCTTCCAGGGGCGGGCCGACCTGTACGTCGGCTGCCAGCACCGGATCGGTGGGCGCAAGCACCGCAGCGAGCAGCACCGCAGCGGCTATCGTCAGGCCGACGCCCAGGCCCAGCGCGATCACCGCGAGGATGCACAGCGGCATGGCGATGGCGAGCAGGCGACCAGTCGGCCACCACAGTTTCTTGCCCTTGATCCGGTCGATCCGGACCCCGGTGCCGAACAGGGCGATGATCACGGCAAATTCGGAGGCGCGTTCCCACACCCGCGGATTGTCCAGCGGGCTGAGCGCATCGGGCACGCCCGGCAGGATACCGAACACCGCCAGTCCGCCGAGGATCAGCAGGCCCGACGCCGCAGGCTCGCGCCCGCGCAGGAAGCGCGGCAACCAATAGGCAACGATGATCGCCAGGCCGCACCCGGCGAGCATCACATGATAGGGATCAAGTCCGAAAGTCTCGCCATCCATCTGCACCTAACGCACGGATGGCGAGAGAGGGGCCGGAGGCAAGACTATTTCGCCGGGCCGAATGGCTCCGCCCGGTTGGCGAGGATGCCGACCACCTGCGTCCACACCGCCACGTTCTGTCGCAGCTGCTGCGGATCGATCTTGTCCAGCGTGTCGTTGTTGGTGTGGTGCAGATCGAAATAGCGCGTGCCGTCCTGCTGCAGGTCGATCAGGGCACCGCCCTGATCGCGCACGATGTTGAGATCGGCACCGCCGGATGCCACCTCGCCCGAGGGTGCGACGCCGAAGCGTGCCACGGACCGCGCCAGTTCCCGATAGAGATCGGGGTTGGACTTCGAGAAATTGCTGTCGATCCGCCAGATCCGGTCGGCACCGAAATCGCTCTCGATCCCCACCGCGATGGGTTCATCGATATGCGCCTTGGAATAGGCCGTGCTGCCGAACAGCCCGACCTCTTCCGCGCCGGCAAACAGCACGCGGATGGTGCGCAGCGGCTTGCCCGCCTCGCCCACATTGCGCGCTGCTGCCGCGATGATGCCGCAGCCCGCACCATCGTCGAATGCACCGGTGGAGTTCCACCAGCTGTCGATGTGGCAGGCGAGCAGCACCGGAGGCAGCAAGGGATCGCTGCCGACGATTTCGCCCACCACATTGCCGCTGGTCGTCTCGCCCAGCCATTCGGGCGTCAGCGTCAGATGCATTGTGATCGGCGTGTTGCCCGCGCGCGCGAACATGCGCTCCAGATTGTCCGCATCCGGATTGGAAAGCGCGCCTGCCGGGGTTGCGGCCATGCCGTCGGGGAAGCCGGTTCCGCCGGTATGCGGCGTGCGATCATTGTCCGTGCCGATGGAGCGGATGACGGTAGCCACTGCGCCCTTGCTCGCCGCGAGTGCCGCGCCGGTCCACCGTGCCGGGCCCGCGAACCCGTAGCCCGAACCATCCTGCGTCGGCCGCATATCGTGGCTGATGAAAGCGATCTTGCCGTCCAGACTTCCGGCCGGCGCGGCCACCAGGTCCGCGTAGCTTGGGAAATACACGACCTCGGCGGTCAGGCCGTCCGGGCCGGTGCTGGCGCTGTTGCCCAGCGGCACGATGGTCAGATCCTGCGGATAGGGGCTGACGATGCGCGCGGTGGGAGGGCCGCCGGGCACCCAGGTCCGCATCTGGAACGGCTCGTCTGCGACGTTCCGGAACCCATTGGCCCGCAGCCAGTCCATGGCCCATGCACGCCCGCGCGCTTCGGCTTCCGTACCGGCCTGGCGCGGGCCTACCTCGGTGGTGATCCCCTCGACGAAATCCCACGCAAGCGAGTCGCCTTCCAGAGCCGCGTCGGCAGCGCAGGCGACGGCATCTTCACACGAGCCGGTGCTTGCCTGTGCGGCGGCGGGAACTGCGGCAAGGGCCGACAGCGAGAGCGAAAGCGCGGTCAGCGCGAGAAGCGGTGTTTTCATGGGCGGGAGAGCTAGCGCCAACCCCGCCGCCTGCCAAGCCTTCCGGACCAGTCCCCACCCGGTCATCGCGCTGAGCTTGACGGCTTAAGCTTGCCACGCCTACACGCTATTGCGACGCACTCGCATAAACGGAACTCTCGCATGTCCCTGCATACCCTGCTCGCCACCCCCGATCTGAACGAGATTTCGCCGGTCCATGCGAGGCTCGTCTGCGCCATGCGTTACGTCCACCTCGCACGGTGTCAGGGCAGTTATTGCTTTCGCGCGCTGGCCTCGCAGATCGGCACGGCTGAGGGGGTGCGGCCGTTCCATGTGTTCATGGACGAGGCGGGGCGCGCATGGCCCGAACCCATCGCGCTCAACCGGCCCTGCCAGATGGCGCTCAGCTATGACGAGATGCTGCTGGTCGACCTCAGCACCGCCGCCGCCCGCAAGGAGCGCGCAGTGTTCGACGAACTGGTGGAAGACATGATCGGCCAGAGCGGGCGCAACGCGATCTGGAGCGCGGCCCGGCGGCTGATGGGTCACATGGTGACTATCGTCCACTAGCGGGCGGACTGCTCACCACAAACCGCTCACCAAAAGCGGCTGCCGGGCACGCCCTTGAACGGGCCGACGACCTTGCTGGTCACCCACCCGCCGTAGAATTCGCCGGGCTGCGGCTGCACGATCTCGCCATCCAGCGTGATCCGATCGAACGGGGCGACGTAGAACGCGACGTAATCGGCCAACAGGCGGAACGCCGCCGTGGGATCGGGATAGCTCCAGCCGACCTTTTCCAGCCGCGCACCGTCGGCATTCACGGTCCAGTAGCGGGCCTGCCCTTTCCATTCGCACAGGCTGCGGCCCGGCGCGCGCTCCAACACGCCCTCGGCGATGTCGTCCGGCGGGATATAGTATTGCGGCGGGTGACTGGTTTCGAGCACGCGAACCGCGCGGCGCGTTTCCGCGATCCGCACGCCATTATGATCTATCACGATATGCGCATCGGTGGCCTCGGCAATGGCGGGGCGCGGATACTCCCACACGCTTTCCTGCCCCGGGCCGGGCGGGATGGGATCGGGATGCTTCACGAAAGCGCCACCACCACCTAGACGAACTTCACCGTCACGCCCTGCTTTACGGCGCTAGCCAGAGCAGACGCATTCCAGTTGGTGAGGCGGACGCAGCCGTGGCTGGCGCTCTTGCCAATCAGCGCGGGATCGGGCGATCCGTGAATGCCATAGCCCTCCTTGGTCAGATCGATCCACGTGCCGCCGACCGGATTGTTCGGCCCGGTGGGGAGAACATAGGTGCCCTCCGGCCCCCACTGCTCCTTGTCGCCCTGGAACGTGTAGTTCGCCTCCGGCGCGACCGCAGTGACCTTCATCGTCCCGCTGGGGCTGGGAAAGCGCGTGCTGCCGATCGTCGCGGGATAGCTGGCGACGATCTTGCCGGAATCGTCCATCGCGACCAGCCGGTCGTCCGCCTTGCGAACCTCGATCGTCGCGACGTTGCCGTTAACCTTTCCATTGCCGTGGCTCACGATCACCAGCTTGGTGCCCGCCTTGCCGAAATTGGCGTCGGGGTTGAGCGCCTTCAGGAAATCCTGGTCCATGTGAAACCGCTCGGCCAGCATTTCCAGCGGACTCTCGTAGCCAAGCGTGTCCATCTCGGCCATCTGCGGGAATGCGTCGGGTATCGTTTCGAAGCTGTTCGAAGCGTCTTCTTCGGTCACGGTGTAGGTGCGGAAGATATCGCCACTCTGGTCGTCGAGCAGCGATTTGAGCAGCTCCTGATCGACCTCGGTGCTGTCGCCCAGCCCGTGCACCTTGCGGTAATAACGGATTGCACTGTCGGTGTTGCCACCGCCCAGCCCGTCGATCACGCCCGGTGCGTGGGCGCTGCGATCCAGCATGACCTGCACCGCGATCATCTGCGCCGTGCGGTCGCCCATCATCTCGCTGGTCACGCCATCGGGCAGCGACAGCTCCACCTTGCCGTCGACCAGCCTGGCCTCGGCACGCGCGGCGGTTTGCGGATCGTCGTAACCGTCACTCGCGGCAGGGGTCGCCGTCTTTTCGGCCCGGTCCGCCTCCTGCTCGGGCGTATCGGTGCCCTGCATCCCGCAGGCTGCCAGAGTGGTGGTGGAAAGGACGAGGCAGGCCGGGCCTAATATCTTGATCATGCTGCCTGAACGGAGGCAGCAGGCAAGCCGTTCCCCGACTAACCTTCGATACGCCGTGCCAGCGCAATACCGGAGAGAAACGCGTTCTCTACGCGCGGGCCAGACAGCCAGTCTCCGCACGCACCGATGCGCTGGTCGGCATCCCACAGCGCGCCCGCATCGTTCTTCTCGCACATCGCATAGCGCCAGCGATGCGCGGTGCTGAACAGCACCGGCGGCAGATCGCCGACCGCGCGGGCGAAATGGGCAAGCAGTTCGGTCCCGACATCGTCCGCCTTCCGCTCCAGCTGCGCGCGCGACCAGCGCGCATCGGCCTGGATGACCCAGCATTCCTGATCCGCCTCGCGGCCCGGCTTGGAGGAATTGCGCGCCGCCCAGCCGATCGCGCCTTCATCGCGCAGCGTGTCGGGCGCATCGACCCGCCCATCGAAGGCGATCATCGCGGTCCAGCACGGATTGCTGTCGATCGCCTGCGCAGCCTCGGCGATGTGCGGCGTGTGGACGGCCAGCAGGGGCGCGACCTGTTCTGCCGGCACTGCGACAACCACGGCATCGAAGCTCTCCGCGATATCCGCGCCTGCGAGGCGCCATGTCTCGCCGATCCGCTCCAGCGCATGGATCCGGGTGCCAAAGCGCGCGCCAAGCGCGTCCGCCATCGCCCTGATCGGCGCGTTCATCGCCGGAGTACCGACCCACGCGCCCTGTTTCGCGGCAGGCCACGGGGCGACGATGCCGTCCGCCTCCCACGCGCGCACCTGTGTCTGGAAAGCCATCTCGCGCGCGGTGAAATATTGCGCGCCGTGGTCGAAGCGATATGTCTCGCCCCCATGCTCCACCCGGCGCGTCGCCATGCGCCCGCCCGGCCCGCGACCCTTGTCGAACACCGTAACTTCGTGCCCGGCCTCAGTCAGCTGCGAAGCGCATGTAAGCCCGGCCATTCCGGCCCCGATGATTGCAACACGCATAGAAGATCCTGTCGTTTGGGCGCGCGGGCGGGCGGACGCTTGCCCCCTCGTCGCTTCGCGCCTATCTCACCGCCCAATTCCCGAACCCGACAGATTGATCCGAAGGACCCACGATGGCCGCGCAATACGCCTACGTCATGAAGAACATGACCAAGACCTTCACCGGTGCCCCCAAGCCGGTGCTGAACAACATCAACCTGCAGTTCTACCAGGGCGCGAAGATCGGCATCGTCGGGCCGAACGGCGCGGGTAAGTCCACGCTGATGAAGATCATGGCCGGGATCGATACCGATTACGCGGGCGAAGCATGGCCGGGCGAGAACATCACCGTCGGCTACCTGCCGCAGGAGCCCGAGCTGGACCCCACCAAGACCGTGCTCGAAAACGTCAAGGACGGCGCGCGCGAGACCGCCGACATGGTCGAACGCTTCAACGCGATCGGCATGGAAATGGCCGAGGAAGACGCCGATTTCGACGCGCTGAGCGAGGAAATGGCCGAGCTGCAGGACAAGATCGACGCGGTCGACGGCTGGACGCTCGACAACCAGCTCGAAATCGCGATGGAGGCGCTGCGCTGCCCGCCTTCGGACGCCAGCGTCGAGAACCTCTCGGGCGGTGAAAAGCGCCGCGTCGCGCTCACCCGCCTGCTGATCCAGAAGCCCGGCATCCTGCTGCTGGACGAACCGACCAACCACCTCGATGCCGAAAGCGTCAACTGGCTCGAAAACCACCTCGCCGAATACGCCGGTGCGGTGCTGATGATCACCCACGATCGCTACTTCCTCGATAACGTGGTGGGCTGGATTCTGGAGCTCGATCGCGGCTCCTACTACCCCTACGAAGGCAACTACTCGACCTACCTCGACAAGAAGGCCAAGCGGCTTGCGCAGGAAGAGCGCGAGGATTCCGGCCGCCAGCGCGCGCTGTCCGAGGAACTCGAGTGGATCCGACAGACGCCCAAAGGCCGCCAGACCAAGTCCAAGGCGCGCCTGCGCAAGTTCGAACAGCTGCAGGACGCGCAGGGCGATCGCAAGCCGGGCAAGGCGCAGATCGTCATCCAGGTGCCCGAACGCCTCGGCAGTCAGGTGATCGAGGCGCACAACATCTCGAAAAGCTTCGGCGACAAGGTGCTGTTCGAAGACTTGAGCTTCACCCTGCCGCCGGGCGGGATCGTGGGCATCATCGGCCCGAACGGCGCGGGTAAGTCGACGCTGTTCAAGATCATCACCGGTCAGGAACAGCCCGACAGCGGCTCGATCAAGATCGGCGAAACCGTGCACCTTGGCTACGTGGACCAGAGCCGCGACGATCTGACCGCGAGCAACAATGTGTGGGAAGAGATCTCCGACGGGCTCGATTACATGAAGGTCAACGGCCACGACATGAGCACGCGTGCCTATGTCGGCGCGTTCAACTTCAAGGGCCAGGACCAGCAGAAGAACGTCGGCAAGCTCTCAGGCGGTGAACGCAACCGCGTGCACATGGCCAAGATGCTGAAAGAAGGCGGCAACGTCCTGCTGCTGGACGAACCGACCAACGACCTCGACGTGGAAACCCTGCGCGCGCTGGAAGATGCGATCGAAAACTTCGCCGGCTGCGCCGTGGTCATCAGCCATGACCGCTTCTTCCTCGACCGCCTCGCGACGCACATCCTCGCGTTCGAGGGCAATAGCCACGTCGAGTGGTTCGAGGGGAACTTCGAGGCCTACGAGGAAGACAAGCGGCGGCGTCTTGGCGATGCGGCGGATCGGCCTACGCGGTTGGCTTATAAGAAGCTGACTAGGTAGGCGAATATGGGGGGCGACGGGTGACTCAAACGCATTGGGTTGGTGGTCTAAATGGTTCCAGAATCGGAAATCTGTACTGGGCAGAGGAAGCCGACGGAACGGGTTCAATCTTTTTGGGCCAAACAAATGGTGCGACGCTGAAGTTCAGTGCTCGCTTCGATGAAGATAACGCCAGCCAAGTGCATCTTGATATCGTCAATGCTGACCGTGGCGATTTGGAGCATGTCGGATCACTTGAACTTCTCACGCACATTCAAAGTTTCAGAGCCGGAACGTGGTCGCTAAATGACGGTTCTGCTGGAACTTTTGAGGTGGTCATCAAGGAAATTGGGAGGGCAACGGCCACCCCCAACCCGTTGGAACGCTCCCAAGTCCAGATCGCAAACAAGGATGTGCCGCTGGGTGCCATCACCATTTATCGATCAGACCTTGATCGCATAATTGCTGAACTTGAATCATATTTTGACGAGCCCGTTGTTCCAATTTTTCGGGCGAAAGAGGGCGATCAAGTTACTGCTCGAAATGCAGCTGAGTACCTCAACCGTGGCGATTTGCCAGATAAGCTCAAAGAACTAACTATCGCAGTTGAGTCGAGCGCTGCTCACGGATTGAAAAAGGTAATAAACCTAACTCTGAGTGATGATCTCGAAAGCAATATCTCCGTGTCATCTCCGGACGAACTTTGGACTGAAGCTGTCGCACATAGACTGAACTCATTTCTGCAACAATTTACAAGCACATTCACAGGAGCCTTGAGAAGGCATGGATTAAATATTAATACGGTACTTTTGATAGTACTTTTGATTATGCTTCCTGAATTTGAATTTCTTGAGAGAATTCTAATCACTGCGCTCACGGTTTGCTTGATGTTCGTAGTTTTTCGCTCCCACAAACTTGTGCCTTTCGCCCGCATTTATCTCGACCCTGACCGCGTTAGAAAACCGTACTCTAAGGAGCTACCAAGCGTGATTTTGGGCCTGATGGCCACAGCGCTGGCTGCCGCTCTTAGTACCCTTCCAATTATCGCCGAATGGATCGCTAGCGCATATGAGGCATTGACGAGCGCACCCTTGCCGTAGGCCAAATCGGGTAGAGCCGCAGCCACCAACCTCTCCCTCTACCGACGTGCCCTAACGAATATCGATCATGGTATATGCGGGCCGAAGAAAGCCTGATCCCGGCTCGGAGGCCCGGATGACGGTTTGGTTGTAAGCGCACTCTTCCCCCCTTCATCGGCCCGTGCTTGACACGTCCCGACGATTGGGCCCCCTACCGCCGCTCCACCGAAATCCGCTCCACCGAAATCCGCTCCGCCATCGGCTCCGCCCCAAGCGCCACCTCCGCCTCCTCATCCCCCAGCGCGTAGGCCGCCAAAAACCGCGAGGTCCATTCCACCACCGGGGCCTCCAGGCTCTCGTCCTCGAACGTCACGAGGTTGTGGCCGCCATCTTCGACAACGAGCAGGTACTTGTCGTCCGCCGGGCTGCGGTCGAAGGCGAAGCGGTGGACTTCCCAGGTGGGCATGGTCGTGCCGCTGGCGTCCTGTGTGCCGGTCACCATCATATAGGGCAGATCGAGCGTGGCGTAGCTCGCGTCCGACACGAGCATCGGCACCGCCCCGGGTGACGAGAAGGTCAGCACCGCCGCGGGCTTGGGCCCCGGCAGCGGCCCGAAGGCCCACTTGCCCTCCGCCTGCGTCATCGCGACGAACGCGCCGAAGCTGTGGCCCGAAAGCACGACCGGCAGGCCCTGCTCGGCGGCCCTTTCGCGCAGCGCCATCATCGTGGTCATGCGCTGGCCAACCACGGCCTGGTTCATTGCCATGAAGTCGGTCGGCAAAGCAGCGTTGCGCGGGTGCTTGGCGCTGTCGAGGTTTCGCGGCGCTTCGATGGTGAAGCCAAGAGCCGTCCACGCATCGAGCAGGCGTTCGTAATTCGTGGGATCAGCGCCCCACCCATGGCCGAAAAGCACGGTGCCGCGCGGTTCGCCTTCCGCATCCCAGACCAGGATCGTCTCGACATTGCCGTCGACCTCGAGATCGTAGGTCCGGTCCTGCGCCGCAGCGCCAACGGGGAGCCCGACGAGCATCAGGGCGAAAAAGACATATCTGAACATTTGGGACCCACGGGTTGTTGCACTTTGCATGCGAAGGGTCCGCCAAGCGGTGGCGCTTGTCAACGCGGATGCCGTCGACACTCGGTTCGGCTTGCCCGCAAGATCGACGTGTTCAATGGCGCGTCGCAAATGCTAGGCAGATTTCGATGACGGAACGCCAAGCCACCCACCTCATCCTCCACGGCCGCGTGCAGGGCGTGTTCTACCGCGACTGGACGGTGCAAACGGCGCGCGGGCTCGGCCTCACCGGCTGGGTCCGCAACCTGCCCGATGACACGGTCGAGGCGCTTCTGGAGGGTGACGAGGGCGCGATTGCGCGCATGATCGACGCGATGCACGACGGCCCTCCCCGCGCCCGCGTCGACCGGATCGATCAGCGCGAGGCCCAGGCGCAGGGCTTCGACAGCTTCGAGCGACGCTAGCCCCGTTTATTCAGCGGCGGCACGTTCCAGCTGCCGTCGATGACCGATTGCTCGGGCCGATAGGTGCGAAAGATCGCCTCGAAGGGCCCTTCCGGTGTTGGCACCCAGACCACGTCCTTCTCCCCCGGCCGCTCGCGCGAGAGGTGGAGGACGATCGATCCGTCGGCGCGCCTCACCAGATCGGACGAGCCCGAATTGATCGAATGCCGGTCGATCGGCACCTTGAAGAAGAACAGGCGCCCGTCGGCGTCGGGCTGGTAGACGCTCAACGACCAGAACGCCTTCACCGGCACGCCTGCGGGCGGGATCACCATCCGGTACACCGCATCGCCCGTGAGCGGGTCGCCCGCAGCATCGGTTTCGGTGCGGAAGTAGCGCGCGTCCCTGGCCTTGAGCGCGCCGAAGCCGATCAGCGCGATGGCCGCGCGGACCAGGTCGTTATCGCCATAATCGCCGAGGATCAGCGGCGGCGCATTCCAGCCCGGCTTGTCCTGCGAGCGTGTGAGCCCCTTGCGCAGCATGTCCAGCGACCGCGGCAACCACGCATCCCATGCGGCGCGTACAGTCAGCGGCAGATCGTCCAACACGCTCAGATCGCCCGGCACGATGCCCTTGTCCGCGAACTGCGCCGCGCGTGCGACCTGCGGATGGCCGGGCGAGCGACCGAGCACTTCGTTGGTCAGGGCGAGGAAGCTGCGCGGTTCCATTTCCGGCGGCGCAAGCGTGGTGAAGAGGCGCGGCGTCACGCGCTTGTCCACCGGCTCTACCACGATCCCGCTCTGCACCGCGCGCGCGGCATCCAGATCGGCGACGCCGGCCACGAAGGTGCGCGCCAGCAGCCAGACATCGTTGGAGGGCATGCGGATGACATCGGGGCCGTCCTTCACCGGACTGTCCGGCCCGACGATCAGGTAGGTCCCGGCCTTGCCGCCATTTTCCTCATGGCCGACCATGCGCTGATCGGTGAACATGTCCATCAGCGCGACCGAGAGGTAGCGGTCGGCCGAGTCAGGCAGCGTCAGCCGCACCGGCGTCTTCGACAGTTCGAGCACCGCCGAGGTGTAGAGCGTGTCGTTATTGGGCGCGGTGACGGAGCGGATGCGCTCGTCCGCCAGATCGCGAACGTGTATCTCGCGGTTGATCAGGACGTCGGCCCCACCCGCGCGTTTGGCTGCATCGGCGAGCGCGTCCTCCGACACCAGTGTATCGCCGACGTCGATCTGGCCCGACAGCGCCTGCATCGAGCGGGCGAATTCGTACGGCCCGAAGGCGTAGAAGAACGCGTCGATCACCGACCCGTCGAGCGCACCCGCCAGCTGGTCTTCGCGCGAGTTCGGGTCGGGTTTCATCGAGGCGCACCCGGGCAATGCAATCAGCGAGGCAGCGGACAGATTGAAAAGCGCAGCGCGGCGGGTGATAACGTGGCGCATGAGTGTGATCCTTTCGCCCCAGATGCCAGATGCAGCGTTTTATGTACACGTGTACATATACAGAGCGCGATGAGCGAAGGTCAAGATCGAACAGTGCCGAAACGCGGACGGCGGACGGCGGACGCCCCTGCAGGCCGCGATGCACTGTTGCGGGCGGCGACGCGGTGCTTTGCCGATCATGGCTACGAAGCGGCGGGCGTGCGGATGATCGCCAGCCGCGCAAGGGCGACACCGAACCTCGTTACGGTTCATTTCGGCGGCAAGGACGGGCTATGGCTCGCCTGCGTCGACCTGCTGGCCAAAACGCTTGCGCTCAGGATCGATGCACTCGCGGCGCTGGCCGACGATAGCAAAACGCCCCTGCGCGAAAGGCTGCAGCTCGCGATCGCGATGACGGCCGCCTATTACGACCAGAACCCCGACTTGCGCGGCTTCATCGCCCGCGCCGCTCTCGAACCCGCGCCGCGTGGCGATATTGTTGCCGAGCGTTTGCTCAAGCCTCTCTACGATGCGGCACGCCCGCTGATCGAGCAGGGAATCGCAGCCGGCATGATCCCCATTGCCGACCCCGCGCTGGTGTTCGTTCTGCTCAATTCCGCGCTGGGTCAGCCGGACCGCATCGCGCCGGTGCTGGCGATCCTCGCGCCCGATCGTCCGGCAGAGAACCTGGCGGTCCATATCGGCAAGGCCCTGAGCGGACTTCTGGCAGGCGACAACTCGGGCAGCTGACGCACCCCGTTGCCCACGATCATGCCGCTTCGGCTACCCGATCGTATGCTGTGCGGTTGGCGTGGATCAGCGGCAGGTTCTCGAACGTCCAGTCGGCCAGCGCCAGTACCGGCACAGCGAGCGAGTGGCCGAGATCGGTCAGGCGGTATTCGACCTGCGGCGGCACCGTGGCATGCACGGTCCGCGCGACCATCCCGTCGCGCTCCAGCGCGCGCAGGCTGCGGGTCAGCATCTGTTGCGAAATGCCGCCAATATCGCGCTTCAACTCATTGAAACGGCGACCTTCTTCTGGGGCAGCTTGCAGCGATTTGACGATCAGTACTGTCCACTTGTCGCCTACGCGGCTGAGCACTTCGCTCACCGCGCGACAATCGGGCTTCGAATGCGGGTGCGGATTGGCAGTCATAGGAATGTGACCTGGTCAGATAAATTTGCGTTCTTGCCGCTCCTATGTGGTCACTTATGTGGTGCTGGTCAACATTAGTGACCGGGAAACGAAGCCATGAACATTCTCCATATCGACAGCAGCATAACCGGCGAAGCGTCGGCCAGCCGCGAACTCACCGCCGCCATCGTCGCCAGCCTGAAAGACGCGAACGGCGGCGCGACGGTGACCTATCGCGATATCGCCGCAGAGCCGTTCTCCCACCTCACCCTGCCCGCGTTCGGCGAAGAGGATTCCGCCGAGGCGCTGGCGCAGTTCAAGGCGGCGGACACGGTGGTGATCGGTGCGCCGATGTACAATTTCACCATTCCCAGCCAACTCAAGGCGTGGCTCGACCGAATCCTCGTGGCAGGCGAAACTTTCCGCTACACCGAAACCGGCGCCGTCGAAGGGCTATCTGGAGGCAAGCAGGTGATCGTCGCCCTCGCGCGCGGCGGGCTTTATGGCGAGGACAGCGAACAGCGCAGCGTCGAACACGCGGAGCGTTACCTTACTAGTGTTCTCGGTTTCATCGGCATCACCGATCCAGTCTTCGTGATCGCCGAAGGGCTGAAGATCAGCGAACAGGCCGCCGCCGAAGCGATGGCCAAGGCGCACGAAAACGTGCGCGGACTGCTCGCCAGGGCCTGAAGTCGCCTATGGGAACAGACCGGCGCGTGGGGTGGCATCGATCGCTCCGCGCGCTGGCTTCATACCCACAATTGTAGGTTTGCGGACCTTCCTGCCCGCTCATCCGCTGCCCGGGGTATGAGCAGCAAACGCAGCATTATCTATCCCGCCCTTTCCTTTACCGTCTTCTGCCTGATCGGCCTCGCCGCGCGGCAGGCCATCGGCTCGGTCTACGGCACCGCCGAAGCGCGCGACCTGCTGGAGGCATTGAGCCGCGCGGGTCTCTATCTCGGCTCGGCCATCGCCACTGCATCGGCCACCACGCTGGCCCTGATGCTGACGCTGATCGGCATGATCCGGCGGATAGAGACCGATTTCGACCGGCAGACTTACAAGCATGTCAGCCGCATCGCGGTGATCTCCACCGCCACCCTGATGCTCAGCTTCCTCGTCCTGCTGGCCTACACACTGCCGATGGGCGAGTTCGAGAACCTGCCCAGCGGCTGGTACAACTACCTCTACACCGCGCTGTTCGCGCTGACCGTGCTGATGGTGGCGATGGCATCGGCGAGTGTGACCATCGTGTTCATGACGATTCGCTCTATCGTGACGCACATCACACCGGGCGACGAGGTTTAGCGCACAGCGGGGGTGGCGCGCGATTTTCCTACATCGGGAAGAGCCGCTAGATCGACGGGCGGCTCTTTCGCATCGTCCGCTCCCCTCGCTTTCGCACCCTGTGCGAGCGATAGTCTGCGGGTGTCGCGGGCAGGGGTTTTTGAGCCTTGGACACTGTGTCAGGTGTGTCAGGCGCCACTGGCAGGAGAGCCCCTGGGCGGGCCTTCGTCGCCGTTGCTCTCACGCTCGTCGCCGTTCGCAGCTGGCGCGAAATCGCCGGCGAGCGCATGGTACAGCCGGTCCTTGCACACCATCGAACCGGCCCAGTCGCCGATAAGGGCGGTTGCGAACAGTGGCAGGATCGCGTGGGTGCTGCTGGTCGCTTCGCTCAGGATGATCACCGCAGTCAGCGGGGCACGGACTACGCCGGTGAAATAGCCGCCCATCCCGATCAGGATGATCAGGCCTGCCTGCTCTGGCGGGAAGAGCGGGGTCAGCAATTCTCCGAAGCCTGCGCCCACGGCCAGCGACGGCGCGAAGATCCCGCCGGGAATGCCGCTGGCGGTCGTTGCGAGCGCCGCGAGGAACTTGGCCGGGCCGAACCAGTACTCGCTCGCCCCGCCTGCAAGCAGATCGCGCGTCGCTTCGTAGCCGGTGCCCGATGTCGCGCCGGACGTTGCGAAGCCCAACCCGCCGACCACCAGGCCGCAGACCAGCGCGGTGATCATCGGCCGGGCCTTCAGTCGGGCGGCAAACCGCCCGCCGGGCCCGCGCAGCGCCAGCACCATGCGCGCGAACAGGCCGCCTGCCGCGCCGCCCGCCAGCCCCGCAATGGGCGCGGCGATCAGCACGGTGACGATCGGCAAGCTGCCACCGATCCGGCCGAAATAGACGTAGTCTCCCGCAATGCCCTGCGCCGTCAGGCCCGAGATCATCACCGCGCCCATCACCAGCACGGCGACTCGCTGCTCGTACGCGACCGCCAGTTCTTCGATGGCGAAGGCGATCCCCGCCAGCGGGGTGTTGAACGCGGCCGCGACGCCCGCGGCACCGCCCGCGATGTAGACGCCCGCGCTGATCGGCACGCGAAACAGGCGATGCACCTGCACCATAATCGCCGCGCCCAGCTGAACTGTCGGCCCCTCGCGCCCGACCGATCCCCCGCCGAGCAGCGCGGCGACGGTGAGCGCGGCCTTGAACAGCGCAGTCCGGATCGCGACCAGCCCGCTCAGCGCGGCATTCCCCGGCATCCGGCTGGCGGCAATGACCTGCGGGATACCCGACCCGCGCGCTTCGGGGGCAAGCCGGTTGGTGATCGCCACGATGGCGAGGAAGATCAGCGGCGCAAGCACCAGATGCGCCCAGGGGTGCGCGCGGGTCACCCGGTCGAACACCGATGTCGCCTGATCGCCCGCAATCGCGAAGCCGATCGCGACCAGTCCGATGAGCACCGCGCCCAGCAGGGTCGCCGCCCGCCTGCTCCAGTCGCGCGGGCTGATCAGCTCTTCGCCCATGCCCGGCAGGATGTCTCTGGCAGGCAGGCGGGGTCGTTTCATGGCGCCCCCCTATGGCAAGCGAAGTACGGGGTCTAGGGAGTCGCCCATCGGGATTCACCGGTGTCCAGATCGAACTGCGCGCGGCGATGGCCGGTATGGGCAAGCGTGAACCAATCGATTTCGTGCAGCTCGACCAGCAGCACCGCGAAGTTGGCACGCGCGGGGACGAGCTGCGCGTCGGTAGGCTCGATTCCCTCGACCGTCTCGGGCAGGCCCGAGGATGGCCGGTCGCGGACCGTGCCCGGCCCATCGCCGAGGTAACAGCGGCGGGCGAAGTTGTCGCCAGCTTCCCACGCGGCCTGCGCAATCTCTCCATCGCACTCGATCCGGGCGGTGCCGCGCACGCGGATCTGCACCTTCTCGGCCTTGTCGTAAAACAGCACCCCCACCCGCGGCATCTCGCGGACCACGGCGGCCTTCGGCGCGCGGGCATCGGTGTGGAAGCGCAGGGTCCACGGCGCGAATTCGCGCAGCACCATCACCCGCGCATCGGCATCCGCAGTGGCGACCACGGGCGTGTGCATCGGTGACTGCCGGTCGCCGGCTGCGCGTCCCAGCCGCGCGCGCACATCGTCCAAGACCTCGTCCAGAGTGTTCAGCATTCCTGCTCCCACACACGCTGGCGGGAGGCGTGTCAATTCGCTGCGGTCTCTGCTCGGGCCTCTTATCATTCAGCAAGAAGGTGCGAAACCTGAACAGCAACCCTTGCTGGATGTTCAGAAACCTGTCACCGCGTATCAGGCATGTATCAACTCGGGACAAAGGAGCCGCATGGTGGGCGCGGCGATCTTGGCCATCAAGCAACGAAGGGAGCCGCAAGGATTCATCATGCACGACCTACCAGACTTTTTCCGATTTAGCGGGCTGACCGCGCTGGGGCTGGCACTTGCCGCCACCGCCATGCCCGCGAGCGCCGCCGAGGCGCAGCCCACCACCGTGTTGACCTCCATCAGCGCAAACGGCGTTCTTGCCGAAGGTTCGATCGGCAGTGGACAGACGCGCCAGGACGCCCGGGCCGAACGCCGCCAGGCGCGCCAGAACGACCGCGCGCAGCGCCGCGAGGCGCGTCAGCAGCAGCGTCAGCCCGATGCACGGCGCGATCGTGCCCGGCCCGACCGGGCAGAACGCACGCGCCAGGATCGCCGCCAGCAGAGCGGTGGTGACGCGCGCCGCTATGGCGATAATGCAGGGCAGCAGCGCGACGGTTCGCAGGCAGCCTGGGAAGCCCGTCTGCGCGCTCGCGAGAATCTTCGCGCAGCGCAGCAGCAGGACGCGCGCCGCGACCAGCGTGCCGATCGCCGTGACCAGCGCGCCGATCGCCGCGCCGACCGGCAGGCCGAGCGCCGCGACCAGCGCCGCGACAACCGGTGGGATCGTCGCCAGGATCGGCGCGACTATCGTGCCGACCGCCGCGATGTCCGGCAGGATTACCGGCAAAATCGCCGCGAAGCCCGGCAGGATCGCCGCGACGCCCGTCGCTGGAATCGCGCATGGCGCAATGATCGCCGCTATGACTGGCAGCGTTATCGCGCGCAGAACCGCCGCATCTACAATCTCGGCCGGTACTACGCACCCTATCGCGGGTATAATTATCGCCGCCTGAGTATCGGCTTCACGCTGGGCAGCGTCTTCTTCGGCAACCGGTACTGGATCAACGATCCGTGGTCGTACCGCCTTCCCGAAGTCTACGGCCCCTACAAGTGGGTGCGCTATTACGACGACGTGCTGCTGGTGAACACCTATAGCGGCGAAGTGGTCGACGTGATCTACGACTTCTTCTGGTAAGATCCATCGGAAGCCTCAATTCACGCCCCGCCGGTTTGACCACCGGCGGGGCGTTTCCTTTGCGCAGTACAGGCTATTCGCGGCTACGACCGCCGAAGGGCAGCATCCGGAAGATGCCGAGATCCTTGTCGATGAAGGTATGCTTCAGCGCGCCGAGGATATGCAGCCCGATCAGGTAGATGAAGATCGAACCCGCCGTCTTGTGCGCATCGAAAATCGTACCGCCCAGATCCTTGTTCTCGCCGACCGGCAGCATGGGGATGGTAAAAAGCCCGAAAAAATCCACCGGGCGCGAAACGAGCGAGCTGGCCAGCCATCCGCCGAGCGGCAGGCCGATCAACAGGACGTAGAACACGATATGGATCGTGCGTGCCAATACGCGTTCCCACTTGGCGTGCGATTCGGGCATTGGCGGGCGCGGATGCGTCAGCCGCCAGGCAATGCGGCCAATAGTCAGCACCAAGATCAGCATGCCGATGGACTTGTGATTGCCGAAAGCGGCGCCTTTGGCAGCGCCTTCCATATGCTCCGCGCTTTCGGCGATCCGCCAGTTCACGATCACCAGCACCGCGATGACCCAGTGAAAGATCATCGCCCCAAGGCTGTAGCGTCTCTGTTCGGCATCTTGCATTCCTGTCTCCCGCGTTGATCGCTTTTCAGTTTTCCTAGCCCCGCCGAAATGACCTTGCTAGCCTTTAGCCATGACCGAAGCGAAATCACCCTCCACCGATACCAAGGTTCCCGATCAGGATGCGCTGGCACGGGTCGGCAAGATCGTACGCGAGCGCCTCGATGCCGATCCCAAGGCGTATAAGGTGCCTAGTGAGAAAGCCGAAATCTACGCGATCGGCGAATTCCTCACGACGAACGAATGCCGCAAGCTTGCAGGTATGATCGATGTCGTGGCGCGGCCGAGCAGCCTTTACGAAGGCACCTACAGGGATGGCTATCGCACCTCCTATTCGGGCAATTTCGACGCACAAGACCCGATGGTCAAGATGATCAGTCGGCGGATCGACGATGCGCTGGGCCTGCCGGGCAAGATCGGCGAGACGATGCAGGGTCAGCGTTATCTGCCCGGCCAGGAGTTCAAGAACCATCACGACTACTTCTTCCCGAGCGAGGAATACTGGAAGCAGGAGCGCAAGAATGGCGGCCAGCGCAGCTGGACCGCGATGATGTTTCTCAACAACGTTCGGGCCGGCGGCGCCACAGCTTTTCCCACACTCGGCATACAGATCGCGCCGAAAGCGGGCGTACTTCTAGCCTGGAACAACGCAAAGCCCGACGGGTCGCCGAACGTGAATACTCTGCACGCGGGCACTCCGGTGACCGAGGGGGCCAAATACGTGATCACCCGCTGGTATCGAACCCGCAAATGGGGCTGACGTATCAAGCCTGAGCGAGCGCCTCCGCGATCAGTTCGCGCGTGTTGGCAATCCCGTAGAGCGCGATAAAACTGCCCATGCGAGGGCCCTGTTCGGAGCCGAGCAGGGTCTCATACAGCGCCTTGAACCAGTCCCGCAGACTATCGAAACCGAATTCTTCGCGCTTGCCGATCTCGTAGACCATGGTTTGCAGCTCTTCCGCATCGGTATCCGCCGACATGTCCACCAGCTGCGCATCCAGCATCCGCAGGGCCGCCGCCTCGTTCGATGCAGGCGCGCGGCGGTGCAGCGTAGGCGCGATGAAATCGCGGTTATAGGCCAGCGCAGTGCCGACCAGCGCATCCAGTTCCGGGTACTTCGCCGGGTCGGGATCCTCGATGTAGTTGCCAAGGTACGACCACACCTGTTCGCGTGTCGCCCCGGCCCCCATCACGCCCACCAGATTGAGCAGGAGGCCATAGGTCACCGGCAGCGAGTCGCCCGCACCGGGCGCATCTTCCGCTTCGAA
Source organism: Erythrobacter sp. (assembly GCA_009993635.1). Taxonomy (GTDB): domain Bacteria; phylum Pseudomonadota; class Alphaproteobacteria; order Sphingomonadales; family Sphingomonadaceae; genus Alteriqipengyuania. The sequence continues at coordinate 97,704 of JAACTC010000005.1, read as the reverse complement.
CCCGCCATTGGCGCGAGCCAGGTGCCACACCGGATTGCCCAGCTGCTTGTCCAGGCTCTGTTCGGGCAATCGCTCGCGGAATTGCCAATAATCGTCCACCGCGCGGGGGATCACGCCGACATGCAGCTGCTTGGCGCTCTTGGGATTGGGGAAGATGTAGAAGCCCAGCGATTCCTCGCTGCCATAGGTCAGCCATTCGTCGATCGTCAGGCCGTTGCCCTTCGACTTCGAGATCTTCTCGCCCTTCTCGTCGAGGAACAGCTCGTAGATCAGGCCTTCGGGCTTGCGCCCGCCCAGCACCTTCGCGATCTTGCCAGACTGGACGCCGGTATCGGTCAGATCCTTGCCGTACATCTCGTAATCGACGCCCTGCGCGACCCAGCGCATTGCAAAGTCGACCTTCCATTGCAGCTTGGCCTGCCCGCCCAGTGCGGACTGTTCGATCACGCTGCCGTCCTCATCGGTAAAGCGGATCGTCCCCGCCCCGGCATCGACCACTTCCACCGGCACCTGCAGCACGCGGCCCGTTTCGGGGCTGATCGGCATGATCGGCGAATAGGTCGCCGCGCGTTCGGCGCGCAGCGTGGGCAGCATGATGTCGAGGATCGCCTGGTTGTTCGCCAGCACGCTCCTGAGTGCATCGTCGAACGCGCCGGAATTGTACTTCGTGTGGCTGGCGACGAATTCGTAATCGAATCCGAACCGGTCGAGAAATTCGCGCAGCTTCGAATTGTTGTGCGCGGCAAAACTCTCGTGCTCCGTCCCGAAGGGGTTGGGAATGCGGCTCAGCGGCTTGTGCAGATTGGCCTGAAGCAGGTCCGCATTCGGCACGTTGTCGGGCACCTTGCGCAGCCCGTCCATGTCGTCACTGAAGGCCACGAGCCGCGTCTTGCCGTCTTCCGGCCTGGCACCGATCAACGCCTCGAACGCGCGGCGCACCAGCGTGGTGCGCAACACTTCCTGAAACGTGCCGATATGCGGCAGGCCCGACGGCCCGTATCCGGTTTCGAACAGGATCGGCGAACCGTCGGGCTTCGCGCCGTCAGGAAAGCGTTTGAGCAGCCGCTGCGCCTCCTGGAACGGCCATGCCTTGGAGGTTCGGGCGGCTTCGATCAGATCTTGCATGCTCATCGGCCAAGGCTGTTGCGCAAGGTTTGCCGCGTTGCAAGTGCGAAGGCCGGTTGCGATGCGAGAACGTCGGTTCATTCAGGATCGGCTCATTCATAGCTGACCACCTCGAATTCGATGCCGTCCCAGTCGAAGAAATAGAACCGTCGGCCCGGATCGTAATCGTCGTGGCCGAAGGGTTTGAGCCCGTGTTCGGTCACCACACACTCTGCCGTGGCAAGATCATCGACCACGAATGCGACATGGTTCAGCGGGCTTCCCTTGTCGTAATCGCCGCGCACCCGATCATTGGTGTAGAGCGCCAGGTAGGTCTCGGCATCGCCCACATGGATCGTGTGCCCGCCATTCATCGCCGGCCCCTCCCATCGTTTGTGCCACCCGAGAAGATCGATCAGCAAGGCGGCCGCGCGTGCGGGATCGGTGACCGAGATATTGGCGTGTTCGAGGCGTCCTTGTGGCATTGCGTGGCTCCTTGATGTGCAGGGCCACCCTGGCCCCGCCGTTGCCATGCCAATCTTGATGCAACCTCAACCTCGCTTGAGGTCAAGAGCTGAATTTCCTATCGCTGTGATCCATGAAATCGCACAGCATCAAGCCAGGCGACCTTTTGCCCATAGGCGATCTGGCCCGCCGGACCGGGCTGAGCGTTTCAGCCATTCGCTATTACGAGGCCAAGGGCCTTATCGAACCGCACCGCACCGGCGGCAATCAGCGGCGATTCCTGCGGTCCGATATCCGCCGGCTGAGCTTCATCCTGATTGCCCAAAGGCTCGGCCTTTCACTGGCGGAGATCGAGGCGCAGCTGGCGCGGCTCCCGCAGGGGCGCACTCCCGATGCACGCGACTGGGCCGCGATCAGCCGCGCGATCCGCGATCAGCTCGACGCGCGCATCGCGGAGCTGCAGCGCGCGCGCGAAAATCTGGATGGATGCATCGGGTGCGGTTGTCTGAGCCTGAAGACCTGCGCGCTGTACAATCCGCAAGACGCGCTGGCAGCCAGAGGGCCCGGCCCGCGCAACGTCATCGGCTGACGATCAGCTTTCGGGGCCCAGGTCGGGATCGAGATCACGCGGGCGCTTGAAATGCACCAGCCGGGCGTTCTGCGCGCCCAGATCCGACCAGTCGTCGATCGGCAGTTCCAGCACCGCAAAGGTCGCGGTGGGAAATTTCACCATCGCCTCGCGAAAATCGGCGGTCTCGTGCTCACGCGAAACCAGCGCCAGCAGCACATCCTGCAGGCCCGGATTATGCGCCGCGATCAACACGGACTGCGCATCGCCGCCGAGTTCTTTGAGCAAATCCAGGTGGGTTTCGACCGAGGCGAGATAAAGCCGGTCTTCCACGCGCGGTTCGATGCCCAGCGCGGCTTCTTCCAGCGTGGTGCGCACACGCCGGGCCGGGCTTGCCAGCAGCATGTCCCAGTCCTGCTCCAGCCGCCGGATATGCCGCCCCATCAGGCGTGCCCCCATACGGCCACGCTCGTTCAGATCGCGGTCGATATCGCGCTGGTCGTGATCGCCCCAGCCCGATTTGGCGTGCCGGAAAAGGCCGAGATATTTCACTGGATCAGCCTCATCATCGCCCTCAGCCATTGACGCGCCCCGCCTCGACATCGTGCCTTGCGGGCGCGTTCCCTCCCTGCCTTGCGGGCGGCCCCGCGGCAAGGCGTGAAACCGCTTCTTCCAGCGTAACCCGGTGAATCGGCGTGCCTTCGGGAAAGGCGCTGAGCAATCGGCTGGGGAACGCGGGCGACAAAACCACGAAATGCCCCGAATCATCGCGCGAACGGATCAGCCGCCCGAATGCCTGCGCAATCCGGGCGCGGATGATCCGGTCGTCATAGGCGCTCCCCCCGCCATCTTCGCCCGCGAATGCGGCACGGCGGGCGCGGTGGAGGATGGTGGGGCGCGGCCATGGCACCGCCTCCAGCACGACGCTGCGCAAGCTCTCGCCAGGCACGTCGATCCCATCGCGCAGCGCATCGGTGCCGAGCAGGCTGGCGCGCGGATCGTCGCCGAAGATGTCGGTCAGCGTGCCGGTGTCGATCGGGTCGACATGCTGCGCGTACAGCGGCAGCCGGGCGCGCGCGAGCCGGTCCGCAATCCGCGCATGAACCGCACGCAGCCGCTTGATCGCGGTAAACAGCCCCAGCGTGCCACCGCCGCTTGCCTCGATCAGCCGGGCATAGGCACCCGCCAGCCCGGCAATGTCGCCGCGCCTGATATCGGTGACGATCAGCACCTCGGCATTGCTAGCATAGTCGAACGGGCTCGGCTGGCTGGTCAGCTGCGGCGTGAGGCCGATATGCTCCGCCCCGCTGGCGGAAATGGCGCGCGTCCAGTCGGTCTCGCCATCGGCCGCACGATCCGCCAGCGTCGCGCTGGTCAGCATGACGCCGTGCGCAGGTTCCAGCACGATCTTGGCGAAAGGCTTCATCGGGTCGAGCCAGCGGCGGTGCAGGCCGATGTCGTATTCGCGTGCCTCGAACCGGTCGACCGCCAGCCAGTCGACGAAATCCGGGGCTGCCGGGCCACCGATTCGCGCGAGCAGGGCTTCCCACGCACCGATCAGGTCGACCCGCCAGGCAAGCGAGTGGCGTGCGCCCTCGATCCGCGCGCGGCCTTGGCTGTCCAGCCAATCGGGCGCGTCTTCCATCACCGCCTCGAGCCGCTGGCCCAGCGTCAGCAGGGGTTTGCGCAGATCGGCCAGCGCAACCTGCGCTTCCTGTGCGGCATTGACCAGCGCGCCGGGCGGATCGGCAATCTCTGTCTCGATGCCGTAGCCCGCCTCCTGCCCTCCGCTTTCATCGCGCGCAAAAACGGTCGCGCGCACCTGCGCGAGCAGCTGTTCGAGCGGACCCGATGGCGCGCCCTCGCCTATCCGACTCAGCCAGCCATCAGCGGGCAGCGCCTGCGCTGCCTCGATCGCGGCCTCCACAGCCGCGCCGCCGGCATCGTCGTAGGAGGCGATGTCTGCCAGCCTCGCCGCAAGCCCTCGCCTGCGACCGCGCGTGTTGCGTTCCGGCCCGATGATCCAGCGGCGCAGCTCGATCGCTTCCTGCCCTGTGAGCGCGGCCGCAAATGTGCTGTCCGCGGCGTCGAAAACGTGATGGCCCTCGTCGAAAATCAACCGCGTGGGCGGATGGCCATGATGGCGGCCGCGGGCGGCGTTGATCATCACCAGCGCATGATTGGCGATCACCAGATCGGCCTGTGCGGAAGTCCGCGCGGCGCGCTCGATAAAGCACTTCCGGTAATGCGGGCATCCGGCATAGACGCACTCGCCACGCTGATCGGTCAATGCGGTGATCCCGCGCCGGGGAAACAGTGTGCCAAGCCAGCCGGGCAGGTCGCCGCCGATCATGTCGCCATCGCGCGAATATTGCGCCCAGCGGCCAACCAGCTGCGCCAGAACCGCGCCGCGACCGGCGAAGCCGCCCTGCATCGCATCTTCCAGATTGAGCAGGCACAGGTAGTTTTCCCGACCCTTGCGGACCACCACCGGCGCGCTGCCGTCCGCGCGTTTCTCGGGCCAGGCGCGGCGGCTTTCGCGGCGCAGCTGGCGTTGCAGGTTCTTGGTATAGGTGCTGACCCAGAGCGTACCCTGCGCGCGCTCCGCCCAGAGGCTGGCAGGCGACAGGTAGCCCAGCGTCTTGCCGATCCCCGTACCCGCCTGCGCCAGCAGCAGTTGCGGTTTTCCCCGACCCTCTCGCGGAGCGAAAATCCGCGCGACCTCGGCGGCGTAGGCGCGCTGGCCTTCGCGTTTCTCCGCCCCTTCGCCTGTCAGCCGGGCGAGCTGGCCCAGCACATCTTCAGGCGAAATGGAGACCTGCGCGGGCTGCGGACGCTCTGGCGCGTCCTCCCATTCGGGCAGGGTTGCGAAGACCCACCGCTCCGCCCTTTCGGGCTTGGCGATATAGGCACCCAGTACCTGCGCCCATGGCCAGCGCGCGCGGGCGAGCGATTGCAGCGTGCTCCATGCACCGTGCCGTTCCGCCCAATCGTCGCGCCCGCACACGGCGAGCATTGCCACAAGCGCAGCGCGCAGGAATTCCGGCGTGGCGGCATCGCTGTCCGGAGGCTCGATCCCCAGTGCATCCGCGATCCCCTTGGGCGTGGGCACGCAAAAGCGCGCCGGATGCAGGAAGGCGAAAAGTTCGAGCAGGTCGAGGCCAGAAAGATCGGCATAGCCCAGCCGCGCGGCCACCAGCGGAGCATTCAGCATCAGCACCGGCGTATCGGCGCAGGCATTGATCGCCTGGCCTTTGCCGACTTCCTGCGTCACGCCGCCGGGCGCGCTCAGCCACAGTCCGGCGTGGCTGGCATGAAGCGCGGGCAGAGATGGCGGTTCGGGGGGCGACGCGGCCATGCCCGGCTATTTCGGGTGCGTGGAACGAAAAGTAAACAGCGGCGGCGCTTTGCCTGTGGGCCAGCGCCGCGCCTTCGCGCTGGCTACACGCCTGCGTTGCCCACGATGAAGCACGCGATCGCCAGCAGGAACCCCGCCATCCGGTTCGACCGGAAGCGGTGCAACGGGTTTGCCGGGTCGCTCTCGTCCAGCGACAGCACCTGCCAGGCGAGATGCCAGCCGACCGGGACCAGGGTGATCCACGCCACCCAGTCTCCGCGCAGCAGCCAGAAGCCCAGCGTCCACAGCACCAGCGCCGCGCCATAGAACAGCGCCACCCCGCGCTTCACATTGGCACCCATCCGCAAGGCGCTGGACCGGATACCGACCAGCGCGTCATCCTCGCGATCCTGTAGCGCGTAGATCGTGTCGTAACCGATGGTCCACGCCACGCAGCCCAGATAGACCACGATGGCTGGCAGCCAGCTGCCATGCGCGAACGCGGCCCAGCCGACCAGCAGGCCCCAGTTGAAAGTAAGGCCGAGCCACGCCTGCGGCCACCAGGTTATCCGCTTCATAAAGGGATAGGCCGCAACCAGCACCAGGCTGGCCAGCGCAATGCCCTGCGCGAGTAGGGGCAGCTGCAACAACACCACCAGCCCGACCAGGCACAGCGCGACAAGCCAGATCCACGCGGTGCGCCTGCTCACGCGGCCGCTGGCGATGGGGCGGCTGGCGGTGCGCGCAACCTTCCGGTCAAGCTGCGCATCGGCGATGTCGTTATAGACGCAGCCCGCGCCGCGCATCGCAATCGCGCCGAGCAGCAGCCAGGCCAGCGTGCCCAATTGCCAGCCCGCCCCGCTCAGCCAGACGCCGACGACGCAGGGCCAGAACAGCAGCCACCAGCCGATCGGCCGGTCGAACCGGGCGAGTTGGGCCAGGTCTCTGGGAAGCTGGGGAAGCGACGCGATCAGCCCGCGGTGTTCGCTATCGGGAACGATGGAATCGACAGAATCGCTGCTGCTCATGGACTTGCTCCCTAGCGCGCAGCGTGGCACCTGCCCAGCCATGCCCGCAACCCCCGCCTGGCCGCCCAAGAGCGCACCGCGCCTGTTCGTGGAGCAGGAATTGGCGCCGGGGATGCGCGTCGCGCTGGAAGGCAATCCGGCGCATTACCTCATTCGCGTCATGCGCGTGACGCAGGGCGATACGGTGATCCTGTGCGACGATTCGACCGGGGAATGGGCGGCGCATGTCACCGCGCCCGGCAAGCGCGCCGTCTGCCTTGAAACCGATCGTCTGCTTCGCCCGCGCGAGGCTGTGCCCGACCTTTGGCTATGCCCCGCACTACTGAAAAAGGATCGCTTCGATCTGGTGCTGGAAAAGGCGACCGAACTGGGGATCGACGCGATCCATCCGGTGCTCACCCGGCGATGCGTGGCGGACAAGCTCAACCCCGAGCGCGCGCGGACCATCGTGACCGAAGCGGCGGAGCAATGCGCACGCACCGCTCTGCCGCAGGTAACGCAACCGGTGAAGCTCGACTCGCTGCTTGCCGACTGGCCGCAGGAGCGCGCGCTGTTCTATGCGGACGAGAACGGAGGCGACGCTGCGGCGGCAACCTTTGCCGCGCATCGTGGCCCCGCGGCGATCCTTACCGGGCCGGAAGGCGGGTTCGACGATGCCGAGCGGGCGGCGATCCGTGCGCACCAGCAGGCGGTGCCCATCACGCTTGGCCCGCGGATCCTGCGCGGCGAAACCGCCACGCTCGCCGCCATCGCAGTGTGGATGGCGCAGGCGGGCGACTGGTCTGCGGATGCAGGGCGGGTCGAATAAATCCCTTCCCTCGCACCGTTGGGTTTTCTAACGCCACTGGAATGAGCACACGCAACGCATCGAGCGAGGACGATCCCGTCATCGAAAGCCGCGAACAGCTGATCGCGCCGATGCGGGACGGCGAAAAGCCCAAGACCGACTGGCGGATCGGGACCGAGCACGAAAAGCTGGTCTACAAGCGCAGCGACTACCATGCGCCATCCTATGACGAAGCCTGCGGTATCCGCGATATCCTGATGAATTTGCAGGATTTTGGCTGGAAGCCGGTCGAAGAGAACGGCAAAGTCATCGCCATGGCCGGGGACGACGGCACCGTCAGCCTGGAACCTGCCGGGCAGCTGGAACTGTCGGGCGCCCCGCTCGAAAATCTGCATGAAACCTGCAACGAAGCGGGCCGCCACCTCAGCCAGGTGAAAGATATCGGCGAACGGTGCGGAGTCGGCTTTCTCGGCCTCGGCATGTGGCCGGACAAGACGCGCGAAGAACTGCCCGTGATGCCCAAGGGCCGGTACGAGATCATGATGCGCCACATGCCACGGGTCGGCACGCTGGGCCTCGACATGATGCTGCGCACCTGCACCATCCAGGTGAACCTCGACTATTCGAGCGAAGCCGACATGGCACAGAAATTTCGCGTCGGCCTTGCGCTGCAGCCGCTCGCCACCGCGCTGTTCGCCAATTCGCCCTTCACCGAAGGCAAGCCCAACGGATACCTGAGCTATCGCAGCCATATCTGGTCGGATACCGACCCGCACCGGACCGGGATGCTGCCCTTCGTGTTCGACGAAGGGTTCGGCTACGAAGCCTATGTCGACTACATGCTCGACGTGCCGATGTATTTCATCTTCCGCGACGGGAAATATATCGACGCCGCAGGGCTCAGTTTCCGCGACTTTCTGGACGGCAACCTGTCCGTTCTGCCGGGCGAGAAGCCGACGCAAAGCGACTGGTGGGACCATCTTTCCACCGCCTTCCCGGAAGTGCGGCTGAAAAGCTTCCTCGAAATGCGCGGTGCCGATGGCGGGCCGTGGAGCCGGATTTGCGCCCTCCCCGCGCTGTGGGTCGGCCTGTTGTACGATCAGGGCGCGCTCGATGCCGCGTGGGATCTGGTCAAGGACTGGACGATGGAAGAGCGCGAGGCGCTACGCACTGCCGTTCCGAAAGAGGGATTGCAGGCGAAAATTCCCGGCGGCCGCAGCCTGCAGGATCTGGGTCGCGAAGTCCTGGAGATTGCGCGCCAGGGCCTGACTGCGCGCGCGCGTCTCAACACCAGCGGCGACAACGAAACCGGTTTCCTGCAGACGCTGGACGAAATCATCGAGAGCGGAAAATCGCCTGCGCAGCGGATGCTCGATCGCTATAACGGCGAATGGGGCGGCGATATTACCCGCGTCTACAAATACAGCTTCTGAGGCGGGCCGTTATTCGGCCGGTTGCAGCGCCTCACGGCGGCCGCGCAGCAGCCCGCGTTTGAAAGCGGCAAGCGGTGCTGTGATCGGGCCGTTTTCGGCCATCCACGCGTGATATTCGCGGTACTTGGGGTCTTCGGCCAGCAGGTGCGCTTCCTCGGTGCGGGCGCGCCAGTAGTAAATGGCGGATACCAGCGCCAGTCCCACCACATTGCGCAGCGATTCCATAGGGCCGCCAGCGGTCACCAGGAAGGGCAGCGTCGCGCTCCACCAGAACAGATTCTTGGACAGGTAGGCCGGGTGCCGGGTAAAGCGGTACGGGCCGTGGGTGATGACCCCGCGATAGGTCAGGTTGGAAAAGCGCAGGCCGAACGCCACGGTCGCCCAGGCATAGATACCCGTCAGCACCACCAGCCAGCCGCCCCATAGCGACAGCAACATCGGGCTGTCGGCCATCCAGTGTCGCCAGCCGGGCGCGTTCGATTCGTATGCCAGCAGGCCGCCTGCATCCATCACGCCGTAGACGAACGGCGGATAGCACAGCAGCGCAGCGATCCATCCCGCAAGGAACGGATTTCCGCTGCGGATATGGCTGTCGAGCGGGCGCAGCGTCATCACATAGCCGACGGTGCCGATCTGTACGTCGATTACGAAAAGCAGTTCGATCATCGCGATCGCCAGCGCGCCGGGCTGGGTTGCCAGATCGGCCGGATTTGCGTTGACCACCGCGGCAAAACCGCCCGGCAGGATCGAGATCATGAACGCCCCGAAAAAGCCCTTGATGATCCACGCGCGCCAGTGGCCGATCACCTTCTCGCCATCCCACGGCTCGCGCGCGAGCAGGAAGGCGCCGAAGTGCCAAGCTCCGTCGCGCGGGTTCTCCATTCGCCGGTCCAGCCAGAAGACGTAGGGAATCGACGCGAGCAGCATCGGGACCGCGACCACGCCCAGCACCTTCATCGCGAACAGATATTGCCCGTCCCAGTACCAGCGCCCGATCCCGTAAAGCGCGGCGATCACCGCCCAGGTCGCCCACAGGCCGGTCAGCTTGGTCAGAGAGATCGCGCGCGTGTCCGCAGGGGTGGCGGTCTTATCCCAGTTGATGCCGGTGGACGGGTTGCGGTGCACCTTGTCGACGAAGATCGACCACAGCAGCATCGGCACGATGCTGAAAAAAAGGCCGGTAAGCGCGGCATACGGACCATCGAGCCGCCCGTACCGCGTCGACAGATCGAAAGCGGCGGAAATCTGCGGGAAGGATCGACAGAACAGGATCCAGCTGAGCAGGCCGGCAAGGCCGACCAGCCCCACGCCTGCGGAAACGTCGCTCCGCGGGATGGCGGAAGGGGTGCTGGTGCTGATGGCGGCCTCGCGCATGAGACCGCCATAGGCGCAAAAGGGTTAAATGCTCGGTAACGCGCCGAAGGACGCGCCGCCGCTTACCGGAACGCGGTGATCGTACCGCTGTCGTCGAGCACGTAGAGCATCCTGTTGGCGACGATGGGCGGCAAGCTGACGCTGTCCTTCACTTCCGTCATCAGGCTGGCCGAACCTTCCGCCACGCTCACCTGCCACACCTCGCCGCGCGAATTGGCGATGTAGAGCATGTTGTTGGCAAGCACGGGGCCGGTCCAGAAAATCTGGCCCTTGCGATCCTTCTCGTCACGATAGCGGGCAAGCTGGGTAATCCAGCGGACCTTGCCGCTCGCGCGGGAAATCGCCAGCATGCGGGCATCGCTGGTCAGGGTGAACAGCCATTCGCCCGCCAGCGCAGGGGTCGAAATGCCCGACAGGTTGAGTTCCCACACCCGCTGCCCGGTCACCAGTTCGTAGGCCGCCATGCGACCGCCCTGGCCCAGTGCGTATACCCGTCCATCATCAATGATCGGATCGGCGTCGATGTCGGAAATGCTGCCCACTTCGGTGGAGATGGACGTCCGCGCGAGGGCATCGGCCCACAGCACGCGCCCGTTCTCGTAACGGTAGGCCACCAGCTCGCCCGAGCTGTAACCGGCCACGATGGTGCCCTGCCCCGCGGCTGGCGAAGCAACGCCAAAGACGCCCGCCTGGGCGACCGAGCCCGATTCCTGCCACGCGATCGAACCGTCGTTCTGGTTGAGCGCGATGATGCGGTTGTCCTGCGTCATCACGACCACGAGATTGAATGCCAGCGTCGGAGCATCGCGCAGCGGCCCGGCCGGCTTGACGTCCCAGACGACATCGCCGTTGCTCGCATCGAGCGCGACGACCTGCCCGGTTCCACTGGTGGCGAACAGGCGATTGCCGGCTACAGCTAGGCCGCCGCCGAAGGCCGACCCGCGCAAGCTGGAATCGATCTCGGGCCGATATTGCCACAGCCGCGCGCCGGTATCCGCGTCAATGGCATTGACCGTGCCATCGGTATCGACCGCGTAGAGGATGCCATTGGCGACGATGGGCGCCGCGCCCAGGCGTCGGCTGCTGCTGGAACCGCTGATCTGGGTCGACCAGGCGCGGGTCGGATTATCCCCCAGCGCCAGGTTGCCGTAGCTCTTGCTGGGCGTGCCGCTGGCCATCGCCCAGCTTTCGTTGACGCGCGCGGGCGGCAGAACCACCGCGACGTTCGCCAGCGAAGGATCGACACTCGTGCCGCCTTCGATGCGCGACAGAACTGGCACACGATCGCCCACGGTGGGCGTTACGGCCTGGTCCTTGCCGCCGAAGAGGCCGCCGCCGGCACAGCCGGAGACGAGAAGAGCAGTCAGGAGAAGCGGGATCGCACCGGTGGCTCGCAAGGTCATCCTCCGAAAATTCGCCCTCGGGGGCGCTGGTTCTGTTGTCACGCGCGTCACTGGCCCTGCGGACCGACCGGTCGACCGGCCGCCGAGGCGCGCAGGTCGCCGATAAGTTCGTCTACATCGCCCACCGCATCGATGCCCAGCACGCTGGCCATCTGGCGCGCACGGCCACGGATCGTCTCGGGCACGCTGTCGTCCTTGGCGATCTTGGCGAACAGGTCGCCCGCCTTCTTGCGATCGCCGGAGTCGAGATAGGCCATGGCCAGCACTTCGGCGGCGCTGCCGTAATAGGGTTCGCCCTCTTGCGCCAACGGGGTCAGGCGGCGGATCGCCTCGTCCGGCTCGATCGTATCATAGGCCGCCACGACCGCGCGTAGCTCGGCCAGATCGCGGATCGACTCGGGTATGTCTTCGTTCGCGGCTACCTGCTGGAACAGCGCCGCCGCTTCCTTCGCGCGGCCCTGTTCCTCGGCAATACCCGCGCGCAGCATCTGGGCCTGCGCCTGTGCCCCGCCGTCGGCTTCGGTGGCGAGCGGTTCGAGGATGCTGTCCGCCTTTTCCAGATTGCCCGCTTCCAGATTGTCGAGCGCGGTCACCAGCACTTCGGAATCGGCTTCGCGCGAGCCTTCGCTGCTGCCGCTGAAATACAGCACGGCGGCGAAGGCGATCAGGGCCAGCACCACCACGCCGATGATGTATTTGCCGTAGTTCTGCCAGATGTGGAGATACTGATCGCCGCGGACGGCATCGTCCACCTCGCGCACCAGAGCATCGTCCTCGGCGGCGGCGGCCTTGGCCTTGCGCTCGGCTGCCTTATCTTTGTCGCGGTTGGGTAACAGGGCCACGCCTGGGGGACTTTCCTTGAAAACTGCCGGGAATGGCGCGCGTCTTTAAACTATGAGGCCACGAGTTCAATAGGAGCGCGCGTGAACGCGCCATGAAAGCTGCGATGCGAAAACGCCGCAAGACAGCAATCGCAGCGCCCGCTCATCCCAGCACTCCGCCGCCCAGCGCGCTGTCGTAGAGCCTGCGATAGGCACCGATCATGCGCGCTTCATCGAATTCGGCGCGCGCCTTCGTTCGGTTCGCCTCGCCGATCTGCGTCCGAAGCGCCGGGTCGGCCGCCAATGTCATCAACGCGTCGCCCAGCGCCGCCTCGTCGCCAGCGGGTGCGATGAAGGGCGCGTTTTCTGCCGCCACCATCGCCGCGATGTCTCCCACCGATGGCGCGGCCACCGGGAGGGCAGCCGCCATTGCCTCGACCACGGACAGCGGAAATTGCTCCGACCGGGATGACAGCGCGAAGATATCGAACAGGCCGATATACCGCCGCGGATCGGCGACGAAGCCGGGCATGTGGACGCGGTGCGACACCCCGGCATCATCCGCCGCATCGCGCAGCGCCTCGCCCTCCGGCCCCTCGCCCACGATCACCAGCTGCCATTCCTCCGGCAGGCGACCGATCAGCCGGACCAGAGCCGCGAGGTTTTTCACCGGGCGCAGGCCGGCGAGCGTGCCGACCCATTTTTCGCCCTCGTGCTTGATCACCCCGCGCAGCGCATCGGGCCGGGGATTTGCGGTGAAGCCCTTGGTATCGATGCCGTTGGGGATGTGCTTCACCCGTCCGATCGGCTGCTGCCAGGTCTGCAGCGCGATACCTTCGAGCACTTCGGACGGTACGACCAGCCCATTGGCCTTGCCCAAGGCGACACGGCGATACCAGTTGCGGCTGGTCTTCAGCCGTACCTGCTCGTCCTCGTTGAAACCGTCTTCGTGATGGATCAGCGGCGGCAGGCCCAGCATATCGCTGAACAGCGTGTGCGCCATCACCGCATCCATCGCGCCCCAGTTATAGGTCAGGATCAGGTCATAGGGCTGCATCGCCCGGGCAAGCGTGTGGAGCCGCCGTGGAGACGGCTTGCCGGTCAGCGACGGAAAGTCGCGCGGATAGCGCACGTCGCGGCCCTTCGCGATATGCGCACTTGCCCCGTAAGCCGATGGATCCCCCGAAACGATCGCATGCGACAGCTTGCTGCCGAACGCATTGATCAGCTGCACGCAGCGCAATTCCTTCCCCCCGGCAGCGAAGGTGGAATGGAGATGGAGGACGCGCGGCGTTGCCTCGCGTGCGGCGTCACGCTTCTTTTCGGCCATCAGGCGGTTTCCCGCGACCTGACCCGCGCGAGCAGCGCGTCGATGGCGGTCACCGCTTCGGGTTCTTCTAGCGTGGGCGCGTGGCCAGTGGCGGGAACGGTCGCGGTTTCCATGCCATTCACCCGGGCCTGCATCTGCTGCACCGTCTCTTCGGAAAGCAGGTTCGACAATGCGCCGCGCACCAGCGTGAGTGGTGTATCTTTCAGGGCTTCGAATGCCGTCCACAGATCCGCGGCGGGCGCACCGCCGCCTTCGTCGGCTTCGCGGAAGGCGTCGCCCACCGCCATGTCGTAATCGAAGCTGATTCGCCCGTTCTGGCCCAGCACCATCACGCGCTTGGCCGCTTCCAGCCATTGGTCCAGCCCGAAGGTCGGGTGCGCATCGTGGTGCACTTCCTCCAGCGCGCGGGCGGCGTGCATCCAGGTGGGGAAGCTGCGCCCCTGGCCCACATAGCTACGGATCTTGTCCAGCCCGCCCTCGTCGATGACCGGGCCGATATCGTTGAGCACCGCGCCCGCGATCCGCCTTGCATCGCGATCAGCCAGCAGGATGGTCATCAGCCCGCCCAGCGAAGTGCCGATGGCGACGAAGCGATCGATCTCCAGCTCTTTCAGCAGCAGCTCGACATCGTCGGCATACTGGACCGGGTTGTAGGTGCCCGCATCGTCTGCATAGTCGCTTTCCCCGCGACCACGCATCTCAGGCGCGATCACGCGCCATTGGGGGGAAAGACGCTCCGCAACGCCGCTAAAATCGCGCGCATTGCGGGTCAAACCATGCATGCACAGGATCGGCGGCCGCCCATCCTCGCCGCCGGGATAATCGCGATAATGCAGCTTCAAACCATCGGCACTATGCCAGAATCCATCGGTAAAGCGCTGATCCATAGCCCTCTTCTCGGCCGAAACTCCGGCGCTGGCATTTGACATAAGGTTGCGCGGGGGGCCGCGCACACCCACTATTGCCGCGATGGCCGACAAACCGCAACCGCACCGCGAAAAGGGTACCCCGCCGATCATGGCGCTGGCGGACTGGCTCGGCGATCCGGTCGCTCCGGCCGATTTTCCGAAGGCGGAGCTGCGCTGGCGCAACGACCGGGCGGCAGCGACCATCGAGCTCGATGGGGTGAACGATCTGGAGTGGCTGGCGCATTTCGGCCGGTTCGAGGCTTTGTCCGACAATCTTCCGACCCCGCTGGCGCTGCGTTACCACGGGCACCAGTTCCGCGTGTACAACCCGGATATCGGTGATGGACGCGGCTTTCTGTTCGCCCAGCGGCTCGACGATAGCGGTCGACTGCTCGATCTGGGCACCAAGGGGTCCGGCCAGACGCCCTATAGCCGCGCTGGCGATGGCCGTCTCACCCTGAAGGGCGCGGTTCGCGAATTGCTGGCGACCGAGATGCTGCAGGCGCTGGGCGTCGATACCTCGAAAACATTTTCCATCGTCGAGACAGGCGAGGAATTGTGGCGCGGCGACGAGCCATCGCCCACCCGGTCCGCCGTGCTGACGCGGTTGAGCCACGGCCATGTCCGCATCGGCACGTTCCAGCGACTGCTCGCTTACGACGAGCCGGAACACATGCGGCAACTGGTGGACTACTGCCTGACGCAGTTTCCCGGCCCTCCCCCGCCGGAAGACGCACCCGACCGCGACGATCCGGCTGTTCAGCTGCTGCATCAGGTGGTCGATCGGCTGGCAGACCTTGCCGCCAGCTGGATGGTCGCAGGCTTCGTGCATGGCGTGCTGAACACAGACAACATGAACGTCTCTGGCGAAAGTTTCGACTACGGTCCGTGGCGCTGGCTGCCAAAATGGGAGCCGGGCTTCACCGCGGCCTATTTCGATCATGCCGGGTTATACGCCTTTGGCCGCCAGCCAGAGGCGCTGGGATGGAACTGTGCCCAGCTCGCAACGGCCCTGCGCCTGATTGCCCCTTCGCAGGGGCTGATAGCCGCGCTCGAACGGTTCGGGACGCTGTATGGCGACCATCTGCGCCGGCGCTGGCTGTGGCGGCTGGGCTTGGTTGCGCGCACGCAGGAACAGGACGCCGCGCTGATCGCCGCGTGCGAGCGGCAGATGCGCGAAGGCGGGTGGCAGCCCGATGCGTTCTTCTTCGCCCATCGCGGAGGACGCGCCCAAACGCCTGAACTACAAGATATTTTCCGCAATTACGAAGCGGTGGACGACGCACATCCCTATTGGCAGGACGATGCGCCGCAAAGCATGCTGATCGACGAAGTGGAGGCGATCTGGTCCGCGATCGACGAACGCGACGACTGGCAGCCGCTCTATGACAAGGTCGACGCGCTGCGGCGCATGGGCAGCGCGCACGGCCCGGCGCCACAACCCGCTGCTCAGCAAAGGTGACGCGGCGCGCAATTCCCGCTAATGCGCGCGCCGAAGTCGCAAGAAACGGCGAAAAATGCCGTCCGAATGAACCGAGGACCAGCCAGGCGTGCCACTTTCCGAAATCGTGTCTTACGAACCTGCCACGGGGCAGGAACTGTTCCGCAAACCGGTCGACGATGTCGACGCAGCCGTCGCCCGCGCGCGTGAAGCCTTTCCCGCCTGGGCATCGCGCCCGATCGCCAATCGCATGGAATTCGTGCGGCGATTCGCCAACGAAGTGCGCGCGGCGGCAGAAGAGTTCGCCGAACTGATCGCTCGCGAAACCGGCAAGCCCCTGTGGGAAGCCAAGACCGAGGTCGAGGCGGTGATCAACAAGGTGGAAATTTCGATCTCTGCCTACATGGAACGCACCGGGCAGAAGAAGCTCGACAGTGCATTGGGCGGCATCGCCGCCGTGCGCCACAAACCGCATGGCATCATGGCTGTGCTTGGCCCGTACAACTTCCCCGCACACCTGCCCAACGGCCACATTGTCCCTGCGCTGATCGCGGGCAACACGGTGATATTCAAGCCCAGCGAGAAAACTCCTGCGGTCGGCGCGCTGCTGGTCGAATGCTTCCGCCGCGCGGGGATCGACAACGATGTGGTGCAGGTGCTGATCGGCGGGCCTGACGAAGGCAAGGCGCTGGTTGCCCATCCGCAGGTCGATGGCATTCTGTTCACCGGCAGCGCGCAGGCGGGCATCGCGATCAACCGCAAGTGCGCGACCAATCCAGGCAAGATCCTGGCGCTGGAAATGGGCGGCAACAATCCGATCGTGGTGACCAAGACGCCCAAGGTCGAAGATGCCGCGCTGCTGATCATCCGCTCCGCCTTCACCACCGCAGGGCAGCGATGCACGGCCGCCCGGCGGTTGATCGTGACGGAGGACATGTACGACCAGACGGTGGAGGCGGTCAAAAACCTGATCGGCAAGATCATCGTTGACGAGCCCTTCGCGGAACCTGCCCCCTTCATGGGCTGCGTGATTGACAATCAGGCGGCCGACCAGCTGACCGAGAGTTTCCTCTACCTGCTTTCCAACGGCGGCAAGGCAATCCGCCATCTCAAGCGGCTCAAGGACGATGCGCCCTTCGTGGCTCCCGCGCTGATCGACACCACTGCGATGGAGGAACGGCCCGATGTCGAGCTGTTCGGCCCGCTGCTGCAGGTGATCAAGGTGCCCGATCTGGACAGCGCAATCGTGGAAGCGAACAATACGCGTTTCGGCCTCTCGGCCTCGCTGATCGGTGGCTCGCCCGAGGATTTCAGCCTGTTCTGGGCGAACATCCGCGCCGGGATCGTCAACTGGAACCAGCCGACCAATGGTGCATCGTCCAAGGCGCCCTTCGGCGGCCTCGGCCTGTCGGGCAACCATCGCCCGGCGGCCTACTACGCTGCGGACTACTGCGCCTATCCCGTCGCCAGCAGCGAAGTGGAGCAGCCGCGCGCCAGCCTTGGCGTCGGCTTCTCGACCGACTGACACCGTAGTGAAATCCGGACGAAAGAAAGCGCCCCGGCACTGGAATGGCCGGGGCGCCTTCCACGGCGCTGGTGGGACGCCGCGCCTCGACCCCCGCGAACGAGGGCAGAAGACCGAAAACTCGTCGCCGCCGATCCGCTGCGGCAACGTGTTGCGGCCGCTTCGAATCAGTGCGTTGTTCATAAATAGAGCGGTTAATGTGAACGGCTGGCAACATTCGTTCCGGCTTTTGTACAGGCGAGGTTGCATGCAATGAGCGACGAATCCCCCACACCCGGCGGGCGTCTGGCATCCGGCGTGCCGCAGGCACTGGCGGCATACGTCCTGTGGGGCTTCATGCCGCTCTACCTTCTGCTGGTGCGGCAGGTGCCCGCGTTCGAGTTCGTCGGCTGGCGGATCGTGTGGACGCTGCCGATCTGCCTGCTGATCGTCGCCTTCCGCGGCCAGTTCCCCGCCATCCGCGAAGCCCTTAAAGATCGCCGCGCCCTGCTGATCCTGACCGCCAGCGCGATACTGATTGCGGTGAACTGGGTGGTTTACGTCTGGGCCATCCAGCAGAATCAGGTCTACGCGGCGAGTCTGGGTTACTACATCAATCCGCTGGTCAACGTGCTGCTGGGCACGATGCTGCTCAAAGAGACGCTGAGCCGGGCGCAGTGGGTTGCGGTGGGCCTCGCCGGTATCGGCATTGCGGTGCTGGCCGCAGGTGCGCTCACCACCTTGTGGATCAGCCTGACGCTGGCCCTCAGTTTCGGCACCTATGGCCTGCTTCGCAAGCAGGTTAGCGTGGGCGCGCTGCCCGGCCTCACCATCGAGAGCGCGATCCTGCTGCTGCCCGCGCTGGGCGTGGCGGCGTGGTTCGCGGCGAGCCCGCAGGGATCGGCATTCGGCAGCGACATTGGCCTGAGCCTCGCAATCGCGCTGGGTGGCGCGCTGACCGCCTTTCCGCTGCTGCTGTTCGCGATTGCCGCGCGGCGGATGGACTACTCGGTTCTCGGCTTCGTCCAGTTCCTTGCGCCCAGCATCGTCTTCATCTTGGGCCTGACCGTCTTCGGCGAGGAGTTGCACCCGGCGCAAGCCTTCTGCTTCGGCTGCATCTGGCTGGCCGCCGCGATCTTCGTGTGGGATCTGCTGGCGCGGCGGAAGCCTCGCAAGCCCACCCCGGTCAGCTAGGCTTCGAAACTCCACCCAAGCGTCTTGCCCGCCATGAACGGCACCACCTGCGATCCCGCAGCGGGGATATCCTCGGGCACCGCTTGATCCCGCTTCACCAGCGTCACCGTGTCCCCATTCACCGGCAGCCCGTAGAAGCGCGGCCCATTTAGCGAGGCGAAGGCTTCGAACCGGTCCAGCGCGCCCTCTTCCTCGAACACCTGGAGATAGGCCTCGAGCGCGTGCGGTGCGTTGTAGATGCCCGCACAGCCGCATGCGCTTTCCTTCGCGTGCTGTTCGTGCGGCGCGCTGTCGGTGCCGAGGAACACCTTGGCCGATCCACCGGTCGCAAACGCACGCAGCGCCAGCCGATGCTCCTCCCGCTTGGCGACGGGCAGGCAATAGGCATGCGGGCGCATCCCGCCGACCAGCATCGCATTGCGGTTGATGTGAAGGTGGTGCGGCGTGATCGTTGCGCCCACGTTCTCGCCCGCGCTTTCCACGAATTCGACCGCGTGGCGGCTGGTGATGTGCTCGAATGCGATCTTCAGCTGGGGCAGTTCGCGGTGGAGCGGCGCGAGGATGCGCTCGATAAACACCGCCTCGCGATCGAAGATGTCGATCTCGGCGTCTGTCACCTCGCCATGAACGCACAGCACCATGCCCGCCTCGGCCATCGCTTCGAACACCGGGCGCAGTTTGCCGATGTCGGTCACGCCATGCGCGGAGTTGGTGGTGGCATTGGCCGGATAGAGCTTCGCCGCGGTGAACACGCCCTCTCGATAGCCGCCGATCAGGTCTGCCGGATCGGTGTCGTCGGTCAGATAGGCGGTCATCAGCGGAGTGAAGACCACCCCTTCGGGCACCGCAGCCATGATCCTTTCGCGATAGGCGCGCGCCAGCGCCGCCGTGGTCACCGGCGGCGTGAGGTTAGGCATCACAATCGCGCGGGCGAACTGGCGCGCGGTTGCGCCGACCACGCTTTGCAGCATTGCGCCATCGCGCAGGTGAACGTGCCAGTCGTCGGGGCGGCGGATGCTGAGGCTTGTCGTCATGCCCCGTGCCCTAGCCCAACAGTGCGCCGCAGGGGAGCCCTGACACACCTGACACAGTGTCCTGAGCGGAAAAAACTCCCCTCCCCGATCCGCCGTGGCGACAGGACATTGAGGCGGGGTTGCTGGATCATGCCTGCCGGGATAGCGCGCCTGCAAGGTGTAGGACAGAAGCGCATCTGGCACGCGGCACTGCCAGCGCCTATCTGCACAGCATGACAGCAACCCGCCTCGATTCCCGCGCCGTGATCCGCCTGTCCCCCCAGGACGAAGGCGAGAACGTCACCGACTTCCTGCAAGGCCTGCTGACCAACAATGTGAGCGGCGAATTGCCCGTCTATGCCGCGCTGCTGAGCGCGCAGGGCAAGACAATGTTCGACATGATCGTGTGGCGCGAAGGTGCCGACATCCTGCTCGATTGCGAGGCGGCCACGGCAGACGATCTGGTCAAACGCCTTTCGCTCTATCGCCTGCGTCGCAAGATCGCCATCGCGCGGGACGACAGCCTGTCAGTCCACTGGAGCAAGAGCGACGACGCCCACCCCGCCGACCCGCGCCTGCCCGCACTCGGGCACCGCTGGCTCTCGACCGCGACAGACGGCGACGCCGCCGACAATGCATGGCGCGCCCACCGCCTGGCGCGCGGCGTGGCCGAAGGGCAGGCCGAGATCGGCGATATCCTGTGGCTGGAGACCAACGCGGTCGAGCTGAACGGCGTCAGCTTCAACAAGGGCTGCTATATCGGTCAGGAAAACACCGCGCGGATGAATTGGCGGCAGAAGGTCAACCGGCGACTGGTGGTGGTGCCGCTCGACCGGTCGGAAGAGAAACGCCGCAAGGCGGAGTACCCCGACATTGGTTACGCGGTGGACCACCTGCGCGTGGCGGATATTCCGGCGGATCTAGTGCCCGGCTGGATGCGGCTGGAAGCGCCGGAGTAACGCAATCACACTATCCCCACGCCATCCACCTCCCCTCCCCGTGGGGAGGGGCCGGGTGTGGGGGTTCGGCGCTCGCTACCTCGTCCAGCCAAGCCATAGTTGCCGTACACCCCCACCCTATCTCCCCCTCAATGGGGAGGAGTTGTATGGCCTAAACCGCCGCCCGCCCCGCCTTCTCCAGCGAATCGACCACGAACTGCTCGGCGATGTCGCGCGCGGTCTTGTCCGGCAGGTTGAGCGCCGACGCCAGGGGTGACCCGATGAGCGACTGGCCGAGCGCCAGAAGCACCACGGTCAGCGTCGATTCGAGTGCGTCGCGATCGGCCGCAAGGCCTGCAGCTTCACCTTCGCGATGCACATCCTCGATCATCTCGTGGATCGCCTTCACAAAGGGTTCGAGCGCATCCTCCTGCCCGGTCGCGAGTAGCCAGCTGACCAGCGCGCCCCCGCCTTCCCCGTCGAACGCGTCGAACGCCTGGTCGACGACCATCCGCGGCGACGCCGCACCAACCCGGCCCGCACGAATCGTGGCTGCGATCCGGTCGCACACCGACTGCGCCAGATAGGCGCCCAGCGCATGTTGCAGGCCCGCGGCCGAGCCGAAATGGTGCAGCAGGTTTGCATGGGTACGCCCCACGCGCGCGCCAACCGCCTTTAGCGTGACCGCCTGTGGCCCCGCCTCGATCAACAGATCGCGCGCGGCTTCCAGCGCGCCGGCGCGCGATTCTTCGGGACTCAAACGTTTTCGGGTGGCCATCGCCGCTTCGTAGTCCCCCGCGGCGCGCGCAGCAAGGAACCTCCTATTGACATTCCCGTTAATGCTACTGACATTGGTGTAAGTTATAGTGCAGCCGAAAACGACGTTACGGAATACGGACAAAACATCATGACCGCTCACGACAAAGACCTTGCAGCAGACACCGCGATCACCATTCGCGACGAACGCTTCAATCGCCACACCACGCCTTCGCGCTGGTGGGCCGGTGAGCCGTTCGGCACCGCATGGCACAACGCATTGTCCGGCACCTTCCCACGCGGAGAGGCCTTTTTCATCGAATCGGTGAAGGCCTTCCGCGAGGGCACCGACGCGAAGCTCGCGGCCGAAATCCGCGCCTTCGTGAAACAGGAAATCAACCACACGCGCGAGCATGTGGCGTTCAACCGGCTTGCCGCAGACGCGGGCTACGACATGGACATGATCGACCGTCGTACCGCCGAACTGCTGGAGCTGGCGAAGGGCCGCCCGGCGATCGCCAAGCTGGGCGTCACGATGGCGCTGGAGCACTACACTGCGATGATGGCGCACGAATTCCTCGCCAATCCGCAGCATTTTGTCGATTCGGACCCCGAACTGCGCAAGATGTGGGAATGGCATGCGGTCGAGGAAATCGAGCACAAGGGCGTAGCCTACGATGTGTGGAACCACGCAACCCGCGAATGGAGTGGCTTCCAACGCTGGATGCGCCGCAGCATCATCATGATGGCGGTGACCAAGCGTTTCCTCAACAACCGCTGGGTCGATGCGACCGAACTGCTTGCGCAGGATGGCATCACCGGCTGGCGTGCGCATTGGGGCCTGGCGAAATACCTGTTTGGCACGCCCGGCGTGCTGCGCCGCTGCTTCCCCGCATGGCTGAGCTATTTCAAGCCCGGCTTCCACCCGTGGGACCACGACGACCGTGCGCTGATCGGCAAGTACGAGGGCGACTACGAGGACGCACTGCTCCCCGCCTGAAACGGCGTCGGCGCAGGCAGGCGAGCACCGGTCAGGCTGCTTCGGGCAGCGAGCCGCTCGCCCCCAGATCGAGCGCGTAGCCGATGGTCTGGGTCTCGTAGCCACGCCCCTTGCTGAATTGCAGCCCGATCTTGCCGGTCGGCAGCAGGCCCGCCTTGCGCAGAACCCTGCCCGAGGCGGGATTATCGATGAAATGGCCCGCTACGATGCGCGGATGGCCGGTGGCCAGCGCGATTTCCAGAACCGCGCGCGCCGCTTCGGTGGCGTAGCCCTGCCCCCAATGCCGCCGGGCGATCCAGTATCCCATCTCCATCGTGCCGTCCCCGCCGCCATCTTCGGCCGGCAGCGGGCCGAAGCCGATGCAGCCGATCACCTCGCCGCTATTGGCCAGCGTGATGAGGAAACGCGGTGCGCGGGGGTCCTGCCCCTGTGCGCACCACTCCCGCGCGTCGTCGGGCGCGTAGGGCCAGGGTGCGCTGGCGAGGTTGCGCACGATTCCCTCGTCCGCGATCCCAGCGTGGACCGCGCCCCAGTCCTCCGGCCAGGGTGGCCGCAACAGCAATCTCTCGCTCCGATGAAACATCGCACTTCTCCCCGATGGCACGGATCTTCCTCCAAAGAGCCGCGCCGACAAGGGAGACGAAAAAAGGGAGACGGGGCTGGCCCCCTCTCCCTTGATGGCCGGATGTTACCTCCGGCGGGGCCGCCTCGTTGGACGGCCCTGTTCGTGAACCGTCGCGTTATTCAGCTGCTTCCGCAAGCATGTCGACCGATACGTATTTGCGATTGAGCTTGCCGTCGTGGAAGCGAACGACACCGTCGGTCAGCGCAAACAGCGTGTGGTCCTTGCCCATGCCGACATTGCTGCCGGGATAGTACTTGGTGCCACGCTGGCGCACGATAATGTTGCCCGCGACAACGCCTTCGCTGCCGAACTTCTTCACGCCGAGACGACGGCCTGCCGAATCGCGACCGTTCCGCGATGAGCCGCCTGCTTTTTTATGTGCCATTGCGCTTCGTCCTTATCCGTACTGGGCCGCGCGCTTACGCGTCGCCCGAATCCTTGTCAGCCGCCTTCTTGGCGGGGGCCTTCTTGGTCGCAGCCGTCTTCTTCGGTGCGGCCTTCTTGGCCTCGGGCTTGTCCGCAGTCTTCGCGGCAGCCTTCTTGGCCGGAGCCTTCTTCGCGGGCGCATCGGCCTTCGCGTCGTCAGCCGACGTGTCGGCCTTCTTCGCGGCGGGCTTTGCGGCAGCCTTCTTGCTGCCTTCGCCCACTTCGAGGATGCGCAGCAGCGTCAGCTGCTGGCGATGGCCGTTCTTGCGGCGATAATTGTGGCGACGGCGCTTCTTGAACACCACCACCTTCTCGCTCTTCGCCTGGGCGATGATTTCCGCCGAAACGGAAACCTTGCCAGCGTCCGAAAGGCTGTCGCCCTCGCCTGCAAGCAGCACGTCACCCAGGGTGATCGTGTCGCCGGCTTCACCTGCGAGCTTTTCGACTGCGATTTTATCTCCGGCGGCAACCCGGTATTGCTTGCCGCCCGTGCGCACCACTGCGAACATCGGTTCTACTTTCAATCGTTTAGCTTTGACCCCGCCCCATATGGGACGACGTGTCGACGGGCAACACCTGTGGCGTGCCCCCCAAAGAAGGGCGCGCTTACGGTAAGGTCGGCGCGAAGTCAACGCCGGGCGTGGGAGAAATGTGTGCTTTTGCGCATCGCCCCTACCACGCCGCACGCTGCGTGCTAAGGATGCGCGCATGAACCATCTGCGTCCTTTAACCGTATTGAGCGGTGCCCTGGCCCTCTCCGCCTGCGCCAGCGCGCCCGAGGGATCCTATCCCTCGCTCGCGATCCGCGATGCCGAATACGCGACCGGGCAGGTGCCGCTGCCGACCGGCGACTGTGCCGATGGCGCCGCGCCCGTGGGTCCGCGTGCGGAGGGGCAGATGCAACCGGCAGGCCCGGCGACGCCGCCCCCTCCCCCGCGCAGCCTTTCGGCCGACCTTGCGGAGCGCGTCATGCAGCTCGCGGAGATGGCCCGCGCGGCCAATGCGGAATTCGAGGCCGCGGTGCCCGCCACCCGCGCGGCGGTTCGCAGCCGGGGCGGCGTGGGCTCCAAGGCGTGGGGCCGGGCCGAGGTCGCCTATGCCGATCTGCGCAGCATCCGGTCGCGCACCGCGATCCCGCTTGCCGATCTGAACGTGCTGGTCGCCACGCGCGAAGTCGCGGGCGAACCGGTAAAGGAAATCGTCGCTGCCCGCGATGCGGTTGCGCGCCTGATAGTGCAGCAGGATGCGGTGCTGAGCGAGCTTGCGCCGCGGTGATCGCGCGCCGGCCGATCCCGGCGAGCGATCCTCAGCGGCTTCCCCCCACACCTGTTGTCGCCCGGTCAGGCGCCGACCATGGCCGCAATCGTCAGCACGGCTCCGCCCCAGACGACGATCAGCACGGGCAGCACCATCATCTGTACCGCCGCATCGCGCCCTTTGAGCAGGCCTGTGTTGGTCTGAATGCCGCTGCGCATCAGCTCGCCCACGCTCAGTGCCCGCGATCGCGGCTTCGGGCCGACCCGCAGCCATAGCCCCGGCGCGGCGAACAGGCCGACGATGAAAATTGCGAAGATCGCCATCGGGATCAGCAGACCTTCCGTCGCAAACCCGATCCCCAGCATCGCGATGAAACCGAGATAGAGCGCAACCGTCGCCACGTAGAACGCGCTCGGCATTTCGAAGGTGCGGTCAACATCCTGCCGAATATTGGGCTGCGCCACCGCACCCCGCTCGCCTTCGCAGGGACGGGCCAGCGCCTCTATCAGGCCCAGCTCGCGCTTTTCGAATAGCTCGTGCGGTTCGCGGCGCAGCCGGGGCAGTTCGGAATGAACGATCGCCTTTTCGGCGACGGTCGCACTGGTCAGACGTTCGGACATTGTCGTTCTCCTCGAAACCATTCGAGGAGCGGCCCAATTCGTGCTCCTCGATCTGTTCGAGAAGGGTTTGCGCCGATCGGGGCGCGCGCGCCTTGATCTGGATCAAATTGCGCAAGAAAATTCCGGTCTCACCCGGTGCCTAGTCCCATCGGTTCCGGTCTGCGAAATCCTGCGCGCGCGGCTCGATCCAGTGCCACCCATCCTCGCGTTTCTCCCGCTTCCACAGCCACGCGGCGCTTTTCAGGTAATCCATCAGGAAATCGACCGCATGGAAGGCATCGCGGCGATGCCTGCCCGCCGCCGCAACCAGCACGATCCCCTCGCCCGGATGCATCACGCCTATTCGATGCCACACCAGCACCCCGTCGAGCGGCCAGCGCGCCAGCGCGGTATCGGCAAGCTCACGCATTCCCGGCAGGGTGAGCGGCTCGTAATGCGAGAGCTCGAGCACGCGCACATCGTCGTCGGGCCGCACCTTGCCGAGGAAGGTCGCGATGCCGCCCGCAGCCGGATAAGCGGCGTTGAACGCGGCCAGCGCCTCGCCGCCCGACAGCCCCTTTTCGAGTAGCCGCACATCGGCAGGGGTTTCGAGAACGAGCCGCGCCATCAGCCGCCGCTCACCGCAGGGAGCAGCGCGACCTCGTCTCCATCCTTCGCGGCGAGATCGGCCTTGTCGGCCAGAACCTTGCCCGCGCACGCGACATGCACGCGCGGTTCGCGCAGCTGCTCTGCGACGGCGGCGGGCACAGCGGTGAGCAGCCCGTCCCAGTCGAGCGGCGCGGGATATTCGGCCTGCGGCATACCGGCGAGATCGCGCAAGGGGCCGAGGAAGAGGACGGTTACGGACATGCTATTGCTCCCTTGGCCGTCGGAGGGGTTGGCGGTCGGGGTTCGGCGTGAGTGACGATGTGCTGCCGGGCCATGCGTCGGATGCCCCCACCCAACTCCCCCACATGGGGGAGGAGATTAGCGGCTGAACACTCATCCGCCCGTCACCGACATATGGCGCGGCTGCGTTGGCGCGAGACCCGCACCGATCTGGAAATCATGCCTTTCGGGCTTGATAAGCATCGCGCGGTCCAGAGCCCCAGCCACCTCCGCTTCGGGCGCATCGGAGCGCAGCGCGGCGCGCAAATCGACCCGCTCGCCTCCGCCAAGGCACGGATAGAGCTGCCCGGTGGCGGTCACCCGCAGGCGATTGCAGCCGGAGCAGAAATTCTCGCTCATCGGCGTGATGAAGCCGATACGTCCGCCCGTCTCGGCAATATCGAAATAGCGCGAAGGCCCCGGTGTGCGCGCATCGCTGGGTACCAACGTCCAGCGCGACTCCAGATCGCGGCGCACATCCGCCAGCGAGACGAAGCGATCCTCGCGGGCCTCGTCCACCTCGCCCAGCGGCATCGTCTCGATCAGGCTGATGGCGTGCCCTTGTCGGTGCGCCCAGGCGACCAGATCGGGGATCTCGCCATCATTCACCCCGCGCATGGCGACCGTGTTGAGCTTGACCTGCAAGCCCGCTGCGCGCGCGGCGGCAATGCCTTCGAGCACCTGCGGGAGCGCATCGCGGCGCGAGAGTGCGCGGAAAGTATCGGAATCGCGCGTGTCGAGCGAGACATTGATCCGCCGCACCCCCGCCCGCGCCAGCGCATCGGCGTGGCCCGCCAGCTGGGTGCCATTGGTGGTCAGCGTGACCTCGTCCAGCTCGGACCCGACATGGCGGCCGATTGCGCGCACCAGGTCGATCACATCGCGCCGCACCAGCGGCTCACCGCCCGTCAGCCGGATCGTGCGCACACCACGCGCCATGAAAGCGCGGGCAACATCGTACAGTTCTTCGAGTGTCAGCACCTCCGCCTTCGGGAGGAACTGCATCCGCTCGGGCATGCAATAGGTACAGCGAAGATCGCAGCGGTCGGTAACCGACAGGCGCAGGTAGGTAATCCGCCGCTGGTGCGCATCGACCAGCGGTGCGGGCGCGGTCAGCGTGTCGAGGCGATCAACCGTTCGTGTCATCGTCCCCAAGTCGGCCATCGCCGCCGCTCTCGCAAGGGGCGCTGTCCGCAAGAGGCAGAAATTGTCCGGTAATTGCGGGAGCGCGGCCGAGGAATTCGACCATCCGCGCCAGCGCGCCTCCCTCCATTCCGGCGACGATATTGATGCAATGGTCGGGGTAAGCACGCGCCAGATCGCGCGCGGCAGCACGGCGCCAGTCGGCATGATCGAACGGAGCGGGATGGAGCACTACGATGATGAATTCGCTGCCCTGTGCAGCGGCATTGCGCACTTCATCCGCCCAGCGGGCATGGAAGGCCGCCGCTGCATCGAGCGCGCTTTCGGGTAGCGGGTCCACCCGGATGATGGCGGGTGCGGCGCTTTCCACCTCAGGGCCGCTCGCGATGCAGCGTGATGCCGATCTTCTCGTTATCGACCGCAATGGCCAGCTTCACGATCTTGACCGTGATCGCGTGAATGCGCGCATCCTGCAGGAAAAGCGTTTCGCAGATATGGTCCGCGACCGCCTCGATCAGCTTGAAATGCACGCCTTCGGGCAAAGCCTGCGTCGCAGCGTGCTTCAGGTCCATGTAGTTCTTGCTCGCGTCGAGCGTGGTGTCCGGCTCGTAGCGGGACTGCGGGCGCATGTGCACCTCGATCGTGATCCGCAGCGGCTGTGGCTTGCCCGTCTCCTCGGAATAGATCCCGGTGAGGACATCGGTCTCGATGTCGGCGAACTGGAGCGTGAGGCTGTCGGTCATCTGGGGCCCTTCAAGCGGGATTGCGCCAGCGTGCGAAGATGGCGGTGGGCAGAACGCGGCCCTCGTTTTCCTCGCGCACGCCCAGATCGCCGTGTTCGATGGTGCCGGGCAGGCCCGCGAAAGCTTCGTCGAGCAACGCGGCGAGCGCCAGGCTGCTCATCCGTACGGCGTAGACGGTGAGGAACAGGAAGCGGCTGTTTTCGTCGAGCAATTGCCGGCAATCGGCGATCAGCGGGGCGAGGCCTTCCTCGATCCGCCAGGTCTCGTTCTTCGGCCCGCGCCCGAACTTGGGCGGATCGAGGATGATCCCGTCATAGCGATTCTCGCGCCGGACCTCGCGCGCGGCGAACTTCGCCGCATCGTCGACCAGCCAGCGGATCGGGCGGTCCTCCATCCCCGCAAGCGCGGCATTCTCGCGCGCCTGTGCGACCGATTTCTTGGAGGCATCGACATGCGTGACCGCGCCGCACTGGCTCAGCGCGAGCGTGCCGACGCCGGTATAGCCGAACAGGTTGAGGGTACTCGATCCTCCCCCATCGGGGGAGGTGGCAGCCGCTTCTCGCGGCTGACGGAGGGCGCCTTGCGGAGAACCTGCCCCTCCACCACCCTGCGGGTGGTCCCCCTCCCCAATATGGGGAGGATCGAGTTGCTCCCGCATCCATTCCCAGACCGGCGCCATGTCGGGGAAGAAGCCGAGGTGGCGGAACGGGGTGCACTGCGCGTTGAAGCGGACACCGTCCCACGCGAGCGTCCAGCTATCGGGCACTTCGGGCGACAAATCCCAGCGACCGCCGCCATCCTCGTCCGCTCCGGGGAGGAATTCGCCGTCGGCCTGCCAGTCGCTTTCGCGCGGGCTCCACATCGCCTGCGGTTCGGGTCGAATGAAGCGGAAGCGGCCGAATCGCTCCAGCTTGCGGCCGTGTCCGCTG
Source organism: Erythrobacter sp. (assembly GCA_009993635.1). Classification (GTDB taxonomy): domain Bacteria; phylum Pseudomonadota; class Alphaproteobacteria; order Sphingomonadales; family Sphingomonadaceae; genus Alteriqipengyuania. Next base: position 68,690 of record JAACTC010000005.1, on the reverse strand, counting down.
TCGATCAGGCCATAATCCGCCCAGGGCTGCCCGATCATCAGCTGCGGTTCGAGGCGCAGCTTGGCCATCAGCGCGCGGCCCTGGCCGCAATGTGGTCGCGCACCGTGTCGTAATCTGCGGGCAGCGCTTCGAAGCGTTCCTCCAGCGAGAACAGATCGCCTGTCCGCGCGGGCAGCGGTGCGGATTGCCCGATTGCCTGCTCGACCGCGTCGGGAAACTTGGCGGGGTGCGCGGTTGCGAGCGTGACGACGGGCACCGCCGGGTCGAGCCGCTCTGAACGCGCGGCATGGAGGCCGACCGCCGTATGCGGATCGATCACCTCGCCGCATGATTCGTACGCCCAGCGCATCGCCTTCAGCGTCTGCCCGGGCGTGGCGCGCTCTGCCGAGAACAGCGCCGCGATCCCCTCACGCTGACGGGGATCGAGGGTCAGCGCCTTGCTGCTGCCGAACCCATCCATCTGCGCTCCCAGCGCGGCGGCATCGCGTCCGTTCGCCTCGAACAGCAGGCGCTCGAAATTGGAGCTGACCTGGATATCCATCGATGGTGTGATCGTCGCGTGGCTCTCGCCCACCGAATAGTCGCCGTCGCGAATCGCGCGCGCGAGAATGTCGTTCTTGTTGGTCGCTACGATCAGCCGCTCGATCGGCAAGCCCATCTGCGCGGCCACATAGCCTGCGAAGACATCGCCGAAATTGCCCGTCGGCACGCTGAAGGCGAGCTTGCGGTCGGGCGCACCGAGCTGGAGCGCGGCGGCGAAGTAATACACCACCTGCGCCATCAGCCGTGCCCAGTTGATCGAGTTCACCGCGCCGATATTCAGCGTCTCGGTCAGCGCGCTATCGGCGAACATGCGCTTCACCATCGCCTGCGCATCGTCGAAACTGCCGCCGTCGATGGCGATGTTGTGCACGTTGGGCGCGCTCACCGTGGTCATCTGGCGGCGCTGGATCTCGCTCACCCGCCCTTCCGGGTGGAGCATGAAAATCTCTACATTCCTGCGTCCCGCAACCGCATGGATCGCGGCAGAGCCGGTATCGCCGCTGGTCGCGCCGATGATCGTCAGTGGATTGTCGCGCCGGGCGAGGAAGGTCTCGAACAGCAGGCCGAGCAGTTGCAGCGCCACATCCTTGAACGCCAGCGTCGGCCCGTGGAACAGCTCCAGCAGCCAGTGCTGCCCGTCCAGCTGCACCAGCGGAGTGACGGCAACGTGCGAGAAATTACCGTAGGCCTGCTGACACAGGTCCAGCAGTTCCTGCTCGGTCAGGCTGTCGCCCACGAAGGGCGCCATGATGCGCGCGGCAAGCTCTGGATAGGGCAGACCGCGCATGTCGCGGATCTCGGCCGCCGAAAACTGCGGCCATTCCTCGGGCAGATAGAGGCCGCCATCATTGGCGAGGCCGGTCAGCGTCGCACCTTCGAAATCGAGCACCGGCGCACGCCCACGGGTGGAGAGATAGCGCATGGTCAGCCCTCCCTCTGTGCGGTTTCGGCGTCCTGGCCCAGCACCTTCTTGCGCACCGCCAGCGCATAGATCACCAGCGCGGTCAGCGCGAACAGGAACCACTGCCACGCATAGGCAAGGTGGTTGTTCGGCAGGTCGGAGGGATCGGGCCGTTCGAGCGGCAACAGCCCGGCACGCGGCGGATCGGCCACCAGGCGCGGACCCGGCGCGATGATCCCGGCAACCTCGCCACCATTCCACAGCGGGCCATCGGGGCCGCGCGTCCAGCCCAGCGCGATGCGCGCTTCGCCGCCCGTTGCAAGTTCGCATTGTGCGATCTGCGCCCAGCCCGGCGATCCCTTCGCATTGGTCCCCGCCACGGCGGTCAGCTCCGTTACCTTCACGCAATCGATCTGGCTGCGGCGATAGAGTCGCTGTTTGAGGAGCTCGTCATTGTCCCCCGGCCACGCGACCGGTTCCTGGTTGCCGCCCGCAGCGGCATAGCGTGCGAGAAGTTCCGCCTTCTCGTCCGCGCGGCCCAGTTGCCAGAAGCCGAGCGCGATCATCGTCGCGACTGCGGCCAGCACAACGATGCTGGGGATCAGGGGCAGGCGTTTCAGAATGTTCATCGCCCTGCCTCGCCCGCCTTCTGGCGGTATTCGGACCACAGCAGCGCCGCCTTCGCCACGCGCAATCCGCCCAGCGTCAGCGCCACGCCGAGCGGCACCCACAGTATCACATGGACCCACCAGGGCGGTCCCACCGCGACTTCGAGCCACGCGGCCAGCCCGACCAGGATGGCGCCGATGACCAGCGTCAGGAACGCGGCCGGCCCGTCACCCACGTTGAAGCGCGAAAAATCGAGATCGCACGCGCTGCATCGGGGCGCGAAGGCGATCCATCCGGCGAACAGCGTGCGCTGGCCGCAACGCGGGCACAAACCGAAAAGGGCAGCCTCGCGCAATGCGGGCTGCCCGGTTTCGCTGGCCTTGCGGCCACCATCGGTCATCAGTGGACTTCGGCGCCCCAGCCACCCCAGACGTAGACGGCGATGAACAGGAACAGCCACACGACGTCGACGAAGTGCCAGTACCATGCCGCAGCTTCGAAGCCGAAGTGCTGCCGCGGGGTGAAGTGGCCCAGATAGGCGCGGCGCAGGCAGACGATCAGGAAGATCGTCCCCACCAGCACGTGGAAGCCATGAAACCCCGTCGCCATGTAGAAGGCGCTGGTATAGTTGACGCCGCCGAAGCCGAACGGCGCATGGGCGTATTCGAAGATCTGGATCGAGGTGAACAGCACGCCCAGCGCGATGGTCGCCCACAGGCCCTGCTTCAGGCCTTCGCGATCGCCATTGATCAGCGAATGGTGCGCCCAGGTCACCGTGGTGCCCGAACACAGCAGGATCATCGTGTTGATCAGCGGCAGGTCGTAGGCGTCGATCACATGAATGCCCTCGGCCGGGAAGACCGCCACCGAGGCTGCGCCATCCTGCCCGATGATGTTCTGCCACGTGCCTTCCGAAATCAGTTCCAACGGCGCGGGGAACAGCGCAAAATCGAAGAACGCCCAGAACCAGCCGACGAAGAACATCACTTCGGAAAGGATGAACAGGATCATGCCGTATCGCATGTGCAGCTGCACCACCGGCGTGTGGTCCCCGCGCTGCGCCTCGTTCACCACCTTGGAGAACCAGCCCCAGAACGTGGCGATCAGCCCGGCAATGCCCAGCGGCAGGATCACCTGCCAGCCATTCATCGTGTCCTGGTGCATGTAGAACACCATGCCGGTGGTGAAGATGAGCGCCGAAAGCGCACCCATCACCGGCCAGATGTCGGGGGCGAGAATGTGATAATCGTGGTTCTTGGCGCCGGCCATGTGTTGTCTTTCCTTTTCAGCGGTTCAGCCCATACCGTCGGGGCCAGCCGCGGTCCAGAGGGTCAGCTGTCGCCAGCCGGTTTGCGGTAGAAGGTGTAGCTCAGCGTGATCTGCTCCACGCCTTCCATGTTGGGATCGTCGAGCGCAGCCGGATCGACATAGAACAATACGGGCATCCGCACCTCTTCGCCGGGCTGCAGCGTCTGCTCGGTAAAGCAGAAACACTGGATCTTGTTGAAATAGGGGGCCGCCTGCTCGGGCTCGACATTGAAGCTCGCCGCGCCGGTCACCGGCTGGTCCGAATTGTTGCGCGCCACGAAGAAGGCAAGGTCGCGGGAGCCCACCTGCACCACATCCGTGTTCTGCTCGGGCGCGAATTCCCACGGCAGGCCGGGCGCGATATTGGCATCGAAGCGGATCGAGATCGGCTTCGCACCTGCGCTGGAGGCAAGGCGCTGGGCGATGGCGGCATCGCTTTCGGTTGCGACCTGCGCGGTCCCGGCAAAGCCGGTGACCTGGCAGAAAATGCGATACAGCGGCACGGCCGCGAAACCGAGCGCAACCATGGCCGCGGCCACGGCCATCGCGATCAGCGCGACCCGCAGGTTCTTCTGATCGAGATCGGGGTTCGCAGCGGATGCCATCAGTCGCCCATCCTCACGATGGTGATCGCGTAGAACAGGATCGCAAAGAACAGCAGTGCCCCGCCGATGGCGAGATTGCGGCCCTTGCGCGCCTCCTTGAAACGCGCCTCTTCCTCGGGCGTCATGCGCGGGGGATGCTTGTCGTCGGTCATGCGATTACCCCTGCGTTCTGAAGCACGCGATCGACCACAAGCGCACCGAACAGCGCGAATAGATAGACGATCGAATAGGCGAAAAGCCGCTTTTCCGGCTTCATCGTGTCACCCGAAACCGAGGTGCGCAGACCCACGGGGACGGAAAGCGCCGCAAAGAACCCGGTCAGCACCAGCGAAGCGACGCCATAGGCGATCCCCGCTGTGCCGAGATACCAGGGCGCGGCGGCCAGCGGCACCATGAACAGCGAATAGCCGAGGATCTGATAGCGCGTCGCGCGCTCTCCATGCACCACAGGCATCATCGGGACGCCGGCATTGGCGTAGTCGCCCTTCACGAACATCGCGAGCGCCCAGAAATGCGGCGGCGTCCAGAAGAAAATGATCGCGAATAGCAGCACCGGCGTCAGCGTGATGTCACCCGTCACCGCTACCCAGCCGATCAGCGGAGGGAAGGCACCCGCCCCGCCCCCAATCACGATGTTCTGGGGTGTGCGCGGCTTGAGCCACATGGTGTAGATCACGACGTAGTAGAAAATCGACACGGCGAGGATCGCGGCGGCGAGCCAGCCGATCGCAAGGCCCATCACCAGTATCGAGGCACCGCACAGCACGCTGGCGAAATCACGCGCGTCATTCTTGCTGACGCGGCCTGCGGGGATCGGGCGCTTGGCCGTGCGCTTCATCAGCGCGTCGAGATCCGCTTCGTACCACTGGTTGAACGCCGCCGCACCGCCTGCCGCAAGCGCAATGCACAGGATCGCGGTGAAGCCGAGCACCGGGTTGATGCTGCCCGGCGCGGCGAGAAGGCCGCACAGGCCGGTGAAGACGACCAGTCTAACGACGCCCGGCTTCGTCAGCGCGAGGAAGTCGCGCCAATGGCTCGACATCGGCGTCGCTGCGGTCGGCGTGATGAGGGTCGTCGTGGTGGTCATGGTCACAATCTTATCGTCATCGCCAGCGGCCTTCGGGCAGCGTGGCAATCCAGAACGGCGCAAGACTGCCCTGGATTGCCTGATCGCTACACCCCTCGCAATGACGAGCGAGGAGCCTGGAAATTACGCCGTCACGGGCTTCGCGTCGCCTTCGCGCGGCAGGTGATCGTGGTAATCGTGGTGGTCCTCGATCACCGGCAGCGTCTCGAACTGGTGGAACGGTGGCGGGCTGGACAGCGTCCATTCCAGCGTGGTCGCACCCGGACCCCAGTAGTTCGCAGCCGCTTTCTTACCCACGGTGAAGGCATACACCAGGTTGGCGAAGAAGATCAGCACCGAAACCGCGGTGATGATGTAGCCGATGGACGAAACCTCGTTCCAGAAGGAGAAGGCTTCCGCGTAATCTGGGTAGCGCCGCGGCATGCCCTGCACGCCCAGGAAGTGCATCGGGAAGAACACCATGTTCACGCCGATGAAGAACACCCAGAAGTGGATGTGGGCGAGCAGTTCGGAGTGCCAGCGGCCGCTCATCTTCGGGAACCAGTAGTAGAAGCCCGCGAAGAGGCTGAACACCGCACCCATCGACAGCACGTAGTGGAAGTGCGCGACGACGTAGTAGGTGTCGTGCAGGTTGTCGTCGATGCCGCCATTGGCCAGCACGACGCCGGTCACACCGCCCACGGTGAACAGGAAGATGAAGCCCATCGCCCATACCATCGGCGATTTGAACTCGATCGAGCCGCCCCACATCGTGGCGATCCAGCTGAAGATCTTCACGCCGGTGGGCACCGCGATGACCATGGTGGCCGCGGTGAAGTACATCTTCGTGTTCACGTCGAGGCCCACGGTATACATGTGGTGCGCCCACACGATGAAGCCGACCACGCCGATCGCGACCATGGCATAGGCCATGCCGAGGTAGCCGAACACCGGCTTGCGGCTGAAGGTCGCCACGATCTGGCTGATCATGCCGAAGCCCGGCAGGATCATGATGTAGACTTCCGGGTGGCCGAAGAACCAGAACAGGTGCTGGTACAGGACGGGGTCGCCGCCACCGGCCGGATCGAAGAAGGTCGTGCCGAAGTTACGGTCCGTGATCAGCATCGTGATCGCGGCGGCCAGCACCGGCAGCGCTAGCAGCAGCAGGAACGCGGTCACCAGCACCGACCACACGAACAGCGGCATCTTGTGCAGGGTCATGCCCGGTGCACGCATGTTGAAGATGGTGGTGATGAAGTTGGTCGCACCCAGGATCGAGCCTGCGCCCGCAAGGTGGAGTGAGAAGATCGCGAAGTCGACCGCAGGGCCGACCGAACCGCTGGTCGACAGCGGCGCATAGACCGTCCAGCCGGTACCCGCGCCGTTGGCGATGCCGCCGGGCACGAACATGGAGAACAGGAGCGAGAAGAAGCCTGCGACGGTCAGCCAGAAAGAAACGTTGTTCATCCGCGGGAACGCCATGTCCGGCGCGCCGATCATGATCGGCACGAACCAGTTGCCGAAGCCGCCGATCATTGCCGGCATGACCATGAAGAACACCATGATCAGGCCGTGCGCGGTAATGAACACGTTCCACAAATGCAGCGTCTGGTCGATCTGAGCCGGATCGGCACCAAGCCACGGCGCGACCATGTTGAGCACCTGGATACCCGGCTCGGCCAGTTCCCAGCGCATGATGCCGGAAATCGTCCCGCCAACGACCCCCGCGATGATCGCGAAGATCAGGTACAGCGTACCGATGTCCTTGTGGTTGGTGGACATGAACCAGCGGGCGAAGAAGCCCGGCTTGTGGTCCGCATCATGTTCGTGATGCGCATCGTCATGGGCCTGGAAGGTATCAGCAGTGGTAGCCATGTCGCGTCAGTTCTCTTCGCTATTCTGGTTCGTTCTCGTCGTGCAGGCGGGGTGACCGATTATTCGGCCGCCGTCGCCTCTTCAGCCACCCCGGTATCCACCGGGGTCGAGGGCGCATTGCCATCATCCGCCGCCGTCAGGCCATCGCCTGCCGCAGGTGCACCCTCCATCGCGCTGGCCGGGGCCTGCACGTTGGCGTCTTCGTCCACCTCGGCATCTTCACCGAAAGACCCGCCCTTGGAAAGAACCCACTGGCGCCACTTGTCCATCGGAACCGCTTCGATCGCGATCGGCATGTAGGCATGGCGCGCGCCGCAAAGTTCGGAGCACTGGCCGTAATAGATGCCCGGCTCGTTGATGGTCAGCACACGCTCGTTCAGGCGGCCCGGAATCGCGTCCAGCTTGAACCACAGGCTCGGCACCGCAAAGCTGTGGATCACGTCCGCGCCGATGGTCTGGATGCGCAGCGGCACGCCGACCGGCACGACCATGCGGTTATCCACCGCCAGATGACCGGGAAGGCCGTTCGCTTCCGCTTCTTCGAGCGGCATCATGTTGGAGATCACCTCGAACCCGCCGTTATCGGCGTAGGTGTAGCCCCAGTACCACTGGTAACCGGTCGCCTTGATGGTGATCGCATCCTCGGGCGCGGTCTTGTACTGGCGCGCAAGCAGCGTGATCGAAGGCACGGCGATCGCGATCAGGATCAGCACCGGAACGATCGTCCAGATCACCTCGACCAGCGTGTTGTGCGTGGTGCGCGACGGCTCGCGGCCTTCACGACGGCGATAGCGGACCACCACCACCAGCAGCAGGAAGAACACGAAGGCGCTGATCAGCACGATGACCGGCGTCAGGATATACATGTTCATGCCCAGCGCATACTGGCCATCATCGGTGTACTGATCCTGGAAGGTCATGCTCTTCCAGGGGTCTTCCTCGAAAGACGTGGGCTGGCCCTTGATCCATTCGGGGCCGAGATGCTCGTACGCAGCCTCGCCCTCACCCGCACCCGCGGCATCGCCCGAAGCGTCACCGGCAGCGGCCGCATCGGCTTCGGCGCCCGTCGTCGGCATGGCGGCGGTCGGCGCTGCGGCAGACAGCCCCTGCGCCGCGAAGGCGAGGCCAAGAAGGGCGATCAGCCCGATCATCAGAACACGGATATCGCGATAGGCGGCGGCAATTGGCATTGTCGGTCTGCTTTCCTTACGAACCTTGCAGAAAAACGCATTCGGCCATCGGAAATGGCGCTCGTACGTCATTTTGGGCTCGCGCTATAGGCGCGCTTGCCGCGACTCTCAAGCGCCTCTAGACGGGAATTCACGGGTCGTCCAATGCGTTCGGCGCAATATCAATTCCAATAAGGCGCAAAGCCAACCTAGCTGGGAGCTGCCCCCCCAATATGACGGACGAAGAGATCATCGGCGAGCTTCGCGGGTGCGATGCCCTGCTCGAAGGGCATTTCCTGCTCAGCTCGGGCCGCCATTCCGCACATTACCTCCAGTGTGCGCGGGTGCTGATGGACCCGGAGCGTGCCGGACGCATGGCGTTTGCGCTCAGCCAGAAAATCCCCCGCGAAATTCGCAGCCAGATCGATATCGTCGTCAGCCCGGCGATGGGTGGCCTTATTATAGGGCACGAACTGGGCCGCGCGCTGGGCAAGAACGCAATGTTCCTCGAACGCCCGGAGGGCACGTTCGAGCTGCGCCGTGGCTTTGCACTTGAGAAAGGCGCGAAGGTGCTGATGGTGGAAGACGTGGTCACCACCGGCAAATCGAGCGTCGAGGCGATCGAGGCGGTGAAGCGCGAAGGCGGCGAGGTGATCGCCGAAGCCGCGCTGGTCGACCGGTCTTCGGGCGAAGCGGACATGGGCGTGCCCTTCTTCCCGCTGATCCAGCTGTCCTTCCCTACCTACGCGGAAGAAGATGTGCCCGCCGATCTGAAAGCGGTGCCGATCACGAAGCCGGGGAGCCGGAAGTGAAAAAGTGCCTGCTGGCACTTGCTGCCTTGTCGGCGGCGGGCTGCCAGACGATTGCTGAGGAGGGCAATCGACTGAGGCCCGGTCTGGCCATTGCGGCTGATGCGCTGGCCAATGAATTGCCGCCCGAAATCTACGCCATCGGTGCCGAACGATCCCTTCACAAACCATACGGGCGGCTCGCGGCCGATATCCTGAACACCGGTTTCAGCGGTGACATCGGGATTTCCCGAGAGGGCAGGATCGCAACCTTTAGCTCACCGCGTGATGACGACGACACGATACCCGCCTGGCCGTGGGCGTCGGTTACGAAACAGATCGTCGCCGTGATGGTGATGCAGCAGGTCGAAGCCGGCGCGATAGATTTGGACGCCGCTGCTCAAAATTACCTGCCTTCCCTGGCGAGCGACATCGATTCTCCCACGATCCGCCAACTTCTTCAGCACCGTTCGGGCTTGCGTAATCCCGACGACAGCCCGGTGCGCGCTGACGGGTGGCCGAGTTTCTACACTGATGGCCCAACGGGCATCGACTGGTGCACCGCAGATCGCACGGCGCCGACGGAAGATTGGCGGTACAATAATTGCGACTACATCGTGCTTGGTGCCATTCTTGAAGCTGTCACCGGCAGCGATCTCAACAACCTGTTCCAAGCGAATATCGTTGGACCGGCAAAATTGTCCAACACATGGATTTTCGAACCCGGTGTGATGGGGGACTACCACGGGCGGGAAGCCGCCTATGACGCACGTTTAGCGCGCTATGGCTGGTCCGCTGGGCTGGCCGGACCGATTTTCGATCTTCTGCAGTTCGACCGCGCGCTAATGAGCGGCAGCCTCTTGAGTAAGCAATCCCTCGATACACTGTGGGAAAGCGACCCGGCACTCGGCTACATGGCACTGGGCCAATGGGTATTCGAAGCCCCACTGAAAGGCTGCGATACTCCTGTAAAAATTGTCGAGCGACGCGGTGGCATAGGCAAATATCAGGTGCGCAACATCATTCTGCCCGAGCGCGAGACGGCTCTTGTGCTGACGACCTCTGACGAAAGCGTCGACCTTAGGGAAATCTGGACCGGAGAAGGTGTCATGTACGATGCGATAAGCGCAGTGGCGTGCACATGAATACTCAGAAGCTCCGCCTTGGCGTGAACATCGATCATGTCGCCACTATCCGCAATGCGCGTGGCGGGGATCATCCCGATCCCGTGCGCGCGGCGCAGATCGTTGCGGCGGTTGGCGGCGACGGGATTACCGCCCACCTGCGCGAAGACCGGCGGCATATCCGCGACGACGATCTGAAGCGGATTCAGGAGGCGACCGACCTGCCGCTCAACCTCGAAATGGCGGCAACCGAGGAAATGCTGGAGATCGCGCTGCGCCATAAACCGCACGCGGCGTGCATCGTGCCCGAAAAGCGCGAGGAGCGTACCACCGAGGGCGGGCTGGACGCCGCAGGCCTGCACAACCAGCTCGCGCCGATCGTCTCGCAGCTCACCGATGCGGGCATCCGCGTCTCGCTGTTCATCGAAGCCGATCCGCGCCAGCTCGAAACGGCGATGCGTCTCGGCGCGCCGGTGGTAGAGTTCCACACCGGCGAATATGCGCACGCGACGGGTGAGCAGCGCGCGGTGGAGCTGAAGAGGATTGCGGACATGGCGGCGCTTGCAGCGAAGAACGGGATCGAACCCCATGCGGGCCACGGGCTGACCTTCGAGAATGTGCAGCCGATCGCCGCGATTCCCCAGCTCGCCGAACTGAACATCGGCCACTACCTGGTCGGCGAAGCGATCTTCACCGGGCTGGAGCCCGCGATCCGCCGGATGCGCGATCTGATGGACGACGCACGGTGAGCAATCCTGCCGAAATCACGCGCAGCCAGCGGTTCTGGCTGTTCGCCGGAGCCGTTCCCTTCCTGCTGAGCATCTTTCTGCTGGGCGTTTCGCTCAACTCGGGTGCGCTGACCGTGTTTGCCATCGTTTGGCCGCTGCTCCAGATCGGCGGCTACACGATGACGCTGCGCATGGCGAAGGGCGATACCTCGCACGATCTCGTCAAAACGCAGGTGATCCTGCACTATATCGCGCTGATCCTGCTGACGGTTCTGCTGGTGCGCGCGGCATGATCATCGGGCTGGGATCGGACCTGTGCAATATCGAGCGCATCCAGAACTCGCTCGACCGGTATGGAGAGCGGTTCGAGAACCGCGTGTTTACGGAGAAAGAGCGCGCCAAGGCCCGCCGCCGTCCCTTCACCATCGCGGGCACCTACGCCAAGCGGTTCGCGGCCAAGGAAGCGTTCTCCAAGGCGGTGGGCACAGGTTTTCGCCGCGGCGTCTACATGAAGGACATCGGCGTGGTTAACGCGCCCTCGGGTGCGCCCACTCTCGAACTGGCACATGGCGCTGCCAAGGCGCTTGCGCAAATTACGCCGGAAGGCCATGTGGCGCACGTTCACCTCACCCTCACCGACGATCATCCATGGGCGCAAGCCTTCGTGATCATCGAGGCTTTCCCGCAATGAGCAACGTAACCGGCATGAGCGACACCAAATCCGCAGACAAGACCAGCGACGACGACAAGGTCAACTGGTTCGCCGAATTCCGCGGGCTTGCGCTGATGCTGCTGGCGGTGCTGGCGTTCCACAGCTTCGTCGCCAAGCCGTTTTACATCCCCTCGCCCAGCATGTTGCCCAATCTGCTGGTCGGCGACCGGCTGATCGTCAGCAAGTATCCTTACGGCTATTCCTGGGCGTCGATCACCTTCCACATGCTGCCGCGTGGCACCTGGCGCCTGTTCGGCGGCACGCCCGAATACGGCGACATCGTGATTCCCGTGCACCCTGAGCGCAGCGAGGATTACATCAAGCGGGTGGTCGGCCTTCCGGGAGACCGGATTGCGGTCCGCAACGGGCAAATCATTCTCAACGGAAAGCCCGTAAAGCAGGAAGTCGAACCCGACATGCTGCTGCCCTATGACGTCAACACCCCTTGCGTAGAACCCGGGTTCGAGATCGTCATGGGAAAAGACGGCGTGCAGAAATGCAAGGTGCCGGTGCTGCGCGAGACCATGCCCAATGGTGCCAGCTATCTCGTCATCGACGCCCTGCCCGACCAACAGCTCGACAACTACGACGAAATCCTCATCCCCGACGATGCGGTGTTCGTGATGGGGGACAATCGCGACCATTCCGCCGACAGTCGCGCCAGCGTGGCGCAACAGGGCCTTGGCGGGCCGGTGCCGCTTGCCAATATCGGCGGCCGGGCGGAATTCATCACCTTCTCGCTCGACGGGACGGCTGACTGGAACCCGTTCAGCTGGTTCGGTGCCATGCGCGGCGATCGCGCCTTCACCACGCTGCGCCCGACCCACACCAACACCCCCGCCAAGCAGGATTGAGGGGCAAGGCGATGGGCCAATCGGATCAAAAGGGCGGCGGCGACGCCAGGCCTGAAGGCGAAAAGCAGCCCCCGGCCGGGACCGGCGGCCCGCCCATGCCCACCACCATGACAGAGCTTGATAGCTGGGGCGGTGCAAGCCCGGCCTATATTGCAAACCCCAGGCTGCGGCACGAGGTCAACCGGGCGCTGGTCTGGGCCAGCGTGATCGGTCTGGTGGCGCTGGCAGTCTATATCTCGCAGGCATTGCTGGTTATTTTCGCCGCGCTCGTCTTTGCCTCCATGATCGATGGCGGGTCGCGGCTGTTTGGCCGGTTTCTGCCGATCCCGCGCAACGCGCGGATCGCGCTTGTCCTGCTGCTCGCGGTCGCCTTTCTCGCCTGGCTGGGCTATTTCGCCGGATCGCAGATCGCCGATCAGGCATCCGCCCTCCCCTCGATCATCGAAAACCAGCTCAGCGACCTGATCGGCGTCGCGCAGCAGAACGGGTTTCAGATCTCGCTATCCGAAGCGCAGTCGATGGCGAATCAGGTTGTCAGCGGCGTCGGCACCGTCACCCGCGCGATCGGCGGGATTGCGGGCGTACTCGGCACCACCGCCATCATCCTGATCATCGGCATCTACGTCGCGCTGGAGCCCAACCTGTACGAACGCGGCGTCGAGTGGATGGCCCCGCGCAACGGCCGCAGCGAACTGCGCAAGACGCTGGCCGAGATGGCACTCACCCTGCGCCGCCTGATGGCGGGCCGCGTGGTCGGGATGGTGTTCGAAGGGTTCTTCACCTGGGCCGCGCTGGCGATAGTCGGCGTGCCGATGGCCGCGTTGCTCGGCATCCTGACAGGCCTTCTGGCCTTCATTCCCAATATCGGCGCGGTCATTTCCGGCCTGCTGATGGTGACCGTGGGCTTCTCCGCCGGGGTCGACACCGGAATTGCCGCGATCATCATCTATTTCGTCGTACAGTCGTTCGACGGGTACGTTGTCATCCCCATGATCGCTCGCAAGACCGTGGATCTGCCGCCCGCGCTGGTGCTGGGCGCGCAGCTGATCATGGGCCTGCTGTTCGGCATCATCGGCCTGCTGATGGCCGACCCGCTGCTCGCCATGCTCAAGGTCGCGCTGGTGCGCCGCTCGGAAATGAACGACGTCACGCAGGCCGCGCAGGACGCCGGCAAAGCCAAGCCGGAAAGCGTATAAAGGGGGAACTCGATGGTCCGCGCCTTTCTCTATTTCATCGTCACGATGATCGTGCTGGTCATCGTCGGGCTGCTCGCGCTCAATTACTGGTCCGAAAAGGCGACCGAGATCGCCCTCGTTCCGAACACCGAGTTCGTCGAGCAGGAATCGCTGGCCGACAACGCTTATGCCGATCCGGGCATGTGGTATTCGCGCCCCGGGATCGGGACCAACGATCCCTCACGCTATCAGCCTGCTATCGCGGAGACCAAGAACCCGCTGCCGCGCAGCGAAGACGAGGGCACGCTGGTGGAACAGGCGAGCAAGGCCGGATCGCGCCGCCTGACTGCCGACGAGACCGATGAGGCACCGCCTTTCGCGGTCTTCTTCGTCCATCCCACCAGCTACATCCCGACCAATCTCGACCGCGACATCCAGTGGAACGCGCGGCTGGGCGACAAGGAGACGGAGGACCGCGCGAAGCTGTTCCTGCGCGGACTGGCCAGCCCGTTCAACCGCGCCGCTGAAATCTGGTCGCCCAAGTATCGCCAGGCGACGGTCGGCGCATTCATCACCGACAAGCCGGAGGCGGAACAGGCGCTGGACGCCGCCTATCGCGACGTGGAGCAGGCGTTCGACTACTTCCTCGAAAGCGTGGACGAAGACCGGCCCATCGTGCTCGCCGGGCATAGCCAGGGTTCGCTCCACCTGCTGCGGCTGCTGCGCGAACGTGTAAAGGGCCGCCCGGTGGAGGATCGCATCGCTGCGGTCTACGCGGTCGGCTGGCCGATCTCGCTCGATCACGATCTGCCGGTGCTGCCGCTGCCCGCCTGCCAGCGATCCAACGATAGCGGCTGCATCCTGAGCTGGGCGAGCTTTGCCGACGATGGCGACCCCACGCAGCTGCTCAGCCGTTTCCGCGCCAGCCCCGGCTTCGATGGCGAGCCGCGCGGCGACACCCCGATCCTGTGCGTGAACCCGATTACCGGCTTCCAGAACAGCACCGCCCCGGCGGACGACAATAAGGGCACGCTGGTGCCGAGCGAGAACCTGGCCTCGGGCGATCTGGTGCCTGGCGCGGTGGGGGCACGGTGCGACAAGCAGGGCATCCTGCGCATCGGCGATCCGCCCGAAATGGGCTCCGCCGTGCTGCCGGGGCGCAATTATCACGTCTACGACATCCCGCTTTTCTGGCGCAATGTGCAGGAAGACGTGGTGACCCGGGTGCGCGAATGGGCGGCGGCGAACTCATAGTCACAAGCGCAGCCGGCCTGGCCGATGCGCTGCCCGATGGCGGCGCGCTGATCGGGCTGGACCTTGGCACGAAGACCATCGGCGTTGCGGTATGCGATGCCGGATGGCGCTTTGCGAGTGCGCTCAAGACGCTGCCGCGCGGCAAGTTTGGCCGCGACCGGGACGAACTGCGCAGCATCATGGAAGGGCGCGGCGTGCGCGGGATCGTGATCGGCCTGCCGCGAAATATGGACGGCAGCGAAGGGCCGCGCGCGCAGGCAAGCCGGGCCTATGCCCGCAATCTGGCGGAAGCTTTCGCCCTGCCCGTGCTGCTGTGGGATGAACGCTGGTCTACCCAGAGCGCCGAGGCGGCGATGATCGGGCTGGACGTCAGCCGCCGCAAGCGCGCCGAGCGGATCGACGCAGAGGCCGCGACGATCATCCTGCAGGCCGCGATCGACGCTGCGGCGAACGATCCGCTGATCTAGCCGCGCAGTTCGCCAGCAAGACGCCGAATCGCGAAGCCGGGGTGCGTGCCCGCGAAGTCTCGGGCAAGCTGGCATGTCCGACTATGGCCCAAAGTGGCGCCCATTCGCAGCATGACCTCGTTCGCGCTGGGATTGAGCACGCCGTCAATCCGCCCTTCCTCGACATCGAAGCGGTACTGGTCGAACCACCCCTGCGCGGGGTTTGCGGCACAGATGTTGAGCGAGACGGAAAGGCTCTGCGGCGGATGCTGGCAGTGCACATCGCGGTGGGCGCGATAGTGCAGCACGCGGCCCGGCGACAGTGCAGACCGCTCCACGAACCGCAGATCAACGGCTTCGCCCGGCCTCCCCTCGACGCTTTCGTAATCATATTCGTAATAATCGCTGACATAACCCGGCCCGAAATAGCCGACGGTCAGGAAATCGAAATTGTGATCGTGCGGCAGGCCATAGACGAAGCTGGCCGCACCGCTTGCCTGAAACGCCGGATCGCCGGGCGCGGGCCAGATATTGGCGCGCACGAAATAGCCATTCCCGGGCCCTCGCAGCATGATCGCCTGCGGGCCGTAGGCCGTCGCGGCACTGCGTGCCGCGCCGGTGATCTGGTCGATCAGGTAATCGCCAAGGAAGGTCGGGTTGGCCGCCAGCCCGGCAAGTGCAGCAGCGGCGTGGGTCAGCGACGTCTCATCTCGCGGGTCAAAGCCGATTTCATCGATCGCCGCAACACACTCGGCCAGGCTCAGCGGCCCGGAAACGACCGGATTCAGCTCGCTTGGCATAGCCCCTCCCTTAGCTTGGCGAGCTGTGGATAGGCTGTGCACAGAGAGTGGAGAAGAGCCTGGGCATCGGGCCGGACCGGATCGTCCGTCTGGCCCGCAATCCGGCACAGGGCCGCGAATCCCGTCGCGGTATCGATCGCCAGCGCATTGCGCAGCGCCTGCCAGCGGGCGCCCTCCCCCGCCTGTCCACAGGCGTAGGCGGCCAGAGGCTGCGCCGCATCGCTGCGGCCCATCGCACCCAGCACCGCTGCGGCAAGTTCGATCCGGCTGTCCGCCGGGCTGGCCGACGCACGGTGCAGCACCGATCCCGTCGCGATGTCGACCTCGCGGGTCGGTTGCGGGTGCTCCGGCTCCTTCGCCAGCCGCAGCAGAACCAGCGGCGCGTCCAGCTGCACGACAGCGCGCGAATGCCGGACATCGCCGCTGAAACTTCGTCCGGGGCTCAGCAGGAAAACCTTCTCTCGCGGCGGGCCTCCCCCCTCGTCATAAAAGGCGATCGCCCGCCCGGTGCCCGCAAGTACGATCTCGTACCGCTCGCAATCGGTAAAAGTGATCGATCGCACAGGCGCAGGCACCGATGGTTGCATCGCCACCAACGACAGGCTGACGCCGTCCACCCGGTATAGTTGCAGCGCGTCGATCCCGCCCGAGGCGCTATGGCGAAACGGCAGCTGCGCCAGTGGATCGGCGCGCCATGCTTCGGCCATCGCAGTCAGCACGCCGTCAGCAAAGGCGCGCGCACGGTCCAGCTGCAGCAAGCCGGTGAGCGCGGCACAACCGGCCAACGGCGCGCCCGCCGCCCATGTCGCGCAATCGGCGAGCACGGCGGCGACATCGGCCCGCGCCCGCCAGCACTCGCCCGCCCGGCGCACGCGATCCTGCGCTGCGGCCATCCGCGCCTCGTCGCTGGCAAAGGCTCGCAGTGCAGGATCGACATGCATCGGCGGTGACCCGGTCAGAGCATCGCTTCGGGCGGGTAGGTCTCGTACAGGAAGACCATCAGATAGACGATCCGGTCGTCGTTCGCAGGCTGTTCGACAAAGCTGCCGACCAGGCCCACCGCGTCGGTGAGGTTTGGCAGATTGTCGAGCAGGATTCTGGGCAGGTTCATGGCATTAAGGCTCCCTGTTCAATGCGCGCGGCACCTCCGTCGCGCCGCGGCGAACCTCCCAACCCGGGGCCTGCAGAGCGAATTAAAACATTGTCATCGCCGCGCGCACCGCACAGATGGCGGCGCATGGAGAAGCAAACCTCGCCACAGGAATCCCCGCACCGCGATCCGAGTGCGGTGTTCGATCCGGCCGCCGCCTCCCCCTTCCTGTTCGCGGGCGGACACCCCGGCTGGCTGGGCCTTGCCTATCGCGCGCACGGCGAGGACTGGACCGAGCTGACCCTGCCGTGGCGCGAGGATCTGGTGGGCGACGATGTGCGCCGCGTGATCGCGTCCGGCCCGATCTTCTCGATGCTCGACATGGGCGGCGGAATGGCGATCTGGACGCGCGAGAAACGCTTCGTGCCCGTCGCCACGCTGGACATGCGGGTCGATTACCAGCGCCCGGCGGGCGAGAAGGCGGATGTGATCGCGCGCTGCGAATGCTTCCGGACCACCCGCTCCGCCGCATTCGTGCGCGGGATTGCGCATGATGGCGACCCGGACGATCCGGTGGCGACGATGGCGGCAGTCTACATGACCATCGGCAATGCAAGCGGGGGAGCAGCGAAGAATGGCTGAGATCGACCGCCCCGACCTGCTTTCGAACTATGCGCGCTCGCTCGGGATCGAGGTTTCCGGCTTCGAAGATGGCGTGCCGGTGCTGTGCGTTTCGGGCATCGATGCCATCGAAGGGCGGCCAGGCCACTTCCACGGCGGAGCGACCAGCGGGCTGCTGGAAACCGCAGGCTATGCCGCGCTGCGCGTGGCGCTGAGCGAAAATGGCGAGGACGCGCAGCTCAAGCCGATCAACATCACCGTGCAGTTTCTGGCCGCAGCCAAAAAGGCTCCGCTCTTCGCCAAGGCACGGATTACCAAGCTGGGCCGACGCAGCGCCAATGTGACCGTGGAAGCATGGCAGGAAGAACGCGACCGGCCCCGCGCCAGCGCGGTGATGAACGTGATGATCCAGCGGATCGAACCCGGCGACTCCTGATCGCGCAGCCCGCTAGTTGGCGGGTGCAGCCTCTTCCTCTCGCAGCGGGGTGAGCTCCGGCGCGGTGCGCGGCGCATCGGGTGGCGCGTCGATCGGCGGAGCTTCCGCACGCACCGTGATACCGCTCTCGTCGATAATCAGCTCGCGCCCTTCCTCCTCTACCGGATCGGGTATCTCGCTTGCGTCGGGTACATCGAGCGGCTCGACCGGACCGGCAGGATTCCGCCGCCTGGCTGGCGCGGTTTCGGAGGCTCCCTGTGCGCGCAGCATGAAGCTTTTCCAGATGCGCGCAGGCAGGCCGCCACCGCTTATCCCGTCGAGCGGGGTATTGTCGTCGTTCCCGACCCACACGCCGACCACCAGATCGCCCGCATAGCCAACGAACAGCGCATCGCGATTGTTCTGCGTGGTCCCCGTCTTGCCGAAATTGAGGCCGGGCAGCTCAGCGTTGCGGCCCGTGCCTTCGTTGATCGCGGCGCGCAGCAGTTCCTCCATCTCGCGGTGCGTGGAGTTGGAAAAGCTGCGCGGAGCGTTGAAGATCCGGTCCCACAATCCACGCTGCTCGCGCACGAATCCGGTCGGGCGAACGGGGTACGAATTGCCCGCGATACCGGCATAGGCCGCGGTCAGTTCCATCAGCGACATTCCGGCCGTGCCCAGCGCCACGCTGGGGTCGCCGCGGGTAATCGGACTGGAGATGCCCAGATCGCGCGCAAGATCCAGCACCCTGTCACTGCCGACCTCGTTGAACAGCCGCACGGCCGCCACGTTGCTCGATCGAGCGAACGCCTGCTTCAGGGTGAGGAAATCGGAATAGCGGCCGTCGTAGTTTTCCGGGCGGTAACTGCCTTCCGTGAAAGGCCGGTTGCTCACCGGATCGTCCGGCTCGAAACCTTCTGCCAGCGCGGCGAGATAGACGATCGTCTTGAAGGTGGAGCCGGGCTGGCGGCGCGCCTGTGTGGCCCGGTTGAAGGCGCTGGCGGAATAGTCTTTCCCGCCGATCATCGCCACCACTTCCCCATTGGGGCGCATCGCCACCAGCGCGGCCTGCGCATCGCCCAGCGGGGCACTGGCGATCACATCGCGCGCGATGTTCTGCAGTCGCGCATCGAGCGTGGTGGTCAGGGCCTGAACGGCGAAGCCGGGCGGCGTGCGGTCGCGCGCCTCGGGCAGTGCCCAGTCGGCGAAATAGGTGCCGGTAGGCAGATCGTTGACCAGCCGCATGTCGAGCTCTGGCGGGCGCATCCGCTCTGCCTCGTCCGCCGACAGGTAACCTGCGGAAACCAGGCTGGCCTTGACCGCCTGCATCCGGCGTACCGCGCGCTCGTAATGGTGCGAGGGGGCATAGGCCGATGGCGCCTTCAGCAGGCCCGCCAGCATCGCCGCCTGGTTCGGCGTCAGCTTTTCGGGCTGGCGATAGAAGTAATGCAGGCTCGCGGCCCGCAGGCCGTAGGTGTTGTCCCCGAAATAGGCGTTGGAGAGATAGCGTTCGAGGATCTCGTCCTTGGTCAGCCACGATTCCAGCCAGAACGCGATCAGCATCTCGCGCGCCTTGCGCGACAGGGACTGCTCGGGCGTCAGGAAGGTAAATTTGGCGAGCTGCTGGGTGATCGTGCTGCCGCCCTGGGTCGGGCCGCCAGACCAATTGTTGATCGTGGCGCGCGCCAGCCCGCGCGGATCGACCCCCCAGTGGCTGTAAAAGCGGCGGTCTTCGGTGGCGAGAAACGCATTCACTACATGATCGGGCAGCCGGTCGATATCGACCGGCTCGTCGTACACCGCGCCATTGCGCGCGATGGGCGTGCCATCCGCAGCAAGCAGCGTGAGCTGCGGCGGGGCGATCGGTTCGAGGGACTTGGAAAGCGGCGCGGTTATCGCCAGCCAGGCGATGATCAGGACCAGCAGGAACAGGAACCCGGCAGCGACGCGCACCGCCCAGTACCGGGTTTCGTGCGCTTGCAGCACGGCCAGCGCGCGGTCGGCAAATCCGGGGCCGGCGGGCTCGTAATCCAGATCGTCGTCGTCATCGTCCCACGGGTCTTCGACCATGCTTTCGTGGGTCGCATAATAGCCGCGATGGTACCCCGGGGCCGAGCTGCCCCCGATCAGGTCATCGTCTCTGGAGCCGCGCCCCGCCATCCGCCTTACCTACTCGAAGCCTGAAAATATCGCCAGCGACAACCGCGCGCCGCATCCCGCACAACTATAGTGGCGCACAAGAAACTGTTGATTTACCAATCACCTATAAGCAAAATAGCCGTGGAAAATCGCTCGCTCCTCCTGCCCCCGATTGATCAACCCTTGGCCGTATCGCGGATCAAGCGCGGCAGCTTTCTGTACAAACTATTCCACCTTCAATTGATCGACCATGTACCGGAAGCGAAAGACCGCGAATGGTGGGCGCGCTGCAGGCTCGAACATATCTGCATCACACCCTACCTGACCTACGATTTACTGCGCATTGCCATTCTGGCGGCGATCTTCGCCACCTTCATGCCGCTGCCTTTCATGCTCGCCATGATGGTGAGCGGCGGCTGCATCGCGATGTGTCAGGTCCATGTCGATCGTCGCTACAGGAACCAGACACACTCAAACCGCGAAAATCTCGCCTTGGTGAGACGTGTCGTGCTGGCTAGAACGCTGCACTTGGCGGTCTTGAATGCCATCGCGCTGTTCAACGCCCCGGCGGACCTGCTGATCGTGCTCGTCCCGATCGCGGTGATGCTGATGTGGATCGAGGCGGTTGCTCTGCTCGCTATTCCGCGAGCCGCCGTGCTCAGTGCTGCGATCAACGGCCTTGCGATCCTCATTCCCATGTCGCTTGCAGGGACCGCCACGGCCGCAGGCGCGGCCATGGTTGCAGTGGCAAGCTTCTTCACCATCCATTGGGCGGTTTTCCACCTCCATTACATGTTCGCTACGCGTCGGCTGCGCACACGCAAGCTGACAGAGGCAAATGACACGATCCAGCTGCTGCTCAACCAATACGATCAGGATGGCAGCGACTGGCTGTTCGAATGTAGCGAGAAGGGGCGCATCCTCCGGCCCAGCCCGCGCTTTTGCGAAGCTGCGGGCCAAACGGCAGAAACGCTGGAGGGGATGCAACTGCTCGATCTGTTCTACGATTCGCCTGAACGTGACGAGCTGCGACTGATGGGCGGTCAGGATCAAAGCTTCCAGCGGCTGGTCGTGCCCGTAATCATCGATCGCAAGAAACGCTGGTGGTCTATTTCTGCACGCAAGGTGACCTCCAGCGATGGCGAGCGGCGCTACTGGCGTGGCTTCGTGGCAGACGTGACCCGCGCCCGCGCAGCGGAGGAGAAAGTCACGTATATGGCGCATTACGATGTGCTGACAGACCTGCCCAACCGTGCGCTGTTCAACAGCAGTGTGTCGCGCGCGTTCGCGCGGCGCAAAGATAACGGCCTGGTCGCGATCCTCGCGATCGATCTCGATCATTTCAAGCAGATCAACGACAGTTTCGGCCATGCAGGCGGCGACCGGGCGCTGCGACAGGCGGGCGAACGGATCGAGGCACTTGCCCGGCCGGGAATGCTGGTCGCCCGCATCGGCGGCGATGAATTCGCAGTGCTGATCGAGGGTCCGGCCAGCCGCGAGCAGGTCATCGCATTCGCCGACACGGTGGTGGAGGCGATGAACGATCCGGTGGAGATCGAAGGCCAGAAGGCCCAGCTCGGCGCGTGCGTGGGCGTCGCCTTCGCGCCAGCCGATGGCACGAGCGGCGACGAGGTGATGCAGGCTGCCGACCTTGCCTTGTACCAGGCGAAAGCCAATGGACGCCGCGCTGCCGTGCTGTTCGACAAGTCCATGCAGGAACGGTTTCAGGAACGCCGCAAGCTGGAGGTCGATCTGCGCTCCGCGCTGGTAAGGGGCGAACTGCAGCTGCACTATCAGCCGCTGGTCGATACTCAGACCACGCAAGTCGTGGGTTACGAGGCGCTGCTGCGCTGGAATCACCCCGTCCGCGGCTCTGTGAGCCCGGACGAATTCGTGCCCATTGCGGAAGAAACCGGCCAGATCGTATCGATCGGCGCATGGGTGCTGCGCGAGGCGCTGGCCGAAGCATCGCGCTGGCCCGACCATCTTACGGTCTCGGTCAATCTCTCACCGGTGCAGACGAGGGGGGGTGCAGACCTTTACACCACCATCGTCCAGGCGCTCGCGGCCAGCAATGTGTCGGCCCACAGGTTGGAGCTGGAGATTACCGAAACCGTACTGATGCAGGAGAACCAGGAAACGATCGCGCTTTTGCACAAGATCCGCGCGCTCGGCGTGCAGATCGCGCTCGACGATTTTGGGATCGGCTATTCCTCGCTCAATTATCTGCGCGCCTTCCCGTTCGACAAGATCAAGATCGACCGCCGCTTCGTGGGCGACATGGCGGTGCGGGAAGATAGCGACGCCATCGTGCGCGCGGTGATCGCGCTCGCAACCCAGTTGAATATGCGAACCACTGCGGAGGGGGTCGAGAATACCGAGCAGCTCGAACGCATCCGCGAAACGCAATGCACCCAGTTGCAGGGCTACCTGTTCAGCCGTGCCGTACCGGCCGAACAACTGACACACCGACAGGCCACGTTTGAGCGCATGCAGACCTCGCCCATCGCGCACCTCTCAGCCAACCGCGTCCGCGGAAATTCAGGCGCCGAGCAGCGCCACAGCGCCTAAGGCGTCAGGCAGAGCCGACGACGCTTTCGGGCAGGTCCGTGCCGAACACGCGCTGGTAGTATTCGGCCACCAGCATCCGTTCCGCTTCATCGCATTTGTTGAGGAACGTGACGCGGAAGGCGAAGCCGATATCCTTGAAGATCGCGGTATTCTGCGCCCAGCTAATCACCGTGCGCGGGCTCATCACGGTGCTGATGTCGCCGTTCATGAAGCCCTGGCGCGAAAGGTCCGCCACCTTCACCATGTCGGCAATGGTTTTCTTTTCCATTTCCGGCGCCTTGGTGGAAACGATCTCGACCTCGGTCTCGGCGGGCAGGTAATTGAGCCCCACGACCACGTTCCAGCGATCCATCTGGCCCTGGTTGATCTGCTGGGTGCCGTGATACAGCCCACTGGTATCGCCCAGCCCGACCGTGTTCGAGGTCGCGAACAGGCGGAAGCCCGGATTGGGGCGGATCACGCGGTTCTGGTCGAGCAGGGTCAGCTTGCCCTGCGCTTCGAGCACGCGCTGGATCACGAACATCACGTCGGGGCGGCCCGCGTCGTATTCGTCGAACACCAGCGCGACTGGGTGCTGCAGCGCCCAGGGCAGCAGGCCTTCACGAAATTCCGTCACCTGCAACCCGTCGCGCAGCACGATCGCATCGCGCCCGACGAGGTCGATACGGCTAATATGGGCATCGAGGTTGATGCGCACGCACGGCCAGTTGAGCCGCGCGGCAACCTGTTCGATATGGGTCGACTTGCCGGTGCCGTGATAGCCCTGCACCATAACCCGCCGATTGAACGCGAAGCCTGCAAGGATCGCGAGCGTGGTGTCCGGGTCGAACACGTAGCTGTCGTCACGGTCGGGCACGCGGTCGTCCGCCTTGCTGAAGGCGGGAACGTCCCAGTCGATATCTACCCCGAAGGTCTCGCGCACGTTCACCTTGGTGTCGGGCGCGCCCAGAATGGTGGTGTCGGAGGGCTGGAATGTCTTGTCGTCGGTCATCGCTGGCGGACCTAGAGAGGTTGCGCGGGCCAAGCAAGCAGGCTTTGGGCAAGCGGGCTCCCGGCGGGCGGGCTGCCGGCGAGTGGGGGAAGACGAAGCAATTCCCATTGGCGCCCGCACATTGTATCTCATGGTCGTCATGCCAGCGCCTTCACCCCGCCGCGATCCTCTCGCCACGAAACTCGACCCGGTGTTCGATCCTGTGCGCAATGCGATCTTGCGGCAGGTGCGCGCGGCCTTCAACAAGGGCGAAGTACCGTCCGACCACACGCCGCCATCGGACGAGGCGCTGTTTGCCAGGGACTCGCCGATCCGGATGGTCCACGCAGATGTGATGGGGATGATGATCGGCGGCATCCGAGGGCTGTTCCTGCAGATGCTCCACCCCGCCGCGCTGCAGGGCGTGCTCGACTATTCCAATTTTCGCGAGGATGCGCAGGGGCGCTTCCACCGCACCGCGCAGTTCATCTCGGTCACCACCTTCGGCCACCGCGACCGCGCGCAGGAGGCGATTGCGCGGGTCAACCGGATCCACACGAAGATTGCCGGCACCCTGCCCGATGGCACGACCTATTCCGCGCGTGATCCACGCACGGCGGCATGGGTGCATATTTCCGAGGCGTCGAGCTTCCTCGCCGCCTACCTGCGCCATGCCCGGCCCGACATGCCCTTGGCGCAGCAGGACGAATATTACGCCCAGATGGCGGTGATCGGGCGCGCGCTCGGTGCCGATCCGGTGCCGACGAACGTAGCGGAGGCAGACGCGATCATGCGGGCTTTGCGCAGCGACCTTGCCACCTCCACCGAAGCGCGCGAGGTCGCGGAGTGGGTTCTGGCAATCCGCCCGAAAGGCTTCCCTGCCGCCCTGCAACAGTCGATTGCGGCGGAAGCGGTGCTGCTGCTGCCGCCCTTTGCGCGCTCGATGCTGGGATTGAGCCGCCCCGGCCTCGCCGCCTTTCCCGCCCGCGCAACCACCTGGGGCCTGGGGCGCACGCTGCGCTGGGCGATGCGGCAAAGGTGACGTTTTGGTCTTCGCATCGCCACATCAAAGGCGCATTCTGGCGACACCAGTGAATCACGGAGGCATGCTATGACCTATATCAGCGGGTTTCTCACGCCCGTTCCCGCAGCCAACAAGCAGAAATACGCAGACCATGCGCGCAAGGCGTGGCCATTGTTCAAGGAATACGGCGCCGTTTCCATGATGGAGGCCTGGGGCGACAACGTGCCCGAAGGCAAGCACACCGACTTCCCGAAGGCCGTGGCCCTCGAAGACGGGGAAGTGGTCGTTTTCAGCTGGCTCGTCTGGCCGGACAAGGAAACCGCCGCCACATGCATGGCGAGCATGGAAACCGACGAGCGGTGGCAGGAAATGATGGATATGCCGTTCGACGGAAAGCGCATGATATTCGGCGACTTCGAACCGATTTTCGAAGGTAAGGCATGAACGATGGCGGACTATACCTTCTACACCAATCCGATGAGCCGAGGGCAGATCGCCCGCTGGGCCCTGCACGAAGTCGGCGCGGACTACGATCAGGTGCTGGTCGAATACGGTCCCGATCAGCCCGCGGCCTTCGTGAAGGCCAATCCGATGCGCAAGTTTCCCACGCTGGTGCATCACCATGCCAGTGCAAATGGGGGCGACCACGATCACGTGGTAACCGAAGCGGCGGCGATCTGCCATTATCTGGCAGAGATGCATCCGGACGCGGGGCTGCTGCCCGACGCGCACGAGAAGGCGGACTATTTCCGTTATCTCTTCTTCGCAGCGGGCCCGGTGGAGCAGGCGGTGACATCGAAAAGCATGGGCTGGAGCCCCGGCGACGATCCGCAGAAGCAGGGCATGCTTGGCTTCGGCAGTTATGACCGTGCGGTGGATACTATGGAGGCCATGCTGACGGGGCGCGACTATGTGTGCGGCGACCGGTTCACCATGGCGGACGTCTATGTCGGCAGCCAAGCGATTTGGGGCGTCGAATTCGGCACTCTGCCCAAGCGCGACGTTTTCGTGGCCTATGCCGAACGGCTCCAGACGCGCCCGGCGTATGTCGAGGCCAAGGCAATCGACGCGGACCTGATCGCCGCGCGGGAGCACGACAATGGCTGATGCCAAGGCGAAGGTATTCCTCTGGTTTGATTCCGAGGCGGAGGATGCGGCGAACTTCTATGCCGAGACCTTTCCGGACACCCGGATCGACACTGTCGTGCGCCCCAAGTCCGACGTTGCGGGCACGCAGGAAGGCGCGGTCCAGATCGTCGAAATGACGC
This sequence comes from Erythrobacter sp., assembly GCA_009993635.1. Taxonomy (GTDB): domain Bacteria; phylum Pseudomonadota; class Alphaproteobacteria; order Sphingomonadales; family Sphingomonadaceae; genus Alteriqipengyuania. The sequence continues at coordinate 42,635 of JAACTC010000005.1, read as the reverse complement.
TGTTTGGCTTGCCCTACGTTCTCCTAAATGCAGGGCCACACACCACGCCCAACGATGCCTATTCGCTGCAGGTATATACCGACGACCAGGCGGAGACCGACCGCTACTGGAAGGCGATCGTCGAAAACGGCGGCGAGGAAATCATGTGCGGCTGGTGCAAGGACAAATGGGGCTTTCGTTGGCAGATTACTCCGCGGGTGCTGATGGCCGCGCTATCCCATCCCGACCCGGCAGCCTCGAGACGGGCGCAGGATGCGATGTTGCAGATGAAGAAGATCGATATCGCGGCAATCGAAGCGGCAATAGCAGGCTAGGCGAAGGCGCTGCTTTTCCTGAGCAGCTGATAGGCTTCGACCACGCGCAGCAGTCGCGTTTCATGCGTGCGGTCGCCGCCGTTGCGATCGGGGTGGTAGCGTCGCACCAGCTCGGAATAGCGTTGGCGCAGCCGCTTGCGGTCGGTCTTGCCGCCCAGCCCCAGCACTTCCAGCGCCTGCGCCTCTTCCTTGGAGAAGCGCCCGTCCATCGCCATTTCCGCCTCGCGCCGGGCGCGGCTCTTGATCCCGCTCGCGCGGGCTGAAATCGCATCCAGCGGGTCGTCGAATTCGCCCCAGCGCGGCATCCCGTCGACTGGCCCGGTAGAGCGAAACGCCGGGCTTTCGGTCTGCCATCCGGCTGACGGCGACTGCGCGCGCAATATCTCGTCTGCGCTCATCCCGTCGAACCAGTCGTAGCCCGCGTTGAATTCGCGGATATGGTCGAGGCAGAACCAGCGCCATTCGCCCGGCCCGTCGAAAGAATTTCCATAGACGCCGGGCGCGCGATATTCGCCCGGCTCGTTGCAGGCGGGATGGGAGCAAAGCCTGCCGTTCGCCTCGTGGCGGCCATGGAACCGGGTCTGTCGCATAGTGCTTTAGGATGGGCAGCGCAGACCGAAATTGCAAAGGGATCGGACGAGAAAATGGCACAATCCGTAGCTCACGAGATGGAGCAGCTTCTGCGGGAAGCGTTTTCGCCCACCCGGCTCGAAATCATCAACGACAGCGCGAAACATCGCGGCCACACGGGCGACGACGGAACCGGGGAATCGCATTTCACGATTGTGATCGAAGCCCCCGCCTTCGTCGAAAAATCGCGGCTGGAGCGGCAGCGGATGGTCAACGGAGCTCTGGGCGATATTCCGGGCGACCGGGTCCACGCGCTGGCGATCAAGGCCACCGCGCCGAGCCATCCGGGCTGATCCGATGGCTTATGACCTTTGGTACTGGCCGGGCATCCAGGGCCGCGGCGAATTCGTTCGGCTGGCGCTGGAAGCGGCAGGCGTTCCCTATCGCGACCGCGCACGCACCGATGGCGTCGATGCGCTGGTCGATGATCTGGATGCTCGGAGCGGTATTCGGCCCTACGCCCCGCCCTATCTCGTCGATGGCGACATGTGCATCGCGCAGGCCGCGCATATCCTCACCTGGCTGGCGGACCGGCACGGCTTCGGAGCCGATGACGAGCGCAGCAATCTGCAGCTGATCATGCTGCAGCTGACGGTGACCGATATCGTCGCAGAGGCGCATGATACGCACCACCCCATCGCAGGCGATCTCTATTTCGAGGATCAGAAGGATGCTGCGGTGCGCGCGGCGGAGAATTTTCGCGAGCAGCGAATGCCCAAATATTTCCGCTATTTCGAGGATGCGCTGTCGGCCAATGATGGCCCCTTCGCGCTTGGCGAGCGATGGAGCCATGTCGACACCTCGTTTTTCCAGCTGGTCGAAGGACTGCGGTACGCCTTCCCGATTCGCATGACGGCGATCGAGGGCGACTATCCGCGCCTGATCGCCTGTCGCGATGCGGTGGCGGAGCTCAAGGGCATCAAGAGTTATCTTGCCAGCGAGCGCCGGATCGCCTTCAACGAAGACGGCATTTTTCGCCACAACCCGGAGCTGGACGCGGCATGAGCGAAGCAATCGAAGCCACGATTACCCCGACCAACCACGATCTCGGGGATTTCGAAGTGCGCCGCGCGCTGCCTTCGCGCCAGCGCCGCATGGTCGGCCCCTTCATCTTCGTCGATGAATTCGGCCCCGCCCACCTGCCCGAAGGCGGCGGGATGGATGTTCGCCCGCATCCGCATATCAATCTTGCCACGGTCACCTGGCTGTTCGACGGCGCGATCGACCATCGTGACAGCATCGGCACGTTTTCGACGATCCGCCCGGGCACGGTAAACCTGATGACTGCAGGCAGCGGGATCGTGCATTCCGAACGCTCGCCCGAAAACGAGCGCAAGGGCGGGCCGAAGATGTTCGGCATGCAGACCTGGCTCGCGCTGCCCGATGGGCATGAAGAAACCGATCCGGCTTTCGAGGCGATTGCCGACCTGCCCGTCGTCGATGATGGCGGCGCGAAGGCAACCGTGATCATGGGCGATCTGTGGGGCGCACGGGCGGCAACCACCACCTATGCCGATACGATCTATGCCGAGATCGCGCTCGCACCCGGCGGCCAGCTGCCGATCGATTCCCCGGCGGACGAGCGCGCGGTGATGCTGGTGGAAGGCGAGGCCACGCTCGATGGTCAGGCGCTTCCCCGCTACGCGCTTGTCGTCATCAAGCCGGGCACTGCGCTGACCTTGCGATCCGAAAACGGCGCCAGGGCGATGCTGCTGGGCGGCGAAAGCTTTGCCACCCCGCGCCACGTCTGGTGGAACTTCGTCAGTTCCGATCGCGAACGTATCGAACAGGCCAAGCGGGACTGGCGCGAAGGCCGCTTCGCGAAAGTGCCGGGCGACGAGGAGGAATGGATCCCATTGCCCGACGTACCAAAGACGGTGTCGTACCCATGAGCGAAGGCCCCGAAGATTTCGCCGGGCAAACCGCATGGATCACCGGCGCATCCTCCGGCATCGGCGCGGCGCTGGCGCGCAACCTTTCTGCCAAGGGCGCGCGCATCGTCCTCTCCGGCCGTGATGAAACGCGGCTGCAGGCCGTGGCCGACACGCTCGACAGCGAAACGCTGATCCTGCCCTTCGATGTGACCGACGAGGCGGCAATGCTGGCTGCCACGAAACAGGCGACCGAATGGCACGACGGCGTCGATGTCTTCGTCGCCAATGCCGGAATTTCGCAGCGTAGCGCGGCAGTCGATACCGCGATGGAGGTCTATCGGCGGATCATCGAGGTCGATCTGACCGCACAGATCGCCGCGGCGCAGGCCTTGCTGCCGCACATGACCGGGCGTGGCAGCGGACGCTACGTCTTCGTCTCCTCCGTTGCGGGCAAGATCGGCATTCCGCTGCGCACGGCATACTGCGCGGCGAAGCACGGGCTGGTCGGCTATGCCGATGCGCTGCGTGCCGAACTCTCCCAGTCGGGCATCGCGGTGCATGTCGTATGCCCCGGCTCGGTCGCGACAGACGTCAGCCGCAACGCCCTGACCGCCGATGGCAGCGCGCGTGGTCGCAGCGACAGCGTGATCGACAACGGGATGCGGCCCGAAGAGGCGGCGCAGATCATCGTCGACGGCATCTCCTCGGGCAAGCGCGAGATCATCGTTGCGCGTGGCGGCGAGAGCAGCTGGGGCGAACAACGGCGGACGCCGGAGGCGCTTTTCGATCAGGTGGCGCAGCGGGTGGCCGACGGGTACATGGAAACCATCGTGGGGGAGGATTGAGCATGGAACAGACACGCGTAAGGCTCGCAAACGGGATCGAGCTGGATGTGGTGGACCAGGGCCCGCGCGATGCGCCGGTTCTCATTTTCCTGCACGGCTTCCCCGAAAGCCACCGCACCTGGCGCCACCAGATCGCGCATTTCTCCGACCGCTACCGCTGCATCGCGCCCGACCAGCGCGGCTATCGCGGATCTTCCAAGCCGAGCGAGGTCAGTGAATACACGCCGGACAAGCTTATCGGCGACATCTTCCTGCTCGCTGCGGAACTGGAGATCGACAGGTTTACCGTCGTCGGTCACGACTGGGGCGGTGCCATCGCGTGGGGCGTTGCGCTCGCCGGGCAGGGAACGGGGCGCGTCACGCGCTGCATCATCGCCAATGCGCCGCACCCGGCGATCTTTCAGCGGCTGCTGTTCCTCGACCCGCATCAGCGCGAGGCGAGCCAGTATATGCGCGGCTTCCGCAACACGGATAACGATCAACTGGTGCGCGATCACGGACTGCTTGGCATCCTGATGCAGGAGGTGAAATGGGATCGCTCTTCCGGGATGGACGACGAGGAACGCGGCAAGCTGATGGAGGAGTGGCAGGATCGCGCCGCCGCCTTCGGCATGCTCAACTGGTATCGCGCAAGCCCGGTCATCGTGCCGCCGATGGACGCGCCGTTCGAACTGCCCACCGACTATACGCCGCCGCAACTGCCGAAGCTGACGATTCCCACGCTGGTGGTGTGGGCGATGGACGATCTGGCGCTGCCGGCGGGAAATCTGGTCGGGATGGAGGACATCATCGACGATCTGACGATCGAAAAGGTCACCGGCTGCGGGCATTTCGTGCCGTGGGAAGCGCCGCACAAGGTCAATGACGCAATGGACGCGTTTCTGACGCGGACGGCGTAGCGCGCCGCAATCACAGTCCGTTCGTGCTGAGCTTGGCGAAGTGCGAAGGGATGGGCGCGCCTTTCGACCCGCTCAGGACGAGCGGGCACGGAGGACACGTCCTTAAGCCTCCCACTCGACCCACGTCCCATGCGGGTGCGCAACCCCAAGCCGCTGCCACTCCTCGCCACCGGGCCAGTAGCGCACCGACAGCTCGTGCCGGTGAGTGTCGCGGTTGGCCTCGAGAGATATCCACGCGAGCGGGCTTTCCTCGCTCGCCGCGGCTCCTGCCGCCTCGATCGCCGCAGTCACCGCCTCGCGCTGGGCCTCGGGCACGTATTGCCAAACGACGGAATGCATGACGACGCGGGTGACGCCCGGCTCGGCAGGTTCGGCCAGCACCCGTTCGACGAAGGCATCCGCCGATTCTCGTGCAATTTCGGGCGGCATGGTGTTGGCTGCGGCGATGGCCGCATCCATCCGGGCGAACCTTTCGGTGAATTCGGGCCAGATATACGCTTTCAGGCGCAGCGCCTGCGCCTCGTCCGTCAGATCGACCGGCGCGATGTCGCACCCTTGCGCGCCCACGATATCGTATTGCGTGTCGGGTGGCGGCGCGCCGCGCCATTCGGGCACGATCCGCATCTGCGCGCCCTGCGGCCCCGCAGTCACTCCGCCCAGATCGAAGAAATAGCGCCGCATCATCAGGTTGATGCCCGCGCTCGACCCGATTTCGTTGAGCGCGAATTTCGCAGGCAGCCCCTTGCTCGCCAGCCACAGCATCGCGGCGGCGTAGGCCCAGCTGCGTCCGGCCTCGTTGGTCTGGGGCGGGCCGTCGAGCCACGGCATCAGAAACGCCTCGTGCCGTTCGATCGCATCGGCGACCAGTTCGTTCGGGTTGCTGACCCGCTGATTGAGGTAAATCGCGGAAAGCCCGTTATCCTCCCCCGCAAGATGCAGCGCATGCAGGCCGCCCGCCAGACGCAGCGGCAGGGCATCGGCGAGCGGCGCACCGGCCCACTTGCGCACGCGCAGCATCACCGCTCCGCCCCGCTCGCTCTCCAGCAGATCGTGCAGCGCCTGGCAGATCGCAGCCGTGATCGGCGCGTTATTGTCGCGGCAATAGGCCACCTGATTGGCGAATGCCCGCTGCACCGCTTCGAACCCCTTGGCCTGCGGATCCACCACTTCGTATGTCAGCTCTTTGTCAGCCATGCTGTCTCGCGCAATTGCCCTTTCGTCTCGTCCGCCCTATCTGGCGGCCCATGCCGCAGAGCGACCTCACTTTCGCCGTCCCCAAGGGCCGACTGCTCGATGATGCCCTCCCCGTGATGGAGCGCGCGGGCGTGGTGCCCGAGGCGGGCTTTCACGACAAGGCCAACCGTGCACTGTGCTTCGCAACGACACGCGAAGACCTGCGCCTTATCCGCGTGCGCGCGTTCGACGTCGCGACCTTCGTGGCGCATGGCGCGGCGCAGATCGGCATCGTCGGGTCCGATGTGATCGAGGAGTTCGACTATTCGGACCTCTACGCCCCGGTCGATCTCGATATCGGGCACTGCCATCTGGCGGTTGCGCAGGCCGTGGGCGACGACGCGGCGATGCAGACCGCCAGCCATGTGCGCGTCGCGACCAAGTACCCCAACATCACCCGGCGCTTTTACGAAAGCCAGGGCGTGCAGGCCGAATGCGTGAAGCTGAACGGCGCAATGGAGCTTGCGCCTTCGCTGGGCCTTGCCCGGCGGATCGTCGATCTGGTGTCGACCGGGCGTACGCTGAAGCAGAACGGGCTGGTCGAAACGCAGAAGATCCTGGCGATCACTGCCCGGCTGATCGTCAATCGCGCCGCGCTGAAAACCGATCCGCGGGTCGCCGCGCTGGTGGAGGCCTTCCGGGCCGAGGCCGATGCGCGCGCTCACAAGAAGGCTGCCGCCTGATGAAATCGCTCGATGCACAGGCTCCCGATTTTGCCGAACAGTTCGACCGCCTCGTCAATTCGCGGCGCGAAAGCGGCTATGACGTTACCCGCGACGTGGCGGACATTATCGCGAAGGTGCGTGCGCAGGGCGACAAGGCGCTTGCCGATTTCAGCATCCGTTTCGACGGGCATACGCTGTCTTCCGAAGATGACTGGCGCATTCCCGCATGGCGTTGCGAACAGGCGTATAACGAACTCGACGACGCGCTGCGCGATGCACTGAACCTCGCGGCGGACCGCATTCGTGCCTACCACGAGGCGCAAAAGCCCGAGGCACGCGATTTTACCGACGACGCAGGTGTACGCTTGGGCCATCGCTGGAATGCGGTGGATGCTGCCGGGATTTACGTACCCGGCGGGCGGGCGGCCTACCCCTCATCCCTGCTGATGAATGCGATCCCTGCGCGGGTAGCCGGGGTGGAGCGGCTGGTCGCCGTCACGCCGACCCCCAGGGGCGAGGCCAATCCGCTGGTGCTCGCCGCCGCGCACATCGCGGGGATCGACGAGATCTGGCGCGTCGGCGGTGCGCAGGCCATCGCCGCGCTGGCCTATGGCACAGATCGGATCGCCCCGGTCGACGTCATCACCGGTCCCGGCAATGCGTGGGTTGCGGAAGCCAAGCGGCAGGTTTTCGGCACGGTCGGGATCGACATGATCGCCGGGCCGAGCGAAATCCTGGTGATCGCCGATGACCAGAACAATCCCGAATGGATCGCCGCCGACCTGCTGAGCCAAGCGGAGCACGATCCCAGCTCGCAGTCGATCCTGATCACCGACAGCGCGGATTTTGCCGCGCAGGTGGAAGATCAGGTCGATGTGCAGGCCGCGATGCTCGCCACCGGCAAGACCGCGCGCGAATCGTGGGATGCGCACGGTGCGCTGATCGTGGTGCCCACGCTCGACGATGCGATCCCGCTCGCCAACCGGCTTGCCGCCGAGCATGTCGAGCTGGCGGTGGACGATCCCGCAGCCCTGTTCGCCAAGCTGCGCCATGCAGGCAGCGTGTTCATGGGCCGGTTGGTGCCCGAAGCGGTGGGCGACTATGTCGCCGGGCCGAACCATGTCCTGCCCACCGGGCGCCGCGCGCGCTTCGCCAGCGGCCTCTCGGTGCTCGATTTCATGAAGCGGACGAGCTTTATCGAGGCTGGCGCCGATGCGCTTGCCGCAATCGGCCCCGCCGCCATCACCCTTGCCGAGGCCGAAGGGCTTCCGGCCCATGCCCAATCCATCAGGTTGCGTCTCAAGTAATGTCCAGAAGCACAGCACGATCCGCCGCGCGCCTCGCCGCAGTACAGGCGCTCTACCAGCGCGACATGGAGGGCACTTCGCTGCCCAAGCTGCTCGACGAGTTCCACCAGCACCGGCTGGGGCGCGAGATCGAGGGCGATACCTATGCCGATGCAGAAGTGCCGTTCTTCGACGATGTCGTGCGCGGCGTCGACGCCCGGCGCGAGGAAATCGACGAAGTCCTGAGCGCCAAACTGGCCGAAGGCTGGAGCCTCAAGCGGCTCGACAAGACACTTTTGCAGGTGCTGCGCTGCGGTGCATACGAACTGATCGCGCGCGCCGACATTCCGACGGGCGCGATCATCAACGAATACATCGATGTGGCGAAAGCCTTTTTCGACGACCGCGAGGCCAAGTTCGCCAATGGCGTGCTGGACGCGGTGGCGAAGGCGGTGCGTTCCTAGGTCGACGCGTAAATATTGCAGGTGAGGTAGGTCATCCCCGGCTTCGCGCTGCTTTCGACCAGTTGTACGATGGTGTTCATGCCGTAGGTGCCAACCTCACGCCCATCGACCTTGGGGATTCCGCTGGGGCTCCTGTTCGCCTCAGACTCGTAGTCGATCGGTGTTTCGAGCAGTTTCTGCCCCGCATCCAGAAAGTACTGCTGCGAAAATACCGCGATGGGCATCGGCTCGTCATATTCGGGATCGACCCTGGAGAGCTTCCAGCCGGTCGCTTCCAGCTTGCTGGCAAGATCCGGCGTGTCCGCGAAATAGAGGCGGATATCGACCCCGTCGTAGGGGACATTCTCGGTCAGCGTTTCGCGCGCAGCCGCATTAGCCCACAGGCCGCGCAGCGGCAGGCCGTTCCAGTCTTCATCCAGCGGCAGGAACACACCCGGAGTCTGATAGGGGCCGTCGTTCAATTCGACAGCCTGAATGGGTGCTTCCATGCCGGGCACGGCGGCCTTCGCGGGCTTGGCCACGAGCATCCCGTAAGGCGCGCCCTCGCGCGCGGTGCGGATCATCTGTTCGACCACCTTGGCCGCCTGCGGCGCAAGCTCGCACTTGTCGCGATCGCTGAAGGAGAGCCAGGATCCGCCTTGGGTCTCCCCAGGCTCCTGCACAGCCGCGGACCTATCTGGCCCGGTGCTACTGGCATCAGCCTCGGCGTTGCCGCAAGCTGTCAAAAGCGCCCCCAGGGCTATCATAGTTGCTGTACGCAAAATTCGTTCTCCCCCTTATCGAAATCCGGCTCCCATGCTTGCGATGACTTCCCATTTGTCAAGTTTCCGCCCCGAGGCGGCACGTTCGCGGTGAGGTGACGGGGAGAAGCGTGGCTGGCATAGCGGGCATCAATGAACAGCGAACTTGCCCTTATCCAATCGCTTCGCGCCATCGCCACCCATCCCGCCGCGCGCGGGCTGGCGGACGATGCAGCGGTGCTGGAGCTGGGCGGCGAAACGCTGGTGCTGACCAAGGACATGATGGTCGAAGACACCCACTGGCTGCCCGGACAATCAATGGCGGACGTGGCGTGGAAACTGGTCGCGGCGAACCTTTCCGATCTGGCAGCGAAGGGTGCGGAGCCGGTGGGGGTGTTGCTGGGCTATTCGCTCGGTGCCGATGACGATGCGTTTCTCGATGGTTTGCAGGCCGCGCTCGAGGCGTTCGATGTCCCCCTGCTGGGCGGGGACACGGTTTCGGGCGGCGGCGCACGCACCTTCAGCCTCACCGCCATCGGGCGCGCAACGCACACGCCCGTGCCATCGCGCACTGGCGCAAAGCCGGGCGACGGGGTGTACCTGTGCGGCAGTGTCGGCGGGGCGATGATGGGGTTCGAGGCGCTGACTGGCCGAGGCGATGCCGATCAAAACCCTTTCACGCGCCCCACCCCGCTGCTGGCCGAAGGGTGCGCGCTTGCCCCCCATGTCAGCGCGATGATGGATGTGTCGGATGGCTTGCTGCTCGACGCATGGCGCATGGCCGAGGCCAGCGGCGTGAGCCTGGCCATAGAAGGCATGCAGGTGCCGATTTGCGCACCGGAGGATCGCCGGGCCGATGCGCTGCGCTGGGGCGACGATTATGCGCTGCTGTTCACCGCACCCACCACCGCCGCATTGCCCACCGCCGCAACCCGTATCGGCAGCGTGGTGGCGGTCGGGCAGGCACCGTTACAGCTCGATGGCGAATGGCTGAGCGGCCCCGAAGGCCTGGGCTACCAGCACTGACGCTGCGTCAGATCGCGGAGCAATCCACGCCGCGTTTTTCCAGAATCGGCTTCATCTCAAGGTATGCAGCCTTGGTCTTGTGGTTCGGGATGCCCGGATGCAGGTGATGGATCAGGTGGGTTTCCATGCACATCGAAAAGAAGTGGCCGACATGGCTCTTGAAGATGTTTGCCTGCTCGTACCGCTCGGTCTTGCCGGCACGCGGGTGGTGCGGTGCCCAGCTCAGGAAATAGCGGATATAGCTGAGGCCCAGCTGGCGCGGCAGCCACCAACAGACCACTGCTGCAATGGCATAGCCGTTCCAAGCCATCGTGAAGAGCACCGTCAGGTAGATGACCTGAACGATCATCGTCTGCTTCAGCGCAAGGCGCGATTCGCGCGTGTCGAGCTGCTGGCAGACCGACTTGTAGCGGTTGATCGTGCCATCGACGCGCGGCTGGCGGTTCCACCAGGTCTTGTACCAAGCCATCCACCAGTTCGGTGCCTCGTCGGTGTAATCCGGGTCCTTTTCCGGGTGGTTGCAGTGCTTGTGATGCTCCAGGTGAGAAACCCGCCCCATGCTGAACGGCACCGCGATGGGCAGCAGCGACACTTCGCCGACCAGCTGGTTCGCCCAGCGATACTTGCTGCCGCGCTTGGCGATATTGTCGTGCATCGCCTCGTGACAGGTAACGTAGCCCGCAACCGTCAGGAACGTGGACACCACCAGCGTGATCGCTGGGTGGACCGCGCCGAACATGGTCAACGGAAACAGTGCCAGCCAGATCGCGAAACCGCCCACGGCCGCAACCACATAGCCCCACATCGGCCCGTTCTGATATTTGGCGGCAATCGCCCTCTCCTGCTTCAGCAGGTCGACCCGCGTGTGCCTGTCCAGCCCCTCGTCCGCGGCCAGTGGCAGTGCGCTGCCTCCGCTCTCCGGAGCGTCGATCGTTTCGCGCGACAGCGTATCCAGACGGGTCAGATCGTCGGTCATATCCAGCGCCCCTTGATGGTCGCGTAGAGCCCCCACAGCGCACCGATCAGCAGTCCGAAGACGATCCGCTGCATTCCGAAGGGTGCGTCCCAGCCCCACATCGTCATCACCTGGGCGATAACCGGCGCGATGAACCCGATGCCGAACAGAAGCGGCATGATGGAGAACAGTTTCTGGAGAGCGACCTGCATGATGGTTATCATAGTCTTAACCACGGAATCCGGCAAGAGTCCGCGATTCCCGGCGGCGAAAATGTGCAGAAGCATCGCGGGGACTTGCGTCGGGTGGCGAGCCCATCTAGCCATGGTCTCCTTGAACCACTGACAATAATGGCGGTCAACCGAAGGCTTTTCGGGACTTTTTTGGGGGAGACAAAGGCGTGGAACTCGTTCTCGTCGCTATCGGCCTGGGTTTGCTGGCCATCATCTACGGTATTTTCACAAGTCGACAGATTCTCGGGGCCGGAGCTGGCAACGAGAAAATGCAGGAGATCGCCGGTGCCATTCAGGAGGGCGCGCGCGCCTACCTGAACCGGCAGTACACCACCATCGCCATCGTCGGCGTGGTGGTCGCGGTGCTGGTGCTGGTGTTTCTCAGCTGGATCCCCGCAGTCGGCTTCCTGATCGGTGCCATTCTGTCGGGCGCGGCAGGCTATATCGGGATGAACATCTCGGTGAAGGCCAATGTGCGCACCGCTGCAGCCGCGCAGAGCGGGTTGCAGCAGGGCCTCACGCTGGCGTTTCGCGCAGGCGCGATCACCGGGATGCTGGTGGCGGGCCTCGCGCTGCTTGCCATCGCGGTGTTCTTCTATGTGCTGGCCGGGCCGCTCGGCTACGAGGCGAACAGCCGCGAAGTGGTGGACGGGCTGGTCGGCCTCGCCTTCGGTGCCTCGCTCATCTCGATCTTCGCGCGCCTGGGTGGCGGTATCTTCACCAAGGCGGCGGATGTCGGCGCGGATCTCGTCGGCAAGGTCGAAGCGGGCATTCCAGAGGATGACCCCCGCAACCCCGCCGTGATCGCGGATAACGTGGGCGACAATGTGGGCGACTGCGCCGGCATGGCCGCCGACCTGTTCGAAACCTATGTCGTCACCGTGGGTGCAACGATGGTGCTGACCGCGCTGCTGCTGCGCTCGGTGGGCGACCTGCTGCTGCCGCTGATGGCGCTGCCGCTGCTGATCGGCGGCGCGTGCATCGTCACCTCGATCATCGGCACCTACTTCGTGAAGCTGGGCCGCAAGCAGAACATCATGGGCGCGATGTACAAGGGCTTCCTTGTCACCGCCGTGCTCTCCATCCCCGCGATCTTCGGCGTGATGAGCTGGGCGCTGGGCGACATGAACGCGCTGATCGGCGCCGCCGTGATCGGCGAAACGGCGACGGTCGCACTGGGCGACACGCTGGTGACCGAAAGTGCCGCCGCCGTCGTGGGCGGTTTCACCGGCATGGACCTGTTCTGGTGCGCGATGCTGGGCCTGGCGATCACCGGGCTGATCATCTGGATCACCGAATATTACACCGGCACCGAATACCGCCCGGTCCGCTCCATCGCCAAGGCATCGGAAACGGGCCATGGTACCAATGTGATCCAGGGCCTCGCGATCAGCCTCGAAGCGACCGCGCTGCCCACGCTGGTGATCGTGGCCGGTATCATCATCGCCTACATGCTCGCAGGCCTGATCGGCATTGCCTATGCGGCCACCGCGATGCTGGCGCTTGCTGGCATGGTCGTGGCGCTCGACGCCTATGGCCCGGTCACCGACAACGCGGGCGGCATCGCCGAAATGGCGGGGCTGGACGACTCGGTTCGTGAAAAGACCGACGCGCTGGACGCAGTGGGCAACACCACCAAGGCGGTGACCAAGGGCTATGCCATCGGATCGGCGGGCCTCGCCGCGCTGGTGCTGTTCGCGGCCTATACCACCGACCTGACGGAGTTCTTCCCCACGGTCCAGGTCGACTTCAGCCTGAAGAACCCGTTCGTGATCGTCGGCCTGCTGCTGGGCGCCCTGCTGCCCTACCTGTTCGGCGCAATGGGCATGACCGCAGTGGGCCGCGCTGCGGGCGACGTGGTGAAGGACGTGCGCGAGCAGTTCGCGGAAAAGCCGGGCATCATGGATTACTCCGAGAAGCCCGACTACGCCCGCACGGTGGACCTCGTCACCCGCGCAGCGATCAAGGAAATGATCGTGCCGTCGCTGCTTCCGGTGCTGGCACCCGTGGTGGTCTACTTCGTGATCACGCTGATCGCGGGCCAGGCCAACGGCTTCGCGGCGCTGGGCGCGCTGCTGCTCGGCGTGATCGTCGGCGGCCTGTTCGTCGCGCTGTCCATGACCGCCGGTGGCGGTGCGTGGGACAATGCGAAGAAGTACATCGAAGACGGCAACCACGGCGGCAAGGGCTCCGAAGCCCACAAGGCCGCGGTGACGGGCGATACGGTGGGCGATCCGTACAAGGATACGGCAGGCCCGGCGGTGAACCCGATGATCAAGATCACCAACATTGTCGCGCTGCTGTTGCTCGCGGCGCTGGCGGCGGGTGCCGCCTGATCCGATCCGACTGCCCGGCAGGGTAACACAGGGCGCGGCTCCCCCAGCGGGAGTCGCGCCCTTTGCTTTGCCGCCAGCGAAACGCGATGCGACTTAAGCAAATCTCAGGTTTTCCAGACTAGGCTTAACAGCGCGGAAAGGGTTTCAACCGGTTAGAGGCGGCTGCACGGACATGGTCTTGTTAGAGACGGGTTTCGACGATCCCGGCGGCCTTGCGCCGCGGCTGGACGTCGCCCCCTGGCGCAGTGCCTGGCCCGACGAAGCGGACTGGCACCAGCTCAGCGAAGCGGCCAGCGAACCGAACCCGTTCTTCGAAAGCTGGTTACTCGGCCCCGCGCTCGAAGCCTTCGACCCGGCGGGCCGCGTACTGCTGGCTGCGCTGCGCATCGATGGCCAGCTTGCAGGCATCGTTCCGCTGCGGTTCTCCTCCACCTATTACGGCCACCCGCTGCCGCACCTGACAGTCTGGCTCCATCCAAACGCCTTTTGCGGCGTGCCGCTGATCGCGCGCGGGTTCGAGGCGATGTTCTGGTCCGCGCTGCTCGACTGGGTGGACGATCATGCAAGTGCCGCCGCCTTCCTGCACCTGCCGATCATGCCGGAAGACAGCGCGCCCGATACCGCGCTGACGGAAATTTCCCGCGATGGCGCGCGCGCCGCAGGTGTGGTTGCACGCAGTGAGCGCGCCCTGCTCGCCTCGCCGCTGTCACCCGGAGAATATTACGAAGAGGCGCTGCCCAACAAAAAGCGCAAGGAACTGCGCAGGCAGGCCCGGCGTCTGGGCGAACTGGGCACGTTGACGGTCGAACGCGCGGAAACGCCTCAGGCTGCCAGCCGCTTTGCCGACGACTTCCTCGCGCTGGAAGCCGCCAGCTGGAAAGGGCGCGCAGGCTCTTCGCTGGCGGACGATGCGGCATGCGAACGCTTCTTCCGGCTGGGGCTGGTCGGCGCGGCCGAGCGCGGCCGGTTCGAAGGGCTGTCGCTGACGCTCGATACGCGGCCCATCGCCATGCTGGCGAGTTTCCTGACCCCGCCCGGCGCGTTCAGTTTCAAGACGACGTTTGACGAGGATTACGCCCGCTACTCGCCCGGTGTGCTGCTGCAAAAAGAAAATCTCGACCTGTTGCAGCGCGACGGCATCGCATGGTGCGACAGTTGCGCCGCACCCGACCACCCGATGATCGACCACTTCTGGCGCGGGCAGCGCAGCGTCGTTTCGCGCAATGTGGCCATCGGCGGCCGGCTTCGCCGCACGATTGGCACGCGGCTGATCGCCCATGAATCGCGCAAGATCGAAAGGACCATGTCCGCATGAACGCCGAAACCGGCTTCCCCTACGAAGGTGCCCCACACGACACGCAATCGGTGTTCCCCGATGCAACGCGCGAGGCCTTTGCCGCCGCCTATCCCGAAACCCCGCTGGTGCTGGAACACGGGCTGCGCGATCACCCCCTGCTGGGTCTGGATGCGCTGGCCGAACTCGCCGCGCAGCTGCCCGAATCCTCGATAGAGTATAATCGGGGCGATCTGCCGATCGGCGTGGACGGCAAGCCCGACCCGACAGGGCTCACGATCACCGAAACGATCCGCCGGATCGCGCAGGCCAATTCCTGGGCCGTGCTCAAGAATATCGAGCAGCACGATGCCTATCGCGCGCTGCTGCACGATCTGCTGGAGGAACTGCGCCCGGCCATCGAGGCGAAGACGGGCGCGATGCTGACCCCGCAGGGCTTCGTCTTCATTTCCAGTCCCAACGCCGTGACGCCGTACCACTTCGATCCGGAGCACAATATCCTGCTGCAGCTGCGCGGCAGCAAGGCGATGACGCAGTTTCCCGCAGGCGACGCGCGCTACGCACCCGACATCATGCACGAAAGCTATCACCTGGGCGGCCCGCGCGAACTCAAATGGAGCGATGATCTGGCAAGCGGTGGCACGGAGTTTGCCATCGCTGCCGGACAGGCGCTGTTCGTGCCCGTGATGGCACCGCATTTCGTGCGCAACGGGCCGGAAAGCTCGATCTCGCTCAGCATCACCTGGCGTTCGGACTGGAGCTATGACGAGGCTGGCGCGCGCTGCTTCAACGCGATCATGCGAAAGGCAGGCCTCCACCCCGCACCGCCCCAACGCTGGCCGGGGTCGAACCGCCTGAAGTGCCTCGGCTTTCGTGGCTATCGCAAGCTGTTCGGCCCACCCGCACCACCCGTGGAACCCGGATGAACGCGCCTACCCAATTTCCTTGTGCCGATCTGCCGGATGCAATCGACGCGCTGGCCTCAGCGGACGATCCGCGCCGCAGTTTTCTGCGCGCCGGATGGTTCGAAGCGAGCGGGGATCCAACGCTGAACACGGTAATCGCGCGCACGCTGACGGGCCGCCCGCTCGCCGCGCTGCCGCTGATCGAAACATCGGTCGGTCCGCTGCGCGTACGGCAGGTCGCCGGAGCTTACTGGCCGTTTCGCGGCGCCCCGGTCGACCGCACCGCCAGCGTCGAGACCCTCGCCGAGGCTATGCGAGAGCCCGCCGCTGCGCACGCTCTGGGCACCGTGTGGCGGATCGGCCCGGTGATCGCGGACGACCCTTCGCTTGTCACCTTGCGCGAAGCTGCATCACAGGCGGGCTGGCATGCCTTGGAACGGGCGGTCGGTGTGCTCTTCTGCCTCGATCTCGTCGGATTGCGCGCATCGGGCACCTGGCCGTCGACCAAAGGTAAGCAGAAAGACCGCTGGCGGGTGCGCCAGCTCGAGAAGACCGGCGCGGTGCGGATCGAACGCTATACCGGGCGTGATTGGTCCGATCGCGAGCGCGACGCCATCGCGGCCATCGAAGCCGCCTCATGGGTCGGCCAGCTGAGCAAGGGAGGCGACACGAAGTTCGCCGACCGCGCGCAGCGCCGATACTGGGAGCTTGCTGCGAAGGATCGCAAGATCGCAGAGATGATTTCCGGCTTCATCCTGTGGGTCGGCGATACGCCCGCCGCCTTCACCTTCGGGCTGGAGGCAGGCGACACGCGATATTGCATCGCCAACAATTTCGACCGGCAATTCCAGAAATTCAGCCCGGGCCGCGTGCTGCTCTACCACGATTTCGGGGATGCGGCGGATCGCGGGTTCGCGCGGATCGACTGGGGTCTGGGCGATGCCGGCTACAAGAGCCCGATGGGTGCGCACGAAGACGCCGGCGTCATCGATCTGCTGTTCGTCCGCAATCCACTGCTCGCCCGGATCGCCGCACCGCTCTGGAAGCGAGGCAGTGCTTGACGCTCGCGGAAACGCCCCGCACAGACAGGCGATGACTGGCCCATCTCCTACCCCGGCGAATTATGCCGATCTCGACAACACCGATCCCCAAGCTCTGACCGCCCAGCTGGTCGATCTGCTCACGGTGAAGCGGATCGAGAACGATTCATTCCGCGGCAAGCCGCAGGTCGACGGGATCGGGCGCGTGTTCGGCGGGCAGGTGATCGCACAGGCCCTGCAGGCTGCGCAGGCGAGCATCGGCGACGGCAAGGAAGCGCATTCGCTGCACGCCTATTTCCTGCGCGGGGGCGAGGAAGGGCCGCCGATCGACTACGCCATCGCGCGCGATTTCGATGGCCGCAGCTTCGCCAACCGCCGCGCCGTGGCAAGCCAGGACGGCACCCCGATCCTGAATCTCACGGCCAGCTTCCAGACTCCCGAAGACGGCCTTGCGCACGAAAACATGCCCTTTCCGCATGTGCCCGACCCGGAAACGCTCAAATCCGACCAGCAGCTGCGCCGCGAGATATTCGCCGACAAGCTCGACCAGATGAGCGAGAGCCAGCGCCGCTTCATGCTGCGCCCTCGCCCGATCGAAATGCGCCCGGTGGACGGGCTGCACTGGATGGATACGACCCCGCGCGAACCCAGTTCGCAGACCTGGTTCAAGACCGTCGGCCCCCTGCCCGACGATCCGGCGCTGCATCGCGCGGTGATCGCCTATGCAAGCGACTACACCCTGCTCGGCACGGCTGCCATCGCGCATGGCCTGTCGTGGATGCGCAACGAACTGATCGGTGCCAGCCTCGACCACGCGATCTGGTTCCACGCGCCTGCGCGGGCGGACGAATGGCTGCTGTACGACACCGACAGTCCATGGTCGGGCAGCGGGCGCGGCTATAACCGCGGGCGCATCTTCACCGAAGGCGGCACGCTGGTGGCCAGCGTGGCGCAGGAAGGCATGATGCGCAAGCGGCGGAAGAAGGCTTCAGAATAAGCCTTTGGCAGGTGCGGAACGAGCGGGCTCGTGGCCCGTTCGGCCATCATGCAATTCGAAAAACAGCAACAGGCCTTTCGCGACAGCAAACCCTCCCTCATCGGGAGGGGGTTCGAGAAATTCACCAATCCGGTCGCGAGCGCGGTCACCAGCTTCATCCCCAGCGGGCTCGTCAAGGGTGTGCTGAGCGGGATCGACCGGGCGATCGGCGCACCCCAGCTGGTGAAGTTCGATCACGACCTGACCGATCTGGTCCAGTGCCACGATGCAGCCAAAACCGTCGAGCGGACCGCAAAGGCGGTCAGCGGCTCGACCGGGGCTGCATCCGGCCTCGGCGGCATCGCGACCATGGGGCTGGACATCCCGGCAACGATCGCGGTGGCGCTGCGCAATATCCGCGATACGGGCCGCGCATACGGCTACGACGGCAAGGGCGCGCGTGAACGCCTGTTCCGCCTGCAGATCCTCGAACTCGCAAGTCTCAACGATCGCAGTCAGCGGCAGGAGCGGATTGCTGTTCTGGAAAATGGCATCGATACGGATGGCAACCTGACCGAAATCTCGCCCGACGAGATCGAACCGATCATCGAACAGGCGGTGGAGCGCGTTTCCCGCGCCCTCGCCCTTGCGCTGTTCCGTCGCCGCGTGGGCGCGGTGGTGCCGATCGTCGGGTCGGTCATCGGCGGCGCGGTCAACGTGTCGTTCCAGGGTGATATCGGCGAAGCGGCGCGCTACGCCTTCCAGGAACGTCGCCTGCGCGCGGCCAAGCCATAACGCACGCGGCGATCCAGCCGGGTCGCCGCGAGCAACAGGTTTGATCTCCCCGGCAATCGCTGCATAAGGGCCCCGTAATCGGGAGCCTGTACCCTTATGAAATTTGCCAAGACCGGAGCATTGCTGCTCCTCCCCTGCGCTCTGTCCGCCTGCGCGCATCTCACTATGGACCCAGCTCCGGCAACGCCGCAGGTCGCCGTGGCCGAGGCAGAGGCAGAGGCCGACGCAGCGATGGCGCCGGTTGCGCCGCTGGATTACGACGCGGCGCTTCGCCGCACGATGCAGGCCTATGATTCGACCGGAATGGTCGCCGCGGTTTCGATCGACGGCAAAACCGTGTGGCAGGGGGCCGAAGGCCTAGCCGAAGAAGGCACGAACCGCCCGGTCACGCAGGACATGCTGTTCCCCATCGCCAGCATTTCCAAGGCGTTCACCACCACCGCGCTCGCCATGCTGGTAGAGCGCGGAGAGGTGAAGTGGGACGAACCCATTCGCACCTACATCCCCGAATTCGCCATGTACGATCCGTGGGTCAGCGAGCATTTCACCGTGCGCGACGCGCTCACCCATCGCTCCGGCCTCCCGCTGGGCGCGGGCGATCTGCTGATCTGGCCCGATGGCAATGCCGAACCCGAAGACGTGATCAAGGCCTTGCCCCTGCTGCGGCCCAGTGCCGGTTTCCGCTCCGAATACGCCTACGACAACCTGCTCTACGTCGTCGCGGGCGAAATCATCGAGCGTGTTTCCGGCAAAAGCTGGGCCGACTTCGTCACGGACGAGATACTGAGGCCCGTGGGCATGGACCGGTGTGTGGCGGACAAGAGCCGTATTCCGGCAGGTGCGAGCTTCGTCACCGGGCACGAGCGTGCGGCGGGTGCGGACGCAGGCGTCCCGATCGACGAGCGGCTCGCCTTTTCCGAAACCTGGAATGCG
Organism: Erythrobacter sp.; assembly: GCA_009993635.1. Taxonomy (GTDB): domain Bacteria; phylum Pseudomonadota; class Alphaproteobacteria; order Sphingomonadales; family Sphingomonadaceae; genus Alteriqipengyuania. Next base: position 23,192 of record JAACTC010000005.1, on the reverse strand, counting down.
GCGGGCGGCATCTGGTGCGACACCGCGGGCATGATGAAGTGGGGCAACTTCTGGCTCGACGGAGGCGTGACCGAAGATGGCACGCGCCTGCTGGACGAACGCCAGGTGCGCGAAGTGTGGCAGGGCGTCACGCCGACCGGCGTCAACGGCAGGCTGCGGGCAGCGGGCCTGTCGCACCTTTCGGCCTATGCGCTGGGCTGGAGCACGCAGGACTTCGCCGGACGGTTGCTGGTCAGCCACGGCGGCGGCGCGCCCGGCGTGGTCAGCAATTTCATGATCATTCCGGAAGACGACATCGTGCTGTTCAGCGCCACGAACGATTATCGCGGCGCCCCCTCCACCCTCAACTACCACGTCGCGGTCGCGCTGCTCGGGCATCCCGAATATGATTTCATCTCCGACTGGGGCGGCGCATTCGCCGAGGCCGAGGCCGAGGGGACGAAGCTGATCGCCGATACTGCGGCGAGCGCGCCCGAAAACGCGGCACCGCCCAGCCTGCCGCTGTCCGCCTATGTCGGCATCTACCGCGACCCGTGGTACGGCAATGTCGTCATCCGGATGAACGACAATGGCGGCCTGTTCATCGATATGGGCCGCAGCGAAATCCTCGACGGCGACCTCACGCACTATGATGGGAATCGGTTTGCCGCCTTCTGGCCCGACAGCTCGCTGAAGGCCGACGCCTTCGTCGATTTCAAGGTCGAGAACGGCAAGGTCACGGGTATGACGATGAAGGCGATTTCGGACCTGACCGACTTTTCCTATGACTTCCACGACCTCGACCTAACGCGCGTGGAGGACTGATCGGCCTGTGCATTGGATAACGCCACCGCGCATTGTGAATCGGCTAGCCAATCGAAGAACAGACGGGCCCGCCACTTTGATGAGTAGGCAAATTTGCTTGCGCCCTAACGGGTTGCGGCTAACATCAGCCCATTGAACGGGTGGGGAGTTTGCCCAATGCGTAAGTTCTTGTTCGCTGCAATTGCTGCAGGCGTGGCGTTTGCCCCGATTGCCGTGCTCGCAAAACAGCCGGAATATCATGGCGGTTGGAAAATGACGTGGGACAAGCAGGGTTGCACCATCGCCAAATCCGTACCGCAGGGCACCGTCTCCTCTATGATGGACGGTGATGACGAAACCTACATCACCTTCACCAAAACTGGGTGGAGCCCGCCGGCGGCTGGCACCACGGTGAAGCTGAACATGAGCGACTTCACAACGGTCGAAGATGTCAAAGTTATCAAGACGACCGGCAATTCCATGACGATCCCGCTGCCAATCACATCTTGGCAGGGCATGATGAGCTCCGATACCGCGACCGTATGGCTACCAGACGGTTCGCGGCATGACTTCACCATTGGCAAGCCCAAGGTCGCGGTGCGCGCGCAGGCAGATTGCGTGTTCTGGGAAGTGCAAGGCGGGCCGGGCCGCTAGCCGCCCGGAATTTCCTACGCTCCGGCGTGATAGAAGTCGTAGATCTGCTGCGCCACCGCATCGCTGATGCCCGGCGCGCGCTTCAGGTCTTCCAGAGCCGCCGCGCGCACCTTGCCCGCCGTGCCGAAATGCAGCAGCAGCGCGCGCTTGCGCGACGGGCCGATCCCGGGAATCTCGTCCAGGGGCGAGGCGCTGATGGCGCGGCTGCGCTTGGCGCGGTGCGCGCCGATCACGTAGCGGTGCACTTCATCCCGAAGCCGCTGGAGGTGGAACAATAGCGGCGAATTGACCGGCAACGTCTTTTCGCGTCCGTCGGGGAAGTGAAACACTTCGCGCCCCTCGCGGCCGTGATCCGGCCCCTTGGCAATGGCAATCAGCGGCACATCCTCGATCCCCATTTCGGCCAGCGTATCGCGTACGGACGACATCTGGCCCTTGCCGCCATCGATCAGCACCAGATCGGGCCAGACGGTTTCGTGGCTGTTGCGCTTACCCTCCTCCCCATCGGGATTCTCCGCAAGATTGCGGAAACGCCGCTGCATCACCTCGCGCATCATCGCGAAATCGTCGTTGGTCTGCGCGGTCTTGATATTGAACTTGCGGTACTGGCCTTTTTCGAACCCTTCCGGCCCGGCGACCACCATCGCGCCGACCGCCTTCGCGCCCTGAATATGGCTGTTGTCGTAGATCTCGATCCGCTGCGGCGGCTCTTCCAGCTCCAGAAATTCTGCCAGATCGCGGTTGAGCTTGGCCTGCGTGCCACTCTCCGCCAGCCGGCGGTCCAGCGCGTCGACCGCATTGCGCTGCGCCTGCTCCATCAGGCGGCGGCGGTCGCCGCGCTGGGGCACCGAGATTTCGACCTTGTGCTCCGCCGCCTCGCACAGCGCCTGTTCCACCAGATCGCCTTCCGGCAGCGCGCGATCGACCAGCACGGTACGCGGCGGGGGCACCTCCTCGTAGAACTGCATGATGACCCGCGCGAGGACGTCATCCACCTCGACATCCTGCGTGTGCGTGGGAAAGAAGGCGCGGTGGCCCCAGTTTTGCCCGCCGCGGATGAAGAAGGCCTGCACCGCGATCCGCCCGCCCTTTGCGGCGAGCGCGAAGACGTCTGCATCGCCCACCCCGCTGGCGTTGACCGCCTGCGAACCCTGGATGAAGGTCGCTGCGCGCAACCGATCGCGCAGGATGGCGGCGGTTTCGAAGTCAAGCTTTTCCGCCGCTTCGGCCATCTGCTTTTCGAGGTCCTGCTGCACGGCAGAGGACTTGCCGCCGAGGAAGTCCTTCGCCTGCTGCACCAGCCGCTCGTACCCGTCCTCGTCGATCCGGCCCACGCAGGGGCCAGAGCACCGCTTGATCTGGTAAAGCAGGCAGGGCCGGTCGCGGTTGGAGAAAAAGCTGTCGGTACAGGACCTTAGCAGGAACAGTTTCTGTAGCGCATTAAGCGTCTTGTTGACCGAACCCGCGCTGGCGAAGGGACCGTAGTAGTTGCCTTTCGCGCGGCGTGCCCCGCGATGCTTCTGGATGCGGGGAAACGCGTGATCGGCGCGCAGCAGGATGAAGGGGAAGCTCTTGTCGTCACGCAACAGCACGTTGAACGGCGGGCGGTACCGCTTGATGAACTGCGCTTCGAGCAGCAGCGCGCCCGCCTCCGAATTGGTGGTGACGATTTCCATGCTGCGCGTCTGGCTGACCATCCGCTGCAACCGATTGGAAAGCGCGGCAACCTGCGTGTAATTCGCCACCCGCGCCTTCAGGCTGCGCGCCTTGCCCACGTACAGCACATCGCCCCGCGCATCGAGCATGCGGTACACGCCCGGCCGCGGCGGGAGCGTGCGCACGGTCTCCCGGATCGCCTTGACCCCGCCTTCGAGGTCGGGCTGCGCGCTGGCGACGGTATAGGCGGCGCGTTCCTCGTTGAAACGCTCCTTCCCACGCGGGTCGTGCGGCCGGTTCGCCTTGCTGTCTAACGGATCGCGGGACATGGCGGCCTAGATAGGCAGCACCCGCGCCGCTTGCCAGCGCGCCGGCGCGGTTATCCGGTCATGTCGTCCCGTGGCCCGATGCCGATCGCTCAGAAAAGCTTGCGGAACTGGACGGACACCGTGCGCCCCAGCGGGTCGATCAATGCAGGCTGGAATCGGATCGGGGTGACGCCGTTCGCATCGACGACATCCTGCCGCGTGTTGAACAGGTTATCGACCCGCAGCGACATGCGCGAACCCTTGAAGAAGCCCGGCTCGTCCCCCGTCAGCCAGCCCTGTTCTTCCAGATTGACGAACAGGCGCATATCGAACGTCAGCAGATCGCCGAAGAACAGATCCTGCGCCCCGGTGAGTCCATTGCCGTCCACGCGGGTCGCGCTTCGGTAATTGCCGCTCAACCGCGCACCGATCCCCTTGTAGAATACCCCGCCTTCCAGCTCGACCTGGTGGCGCGCGATACCGCCCGACTGGCCGGAAGCATCGCCATCGAGGAAGTCGAGCACCGGCACGCCGGGCGCGATGAGCGCGGTATTATCCAGCTCGATCGAGTGGTAGAGCGCAAGATTCCAGCGTCCTTGCCCGTCGCCACCGCCGAACGGCCCACCGCCGCGCCGACCGCCGCCACCGCGCCGCCCAGAGCCTTCGCCCTGCTGCTCCGTGCCCTCTGCCTGGCACAGCCGTTCGCGCATGCGCGCCAGCCGTTCCTCGTCGATCGTGCCGTCCTCGTTCGTCAGCCGTGCCCGCAGTTCTTCGGGCAGCGATTCAAGATCGATCGGCGCGGTCGGATCGCCGCACAGCGCCGTGCGAAGCGTCGCCATCATCTGCGGATCGAACATTCCCGGCCCGCCGGGGCCGCTAGCGGCAGACGCATCGGCATTGCAAAACCGTTCGCGCATGCGCGCCACCCGCTCCGTGTCGACGGAGCCGTCTTCCTTCGTCAGCCGTTCGCGAATGAACGGCGGCAACTGGGAAAGATCGGGTACCGTGCCCGGCTCCGACGCGCAGAACGTCTCGCGCATCTGCTGGAACTGCTCCGCCCCCATGCGCCCTGCACCGCCACCGGGAGCACCGGGGCCACCGGCCCGATCGCCGCCGCCCGATCCGCCAGAGCCGCCGGAGCCGCCGGGCCCACCGCCGCCGCGACCTTCCGTCGCCTTGCCAACCCTGCCGAACAGATTGATGCCATAGCGAATGCGTCTGCTGTTGCGCTCCGCATAAGTGATCGGCCGCTGGTCGAGCGCGATCAGCGTGCCCGATCCATCGCGCGTCACCCGATCTGGGAACGCCGCCTCGATATTCGAGGTCAGCAGGGGGAAGGATTCGGTCGTGTTTTTCGCGTTGTTGTCGAAATATTCGACAAGGATGCTCGAACGCTCGAACAGGTCGAGCTCGTAATTGACGCTCAGCTTGATGTCGTTCTGGCTCGATGCAGGCAGGAACGGATTGCCCCCGCTGATGACCGTTGCGAGCACGCTGTTGCCAGTGGCGAAATCGAACACCGGCACGTTGAATGTCTGGATCGTCGGGTCGCCCAGCGCGGACAGGCCCGGTGCCGCATCGCGCGCGATCCGGGTCGCCTGCAGGGTCAGTCTCTCCACCGGCTCCCATGTCAGGCCGATGGTCGAGCCGGTCAGCGTTCCGAAGTCCGACAGATCGTTGATGTCGCCTGTGAGGTTCAGGTTGAGTTCGCCCAGAAAGCCGAGAAACCCCTCCCGCTCGCTTGCCAGCGGAATGGTGAGATTGGCCGAACCATTGATATCGCCGCGCTTCAGAACCGTCTTGCCCAGCGCGGTCCGCGTGTCTTCGCTCACCACCTGCGTCCAGTCGTACCCTGCTGCCAGCGTCAGGTTCATCTCACCGGCGGGGAGCAGCAGCGGGCTGCCGCGAAGGGTCGATTTGCCCGATACGGAGGTCGTCTCGCTCGACGCGCGGTCGAACCCGTTGGTGGCGATGCTCGGCAATGGCCCATCGACCGCCAGCGCACCGGCATCGACCAGATCCTGCAGCACGGTGAGATCGCGCCGCCGGTCGATATCGCTTTCGCTTTCGACATGGCTCGCGTCCACCGTCAGGTCGAACTGGAAATCGCCGAGCGCCTCGCGATAGGCGCCCCCGCCTGAAATGGTGGTGGTCCGCGAAAGCCGGGTCAGTGGATCGGCGTCGATCGCGCGAACCTCGCTCTGGCCGCCCGCGCCCGGTTCGGTCAGCGTGACGATATCCAGCCCGGAAAGCGATCGCGAATAGGTCTGCGCGGCCGCGAGGTTCGCGGAGATCGCCTTGGCATTGGCCCCCTCGCCTATCGCGGTGTTGAACGACCCTTCCAGTTCGTACGATTCGGCATCCGCGCGCAGGCTGCGGAAAGGGGCCGGGTCGGGATCGCCTGCCACCGTGGGGACGGTGCCGGGCGTCTGGATGATGTCGCGCTCGGCCTCCGTCAGCATCGAATTGGTGTTGAACTCGGCCGCCACGTTGATACGTCGCGGCCCCTTGATCACCAGTTGCGACAGCTCGACCTCGCCATCGGCCGTGCCGCCTTCCAGCGACCCGCCATATTCAAGCTCGACCTCGCGGCTGGTGAAATTGTCTTTCAGGATGAAGTTGATCACTCGCTGGTCGGCGCGAAAGCCGTATTGCAGCGCGACTTCTTCCGGGAAGACCTCGACCTTCTGGATGGCTTCGGGCGGATAGCGGCGCAGTTCGCGGAAGCTTGCGACGCGCTGCCCGTTCACCAGCACCACCGGCGGGCCGCCACCGCCATGCCCCCGGCCGGACCCCGTCTGCGGTGCCAGCTGGGCGACAAGATCGGTCAGCGAATCCGCGCCGTAGGATGCGATATCCGCCTCGGTGAGCTCGATCACCGGCGGAACGTCCGTATCCACCGCGCCGCGCAGCCGCTGCGCCGTCACGACGATCTCGTTCTCGTCCTGCACCGTGTCCGCCGGGTCTGGCGTCTGGTTGGTCTGCGCAACTTCAGGCGCGTCCTGCGCCACAGCGGGTGCGGCGATGACGGTGGCGAGCGCAAGCACGGAAACCCGATATGCAAAGCGGGGGGAGAGCGTCATTACGGGTACTATTCCTCGATCAGATTGTGCCGCCCCACCCATTTGCCCATTGGGGCGATTGCAGGGACAAAAGCAAACATCGGCAGGTAACGGATTGTCGCTGCATCCTTTCGCATTGCTGACACACACTTTCCTTTTCGATGCATGATCGCTAAATCGCCGCAGAATTCGACGAACTGCATAAGGACACGACCAATTCATGGCTAAAGAAGAGCTCCTCGAAATGCGCGGTCGGGTTGTCGAGCTGCTGCCCAACGCGATGTTCCGGGTGGAGCTTGAGAACGGCCACGAAATCCTCGGCCATACCGCGGGCAAGATGCGCAAGAACCGCATCCGCGTGCTGACCGGCGACGAAGTGCTGGTCGAGCTGACCCCGTACGACCTGACCAAGGGGCGGATCACCTACCGCTTCATGCCGGGCCGTGGCGGGCCGGGTCCGCAGAACAACCCGTCTTCCTGATCGACCGCGGATTTCGCGCGCGATGACCCCGCGCCTGGTCCTTGCCAGCTCCAGCCCGAGGCGGCGCGATCTGCTGAGCCAGATCGGCGTTGCGCCGGCGGATATCCGCTCGCCCGATATCGACGAAGAACCCCGCAAGGGCGAGCTGCCCCGGCCATATGCCGAACGCATGGCGATCGAAAAGGCGCTTGCCGTGCCGCGCGAAGACGGTGAAGTGGTACTGGCGGGCGACACCATTGTGGCGCTTGGGCGGCGTATCCTGCCGCAGGCTGCGAGCGAGGGCGATGTGGCGGCGTTTCTGCGCCTGCTCTCCGGCCGTCGCCATCGGGTGTACTCGGCGATCTGCGTGATCGATGCCAATGGCCTGCAGCGCACCCGCTGCGTGGCCTCGCAGGTCCGGTTCAAGCGACTCTCCAGCGAAGACATCGCCGCATACGCCGCCAGTGGCGAAGGGATCGGCAAGGCAGGGGGCTACGCCATCCAGGGGCGCGCGGCGGGGTTGATCGACTTCCTCTCCGGCAGTCATTCGGCGGTCGTCGGCCTGCCCCTTTTCGAAACGCGCGCCCTGCTGAAGGCCGCCGGAATCGCCCTTGGCTGAGTGGCTGATCGAGCGCGGGATCGGCGAAACCCGCGCCATTCTGGTCGAGAAAGAGCAGGTCGTTGCCGCCGCCATGCAGTGGCCGGAGGATATCCCGCTCGGCACCACCACCGCCCGCCTGATCCGCCGCACGAAGGGATCGAGCCGGGGCTTGGCGCAAACCGCCGCTGGCATCGAAATCAACGTCTCCGGGCTTCCCGGCGACGCCAGCGAAGGGCGCGAGATTGCGCTGCGGATCACCCGCACCCCGATCGCCGAGCGAGGCCGCTACAAGCGCGCGCAGGGGGTGTATCAGCGCGCCGATGCGTCGCGACGCGAGGACGCGCCCTCCCCCCTGCCCGACGGAAGGATCGTCCACCGCTTCCCGCAAGGCGCATGGGAGGACGTATGGACCGACGCATGGAGCGGCGAGATCGCCTTTGCGGGCGGATCGCTGATCGCCAGCCTGACCCCGGCAATGACCGTGATCGACATTGATGGCGACCTGCCGCCGCGCGAGCTGGCGCTGGCGGCTGTACCCGCACTTGGCGACCTTGTCCGCCGGTTCGGCCTTGGCGGTTCGATCGGGATCGACTTTCCCACACTGGCGGAAAAGGCGCAGCGTCGCGCGGTGGACGAGGCGCTGGGTGCCGCGCTTGACGGCTGGCCGCAAGAGCGCACCGCGATGAACGGCTTCGGCTTCGTCCAGCTGGTCGCCCGACTCGAAGGCCCCTCGCTGCTCCACCGGCTGCATTTCCGCCGCGCGAGCGCCGCGGCGCGCATGCTGCTGCGGCGTGGCGAACTGGCCGAGGGCACCGGGCCGCGCCTGCTGCTGCGCGCGCATCCGGCAGTGGCAGACCGGCTGGACGATGCGTGGCTGGCCGAGCTCGCCCGCCGCAGCGGACGCGAAGTGGTGATCGAACGCGATCCCGCGCTTGCACTCGAGGCCGGTCACGCCCAGATTCTCGCCCCATGAGCGACAGAAAACGCCCCTGCCCCATCTGCAGGTCCACCCTGCAGACCGATGAATTCGCCCCATTCTGCTCTTCGCGCTGTCGCGACAGGGATCTCGCGCGGTGGTTCAACGATGGCTATTCCGTGCCCGGCAGGCCCGCCGAACCCGAAGAGATTGCCCGCGAACAGGATTGAGCGGCGAACAGGGCTTGCCAAGCGCCGGTCGCTTCGCCATAGGCGCGCACTCATTCGCTCGCGGGCCCCGCGCTGGACTTCCATCCCGGTGCCGCAGCCAGAGTGTATGCCTCGGTAGCTCAGTTGGTAGAGCACACGACTGAAAATCGTGGTGTCGGTGGTTCGAACCCGCCCCGAGGCACCATTCCCCCCTTTCGCGACACGCCGCCCGGCTCCGCACATTCGCCTGACCGCGAATTTCGATTGCCGTGGCCAAGAAAAGCCATCGCGCGCGAGGAAACACACCCCCGACCTTCCGCGTTGACCGTTCACACATCGAACACACCCCGCGAAAGGAAGCGCATGACCAAGATCCTCGTCCTCTATTACTCCTCCTACGGCCACACCTCCGCAATGGCCGAGGCCGTTGCCGAAGGCGCGCGCGAAGCCGGTGCCGAGGTCGATATCCGCCACGTGCCCGAAACCGCGCCCGACGATGTCGTGAAGAACGCGGGCTTCACCGGGATGCCGGGGCATGACGAGATCGAGGGGCCCGATGCCCTCGCCCAATATGACGGCATCGTCGTCGGCTCGCCCACCCGCTATGGCCGGATGACCAGCCAGATGGCCGCGTTCTGGGACCAGACCGGCGGGCTGTGGATGAAGGGCGCGCTGGTCGGCAAGGTGGGCGCGGCGTTCACCTCCACCGCCAGCCAGCATGGCGGGCAGGAGACCACGCTGCTCTCCATCCTCACCAACCTCCTGCACATGGGCTGCACGATCGTTGGGCTGGACTACGGCTTCGATGGCCAGATGGGCGTCGACGAGGTCAAGGGCGGCGCGCCCTATGGTGCGACGACCATCGCAGGCGGCAACGGCAGCCGCCAGCCGAGCGAAGTGGAGCTGAATGGCGCCCGCTACCTCGGCAAGCGCGTGGCCGATACGGCCGCCAAGCTGCACGGCTGATTGCAGACCAGTCAGGACGGCGCGGCTCGCACAAGCGGGTCGCGCCGTTGCTGTTTCGGGCCAGGGCCTGACACACCTGACACAGTGTCTTAGGGCGAAAAACCGGCTTGGCCCGTGCCCGTGTTTGTTGGACAGCCGGGACGGAGCAACGCTGGGAGCCATGGTGTTGGCTTAGCGCGGGCACAGACCTGTAGGACAGCCGCGAAACGAGGACAGCCGCGAAACGAGAACAGCCGCTGCACCCCCGCCTATTCTCGTAAAGTGACGAGGTCCGGCAAACCAGTCCCGACCTGATTCAATCCAGGCCAGGAAGGGGCTTGTCTTCGCATTCCGTGATTGCAGCCTGGGCAAGCGACCTCACATTTTGCCAAGTCGCGGCCATTTTGAGCGAATCGAGCCTATGATGCTCTTTCTTGGGAGAAATTTCGTCCGCCATGTAATTTTTCAGGGCGATGAGACTTGGGTGGGTGCGCGACAGCTCAGTTTCAAATCTCAGATATGGAACATAGTCATCGAAAAAGTCGTCTGACAGGATTGTCGCGGCGAGGCTCCCCTCTCCGACGTAAAAGCCCAATTTCGAGAGATGCCCGATCTGAGATTCCGGGCTTTCGGAAAGATATTTCATGGATTCGATAAAGCAGACAGACACTAGAAATCCTTGGATTGAAAATGCGTGCGAACGGCAAGGCTGACATCTCGCGAAGCAACCTGCCGACTCTAAAGAACACCATCAACGCTGTCAGTTGCGGTCTGCCGGATAGTCGCCACTCCCCCTTTTCGTTCCCTCACCGCGCGCCTAGGCAAGACCCATGCACGATACCGCCGCCGCCGCGCTTTCGCCCTTCGACATTGCCGCGATCCTCGTGGTGGCGGCTGCGGTCTTCGGATACATCAACCACCACTATATCCGCCTGCCGCATGTCATCGGGCTGACGATCATGGGCGCGCTGGCGTCGGTCGTGCTGACGGTGCTCAACGCGCTGGTGCCCAGCATCACGCTGGATGAGACGATTTCCGGACTGCTCGAGCAGATGAATTTCACGCAGACGCTGCTGCAGGGAATGCTCAGCTTCCTGCTGTTCGCCGGCGCGCTGCATGTCGATCTGGACCGGCTGAAGGCGGACTGGCTGCCGGTGCTGCTGCTTTCCACCGTCGGCGTGCTGATTTCCGTGGGGGTCGTCGGCATCGCGGCCTGGGGGGTCGGCCTGCTGCTCGGCGTGCAGATCGCGCCGATCTGGTACTTCGTGTTCGGCGCGCTGATCTCTCCCACCGATCCGGTATCCGTACTGGGCGTGCTGCGCGAAGAGGATGTGCCGCTATCGCTGCAAAGCGCGGTCGCGGGGGAAAGCCTGTTCAACGATGGCGTGGGCATCGTCGTCTTCACCATCCTGCTGGGCGCTGCAGTAACCGGCGCGGATTTCAGCATCGGCGAAGGCGCGCGGCTGTTCCTGATAGAGGCCGGCGGCGGCGTGGCGATGGGGCTGCTGATCGGCTGGCTGGGCTTTCGCGCGTTGCGATCGATGGACGAGTACACGCTGGAAGTGCTCATCACGCTGGCCGTGGTGATGGGCGGCTACGCGCTGTGCACGCAGCTGCATATCTCCGGCCCGCTCGCCATGGCGGTGGCGGGGCTGTTGATCGGCAACCAGGGCGCCAATCTGGCGATGAGCGACGTGACGCTCGACTACGTCAACAAGTTCTGGGAGCTGGTCGACGAGGTGCTCAACTCGGTGCTGTTCCTGCTGATCGGGCTGGAAGTGATCGCGCTGGTGCCCGGCGTGCGGGAGCTGGTGTTCGGGCTGGCCGCGATTGCCATCACGCTGGTCGCCCGCGCAGTCGCCGTCGGCGGTGCGATCAAGGCCATTCCAGCGGCACGGCTTTCCACCCCCGGTTCGGGCAGGGTGCTATGGTGGGGCGGCCTGCGCGGCGGCATTTCGGTGGCGCTCGCCCTCTCCCTGCCCGAAGGAAGCACGCGCGACCTGCTGCTCGCCGCGACATTCGCTGCCGTGCTGTTCTCCGTCCTCATCCAGCGGGCCACCCTGGGCAAGCTGATAGACGGGCTGAAGGCGAAGCATTCGCCCGCAATGGAAAAGCAGCGCGAAGGCAGCGCAACCGGCGTGGATTGAAGCGGATCGCGTTTGATTGTAGGGGCAGGATTGACCGCCCCGGCGGGGCCGCGCCAGGCAGGCGTCGCTCCCGATGCCGGGGCGCAATTCTTTTGCAAGAGCACAGGTAACGCCCATGTCCCGTCGTCGCCAGATCTACGAAGGCAAGGCCAAGATCCTTTACGAAGGTCCGGAGCCCGGCACGCTGATCCAGTATTTCAAGGACGATGCGACCGCCTTCAACGCGGAGAAGCGCGGCACGATCAACGGCAAGGGCGTGATCAACAACCGCATCAGCGAACACGTGTTTACGCGGCTGGCCAATATCGGCATCCCGACGCACTTCATCCGCCGCCTGAACATGCGTGAGCAGCTGATCCGACAGGTAGAGATCATTCCGCTGGAAGTGGTGGTGCGCAATGTCGCCGCGGGTTCGCTGTGCAAGCGGCTGGGGCTGGAAGAAGGCGAACCGCTGCCGCATTCGCTGATCGAATATTACTACAAGGACGATGCGCTGGGCGATCCGCTGGTCGCCGAAGAGCATATCGCCTGCTTCAACTGGGCGAGCCAGGAAGAGATGCAGGACATGGCGGCGATGGCCATCCGCATCAACGATTTCATCGCCGGGATGTTCGCCGCGGTCGACATCCGGCTGGTCGATTTCAAGCTGGAATTCGGCCGTCTGTGGGATGGCGACTACGCGCGCGTCATCCTGGCAGACGAGATCAGCCCCGACGGCTGCCGGTTGTGGGACATGAAGTCGGGCGAAAAGCTCGACAAGGATCGCTTCCGCCGCGATCTGGGGGGCGAGGAAGAAGCCTACCAGGAAGTCGCGCGGCGGCTGGGCGTGCTGCAGAACGACGACAACGCGCCGGGCGAGGTGTTCGACCTGTCGGCCCACCGCGGCCGGAAGCGCGGCGCACCGAAGAAGAAGTGAGCAATCTCCCCGCCTCGCGTTGCGTGCTTGCGCACGTGAGGCTAGGCGGCAGAGCACCTAGCAAAGCGATTAACGAAGGCCATCCGCGATGAAAAAGCGCATTTTCGTGACCCTGAAACCCGGCGTTCTCGACCCGCAGGGGCGTGCGGTGCACCACGCGCTGGACGGGCTGGGCTTTGACGGCGTGAACGACGTGCGGATCGGGCGGCTGGTCGAGCTCGATCTGGCCGATAGCGTGACGGACGAAGCCATCGGCCAGATGTGCGAGAAGCTGCTGGCGAACATGGTGATCGAAAACTACCGCATCGAAGACGCGGAGTAGGCGGGCGATGAACAGCGCAGTCATCACCTTCCCCGGCTCCAACTGCGACCGCGACATGATGGTCGCGCTGGAACAGGTGTTCGGCAAGGCACCGGCGCAGGTCTGGCACCGCGACACCGCGGTGCCCGACAATGTCGATTTCATCGCGCTGCCCGGCGGGTTCTCTTACGGCGATTACCTGCGTTCCGGCGCGATGGCGGCGAACAGCCCGATCATGCGCGAGGTCAAGGCGGCGGCGGAGCGCGGCGTGCCCGTACTGGGCGTGTGCAACGGCTTCCAGGTGCTGGCCGAAGCCGGCCTGCTGCCCGGGGCGCTGATGCGCAATGCGGGCCAGCGTTTCGTGTGCCGCGATGTCGCGCTGACGGTGGAGAATACCCAGACGCTGTTCACCGGCCACTACGATGCGGGTGAGACGATCACCATTCCGGTGGCGCATCACGATGGGAATTACTTTGCCGACGATGCCACGCTGGACCGGATCGAGGGGGATGGCCGGGTGGCATTCCGCTATGCCCATGCCACCAATGGCTCGCGCCGCGATATCGCGGGTATCGTCAACGATGGCGGCACCGTGCTGGGCATGATGCCGCATCCTGAACGCGCCATCGAGGCCGCGCATGGCGGCACCGACGGGCGGCGTCTGTTCGCCTCGGTCGCGGAAAGCCTCGCCGCGACGGCGTAGGCTTCAGCCGGACGCGCAGTTTACGCGCGCAGCTGGCCTCGCGAGGCCCGAAACAGGCCTTGCGCGTCTTCGCTGGTCATCGGGCGACCGAAATAGAACCCCTGAATGCGGTCGCAGCCCATAGTGCGGACCAGCCTGGCCTCGTCTTCCGTTTCGACGCCTTCTGCGGTGGTCTTCATCTCAAGGCTCTGCGCCATCGCCACCACCGCGCGCACGATCGCAAGGCTTTCGCTGCTGCCCTGCGCCGCGCCCTGCACGAAGCTGCGATCGACCTTGATGGTCGAGAATTTCAGCTTTCGCAGATAGCCGAGCGAGGAATAGCCGGTGCCGAAATCGTCGAGCGCCACCTGACAGCCGAGCGCCATGACCTTGCCCAGCGCAACCCGGGCCACCTCGGCATCGTTCAGGAAGATGCTCTCCGTCACTTCGATTTCGAGCCGCTGCGGGGCGAGCCCGCTGGTCGACAGGGCGGCCACCACCGTATCGACGAAATCGGGCTCCACCAGCTGTTCGGGCGAGACGTTGACGTTGACCTTCACGCTTTCCGGCCAAGCGGTGGCTTCCATGCACGCGCGCTGCATCACCCAGGTGCCGATCGGCACGATCAGGCGGGTATCTTCGGCCACGGGAATGAACTTGCCGGGGCTGACGAAGCCATGGTCGGCGCTTTGCCAGCGAACCAGTGCCTCGAAGCTGACGACCTGTTCGCTGTTGGCATCGACCACCGGCTGGAAATTGAGCAGCAGCTCGTCGTTCTCCAGCGCCTGCCGCAGGGAGAATTCCAGCTGGCGCCGTTCCTCCGCATGGGCATGGAGCGAGGGTTCGTAGGCGCAGTGAACCCCGCGACCGTCGTCCTTGGCGCGGTAGAGCGCAAGATCGGCGTTGCGCATCAGGTCTTCCACCGTCTTGCCATCGCGCGGGGCGAGTGCCGATCCGGCACTGGCGCCGACGAACAGCGTGTGATCGTCCACCTCGTAGGGCCGCGAAAGATGCTCGATCACCTTTCGCGCAACCTCATCGACCCGGCCATGCTCGCTCGCATCGTGCAGCACGATGCCGAATTCGTCGCCACCCAGCCGACCGCACAACTCGTTCTCGGTCGCGATCTTGCCCAGCCGGCGCGACACTTCTTCCAGCAACCGGTCGCCGATCTGGTGACCGAGAGAATCGTTCACCGCCTTGAAGCGATCCAGATCGATCATGATGAAGGCGCAGCGGCGTTTCGACCTGCGCGCTTCGTTCATCGCATCGCCCAGCACCTCGTTCAGCATCAGCCGGTTGGGCAGTTTGGTCAGCGTATCGTAGCGTGCAAGATAGGCGATCTTCTCCGACGAATTGCGCTGCGCGGTTACATCGGAGCCGACTCCGCGATAGCCCAGGTATTCGCCCTTTTCGCCCAGCAGCGGCGTGCCCGAAAGCTCCCACCAGCGTTCTTCGCCCGCGATCTGCACCTGCACCAGAAGGTTGGAAAAGTTCGCCCGTGCCTTGATGTGATCGGTCAGCTCGCGAAGCAGATGGGCTGACGTTCCCTCCTCCCACTGCTCGCCCGAGATCAGTTCGAGGAAGGAACGGCCTTCCAGCTCGCGGGCCGACGCGCCCAGCGCAAAAGCGAAGCGTGGCGAGGCAGAGCGGATCAGCCGGTTCTGGTCGATCTCCCACAACCAGTCGGCCTCGTTCTCCTCGAACTCGCGCAGCAGCAGAGAGACGGTGTCCGATTTTTCATGCATCGAACTTTCGACGATGGAAAAGCGCAGGAAGTTGCGCGCCCGCATCCATACACCGCCAATCGCGAAGATGGCGAAGAAGCCGACGACCGCGATCATCCCGGGATCGTCCGCGACATGGAACGTGGCGGCGGAAGCCAGGCTGACCAGCGCAAAGAATGCGATCGCGCTCAGCGGGACGGCGCCCATCAGGATCACCGCGCCGAACGAGATCGCGGCGATCAGCCCCCAGCCCCGCAGCACCGAACCCGCGTCACCGAAATAATGGAGGATCGGCATGAGGCTGGCCCAGCCCACGCCCAGCATGATGCTACCCACCAGGTGCGATCGCGTTTCGCTGGAGGAAAGCGCGCGCTTTTCGATCTTCAGAATGTCGGCATCGCGCTGGGTGTAGATATAGACGCTGCCCACCAGCCAGGCGAACCAGCTGACCATCACGGCGAGCGGCAAGGCGTTGAAAAACAGAAGCAGCGCGAGCACACCGCCGCCCAGATGGCAGGCAATCCGCAGCGGGGCCTGCCGTGCAAGCTCGCGGTGCTGCAACAGCCACAGGCGCGGCCAGTCGAGCCCTTCGCCATCGCGCAGGCCCAGTATCGCCGTTAGCGGGAGTGCGTCCTGCGCCTGGCGGAGATCGGTTGCATCATCTTCCCTCACCGCTCCCGCAATAGCGATAAATGGTTAGGCTCCGGTTGGTAAAATCGAAGTTGGTTTGGACACCAAGCGCGCGGGAACCGCGTATCTTGCGGTAATTAGGTTTTGACACCTATCGCTTAGTATCACCGACTTTATGGAAATAAGGTTCTGACACTCACATGCGTCATTCGAGCGATCGGGCTTCGAAAGAGGGCTTATCTGTGCCGAAGCCATCTCTTTCTACGACCGCCCGCAACTTTCGGACCTCGTCTATGGTTCGCTTGCCCAATAGATGCAGCAGGTCGCTGTCGGATAGAGTTCTGTCGTTTCTCGACGCCTCAGTCAGAGCATAGCGGACAACGCGGAGATGGAAACTTTCTAGACTTTCGGCACGGTCGGTCAGCAATGAGCGAAATTGTCCTCCCAGATCGATGCGCCAAGCATGAGCAATCGCTGGCGAACGGCGAAAGATTTCGGTCGGGAGCGCTCGAACCGGGGGCTGCTCGAGAAGGATCTGATCGATTGTTGTGGACACCAGCTTCTCAAGCTCCTTTTCCGTCAGGCTCTCCATCCTCCTCCGCCTCTCCACCGCACTGAGGTCGACGTGAATGCCCGTCCAATCTCGTGTCTCGGTGGGAAAGAAGAAGTTAGTCTTCTTAAGCTGAAGATACGATCGCAGCACCGCATAGGTGAATGTCACGCGCGATGGCGGCGCGTCCCTGGTCGTATGCATCCGGATCCATCCTAACCGGCCTGCGGTATCAAAAGCCTTGTTCAACCACGGCCATAACCGGATGAGGTCCGGACTATCTCGCCGGAATTCGTCTGCCAGACGAATGTTCTCGATGTCATCGTCCGCAGGACCTCTGCGATATCCCGTTTCGAGAGCCATGGTCCGGAGAGATGGATCGAGCGCGGGACGAGCCTCTTTCTGCCAATTCAACAGGTCATAACCCATGGAGGCCAGATGGAGAAATCTTTCGAGGGAAGGTCCACCCATCTCTGGCAGCAGGGGCGGTCCCTGGACTTGGGGATCCGAAACGAGTTCGTATCGCTGGACGCCCGACGAAGTGGTCACCGAGGAGGCCCGGAGCGGAATGCAATGTTCGACGCAGACCAGGCTCGTGGGCAGCTGGTGTCGGCGTTGCCAGTAGCGCATGCCGGCATTCGTCTCGTTTGCGAGATCGCAATCTGGGCAAAAGCGGAGAAACTCCGGGCGTGGAACATGGGACAGGCGACCAAGAACCTTGTTATGCACTTTAAGCTCGGAGAGCATCGCACGCAGCACCTCGTCCCTTTGCCGCCGCTCGAACAGTGCTACGAAGAAGGGATACAGGGTGTGTTCGCGGATCAACTGCGCTGGATCGGAGGCGCCAATCGCCTTGGCCAGGCTCGCGACCCCTATGGGAAGATCGTAGGCAAAGCGGACCTTCCGTCGCCCGAAAAGCGCTTCGTTCGTCGAATGGCTGTCCATTCGGGAGAGGGATGAGAAGCGCGCGACAGCCGAAAGCAGAAGCTCGTCCGCAAGGATGGGTGGAAAAAAAGGTGACGCGGCGTGTGCGAGATGGCTCTTCTCGCTCATCGCGCAGCCGGTAGCGACCCGAACTTCACCATCGATTGACGTTCGACCATTGAAGACTTGCGGGCGATCCCGCCGCTACCGCGAAATGCTCGGGAAGCAGCCAAGGCAAGGGCGCCGAAAAATGTCGGCATCCGCGCTTCCAGTAACCAGTCGGCATTCATGGGCATCCGCACCGTCATCTTACCGGATTCAGGCTGCGACGTTCTCGTGATCCGATTCGCGCTCGGCGTCCTGATCCAGGTCGGCGAGATCCTTCTCCATCGCCGCAATCGCATGGCCGTTCGCGACTTGTGCGTATTCGAGCATCGAACGGGTCCCCATGACGGACCATTCGGAATTGAGCCCCTGCTTCTCGATCTCGCTCAGCAGCAGACGTTCGTCATCGTTGACGGTTTTCTCGTCTGGCATCGAACCGATCAGATAGCCGTGGACGGTAACCCGTCGGTTGAGTTCGGTCCGGCAGTAGGTCTCGACCTTGGCCATGTAGCCTTTCAACTGGACGAGATGCTCGTGCTTCAGAGGAAGGCTGGTCGACTTGAGTTCCACCACGATGATGCGGTGGGGCTGGCCAGTATCGCTCATCAGGAAGACGAGGTCCGGACGCTTGGGATCATCGAGCGCCGCTTGCGTGTCGACACCGAGATGCTCGGCGAGCATGGTCGACACGTTGGTCAAGCGCTCGTCGCTGGTCAGGTAGCGATTGAATTCTGGCCTGATCAGCCACGGCTCTTCCTTCAGGAGTTGGTGCAGTTCCTTCTCGATGCCCTTCTTCTTCCAGAACTCGTGCTCTCCCTTACGAACCAAGGCGAGCAACGCGTTGATGGCATCTCGGCGACCGCGGTAGATTTTCAGGGCGTCGCTTTTCTCTATGTCCGCCAGTTCGATGAGGTTTAACGCGACCTGCCGGATGGTCTCCACGTTGGTCTCGAGATGGCTAAGCCGGATGAGAACTTCGCCGGTGTTCATCGTCTGGACGATCAGCGGCGCGAGTTCCTCGAACTCGCGTGAGTCAGCTCCGTGCTCGATCGCGAGCCGACGAAGCAACCGGCGTGCCGATGCCTTTGCAGGACCTTCGAGCGTGCTGGTCATCTGCATTGCGAAACGGGCCTTCGGGGCCTTGGTGATCTCCTCGTCGACCACCTCTTCCTTCCATTTGGCATGTGCAGCGAGCGCGCGACGCATCCTCTCTTCGACGAACTCCAGCAGCGCCGCGACGATCTCGTTGTCTTCCCTCAGTTGGCTGCGATTGGTGTTGATGAGGTCTATGCCATGCCGGTCGAGTTCATCGGCTTGGACGACGCATTCCATGTAGCTCTGACTGTGGAAGTTGTGCATGCCTGTCGGCAGTCCGAAGAGCGAGGGACCTGCGGCGAGGCGCTTGTTGCAATAGATCCGCGCGCCCCGCTGACTGGTGGGTAGGTTCTGTTTGCGAAAGCCCACCATGTAGCGGACGGGCATGGTGGCCAGTTCGCCGATCTGGACCTCATCATCCGCCAGGTCTTCTTCCGATGCACCTTGCGGGTAGACGAAGACGTAGTCGGGATTGGGTTGTTCTATCAGCGTATCGTTGATGTGGATCGCCATTTCTTCGGGGCGAATGCCAAAGAACGCACTGCGTATCTGCTTCGCGATGGTCTCGAAGGCGTAGCGCACAGCATCGGACTTGAGGCCGTATAGCGTGACTGTCGTTCCCTTCTGCCGGGTCGGACGTCCTTCGATGTATTCGGCCGGGATACGGACTTCCCCGATATCTTCAGCTTCGCGGATCACCGCGTCGTCGAGCGTGAAGACGGTAGCGAAGTCCTGCCCTTCTCTCTTGGTTTCGATCACGACCTTCGTCGCCGCGCCGAAGCCGGCAAGCTTGCCGAGGCCCTTACGCCCCATGACATGTCGCTTGCCTGTCTCCGAGGTAAGCACGGTCTCTTCGCCTTGCGCGTCCTCACGACGCTTCCGGTTGACCGGGAGGAACCTCTCCTCGATCTGCTCCGGAGACATGCCGTGCCCATCGTCGCTTATCGTGATCTTTAGCTCTTCGGGCAGTGGCGTGAGCAGTATCGTGAATGGGTCGCGGTCGCCCGCTTCGACTTGAGCCTTGGCAGTCTCGCGCGCCTTCCATCGCGCTTCCTCAATCGCATCGAAGGGAATTGAGATGTCGACGCGGTTCGCTTCTGCGTCATGAGCATTGGCGACGAACTCCACCAGGCATTTGCCAATCGTGGCATACATATTGATCCCGAGCGCCTCGAGCATTCCGCCTTGGATCTTGAGTGGGAACTCGGCGGGTCGGTCCGGCTGGCGAATCGTATCGGGACTGTTCATCCTTCTGTTATGCCCGTTTCGCCCTGACTTGGCATCACGTCGATTAATGGCGTTCAAGTTGCGGTTTAATGGAGGGCAGTCGCATAGGTAGCCACCTTAGCAGCGCCTGCGTGCCATCGGGAAATCACGCGGCAGCTTCGACATGGTTTGCCAATAGCTGACGGATGGAACCCGCCACTGCCCTTGCCAGAGGAACGGGAACACCGTTCCCGATCTGGCGTGCGACGGGGTAGTTGCGCCCCACGAAGTGCCAAGCGTCCGGCACGCCCTGCAGACGCGCGCCTTCCCGTAGGGAGATCACTCTGTTCGCTGTGGGATGGATGTAGCGCCCCTTGGACGGGTTCTGGAATGCGCATCGCAGGGTATTGGCGGGCTTGTCCGGATCGATACGGCCCCAGACGTCCGTAGCCTGGCAACCCACCTGCCTCCAGGAAGGCGGGCACAGATCGGGCGCGGCTCGCATCAGGTCGCGTTTGTCTCCGCCGGTGGGGATGAGTCTCATACGCCCTTTGGCTAGCGGCGTTGGCGCCGGCCATCGATGCAAGGCATCATCCGGGTCCACCGGGCGCGACAGAACGGTTCGGGCGGGAACCATCCCGCTGGCGGGCTTCGGAATTTCTGGCATGCCTACACGGCTAGCGATGGTGAAAGACCGCCGCCGGTATTGAGGCGTGCCATAGTCCGACGCATCAAGTTCCCAAGGCACCACATCGTAACCCAGGGCGATCAGACCATTGCGGATCTGCGACCAAGCAGCGGATCGTAGGAACGGGGGGACGTTCTCGATGACCACGACGTCTGGCGGATTGGTGGCGGCCAGCCGCACGACCTCGAACGCGAGCGCATTCCGCTCGTCGAGGGGATCGCGGCGACCGAGCGTTGAGAAGCCCTGACACGGCGGACCTGCGATTAGCACTTCGCATTCGGGCAATCGTTCGAGGTCCGATATCGAGCCGCAGCGACCGACAGGAGCGATGTTCCGCTGATAGCTGGCGATTGCATCGCTGGACAGGTCAACAGCCAGGATCGGACTGAAGCCCTGCTGCACGAAGCCGCCGCTGAAAAGGCCCGCACCCGAGAAGAGATCGACAAATCGCATATTGCATATGCGTTATGCGTTATGCGATTATGCGAATCAAGATGAAAGAGGCTGGAACCGAAGAATTCTTCGCGCGCCTGCGGGTGCGGCTGGATGATCGCGCCCTTCCTCCCCAGGAGGTGATCGCGTCGGCGATCCACGCCGACCAGCCATTCATTTCGCGGGCGAAGAGAGGCGCGTTGAAACGTGTTACCGCAAGGGTGCAGCGGCTGGATGCGTATCTGTCTCGTCGAGCTACCTTGTCGGCAAAGCTCGAGGAGAAAGGCGACACCGTTCGCGGTGCAGTTCACCACCGATCCAAAACGCGCCTACATTCGAAACGCACGCGCGACGATCGAGAGGTAAAGCTCGCTCGCAAGAGCTGCGAGACCTATCTATCGGAAGGTTACAACCCCCGGGTGCTCATCGATCAGATCGATCTATTACGAAAGGCCCAGTCGAAGTCACTCTGAACCCATGCTCTGGCAAGCGTGCAGCGAACCTTCTCATCCTTGCCAAGCAATAGCGCTTTATTGTTATCGAGTGACGCGCCCGAGGGGACGCGCGAGGCTCCCAACGATACGGCACTCATCGATACGGTTCGCTTGGCAGGAGCGCAGCAGAAGCCGCAGCTCATCCCGGAGTGACAAGAGGTCTACGATCCTCTGTTCCACCTCCTCCAGCTGCTCATGAACAAGTTCATCGACTTCTTGACATGGCTTGTCGGCGCGATCCGATAAATCGAGCAGTTCGCGCACCTGCGCCATGCTGAAGCCGAGCTGGCGGGCGCGGCGAACGAATGTCAGCGCTGCCAAGTGATTGTCCGAATAGTCGCGGTAATTGCTGTCAGTTCGATCCGCAGCCGGCAATATGCCTTCGCGTTCATAATAGCGGATCGTCTCCGCCTTTGTGCCGGTGGCTTTCGCCAGTTCCCCGATACGCATCGCTTGACCTTGTAGTTGCTACAAGGTGCATATGTTCTTGCGACTCGAACGTTGCAAGGAGAGTGGCATGGCGAAGTCCTGCTGCCAGACACCGGAGCCTGACACCGCCGCGCACGACGATCCGCGCTGGCGCCGCGTCCTGTGGATCGCACTCATCGTTAATGCAGTCATGTTCGTGGTGGAGATGGTGGCTGGTGTCGCTGCTGATTCCCGTTCGCTCCAGGCCGATGCGCTTGATTTCTTCGGGGATGCCGCGAACTACGCGATCAGTCTTGGCGTTGCAGGTCTGGCACTCTCATGGCGCGCCAAGGCCGCTCTAGTGAAGGCCGCGACCATGCTCGCTTTCGGCGTGTGGGTAATCGGTTACGCGATCTACGGCCTCGTCGCTGGTTCGGACCCGGAGCCCCAGACAATGGGAGTGGTCGGCACGCTGGCTTTGGCGACGAACGTGATCGTCGCGCTCATGCTCTTCCAGTTCCGCGAAGGCGATGCGAACATGCGATCGGTATGGATTTGCTCGCGCAACGACGCGATCGGAAACGTTGCGGTTCTCGGCGCCGCCCTCGGCGTGTTTGGAACGGGCAACGCGTGGCCCGACTTGCTCGTCGCCTCGATCATGGCCGGACTAGCCCTGTGGGGCAGTGCGGAGGTGTTCGGCCAGGCACGCCGGGAGCTGTCCCATGGATAGCAATACCACTCCCAGCAGGGATGCATTTCTCGCAGAAGAATACCGACGCGCAGCAGAGGCTTCGGACGAGCAGAATTTCGAGGAAGCCTGGCACCATCTCGAACGGGCCCACGTAGTTGCTCAGGACCGCTTGGGACCGCACTGCGTCTCGCATTGGCGTATGCTGGAGCTTGCGTGGAGAACGCGTGATTGGCGCGAAGTTCACGGTCAGATATTCCGACTTTCCCTTGCCCCCATAGGCAACATCACGGGGAGACTTCCAATAGGAAACAGTGGTCGTTCGAATGTAAGCGCATTCGCTCGGATGGAAATAGAACCGGAGATCAGTCGGGTGCTTGGTCAATCGACAGCTCAAGATGTTCGTGGCTCGAAGTAGATCGATGGTTTTGTTATGAAATCACATTCCGTTTCGCGAGATAGTTCTTTCGCAGCCAAGCCGCCAATGCTACCGGACACGCCATGACCCGGCTCTTCGCCCGTTCCCTTTTGCTGCAGCTCGTCACGCTGTGCACTGCATTCGGTGTCCTGTGGGCTCCGGTGGCGGAAGCGGCCGAATGCGCGGG